>NZ_CP021330.1:635000-3380026 GCF_003433515.1 Maritalea myrionectae
AGTTCATTTGTTTGTTTGACCCGCACCCCGGGGAGAACATTTGATCTTCGTGAAGTTAAATTAAAATTTGATCTAACCTTATCAAATCTGACGATTCGTATAGGCTGCACGGCCTGAATTGCGGATATTGATAATGAGAACAATCAAGTGTCTTAAGGGCATTTAGTGGATGCCTTGGCGCACACAGGCGATGAAAGACGTGATACGCTGCGATAAGCATCGGGGAGCTGCGAATAAGCTTTGATCCGATGATTTCTGAATGGGGAAACCCGACCATTTAGGTCACCCGCAAGGGAGCTAACCTGGGGAACTGAAACATCTAAGTACCCAGAGGAAAGGACATCAACCGAGACTCCGTTAGTAGTGGCGAGCGAACGCGGACCAGGCCAGTGGCCTATATGTAAGAACAGGAATGAGCTGGAAAGCTCAGCCATAGTGGGTGATAGCCCCGTACTGGTAGAAAGCATATAGGTCCTCGAGTAAGGCGGAACACGTGAAATTCTGTCTGAACATGGGGGGACCACCCTCCAAGCCTAAGTACTCGTGTGCGACCGATAGTGAACAAGTACCGTGAGGGAAAGGTGAAAAGCACCCCGACGAGGGGAGTGAAATAGTTCCTGAAACTGGATGCCTACAAACAGTCGGAGCCCGCAAGGGTGACGGCGTACCTTTTGTATAATGGGTCAGCGACTTAATCTAACATGCAAGCTTAAACCGTTAGGTGTATGCGTAGCGAAAGCGAGTCTGAATAGGGCGTTGAGTATGTTGGATTAGACCCGAAACCAAGTGATCTAGCCATGGGCAGGCTGAAGGTGAGGTAACACTTACTGAAGGGCCGAACCCACTTCTGTTGAAAAAGAACGGGATGACCTGTGGCTAGGGGTGAAAGGCCAATCAAACTTGGAAATAGCTGGTTCTCCGCGAAATCTATTTAGGTAGAGCGTCAGACGAATACTCCAGGGGGTAGAGCACTGGATGGGCTAGGGGTCCCCAACGGATTACCAAACCTAACCAAACTCCGAATACCTGGAAGTAATATCTGGCAGACACACTGCGGGTGCTAAGGTCCGTAGTGGAGAGGGAAACAGCCCTGACCTACAGCTAAGGTCCCAAAGTCATGGTTAAGTGGGAAAGCTTGTGGGAATGCACAGACAACCAGGAGGTTGGCTTAGAAGCAGCCATCCTTTAAAGATAGCGTAACAGCTCACTGGTCAAGCGTTCCTGCGGCGAAAATGTACCGGGGCTCAAACCATGCACCGAAGCTTAGGGTTTACACTTTTAGTGTAAGCGGTAGCGGAGCGTTCTGTAAGTCTGCGAAGGGATACCCGTGAGGGGTCCTGGAGATATCAGAAGTGCGAATGCTGACATGAGTAGCGATAAAGAGTGTGAGAGACACTCTCGCCGAAAGTCCAAGGGTTCCTGCGCAATGCTAATCAGCGCAGGGTTAGTCGGCCCCTAAGTCGAGGACGAAAGTCGTAGACGATGGGAAACAGGTTAATATTCCTGTACCTGGTGGTAGTGACGAATTTGTAGATCGGTCAGTCCTTATCGGATTGGTTCTGGCCGTGAGCAGGTTCCAGGAAATAGCTCCACCAACATAGACCGTACTCTAAACCAACACAGGTGGACAGGTAGAGAATACTAAGGCGCTTGAGAGAACTATGCTGAAGGAACTCGGCAAATTGCACGCGTAACTTCGGGATAAGCGTGACCCTTTTTGAGGCAACTCAGGGAGGGTGGCACAGACCAGGGGGTGGCGACTGTTTACTAAAAACATAGGGCTCTGCGAAGTAGCAATACGACGTATAGGGTCTGACGCCTGCCCGGTGCTGGAAGGTTAAAAGGAGATGTGAGAGCATTGAATTGAAGCCCCAGTAAACGGCGGCCGTAACTATAACGGTCCTAAGGTAGCGAAATTCCTTGTCGGGTAAGTTCCGACCTGCACGAATGGCGTAACGACTTCCCCACTGTCTCCAGCATAGACTCAGCGAAATTGAACTCCCCGTGAAGATGCGGGGTTCCTGCGGTTAGACGGAAAGACCCCGTGCACCTTTACTATAGCTTCACACTGGCATTCGTGTCGGCATGTGCAGAATAGGTGGTAGGCTTTGAAATAGTGACGCTAGTTGCTATGGAGCCGCAATGTGAGATACCACCCTTATCGTCATGTATGTCTAACCGCGGCGTAACAGCGTCCGGGACAGTGTGTGGTGGGTAGTTTGACTGGGGCGGTCGCCTCCCAAAGAGTAACGGAGGCGCGCGATGGTGGGCTCAGACCGGTCGGAAATCGGTCGTCGAGTGCAATGGCATAAGCCCGCCTGACTGCGAGACTGACAAGTCGAGCAGAGACGAAAGTCGGTCATAGTGATCCGGTGGTCCCGCGTGGAAGGGCCATCGCTCAACGGATAAAAGGTACGCCGGGGATAACAGGCTGATGATGCCCAAGAGTCCATATCGACGGCATTGTTTGGCACCTCGATGTCGGCTCATCGCATCCTGGGGCTGGAGCAGGTCCCAAGGGTTTGGCTGTTCGCCAATTAAAGCGGTACGCGAGCTGGGTTTAGAACGTCGTGAGACAGTTCGGTCCCTATCTGCCGTGGGTGTAGGAATGTTGAGAAGAGTTGCCCCTAGTACGAGAGGACCGGGGTGAACAGATCTCTGGTGGACCTGTTGTTGCGCCAGCAGCATAGCAGGGTAGCTATATCTGGACGGGATAACCGCTGAAAGCATCTAAGCGGGAAGCCTCCTTCGAAACTAGCATTCCCTTGAGAGCCGTGGGAGACCACCACGTTGATAGGCCAGGTGTGGAAGCGCAGCAATGTGTGAAGCTTACTGGTACTAATAGCTCGATTGGCTTGATTGTTCTCATTAATCAATGTCCGTAACACCAATACCAAACACGAACATCATCACTCAGGATAAACATCCTGAGCATATTTAACTTCACGAAATTTTGCTTTTTGCCGACTTGGTGATTATAGCGAGGTGCTCAGAACACGATCCCATTCCGAACTCGAACGTTAAACACCTCAGCGCCGATGGTACTTTGTCTTAAGGCATGGAAGAGTAGGTCGTTGCCAAGTCTGCTAAAAGCAAAATTATCTCTACGATGTAAAATATACAAAAAACCCCACCTGCTAGAAATAGCCGGTGGGGTTTCTTGCGTTTAGGGGCTAAAACGAAGAGGGAGGGCGGTATGGACATTCAAGAACAAAATATCGCTGCGAAGTTTGACGCGGTGGAAGAGCCTTCACGTGCGCGCTTGTTGGCGTTGCGTGATCTAATCTTTGATGTGGCAAAGGATTTGCCTGAGATCGGGGAATTGTTGGAAACGCTCAAATGGGGTGAGCCCTCCTATCTGCCAAGCAAAAAATGTGTCGGCACGACCGTGCGGATCGGTCCGTCAAAGCTCAAGGATTATGCAGTTTTTGTACATTGCCAAACCACGCTCATTGATGATTTTCGGCACATGTTTCCCGATGAATTCCATTATGAGGGTAATCGCGGTATTCATTTTTCTGTTGATGAGCCGCTGCCCGAAGATCAGCTGCGCCTGTTTATTGCCAACGCGTTGACCTATCATTTGAAATAGGCACTCAGCCTTCCAACATGCCGCCTTTCAGTCGATTGGCGCTGAAATAGAGCACAGCGACGAACAGGGTCAGCGCAGTCATGGTGAGCCAGAGGGCCATGCCGCCAAATTGGTGCAGCAGAAAGCCGCCAAACAAGGGCGCGAACACAAAGCCGAAACTGGAGAGCGACGAGGCGCCGAAATAGGAGCCCTTTAGATGCTCTGGGGCCAGCCGGTCGGTGATGATGTTGAGGGTGGGGAAGAGGATCGCCTCACCAATGCTCAACACGCCCATGGCCACCATAATCCAGACCCAGGGATCGGTGGGCGCGATGGCAAAGCCGAAAAAGCCGCCCGCAAAGAAGATCACTCCGGACATGGCCCGCAAAAAGGGCGACCAGTTTTCCATGAGTTTGAGCAAGGCGAATTGGAAGAGAATTACGGTCCCGCCATTTATCAGGATCAGTGTCGCATAAAGTTCTGTGAGTTCGGGCACGCTCATTTGTCGCAAATATTGCACCAGGCCGGATTCGATTTGGCCGTAGCCCACAAAGCCAATAAATGACGCGAAGACGAACAGGAGAAAAGGCGTGTCTTTGCGCAGTACGGAAAGCGCTGTCGAGAATTTGAGTGGATCGCCCTGCATGGTCCGCTTGAGCGGTTTTTCGATATTGAAGATGACGGCTGCGGCGGTGAAATAGACCATATAGAGGCCGGAGATCCATAAAAAGGTGGATTGCTGGCCGGTGGCGCCAACGAATGTGCCGAGAAGCGGGCCGGTGGCGGCGCCAACATTGAGCATGAAATAACGCACATGCAGCGCCATATCCTTGACCTTGCGGTCGCTGACCATATCGGTCATCAGCGCTTTGCCGGGGTTTTCCACCATGCCGCGGCCGAATGATTGCAATAAGGTGCCCAGAAACAGCACCAGCAGGCTCTCGGCGATGCCGATGACGGCCATGGCGAGTATGTTGAGGAACAGGCCGGCTAGGATGATTTTGCGGCGGCCAATGATGTCCGACAGATAGCCGACATAAAAACCAAAGATGACCCCCACCGTAGCCGAGCCCGTGAGGAAGGCGCCAATTTCAAATTCGTTGAGGCCAAACTTGTTGTGCAGCATGATGGCGAGAAAGGGCCAGACCATGAAGAGGAAGAAGCGCGAGGCAAAGGTGGCGAGTATCAAGAGCCAAATGGTCTTGTTAAATTCTTTAAGGGCTGCAAACATTTGAAGGCTTTCGGGCGGCACGTGATTTGGTTTGATTATCAAATATTCGGTTGGTCTATTTGCTGCAATAAAAAGATGAGTTTTAGAGATTACAAATGAGAAAGCAAGATATTAAAGATCGACTGATCGCGAGCTACGGGCGCTTGATGGGGGAAAACAATTGCCCCTTGGTCGGCCTAGCGGGAGGCCAAGGTATTGGCAAAAGCTATCTGGCGCAGGAAGTGCAGGGGCACTTTGGCGAGGATGTGCTGGTGCTCAGCCTTGATGATTTCTATCTGACAAAAGCGGCGCGGGTGAAATTGGCGGATGAGGTGCATCCTTTATTTGCAACACGCGGTGTGCCGGGGACACATGATGTGGAGATGCTGCGCGATGTGCTGGGCACACTGCAGCGCGGCGAAATTGCGCCGGGTATGAGGCTGCCGCGATTTATCAAAGCTCTGGACGATCGTGCGCCGGAGTCAGATTGGCATGAGGTGACGCGGCCACCAAAATTGATCCTTTTGGAAGGGTGGTGTGTCGGCGTGGCGCCTCAGCGCGAACCAGCGCTACAAGAGCCGATCAATGGATTGGAGCAGGACGAAGATGCGGCTGGGGTGTGGCGACGGGCGGTCAATCAGCATCTTTTGGCGCACTATTACCCCTTGTGGCAGATGATGGTGCATAAGCTCTATTTAAAGCCGTGCGCGTTCTCGCAAATTTTTGATTGGCGTTGGCAGCAGGAACAAGAGAATTTGGCGGCGGTAGGTCGGGTGGCAACGGCAGAGGATCAGACGCGGATTGCCCGATTTATTCAATATTATGAGCGGATCACCCGGCATATGATGCAGCGTGCAGATGATTTTGACATGGTGGTTGAGGTAAGCGGGCCGGATCGTGCCTGGCAGCTGATCAAGTCTTAGAAGGAGAAAATAGTGTCATTCCATTCTTACAATCCGGCGGACGGACATGGGTTGAAACATAATCCGTTTAAGGCGCTGATTTCGCCACGCCCGATTGGCTGGATTTCCTCGCGCAGTGCAGATGGGATCAGCAACCTTGCGCCCTATTCGTTTTTCAATGCCCTGAGCGAAAATCCACCCTTGCTCGGGTTTTCTTCCTCTGGCCGAAAAGACAGTTTGCGTAATATCGAGGCCACTGGCGCGTTTGTGCATAATGTGGCTGGATTGGAGCTGGTCGAGCAGATGAATGCCACCAGCGCGCCTTATGCCGAAGAAATGAGCGAGATTGAAACACTGGGCCTTGAGACCTTGCCCGGCGAAATGGTTGATGTGCCACGGTTGGCAGGTGCGCCAGCCTCTTTTGAATGCAAGCTGGTGGAAATCAAGCAGCTGGAAGATCATAAGGGCACCAAAATCAATAATTACTTTATCATCGGCGAGGTGGTGCGGGTGCATATCCAATCCGACTTGATCACTGATGGTATGATTGATGAGGCAGCGGTTGCCGCCGTTGGGCGCCTCGGCTATTTCAACTATGCGGCGGTGAAGGATATTTTTGCGCTGGCGCGGCCCAAAATCTAATCCGATTGGAGGATAGAATGGTTGAGACAGTGAATGATCTAAACGTGGAATTGGCGCTTAAAGGCGTGGCGGCGCGGCCCGATCAACCACAGCATTTTATGCGGGTGCAGCCTGTGGGCGCGCATGTGGAAATCATGATTGGTGAAGACCAATTGATCGCGACAGACAATGCGGTGTGGCTGCAGGAAGTGGGCAAAACGCTTTATCCGCCTGTTATCTATGTGCCGCAAGATGAGGTGACGGTGCCGCTGGATCGATTGGACAAAACCACCCATTGTCCACTTAAGGGTGATGCCAGCTATTATGCCTTTCGTGATGACGAATTGGGGTGGGCATATGAAAATCCCTTCGAGTTTTCAAACGCCTTAAAAGGCTATATGGCATTTTGGCCCAATAAGGTGCGGGTGGTGATCACGCCGCAATAGTTCGTTGAGCTTATCTCTTTGTGCCTATTTTGTTCTTCTGAAGGCGAGGGGAATCGGGTAGGTTCTGCCCATGACCTATTTGAAATTTGCTGATGCGGACATAGATGAACAAGCGGCGCTGATTTTTAAGATGTGCCGCGAATTTGGTCCGCTTTATGATTATTTTGCGCGGTTGCGCGCCATGGATTTGCCGGATGCGTGGATTGTTTCCGGCGCGATTTACAACAATGTTTGGAATTATTTGACCGAGCGTCCGCCGATGCATGGGGTGAAGGATGTTGACATCTTTTATCATGATGCGGGGGCGACCACCTATGATGATGAAGACAAGATCATCAATGACGCCGAAGCGGTTTTTGCAGGCATGCAGGTGCCGGTTGAGGTGCGCAATCAGGCGCGGGTGCATTTATGGTATCCGGCACATTTTGGTTTTGAATATCCCAAACTCGACCATTCGCGTGAGGCGATTGACCGGTTTGCCTGCACCACCCATTCGGTTGGGATGCGGCTGAATAATAAGGATCAATTTGAGCTTTATGCGCCCTTTGGGTTGCGAGAAATTTTCGCCTTCAATCTGGTGCCAAACTATAATTTGCCCAACAAGGAAACCCACCTCAATAAGGGAGAGCGGCTTTGTGCGCTTTGGCCCGAATTGAAAATGGAACCTTGGGCAGATGAAGTGCCGGCCGATTTGGTGCCGCAACCAGATATGTCGCTTCAATTCGTCGAACACCACTAAATCAATGTGTAACCTTGACGTTACATTTTTGATGTCCTATATGTCACCTTAAGGTTACAAATAGGAGCGAAACATGACGTCTGAATTATTCACAAATGTACGCACTGGGATGTTGGGTCTTACGGGTCTGGTCTGTCTTGTTTATGGCGCGGCGGCTTTGGCCATGGGCACGCCGCAACCCTTTGCCTTTTGGGTGCCCGGCCTTTTCGGGGTGGCCAGCAGTATTCTCATTGCGATTGCAGCGTTTGCAGCAGGCAATGCCAACGCCCGCCGCGCGACTGACGAAGGCTATGTTGCTGACCGCAAGCAAGCCGAAGGCATTGGCTTTTGGGTGGCGATATTGCTTTATCCGGCGTTTGCCGTGCCCCTCTGGCAGGATTGGGTGAGCTATCCCACCGCATTTGCCGCCATGGGCACGCTCACCGCGGCGGCCTATTTGCTGAGCTTTGTTTGGGCCGATGTGAAGGGGCGAGCATGAGTTTAGTTTCACATTTGGCCGAGATCCGCAAAAAGGCAGGACTAACCCAGGCGCAACTTGCTGAAGAGGTCGGCGTGTCGCGCAAAACCATCAACACGGTTGAAAATCATGTGTTTGTGCCATCGACTGTGTTGGCCTTGAAATTGGCGGCGGTGCTGAATGTCAGCGTGCATGATTTGTTTGAGCTAGGAAACGCTGAGTGAAGGTCAGGCTTCTTCCATTCTTTGCCAAAATACTCGCGGGAATGGTTGAAGTTTGAGCCAGGGTCGTCTATAGAAACTATATTATTAACAAATTAGTTAATTATATGGTTTTATGAATATAATTTTGCGTGAATATATTTTCTTTATTGTATTGCTCACTCTGGTGGTTTGGCTCGCGCTATAGATCGTGCCTCTTCCAAATTTGCGTTGGCAGCAATAGTCGCATCCATATACGGCAACACCCTGTGTTGGCGGAATAATCCTATGTAATTCAGCCAATTGTTATCCCTTGTCATTCCGCGAAATGGATGGTTATGAGAAAATTTGGTGTGTTATTGGCGGCTTTGATCCTATCTGGCTGCAGTGCGGCAACGCGAACAGGCGCGGAGCTTGAGCAAAAGTCGAGCAACAACAGTTTTATCTCTGCAAAATCGGACATGGTGGCCATTTCACTGCCAAATGCTCGCAAAATTATGCGCGAATTGAAGTCTTGTTATGATGGCTATCGGCGCAAGGTGACCATGCCGGGGCGGATTTATGATGGCATACCCTATCCGGGTGCCTCGATTGTGATGGAATTCAAAGCCGAACTGACCAATGAAGATGGGAAAGAGCGCTTGGTAGTTTGGAAACAGGACCATGGGGTGACACAGCTATCAGACAAGACAAAGGGCTTTGTGGTGATGTCTTCCACACAGCTGGAGGCTGCTGGCGACGGCACGAAAGTGAACAGCCATCACATTTTCCAATATGGGTTTATTCATGACAGTCTGGTGAAATGGATGCGGGGCGACAAAAGTGATTGCTTTTAGGTTTGAACCATCAGCTTGTGCCGCCTGGTGGTGTGGCCGGCGCTGCTTAAACCGATTTTTAAGGCATTTGTTCAATATTAGATTTCATGAGTATGGTATTGCGTGAATTTATAGTCCTGTTTGGATTGCTCTCACTTGTTGTTTGGCTTGCCATCTAAGGCACTTTTATCGCCCTAGCATGTGATTGCATTGTGTGTGCGTATCTTTCCGCCAGCGACACGTGTGGCGGTGCTAAATGGGCATTTGCAATTCAAAACTTTCGACACCCAATGATCGGCCATTGAGGAAAAGCTCCAGCTTGTGGATGCCGGGGTAGAATGTGCGGGTGGTGATCGGTTTGATCGGCACCGTCTTTTCGCCGGCCAATGGCGTGTTCCTTTCCATTGTTCCTGTACTCAGCTTAAACACTTTCGGCGAAAGCTCGCCATTTGCTTTTTTGAAGTGGATGGCGAAATCCAGAATATAGGGGTGCGGGCCCCGGGCATGCGGGGTCAGCAAATATTTGAATTTCAAGCCGGTGCCGAATTCTACAGTCGGGGTGAGAATTTCAAATTTGCTTTGGTCCAGTTCGATCGGCTTATAGCCGAGCGCAGCCAAAGTCGGTGGGTGTCCTTTTTTGATCAAGGTGCGGCAAGCGTGACGCACAAGCCGTTGCCGATTTTTGCTGGCATCTTGCATCCATCGGGCCGCCAGATCAGCCACAAGATCAGGATGATTTTTGGCGATATCATTGATATTGTTGGCGACAGACCGACGCACATATTCTGTGGGGTCGTCTTTCAAAGTCTCCAAGATTGGCAAGAGCGGGGTCGGGTCTTTAACAAAAGCATGTAACCTGATGCCCCACGGCAGCAATGGGCGGCACCCCTCAGAGGCCAAGCGGCGCACATGGGGATTGTCGCTTTTGGCCCAGCGGTGAAAGGTTTTGAGCGTCGCCTCAGGGTCTTTTGCAAGGAAGGGTCGCACAGCAAACTCGGCGCTAAACCGCTTGGTCAGCTCCTCGAAAAGCGCCGCGGCTTTGGGCCAATCATGAATGCCGATCTCAGCCACGAAATCGCAAATGGGCATAATCGCAAAGCCGTTTAACCCGTCGCGATCATTGCTGGTGACGCCGCCATCAATTGGGGCCTCCGGCCCCAAAGCGCCCAGCAAAATCGGAGCGAGGTCGTCCAATTGATTGGGCAATGTTGCTTTAAGCGCGGTTTGAATTTGCTGACTGCGCTGTTTGAGTTCGTTGGTTTCATGGTCAATTGATGCGACCGCAACGAAATGGTCTGCATCAAAATTTGGCGACTGCGCAGACAAAATTGCGGCCATCCGTCGAATGACCGCAATTGAAAAGAAGTTCTTAAATGGCTCAACCATTTTTGCTTACATCATCGACATGTCGAGAATGCCGCTTAGCTCCGCAGCGCGCTGGGCAGTTGTGTCGAGCATGCAGCTGGCAAAAGCTGTGGTGCGCATGGTGCCATTGCCCCAATAATTATAGTGGAAGGCGCATGACGCATCGCGATAAGCGATCCATTTGCGCTGAGCATCGCGCAAATCTTCAAATTGGTTTGGCTCAAGCACCTGCTTCAAATTTTGATAATTAATGTTGAGAATACTGTCCCACCATGAGTTTTCGCGCATGATGCAGGACGCCATGCCCATTGTGGTCATGCCGCCTTCTTCCTCTTCCATGCAGACTTTTGACGCGGCGCCAATGCACTCTTGCAAGGTGTGGTCTTCGCCCTGCAAATTGAGATCGGTCACAGCCTCCCAGCAATTTTGCATTTCGGTTTCGTCGTCCACCGTGAATTGGTTGTCTTGTGCAAAGGCTGGCTGACAAAGCAATAGCAGCACTGCCGACAGGGCAATTGATTTGAAGTTCATGATTTAAGATTTGTCCTTGGGTTGGGGCAGGCGCGAAATGGCTTCGTTTGATTTTGATAGAAATTCGCGGTGCACAATGAATATAAATGTCAGGATCGCCAAGCCGATGCCGATTTCAGCAGAAATAAACCAGCCCACATTGGCGATGGAAAAATAATAGGCGCGGATGCCGTTGTTGAAATAGCGAGCGCCCTGGGCATTTAGTTGCGCCATGGCGGCTGTTTCTTCAGGGTCGGCGGTTTCGCTGTGGTCGGCTGCGCCCAGCAAAATGCAAAAGTGATTGAACTGTCGCAACGATAGGGTGAACGAAAGAAAGGCCAAGACCACCATCACCAACATAATGATCAGATGCAGTTGATATTCACCCACGCTATAGGCGCCATTGACCTGCACGGTGCGCAGGGCCGGTAGCAATTCGTTCAATTGCCCGAAGATGGCAAACATGGCCAAAATCAACAGCACCGAACTGGACGCAAAGAAGGACACCGAATTCATGATGTTGCCCGTGAGGATGGCATCAAACGGGGTGTCGCGCCGGACGGCATTGGCGACCCAGCGATAGCGCTGGTGAATCATCATCGCGGTAATGGAGGGACGCTTGCGGCTGATTTGTTTGGATATGGTGCCGTAGCTCAGCCAAAAAATGAGCGGCAAAAGCGTAGAAATAAGTGCCATACCGACTGCGCCCCCTAATTCGAGTTGGTTTTCATAATCATACCGATAAATGGAATGATGGCGAGGGCTTTTTATGTTGAATGCGACTAGGCAAAGAGCCCGCGGATGGTTTTTTGCACGCTCATGACCAATTGTTTGCGCGGTGGTAGATCATTATGAGCGGCCCGCGCGACCAACCCATCGAGCAGCGCCAGAAAAATGAAAATCTGTGCTTTAATGTGCTGGTCGCGCTTTAAAGAGAATGGCTTTGCGGCCCGATTGAAAATTTTCTCCAGCTCGGTTTGGAATTGTGCTTCCACCTCATCAAAGGTTTTGGATATGGAGGTGTTGCGGCTCGCTTCAGCGCTGATCTCCACCATCAGGCGGGCAAAATCTGGATCAAGAACATGGTCCAGCAGGTCGGGGACCGCCTCTTGCAACGCGGCCACCGGGTCTTTGGCCTCAGCCAGAAAGTCGATCAGGTCGGTGTTGGATTGATGCTCACTGGCGGCGATGGCCTCGATGATGGATTGTTTTGACGGGAAATAGCGGTAGAGCGCGCCGGGGCTGATTTCCCCCCGGGAACAGATTTGCTGCATCGATGTTTGGTGGATGCCATGCTCAATGAAGCAGGCACGTGCGGCTGCCAAAATCTGGCTTTTGCGCTTTACGTGCAGGGCGTCATCTTTTTTCCGCGCCATAAAAAGTCCTTTGATAGAATACCCATTCTATAAATTATGCTTGCACAATTCTCAAGCTATGATAATTAAGCGAACAATTATTCTATTAATCGGTGTTGATATGATTTCTCGAGGAGCGGTTTTTGGCACAAGCGCTGTGTTTGGCGTGGTGCTTGTGGCGTTGGCTTTTGTGTTTCTTTCCCCTGATGCAGTGCATGCGACAAGGCAAATTGAATTTGATTTTCAAGAAAATCAGGTCGCAGGGCAGATCATATTGCCGAAAAACTATGATGGTGAGCCGATTGATTGCATTGTCTTTGTGCATGGGGATGGCGCGATGGACCGCGGCGCTTTTGGCTATTTTGACCCCTATTTCAGCACGTTCGCCCAACAAGGTTGGTGCACCCTTTCATGGGACAAGCCGGGCGTTGAAGCGTCGGAAGGTGATTGGCTTTCCTTCTCAATGGCTGATCGAGCGGCGCTTGTGGAAGCGGGCATTGAGGCGTTGCGCAGCCAAAGCAGCGTCAATGTGGATCAGGTCGGGGTGCTGGGCTTTTCGCAAGCTGGCTGGGTGATGCCCAAAATTGATGCGGCGGCTCATCAGGTCGAGTTTATGGTGTTTGTGTCCCCTGCGATCAATTGGATGGCCCAGTCCAATTATATGACCCAGCTTCGCCGCAGTTTTGCCCCGGACAGTGACGCGAAAATTGCGGCGGAAGCGCAGTTGGATGCACTGATCGAAAATGGGGGCAGCTATCAAGATTATGTGCGCTTGAGTGAAGGTGTTGAGTTTTTTGATGCGGATGATTTTACCGAGCAATGGTGGGACTTTGCCGTGCGCAATGCGGGCGCGGATATGACCCAGGATTTGGCTGCCCTGCCGGCCATGCCCATCTTGTTGCTCGCAGGCGGCCGGGATGGCCAGGTGGACGCACAGAATAGTGTTGAGACATTTGAGCGGTTGGTGCCGGAGGATCAACTCCGAGTGGTCTGGTTTGATGAGGCGGGGCACAGCATGCTGCCCGTGGACGAACGTAAACCCATGAGTGGCAATGATGGGCTGTGGCTACTTGGTAAAGTGATGCTATGGGGCAGTGAGGCGTTTGTGGATGGCTATTGGGCAGCGTTGAATGGCTTCATCGCCGCCCAATTTGAGCCGTGATTTAGATCGGCATCGGGTATTGCCGGTAAATCTCGGCAATACCGGCCATCACGTCCTTGGACAATTCGATGTCTTTCGCCGCGATGTCTGTTTTGAGCTGATCCATATTGGTGGCCCCAATGATCACTGAGGTCATGAATGGGCGGGTGAGGCAGAAGGCCAGTGCCATTTGGCACACATCCAGCCCATGTTTTTCAGCCAGTGCCATATATGCGCGAATGGCAGGTTCTGAGTGGGTGGAGTTGCGATAGATGGTGGCTTTTACCAGATCGCCGCGCGTGCCTTTTGGGATGTTGCCATCCAAATATTTGCCAGAGAGAGCACCCGCCGCCAAGGCGGAATACGCCAACAAGCCAACCTGCTCATGGTGGGCGACTTCAGCCAGATCATGGTCGAAATAGCGGCGCAATAGGCCATATTCATTTTGGATTGAGGCCATGCGCGGCAACCCATATTGCTCGGCCAGATTGACAAATTGCATGGTGCCCCACGCTGTTTCGTTCGACAGGCCGACATGGCGGATTTTGCCATCACGCACCAAGGCGTCGAGCGTTTCAAGCACCTCAAGCATATTGGCTTTCACCTCAGCCGTGTCTTGATTGCTCGGATCGTAATCAAATCCCGTGTTGAAATGGTAATGTCCGCGATTGGGCCAATGAAGTTGGTAAAGGTCGATATAGTCGGTTTGCAGCCGGGACAAGCTGCCTTCAACCGCGCGACGAATGGCGGCGCCGGTGATTGGTTCACCATCGCGAATCCACGACACGCCTTCGCCAGCAATTTTGGTGGCCAAGACCACCTGATCGCGCTTGCCTGATTTTTTGAACCAGCTGCCAATATATTCTTCGGTCAGCCCTTGGGTCTCTTCATTGGTCGGCACCGCATAAAGCTCAGCCGTATCAAAAAAATTGATGTCCTGATCGAGGGCATAATCCATTTGCTCATGGGCTTCTTGTTCGGTGTTCTGACGGCCCCAGGTCATGGTGCCCAAGCAGATTTCGCTCACCTTTATATCGGTGCGCCCAAGTTGATTGAATTTCATAGGATATCTCTTCTTTTCGCAGGGAGATTTCAGCCTAAACTAGAGGTAATTTCGAGCGCAAGGCGACATGTCACCGTTTTATGAATTTTTTTTTGAATTTATGCGAAATAACCCTTCACAAACACATGAATCCCCCCTATACAGGCGCTGTCTTTGATTGACGATGATCGTGTTTCAACACGTTGTCAAAAATTTCGACATTTGACGCGGGGTGGAGCAGCCCGGTAGCTCGTCAGGCTCATAACCTGAAGGTCGTAGGTTCAAATCCTACCCCCGCAACCAATCTCTTTTGAAATTTGAGCTATGTTTTTGCCCCCTTGCCGGTGCAAGGGTTTAAGTCGCGCCGCAAATTGGCTACCGTGTGTGGCAATGCGCTTCTATTTCTCACAGCAATTGATGCAATTTGGCGATTGCCAAAAGAGTGACCCATGGAAATTGTTCTCGGTTTAATTCTGCTGCTTGTTGGCGGCGATACGTTGGTGCGCGGCTCGGTTGCAGTTGCGCGCAAGATCGGTATTTCAGAACTGATGATCGGCCTCACCCTTGTGGGGTTTGGCACATCCACCCCTGAATTGGTGACCAGCATTCAGGCCGCGCTGGCCGGGTCGCCCGGCATCGCCGTGGGCAATGTGGTGGGCAGCAATATTGCCAATATTTTGCTGATCCTGGGTACGGCCGCCCTTATTTATCCCATCGCCTGCCAGCCTGCCGCGATTCGTCGCGATGGTTTTGTGCTGGTTCTGGCGGCCCTAAGTTGTGTGGCGGTTTCCCTCTGGGGGCATATGAATTTGTGGGTGGGCGTGCTGTTTATTCTGCTGCTCGCCGCTTATCTGTTTTACAGCTATTTAAACGAGCGCAACACGCAACAGCCCTCGGCAGAGCTGCATCGGGCCGAGGTGGAGATTGCCGAGCCCTGGACGCAAAAATTGTGGGTTGGGCTCGTTTTGGCGGTCGTTGGAATCGTCCTGACGATTTTGGGCGCGCAGTTTCTGGTGTCCGGCGCGATCAAGCTCTCGCGTGCCTGGGGAATTTCTGAAACCATCATTGGCTTGACCATTGTTGCCGTAGGCACGTCATTGCCTGAACTGGTGACCTCCATCGTTGCCGCGCTCAAAAGGAAATCTGACCTTGCGCTGGGCAATGTGATCGGCAGCAATATTTATAATGTCTGGTTTATTCTGGGGGCGACGTCGCTTGTGAAACCCATAGACTTCCCCAGCTCTATCGTGGTTGTCGATATTTGGGTGATGCTGGCCGCGAGCATTTTGATGCTGGTTATCGCCCTTAAGCGCGGCGCGATATCGCGCTGGGTGGGCTTGGGGTTCCTTGTGCTTTACGGCGTTTATATTGCCACTATGGCCTGAGTTGTCGCTGAGCCATGCGCAAGATGTTGGTAAACCGGTCAAACGTTAACTGGCGTTTTTGCGCACCAGCGATTTCTGATGCAGGGTCTTCGCATATTCTGCGCCGAGCAGGAAAACGGCGCTGGAATAAAACACCCAAATCATCAGCAAAATGATTGACCCAGTGACGCCATAAGCGGAGCCGGGCTTAACCCAGCCAAAATACAATCCCATGCCATACTCGCCCAACATGAACAGGGCCGCAGCGAGGAGCGCGCCGGGGGCGACGTGCGACCAGCTGACGTTACGGTCGGGCAGTATTTTAAGGATAACTGCGAACAGCAAGCTGATGATGGTGAGCGACAGGATCAGATTGACGCTGTGCGCCAGCACCGCAAACATATCTGGCAGGTGGTCGATGATCCAATCGGTCAATGAGCTGATGGTCGAGGTGATCACCAAAGAAACGGCAAGGACAAAAAGCACGCCCATCATGACCGCGAAGGAAATGAGACGCCGTAGCACCAGCGCCTGAAAGTTTGACACTTTGCTGTCGTCAATGTCCCAAATATAGTTGAGCGCCTTTTGCAGCTGTAAAAAAAGCCGCAATGCGGCATAGACGAGCACTGTACCCGCGAAAATGAAGGGGATGAAACTTTTCTCTGATGGTGCCGTGTTGGCAACGATTGTCCGGAAGGTCTCGGCAGCGTCGGCGCCGAAATTGGCGCGCAAAAAGCCAAACACCTGCATGCGTACGGCGTCTTCTTGCATAAACATTGACGCCAAGCCCAGATAGAGAATGATCAGGGCAGGGAAAGAAAAAATCGTATAGAAGGCCACAGCGGCGCTCTGGGTGAACGGATCATTGTTCCACCAGCGCCCAATAGCCGTCTTTAGCGGCGATATTCTTGTTTCAGTGATGCCCATATCGATTAAGTATGTGAAGGCGGGGCGCGGTGACTAGGCCGCTCCCGCCAATGCACTATTTGTCGTCTTTGCGCTCTAGCTTTGCGTCCTCATCGGATTCCTTGGTTGTACCTGGTGTCCATGAGGGTGGGTCGCTGGCGGGAAAGCTATCGTCGAGTTGATCGTCGATCTCTTTTTGAGTGCGCTTTGTTTCTTTGTTTTTTTCGGTCATAAGCACTCTCCTTTCGTTACATATTGCAACGCATTTTTGGCCCTAAAGTTCCATTTTTGGGCTGTTTAGCCCTTCAATCTTTGGTTGATTTGTCACGAATGGTCGGATTCACTAAAATCAGTTCGCCATTGCATGTTGATGGGAAATTGTGAAAAGTACGGGCAAAAGTTTTAGGATTGCAAAGCTGATGTCGGGGGGCATCGGTTCACTTTAAGGATTTATTATGAGCACACAGCTTCTGCCTTTCGGCAAGAAAGGCTGGAATTATGGTCGGGTGCCGGATTTATCGGGCCGCCATTATGCCATTACCGGGGGCAATACCGGGATTGGCTTTGAAACAGCGAAAATGCTGCTTCAAAATAATGCCCAAGTGACAATTTTTTGCCGCTCTGAGGAGCGTACGCGGCAGGCTGTGCGGGAGTTGGCCGACTTTCGCAGCGTAAATGCCAAAATTGAATATGAATTGATGGATCTCGCCAATCTGGAAACAGTGCGCATGGCGGCAGATCGGTTTGTCGGATTTCACGAAAAACTGGACGGGTTGATCAACAATACAAGCATTGTGATGGTGCCCGAGCGGGTGGAAACACCGCAAGGGTTTGAATTGCAGATGGGGGCCAATCATTTTGGCCATTTTTTGTTTTCGTCATTGCTGTTTGATCTGATCCAAAAGGGCAATGGTCGTGTTGTCACGGTCTCTTCGGTGGCGCACCGCTGGGGGGCGGAGAAGATCGATTTTGATGATCTACATTTTGAAAAGAATTATACGCCCATGGCTGCCTTTGGCCAAAGCAAGCTGGCCAACATCATGTTTATGCTGGAGTTAAACCGGCGCTTGCTGGCGCAGGAGCGGCCCGTCAACGGATTTTTGTGCCACCCGGGATATGCGGCCACCAATGCCCAACGTGTTGGGTCAGGCTTTTTCACCCGCATCGGGCTTGAGGTGATGAATGTGATGTTTGCCCATTCGCCATTTCATGGCGCGAAGTCGCAAGTGTTGGCCCTTACAGACCCCGATGCAAAGCCGGGGCTATTTTATGGTCCAACAAAAATGCGCGGCCTGTCGGGACCCGTTGGGGTGACGCCAATTTCCCACGCGGCTGTTGATCATGAAGCGGCGTCGAGATTGTGGGACGTTTCAGAAGAACTCACCGGGGCAGAATGGAATTTGCCCCCAGTGGGGTCAGCCGCGAATTAGGTTTGACAAAAGCGCTGTTTTTTCAGCCAAGAGGGGCTTGTTGCCGCGGGTTTCTAGGTTGAGGCGCAGCAAGGGTTCGGTGTTGGAGGCGCGGATGTTGCAGCGCCATTCATCAAACACCATGCCTAGGCCATCAATGTCTTCCACTTCGTTGGCTTTGCTGGCCAACTCGTCTTGCAGCTTCTTGATGGTGGTGGGCGCATCGTCAACGGTGAAATTGATTTCACCGGAGCAGGGGAATTTTTCAATGCGGGCGGCGACCATCTCTTTCAAGCTGATGCCGGATTGGCAAATTTCTGCCACGATGGCGAGCCAGGGCAACATGCCGGTGTCGCAATAAGCAAAGTCCTTGAAATAATGGTGGGCGCTCATCTCGCCGCCATAAATTGCATCATTGTCGCGCATGACCTTTTTGAAAAAAGTATGGCCAGTGCGACAAACGATAGGCGTGCCGCCTGCCGCTTCGATCTGATCAATTGTGTTCCAGGTGAGCCGCGGATCATAAACCACCTTGCCGCCGCCATTTTGGCGCACCAATGTTTGGCCGATCAGGCCGACAAGGTAGTAACCCTCCACGAAGGTGCCTTCATGGTCATAAAAGAAGCAGCGGTCAAAATCGCCATCCCACGCGATGCCCAGATCTGCGTCGTGGGCTTTAACCGCATCTGCGGCGCGTTGGCGTTTTTCCGGCAATAGCGGATTTGGAATGCCGTTCGGCAAGCGGCCATCCGGTTCATTGTCCACTTTGATAAATTCAAAGGGGAGGTGCGGCTCAAGCAAATCAATGATGGGGCCGGCGCAGCCATTGCCACCATGGGCCACAATCTTAAGAGGCTTGAGATCGACATTTTCGACTTGGGCGAGCAGTCGCTCAATATAAAGATTGCGGTCAAGGGTGGGTTGGGCTTTGCCGCGCGCGGCAAATTCGGCCACCACGTCAAACGCATCTTCACCCATCACCAGCGTTTCCATTGGGCCAAGAGTGTTTTCCTGCGTCGCCGCAGTGGCACCTTTGAGCACGATTTTGATGCCGTTATAGCTATCAGGGTTATGACTTGCGGTGACCATCAAGCCCACATCTGCATTCATTTGCGCTGTATGGAAATAAACTTCTTCGGTGCCACATTGGCCAACGGGGTACACATCGACGCCGCTATCCTGCAGCCCTTGCTGTAATGCAGCGGCAAGCGGGGCGCTATCCAACCGCATATCGTGGCCAACCACCACTGAATTTGGCGCCGCGTGGGCCGCCATGGCTTGGCCAAAACGATAGGCGAAGGGCATGTTGATCTGGGTGGGGATCATGCCACGCACATCATAGGCTTTAAAAGGCGATCCAATTGGTTTTGCGGCGCGTGACATAAAGACCTCTTAGATTTTTGTTTTTTCCGGCTTATCGGTTGCAGCTTAATGGGAGGTGAACCCGGCGCTATAATGTTGAAGCGTGCCGCAGAAATATAACGACAAATAGGCTAAAAATGGCAAAAAATAAATCGCTGCCCGCGGATAGGTTCACGCGGGCAGCGATTTTGGATTATACTAATTTACTGTGGATCAATTAGCGTTTCGATTGCCTCAAGGCTGGTTTCAAGCGCGGCAGCGTTGCTCGGGCCCAGTGCGCTGTAGATCTGGTCCTGAAAGTTTCGCGCCACATCCGATAGTTCGAGATAGGCTTTTTGCCCCTGCAATGTCAGTTCAAGATGCTCCACACGGCGGTCATTTTGATCAACAGTGCGTTTCAACCAGCGGCGTTGTTCCAGTGTAAAAATGGCGCGTGACACTTTGGTTTTATGCATGGATGAGTGCTGGCAAATCTGCTTGGCGGTGATGTTGCCAAACTGGCCAATAGTGGCCAAAGTCCGCCATTCCGGGCGGGTCATGCCGTGTCGCTTCTTATATTCAACGGCGAATCTTTGCGACACTTTTTCTGCCGCTTGATTGAGCCGATAGGCGATAAAATTTTCTAGCGGTAACACCGCCTCATTGATATTGTTCTGGTCCATTTCGTTCCTCCCCTTATTGTTAGTTACATAGTCTATCGTTACTTATGCAACAAATTTTTTGCTCAAATGGAGACCGTCAATCATGAATGATAAGGTTAACAGTGTGTCTAATCAACTAAGCTATATGCCTGGTTTCGGCAACGACTTTGAAACCGAGTCATTGCCCGGTGCTCTGCCCCAAGGACAAAACAGCCCGCAAAAGTGCGCTTACGGCCTTTATGCGGAGCAATTGTCCGGCTCTCCGTTCACGGCACCACGCGGCACAAATGAGCGCTCTTGGCTCTATCGTATTCGCCCAAGCGTGCGCCACACGACCCGTTTTAAGCCCGTGAAACTGGATTATTGGAAATCTGCGCCGCACAATCCGGATTGTGAAATGCCGATTGGCCAAACACGTTGGGACCCGGTGCCGATGCCGGACGAGCCCACCACTTTTATTGAAGGGGTGCGCACCATCACCACGGCGGGCGATGTGTTCACCCAAGTGGGTATGGCCAGCCATGTTTATGTGGCGAATAAGAGCATGGAAGATGATCATTTCTTCAATGCGGATGCCGAATTGCTGGTGGTGCCGGAAGTGGGCACGCTGCATATTTTCACCGAAATGGGCAAAATGGATGTGGCGCCTGGCGAAATCTGTGTGCTGCCGCGTGGCATGATTTTCAAGGTGGGCGTTGATGGCGCCAGCCGTGGCTATATGTGTGAAAATTATGGTGCGAAATTCACCCTGCCGGACCGCGGGCCAATTGGCGCGAACTGCTTGGCTAACCCGCGTGATTTCAAAACACCTGTCGCTGCCTTTGAAGAAAAAGAGACCGATTGCGCGGTCTATGTGAAATGGTGCGGCAAGTTTTATCGCACTGAAATTGGGCATTCGCCGCTGGACGTGGTGGCCTGGCACGGCAATTACACGCCGTATAAATATGATCTTTCGACCTATTCACCCGTGGGCGCGATTTTGTTCGATCACCCTGATCCATCAATCTTCACCGTGTTGACGGCGCCATCAGGCGAAGAGGGCACGGCCAATATTGACTTTGTGATTTTTCCACCGCGCTGGATGGTGGCAGAGCATACGTTCCGGCCCCCTTGGTATCACCGCAACATCATGTCGGAATTTATGGGGCTGATCCACGGCCAATATGATGCGAAGGAAGAGGGCTTTGTGCCAGGCGGGATGAGCCTGCACAATATGATGCTGCCGCACGGGCCGGATGCAATGGGCTTCGAAAAAGCGACACATTCGGAGCTTAAACCGACTAAACTTGAAAACACCATGGCCTTTATGTTTGAAACACGGTTCCCGCAGCTACTCACTGAATATGGCGCGAACCTTGAGACCATTCAGGACGACTACATTGATTGCTGGAAGGGCTTGAAAAAGCACTTTAACGGCACACCAGAAGGAGATTGGGACGAATAATGAAGCTTGCAACCTTAAAAAATGACACCCGGTATGGCGAACTTGTTGTGGTGAGCCGTGACCTTAAGAAATACATTTCCGCAAGCTCAATTGTTGGCACCATGCGCGAGGCGATCGACCATTGGGATGTGCACGCCCCGCAGTTGCAGGCGCTGTCTGACCAGTTGAATGATGGCGATGTGGCGGGCAAGGATTTTGACCCCACGCAGGCGATGGCGCCTTTGCCGAACCCTAGCCAGTGGGCTGATGGGTCGGCTTATGTCAACCATGTGGAACTGGTGCGCAAGGCGCGTGGCGCGGAATTGCCCGAGAGCTTTTGGGAAGACCCTTTAATGTATATGGGCGCACCGGACGCGATGCTTGGCGCGCATGATGATGTTGAAGTTGGCTCCGAGGATTGGGGCATCGACATGGAAGCCGAAATCGGCGTGATTTGTGATGACCTTGAGATGGGCTTGTCCTCTGAAGCGGCGGCCGACAAAATCAAATTATTGGTGCTCTTGAATGATGTGAGCTATCGCGCTTTGATCCCCGGTGAGTTGGCCAAAGGCTTTGGCTTTTTCCAATCTAAAGGGGCAACCGCCTTTGCGCCCGTCGCGATCACGCCGGACGAGTTGGGCGAGCATTGGCAAGACGGCAAAGTGCATCGCGACATGCTGGTGCATTATAATGGCGACGCGTTTGGCAAAGCCAATGCGGGCGTCGATATGACCTTCAATTTCCCGAAACTGGTGTCCCATGCGGCGAAAACCCGCCATGTGGCTGCTGGGGCGATTATTGGTTCAGGCACTGTATCGAACAAAGATAGCGATGGCACCCCGGGCAAGCCCGTTAAAGAGGGTGGCTTGGGCTATAGCTGCATTGCGGAAATTCGCATGATCGAAACCATTGATGAGGGCAAGCCCAGCACCGCGTTTATGAAGTTTGGCGACCAGGTGCGCATTGAGATGAAAAATGATGATGGCTCGTCCATTTTCGGTGCCGTTGACCAAAAGATCGTCAAATTCGGCTAAGACGGAAGGAGAGCGTCAGCATGTCTGAAATAGTTCTTTATGATTATTGGCGCTCGTCTGCCGCCTATCGGGTTCGCATTGCCCTGGGGTTGTGCGGGCTCGACTATAAGAGCGTGCCGGTCAATTTGCTGGAAGGCGAACATAAAAGCGAATCCTACCGGGCACTTAATCCGCAAGGGTTCGTGCCGACTATTGAGCTGGACGGCCTATTGTTCACCCAATCGCTGGCCATCATTGAATATTTGGCTGAACAGCATCCTGATGCTGGATTGCTGCCCGGTGATGCGTTGGATCGACAACGGGTGCGGGCGCTGTCCTATGCGATTGCTATGGATATTCATCCGGTTTGCAATTTAAGTGTTGCCAAATTTGCCCAATCCATTGCCGCAAAGCCGGAAGAGATGCCGGTGGCTTGGTTTCAGAAATTTATCGGTGAAGGCTTGGCGGCCTATGAGGGCATGTTGGCGCATCAATCACCTAGCAAGTTCTCGCTTGGCGATGTGCCGACCATGGCCGATATCTGCCTGATGCCGCAGCTTTATAATGCGCGGCGCTGGGAAGTGGACCTCTCCAAAATGCCGCGCATTCTGACGGTGGAAGAGAATTGCAACCGCAATGTCGCGTTTCAGGCGGCGCACTCGGACCAGCACGCCCCGCAGGGGTAGCTGGCCCCATTTGACCAAAAGATTTCCCACACTGCAGCTGTCGTCCTGGAATTGACTTTCTAAGGGCTCGACAATGTGCGGCTTACGGATCGTTCTATCTGGATCCCCGCCTTCGCGGGGATGACATAAGAATTGCTGGGTGCGGCTGTGCCTATCTATCGTGATGTACAGGCCCAGGTGGTGATGCGGCAATTGCGGTCGTTTGGCACGCAATAGGCAATGGCGCGGCTTTGGGCTTCTTGTTTGGACACATGCCAAGCCCAACCCCATCCACCGCTGTCGCCTTGCGCAATGGCGCCACAACTGTTGAAGAATGTTTTGATGGTGGTGCAATCGCCCTGACAACTATTCTGCACAGCTTGTGCTGCGGCTTGTTGCGAAGGGTAGTCATAAGCATTGCCCCAAGCGCCACCTGGCCCAACCCCGACGGCACCCCAGCAACGGCCGTTTGCACATGCTGCCATGGCCGACGATGGCAACACCGCCATCAACGCCATTGCCACAACTAAACTCAATCCCAAATAACGCCCCATAAGTCATCCCTCCATTGACTAAAATCCTTTTATATCAAGGGGTTCATAATTGGCAAGGCAAGGTGCAGCGTTTTTAGATACCCCACTAAGATGTGTTCTGTGACATGAATTAGGGAAATGCGGCAACGTTTTGTTGTGGCCAGCGCGCATCGACGGACACAATAATTTCGCCAGATGATTGACATTATGTTCCATGGACTATAAATAGCATCCATGGAACATAAAATGGAAAAAACAACGAAAATCTGTCGCGCTGACCAATTGGCGCTTAAGTTTTTACGCGCAGCCACCCAAATTCAGGGTGCGCTGGATGCAGATTTGGCGCCGTTTGATCTCAGCATGCAGCAGCTCAAGGTGCTGTCAATTCTGGCGGATTGTGAGGGGCGGCGGTCAAATGTGGGGCATATTAAATCGCAAATGAATGACCCCAATTCAAATGTCTCGCGGCTGCTGAATAAGTTGATGGACAAGCATTTGATTGAAAAGAAACGCGACGTGGACGACCAGCGTGTGGTGCATATCCAATTGACGGGTGCAGGGCTGTCCGCATTGAAGAAAGGCAAGTCGGTGATGGACCAGCATTTTGCCAAATTTGACCAGCTCAGCCCAGCGCAAGCGAAAACACTTGAAGAGGTGTTGGCGCTTCTCAGGTGAAGCGCCTCTTTTTTGATCCAAAAATAGTCCATGGAATATAATGCCATAACAAATAAATAGGATAAGAGAATGAATGAAAAAATTGCAGTGGTGACCGGGTCTTACTCCGGCATTGGTTCGGCGTTATGCCATTTGCTCGCGGCAGACGGGTTTGAGCTTTTGTTGCTCAATCGGGATAAAGGCAAAAGCGAAAAGCAGATTGCGCAATTGGGGAAAAAGTTTCCGCGCTTGAAAGTGAGATATTGGCAAGTGGATTTGGCTGACGGCGCAGCGGTGCGGGCGGCCGCGATTAAAATTGCCGGTCAATATATGAAGCTTTCGCATCTCTTTTTAAATGCGGGCTGGATCGGGACGCGGTTTGAGCAAAATGCTGCAGGACAGGATATGAATTTTGCCGTGAATGTGGTGGCCAATTATGTGTTGGTGCAGCTTTTGCGCCCCAGCCTGGAGCGCGGCAAGGGTGTCGTTGTGGCGTCAGGCTCTGGCGCGCGCCGCATGGTCAAACAAAAAGCGCTGGATGATGTGCTGAACCTGTCGCACAAAAAAGGCATGGCCGCCTATGCTCAATCAAAACAGGCGCTGACGGATCTTTTTGCGGCGCTCAGCGCGGATTTTGCCCAAAGTGACATTGCGCTAAAAGTTGTCGACTTGCCGCCGACCAAAACCGCCATGGCCAAAAGCACCGCGGTGCCGGGTATTATGCGCGCCTTTTCGTTTTTCTTTGTCGCGCCGGAAAAAACCGCACAAAAACTTTATCTCGCTGCGCTAGAGAAAGGAGCGAATAAGTCTCGGCCGCCGACGGAGGCAGAAGCAGAATTGTTGGATAAGGTCGCAGCTATGACCGCGCTTTAGCGTGCCACCTTATTGCACAGGCAAAGCGCTGGTTTCTTTCAGCGTTTCCAGCACAATCGAGGTTTTGACGTGTTGCACCGACTCGTGTGGCAGCAGCACGTCATTCACAAATTGCCGGAGCCCGTTCAGATCAGGCGAAACCACTTTGATGAAATAGTCCATCTCGCCGGTGAGGGCGTGTGCTTCGAGCACTTCCGGCAAATCGGAGATCAACGCGGCGAACCGTTTTGCATTGCCCCGGTTATGTGTGGCCAAGGTCACATTGATGATGGTGACGATGCTGAGCTTGAGATTGTCGCGGTCCAAATGGGCGTGATAGCCCGAAATAATGCCCTCATCTTCCAGGCGGGCACGGCGGCGTGAGCATTGCGAGGCGCTCAGATTAACGCGCTCGGAGAGCTCGTTGTTGGTGAGCCGCGCATCTTGCTGCAGGTGCCCAAGGATTCTCTTGTCGTAATTGTCTAGCTCGCTCATTTTGTGCGCCAATCGATAATTATATGCGTGTTTCATGCAAAATATAATGCTGGGCTGCTGAAATCGCAAGCACATTGCAGCTGGTGTGCGTCATAATGATTGTCAGACAGTTTTTGATAGGGAGAATAAATATGGGTCCGTTTCCACACGACGCACCACCAGCAGAGATCACCAAAGAGAATCCGGCCGGCACGGACGGTTTCGAATTTGTTGAATATGCGCATGACGAGCCGGAAAAGCTCGAAGCATTGTTCACCAAGATGGGTTACACCCCAGTTGCCAAGCATAAGACGAAAAACATCACCGTTTGGCGCCAAGGTGACATCAACTACATTCTGAACGGCGAAAAAGACAGCTTTGGCGGTCGCTTTGTTGATTTGCACGGCCCTTGCGCGCCGTCTATGGCGTGGCGGGTTGTTGATGCACAACATGCGTTCGACCATGCAGTGAAAAATGGTGCTGAGCCTTATGAAGGCGACGACAAGTCCATCGATGCGCCGGCGATTTTGGGCATTGGCGGTTCATTGCTCTATTTCATCGAGAAATATGGCGACAAGGGTTCAGCCTATGAGGATGAATTTGAGTGGCTCGGTGAGGCCAACCCACGTCCTGAAGGCGTTGGGTTCTATTATCTCGACCACCTGACCCACAATGTGTTCCGTGGCAATATGGACAAATGGTGGGATTTCTACCGTGATTTGTTCAACTTCACGCAAATCCACTTCTTCGACATTGATGGCCGGATCACAGGCTTGACCAGCCGCGCGATCACATCGCCTTGTGGCAAGATCCGCATTCCGCTGAATGAGTCAAAAGACGACACCAGCCAGATCGAAGAATATCTGAAGAAGTATAAAGGCGAAGGCATTCAGCACATCGCGGTGGGTTGTGACGATATTTATGATTGCACCGACAAACTGGCTGAAAATGAACTCAAGTTCATGCCGGGGCCACCACAGACTTATTACGACATGTCCTATGATCGGGTGAACGGCCATGATGAGCCGATTGACCGGATGTCCAAGCACGGCATTTTGATCGATGGCGAAGGCGTGATCGATGGTGGCATGACCAAGATCTTGCTGCAAATCTTCTCGAAAACCGTGATCGGCCCGATCTTCTTTGAGTTTATTCAGCGCAAAGGCGATGAAGGCTTTGGTGAAGGCAATTTCCGTGCTCTGTTCGAGTCCATCGAGCGGGAACAAATTGAACGTGGCGTGCTTAAAGCAGAAGAATCTGTAACCGCCGCGGAATAATAAAAGACTATCTAGGGGTTTTAAGAAGGCGCGCCTGTTGGGCGCGCCTTTTTTTGGTGCAAAAAGACCCTGGGGTGAGTGTTTGTAATTAGTTGAATTGTTAAACAGCTGAATTTAAACACAAATATTCGGGATTTAAACAATTGTGTAATAAAGTTGTCTGATGATCTGCCAATGATTTTTTGCGTATTTTGGATGCAACGATGAGCCGCTGGGGATTTATTGCCTCAATTATTTCTATTGTGAGCGCCTTCTGTGTGTTGGTGATCATCGCTTCATCTATGTCTCCACTTTTGGTCCAAAAACTTAGCGACCTTGACGCCAAACAATTGGCCAGAAAATCTGCCATTTCCTTGCGAACCGAGTTTGATTTACCCGGCGAACTTTCGCCGCTTCGGCTTGATCCTGTTGAATATCTGGTCGACCAGTTCGTCGTGAAAACAGAACCACAAACAGTGCCTCAGCATGATGTTTTTGATCCGCTCAGCTTTGATCAATCCAGCCATTTCGGCACGGTTTCGGGTTATGCCGTGTTCACCCGATTTGGCCAGTTGACCATTGCCGGGGGCAGGCCAGTGATGCGTGATCTTACTGATGTCGCTTTTGAAGAAGCGGTGCAAGCCACCCTATCAAGTCGACGGACGCGCATATTTGAACTGCCCAGTGATGAGGTTAGCCATGATGGCGTGCCGGTGGCTGTGTTGATCCCGCTTGAGCGGCTTGGCATGCCGCGCGGGGTGGTCAGCATTGAAATCAGGCGCGACCCTGTCGGGCATTTGATGGTGCGTGGGGTGCAGTTTTCATCGCAGATGACCTCTGTGGTTTTGGTGGTTTTGGCCTTTTTTGTGCTGGCGCTGCTGTCCTATTGGGGGCGTCAACGGCGCATTGCGGAACGCCAAGCGATCCATCTGGCAGATTATGACCCCCTGACTGGCTTACCAAACCGCCGCAAGTTTCGTCGTGATGTGATGGTGAAATTGCAGCAAGCCCGCTGGGAAAAGCGAAGTTTCAACTTATTCAGCCTTGATGTGGATTCCTTCAAGCAGGTGAATGATTTTTACGGTCATGAAGCAGGCGATCGTCTTTTGGTGGTCGCCGCAAAACGGCTTAACAACACGCTGGGACAATTGGGGCAGGTCTATCGCTTATCCGGTGATGAATTTGTGGCCATTTGTTGGGCTGATGGGGTGCCGACGCCTGCAGAGGCGGCAGAACAGTTTTACCAGCTCATGCAACGGCATATTACGACCGACCATGCGCGATTTACCGCCACAATCAGTGCGGGGAGTGCGAACTTCCCCAAAGATAGCCGCACGGTTGATGGGCTGAGCAAATGTGCAGACCTGGCGCTCTATGATGCGAAGGCATCGGGCCCGGGGCATTATGTGCAATTCAAACAAGAGCTACAAACGGCGCAAGATGATCGATTTTTGCTGCAGCGCGAGCTTGAGACCGCGCTGGAAACAAACAGCCTTGAAGTGGCCTTCCAGCCTCTTGTGCGTGCGGAGGATCGGCGCATTATTGGGTTTGAAGCCTTGTGCCGCTGGCCGCATCCTCGATTGGGAAGTGTCAGCCCGGCGGAATTTATTCCCCTGGCCGAGACGTCAGGCTTGATTGGGCAACTCACCGAACAGGTGCTGACGCGGTCCTGTCAGGCGGCGCTGCATTGGCCAAGTGAAATGCGGTTGGCCGTCAATATTTCACCTGTGCTGTTGCGAAGCGAGGATTTTGTCCACGACATTGCGCGTATATTGCAGAGCACAGGGCTGCCAGCGGATCGGCTGGAGGTAGAGATCACCGAGGGTGTCTTTGTTTATGATACCACTCGCGTTGTCAGCCATCTTGATGCGCTGCGGGCGCTGGGTGTGCGGGTGGCGATGGATGATTTCGGCACGGGATATTCGAGCCTAAATTATTTGACCCGACTGCCAATCAATAAGCTGAAAATTGACAAGAGCTTTGTGGCGCGCCTGGGCGAAAACAAAGCAAATGATGCGGTGGTGAGCTGCGTTGTGGGGCTGGCAAAGTCACTTGGCATTCGCACGACAGCAGAAGGGGTGGAAACCGAAGCCCAAGCCGAATTGTTGAGTGCGGTTGGCTGTGACAGTTTTCAGGGCTATTTGTTTGGTCGGCCCACGTCTGACCCGATGGCCATGATTGTGGCTGAATGTAAAGCGACCCCAAAGCACCGCGCCGTGGAGCAGTCGCTCAGTTCAAATGTTGCCTAGGCTGAGTTAGTCGCCAACCGGTTGAGGGCCTGTGTTGCCATGCAAGGCCGTTAGGCTGGAGCGGATGCGCCGTAAATTTTCCTTAGTGTGTTCGGGGCGTTGGCGCGCCACTGTTGCGGCCAAAATATCGATCGTGGCGAGAAAGACCAGCCGCGACGCCGTGGGCTTATAGATATCCGGATCTTCCGGCAGACTAAGGCCAATGGTGAAATCGCAAGCGCGGGCCAATGGCGAATCTGGCTTTGTGAGGGCCAACGTTTTGGCACCATATTGCCGGGCCACTTTGGCACTATCAATGTTGGATCGGGGCAGGCCCGTGGCCGAGATAAACACCATGATGTCTTGTGGCGTCAACGTTGCGGCATGCATGCGCTGCAAATAGGCATCAGAGACAGCATTGGCCGCAAACCCAAGGCGGAAAAAGCGATTGGCTGCATCGAAGGCAACGGTTGTTGACCCGCCGCCGACACCGCAAAAAATGATCTTTTGTGCGGCGTTGATAAGATCGGCCGCGGTCTTAATCGCTTCCTCATTCAATTGCGACCGGGCCACATTGGCCGTGACATAGAAGGTTTGGAACACCTGATCGATCAGGTTCTTCTGATCACTTTCCGGGTCATTGCCCGAGACCAGATATTGCAAACTCACTGCGACATTTTGCGCCAAACGGATTTTGAAATCACGATAGCCGGTGCAGCCAAGGGTGCGGCAGAATCGAATGACCGTGGGCTCAGATACCTCACACGCTGCGGCCAAACTGGCCACTGACATGTCGCTCACCTGCTCCAGATTGTTCAACACATAGCTGGCCACTCGCTGCTCACGTGTATTGTAGCTGCCGTCCTTTTGACGGATCTGCGAAATAATATCCAATGCGGTATCGCCCATAATATTGCTAAAAATCATGCGCCGCGGCGCACGAATTTCCTCCTCAAATATGAAACATGATTCGCCCAATTCGGCGTCAAAAATCCCTAATTCTGATATTAAACTACAAAAAACGTACTTTACAATGCGTTTTTTATCCCATAATTGTAGTTTTGCTACATTATGTGATTGGAGGGCATATGTCTGCATTGGCAGGACGACTAAGCGCAGGGCTGAACTGGGGGGTGGAACGATTTGTTGCGATTCTCATGGCCTTGCTTGTGCTTGATGTCTGGATCGGCGTTGTCGACCGCTACCTGTTCCACTGGCAATTGCCCTGGCCTGAAGTTGTGGCGCGTTATTTGATGATTTGGGCCGCCATGTTGGCGATCTCTGCGGGGATTGCACGGCGCGAACATATCGGGCTGCACGCCCTTATTTCAAAGGCGCCGGAAGGGTTGCGCCGCATCATCTTGCTTGGCCTCGATCTGGTGACCTTTTTGCTGTTCTTCTATGTGTTTTGGTACGGCATCGGCTTCGCCCAAACGGGCGGCAATCGACAGGCCATGATTTTTGGCATGACCTTGCTGGTGCCCTTTGCCGCGATCCCAGTATCTGCCGCTATTTGCGCAATCCAAACCCTTTTGGTGGCCATCCGTGATCAAGGCGCGCTGATCGTGCCCAACTCTGAGGGGATGGTGGAATGATTATTGCGCTCGCATTTGTTGGACTTGTTATTCTGGGGTTGCCGATCGGGTTTGCGCTGGGCGCAGCCGGGGTGATCGGGCTTTATCAAATTGGCGGCGATAATTTCGTCGCGCTGGGGCCGGGCAAAATGTTCAACGGCCTCAATATTTTCCCATTTCTGGCGATGCCATTCTTCATTCTCGCTGGCGAGATTATGAACCATACGGGCATCACATCCCGCTTGGTGATGTTGGCGCAAGTGCTGGTCGGGCATTTCCGAGGGGGGTTGGCCCATACCAATATGTTGGCGTCAGTGTTCTTTGCTGGGCTGACCGGTTCAGCCACGGCCGACGCTGCAGCCTTTGGCAAAACCTTGGTGCCTTCTATGGTGGAGCGTGGTTATCGGCGCGATTATGCCTGCGCTGTGACTGCCGCCGGGTCGATCATTGGGCCGACCATTCCGCCTTCAGGCTTGATGGTGGTTTATGGCTCCTTGATGGGGGTTTCAATTGGCGGGTTGTTCGCTGCCGGATTGTTGCCAGGCTTGATCATTTGCGCCGTGTGTATGGCGGTGATCGCCATTGGCGCGCGGGCCAACAATTTGCCGCAAAGCGAAGAGCGCGCACGGCTGCCACAAATTTGGGCGACCTTTAAAGAGTCTATTTTGGCGCTGTTTATGCCCATCATTATTCTGGGTGGCATCTTGGGCGGCATTGTTACGCCAACAGAAGCGGCGTCGATTGCGGTTGGTTATGCCTTGTTTATCGGTGTTTTTGTCTACCGCAAGATCAGCATGGACGACATGGTCAAAATGCTGATCCGCACGGCGCGGGTCACTGGCGTGATCTTTGTGATTATCGCCTTTGCCTCCATCGTTGGCTGGTATCTCAGCTTCAACCAGATTCCACAATTGGTGGCCAATTCCATTCTTGGGGTTTCGGACAATCGCTATGTGGTGATTGCCCTGATCATCGGCCTTTTGTTGGTGATTGGCATGGTGATGGACATCACCGCGATCCTGATCATTCTGGCGCCTGTTCTGGTGCCGCTGACCGCAGCGATTGGGCTGGAACCTATTCATGCAGGCATCATCTTTGTGCTGGCGCTCAACATCTCATTGATGACGCCACCTGTGGGCGCTTGTCTGTTCGTCTTGTCCTCGGTGACCGGGGAACCGCTTGAACGCATTACCGCAAAGCTTTGGCCGTTTTTGTTGGCGGAAGTGGCGGTGCTGTTTGTGTTCGCCTTCTTCGAAGATTTGGCGCTGTTGATGCCGCGATTGCTTGGATTTGCTTAGGGCAGGGACTGCCTAAAGCGAACGGTTTGCGCCCCACCGTCAAACATCTGGGGCGTATTTGAAAGGGAGTGAAATATGACTTTGAAAAAATTAGCACTTGGATTGACTTTGGGGGCCGCCATTGTGGGGGCAGCAAGTTCTGCGTTTGCCGACACTAAATTGCTCAAATTTGCCCACGACAACAAAACCGATCCATTTGAAAACCCGGCGCATGCGTGTACGGCTGTTTTTGCAAATATCGTGGAAGCAGACACCAATGGCTCAATCGATGTTGAAGTTTATCCTTCAAACCAGTTGGGTTCTGCGGCTGAGCATGTGCAGTTCATCCAGGACAATGTTGTGCAAGCGACTTTGACTTCAACAGGTGCGATTTCATCTTACTATCCGCGCATCGACGTGTTGAACCTGGCGTTCGCGTTTGACCACAATGCGGCAACTTACGAAGTGTTTGACGGCCCGTTCGGCCAGGCGTTGGCAGCGGATATTGAAGCCAGCATTCCAAACACCAAAGTTTTGGGCTTCCCGGATACAGGTGGCTTCTTCGCCATCACCAACTCAAAGCGTCCGATTGAAACATTGGAAGACTTTGAAGGCATCCGCGTGCGCACCATGACGTTGCCATCACACCAGAAAATCATTCAGGCGATGGGCGGCGAAGCCTATCCATTGTCTTGGGGTGAGGTTTATTCAGGTCTGCAAACTGGCGTGATCGACGGCCAGATGAACCCTGTGCCGATCATTTCGTTCGCGAACTTCTCTGAAGTTCAGGACTATATGACCCTGACCAATCACTTGTTCTCACCCTACACCTTCATGATGTCAAAAGACTTCTGGGATTCATTGAACGACCATGAAAAGCGCGTTGTGAATTATGCGGCTGAAAGCTGTGTGACCGCGAGCCGTGGCTTGAGCCGGATCATCGAAGCTTCTGACCGTGGCTTGGCTGGCTTGATGGACAAGATCGAAGTGACAGCATTGTCTGCTGAAGCACGTGAAGAGTTCAAAGCAGCGGCGCAACCTGCTGTGTTGAAGCATGTGGAAGAAGAGTTGGGTGAAGAAGGCGTTGCGCTTTTGAACCAGTTTAAAGACGCTGTTGAGGGCGCCAACAATTCTACATATTTGGCTGACTAAGCATTCTTTCCCTAAGAGTGTAACTTAAGCGGGCCTTCGGGCCCGCTTTTTTTGTTTGATATACATCATAAGGCGCGGTCGCATTTTGCTGTAGTTTTCCTCGGAGCGAGGGGGCGTTGATGGGACATCTGACAATTTATTTGCGCAGCTGTATCTGGCTTTGGGTGCCACCACTTTTGGCGAGCTTTGCCTTTTGGCCGCACCTTGGTGTCGCCTATCAGCCGGAAGAGTTTTGGCGGGACATCCCAGTGCTGTTGGGCATGGTCGAAAATGTGACCCGCATTTGCATAATCGCGTTTTCGACGATCATGGTGATTAATTGGTGTACGCGACCGCAGCGTATCGGCTTTCTGATCTATGCTGTGGGGATTGCACTTTATGTTGCCTGCCAATGGATTATTGTGAGCGCGCCAACCGGATGGTGGGCCACAAGTTTGATTGGATTTCTCGCGCCTTCCTATACGCCGCTGATCTGGATTTTCGGAATTGGCCTGATCGGGGATCAGTCGATGATCCCGCAATTGGCGCGGCCACGTTTGTATTTTTGGGTGTTGGCCGGCATTTTTTTAAGCGCGCATATTGCCCATGCGTCTTTGGTGTTTTCACGCCTTTATTGAGGCGCTTCAGCCAATCAGGCCATTGGAGATGGCATATTTGGTGAGGCCCGCCGTGGTGGAGATGCCCAGTTTTTTCTTGATGTTTTTGCGATGGGTTTCCACGGTGCGCACGGATATTTCGAGCTTTTCTGCCACTTCTCGATTGGAGACGCCTTCGGCCACCAACAGCAAGACGGCCTGCTCACGGGTGGTGAGCGGCGTTTCGATATCTGACTTGGGTTTATCGGCCATTAGGGCCTGCGCCGCGCCGGTGGAAAAATAGGTGCCGCCCGATGCGACCTTTTCGATGGCGTGGACGATCTCATCAGTAGAGACATCTTTGAGCAAATAGCCGGACGCGCCATACATGGTGGAAGTGGAGATATATTCCCGACTGTCGTGCATGGAGAGCATCAAAAGCCGAGTGTGGGGCAATTGCTCTTTAAAAACCTCGATGGCATCGATGCCATTCATTTCCGGCATGTTGATGTCCATCAACACCACATCAGGTTTGCCCGCGAGCGCGATTTTGAGGCCCTCTTTAGCGGACGGGGCGGCGCCCAAAACTTCAATATGGCCAAATGTTTCCAGCACGGAGCGGATGCCTTCCAAAACCAAAGGATGGTCATCAATCAATATGATCTTGATGGGAGTGGATCGGCTCATCGAATTACCCGTCTATGCACTTGTTGCTTCCTTGAGGTCGGCTTGAGCCACATCTTTTTCATGCTCTTTCTCATGGGTGAGATAAATGGATGATGGCAATTTGGCAATCAAATGCGTGCCCGTGTTGGCGGTTTTTATCTCAAGAGTGCCGCCAAAATGCTCCATGCGTTCTTGCATGTTGCGCAAGCCAAGTCCCGAGCGCATGGGGGGCGCATCGCGCGACGACTTGCGTTTGGCTTCCAGCAAGTTGGAAAAGCCGCAGCCATTGTCTGTGATGTGCATTTCCAACCCATCCTTGGTGCTTTTAAGCTGCAGCAAAACGTGGGTGGCGCGGGAATGACGTTCGATATTGTTAAGGGCTTCTTGCGCCACGCGATAGACAGCGGTTTTCGCGTCTGTGGGCAACAGGTTTTTGAAGGCCACGCTTTTGAGCTCGACGTCGATTTTGGTGCGCTCGGCGAAATTGCCGGTTAGCGCTTCCAATGCGGCCGTGAGGCCCAAATCATCGAGGATGCCCGGGCGCAAATCGTGGGAAATGCGACGCACTTCTTTGATGGCCGCGTTTAGCGCTTCGGCACCATGTTCAATCGAGGCGAGGGCGTTTTGTGTGCCCTTTTTGGCTTGCCGTTGCGCCAGATCCAACACGTAGCGCACACCGACCATGTTTTGCGAAATGCCATCATGCAGTTCTCGGGCGATGCGGGTGCGCTCCTCTTCCTGCGTATCCACGATGCGCTGGGTCAATTCCTTGAGTTTGGAGTCCGCCATGCGGCGCTCCCGCAAATTGAGCACGATGCCCGTGCCGAAAACAGCGAACACCGCGGGAACGGTGATCAGCGCCACCCAGAAAAAGGTTTGGTTGACCCGGTCGCTCAGGCTTTGGTTGGCGGCAGCGGTTTGCGCCAGAATGTCATCGATATAGGCGCCGGTGCCCAACATCCATTGCCATTTGTCCAGACCGACCGCATAGCCGATTTTGTCAGACCGTTCGTTCGAGGACGGCTTTTCCCAGACATAGCGGTGGAACCCGCCGCCATTTTTTGCCGCTTCGATCAGGGCGGCAACGTCGGGGTGGTTGGCCCAGTTCTCGCCGATGCGGAAGGGTTGCCGCGGGTGGACAATGTTGGTGCCGTCATAGTGATAGACATAGAAATAGCCATCTTCACCAAACTCCAAGGTTTGCAAAATGCGGATGACTTGTTGCTTTGCGGTCGGGTCGCTGGCGCCCGCCGTTTCATAATAAGGGGCGATGGCGGTGATCGCCAACTCGATATAGTTCTTAAGCTCTTCTTCTTTTGCCTCGAGCATGGATTGCTCAAACGCGGTGATGCCTTGCTTCGATAGCTCACTGGATTGCCATGTCACCAAACTGGTGATGGCAAGAATGGCCAGAATAAGCGGCAGGGTCGCGAGCGCGAGGATCTTTTGTCTGAAGTTCATGTATGACAGCATTTTGTAACCTTCGCCGAAATGTCGAGCCATCTTTTCTGCCGCATCCGTAGTAATGGGTAATTTAGCATAAGTTAGGCGTGTTCAAAGCCTTAGTTTGCCGTACAAAGATGCATGGACATTTGTACCAGTTTACGCATGATGCTGGTTCGGTCTATAGTTTGCGGGCCGCTTTTGGTGAGATCCATTAAAAGGGCCAAGTTCATTTTGGGAGGAATTCAATGAAAAGACGCGAGTTTTTCAAAAAAGCTGGTGTGAGCGCTGTTGGCGCCGCTGGGGCGGCCACATTGGCAACACCTGCGCTTTCGCAAGGTAGTATGGAATGGATTGCTGTTTCTGCATTCGGTAAAGCGGGCCTCTTGGGCGCGGCTTTGGACAAGTTTGCAGCGGACGTGGCCACCATGTCTGACGGCAAGTTGACCATTAAAACATATCACTCTGGTGAGCTTGTTGGTGGCCTTGAAGCTTTGGACGCTGTGCAATCAGGTACAGCACAGATGGGCTTTGGCGCACCTTACTATTGGGAAGGCAAATCTGACAGCATCTCTTTCGTAGCGGCGATGCCTTATGGCCTGAACGCTCAAGAGCAAAATGCATGGTTCTATTATGGCGGCGGCATCGAAATGGCTGACCGTTTGAGCTATAACCCACTTGGCGTGAAGTTCTTGCCAATGGGCAACACTGGTAACCAAATGGGTGGCTGGTACGCCAAAGAAATCAACACCGTTGATGATTTGGACGGCTTGAAATTCCGTATGCCTGGTCTTGGCGGCGAAGTTTTGAAAACATTCGGCGTGAACGTTGTGTTGTTGCCAGGTAACGAAGTGTTGCCTGCGTTGACATCAGGCGCGATTGACGGCACCGAGTGGATTGGCCCTGCGGCTGACTTGGGCGCTGGCTTCTTTAAAGTTGTAAACAACTACTACTATCCTGGCTGGCACGAGCCTGCCACTGTGCTCGATTCATTCTTCGACATGCAGGCATGGGAAGCTTTGGATGATCAGACACGCGGTATTGTTGAGCGTGCTGCTGCGTCAACCAACCTTTGGATCTTGTCTCGCTTCCAGGCTGTGAACAATGCGTCATTGCAGAAATTGGTCAATGAAAATGGTGTGAACTTGCGTCCATATTCTGACGAATTGCTGCAAGCGATTGGTGAGCGGACTGCAGAAGTTGTGCGTGATCGCGCAAGCGTTTCTCCTGAAGCTTCTGAGCTTTACAACTCACTGATTGAATGGCGTCGTACCATGGTTGAATGGTCAGGCATTTCTGAAGGTAAGTTTATGAATGCACGGACTTCAGCGAAGTTCGAAGCTATATAATTACAAGCTTAAGAAAGCCGTCGGCCAAGGTCGGCGGCTTTTTTGTATCTAGGAGCGGGGGGACGTTAAATGTCTGGCCTAGTGAACGCTTTGCAGAAGGGGTGGGCCCCTGTCTGCAGCGCAATTTCTAACGTTTATGTGCGAACGATTTTGGTGCTGGCGGCATGTTATGCCATCGGCGCTGCCGTCGGCTTGGGGTTCCAAGATCGCGCGGGCACACACGCCAAAATCCATGCCCTTGTGGGCGGCATTCTGGCGCTGTTGGTTTTTATCGCGGACAAAGATGTGCGCCGCAAAGTGGCCAACGGTATTGATCGATTGAACATGGTGATCGGCCATATTATGGCGTGGACCGCATTGGCGCTTGTGCTCAATGTGTTTTTGGTCGTGGTGCTGCGCTATGTGTTTTCCATCGGCGAAGTCTGGATGCAGGAAAGCTACATCTGGATGCATGCGTTCATCTTTATGCTGGGGGCGGGTTACACGCTTTTGCATAACGGGCATGTGCGCATCGATTTGATTTATGCCGGTGCGTCCGATCGCTATAAAGACATCATCAATGTATTGGGCTCCATTTGCTTCGGTTTCCCGGTCTTGTGGTTGATCTATTGGCGCGGCTTTGACTTTTTTGACCGCTCCATTTCCCGCATGGAAGGCAGCGCCGAAGTGGGCGGGCTTCCCAATCTATTCATTCTTAAAGGGGTAATCCCAGCAATGGCGCTTTTGTTTGGTTTGCAGCTGATTTCGATGAGCTTGCGCGCGATTGACCGCATGATCACAGGTGAAACTGTTGGACTGGTTGGCGATGATGAAGAGGTAATGACATGACCCCAGAGCTTCTCGCTTTTATCATGTTCGGGGTCACCATTGTGATCCTTATTCTGGGCTTCCCTGTGGCTCTTTCATTGGCTGGATCTGCAATCTTGTTCGCCTTTATTGGTGACCAGCTTGATCTATTTCGCTTTGCGTTTTTGAACCTTTCGCCAACCCGCATTTTCTCAACCATGAAAAACGAACCTTTGGTGGCGGTGCCGCTGTTCGTTTATATGGGTGTTGTGCTGCAACGATCGGATATCGCCGGGCAGTTGCTGGAGAGCATGGGGCAGCTATTCGGAAAGATGCGCGGCGGCCTTGGCTACTCAGTGGTGATTGTGGGCGCGTTGCTTGCGGCCTCCACCGGCATTGTGGGCGCGACGGTTGTGACCATGGGCTTGATGAGCCTGCCAGTGATGTTGAAAGCTGGCTACAACCCAAAAGTGGCGTCGGGTATTATTTGTGCGTCGGGCACGTTGGGCCAAATCATTCCGCCCTCTATTGTGTTGGTGTTGTTGGCCAGCATTTTGCAAGGGGTGAATGAAGAAGCCGCTGCGATGACCGGCAATTTGGCGCCCGATCCGGTGACCGCGATCGACCTTTTCGCGGGCGCTTTGGTGCCAGGGCTTTTGCTGGTTGGGCTTTATTTGGGCTGGGTGTTTATTCTCACCCTTATCCGCCCGAATGATGTGCCTTCCATGAAGGATGAAAGCATTCATGCGCCGACCTTGGGCACCCTGCTTCGGGCTGTGTTGCCGCCGCTTATTTTGATCGTTCTGGTGCTTGGCTCAATTTTGGCCGGCATTGCAACGCCAACTGAATCTGCAGCTGTGGGCGCGATCGGCGCCATGTTGCTCGCCCTACAAGCGAAAAAGCTAAATCTGAAGCTTTTCCGCGATGTCGGGTTGGAGACGGTAAAAGTGTCGTCCATGGTCTTTTTGATCATTATCGGCGCGGGCTTGTTCTCCACCGTGTTTAAGGGCTTTGGTGGTGATGATGTGATCGCCGAGTTCTTGCGTCACTTGCCGGGCGGTGCTTTCTCCGCGTTGCTCTTGGTGATGTTGTTGATGTTCTTTTTGGGCTTCTTCCTCGACTTCATCGAAATCATCTATGTGGTGGTGCCAATTGTTGGTCCGATCCTGATTGCGCTGGGCTATGATCCATTGTGGTTGGGTGTGATGATCGCGATTAACCTGCAAACCAGCTTCTTGACCCCACCGTTCGGCTTTGCGCTGTTCTATTTGCGCGGGGTTGCGCCCAAAGGGTTTAAAACCAGCGATCTTTACGCTGGCGTGTTGCCCTTTATCGCGATCCAAGTTCTGGCGCTAGCCTTGTTGTGGACCTTCCCCTCATTGGTCACCTGGTTGCCTAATCTATTGTTCTCGTAAGCTGGGGATAAAAGATCAAGAATTGTTGAAAGGCCGTCCCTTGGGGCGGCCTTTTGATTTGATTGACATTCGCAAGGGACACCGGGATAGTTTAACCTGATAGGGATCCGAGGAGATTGAACCATGCGGCGATTGCTGGCGGTCATCATTGTACTTGGCATAGTTGTCGGCGGTGCTGCCGCTTTCTACTTTTTGCGGCCGATAAACGGCCCTGAGCGTGATCTAAGCCTGACGGCTGACGTGGCCCGGGGCAATTATGTTATGCGGCTTGGGGGATGTGTGGCGTGCCACACGGACCTTAAAAATAATGGGGCCACATTGGCTGGTGGTGCCCCGTTGAAAACGCCGTTTGGTGATTTTGTGCCGCCTAATATCACTTCCGATCCAGACGCGGGCATTGGCAAGTGGAGCCTTGAAGAATTTTCGCGCGCCATGAGTGTGGGTGAAGGCCCCAATGGCAAACATTATTACCCTGCATTTCCGTATGACAACTACACCCTGATGAGCGATCAGGACATTGTCGATCTTTATGCGGCGATGATGGCGACTGCCCCGATTGCTGAAAAAGCACCCGATCATAATGTGGGCTTTCCGTTCAATATTCGCCTGGCGATGCTGGGATGGAAGAACTTGTTCCTCACGCCACAGCGCTTTGCGCCAAAGGCGGATAAATCAGCGCTTTGGAATCGTGGTGCCTATTTGGCCAACGGCCCGGCGCACTGCGGCGCCTGCCATACGCCCCGCAATATGCTAGGGGCATCTGATGTAACACAGCTGTTCAAAGGCGTGCGCGGTGGCACTGGCGGGGCCTTCGTGCCGCCCATTGATGCGGCGAGCTTGAAAGCTGAAGGATGGGACGAGGCGACGCTGATTGATGCACTTACAGGTGGTTTTACGCCAGAGTTTGACACGCTTGGCGGCACGATGGGCGAAGTGGTCAATGAATCGCTGACGCATTGGACCGATGAAGATATGAAAGCGCTGGCCACATATTTGCTCGATGGCGAGTAGCGATTTTTGAGATACGAAAAGAGATATTATGACTTTGGAATTTTTTCTGACTTCATTGGTTGTAGTGATTTTGCCGGGCACTGGCGTGCTTTACACATTGGCCATCGGCCTTTCTCGCGGCTTTAAGATGAGCGTTATGGCTGCGGTAGGTTGTACGCTTGGGATCGTGCCCGCCGCCTTGGCGAGTGTGGTTGGGTTGGCTGCCATTTTGCACACCAGCGCGCTGGCCTTCCAAGTGATCAAATATGCAGGTGTGGCCTATTTATTCTATATGGCCTGGGGCATTTTACGCGAAGGCGGGGCGCTGGATGTTGAAAAAGCGCCGGATGTAAAAAGTACATATAAAACCATTCGCGACGGGGCATTGCTGAATGTTTTGAACCCGAAATTGTCGTTGTTTTTCCTTGCCTTTCTGCCGCAGTTTGTGCCGGCGTCTGTCGCCAATCCAACGCCGCTTATGCTGAGTTTGGCAGCCGTGTTTATGGCAATGACGTTCGTGGTTTTTGTCGCTTATGGCGCGTGTGCCGCGCTAACACGGGACTTTGTTTTGTCGCGGCCCAGTGTGCTGGTTTGGTTGCGCCGTGGCTTTGCCGGCACGTTTGGATTTTTGGGCCTAAAGCTTGCACTTTCAGACCGCTAGGCTAAGTTGGCGAAAACCCTGAACGAAAATTGATGAAGTTGGGCACTGCACATGGAAAGTTTCCTCTCGCTTGAAAACTGGTTCACCCTTGCCATGCTGATTGCGTTGCAAGCGGTTCTGGGGTTCGACAATCTTTTATATATTTCGCTTGAATCCAAACAGGTGGTGAAAGAAAAGCAGGCCTATGTGCGCCGGGTCGGCATTGGCATTGCCATTGCCCTTCGGATTGTGCTGCTGTTTTTGCTGGTGCGGATGATTGAGCTTTTTCAAGCGCCATTTTTTGCGATTGAATTGCCCGGCTTTATCGAGACTGAAATGAATGTGCACGCCTTTATCGTGCTGATCGGTGGCGGCTTTATTATGTATACCGCCATTCAAGAGATTTATCATTTGATCTCGGTGCATGATTTGCATGACCAGGATAAACACAAGAAAACGCGTTCAGTTGCGGCCACTATCTTCTGGATTGTCGCGATGAACGCGGTGTTTTCATTTGATAGTGTGTTGTCGTCCATCGCGTTGACAGATGTGTTTTGGGTGATGGCGGTGGCCATTGTCGGGTCTGGCGTGTTGATGATCGTTTTGGCCGACTATGTGGCGGAATTTTTGGATCGCAACCGCATGTACCAAGTGCTCGGCCTCTTCATCCTGTTGCTTGTCGGTATCTTGCTGATTTCTGAAGGCGGGCATTTGGCGCATCTGAAATTGTTTGGCTATGAGATTGTGCCGATGGCCAAATCAACCTTCTATTTCGTGCTGTTTGTGATGGTGGCCGTGGATGTGGTGCAGGGTCGGTATCAGAAAAAACTGATGGCGGAACGGGCCCATCGGGAAGCGCAGATCAAAAAGCTGGCTGCACAAGACCCAAGCGTTTAGCGCGGCTAAAGATTTTATGCTGAAATAGGGAGGGGCGCTTGTTTAGCAAGCGTCCCTTATTTTTAGCGCTTCGGTGATGGTGAGCGTGGTGTGGTCTTTGAACTTGGGGTTCTTTTCAGGATAGTCTGAGCGATAATGTCCGCCGCGGCTTTCCGTGCGCTGCAATGCGGCTGCAGCCACCAAAGTGGCCGATGTGGTCATGTTCAAATATGACCGGGTGACGTCGCGGGCATTTTCTTCAAGCTCACGGATTTCCCGCAGCGCCGTTTTCAAACTTTGTTCCGAACGCTCTACGCCGACATGATTGGTCATGATGTGACGCAATTGTTGCACGGCGGTAAGGTTGCGCAAGATGCGCTCCGCTTCCTGGCCCTTTTCTTCGTCCCACTCAATGCCGAGATAGGGCGGCAGGCTCTTGTTGATTGGTTCAAGGCCAGAAATATCTTCTGCAATTCGCGCACCGAACACCACTGCTTCCAGCAGTGAGTTGGAGGCCAAGCGGTTGGCCCCATGCAAGCCTGTGCAAGAGGCTTCGCCACACACCCAAAGACCCGCCAGAGACGAGCGGCCGCGATCATCCACCTTTACGCCACCCATATGGAAATGGGCTGCCGGGGTGACCGGGATCATATCTGTTGCCGGGTCGATGCCAGATTCTTTGCAATAGTTGGCCACGGTGGGGAATGCTTCATAGATGCGGGTACCGAGGGCATCGCGTGTATCCAAAAAGACTTTGTGGCCTTGTTGGATTTGGCGGAAATTGGCGCGGGCGACAATGTCGCGCGGGGCCAATTCAGCATCTTTATGAATGTCGAGCATAAAGCGCTCGCCCTTATCATTGACAAGGATTGCGCCTTCGCCGCGCAAGGCTTCTGTCGCCAGAGGCGCCGGGTCTTGCCCCACAGCCATGGCGGTGGGGTGGAACTGCACAAATTCGCTGTCGGCGATCAAAGCGCCAGCGCGGGCCGCCATGCCCATGGCGTGGCCGCGTACGCCCGGTGGGTTGGTGGTCACAGCATAAAGGCCGCCCAAGCCACCCGCGGCCAACACGGTGGCACGGGCGCGGATCAGAACGGGTTCGGCATAGCGGTCGCCCAGCTTACGGGCATAGACACCAATGACCCGGCCATCGGCGCGGGCCAGATCGACCGCTGTGATGCCTTCAACAATGCGAATAGACGGGGTGTTGCGCACTTCTTCAATAAGGGCCGCCATGATTTCGCGCCCCGCCCGATCCCCGGAAACGCGGACCACCCGGTTGACGGAGTGGGCGGCTTCTTTTGACAGCACAAATTGTCCGTCAGCGTCGCGATCAAAGGGGGTGCCCCATTTGGCCAGATCGGCAATACGTTCGGCGGCTTCGGCGGCCACCGACTCGGCCAACTCAAAATCGACAATGCCAGCGCCTGCAATATCTGTGTCGCGGGCGTGGGCTTCGGCGCTATCGCCTTTGCCCACCGCGGCGGCCACGCCCCCCTGGGCCCAACTCGATGACGCGCCCAAACCCAATGGTTTTGGCGACAAAACAGTGACGGGCCGCGGGGCCAGTTTTAGGGCGCAAAACAAACCTGCAAGGCCCGCACCTACGATAAGTGCGCCTTCTGCATTCAATACATTGTCATAAATAGTCATAGGCGAGTTGATACCCTTGCGGCACCTCACAATAGGCGCAAAAAAACGATCAGCATGTATAGATACATACATTGTTTTGGGTTGGGAAGGGTGTAACGCCTCACCGCGCGGATTGAACCGCGAGCCTGAGAGGGCGGCAGGTCGGATCAATCAGGCGGCGATGGCGAGATGATGTGGTCCAACGTGCCGCACTTTATCGGGCTTGATGAACACCCCGCTAATTTTAACTAAGTTGAGAAATTAATAGAATGATCATTCTATTAATACTATATATTCGATTAGATCGTGGTGAATTGTGCCCTTGCATGGGTTTTGTGGCGGCCAGTTCGTTTTGTTTTTTGAGTATTTAGGAATTTACAATGACACACATTGAACGCGTTTGGCGCAATGGCTTATCCTTGCGTGCGGTAGGCGCTGCCTACTTTCCCAAAGTCTTGATCACGTGGACGCTGCTGGTGTTGGAAGCGCTGCTTACATTGCTTTTGCCATTGTGCATTGGCCGTTCCGTGGATGCGCTAAACCGGCAAAGCTTTTCCGGCCTTATTGAGTTGGGCGTGTTAATTGTCGCGCTCATTGTTATCGGCAGCGCGCGGCGCTTTTACGATACGCGCGCCTATTCGGCCATACAGCGGGATTTGAGCAATAGTCTTGTGGCACGGGAGAAGGCGAAAAACCTGCCCATGTCCAAAACTGTGGCGCGGGTCAATCTGCTGGGTGCGCTGGTCGAGTTTTTGGAACAATCGCTGCCCACGCTCATTCTCACGGGCATTATGTTTGTTGGCATTTTGGTCGTGGTGTTCGGCATCGATATGCGGGTGATGGGGCTGTGCTTTGTGACCTCCATTTTGGTTGTTGCCATTTATTGGATTAGCGGCGGCGCCTATTTGCGGCTCAATAAAGGACAAAATGACGAATATGAACGGCAGCTCGACACCTTAGCTTTGCAAGATGTGGGCAAAGTGGATCGGCATTTTCGCCGGCTAATGCGCTGGCGGGTGCGGCTTTCGGATCTGGAGACCGTGAACTTTTCGCTGGTGTGGGTGGTGCTGGCTGCCATGTTGCTGGGGTCGATCTATTTCATTGTCGACAACAGCACGATTTCACCGGGACAAAAGATCACCACCATCATGTATGTGTTTGATTATATTGAAGTGGTGGTTGGGTTGCCGATTTTTTATCAGGAAGCCTTGCGGTTGAAAGATATTACTGGACGTTTGTCGTCCCATTGACATTGCGGGTTGCAATATGGGGTTTGGTGCCCATCTATGGGGGAACGGAATTGAATGGAGTGTGACATGAAGCGATTGATTATGGCAGGCTTTGCGGCCATCGGCCTGATGGCGGGCGGCGCACAAGCAGAAGAAGCGGGCAAGATTGGCGTCGACTGGGTTGGCAATGATATTGTGATCGAAGCGGTGCATGATCGTGAAGTCAGCGGCATTACCTGTCATTTGGCCTATTTTGACCGGGGCATGATTGATCGGCTGACCAAGGGCAATTGGTTCGAAGATCCGTCAAACTCCTCAATCGCCTGTCGCGCTACCGGACCGATTGTGGTTGGTGATATTGAGCTGGATCAGGATGGCGAAGAAGTGTTCAAACATGGTCGTTCGTTCCTTTGGAAGAAGCTGGTGGTGAACCGCATCTTTGATCGGGAAAACAACACCATGATCTATTTGTCGCATTCGCGGCAGGTGACCGATGGGTCGGCCAAAATGGCGATCTCCACTGTACCCTTTTACGGGGTAGAAGTGTCGTGGGACCCTGAATTTTGGCCAGATGGTGCGCCTGAATAATTTAAACGGCGACATTTTCGAATTTATGCTTTAAGCCTCGCTCCATTAATTAGAGCGAGGCTTTTTTAATGAGCGCAAAAGATTGTAACGGGGCAGCCCTTGAAGATGGCGACAATGTTCAGGTCAACAAAGATCTGAAGGTGAAGGGCATGTCAAAAACGCTAAAGCGCGGCACGGCGATTAAAAATATTCGCACCACCAACAAGGACAGCGAAGTGGAATGCCGGATTGGCAAATCCACCATTGTGCTTAGAACCGAGTTTTTGAAAAAAGCTTAGTCGCCTTTAACGGGCGCCGATGGGTTTTGTCAGCAATCGATATTTGCGAATTTCGCCCTCACTCATGATGTGTATATCGTCGGCTGGTGCTGCCTCAAGGGTGAACCAGTAGAACCCATCCCGCCCCAACATGGCCTTGATGTAGTTGCGGTTCATATCATGTTCGGGCGATGAACGGGGGTAGTCTGCGCCGTCGCGTTCGCCATCGCTCCAGGAATGGACGCCAATAATGGCGCCGCGTTCCATGGTGCGCTCCACCCCTGCCAGAAACAAATCCACGCCACCGGAATAAATCTCCGATTCGGAATGCAGCTTGGTTTTGAAGCCATGTTTGCGCAAATAATAGCCGAGCTTGATCATCACTTCGTCGTCGGTGGAGCCATCAATCTCATGCATCAAAATGGTATCAACCTGCGGGTTCTTTTGGTGCAGGCGCACAAACTGATTGTAGGTGCGCGAGGTGATCTCATAATCCATGTGCACAATATTGCCCTCGACCTCAAATTCAGTGCCAGCAAAGCTTTGTTGCGGCGCGCTAAGAGATGCGAAAAACAACGCCAGGGCTGCAAAAAGCGAAAGCGGCTTGGATGTTGAGCAGAATGTCATGGCCCGTCCTTTTTCGTTTGAGGCAGCCTAACGGGTCGGGCACAGCAAAGGGTTAAGGCATCGGCACAAAAAAGCCGGAGCAATGCCCCGGCTTTTGCTGTTCAGATTGAACTGAATTTATTTCTTTGTGGCGTTTTTATCTTTGCCAAAATTGATCATGCGTTCCACAGCGCCGCGGGCTTTTTCCGCGATCTCGGGATCAACGGTCACTTCTTCCGTGCCGGTGTGCAGTGACCAAAGCACATTTTCCAAATTGATGCGCTTCATGTGTGGGCAGATGTTGCAGCCCTTGAGGAACTGCACGCCGGGTGTTTCCGCTGCCACATTGTCGGACATGGAACATTCGGTCACCATCACCACATTGGCAGGGCGCTCGGTTTTAACCCAATTGATCATGCCGGAGGTGGAGCCGGAGAAATCACATGCATCAATCACTTCGGTCGGGCATTCGGGGTGGGCGATGATTTTTGCGGTCGGATAGGCCTGACGCAATTCTTCGATATCTTTGGCGGTGAAGGTTTCGTGCACTTCACATGCCCCGGCCCAGGTGATGATTTTCTTTTTGGTCTTTTTGGCGGTGTTTTGCGCCAAAAACTGATCCGGGATCATCATCACGGTGTCGCTGTCCAACCCTTCAACAATGTCGAGCGCATTGGAGGAGGTGCAGCAAATGTCAGTCACCGCCTTTACGGCTGCTGACGTGTTCACATAGGTCACCACAGGCACACCAGGATATTGCGCGCGCATGGCCATCACATCTTCGGGCGTGATGGAAGAGGCCAGTGAACAGCCGGCGCGGCTGTCTGGAATCAGAACCGTTTTTTCGGGGTTCAGCAATTTTGAGGTTTCCGCCATAAAGTGCACACCGCACTGAATGATGGTTTGCTGCTTCACCTTTGTGGCCTCAATCGCCAGCTGCAAGCTGTCGCCCACAAAATCGGCGACGCCGTGAAAGATTTGTGGCGTTTGATAGTTGTGCGCCAGAATCACCGCATCTTTTTCGCGCTTCAGCTTGTTGATCTCGCGGATCAGCGGCGCGTAAAACTGCCATTCAATTTCGGGAATCCGGTCTTTGACATGTTCATAAATGTCCGCCGTTTCCTTTTCGACCGCTTTGGTGAATTTGAGGTCGAACTCTTTGCTCAAGATTGCGCGCGCCTCATCCAGTGGGGTCAACGCATTGATCAATTGTACCATCTTTCGCCCTTTCAGCAGCAAAGTTGGGTGGAACTTAGGTATTTTTGAGGTGTATTTCAATCTTTGGTTTGTGGTAATCGAAAGGGAGTGGCCACGATTGTGGCTCCGTCCCTTGAAAACCAGCCCAATGAGGTCCCGATCATATGGCGCAAAATATTGCAAAACTCGATGAAATTATGGGCGCTGCCCCCGTTATCCCTGTCATTATTCTAGATGATGTGGATGCAGCGATTCCCTTGGCCAAGGCATTGGTGGCGGGCGGCTTGCCCGCGCTGGAAGTGACTTTGCGCACGCCAAACGCCCTAAAGGTGGTGGAGAAAATGGCCAGCGTTGACGGCGCCTATGTGGGCACCGGCACGGTGCGCACAAAAGCTGACATCGAGAAAAGCATAGAAGCAGGTGCACAATTTATGGTGTCGCCCGGTGCGCCGCCAAAATTGCTTGAGGACGCGCTTGAGTTTGATGTGCCGCTTTTGCCGGGCATCAGCACAGCAACCGAAGCGATGGCCGCGGCTGAACTGGGTTATCAGCGCTTAAAGCTGTTTCCAGCCGAGGCTGTAGGTGGTGCGAAGCTGTTGAAGAGCTTTGGATCGCCATTACCTGACTTGAAGTTTTGCCCCACAGGTGGGGTGAGCGTGCAGAATGCGCGGGACTATTTGTCATTGTCCAACGTGATCTGTGTCGGCGGCTCTTGGGTTGTGCCCAATGATGCGATTGCCAATGGCGATTTTGAGCATATCAAAAATCTGGCGGCAACAGCGGCCCGGTTGCGCGACGCCTAAATGAAACGCTTTTTGGCGGCATTTATGATGGTGATGCTGGGCTTGGGCGCGCTTTGTGCTCAAGCCAGCCCCAAAATATTTGTTGCGTCGAGCCTGATCGATTTTGCAGAACAGGTTGCAGCAGAAGCAGAGGTTGACGTGACAATTGTGGCGGGCGGCTCCTCTGTGCTGGCGCGCCAGATTGAGGCGGGGGCCCCGGCTGATCTTTTTATCTCTGCCAATCAGCAATGGGCTGATAATGTGGCGATGGATCAATTGCTGATGCCGCTATTTGCCAACGAACTGGTGTTGGTGAGCTACCAAAAGGACGTTGTTGCGATTGATGCTTTGCCGCAATTGCTGGGCAGGGAACGGCTGGCGATGGCCGACCCGAACCATGTGCCCGCCGGGATTTATGCCAAGGCGGCGCTTGAACATTTAGCGCTTTGGGCGGCTTTGTCGCCACATATTGCGGCGGCACAGAATGTGCGCGGCGCAGCGCGGTTTGTCCAAAGCGGCGCGGCAGCGTTTGGCGTGGTCTACGCGTCCGACGCAAAAGCGCTTGATCTTCATATTGCCTATCGTTTTTCGGCGGATACGCATCCGCCAATTCGCTATTGGGCGGTGAATTATGCACCAGACAATGCGGACATCGCGACGTTTTTGGCCTTTATCCAAAGCGATGAAGGCCATAGGCTTCTTGCTGAATTTGGGTTTCAACCAAGCGAGTAGGTCGTGGCAGAATTTCTCACCATTGTCGGATTGTCGCTCAAGGTGGCGTTGTTTGCGCTGATCTGGGCGCTGCCATTGGGCTTTGTGCTTGGCTATGTTTTGGCGACAAAACGGTTTTTTGGGCGGCGCTTGCTCTCCGTTGTGGTGATGATGCCCTTGGTGATGCCGCCGGTGGTGACCGGGCTGGTGCTGCTTTATGCATTTGGGCCAAATGGGGCTGTGGGGCAATTGCTGGCGCCGTTGGGCATCAGTTTTGCCTTTAACGCGGCTGGGGCAGCGTTGGCGGCCGGGTTGGTGGCACTGCCGCTGATTGTGCGGCCGATCCGGTTGAGTTTTGAGCATGTGCCCAAAGATCTGGATGAGGCGCTGGCCGTGGCCGGGCTGACGCCATGGCAACGGTTTATCACGCTTTATGCACCGAGTGCTTTGCCCGGTGTGGTGGCTGGCGGCGTGCTGGGATTTGCCAAAGCCCTTGGCGAGTTTGGCGCAACCATCACATTTGTTGCCAATATTCCGGGTGAAACCCAGACTCTTTCCTTGGCGATCCATTCCGCGTTGCAGGCCTTTGATCAAGGCCAATTGGTGCTTTGGCTTTGTCTTGTCTCGATCGGCATTTCGGGATTGGCAATTTGGGGCTCAGAATTTTTGCTGTCCTGGCTGGAGCGTCGGCTGACCGGGCGACGGGCGGTGCGCCATGTTTAAGATTGATGTGCAGTTTTCGCGCGGCGCGCGGCAATTTGACATGCGGCTGAACGCGGGTGCAGGCGTTACCGCGCTGGTTGGCCCGTCTGGAGCGGGCAAAACCTCATTATTGCGGGCATTGGCCGGGCTGGAGCCGAGCCACGGTACAATCGAATTGGCTGGCCGTGCATTGAGTGGTGGCAACAAAGCAGTGCCGCCGCATCGTCGGCATTTGGGTATGGTGTTTCAAGAACCGCGCTTGTTGGATCATCTGACGGTTGAAGAGAATATCCGACTAAAGCGCCAAGGTGATTTGGTGGCGTTGGCGGCGCGGTTGGGCATCAATGATTTGCTGGCGCGGCAACCGCATGATTTGTCGGGTGGGGAAAAACAACGGGTGATGTTGGCGCGGGCGTTGCATCAAAACCCGGATGCACTTTTGCTGGATGAGCCGCTGACGGCGCTGGACCCGGCCAAGCGTGAGGCGATGATCGCGTTTTTGCGCGATGTGTTTGCCGAGCTCGAAATCCCTGTGCTGTATGTGACCCATGCCATGGAAGAGGCAGCACGCTTGGCGGACAATATCGCGGTGATTGAAAAGGGCAAAATTGTCGCGCAGGGGCCGACGCAGGACATTTTGGCTTTGCGGTCTGATGCGCATTTGCTCAGCCGTGTTGCCGGCCATGTGGCCGCGCTGGATGATGATTATGGTTTGGCGCAGATCAATATTGGCGGGCAGATGCTGGAAGTGGCCAATCGCGGATTGGAGATTGGGCGGGCGGTGCAGCTCAATATCTGGGCGCGCGATGTGATGCTGGCCAAAACGCGGCTAGAGGGCATCAGCGCCCGCAATCAATTGACAGGCCGTATTCAGCAGATGGAGGCGATTGATCCTTCGACCACGGATATATTTGTCAAAGTGGGTGAGGCCAATATCCGGGCGCGGGTGATGGCGAAAACCGTGGCCGATTTAGGCTTGGCTCCCGGCGGCGATATTTTTGTAATCATCAAATCGGCATCGATTGAATAATCAATATTCGCGGCCTTCGCGTGGCTTGTAGCGGGGCAATTGCCAATGCCATATGATCGCGCCGCCGCGGGCGACGAGCCCCAGCGCGGTGCCCGCACTTGCGGCGTAAAGCGGGGGGATGCCCAAATAGGTCAGGCCCAAATAGGCAAAGGCGGCGACCAGGGCGGCCGTGGCGTAAATCTCTTCTTGTAAAATCAGCACATTTTCATCGCTAACCACATCGCGGATCATGCCGCCGAAGGTGGCGGTCATAACGCCCATGGCGCCGGCGACGAAGAAGCCCGCGCCGTTTTGGGTGGCAATGTGTGCGCCCATCACCCCATAGGCAGAGAGGCCGATCGCATCGAGCCACAAAAGCGCGATATAGCGACGCTGGATCAAGTGCGACGCGAAAAAGGCGATGGTGGCGATGGCAAAGCAGGTGATCAAATAGGTTTGATCAATGGTCCAAAATACGGTGCGCCCCAAAATAAGGTCGCGAAAGGTGCCGCCGCCGACGCCAGTGAGCGTGGCCAACAGTACAAAGCCGATTATATCCATTTGTTTGCGGGAGGCGACCAAGGCGCCGGTTGTGGCGAACACTGCCACGCCGATCAGATCAAGAATATAAAGTGGCGTCGACAGCATGGGCGTTCTCCAATTGGACATTGAGAGAACCAAACCTGATCAGTTTTGTCAAAACAGATTGCTGATTTTGCTCAGAAGTTTTTTCAGCTTCTTGGTTTTATGTGCGCTTAGATCTGCGGTCAGCTCTTTATCGAGGGCCTTCAGGTTTTTATGGATGTCTTGCAGCACATTAAGGGCGATGGCCGATAGAAATAGATGGATGGTGCCATCGGTTTCGTCGGCCTGGCTTTCGAGCATTTTGGCGCTGTCGAGGCGGCCGATAAGGGCATTGAATTGATGCGGGGGCATATCTAGTCCGATACGCATATCTTCAAGGGTCATGCGCGATTGGTCCGCCAACCAAAACAGAATAACGTCATCGCCAGTCTGCAAACCGTGCGTGCGCAAAGGCGCTAATGCTTCCTGGCGGGCAATGGCCCCCAGCTGCATAAATTGATAGCTCAATGTTTTTTCAAATTTTAGCGCCATTTTCCTTTTTTAGCCTATGTGTGGCAGTGTGGAAACAAGCCTTGCGCAATATCGTTAATAGGGAATGTCGAAAGAATTAATGGTTTCAAAACCTTAGCAGCTATCCGGCGCTGCAATTTGGCTCTTGGCCTAAAGCCGCAAATCACGGTATGTAATGTTATTACTGATTTTGGCCGCATTTGCCTGGCAAAAGCCAGCGCAGCTTATTGTTAGGGACTTCATGATTCAGTCAGTTCAATCTTTGTCGGCATATATGCGTGTTGTGATGGCCGCCGTTTGGCTTTTGGTGGCGGGCGCCAGCGCCAGTTTTGCCCATCCGCACATATTTGCCGACGCGCAAGTGGACGTGTTGTTCAATGAGCAGGGCGAGATTGCCGGGGTGCGGCAGCGCTGGAACTTTGATGCGCTTTATTCGGCCTGGGCTGTGCAGGGTTTGGACACTGATGGCGACGGCGAGGTCAGCCCTGAAGAACTGCAGCCGTTGGCCGACGACAATATGATCGGGCTGGCCGAGTATAGCTATTACACCTTTGCGGGTGAGGGGCGTGGCAATGCAGAAATTGCGCGCGGCCGCGATGCCCGCATGGTGTTTGATGGCACCAATCTGATCCTTTCATTCACGTTGGACTTTACGGTGCCGCAGCCTGTGCGGCAGGCGTTTGAAATTGAAGTGGGTGACCCCGAATATTATGTGGCCTTCACTTTTGCCGAGGAAGATGCGGCGGAGTTGGTTGGCGCGCCAGAAGGGTGCAGCCTTGAAGTGAACGGCCCGCGTCCGATTGATCCAAAGCTGGAAGAAGAATTGTTTGCATTGGGCCCTGACGTGTTGCAATTGCCCGAGCATTTGGCCGAAGCAGCGAAAAATCTGGCCAATGTGCTAGTGGTGCGCTGTGATGGCGAGGAAGCTGACGCGGCACCGGCGACATCAAATGTGGGTCGCCGCGGCGGTAGCCCATTTGTGGCGCCGCCACAAGAGCCGAATATGGGCGGCTCAACCACGGGCATTTTGGGCTGGATTAACACCCAGCAAAAAGCGTTTTACCAAGCTCTGACCGAAGCGCTGCAATTTTTAAAAGATGATTGGAACGGCTTTTGGGCGCTGGGCGGCCTGAGCTTTCTATATGGTGTTTTTCATGCGGCTGGGCCGGGCCATGGCAAGGTGGTGATCTCTTCTTATATGGTGGCCAGCGAACGCGAATTGCGGCAGGGCATTTTGATCAGCTTTGCGGCGGCGATGATGCAATCTGTGGTGGCGGTGACGTTTGTGCTGGTGGCAGCCGGATTGTTGCGGCTGACCAGTTTTGCTATGTCGGATGCGGCGCATTGGATGGCCGTTGGCTCCTATGCATTGGTGATGCTGTTGGGCATTTATTTGGTGTGGCGCAAGCTGGCCCCGCGCTTTGGCGGCAAAGGCCGTGCGCACCACCATCATCATCGCCATGATCACCCCGATCATGATGCGGAAAACTGTGATCATTGCAACCATGCGCCCGAGCCAAAGCAGTTTGCCGGGCGCGACTGGAAGGCACAAGTCGGCTTGGTGATGTCTGTTGGCTTGCGGCCCTGTTCCGGCGCGCTGGTGGTGCTGGCCTTTGCCTTGAGCCAAGATTTGCTGCCTGCGGGCATTGCGGCAACCTTTTTGATGGGGTTGGGCACGGCCATCACTGTTTCGGTGCTGGCCAGTCTTGCGGTTTACTTCAAGGACCTTGTGCGGGCGCAGGAGCAAAAGGGCGGCAAAATCTGGGGCGAAGTGCTGATTACTGCTGAGCTGGTGGGGGCCTTTACGGTGTTCGGGTTTGGCACCATTCTGCTGATGAGCGCCCTTTGGGGGTAGCATAATCTGGGAGGAGATAGATATGACCACGCGTATTGGCCTTGTTGGCGGTTCGGGTGCGCTGGGTGGCGCGCTATCGGAAGCGCTGTTGCAGCAAAAGCCGTTTGCCGATCTGGAATTATGGATCTCCAATCGAAGTGGTGCCGCGCCGGAACTTGCCTCTCATAAAAATGTGAATGTCACCAGCGACAATCAGCAATTGGTGGCGGCGTGCGACATTGTTATTCTGAGCGTACCCCCAGCGCAGTTTAAGGCGCTTGAGATTGAGGCCTCCGGTAAGTTGGTGATGTCGGTAATGGCCGGGATCACCATCGATGACATCGCAAAAGCGACGGGTGCCACTCGGATTGTGCGGGCCATGAGCAGCCCGGCGGCGGCCAAGGGGCTGGCCTACTCGCCCTGGGTGGCGAATGCGGAGGTAACACCGGAAGATCGGGCCGTGGTCTATAAAATCTTTAGCGCTGCGGGCAAAACAGATGAGCTGGATGACGAAGCGCATCTCGATCATTTCACGGCGATGACCGGGCCGGTGCCGGGCTTTGTGGCCTATTATGCGCAATGCATGGTGGATCATGCGGTGAAGCAGGGCATTGCGCCGGATATTGCGGACCGTGCGGTGCGGCAATTGTTTTTGGCCAGTGGCCGCATGTTGGCGGAAGAGGCAGCTACACCTGCCGAACAGGTGCAGGCCATGGTTGATTACGCCGGCACCACGGCTGCCGGGCTGACCAATATGATTGAATCTGATTTGTCGGAGGCGATCAGCGAGGGGCTGCTGGCGGCGGCAGAAAAAGCGAAAAAGATGAGTTAAGGGCTAACCGCCCGAGCGGTGAGCTCTTGGCGCACGAGGTTGTGCAATCGTTTACATTTGGCGGCAAATATGCATGATCCGGCGTGAGTATGTCGACTTGTTGCGGGGCAACATCTGTGCTGCGATGAAGTGACGAACAAAGGAGAATGGTTATGCGGATTTTATTTACAGGCGGTTCAGGCAAGGCGGGCAAGCATGCGGTGGCTTATTTGCTGGCGCAGGGGCATCGGGTGCTGAATGTGGATCGCGTGCCGCTCGACCTTGAGGGCGTGGATAATCGCATTGCTGACATTACCGATGCGGGACAGATGTTTGATATAATGGCGAGCTATGCGGGGTTCGACGAGTTGGAGCCCGGCACTGGCGTGCCAAAATTTGATGCGGTTGTGCATTTCGCAGCGATCCCACGGCTTTTGCTGACATCTGATAATGAGTGCTATCGGGTCAATACGTTGGGCACATATAATGTGATAGACGCGGCGGTGAAGTTTGGGGTTAAAAAGATCATTTTTGCCTCGTCAGAGACAACTTATGGCGTGTGCTTTGCCGATGGGGAACGCAAGCCGGACTATTTGCCTTTGGATGAAGAGCATCCCGTGGTGCCTGAAGATAGCTATGCCATGTCAAAAGTGGCCAACGAGGTCACCGCCCGCAGTTTTCAACGGCGTTCCGGGTTCGATATTTATGGGCTGCGGATCAATAATGTGATTGAACCGCATGAGTATAAGCAGAACTTCCCCGCCTATTTGGCCGACCCGGCCCTGCGGCGGCGCAACTTTTTTGCTTATATTGATGCGCGGGATCTGGGCCATATGGTCGATCAATGCCTGGCGACCGACGGGCTGGGTTATGAAATCTTCAATGTGTCCAATGACGATCATTCGGTTGGTGCCAGCACCAAAGAGTTGGTCGAGCGCTTTTATCAGGGCGTGCCCTGCGCTGAGATGGGCGAGCAGGAAACCTTCTATTCGAACGCGAAGGCGAAAAAATTGCTCGGCTATCAGCCAAAGCACAGCTGGCGCGACGAGCTGGGTGAGCAGGTTTAAGCCCCACTGGAATAATAAAAATGAAAAGGGCAGCTTTGGCGCTGCCCTTTTTTCACGCGCTAGCCGATGCTGGGCAATGAGAGGATTGTTGTATCGGCTGCTTCATTGCGTAATGCATGCACATCAGCCAATTCAGGGTCATCAAGCCATGCGGTGATATGATCTGCGGAAGGGAATTCCAGCACCACACCTTTTGTTTCCCCATGGGGGATTTGAAGGGCCAGGCTTTCCGGGCCGCCAGCAATGGCTTTGCCATCATGTTTTGCGACGGCGGGGCCGCCCACTTTCAGATAGGCCGCCAGTTTTTCCTGATCTTTGATCACCAAGGTGACCAATGCGTAATGAGCCATTTTATCTCTCCTTTTGGTTCCACCCCTGAAATAGCAGCGCTTGACTTTGTGCGGAATTGGCTATCTCAGTACAATCTATGTACGAAAATAGTAATCTGATCGCGGATTGGGATGTGTTGCGGTTGATGCTGGCCATCGACCGACATGGTGGCGTTGCGGGCGCGGCGCGGAATATGGGGGTGACCCATGCCACGATTTCGCGGCGTTTGGCGCGCGCGGAGGCCGATGCGCAAATCGCGTTCTTTGAACGCTTGCCAGCCGGGCTGAAACTGACGGCGGCGGGGCAAGTCATCTTAGACCATGCGCGGCGGGTGGAGCCCGAGCTTCATTCGCTTGAGCGACAATTGGTGGTGCACGAACAGGATTTGAGTGGCCCCATTCGATTGACCATTCCCCCGGCATTGATTGATCGGCCGCTTGCCGATAGCTTGGCTGCCTTCGCGGCAGAACATCCAAAAGTTTTGCTGGAATTTGTGGGCGATAACAGCCTGCTCAATCTGCATCAACGGGAAGCGGATTTGGCCATTCGGGTGACGCGTAGACCGCCGGAAACCCTGTGGGGTCGAAAGCTGACGGATCAAAATGCAGGTTTTTATGCCTCGGCGCGCTGGTTGGCAGAATCCGCCTTGGGGCAGGGTGACCTAAGCGGCGATGTGCCGATTATCTCCTTTAATTCTTGGCCCGCGCCGGTGCCGGAGAAATTGCGGGCGCATTGCCCGAATGTGCGCGTGGCCGCGCGGGCAGAGGATTTTATTGTTGCGTTGCAATTGGTGCGGGCGGGCTTGGGGATGACGCGGATACCGAAAGTGTTGGGCGATATTCAGCCAGACTTGCAATTTGTCGCGGCATTAGGCTGGGAAAGCTATATGCCGATTTGGATTTTGACTCATCCTGAATTGCGCAAGGCAAAGCGAATTGAAGCGTTGATGAAGCATTTGTCGCGGCATTTTACGCGTGAAAAGCATCGCTTTATTGTCACCACGAACACAGCGAACTAGAGGTGTATTTTTCCAACCGGTCAAATTCGGTTGCGGCTGTCATAAAACTATCCTAAACTTTTTCCCATCATGGGAGCGCGACATATTTCGCGCCTCATGGGAGGACCTCGTCGAAGACCAGTGCGGCTAATGTCAAAAAGCTGAAACAAAGACTGGCTTATAACCGGGGGCATCATAAACTTTGGAGGGTTTTATAAAATGAAAAAACAGGCTTTAGCGCTGACGCTAGGCATGGCAATTGCCAGCTTTGCAGCGCCCGCATTGGCGGACTTTTCGCTCAAGATTTTGCATATTAACGACGTGCACTCGCGCATCCAGCCGATCAACCGGTTTGATTCTAGCTGCGGTGCTGAAGACAATGCCGCTGGTGAATGTTTTGGTGGTATGGCACGTGTGGCAACCGCCATTGAAACCCGTCGCTCCGCCTTGGAAGGTGCTGGCTTCAATGTTTTGACTTTGGATGCAGGTGACCAATTCCAAGGTTCATTGTTTTACACAACATTTAAAGGCGCCTTGGCCGCCGAGCTGATGAACATGATCGGTTTTGACGCCATGGCCGTGGGCAACCACGAATTTGATGATGGGCCAGAAAAACTGGCAGAATTTGTCGATACCGTCGATTTTCCTGTCTTGTTTGCCAATACCAATTTGGCCAATGAACCGCTGCTGAAAGGCAAGGTCCCCTCCCATATCGTGAAAGAAATTGATGGCGAGAAAGTCGCGATCATCGGCGTGTTGGCAGAAGACACAGCGGAAACCTCTTCGCCAGGCGACAATGTGCCGTTTATTCAGGCGGAAGACATTATCAGAAAGCTGGTGACACAACTTGAAGCTGACGGCGTGAACAAAATTGTTCTCTTGTCTCACGTGGGCATCAACCGCGACATAGCGATTGCCGAAGCCGTGGATGGCATTGACGTGATTGTGGGTGGTCACTCGCACACATTGCTGGATGAATATCCAACAATGGCGCAAGCGCCAAATGGCAAAAATGTCCCGATTGTGCAGGCTTATGCCTATACCAAATATTTGGGTGAGTTGAGCGTGACTTGGGACGACAATGGCGACGTTATTGAAGCCGAAGGTGCGCCTTGGTTGCTGGACGCTCGTGTGCCGGAAGACAAGGAAATGGCCGCACTGATTGAGGAAAAGGCCGCACCACTTGAAGAAATCAAAGCACAAGTTGTGGGCAACAGCCTTGGCCTAATCAATGGCGACCGCAATGTTTGTCGTGCTGAAGTGTGTTCAATGGGCGTGTTGGTGGCAGAAGCCATGTTGGACCGCACAAAAGACCAAGGTGTTCAAATCGTGATTCAAAATGGCGGCGGTTTGCGCGCGTCTATTGATGAAGGCGAGATCACCATGGGTGAAGTGCTGACGGTGCTGCCATTCCAAAACACATTGGCGACCTTTGAGTTGAAAGGTGCTGACGTGATTGCGGCACTGGAAAACGGGTTGAGCCAAGTTGAAGATGTTGCAGGTCGTTTCCCACAAGTGGCTGGCATGAAATACACATGGGATCCAGAGGCTGAGCCGGGTTCTCGCGTTGTTTCAGTTGAAGTGATGCAGGACGATGGGTCTTATGCAGCACTTGATCCTGAAGCCACATATGGTGTTGCCACAAACAATTATATGCGTGCAGGTGGTGACGGTTATAGCGTTTTTGAAACGAATGGTATGAACGCTTATGACTATGGCCCAGGACTTGAAGTTGTTGTGGCTGACTACATCGCCAAATTGGGTGGCGATTATGAGCCAACAACGGATGATCGCATCTCCAAAGTTGAGTAAACGAGCATAAATTATGAGAAAGGGCGGCAATTGGCCGCCCTTTTTTTGTGAACCAGTTGCACCCAAATCGCGTTATGTGCTTATTGAACGTAGGGGATTGATCAGGCAGACAGACGCGCATTTTGATGCGCCGTGACGCTCTGCGATCCCATTCATCAGCACGCAAGGGGCATTATGGTTTCGCATCTTCCACCGGATCATCCAGAAGTTAAACCGAAAAAGATTGGCGTTTTGCTGCTCAATCTGGGGACGCCTGATGCCACAGATTATTGGTCCATGCGCCGTTATTTGAAGGAATTCCTGTCCGATCGTCGGGTGATTGAAATTCCGCGGGCCATCTGGTGGCCGATCCTCAATCTTATCGTTTTGACCACACGCCCGAAAAAATCCGGCGCGGCCTATGATAAAATCTGGGACATGGAAAATGATGACAGCCCGCTGCGTGTCATCGCGAAAGAACAGGTTGAAAAGCTGAGCAAGCGGCTTGAGGGCCATGATGATGTGGTGGTGGACTTTGGCATGCGCTATGGCAATCCTTCAACGCCTGAGGCGATTGATCGCTTGAAAGCGCAAGGGTGCGACAAGATTTTGCTGGTGCCGCTTTATCCGCAATATGCCGCCAGCACCACCGCGACGGCCAATGATAAAGCCTTTGATCATCTAAGGCAGATGCGTTGGCAACCGGCCGTGCGCACGGCGCCTGCCTATTTTGAAGACCCTGCCTATATTGACGCGATTGCAACGTCGATCACTGAGGGCCTCGAAAATCTCGACTTCAAGCCTGATTTGGTGATCACCTCTTATCATGGTGTGCCCAAAAGCTATTTGATGAAGGGCGACCCTTATCATTGCCAATGCTTTAAAACCACGCGCTTGGTGCGCGAAAAATTGGGATGGGCCGAAGATAAGATGATGGTGACCTTCCAATCGCGCTTTGGGCCGGAAGAATGGTTGCAGCCTTATACGGATAAAACGTTGGAAGAATTGCCGAGCCTGGGCGTGAAAAAAGTGGCGATATTGACGCCTGGTTTCTCGGTTGATTGCTTGGAAACACTGGAAGAAATCGCCATGGAAGGCGAAGAAGAGTTTATGGAAGCAGGGGGCGAAAAATACGCCTATATTCCATGCCTCAATGCCACAGAGCCCGGTATCGATGTGATTGAAAGTGTGGTGCGCCGCGAGTTGCAGGGCTGGGTTTAACCGCCCTCAATGCGCTGCGCATAAACTGCTTTCTTTCCCCTGCCAAACGTTTCATAATGATCGCAATCAATTAAAGAAATTGCGTGAGGGAAAGCGTTATGGACGGGTTTTCAATAGCCATTATTGCGGCGGTCGTGCTGATCATTCTGGTGCTGGTCGCCGGGGTGAAAACGGTGCCGCAGGGATATAATTATACGGTGGAGCGCTTTGGGCGCTATACCCGCACATTGACGCCGGGCCTCAATATCATTGTGCCCTTTGTTGATGCCATCGGCCGCAAAATGAACATGATGGAACGCGTGCTTGATGTGCCCTCGCAAGAGGTGATCACCCGCGACAACGCCACGGTGAAGGTCAATGGCGTGAACTTTTTCCAAGTGATGGATGCGGCAGCGGCCAGTTATGAGGTCAACCAGCTCGAAGTGGCGATCCTCAACCTCACCATGACCAATATCCGGACCGTGATGGGCTCGATGGATTTGGACGAATTGCTGTCCAACCGTGATGAAATCAATGCGCGGTTGCTGCATGTGGTGGATCAAGCGGTGTCGCCTTGGGGGGTGAAAACCACCCGGATTGAGATAAAGGATATAGATCCTCCGGCTGATCTGGTGGAAAGCATGGGCCGTCAAATGAAGGCCGAGCGGGAAAAACGCGCCACCATTTTGGAAAGTGAAGGCCGCCGTCAAAGCGCGATTTTGGAAGCCGAGGGCGAAAAGCAATCGCAAGTGCTTGAAGCTGAGGGCCGCAAGGAAGCCGCGTTCCGTGATGCGGAAGCGCGGGAACGGGCAGCAGAGGCGGAAGCCAAGGCCACGCAGATGGTGTCGGAAGCCATCGCAGCTGGCGATGTGCAAGCAGTGAACTATTTTGTGGCCAACAACTATATCAAAGCCTTGGAAGGCATTGCCAAATCACCAAACCAGAAAGTGTTGATGATGCCGCTTGAAGCAGCAAATCTGATCGGTGCGATTGGTGGTGTTGCAGAAATTGCGAAAGAAGCATTTGGCGAAGGTTCGTCCCAGCGCCGCACATCAGGCCGTGTGCCGGATAGCGGCAAGAAGGAGGGCTAGATGGAATTGATCAATTGGTTCACTGATCTGGGCCCTTGGGCCTGGATTATTGGCGGCTTTTTGCTGTTGGGCGTCGAGCTGATGGCACCCGGTGGCGTGATTGTTTGGTTTGGTCTCGCCGCGATTGCGGTGGGCATTCAAGCCTTTACCGGTTTTTTAAACTGGCAGTTTCAATGGCTGTTATTCGGTGTGCTCTCCGTCGCCGGGGTAGCGCTTTGGACGCTCTATTTCAAAGGCGGTGGTGGCAAATCAGATCACCCTTTTCTCAACAAGCGTGGCGCCAAATTTATCGGTGACACTTATACGCTTGATGAGCCAATTGTGAACGGCAAAGGCCGCATGAAGGTTGGCGAAAGCTGGTGGCGTGTGGAAGGGCCGGACATGCCGGCCCAAACCCGCGTTAAAGTGATTGCCACCAGCGGTGCGGTGTTGAACGTTGAGCCGTTGGAATAGCTAAATCATTGTCGCCTTTGCAGCGGTGTGACGTCGCTGATATTTGAGATAGGCGACAATCACCATCACCCCAAGCGCGACGACTTGGCCCACGCCGATGATGGCGAGGGCATGCCAGGGGCTGAGGCTGGTGGCAAACCATGTGGCCAGCCCGAGCGCTACAATCTTCATGGCGATCATTATGGTTTGGAGAAATGCGAGAACGCGCGCCATATATTGGGCGGGGACTTCATCCATCAGCCATGAGTTGCGGGCGATGCGCACGGTGGAGTTGCCCCACCCCGCCACAAAGGCAAACCAAATAATGGTCAACATGCTCGGCCAGATGATTTGGCTGAGATACCACAGCGTAAATGCACTCATTGACATCAACATCAAAGCGAAGGGGCTGAAACGTGCTGTGACCCGGGCGGAAAGGGCAACGCCGATCGCCCCAAGGGCAAAGCTGATTTCAAACAGGGCAAAGTCCTCCACAGTGCCGTTCAAGGTGTGTGCCAAAAGAACGGGGACGAGAAAGTTTCCTGTTTGCACGCATATATAGGGAGCAAAGCTAACCACACTCAACACGGCCAAACGCGGCCGGGTTTTAAGATATTGCGCGGCGTCTCGCAGGGCGGCGAGCAGCGGTTGGTGCGTGTCTCGGTCAACTGGTGGTGACCCGGGAAGCAGCGCCAGCAAGATGCCTGAGGTGAAAAACAAGCTCATCAGGCCCCACATGATGATCTGTGGCGAGAGGTGGGTGATAATCATGGCCATGCTGGCCCCCACCACCAGATTACCCGCTTGGTTTTGGAGTTCAAAAATTGTGTTGATGGTGCGGAATTTGCTGCGATCAAGCAGGCTTTGGGCGTAAGCCACTCGGGCGCTTTGATCAAATGTCACCACAAAATTGACGAGCGTCAGCGTGCATATGAAGGCCCAGGGCAGGGTCAATTCATGGTGGCTGAGGGCTGCGGATATGACCAACCCAAGCGCGGCAACGAGCCGAATGCCGACGAAACTTGTTTTGCGGTTGTGCCGATCCATCCATGCGCCGATCAGCGGGCCGGAAAAGAAAATCAAAATATTGATGAGAAAGGAGGCGGTGCCCAACAAAGGTGTACCGCCGGGCATCTGCACAATAAGCCAAGGCACGCCTACCAGCATGAAGCCTTGGGCCAATGACGTGATCAGTGTGCCAACCACAAGCAACACCATTTGTGGCTTGGCAAATTGAGGGCTGGAATTAGACAGTACTGCGGTGGGCGGACTTTTTGATATTTGCGACGCGGGTGACATAAAAATCTCCTTTATCGCGGTCTATTCATGATTTAAGTGCCAGACAATTGGGCCGAATTGCACTATATTCGTTCTGTTATGGAATGAATGAAGTTGGTTGGCGGCGGATTGCGATGACGAGAAGAACAGATCAATTGCATCAAATGCGGGTGTTTTCCGCGGTGGCGCAGGAAGGCAACTTCGCCAAAGCAGCCATTGTGATGAATTTGCCGGCCTCCTCGGTGAGCAAAACCATCGGCCAGTTGGAAGCGCGGTTGGGCGCTGTTTTGTTTCGGCGGACAACGCGACATATGGTGCTGACGGATGAGGGGCAAAACTATTTGCGCATGGTGCGCCGCGTTCTGCAGGAAATTGATGTTACCGAAGACCGTCTGCGCACGGGCGACGAAGTGCGGGGCACGTTGCACGTCACCATGCCTGTTGCTTTCAGTGAGCGGTTTTTGAGCGCGCAGTTGCCCGCCTTTTGCAAGAAATATCCGGACTTAATGATCGATTTTGACACGGATCGACGCTATTTGGATTTGGTCAGCCACAATATTGATGTAGCGGTGCGCACCCTTTCGCCGGGCCAAGATTCTCCATTTATGGCGCAAGAATTGGTGCCGCATGTAAATTTTTTGGTGGCGTCGCCGGACTATTTGGCGGCAGCGGGCACCCCGCGACGGTTTGAGGATTTGGCGCGACATCGGCTGATCTATTTTGACTGGCCGCGCAAATTGGACAAGTGGCAAATGATGTTGGGAAATAAAACCGTGCAGGTGGAAAGCCAGGCTGTGTTTCGCACCAATAGCTATAAGACCCTGAATGAGTGCGCGCTGCAGGGTGTGGGCATTGCCAACCTGCCAGCTGATTACGCGATCACGCATTTGCGCAGCGGCGCGCTGGTGCACATTTTGCCGGAGCTCAAAGAAAATCGAGGGCGGCGCGTAGCCCTTTACCACCAGCGGCGCAGCGAGTCAGCGAAAACGGACGCGTTTTTGCGGTTTTTGGAAGAAGCAACCGATACGCACCGGGCGGCAGTCGTCGCCTATCTCAATGATTTAGGGGCGTAGCTCGATTGGTACCGGCGGCTCTTCCTTCATCAGCAGGATCGAGATGCGCTGATTGGCAGAAAGATAGGGATCGTTTGGAAAGAGTGGTTTGCTCTCGCCTTTGCCGACAACAGCGTGGAACCGTTCGGACGGCATGCCAAACTCTTCCATCACCCGCCGCACAATATTGGCCCGGTCGGTCGACAAATCCCATTTGCCATAGGTTTGGGTTTGATAAACACCGCCTGATGCCACATGGCCCGTGACCTTGATTTGGTTGGGCAGGCTTTTCAGAATTGGTGTCATCACTTCGATGGCTTTACGGGTGACTTCGTATGGATATTTCGAGCCTTCAGGGAACATGGCGCGGCCTTCTTGGTCCACAATTTGGATGTGCAAACCTTCTTCGGTTTCTTCAATCAACAAATTGTCCGCGACAAAGGTGATCTCAGGCAGTTCCTGCCACGCCTGACGTAAGGTGGTAGTGGCCAACGCGAACTGCCGTGGTTTTTCCACTTCAGAGCGTTCAATATCATGGGTGTTGGCTTCCGGGCCCTGCTTTGAGCGATCGTCATGCTTTTCGTTCTGGAACTCAGTCTGTGTGACTTCGTCGTCCAGGGTCAGCGTTTTCACATAGTCGCGTTGCGGATTGCCATCGCGCTCAATGATGCCAGCGCGTTGCTCAACTTTGATCACGCCGAATGCGTCTTTCAGTGAGCCAGCAACAACCTGCAATTTCAATTCATCCTGAATGGAGAATGAAATGATCAAAACAAAGAAACACACCAGAATAGACATAAGGTCCGCAAATGTGACCAACCACTCTGGTACTTCGCCTCCGGCTGCTGCTTTTTTGCTTCTGGCCATTCTATTGTCCTAATACTCGATATTGCGCCTTAGGCGGCATCTTCAAGATGATCGCGCTGCGTTTCAGGCAGATAGGCGGTCAACATTTGTGTGATTAGGGCGGGGCTTTTGCCATCGCGAATCGACATGATGCCATCGATGATCAAGGTTTGGTTGATCTCTTCCATTTCCAATTTGGACAGGAGTTTGTCGGAGACGGGCAAGCACACCAAGTTGGCCAATACTGCGCCATACATTGTGGTCAACAATGCGACCGCCATGGCTGGGCCTATGGCTGATGGGTCTTCCATGTTTGCCAACATTTGAACAAGACCGACCAACGTGCCGATCATGCCAAAGGCGGGGGCCGCATCGCCCAGGCTTTTAAACACGCGTTGGCCTTCTGACAGGCGACTGATGTAATGATCGCGCTCGAGCTCCATCGCCTCGCGGATGAAAACAGCGTCGTAGCCATCGGCAATATATTGTGCGCCTTTGCGCAAATTGGGCTCATCCACCTCAACATTTTCCAGCCCCAGTGGGCCGGACCGCCGAACAATATCGCCCATTTCGGCAATTTTCTCGATCAGTTCACGCGGATCGACTTTCTTGTGGGTGAAGGCGACTTTGCCCCCGGTTGCAAATGCACTGATGACACCCGCAATCGGAAAGCGAATAAGAGTTGCGGCGAGACCACCGCCCAAAACGATCAAAATGGAGGGTGGATCGACAAATTGTCCAAACGAGCCCCCCATAAAAATGGCCAGTCCAATAAACGCGGCACCGGCAATCATGCCAAGTATTGTGGCTAAATCCATGCGACCCTACTCCTTACTGCAACCCCGAACGGGCGCTAGGTCAATCTGGTGCCAGTCTAACCCGTTAAGGCTAATCAGCTGTTAATGGCGAGATATATGAGCGTAAAATTTACGTGATGAAAATTGTGCTTAAAAGTGAAGTACTTGCGGTCAATTTTTGGGGTGAATAGTTGGATCTCTTCAACGCTTCATTAACCATAAAACGTCATGATTGATGCAGTTATTTTTCCGAACCTTGAGTGAAGTTGATCTGCCACATGCTGCCGTCCCCAAGCATTAAACTGCCTCTTTACGGTGCCATGAAAGGCACCCCCTCAGCGTTGGTTGTTGGCTGCTGTATGGTGGGCACTTTTGTGTTTTATTCGGCGGCGCCCGCTTCAGCCCAGGATTTACTTTATCCCTTTGATCTTTCGACCAGTTTGAGCCTGCGCGGTGGTTATGAGATGAAAGATGGCGAAGGCCAGAACTTTTTTGAAGCGATCCCTTCGATCAGTGCCACGCGCGCAGATGAAGACTGGACCTTATCGGGCAGTGCGTCGGCGACCATCGACAAATATCAAGCAGAGAATGGCGGGGTGCGTGGCGTTAATTTGGATGGTGCTGTTGAGTATCAATTGAGCCGACAAACCAGTTTTGATGCTGCTGTGTCGTACAGTCTTGATTTGCCGCGGCTTAACAATGACGACTTGCCTGACGACGTGGCCGAGGCGCCGTTGAGCCAAGATTTTGGCGCGCGGGCAACGCTGGCCCATCAATTCAACAAAACGGCGCTGGAAGGTCGGGTCGGGATTGCGCGTTCGCAGACGGGACCTACTAAGCTGGATGATGACAGCCTGGTCGACAACTCAGATCAGAACAGCTGGGCGTTTTCTGCTGGCGGACGGGCAAGCCGCGAGATCACCCCCATAGTGAGCGTCTTTTACGATGGCGAGGTCAGCCGTTCAATTTACGACCAAGCCTCGGCCGTGCTTTCCGCCAAGCGTGACGGGTGGACCTTTGACAATCGCATTGGTGTTTCCGCGGCCTTCAAGGACCGGTTGAGCGGTGAAATTTCGGTGGGACAATTGCGCCGCACTTATGATGACGCCAGTTTAGACAATGTTTTGACCACCTCTTATGGCGCAGCCATCACCTATCAATTGGGCAATAGCGCGTCACTTGAGGTAAATGCGGGAACCGCGCTTAGCCCGGCGACCATTCCCGGGGAGCCGATAAAAATTACAGACAATTTGTCGATTGGGTTCAGCCAGCAGATTAATGATCGGGTTGGCTATAGCCTGTCGACTGAGTTCGGACGCGAGCATTATCAAGGCAGCGACCGCACGGCGGGCCAATTTGGAATTGGCTTGGAAGCGACCTATTTGATCAATAGTTATGCAACTGCCTATGCTGGTTACAGCTATGAAGTGAGCGAAGATAGCGTTGATGGCGGCAGCCGGACCAACGCCATCGAGGCGGGTCTTCGGTTTACGCGTCCTTGATGAGACCTTTGAGGCCCTCGTAGTCGATGGCCTGTAATTCGCGTTGAAAACCTTCGGCAATGTCCGGCCGGTCCAAAGCAAACACCACATTGGCGGTGAGAAAGCCGATCTTTGACCCACAGTCAAAGCTTTGGCCTTTATATTTTACGCCGGTGAATTTTTGCTTTTCCATCAAAGTGCCCATGGCGTCCGTGATTTGAATTTCACCGCCTGCACCTTTGGATTGATTGGCGATCAGGTCAAAGATTTCGGGTTGCAGGATATAGCGGCCAGAGATGATCAGGTTAGATGGCGCATCTTCCTTCGCGGGTTTTTCCACCATTTGCGTGATGTCGAAACCTTCATCCGGTCCGTCGCCGCGCCCCACAATGCCATATGAGCTGACTTCTTCGGGGTCGATTTCTTCCACAGCGATGACGTTGCCGCCATTCTCATTATAGCTGTTCATCATTTGGCTGAGGACACCCGGTTCGGCCCGCATCAACATATCTGGCAGCAGCAAGGCGAAGGGCTCATTGCCCACAATGTCGCGTGCGCACCACACCGCATGGCCAAGGCCGAGCGGCTCTTGCTGTCGGGTGAAGCTGGTTTGTCCGGGCTTTGGCAAGCCTTCGTCCAGCATTTTCAGCATGTCGTGTTTTTTGCGCTGGTGCAGGGTGATCTCCAATTCGACCTGCTTGTCGAAATGGTCTTCAATCACGCCCTTATTGCGGCCTGTGACAAACACGAAATGCTCGATCCCGGCTTCGCGTGCCTCGTCGACGGCATATTGGATCAATGGCTTATCCACCACCGGCAACATTTCTTTCGGCATGGCTTTGGTGGCGGGCAGAAAACGTGTGCCCAAGCCAGCAACAGGAAACACTGCGGTACGTACTTTTTTTGCCAATTTTATCCCCTATCGTCTTTATTTACACGCAAAAATAGGTGCGTCTAAAGCTATTCGCAACCCTTTGCCAGTTAGATGGCAACAGATTAGAATTCAGTTAAGGGGCAAAAAATGAGCGTTTTGGTCACGGGTGGTGCCGGTTATATCGGCGGCCACATGGTGCTTCATTTGGTGGATGAAGGCGAAAAAGTGGTGGTTTTGGACAATCTGATCACAGGTTTTCAATGGGCCATTGACGACCGCGCCATGTTCGTTGAAGGCCATGCGGGCGACACGGAATTGGTGGAAGAGTTGATCAAAACTCACAACATCAAATCGATTCTTCACTTTGCCGGATCAATTGTGGTGCCCGAATCGGTGGAAAATCCGCTGAAATATTATCAAAACAACACCGCGACCACGCGCAATCTGATTGATGCAGCTGTGCGGGGGGGCGTTGAACATTTCATCTTCTCATCAACAGCAGCTGTTTATGGCATGACCGGCAACGAGCCGGTGTTTGAAGATGCGCAGCTGAACCCGATGTCTCCTTATGGCCGGTCCAAGCTGATGAGTGAAATGATGTTGCAAGATGTTGCTTCGGCGCATCCTCTGCGCTTCGGCGTGTTGCGCTATTTCAATGTGGCAGGGGCCGATCCGAAAGGACGGTTGGGCCAATCCACCCCGCGCGCGACGCATTTGATCAAGGTGGCTTGCCAGGCCGCACTTGGCCAACGCGATGAAATGCAAATTTTCGGCACCGATTATGACACGCCCGATGGCACCGCGTTGCGTGACTATATTCATGTGAGTGATCTGGTGGCGGCGCATGGCTTACTGTTAAATTATTTGCGCGATGGCGGCCTTTCGACAACGCTCAACTGTGGTTATGGCCGCGGCTATAGCGTGCGTGAGGTGGTGGATACCGTGAAAAAAGTCACTGGCGTTGATTTCACCGCGCAAGAGACCGAGCGACGTGCCGGCGATCCGGCGGCGGTTGTGGCCGGGGCAGATCGGGTGCGTTCAATGCTAGGGTGGACGCCGCAATATGATGATTTGAATGGCATCGTGAACAATGCCTATGCGTGGGAAAAATATCTTTTGACCCGCAATGACCGCCCGGAAATCGCCTAAATAAAAGAGCATCATTGGTGCGGGTAAACAGGGGATATTCATGTTTTTACGCGCATTGATGATTTTAAGTTTTTTGCTGGTGCCGCAGCTTGGCTTTGCGGCACCGCAGCAAAGTTTTTCCGATTTTATACAAAGTTTTGAACGTCGCGCTGTGGCCGAAGGTGTGTCGCGCGATTTTTATCGACGTGTCACAAAAGGGCTGACACCAGACCCAAAAATCAAAGTCGCGCAGGCCAGCCAGCCGGAATTTGAACGCCCGATCTGGGACTATATCGACAAGCGGGTGAGTGCGGCGAAGATCAAGCAGGGGCAGCAAAAATACCGGGCCAACAAAGCCATATTCGACCGCGTGTCGGCACAATATGGCGTGGATCCGTATGTGCTGGCGGCCATTTGGGGCATTGAAACCAATTACGGCACCATCATGAGCCATGATGTGTATTTTAAGCCTGTGTTGCGGTCGCTGTTTTCGTTGGTGCATCAACGCCGTGGACGGGTTGAGGCCGACGCAAAGGAATTGTTGTTGGTGCTTAAATTGATGCAGGCGGGCAAAATGCCGGTGGATCAAAAAGGCTCTTGGGCCGGGGCCATGGGCCATTTGCAAATCATGCCCACCGCTTACAGCAAACTGGCGGTTGATTTTGACGGTGACGGCAAGATCGATGTGCACAATTCTTTAGCGGACGCGCTGGCCTCGTCGGCACGATGGTTGCTGTCGCTTGGCTATGTGCCGGGTGAGGATTGGGGCATGGAGGTTGAGTTGCCCAACGGCTTTGATTATCGCTTGGCAGGCCGCGACCAATTGCGCACCGTGGGGTTCTTTGCGCAACGCGGCGTGCAGCGGGTGGCTGGACGCCAGTTTGGCGATCTCGATCAGCCTGTGTTCCTTTATGTGCCAGCAGGCAAAAACGGACCCAAATTTTTGATGGGCCGAAATTATTTGGCGTTCAAAGGCTATAATTTTGCCGACTCATATGCTCTTACCGTGGCGCATTTGACTGATCGGTTGAAGGGGGGTGGGCCGTTTGCCAATGATTGGCCGCGCGATGCAACATTTCTCAACCGGCAACAGCGGGTGGCGTTACAGGAAAAACTGAAGCAATTGGGCTATTATCGCGGCGGCGTGGATGGTCGGCTTGGGCCGATCAGCCAGAAGGCTTTGCGGGCTTGGCAGTCAGATGCCGGGCTGGTGGTGGATGGCTTTGCCACCAAACAGGTTTTTGATGTGCTGATGGCGCAATGATGTGCTAAATCAAAATTATGAGCTATAGAATGCGCGCACTTTGGATGGTGGTTTTGTTGGCCTTGGCGTTGCCCATGGCAGCAACAATGGCCCCGCGTCCGGCATTTGCCGAAGAGCGTATTCAAGTGGCGCAGAACAATAGCGGCGAACGACGCACGCTTTTCGATATTTTGTTTGGCCGCAACAAAAAAGAAAAACCAGCGCCACAACCGCAGCGGACTACGCCACAGCGCAGTTCGCCCAGTGTGGTGGCACCCGCCAAGGTTAAAACCATTGAAAAAGCGCCGGATGCAACACGGCTGTTGGTGATCGGGGACGGCCTGTCGATCGATCTGGCCAAAGGCTTGGATCGGTTCTACGCCGAAGACCCGCAGCTCAAGATTTTGGGTGCAGGTGTGGGGTCGTCGGGTTTTGTGCGCGACGATTATTATGATTGGAACGAGGCCATCGAAGAACGGCTTGCCGAAGATGACTTTGACATGGTCGTGGTGGCCATCGGGACCAATGATCGGCAAGTCATTCGCACCGACAAGGGGGTGTTCGACCCGCTGACGGAGGAATGGCGCGCCGCGTATAGAGATCGGCTGGCGCAGTTTTTGTCTCAATTGAAAGCCGCGAACAAGCCGGTTGTTTGGGTTGGCCTGCCGCCCATGCGATCAAACTCTTATAGTTCGGCCATGAGCCAAATCTCGTCCATCCATCGGTTGGTGGCGTTCGAGTTTGGTGTGGAATTTGTCGATATTTATGAGCGGTTTGTGGATGAGGATGGCAACTATACGGCCTATGGCCCAGACCTGAACGGCCAAAATGCGCAAATGCGTAAGGGTGATGGCATTCACCTGACAGCGCGCGGCAATGATAAGCTGGCCTTTTTTGTCGATAAATCGATCAAGACTTTTTATCGCGGCGGCAGTGTGACCATCGCGGTGGCAGACCCATTGGCGAATAGCGACGCGGCCCAATTGCAGCGGCCACCATTTCAGGGCTTGAGCCAAGTGCGGATGTTGGAAGTGGCAGGTATTGTGCGCCCCTTGGGCGAAAAGCCACGGGCTGATGCCGGCGGCTTGGTGGTGAAATCCGCACAATCCACGCCCGCCGTGCGGCTAGAACAATTGATGGAAGCCCCGATTGGGCGCGCAGATGCGTTTGGGGTGGGTGTTGATTTGGCAGCTGAAGACGAATTGCCCCAGCTGCCTCAATAGGCGTTGGACTTAACGCGGCAAATCGGTGCCGCCCATCAAATCCATATCGATTGCGCGGGCGGCTTGACGCCCTTCACGAATGGCCCAAACCACCAAGGATTGGCCGCGACGCATATCACCTGCGGCATACACGCCGTCAACTGATGTGCGATAGGACAGGGTGTCCGCAAAAAGGTTTTTGCGTGGGTCGAGATCAGCCCCCAATTCAGCCAGCAGGCCCTCTTGCAAGGGGTGGGCAAAACCAATGGCCATCAACACCAAATCGGCGCGCAGGATAAACTCGCCATCTTTAATCGGGTTGCGGTTTTCATCCACGCGTGTACATTTCACGCCCGTGACCTGCCCGAGATCATTGCCAATGATTTCAACAGTGGCTGATTGGAATTCGCGGTTTGCGCCTTCCGCCTGCGAAGACGATGTGCGCAGCTTAATGGCCCAGTGTGGCCAAGAGGTGAGCTTGTCTTCGGTTTTTGGCGGCTCGGGGCGAATGTCCAGTTGGGTCACGGAAACCGCACCTTGACGGAACGCAGTGCCCACGCAGTCTGATGCGGTGTCGCCGCCACCAATCACCACAACTTTTTTGCCATTGGCCAGGATTGGCGCTTCGTCGCCGATCTCTTCGCCGCTGACGCGTTTATTCTGTTGCGTGAGGTAGGGCATAGCAAAATGTACGCCGCCCAAATCTTGGCCACCACAGCCTGGATCACGAGGATGCTCTGCACCGCCGGAAAGCAGCACAGCATCGTGGTTCTTTCTGAGGTTGGCGAATGAGCGGGTGACGCCGATGTTTTCATTGTAGTGGAAGATTACGCCTTCGGCTTCCATCTGCTCGACGCGCCAATCAATGTGGTGCTTTTCCATTTTGAAGTCAGGAATGCCATAGCGCAGCAACCCGCCTGCTTTGGCTTCGCGCTCATAAAGATGAACTTCATGCCCTGCGCGCGCCAATTGTTGTGCGGCGGCCATGCCTGCAGGACCAGAGCCAATGATGGCCACTTTTTTGCCTGTCTTTTTCTCGGCGATTTCTGGCTTTAGCCAGCCATTTTTGATGGCGCGGTCGGCGATGGTTTGCTCAATGGTTTTGATGGTGACAGGCGCGTCTTCCAAATTGAGCGTGCATGCCTCTTCACAAGGTGCGGGGCAGATGCGGCCCGTAAACTCCGGGAAATTGTTGGTGGAGTGAAGGTTCTCTGACGCTTCTTCCCAATCGCGCTGATAAACCAAATCGTTCCAATCGGGGATCTGGTTGTTGACCGGGCAGCCCGTATTGCCATGGCAATAAGGAATGCCGCAATCCATGCAGCGTGATGCCTGCCGCACAATCTCGCCCTCGGTGAGGGGGACCGTGAACTCATTGTAATGCCGCACGCGATCTGAGGCTGGCTCATAGCGCGCTTCTTGACGATCGATTTCGAGGAAACCTGTGTGCTTACCCATAGTCTATTCCTCCTTTACGCGCTTTGATTTTGATCTTCAGTGTTCATGCGGGCCTGTTCCATTTCCAAAATGGCGCGGCGATATTCCACCGGCATCACTTTGACGAACTTGCTGCGATAGTCTTCCCAATTGTCCAAAATCAATTTGGCGCGGGAAGAGCCTGTGTAGTGCAGATGGTTTGAGATCAGCTGATAGAGCCGCTCGTCATCATGCTTGGTCATGTCGCCGGAAATATCCACGCGGCCATGCCATTCAATGTCGCCACCGTGATGATGGTGTTCGCGCATCAGATCTTCTTCTTCCAACACGGGCTCCAGATCGACCATAGCCAAGTTGCAGCGTGAGCGGAATGTTTTGTCTTCGTCCAGCACATAGGCCACGCCACCGGACATGCCTGCCGCAAAGTTTCGGCCTGTATCCCCGATCACGACAACCACGCCGCCAGTCATATATTCACAACCATGGTCACCCAAGCCTTCGACAACGGCGATGGCACCAGAGTTCCGCACCGCAAAGCGCTCGCCTGCAAAACCACGGAAATAGCATTCGCCAGAAATGGCGCCATAAAGCACCGTGTTGCCGACAATGATTGAGCGTTCCGGCACGATATTGGCATTTTCTGGGGGACGCACCACAATGCGGCCGCCTGAAAGGCCTTTGCCCACATAGTCATTTGCTTCGCCTTGCAGATCAAAGCTGATGCCATTGGTGAGGAAGGCGCCAAAGGCTTGTCCTGCGATGCCTTTAAGGTTCACCGCTATGGTGTCCTCTGGCAGGCCCTGCAAGCCATATTTCATGGCGACAGCGCCGGACAACATGGCACCTGCGGACCGGTTTTTCGACTTGATGTCGATGTCAAAGTTCACTGCTTCGCCTTTTTCCAAGGCAGGCTTGGCATTTTTGATCAATTGCTTGTCCAAAATGTCCTCAAGGCCGTGATCCTGCAATTGCGAGTGATAATAGGTATCGCCCTCATGCAGTTCTGGCTTGTAGAGCAGTTTTGACAGATCAATGCCCTGCGCCTTGTCGTGCGGCACGTCTTTACGCTGTTGCAACAGCTCGGTGCGGCCAACCAAATCTTGAATGGTTTTGACGCCCAATTGAGCCATCAATTGGCGCAACTCTTCAGCCACATAGAAGAAGTAGTTCACCACATGCTCTGGCGTGCCCTTAAACCGCTTGCGCAATTCAGGGTCCTGCGTCGCGATGCCCACGGGGCAGGTGTTGAGGTGACACTTACGCATCATCAAGCAGCCTGCGGCAATCAATGGCGCGGTGGCAAAGCCAAACTCATCCGCACCCAAAATGGCACCGATCAGCACGTCGCGGCCGGTCTTAAAGCCGCCATCCACTTGCAACTTCACGCGTGAGCGCAAGCGATTGAGTACCAAGGTCTGGTGGGTTTCGGCCAAGCCGATTTCCCAAGGTGAGCCCGCATGTTTGATGGAGGTAAGCGGCGAAGCGCCGGTGCCGCCATCAAAGCCGGAGATGGTGATGTGATCCGCGTGGGCTTTCGCCACACCTGCGGCCACTGTACCAACGCCGAGCTCAGACACGAGCTTAACCGAAATATCGGCCACGGGGTTCACGTTTTTCAAATCATAGATCAGCTGGGCCAAATCTTCGATTGAGTAAATGTCGTGGTGCGGTGGTGGTGAAATCAAGCCCACACCCGGAGTTGAGTGCCGGGTTTGCGCGATCACAGCGTCCACTTTGTGGCCAGGCAATTGCCCACCTTCGCCGGGCTTTGCGCCCTGCGCCACTTTAATCTGGATCATATCTGAATTGACCAGATAATCGGTGGTCACGCCGAAACGACCTGACGCGACCTGCTTGATGGCGGACCGTTCAGGGTTGCGGCTGCCATCTGGCATGGGGTTATACCGATCAGGCTCTTCGCCGCCTTCACCCGTGTTGGACTTGCCGCCGATCTTGTTCATGGCGATGGCCAACGAGGTGTGGGCTTCGCGCGAAATCGAGCCGAAGGACATGGCGCCTGTTGAAAAGCGCTTCACGATGTCCACAGCGGGTTCAACCTGATCAATGTCGATTGGCTTGCCCGCAGGGGCCAGCTCAAACATCGAGCGAATGGTCAAAAGCTGTTCGGACGCATCGTTCACTGCTGTGGCAAAGGCATCATATTTTGCCTGCGCCGCTTCTGGCGATTTTTCTGCTGTGCGCACAGCGTGTTGCAGATCGGCGATGGTATCTGGTGTCCAAGAGTGCTTTTCGCCGCGAATGCGGTAGGCATATTCGCCGCCCACATCGAGGCTGTTTTTCAACACAGCGTCGTTGCCAAAGGCCAGCACGTGGCGTTCGGCTGTTTCTTGCGCCACTTCTTTCAGGCCAACGCCTTCAATGGAGGTGCCTGTGCCGAAGAAGAACTTTTTGACAAAATCAGTAGAGAGGCCAACCGCGTCAAAAATTTGCGCGCCACAATAGGACTGATAGGTCGAAATGCCCATTTTGGACATGATCTTCAACAGACCTTTGCCGATGGATTTGATGTAGCGGTTGACGCATTCCTGCGCGTCCACTTCCGGTGGGAAATGCCCTTCAGCCTGCATGGCAGAAATGGTTTCAAACGCCAAATATGGGTTGATCGCTTCTGCGCCATAACCAGCCAGCACCGCGAAGTGATGCACTTCACGGGCTTCACCCGTTTCAACCACCAAACCGCATGATGTGCGCAAGCCTTTGCGGATCAAATGATGGTGCACGGCAGCCGTGGCCAGCAGGGCCGGAATGGCAATGCGGTCATGCGAGATCAGTCGATCGGACAGGATGATAATGTTCATGCCCAAGCGCACAGCGCTTTCGGCACGGTCACAAATGGCCTCAAGGGCCACTTCCATCCAGTCGGCGCCTTTTTCGGCGGCGTAAGTGATGTCGATGGTTTCGGTGATGAATTGGTTGTCACCGATGGAGCCGATGGTGCGGACTTTTTCCAGATCCTCATTGGTGAGGATTGGCTGACGCACTTCCAAGCGCTTGCGCTCTGACAGGCCTTCCAGATCGAACAGGTTTGGCCGCGGGCCGATAAAGGAAATCAGGCTCATGACCGATTCTTCACGGATCGGATCAATTGGCGGGTTGGTGACCTGCGCAAAATTTTGCTGGAAGTAGGAATAGAGCAGCTTTGATTTTGACGACAGCGCGGAAATTGGCGTGTCCGTACCCATAGAGCCCACACCTTCTTGCCCGGTTGTCGCCATCGGCGGCAACAGGAATTTGATGTCTTCTTGGGTGTAGCCAAACGCTTGCTGGCGATCCAGCAGGCTATCGAAGGGCTGAACGGGCTGGCGGTCAACGCCCGGCGCGTCTTCCAGCACGATCTGGGTGCGGGAGAGCCATTTTTGATAAGGGTTTTTCTTGGCGAGTTCGGTTTTCACCTCATCGTCAGAAACCATCTTGTTGTTTTCCAGATCAACAAGCAGCATCTTGCCGGGCTGCAAGCGCCATTTTTCAACAATGTCTTCTTCAGGAATGTCCAACACACCTGCCTCTGAGGCGAGGATGATTTGGTTATTTTTGGTGACGCAATAACGCGCAGGGCGCAGGCCGTTGCGGTCCAAGGTGGCGGTAATATAGCGCCCATCGGTCATCACCATGGCGGCAGGGCCATCCCATGGTTCCATCAGCGCGGCGTGATATTCATAAAAGGCGCGGCGCTCATCATCCATCAACGGGTTGCCGGCCCAAGCCTGCGGCACCATCATCATGGCGGCGTGGGGCAGCTTATAGCCACCGCGCACGAGGAATTCGAGGGCGTTGTCAAAACACGCTGTGTCCGACTGGCCTTCATAAGAGATCGGCCAAATCTTGGTGATGTCTTTGCCAAATTTGTCAGACGCGACGGAGGCTTGGCGCGCGGCCATCCAGTTCACGTTGCCGCGGATGGTGTTGATCTCACCATTGTGGGCGACAAAGCGGTAAGGGTGGGCCAGCTTCCAAGATGGGAACGTGTTGGTGGAGAAGCGTTGGTGCACCAGCGCCAAAGCTGATTTGAAATCTTCGTCCACAAGATCAGGATAGAATGGCCCCAACTGCTCGGCCAGGAACATGCCTTTATAGACAAGGGTGCGTGACGAGAATGAGACAACATAAAAGCCGTTGTCGTTATCCGCTTCGGGCAGTTCACGATAAATGGTGTTTGAAATTACCTTACGGGTGATCAGCAATTTGGTTTCAAACTCTTCGTCGCTCAAGCCTTCTGGGCGGGCAACAAAGACTTGTTCGATAATTGGCTGTGTGGCGATTACACCTTCTGACAAGGTGGAATTGTCCATGGGCACTTCACGGGTGCCCAACACTTCAAGGCCCTCAGCGCGGGCGCAATTGATCAGCTTTTCGGCGCATTTTGCTTTCAGCTTTGCATCGTTCGGATAGAACAGCATCGCCACGGCATAATCGCCGGCTTCAGGCAGGTCAAAATCAACGGCCTTGGCCAAAAATTCGTGCGGGATTTGCACCAGCATGCCCGCGCCATCGCCCATCAACGGGTCAGCGCCCACGGCGCCCCGGTGGGTCAAATTGATCAGGATTTTCAGACCTGAGGCCACAATGTCATGGGTCGCGGTGTTGTCGATATTGGCAATCAAGCCCAAGCCGCAAGCATCATGCTCATTCTGGGGGTCGTAAAGCCCCACAGGTTTGGGGCGGCCATTTGCTGTTTTGGCGGAATCTACCCGCACGTCACGCAAAGCTTGGTCATTCTTTTTGGCCATAAGCCCCTCCTAAAGGTCATACTTATCTCGCGCGGGGGCGCGAAATTTGGGTCAGGTTTTTATATGCAGTGCGTTATGAATCGCATTCACAACGCGCCGTTCGCGACAAGCGCAATTTTTCCTAAAATGGGCGATAGCGATCGTTTGTTGATCTTTTTCGCGCCCAATCGAGCCAATATAGGCTCTCCCCCAGAGTGCTATACACTGCTTATGACACAAAAAATATAAGGCTGTTGCACGAATTGCAACTTGCGCCTTTTGGTCACGCGGTATGGACAGTATTGCTGTCCTATTTTTTCGCGGAGATTATTCGATATCGACTAAAGGAGCAAGGGGGGCGATAAAGTTTTTTTATTGCGCCGGTGGCAAGAGGTTGGGGCAAAATAGAAGCGGGGCGCAACATGTTGTGGTTGCGCCCCGACGATCAGTCAATCTGTTGACGAATTGTCAGCTTAGTTTTTCACTTCGCTTTCAATTTTCTTGGTGTTGTTGTCATCGGCAGAACCGATGGCGATTTTGCGCGGCCGCTTGCTTTCTGGCAGTTCGCGCGCCAGATCAATGTGCAGCAAGCCGTTTTCCAAATCAGCGCCACGCACTTCTACATAATCGGCCAGTTTGAACCGACGTTCGAAGGAACGCTCAGCAATGCCGCGATGGAGGAACTCGCGGGCTTGCTCGTCTGTGCTTTGGGATTTTGCGCCCTTAACAATGATCGCGCTTTCTTTGGTCTCGATCACCAAATCCTCACGCGCAAACCCGGCTACAGCCATGGTAATGCGGTAAGTGTCTTCGCCTGTGCGCTCAATATTGTAGGGCGGGAAGGCGTTAGTTTCTTGTGGTGAGAGATCGTCAAGCAGGTTGAATAGGCGATCAAAGCCAACTGTTGAGCGATAGAATGGGGAAAGATCCAATGTGTTCATGACATATTCTCCTTTAGAAGCAATATGAACGGTTCAAGATCCCGATATGGGCATCTTTTCAGTTTCACTTGTCAGCCCCCTAATGGGCCGCTGACATCTATATATTTGGGCGATGATTTTGGGATTTCAAGGGGCAACGCCCCAAAATGCATTTCCAATAATCTACATTTTTTTCAATGCTTTATTTGATGAACCGAAAATGAATGGGGAATTATAAACTGGTTCAGCCAGTGTTTCATATAGTCAGTTTTGTAAGCCGCAAAACAGTCTGATCACGGCTTGCAACAACCTTAATCGGAACATCATCATCCGCCCCCCGCATGATGTTCCACCCCAATAAGCCAGCAATTTTTAAAATTGCTGGCTTTATTGTTTTCGCCTTGCAACAGCCCCCTATTGCTTCCTAAATGGTGGGGCAAGCACTTCCATGTTCGCCAAGGAGAAAAAATGAACGCGCCGAATAAAGTGATGGGGCCAGAGCTGGCCAACATTCCGAGCAATCCCATTCCATCGGGCGCGCGGGCCGGTTTTTTCAAAACCAGAGACAATGTGAAGCTGCGGTATGCGTTGTGGCCCCGATTGGGCAACAAAAATAAGGGCACGATTTGTTTGGTGCAGGGGCGCACGGAATATATCGAGAAATATTTTGAAACGATTTATGATTTTCAGCAGCGGGGATTTTCGGTCGCGACATTTGATTGGCGCGGGCAAGGCGGTTCCGATCGGCTGATTACCAATCCGAAATTGGGTCATGTGGAAGATTTTAATGACTATGTCGCGGATCTTGTCAGCTTTCACGCTGATATTTTGCTGCCCGATTGTCCGCCGCCTTTCTATCTGGTCGGGCATTCGATGGGCGGGCTTGCCTCTTTATTCGCGGCAACCCGTGATCGATTGATGTTTGAACGCGTGTTTTTGAGCGCGCCGATGGTCTCTTTGGACCTGGGAGTCAGCATATCGACCGGTAAGAATTTGGTGCAATTACTGAAGTTTTTCGGGGCGGGGCATGTGCCGATGCAGCCGTGGAAATTTCCGCGGCCCAGCGCCAAAACCTTTCCCGGCAATGAGCTGACTTCAGACCATGGACGCTATATGCGGATGGTAAAGACGCTGGATCACCGACCCGACTTGTTGATCGCAGCGCCCACAGTGGGGTGGACCGCGGCGAGCCTGGTGGCCATGGAAAAGGCCGGCGCGCCTGAATTTGGCCAGAAAGTGAAACTACCCGTGCTGATGCTGGCAGCTGCCAATGATCGGGTGGTCTCGACCTCCGCTATTGAGCATTTGGGCATGAGCATGCGCACAGGCCGTCATGCGGTGTTGCCCAATGCGCGACATGAGATTTTCATGGAGAATGATGGGTTGCGGGCGCAGGCCTTTGCGGCCTTTGATGCCTTTATAACGGAACAGGGGCGAACATGAGCACACATCATCACCAACTGGGTTGGCGCCATCTTGAAGCCGAGGGGTTTGAGCGGGTGCAAGTCAATTTCACCCCAACACTGATTGATGTGGCGGGGCGGGTTATTGGCCACTCACAAGGTGAGGCGTTTGCGCTGGATTATGCCCTTGAGCTGGATGCTGATTGGCAATTGCTGCGTGCAGATTTGCGGCTGCTTGATGGTCACCAGCTTTCCTTGCGCCGTTCAGATGCGGGGCATTGGCTTAATGGGTATGAAGTGCGCGTGCCCGCGCTGGATGGGGCCGTCGATATAGATATATTTGCGACGCCCTTTACCAATAGTTTGCCGATCAACCGCAAAAAACTGGCTGAGGGCGAGGCGACCACAACAGACGTGATCTATATTGCGGATCTTGAGCTTAACCCCATTATGGCGCAGCAAAAATATTTGCGCACCGGGGCCAAAAGCTATGCCTATGAGAGCGTGACAACCGGATATAAAACGCAATTTGAGGTGGATGCACACGGCTATGTGCGCACCTATCCCCATTTGTTTGAGCGGGTTTAGTCTGTCGCCAGCGGTTGCAAATAGGCCAAAGCGGCTTCGTAAATTTCCTTATTGGCTGCAGCGATAACCTGGCCACCATTTGCCGCAGATTTGCCTGACCATGTGGTGACAATGCCGCCCGCCTCTTCAATGAGCGGGATCATGGCCGCGATATCAACATTTTTGAGGCCTTCTTCGACAACAAGCTCGCCGTGACCGGTGGCCAACATGGCATAGCCATAACAATCCAAACCATAGCGGGCCAGTTTAACTTCTGCTTCCAGTCGATCATAAGCGGCGCCCGTTTCGGCGCTTAAAAAGATGCGGGGCGATGTGGTGAACATGCGGGCGTCATCAAGTTGCGTGATTTGGCTGGTTCTAAGCGGTGTTTGCGTTTCGCCGCGCTGAAGTTCGGCGGTTTCGCCCTGAATGGCGATGAAGTTTTCGCCAATATGAGGTTGGCTCATCAAGCCTGCAATTGGTGTGCCTTTATAGGTCAGCGCGATCAGCGTGCCCCACACCGGTAAGCCGGTGATAAAGGCGCGGGTGCCGTCAATCGGGTCAATGACCCAATTAAACGGGCTATCGCTTTGTTGGTCTATCATTTCTTCACCGCTAATCCCGTGATTCGGAAAATAGGCGTTTATGACTGTGCGGATCGCTGCCTCGGCTTGGGTGTCCGCTTCGGTGACCGGATCGAAGCCCTGAAGAAGCTTGTTTTCCACAGCAATGCCTTTGCGGAAAAAGGATGTCGTGATTTTGGCAGCCTCGAACGCAGCTTCCAACATTAGCGCATTGATTTCGCTTGTCTTTATTTCGCTTTTCCAGCCCGGATTCATACGTTTTATCTGCCCTTTATTTGCTGCTGTGCCATAAAAATACAATTGTTAACAAATTGTACACTTTTTGAAACTAACTTAGATTTTGAGACAACTTGCAATTATTAAGACTTTTCTAAATAATCGTAGTTGTATCGATTGCAGTTCGGGGTCGATCAGTTCTCCCCAGTAAGTGCATGATGCATAAGCGGCTCGCCAATTGACAGCTTTGAGCTGCTGACGTTTCCTCCCTTGACTTTGGGCCGCTTTGGCGGCCCCTTTTTCGCGACAGGCTCTGATTTGGGGTTTATTCGGCGGCGAGCTTTTGATCAAGCAATTCGTTCAAATCCAAACGCGCGTAAAGCGCGATCAGCTTTTGCAGGATCGTTTGAATGGCCGCAAAGTTTTCGGATTTTTCCAAAGTAACTTCATTCATATAGAGATGACGGCCAATTTCGATTTGCAGCGCATGGATATTGTTGTGCGGCTGGCCATAGGCTTTGGTGACGAAACCGCCCGCATAAGGGCGGTTGCGGGCCACTTTCAGGCCTGCGGTGGTGAATAAAGTATCCGTCAGTTCCACCAAAATCGGATGGCAGGCGCTGCCGTGGCGGTCGCCCAAAACGATATCAGGGGCATTTGCATTGCCGGATTTATCGAGATTGGGCATGGAGTGACAATCAATCAGCACGCCAACGCCAAATCGATTAAGCGTTTGGGTGAGCAAGGTTTGCAACGTGTTGTGGTAGGGCTTGTAAATGCCCTCAATGCGCATCATCGCATCATCATGGCTTAGCTTTTCACGATAGATGGGTTTGCGCTCTGCCACGATTTTCGCGATTGTGCCCAGGCCAGCGGCAACGCGTGGGGATGCCGTGTTGTAATTGGGCGCCAATGGCTCGTGAAACATTTTGGGGTCAAGCTCATAGGGCTCACGGTTCACGTCCAAATAGGCGCGCGGGAAGTGCGCACGCAACATCAGGGCGCCCATATGGGGTGCGCGTTCAAACAATTCATCGACATAGGCGTCTTCAGATTGGCGGATAGACAAATTATCCAGCCGCGTCATGTCCAAAAAACGTTGCGGATAGTCGCGTCCTGAATGGGCCGAGTTAAACACAAACGGCATGCGCTGCAGGCGCGGACGAATGGTTTCAAATGCAGGCCGATCGGCAAAATCTGAGTTCAAACCATTCTCCTGTGAGCTTTGGCGTGATTTGTTGGTGGCAGCACTTTGTCAGTTTGCCCAAAATGTAACCAAAGGTCCAGTGCAACATGGTGTTTCGTGAAACAATATAATCGTATCAAATTGTAATTACACACTTGATAGGCGCCGGAAATCCGGGCAAAATCGCGAATCAGTGCAATCGGGTTAGGGGTCATCAAGAATGCGTCGCATTTTGCTTGCCGAAGATGATAACGACATGCGTAAGTTTTTAACGCGCGCACTTTCAAGTGCGGGGTATGACGTTGTGGCCTTTGATAATGGTCGTTCGGCATATGAAAAACTGCGCGAGGAGCCTTTCACCTTATTGTTGTCTGATATTGTGATGCCGGAAATGGATGGTATCGAGTTGGCGCGCCGCGCCACCGAGTTGGACCCCGATTTGAAGGTGATGTTTATCACCGGGTTTGCCGCCGTGGCACTTAACCCTGACAGTGAAGCGCCCAAAGACGCTTCTGTTTTATCAAAACCGTTCCATCTGAAAGATCTGGTGGATGAGGTGGAGCGGCTCCTGGCCGCTTAAATTGTTCCGTCGAAATAGGCGCTGATGCGCTGATGCAGGGGCTGCATGTCCTGATCTGACGGCATGTGCGCACTTTCCGCAAGGATTTCCATTTCTGCCATGGGCAGGCTTTTTTGCGCGTTTGCCAATGTTGGTGCGTGGGGGAAGACAAAGTCTTTTTCCGCAAAGATTGCGAATGCCGGGGTCACGTCCTGATTGAAATGGTGCGCGGAGAATGGGCCCGCGGGTCGATGTCGCCAGAACTCGGTGTAGCGAATAATCGCATCAAAATAATCCAGATTATCTTGTGTCAGGCTGCGCGATAGCGGCCGGGCAATGCGCTTCAGCCAGTCATGGCTGATGGTGGTTTCATCATGAAACGGCCACCAGCGATAAGTCAGCCAATTGGCGGCCAATCCGGCATAGAGCTTCAAATAGGGGAGGCGCGGTGTGAGCCCCGCTGGCACCACCAGCGCTTGCTTGCCCACGCGCTCCGGGGCCATATGTGTCATCTCAAGGGCGATTGACCCGCCAAAGCTGGCGGAGGCGATGCCCACCTTATCCATGCCCAGTTGGTCAAGGACCTCGAAGGCCCATCGGCCATAGGCGCCCTTTTTGTTCGAGAACGGACGGTCTTCAGAATGGCCAGGCTGGCCAATCAGGTCAGGGGCAATCAGCAAATGGGTGCGTTGTAGTTCAGCAAAAAACTCCAACATCATGGGGCCTGCAATGGACATGCCCGGCAGGACAAAGATCGGGGGCGCTTCCGGATTGCCAGCAATGCTTAGAAAAGTCTGGCCATATGTGGTTGGCACAATCTTGTGGCGGATTGGGAAGGCAAGGCCCTGTATGGATTTCTGGTAGAGAGACCAAATGCGCTGGCGGCCCTTTAAAGACCTGTAAATAGATTTGCGCGGCAATGGCTTGTTTGGATCAAGTCCGGCGAGCAAGGCATGATCAGACGCACGGGCATTCATCGCCCACTGTCCCATGGGTTGATAATGGTGATTTTGACGCCGTCCGCCTCAAGGCTTTCGCGCGCTTGCGAGAATAAGGCCTCGTGCGTGAACGAGGGCAACCGCGGATATTCATGGTGCAGAAAATGATGATTATTCATCCAGAAGAAGGGGCAAATAACCCATTCCCAAAGCCGTTCGCCATGAATGATGCGTGTGGTGCGGGTGCGATCTGGCGTTTGCTCTGCATCGTGCAGCAGCCGATGGGACGTTGAAATAATGGCCGAGGCGACCGATGCCGGGCCGAGCCATAGGAAGAAAGTTTCAATTGGGGCGATGGCCAAAAGCGCCACCAACACCACAAGCTGGAGAATGATTCGAATATAAGCCTTGGTGACGAAGCTAGAGGGCAGCTCCTTATTGTGTGCCGCGCGGATGAACAGTCGCAAATAGTGGAGTGGCACAAACAGGGCCAAAATAAATCCCGTCACCAATGAATAGTTTTGCATCCAATAATCGGGGTCGAGCGCTGGATCATTGGTGTTGGAATGATGGCGCAGGTGCAAAAACTTGAAGGTCGGGAAATCATAAAGCAGCATCAATGCGTGGGTGTAGCCGACCACTTGATCAAGCCAGTGGTGGGGTCCGCCGCCTGAAATTGTTTTGTGTGAGGCTTCGTGGGCGATGGCGAAGCTGACATGAATGCAAAAAAAGCTGATGATGGTGGCGGCCCAAAGTGGCCAGCTGCCCAACAATGTGGCCATGAGGTTTGTGATAAATATAGTCACAACAACGACCGACACAATTAAGGTTGGCCATGCAATCTTTCGATGATGCGCTTTGAGAATTTCTCGCGCCAATTGCTTATGGTCGGCAGACATTTATCACCCAAATACCCTCAGTAACCTTGTTAGTATGCAAGCCTATAAATGATCTGTCCAGTTTTACAGTGGGGTGAAAAATTGCGCATTTGACCTATTGACCAGCATATTGGTTTTATGGTCTATCAGCGACGCACTGATTTTATTTATCAGGCAAAGGATGGGCGTGTAGCTCAGCGGGAGAGCACTACGTTGACATCGTAGGGGTCACTGGTTCAATCCCAGTCACGCCCACCATTCTTTTCCTTACAGTTTAGCGGCTAATCTTGAACCTCTTCGAGGCGCAATGCGCTGATTGCGGCTGCAAAGCACATAAGGGCGAATAGGCCGATCACGGTTTGCGGCCCAAACAGATCGCCGATTACCCCAAAAATTGACCCCGCCAGAAGCACGACGCCAATAATGGTGTTGCTTAGTGCGGTATAAATCGCCCGTTGATCTTTTGAAGCCATATCGACCAAATGGGTGGAGCGGCCCAACCGTACACCCTGATAGGCGATCATCAAGGCAAACAGCAGGAGCGGCAAGATGAACCATGTCGTGACCCAGCCCAGCCATGCTGCCACAACGCTTACGCTGAGCGCCACGCCGCCCATCAGGCCCGCAAGGGCCAATGTTTTCCGGCTGGATCGATCAGCCAATCTTCCCCAAATATAGCTGGACATCAGCCCGGCCCCGGCTGAGGCCAGCAGCAATAGGCCCAGGCCCTGAAAAACATCGGTGTTGCCGACGCGTCCGGAAAGCGCCACCAGGAAGGGCGGGGCCAACGCTGTGGCGGTGAGTAGTGCGCGTGTGAGGATAAACAAAAAGAGCTGCTTGTCGCGGGCGAGAGATCCTGCATTTTGGATGGCCAAAGTAAGCGGATTGCCGCCGCCTTCGGTGGCTCCCTTCTCTTCGGCCAGCCGCAAAAAGTTGAGACTGCCAAAAATCCACAATAGGCCTGCAATCGCCAAACCGACTTGTACGATCAGCATTTTATTGTCGCCCGTGACCGCGAGCAGAAGCGCAAATGCGATGACAAATCCTGCGCCAATGCTGGAGGCGGTGCCCGTGGCGGTGCCGCGCACGGACTTGGCGACAGTTTTGCCCAACACATCCTTGTAAGCGACAGAGCAGATTGAGCGGGCCAGTGCCAACACGGCCAACAGCGCAAGGATGGCGATGCCGAGCGTTGCGCCGGTCAAAGTAAAGGCGGCGACCGCCATGCCGGCTGCTGATGCTCCTTGCACAAAAGCGCCGAGTGCCCATGCATATTTGCGTTGCGCCAAGCTGCGAATGAAGCCCGCTGTGAAGAGCTGGGGCAGCAGCGCCCCCGCTTCACGCACCGGCACCAACATGCCGATGAGCGCGTTTGGGGCGCCCGCGCTGGTCAAGAGCCAGCTCAGGATCAGTTTTGGGTCGACCAAGCCATCGGCCATTTTGCTCATGCTGAGCGAAGCGACATGAATGGCAAAGTTTTCCTCTTTGGCATTGCAGGCTTTTTCGGGAATGTCTTTACACACGCGCCCATCATCTTCGGCGGTGAGTAAATCATAGGCGATTTTGCTGGCTGATTGGCTCATAAGCTCTCAGTTTGATATGATTTTGATCCTTGTACGGACGCGACACGTTGCTTGATCACCCCATACGTTTTCACGCGATCGTTGCGACAGGAGTTGTTTAATGGATATTGACCAAATTATTGAGACATTAAAACAGAAAACGCCTGAGGAAGTGGAATTTCATCAAGCCGTCAAAGAAGTGGCTGATGAGGTGGTTCCCCTTGTCCGCGATCACGACAAATATGTCGACGCGCGCATTTTTGAGCGGCTTTTGGCGCCGGATCGTGTGATCCAGTTTCGCGTCACCTGGCTCGATGACGGTGGCAATGTGCAGATCAATAATGGCTGGCGCGTGCAATATAACAACGCCCTTGGCCCCTATAAGGGTGGGTTGCGCTTTCACCCGAATGTGCGGTTGGACACGTTTAAGTTTTTGGGCTTTGAACAAACCTTCAAAAATGCACTGACCCGCTTGCCGATGGGTGGCGGAAAGGGGGGATCAGACTTTGATCCCAAAGGCAAAAGCGAACATGAAGTGATGCGGTTTTGCCAAGCCTTTATGCAAGGGCTTTACACCCATATTGGGGCTAACCGCGATGTGCCCGCCGGAGATATCGGTGTTGGGAATCGTGAAATTGGCTATTTGTACGGCGCTTACAAGCAATTGACCGGACAGCACGAAGCGGTATTGACGGGCAAAAACCCCGGGTTCGGGGGCAGCTGCGTTCGTAAGGAAGCCACGGGTTATGGTTGCGTCTATTTTTTGATGAACATGCTGGCCCATCGTGATGATGAGATCGACGGCAAACGGTGCGCCGTGTCCGGGGCGGGCAATGTGGCGCTTTATACCGCGCAAAAGCTGGTTGAGCGCGACGCAAAAGTGATCACCTTGTCAGACAGTAAAGGCTATATCGTCAAAGATGACGGATTTAGTGCTGAAGAGTTGAAAAAGATTGTCCAACTCAAAGAGACGGAGAATGGCGCTTTAGGCGACTTTGACGGTGACGGTGTGTGCTATCATGAGGGCAAGAAGCCGTGGGGCGAAGATTTTGATGTGGCTATTCCCGCAGCGACGCAAAACGAGGTGAGCGGTGAAGATATGGACCAAATGCTCGATGGCAGCCTGAAGATCATTTGTGAGGCGGCAAACATGCCGCTGGAGGCAGAGGCGCGGACCAAAGCACGTGAGGCTGGTATTTTGATCGCCCCGGCCAAGGCGGCCAATGCGGGGGGTGTTGCGGTTTCTGGCCTTGAGCGCAGCCAGAATGCGATGCATTTGTCCTGGTCTGCCAAAAAGGTTGATAAAAAGCTGCGCAAAATTATGAAGCAAATTCACCAGGACTGTGTTGAATGCGCCGAGGACGCAGATAAACCCGACTATATTCAAGGTGCGAATATTGCCGGGTTTAAGCGGGTGGCCGAGGCGATGCTGACCTATGGCGTGATCTAAACGAGGCGCTGCAGGTTTTTGCGTAGCATAGACAGCATCACCAAAATCAACGCGGATTGGCCGACGATCCCCAATAGGATGGCGATCCACCAATTCGGGTTGCCGTCAAGCACCATCCAATAGGCCTTGGTGGAGAAAAAGGGTGGGAAAATGCCCGCGAGCCAATCAAAGGGTTGGGGGATAAACCAGCCCGCCAAAATGACCCACCCCGCCACTGACGTAAATTTGGCAATGCCGAAGCCTTGCAATTTGTTTTGCGCAAAGACTGCGTAAAATAGGGCAGTTATCGGAGCGGCGAAGCTGGCGGAAAAGGCAATAGCGATGGCGGGCAACAGCGGCGGTATATGCATGTCCACGATCCACATCATGCCGAAAAAGGCGACGAAGCTCAAAACCGCAGGGGTGATCAGGCGGAAGCCGATAAAATGGCTGAGTTTGACGGGGGTGACTTGCATGGCCACCAAAGTGTGATCTTCTTTCTCGTCGAGCAGCAAAAAGCCATAAATGGCCCCGGCCAACAACATGCCTTGGAAAACGATCAAATAGCCAATCAAAAGCGGAAAGTAAGTCGAAAGCGGTTCCGCAATATTGGGACCGGGCATCACGCCAATGGATTGAAGATGCGTATCGAGCGCGGGCAGGGCGAAGCGGATCACCAAGGAAATGACAATAAGAAAGCTGAACATCAGCAGCAAAAAGCTGTCGCGCGAGATCAGCTTGAGATCCGTGCGGATCAATCTGTTGAGGGTGGCGGTGAGTTGCATGGTCCTATCCCATCCGTGAAATAATGTGTTTGTGGAACGCGGCCTTGGCCCAGATGCTCAACCCAATGAGCAGCGCGCCGGTGTAGCCAAGCGCGTAAAGCTGCTCCCACATAACAAGGTCGCGATAGGCGCCCATAATCACCATGGTGGGGGCGCTTGTGGGGATGATCAGCAGGCTCCAATGTTCCACCAGGCCGAAGAAATACAAAAAGGGCATTTGCAAGGTGACTGCCACAACAGCCATGGGGATCAAAAACTCGGTGATGGATTTGTAGCGCACCACCATGGCCAGCCCCACCAGCGTATAAACAATGCCAACGCTGGCGGTGCCAATGACAAGCCATAATGGGTTTGGCCAGATGATCGGCTCCTTGAACGCCAGAATGGCCACCGCGCCCGCCAGTGCCAAGAAGGTTTCAAAGGTCGCGAGCGTCACCAGTGATGCGGTTTTGGCGGCGATATATTCCACGTCCTTCAAGGGCGTGACAATCGCTGCGGCGATGGTGCCTTCATCTTTTTCAAAGATCACCATGCCCGCCACATAGAGCATGGTTGTGCCGCCAATGATCAGCACGACAATGGCCGGAAAGGCGAAGGCCAGTTGCGCCATTGTCACCAATTGCGACAGGACCAGCGCCAGCAACAGCGCGATGATGATGCCGATGTGATAGAGCTTGTTGCGGAACTGCACCCGCACATCGGTTTTAAATTCGTGCCAAAAACGGGTCATCGCACCAATTCCTTGCCGGTGACTTCGATGAAAATATTATCGAGCGTTGTTTCTTGGGTATGGATGCGCTCAATGCGGTTGCCCGATTGGATGAGCTGCATAAAATCCTGGTTTTTGCCTAGACCGTCCAACTCGAATTCAGTGCTGGCGAGATTGTCATTATCGACATATTCCACCCGCACACTGCGCCGGCCATATTTGGCTTTGAGTTTTTCTGGCGCATCGATGGTGGAAATTTTGCCGTTGGTGATGAAGGCCACGCGATCGCACAGTTCATCCGCCAACGTCATATTGTGGGTGGTGACAAAAATGGTGGTGCCGTTGGCGCGCAGCTTCAACACCAAATCTTTGATGCGCTTTGCGTTCACCGGGTCGAGGCCGGAAGTGGGCTCATCCAAAAACAGTATTTTTGGATCGTGCATCAGGGCGCGGGCGACATTCAGGCGAATTTTCATGCCTTTTGAAAATTCGGCAGTCAGTTTGTCCGCATCCTCAGAAAGATCGACCCATTCGAGCACGGTTTTCGGATCAAATTCGATGTGCTTATAAAAACCGGCAAAGTGTTCCAGATTTTCAAGGGCGGTGAGCTTGAGATAATGATTGGGCAATTCAAATGACACGCCAATTTTCTCATAGAGCGAATTGTCCCAATCGCGCACTTCCTTGTCCATCACCTTGATGGAGCCACGATAGTCTTTCAGCAAGCCGATCAGGATTTTCTGGGTGGTGGATTTGCCGGAGCCGGATGGGCCAAGAAAACCAAATATCTCGCCTTTGGCGATGTTGAAATCCAGGCCATGCAACGTGTCTTTTGCGGCGCCTTGATAAGCAAACTCTAAATTGTTGACCGTAATCATCTAACTCTCCTTTTGCGCCGCGTCTGTTTGTTGTGCGGCGAGAAAATCCTTTTGGGCCTCAGCATAAAGCTGGCGCAAAATTCGTTTGCCCGTTTCGCTATCGGCACCCTGTTCAGGGGTGAGCGCCCGATGCATGAAATCGGCAATGCCTTTGATCACTTCATCGGTGGGGGGGATCTGTTCTGTGGGGACAAATTCGGCAATCGTGACCATGCCAAAGCTGATCATATCCATAATGTGGGCCACGACCTTGGGGTCGAGGTCCTGCCGGATGGCCCCGGCGGCTTGCATCATTGCCACAAATTCGTGGCGCATGCCCTGCCGCTGGTTTTTGACAAAGAAATTGTCTTTTTTCTTGAGGTAGTTCCCCAATATGGCCCCGTCCTGGCGCATGATCACGGCCATTAGTGGGGTTTGGTCGATCACTTTGAGCATGTTGAGATACATGTTGCCGATCAATCCCCCCTGAGGATCAGCCTCGATGGCGCCAAACCAATTGGCCGAAAAACCGAGCATGGCGTGGATCAGCAATCTTTCAATCAATTCGTCTTTCGATTTGAAATGGAGATAGATCGCGCCTTTGGAAATGCCCGCTTCTTTGGCGATGTCTGCGACGGTGGTTTTGTCATAGCCGAATTTGCCCAGCAAACGTTCCGTGGCGTCGAAAATCAGCTTTTCGCGCTCGCTTATGTTCTGAGTGGCCAATAAATTCGGTGCCGTCATCTGCGCCATAATCCCATTCAAGACTCAATTTCTGACAATATGACCAAAAATGCAAAACTGGTCAATTGGTTTTATTGTGCGATAAAACGGAGGAAAAGCAGGCGCGTAGGTAATTTTAAGTTGTATTTTATTCAAATATAAATAGATATTGATGCTGTAAAATTGCCGGGCTGTTAAATGCTGGATAGAACAATAGCGATTGTTTGCGCGGAATCGGGCGCATGGCCAAATGCATTTCGAGACAATTTAAGCAGTCTCGGCGTGGGGCACGTTGAGATCGTTGCAAATGTTGATCATTTGGAAGGGGCACTGGACCCGGACAAAGTAAACTTTGTTTTCTTTCAGCAAGCTGTTGGCTTGCAATTCATGAAAAAGTCTTTGCGCATTTTGCGCATGTTTCCCCATGGTGATGTTAAATATTCGCCGGCCATTTTGATGGCGCGCGAGTTGGTGGAAACCCAATTGCGGCAAATGGTGGAATTGGGGTTTGACGATGTCATACAATTTCCGTGCACCAAGGGCATGTTGCGCCATCGCATGCATGTGCAATTGATGAACCCCATTTCCTATTTCATCACGGATAATTATTTCGGGCCGGATCGCCGCGCCTTTTTTGAAGGGGATGCTGGCCGGGCTCCTCGCTTCGGCACCCGTGCCTATGAGCGGCGCACATTCATTCGCAATCCTGACTATGGGGTCGCCGTTATGGATGTACAAAGATTTGATCCAAATGATGTTGAAGAGGCAGATCAAATCGAGATCTAGGCGTGATTACGGCTTGGGGAAAAGCCGTAGACTACCGTTAAACATCAACTTTACTGCATTTGTCGGCATGTCTTTGTAATTCGCTAACGAATTGCGATGTACGCTATTTTCATATTTTAACGAATTTAGTTTTTTGACATGTTTAATAGAAGTAGTGCGTTTATTATATGCGCGAACAGCGCATGGACCAAAAGCTGCAACAGCGTTTTATCTGAAATCGGCTTTGCCCATATCGAACACATCACGGATGCCAAGGCTTTGGCGCTCGTTCCATTTTCCCGACCGCTTCAATTTTGCTTTATCACCCCCGCCAGCGATCAGAATGAGCTCAAGCGGGTCATGCGCGCCATTCGCGGGCACAATTTGGATAAGCACCGTTTTTCGCCAATGATTATGCTGGCCCGTTCTTTATCGCGGCGGCAGATCGATGATTATATCGGCTTGGGCATGGATGATATTGTTCAATTTCCTTGCTCGCTCAAATTTATGGGCGATCGGCTCAAGCGCCAATTGTGTCGGCCATTGAAATATTTCGAGACCGACACCTATTTCGGCCCAGATCGGCGCCGAGATGCGGAACGTGAGGTGGATCATCAAGAGCGGCGCAAGGGTGAGGCGGATTATCGACAATATTTGATCCAGCGTGATCCGTTCGAAGGCGTGCGGATGCTGGACATTTATGACCATCAGGCGGCCCAGTTGGCCGGCACAGAAGCTGAGGCGAGTTAGGCGCTTTTCTTGCTCAATTGATCCAAGGCATATTCGCGCATGCCTTCCAATTCAGCGATGGCATTTTCCAAGTCATCTCGTTGAGATTTGAGTTGGTCGAGCCGTGAGTTGACGCGATTGAGCAAATGTTGGGTTTGCGCGGTCTTGGTGCCATCTGCGTCATATAACTCCAAATATTCCGAGATTTCCTTGAGGGAAAAGCCAAGGCGTTTGCCGCGCAAAATCAGCAAAAGTCGTGTGCGGTCTCTGCGGCGAAAGACGCGCGTGGTGCCCACGCGATCCGGTTTTAACAGCCCTTTGGACTCGTAAAACCTTATGGTTCGCGTGGAGATATCAAATTCCTTTGCCAATTCGGTGATGGCAAATAGTTCGTTTTGCTCGCCCATCAGTTTTTCTTTAGCTTCTCATATTCGTCGCGCAATTCATTTTTCGATAGCTTGCCCACCAACGTTTTAGGCAATTCGCTTTTGAAAATGATCTCGCGTGGCATTTCGATTTTGGACAAATATTTTTTGATAAAATCGTTGAGCTCTTCTTCGGTCAGATTGGACCCTTCAACGCGTTTGACGAAGGCAATTGGTGCTTCGCCGCGATATTCGTCCTCAACACCAATCACATTGCACTCGTCCACATCATCATGGTGATAAAGTGCATCCTCAATGGTGCGGGGATAAACGTTAAACCCGGAGCAAATGATAATGTCTTTGATGCGGTCAACAATGTAGATGTGACCTTCTTCATCAACATAACCCACGTCACCGGTGCGGAAATAGCCATTGATGAAGGATTCTTTGTTGGCCTCATCATTGTCGAGATAGCCAGGCATCACCTGCGGGCCTTTGGCAACCAGTTCGCCACGTTCGCCAGGTCCAACAAATTTTGTTGGGTCTTCAACATCAACAAACTGCACATCGGTGCCCGGAAGAGGCATGCCAATCGAGTTATCCTTGTTCGGCGCATAAAGAGGTGAGCAACACAAAACAGGTGATGTTTCGGTGAGGCCATAGCCCTCAGCAATGCGGCCGCCCGTGGCTTTGGCAAATGCGATTTTCGTTTCATTGGGCAAGGCCGCGCCGCCGGAGATGCCGATCTTGAGGCTCGAGAGGTCATATTTTTCGCGCTCTGGCGCTGTGGCCAACGCGTGAGACAGGGTGGGGACCGCTGGCAAAATACTCACTTTTGTGCGGTTGATCATTTCCAGCAATGATTTGCGCTCATAGCGCGGCAACATTGCCACTTTCACGCCGCTGGTTAGCGGGGTGTTCATGCACACGGTCATCGCGAAAATATGGAAGAAGGGAAGCACGGCGGCCAACGTTGCGCCGGGCCGGAATAAATCAACCCCCCAAAGATCGATTTGCGTTAGGTTAGCGGCAATGTTGCCATGGGTTAGCACGGCAGCTTTGGGCATTCCGGTTGTGCCGCCGGTAAACTGCAGCACCGCCATGTCATCTTTATCGATCTGAACTGGATCGGCATTCAGATTTTTTTCCAAGAGGTCGTGCCAATTGAGGTGTTTTTGCTTTATTTTTTCGTCCGTCAGCGACGCGAGGTCCTTGCCTTTAAAGATCTTGAACAAGAACTTTTTCAAAGTAGGCAGGGCGTTGGGGAAATGGGAAACAATCAGTTTGTCCGCCATGCCTTCTTGCATCAGCTTTTCTGCTTTTTCCAGCGTCAGCTTCAAGTCGGTGGTGACCAGAATGTCGGCATCGGAATTTTTCAGAATGTGCACCAGCTCGGAATGGGTATAGAGCGGGTTGCAATTGACGATGGAGGCGCCAACTTTCAGCGCCGCATAATACATGACGGGAAAAAACGGGGTATTGGGCAATAGCAGGGCAATGCGGTCGCCCTTTTTAATGCCAAGCTCTTTTTGCAGTGCGCCTGCCATGCGCTCGATCTGATCACCGAGTTCAGCATAGGTCGTCTCTGCGCCCAGAAAATCCAACGCAACACGCGACGCATGGTCCTTCACCGCTTGGTCAATGCGGGCCGGAACAGGTGTGGTGTCGATCTCCGCGTAATAGTCGATATTGTCCGGATAGTGCTCAACCCACGGTTGATATGGCTTATGCTCGGTCTGTTTGGTCATGTTTTCGCTCCCGTTAGCGCCGCCCCCTCTTGCGCTGATCCCAAAAGTATATTCAGATATTGACGTTAACGTCAATTAAGCGACGCAAATTTAGTTGGAAAATGAACAAATTGACCATTCGTGCGTTATCCCTATGTTATTTCGGTTTTTTTCAATATATTGCCGATAAAGTCATTTGATTGACGTTAACGTGAATATGTGCCAGACTTGTCTGGAATAGGCTGAAAAGCCGCTGATAAATGGTTGCGCATGTCGCAAAAAAGGCAAACTGTTGTGATCTGGCTATGGTGCCGGGCTTCAGCTTGTCCAAATGCCCGTTTGGGAGGGTGCAATGACACTATTAATGACGCTTGTTTTGATTGTTGGGTTTGTCGCTTTGGCGATTGTCGAGGCGAAACTTTTCATTTGGGGTCTGGCGGCGCTGGCTTATGCCGCGTTGGCACTGGCGCTGGGTGGGGCGTTGTCGCTCAACTTTGTAGCGATCCTGGCGTTCATTCCCGGTGTTGTGTTCCTGCTTTTGAGTGTGCCGATGATCCGGCGCATGGTGTTGACCAACCATATTTATAAAGCCGTAAAGTCGATCTTGCCGCGTGTTTCACGCACTGAGCAAGAAGCCCTGGATGCGGGTACCGTCGGCTGGGACGCTGAACTATTTTCGGGTCGCCCACAGTGGAACAAGCTGTTGGACATTGAAAAGCCGCACCTCACCGATGAGGAGCGGGCCTTTTTGGACGGGCCGACTGAAGAAGTGTGCAAAATGATCGATGATTGGGACACGCGTCACAATCGGGCGGATATGCCAGAGGATGTTTGGCAATATCTTAAAGACAATAAATTCCTGGGCATGTTGATTTCCAAAGATCATGGCGGTTTGGGCTTTTCGGCACAGGCGCAGTCTATGATCGTGTCAAAGATTGCGGGCCGCTCTATTGCCGCGGGTATCACCGTGATGGTGCCCAACTCTTTGGGGCCGGGCGAGTTGCTTGAAAAATATGGCACTGATGGCCAGAAAGAGAAATATCTCGAGCGCTTGGCGACAGGTAAAGAAGTGCCTTGTTTTGCGCTTACGGCGCCGCACGCTGGTTCAGACGCAGCAGGTATGCGCGATGTTGGCGTGGTGTGTGAGGGCATGCACGAAGGCAAAAAAGTGTTGGGCGTGAAGCTGAACTGGGACAAGCGGTATATTACCCTTGGCCCGGTTGCCACATTGCTTGGTCTTGCTTTTAACCTATACGACCCTGAAAACCGCTTGGGCAAAGGCACCAATGTGGGCATCACATTGGCGCTTATTCCAACGGACCATGAGGGCGTGAATATTGGCCGTCGTCACTATCCGGCGCGGTCGGCCTTTATGAATGGGCCAAACTCCGGCAAAGACGTGTTTATTCCGCTCGACTGGATTATTGGCGGCACGGATTATTGCGGCCAGGGTTGGCGCATGCTGATGGAATGTTTGTCCACGGGCCGGGCGATTTCATTGCCTGCCATTGGCACTGTGTCCATCAAACAAGCGTTGCGCGTGACCACAGCCTATGCGCGTATTCGCCGCCAGTTCGGCATTTCCATCGGCATGATGGAGGGCGTGGCAGAGCCAATCGCGCGGTTGGTCAAAGACTCCTACATGTATGAAGGTGCGCGGGCGACCACGGCGGCCATGGTGGATGAAGGGCAAAAGCCTTCTGTGATTTCGGCGCTGCTGAAATACCGCACCACCGATGCCATGCGTGAGCGCATCAATGACGCCATGGATGTGCATGGTGGTCGTGCGGTTTGTGATGGCCCATCCAACTATTTGTTTGCGGGGTACCAAGCGGTGCCGGTGGCGATTACGGTGGAAGGGGCAAATATTTTGACCCGCACCTTGATCACCTTTGCGCAGGGCGCACTCCGGGCGCACCCGTTCCTTTATAAAGAAATCTCTGCAGCGCAGAACGAGAACACGGCCGAAGGGCAAAAGGCATTCGACAAAGCTTTTGCAGGCCACACTGGCTTTATGCTGCGGAACATTTTGGCGAGCTTCTTGCACAGCCTCACCTTTGGTCGCTTTGCGTCTTCACCACGCAATGGCCCGACCAAGATCTATTACCAACGTCTGCACCGCTACGCGCAAAACTTTGCGTTGGTGGGCGACTGGGTTGTGGCCTTCCTGGGTGGCGACTTGAAGCGGAAACAACGTATTTCTGGCCGGATGGCAGACATTTTGTCCGACCTTTATTTGATGTCGACCACGCTGAAACGCTGGGAAGATGATGGCGCGATCGCCGATGATTTGCCGATTGTGCAAGCCATTGCAGAAGATCGGTTTGCCGCCATCGAGCATAGCTTTGATCAGGTCTTTAACAACTTCCCCAATGCTGTGCTGCGCACGCTGATGCGGTTCCTTGTGTTCCCGCTTGGTCGTCGGGCCAAAGGCTCATCTGATCGGGAAAACTATCGTTTGGCCAAAGCCTTGTTGCGGCACTCAGAGCAGCGTGATCGCTTGACCCGTGACATCTTTGTCAGCTTTGATCCAGAGGACCGGACCGGTATTTTGGAAGATACGCTACATAAGGTAGAAGAAGCGGAAGAAATTGAAAAACGCTTTATCCGCGCCTTGAAGAAGGGCGAGATTGCGCGACGTCTTGATCGTGACGCTATTGATGACGCCGTTGAAAAAGGTATTTTGAATGATAATGAGGCGGGCATTTTACGGGCCGCCGATGAGGCAACAGACAAGGTGATTCAAGTTGATGATTTTGCCCCTAACGCTTTGGGCGCAGATCGCGATGATGACGAAACTGTTGCGGCACAATAATTAAATGGGAGCGAACACTGTGGCACAACCAAAAATGCCAAAGCTGAAATATTGGCACTTCGACATTGACGTGGAGCAAATTGGCTGGCTGACGATTGATACACCAAAATCGCCAGTGAACGTGCTCAGCCGCGCCTGCATTGAAGAGCTGGAAACTTTGGTGCTGCGGTTTGAAGATTTGGCGGCGTCTGGCGAATTGGCTGGTGTGGTGTTGCTCTCGGCCAAAGACAATGGCTTTGTGGCCGGGGCGGATGTACGCGAGTTTGATGAAATGAGCGATCCATCCATCCTGCCAGCAGCGCTGGAACGGACCCATGCGATTTTCAATAAGATCGAAAATCTGTCCATTCCGATTGTCGCTGGGATACATGGCTTTTGCCTTGGCGGCGGGTTGGAGTTGGCGCTGGCCTGTCATTACCGCATTGCGGTCAATGACGATTCAACCAAGCTAGGCTTTCCTGAAGTGAAGCTGGGCATTTTCCCTGGCTTTGGCGGTACGGGGCGCTCGATCCGACAGGCCGGGCCAGTGGCAGCCATGACGGCAATGCTCACCGGCAAGAATTATCGTGCGGGCCAAGCCAAAGGCATGGGCCTGGTGGATCGGTTGGTCAAACATCGGGATCAATTGCGTTGGGCCGGCCGCAAGGCGGTGATGCAGCGGCAAAAATCCAAGCCTGCAGGCTTCACCAAGCGTTTTATGGCGATGGGGCCGCTAAAAGGCTATACCGCCAATAAGATGCGCGAGCAGACCAAAAAGAAGGCCAACCCCAAACATTATCCGGCGCCACATAAGCTGATCGATCTGTATGAAAAATATGGTGATGATCCCAAGGCTTTCATTAAGGCGGAGATTGAACATTTCCCGGACTTGATGGCCAGTGATACGGCGGAAAATTTGCGTCGCGTCTTCTTCTTGTCTGAAGGACTGAAAGCGCAAGGCGTGAAGGGCGAAAAGCCTGTGTTCCGGCGTGTTCATGTTGTGGGCGCAGGCGTGATGGGCGGCGATATTGCCGCTTGGTGCGCCTCTCGCGGCATGGAAGTGACGCTGCAAGATTTGGATATGGAACGGATTGAGCCGGCCTTAAAGCGGGCGAAAAAGCTGTTCAAAAAACGGTTGAAAAAACCACAAGCGGTGGAAGCGGCTGTGTCACGTTTGGTGGCGGACCCGGACGGCAAGGGCGTGTCCCGCGCTGATGTGGTGATTGAGGCGATTGTTGAAAAGCTTGAGATTAAGCAAAAGCTTTTTGCTGAGCTTGAGCCGAAGATGAAAAAGACCGCCATTATGGCGACCAATACATCCTCAATTCCGTTGGAAGATATTGCATCTGTATTGAAGCAGCCCAAACGGCTGATCGGCTTGCACTTCTTCAATCCGGTGGCGCAATTGCCGCTGGTTGAAGTGATCAAGCAAGCTAAAAACACCGATGCGCAAGTGCGCATGGGGGCAAGCTTTTGTACCGCTATAGGCAAAAGCCCTGTGATCGTGAAAAGCGAGAAGGGCTTTTTGGTCAACCGCGTGTTGATGCCTTATATGCTGCAGGCCGTGATGCGGGTCGAGAATGGTGAAAACCCAGAGCAAATTGATAAGGCCGCAGTCGCGTTCGGTATGCCGATGGGCCCGATTGAACTGATGGATGTTGTCGGCTTGGATGTAGGTAAAGCTGTGGCGGAAGAGCTTGGCCAGGAAGTGAAAGAGGGGGGCAAATTTGCCTCGCTCGTGTCCCAGGGGCATTTGGGCCGGAAAACCGGCAAAGGCTTTTATAAGTGGGAAGATGGCAAAGCCCAAAAGGGCGAAGCTGCACCCCATGCCAATTATGAAGGCCTGGGTCGCGATCTGGTACAGCCTTTGGTTGATGAATGTGAAGTGTGCGTGAAAGAGGGCATTGTCGCTGATGCAGATATGGCGGACATTGGCGTGATTTTCGGCACAGGATTTGCGCCATTCCTTGGCGGGCCGCTTAAAGCGCGCCGTGATGGCAAAGCATAAAGAATAGGGATTTGGGAATATGACAAAAACACTCAAGCGTGTCGCGATTGTTGGCAGTGCCCGCATCCCCTTTTGCCGGGCGCATACGGGATATCGGGATGAAACCAACCTGTCGATGATGACAGGAGCTCTGAAGGGCTTGGTGGATAAATACAAGCTGAACAACACCCATATTGATGAAGTGATGGGTGGCGTTGTGCTTAATCACAGTCGTGATTTTAACATTGCACGTGAGGCGGCGTTAAATGCGGGTTTGGCCCCATCGACGCCGGGTACGACGGTGCAGATTGCCTGCGGCACGTCTTTGCAGGCGGCGCTGCTGGTTGGTGCCAAAATCGCAACTGGCGAAATTGAAAGCGGCATTGCTTGCGGCGCGGATAGCGTTAGCGATAGCCCCATCGTGTTTGGACCAAAATTCTCCAAGCGGATGATCAATTTGAGCAGAGCGAAAACACTGGGCCAAAAGCTGGGCGTTTTCAAAGGCTTTAGCTTTGGCGAAGTTGTGCCCAATGCACCCTCCACCGCTGAGCCGCGCACCGGCCTTTCCATGGGCCAACATTGTGAATTGATGGCGCGCGAATGGGACATTGGCCGCGAAGAGCAGGATGAATGGGCATTGGGATCGCATCATAAAGCGGCGCAGGCCTATGAAGATGGTTTCCATGATGATCTGATTGTGCCCCATGCAGGCATTGTGCGTGACAACAATGTGCGCGCAGACAGCACGATGGAAAAGCTGGCGAGTTTGAAGCCAAGCTTTGACCGCAAATCCGGTCATGGCACCTTGACGGCGGCAAACTCGACGCCGCTGACAGACGGGGCAGCCTCTGTTTTGCTGGCCAGTGAAGAATGGGCGAAAGAGCGTGGTTTGCCGATCTTGGGTTATTTGCGCACCGGTTCGGTAAGCGCCAATGATTTTGCCCATGGCGATGGCCTGCTCATGGCACCGACGATTGCGGTTTCAGACATGCTGAAGCGCGAAGAATTGAGCTTTGCGGATATCGATCTGTTCGAAATTCACGAAGCCTTTGCGGCTGTGTTGTTGTGCACTGTGAAAGCGTTTGCCGACAAGACTTACAACAAGCAAGTTTTGGATCGGGACAAGCCGTTGGGGAAAATTGATCTGAGAAAGGTTAATTTGACCGGCTCCAGCGTGGCCTATGGCCACCCATTTGCCGCCACAGGCGCGCGTATCCTTGGTGCAACCGTGAATTTGCTTGAACGGCAAAAGAAAGAGCGGGCGCTGATTTCTGTCTGCACTGCCGGTGGTCAAGGGGTCGCTGCGATTATTGAACGAAACTGACACGCAGTGGGGCAAATAAACGCCCCACTGCAATCATTTCGCCTGGCTAGCGATTAGCAAGGGCTTTGAGCGCAGGGTGGAATATCAGCCAAAGTGGTTGTGGAGTATACTGCAGAGCCTGAAAGGCCGATAAGGATCGCAAGAATGAGTGCTTTGGTCTTTTTCATTTTAATCTCCTTAAAAATATATCGCACGTTATGTGCGACTGTAATTTTAGGGCGCGCACTACAACAATCAACAGTTCTGGAGGGAAACATTTAATTTGGTTTAGCCGTACGTTAATCTGAAATCTCAAAATTTTCCATTCGATACGGATAATTGGCATTCAATTCGGAAGAGTTGGTTTTTTATGGTGTTTTCCCCTCATTTTTTTTTAGAAATGGCCGGAAACAACGCTTGCCAAAAGGTTTAAGAGGGCGTTACGGTGATTGTCGGACAGTTGCACTTTGTAACTGTCTTATTTAAGTCGGCAGCTAATTACAGCAAGACCGACAGGGAAACGTCTACTAGGGAGAGTAGTTTTATGAAGTTTACCACAATGTTGAAAATGGCGTCAGCGACAGCAATTGTTGCTGCTATGACAAGCGGCGCTTATGCGGACAGCCATGTGCATCCAGAGACCGGCGAAAAGCTGGCAGCGGATCAAACATTTACATATCGTTTGCTCGATGGCCTTCCTTCACTTGACCCACAGCTTATTGAAGATGTGTCAGGTTCAGAAGTGGCCCGTGACTTGTTCGAAGGTCTTGTGAACCAAGACGACAAAGGCAATTTGGTGCCTGGCGTTGCTGAAAGCTGGGAAGCTAGCGACGGCAACACAGTTTATACTTTTAAATTGCGTGATAACGCCAAATGGTCAAACGGTGATCCTGTAACCGCAGGCGATTTCGTTTATGCTTGGCGTCGCCTCGCTAACCCAGAAACAGCATCTGAGTATGCTTGGTATATGGATCTTATGTCAGTTGAGAACGCAGGTGCAGTTCTCGCCGGCGAAAAAGATCCTTCAGAGCTCGGTGTAGAAGCTGTTGATGATCACACCTTGCGCGTAAAACTTGCGCAACCGTTGCCATATTTTGCGGATATGTTGGTGCACACATCGACATTCCCAACACACCAAGCCACAATTGAAGAGCATGGTGATGAGTGGACACGTCCAGAAAATATCGTATCTAACGGCGCATATGTGTTGACCGAATGGGTGCTGAACGAGCGTACCGTTCGTGAGCGCAACGAAATGTATTGGAACAACGAAGATACAATCTTGGATAAGGTTGTGACTTTGGTGATCAATGACGAAAACGTTGCTTTGACACGCTATCGTGCAGGTGAGCTTGATCGGACAGAAATTCCTTCTGGCCAATATCCTTCTTTGAAGGAAGAATTTCCTGAAGAAGCGTTGGTATTCCCACGCTTGTGTAACTATTACTACACCTTCAACTTGTCTGATAAAGGTCCAGAAGCCTTTGAAGATGTGCGCGTACGTAAAGCACTTTCATATGCTGTAGATCGCAAAGTTATTACTGACCAAGTTCTGCAGGCTGGTCAGTTCCAAGCTTACACCTTTACACCGGCTGCGACGGCTGGGTTCGAGGTTCCTGATGTTGACTTTGCAGGTATGACCCAAGCGGATCGTGATGCAAAAGCGAAGGAATTGTTGGCTGAAGCTGGCTATGGTCCAGACAATCCATTGCAGTTTGATTTGCTTTACAACACCTCAGAAGGCCACAAGAAAATCGCTGTTGCGGTTTCACAAATGTGGAAGCAAAAATTGGGTGTAGAAGCAACGCTGTCGAACATGGAATGGCAAACATTCCTTGAAACACGTGGCAACCAAGACTTTGAATTGGCACGTGGCGCATGGTGCGGTGACTATAACGAAGCATCTACCTTCCTTGACCTTTTGACTACTCCGTCTGGCTACAATGACGGCAAGTACTCAAATGAGGAAGTCGATCAATTGATGACCGATGCGAAAACTGCTGCGAACCCACAAGAGAACTACACTCGCGTGGAGCAGATTTTGGCTGAAGAAATGCCAGTGATCCCAGTGTATCACTACACTCGGAACATGATGCTTAAGGCAAATGTTGAAAATTGGCCGGTAGAAAACGTCCAACAAAATTGGTACAGCCGTAACCTTTATAAGGTTGCTGAATAACCATTTGTTCACCGCGCGGGACTTGAGTGTCTCGCGCGGTGTCTCCTTATCTTACCTGTCGCGTATCGGGGGTTATGCGATATTGGGGTCAGTTAAGGAAAGTGATGTGAAGGTTCTCGCTGTCCGCGCGCAATTGTGGACTGCCTAAAAGAACCCACATTTAGGGAAGCAGGGTTTTACAAAAATGTTCAGTTTTATTGTTCGGCGTGTCGGGTATGCGATTCCCACACTGCTCATCTTGATTATCGCATCATTCTTGCTGATGTATGCGGCGCCAGGCGGACCGTTCCTGAGCGAACGCGCTTTGCCGCCAGAGGTATTGAAAAATATTGAGGCACGCTATGGCTTGAATGATCCACTGCCAGTTCAAATCTGGAACTACATTTGGAATGTCGTTACCAATTTTGACTTTGGACCATCGTTCAAATATCGCGACAAAAGCGTAAATGATATTATTGCGCAGGGCTTTCCTGTGACGCTTACTTACGGGTTTTGGTCGTTCGTCTTCGCTGTAGTGGTCGGGTTGACCTTGGGTATCGTTGCAGCCATCCGCCACAACACAGCTGTTGATTATACCGCGGTTGGCATCTCCATCGGCGCGCAAGTGCTACCAAACTTTGTGATGGCGCCAATCTTGGTGCTGATCTTCACGCTTGGCTTGTTCAGGCTAACCAACGGTCAGTATTATCTGCCGGGCGGTGGCTGGAACGGCGGTCAAATTGAATATATCATCATGCCTGTCATTGCGTTGTCGACCAGCTATATGGCGAACATCGCTCGCTTGGCGCGTTCCTCAATGCTTGAAGTGTTGAACTCCAACTTTATCCGCACGGCCAGGGCCAAGGGCCTATCTACCCGCAGTGTGATTTTGAAGCATGCGCTAAAACCTGCATTGATGCCTGTTATCTCATATCTTGGGCCGGCCTTTGTGGGTATGGCCACCGGTTCGGTTGTGGTCGATATGTATTTCAGTACTGGCGGGATGGGACAGTATTTTGTGAACTCCGCATTTAACCGTGATTATTCCGTGATGATGGGGATCACCATCTTGATTGGTGTGTTGACCATTACGTTCAACATGCTCGTTGACATAATATATGCATGGCTCGATCCACGCATTCGTTTGTCATAGGGAGGGCAGAACATGATTGCTAAAAGTGAAAAAATGGATGCTCTCGCGGAAAACATCGTTGAGCAGCAAGCCATCAAAGGTCGCTCCTTGTGGCAAGACGCCATGGCGCGATTTGTGCGGAATAAAGCAGCAGTTGTCAGTGTGTTCGTGCTGGCGTTTATCGCACTTCTTTCGATTATTGGACCGCTATTTTCGCCGTGGGACTATGAAACGATCGACTGGGCGACCATGGGTAATGCCGCCACAATGGGCTATCCCTCGATCGAAACAGGCCATTATTTCGGCACCGACGATTTGGGCCGTGATATCTTCGCGCGGACGTTGCAGGGCACACAAATTTCACTCATGGTGGGCTTTTTGGGTGCTGCTGTTGCCGTGATTGTTGGCACGCTCTATGGGGCGGTTTCAGGCTATGTTGGCGGTACAGTTGACAATGTGATGATGCGTATCGTCGACTTATTGTTGTCCGTGCCGTATATGTTCGTGTTGATCCTGTTGTTGGTGGTTTTTGGCCGCTCGCTGCAAATGTTGTTTGTAGGGATCGGGCTTTTTGCCTGGATGGATATGGCGCGTATTGTGCGTGGCCAAACTTTGTCGATCAAGAACAAGGAATTTATTGAAGCGGCCATTGCCTCAGGCGTTGGCAGTTTCACCATCATTATGCGTCACATCGTCCCCAACCTTTTGGGCGTGGTGATTGTTTATGCCTCCTTGCTTGTGCCGGCTCTTATTTTGACCGAAAGCTTTATCTCCTTCCTTGGTTTGGGTGTTCAAGAGCCTTTGACCTCATGGGGTGCTTTGATCAATGAAGGTGCGAAGACCATGCAATATGGCGTGATTTGGCAGTTGGGTTTCCCATTGGCCTTCTTCATTGTTGGGCTATTTTGTTTCTTCTTTATCGGTGACGGGCTGCGCGATGCGCTTGACCCGAAAGACCGCTAAGCAAAAGAAAGGATGCATGAATATGACTTGTTTTCACGCTGTCCGGCTTTTTGCTTTGCCGGACCGGAGCACCATAACAGGACGAAACGCCAATAAAGGGGAAGCCGCATGAGTAAGGCTGATGACAACACAGTATTGCAGGTCAACGACCTGAATGTGTCTTTCGACACCCCTGATGGCCGCGTGGATGCGGTGCGGGGCGTTAATCTGCACATTAATCGCGGCGAATGCCTTGGCATCGTCGGGGAATCCGGGTCCGGCAAAAGCCAGACCTTTATGACGGCCATGGGGCTTTTGGCCAATAATGGCATTGCAACAGGTGATGTGTTGTTCCACGGCAAATCCATTCTGGGCATGCCGGTGCAACAACTGAACAAGATCCGTGGTAAATATATGACCATGATCTTTCAGGATCCATTGACCAGCCTCACGCCACATATGACCGTGCTTGATCAAATGACTGAGGTGTTGAAACTTCACACCGACGTACGTGGCGAAGACGCGGCACGCAAAAGCCTTGAATGGCTGGAGCGGGTGCGGATTTCCGACGCAAAACAGCGCTTGGAGCAATATCCGCATGAGCTTTCTGGCGGCATGCGGCAACGGGTGATGATCGCCATGTCCATGTTGTGCGAGCCCGAATTGCTGATTGCTGATGAGCCAACCACAGCGTTGGACGTGACCGTTCAGGCTGAAATTCTCGATCTGATGGACGAGTTGAAAAAGGACAGCAACACCGCGATTGCCCTGATCACCCACGATATGGGTGTGGTGGCGCGTATGTGCGATCGCATTCAGGTGATGAAGGATGGCGTATATGTGGAAGAAGGTACGGCAGACGATATCTTCTATAGTCCGCAGCACGACTACACCAAAATGCTGTTGGATGCGATGCCACGAATCGACCAGCCAGACAAAGCCACCAATCGCAAGCTCAAAGAATATGACGAGAAGGGCCGCGATCAGGAGTTCTTGACGGTTGATGATGTGCGTGTCGAGTTCGACATCAAGATCAATGAGGGCTGGTGGCCGAAACGAGTGCCCTTAAAAGCCGTGGATGGGGTGACCTTTACCCTGCGTCCGGGTGAAACATTGGGTATTGTGGGCGAGAGTGGCTGTGGTAAGTCCACGCTGGCCCGGGCCGTGTTGCAGCTTATCCCACCAACCGCAGGTGCGGTGAGCTGGCTGGGCAGCCCGCTTTCTGGCCTCAACCGGAAAGAGCTGAACAAGAAACGGAAAGATTTGCAAATTGTGTTCCAGGATCCACTGGCAAGCTTGGATCCGCGCATGACCATTGCCGATTCGATCATGGAACCGCTTCAAACTTTCCGGCCCGATATGTCGCGCAAGGAAATGAAGGCGAAGGTGGCAAAGATCATGGAACGTGTTGGGCTGCCCCAGCATATGATCAACCGCTATCCGCACGAATTATCCGGTGGTCAAAACCAACGCGTGGGCATTGCGCGGGCGATGATTATGGAGCCCAAGCTGGTGGTGTGTGACGAAGCTGTATCGGCTTTGGACGTGTCCATTCAGGCGCAGATCATTGAGCTGTTGATGGATTTGCAGGAAGATTTCGATCTGTCCTTGCTGTTCATCTCACACGATTTGTCTGTGGTGCGTGAGGTTTCTCACCGCATTATGGTGCTTTATCTCGGGCGTATCGTGGAGTTGGCGGATCGCCATGAGATTTATAAAGATCCACGGCATCCTTATACCAAGCAATTGATTTCAGCTGTGCCGATTCCCGATCCGAAGTTGGAGCGGTCTCGGAAGCGGATCAAACTGCCGGGTGAATTGCCGTCGCCTATGGACCCGACCGCCAAGTTGCGGTTTATGCCATCCAAAATTGAGGCCAATCAACTCGATTATGTGCCGCGCTTGGATGAAGTAAAGCCGGGCCACTATGTGGCGGAACATGATGAGCTGGAAAAGCTGATCGTTTAGTGCAATAAGGGGCGCGAGAGATCGCGCCCTGACTTATTTGGTGTGAATTTCGAAATAACTCGCGTGAGATTCAGCCATTTGCTGCAATTGGGCGTTGACAAGGGGACTTTTTCTTCATAGTTTCCAGCCAACTTATTTGGCGCCTGTGGCGCCTATTTTTATGAATGTGAAGGGTGACCGGAATGAAAATCAAAAATTCCATCAAGGCGTTGCGCACCCGGCATCGCGACAATAAGGTCGTACGCCGTCGCGGTCGCATCTATATCATCAACAAAGTGAACAAGCGGTTCAAAGCTCGTCAGGGCTAAGCGCTTTAAACTGTGTTATTAAAGTTTAAGGTCGGTGCTTGTCGCCGACCTTTTCTTTTGTGCAGCCGGAGGCTTTATGCAGCTGTTTTTCTCCCCCACCCAACTAGACCATGATCCGAAAAAAGAAATCTCGGACGGCAAGCTGGTGGATGCGGTGGAAGTGCCCAAGCGCGCTGAAATGATTTTCGACGCGCTGATGAAGCTGCCGCAGATTGAGCATAAACCGCAGCAAGACTTTGGTCTCGCCCCCATCGCGCAGGTGCATGATAGGGCCTATATCGATTTTCTTGCGGCCTTTGGTGCTTTGTGGGCCGAAGCGGGGCGTTCGGGAGAAGGGTTCCCCTTTGTGTGGCCGGGACGGGACTTCCGCACGGATCGGGTACCCAATCATTTGGATGGCAAATTGGGCCATTATTCCTTTGATGCTGGCACGCCACTGACGGACAAAACCTTTGGCGCGGCCTACGCATCGGCGCAGAGCGCACTGAATGGGGCATCAGCGCTGTTGCAGGGTGATCAGGCATCATTCGCGCTTTGTCGTCCGCCGGGGCACCATGCGGGCAAGGACTATTATGGGGGCTATTGTTTTTTCAACAATGCCGCCATTGCTGCACAATATTTTCGTGACCAAGGGGCGCAGCGCGTTTCGATATTTGATGTCGACTATCATCATGGCAATGGCACGCAATCGATCTTTTATGATCGGGCGGATGTGCAGTTTTTGTCGGTGCATGCGGACCCGATGGATGAATATCCCTATTTTCTCGGCCATGCAGATGAAAAGGGCGTTGGCCAGGGACACGGCCATAATTTCAATTACCCATTGCCGCTCGGCACAACAGCAGATGCTTTGATGGCCGCCATTGAGGCCGGGCTTGCTGAGATCAACAGCTTTGCGCCTGACTATTTGGTGATTTCATTGGGTGTCGATTTTTTTGAAGGCGATCCCATTTCGCAATTCAAGCTGACTTATGCCGATATGCCCGCCATCGGCACCCTTCTGAAAACGGCAAATGTGCCGACGCTTTTCGTGATGGAAGGTGGCTATGCTGTGGACGATTTGGGCCGCAATGTTGCGGCCCTTATTGATGGATTTTTGGCAGGATAGGTTTTAGGCCTGCGGCTCAGCCATCTCGCTGTCGGCAAAATATTCATTTGCGGTATTCAGCGCATTGATGGCGGCAGGAAGGCCGCCATATAGCGACATTTGCATGATGGTCTCATAGATTTCAGTTTTGCTCGCGCCCTGCGCCTGCGCATGTTGGATGTTGATTTTCAGCTGCGGTGCTGTCTGCCCGCCCAGCGCGGTCAAAGCGCCAATGGTGATCAATTGGCGGGTTTTTAGATCAAGTCCCTCGCGGGCATAAATGCGCCCATAGGCATGTTCAATCAGCGTTTCGGCAAAGTCTGGTACGGCTTGGTCGTACCGGTCGGCCAGGGTTTTTTCCAAATTGGGATTCAGCGTCGCAGCAAGCGTGCGGCCGCGTTCAAGAGCTGTGCTCATTCGTTTTTTCCTCGTTGGTGGCGGTGAAGGCATTGCAAGACCCAATGGGGATGTTGCTTCCATCCGCAAGTGCTTGGGCATAGGTGTTGATTTTGGCCTCCACCAAATCATGACAGGTTTGCAAGTGTGCCAACTGAGTTTGGATATGCTGAAAATGGTCTTGCAAGATCGACATGCGGTCTTGGGTGGTTTGTGGTCCCTGCTGGCGCAATTGCGCATAGTCAACCATATGCTTGAGCGGCATGCCGGTGGCCTTGAGGACTTTCACAAATTCGATCCATGCAATCAGGCTTTCATCATAGACGCGCCGGCCACCACGATCGCGGGTGACATTTGCGATCAACCCGATCTTTTCATAATAGCGCAGCGTGTCGATGCTGAGTTTGGTCTGTTTAGAGAGTTCACCAATAAACATATCATTGCCTTCAGTTGGTTGCCTTTGGACTTGTAAGTGCTGGAGCCTACTCCAGGTCAACAAGAAATATGCATTTATTTTGTGCAAAAACGAGCTGCCCAAAAACCTATCGTGCCGTGTCGGGCCGAGGATTTGCAGCTTGCCGAACCGGATTTAAGCCAGAAGACTTCAAAATTTGCTTATTATGGGGCAATATTGCCGCGCTGCCTAAAATTTAGGCATCTATCATGGGGGGAGAATTATGATAGCAGCAGATACAAGTTGGATACTTGTGGCATCAGCATTGGTGTTGTTGATGACCATGCCGGGGCTTGCCCTTTTTTACGCAGGGCTTGTGCAGTCAAAAAACATTTTGTCGGTTCTTATGCATTGTGTTGCGATCGCTTGCGTCGCCTCAATCTTATGGGTTGTTGCGGGCTATACGCTGGCCTTTACCGATGGAAATGCATGGATTGGCGGGTTGAGCCGTTTTGGTTTGGCAGGGCTGGAACGCGACGGGCTGAGCGGCACCATTCCGGAAAGCCTTTGGATCATGTTCCAGATGACATTCGCGATCATCACGCCCGCTCTGATGGTGGGTGCCTTTGTTGAGCGGATTAAGTTCTTGGCTGTTTTGATCATTTCTTCGCTCTGGTTGATGCTGGTTTATGTGCCGGTGACCCATTGGGTTTGGGGCGGCGGCTGGTTGGCGCAAATGGGCGTTATCGATTTTGCCGGGGGCATTGTGGTGCACGTGACCGCAGGTGTGTCCGCCGCTGCTATCGCTGTCTTCTTGGGCGCGCGGGATGGGTTTCCCAAAAATGTGCGCCCGCCGCATGCGCCATGGATGGTGATGGTTGGGGCGTCTTTGCTCTGGGTCGGCTGGTTCGGCTTTAATGGCGGCAGTGCAGTTGCTGCTGATGGCAATGCCAGCATGGCGATTTTGGTCACGCACCTTTCTGCGGCCACTGCGTCTTTGGTGTGGATGGTCATTGAATGGGTGCGCTTTGGAAAGCCCAGCATCGTCGGCATTGTTACTGGCACGATTGCAGGTTTGGCGACGATCACCCCGGCCTCCGGTTCGGTGGGCCCAATGGGCGGCATTGTGTTAGGGCTCGTTGGTGGCTTTGTGTGTTTTTACGCCGTAGATCTGGTGAAGCACCGCTTCAACATTGATGACTCGTTGGACGTGTTGGCTGTGCATGGCATTGGCGGCGCGACTGGCACTTTGTTGGTTGCATTGTTGCTTGGTTTTGGCCCGGGCGCTGTGGGCTATGCAGAGGGCCAAAACGCATTGTCGCAATTTGGCGTGCAGCTGGTTGGCGTTGTTGCCACAGCCATTTGGTCGCTTCTTGTCACGATTATATTGGTGTGGTTGACTAAGAAATGGGTCGGGCTGCGCGTTGGTCAGGACGAAGAGACTTCGGGTCTAGATTTAACTGTGCATGGCGAAACGGGCTATCGGCACTAGGGGGAAACCATGAAATATATCGTAGCAATGATCAAACCGCATAAGCTGGAAGAGGTGCGCGAAGCCATGGGCGCGCTGGACGTATTCGGCATGACGGTAACTGAAGTGCGTGGATATGGGCGGCAACGCGGCCACACCGAAATATATCGTGGGGCTGAATATGAGATTTCCTATGTGCCGAAATTGAAGCTCGAAATAGCCGTTGGCAGCGATAAGGTGGACGCCGCAATCGAGGCTATTCGCGGCGCGGCCACAGAGAACAAAATTGGCGACGGCAAAATCTTTGTGCTGGATTTAGAGCAAGCCGTTCGTGTTCGGACCGGCGAAATGGGTGAAGAAGCCCTGTAGGTGCGACGATTTGATGAGAGTCGTTGTTGCGGCTGAATTAAAAATGCCCGCCAAATTGGCGGGCATTTTTGTGTGTACGGTAGGTCGAAAAACCTTATGAAGATCCCATGCCGTCTTGGCCAACAAAGGCAATGCGCAGCATGTTGGTGGCACCGGGTGTGCCCAGCGGCACGCCTGCGGTGATGGCCACACGGTCGCCGGGACGGGCGAACCCTTCGCGATAGGCGATGGAACAGGCCCGATCCACAACATCATCCAAATTCACCGCATCTTCGGTGCGCACGCAGTGCAGGCCCCAAATCAAGGACAGGCGACGCACGGTCGAATCCTTTGGTGAAAGGGCGATGATTGGCTTCTCTGGTCGCTCGCGCGACACGCGAATGCCGGTGGAGCCAGAAGATGTGTAGCAAACGATGGCAGCAAGATCCAAAGTTTCAGCCACCTGACGGGTGGCGGCGGAAATGGCATCCGCAGCGGTTGCATCTGGCGTGATTTCCTGCCGACGAATAATGCCTTGATAAAGGACGTCGTTTTCTACCGCGACGGCAACCTTGTTCATGGTGTTTACCGCTTCCACCGGATAATCACCTGCAGCAGACTCAGCAGAAAGCATGACCGCATCAGCGCCTTCAAAAACGGCTGTCGCCACATCGGAGACTTCCGCGCGGGTTGGCACGGGGCTGTTGATCATGGATTCGAGCATTTGGGTGGCCACCACAACCGGCTTGCCTTGTTGCCGTGCCATGCGGATCATGCGCTTTTGCAGGCCGGGAACTGTTTCCAGTGGCATTTCAACGCCCAAATCGCCGCGGGCGATCATGATGGCATCAGAAAGTTTGATGATCTCTTCCAGCCGCTCAATAGCCTGTGGCTTTTCGATTTTGGCCAAAACGCCAGCGCGGCCCTGAACGGTTTTGCGCACATCGATAATATCTTCAGGACGTTGCACAAAAGAAAGCGCAACCCAATCGGCTCCGGCATCAAGACCTGCAACGAGGTCGGCGCGGTCTTTATCGGTGAGGGCGCCGACACCCAACAAGGTGTTGGGCAGGCTGACGCCTTTACGATCAGACAATTTACCGCCATGCACCACTTCACATTCAATTGCAGTGGCCGTGCATTTTTTGGCGATCAGCTCAAGCTTGCCATCGTCCAGCAATAATGTGTGGTTGGGCTTGATGGCTTCAAAAATTTCAGGGTGCGGTAGTTCCACTCGTTCTTTGCTGCCTGGCGTATTAGACTGGTCAAAGGTGATGATGTCGCCGGTGTTCAGTTCCACGGCGCCATCGGCAAACTTGCCCACACGCAGTTTCGGGCCTTGCAAATCGACAAGCACGCCGATGGGGCGTTTGACCTTTTGCTCGACGCTACGAATATTGGCCATCGTTTCGTTCAGCACTTCGTGGCTGGCGTGGCTCATATTGATGCGGAATAGGTCGGCGCCCGCGCGCGCCAATTGTTCGATGGTGTCTTGATTGTTTGATGCGGGGCCCAGGGTGGCCAGAATTTTAACTTTGCGTTGGCGTCTCATTGTGTCTCCAGGGGTTGCAGATCAGTCTCGGTGAGCTGAACTGTCCAATCCGTATTGTTCTCGGTGTCGACTTCCATAAAGCCAGTCCGTTCATAGCCGCGCGCTAGACAGTCTTTTTCGCCAAAGATTGTGAATGCTTTATCACGGGTGCACATATAAATGCGTCCGCCCCAAACACCCCCGCTCACATCATCCACAGCGTGGAGATAGAAAAACTGTGAGGGCTGCTCATTCAACGGGCCATTAAAAACCAACGCGCAGCTTTCTTTTTCTGCAACCCACCATCCTTCAGACTGCCAACCATTTTCAGCTTTAAAGCCGATGGCAATGGCGACGGGATTTTCAGTTTGGTTGCATACACGCAAATCTGCTTTGGCCGCCACGACAGGTAAAGCGGCAAATAGGGACAGGCAAATCATTGCGATAAACGCGAAGCGCACAGGCATTTTTTTGGTTTCAAAAAACAAGGTCACGACCCCATGAGTTGTAGCTATTGGGAGATTTGTGTCAATCGCTATACCGATTATTGGACCGTTCTGTGGCGGTTTTTAACTTTATGCAGACCCGATTTATAAGATTTGGTTCGGTGCACAGATCAGATTGGTGGAAATAATTTATTGGCGGTTGCCTTTGCCCGGTGATTTGCGTCACATAGGGCAAATTTAATTGCTCGGGAAATAAGTGTCATGGGACAAACAAGCGTCGCCCGCGAACAATTGCGTGCCTATATCGAACGCATTGAGCGACTGGAAGAAGAGAAAAAGTCGATTTCTGATGACATTCGTGATGTCTATGCCGAGGCAAAGGGCAATGGATATGACGTGAAGGTCATGCGTCAGGTGGTTAAATTGCGCAAGCAAGAAGCGCATGAGCGTCAGGAACAAGAAGCCGTGCTTGATCTTTATAAGCATGCGCTGGGCATGATCCCGGCGCCAGACTATTATGAAGATGGCCCGGACGAAGGTGAGGGGCAGGCGTAACCCGCCCTCACGACGTTAGCTTTATAAGCCGCCCGTCATTACTTGATTGGCGGCTTTTTCATTGCCGAGTGCGCGCATCACCGTGGCGGCGATGGCATTGCGATCCAGCCCGGCGGCTTTATACATGCTGGTCTGGCTGGCCTGATCAAAATGGTGATCTGGAATAAACAAAGGCCGCACTTTCAAGCCATTGTCGAGCAATCCATTTTGCGCCAAGTGGCTGAGAACGAATGATCCGAAACCGCCTGTAGACCCTTCTTCGATTGTGAGCAGCACTTCGTGGTTTTTCGCCAGTCTTTCCACCAAATCTGTGTCCAAGGGTTTGGCAAAGCGTGCATCGGCTATGGTGGGGTTGAACCCTAGGCCGGAAAGGATTTCGGCGGCGGCCATGGTTTCGGCCAAGCGCCCGCCAAAGGACAATAGGGCGACCGACTTGCCTTCGCGGATGATGCGTCCCTTGCCGATTTCAAGCATCTCACCAGCGGCGGGCAAATCAACGCCCACGCCTTCACCGCGCGGATAGCGCAGGGCAATGGGGTGTTCATCGAATTTGGCGGCTGTGGTCACCATATGGCGCAGCTCGGCCTCATCGCCCGGTGCCATTAGCACCATGTTGGGAATGGTGCCCAAATAGGCGGTGTCGAACGCGCCGGAATGGGTTGGGCCATCGGCGCCAACAAAGCCAGCCCGGTCAATGGCAAAGCGAACGGGTAGATTTTGGATCGCCACGTCATGAACAATCTGGTCATAGCCGCGCTGCAAGAAGGTGGAATAGATGGCACAGAAAGGCGATAGGCCTTCGGCGGCCAAGCCTGCGCAGAAGGTGACGGCATGCTGTTCGGCAATGCCCACATCGAATGTGCGGTCGGCAAATTCTTTGGCGAATTTATCAAGGCCCGTGCCGGATGGCATAGCTGCGGTAACCGCAACGATCTTATCGTCATTGCGGGCTTCCTGAATCAAGCTTTCCGCGAATACACCCGTGTAAGATGGCGCGTTGGCGGGCGCTTTGGATTGCGCGCCGGTGATCACATTGAATTTGGACACGCCGTGATATTTGTCGTCCGCGCTTTCGGCAGGGCCATAGCCTTTGCCTTTTTGCGTGACCGCATGGATCAGGATCGGGCCTGTATCTGTATCGCGGATATTGTCCAGAATGGGCAACAAATGATCAAGATTATGACCATCGACCGGGCCGATATAATAAAAGCCCAGCTCTTCGAACAAGGTGCCACCGGTCCAAAAGCCACGGGCATATTCTTCGGTGCGGCGTGCTTTTTCCGAGAAGAAGCGCGGCAAATGTTCGGACAATTGCTTGGCTGTTTCGCGAATAGAGCGATAGGTTTTGCCCGAGACCAGCCGTGCCAAATAGGCACTCATGGCGCCAGTGGGTGGGGCGATCGACATGTCATTGTCGTTCAGAATAACGATTAAACGCGCATCCATGGCGCCTGCATTGTTCATGGCCTCGTAGGCCATGCCCGCAGACATGGCGCCATCGCCGATCACTGAAATGATGTTGCGCTTTTCGCCCTTCAATTCGGCTGCGACGGCCATGCCCAATCCGGCGGAAATTGAGGTCGAGGAGTGGCCCGCGCCAAATGGATCGAACGGGCTTTCTTTGCGTTTGGTGAACCCGGACAGACCGTTCTCTTTGCGCAAGGTGCGCATGTGCTCGCGGCGGCCGGTGAGAATTTTGTGTGGATAGGCTTGGTGGCCCACATCCCAGATGATTTTGTCGTCCGGCGTGTTGAACACATGGTGCAACGCCACAGAGAGTTCGACGACGCCAAGGCCCGCGCCCAAATGGCCGCCCGTTTCCGACACGACGTCGATCATTTCAGCACGCACTTCATCGGCCAATTGAGCCAATTGATTGCGGGGAATCTCGCGGAGATCGCTGATTTCCGAGATGCTGTCTAATAGGGGTGTTTCAGGGCGCTTGGTCACCGCTACCTCATTTATATGTCATGCAAGGTCCGCGCCGCCTTATCTGGCGTGCTGCGTTGATCTGGTTTAGCAGAGTTGAAGGCTCAGGCAACTCCCTGCACCCGAATTTGAACCAATTTAATTGTTTTTGCGGCGATTATGCGGCGATTAGCCGCCGAATTGGTTGAAGCTCACCAATTGTGGCGTCAGATTGTTATCAAAACCGAGCTGGCTTTTATTGCCCATGACCACGCTGGGGTTGATATCTGCTTGGTCCGGTTCAAACAGCACTGCAAATTGTGGCTCAGTGAGTTGGGTTTGATCGGTAAACATTTCCACCACATGGCCAAGGTCAGGTGCGACCAGCTCGCCCCGGCGTTGGGTCAAGCTATAGCGCAGCGGATCAAAGCTGGGCTTGGTGTTTGGTTTTCTGGTGTTTTTCAGCAATTGCTCGAACCCGTCCAGATTAGGCGTGAGCGATGCCGTGCTTAAGGTTTGCCGCAAATCATCCAGTTGGTTTTTGGGCTCGGGCTTCGGCTGGGCCTGTTCGGCCTTGCGCGCCAAAATGTTCTCAAGCGCTTTTTGTGCATCTTCGGTTTGCTCTGGCAGCGGAGCATAGGCGGCAAACAGGCCACCAGAATCTGATTGCTGAGCTGATGTTCTGGTGCCCGCATTGCCCAAAGAGGCCACACGCAGCGGTGCCAGCGGATCGCGGCCAGGCTCGTTGATCAGAGGGCGCGCCGATGGCGGGGTTACAATCTCGCCTTCATCAGCAACTTCAAAGCGCGATGCGGGGCCCTCGTCTGCATTGTTCGTTTCTTTAGGCGCGGTGGTCAGTGCGGCCAATTGAACGGGCTTAGATGGCGGCGTCACCGCATCGGCAACAACCAACTCAGGGGCCGCGAATGTTTCGCCAGCGCTTTCAGGGCGTGCGGGCGGCAAGCCAGACAGCGCCGCCACGCGAATAGGGGTGGCCTTCACTGTGGTTTGGCGTGGGGTGTTTTTGGCTGTGTTGTCTTCGCCATCACCACCAAACAACATGTCCATCAAAGTGGTTTTGTTGCCATCATCATCATTGCTCGACAATGACGCAGTGCGCGTGCTGCCGCCACAGGGCAACTGGCGACATTTGGACCATTCCGATTTGGCCGCAGCATATCCCGCTTTTGACAACAGCACCCCATTTGAGGGGATGTGCATGGTTTTGCCTTTGGGGAAGATCCGCTTTAATTGCGCCGTGGTCATGCGAGGCCAGGCGCGCACACTACCGGTGTCCAAATGCACAAACGGATTGCCAGATGATGGGTAATAGCCCACGCCGCCAACATGTTTTTTCATGGCGACTTGGCGCAGTTTAGAAATGGGGACGCCGGGGATATAGAAATCCATGGCGAGGCCGCGTGTGTGGTTTGAATTTTTGGCGACGCCGGAAGACCGGGCGCGCAACATTTCATTGGTTTTGGGCGACCGATAGGCGGACACCACATGGATAGGCTTTTTCGCGCCGACTTCTTGATAGACTTCCCAAATCAAATCAAACAGGCGCGGATCCATTTTTGTGGGTTCATTCCGCCGCCAATCGCGCAGGAATTGGTTGAGCTCGGCGAGGCCTTTTTTGTCGTAACGGCCATTGCGTTTAAATGTGATTTTCGCGGTTTCACGCGTGTGGGTGTAGTGCAAATAGAGCGTGCGATCACCTGCGCCAAAACTTGGCACAACCAGAGTTGGCGCCAGCAATGCTGCCACCAATAATGTTGCTGCGGCACGGCGCAGCCCTTGAGACCAACTCGATACTAATTTGCCCAACACTCTTTTGATGCCTATTTTTGTCACCAGTCACATTTAGTTGGTTCAGTTTATACCGAACTTAATTAGACTTTATTAACGATAAGCAAGCAACAGCAAATTTTTACGAGCACTGCCCAGCCAACGTCCGTTCACTTCAATATAGGAATCAAAATGGCGTGAAAAAGGCATAGGGCAAGCTGTGCGACATTATGCGCACGCAGGCGAAATCATGGTAAACCAAAGATTAATTGTGGTTCTCAGCTGTTTAGCAGATTGATCAAGCGCTGGTGGTGGCCATAGACATCACCATATGATCGAATTGTGCCATCGCCGCTCACCCGCAGGGTGAAATATGAAATATGCACAGGGATATGCGTCTTCAAATTGTTCCAGCGTTCTGACGAGCCAAACATGGATTTGATTTTGTCCAGGCTCAAATCAGGTTCAAAGGCCAACAATGCATCGGCAAATTCAAGCGGATTGTGCACGCGCACACAGCCGTGAGAGAAGGCGCGATAGCTGCGCGAGAACAGGCTCTTTGACGGGGTGTCGTGCAAATAAACCGAATGCTGGTTGGGGAACAAGAATTTGATCTGTCCCAACGCATTGCCACGGCCTGGACGTTGGCGGATGCGGAATGGAGGGTTTGATGGGTTAACATTGGCCCAATCCACATTTGACGCATTGATCACGCGTCCACCGGCCAGCAATTCATAATTGCGCGCTGCAAAATAGCCCGGGTTGCCGTTGGCCGAAGGCAGCAGTTCATTTTTGGTGATTGAGAGCGGCACATTCCAATAGGGATTGACCACCACATGCTCAATCTCGTCAGAGAAAATCGGTGTCGCGTGCTTTGGTTTGCCCACCACCACGCGGGTCGCGTGGCGTACGGTGTCGCCGGAGCGTACTTCGAGCCGATATTCAGGCACGTTCACGAAAACGAAAAAATCGCCCAGATTTTTGGGCATCCACCGCCAACGTTCCATATTGGCAACAATGTCTTCGACGCTGGCACCATTTGCACCATTCAATGCTGCGATCGTCGCTGGCCCAACCACGCCATCTGGCACCAAGCCAAGGCTGGATTGGAATTCTTCAACCGCGTCGACCATGGCCTGGTCATAAACCAGCTCCTCAGCGGGGTCGCTGGCGGGCACTTCCAAACGTGCTCGCAATAGCGGCAGGCGGTCGTCTGTGCGGCCCAGTTTCAACAACTGACCATTGGGCACGATGATTTGTTCTTCTTGAACACCATCAAGCTTTTTGGCCAGCTCGTCGCGCAAGGCAACAAATTCGCGATGAGATGGATGCAAACTATATAGCAAGGCAGCTGGATCGCTGGATTGCACCAAGTCGATCAGCATCTTTGCCCCATCGATACGGGTGGGGTTGAGCGTGATAGAGCGGGAAACGCTGCGCGGGTCCACGCGACCACCAGCTGCATGCTGGGCATAGCGGATTGCGCTTTGGGAAAACGCCGTTTCCACAGCGGCAAGGCGCTCAGGCTCATTTTCAATATTGGTCAGGTCCAGCGCGTCGGTCAGATAATCGCTGGGGCGCATGCCATCGAGCTCTGCATTTTCGAACAGGGCGATGATCGATTTCGCCTTATCGGAAAACTTCAGCTTATCGCCATCCTGATCTAACCAGAGTGGCTCAAAATTGCGTTCACCGTAGAAATAATAAAGCTTTTGGGCAGACTGCCATTCGCGAGAGCCCGCGCTGGCGCCATAATAATCGTCTTTAAGGCCAGCTTTGATGGTTTTGGCCAGTGGTGTGGTCGCCGGGCCAATAACAACGCGGGTGGCTTCCACCCCGTTGATGTTGATGACCTGCTGGGCCTGTGCTGCGGATAAGGGAAGAAGGGCGAAAGCTGTTGCCGCCAAAATACCAAGTTTAAATCCGCGCATTTTTATCCCTTTTCCGTCCCAAAACACGTCACGTTCGATGATACACCAGAATCGTGAAACGCCCTGTTTATAGCTAAGAACGGCCTGCTCACCAAGCGTTTCGCGAAATTGTTATCACGAATTCCTTACGAATTTCTGCTTGTGTTGCAAAAAAGTGTTAAGCAGCGTTGGACTGGTCTGTTTCCAGGCCATATTCCTTCAATTTTCGGTAAAGGGTCGAACGGCCAATGCCCAAAGCGCGGGCTACAGCGCTCATTTTGCCGCTGTGCTTTTTCAAGGCAAATTCGATGAGGTCTTTTTCCACCTGAGCTAAATTATTGACCCGACCATCATCACTCAAAAAGCGGTCTTTCGTGGGTTGAGCCTTCGGCTTAAGCGGCATCACCTGGGGTGTTGCCGCATCAATATGGGCAGGGGCCGCTTGCGGCGACATTGATTTAAGGGCTGATCTTAGTTTTTCAGCGCCTTGCAAGGATGTTTGAATTTGCGGGAATTCATTGGGGGTAAGATGACCATCTTCCGACAAAAGGATTGCGCGATAAACGGCATTTTCCAGTTGGCGCACATTGCCCGGCCACTCATATTGTGTGAGCATGATTAGCGCTTCTGGTGTGCAGCCGTCGATGCGTCGGCCTTCCGCTACAGAGAATTTGGTCACGAAATGGCTGATGAGATCGGGAATATCTTCAGCCCGGTCGCGCAAAGGCGGCATATAGACGGGAAAGATGTTCAACCGATAATAAAGGTCTTCCCGGAACTGTTTTTGCTTGGTCAGATTGAGCAGGCGTTTTGATGTGGCGCAGATCAGGCGCACGTCGAGCGGGGCATGGTCATCCGCAGAGGTGCTCAGTTGTTTGCCCGTGAACAGCGCCAACAACTTGCCCTGCAATTCCATGGACAAGGCGCCAATTTCATCGAGATAGAGCGTGCCGCCCTGGGCTTGCTCAAAGGCTGTTTTCTTCTGGCCTTCGCCGCCGAACAGCATTTTGTCCAACTCATGTTCATCAAGGGTGGAGCAATTAAGAGCGATGAAGGGTTTGCCGCCGCGCTTGGCATGATGGTGAATGGCCCGGGCCATCATATCGCGGCCCGTTCCAGCTTCGCCTTCGATCAGGACGGGAATTTGCGTGACGGCGGCTTTTTCACCATGGGCGATGGACTTTTTCATGGCCGGAGATTTGGCTGCCATGTCTTTAAAGCTGAGTGCGCCTTTTTGCCGATGTGTTTCGGTGCGCAAACAATTTTCCAGCTCAAACCGCTTCAGGGCGTTTTGCAGCGAAATGATCATCCGCTCGGGCGCGATGGGCTTGGAAAAGAAGTCGCTGGCCCCCAATCGGATGGCCGAAATAATATTTTCAATAGCAGGTTGAGCCGTTTGCACGATCACCGGTTGGGTGAAGTTTCGGGTGCGCATTTCGCTGAGCACGGTCATGCCATCCATTTCCGGCATCACCAAATCCAAAATCACCGCTTGGATATTTTCTGATTCAAGAAGGGCCAACCCCTCTGCGCCGCTTGCGGCTATGAAGGGCTCGAAACCGTGGGTTTTAAGCATCTCTTCGCTGAGGCGGCATTGAATGGGATCGTCGTCAATAACAAGAATATTGGCCATAAGCTCTCTTATTGGACGAGCATCCACCCGTCGAATCACAAACTGTCCTAATTTGGGTCAGGCTAGGTCCGAGTTCTTAACAGTGGATTAAGGATATTCATTTCATTGCGCCAAAATGCGTTTGGCCGTTTTTATTATCAAGGCTTCGCGGATTTGTGATCACGGGTCTTATTGGCTTTTCTTTTGGTTGGGGCTTTTGTTTTTTGCCTATAGGCGCAATTTATGGCCACTTATCCTGGCGCATGGCTATGTGGAGAGTTTGATGTTCACCACCCATTTGATGGACTGGGATATTTAGATTTTCGCATTTGGGCGACCAGAGGACGCCCATCACGCAATACGGTCTTGGCAAGTGAGGCGCATATGATAAGGTTTGCGCCAAAATGACGGCAAAAAAGAAAGACCACTGCATGAGCAATGAAGATCTTGCGCAAAAACTTGGGGTGATGCCCGAGTGGGATTTGTCTGACCTTTATTCGGGGCGTGAGAGCGATGCGCTGAAAGACGATATCGCCTGGTGCGAAAAAGAAGCGAAGGCTTTTGCCGAAGATTATAAGGGTAAACTGGCCGATTTGGCGCAAAGTGGCGACCTTTATCAAACCGTTGAGCGCTATGAAGCACTATCGGACAAGATGGGGCGGATTGGCTCCTTTGCCTATTTGCAATATGCACAAAATACTGCTGATGGGGAATGCGCCAAATTTATGGGCGACCTCAATGAAAAGCTGACCACGATTTCAACCCCCTTGTTGTTTTTCTCGTTGGAATTGAACCGCATTGATGATGCAGTGTTGGACAAGGCGCTGGCAGATGACCCGACTCTGGGCCGGTATAAGCCTTGGTTTGACGAGTTGCGTAAGGCCAAGCCTTATCAGCTGGAAGATCGGGTGGAGGAACTTTTCCACGATAAATCTGTGACCGGGCGTTCTGCATGGAATCGGTTGTTTGATGAGACCATGTCGAGCTTGAAGTTCGATGTGGATGGCGAAGAGCTATCGCTTGAGCCCACATTGACCATGATGACCGACAAGGATCAGGCAAAACGCGAAGCCGCCTATGGCGGTTTGGTGGAAACGCTGGGGGCAAACAAGCGTTTGTTCACACACATCACCAATGTTTTGGCGAAGGACAAAGAGATCTCTGATCGGTGGCGCGGTTATGAAGATGTGGCTGATAGCCGCCATATGGCCAACTCGGTTGAGCGGGAAGTTGTCGACGCGCTGGAAAATGCCGTGCGCGAGGCTTATCCACGCTTGTCACACCGCTATTATAAAATGAAAGCGAAGTGGCTGGGGCAGGAAAAGCTCAATGCCTGGGATCGCAATGCGCCGTTGCCCACAAGCGATGATCGCATCTTTGATTGGGATAGCGCCCAGAAAATGGTGCTTGATGCTTATGGCGAGTTTTCGCCGAGACTGGCCGAAGTGGCCCAGCCGTTTTTCAATAGTGGTTGGATTGATGCGCCGGTGCGTGATGGTAAGGCGCCAGGGGCCTTTGCCCACCCAACAGTGCCCAGCGCCCATCCTTATTTGATGCTCAATTATCTGGGCAAAGCCCGCGATGTGATGACATTGGCACATGAATTGGGCCATGGGGTGCATCAGGTCTTGGCGGCAGATCAAGGGCCCCTGATGGCAGATACACCGCTGACCTTGGCCGAAACCGCGAGCGTATTTGGCGAAATGCTGACGTTCCGGTCTTTGCTGAAAGCGACGGACAATCCGGAGCAACGCTTTGCCCTGTTGGCGGGCAAGGTTGAAGATATGCTGAACACAGTTGTGCGGCAGATCTCATTTTATAGCTTTGAACGCGCGGTGCATATTAAGCGCCGCGAGGGCGAGTTGCGGGCGGAAGAGCTAGATCAAATCTGGCTGGACACCAGCCGTGAAAGCCTCGGCCCGTCAGTGGAGCTTAATGAGGGCTATGAGACATTTTGGTCATATATTCCGCATTTCATTCACGCGCCATTTTATGTATATGCCTATGCATTCGGCGATTGTTTGGTGAATTCGCTTTATGCGAAATATCAGCAATCGGAAGACGGATTTGCCGAGCGGTATTTTGAGCTGTTGAAAGCAGGCGGTTCAAAGCACCATTCAGAATTGCTGGCCCCGTTTGGCCTTGATGCAAAAGATCCTAATTTCTGGTCCCTTGGGCTGGGTATGATTGAAGGTTTGATCGACGAATTGGAAGCGTTGGATCAATCAAGATAACTGGAGAGACTTATGAGCACTGAAGCTGAAAAACTTTATGAAGAGCAAACCAAAACCTATCACGGCTTTTTGCAGTTGGCCAAATGGTCAGCCATCATTATCGCGGTGGTTTTGATTGGCCTTTATTTCGGATTTGTCGCCTAACGCATAGGGGCAGATCTTTCATCGTGCCGCGATTGGTTGGGGGGCGGCGCATTACCTTGTATGTGCGCAACTAAGAAGGAACTGGCATGAGAATAGCGGTTTTGCGCGAACAGACAGCCAACGAGACCCGTGTGGCGGTCACCCCGGAAGTGGTGGCCAAATATGTGGGACTTGGGGCCAAAGTCGCAATAGAAAAAGGCGCGGGTGAAGAGTCGCGTCTTTTGGATAAGGACTACAAAGAAGCTGGCGCGAGCATTTCGACCAGCGCCGCCACGGCGGTCAAAGGTGCGGACGTGGTGTTGACGGTACGTCGCCCCACTGTTGAGCAGCTCAAAGGGGCCAAAAAGAATGCCCTTGTGATGGGCATGCATGACCCGTTTGGCCATGAAAAAGAAATCGGGGCATTGGCGAAAGCGGGCTACGCGCTGTTCACCATGGAGTTTATGCCGCGGATCACCCGGGCGCAGGTGATGGACGTGTTGTCCTCACAAGCGAACCTTGCGGGCTATCAGGCGGTGATTGAGGCGTCCTACGCCTTTGATCGTGCGTTTCCCATGATGATGACTGCGGCGGGCACGATACGTCCTGCCAAGGCTTTTGTGATGGGCGCAGGCGTGGCCGGGTTGCAAGCAATTGCAACCGCCAAGCGTTTGGGCGCGGCTGTATCCGCGACGGATGTGCGGCCTGCCGCCAAGGAACAAGTTGAATCTTTGGGCGGTAAATTTGTCGCCGTTGAGGATGACGAGTTCAAGCAAGCGGAAACCGCTGGTGGCTATGCCAAAGAGATGAGCAAAGAATATCAAGCCAAGCAAGCTGAACTGGTTTCAGCACATATTGCGAAGCAGGATATTGTGGTCACCACCGCGCTTATTCCGGGCCGTCCGGCACCAAAACTCATCACCAAAGCGATGGTGGAGAGCATGGCACCGGGGTCTGTGATCGTCGATATGGCGGTGGAGCGTGGCGGCAATGTTGAAGTGTCAAAACGCGGCGAAGTGGTGGACCATAAGGGCGTAAAAGTCATTGGGTACGAAAACCTGCCAAGCCGTTTGGCCGCTTCTGCATCGCAGCTTTATGCCAAAAACCTTTATGCCTTCCTTGAAACCTTGATTGACAAGGAAAGCCAGGAACTGGCGATCGATTGGGAAGATGAGTTGGTTGTGGCCACAAATCTTTCGCGGGATGGGGCCGTTGTGCACTCAGCCTTTGTTGAAAAGAAGGAGGCGTAAATGGTTTTGATGGAATTTTTGGCAAGCGGCGCTGCTGCCGCGTCTGGCGCGGCTGGTGATGGTGCAATTGCTCCGTTTACCTTCCGCTTTGCAATTTTCGTTTTGGCGATCTTTGTGGGTTACTATGTTGTGTGGAGCGTAACGCCCGCATTGCATACGCCTTTGATGTCTGTGACCAACGCGATCTCTTCTGTGATCGTGGTGGGCGCGTTGTTGGCTGTGGGGATTTCTTTGGTCGATGACCAAGGGCCTGCCCGCTGGTTCGGCTTTATCGCGCTCATATTGGCCAGCATCAATATTTTTGGCGGCTTTCTCGTCACGCAGCGCATGCTGTCGATGTACAAGAAGAAGGGATAATCCATAATGATTTCTGCAAATATTGCGGCCCTTCTATATTTGGCCGCCGGGGTTTTGTTTATCATGGCGTTGCGGGGGTTGTCGCATCCGACAACGGCGCGTCAGGGTAACAATTTTGGTATGATCGGGATGGCCATTGCGGTGGTCACCACGTTGCTGGTGGCGGGGCCGAAAGACCCGTTGGCTATTGGCTTGATCATTGGCGGTATCGCCATTGGTGGTGGCATCGGTGCGGTGATTGCGCGTCGCGTACCCATGACATCTATGCCGCAATTGGTGGCGGCGTTTCACTCGCTTGTGGGCTTGGCGGCCGTGTTTGTGGCTGCCGCTGCACTTTATGCGCCGCAAGCCTTTGGCATTGGTTCACCGGGCGACATTCACGGTGCCAGCTTGGTTGAAATGAGCCTTGGTGCCGCGATTGGTGCCTTGACCTTTACCGGCTCAGTGATTGCCTTTTTGAAATTGGATGGCCGTATGTCCGGCGCGCCGATCATGTTGCCTGCGCGGCACATGATCAATATCGCGATTGCGGTGGCGTTGGTTGTGCTGGTCGTGTTGTTTGTGCAAACAGCCGATCCGATCTATTTCTGGCTGATCACCATCTTGGCTTTGGTGCTGGGTGGTCTGTTGATCATTCCGATCGGTGGCGCGGATATGCCCGTGGTTGTCTCGATGCTGAACTCCTATTCAGGTTGGGCAGCAGCCGGCATCGGTTTCACCCTTGGCAACACAGCATTGATCATCACCGGTGCGCTGGTGGGCTCCTCAGGGGCGATCCTGTCTTACATTATGTGTAAGGCAATGAACCGTGGCTTTATCTCGGTTATCCTTGGCGGTTTTGGGTCAGATTCTTCTGCGGCAGCAAGCGGCGAAGAGGAAACCCGTCCGGTTAAATCTGGAGCGGCGGATGATGCGGCGTTCTTGATGAAAAACGCGTCAAAAGTGTTGATCGTGCCAGGTTATGGCATGGCGGTGGCGCAAGCCCAGCACGCATTGCGGGAAATGGCAGACTTGCTCAAGGCTGAAGGCGTTGAAGTGAAATATGCTATTCACCCTGTAGCGGGGCGGATGCCGGGCCATATGAACGTGTTGTTGGCTGAGGCGAATGTGCCTTATGACGAGGTGTTTGAACTTGAAGACATCAACTCAGAATTCCAGCAAGCGGATGTGGCCTTTGTGATTGGCGCGAACGATGTGACCAATCCGGCGGCGAAAACCGATCCGGCATCACCCATTTTCGGTATGCCGATTTTGGACGTGGAAAATGCGGGTACGGTGCTGTTCCTGAAGCGGGGCATGTCTGCTGGTTATGCGGGCGTTCAAAACGAATTGTTCTTCCGCGATAACACCATGATGTTGTTTGGCGATGCCAAGAAAATGACCGAAGATATTGTGAAGGCATTTGACCATTAATCCGGTCAATTTACGGATTTGAGAAGGGCGCCGCTTGCGGCGCCCTTTTTTGTTTAACGCATGCGGTCAAGGATATTATCTTTGGCAATGCGCTGATGATAGATGGCGGCTGCAATATGCAACACAATTGCTGCCAACAATAGCTTTGAGGTGACGCCGTGGCCCGTCCGCGGCAACAGCTCATTCAGGGCTGGCCAATTTTGTGTTTGTCCGGTGATCAGCATTTCAGAAAGACCAGATAGGGCCATGATGCCAATGCCGGAGATGACGAGGGCCAATGGCAAAACATAGAGCAGGATGTGCGTGACTTTTGACGCCCATTTCACCAAGGCTGACCAGTTTGGATCGGGCAGGGGTCGCGGATGTTTGAACGCGAAATAGGTGCGCACGAGCACCAGAACGCCCACCAACGTGCCCAAAGGGGCATGGAACTTGATCAGCAAGAATTTCAGGCTATCGGTGCTGCTGTTGTCGAGGAACACACCGAGCGCAAAGGTCAAAATCAAAAGTGCAGCAATGCTCCAGTGTAGCCAGCGGGCTGGGCGGGAATATTTTGTGACGGGGAGAGGATGGTTTGACATGGGACACTCCATTCGATAGTAAGTTTATGTTACATGTAAACTAAAAATATTTACATGTAAATAAAAAGGTGAGATTGCCGATGACGACCACAAATGAGCCGCTTGTTACGCGGCCAAAATCGATGGGGCGCGTGGTCACCCACGCCAGCGCCCGGGTGAACCAGCTGGCCAATAAATTGTTGGCGCCGCACGATTTGAGCTTGCAGCAATGGGTGGTGTTAAATGCCCTGTGGCAGCACGACGGCATAAGCGTGGGCATGTTGTGCAAGTTCAGCAATAATGCGTTGCCTGCCATGTCGCGGCTGACAGACCGGATGGAGACAGCAGGGTGGTTGGAAAAGCGGGTGAACGCCAAGGACAAGCGCGCGACGCAATTGTTTCTGACCGAGAAAGGCGAAGGCAAGCGGGACCTTTCGACATTCTATGTTCAAATGAATGAGATCTTAATGGCGGGCATGACCGAGGGTGAGCAGGATTTGCTTTTTGATCTCTTGGGGCGTTTGCATGATAATGCGGCGAACGCACTTTTATCCGATTCCGTAGATTGAGTTTTGACATTGGGGCAGGGGCCAGAATGAAACGTAAAAAGCAAGCTGTGGTGGTGGTGCATGGCATGGGCGAGCAGCGCCCCATGGGCACCATGCGCACCATTGTTGACGCCCTTTGGACAACTGACGATTCGATTGCGCTGAATGACCCGCAAAATCGCGATGAAGATGGCAACAAAAGCTGGATCGTGCCGGATATCAAAACTGGCAGCCATGATTTGCAGCGCATCACCACGCCAGGGATGCAGGATGGCTGCCGCACGGATTTCTTTGAGTTTTACTACGCCGACATTTTGGACAATGCGAAACTTAAAAATCTGTGGCGCTGGCTGATGCGCGTCATCAAGGTGCGGCCAGAATATGTGCTGGAGCGCATGGTTTGGCCCTGGACGGCGCTTTGCTTTTTGGTGGTGTTGATTTTGTGGGTGATGTTCAGCGTTTTGTTTCTGGGCGTGGCCACACAGTTTGGCATTGATTTCTGGTCCGAGGCGGCCAAACAGGCCCGGCTGAGTGTGCCGGGGGTTATCTTTCTCGGGGTGGTGTGTTTGGTGCTCATGATTTTAGTCGCCGCGCGAATAAATTCGTTGCGCTGGCTGCTGCGATGGCCGAGCTACGCGCTGATCGGGTTGGTGACATATTATCTTATTTTCCTCACGGAAGATTTGACCCTGCGCACCTTGGTGGTGAGTTTCACCATTTTGCTGTCGATCGCCACATCCTTGATTTTTCTGCCCTATTTGGGCGATGTTGCCGGTTATCTGGGCGCGCATCCGGATACGGTGGCTGGGCGCCATCTGGTGCGGGATCGCGGGCTGCAATTGTTACGGCGTTTGCATGAAGATCCGGCTTATGAGCGCATCGTGATCGTTGCCCATTCGCTTGGCTCCGTCGTGGCCTACGATATTTTGCACCTGTTGTGGGAGGAGTTGGGGCCGACCAACGAAAACCCGCCAGGCAAAAAGGTGCGGCAAGCCTTGGCCGATCATGACCATTTGGTGCTGGAGCTAAACCAGAAATATGGCATCCAGCGATGGTCTGATGCGGATCTGGCGCGCTATTGCGCGGCGCAATCCAATGTGTCGGATGCCATCCGGGCGCAAGGTGCTGTGCCGCGCAAAGATGGCCGAAGGAGCAACGCCTATTGGAAAATCACCGATTTTATCACCGCGGGATCACCGCTGAGCCATGCGCAATTTTTGCTGGCCCGCGGGGCGGTGAACTTTGGCAAGTTGAAAAAAGAGCGTTTGTTCCCCACCGCGCCACCGCAAGTTTTTAACGATGATTTTGGTGTGCTTTATTCCAACGACCCCATCGACTTTGCCGCCGAAAAACCGATCCCGAAAACGCGCACGGAATGGGCGGTGGATGCAAAGAATGCCTATGCCCACCATGGTGCCGTATTTTCTGCGGTGCGCTGGACCAATTTTTATGATGAGCACAACCCCTTCTTCTTCTGGCAGGGGGATGTGCTGGGCGGACCTTTGCGCGGGGCAGGCCGGTTTGGTCAGGGCATCCTCGATCAAAATGTGAAGATCACCTATGAGCGATTTGGCAGCAAATCGCGCTTTGTTACCCACACGCTTTATTGGACGGATACTGAGCCTAAAAAGGATCGCGTGAGCCGCAATGTGCAATTGATGCGCGACGCGGTGAACTTGAAGGGGATGTGATACGTATTGGTATTGATCGCCAATATTTAAAGAGGTCACATATGCTTTTTAGAAATAGCATACGTGCGGCAGCCATAATTTTTGCGTGCATTTCTGGCTTGTCTGCAGCAAACGCCGAGGTGTGTGCAACGCCACCTTCAGACAAGATTTGCTATGCGGACTATCCTTTTCAAGACAGGTGCGGGCCTCTTCCTGATAGCTATGCCGCATATCCGGTCGAACCGCAATTTGATCTAGTTTTTGAAAAGTCACCGCGCATCATCAAAGAAGCATTTTGTGCCGTGGATGAAATTCGAGTGGTGAAAAATTATCACCTGACGGGCACCGTTGCATTTGTGCGTGGCACTACGATCTATTTTGATCGGCAGAAGCTGTTTTATTTGCTTTTGAGGAACAATGAGGAGGCTCTTCCGCCGACGCAATATAGATGGACTTGGTTGAGTGATGATTCCCGTTATTTCGAAGATGGCCGCGACCTTGAATTGGTCCTGAATTTTGCAGAGCCGAACAATTGGGGCTTAAGATATTCATTTGCCAGTGTGCTTATTCATGAACTGGGCCACATCGTCGATACCAATGCGGACTATAATAGTCGGCCGAATTTGGGGCTTTTCCATTGTGAGTTTGCGCACCAAGCGTTGAATAAGTCGGACTATCAATCGCGCAACGCCCTTGCCGGCTATGAAGCCATTTTCTCCGATATTTTGGGCGTTGGGGAATCCAGCGAAAGACTGCTTGATCTTGATGAGGCGGGGTTCAACTCTTTTTATGGGCGCAACAATCAGTTTGAGGATTTTGCCGAGTTGTTTGCCGCCTATATCATGCTGGAGCATTTTGGGGTGTCTTACAGCATCACCAAACAGGATGAGACCTTGTTTGATTTGGTAACACATTTCCAACAGCCCGCATTGCAGCGCAAACTGAACATTGTGGAATCGATTGTGAATTATCATAATTTGAGTGAAGCGGAGCGCCAGGCGTTTCAAGCCGATTTGCTGGCGTGTCGGGGTGATTTTACGCCCAGCGCATTGCCCATAAACGGTAAGTGATGCGCGTCAAGATAAGCTAGCTGTGATTTGTCAAGATCGGTCAAACCCCCTAGGCTGGGGCAACGAATCACGGGAGCCTTTTATGTCCAACAAAATCAAGATTGACCTTTTTTCAGACCCTGCCTGTCCGTGGTGTTTGGTGGGGCTGACCCGCTTTGATCAAGCTTTGCAACGTCTTGATCCCAATGTGGAGTTGGAACTGACACATCACGCTTATTTGTTGGATCCGAACACGCCCGAAGGCGGCGAGAATGCGCGCGACGTTCTGCAAATGAAATATGGCCAGGCCCCGGATGAAATGTGGGATCGGTTGGAAGAAGAAGGCAAAAAGTCTGGCCTTGATCTCGATATGCGCAAGCAAGAAATACGCTATCCGACGCAGCGGGCACAGATTTTGATCGCCATCGCGAAAGAGCAAGATAAGCAGCAGGAAATTGCCTTGGCTCTGAGTCGCGCCAATTATTTGAAAGCCGAAAATATTTCGGACCCTGATTTCTTGGCCGATTTGGCTGAAGCGCATGGGTTTGACCGGGAAGAGATTTTTGCGCTGGTGCAGCGCGAGGACCTTAAAGGGCATATTGAAAAAGCGGCCGCAGATGCCAGCAAGCAAGGGGTGCAGGGCGTGCCGTTCTTCATCTTCAATGAGCAATATGCCATGTCTGGTGCGCAGCCCGACGAAGTGTTTGATCAAGTGTTTGCCCAGCTCCTTTCGGGTGAGCCGATGCCGCAGCCTGATCAGTCTGCATAATTTGGACAAACAAAAACGCCGCTCGAAAGAGCGGCGTTTTTAATTCTTAGCAAAAGGCGTAAATCTTAGCGACCGCCGACGAGGCCTTCGCGTTGTGCACGTTTACGTGCCAACTTGCGTGCCCGACGAATGGCTTCAGCCTTTTGACGTGCCTTTTTCTCAGAAGGCTTCTCATAGTAGTTACGCAACTTCATTTCACGAAATACACCTTCGCGTTGAAGTTTCTTTTTCAAAGCCCGAAGAGCTTGATCTACATTGTTATCGCGAACGACTACTTGCACGCGCTACACCGCCTTTAAATCGTTGTTAAAATCAGGCATCGGCCAATAACCTGCCGACGCGAGCTGGACCATCCAGCCATCGTTGGCGTGGTGAATAGCAAATTGAATCCCATTTGTCCAGCGAAGCACGCGGTTTTTGCCGCTAAAATTAGCTGTTTTTGGGGGAAATTTGGTTGATGTGACCCAGTTTTCGCCCGGGGCGCACTTCATATTTGCCATAATGGTGCACCATGGTGTGCGGTGTGGGGGCTTCGGTGACCTGATTGATGTCGTTGCCGAGCAGATTGGTCATCACCACATCGGAGTGGCGTGTGGTGTCACCCAAAGGCCAATTGGCGATGGCGCGCATATGTTGTTCAAACTGTGAAATCAGGCAGGCGGCCTCGGTCCAGTGGCCTGAATTGTGGACACGTGGGGCGATTTCGTTGACCACAAGATGGTCATTTGCGTCGGTGACGAAGAACTCAACGCCCATGACGCCCACATAATCCAACGCATTGGCAATTTTCGCGGCCGCGCCTAACGCATCTTGCTTTACATGATCTGAAATTTGCGCGGGGACCGTACTGGTGTGTAAAATAGCGTCTTGGTGCACATTTTCTGCCGGATCATAGGCTGCGGTTTCGCCGCTGGCGGTGCGCGCAATGATCACGGAAATCTCGCGGTCAAAACTGACAAAGCCTTCAAGCACGCAAGGGTTTTCACCCAGCTCCTTAAAGGCCCCTGTTACGTCCTCAGGCTGGCGCAAGAATTTCTGGCCTTTGCCATCATAACCAAAGCGCCGCGTTTTAAGCACAGCGGGCAGGCCGATGGTTTGCACCGCGCTTTCCAGCTCTGCTTGGCTTTCCACATTGGCAAAGGGGGCAACAGGCACGCCTGCTTGCTCAATAAATGTCTTTTCGATCAAGCGGTCCTGCGCGGTGGCGAGGGCTTTGGCGCCGGGTGCCAAGGGGGTGTTGAATTCAAGAATGGCTTTTGCGGTCGCGGCAGGGACATTTTCAAATTCATAGGTGACCAGATCGACCGTTTCAGCAAATGCCTTTAGTGCCTTCCGGTCTTCGTACAAGGCGATGGTCTTGTGCGGTGTGACCTCAAATGCGGGGCTTTGCGGGTCGGGGCAATAAATATGGACCTTCAGTCCCAATTTGTGCGCGGCGAGGGCAAGCATACGCCCCAATTGTCCGCCACCGAGAATGCCAATGGTTGCGCCGGGCTGCAGCATCTTGCTCATAATTACTCGTCTGTTGGAAACTCGTTGACGGCTTGGGTGCGTGCCTTGCGATATTCGATCAGCGCGTCGCGGGCTTCTTCATCAAAAAGCGCGATCACAGCAGCGGCGAGGAGGGCGGCATTGGTGGCGCCAGCCTGACCGATCGCCAATGTGCCGACGGGAATGCCCGCTGGCATTTGCACGATGGAATAAAGGCTATCTTTGCCGGACAAGGCTTTCGATTGCACAGGAACGCCAAACACGGGCAGATGGGTGAGGGCGGCAACCATGCCGGGCAAATGGGCGGCACCGCCAGCACCGGCGATGATGGTTTTGAAGCCCAGTTCCTCGGCGGATTTGGCAAATTCATACATGCGATCTGGGGTGCGGTGCGCAGAAACAATGCGCGCTTCATATTCGATGCCAAGCTGATCCAGTGTATCGGCGGCATGACGCATGGTGGCCCAATCAGATTGAGATCCCATAACGATGGCAATTGGCGGGTTGGTTGGCATTTCAGCCCCTCGCTAAATGTCAAAAAGGGCGTTTAGCCTAATAAGGGGCACTTTGCAAGCGATTGCGGCCCTGTTGAGGTTGGTCTTTAGGCGATAATGTCGGGAATCACGAATTGCTCGAGATAAATAATGCGATCTTTGATCGCGAGTTTTTTCTTTTTCAGCCGCTGCAACATCATGGCGTCTTGGCAACCGGTGGCTAGAAGCGCGTTGATTGACGCGTCTAAATCCTTGTGCTCCTGGCGCTTGGCAGCCAGTTCGGCCCCCATATATGCTTTTTGCTCGGTGGTTAAGTTCATCATGACAGAAAGACCGTCTGTTCGGTTGTTACGCAATACACAGCCATTTTACCTCAAAATTCAAGCAATTGCACTGTGTTTTAACAGAGCGGCAATAATTTGAACCAAATCGCCACAAAATTGCCATTGGACAGGCCATAATTTTTTTGTCACACTTTCATTGTTCATAAGAGAAAGGAAGACTTCATGACCACTACTTCCCACCTCAACGCGCTCGAGCGCCGACATGCATCATTAGATGAGCAAATTCATCAAGAGATGCAACGACCGGCATTGAACGAACTTCGTATCGGTGAGCTAAAGCGAAAAAAGCTCGAGTTGAAAGACGAAATGTCGAAGTTGCAGGGGCAGACGCGTCAGTAAGAGTGTAAGTGTAAGTCCAATTATTTAAAGTCTTTGGATCATCGAAGGCCACGGGATCTCCCGCGGCCTTTTTGTTTATACAAAGGCCATTGTGCCGTCATAAACGAGCTTGAGCGCCAGAACAAAAGCCAGCACATAAGCAATGTTGTAAAATAGCTTGGCGTTAATCCGCTTGACCAAATATATGCCGATGGCCATGCCGATGGCGGCGACGGGTAAAAGGCTGAGTGCCAGCGTGAGATTAGACACCGATAATTGCCCGAGGGCGGCATAGGGAATCAATTTGACCAAATTGACGGTTGTGAAGAAGATGACGGTCGTGCCCGCATAGAGCACGGGCGCCAGCCGCTGGGGCAACATATAGATTTGAAAAGGGGGGCCGCCAGTGTGGCTGACAAAGCTGGTGAAACCCGCCAATGATCCCCAAAACCAGCCCCAGGGCTTGGATGGCGGTTTGTCAGGCAGGGCCTGACGCAGCGGCAGCCACGCATCCAAACAAAAAATAATGGTGATGATGCCGATCATGAGCCGCACCATTGCTTCGGTGATAAAGGCATAAAAGAGCCACCCCAGTACAATGCCAACAAGGGCGGCGGGCAGCAGAATGCGAATATTTGGCCATGAAACCTGTTTGCGCAGGGCGATGATGCCAATCGCGTCCATAAATAAAAGCAAGGGCAACATCATGCCCGCAGCTTCACGCGCAGGCATCACCAATGTGAGCATGGGCACGCCAATAATGCCGAGGGCTGCAATCAGCCCCGATTTTGACAAAGAGACCAAAAAGATGGTGAGGGCCGCCACCATATAGAGGTTGGGGTCGATATCGAAAAATGACAATGAATTTATTCCTGAGAGCGGGCTTTGTTTTCGCGCTCTATATCATCTGGAATTTTTTCAGATGTCCAGTTGTTGGCGTTGGCGGGGTCCAGATCCACCAAATCTGACTCCATGACCTGTGCCAGCAATTCCTTGGCGGAGCGCGCATGGCCGATCATCGCTTCCATATCGTCTTTCAGCTCATAAGCTTCATGCAACATTTTGATGTCGTGGCGGGCAAAGGTTTTGGCCAATCGATGGGCGCGGTGTTCCTCATATCCCAGTGCCACCAGGGCCTTGATGCCCAATTGGAGGCCGGAGTGGAATGTGTCGCGCACAAAATCGGTGACGCCTTCATCCATCAGCTCATGGGCGTGATTGCGATCCCGTGCCCGTGCCAAAATGGTGATATGCGGGAAGTGCTTTTTCACCATGGCGGCGATTTCAGTCACCGTGTTGGGGTTGTGGATGGCGATAATCAAAATATGGGCTTGGTTCGCGCCGGCGGCGGCCAGCAAATCTGCTCGCCGCGCGTCACCAAAAAACACTTTGGTGTCGAATCGTTTCACCAAATCGATTTGTTCAGCATCGTGATCGATCAATGTAGCGTCGAATCCTTGCGCGGTGATCAGGCGGGTGACGATTTGGCCGAAACGTCCATATCCCAACACAATCACCCGATTGCGCACTGAAATATCATCCGGCTCCCGGTCGGTCTGGTTGTCTTTCACCAATTTTGGTGAGAGCAAGCGATCATAGATCAAAATCAAGATGGGGGTGATGACCATGGAGATTGCGACGGTGACGTTGAGCAAGTCTGCGTGCTCGGGCAGCAACGCGCCTGATGCGGTGGCGAACTGGAACAGCACGAAGCCAAATTCACCGCCCTGGGCCAAGATGATGGCAAACAGCATGCGATCTGCAACGTGGAAGCGGAAAATGGTGCCCAAGCTCCACAGGATGACCATTTTGATCACGGCCAAGCCGATCACCATGCTGGCGATCAGGACCGGGTTGTCGAGCAATACGCCAAATTCGATGCTCATACCCACAGAGATGAAGAAAAGGCCCAGCAGCAGCCCTTTAAACGGCTCTATATCGCTTTCAAGTTCATGTCGATATTCGCTGTCGGCCAAAATCATGCCCACCATGAAAGCGCCAAGCGCGGCAGACACATTGATCCACTCCATCAACAAGGCCGCGGCCACGACCAGCAGCAAGGATAGTGCGGTGAAGATTTCGCGCACGCCGCTTTTGGCGATAAAGCGCATGACGGGACGCAACAAATAGCGTCCGGACAGGTACATGGTGGCGAATACAAAGGCAGTTTTGGCTGCGACTTGCCATCCGCCTTCGGCAGTGGCAGCTCCGCCGTGACCATCGTCAGTGGGGGTATGGCCCACCAATTCGGGCAATGCCAAAAGCGGGATGATCGCCAAGATGGGGATCACGGCAATATCTTGCAGCAACAAAACAGAAAAGGCGGAACGGCCCGTATTGGTGGCCATGATGCCGCGTTCCTCAATGATTTTGAGCACAATGGCAGTTGAGGACAGGGCGAGGCCAAGACCCATAATTACGGCGGATTGCCAGGGCATTGACGCCATATAGCCGATTAACGCGATGACCAGCGCTGTGATGAGCACTTGCGGCAAACCAAGGCCAAACAATTTGTTGCGCATGGACCAGAGTTCGCGCACCTGCAATTCCAGCCCGATCAGGAACAGCATCATGACGACGCCGAATTCGGAGAAATGCAGGATGGTTTCCGGGTCGGTGACCAAGCCCAAGCCAAAGGGGCCAATGATGATGCCGGCCAGCAAATAGCCCAAGACAGAGCCGAGACCTGTGGCCTTGGCAAAGGGCACCACGATCACAGCTGCGGACAAAAAGATAAAGCAGGCGAGAAGGAAACTATGCTCCATGTGCAGTCTCCAACTCGCTCGGGGTGCCCACAAGCTCATTTAATCGCGATTTTAACATGTTGCCATGGGCGAGCAGCTCTTCTTTTTCGCTGGCGCGGGCATGGTAATAGACCAAGGGATCAAGCCAATTCATTCCGCAAAAATGTGCAGTTTGGCGGTAGGGCAGCAAAAACTCTTTCAATGGATATTGGTGGGCGCCGCCTTTGGCATAGGCCCGCTCTTCAGAACCAGTGGCAATGGACAGCATCAGGTTTTTGCCCTCCAGTGCATGGCCATTGGTGCCATAGGCCCAGCCATAGGAAAATGTGCGGTCAATCCACTCTTTGAGCAGCCCCGGGGCAGCATACCAATAAATGGGGAATTGTAAGATCAGTGTAGATTTGTCGTTGATGCGGTGACGCTCATGGCTGCCATCCACGAACATGTCGGGATAGGCTTTGTAAAGATCGAGCACTTCAACGCCTTCGACAGATTTTGCGATGCTGGCAAAATGGCGGTTGGCACGCGATTGGCCGAGGTCTGGGTGGGCAATCACAAAAAGTACCGGGTTCGCCATCTACATCTCCAAATCATGTTGATGCTATGATGCGGCGAACCCGGTATATTTATCAATAATATTTTTGAAGAATTTTAGCGGTCGTCGTCGTCAGACTTTAGGCTGCCCAAATTGCCGAACACGCTGTCGACATCATATTCACGCTCTTCTTCAGTTGATGGCTGATCGGCATTGGCCGGATCAAACACATCATCGGTTGGTTTGATGTGGTCAGAAGCGCGGTACATGGCTTCCTCTGCGGTCAACAAACCAGATTCTTCAACATGCTGTGTCTCAGCTGGCGCGTTCTTGGCTGCCTTGCGCACTTCCATATCCAACTCGACCTGCGTACACAGGCCCAAGGTCACCGGATCGGCCGGGGTCTGATTGGCCGCGTTCCAGTGTGTCCGCTCACGCACAGATTCAATGGTTGGCTTTGTGGTGCCCACCAGACGCATCAATTGCGCGTCTTTCAATTCAGGGTGATTGCGCACCAACCACAAAATCGCATTCGGCTTTTCCTGACGCTTGGACACAGGCGTATAGCGTGGGCCGCGGCGCTTTTGCTTGGCCACAATGGTTTTGGGGCCAGAAACTTGCAGCCGATATGCAGGGTCTTTTTCGCCCTTTTCGATTTCTTCGCGGGTCAATTGCCCCATTTGCACAGGGTTGGCGCCCTTAATGCCGCCAGCTACATCACCATCAGCAATGCCTTGCACTTCAAGCGGGTGCAGGCTGCAGAAATGGGCGATCTGGTCAAAGGTCAGGCCGGTATTGTCGACCAGCCAAACGGCAGTTGCTTTGGGCATTAAAAGTGTAGTGGCCATAATATCTTCCTTTGGGTGCAAACCGGTTTAGATTTGCACGCCCCTTTCAAGCTGAAAATTTGGGGGATTGGCCCTTTTATAATGATTTGGCGGGTTTGTTGCAATCATATTTTGTTAAACATGCATAAGCTATGACATTTCCAAGACAATTTTGCCCAAATGATCGCCTGCATCCATGGCTTCATGTGCCTTTCCGGCCTCATCCATTTTGAATCGCTTGATCTTGGGCTTGTGAATTGTCCCCGCCTCAATGGCTGGCCAAACCTGCTCCATCAGATTGTGTGCAATCTTTGCTTTCACCTCGTCTGGCTGCGCCCGCAAGGTCGAGCCAAAAATGGTCAACCGTTTGGCCACCACCAACCCCATGGTGAGGGTTGCTTCTCGCCCTGCCAAATTGGCCAATTGGATGATGGTTGCGTCAGGCGCTGCGGCGCGCAAATTGCGGTCGACATAGTCGCCGCCAATAAAGTCGACAATGATGTTGGCGCCTTTGCCGCTTTCCTCTTTGGTGCGCTCAACAAAATCTTCGGTCATGTAATTGATGGCCACATCGGCGCCCATTTGGATGCAATAATTGCATTTTTCCTTCGTCGAGGCAGTGGTGATCACGTTGGCACCCGCCAGTTTGGCCAATTGGATGGCCGTGGCCCCAATGCCGCCGGAGCCGCCATGCACCAGCACCCAGTCGCCTTTACCGGGGGTGGCGCGGTCGATCAATGTTTGTTGGACCGTGAAAAAGGTTTCCGGAATGGTGGCGGCTTCGGCAAAGTCCCAGCCTTTGGGTTTGGGCAAAACCTGCCCCCACGGTACGCTGACATATTCGGCATAACCACCGCCATTGGTGAGGGCAACCACTTCGTCGCCCACAGTCAAGGAGGTGGGGGCCTGATCTGTGGTGCGGCCAATATCTTCAACGATTCCGGACACTTCAAGCCCGGGCAGGGGGGAGGCGCCTTCGGGCGCGGGGTAAAGGCCCTTGCGCTGCAAAATATCCGGGCGGTTGATGCCCGCAGCTTTCACTTTGATGAGCACTTGACCGGGATAGGCATAAGGTTTCGCCACTTGCGACCTCACCAACGCTTCCGGGCCGCCGGGAGTTTCGATTTCAATGGCATTCATTTTTTCCGCGTCGCTCATTTAAATAATCCTTTTGATTTGCCTGAATCGAATTTACGATCAATTCTGGAACTAACGCTATCAGCTTTAAGGAGAACGCCAAATGGACGAAGATGTTTCACCATCCTTCAAGAAAGGTGTTGTACATGAACTTGGTGTGCCGCTCGACGATATCTCAATCGACGAATTGGAGTTGCGCATTGAGGCCCTAAAAGCTGAAATCAAGCGCCTTGAAGCGAGCATTGAAGACAAAAAGAGCAGCAAGAGCGCCGCTGAATCCGTGTTCAAGTTTTAGGCTTGTTGACGCCAATCCAGCAAGATTGGCCAAAGACGGGATGACAAACGCAGGCTAACGGTAAGCTCCATATGAGGAGTTTGCCATGTCCGTTTATACCGAGAATTTTCACCTGCCCACTCTGCGTCACATTTATGCGGACAGCCCTGACATTGCGCGAGAAGCCAACGCTGACATAAAGCACCAATTAGAGCTGCGGCGGCGCGAAATTGATGGCGATATTGGTGCTTTTTGTGTGCATGAAGATTTGCCCAACGTGGAGTTTGGCCCCCTTGCGGGACTGCCGGTCACGATAAAGGATCAATTTCATCTTGCCGGGACACGGCTGGGGTTTGGGTTTGGGCAATTGGCTAAAAACCCGAGCAAAAAAGATGCGCCAGCACTTGCCGCGTTGCGCAAAAATGGGGCCCATTTCATCGGTCGCACCAATATGCCACCGCTCGCGCTGGACTTTCAGGCCGTGGATGGCGCCGGGCACCGCACTAATAATCCCCATGATTTGGCACGCACAGCAGGCGGGAGCTCGGGCGGCGGCGCGGCGGCTGTGGCGGCGGGGCTCAGCCTTATCGATATTGGGGCAGACTTATCGGGTTCTTTGCGCATACCCGCGCATTTTTGTGGCGTGATGAGCCTCGTGCCGACCGAGGGGCAATTCAGCAATCGTGGCATGCTGTTAAATGAAACAGCGGCACTGGCCCACTTTGCGCGGCCGGGGATCATAGGGCGATCCGCCGACGATCTATGGGTGATGCATCAATTTATGCGCGGCAATGAGGATGTGCCACCGCCCTTGTCGGGGCCCTCTAAATCCGACGTCAAACTCGGTTGGTTGCCACATGGCGATGCGCATCCGTTGGGTCGCGACGTGCGCACCGTCTTCGACCAATGGCGGGCAAATGCATTGCGTCAGGGCGTGCAGTTTGCCGATGTCGACATGGATATTTTTGCCGCGTCTCTGCGGCATGATTTTGCATTTTTGATGGGGTATGAAACAGGCGGCTTAATGCCCTGGGTTGCACGGTTGGCGGCGCGTCTGTTTGGCCGGGCTGCAGCAAGGCGATCTCCGGATTTTCTGGCGCAGGTGCAAAAGGGATATGCCCGATCAAAATCGACCTACAAAGCGGCGCTTCAGCGACGGGATGACTATATTGAGACGGCGCTATCTGCCTTTGGGAACCTTGACGCGATCATCACACCAGTGACGCCAATGCCTGCCTTTGAGCATGTGCAGCCCGTGCAAGATCATAACGGCGTGCGTGATTATGATCGTTCGTTTGGCGTCGATCGGTTTTCGCTGGGGTATTATGATGCGCTGACTTATTACACAGGCGCCATTTCTCTACTCGGCTTTCCCGTCGTGACTTTGCCTTTGGGTTTTACGCCCGACGGTTTGCCCGTGGGCGCGCAATTGATTGGTCGCCCAAATGCGGAAGAAGCCTTGCTGGCGATAGCTTCGGGGTTGGCGCTCTAGTTGGTTTCCTGCGGAAGGTCGATGGTTTTGTGTGATGAGGACGTCCAATGGCGATATGCGCCCAGGCCGACAATTGCCAGCGGTAAAAGCGGCGCGATTGGGATGCCCGTTGTCAGCGCGAAGCGAGATGTAATGGCGGACAAAAGCACAATGATCGCCAGGATGGTCTTTTCATAAGGCTGGAACCCTTCTTCCACACCAGATTTGACCAAGTAAGCAATCGGCACGATCAGGATCATGAAATCATATGCGAGTGCAAAAGGGGTGAACACCAATCCCCCGGCGATGAGGATTGCGGAACGATTGGCCATTTCTTTGTCGGTGTAGGCTTGGGATTGCTGCGTGTGATGCGGCTTGGGGCGCCAAATTTGGAAAAGAAGCAGCACGATGGCAAGGCTGACCAATATTTGGATTGCTGATGCCCAGGTATCTGAAAGGCCCAGCACACGTAGTGCAGCGTAAACCGAGACCATCTTTTCCCAATTAACAATTCCGTTCCGCAATACATAGGAGGCGATGGGCAATTGCTCAAAAAAGGCCATCCAAGTTTCAAGGCCGAATATCAAGAGGCTGACGACAGCTATGGCAATTGTGGTGACGGCGGCGGAAAGAAAAGTGTGCCAGTGGCGTGCGAACAATAGGGCGAGCGGAATGATCAATCCCAGTTGGGGTTTGTAGCTCAAGAGCCCGATGAAAATGCCCGCCAGCACAAAACGTCTATGTTGCAGGCATAACATTGCCCCGCCGAGTAGGGCGGCAGACAATAGGCCATTTTGGCCGTGCAACATACAGTTCATGGCAGCTGGAAACGCGCAGAGGATAAACGCAGATTTCCAACTCTTGAAAAGTGCGCGGCCAAAAAGGATGACCAAACCGAAACCGATCAAATTGAATAAGAAATATGCAATTGGTTGGGAAAAGTGGCCGAACGGCAAGACATAGACCAACCAGGTTGGCGGATAGAAAAAGGCAAACGAAGTATCCTGAAATCCGGTCCATTCCTTTTGCAGCTCTAAAAAGGGCTGGCCGCTATAAGGGGTCAAGCTGTCGCCCGCCAATGCCAGCTTGGCTGCAGTCCAGAAGCTATTGAAATCTAAAATGAGATATTGCCCGTTGGCGCTTTTAAATCCATTTGGGAAAAACACCACAAACACCAGCAGCCCAATATAGGCAATGAACGCAAAGCTGCCCGCAATGCGCACGCGTTCGGCATTCAACCAATCGCCAGACTTTAGCTGCTCAATCAGCATTTGCCCCATTGTGGGCTTGGATTTTCTCATGCGGTGTTTCCCTTTGGCTCGTCTGTTTTTAGTCCAAAGATCTAAATGTTTGTTCAACAGGTTTTCCGGTCAGATTTGATTAAGGCTAAGGGGCAGCAAATGAGTAAGGTTAAAAAAATGACTCCAATTAAGGTTGTATTAATCAAATGGGGTTAACTTACCATTATCCAGCATGGTCTGGATCTAGCAGAGCGGTTTTTACACTCTGTTTGACGCCTCCCTGTTAACTTTGAGAGCCGCTTCGACGGCTCTTTTTTCTTTTCTGGGGCAATTTCAGGGTCGGGTTTGCCCGCATACCGCCATGTTTGTTTGTTAAACCTTTACCGCTATACTCTGCGGCAATCGATTAATCGTGGAAAAAAAGGGACTGTTGGCTTGAGCGAGAACGAACACGAGCAAGGCGCACAATCACTTGGCCCGAAACTGGTGCAGGCTGGCGGGTTTAACCAGCTTTATCGCGAGGGCATGGCGTTGGTTGAAGAGGTCGCCGGCTATCTCGATGGTGAAGGTCGTGCCGAATCCAAAGCACTTGGGCGGGATGCGGCGCTGGTTTATGCCAGCCAGAGCATGCAACTCACCACGCGATTGATGCAATTGGCCAGTTGGCTTCTGCTGCGGCGCGCGGTGAAAGAGGGCGAGATCTCGATGGATGACGCGCGCAATGAGGATCGTCGGGTGGAACTAAACGCTATGGCGATTGGTGACGAACATGCGGATTGGGCGCTATTGCCGGACCGGATGCGCGATATGATCGCGCGGGCAGATGCTTTGCATAAGCGGATTTTGGCGCTGGATGCGATGGAAAAAGAAGAACAACAACACCCCACAGACAATCCGGTGGTCAGCCAATTGGCGCGGCTGAAAGATGCGTTTCAGCGTTAAGCCCTATTGATAGGCCAAACACAAAAAACCCGGCGCGAGGCCGGGTTTTTGTTTTCAAAGTAGAATTTTGAGGCTTAGCCCAAAATGCCTTTGAATTTCTCTTTAAAGCGAGACACGCGGCCACCACGGTCGAGCAACTGGCCTGAGCCACCTGTCCACGCTGGGTGCGTTTTTGGATCAATATCCAACTGCATTGTATCGCCTTCAGAACCCCAAGTTGAACGGGTCTGATATTCAGTGCCATCAGTCATGACCACTTTGATCATGTGATAATCAGGATGAAGATCTTTTTTCATCGTTTGCTTACCTTCAAAAAGTGTAAAGGCGAGTCATCGTGCAATTCATGGCGCAATTCATGCCTGCGCGACCCGCAAAATTCGTTTCGTTGCCGGGGTTCTATAACAAGATTGCGTTGGGCGCAAGAGAGAGTTTACCCAATTTGGCAATGGACATAGAGTTTCGTGCGCGCGCTATTGATGTTAGACCGCGCAATACCTATTTTTACTGCTCACAAACCAATCGGATCGATCATATGTCAGAGCAAAGTGCGGCGCCGGAAAAGCCGGTGGATGAGCGTTTGAAAAATATCGTTTTGTCAGAACGCCAACCCGCAAGTGGAGTGAAGCCGCTTAAAGCTTTGCTGCCCTTTGTACTGCATTACCCCGTGCGCCTGGGGCTTACGGCATTATTCCTGCTGGTGGCGGCAATCGCTTCACTGACCATTCCGTCTTTGATCGGCAACATTATTGATGAAGGGTTCGTTGCCCAAAATCTTGATGTCATCAATCAATATTCTTTCGTGATCATCGCGATTGCCGGGGTTTTGGCGCTGGCGTCTGCGGCGCGGTTTTATTTTATATCTGTTATCGGCATGCGGGTGATCACGGATATTCGGCGGGCGGTGTTTAAGCACCTCGTGGATATGGACATCACTTTTTTCGACACCAACCGCACAGGCGAGTTGATTTCGCGGATTACCAGCGATGTGGGCATTGTGCGTGGCGCGCTCGATTCGGCCCTGCCAGTTGTGCTGCGCTCCAGTGTGATGCTGATTGGTGCGGTGTTGATGATGTTTGTCACCTCGCCCTATTTGGCCACCACGGTCATCGTTGTGATCCCGCTTTTGGTGTTTCCCATTGTTTGGCTAGGGCGCTATATCCGCAATCTGTCGCGGCGCCAGCAGGACCGCATTGCCGATCTGGCGGCTATGGCAACGGAGACATTTGGGGCAATTAAGACCATCAAGGCCTTTACCCAGGAAAAGCACCGCAATGAAGAATATGCGGGCTATGCCGAAGGCAGTTATCAATCCGAGGTTGCGCGGCTTTTGGTGCGTGCCGGGATGATTGCCTTTGTTATCTTTCTGACTGCCACGGCGCTTGTTGCATTGGTGTGGGTCGGCACACAATTGGTGCTGACGGATCAAATCACTGTTGGCGAACTTAGCCAGTTTTTGATTTATGCCATGCTGGCAACGGGCACGCTGACGGGTATTTCTGAAATTCTCGGCACGTTGCAAACCGTCGCGGGGGCCAGCGAACGGATCACCGAAATTCTGGCCACCGAACCGACGATAGAAACACCCAGCAATCCGTTGAGTTTTCCTGAACCCCCTGTGGGGACGGTTAAATTTGAGGACGTTGAGTTCCGCTATTTGACGCGGCAGGATGAGCCAGTGCTTAACGGCATTAATCTGGAAGTGAAACCCGGTGAAACCGTAGCGCTTGTGGGCGCTTCCGGTGCGGGTAAATCAACTCTGTTTTCACTGTTGCAGCGCTTTTATGATGCCTCAAGCGGCAGTGTGAAAGTGGATGGCGTGGATGTGCGTCAGGCTGATTTTCAGCAATTGCGCCAGCGCTTTGCCTATGTGGAGCAAGATTCGGTCATGTTCTCCGGCACCATTGCGGAAAATATCCGCTTTGGTAAACCAGAGGCGACCGACGAAGAAGTGCGCGAGGCGGCGGAAGCAGCGCTCGTGGATGACTTCGTCTCGCGGCTGGAAGATGGCTACGAGTCCGTTGTGGGTGAACGCGGGGTGATGCTGTCGGGCGGCCAAAAGCAGCGCGTGGCCATTGCCCGCGCCCTGCTGAAGGATGCGCCGATCCTGTTGCTGGACGAGGCGACCAGCGCGTTGGATGCGGAAAGCGAAACCAAGGTGCAGGCCGCGCTCGAGCGTTTGATGGTGGGCCGCACGACCCTTGTTATCGCCCACCGCTTGGCGACGATCAAAAACGCGGACCGGATTTTGGTGATGGAAGATGGCAAGGTGCTCGATGAGGGCACCCACGATGAACTGATCGCCAAGGGCGGCCGCTATGCCGAGCTGGCGAAACTACAGTTTCAGCAATAGGCTTTCCGGCAAACTTCCATTTTTCGTCCGGCCCTAAACCCTCCCCACCGCGGGGAGGGAGCTTTTAGTTTGTCAGTTTAAATTCGATGCGGCGGTTTCGGCGGAAGGCCTCTTCTGAGTCACCATCATCGATCGGCTGAAATTCCCCAAAGCCAGCAGCCACTAGCCTTTGTGGTGAGATGCCTTGGTCCACCAGATATTTGGCCACGGAAATGGCACGGCTGGCGGAAAGCTCCCAGTTTGAAGGGAAGCGTGGGGTGTTGATCGGGCGCTTATCCGTATGGCCGCCAATTTGCAGCACCCACGGAATTTCAGGTGGGATTTCGTTTTCCAGCTCTTTGATGGCGCTCGCCAAGGCGTTCAAATCATCCAACCCTGCGTCAGCCACTTCGGCGCTGCCCGCGCTGAACAGCACTTCAGATTGGAACACAAAGCGGTCGCCCTCGACGCGGATGTCGCTGCGGCCCGCCAGAATTTCGCGCAAGCGGCCAAAAAAGTCAGACCGATAGCGGGATAAATCCTGCACCCGTTGCGCCAGCGCCAAATTGAGGCGGCGGCCCAAGTCTGAGATGCGCGTGCGGCTTTCAAGGTCGCGCTGCTCGCTGGCTTCCAAGGCCTGTTCAAGGGCGGCGATTTGTGAGCGCAGCGCGGACAATTGCTGGTTGAGCAAGGCGACTTGCGCCGTTGCTTCATCGCTCATTTCGCGCTCGTCTGCCAATTCGCTGGTGAGTGTTGCGATGCGCTCATCCTTGTCGGATACCCCTGCGCCGAGCCCCTGTAGCTGGCTTTGCAGCTGATCGCGTTCGCTTTCCGTCCCGGCCAATGTGGCGGAGAGAGAGGCAATGGTGGCTTCCAAATCGTCAGAATTGGCGCGTTCCAATTGCAGCAGTTCGGTCAACTCAGCAATCTGTGAGTTCAGCCGGGTGAGTGCTGTGTCTTTGCCCAAGATTTCCTGGCTGAGGAAAAACTGCGCCAGCATAAACACGGACAGAAGAAAGATGATGACCAGCAACAGGCTGGCCATGGCATCCACAAAGCCGGGCCAATAATCCTGACGGGCTTGGCGGCGGGAGCGGGAAAGAGCCATTTATGCGTCCCCTTTGCCCTTGTCTTTTTTCTCGGACTGTTCGTCTTCAACCGATTGCAGCAATGCATCAACCAGCTTGCGCATTTGCGCGTTGTTTTCGGCCTGGTCGTTGATGTGGACGCGCAAATCCTCTTGTTGCTTGCGGATAAGCTTGGTCAACCCGTCGAGGCCGTGGGCCAACTCCGCCATGGCGCGGATGGCGTTTTGCGACGAGGACGAATTTTGCATGGTGGCGCCCAGCTGCTCCACCATGGCTTGCATGCTTGAATCGTCGACACCCATTTGGTTGGCCTGCATTTGGGTCATGGGGTGGTCCAGCTCGGTCATGGATGACATCCAGTCTTCCAGATCGGTATAGAACGCGTTTTGCGCCTGGCTGGCCTGCAAATCCAAAAAGCCCAAAATCAGCGAGCCGCTCAAGCCGAACAGGGAGGATGCAAAGGCGGTGCCCATGCCAGACAAAGGCGCTTCCAAGCCATCTTTCAAATTGGAAAACAAATTGCCGGAATCGCTGTTGGTGACATCAAGTGAGGCGATGACATCGCCGACCGAACTCACCGTTTGCAGCAAGCCATAAAATGTGCCCAACAGGCCGAGGAACACGAGTAGGCCGGTTAGATAGCGCGAGGTGTCTTTGGCCTCGTCCAGGCGGTTGCCCACAGAATCCAAAATAGATCGCATTGAAGCGGGGGTGATGACGGTTTCCCCCAAATGGTCGCGCAAGATCGCGGCAACCGGCATCAAGAGCCGGGGTTGACCGGAGTTAGGGTTGCCGTCCTGCAATCCGTTCACCCAGTTCACTTCAGGGAATAGGCGGATCACTTGAATAAAGCTGAGCACAATGCCCACGAACAACGCCCCCAAAATCACCAAATTGATGAACGGGTTGGACCAGAAGGCCTCAGTCAATTGTGGGGCGAGGATAATCCCGATCATGGCCACAATGATCAAAAAGATGATCATTTTGATGAGATAGATGGTTGGGCTGGATAAACGATAAGGATCGTAAGACGGTGCCATACTTCAAAAATTCCCTCTTCCCCGAAAGTGCGAACCACTTATGTCGCGATTCTAGAGAGTGTGCTCTTGTGTGACAATACCAAATTGCCAATCGGGCATAGTTGAGCCAAAACGCAAATAGCGCGCCGTTTGCACGACGCGCTGATGAGTGTTGCTGCGAACTATGGCAGGGATATGATGCCAGCTGTTAAGCGGCTTTAAGTGCCTTGCGCATTTGCGCATGCAGTTTCTCGTTCGCCGCCAAAATCGAGCCGCTTTCGGGCTTGATATCTTTGTTGTTCAAGTCGGTGACAAGGCCACCAGCTTCGCGCACCATCAACAAGCCTGCGGCAATGTCCCATGGGGCCAAATCGCGTTCCCACATGGCATCAAAACGGCCTGCGGCCACATAGGCCAGGTCGAGGGCGGCAGAACCTGTGCGTCGCACACCGGAAGAGGCGGCATTGATGGCCGCAACTTCTGAAATGGTCTGTGTGTCGTTACGCACATTTGTGGTTTGCTTGATGCCGGTAACGGCCACTGCATCGGCCAAGTGAATGCGGCCGGAAACGCGCAGGCGGCGATTGTTCAAAAAGGCGCCTTTGCCCCGTTCAGCGGTGAACAGCTCGTCCGTGATCGGATTGTAAATCACGCCGCCGACCATTTGGCCGTTGCGCTCAAGCCCAATGGAAATCGCAAACATGGGGATGGAGTGCAAAAAGTTGGTGGTGCCATCGAGCGGATCAATGATCCAGCGGTGCTGGCCGTCCGTGCCTTCCACCTCGCCGCCTTCTTCCATCAAGAAAGAATAGCTTGGGCGCGACTTGTGCAGCTCTTCGTAAATGGCTTTTTCCGCACGCTTATCGGCAGCGGATACGAAATCCGCTGGCCCTTTGCGCGACACTTGCAGGTTTTCCACCTCGCCAAAGTCTCGCTTGAGCGACCGCGCTGCTTTGCGGGCCGCAGCAGTCATAATTGTTAGAAGGGCAGATTGAGCCATTATAGAATTGTCCTAGTCGGCGCGTTTTGAATAAGTAATTTCGTTTGTGTCGACCACGATTTTTTCGTCCTGACCAACGAAAGGCGGCACCATAACTTTGATCCCGTTTTCCAAAATCGCTGGTTTGAACGAGTTGGCAGCGGTTTGGCCTTTGACAACGGGTTCGGTTTCCGCAACCGCCAAGGTGACAAACTGTGGCAAGGAAATGCCCAAAGGTTTGCCTTCATGGCTTTCAACGGTCACGTTCATGCCGTCTTGCAAAAAGTCTGCACGGTCGCCAACAAATTCGATGGGCAATTCAAGCTGTTCATAGCTTTCATTGTCCATAAATACCAGCATGTCGCCCTGGGCATAAAGGAACTGATAGTCTTTTTGCTCCAACCGCACTTTTTCAACTGTTTCAGCAGCGCGGAAGCGCTCGTTCAGTTTGGTGCCGGAAACGATGTCTTTAAGCTCAACCTGGGCGAATGCGCCCCCTTTGCCGGGCTTAACGCTTTGCACTTTCACCGCAACCCACAACGCACCTTTATGCTGAATCACGTTGCCTGGGCGAATTTCATTGCCATTGAGTTTCATGGATATGCCTTTGACAGATTTAACGAGTGATGGGGCCGAGCGCCATCGAAAAACATTGGCCTGCCTTTTGCCTCAGAATTGGCTCTAGTGCAAGTGGCAAAGCGGTTTCAGGCGTAAAAGCGCGGTAAATGCTTAATTGTCGGCTTCAGTTGTTGACGGTGCGGCGGGCCATACTTTGGCCCATTCTTCGCCTTCAGCGATCATCTGTTTGTCTGCGCCCGCCAACAAATTGTCTAAGGTTTCATCGTTCAGCCCCTGTCGGCGCGCCAGCGCCCGCCATTTTGCGGCTTCCACAATGTTCTTTTGCGTGCCTTCGCCTGCGGCGTAAAATCGGGCCAACCGGGCTTGTGCCACGGGGTTGCCTTGTTGTGCGGCACGTTCATACCATAAAAATGCGGTTTTGAAGTCCTGTGGCACGCCCTTGCCCAAAGTCAGCAAAGTTGCATATTCGATTTGGGCCGCGATCAGGCCTTTGCTGGCGGCTGTGCCGATCAATTCAGCGCCGCGTTGTGGGTCTGGCTCTACGCCGGCACCTTCCATTACCAGAATGCCCAAATCATATTGGGCTTCGGCAAGTCCTTGCGCAGACGCTTCGCTGAGCAATTGGGCAGCATAGGACAGGTTGGGTTCCACATATCGTCCTTCGATATGCAGTTGCGCCAGATTGTATTTGGCTTCGAGCAGCCCTGCCTCTGCGGCCTGTTTGATAAATGTGGCTGCCTTTTCCCGGTCTTGGCTGACGCCATCGCCGGATTGATACATCAGCCCAAGCTGGAATGCGGCATGGGAGTCGCCATTTTTGGCGGCAATCTCGTACCAGCCGGCAGCGCGCTCAAGGTTTCGATCGACGCCAAAGCCGTTGGCATAAATCTCTGCGATAAGTGTTTGGGCTGCGGCATCATCTTCTTTGGCGCGGGGCAGCGCCAATGCCAGGGCGGTGAGATACATGCCCCGTTGAAACGCGCCATAGGCTTCGTCAACTGGACCGTGCGGGGTTTCGGTGGTTTGTGCCTCGTCCAATTCGCTGTTGCTTTCAGGCGGCTCAGCGGGCGGCGTATCTTGCGCAACCACCGGCACGGTTAAAGCGCAAGAGAGCAAGAGCGCGGGCGCCAATTTTTCAACTGACCAGCTCATTTTGAATTCACACTATTGTGGATTTGTTTGAGGGCCGCCAATGGATTATCGGCCTCGTACACCTGTTCCCGCACCGCACAAAACTCGACCTGCTTGCTCAACAGTTCAAGGCTGGTCACAAAGCCAACGGTTGGCACTTCAAAGGTTTCTGCCCACCAATTGGCCATTTCGGCGGTTTCCTCATCATCGATGTTTTTGCTGGGGTCAAGATGGCCGAAAAAGATGTAATCGACATTTTGCTCGCCATTGGTCATGGCATCATGACGGGAGAAGATTTCGCCTGCCCCCACAATCGCGTCGGGCTTTAGCTTTTTGCTCCACGCGCCAGTTTCTTTTGCCCCTTGGGTCAGGTGTGCGCCATCCGCTTTGAGGCTTTGCACAGCCTCTGGCATATTGTCCAAAAGCGCGGCGACACCATGCTGCTGCGCAGGTGCGATCAGGCTTTCTGCCCATTTGCGATATTCATCATCAGCCAATGTGCCCCGCTGGATCAGCATGGCCGCCACAAGGCCGCTTTGCACCAGCTCAAGGCTGGTCTCGTGTGTGGCTTTGTCCGTGTTGGGGGGAACAATGAGGTAGATCTGCATAATGGGCGTAGCTTTCTTTTCCCTTTGAGGTGGCTTGAGTTAGTTGACCTGCAATTTGGGCAGAAAATTGAATTTTATCAATGAATTTCAACCCTATCCATTTCGCGGCAAAGAAAAAACCCCCGCTCGATGAAAAGCGGGGGTTCAAAAGCAGATGGCCAAATGGCCCCTGTCGTGCGCGAATCTGGCTAGGCTGTCCCTAAACGCCTAGCTGATCTGCGGATCCAACTGACCATCTGCATAACGGTTGGCCATGTCGGCCAAAGGTATAATTCTTCCGATTTTGCCAGCGTGCCCGGCGGTGTTGAATTGCTCAAGGCGCTCAATGCACAATTTGGTCATGGCTTCACGAGCAGGCTTCAAATATTTGCGCGGGTCAAATTCGCCCGGATGTTCTGACAAGATCCGGCGGATCTGCCCGGTCATGGCCATGCGATTGTCGGTGTCGATATTGATTTTGCGCACACCGTTTTTAATGCCGCGCTGAATTTCTTCAACAGGCACGCCCCAAGTTTGGGGCATTTCGCCGCCATATTGGTTGATGATGTCCTGCAAATCTTGCGGCACGGAAGAAGAGCCGTGCATCACCAAGTGCGTGTCTGGCAGGCGGCGGTGAATTTCTTCAATCACGTGCATGGCCAGGATTTCACCGTCCGGCTGGCGGGTAAACTTATAGGCGCCGTGCGAGGTGCCCATGGCGATCGCCAAGGCATCAACTTTGGTTTCTTTTACGAACTTCACCGCTTCTTCCGGGTCAGTCAAAAGCTGTTCGGTGGACAATTTGCCCTCGGCGCCGTGGCCGTCTTCCTTGTCGCCTTCGCCTGTTTCAAGGCTGCCCAAAACGCCAAGTTCGCCTTCAACTGAAATGCCGCCGAGATGCGCCATGTCGGTTACGGTTTTGGTGACGCCCACATTGTAGTCCCAGTCAGCAGGTGTTTTGCCATCTTCTTCCAACGACCCGTCCATCATAACCGAGGTGAACCCGGCCTGGATGGCGGTCATGCATGTGGCGGGACCATTGCCGTGGTCAAGATGGATGCAAACCGGAATGTGTGGATAGATCTCGATGATTGCGTCCATCATCCGTTTCAACATCACGTCGTGCGCGTAAGAGCGGGCACCGCGCGACGCCTGAATGATGACAGGAGAATCTGTTTTGTCCGCCGCTTCGGCAATGGCCAGTGCCTGTTCCATATTGTTGATGTTGAACGCGGGCACACCATAATCATGTTCTGCAGCGTGATCGAGCAATTGGCGCAATGTGATGCGGGCCATTAAGTCTCTCCTGAATTGGACAATTCTTATCCGCGTTCTGGCGTTTATTGGCCGCAAAGTCGATATAGACTTTTCGGTGAGGGTGGTATCAATTTGGTATGATTTTTTGCCGCTTATGCCTTGTTTTTATGCGATTTTTCGCGCTGCTCGGGCGGTAACCATATTTGTGTATAGCCATGATGTGGCGCGGCCAGCGCGGGCTGGCGCTTGAATTGGCTTGGAGGGGTGATGCAAACCACCCCTCATTTTTCGGTTTGGCTTAGCAGCTCATTTGCTGTTGCCATTTGTCTTTGTTGACGCCTTTAAACCCGAACCAGATCGCCAGGCCAACTTCGCCAATTGCAGAAGCGCCGAGCAACACATTGGTGGCCAAAGCATAGGCGGATAAATCCATCAGCCCGAAGATCTGGCCAAAGCTATCGAGGGCGTAGCTTGGTGCGCCGATGATTAGGGCGAGGCCAAGAAAGCGCGGCAAATAGCCCGAGCGAAGAACCAATAGGCCAAGCAAAAGCATGTGGACGGCGAACAGCAATTGCCATGCGATTGTGCCTGTGTTGTGGAACTCAAAGAAGAACAGCACCAAACCATCCAACTGCTCAGGCGTAAACGCGGATAGGTAGCTCGCGCCACTGGCGGCATGCGCCATCATCAATAAAGTCATCACATTGATTGCCATCACCACCGTCATCACCAGACGCGCGAACGCTGCCATAAGAGCGGTGGTTTGGCTGGTTGGTTTGAGCAGAACGTAAAGCAATGCTGTCAAAATGACCTCAGTGATGACAATCGTGATCTGCGCCAAAAGCCCGGCATGGAAGACGCCCATATTGCTGCGCAGATTTTGTGCGGTTTGGGTTGCATCGCCCGCCACCACAATTTGTTCGGGCATATACATGAGGCCAATTGGTCCGGCGATCAACAAAATGAGATAGCAAATGGCGGCCAGTATGGTCAGCTTGCGTGGATCGGTGTGATATTGAGTAGACATTTTATTCTCCAGACAAAGTCACGATGGCGTTGTTCAGCCTATTGAGTTGATCCCACAAAAGCATGTGGGCTTGAAAAGAGGTGGTTAGGATTGAAATGAGGCGTTGTATTTGCATCAGGCGTTCCATTCTTGCGGGTGGAAGACGATGCAGCCTTCCCGGGTTTTGTTTTCATATGCCCAGGCCGCATCGATGGCCTTGTTCATTGGAAAGCGATGAGAAATGATTGGCTTGAGGGAGCCGTCAGCCAAGCGATTGGCAATTTCTTCAAGCTTGTCGGGCGATGATGGCGCGAGCACACACAATTGCTGTTTGCCGCCTTTGCCCTTGGTTTGACGCTGTTTCCACAGATGCGAAAAGCCAAACATGGCGAGCAAATGCCGACCCTTTGCTGTCAAAACAGGTTCAACTTTGCGCCATGGTAAAAACCCTGCGCAGTCGATGATCACATCATATTTTTTGCCCTGTGTGGTGAAGTCGGTTTCGCGATAATCGATTGCTTCATCTGCGCCGAGGGCCAGAACCAATTCTTTGTTTTGTGCGGAACAGGTGCCAGTTACCGTTGCGCCTTTGGCTTTGGCGAGTTGGGTCGCAACCCGCCCAATACCGCCTGAAGCGCCATTGATCAGCACCTGTTCACCCTTTTGTATGTTGGCGACATTGATGAAGTGCATCGCTGTTTGCGCGTTAGAGCCGCCAATGGCGGCGCCCGCGTCAAAAGATACGCCTTCAGGCAGAAGGGTAATCGGCGCTTTTTCCGGCAAGGTAACAAATTGGGCGTGCGCGCCAAATTGCATGTCGGTAAAGCCAAAGACGCGGTCGCCAACTTTATATTGGGTCACTTTTTGCCCGACGCGTTCAACGATTCCTGCGAACTCGCCGCCGGGAATTTTGATCCTCGGCTTGAAAAAACCCATGATGATTTTTGCCGGGATTTTCATTAGGGGCCAAGGCGAATTGCCCGTGCGCGCAATCTGGTCGCCATTGCCCATATGGGCAGCTTCGACCTTGATCAAAATTTCATTGTCTGCTGGTTTCGGTTTTGGCACCTCGCGAATTTCGAGCACTTCGGGGCCGCCGAAGCTTTCTTGATAGAGGGCTTTCATTGTTTCATTTGTCATTTGATGGCTCATTCTGTTGGTTTTTGTGCCGCGATGGACGCGCGGCAATCTTGTTCAGGTGCATTCCGTGCACCGAGGATTTGAAAATCATGTGCTTTGAGTTCGGCTTCAGGTTCGCCAAACTTGTAAACATGGATAAAGGGCGCGAGGCGCAATGCGCTGGCGGTTAAAATGATGTGGCGTTTCCACCAGGTGAACTCACCAAGGCATGGGGTTTCGACAAACAACATGCCGCCGGGTTTCAGCAATGTTTTTGCCCGGTGGATGACTTCATGATGGTCTTTGACCAAATGCATGACGTTGAATGCCAAAATTGCATCATAGCTTTCTGGCTCTAAGCGGGGGTCGAAGATGTCCGCGGTGAGAAAACTTGCATTTCTAATGTCGCGTTTTGCGGCTTTGTTGTAGGCAAGTTCGATCATGGCATTTGCGGGATCGATGCCTTCGATTGACTTGACGTGGGGGGCCAGATCAAGGGCGATCTCGCCCGACGCGCAACCAAAGTCCAAAACAACATCGGTCGGTTTGATCAATTGTTTGAGCTGGTTCAGCCGCGTTGCATATTGTGCGTCATGGTCTGAGATTGCAGCGTCATAACGGGTTGCTTGCTTGTTCCAAAAACTACTCTGCTGCGGCATGACGGAGTGCCTTTCTTGGTTTGTAGTGGCTGCGCAGGATCATTTCGCCCACGGCGATATTGATCAAAAACCCGGCCCACATGACGATTTCGATCATCAAAATACTCATTTGTCCTGTGGCGAAATAAATCGGCAGGATCAATAAACGCTGGGTGGCGGGGCCAAGGCTGATCATCACCGCGCGCATCATCCATTCATTGTGGCATTTCACGTCACGATTGAGGATGGCCCGCAGGCCAAGCAATAATGAAGCGATCATGCCGAACGAAAAGATGAGTACTGCAGCGTATTTCCAGCCTGTGCCGAAGGCGGGGAAAAACTGGTTCATATACATGCCACTGGCGGCGGCGCCCAACCCGGCAATGAGCAATAGTCGGCCGGACCAACGGTGAAATTTTGGGACCCGTTTGCGCAGGGCGGGCACGAATTGCAGCGGGGCGAGCACGTTGAAAAAGATGCCGCACACGATGTGAAAGATCACCGGTACTGGGGTGATGAAATATTGTGGCGAAGTCATCTCATTGAGCGCTCCGTCAGCGGCAGGGCCGATGGCGATGGAGCTGAGCTGGATGGTGCCAAACGCAATGTTGACGAGGCCGAATATGAATAGAAATAGCGGTAGGCGCCAATTTGATATTCTAGGCTTCGTTTGAATTTTGGACATAGGAATATCGCTTTCAATCTTGAGGGCATCAAGTGAATCCAAATGGAATTAAGCTGTTGGGGTGGTGCGGTTGCCCGCACCGAAAGGAATTTCTATTCGGGTGGTGGCGGTATGTAGCCAAACACCTCTTCTATTGGCGTTTCAAAAGCATGAGCAATTTGGAACGCCAGTTCGAGCGAAGGGGAATATTTGGCCGCCTCGATTGCCACGATGGTTTGGCGGGAGACACCGACCTTTTCGGCCAGTACCTTCTGGCTCATCTCATCATGATCAAAGCGCAAGCGCCTGATATTGTTGGTGAGCTGACCTTTGTTGGTTTTTTTAGCCATGATTAAAACCCCCGGCGATAGAGCACCAGGCGGGTGGCGCCTTCAATGAGGCTGGCAAAAAACATGGCGTAGATGCTGCCCAGCAGGATGTATTGCATGGGGGCGCCCAATGCGAGCCAGATCATGCCGGTGACAAAAAAGATTGAAAAGGTGATGAAACCCACTTTCATGCCGACCAGATCAATCAGCTTGTCGCGCTCGTCCGCTTTGTCGAAATCGCTTTCTTTGGTGATGATGGCATTCGCGATGCTCACCAGCACAGAAATGACGACGGTTACAATGATGGACCCGCCGATCAGTTTGAGGGCGCTCCATCCCAGTTCAATGCCAGCATCCGGGCCATCCAGCAGCCCGGCTTGGTAGAGGTCGAGCATATAAAAACTATAGATGGTCATCACAATGATGCCGGAGATTAGATAGGTGACGATGTTGCGTTCATGATAAGACATTTTGCTGTCCTTTGCGTCGAAAATATATGACTTGGTGTCGTGTTTGTTGTCCACTATGTAATGTATTCCATTCACAGTGTCAAATATATTTGACACATAGACATAAATTTTTGACGCAAGTCAGCTGTGCTGGTAAAAAAGCAATTAAATTTCAGCTATTTAGATTGAGGATAGGGGGATGATCCGTCGCGTTCGGGTTCAATATGCACCACATGTTTGCCCTGCGCGGCCTGTTTGCTTTGCGCGGCCATGGCCCCTCTGAGCTGCTCAAACGGATATATGTGCTCGATAAAACATTTGATTTGTTTGGCACAAACCATTTCAGCGAGAATTGTCATATCTTCGGGATTGACCTGCCACATCAGAATGCTGATTTTTTTGCCGTCGTCGCGCTTTCTGCGGCTGGCCAGAAAAAGGCGCAGTAAGCTAAAACTGGTGCCGCCCATCACGACATATTTGCCGTGCGATTTGAGGGCGCGAAAGCAGGCATTGGGCCCGCGATTGGCCACCGCATCTACCACCACATCAAACTTTTGTTCGAGTTTGGTAAAGTCCGTTTCTCGAAAATCATATACATGATCGGCGCCGAAGGCGCGCATAGCGTCCAGCTTTTCGGCCTTATCGACCGCATGAACGGTTGCGCCAAAATGCTTGGCCAGCTGGATGCAAAACATGCCAGCACCGCCGCCGCCGCCATTGACCAACACGTGCATGCAGGGTTGGACATTTCCTTCATCGCGGATGGATTGGAGCGCCAGTAGACCGGCTTGCGGCAAGGTGGCGGCTTCTTCAAAGCTCAAGGCGGGCGGCATCTTTGCGAAAAACGCTGCCTTTCCGGTGGCATATTCGGCGAAGGCGCCCCAACCGCTTTGAGACAGGTCGCCAAAAACGTGATCACCCACGGCAAATTCGGCGACTTCGCTGCCGACCTCGGCAACAACACCGGACACGTCACCGCCCAAAATACGATCCTGCGGGCGGCCCGGGCTTTCGATACGGGTGAAGATATGGCCGCGCAGTTTGTCCCAATCCCAAGAGTTTAGAGATGTGGCATGGACCTTGACCAATATTTCATCGGCCTTGGGCGTCGGCATTTCCGCGTCTTGCAGGTGCAGCTGATCTGTTGAGCCGTACTTTTCGCAAATATAGGCCTTCATGCCGCATCTCCTTGCGCATTTGTTGCCCCGTGAAGATGCGCATGAAACATGGCAGTATCAAGTCTGTGTTTTCAATTTGTGGCCGACCTCAACAATGGCCGCCAGGGCAGGCACCAGCTCCGCGCCTAAAGAGGTGAGTTCATATTCCACCGAGGGGGGAGAGGTGGCTTGCACGGTGCGTGTAACAACGCCACGGGCGGTCAGTTCTTTCAGACGCGCCGAAAGCACTTTTGCGGAAACTGGCGGAATGTCGATGCGCAATTCATTGAAGCGTCTTGGCCCCGCGCGCAGGTGCCAAATGACATTTGGCGCCCATGCGCCCGATATAAGCGCAAGGCAATCGGTGAGTGCGCAGGTTTCTGGCGGCGGTGGGCTGTGATTTTTCCGAACCTTGAGTGACATGAGCGGCCTAAATGGTTGTCGAACGGGGCGGCACGGGCAATTGTTCATCGACAAGGGGAAGCAACCGGGCCATGCGCGCCTGCATAAGGTTACCCCGCGGTAACTTCATTCTAGAGGTTACCAACAGTTACTGGGTTGTCAATGGAAACCTTATGTCTAGATTGAGGTCGTTGCCCCCAACAAAGGAAAAATCATGCAGCATACTCCATCTCTCAGGACCGATCCGGCGCCCATGGGCGATCAGATCGCCGCGATATTGCCGGTGCTTCAAGCCTATTTCGATGGGCTATATAATTGTGATGTCGCGTTGTTCAAAACGCTCTTTCATCCCAAGGCGGTTTATGCGACCGCAGATGAAAGCCCGCTGCTTCATCGGGACATGCCCACTTATTTTGAGGTGCTGGCCAAGCGGCAATCGCCTGCGTCACGCAATGAAGCGCGGCGCGATGTGATCGATCAAATTCAGGTTGCGGGCGAAAATACCGCATTTGCGCAGGTGCGTTGCACAATCGGGGCCACCAACTTCATTGATTTTCTAACGCTGGTTCGCGAAGACGGCGCATGGAAAATCATGGCAAAAATTTTCCATATTGAAAAAGGAGCGCGCTAATGCCGTACGTTCATATTGAAGTGACCGATGAAGGCGTCACCGCAGCGCAGAAAAAGGCGCTGATCAAAGGCACCACCGATTTGTTGCAGCAAGTGCTGAACAAAGATCCTGCGACCACTTTTGTGGTTATCGACGAGGTGCCCTTGGAAAATTGGGGCATTGGCGGCCTGCCGGTGACCGCGTTTCGCGCGCAGCAAAAATAAAAAAAGCCCCGCGAGATGCGGGGCTTTTTGTTTTATGCTTTCAGTGCTTCGACGCCGGGGAGGGGCTTGCCCTCCATCCATTCGAGGAAGGCGCCGCCTGCGGTTGAAACATAGGTGAAATCGTTCACCACGCCCGCTTTAGCGAGGGCGGCCACCGTGTCGCCACCGCCTGCAACAGATACCAGCTTGCCTTGCTTGGTGCGTTCTGCCACATAGCGGGCCACCTCAATGGTGGCGTGGCCAAACGGGTCCAGCTCAAATGCGCCCAGCGGTCCATTCCAGATCACGGTTTTGGCTTCGTCAATTGCGCCTTTGATGCGCTCGATTGATTTTTCGCCAGCGTCCAAAATCATGCCTTCTTTGTCCATGGCTTCAAGGCCATAGGTGCGGTGGGGGGCGTTGGCTTCAAAGTGCCAGGCCACAACGCCATCAACAGGCAAAATAATGGCGCAATTTTCATCGGCCGATTTGTCGTAAATGCGCCGGGCGGTTTCTGCCAAGTCTTTTTCGCACAAGGATTTACCAACATCCACGCCTTCTGCATGCAGGAATGTGTTGGCCATGCCACCGCCAATCACCAAGCCTTCAACCTTTTTCAAAAGATTTTCCAGCAGATCGAGTTTGGTGGAGACTTTCGCGCCGCCCACAATGGCGACCACAGGTGTTTTTGGATTGCCGAGGCCAGCTTGCAGGGCCGACAATTCAGCTTCCATCGCGCGACCTGCGCCAGAGGGCAGCTCGCGGGCGAGGGCTTCGGTGGAAGCATGGGCCCGGTGGGCAGACGAGAAGGCGTCGTTCAAATAGATATCGCCGAGGCTGGCCATGCGCTTGGCCAATGCCAAATCATTGGCTTCTTCACCAGGATGGAAACGGGTGTTTTCCATCACGAAAATGGTGCCCGCAGCGCCTTTGGCGATTTGATCTTTTGCGGCGCTCACGTCTGTCCAATCCGTGTCGACAAACTCAACAGGCTGGCCAAACGCTTGTTTGATGCCGGACACGACAACGGCCAATGACATGTCTTTGTTCACCTGACCTTTTGGACGGCCAAAGTGGGAAAGCAGAATTGGCTTGCCGCCATGTTCGATGATGTAGGACATGGTTGGGGCGAGCCGTTCAATCCGTGTGGAGTCGGTCACCATTCCATTTGCAACGGGCACATTCAGATCCACGCGCACCAAAACATTCTTGCCGTTGAAGTCGAAATCTTCGAGTTTTTTAAAGTCGGTCATTTTGTTTCCCATTGGAAAAAGGGCCAAATCAGTTGATTGCGATCATAGCTAAAAAGAAGGGGCCTCAAAAGGCCCCTTCAACATTTAGAAATGCAATTGATGCTTAGATGGTTTTGGCAACAACCACCGCCATGTCGGACATGCGGTTGGAGAAGCCCCATTCATTGTCGTACCAGCTCATTACGGAAACCAGATTGCCATCCATCACTTTGGTTTGTTGTGACGCAAAGTTTGAGGAATGTGGGTCGTGGTTGAAGTCGATTGAAACTTTTGATTCAGGATCAAAATCCAACACGCCTTTGAGCTCGCCTTCAGCAGCGGCTTTAACGATCTCGTTTACTTCCTCAGCTGTGGTGTCGCGTGAAGAGATGAACTTCAAATCCACAACTGAAACGTTTGGTGTTGGTACACGAACTGACATGCCGTCCAACTTGCCATTCAGTTCAGGCAACACAAGGCCAACAGCTTTCGCCGCGCCCGTAGATGTTGGGATCATGGACATGGCAGCGGCGCGGGCACGATACAAATCTTTATGCATGGTGTCCAAAGTTGGCTGGTCACCTGTGTAAGAGTGGATCGTGGTCATCATGCCTTTTTCGATGCCCACTTTTTCGTGCAACACTTTGGCCAATGGGGCCAAGCAGTTGGTGGTGCATGATGCGTTTGAGATCACTTTGTGCTCAGCTGTGATCTGGTCATGGTTCACGCCATAAACAGCAGTGATGTCGGCATTGGCGCCTGGTGCAGAAATCAACACGCGCTTTGCGCCAGCTTCCAAATGCATCGCAGCTTTGTCACGGGCGGTGAAAATGCCGGTACATTCCATGGCCACATCAATGTCCAATTCGCCCCAAGGCAATTCTTTTGGATCACGGATGGCATAAACTTTCATCGGGCCGCGGCCAACGTCGATGGTGTCGCCGTCAACTTTAACTTCACCTGGGAATTTGCCGTGCACACTGTCATAGCGGATCAAGTGTGCGTTGGTTTCCACTGGTCCCAGATCGTTGATCGCGACGACTTCGATGTCGGTGCGTCCAGATTCGATGATCGCACGCAACACATTGCGGCCGATGCGACCAAAACCGTTAATTGCTACCCGTACTGCCATTTTTGTTCTCCAAATGCGAGGGAAGGAAAATTTTTGCGTAAATTAGAGTTGGGAAAGTGCGGCATCAACCACGACTTTGGCCGTAATACCAAAGTGTTCAAACAGTTGGTTGCCCGGCGCACTTGCACCGAAAGAATCCATGCCAACAAATTTACCTGTTGGGCCCAAGAATTTCTGCCAGCTCATCTCAATGCCTGCTTCAACGGCCACGCGGGCTTTGGCATTGCCAAAGATTTGCGCCTTATAATCGTTGGATTGCTGTTCAAATAATTCCATGGATGGCACAGACACAACGCGTACGCTGACTTTTTGATTTTCCAGCTCTTTGGCAGCATCCATGGCCACGGACACTTCTGAACCGGAGGCAAACAGCACCACATCAGCATCTTCATTACCCTTGAGCACATAGGCCCCTTTGGCGCAGCGGTTTTCCGAATTAAATTCGGTGCGCACTGCGGGCACGCCCTGACGGGTCAGGGACAGAATGGATGGCTTGTCTTTTTGCTTAAGCGACAATTCCCAGCATTCCAGTGTTTCTGTGGCGTCCGCCGGGCGGAATACAGAAAGATTTGGAATGGCGCGCAGAGCGGTCAAATGCTCTACAGGCTGGTGGGTTGGGCCATCTTCACCCAAGCCAATTGAATCGTGGGTCATCACAAAGATAGAGCGAATGCCCATCAAGGCCGCCAAGCGGATGGATGGACGACAATAGTCGGTGAACACCATAAAGGTGCCGCCGTAAGGAATCAGGCCGCCATGCAGCGCAATGCCGTTCATGGCTGCGGCCATGCCGTGCTCACGAATGCCGTAATAAACATAATTGCCAGAGCGGTCTTCAGCAGTGAAAATGCCTTGCTCGCCCGACTTGGTGTTGTTGGACCCGGTCAAATCAGCTGAGCCGCCAAACATTTCCGGCATAATGCCATTGATCACGTCGAGCGCCTTGTTGGAGGCCACGCGGGTAGCGATCTTTGGCTTCTCGTCGGCCAGCTTGTGCTTGAAGTCTTTAACAACAGACGCAAAGTTTGATGGCAGTTCGCCGCTCAAGCGACGTTCAAATTCACCACGTGTGTCAGCATCTTTTTCAGCTAAACGTTCTTCCCAAGCGGTGCGGTGTTTTGTGGAGCGACAGCCAGCCAAGCGCCATGCGTCCAACACTTCTTCAGGAATTTCAAATGGTGGGTGATCCCAGCCAAGGGCGGCGCGGGCGCCAGCGATTTCTTCGTCACCCAAGGGCGCGCCGTGGGCAGCGGATGTGCCTGCTTTTGTTGGTGCGCCAAAGCCGATCACGGTTTTTGCGGCGATCATGGTGGGCTTGTCAGATTTCTGGGCTTCAAGAATAGCCTTTTCAACCGCGTCCTCATCATGGCCGTCTACTGCGATGGTGTGCCAACCAGCGGCACGGAAGCGCGCATGCTGATCGGTGGAGTCAGACAAAGAAACTTTACCGTCGATGGTGATGTCATTGTCGTCCCAAATTACGATCAGCTTATTCAGCTTGAGGTGACCTGCCAAAGTGATGGCTTCTTGGCTGATGCCTTCCATCAGGCACCCATCGCCAGCGATGGCGTAAGTGTAGTGATCAACCAGATCGTCGCCAAAGTCGGCGGCCATTTTGGCTTCTGCCATGGCCATGCCAACAGCATTGGAGATGCCTTGGCCAAGTGGGCCTGTTGTGGTTTCGATGCCCGTGGCGTGGCCATATTCAGGGTGACCAGCGGTTTTAGAACCGAGTTGGCGGAAATTCTTGATTTCCTCCATGGTCATATCTTCATAGCCGAGCAGGTGCAGGGCAGAATAAAGCAACATGGAGCCGTGGCCGGCTGAAAGCACAAAACGATCCCGATCGGGCCAGTTTGGCGCTTTGGGGTCGAATTTCATGATTTTGGTAAACAAGACCGTCGCAATGTCGGCTGCGCCCATCGGCATGCCCGGATGCCCGATATTGGCTTTTTGAACCGCGTCCATAGAGAGTGCGCGAATTGCATTGGCCATTGCGCTTGTTTTGGCTAGATCAGTCATTTAAATGCTGCCCCGAGTTGATCGTTTGCTAAAGCAAGATATTTATTGGCGCACTCATAGCAGGTACTCCTTTGGAGTCAATTCCCCCAATTTCGCCAAACTTATTGTACAAAGCTAGTCGAATATGGTCTTTTAGGTGAGCTTTTAGCTATACATCGATGAGAATCAAAATAAAGTTCGGCGTAGGTAGCCATACCTATTCTTGAGTGTTGGACGATTATGGGCGAGCAAAAATATTCAATTGAAGACGCCAATCGGCGGCTAGATACAGCGTTGGATCGGCTGGAGCGCTTGGCACACCATGCGAGAACCAAAGTGCGTGATGCCAGCAATATCGAGCATCAGGTGCAAAATCTGGCAACAGATCGATCGCGGTTGGCCAGCGAACTGGACGAAACCCGGGCCTATGCGCGTACGGTGGAGGAATCTGCCAAAGACGTGTCTGCGCGCATCATGCGGGCGATGGAAAAAGTTCAAGTTGCCCTGAATGGGGAAGATGAGGCGTAGCGGGACTAAGATTTATGGCTGAGATTCAGGTTGAAATTGATGGACGCAAATACCGCATGGCGTGTGAAGATGGTCAAGAAGGCCATGTGCGTGGTTTGGCGGATCGGTTCTCAACCTACGTAGAGGGGCTAAAATCGGAATTTGGCGAAGTGGGTGATGTGCGGCTTACAGTGATGGCCGCAATCACCGTTATGGACGACATGAAGGCGCTGGAAGATGAGTTGAAAAATGCGAAGAGCGCATTGGAACAGCTTTCAGCAAAATCGAACAATCTGATTGCTGATCGTGATCAATTGGAAGAGAACTTTGCCAATCAGGTGATGATGATTGCCGAGCGCGTGGAAACCCTTGCGAAACAGCTAGAACTCGACGCTGAAAAAGACGCTTAATCCAAATTTATCGAAAGTGATGATTTGGGGTTTCGTTTTGCCCTTGTCTTCACTATATCTAACCCGCTGCCCGGTTCGTGCCGGAAACTAGCATCCACGGGGCCTTACCGATCCTTAAGGGAGCTGTCACTGATTAGGCTCGTGGGCTTTTTCATACGGCGCCCACCTACTTTTGTAGGTTCCAGGGTCAAGTTTTCCGACGGCCAGGGCGGCACTTAATTAATGGGGCGACAAGATTGAGCGAACAAACTGTCGACGAGAAAGAGGCGATTGATGCCCGCAAGGCCGCCTTGCGCACCGAAGCGCATGAAAAGCGTGGCGGGCTGTCGAGCTCATTTCGAAAAGAGGCTGCGCGCGCCGCTGCTGAAACTTTTATCGCTGCCGTGCCTGTGCCATTTGAGCAAACCATTTCCATTTATTGGGCCATCCGCGATGAGCTGGATTGCACGCCACTGCTCAGCCATTTTATGGATGACGGGCACAAAGTGTGTTTGCCTGTGGTGATGGGGCGCGGTTTGCCGCTGGAAATGCGGCTTTGGTCGCCGACTGATCCTTTGGTGCCCAATGGCTTTAACACGCTTGCCCCGCCGGAAACGGCACAAAAAGTTATCCCCGACATTGTGGTGACGCCGCTTTTGGGGTTTGACAAAGAAGGCACGCGGCTTGGCTATGGCGGCGGATATTATGATCGCAGCCTTGCCTCCTGGCCGCAAAAGCCCTTATTGGTGGGCTACGCCTTTGGCGTGCAGGAATTTGACCATCTGCCGCGTGACACGCATGATGTGCCCTTGGATATGGTGGTTACGGAAAACGGAGTACGGCGCTTTAGCGCTGCCGAATAGGGCGCATATATGCGGATATTGTTTTTGGGCGATGTGATGGGCCGATCTGGCCGACGGGCAGTGACAGACCATCTGCCGGATCTAAAGCGCCGCTATCAGTTTGATTTTGTGATCATCAATGGCGAGAATGCCTCTCACGGACGGGGGCTGACCGAAAAGCATTTTGAATGCTTGCTGGAAGCGGGTGCCGATATGGTGACGCTGGGCGATCACGCCTTTGATCAGCGCGAAACGCTTGGGGTGATCGCACGTGACAATCGCTTGTTGCGCCCGATTAATATGAGCGACGCCGCGCCGGGCCGTGGCGCCATGCTTTATGATGCGCCTAATGGGCAACGCGTATTGGTGGTCAATGCACTCGGCCGCGTATTTATGAACCCGATTGATGATCCGTTCTATGCGGTTGAAAAGGCCATTGCAGATTGCCCATTGGGTGATGTGGCCGACGCGGTGATCGTCGACTTCCACGCCGAAGCGACGTCTGAAATGCAGGCCATGGGCCAGTTTTTAGATGGTCGGGCCAGCCTTGTTGTGGGCACGCATACGCACATTCCAACGGCTGATCATCGGGTGCTGAAAGGCGGCACCGGGTTGATGAGTGATGCGGGCATGTGCGGCGATTATGACAGTGTGATCGGCATGGATGCGGAAGAGCCAGTGAACCGGTTTGTCACCGGCATGACCCGCGAACGGTTTACCCCGGCTGATGTCGACCCCAGCGTTTGCGGCGTTGTGATCGAAACCGATAACCGCACTGGGCTTTGCACCTCAATCCAACCCCTGCGGGTTGGCGGTTCTATTGGGCAGGCACTGCCTGAGTTTGATTAGACCACATCCACCAAATCCTGAATTGTTTTTGCCAAAAGCCGGGTCATATCGTCGGCACCGTTTGAGCTGGTGGTTTGCACATTCACAATGCGGTTCAGCAAATCATAGCCTGTAAGCTGGGTGATGATCAGGCTGGCGCGTTCATGCGCTGAATCGCCTTCGAGCCTTGCGGCTAAGGGTTTAATGATCTGCTCTTCCACCGTTTGGCGCAGCATGGGAATGGCTTCCTTGCTGGTTGAGGCGCGCAAAAGCGCGATGACCGGATCGAAATCTTTTTCGCCCGTCTTGGCCGCAAACATCTCCGCCACCCGTTGGCCGAAGTCGGTCATGTCGCCTTCCAGCATAAAGTCGATATTGAGTTCGGGCAGGATGGCTTGTTGGAACAAACCCTCCTTTGATCCGAAATAACGATTGATCAAAGCCACATTCACATTGGCCCGATCGGCGATCTGGCGCGTACCAGCTCCATCATAGCCTTTTTCAAAAAAGGTCTGCTGTGCAGCGGCGAGGATGGCTTGCTGGGTTTTTTCAGCGTTGCGTTTGCGGACTGGTTTTTGAGATGAGGTCATTATTATGTAATCAGTCGTTGACTTATTGCGCGGATGAATTATGTATACACCTGATTACATATTTTGACCAGTGGCAACCGAAAGCTAAATTGGAGAATGAAAATGTCCCAACCCACACCAGATTATTCATCCACGGCACCTGTTTTGGTAACGGGTGCAACGGGCTATTTGGCCGGATGGATTGTGAAACGTTTGTTGGAGGAGGGGAAAACTGTTCATGCAGCGGTTCGCGACCCAAGCAACAAGCAAAAGATTGCGCATCTTGATGACATGGCGGCCAGTTTGCCCGGCGACATCAAATATTTCAAAGCAGATTTGTTGGATGAAGGCAGCTTTGATGAGGCCATTCAGGGATGTGACGTGGTGATGCATACGGCGTCGCCCTTCACCTCAGAGGTGACCGATCCGCAAAAGGATTTGGTGGACCCGGCGGTGAGAGGCACCCGCAATGTGCTTGGCGCAGCCAATCGCACCGACAGCGTCAAACGCGTTGTGGTGACGAGTTCGTGCGCGGCAATTTATGGTGATGCGGTGGATGTGGCGCAATCCCCTGGCCAGACATTGACCGAAGATGATTGGAACACCACCTCTCGACTTGATCACCAGTCCTATTCTTTTTCCAAAGTTGAAGCGGAAAAAGCCGCTTGGGAAATGGCTGATGCGCAAGACCGTTGGAAGTTGGTCACCATCAACCCGTCTTTGATTGTTGGTCCAGGTACCGCCAAAACCCAAACCTCAGAATCGTTTAACTTCATGAAGCAGGCAGGCGATGGCACCTTCAAGATGGGGGTGCCGAAAATGGAAATTGGCATGGTGGATGTGCGCGATGTGGCTGAGGCACATTTGCTGGCCGGCTTTATCGAAAATGCCGAGGGACGTCATATTGTCTCGAAAGAAACGCACGATTTTCTGTTTATCGGCGAAGTGCTGCGCAAAAAGTTTGGCGACAAATATCCCTTCCCGAAAGGCTATTTGCCGAAGTGGATGGTGTGGTTGATTGGGCCGATGGCCAACAAGGCGCTGACGCGCGAAATGGTGGCGAAGAACATCAATCACCCCTGGGCGGCAGACAATTCTAAATCAAAAGAGAAGTTGGGCTTGAGCTATCAGCCGGTTGAACCGGCGCTGGAAAAGATGTTCCAGCAATTGCTAGACGCGGGGCTGGTTAAAAAATAGCGTAACCATCGCGCATCACTCCAATTTTGGGGCGTCTTCCTCGGAAGGCGCCCTTATTTAATGTGTAAACCAATTGACATCACAAACAATATAAGCAAATACTTATATAGATATTTTGATGCCAGGAGAAGAGAGAGATGGCACATATTGTTGTGATGGGCGCCGGTTTAGGCGGCTCGATAATGGCCTATGAATTAAAAGATCAGGTGGGCGCTGATCATAAGATCACGGTGGTGACAAAAGACCCCAAATATCATTTTGTCCCCTCCAACCCATGGGTGGCCGTCAATTGGCGCAAACGGAATGACATCGAGATCGATTTGGCGCCGATTTTGGCGAAGAAGAATATCGATTTTATTACCGTCCCCGTTGAAGAATTGCAGCCAGATCAAAATCGGCTGAAACTGTCGGATGGGCAGGTCATCGACTATGATCATCTGGTGATCGCGACGGGACCAGAACTGGCCTTTGACGAGATCGAAGGGTTGGGACCAGAAGGCTTTACCCAATCGGTTTGCCATGTTGAACATGCGGTTGATGCGGGCAAAGCGTTTGAAGAGTTTTGCAAAGACCCCGGGCCGATCGTGGTCGGCGCGGTGCAAGGTGCGTCGTGCTTTGGTCCGGCTTATGAGTTTATGTTCATCTTAGAGACCGAGTTGCGGCGGCGCAAAATTCGCGATCAGGTGCCGATCACCTATGTCACCTCCGAACCCTATGTCGGACATTTGGGGCTGGATGGTGTGGGCAACACAAAGGGCTTGTTGGAAGCTGAAATGCGCGACAAGCACATCAAATGGATGACATCGAGCAAGATCAAATCTGTTGAAGATGGGGTGATGCACGTTGAAACCTTTGGCGACGATGGGGAAAGCCGAGGTGAAACTGACGCGCCCTTTAAATATTCAATGGTGCTGCCCGCGTTTCGGGGCATTAAGCCCTTGATGAATATTGAGGGCCTCACCAACCCCAGAGGGTTCGTGATAGTGGATGAGCATCAGCGCAACCCGAAATATAAGAATATCTTTTCAATCGGAGTATGTATCGCCATCCCGCCAATTGGCCCCACCCCGGTGCCCGTGGGCGTGCCCAAAACCGGCTTTATGATTGAATCTATGGTGACCGCAACCGCCCATAATCTGGGACAGGTATTGAAAGGCGAAGAACCCACCCACAAGGCAACTTGGAACGCATTTTGTTTGGCCGATTTTGGCGATAGCGGCGTGGCGTTTGTGGCGCAACCTCAAATACCGCCGCGCAATGTCAATTGGGCCTCGCAAGGCAAGTGGGTGCATATGGCCAAAGTCGGGTTTGAGAAATATTTCATGGGCAAAATCAAGTCCGGTGAATCCGAAAGATTTTATGAAAACTGGGCGTTGAAAGCGCTGGGTATTGATAAGCTGAAAGAGGATCGCACGGACGACTAGTGGGCCTTGCCGTGCCGCTCTGATCTATGGGTCAGCATTTGCCGCAGGGCGGGTGCTGGCCTTTTTGGTTCTATTGCCTATAGTGAGCCTATTGATGTGCACGGAGGCACAAACACATGCGGCAAATAGCACTTTTTCTGGGCCTGACATGGGCATGGAGTTGGGGGCTGTGGTGGCCCTATGTGGTTTATCTTGAAACCAAATCCCTGCCTTTTGGTCTTGGTCCATTTTTTGAAACGGCACACCAATGGGCCGCGTGGGGGCCCTTTGTTGCGGCCATGGTCACGGCGTTGGTGTTTTCGGGCGGTCCGGGTGTAAAACAGCTGCTGGCCCGCGGCGGCAAGGTGAAATTTGCCGCGAAATATTACGGTTTTATGCTGCTGGTTTTTCCGGTTTTGATTGGCGGTGCCTTATGGGCGGCGGTGCTGTTGGGCGAAAATATACCGCTGGGCGAGGCGTGGGACGCCCCACAGTTCTTGCCGATCGCTTTTATCTTTATCCTGCTATTGGGCGGGCCGCTGCAAGAAGAGTTTGGGTGGCGCGGCATTTTGTTGCCGAAACTTTTGGATCGCACTGGCCCGGAAGCGGCGAGCATATTGATCGGCCTCATCTGGGGGCTATGGCATTTGCCGCTGTTTTTTATGCCCGCGCAAAGTTTTTATTATGAGCGCCCAATTTGGGGGCTGGTGCTGTCCACCACATTGATCTCATTTTTCTTCACTTGGCTTTATAAGCGCACAGGCGGTTCGATTTGGGCGATGCTGATTTTGCACACCATGTATAATTTCAGCCATTATGTGTTTCCCAGCTTGGAAAATGATTTGGCCGCCACGCTTTTATGGCCATTGCAACTTGTTGTTGTGGCGCTGATTATTTGGGATTGGCGGCGGCAACGCGAAATTTGAGCCGAAAGGCTTTATTTTCCCCGCGCCACGCCATATAAGGATCGCAAAATCATCAAAAGATTAGAAGGATGTCCGTAAGACCATGGCTGGCCATTCCAAGTTTAAAAACATTATGCACCGCAAGGGCCGTCAGGATAAGGCGCGCTCAAAGCAGTTTTCCAAATTGTCGAAAGAGATCACTGTCGCGGCCAAAAGCGGCATGCCTGATCCAGACATGAACCCGCGTTTGCGCTTGGCCGTGAACAACGCCAAATCGCAATCGATGCCGAAAGACAATATTGAGCGGGCGATTAAAAAAGCGACCGGCGGCGATGCGGAAACTTATGATGAAATCCGCTATGAAGGCTATGGCCCGGGTGGCGTGGCGATCATTGTGGAAGCCCTCACCGACAACCGCAACCGTTCTGCTGCCAATGTGCGCGCGATCTTTTCTAAAAATGGCGGCGCTTTGGGCGAAACCGGCTCAGTTGGCTTTATGTTCGATCGCATGGGCGAAATCACCTATGACGCCGAAATCGGCGACGCCGACAAGGTAATGGAAGCGGCGATTGAAGCGGGTGCGGATGATGTGGAATCGAGCGAAGATGGTCACATCATCTATTGCGTTTTTGAAGACCTTAATGATGTGTCCACCGCGCTGGAAGCCAGCTTGGGCGAGCCCAAGTCGGTGAACCCGATTTGGAAGCCGCAAAATCTGACGCCAGTCGACGCGGAAAAGGGTGCGACATTATTTAAGTTGATGGATGCGCTAGAAGATGATGATGATGTTCAGAACGTCTATGTCAATTATGACATGTCTGATGAAGACATGGCAAAATTGTCAGAGGAATAGCTGACACATCATAAAGGACGAACGATGTTTCGTCGCATATTTGAAATAGCCAAGCAGTTGCTGCCGCGCTTTGATCGTAAAGAGCGCAGCGTTGCCTTGGCTATTTTTTTGCTGTTGCAAGCCATGCTGCCCAGCTATGCGGCGGCGCTTTCTTCGCTCAATGGTCAAGATGGCCTAATTCTTTGCACCACCCATGGCCTGATTGAAGTTCAGGATGACTCTGTGCCTGCGGGTGCACAAGGGGATGGCGGCCTTTGCGTGATGGCGCAAGTGGCCGGATTTGCGCTCGCAGATCTATCTGCGGCTCCTGTGCTTCAGTTTGCGATTCCTCAAGGTCGCAATACCAATAATCTTTATTCTCAACCTCAAGTCGGGCGCCTCGATCTGTTCGAGCCGCAAGCGCAAAGGGCGCCGCCCATTTTGATTTGAATCCGACCCAACAATTCAATTCAAATCTATGAGGACTAAAATGAGAAATATTTTGAAACCAATCGCCACCATCATCGCCGCCCTGACACTTGTTGCCAGTTTTGCTTTCCCCAGCTTTGCTGAACATGCGCAAATGGTGATGGCGGGCGACATCAAAATTGAGAATGCCTGGACACGTGCGACACCTAACGGTGCAAAAGCGGGCGGGGCGTTTTTGATGGTCACCAACACAGGCGGTGAAGCGGATCGCTTGATCGCTGCCTCATCCGAGGTCGCCGCCAAAGTCGAAATTCATGAAATGAGCATGAAGGACGGCGTCATGAAAATGCAGCAACTTGAAGATGGCCTTGCTCTGCCTGCAGGTGAGACTGTTGAACTGAAGCCGGGTGGGTTTCACATCATGATGATGGGCTTGAACAAAACCATCGCTGAGGGCGATATGGTGCGCATTAGCTTGGAGTTTGAGAAAGCTGGCACGGTTGATGTGATGTTCGCGGCAGCACCTTTGGGCGCGCCATCTATGGATCATTCGAACAACTAAAACTTGCACAAGTCAGCGCAATTGCATTGAACTGACTTGCGTACAGAACAAGAACATGTTCAAACTAAAGCGGCGTGCACATTGGGTGTGCGCCGTTTTTGATTCATGAAATGGGGCGGCGGTGAGCGCACATTCTATTCGAATTTTGGGGTTGGACCCCGGCTTGCGCAATACCGGTTGGGGCGTGATCGACACTGAGGGCAATCGGCTCAAATTTGTCGCTTCCGGCTGCATTAAGCCACCTACTGATGAAGAACTCAGCAAGCGGCTCCTTTGCCTTCATGATGAAATCAAAAAATTGATTGAAGAATATCATCCGGATGAAGCGGCGGTTGAAGAGACCTTTGTGAATGCGGGGCCGCGCTCGGCGCTATTGTTGGGGCAGGCGCGGGGCGTTTGCTTGCTGGCGCCCGCCTCATGTGGTTTGCGCGTGGGCGAATATGCGGCGAACGCAGTCAAAAAATCTGTTGTTGGCGCTGGCCATGCGGATAAAAAACAAATCCAAATGATGATTAAAGTGTTGATGCCCACGGCCAAGTTTAACAATGCCGACGCGGCGGATGCGTTGGCGATTGCGGTGGCGCATGCGCACCACCGCCCTGCGCTTAATCGGAGAGAGGCAAGTCTATGATCGGGAAGCTTAAAGGCTTGGTGGAAAGCGTTGCGGATGACAAGGCGCTGATCGATGTGAATGGCGTTTGCTATGAGGCGCACTGTTCGGGCCGCACACTGACGGCCATGCCTGCCAAGGGCGAAGCGGTGGCCCTGTTCATCGAAACCTATGTGCGCGAAGATCAGCTCAAGCTGTTCGGATTTATTTCTGAAAGCGAAAAGCAATGGTTTTTGCTGTTGATGACCGTGCAAGGCGTGGGGGCAAAGGTAGCCTTGGCCATCTTGTCCACCCTGTCCGCCTCCGAATTGTCATCCTCAATCGCCTTGCAGGACAAAGCCATGGTGGGCCGCGCCCCTGGGGTTGGCCCCAAAGTGGCGCAGCGGATTGTTTCCGAGCTAAAAGGCAAGGCCCCTGTTGGCGGCGCCATTGATGCAGGCGTGCATGGGCTGCAAGAAGCGCTGGGCGAAGGCGTGGCCACAGGCAATATCGCTGACGCTGTTTCAGCACTCACCAATTTGGGCTATGCGCAAGCACAAGCCAGCGCCGCCGTTGCCCGCATTGTGGCGAAAGAGGGCGACGATGTGGAAACCGAAAAGCTAATCCGGATGGGGCTGAAGGAGTTGAGCTCCTAAATGGCAGATTATGCGCAACAAGATGCTGGCAATTTGGGTAAGCATCCACACGCTTTTGCCTGGGTGAGTATGCTCGCGGGACCATCCTTTTCAGCATTTTTGTTGATGATGTTGTTTAATGGGGGTGCCTTGAGCCAGTTGTTGCGTGAGCCAAACTGGTTCTATTTTTCCGTCGCTTTTTTTCAGCCCGCCCTTATTTCATTGGCCTTGGGCGCATGTGCGCTGCCTGTGAGTGGCTTCTTTTTGTGGCGACTGCTCAAAAACCTCCCGGCATTTGAAACGTTTCCCGGCCCGTTTTTCGTGCAAAATGCCACGATGGCTGGCACCATCTTCGGGTTCCTCTTTTCGGTGATGATCAATTTTGGTTTTGAACTGTTTTCGTCCAAGCCAGATATTGCCTCTATCAGAGGGGAAATGTTCGTGTCGGTTGTGATCGGCACAATTTTGGGGGCGATTTTGAGTTTTGTTGCCAGTCATATCTTCTTAGCATTGGGTCGACTAGCGAAATGGATCAATTAGATATGACTGATAGTATTGTAGCGAAAGAGGACCACGTGGTGGACACCGAAAAACTGATCCGGATGGGCCAGAAGGAGTTGAGCTCTTGAGCAATGTGGTAAAATTCCAACCGCCGCCAAAGCGCAAGGAAGAACCGAAAGAGAAGTCACCGCAGGACAAAGCGGTGCGGTTTTTGTGGATCAGCGCTGTGGCAGGGCCATTGGGAAGTGCGTTGCTGTTGGTCATTCTGTTTGGCTTTTCCGATATTGGGCGTGCGCTCTCCAATCCCACTGTGTCGGGCTATTGGGTGCAGTTGGCACAGGGGCTTGGATTTGCGCTGGTCTTAGGCGTCGCTGCTCTGCCGTTTAGTCTGGTGGCCTTGGGGAGCTACGCGCGCGCAGTCGGCAAAGGGCGGGCCTTGATGCGCAGCACGTTTATCCGTCGCGCGGTGATCGCGGGCGGCCTTTATGGGTTGGCGGTTGTCGCTATCTTAATGGTGTTGCTCAGCCAAAGTGTTAGTTCGGTTGGTGTGGTGCAAATCTTGTTTAGTCTGGTGCTAAGCGTTATAGCGGGCACAGCGGTGTCGTTCGTCTGGGCGCAGGTGATTTGGATGTTGGCCAGCCCAACGGCCAAACGGGACTGAAAATTGCGGGCAAAATGCGCGTTTTGAAAATGGTGATCCTTTTTTATGTCGGATAGTGAAGTTCGAAATATTGAAAATCCAAAGCCGGACGAGCTAGACGTCAGCCTTCGCCCCTCCTTGTTCAACGACTTTGTGGGGCAGGAAAAGGCGCGCGAGAATTTGCAGGTCTTTATCGATGCCGCCAAAAAGCGCGGCACGGCGCTGGACCATGTGTTGTTTGTCGGTCCGCCGGGCTTGGGCAAAACCACCTTGGCGCAGATTGTGGCGAAAGAATTGGGCGTTGGCTTTCGCGCCACTTCCGGCCCGGTGATTTCCAAAGCTGGGGATCTGGCGGCGCTGCTCACCAATCTGGAAGAGCGCGACGTGTTGTTTATTGACGAGATTCATCGCCTCAACCCGCAAGTGGAAGAAGTGCTTTATCCCGCCATGGAAGATTTTCAGCTCGACCTGATCATTGGCGAAGGGCCGGCGGCGCGTTCGGTGCGGATTGATTTGGCCAAGTTCACGCTGGTGGCCGCAACAACGCGGGCGGGGCTGTTGACCACGCCCTTGCGTGACCGTTTTGGCATTCCGGTGCGGTTGCAATTTTATACGCCGGAAGAACTGGTGAAAATTGTGCGCCGTGGGGCACGGCTTTTGGGCGTCGGGATGAGCGAAGATGGGGCGATGGAAATTGCCCGTCGTTCACGCGGCACGCCTCGGATCGCTGGTCGCTTGCTGCGGCGTGTGGCTGATTTTGCGCAAGTAGATGATGTGGCGGAGATCAACGCGCCCGTGGCTGACAAGGCGCTGGGGCGGTTGGACGTGGATGCACGGGGATTGGACCAGCTCGATCGGCGCTATCTGGGCACCATCGCAACCAATTATGGCGGCGGCCCTGTGGGCATTGAAACCATTGCGGCCGCATTGTCGGAGCCGCGCGATGCGGTTGAGGAAATTGTCGAGCCCTACTTGATCCAGCAGGGTTTTATCCAACGCACCCCGCGCGGGCGTATGCTCACGGCGCATGCGTTTCAGCATTTAAATATGGGCGTGCCACAAGGATTTATCGGCGTTCAAGCCAGCTTGTTTGAAGAAGAGAAGGGCGAGGACTAAGCTCGCCCTATTGGTGCCTGATTGTTTGCGATGATGGGGCCACCCGGACACGCGATTGGAAGGCCTTTATGGTTCGTTTGCACGTACAGCATGATCAACTCACGCCAAAAGACTGGCCGAAGGGCTTTCGGCTCCGCATTGTGGTGCTGGCGGATATTCACGCGTGTACCGCGTGGATGAACGTGCCGCGGATTGACAAAATTGTTGCGCGCGCCAATGCCTTGAAGCCCGATATTGTGCTGCTGTTGGGCGATTATCTGTCGGGCATGCATTTGATGTTCAAAAGCTTGCCGCACAATCATTGGGCCGAATCCTTGGCGCAATTGAAGGCCCCGTTGGGTGTTCATGCTGTGTTGGGCAATCATGATTGGTGGGAAGATTTGCAGGCGCAAGCGCGCCGTGGCGGCCCCACCATGGCGGGCAACGCGCTCGAAGAGGTGGGCATTAAAGTTTACAGCAACGAGGCGGTTCGGTTTGAAAAAGACGGCCATGGATTTTGGCTGGCCGGTTTGGAGAGCCAATTGGCCTTGCTGTCCAATCGGCGCATTCCCCGCCGTGGCGTGGTTGGATTGGATGATCTGGACGGCACTTTGGCGCAGGTGACCAATGATGAACCGATCGTGCTGATGGCGCACGAGCCGGATATTTTCCCGAAAGTCCCAAGCCGTGTGTCGGTGACTTTGAGCGGGCATACCCATGGCGGGCAAGTGCGGGTGCGGGATCGTTCCCCAGCGGTGCCCTCGCGCTACGGCAATCAATATGCTTATGGGCATGTGGTGGAAGATGATCGGCATTTGATTGTGTCGGGCGGCTTGGGCTATTCGGTTTTGCCGTTGCGCTTTGGGGTGCCGCCTGAAATAAATCTGATTGAGCTGGGCTGATTTGTTTTAGGAAATAATTGATGAGCAATTTGACATTTGACGAGGGCAATGAGCGGGTCAATGTTCGCTGCGCCGGGATTATTCGGCACGAAAACCACTTGTTGGTTGTGCGTGAAGATGATGATGATTTTGTCTGCCTGCCCGGCGGGCGAGTACAGCGCGGCGAAAGCTCGTTAGACGCGATCCATCGTGAAATGGATGAAGAACTGAACGCCCAGATCGAAACGCCGCAATTGCGCTATATGCTCGAGAATTTCTTTTGGCGTTATGGCAAACGGTTTCACGAGTTTGCCTTCTATTACGAAGTGGCCAAACCCCTGCACGTGCCCTTTCAGCCGGGGGTGTGCATCACCGGCGAAGATGATGGCAAAGTCCTTAGTTTTGAGTGGGTGCACACTGCGCCGGATGCCCTGGCCGAGATCAATCTGCATCCCTTTTCCATGCGCACGCGGGTGGCGGAATTACCGCAAGGATTTGTGCATGAATGTGTTGTCGACCCGGATTATTGATCCATGTCGGTTGATCTGAGCTTCAGCACCTCCACCGCGCATTTTAATGTGCGCAGTGCTGCGATTATCCGGCAGCACAATCACCTTCTTTGCACCACTTTTGACGGTATTGATTTCTGGTTTTTGCCCGGCGGACGGCCCAAGCGTGGCGAAACTTCGATTGAGGGATTAAAGCGCGAGTTTCGCGAAGAGCTGGATGCAACGATTGAGGTGGACGCCCCGCATATCATCGCCGAAAGTTTTTTTGATCTGGCGGGTGAGCACTATCACGAATTGGCCTTCTATTATGTCGCCGACTGTCCGCCGCAAGTGCAGTTTGTTACGGGGGAAGATTGTCATCATCTGGAGGAAGAGGGGTGGCATTATCGCTTTCGCTGGATAGAGCTTTCTCCCACGGTGCTGACCAATATTGATCTGCAACCGCGCGCTTTGCACAGCCATTTTATTGACCTGCCGCCGTTGCCGCTGCACATTGTGTTTGATGGCTGAAATTGGGAGAGGGCTTATGAAGAAATTTTTGGCTTTGGTGATGATGGCTGGGTTGGCGCTGCCGACGGGTGGTTTAGCGCAGGACAAATCTGGCGTACCGGAGGTGTCCATGTTCAAGATGATGCTGGACGCGAACAAATCGGGGTGGGTGGCGTTTCGTGAATATGATGGGCGACAGTTTATTTATTTTACGAATATGCTCACGTCGCGCTGTCGGTTGAAGGAAATCCGATATTCGGTCAATGCAGACAGCCTGGACCAGACGTTTGACATGCCGGCCTGTATTCCGGATTCGCCGTTTATGATCCCCAGTGACGGTGGCATTGACGATATTGCCCTGACGTTGGAGCCGGGCACGGCAAAAACCATCACGGTGCAAGCCGTGTTCGAAGATGATAGTGAAACCGAAATATTGACGTTCCGTCCCTGTGAAGGGGTGGGCGATAGCTCGTGTGCAAAGGTGGTTGAATAATGCAATTTGGTGGTGCGCTGCAGGCGGATGGGTCACATGTGTTTCCCGTCCGGGTTTACTATGAAGACACCGACTTTTCCGGCAATGTCTATCATGCGGCCTATCTGAAGTTTTTTGAGCGTGCCCGCACCGAGTTTTTGCGGGCCCATGATGTGCACCACCAAAAATTGTTTGACGAGGAGGGGATCGCTTTTGCGGTCCGCTCCATGCAGATCGATTATGATCGCGCCGCGCATATTGATGATATTCTGGAGGCCACAACGTCCGTGCTGGAAATGAAGGGCAGTCGCTTTATTCTCGAGCAAATTTTGCGCCGGGGGGAGGACGTAATCACGCGGGCAAAAGTGGTGGCCGTGACCATGAAAGCCAATGGCCGTCCCACGCGCCTGCCCGAACGTTTGCGCGCGCGGTTCGGCGGCTAGGTTAGCGTTTCCGCCAATTTATACAGTGCTGATTTCTCAGCCCGTCTCGGTTTGCGCTGTTCCAAACCGCAGCGCATGCCCAGCGCCTCTATGGCGTCCAGCAGCATTTCCAAATCCGCTGTCGTCGCCTGGGTGTTCTGAACCAGTGCCTTGATCATTGCTTTTCGGTTGGCCTCGAAGGGTTCGGCCAGTTTTGGCTGACGGATGGCTGCGGCCAATATTTCAACAGACAGGATTGCATAGGCGGGCGATGATATTTGGCGTAGATAGGCGTCGATAAATGGCTTCAGATCGGCGGATTTTGCGGGAACTGTTTGCAGTTCGCTGATCAGCGGCGCTATGGCTTGCGCTTCAATCCGGGCGATCTCGGCGATCAGCTCGTCTTTACGCCGAAAATGATTATAAAGATTGCCCAAGCTGATCTTGGCGTGGTCGGCGATGTCGCGAATGCCGGTTTGCGCGATCCCTTGTTCAATAAAGCAATCCATTGCGCTCTTAAGGATCAGTTGTCGCTTGGCGCGTTTGGCCTGTTCTCGTTTGGTCAGCTCATTTTTATCCATCATTTTTCCTAGCCTCTTGCAAAGTTCAAATCAATCGCCAAATGAATGAACGAACGTTCATTGAAAGGGATTTGTTGTGAGTAATGTGAAGGCTTCCGGCACGCGGCTTGATGGGTTGGATTTGGCGCGTCTCATCGCCTTTATCGGTATGGTGGTGATCAATTTCAATCTGGTGATGGGCTGGCCTGAGCCAGGCGAAAGCCTTGCCCATAAGCTGATTTATGGGTTGGAAGGACGCGCTGCCGCCAGCTTCGTGGTTTTGGCAGGTGTCGGGCTTGGTTTGGCATTCAAAAACGGAGTGAATTATTGGCTTTTGCTTAAGCGTGCCGGGTTTTTGTTGGCCATTGGCTTGATCAACATGCTGATTTTTCCCGCTGATATTATTCACTATTACGCGATCTATTTCCTGTTTGCCGCGTGGTTGTTGACGCTGAACAATTGGGGGCTGTGGCTTGCCATTGTGGGCATCAATCTCGCCTTTATGATCGGGCTGTTGTTTTTCAATTATGATGCAGGTTGGGATTGGGGCACCAATAGCTATCTGGATTTTTGGACCATCGAGGGCTTTTTCCGCAATCTACTCTTTAATGGTTGGCACCCTGTTTTGCCTTGGCTCAGCTTTTTGGCTTTCGGCATCTGGCTCAGCCGTCGGGCGCTGGGTTCATTTAAATTGCAATGGGGGCTGGCGGTCGGCGGGCTCGTCCTCTATCTGGCCGTTGATATGGTGGCGACTGCGCTGCAACAGGCTGTGCCTGTTCCCGAACTTGCGCTGTTGTTTGGTACAGCACCCATTCCGCCAACGCCGCTTTATATGCTGGCAGGGGCCAGCGGCGCTGCTTTTTTGATTGGGACATGTTTGCTGTTGGCGCCGGTCCTTCTGCGGATGAAACTCCTGCGGTATATACAGCCTGCAGGACAGCAAACCCTGACCCTTTATATTGCGCATATAGCGCTGGGCATGGGGGTGTTGGAAGCGTTGGGGATGCTCGAAAACCAACCAGTCGAACATGTCTGGATCGCTTCGGGGGTGTTTTGCACTATCGCGATCATATTCGCCTATTTTTGGTCGTTGCGGTTTAAACGCGGCCCCTTGGAAAGTCTTATGCGCAAAATTTGCGGCTAAACCACATTCATTCCCCGTTCAGCAAGGTTTTATTAACCATAAATGAACCATGGACGGCGTAAAGCATTAAGCTGAAGTGACAATCGATCAATGTTGGGTTGTGACTTCTTAAATTTGACAAATTTGCCCGTCATGCCAAAAGCAACGGGTGAGTTGTGTCAGGCTTACCGCTTAGTATGTGAAGGATTAGGGGAAAATCATGGAAGCAGAACTCGCCGCGCACGGCTCGGCCGATCTGTCGCTTTTTGCATTGTTCTGGGCTGCGGATTGGGTGGTGAAGGCGGTTATGCTTGGGCTGCTCGCGGCCTCGATCTGGACGTGGGCCATCATCATTGAAAAAAGCGTGATGTATGGTCGGGCGCAACGGGCCATGAACAAATTCGAAAAGAATTTCTGGTCTGGGCAATCACTTGAAGATCTTTACCAACGCCTGTCGGACGAAGACCCGCGCGGCATGGGCGCGGTTTTTGTGGCCGCGATGAAGGAATGGAAGCGCAGCCATGAGCAGGGCGCTTCTTCTTATATCGGGGTGCAACAGCGCTTGGATAAGGTGTTGGATATCACCATCGGCCGCGAAAGTGACGTGCTGGAATCGCGCTTGGGCTTTTTGGCCACGGTAGGGTCTGCCGCGCCATTTGTGGGCCTGTTCGGCACGGTTTGGGGCATCATGAACTCGTTTCAATCTATCGCGGCCTCTAAAAGCACCAATTTGGCGGTTGTGGCGCCGGGCATTGCTGAGGCGTTGTTCGCCACGGCCATTGGCCTTTTGGCTGCGATCCCAGCGGTGATTGCCTACAACAAGCTTTCATCCGACGCCAATAAATTGATTGGTCGTTTGGAAGGGTTCGCGGATGAGTTTTCATCGATCCTGACCCGCCAGTTGGAAAGCCGGGAGCAACAATAATGGGTATGGGTGTTTCACGCGGCGCAGGTGGTGCGCGGCGCGGCAGACGCCGCGGCCGCTCACAACCAATGAGCGAGATTAACGTCACGCCCCTTGTGGATGTGATGTTGGTGTTGCTGATTGTGTTTATGGTGGCGGCACCATTACTCACCGTTGGTGTGCCGATCGATTTGCCACAGAGCGAGGCGAAAAGCCTTAACACTGAAAGCAAGCCGGTCACCGTGACGGTGACCGCTGATGGTCAGATTTATGTGCTGGAAGAGTTGGTCGATCGTGCAACGCTTTTGACCAAGCTCGACGAAGTGGCCGTCAATGGCACTGAAGAGCGCATCTATGTGCGCGGTGACAATGTGGCCGACTATGGCACCGTTATGCAGGTGATGGGACAATTGTCCGGCGCCGGCTATAGCAAAATCGGGCTTATTACCGAGCAGGAACAGGTTCAGTAAATATGCGCCTGGGGATCACCATATCTGCGGTTTCACACGCCGCCTTGATTGCTGTTGGGCTGATGTCCTTTGGCCAGGCTGATGCGTTTGATCCGCAAGAGATTGAGGCGATCCCGATTGAGTTGGTGCCGATTGAAGAATTTTCCAATATTCGGCAAGGCTCGCTCGACAGCAATGTGATCGAGACCGAGACGCCGTCTGCAGTAGATACGGATACACCTGCCGAGCTGGCGGAGCCAACGGGCAACACGCAAGAAGATCAGGTGACGCCGAAAGATACGCCGGACCCAAGCCCAGCGCCCACAGATAATTCTGCGCCTGAACCGACGCCGCCAACGCCCCCCGCGCCCGAACCGACACCGGAGCCGGTTGAGCCTGAGCCACAGCCGGAACCGGTGGAGCCAAGTGCACCAGCCCCAGTTGAGGAACCGACGCCAGAACCTGTTGAAGAACCGACCGAGCAACCTGTGGTGACCGAAGAACCTGCGCCGGAGCCAACGCCTGTGCCCCCATCGCCCCCTGCGGCCACCAGTGCGGTTGAAAAAGCACGGCAAGCCTTTGCCGCGCAGGAGGCGGAGCGCCAAAAGCAAGCTGCAGCGGAACGGGCACAACAGGAAAAGCAAAGCGAAGAAGCTGACAAGATTTCCGATATCATCAACAAAGAAGAAAGCCGTGGTGGCACCACCGGACAGGGCGGACAGAAAACGGCTGGCAAAACCAGCGGTACAGCGGCTCGGTTGACCCAATCAGAGCGGGCGGCCTTGGCTGCGCAAATGCGCAAATGCTGGAACCCGCCGATTTCTGCCTTGGATGAGGATGGCTTGACCGTGCGGCTTTTGGTTGATTTGAATCGTGATGGTTCGGTTGCTGGCACGCCGCAAGTGATGGATATTTCAATATCCGGTCAGGTTGGCCAGGCCACCGCGTCCGCCGCGCAACGTGCGGTGCGTCGGTGCGGGCCTTATCAATTGGCGGCTGAAAAATATGAAGAGTGGCGTCAGGTTGATGTCACATTTGATCCACGGGATCTGAGATAGATTATATGCAAAGCCGGTCCGAGTTATGCGTTAAAGGGGCGGAATAGGAGATGGAAATGATAACATTCTCGCGTCGAAATGCCTTGAAACTGGGCGCTGCCAGCATGGGGGCCAGCCTATTTGCGCAACCTGCAGCAGCATTGGTGAAAATCGTGGTCACAGGTGGTGACTTTGAACCGATGCCGATCGGGGTGCCGACTTTCAGCTCTGCCGATCCACAATTGGGCAGTGAACTGACGCAAATCGTGATCGATAATCTACGCGGTTCCGGCCTTTTTGCGCCTTATCCAACCGAGCAGATGCCGTTGAAAATGGGTGATGTGAACCAAACACCTGAGTTTGGGGCCTGGCGGCAATTGGGCGCTGATGCGTTGGTGATGGGTTCTGTACAGCGCACGGGCGGGCAAATCCGCGCGGATGTGCGCTTGTGGGATGTGGTTGCGGGTGAAGAAGGCTTTGGCCGTTCCTTTGCTGCCGACGAAAACAATAAGCGTCGGGTGGCGCATATCCTGTCGGATGCGGTCTACAAAACATTGACTGGTGAGGATGGGTATTTCGATACCCGCGTGGTCTATGTGGCAGAAAGCGGGCCCAAGGCCAACCGGGTTAAGCGCCTGGCGATCATGGATCAGGATGGGGCGAACAACCGTTATCTGACGGATGGCGGCTCGATCGTGTTGACGCCGCGCTATTCGCCCACGGGCAATATGCTCTCCTATATGAATTTTTCCGGTGACGTGCCGCAGATTTATTTGTTGGATTTGTCGACCGGTCAGCAGCAGCGCGTCGCAGATTTTGGCAAGATGACCTTGTCGCCGCGGTTTTCGCCCGATGGCAGCCACTTGGCGTTCAGCGTCACCACGGGCGCGGACACAAATCTGTATCTGATGAATTTGCAGCAGCGCAAGCCGATGCAACTGACATCTGGTGCGTCGATCAATACCAGCCCCAGCTTTTCTCCAGATGGTCAACGCATTGCCTTTGAAAGTGACCGCGGTGGCTCACAACAGATTTATGTGATGAGCGCAAATGGTGGCGGTGCACAGCGTATTAGTTTTGGTGATGGCCGTTATTCAACGCCCGTCTGGTCGCCTAAGGGTGACTTGATCGCCTTTACCAAGCAAAAGGATGGTCAATTCCATATTGGCACCATGCGGCCTGATGGCTCCGGTGAGCGTGTTCTTTCTTCAAGTTATTTGATGGAAGGGCCAACTTGGGCGCCGAACGGTCGGGTATTGATGTATTTCAAAGACCCGGGTGGCGACAGCGGACCGCAGCTTTACACGATTGATGTGTGGGGCCGGAACGAGCGGCGGATTGAGACACCAACCTACGCGTCGGACCCAACATGGTCGCCGCTATTGGGTTAAGGCACAAAATTGTGCCTTCTTGACCGGTTGCGCTAAGGTGCTTAGCTCGAACAGACACAGCACTTTGGCTGTGGGTCAGGAAGGCGAACATGCTAAATTCTTTGCGATTTGATCAAATGCTTGACCAATTGGCGCCGGCAGAGCGGGCGCCCGTTGTGTTTTTGGGGCATGGCAATCCGCTTTATGCCATCACGGATAATGCGTTTGCGCAAAGCTGGCAGCAATTGGGGCAAAAGCTGGCACGGCCACAAGCCATATTGTGCATATCGGCCCATTGGGAAACACGTCATTCCACGCTGGTGCATGTGGGGGCAATGCCCAAAACCATTCATGATTTTTATGGCTTTCCGCAGGATTTGTTTGATGTGCAATATCCTGCCGCTGGTGCGCCAGAACTGGCGCATGATGTGGCGCTCATGCTGAAAAACCATGCGGCGATCCCCACTGAGGAGTGGGGCTTGGATCATGGAGCCTGGGCGGTGTTGCGGCATCTTTATCCGGAAGCTGATATTCCCGTGTTTCAAATCTCGATCAATCGGGATTTGGATTTTGCCGGGCAACTTGCTTTAGGGCGCGACCTTAAGGCGCTTCGTGATCGTGGGGTGTTGATCTTGGGCAGCGGCAATTTGGTGCATAATTTGCGGGCAATCTCGCGCGACGTCGAGGCGTTTGATTGGGCGCAGGAGTTTGACCAAAAGGTTTCGCAATATCTCATTGATCGCAATTTTGGTGAGATGGCGGATCCGGAGCAATATGGCAGCCTGCTGCCACAAGCGCATCCGAGCGTGGAGCATTTTGCACCCGCCTTTTATTGCGCTGGCTTGGTGGATGAAAAGGATCAATTGGCGTTCTTTAATGACCAGTTTGATATGGGCAGCTTATCTATGCGATCATTTATTTATTACACGAATTGATTGCGGGTTGCATTTAGGCAACGGAATTGGGCGTTTTTCGCCTTAAAATAGCCGGATTAAGACCGCATTAACCGCGTTAACAAACCCCAAATTAAGATAAATAAGGGTATAACCGGGTCAATCAATTTCGACCTTTTCTGGAGCTATTAAGGACCATGTCCATGGCAAATAATATGATGCGCCTTTTGAAAGGCATTACAATGGTGGCGTTGGTGGCATTTGTTGCCGCTTGTGCGCGTACACCAGACGCAGGTGTTGGCAATTTGGGGCCAGGTCAGGCTCAGCCCGGCACACCGCAAGAATTTTTGGTTGCTGTTGGTGACCGTGTGTTCTTTGAAACCGACAGCTCAGTATTGACTGCCGAAGCCCGTGCGACTTTGGACAAGCAAGCCGTATGGTTGCAGAAATATTCACAATACAGAGTTTTGGTTGAAGGCCATGCCGATGAGCGTGGCACCCGCGAATACAACATCGCGTTGGGTGCACGTCGGGGCAGTGCTGCCGTCAACTATTTGGTTAGCCGTGGTGTGAGCTCCACACGCATCACCACCAAGAGCTTTGGTAAAGAGCGTCCTGTGGCAGTTTGTGACGATATTTCATGTTGGTCACAGAACCGCCGTGCGGTGACCGTGTTGCTGCCATAAGCACCATTTAAGAATCCTCTGCTGGAGGCGGGCGCCGGGCTTCGCAATTTGCGGACCCGGCGTTTTTTTGTCTTATTTTTGTTTTACCTTCAATCTATTAGGTGGTTTGATGCGTGACGGTTCGTTACGAACGAAGGAGTGACTTTATGTCGGTTATGAACAAACGTTGGGCAAAAATGATTGCTGCAGCGACGATGGGTGTGGTTTGCGCCGGGGCAACCGGTGTGGCGCAAGCAGGCAGCCAGACGAATGACACGGCGTTCAGCCGTTTGATCCAGCTCGAACAGCAGGCAGATTTGTTGAGCAACCATGTTTTGGTGCTTGAACAAGGGTTTGACGGATTGGGCATCGAACGTGTTTCGGATCGCCAGCCAATCAAGGTGAAAGTGGCGCAGTCTCGGCAAGTGGCCGAAGTGAATGTGCGCATTGATGCGATTGAAGAGCGGATGCGGACATTGACGGGTCAAGTTGAGGGGCTTCAATTCCAGCTCACTCAAATGCAGACTTTGCTTGAACGCATGCAAGAAGATTATGAATTCCGGTTCCAAGAACTCGAAGGCGGTGCGCTGGGAAAAACTAGTGCGGCACCCCAATCAGATCGCGAGACGCCATCTGGGGGAGTGCCGCAGAGCCAAAGCGAGGGAACTTTAGCTGATCAAGACGTGCCCTTAACACTTGGTACGCCTGAAGGCACGCTGGGCACACTTTCTGGTGACGCATTGGCGGGCATCGGCGCGGGGCAGCCTATGGACCTTGAGTTTGATCCGGGTGCAGCCTTGTCGGATGCGGATGCCAAGGCGCAATATGATGCGGGCTACGAAGCCTTGCTGCGCGGCGATTATGTGTTTGCGGAAGACCAGTTCCGGCAATTTATTGGACTGTTTCCGAACAATAGGCTGGCCCCAGATGCCTATCATTGGTTGGGCGATAGTTTGCTCAATCGCGGTGAATATGAAGAAGCGGCAGAAGTGCTGCTCAGGGGCTTTGAAGCCCATCCAAATGCTGCACGTTCACCCGATATGGTGATGAAATTGGGGATTTCCCTAAACAGTGCTGGCGAAAGGGAGACCGCTTGTCGTACGTTTGTGGAAGTGTTGCGTCGATATCCCGACCAACCCAAGGCATTTAAACAACGCGTCTCAGAGGAACAGCGAAAGGCACAATGTTAAATATTGAACGTCAACATCAGTATTTGCTTGAGCCAGATTTTCTGAATTATATTTTCGCGCCGCTTTTTGAAACCCAAAAGGCGGCGCTTGCTGTTTCTGGGGGACCAGACAGCATGGCCCTGATGCATTTGGCCGCGCGCTTTGCAGCGCAGCAGGATCAAGACATTGAATTGGTTGTGCTCACCGTCGATCATGGCTTGCGCCCGGAAGCTGCTGAGGAAGCACTGCTGGTGCAACGTGCGGCACAAGCCTTGGGGCTTGCCTGTTCCATTCTGACGCCTGATGCATTTGCCCCCACGTCCCGCATTCAAGAAAGTGCGCGGGAGGTCCGCTATCAATTGATGCAAAATAAAATGCAGGAATTGGACCTTACCCAGCTTTTTACCGCACATCATTTGGATGATCAGGCGGAAACATTTTTCATGCGGTTGGCGCGGGGCAGCGGGCTTTCCGGGCTTGGGGCCATGGGGCGCAATTCGGTGGCGTTCGGGCTTGATATTATTCGCCCCTTCCTCGATTTGCCTAAGGCCGATTTGGTGTCATTTTTGGATGCAGAGCAAATTGGCTATGTGGTGGACCCGTCCAATAATGATGAAAAGTTTGAACGCGTGCGATGGCGGCAGGCGTTGAAAGGGTTGCAGCGCTTGGGGTTGCAAACAAAAAATATAGGTCTTTCAACCCGACGATTGCGACGTGCGGACGCCGCCTTGAATGCCGTTGCAGAGGGTGTTTATAGCGAGCGGTTCTTTATCGACCCCTTTGGCTGCGTGTTGTTTGACCATGCTCTGATCAAGTCTGAACCTGCCGAAATCGGGGTTCGTTTGCTGGTGCGGGCGCTTGATGATGCAGGTGGTGCGTCGGCGGCGCCGGACCTCGCCAAAGTTGAAGCGCTCTATGATTTATTGTGCATGGGGCAACTGCATTTGCGCGGGCAAACGCTGGGCGGTTGTGGCATTCGTGGTCATGGCGCTCTAATTCAAGTGTTCCGTGAAGTAGGGCGCCTGAATGATCATCCCCTGTCGCTGGAGCCGGGCGAGAGTTTGATTTGGGACGACCGGTTTAAGATCATCTTGGCGGCTGATGCGCCCGGGTCGGTGCAAGTGCAACCAGCGACGGCGATGACCCGCGCTAAATTCGATCAATTGTTGCCTGACTTGAGTTTTGTGCCGATGGAAGCTGTGCGCGCTGCGCCAGTGGTGACCAGCGGTGACGAGATTTTAGCGCTCGGCGAACATGTTTTAGGCCCCAATATTGACGTTTTTCGGATATTTGGTCCCAATGCGCTGTCTTAAGCGCCGCAAGTGCGGCAATTGGTCGGGCGTTTGTTAAACACATTGTGTTAAGAACAGTCATCAAATTGAAGGTCGCGCCCCTTGTAACTAAGGGCATTGGACCTTACATTCGATCCAAATTCTCATTGTGTGCGTATAGAGTATGCACATTTATTCAAGGCAGGTTAAATGAACGGTAATTTTCGCAACCTTGCAATTTGGATGATTATCCTTGTTATGTTGCTTGGCCTCTTCCAAATTTTTCAAACATCGTCGCAAACTGCGGGGCTGACACAAAAGACCTATTCACAATTCGTTTCGGATGTGGATGCTGGGTCTGTTCAAAACGTCACCATCACCCAAAATCGGTTGCGCGGCACTCTAAGTAACGGGCAGCAATTTGAAACCTATCTGCCTGAAGGGGTGGATGTGGTGTCCCGTCTTGAAGCCCGTGGCGTGACGATTGAAGCTAAGCCACCGGAATCAAGCCCGTTCTGGACAATCCTTTTGTCCTCATGGTTGCCGTTTATTGTGATCATTGCCGTATGGTTCTTCTTTATCCGCCAGATGCAAGGTGGCGGTCGCGGCGGCGCAATGGGCTTTGGCAAGTCGCGCGCAAAACTGCTGACGGAGAGTAACGGCAAAGTAACATTTGAAGATGTTGCTGGTGTCGACGAAGCCAAACAAGACCTTGAAGAGATCGTGGATTATTTGCGCGATCCAGGTAAGTTTCAGCGCTTGGGCGGTAAAATTCCGCGCGGTGTGCTGCTGGTGGGCCCTCCAGGTACAGGTAAAACATTGTTGGCACGTTCTGTTGCCGGCGAAGCCAATGTGCCGTTCTTCACCATCTCGGGTTCTGACTTTGTTGAAATGTTTGTGGGCGTTGGTGCGAGTCGCGTGCGCGACATGTTTGAACAAGCCAAGAAAAACTCGCCCTGTATCATCTTTATTGACGAGATCGATGCGGTGGGCCGTTCACGTGGCGCAGGCTTCGGCGGCGGCAATGATGAGCGCGAGCAAACATTGAACCAGTTGCTGGTTGAAATGGATGGCTTTGAAGAAAATGAAAGCATCATTTTGATTGCGGCGACCAACCGTCCAGATGTGTTGGATCCAGCATTGATGCGTCCGGGTCGTTTTGACCGTCAGGTTGTTGTGCCAAATCCAGATGTGACTGGCCGCGAACAGATTTTGAAAGTGCATGTGCGCAAAGTGCCGTTGGCACCTGATGTGGATTTGAAAATCCTGGCACGTGGTACACCTGGTTTTTCTGGTGCGGAAATCATGAACTTGGTCAACGAATCAGCATTGTTGGCAGCGCGTCGCAATAAGCGCTTTGTGACCATGGCCGAATTTGAAGATGCGAAAGACAAAATCATGATGGGCGCGGAACGCCGTACCCTAGCCATGAAAGAAGATGAAAAGCGCAATACCGCCTATCACGAAGCTGGCCACGCGCTTGTCTCGCTGATCATGTCGCATGTGTTGGACCCGATTCACAAAGCCACCATCATCCCGCGCGGTCGCGCATTGGGCATGGTGATGAGCTTGCCCGAGAGCGATCAATATTCGTTCTCGAAAGAAAAAGCGTTGGCCCAATTGGTGCTGGCCTTTGGCGGACGTGAAGCGGAGATCCACAAGTTTGGCCCGGATAAAGTAACGTCAGGTGCCGCAGGTGATATTCAGGGTGCCACAAAGTTGGCGACCTCCATGGTCACCGAGTGGGGCATGTCTGAAAAGTTGGGTCGTGTGCTTTATAAGTCTGATCCGCAGGGTATTTATGGCCCAGCCAATGTCGATCACATGTCCGACGACACAGCGCGTCTTATTGATGAAGAAGTGCGCACCTTGGTGGAAGAAGCTGAAACCAAAGCCCGCAACTTGATCAAAGAGCATGAGCAATTGTTTGAAGACATTGCCCAATCTTTGCTTGAGTTCGAAACCTTGACGGGTGACGAATTGCGCGCCTTGCGTGATGGCAAAAAGCCCACACGCTCGGATGACGACAACACGCCAACAGCGAAGTCAACAGGCGTGCCACGTGCGGGCAAAGCTGTGCCGAAGAAAAAGCCAAATGATGATGGCAAGGGCACTGAAGGTGATGCGGAACCGCAAACCGATAGTTAAGGTTCTTCAAGATACCAAACGAACAATGAAAGAGGCCTTCGGGCCTCTTTTTTATTGGTGCAGCGGGTGCTAAAGTTGAAGGTGTGCGAACCGGAGTTTATCTGATGCCGTCGTTTGAAATCCTACTTGCCTTTTTGATCACAACAGCCTTGTTTGCTTATTTGCCCGGCCCGGCGATGATTTATGTTTCCGCGCAGACAATTGCGCGTGGCCAATGGGCTGGCCTGATGGCTGCCCTTGGTGTGCATTTGGGGGGCTATGCCCATGTGATGCTGGCCGCCTTCGGTTTGGCCGCACTGTTGCTGGCGGTGCCTACGCTTTATTTGGTGGTGAAGATTGCGGGGGCGCTCTATCTCATTTATCTCGGCCTGATGATGATCTTCCGCCGCGGCAAGGCGGACCAAGCGGATGAGCCACGCACCAAAAGCGCCAAGCGGGCGTTTGTTGAAAGCATCAGTGTTGAAGTGCTCAACCCCAAAACTGCATTGTTCTTTATTTCGTTTTTACCGCAATTTGTGTCGCTTGATGCCAGCTTGCCGCTTTGGGCGCAAATGCTGATTTTGGGCACCATTGTGAATGTCATGTTTTCAAGCGCAGATTTGGCTTGTGTTTTATTTGCGGGTTGGATGCTCAAACGGTTAACAGCCGCTAGTGCCCGCTCAGCTTGGCTTCCACGTATCGGCGGCACGTTTTTGATTGGCCTGGGCGCCAAATTAGTGCTGGATAGGTCTTGACCTGAGGGCTAAAGGTATTATTGCCATAATTTAGATTTGGTTTTTGTTTAACTCGTATTTTGAGTTTTGTATTTTCGAACGGATAGGCGTGGCCTATCGCAATTGGATGGGTTTATGGCACGTAAATATTTTGGAACAGACGGTATTCGGGGGAAGGCAAACGGCGATAAGCTGACGCCAGATCTCGCCATGCGCGTTGGCCAAGCTGCCGGGATGGCGTTTCGTCGCGGCGATCACCAGCATCGCGTGGTGATTGGCAAGGATACGCGGCGTTCCGGCTATATGATCGAATATGCCCTGACCGGCGGTTTTACATCTGTGGGTATGGATGTCTATTTGCTTGGCCCGGTGCCGACCCCAGCAGTGGCCATGTTGACCCGCTCATTGCGGGCTGATTTGGGCGTGATGATTTCCGCCTCCCATAATCCATTTGAAGATAATGGCATCAAGTTTTTCCAGCCCGACGGATTTAAGCTGTCTGACGAGATCGAGGAAAAGATTGAAGCGCTGGTGGAAAAAGGCGTGTCCGCCGGGTTGACGCAGGGCCGGGAAATCGGCCGCGCCAGACGGATTAACGAGGTAACCACCCGCTATACCGAATTTGCCAAGCGCACACTGCCGCGCCACACGGACTTCACGGGCCTTAAAATTGTTGTCGATTGCGCCAATGGTGCCGCATACAAGACAGCACCAGAAGCGCTCTGGGAACTGGGCGCAGAGGTCATTGCGATGGGTGTTGAGCCCGATGGCTTTAACATCAATAAGGATTGCGGCTCTACTGCCCCGGAAGCACTGTGCAAACGGGTGGTCGAAGAAGGCGCTGATATTGGCATTGCCCTAGATGGCGACGCGGATCGCGTTGTGATCGTTGATGAAAAAGGGCAGATTGTCGATGGCGACCAGCTGATGGCCGCTTTGGCCCTTTATTGGCATGAGCTTGAATGGCTGAACGGGGGCGGCATTGTCGCTACCATCATGTCCAATCTCGGCCTTGAACGGTGCTTGAGTGACAATCATTTGCGGCTTGAACGCACCAAGGTTGGCGACCGTTATGTGCTCGAGCGCATGCGTTCGGGTGGCTACAATATGGGCGGTGAGCAATCCGGCCACATCATTCTGTCAGATTTTTCAACAACAGGTGACGGTCTTGTTTCGGCGCTGCAAGTGATGAGCCTGGTACAAAAGCGCCAGCGTCCTGTTTCTGAGGTCTGCAAGATGTTTGATCTTGTGCCGCAGCTTTTGACCAATGTGCGCATTTCTGGCGGCACACCCTTGCATGATGATCGGGTGATAAAGGCCATTGCCAGTGGCGAACAAAAGCTGGGTGCAACAGGCCGCCTGGTGATCCGTCCGTCAGGTACAGAACCTTTGATCCGCGTTATGGGCGAAGGCGATGATGAGGGGCTTGTCAAACAAGTCGTGGGCGATATTGCCCAGATTATTGAGGGCGTGGCCTAAGCCACACCCGCAGATTTAAGCGGAAGGCGGCGGTGGATACTGCCGCTTTTTTTTGCGCCGACGCCGGATGACGCCCTCGGATACGGCAACCCCGAAAAGAATCAATCCAAAGCCCACAAATTGCAATGCGGCCAAGCGTTCACCAAACAAGATTGCGCCAAATATGATTGAGGCTGCGGGAATTAAATAGTTGGACTGGGCGACAAAGGCAGCCGTGGTGTTGTCGAGCAGGCGATAGAGCACAATGGTTGTGGCCCATGTTGGCAAAATCGCCAGATAAATCACAGCGGACCACCCGCTGATTGGCACAGATTGCGGCAAGGGCTCAAAAATCAAGGCGCATATGGTTGCGGTGATTGAGGCGAATATCAACACGCCGAGAGATTTGGTCATGGCTGGCATTTCCAGCACGTTGCGCGAAATCATGCCATTGCTGGCATACCCGCCGGTTGCAATGACCAGCAAGATAAAAGGCAGCAGGGAAAAGGCGGCCGCTGCTGTTTCTTCGGCCCCATTGCCCAGGATGACCGCTGCAACCCCCAAAAAGCCGCACAAAAGGCCCAGTAATCGAATGGGCGTTGCGCGTTCTGCAGGTAAAAAAATTAGCGACAAAAGCATCACTTGGATGGGTACAGTGGCCATCATCAATCCCGCGATGGATGAGGGAATATATTGGCTTGCATAATTGATCAGCATGAACGGCATTGCCGTGCCCAAACTGCCCATTACCGCGCAAGCGAGCCATTGTTTTTTGCCTTTTGGCAGGCTGACGCCGCGCCAAAACGCAAATAAAATCATTAAGATTGCAGCTATTGTGAGTCGTATGGCGGCAATCCAAAACGGGGTGAAGTAGTCGATCGCAAATTTGATGGTTGCGAAGGAGCTGCCCCACACAAGTACCAGAAATAAAAGGAAAATCCAGTCGCCGATGGTGCGCGATTGTGTGGTCATGTCGGGCCTTGAACAGTGGAGAAATAGTTCGGGGAGAGAATCTTAACATAACAGAGTAATTTGAAAAATATTAGGGTTAAATATTTAGGTTAAGTGCGTTTTAAGAAAAAGCGTCGATACTCTTTCTCGGAAAGTCAAGAAAAGTGGCTTGCGTAGAAGGATTAGAATGATGCTTAAGTGGATTGGAGCTGCCCTGTTTGCAGTTGCCTCAATGTTTGGAACGAGCGCTTTGGCCGCCGATTGGCCTCAGCCTGAGCCTGAATTGCCAGAAGTAGATTACGGCCTTTCCGGTGCGTTTTATTTGCGCGGCTCTGTTGCGGGCAACGCAATGTGGGCGCGCAATGTAGAGTTTTGTCCATGTCCAAACTCGGCTACACCAACTGACATGGGCTGGGGCTACAGCCTTGGTGCAGGTGCTGGTTATGAGTTCGGCAACGGTTTCCGTACGGATTTGACCATTGATTGGTTGCGGAATACCGGTTTGACCGCAAATGGCTATTCAGCAGATTTGCGCTCAACCGTGGCGTTGGCAAACGTTTATTATGATTTTGATTTGGGCGGCGTGGGCCTAAGTGCAGATGGTGGCTGGCAGGGTTATGTCGGCGCTGGCTTGGGTAAAGCCTGGCACTACACTTCCGCGACACATGCGACCAACCCAGATCTCGCTGCAGGTGCGGGTAACCGCTCTTGGGCCGGTGCTGTGATGGCTGGTGTTGCCTATGATATGGGCGCTGCTGTTGCCGATATCGGCTACCGTGCATTGTGGCACAAAGGGTTCTCAACCCAAGGGTCTGGCATGTGGGTGCAAGACGCTGTTGCTCACGAAATTCGCGCCAGCGTTCGCTACCGCTTCTACTAAGCTTTAGCGATTATCGATTTGAAAAACCCCGGACCTTGCGCCGGGGTTTTTTGTTGCGTGGCTGTTTTTGTCGGACAATAAAAAGCGTTGACGCGGCGTTCGATTGCCACTATCCCCGTCAGTGGGCCACCCCTCCCCAACGAGGGGCGCCTATCTGAAAGGGTAGCAACATGACAGATATTTTGAAGCCGGACGTGCGCCCGGCGAATCCCAGATTCTCATCTGGGCCGTGCACAAAACGTCCTGGTTGGACACCTGAATTTCTCAATGACAATTTGTTGGGTCGCTCTCACCGCGCCAAGCCTGCGAAGGCTCGCATTCAATATGCGATTGATTTGACGCGTGAATTGCTCAACGTTCCTGATGATTATCGCATCGGCATCGTGCCTGCATCTGACACAGGTGCGGTTGAGATGGCTCTGTGGTCCATGCTGGGCGAACGCGGCGTTGATATGCTGGCGTGGGAAAGCTTTGGCGCTGGCTGGGTTACCGATGTGGTCAAGCAGCTCAAGCTGGACGATGTGCGTGTGCTTGATGCGGATTACGGCAAACTCCCTGACCTTGGCCAAGTGGATTGGACCCGCGATGTGGTCTTTACTTGGAACGGCACCACCTCAGGTGTGCGTGTGCCAAATGCAGATTGGATTGATGCGGACCGCGAAGGTCTGAGCATTTGCGATGCGACCTCTGCTGCATTCGCGCAAGAGCTTGATTTCGCAAAGTTGGATGTCACCACTTTTTCTTGGCAAAAAGTGCTGGGCGGCGAAGGTGCTCATGGCGTGATCATTCTTTCTCCTCGTGCGGTTGAGCGTTTGGAAAATTATGCGCCGGATCGGCCATTGCCCAAAATTTTCCGCCTAACCAAAGGCGGCAAGCTGATCGAAGGTATTTTCGAGGCCGCGACGATCAACACGCCATCCTTGATGGTGATTGAAGATGCAATCGACGCCATGGAATGGGCGAAAACGTTGGGTGACAATGGCTTGCAAAAGCGGGCTGACGCCAATTTCAACCTGTTGAATGCATGGGTTGAAGCAACGGATTGGGTGGCCAATCTGGCTGAGGTGCCTGAAACGCGGTCCAACACGTCTGTGTGCTTAAAGATCGTTGATCCTGAGATCACCGCGCTTGATGCAGACACCCAAGCCAAATTCGCCAAGGCGATTGCCACGCGGCTGGATCAAGAAGGCGTGGCCTTCGACATTGGGGCCTATCGCGATGCCCCAGCGGGCTTGCGGATTTGGGCCGGTTCCACGGTTGAGACAGCCGATTTGGAAGCCTTGACCCATTGGCTCGATTTTGCTTTTGCGGCAGAAAAAGCGGCGCTTTAGGCGCCTCCTAAAGAGAAGACCGGCTGACGGAAAACCGCCAGCCTTTTTCCCAAAATTTTGACATTTATGGAGGCTCCTATGCCTAAGGTTCTCGTATCCGACAAGCTGAGCGAAACAGCTGTACAAATTTTCCGCGACAATGGCGTGGATGTAGATTTTTTGCCTGATGTGGGCAAAGACAAAGAAAAATTGCTTGAAATCATCGGCCAGTATGATGGCTTGGCCATTCGTTCCGCCACCAAGGTGACCGAGAAAGTGATTGCGGCCGCCGACAATTTGAAAGTTGTTGGTCGCGCCGGTATTGGCGTGGACAATGTGGATATCCCACAAGCCACCGCCAAAGGCATCATTGTGATGAACACGCCTTTTGGCAACTCCATTACCACTGCGGAACATGCCATTTCTTTGCTGCTGTCCTTGGCCCGTCAAATCCCAGCTGCTGATGCATCTACGCGTGCGGGCAAGTGGGAAAAGTCCAAGTTTATGGGCGTGGAAGTGACCGCCAAAACGCTGGGCATTATTGGCTGCGGCAATATTGGTGCTATCGTTGCTGACCGGGCCCAAGGCCTTAAGATGAAAGTGATCGCGTTCGATCCGTTTTTGACACCGGAACGTGCGCTTGATCTGGGCGTTGAAAAGGTCGAGCTCGATGAGCTGCTGGCGCGGGCCGATTTTATCTCTTTGCATACGCCGCTAACCGACGCGACACGCGGCATCATTAGCGCTGAGAATATCGCCAAGATGAAAACTGGTGCCCGCCTGATCAACTGTGCCCGCGGTGGTTTGGTTGATGAGGTCGCGCTAAAAGAGGCTCTGGAAAGCGGCAAGCTTGCTGGCGCCGCCATGGATGTGTTTGAGGTGGAACCCGCCACCGATAATCCATTGTTTGAGGCACCAAATCTGATTGCCACACCACACCTTGGCGCGTCTACCAATGAGGCGCAGGAAAATGTGGCATTGCAAGTGGCCGAGCAAATGAGTGCCTATTTGATGCATGGGGCCATTTCCAATGCGTTGAACTTCCCTTCAATCTCTGCGGAAGAAGCGCCACGCTTGATGCCATTTGTGAAACTGGCGGAAATGCTGGGCAGCTTTGCGGGGCAATTGACCGAGAGCGGCATTAAAGGCGTGCGGATTGAGTTTGAAGGCCATGTGGCCGATCTCAATACCAAGCCGATGGTTTCTGCCTTGCTCACCGGTGTGCTCAAGCCATTGTTGGGCGATGTGAACATGGTGTCCGCGCCGGTATTGGCGAAAGACCGTGGTATGCACGTGGAAACCGTCAATCGCGAACAGCAGGGCGCCTATGAAAACTATATCCGCCTGACTGTGATTACCGAGCGGCAGGAACGTTCAGTCGCCGGCACCGTGTTTGCGGATGGCAAGCCACGCTTGATCCAGGTGAAGGGCGTGAATATGGAAGCGGAAATCACGCCGGCCATGCTTTACATCACCAATGAAGACAAGCCTGGCTTTATCGGCCGTTTGGGCACTTTGTTGGGCAATGAAGGCGTCAATATCGCCAACTTCAACTTGGGTCGTGTAGAAAGCGGCGGTGACGCCATTGCTTTGATCAATATTGACGGTGAGTTGAGCGACAAGCAATTGGCCACCATTGCCGCGCTGGAAGGCGTAAAGCAGGCCAAGTCACTAAAATTCTAAGTCCTTTAGACTAGAAATTCAGCCGATGCGCGCTGCAGCGCGCATCTAATGAGGGTAGGGAAAGCGTGGTTGAGCAGGCTTTCCCTATTTCATTTTCAGCTCAATAATGTGGTGGGCGCTCATCGATCTCACCGCTGCCGCCATTATCGATCTCTTGCATTTGCGCATAGAGCTTGGCGATTTCGCGGTTGAGTTTGTCAAACTCGGTCCATTGCTTGGTGATGGTTTGGTTTAGATCATCGATTGTTTGCTCTTGATAGGCCACGCGCATTTCCAAGGTTTCAATGCGCTCTAACAATTCTTTATGTTCGCTCATTATCCGACTCTTTCTCCTCTTCCATCGCGGCTTTCAAGGCTTCGCGTTTTTTGGCGGTGCGCACCGCATATTCGGCCATGGTGATGCCTGAAATAATGAAGACTGCTGCAACAAAATGGTAGGTCTGAAGCGCTTCGCCGATGATGATGACCGAAAGGACAGCCCCAAAAAGGGGCAGCGCATTGATGAACAGGCTGGCGCGGTTGGCGCCGATCAGCTCCACCCCGCGGGCATAAAAAAGCTGCGAGAGGATCGAGGGGAAAAGGCCAGTATAGATCACCAATACCCAGCCGAGCAGCGTGATGTCGCCAATGCCGGACACAAAGGCGGGCAGGCCACCTAAAAAGATTTGATAGAACAGTGCGCCAAGGGTGGCGAAAAAGAAGGTGACCGCCAAAAAGGTCATCCAGTGTACCGTTGGGCGATAGCGCAAGGTGACAGAGTAAGACGCATATATGACGCAGGCGATGAGGATCAGTCCGTCACCAATATTGATATCCATGCGGGCCAAGCGCATCGGGTTGCCCGCTGTGGCCACATAGATGACGCCCACGAGGGTGAGCACAACACCCAACAGTTGTAGCGGGTAGGCGCGTTGTCTGAACAAAACAAAATTGGCGAGCATCACCATCATGGGGATGGAGGCCTGCTCGATGGCACCATTCACCGCTGTGGTGTGTTTGGCGCCCAAGTAAAGAAAGAGGTTGAAACCAGCAAAGCCAACAGCGCCATAAGCGGCCAGCAGCCAGGTTTTTTTGATCAATACGGGCAGATCATTTCTCAAATGCGGCCAAGCAAACGGCAAGATGATCAAGAAACCCAAAGCAAAACGACCCGCAATCAGGCTGGTGGGTTCAATATCGCCCACGGCCAATTTTCCAGCCACCATATTGCCGCCCCAAAACAGGGAGGTCAGCACCAAAAGCACGTAGGGCTGATTAAACAGTTGATGGAAGGGATTTTTTCTTACGTTTACTGCGGATTGTGGTTTTGTCATAGGTTCACTTTTGCTATATCAGCTTCGCTTATCAGGTTTTGAACCGGTTCTAAACACCCAAGTGAACCGAAAGATCAGCTTTTGCGGGCAATGGGTATCTTTTTGGGCATTATTCTGTCCCAATCCTATGTCAATGAAACTGATCGCGAAGGAGAAATAGTTTAAATGGCAAATGTTGTTGTGATCGGCTCCCAGTGGGGCGATGAAGGCAAAGGCAAGATTGTAGACTGGTTGAGCGAACGCGCCGATGTTGTGGTGCGGTTCCAAGGCGGTCACAATGCCGGCCATACTTTGGTGATCGATGGGGTCACGTATAAAACAGCATTGTTGCCGTCTGGCGTTGTGCGCCCGGGCAAATTCTCCGTGATTGGCAATGGTGTTGTGGTTGACCCGCACCATTTCGTCAAAGAGCTGGCGCTGTTGCGCGGGCAAGGGGTGGCGATTTCGCCTGAGAATTTGATGGTGGCGGATAATGCGTGTTTGATCCTGTCGCTGCACCGCGAGCTGGATAGCTTCCGCGAAAATTCAAATGCGGGTCTGAAGATCGGCACCACCAAGCGCGGCATGGGCCCTGCTTATGAGGATAAAGTGGGCCGTCGGGCCATCCGCGTGGCTGACTTGGCTGATCCTGAGGTTTTGAAAACCAAGATTGAGCGCTTGTTGCGTCACCACAATGCTTTGCGTCGCGGCTTGGGTATTGACGAAATGAAAGCCGAGACCATCTATGATGAATTGATGGAAGTGGCTGACGAAGTGCTGCCTTTTGCTGGCCGGGTTTGGGAACGATTGAACCAAATGCGCCGCGATGGCAAACGCATCTTGTTTGAAGGCGCGCAAGGGGCGTTGCTGGATATTGAGCACGGCACCTACCCGTTTGTGACCTCGTCCAACACCATTGGTGGCCAGGCGGCCAACGGGTCAGGGCTTGGGCCTGGCGCTTTGGATTATGTTTTGGGCATCACCAAAGCCTACACCACGCGTGTGGGTGAAGGACCTTTCCCCACTGAACAATTGAATGACATTGGCGAATATCTCGGCGAAAAAGGCCATGAGTGGGGCGTAAACACGGGCCGTAAGCGGCGTTGCGGTTGGTTTGATGCGGTTTTGGTGAAACAAACAGTTCAGGTTTCTGGCATCAATGGCATCGCCTTAACCAAGCTTGATGTTTTGGATGGTATGGAAGAAATCAAAGTTTGCGTTGGTTATGAATTGGATGGCGAGCGGATCGATTATTTGCCCTCCACCATGCAGGGCCAAGCAAATGTGCAGCCAATTTATGAGACCCTGGCAGGTTGGCAAGGCACCACAGCGGGCGCACGTTCGTGGGCGGATTTGCCAGCAGAAGCAGTGAAATATGTACGGCGGATCGAAGAGTTGATCGGCACCCCTGTTGCGGTTCTATCCACATCTCCGGAGCGTTTAGACAGCATTTTGGTGCATGACCCTTTTCAAGACTAAGTTTTTTTCGCTACAACTAATAAGGGGTTAATATCCCAGGGGAATGAGTTTGAGTAGCTAATGGCAGATTATAGAGAGCTTTTGCGCCGGGCGATTGACGCCTTGCCGGAGAATAACGGCACAGCCCGACGGGCTGTTTACGAAAAAGCGCGTTCTGCGCTGGTGACGCAATTGCATGCGATTGACCCGCCCATTCCCCCGCGTGATATCACGCAGCACCGTTTGACCTTGGAGGATTGTATTCGCCAGGTTGAACAGGAAGCGACTGAAAAACTTCTGCAAGGCCTGTCGCATCGCGAGCAAGAAGAGGTCGTGGAAGAGACGGCACCCGAACCTTCAACAGCTGAAGAAGCGCAAGAAGATGCGGCCATGGACGCTGCGCCTTCGCCTGAGGACATAGATGTTGAGCCGGAAGCTGAGGATGAACCTGTTGCCGCGGCACCGGAAGAGGACATAACAGAGGCCGCGCCAGAGGATATCTCTGCAGACGAAGAACCTGCAGTTGCAGAAGAAGTTGTTCCGCAAGATGACGCCGCCGAACCTGCTTCGGATGATAATGCCGCCGCTGAGCACATAGTGGACGAAGAGAGCGTTGACGATAGTTTTGAGCAAGCGCCAATTGGCGAAGATTTTGCAGCCGAGACTGAAGCCACTGATGATGAGATTTCAGATGCAGCTTTAGACGACGCAGATGTTGCCGAACAAGACACAGCTGCAGAAAGCGATGACGCGCCGACAGAAGCGCCCAAATCTTCTGATGTTTTGGAGCCTGACCATTCTACTACCGAGGATGCGGATGTTGCTGAGGAGCAGGTGGATGGCAGCGCTAATGATGATGCTGAAGAAGCGCAAGACGACGATGTTGAAGCGCCCCTTCAGGATGTAGAAGAGACGTCGGACGAAACATCAATCGATGATTTGGTTGAACAGCTGGAAACGTCCACCGACGATCAAAATGATTATCGTGCGTCCAGTGTAGATGATGTCATTGCGCAAGCGCGCGCCGCTGCGGCGGTAGATGCGCCCATCCCGAATGTGAGCGCCGATAAGCCATCGTCAAGCACGAACATTGAGGCAGCGCTCTCAAGCGTGCGCGAAGTCGATGTGGACCTTGATGATCCCAGCACTGCAGATGCCGACAATGACGACGCGCAAGCGGCGATTGATCGTGCGCTGATGGCTTTGGACCGCGAAGCTGAAGGCAAACATGATGCCGATGCTGATGAAGCGCTGATGGATGAAAGTTCATCAGGTACGATCACTGCGGCGACCCGCGACGAACCAGAGATGATTGAAGACAGCCCGGAGTTTGTTGAAGATGAACAAACTGGCGGCGGTGGCGGTCTTTTGGTGTTTTTCGGCGTTTTTGTGTTGCTGATCGCGCTGTTGGGCGGCGGCACATATTGGGCGTGGCGCGAAGGTTATGTCAATCTTGATCCCATCTTCAAACAGGTCGGGTTGAGTGAATTTATCGTGGGCGAACCTGCAGATGACGCAACGGCAAATGATGACCAGCCTAGCGATCAAGTGGACACGCCATCCGAAACGAATGTGCGTGATGTCACGCCAGGAAATACGGAAACATCGACGCCAGTTGAAAGCAATACGGCACGCTTGACCCCCGAGGTGGATGATAGCCCGGCCGCTGCGGATGAGGGCGATGCCCCTGTTACTGCTGATGACAATGTAACCAACCCGGATGATAGCACGCCGACAACGGACGACAGCGCGACAACAGATGTGGCGGAAACGCCGACAACGAGCGACACGCCAGCAGATGAGAGCACGGATACGGCGACCAATGATGACGCGCGGTTGCCCAGCGCTGACGATACGACGGCGACAGATGAGACGCCTGAAAATCCGTTGAATGTGGAAGACCCGAATACGCAAGCCGCTGCGGCGGGCGCACAATCCTTGTTGATCGAGGAGCAAACGAGCGGCTCCGGCGGTGCGGTGCCGTTTTCCGGCCAAACAGAATGGTCGCGTGAAGTTGATGAGTTGGGCTTACCAACCATCCGGGCCGTGGCGTCCATACCAGCGCGTAATTTGTCGGTCGATGTGTTGATCCGCAAGAATAGCGATGAAGCGCTGCCAGCAAGTCATTTGATCGAAGTGAACTTTAGCGTCACAGACAGCTTCTTGGGCGGCAGCATTGCTAGCCTGCCTGGCGTCTTGATGAAAAACCAAGAATTGGCGCAGGGCACCACATTGGTGGGTGCCTCCGTGCGGATTGTCGATAATTCGTTCCTGTTCGCCATGAGCGGCGCGGAAAATGATGTTGCCCGCAACATCGAACTGCTGGGTCAAAATGGTTGGCTGGATCTTCCCTTGATTTATGGCACGGGGCGCAAAGCTATATTGACGCTCGAAAAAGGCGCACGCGGCACCGAATTGTTCGAAGAAGTGCTGGCCGAGTGGGCCGAGAATTAGGCTAAAGCGCGTGCAGCTTTCCCCGGGAAAGGGAGAGCTGCCGCGTGGCCAATTCGGTTAGATCTTTTTGATGATGGCTCACCAAAATGGTGTGCCATTTTTTTTGGGTCACCAACTGGCGCACCAATTGCCGCATCTCGTCTGCAGTTTGGTCATCAAGGGCGGAGAACGGCTCGTCAAGCAGCAAGATAGGGCGATCGCGCCCCAAGGTGCGCGCCAGGGCCACACGTTGCTGCTGCCCGCCTGAGAGCTCTGCACATATGGATTTTTCAAACCCGTTCAGGTCAACTTGCGCCAATAGGGCATCCGCACCTTTGGGTTCGTCGAGGCCCAGCTCAACATTTTTTTGTGCGGTGAGGTGTTCAAACACATTGTCTTTTTGAAACAGGATCGAAATCGGGCGTTGCTCTGTGGGCAGTGGCGCCAATTCTTGATCATCGAGGGTGATGCGGCCGCTTTGCGCACGCAAAAACCCGGCGATCAAATCCAAAAGGGTGGATTTGCCAGAGCCGCTTTTGCCCGAGATGCCCAATATTTCTCCCGCCTCAACCTGCAATGAAAAGTCATATTGTGGCGCCTGAGGACCATAGCTGAACTGAAGTTGGTTGATATTAAGCACGGCGTTTAATCCTGAACAGATGGGGCAGGGCCCAAAAACTAAAAATCACAAGCGCCAAGAGGATGCCTGCGATCAGCGCGGCGTCGTTGGAGCGGTAGCTGCCTAAGGCACGGTACATGAGCCACGGCAAAGTGGAAAATTCGTCAGTGCCGAACAGGGCAATCACCCCCACATCGCCGAGGGAGAAGGTGAAGCCTAAAGCAAACACATAGCCTGCCTCTCGACGGGACAAGGGCCATTCAATATGGCGGAAACGTTGCCATCCAGTCATGTTGAGGGACATGGACAGTTTGCCATAGCGGTTGGCCAATTTCTCATAGGATGGGGTGAGGGCGGCGCTTGCCAGTGGCAACGCCAACAGGGCGTTGGCTAAAATCAGAACCCATATGCCGACTGCCTCTGTGGGCAGCGCCAGATGGCGGGTGATGAGAAAAAAGCCAAGGCCCAAGACCATAGCGGGCATGGCCATATAGGCGAAGATTGGCGCGCCCAAAATCATGCGGAACAGGCGGGGCCATCGCGCTGTGCCCAGCTTTTCGGCGCGCTTCAGCTCGCCGCGGGCGGTGGCCAGCAACGTGGCCAAAACCAGCGTGAGGCTTGCGCTGACGCTGGCGATGGTAAGGCTGGCTTGCAAGGCGCGCAAAAACTTTTCTTGGCCCAAATATGGAATAAGCGCTGGCGAAATAGCCTTTTGGATAATGGCGAAAAGCGGTGTCAGATAAAATGCGGCGATCAGCAGGAGCAGGCCAAGCAGCATCCATTTTTCGCGACCGATGGCTGGCCACAGATTTTGCATGCTGGCTTCGCCAATCATCATGCTTTTGGTATTCCAATTGGCGGCGGGCACAATAATGATCAGGCAGAAAAGCAGCTGCGTAGCGGCCAGAAGGGCGGCGCGATTTAGGTCAAAGTCGAGCCGCACGGCTTCGAAAATCGCGACCTCAAAAGTGGCATTGGCTGGGCCGCCGCCCAGCAACAGCACAAGGGCAAATGAGGTGAAGCACATCAGGAAGATGGTTGCGGCGAGGCCGGGGATAGCCGGTTTCAGCGCTGGCCATTCGATATAGCGAAAGCGCGCCATGGGACTGAGGTTTAAAGAGCGGCCCAATTTCAATTTTGTCGCCGGGGTACTGGCCAATCGGTCATAGAATAAACGCGCGGCGAAAGATCCGTTGAGCAGGGTGTGGGCCATCAGGATGCCAACCAGCCCGAAAATGGAAAAATTCAAATCGAAATCAAAAAGTGCCTTTGCCCCTTCGCGCAACCATCCGGCGCGCCCCCAAACGGCCAGCAGGCCAAAGGCGACAATGATGGTGGGCAGCACCAAACCAGCCGAGAGCAGGGCGAGGGCGAGGCCTTTGCCTTTAAAGCGTAAGCGATATAGCGCCACCGCGGCGAATGCGCCAACGATCAGCGAGAAGAAAACCGACAGCCCGGCTTGAATGGAGCTCATGCGCAACAGGTGCAAAAGATTGGCGCTGAGGGCACTTTGATTTGAGGGCAGATTTTGCGCGGCATTGACGATAACGAACAACACCAAAAAGATTGTGGCGAACACAAAAAAGGTGATCAGTAGGCCACTGAAGAAGCGCCAGTTAAAAGGCAGACGCGCCGCCGCACGGGGCGGCGACGCGTTTGTTGATGTCGAATTATTGGCCGATTGCGGCAAAGAAGTCATCAATATATTGCTTTGTGTTTTGCCCGACTGTCTCGTCGTCCAAGATCAGGCTTTTTTCTTCTGGCAACGGGGTGTCGAACCCTTCTGGCAGGCCATCATCCAGGGCCACTACTGGGAACATCCAGTTGGTGGTTGGAATGATTTTTTGGCCGTCTTGGCTCACCAAGAAGCGCAAGAAATCGCTGGCGAGATCCTTTTGCTCAGAGCTTTCCAGAATGCCAGCCAATTCCACTTGTACATAGTGGCCTTCTTCAAACTGTGCGGCCAGATATTTGTCCTCTTCCTCCGCGATGCGGTGGTAGGAAGGGGAGCTGGTGTAAGACAACACCATATCCACTTCACCTTCCAGGAACAGGCTATAGGCTTCTGACCACCCTTTGGTGACGGTCAGGATATTTGGCGCAATATCGGCCCAAAGCTCATCTGCTTGATCGCCTTTGGCTGCCTGCATCCAAAGCACTAGGCCAAGGCCCGGGGTGGACGAACGTGGGTCCTGAACAGCAATTTTGAAATTGTCGTCCATTGCCGCCAATTCTTCGAAAGAAGATGGTGGAGTTTCGATTTTGCTGCTGTCGTAAACGAAGGCAAAATAGCCATAGTCGAAGGGCACGAATTGGTCCGACCCATAGTCCACAGGCAGATCGAGCGCTGAAAGGTCCACATTGTGGTCAGCGAACAATGCGGTGTTTTTGGCTTCGGCCGCAACGCTGGTGTCTAGCCCCAGAATGATATCAGCTTTGGTGCCTGGGCCTTCCAATTGCGCTTTGCGCAGGGCGCCAATTGACGAATCAGCGCCAACGAAATCAACTTCGCAGTCGCAGTTTGCTTCAAATCCGGCTTTAAGTTGTGGCCCTGGGCCCCAATCTGCGGCAAAGCCGTCATAGGTGTAAATGGTGAGGGTGGGCTTGTCTTGCGCGGTTGCGGCGGCAACAAGGGTTGAAAAGCCCACAAGCGCCGCAAGTCCGATTTTTTGAAAAGACATTTCTTTCTCCTTGGAAACAGGACATATTGCGATCGTGCTTGAAAGGGGAAAGTTGAAGGCGGGAACTTGGTTCCGTGTCGCTCAAACTCCCTCCGCCAGCATGACCTGGTTCAGGTTCAATGGGTGAATTCTCAGCTCATCGTATGAGCACCCCAGTGAGACAGGGGCCAACCTATCTGAAATGGAATAAGATTCAAGAGCGAATATGCGGCAAGATAACCACGTTTTTCCCGAGTTAGAGTACGATACGCCTGTTGTTGTGTTGGGCGGCGGGTTCGTTGAAATTGCCGAACTGCAGCGCTTGGTGGCCAAAGGCTATCCTGTGGTGGCAGCGGATGGGGCGGCGCATGTGGCGCTGGCGGCCGGGGTGCCGATTGCGGCGATCATTGGCGATATGGATTCATATGTGCCCGTGCATAATTTGCCGAAGGAAACGCAGATTGTGCATGTGCCGGAACAGGCCACAACGGACTTTGAAAAATGCCTCTATCGAACCAAGGCGCCGACCTATATTTGCCTGGGCATGATCGGCAAACGGTTCGACCATTCTTTGGCAGCATTACATGCGGCACAAAAATACGGGCAGACCAAAAAACTGATCCTGGTGGATGAAACCGATGTGATCGCGGTGATTTCCGGCCCGGTTTCGTTTGATGTGCCTGTTGAGACGCGGATATCCGTTTATCCCCTGTCGGCCATTGAAATGGACTATTCCAAGGGGTTGGCATATCCGCTTGATGGGCTATGTTTGGCGCAGGGCGATGTGATCAGCACTTCCAATTGTGCGGTAGAGCCAAACATTGAAATTGTGCCCCATGGTGACCATGCTCAGCCCTATTTGTTGATTTTGCCCAATCAGTTTTTGGACGTTTTAACTGAGATAGAGATGTCAAATGTATCAGCCCCCCGCTTTTAAGGAAGATCGACCCGAGGTGTTGCAGCAACTAGTGCAACGCCATCCCTTGGCCATGTTGGCCTGCAATGGGGAGGGGGTGCCGATTGTCAATCATGTGCCGATGATTTGGAAAACGCAAAATGGTGCGCCGGTTTTGCTGGCGCATTTGGCGCGGGCCAATGATTTGATAAAGCGCATGGATGACGGGCAAGAAGCGCTGGCGATTTTCCAAGGGCCGACGCACTACATCACCCCCAACTGGTATCCGGGCAAAAAAGAGCATGGCAAAGAGGTGCCCACCTATAATTATATGGTGGCGCATTTGCGCGGCACGTTGCAGTTTCACGAGGATGCCGACTGGCTGTTATCGCAACTGAACGGCCTGACCGATCAGATGGAAGCAGGGCGGGACGCGCCATGGTCTGTTGACGATGCGCCGGATGAGTTTACGACGCGACAGCTTAAGGGCATTTACGGGGTGGAATTGCGGATCACCGACATGGTGGGCAAATGGAAAGTCAGCCAAAATCGTGCCGCCGCCGATCAGCAAGGCGTTGTTGCGGGATTGCGCGGGGAAGGCAATGACGAGGCGCTGCATATGGCAGACCTCATCAGCTCAAAACAATAGATTGGCGTTGGGTTAGGCGTTTTCCAGCATGGCGCGCTTAACTTCAGCTTGCACTTTTTCAAACGCGCGCACTTCGATCTGGCGGATGCGTTCGCGAGAAACGTCGAATTCCTGCGCCAGCTCCTCCAACGTTAAAGGGGGCTCCTTCAGGCGGCGGGCTTCAAAGATTTTTTGCTCCCGCTCATTGAGCACATTCATTGCGTCTTTCAGCAATTGCATGCGTTCGTCAAATTCTTGGCTGTCGCCGAGCACTTTTTCCTGGCTGGGGGCTTCGTCCACCAACCAGTCTTGCCATTGTGAGGCACCTTCGTCAGAGCGCATGGGCGCGTTCAGCGAAGCGTCGCCCGTGAGGCGTTCATTCATGGACACCACTTCATCTTCGGAAACCGAAAGGGTGGTGGCGATCTGTTTGATTTGATCCGGGTGCAGCGCGCCATCTTCAAGCGCGGCCAATTGGCCCTTCACTTTGCGCAGGTTAAAGAACAAACGCTTCTGCGCTGCCGTGGTGCCGATTTTCACCAATGACCAGGAGCGCAAGACATATTCTTGAATGGAGGCGCGGATCCACCACATGGCGTAGGTGGCCAAGCGGAAGCCTTTATCCGGTTCAAAGCGTTTCACCGCCTGCATCAGGCCGACATTGCCCTCGGAAATAACTTCAGAAATGGGCAGGCCATAGCCGCGATACCCCATGGCGATTTTCGCCACGAGGCGTAAATGTGAAGTGATGAGTTTTTGTGCTGCTTCAGGGTCTTCATGCTCTTTATAGCGTTTGGCGAGCATAAACTCCTCGTCAGGTTCCAGCATTGGGAACCGGCGGATCTCCTGCAAATAGCGTGACAATCCACTATCGGATGTCAGTGTCGGCAAATTAGACTGGGCCATAAAGCACCCTCACTCCTACCATGATCGCCATTTATGCTTTGCGCATCAAACAGCAATTGTGCGCTTCGAACTCGAACACGCGGAAAATCAATTAGCTCGTTCACTATATAGGTTCGATATAGGGTATTTCATCCCCTAAAGTTGAAAAAATATCATGCAAATTTGTATTTATTGTGAAAAATCATCTTCAGACGCCGCTGAAAGCGCAGATTCAAGTTCTGACATGTCTTTAGGCAGCGGCGCGGTGAACACCATTTTTTCCTTGGTAACGGGGTGCTCAAAGCCCAACAATGCGGCGTGCAGCGCTTGCCGGTTGAGCGCCTTCAGCGCCTGTTGCGCGGGCATGGGCAGATTGCGTATCTTGCTTTCCATGCCAATGCCATAAGTGGCGTCACCCAAAAGGGGGTGACCAATATGGGTCATGTGCACGCGGATCTGGTGGGTTCGCCCGGTTTCGAGACGACATTTGACGCGCGCAACCGTCCATTTATGACCGCCAAAAACATGGTCGAGCTTAAAATGGGTGATGGCGTTGCGGCCGCCTTCTTTAAGCACAGCCTGCTTTGTGCGGTTTTTGGGGTCGCGTCCAATTTGGGTTTCAATTCGGCCTTTGGGCGGGCGCGGCTCGGCCCACACCAATGCGATATATTCGCGTTCCAACGGTCCCGTGCGCCCATGATCAGCAAATTGCGCGGCCAAGTGATTGTGTGCCTGCTCGGTTTTGGCCACCACGATGACACCCGTTGTGTCTTTATCGAGCCGATGCACGATGCCAGGGCGCTTAACGCCGCCAATGCCGACGAGGCTGTCGCCGCAATGATAGAGCAGGGCGTTGACCAATGTGTCTTCATCCAACCCCGGGGCCGGGTGCACCACCATGTTGGCCGGTTTGTTGATCACGATCAGTGCATCGTCCTCATGCAAAATATCCAAGGTGATATTTTGGGCGAGGGGAGCGGCATCAACAGGTGGGGGTAAAATCAAGTTGATCTGTTGATCTTGTTTGACGCGGTATTTCGGCTCGCTTATGGTCGCGCCATCAATGGTGAGCGCATCTTGGCGGATCAGATCTTGGCAGCGAGAGCGGCTGATATCCTGCGCAAAATGGGCCACAACCACATCCAGCCGTTTTCCCACCCATTCGGGGGTGACGGTAAAGTTTAGCGTGTCTTGCGCGTCCGAGGAGTCTGCGGTCATGACGAATAATAGTCCTAATACTGATCAACCCAAAGAAGAGCTTACGCCAGAAGCCGAGGCGGTGATCAACCGGGCGCGGCGGTCCTTCGGTGTGTCGATCATGATAATGTTGGTGGGCTTTATCGCTGTTGCGGGCGCACTTGTCTATCGCGTGATGCAAAATTCTAGCGCCGATCAATATCAGGCGCAGTCAATCGCGCTGCCCCAAGGGGCTGAAGTGCGCAACGCTGTCGCCCAATCCGGCACCATCACACTCACCTTGGATGTTGAGGGAGAAACAGTGGTGCGCATCGTGGATGCGAAAACGGGCAACGTGATCCGCGATATTCGTTTTACTCCAGAGATTGCTGAATAGTCGGCCGATTTATTGTTGGCCAGCGACGCGTTTGAGCGCCTCCATGCGATCAGACACGCGACCTGAGCGGGTGTCCTCGCTTGCGGGTTTAGGCGTGTCCAACTCTTCAAGGCCTTCATCGGCATATTTGCGCACGCGGTCAAATAGGCTTTCTTCGTGCTCTTCAGGCGCGTCTGCATCATTGGCATAAACGATGTGGCTCACATCTACGGCGAGGTCCTCAAGGCGACGGCGCAGGGCATCATGATCGCCATTTGGGGCATCAAAATTGGCCAAAATATCTTCTTCAATGTCTTTGATGCGGCCGCCAATATCGTTCAGTTCATCTTCAAGTGAAAGCTCTGAGGCCAAAGTCGGCGCCGCTTCCTGAGGCTGTGGGCGGGCGGTTTCTTCGTCCCGCAATCCTTCTTCAGAAATACGCTTGAAGCGTTCCGCCGTGATGCGAATTTGGGCCTCGGCCTCGTCAATCAGGTCAGGAATACCATTGTCCAGCAAGTCTTCGGCGGAGAGTTTGTATTTGGCCTTAATCTGCTTGATCTGCTCCACGCTGGCTTGAAAGCGTTTTTCAAGATTATCGGCGCGTTGCTTTTGCACTTGCACAGCATTGATCAAATTGCCGGTGTCGCGGTCATAATCACCAGTCATTTTGGCATCGTTGAATGCTGAGATGGTGGCGGAATTGGCAATGTTGGCCACGGCGCGTGCCTCATCCAATTCCTGGATTTTGTCGGCTAGGTCACGTTCACGGGCGCGCAGCCGCTGTGACAGGTTGGTGGTTTCCACCTCATAGGCACGTACCTGATCGCGCAGGCTCTCATTGCGATCTTCCATTTCATCTGCAATGGAGATGGCTTCATCATATTCGCGGGTTTGCAGTTCCAGCGTTTCGCGCATTTCCGTGAGTTCGTGCAAATGCGCTGCGCGCTTGTTGCGCAAATCGTCAAGTTGCAGTTCCAGCTTGCGCATATCCAAAGCATATTTTGCGCGCAGTTGGTCTTTTTCAGCCTTAAACTCGGTGAGGGTAACGGGGGTTGCAGCGGCGATGCGGCGCTTGGTGAGGCGCACAGCACGGCGCCAAACAGACGGCATGATAAGGAGCGCAAGAATTGATGCACACAAAAAGCCAAGTGCGGCAAACATCAAATTCTCGATTAACATGCACCAACTCCCTGAAGCAGCACGCGGACTTTGCGTACGCTCCATTGACGTAATCTTATATGGTGCAGTTTACAAGAAATAACAGCTCAGGTCACCACTATGTTGCTAAATAGTTAACTACAGTGACCTGAGAGAATGTGAAGAGCGCTCAAGCGCTTATAGGGGATTCCATGTGGGCTGTTGGGTAAATTTGAGATAGCCAACATTCACCCCAAGACGGGCGCCAACGCCGGAGCGGATTGGCACGATATATACGTCTTTATACTTCATAACGGTCATGCCGAGGCCGCCGACCATATAGGCGGAGCCTTCCACACCAGGATAGCGGCCATAAATGGCATTGGTGGATGGCAAATTATAAACCAGCATCATCACCTTGGAACCATCGGCACCAATATCAAAGCCAAGGGTTGGCCCCTGCCAGAAGAGCGAGTGGTTGCCGGCGTTCTTGGTGTAAAGCTGTCCTTCGCCATAGCGCACGCCACCGAACAGGGCGGCGGAGCCTTCCTGGCCCAAAATATAGCCGTTTGGCAGGCCATAATTTGACGCTGCGCGTTCCACCACAGAGGCAAGGCCTTGCGATACTTTGCCGAAGAATTGACCACCTGCATCCACCAGTTCGTCGGTCGAATAGTTATCCGACAAGGCGCCAGTTTGCGCATTGGCGCCGAGTGGCGCGAAGGTGAAGGTGACAAGAATTGAGAGTACTAAAGCGAGGCGCTTAATCATTGCACATGCAGTCCTTTAAGCTTTTTCCGCTGCTCCAACCTTCTTTGGCGAAGTATTGATGCAAAAGAATAGTGTTGCATTAACTTTGGCGTCATCCCTTGTTGGTAGAATCGTGCCGATTGCAACCAGAATAGATGCAAATCAAGGCAATGATGCGGCAATTCGGTAAACAAACATTAACGATAAGAGGGCTTTGGGGCATTTTTTCTTTGCTTTTGAGCCTTGGCTTTCTTGTGGCCCCGACAGCGGCCAATACAGAACGATTTATCCTTGATATTTATGTGACCAATCCCTTGTCCGGTTCCGCCATTGAAGGCATGGACCCGGTGAGCTATTTCACCGAGCAGGACCCGCTGGCTGGCACCCCAAAATACGAATATGAGTGGGAAGGTGTCTCTTGGTTCTTTGCCAATGAGGCGAATAAACGTGTGTTTATGTCGTCGCCGGAATCCTATGCGCCGCAATTTGGTGGCTATGGCCTCGCCGGTGTGGCGCGCGGTTATTTGTCAAAAGGCAATCCCCGCATCTATGTCATTCACAATCAGCGGCTTTATTTGTTCTATTCCCCGGGCAATCGTGAAGCGTTTTTGGTCGAAAAAGCGGCCATGTTGAACTATGCGCTTCAAAATTGGGACGGCCTAAAGGTTCGTTTGGCGCGTCGTTAAGGGGAAAATCTCAAGATTTTCAGTATTCAGTGTTGCCGCGCGTTTGTGTGCAGGTAAAACTTGGGGCTAGCGAATCGCGACCAAACATAGGCATTTGGCGCGTTCAACCAGCTTTAAGGAATGAAAATGGCGGATATTGTGCAATTGAGCGGACCAGATCTTGCGGCCATGCTGTGCTCGCGGGTGTGCCATGATTTGATTAGTCCGGTGGGGGCAATTGGCAATGGTCTTGAGGTGCTTGGCGACCCAGACCAAGCAGAAATGGCAGAGTTTGCGCAAGAATTGATCAACAATTCGGCCAAACAGGCCCGTTCAAAACTGGAATTTGCGCGGCTGGCTTTTGGTGCTTCCTCAACTCAAGGCACTGAAATTGATACTCGCGATGCGGAAAAAGTTGCCCTTGGGTATATGGAGGGCGAAAAAGCAGACATTGAATGGCAGATCGAGCCGGTCTTGATGCCCAAAAACAAGGTCAAGCTGCTGCTGAACATGCTGTTGATTGCTGCGGGCGCTGTGCCGCGCGGGGGCAATATCGTGGTGAGCCTTGATGATGCGTCGCCGGAAGATAAAGGCTTTAAGATCCGTGCGACGGGCCCGAAGACCTTTATTCCACGTGGAAATGTGGCATTGTTGAACGGCACGCCGGAAGATGGGCGCGTGGATGCCCAAGTGATCCAGCCCTTTTATACCGGCCTTTTGGCGCGGGAGAGTGGGCTCAAAATTCGGCTGGAACTTGTGGATGAAGCGGTCGAGTTTGATGCATATGCCGGCTAGGCTTTAGCACCACCGAAAAGATTTCGCGGCCCCTAAGTACGACTACTTAGGGGCCGTTTTTTCAATCCCTCATTAACCGTTCTGGCGCAGGCTGATCATCTATTTTGTATGATTTTTGCCGGTGTATCCTCATGGACGAGTTACTTAGCGATTTTATTGTCGAGACAGGCGAAAGCCTTGAGCAGATTGATGCGGCGCTGGTCGCATTTGAGCAGGCGCCGAGCGATCAAGCCATTTTGCGCCAGGTTTTCCGGTTGGTTCATACCATCAAAGGCACATGCGGCTTTTTGGAGCTGCCGCGGATGGAAGCGTTGACCCATGCGGCGGAAAATCTGATGGGCCGTTATCGCGACGGGCTGCCGCCCACTGCAGATGGTGTCAGCACCATTTTGCACGTTATCGACCAGATCAAAGCGCAGTTGGACCATATGCAAGCCCATGCGGGGGCGGAGCCTGCGGGGGATGATCAGGCGCTTATTGATGCGCTTAACGGCTTGGCAGAGGGGGCTGACGCGCAGGAAGATCAGTTTGGCCCCCAAGCACCTTTCGAAAGTGATATGCCGCTGGACCCGCTGGAAGAGGCGTTTCGCAATGCGCCGGGGCCGGATGATGCTTTGCCCGAAACACCGCAAATGGACACCGACCCGCAAAATGCTTTGACCGCGCCAGAAATGGGCAAGCCGACCGCACCGGCTCAAGGGGCCATTCGGGTTCAGTTGGGCGTGCTCGAGCAGTTGATGACCATGGTGTCGGAGCTGGTGCTGACCCGCAATCAGTTGATGGCGGTGAGCCGCGAGCATGAAGATGCGAGATATCACACGCCTTTGCAGCGCCTGTGTTCGGTGACTGCGGAATTGCAAGACGGGGTGATGAAAACCCGGATGCAGCCGATTTCGGCACTGTGGCAGAAAATGCCGCGCATTGTGCGTGATTTGGGCAAGGAGTTGGGCAAGCAAATCCATTTGGAGATGAGCGGTGAGGAAACCGAGCTGGATCGACAGGTGTTGGAGCAGATTAAAGATCCGCTCACTCATATGATCCGCAATGCCGCTGATCATGGGCTTGAACCACCTGCGGACCGCACCGAGGCAGGCAAGCCGGAGGCGGGGCGGATCGAGTTGAATGCTTTTCATCAAGGGGGGCAGATCATCATTGAAATCCGTGATGATGGACGCGGCCTTGATGCGGTAAAGCTCAAGCAAAAAGCGTTGGAGCGCGGGTTGATCACGCCAGCAGATGCCGACGGGATGACCGATAGCCAAGCACATCAATTGATTTTCCATCCCGGTTTTTCGACCGCGCAGGCGGTGACCAGCGTATCCGGGCGCGGGGTCGGCATGGATGTGGTGCGCACCAATATCGAAATGATCGGCGGCACCATCGATTTGCAGTCGGCGCCCGGTGAAGGCACCTTGGTGAGCCTGAATATACCACTGACCCTGGCGATTGTGCCTGCGTTAATTGTTGCCAGCCATGATGAGCGGTTCGCGGTGCCGCAACGGGCCGTGCGCGAACTGGTGCGCGTGTCTCCAGCCAATGCGGTTAAGGGGCATCATTCCGATGCGGAGGTGCAGATCGAACAGGTCAGCGGCGTGCCTGTTTTGCAGCTGCGTGATCAGCTTTTGCCGATATTGCGGCTGGACGAGGCGCTTGGCGCGGCAACAGGACCGGGCACCGATGGCGGCTTTGTTGTGGTGTTGGAAATTGGCTCGTTCCGATTTGGTTTGTTGGTGGATGCGGTGTTCCACACGGAAGAAATTGTGGTGAAGCCAATGGTTGGGGCGCTTAAAGAGCTTAAGCACTTTTCCGGCACGACCATTCTTGGCGATGGCAGTGTGATCATGATTTTGGATGCGCAAGGCTTGGCCGCCCAAGTCACGCAGAGCGAATTGGTTGATCATGGAGCAACCCATGCTGAACAAGCGCAAGACAGCGTGCAAAATACCCAGATCGAACTGTTGTGTTTCAATCTCGATGGCGCGGGGCGCAAGGCGGTGCCGCTGTCGCTGATCCATCGGTTGGAGCAGGTGGAGTTAAATAAGATCGAGCAAGTGGGCGGGCGATCTACCTTGCAATATACTGAGCGGTTGATGCCCATCATCTTTTTGCGCGACTTATCAGAGGCGGAACGCGCATCGGTTCGGCAAAAGCCACTCCTGGTTTTCGAAGATCACGGGTTTTTGCTCGGCATTGTGGTGGATCAAGTGTTGGATATCTGTCTTGCACCGCAACATTATGATTTGGACGGCGCCGGGTTGGGGTATCTCGGCTCCGCGATTTTGGATGGCAAAGCCACTGAGATTTTGGATCTGGCCTATTTTATGGCGCAGGAACATCCCAAACTGTTTGAGCGTCAGGGACAAACAGCCACGCCGCAGCGGCAAAAGCTGCTTTATGCTGAGGATAGTGCGTTTTTCCGCAATATGCTGGTGCCCATTTTCCAAAGCGCCGGCTTTGATGTCACCGTGTGTCATGATGGCGTGGAAGCGATGGAGCGGGTTGAAGGCGGCGAGCGTTATGATTTGATCGTGACCGACATTGAAATGCCGCGCATGGATGGGTTTGGATTGGCCAAATCCATTTCCAATGCCCCCCATGCGGCGCAAACGCCGATCATTGCCTTGACCTCATATGATGAACCGCGGGCGCGCGATCAGGCCAAGGCCTTGGGCATGTCTGCTTATATCGCCAAGAATGATCGGGCGCAGCTGGATGATGCTTTGGCACAAATGCGCAATCGGCTCGATCGGGAGGTGGCATAATGGACGTTGATCAGATGCAAGTGGTTTGTTTTGAAGTTGGCGGTCAACTCCTGAGTATGGATGTGACCTGGGTAAGCGATGTGCATAAATTAGATGGGCTGACACCCGTGCCCAAAGCACCATCAATTGTCGCCGGAGTTTTAAATTTGCGCGGCCGTATTGTGTTGGCGCTCAATCTTGGTCAGATTTTGGGCGGCAAACAGGGGGAAAAAGCGGCAAGTTTGATGATAAATGTTCAATATTTAAACGAATCGTATGGATTTTTAGTGGATAGTGTTCGCGACGTCGTCTCGCTGGCGCGGGATCAGGTGCAGCCTTGTCCGCACCATATTGATCCGGTTTTGGCCAGTTTCGCGCGGGGAACCGTGCGGCATGAGGGGCGGTTAATGACTATTTTGGAAGTCGATGGCATGATAAAGAGCATGTTATCGCAAGATTTGATGCACTGCGCGTAATTTGGGGGAAGATTTTATGAAAACCTGCCTAATTGTAGATGACAGCACTGTTATCCGCAAAGTTGCGCGCCGGATTTTGGAAGAAATCGGATTTGAGGTTGATGAAGCCGAAGACGGCAAAGAAGCCTTTGAAAAGTGCGCCAAGAATATGCCTGATTCAATTTTGCTGGATTGGAATATGCCGGTGATGTCCGGCCTCGAATTTTTAAAGAAATTGCGGTCCTATGTCGGCGGCGAAATGCCAAAGATTGTGTTTTGCACAACCGAAAACGACATTGGCCACATCGCCATGGCGCTGAAAGCCGGGGCCGATGAATATATGATGAAGCCTTTTGATCGTGAGATCCTGGAAGGCAAGTTCTTGGGATTGTACCAAGACTAGGGCAACGGCCCAATTTGGAGCACATGAATGGATGGTCATGAACCGACCGCCGGGCAGGCGGGCGCGGCACGGGTGATGCTTGTGGATGATTCTGCGGTCGTGCGTGGGCTGATGCGTCGCTGGATCGGGGCGCAGGCGGGGCTGTGCGTGGTGGGCACCGCCGCCAATGGCGCGGAAGCGATTGAATTGGCGCGCAAGGTGCAACCCGACCTGATTGTGTTGGATTTGGAAATGCCGGTGATGGACGGGATGACGGCATTGCCGCATCTGTTGCAAGCGGTGCCGAAAGGCAAGATCTTGGTGGCCTCCACGCTTTCCACCCGCAACGCTAAAATCTCGCTGCAAGCCATGAGCTTGGGTGCCACCGATTATGTGGCGAAACCGGGAAGCGGCTCGATTTCGCGAGACGAATTTGAACGTGATTTGTTGGCAAAGCTGCGTGCACTGGGGCCAAAAAGGCCCCAACGTCGCGCAGGGACGGCGAAGCAGTCGGCAAATATTCAGCACAGCCATGGCATTACGGGGCTTGCGCTGGTTGCCTCCACTGGCGGGCCACCTGTGCTGTCTCAGCTTATGCCACATTTGCGGCCCTTTGCGCGTCACCTCAGCGTATTTGTGGTGCAACATATGCCAGCACATTTCACCCCATTATTGGCCAAGGATTTATGCGATCTCAGTCACTACGCTGGCGGCGAGGCGGTGCATGAACAGCCTGTTGCAGCGGGCCACCTTTATGTCGCTCCCGGCGATTTTCATATGCGCTTGTCAAAGCGGGCCGCCGGGTTGTGCCTTACCTTGGATCAGGGGCCGCAAGAGCATTTTTGCCGTCCGGCAGCAGACCCGTTTTTGAAAAGTTTTGCCGCCCATTATGGCCCACAAGGGGCCGTGTTGGTGCTGACGGGCATGGGCAGCGATGGCGCCGAAGGGGCCTTGGCCCTTCGGCAAGCTGGTGGCGTTGTGTTGGCGCAGGATCAGGACTCGTCTGCCGTGTGGGGGATGCCCGGCGCGGCGGTGGCCAATGGGAGTGTCCAACAGGTGGTGAGTTTGGCGCAAATGGGCGATGTGTTGCATCGCTTGTTGCAAGGCCAAACCCAGATGGCGGGGCGCGCCTGATGCTTGAGCAAAGCGTGGCGATCATTGCCCGGTTTATGCAGCAAAAAGCGGGCATTCAGCTGTCCGCCAACAAGATTTATATGATTGAGGCGCGGCTGGAGGCTGTGGTGAAGCGGTTCGGCTTTGCGCATATTGATGCTTTGGCCGCCAGCTTGCCGATAGCCATGGGCGAGGTGCAACAAGCGGTCATCGATGCTCTGACGACCAATGAGAGCTTCTTTTTTCGCGATCAAAAACCGTTTGATGCGTTTGAGCAGGCTTTGTTGCCGCAGGCAATTGCGCGGGCGCGGGACGAGGATCGAAAGGTGCGGATTTGGTGTGCGGCAGCGGCCACGGGGCAGGAGCCATATAGCTTGGCGATGATCCTGGCGGCCAAAAAACATTCCTGGCTGCATCAGGGGGCGGAGATCGTCGCCACCGATTTGAGTCAAACGGCGCTGTCGCGGGCCAAATCGGGTCTATTTACCCAATTTGAAGTGCAGCGCGGCTTGTCGGCCCAGCAATTGGTGCAACATTTTACCAAAATTGATGAGCAATGGCAGATCGCGCCCGTTTTGCAGCACATGGTTCAGTTTGAAGTTCACAATTTGCTGCACAACCCGGCGCGGCTCGGCCAGTTCGACACCATCTTTTGTCGCAATGTGTTGATCTATTTTGATGTTGAGACCAAACGGCAGATCCTTACACATCTGGCGCGGCAGTTGCCGCCGGGTGGCGCCTTGGTGCTCGGCGCATCAGAAACGCTGGTGGGCGTGAGTGATCAGTTCAAACCTGACCCCAATTTGCCGATGGTGTTTCGTCGCCCCGAATAAATCCGCGGCTGCAGTTCGTCGCGCATCTGGTGCACATGGGCGCGATAGCCCTGCAAATAGCGGCGCTCAAATTGTGGACTTGCGCTAGCTCAAGGCGCGTCTTTGACCCCTTGTTATGCTGATAAAGTTGGCGGAGGCCGCCGACGGTTATTTGGGCACAGGGAGGAGGCTGGCCCGCGCGGGTTGGCTTATATTCAAATGAGTACTTATCGAATGAATGCCGCCGCAGCAGGTGGGCTTTATTTTCTGGGCACTGTTTTTGGCATTGGCAGTGCGGTCTTTGGCGGCGAAGTGGTCTCGTCAATTGTATCCAGCACACCGATTTCGACGCCTGATTTTCTCGCCACGGTCGCAGAAAACGCGTCACAGATTAATGTCGGGGCTTTTTTCATCCTGATGATGGGTCTTTCGCTCGTGGCGATGACAATCTTTCTTTATCCGCTTTTCAGACGAGATAGTTTCGAGCTCGCCATGGGCATGGTGTTGTTTCGCGGGGCGCTTGAAGGCACATATTATATGATTTCGGTATTGGCCTTGCTCACCCTTGTGGCGCTTGGCCATCAATATTTGGCGGCTGGCGACAATTCGACCGCTTTGCAGGCCATGGGTCAGGTCCTTTATGAATTTCAAAGCTTTCTCGGCCCAGTCGGCACCATCGCGTTTCTGATCGGGGCGACCTGCCTCTATATTTCCTTTTATCGCACAAAGCTGATCCCGCGTTGGCTGTCCATCTGGGGCTTTGTCGGTGTGGTGCCCTATATGGCCTATGCGCTGCTGCATTTCTTCCATTTGGACAATGGCATCGGCTTTTATTTGCAGATGGTGCTGGCGCCACAGGAAATGGTGATGGGGTTATGGCTGGTGATCAAAGGCTTTGATCAGGACGCGGTCAATCGGCTGATGGCATAGGCTTGGCGATCGGCTTGCGCATGATAATGTAGGTCGGCCGATCAAAACCCTCGTGGGTACCATCTCCGGTTTTGACAAAGCCCATCCGCTCAAAGGTGCGGTGATTTTCCGTAAGCTCAATGCGGGTTTCCAGCTCCAGAACGGCGAAGCCGCGTTCGACTGCCCGCTGTTCGGCCAGTTGAATAAGGGACTTGGCCAGCCCTTTGCCGCGCATGTCTTCGCGCACCGCGAGCCTGCCCATATAGAGGCAATCACTTTTGGGGCGCAAAAAGATGCACGCATCCGGCCGATCGCCGATCACCCAAACTTCGCCAGTCTCGCAGTGCTCTTTGATGCTTTCAACCGTTAGGCGATGCATCGATGAGGGCGGGTCAATGCGCGGCGCCATATAGGCGAAGGCGTCTTGAATTAAGGTTAGGACGTCGGGAAAAAGAGGGCTATCCGGGCTCAATCGCGCGGGGAGGGGCTTATTCATTTCGGTCAATGCTTGTGTCTGGGGATACAAATTTGGTCCCATATTGCACAGGCTTTGGGTTACGGGAAGTGAGAATTGCCCAAAAATAAACCCCGCCGAAGCGGGGTTAAGAAGCAAGGTTGAAAGCAAATGCTAAGATCAGGCGCTTTCTGATAGCTCGTTTTCGTCTGGTTCGCGCAATACATAGCCGCGGCCCCAAACGGTTTCGATATAGTTCTTGCCGCCGGTGGCCACTGAAAGCTTTTTGCGCAGCTTACAGATGAACACGTCAATAATTTTAAGCTCTGGTTCGTCCATGCCACCATAAAGGTGGTTCAAGAACATTTCTTTGGTGAGGGTTGTGCCCTTACGCAAGGACAGCAATTCGAGCATTTGATATTCTTTACCGGTGAGGTGAACACGCTGGCCGCCAACTTCTACGGTTTTGGTGTCCAAATTCACGGTCAGATCGCCAGTGCGAATAACAGATTGTGCGTGGCCTTTTGAGCGACGGACAACTGCATGAATGCGTGCAACCAGCTCATCCTTGTGGAAGGGCTTGGTCATATAGTCGTCAGCGCCGAAACCGAGGCCGCGAACCTTATCTTCAATGCCGGCAAGACCAGACAGGATCAGGATCGGTGTTTGCACTTTGGCAACGCGCAATGTGCGCAACACTTCATAGCCGCTCATGTCAGGCAAGTTCAAATCAAGCAGAATGATGTCATAATCATAAAGCTTGCCCAGATCCACGCCCTCTTCACCAAGGTCCGTGGTGTACACATTGAAACTCTCTGATTTGAGCATCAGCTCAATACTCTGCGCCGTGGCGCTATCGTCCTCAACTAGGAGTACCCGCATGTCGTTCCCCTTATTCCTGTTCCGTCTTGGAACCTTTATCAACGACACTCGCGGTGCCCCTGATCGTTAACAAATCCTACTGGATATTGATTCAACCCTAATATGAAATAGTTAACAAAGTTTAATTCACTTCTGCAATATGCATTTACACTTATCACATATTTAGGTTAAGCGATTGACAAATATGAATAAATTAATGGTTATCAACTTAATAATTTAGTTTAAGAAAGTCTTGTAACTGACTCAATCGACTCAGTGAAGTGGCAATGAATGGGGGGAAAATGGCTTTGGGCAAAAACATAATTTTTTTTGCGTATTTCGCCCTAAAATAGTGAATCCGGGTTAAGGAATCGTTAGCATTAACCGAATCAAAAGGATTGAGGTCGCGTGAAATCATTGATCGCTGACATTGAGGCGATGGACGCCGAGGAGGTCTATGGACGGGTGAAAACCGTGCAGGGGCTCTTGGTGGAGATTATTGGCCCGGTGCGCGAATTGCGCGTGGGTGGCCGCGTGGCGATTGAAGCCCGTGGTGGCGATCGGGTGATGTGCGAGATTGTCGGGTTTCAGGATGATCATGCCCTTTGTTTGCCGTTTGGCCCGCTCGAAGGGGTGCGGCTGGGGTGCAAGGCGATCTTTTATTCCCATGGCGGTTCGGTGCAGCCAGACGAAAGCTGGTTGGGCCGTGTGGTCAATGCCAAGGGCGAGGCGATTGATGGCGGTGAGCCCATTATGCGCGGCGCCACGTCATATAGTTTGCGGGCTTCGCCGCCCGCGGCGCATGATCGGGCGCGTGTTGGCAATCCCATAGATTTGGGCGTCAAGGTGCTCAACACCTTCACCACCTGTTGCGATGGGCAGCGGATGGGTATTTTTGCCGGGTCGGGCGTGGGTAAATCGGTTTTGATGTCGATGTTGGCGCGCAACACGGATGTGGATGTGGCGATTATTGGCCTGATCGGTGAGCGGGGCCGCGAGGTTCAGGAATTTATCGAAGATAATTTGGGGCCGGAAGGCTTAAAGCGCGCCATTATTGTGGTGGCCACATCGGACGAGCCTGCGCTGATGCGGCGGCAGGCGGCCTATATGACTTTAACGCTTTCTGAGTATTTTCGCGACCAAGGCAAGCGTGTTTTGTGCATGATGGACAGTTTAACGCGCTTTGCTATGGCCCAACGTGAGATTGGCTTGGCGACCGGAGAACCCCCGACAGCCAAGGGTTACCCGCCCACAGTGTTCACTGAATTGCCAAAATTATTGGAGCGCGCGGGGCCAGGGTTAAAAAATTCTGGTTCTGTTACCGGACTTTTTACCGTTTTGGTAGAAGGTGATGATCATAATGAGCCCATTGCGGATGCCGTACGCGGGATTCTTGATGGTCACATTGTGATGGAACGGGCGATTGCCGAGCGGGGAAGATACCCGGCGGTGAACGTTTTGAGGTCTATTTCACGCACCATGCCTGGGTGTGTGCCGACTGAATTTCAGCCGGTATTGACCAAGGCAAGGGAATATATGTCGGTTTATGCCGATATGGAGGAATTGATCCGGTTGGGGGCATATCGCTCTGGGTCAGATCCGAAAGTGGATGATGCCATTTCCATTGCGCCGGCGCTCGATGCGTTTTTATCGCAGCGTCAGGACGAGCGGGTGGGCCTTTTGGAAGGGTATCAAACGCTTGAAGAAATTGTTGCCCGCGTAGGGGGTAATGAATGATGAAGGCTTGGTTGGGTAAGGAGTACAAGTCATGAAGTCACGGAATGAGAGTCTCATTCGGTTGAAGAAATTTCAGGTCGACGAAAAGCGTCGCACTGTGATGCAGATTGAAATGATGGTGGCAGATTTTGAACGCATGGCGTCAGAATTGGACCAGCAGATTGAGGTTGAGCATCAAAAAACCGGCATCACCGACACAGATCATTTTGCCTATTCCACATTTGCCAAGGCGGCCAAAACCCGTCGTGACAATTTGATGGCCTCGGCAGACGAAATGCGCGAAAAACTTGAAGCCGCGCAGGACGAATTGGCTGAAGCGGTGGAAGATTTGAAGAAGGTGGAACTGCTCGACCAGCGCGAACATGCGCGCGAAGCGGCAGCAGAAACCAAACGCGATCAAGCCGAAATGGACGAAATCGCCCTGATGCGGCAACACCGCCGCTAGGGACCTAAAAGACCAATTGACTTACCCAGATTGGGAAAGGTTGCATGGCATAAGCTGTGCGGCCTTTTTGGCGTTGGGGGATCATTTGATTTCGAATTTAAGCAGTCCATCTTTCATGATTGCTTTCTGAAGTTCAATTATATCGCCCTGTTGAAATATACCAACAGCATAGTCAATGTTCGCGAGATGGTCTTGGAAATATGCGTGTGTTCTAGATTTGCACTGATGCTTGTCTTCTTTGAATGCACTCTTTCTTATAATCTTAGGATTGTTTAAATAGAAATTTGTTTCACCATCTACCACTTCAGATTTAAACAACTCGATCTCGAAAACCAATCCAATGTAAAAAATACCTGCCGGAAAGTAAGTATATCCAGCAATCTTATGGAATATTCCAGTTTCATTTTTAAATTTGTTGCTGATCTTTATGTTTTTTCCGGAGAGAATCTGTCTAGTAAAGTTGGCTTGCCCGCAGATCGATACAAGCTCATCAGCAGAAACTTCCAGCTTTCGAGAGACTGCTTCAGTAAGTATGTTGCAAAGCCAGTTCACAGCACTCTCGAAGTCTATCAGTGATGCATTTGGTTGCGCGTCAAATCTAAATCTTCCCTTTAGCAACACGCCAGTTTCGATGGCTATTTCAAAATCTGTTTCACCGTGAGGCAAGGCATTGACCAAGGTTAAGTGCTGGTGGTGTTCGAAAACAGTGCCGATGGAATCTAGATTGAAACTCAAATCGAAGTTTTGGCTTTCACCATTGGGTTTAACCAAAAAATCAAAGTGAGCGGTCTTTATGCGCATCCTAAAATTTGGATCATCCAAATCAATAGATCGCTGGTGCCAACAAAGTGCATCCAATTCCACATGCTGTTGACTGGCTGTGTAGAATCTAAGCTTTACCGGCTTGCCATCGAAAGAAATGCGGATCTTTCCGGGACCCCATTCGCGAATAGGTTTTCTGGATCTGATCCCGAAACGAACATCATATAAATTCCCTGATTGTATCGGCAAGCTATCTCGTAGTCCTAACTCGTGATCTGCGATCGCATCAAACGTCTCTAGTGGACCAATTTCAATCGTGCCTTGTTTGGTAAAGCTGTCATAGCCAATGCGACTTGCGACATCTTTTTTTTGGGCAGGGTAATCTTCTCCGACTTCTTTGACCCGAGACATTATCCAGTCAGCAGGATTTTCATCTACCAAGTCATTATCGGCAAATGTCAATGTAGCCTCTACTTGATGTGGAAGTTTTTCAATTCTCTCTAATTCACGAGCCCTTTTTAGCCATTTTTCGATTTCAGTTTTCCAGATATGTCTCCCATAGAGCCGAGGTTGATCACTATGATTTGAGAATTGAAATAAAAAAACGAAGGTAGGAAACGATGATTGAATGGCTTTTATTGCATTTGAGAGCCTTAGTTTTATCTTGGGAACATTGGCGCGCGTGGTTTTGATCTGAGCAAGGCATTGGATGTTTGGTTCTTGTAGATCTGCGGGTAAATCGGAACCGACTGAAGGCTCAATTTCTACAAAAAAGTCCCATCCGTGTTGATCGTTGGTGGAGGGGTTGAGCGTTGCATTGTGTTTGCTGTTCGGCGCGGTGCACAAAGCGCTAAAAAGGGATTCTCCGTGAGTGCCCTGTTGCCTCGAATTATTCATAACACATTATCTTACTACTCAATCATTATTGGTTGCCCTCTTAAATTTACACTGAAAAAGTGGTGAGGGTAAATGTTTGAACCCTTATACCTCAAATGTGCTGATAGGTTAAAATGGAAGTGAAAAGGTATACAAGTGTAGGCACCAACAATAACACCTCCACCGAAAGGACCAAACCAACGTCTCAGCGCCGCGCAAAAGCGGTGAGTTTGGGCGCGGGGTCAGCGGGTTTAGCAACCAGATAGGCGTGACGAAGTTTCAGGTGCAATCGGACGACGAACAATTGACAATGACGCAGCCTTGGGCTGCGCCATAATCATGTCGGGCCGTTAGGCGGTGTCGGCTTCTGCTTTAGGTCGCACGCCGATGATCAGCAGATAAAAGATCATCCAGAATTCGCCGACGGTGGCGGGCAGGGGCAGCAGTTCGGCCACCCAGCCAAAATTGGCGGGCAACAGCACTGTGGCAAAGCAGCTCAGCATATAGCCGAAGCCGCCCACCATCAGCACATAGCCCAGCCCTTTGGGCATCCAGTTTGAGGTGAGCGTCACATAGCCCATGGGGATCAGCCAGAGGCCGAAAAACAGCATGCCCACCTGCCAGGCGGCGGCGCTGACGCCGAACAGCAATTGCACGGTGGCGGCCACATCGCCGCCTGGGGCAAGGCTGGGGGTGAGCGCCACTTTAAGGGCGGTGACCATGGCCGCGCTGCTCACCAGAATGATGATGGCATTGACCAGCCCGAAGGCGGCAATGGACCCGGCTGCCACCGGATTGACCAGCCGGAACAGTTTGAAAAACCAGATCGCGGCCAGCGCCTGGGTCAACACAACGCCCAGCTCCAACGCGATGGTCAGACGTGCCAGTGCCTCTTTATCCACCAGATTGGCGGCGGTGGCCGCCGCATCCGCCGGGTCAAAAATCATCGGGCGGAGCAGCAAAAAGCCGAGCATGCCGGTGATGGCCAGTCCGAGATAGGAAAGGCCCGCCAAACGGGCGGTTGTTTTGAGTTCTGACATATTTTGTCCTTGCCTTGGTGTGAGAGACTTTTGATGTCCCGCCTAACGCCGCACATGGCAGCACATATGCACCGCATTGAAGTTTGTTGGTGTTATACATGAGTACAACACTAAATCGATATATTTGCAAGGGGTGGGCAATTGGCACGTGGCGCGGGAGCTTTTTTCTCAAACCTTTGAACAGGATTGCTGCTCACTTTTCTTTTGTGATAGCTTCTCGCTTTTCAGCCAATCGGGGAGTCGTTTAATGGCACAACTTAATGCAGGATCGTCGCTTGAGGACAAGTGCCTGACAGATGCAGAATTTTCCGAGCTGCCCAACTACACCCGCAACAAGGTGCGTGACACTTATAAGTTGCCCGATGGCCAGCGCCTGCTCATCACCACAGATCGTCAATCGGCGTTTGATCAGGTCTTGGCCGCAGTGCCGTTTAAGGGGCAAGTGCTGACCCAAATTGCACGTTATTGGTTTGAAGAAACCAAGGACATCTGTCCCAACCATGTGATTTCATATCCTGATCCGAATGTGGTGCTGGCCAAAGATCTTGAAATGCTGCCGATTGAAATTGTGGTGCGCTCCTATCTCACCGGGTCCACCAACACCAGCATTTGGCCCATGTATCAGCGTGGCGAACGGGTGATTTATGGCCATAAATTCCCTGATGGCATGCGCAAAAACCAAAAGCTTGCGGCCCCGATCATCACCCCCACCACCAAGCCAGCCGATGGCGGCCATGATGCGCCGATCACGGAAGCTGAGATTTTGGACACGCAATTGCTGACCCCGGCGCAGTGGCATGAGATTGCAGCGAAAAGCCTGGCCCTGTTTAAGCGTGGGCAAGCCCTAGCGGCGGAAAAGGGCCTTATTTTGGTCGATACCAAATATGAGTTTGGCGTGGATGAAGATGGCGTCATCGTTGTGGCCGATGAAATCCACACGCCCGATTCCAGCCGCTTCTGGTTGGCCGATAGCTATCAGCAGCGCTTTGACGCGGGGGAAGAGCCGGACAGTCTCGACAAAGAATTTCTGCGCCTATGGGTGGCAGGCCAATGCGATCCTTATAAGGACCCGATTCCGGAAATCCCGCAGGAGACTTTGCTGGAGTTTAGCGAGAAGTATATCGCGCTATATGAAAAGCTGACTGGGCAGGCCTTTGAACGGCCGGACATCTCAATATCGGTGCGTGATCGCATTCATCAATCCTTGGCGAAGGCTTTGCCGGCATATTTTTGACGGCGCCTGACCTTATTGCGTCTTGATGAATGAACCCGATGCTGCTCTGGTGCGTTGAAGTAAAAACGCAAAAGGGCGGATCATGACCAACGACAAAGCCAACATCTCCACCGAAGAAGACCAGACGGACGCGGTGGCGCGGCGCAAAAGCGGTGAGTTTGTGCGCGGGGTCAGCGGGTTTCGCGACCAGATCGGCGATGCGGATTTTCCGGCAGAGCCGGGGCGCTATCATTTGTTTGTGGCGCTCAATTGTCCCTGGTGCCATCGGGTGATTTTGGCGCGTAATGTGCTGGGGTTGCAGAACAGCATCTCCATGGATGTGGCCTTTCCCAACCGCACGGGGGAGGATGACCCGGCTGGCGCTGGGCTTTGGGAATTCAGCCCGGACCGTGTGGCCAGCCTTACGGGCGAAACTTTGCCTGAATGCACGCGCGAGACCGCGACCGGCGAAAATTTCCGTGTCGCCAAAGATATTTACCGCGCTGAAGGGGCGAGCGAGCAATCGGTGCCCATTCTTTATGATAAAAAGACCAAGCGCATTGTGAACAATGAGAGCGCGGAGATTATCCGCATGTTGGATCGGCACGCCGAGGCGCTGGGCAGCGGATTGGCGGGGGATCAGCGCCCATCGCTTTATCCGGAAGATGAGGCGCTGCGCGAGCAGATCGATGAGCTGAATGCGTTGGTTTACACCAACATCAATAATGGGGCCTACAAAGCTGGGTTTTCGTCCGATCAGGTGGTTTATCAAAAAGCGTATGAAGCCTATTTTGAGACGTTGACCGACCTCAACGAACTGCTGTCGGATGGACGGCCCTTCCTCACGGGCGACAAGTTCACCGAAGCGGATTTGCGGCTGTTCCCCACGCTATACCGTCATGACCCGGTCTATTATGTGCGTATGAAATTGAACGGCGCGAAGATTCTCGACTATCCATATGTGTGGCAATGGCTGTGTCGGGCCTATGCGCTGGATGGGGTGGCGGAAAGTGGGTCACTGACCCATTGTCGGCAGGGTTATTTTGGTCGCTCGTGGAACAATGTGGTGCCGCTTGGTCCGTTTACGCCGATGGCTTATCCCGACGCCTATCACCATCCGGAGTTGGCGCGGTTCTAATTCTGTGCGAGATGCGGCGCCATGATGGCGCTGATCTCGGCACCTGTGCTGGCGGCGCTGTAAATTGGCCGGGGCGGGCGGGCCTCAGGGTCGACCTCCCGGTGGACCCAATTGCGTTCTTCCAGAGCCTTTAAGGCTTGGGAGAGGGCGCGGTCCGTTATCGGCGCCAGCGCGCGCTGAATATCATTAAAATGATGCGGGGTGTGGACAATGGCCAGAACAGGCAGGGTCCATGATTTGCGCAATAAGTCGCGATTTTCCTCGCCTGCCAATGTCCATATCTGGTGAGAGATTTCTGCGCCGATCTTGCCGGGGGTGGTCAGCCTAAACTCGGGGCGCAGCGGGTGGCCATGGCCGGGGTTGCGCTCCAACAGTCCCATCTCGATCAAATGCGTCATGCTTTGCGCAAACGCGGTGCGCCCGGCGCCTGTCGCGGTGATGAGCGGCGCTTGCCGACCTGCCACGCCCGCATGTAGCGCCGCCAAAATCGGCACTGACCAAGCCCGCGAAGTGATGTTGACAAGATGCTTAATGTCCATTATTTATAGTTACCATATTTTTAGACAAAGGAAAAGCTCATGTCTCTTATTTCGTTAAACGATACCATCACGATCGCGCTTTCGGTCAAAGATCGTCATGCCAGCGCCGATTGGTACCAAAACATGCTTGGCTTTGAAACCATGTATCATGCCGACGAAGCGGGCTGGTCAGAGCTGCAGACCAACACCAAGGGCGTAACGATTGGCATGGGCGAGCATATGGAACCGGTGCCGGGCAATTGCGTGCCGGTTTTTGGCATTGCTGATCTGGATGCGGCACGGGCGAAGCTGGAAGACGCTGGCGTCAAATTTGATGGCGAAACCGATGTGGTCGAAGGCATGGTCAAAACGGCCACCTTTTACGATCCTGATGGCAATGCGCTGATGCTGGCCGAAGATCTGAGCTAGGGGAAACTTATGCGCAAAATTGCATTGTCGATCATGTTTGGATTGGTGCTTTCAACTCCGGGGTGGGCACAAGGTTTTGGCGAGGCCACAGTGGCCGTGCCGGTCACCTCGCTGGCTGAAGCGAAGGCGTGGTATGGTGATTTTCTCGGCCCGGACTCCGAGGTGATGGAACCCGCCCCCGGCATTGTCGAGTTGCGGGCCACGCCCAATATGTGGCTGCAGCTTTATGAAGCCGAAAAAATGCCGGAAACGGGCACTGTGCTGCGGTTTCTCGTTGAAGATATGGATGCGGCCCAAGCCAAATATGCCGAACGGGGCATTGATGTGGGCGAGGCCATCGAAGTGCCCGGCATTGTGATTTATAGCGAATTCACCGATCCGTTCGGCAACCAGTTGGGTCTTTACGATTTGCCTTGATCCACCTTAGCTCTTTTTATAGGGCGTGAATTGCGGCCGCAGCTTGATCTCTGACGGGCAGCTGGTTTGCGGCATATCCAGCACATAGAACATGGTGCGGGCAATATCGTCAGGTTGCACCATTTTCGTCCGGTCCAGCCGCGCGCTGTTCACGAATTTTGTGTTCACAAAGCCGGGGCGGATCAGACACACTTTGGTGCCATATTCGCGCACATCTTCAAACAGGCGCTCGCAATATCCCGCCAGCGCCTGCTTGCTGGCCACCTGTATGGCGGGCCCGGCATAACCGAGTGAGCCAATGCAGATCACGGCCCCATGGCCCGACTTGTTGATCGCGGGCAACGCGGTGCGGGATATATGCACAAAGGCCCGAAAATTGGTGTCGAGCGCGTGGTCCCACGCGGCCAGATCAGCTTCGTCTGCCGTTCCCCCGGCATAAGTGCCGGCGCAATGCACCATCAGTTCAAGCTGGTCGAGTTTGGCGATCTCAGCTTCGATTTTGTCAGGCAGTGAGCTGGTGTCGCTAATGTCTATCGCGGCGGTGAAAGCGGTGCCGCCAACGGCTGCGCAGCGGTCCGCTAGATCCGCCAGCGCCTTCCCATCGCGCCCCACCAGCACCAACTGATAATGCCGTTCGGCCAGGGCCAAGGCAATCGCCTGACCCATGCCACCAGTGGCGCCCACCACCAACGCGCCTTTTGCCGGTTTGTTTGCCGTCATGGTCCACCTCCCTTTGCTTTTGCTTACAGTATATGTTTGTTCTTGCGTGATGGGAAATCGACAAAGGTGAGCCTTGTGCGTATCAACGACCAGATCACAATTGAAGAGTGGGAGCTGTCTGAGCAGTTCACCCGGGCCAGTGGGCCGGGCGGGCAGAATGTGAACAAGGTCAGCACGGCGGTGGAATTGCGGTTTGAGGCAGAGCGGTCGCCAAATTTGCCTGATCCAGTTAAGCGGCGGTTGAAGCGGCTGGCCGGGCGGCGCTGGACGCAGGAGGGCGCGGTGGTGATCTTCGTGCAGGAGACACGATCGCAGGCCCGCAATCGCGAGATTGCTCGTGAACGTTTGGCCGCCTTGATCCAGAAAGCGACTGAAAAACCAAAACGTCGCGTGCCCACACGGCCCACACGTGCTTCTGTGCGGCGACGGATCGAGACCAAAAAGGCCCGCGGTGAGGTCAAAAAACTGCGCGGTAAGGTGGAAGAGTAGTCTGCTTTGTAACGGTCAAAGGTTTGGTGCCGATCATCTAAAGAAAATTAAGAAATGATCCCTATGATTATAAGACAATAATCGTAGCAGGACCGATCATGCTCACTAAATTCATGCGGCATAAAATATTTGAGCCCGTTTTACTATTTGGTGCGGCAGCACTTCTTTTTTATGTCGGCGCTCAAATTGAAGCATTTGAATTGCTGACGGAATTTATGGAGTCGCATGAAGATTGGCAGTTGGATGAAATATTTCTGGCTGTCGTGCTTCTGGGCAGTGCCGGTTATATCTATGCTTTTCGTCGACAGATCGAAAAGCAAAAGGAGATCCAGAAACGACTTTCGGTGGAAAGCGATCTTGACTGGCTTTCAAAGCACGATCATTTGACGAAACTGCCCAACCGTCACTATCTGGCGGAGTTCGTAAAGCGCATTGGCGCTGACGTGGCGGAACGTCAGGACATTGAGTTTGGCGTGATTGCGCTGGATCTGGATGGCTTCAAAAAGGCAAATGACTTGATGGGGCACGCGGCCGGCGACGCGCTACTGCAGGAAGTGGCGCGCCGGATACAGTCGCAGTCCGCAGTAAAGCTGGTGTTTCGGCTGGGCGGGGATGAGTTTCTTGCCATTACCGACCTGAAAAATTCGCCAGACACAAAGGAAGTTGCGCGCGATCTGCAAACCGCTTTGCTGGAGCCCTATGTTATTGATGAAGCTGTTAGTCGGATTGGCGTCAGTATCGGCATCAGCGAATTTCCCGCGGACGCAGCATCACTTCAAGAGGTCATACATTGCTCGGATTTGGCGATGTATTATGCCAAGCGGAGTGGCGGCAACGATATTGTTGAGTTTGAACCCTCGATGGTTGAGTTGCATCATCAGCGCACGCAGCTTGAGCAAGATTTAATTCAAGCGATAGCCGACAACCAGATCAAGCCGCATTATCAGCCGCTTGTGGACCTGACGAAAGAAGAAATTCGGGGCTTTGAGGTTTTGGCCCGTTGGACGCATCCGGTGCAAGGCAATATTCCGCCAGACATGTTTATTAAGGTGGCTGAGGAAATCGGCGTTATTACCGAGCTTTCTGACTCAATCTTTCGGCAAGCGTGCCAAGATGCATTGGATTGGCCGCAGCATATGATCCTGTCGTTCAATCTGTCACCTTTGCAGCTTTCGGATCAATTGATCAGCCAACGGTTGATCGACATACTTGCAGAAACGGGGTTTCCGCCGAGCCGTTTGGTGGTGGAGATCACCGAGAGTGCGCTCGTTCATGATTTTGATGCAGCTTCGCTCGCCTTGGGCAAGCTGCGTGAGGCAGGCATTCAGGTGGCTTTGGATGATTTTGGTACCGGGTATTCGAACCTGTCGCAACTCTCCAAATTGCAATTTGACAGCATCAAAATTGACCGCAGCTTGATCAGTAATTTCACCCGCGATGAAAAACAAATCGGAATTGTACGTACGATTTTGGCGCTCAGCGAAGGGCTTGGCATGTATGCCACCGCTGAAGGGATTGAAGATGAGGACCAGTTGGCGACTCTTCGAGAACTTGGCTGCGAATGTGGTCAGGGCTTTTTTCTGGGGCGTCCCATTGGTGCAGAAGCGACCCATGAATTGCTGAAAACGATTGAGCAAGTCGGTTCCAAAAAGGCGATCGCGACGCTCACCTGACCTTCAAAATGGTGGATTGCAGCGCAACAGCCGAACATGTTCAAACTGCTGAATCTCTTAGACCTGCACAAAGGGCCGATTGTCGAGAATATGCACCTTGGCGGCGGTGCCATAGATGCGTTGCAAGAAGGCGCTGGTGACCACATCTAGCGGCGTGCCCTGCTGGTCGATCTTTCCCTCAGCAAGGGCCACCACATTGTCGGCATAGGCGCTGGCATAATTGATGTCGTGCAACACGATCACGATGGTGCGGCCATGATGTTCGCACAAATCGCGCAGCACCCGCATCAGGGAGCGGGAGGCGGCGATATCCATATTGTTCAGCGGCTCATCCAGCAGCATATAATCGGTGTCCTGCGCATAGGTCATGGCCACATAGGCGCGTTGGCGCTGGCCACCGGAAAGCGTGTCCAATTGGCGGTCGGCGAGGTCTGTCAGATCGAGCACTTTCAGCGCTTCCGCCACCTTGTCCCAATCCGCCGCCTGCATCCGGCCTTTGGCATGGGGATAGCGGCCAAAGCTCACCAGTTCGCGCACGGTCAGGCGCGGTTCCATATGAATGGATTGCGGCAGAATGGACAGTTTTTTGGCCAGCGCATCATTGGGCGTTTCGCCCACGCTCATATTGTCGATCAGGATCTGGCCTTTTTGCAGCTTCATAAGCCGGGCGATCAGCGACAAGAGGGTCGATTTACCTGCGCCATTGGCGCCCACCAGCGCCGTCACTTTCCCCTTGGGAATCGTCAAGCTCAACTCATTCAGAATGGTTTGCTGGCCCAGTTGATGGGTGAGGTTCTGCACTGAAATCATTTTTTCAACCTTTGCAATAAAAGCAGCAAAAAGACGAGGCCGCCAACAAAATCAATGACGACGGCGAGCGGGGTGCTCATCTGCAGCACCCGTTCCATAAGGGTTTGCCCGCCCACCAGAATAAGGCAGGAGATCAGGGCAGAGCTGAGCAACAGCGTGGAATGGTAAGGGCTTGGCGTAACCAGATGGGCGATGGAGACCACAAGCAACCCTAAAAATGCAACCGGCCCAACAAGGGCAGTGGAGACGGACACCAGAATGGCGATCACCGCCAGCGCCAGCAATTGCACGGCCCGCACATTTTCCCCCAGATTGATCGCCACATCATAGCCGAGGGAAATCACATCCAGCCGGTGGCGGATGGTCCAGACAAAGGCCAGGCAGGCGATGATAATCGCGACGCCGATATAGAGCAGCTCCATATCGAAGCTGTTGAAGCTGGCATAGGAGGCGATCTGGATATGGGCATATTCATTCGGGTCGATCATGCGGGTGGCAAAGCTGGTGAGCGAGCGGAACAGGGTGCCCAAAATCACCCCGGTCAAAATCATCCGCGTCAGGTCGCGCCCATGTTCAAAAATCAGCGTGCCGAACAGCAGGAATGAAGCGAGCAATAACAGTAATGTGTTCATGGCGAACAGGCCATAGGGACCGAGCGACAGCATGCCCTGACCGCCGACAAAGAACACCATCATGGTGATGATCAGCACATAAAGCGCGTCAAAGCCCATGATGGAGGGGGTGAGGATGCGGTTTTGCGCGATGGTTTGAAACAGCAGGGTGGAGGTGGAAACGGCCACACCCACGGCGATAATCGCCAACAGTTTGGCCCCGCGGAACGCGAGCACAAAGTCCCAATTGCCGCGCGAGCCGATGGTCATATAGGCGATCATGGCGAGGGCAAGCAACAGGGCCAAAAGCGAAAGGCGTTTAACGGGCATGGCGTCCCCGCCCATAGAGAATCCACAAAAAGATCAGCGCCCCGACCACGCCCATGATGGTGCCCACCGGGATTTCAAACGGGTATCGCACCAACCGCCCGATAATATCGCAGACCAGTACCAGGCTGGCGCCGAAAAAAGCGGTGATGGGCAGGGTGCGCCGGGCATTGTCGCCATAAAGACGCGAGACAATATTGGGGATCACCAGCCCGACAAAGGGGATCATGCCGACGGTTACCACGGTCAATGCCGTGACGATAGAAATGGTGATCAGCCCCAGCACCACCACTTGATTATAGTTCAGCCCGAGGCTGATGGCCGTGGTGCGGCCCATGCCGACAATGGCAAATTGATCGGCGATCAGATAAGCGAGCAGGGCGACGATGGCGGCGACCCATAAGGTTTCATAGCGCCCCTGCAACACGCCGGAAAACTCGCCTGTGGTCCAGATTTCAATATATTGCAGCAGGTCCGCCTGATAGGCGACAAAGGTGACGCCCGCGCCGATAATACCGCCATAGATCAACCCGACCAGCGCAATGTAAAGTGGTTTGCTGGCGGGCAGTCGGGTTACAATCAGCATCAGGCCGATGCTTGAAACCAGCGCCGTGGCGGCGGCGATGGAGATTTGTGCGATCAGCGGTGTGGTGGGAAAATAAAGAATGGCGATCAGAATGCCCAGCATCGCGCCCTGGCCTGTTCCCGCGGTCATGGGTTCCACAAAGCGGTTGCGCACCAGAAGTTGCATGATGGTGCCGCACACCGCCAAGGCGCTGCCGGTGATCAACACGGCCAAAGTGCGGGGCAGGCGGCTGATCATCAGCAGCTCCAGTTCCGCCGGGTTCAGCAGCCGCTGCGGGTCAAGGTCGATCACCCCGACAAACAGCGAAAGGGTGGCGACGCCCAATAGCACCAAAAGGGCCATGAGTATGGTCGCCCCCCGTTTCATTTGGCTTACTCGCCTTTAAAGGTGGCTTGGATATCGTCCAGAATGATGTTCATGGACTGGATGCCGCCACCCGCAATGTAAAGCGGCGCGGAAGAAAGATAGACCACCTGGCCGTTTTTCCAGGCATTGGTTTCATGCACCAGCGGGTTGTCCAATGTGGCTTTGGCGCTCTCGCCATCCTGCCCAATCGCGGCCAAACGGTCGATCACGATCAAAATGTCCGGGTTGGTGTCTTTGATAAATTCAAAGCTGGCCGCCTCACCATGAGTGGATTGTTCCACATCCTTGGCGGCTTCTTCCAGATCGAGATTGGTGTGCAACCAGCCAAAACGACCACTCGCGCCATAGGCGGACACTTTTGGGCCATTGGTCATCAGGATCAAGGCTTTGCCCTTGCCGTCGAGTAGAGATTTGGTCTCGTCCAGTTTGGCGTTGAAGGCTTCAGCCAGTTCAGCGGCTTTGTCCTGCTTGTCGAAAATCTCGCCATAAGCGGCCAAACGGTCAAGCCCTTGGCCCACCGTATCTTCCCATATGGTCATATCGATGGTGGGGGCGATGTTTGCAAAGGCGTCCACGTGGGTGGAGGAGCGGCCACCGGCAATCACCAGATCCACATCAAGCGCTGCCAGCGCTTCAAAGTCTGGCTCAAAGAAAGACCCGACGAGCTCCGCGCCTTCAACCGCGCCGTCCAAATAGGACACATAGTGTGGGGACAACACGCCATCGGCTTTCACGCCAAGGGCGTTCAGCGTGTCGAGGGCCGACACATCATAGACAGCGATCTTTGCGGGGTTGGCGGGGATTTCGACGTCGCCTTTATACGTTTCAACGGTCACAGTTTCGGCGAATGCAGGCGTTGCCAAAAGGGAGGCGGCAACAAGAAAAGAGCGTAGCATTTGTTTTCTCCAGAACGGATAAGTGGGTGGTGCGACCTTTAAGTGGAGCGGATAACTCATATTAAAACAGGAGTCCATATTTAATATGAGTTTTTAAATCCTGTTATATGAATTTTGTGCAGGCGAAGTTTCCGACTGTGGAAATAATTTTGAAATTAGGGCTTGAATCTCTAGTCACTTGAGGTCCTATCTTTATCAGCGACTCATCGGCGAACGAGATGGAAAAGCTATATGGACCGCGTCAAAAATGAAGTGTGCGAATGGACTGTAACCGGCATGGATTGCGGGTCTTGCGCCAATAAAATCAAAACGGCTTTAGATCGTTTGCCCGGCGTTGAAGAGGTTGATGTCGCGCTGATGAATGAACGGTTGCGCCTGACATTGGATGAAGCGCAAACGCCGCGCGGTGATATTGAGAAAACAATCCAAAAACTTGGTTTTGGTGTGCAAGCGGCCGATGTCGACGACGGTCATAATGATTTAGATGCAGGCGCTCGTTCCTCTGCGCCGCAACCGAAATGGTATCAGTCGCCCAAAGGCAAGCTGGTGGTTGGCACCGGCTTGTTGCTTGCTGCAGCATGGATCGTCAGTTTGACGACCGGGTCGGAAATTGGTCATTGGGCGTTTATTGTTGCCTGCGTGGTCGGACTGTTCCCGATTGCGCGGCGGGCGCTGACCATGGCGCAAAGTGGTCAGTTTTTCACCATTGAGATGTTGATGAGTATCGCCGCCACAGGCGCCTTGTTTATCAATGCGGCGGAAGAGGCGGCTTTGGTGGTCTTCTTATTTGCTGTTGGCGAGTTGTTGGAGGGTGTGGCTGCCAATCGGGCCCGCGAAGGCATCAAAGCCTTGGCGAATTTGGTGCCCAAAACGGCATTGTTGGAAACCGATAACGGACCGCAGCAAGTGCCTGCCGCCAATCTGCGGATCGGCCAGGTGGTGATTGTGCGCCCGGGTGATCGATTGCCTGCGGATGGCCAGATCGTAGAGGGTCATAGCGGCATTGATGAAAGCCCGGTCACCGGGGAAAGCGTGCCGCGCGCCAAAGGGCCGGGCGATGATGTGTTTGCCGGGGCCATCAACACTGAGTCGACTTTACGGGTGAAGGTCACCAAAGACCCGGAAGAAAATACCATCGCCCGCATTATTCAATTGGTGCAGGAGGCAGAAAGCGCCCGTGCGCCGACAGAGCGGTTTATTGATCGATTTTCACGCTATTATATGCCCGCCATTATTGGCGTTGCGGTGCTTGTGGTGCTGGTGCCGCCATTGGCCTTCGCGCAAGATTGGGGCACATGGATTTATCGTGGTCTGGCGCTGTTGTTGATCGGCTGCCCTTGTGCCCTCGTGATTTCGGTTCCAGCGTCCATTGCCTCGGCATTGGCCACAGGGGCAAAGCGCGGCTTGTTGATGAAGGGCGGCGCGGTGATTGAGGCCGCTGCGAAAGTCACGCGGGTGGCGTTTGATAAAACCGGCACGCTGACTCATGGCCGCCCGGAGGTCACCGACATTGTCAGTTTGGGCGCCAGCGAGGACGAATTGTTGCGCCTTGCTGCGGCGGTGGAACAAAGCTCAAGCCATCCGTTGGCGGAAGCAATTGTGAACCACGCCAAAGCGCAAGGCCTGGTCATTGCACGGTCCAGTCAGGAACAGGCTTTGGCAGGCAAGGGCGTGAAGGCGCAAGTGGAGGGCGCATTTGCCTTTGTCACCAGCCCCAAATTTGCTGCTGATGAAGGGGTGCTCTCCGCCGAGCAATTGGAAATGGCCGCGGAAATTGAAGCAGCGGGAAAAACTGTGGTTGCGGTTTACCGCGACGGCAAAGCACTGGGGCTGATTGGCCTGCGGGATGAACCCCGCGCCGATGCCCAAACGGCCATCGATCATCTCAAGCAATTGGGCATTACTTCGGTGATGCTCACAGGCGATAACCCGCGCACGGCTGCCGCCATTGCGGGTGATCTCGGCATGGACTATCGCGCAGAAATGCTGCCGCAAGACAAACTTGAGGAGATCAAGCGCCTCACCCAAAATGATCTGGTGATGATGGTGGGCGATGGCATCAATGATGCGCCCGCGCTCAAGCAAGCACATGTGGGTGTTGCCATGGGGTCCGGCACAGATGTGGCGTTGGAAACAGCAGATGGCGCGATCCTGCGGGACAGGGTGATCGATGTGCCGGGGAAAATTCGCCTTGCCCGCGCCACCATGGCCAATATCAAGCAAAATGTGACCATTGCGCTGGGGCTTAAAGCGGTGTTCTTGGTGACCACTATTTTCGGCTTTACGGGGCTTTGGATCGCCATTTTGGCTGATACTGGGGCCACGGTTTTGGTCACCCTCAATGCGTTGCGGTTGCTCGGCTATCGGCCCGAGCGCACCAAGTAATCTGGAGTAAGATTATGGGGCATCACCACCATCATCACGTGGACCCGAATGATGGGGACGCAAAGGTTTTGTGGGCCATTCTGGTCAATATGGGGTTGACCGTGGCCCAGATTGTTGGGGGCATTTTTGCGGGCAGTTTGGCGCTCATCGCCGATGCGCTGCATAATTTTTCCGATGCGATTTCGCTGATCATCGCCTTTTTGGCGCGCAAGATCGCCCGCCGCCCAGCCGATAAAAGCATGACGTTTGGTTATGGCCGGGCGGAAGTGGTGGCGGCGCTGATCAATTACACCACATTGATCGTGATTGGCCTTTATCTCGCCTATGAAGCGGTGATGCGGTTTTTTGATCCGCAGCCGGTGGATGGCTGGTTGATTGTGATCATTGCCGGCATCGCGCTGGTGGTGGATGTCATCACCGCCTTGCTCACTTTTGCCCTGTCAAAAACCAGCGTCAATATTCGCGCCGCCTTCCTGCACAATGTGGCCGACGCGCTTGGCTCGGTCGCGGTGATCTTTGCAGGCACACTGATCCTTTTATATGACTGGCGGTTGATTGACCCGGCGGTGACGCTTTTGATTGCGGGCTATATTTTGTGGCAGAGCTTTGCCGAAATTGGCGGCGTGATCCGCATTTTGATGCTGGGCGCACCGGAGGAGGTTGATCTTGATGCCGTGATTGAACTGATGCGCAACGCGGACGGGGTCCGTGACGTGCATCATGTGCATTTCTGGCGGATGCAGGAACATCAAAGCGCGTTAAGCGCGCATTTGGTGCTGGATATCAATGATGTGGAGGCCGCCGGTTGGGTGCGCGATGCCCTCAAAAAACAACTTCACGATCAATTCGATATCGTTCATGTCACGCTGGAAATCGAAGCCCACAACGAACCCTGCACCGATCCGCAATTGATCGGGCATCAGGACGCGGGGGCGTAAATTGCCCCGCTATCCCGTTCCAAATTGCGCGAAGTGCAACTCCGCATAGGCACCCCGTTTCGCCAATAGCTCTTCGTGGCTGCCTTGCTCAACGATCTGGTTATTGCTGACCACCATGATCCGGTCCGCATTGCGGATGGTGGCCAAGCGGTGGGCAACCACCAGCGTGGTGCGGCCTTTCGATAGCTCATTCAGTGCATTTTGGATGGCAACTTCTGTGGCCGTGTCCAAGGCGGATGTGGCTTCGTCCAGCACCAAAATGGGTGGGTTTTTCAAAAAGATCCGCGCAATGGCCAGGCGTTGTTTTTGCCCGCCAGATAATTTCACGCCGCGTTCGCCCACAACGGTGTCTAAGCCTTCAGGCAAAGACAGCACATAGGTGTCGAGGGCAGCGCGGTTCAGCGCTACCATGATCTCGTCGTCGCTGGCGTCCAGTTTGCCATAGGCGATGTTTTCGCGAATGGTGCCGCCGAACAAAAATACGTCCTGCGCCACGATGCCGATTTGGGCGCGGAGCGATTTTTGCGTCACGTCGCGAATGTCGATGCCGTCAATGGTTATGGCGCCACCGTCCAGTTCATAAAAGCGCGGCAGCAGCGAGCAGAGAGTGGTTTTGCCTGCGCCGGACGGGCCAACAAAGGCGATGGTTTCACCAGCCTTGATGTTGAAAGACAGATCATTGAAAATCTTGTCGTCGCCATAGCCGAAGCGAATATTTTGGTAGGCGATGTCACCTTTTACGTGGCCCAGCTCTTTGGCATCGGGGCGGTCGGCGATGTCGGGGCGCGTGTCGATCAGTTCGGTAAAGCGGCGGAACCCGGCAATGCCTTTTGGGTAACTTTCCAGCACTGATGTGATCTTATCAATCGGGCGGAAGAACAGGTTCACCAGCAGCAAGAAGCTGACAAAACCGCCATAGCTCAATTCGCCAATGGTCACGAAATAGGTGCCCGCCAGCATGGTCAGCACGATGATAAAGCGCGTGTTGAAATAGGTGAGGGCGATGCTCGCTGTCATATAGCGATAGGCGCTCAGTTTGGTGCTGCGATAATTTTCGTTATTGTGCTCAAACAGCTTTTGCTCATGGTCCTCATTGGCAAAGGCTTTCACCACACGCACGCCGCCGACGCTTTCTGCGATGCGGGTGTTAAAGTCGCCCACTTGCCGAAACAGGGTGCGCATATTTTGCGTCATGCGGGTGCCATAATGGCCAATGGTCCACGTCATGATCGGCACCACAAACACGGAGATCAGCGCCAGTTTCCAATGCACCATAAACATCAGCGCAAAGGCGCCGACAAAGGTCATGATGGCGATAAACAAATCTTCCGGGCCGTGGTGGGCAATCTCGCCCACCTCCTCCAAATCTTTGGTGACGTTGGTGATCAGATTGCCGGTTTTATGATTGTCGAAATAGCTGAAGCTGAGCTTTTGGATATGGTCGAACGCTTGCCGCCGCATGTCCGTCTCGATGGAAATGCCCAAAGCGTGCCCCCAATAGTTCACCACGCCCATCAGCCCGGTATTGACGGAATAGATGAGCAGGAGCAGCGCCGCGGCGCCGAAAATCAGCGTCCAGTTTTGGCTGGGCAAGAGCTGATCTACAAACGCTTGGACAGCCACGGGGAAGCCCAGCTCCAACAGGCCCGCAAGCACTGCGCAGCCAAAATCGAGGAAAAACAAACCCTTATAGGGCGCATAATAGCTAAAAAAACGACGTAACATTGTGCAAGGCCAAAGGCTGATATCGAACAGGATTGTGCTCAGGAGAGCCGCACAGAATTTCAGAAGCTCAGGATTTGGGCAAATGATTTGCGCGTGTCAGACGGGCCTGATCGCCACTTCTTGTCCCAGCGTGATCTAAATGCACCACAATTTGGGTTTGACATCTCTAATATTTCGATATATCTAGAAATATAGAAATATTAATTGAAATGGACAAAGACCATGACTGTTGAAATTGAACGCGCGGCGCAAGCCTTTTCGGCGATGGGGTCGGAACCCCGGTTGCAAGTGTTGCTCTGTTTGGTGCGTGCAGGCGATGCCGGGCTGTTGGTGGGTGATATTCAATCGCGCACGGGCATTCCCGCCTCTACGTTAAATCATCATCTTAAATTTATGGCGGCGGCAGGTCTGATTGATCAGGAAAAGCAGGGCCGTACCATCGTCAATCGCGCCAATTTCGACTTTTTGAGCCATGTGGGTAGCTTCATTGTTGATCAATGCTGCGCCGATGCGTGCCTTACCGAACCAAGTTTGGCTGCTGCTTCAAAGGAAAAAAGCAATGTCTGATATTTCAGCACGTCAGCCGGTCACCCCCGGCAACATCTTTAAGTTTTTCACGCAAGTGCCGATAATGATCGCGATCATTCTGGCGCTGGTGGCCGTGCTCGATTGGGCCAACTTCGGCCCCATCGTGCGGTTCGCCATTGAAGCCTTTTTGTCCACCTTGCCGTTTTTGATGGTGGCGGTTCTGCTGATTGGTTACCTCAAAGCCACAGGCGCTGAAGGCGTTATTGGCAAGGCCTTTGAGGGGCGTGAAGTACAAATGATTTTTATGGCCGCTTTGGTGGGCGGGTTGGCACCCTTTTGCTCTTGCCAGGTGATCCCCTTTATCGCTGGCTTGTTGACCGTGGGTGCCCCAATTTCGGCAGTTATGGCCTTTTGGCTGTCGTCCCCTTTGATTGACCCGCCCACCTTCGTCATCACTGGGTCTGTTCTGGGTTGGGAGTTTGCGATTTCCAAAGCCGTGTTTGCGATTTCGCTTGGGTTGCTCGGGGGCTTTGGCCTCAAATTTATCGGCAAGCGCGGCGCGTTGGCTGATCCGCTCAAGCCGAGCTATCGCAAATCAACTTGCGGCGCATCGAAGTTTTCCAGCACACCCAAATGGACGTTCTGGCAAGAGACGCCACGCGTGGATGTGTTCAAAACCGAAAGCCTGAATAACCTCAAATTTTTGGGCAAATGGTTGGCGTTCGCCTATGTGCTTGAAGCCTTGCTGGTCACTTATGTGCCGGCCTCTTTGGTGGCGCAATTTGTTGGTGGCGAGGGCATCTTGCCCATCGGTTTGGCCGCCCTTGTGGGCGCCCCTGCTTACCTCAACTCCTATGCCGCGGTGCCGCTGGTGAATGGCTTGCTGGATCAAGGCATGAGCGTTGGCGCGGCGATGAGCTTTATGATCGCTGGGTCTGTGAGCTCTATTCCGGCCATGACCGCGGTCTTTTCGCTGGTGAAAAAGCAGATTTTCGCTCTTTATCTGGGCCTTGGCATTGGCGGTGCGATCTTGTTCGGCACTATCTATCAGATGCTTGTGGGCGGTTAAGTTCGTCCCTCAACGAAAGTATATTTGGAGGCGGTGTAATTTTCTTTGCACTGCCTCCTTTTCAACGTTACTCCTATAGCAAAACAAATGCATCCAAGATTGCATAGCAATTTTGAGTATTGCGATATGCTAGGGAAGAGTTGAAATGTTTGTAAGCGTCTTCGACGTTTTTAAAGTCTCGATTGGCCCGTCTTCATCGCACACGATGGGACCCATGGTTGCCGCCAATCAGTTCTTGGAACATCTTATCAAAAACAAAGGCCGCTTTGATCGCGGTGATCATTGCCACATTGAATGCCAGTTGCAAGGTTCACTCGCGTTTACAGGTAAGGGCCACGCGACGGATCAGGCTGTGCTGTTTGGGCTATTGGGGTTTTCGCCAGAAACGTTCGATCGTGACGAGGCGGAAGACAAGCTGGAATTGTTGCGCATCGGCAAGATGATTGAACCTGTATCCGGTTTTAAGATCGGCCTTGAGGGCGACAACGCCATTGTCTTTGACTATGACAGCCAGGATTTGGCCCATCCGAACACGATGGTGTTGAGCCTGCGAGATGAGGCGGGCGAGGTGCGCTATAGTCAGACCTATTTGTCGATTGGTGGTGGCTTTGTCATGACCAAGGATGAATATGAATCCTCTGAGCAATTGCCCGTCACTGATGTCGTGTCCGTACCGTATCCATTTAAAAATGCCGATCAGATGCTGGAGATGGGCAAGAAGAGCGGCAAAAGCATTGTTGAAATGAAGCGTGCGAATGAACTGTCGCATATGAGCGAGACGGATCTTGAGATCGGGTTGAAAAAGCTCTGGGAAGTGATGGACAATTGCATTGATCGTGGTCTTGGTTCAGATGGTATTTTGCCCGGTGGATTGAAGGTGCGGCGGCGCGCAGCAGGGGTGAAACGCAAATTGCTGGATGAGCGCGGCACCAATTTGCAAATGCCACACGCCATCAATGATTGGATTTCGCTTTACGCCATGGCGGTGAATGAAGAAAACGCCGCGGGGGGGCAGGTTGTCACCTCGCCGACCAATGGGGCGGCGGGCGTATTTCCAGCAGTGATCAAATATTATGTGGATCATGTGCCCGGTGCGACGCAAAAGAAAGTCTTCGAGATGCTATTGGCGGGCGCGGCCATCGGCGGCTTGATCAAGCACAACGCCTCCATTTCGGGCGCAGAAGTTGGCTGTCAGGGTGAAGTGGGTTCTGCCTCCGCCATGGCGGCAGCGGCGCTTTGCGCCGTTTTGGGCGGTACCAATGAGCAGATCGAAAATGCCTCTGAGATTGCCTTGGAACATCATTTGGGCATGACCTGCGATCCAGTCAACGGGTTGGTGCAGGTGCCCTGTATCGAGCGTAATGGCCTCGGCGCCATTAAGGCAGTTGCCGCCGCGTCGCTGGCACTCAATGGCGACGGCGTGCATGTGATCTCGCTCGATGCGTGCATCAAAACCATGTACGAGACAGGCAAAGATATGGACAACCGCTATAAGGAAACGTCCCTTGGCGGCCTCTCCGTAAACTATACGGCGTGTTAAAATGAAGGGAAAAGCGCACTGTGGACCATTTGGATTTGGACGATGTTTTAGCCGACTTTGTTGAGCTTGAAGGCGGTCGCGCCGATTTACGCGATGATCGCATTCAGGCCAAATGGCAAGTTGAGTTGAAACCGTTCTGTTTATCCAAATATCCCGTCACACAAGCGCTTTACCATCAGGTCACCGGTCATAACCCGGCGCGCTTCACAGGTGAAAGTCACCCGGTGGAGCACGTGTCCTGGTATGACGCGGTGCAGTTCTGCAATCAGATATCTGCCCATTTCGATGTGCGCCCTGTTTATCAGATGGGCGAAAGCAAGGATCATGTAACCGAGGATCTTTCGGCCGACGGGTTTCGCTTGCCCCATGATGCAGAATGGCAGTTTGCCGCATTAGGCGGGCAGTCATCGCCGCTCTATGGCGAGATTGATGAGATCGCGTGGTTCAAGGAGAATTCAGGTGGCACGACCCATGAGGTGGGGCGGAAGGCGCCTAACGCCTATGGCTTATACGATATGCTGGGCAATGTCTGGGAATGGTGTTTCGACGTGTACGACGCCGAAGTCTATGGCAGCTATCGCATTTTTCGTGGCGGCGGCTGGAACGATCCGGAGCGCGGATGCCTGGCGACAAACCGTCGGCGCAGCCATCCCACTTATGCCATTGATGATCTCGGGTTTCGCTTGGCGCGGACGCGGCGTTAGCTGTTGCTCGTGCTGTGACATCTTGCATCGGCCGCATCAATCTGGCGTTGATAATATTCAACTGTCTTGATGGGATCCTGCTGCATAGCCTTTGCAAAAGAGTCCGGCGCCTCGGTCTGGGCGTCATGTTCGGTCGACCAGACCATAATGTTTAAAAAAGCGGGCAGGAGGGCGCGGGCCTTTGCCGTGGGCAGGTAAAAGACCTTGCTTTTTTTCTGGGCGTCCACATGCCGGGTCAACATGCCCGTTTGTTCCAGATGGGCGAGGCGGTTGGCCAGAATGTTGGTGGAGATTTTTTCTTCAGACGTCAGGAACTCGCCATAATAGCGTTTGCCGTGCAGCAAAATATCCCGCAGCAGAATAAAGCACCATTTGTCACCGAAGATGCCCGCAGCATAGCGCACCGGGCAACCTGCCCAGTCTGTTTTGTTGTGGTTTTTCATTCCCCAAATATAGGCTGAAAAAAATCTCTTGCAAATTAAAAGTGAACTCCATAGATTTAACTTGCATTTTGCAAGTGAATTGGAGGAAATGATGTCTGTGCCATTTGTATGGTTTGATAATGTCGGGCCCAAAAGGGCCGAAACAACAGCCTTTTTGGCAAATTTATTTGGGTGGGTGGCCAAGGATATGGGGCCGGTCAGTATGTTGAGCCAGGGCGAGCAATCGCCCTTTGCTGGCACCACGGATGAGATGGCAGAAGTTCAGGGCTGGGTGCCTTATGTGGAGGTGCCAGTGCTGTCCGATGCCGTGCGTCGCGCAGGTGAATATGGCGCGGACATTCTGGCGGAGAATCTGCAAGGCCCTGCTGGTACGGCCAGTTTTATCCGCGATCCGGGTGGGGCGGTTCTCGCCCTTTGGCAGCGGGCTTAGGAGGCGATCGAGATGTTGAAACACTTAATCTCTGTTCTGGCGTTTGTGGTGGTCACCTTTGGCGTGCAGGGCCTGTCCCATTTTGCGATCAACAAGGCGCATTATGGAAAAATCGCCTTTATGCGGGCTGATCCCATTTTGCCGCTTGGCATCAGTGTGATGGTGGTGCAGGGCGTCATTATGTCCTTGGCGCTAAGCCTTTATAGCGCCCACCCAAGCCTTTTGGATGGGTTGCTTGTGTCTCTCACCTTTGGCGCTTTTCTCGGGCTTTATATTGCCCTTGTCGAGCCGTCTAAATATGCCGTGCCCTCTATCACCTCGTGGACATGGGTGGAAGCCAGCGCCAGCCTCGTGCAGTTCAGTCTATATGGCCTGATTTTGGGCCTGGTGCATCAAAGCCTGTCCTGAGCAAAGAGAAGCCCCGACATAGTGATGCCGGGGCCTTTTTATTAGTCGGCCATCAGATGGCTGCCATTGGGGTCATCAATCACCAATTTCCATGTGCCATCTGCTTGCTTGCGCAAAACAGATACGCTCAATCCGGTTTCCTTGATTTTCTCCCCGTCGGGGCCTGTGCCGATCATATTCCAAGGGGCGATGTGCAGGGCAATGTCGCCCGCCACATGCACGTCGTGGCCGCTATAGGTGAATTGCGGCTTGAATTCCGCCATCGCGGCAAACATGGCCCGCAATTGGGCGGCATCATTGATCGGCTTGCCTGGTTCAAACACCACGGCGGCGTTGGGCTCGTAGGATTGCATCACCCCGTCAATGTCGCCATTTTGAAAGGCGCTGGTCATTTGTTCAACGGCGGTGAGGGCTGCTTTTTGTGCGTTTGTCATGGTTGGTTCTCCTGCATTTGCATTAAGGGTTGAGGTCAAAATTAGGGCGAGCGAAGCCACCCGGGTGAAAACACGGTTCATCAAATTCTCCGATTTGGTTGAGTTGGTTGGGGGTTAGTGCTGCGGTTCCACCAGGCTCAAAATCTCACGTGCAAAGTCTTTTGGTGATTTGAGCGATCCGGTGGCATTTTGTAATTTGCTGGCCAAAAGTGCGTCCACGGTGGTTTGGGCATATTCTTTGGCCTCTGCGTAACTGGGCGCGTCGGCAAAGATCGGGTTGGGTTTGTGCGCAACGCAGCCTGTGGCCAAGGCATGCGGCAGTTTCTTGTTGCAGCGGCAGGGCGCTTTGGGATTGGCCAGCCCGCAAGATTGCGCGGTAAAGGCGACAATTTTGTCTCTAGCGCGTGACAATCGCTTGCGGAAGGTGGCGGGTTCGATCTCCAAAACTTCAGCTGCCTCTTTGTGCTCCAGCTCGAAAATGTCGCCCAACACATAGGCGGCGCGATGGTTCCGGTCGAGGCATAGGCCCATGGCCATTGTGCATTTGATGCGAAACTCATTGATCATGGTGTGGTCGTCTGGCGCGGCGTTCTGATCGTCCACCAGATCTTGCGTCAAATCGCTGGCAAACTGATTGAACGTCAACGCCGGGTCATTGGCCCGCACTTTTCGTGCGGTCAGCAAATAATTGGTGGCGATGCGATAGGCCCAGGTGTCAAATTTTGCCTCCCCGCGAAAAGTGGAGAGCTTGGTGACAATGCGAATAAGGATTTCCTGGGTGGCATCAAGCGCCTGATCTTCATCCGCCAACATGCGCAGGGCGAGCCGATGCACGCGGTCTTGGCAATGGCGCACCACATGATCCAGTGCCGCCGCATCGCCTTGCTGTGCGTTTTCAATATGTGTCGAAATCTCTTGCGTCATCTTGTTCGCCTCGCGTGTTGATGAAGAGTTAGACAGCAATTGGTGACCAAGTGTGACAGCTTTTTTAAAAAAAGTTGATGTGGCGTGATGGAAAAGCGCTTGACCTCAACTTGACTTGAAGTTGTAGATGAAAGGGCATGGCTCACTTTTTGAAGGAATAAGCTATGCCTTTTTCTCTGTCTTTGCCCTCCGTTTTGCGCGACCCGCGCGGCATCGCTCTGTTGTTGGCCGCCACGCTCACCACCATGGCCAATGCCACCATCAGCCCGGCGCTGGCCGGGTTGGAACTGCGCTTTGCCGATCATCCGCAGGTGGAACTGCTAACGCGGTTATTGGTGCCTGCGCCCTCCATCAGCGTGGTGCTGTTTGCGCCTTTTGTCGGCATATTGGCCGATCAAGTCGGGCGAAGGATGCTGCTATTGTCCGGCGTTATACTATTTGTGCTCAGTGGTTTGGCGGGCGTGATCCTGCCGGATTTGAACAGTATCTTCGTCTCCCGTCTGGTGATGGGCGTGGCTGTGGCGCTGATCATGACAGCGCAAACCGCCTTGATTGGCGACTATTTTGAAGGCGACCAACGCCAGCAATTGATGGGGCTGCAAATTTCCGCCCGCAATTTTGGCGGCTTTGTCGCGATCTTTTTGGCCGGGATGCTGGCGGCGATTGCGCCGGAATATGCCTTTTTGCTTTATGGGCTGGCTGCACTGTTTTTGCCACTGATGTGGCGGGTGATCGTCGATCCACCGCGCCTGAGCGCTGCGCAACGGGCTGCCGGTGCTAATGCCCGACCTGCGCCACAACCGGGCTGGCAATTAGTCTTGCTTGGCATGATCCTGTTGCAAATGCTGACCAGCCTGATCTTTTTTGTGATGCCCACCCAATTGCCCTTCTTTTTGAAAAGCCTGGGGCTGGACCCGGCACTGGCCACCGGCAATGTGCTCGGCGCGCTCACCATATCCGGCGGCATTGCGGCGCTGCTTTATGCCCGCCTGCACAAACGCATTGGCGCAGCGGGTACGCTTGGCCTCGGCTATGGCATTATGGCCGTAGGTTTTCTGGTGTTGATGGTGGCCGCCAATTTCTGGCTGGCCCTGATCGGCGCCATTCTGGTGGGCTGGGGCTTTGCATCGGTCATGCCTAATTTTGTCGCCATCGCCTTAAAAGTCACCCCCGCGCAACATCGCGGCCGCGCTGGCGGCCTGCTCACCATGTCGGTGTTTCTGGGACAGATCATCTCGCCCTTCGCCAGCATGGCTTTGATCACCCGCTATGGCTTTAACGGCCTTTATGGGGTGATCGCGGCCCTTTTGTTGGTCTTTGCCCTTTGCGGGGCGGGCCGGGCGTTAATGGTCAGGTACACAGCACCGCCTTTGGCCAGCTAGTCCTCACCTTCGTCGCAATGGGCGGAAGTCCTATTTGGACCGAAAGCAATCGCCCATTATGTCGATCACCCGCTGCACATCCCCCGCTTCAATCGCTTGGTCCAGTTCCGTCCTGCGTTTGGGGGAGATGGTGTGGTTGGGGTGCACGGTTTGGCGCATGACTTTTTTCTTGTCGATATAGTCGGGCGGGGTAAAGCGTGCGCGATAATAATATTCGATATCCGGGTGCAATTCGATGATGGGGCCGATGGCGTTGTAGCTGAGAAATTTGTTGGCGCGGCCCGGTTCATCCGTCTGGATATAGCCGAAAATTTCGCGGATTAGGGTGGCGATCTCTTCTTCTTTGGCGGATTCAGGGGGACGGGAAAATTTGCCACAGAAGAAGAAGTCAGTCTCTTCTGCATTTTTTGTGAGGTCCATAAGCTTTGAGACTTCGGCGAACAATATGCAGGTGCGTTCCACATCCAATGGCGTTCCCAGAACATGGTGCAGCCAGGCCTTTTTCCGGCTTTCGCTAGTGCCTGTGTCTGCAAATGAAGGATAGCGCTTCAGGTATATTTGAAATTGCAGGCGCTGCGCCTTGGCGCATTCGCGCTCACTTTCATCCCGTATGGCCGCAAAGATCGCATCATGTTCATCTTGGGTCAGTTCGTCGAAGAGCGGATGTGGATGAACCTTAAAGGACCAATCGAGGGCAAATGCTGGCGCTACGATAGCAAAGAAGGCCAATAGCAAAAAGGCACGCATAATTTTTCGCTCAAAAATGACTTAAATATGAGCGTATTCTACGTGAATTCCCATAGGCTGCAAGTTTGCGGGGGGCGGTGGTCCTAATCCAGATGGGTCCACGTATCCGCGCCGTCAAAATGGCGGATGCGGATGCTGTTGACCACGTCGAGATCGGCCATATTCAGATTGACGGCCATGCGGCCTTCGCCTGGGGTGGCCAGTTGCTGCCACAATATGGTCGTGCCGCATCTGTTGCAGGTGCGGAAATCCAACTCCTGATCCCCATGGGAATAGGAGATGCTGGTGCTGTCATCCAGCCCTTCAAGCTTGATGTTGCTGGCATCTGAATAGATCCACAAGGTGCCGAGGCGGCGGCAGATCGAGCAATTGCAGCGATTGGCATAGGGCGGCGTGTCGTTAAATTCATAAGAGATTTGGCCGCAATGGCAGGTGCCCTTAATCATGTCACGCTCCTAGATGCTACCGATGGTTTTCAGCTTGGCGCGCGGGTGCACTTCGTTCTGGCTCATCACCACAGTTTGTGGCCGGAAGCGCTCGATGATGGAGCGCACATGCGGGCGGATAGAGGGTGAGGTGATCAACACGGGCAGTTCGCCCACTTGCGCGGCTTCTTCAAAGGCCTGTTGCACGGCTTGGATAAATTCATGCAGCCGCGACGGCGCCATGGCGAGATGTCGCTCGCTGCCTTCGCCCACCATGGCGTCCGCGAAATCGCTTTCCCAATCATGGGACAGGGTGATGATGGGCAAATTACCATCAGGGCCAGAATTGGCGGCACACAATTGGCGGGATAGGCGGGTGCGGACATGTTCGGCCATTTGTTTGGCCGTTGCTGCGCTGCCGGCAACTTCGGCGACACCTTCAAGAATGGTGGGCAGATCGCGAATGGAAATACGCTCGCCCAGCAAGATTTGCAGCACGCGTTGAATGCCGGAAACGGAAATCAGGTTTGGCACAATATCGTCGACCAGCTTTTGCTGTTCGGACGGAAGATTGTTCAACAGTTCCTGCACATTTGCGTAGGACAGAAGGTCTGAGACATTGGACTTCAAAATCTCGGTCAAATGGGTGGAGATGACCGAGGCAGGGTCCACAATGGTATAGCCTTTGATCTCCGCCTCATCGCGCAGGCCACTGTCAATCCAGGTGGCCGGCAGTCCGAATGTGGGCTCGATGGTGTGGGTGCCGGGCATGTCGATTTGATTGCCCATCGGGTCCATCACCATATATTGGGAGGGGTAAACCTCGCCGCCGCCAGAATCCACTTCCTTGATGCGCACCACATATTGGTTCGGCTGCAATTGCATATTGTCGAGGATGCGCACGGAAGGCATCAAAATGCCCATATCTGTGGCCAGTTGGCGGCGCAGCGCTTTGATCTGTTCGGTCAAGCGGTCGGTGCCAGTCTCATCTTCCTTGACCATGGACAACAGGCCATAGCCCAGCTCAAGCTTCAGCTCGTCCATTTTCAACGCGTCAGTGATCGGCGGCTCTTTGGTTTTTGGATCGGCTTCCACGTCTTTGGCGGTTTGTTCAGCCAACTCGTCGGCGGCTTTCTTGTCAATCTTGCCGCGTGATCGATAGGCGAGATAGCCCATGCCGCCAGCCAGGGCCAAAAAGGGAATGGCGGGCATACCCGGCAAAATGGCCATAAGTGCCATTACACCGGCGGTCATGCCCAATGCACGGGGATAGCCGGAGAATTGTTCGCCCAAAGCTTGGTTGGCGCTGCCGGTCACACCGGCTTTGGAGACCAGCAAGCCTGCGGCGGTGGAAACGATCAGGGCCGGAATCTGCGAGACCAGCCCATCGCCCACGGTCAACAATGTATAATTATTGGCCGCTTCGTTGAGCGACAATTGTTGTTGCCCGACGCCGATAATGATCCCGGCAACGATATTGATGAAGGTGATCAAAAGCCCAGCGATGGCATCGCCACGCACGAATTTCGAGGCACCGTCCATGGCGCCGAAGAAAGAGCTTTCATCTTCAAGATTTTTCCGGCGGGTGCGGGCTTGGTTTTCGTCAATCAGGCCAGCAGACAGGTCGGCGTCAATCGCCATTTGCTTGCCGGGCATTGCGTCCAAGGTGAAGCGGGCAGCTACTTCCGCGATCCGGCCAGAACCTTTGGTGATCACGATGAAGTTCACAATGATCAGGATGGCAAAAACGATAATACCGATGACGAAGTTGCCCTGCATCACGAAGTTGCCGAAGGCCTCAATCACATTGCCCGCGGCGTCAGTACCCAAATGGCCATTGGCCAGGATCAGGCGGGTGGACGCCAGATTGAGCGCCAGTCGCATCATGGCGGCGATCAGCAACACGGTGGGAAAGGCGGAAAATTCGAGCGGTGTGCGGATAAACAAGGTTGTCATCATGATCAAAACAGAGAACACGATGGACACGGCCAGCAGCATATCGAGCATGATGGCTGGCATAGGCATGATCAGCACCACAAGGATGGAGATTACACCAATGGCGAGGGCAAAGTCACCCTGACGCACCAGCTCGATCATGCGGCCGATCGAAGGAAAGCCGCTTGTGCGTACTGGTTGCTCAGTTGTTTCGGTGGTTTGGCTGTCGCTCATTTACCGTTGTTGCCTTTGATTATGCTGCACTGCCGCGATTCTCGCCCGGCGCGGGGATCATTTCCCCATCTTGAGCATATTGGTTGAGCTTGTTGCGCAATGTTCGGATAGATATCCCCAGAATGTTGGAGGCGTGGGTGCGATTGCCCAAGCAATGGTCCAGCGTGTCGAGGATCAATTCTTTTTCCACATCCGCAACGGTGCGGCCCACCATTGCGCGCGCGGCGGTTTCAGCCGTTTGCGCAGCCTGTGCGGCCAAATTGTTGGCGGCGGCCGCATCAGCAAGGCCGGTGCCATCTGGCAAGCGAATGGCTTCTGCATCGATTTCATCTTCAGTGGCCAACAACACCGCGCGGTGCAGTGTGTTTTCCAACTCACGCACATTGCCCGGCCATGGCGCGCGCACCAATTCTTGGCGGGCGTCTTGGGAGAGGGGGCGTTCCTCCACGCCATTGGCTTGCGCGTATTTCTTGATGAAATGCTCGGCCAACACAGGAATGTCACCGGGGCGTTCGCGCAGGGCGGGGATTTTCAAATTCACCACATTCAGTCGGAACAGCAAATCTTCCCGGAAATGACCGTCTTTGACGCTCTGGGTCAAATCGCGGTTGGAGGTGGCCAAGATGCGGATATCGACGGGCACAGGCTTGTTGCCGCCCACGCGGTCAATCACCCGCTCTTGGATGGCGCGTAGCAATTTGGCTTGCAGCCGCACGTCCATTTCCGAGATTTCGTCCAGCAGCAATGTGCCGCCATTGGCTTCTTCGAATTTACCAATCCGGCGGCCAACGGCGCCAGTGAAGGCGCCTTTTTCGTGGCCGAACAGTTCAGATTCCAGCAAATTGTCCGGGATGGCGGCGCAGTTGATCGAAATGAATGGTTTGGCAGCGCGCTTGGAATGGGTGTGCACATATTTGGCAATCACTTCCTTGCCGGTGCCGCTTTCCCCCGTGATCAACACGCTCGCGTCAGAGGGTGCGATTTGGTCCGCCAGTTTGACCAGTTTGGCCATGGCTGGATCACGATGCACAAAATCAGAATTTTCGCGTGCGACGGCCTGAATGATGGCGGCGATCAGTTCCGCATCTGGCGGCAAGGGTATATATTCTTTTGCGCCAGCGCGAATGGCGTTTACGGCCGCCGCTGCATTAGTTTCTGTGCCACAGGCAACCACGGGAATGTGGATGCGTTCGGCCTCGAGCGCGGCCAACAGGCCCGGAATATCGGCCATAACATCGGCGAGCAACAGGTCTGCCCCGCGTCCGGCGCGCAGGCTGGCCAGCGCAACCTCGATGCTATCGGCGTGGGCGACTTTCGCGCCGCCTTCCATCGCCAGTTTGGTCGCTTCGCTTAATTGGCCTTCGAGTGCGCCAATAATCAGAAGTCGCATTTTATCACTCCTAATTCGCCTTGATGATTTCGGTCATGGTGATGCCGAGTTTGTTTTCCACAAGCACAATTTCACCACGCGCCACCAGGCGATCATTTACATAAATATCAATGGCCTCGCCCACTTGCCGATCTAGCTCGACAATGGTGCCCGCATCCATTTGCAGCAATTTGGCGACCGGCATGCGGGTGCGGCCCAACACAGCAGAAATGCGCACGGGCACATCAAAAACAGCTTCCAGATCGGAGGCGTTTTTCTCCACATTGCTTTCCTGCTGCGTATCGCTGGCGCCAGGTTGCATCTCTTCGAGTTGATCGGCCATATCTGCTAGAGAAGGGCCATCTTCATTTTCGATGGGATCGTCGGTATCGCTCATTATACTTCCTCTCCAATCAACATGTCCGCATCAGGCAAATCATGTGTTGCCTCTTGGTGCTGATCAGTTGCATTGGCAGTTTCGGGATGGGGGGCGCGGCCGGTTTTTGCCTGCACATATTGGGCCACCTTGCCCTCAATTTGTTCGGCTATGGTGGCGAATTCGCGCACCAATCCCCCGTCAGACCATTCGATCCGGCAATCGCCGGGGGGAATGTCGGGTTCGCCTAAAATGATTAAGCGGCCTTCAAAGCCAGAATTGGCGGCATGTTCTTCAGCAATCTCTTTGATGTGTGTGCTCAATTCTTCATTGCAGCGAATGGCGACATGGCCTGCCTTGCCCAAAGTTGACAGGCTGTCGGTCAACAGGGCTTTAATTTCTGTCTCGGGCTGTGCCGCCACCAAATGAGCGGCAAGTTTTTTACCCACAGTTGCCCCCATTTGGGCAGCGGTGGCCAAATGCTCGTTCTGGGCTTTGTCCATGGCCTGGCTAAAGGCCCCGGCTTGGTTGGCCAGGCTTTGGGTTGCGGCCACAATTTGTTGCAACGCCACTGTTTGCGCGCTTTGTTCGCCTTCGGCATAGCCCTGGGCGTGGCCTTCAGCACGGGCACGCTCTAGCATTTGATTGAGCTCTTTATCCTCAATCAATTGCGAGTCACGGGTGGCCTTTGAAAGGTCCAAATCAAAGTTGAATTTTGCGGGTTGGGCCATCACCTATCCAATCATCTCTTCTTGGTTGCCGCCTTTAGTGATGACAATCTCGCCCTTCGCGGCCAAATCTTTGGCCAGGTTCACCATGCCAGATTGGGCCTCATCCACATCTTTAAGCCGCACAGGCCCCATGGCGTCCATATCGTCGCGCATCATCTTGGCAGCGCGGGCTGACATATTGGCCAAGAACTTCTCTTTGGTTTCGTCGTTTGCGCCTTTCAATGCCAAAGTGAGCAATGGTTTTTCCACTTGCTGCAACACGGTTTGGATGGCGGTGCCGTCCAAATTGCCCAAATCTTCGAATGTAAACATCAGGGCTTTAATACGTTCGGCAGATTCAAGATCACGTTCTTCCAAAGCGGTGAGGAAGCGGGCCTCAGTTTGCCGATCGAAGGCGTTAAAGATGTCGGCCATTTGTTCATGGCTGTCGCGGCGGCGGGTGTGCGACAGGGTCGACATAAATTCGGTGCGCAAGGTGGTTTCGATTTTCTCGACAATTTCCTTTTGCACGGGTTCAATGGCCAACATGCGCTGCACCACGTCCAGGGCCAACTCATCGGGCAAGTTCGCCAGCACTTTTGAGGCGTGTTCCGTTGAGATCTTGGTCAGCACCACAGAAATTGTTTGCGGATATTCATTTTTCAAAAAGCTGGCCAAAACGTCTTCTTGAACATTTGACAGTTTTTCCCAGATGTTCCGGCCGGCCGGGCCGCGAATTTCTTCCATGATCATGTCCACCCGCTCCTGCGATAGGAAGGAGAGCAGCAGCCGTTCGGTGGAATCGACGTTACCTGACAGATCGCCATTGGTGGTCAGACTGGTGATAAATTGCACAAAAAGCGTATCGAGCATGTCTTGGGTGATCGGGCCCAACTGGGACATGGCGCGTGAAAGCTGGCGGATTTCAATATCGTCCAGCTCCTGAAAAATGGGTTTGCCATAATCAGGGCCAAGCGCCAGCAACAGCACGGCGGCTTTTTCATCACCTGCAAGTTCACGCTGGTTTGCGCCCTCTTCAACAACCAGTTGGTTGCCGGTGTTTGTGACTTGATTTGCTTGTCCTTCGGCCATACTTACGCTGCCTGACTTAACCAGTTACGGATGATCATGGAGGCCTGCTTCGGGTTTTCCTCGACCAGGGTTCCAACTTTTTCAATGGCTTGGACTTGGGCCTGTCCAAGGCTTTGAACTTCGTCCAGCCATTCATCTTTGGCCGCGCCCTTTTTGCCCATGCCACCTGAGCTCTCTTCAATCTGGGCGTTTGCCTTTTCCGCAGCGGCGGCTTCAGCGGCGGCCATCAAAAGCGGTGTTTGATCTTCCGGTTCAAGCACACGCTTGATCAGCGGCCGCATGACAAAGAATACGAGAGCGAGGGCAATCAACAGTGTAACAGCCATCTCGACTGCCGCAAACAGGTCGTCGCGGGTGAAGTCGAAAATGCTGGATTCTGATGGCTCAAATGTCAGTTCAGGGCGCTCAGCAAATTGCATGTTGACCACTTCAACCTGGTCGCCACGGTCGGCGTTAAAGCCAATGGCTGAATTGACCAAATCGCGGATTTGGTTGATCTCTTCTTGTGACCGGGGGGCGTAGGTTGCGTTGCCCTCTGGTGTGCTTTCATACACACCATCCACAACAACTGCCACAGACAGACGCTTTAGAGCACCTGCTTCGATAATCTCTGTTTCGGTCACGCGGGAGATTTCGTAGTTGATGGTTTCTTCAGTTGTTGAGGACTGCTCTGAGCTGCCGCCGTTTTCACCCGCATTTTGCGTTGCGCCGGGCAATTCGTTGGCAACAGAAACCTGGCCATTGTTAGCCGGGCCCTGCGCTTCATTGGCCAATTCGCGGGTTTGGGCTGAACGCACCACTTGGCCGTTGGGGTCGAAGCTTTCCGAGGTGCGGGTCAAGCGGTTCATGTCCAGCTCGGCGCTCACTTGCACACGGGCGCGGCCTGCACCAACCACATTTTCCAACAGGCCTTCCAAGCGATTGCGCAACCGGGTTTCTACGGCCAATGTCCGTTCTTCAATGGCGGTGGTGAGCATGGTTTCTTCATCGCCTTGGGTGCCTGCGGCGAGCAATTTGCCTGAATTGTCGACAATGGAGACCATGTTGGGGCTCAAGCCATCCACGGCTGAGGCGATCAAATGTTGTACCGAACGAATTTCGCCGGTGGAGAGGGCGCCGCGCACTTCTAGCGCGATCGAGGCTGAAGGTTGTTTGGCTTCGCGGCGGAACAGTTCGCGCTCTGGCAACACCAGGTGCACGCGGGCAGATTTTACGCGGGCGAGGGACGAGATGGTGCGGGCCAACTCGCCTTCAAGCGCGCGCAAGTGATTAACGTTTTGCACGAAGCTGGTGGCGCCCAATGTGTTTTGTTGGTCAAAGATTTCATAACCGACTTGTCCGCGGGAGGGCAGGCCGCTTTCAGCCAGTTGCATGCGGATGTTGGTGATCTGGTCACGCGGCACAGAAATGGCTTCGCCATCCCCTTTAATTTCAAAGGGAATGCCCATGGCGCGCAATTCTTTGGTGATGGCGGCGGAATCGTCAAAAGAAAGGCCCGTATAGACCGGTGCCATTTGTGGTGTGGACACACGGAAAATCAAAAATGCGAAAAAGCCGATCATGAGCACCGCAGTTACAGCCATCGCTGCCACCCGTGCCAATCCCATCCTCGCCATAATCGCTGAAAAACTATTCACAATACCACCCGCGTTACAAAAGTCTGATTCGAGGGAAAAGCCATAAAATCCCCACTCGGCAAAAATTACCTAGTAGAAGGTAAACATTGTATTAACCAATTGCGCAAAGTGCATTAATTTGGGAAAAAAGTAGGGTAAAACACAAAAGCCCGCCAAAAATGGCGGGCTTTTGAATGATTGTTGTCGCGTTAAAGCGATTTTTGCCTATCGGGTCCGTTTATGACTCGCGATAATGTTGCACCCATGTTGTGCGCAACCCGGCTAAGCCATGTTTATCGATTGAGGCTTGCCAGTTCAGAAATTCATCAACGCTAAGTGTGTAGCGGGTGCAAGCCTCTTCAAGACTTAACAAACCACCACGTACCGCGGCAACGACTTCTGCTTTTCGACGGATCACCCAACGCTTAGTATTGGTTGGAGGAAGATCGGCAATTGTTAACGGGCTGCCATCGGGTCCGATGACATATTTTACTCGTGGACGCATCTGTGCGGTCATTTTACTCACTACTCAAACCTGACCAAAACTAATAGCTAGAGACTAGCCCTATGCTCTTAAAATTTGGCTAAGGCTCTGGTCAGATTTGATTAAGAGTTGAGAAAAATGCAGGCAACGCCCCGGATTGCGGCGGTTATTTAGTTTGACTTAGGCGGGCAATCCCACTTTTGCGACAGCGGAAAGCTCCACTTTTGTCCCATTAACGACCAAAATTGGTTCTTGTCCTGCAAAGTCAACTGTTTGCACCACGCCCGAGGTCATGGTGTAATTGTCGATCTTGCCACCATTGGCGTTTATCGCGTCGATCGAGATGGAATATTTGCCCTCGGGCGCAATGGCGCCATCAGATGTTTTGCCATCCCATGTGTAATCATTTTCACCGCCATCAAGGGGTTTCTTTTCCGTGAAGACCACGGCCCCGGCGCTGTTTTTAATGGTGATGGTGGCCTCGGCAGCGTCTTCGGTCATGCCATAGGTCCAAGTGGCGTTGCCACCTTTAAGGTCGGCCTGATTGGAGAACGCGGTCACTTCCTTGCCGATATAGGAGACGGCTTGGGAGGTGAAATTCTGTTGATTGGTCGCAATTAGGGTTTCCAAAAACTCATTGGTTTTGAGCTGCTGTTCAACGCCGGTGAATTCCACCATTTGGGACGTGAACTGGTTGGTGTCCAGCGGATCAAGCGGGTTTTGGTGTTTCAATTGTGTGGTCAAAATCGACAGGAACGTGTCGAAATTTCCCGCAATTGTCTTGCGCGAGGAATCTAGTTCCGATGGTGCGGTGCCAAAGCTAGATCCTGCCGCAGCTGATTGTGCTGGATAAACCATACATTATGCTCCTAAACCCAAAGGTTTAATCCATCCGGCCGCGCGGTGCCGCGCAATACCAAGGATGGATTTTCGGTGATGCTGTTTTCTGATGCGATCTCAGAATTGTCATTGCCTGCTGCGTTCTGATCGCCGCCATTTTGGCCAAATTGTTGACCCTGGCTGCCATTTTGATCTTGCTTCAATGAGAACTGCAAATTGGCTTTGTCGGTGTTCAAGCCGGCCTGCTGCAAGGCGCGTTCAAGGGCGCGTTGATCGCGTTGCAGGAAGTCGAGCGTTTCAGCGCGTTCAACTGTTAGCCGCGCGGTGACGTTCTTACCGTCCATTTCGAGCTGCACGTCGATTTTGCCCATTTCAGGGGGATTGAGGCGAATTTCGAATTGTTGGGCGCCATTGCGGATTTGCCGCACCACTTCAAAGGCGAGGGCTGGCAGGTTGATCTGCTTTTGCGGTGACTGCTGATGCGCGACCTTATCCAGATGAATTTGGTTTTGGTGCAGGGTTTCGGTGCGCTGAATATTCAATATTTTATCGACACTGGTTTCTGTGGAATCCAGCTCGCTGGCCAGTTGGGCCGATTGGTTCAAATTTGCCGTGGCGTTTTGCGCCGCATAGCGTTGATCAGCCATTAATTTGTTTTCAGCAGCAGCGGCTTTCAGACTTTGGCTAAATTCGGGCTTGGCCTCAGCGTCCTGCCCCTCAAGGGCGGCGCTAATGAGGTTTGAGCTGGAGCCGTTTTGCAAAGCCTTCTGGGTGGAGGCCTCTTCGCCGCTGGCCATCAGTTTGGCCAAGGGGTCCACTTCGCCCTCTGCGTCGGTGGATGGCGCGGTGTTGGCAGCAGTGGGCAGTTGCGCTGTCTTTTTCTCCACCAGCTTGGCGATGGCAGCTTGCGCGGTTTCCGGCAGTTTTTCAGACAATTCTTCCAACCGTCCGATCATTTGGTGAATGTTGAGCGAGAGCTTGGCGTTTTCCTTTTGTGCAGCGGCTTGCTCGCCATCGGTTGCGGCCGCACTGAGTTGCACGTCAGCTTTTTGCAACGCGTTTTCCGGGCTGAAATCGCCGAGCAAAGTATCAAGCCGTGAGAGCATTTTGCCCAGTTGCATCAAATTGCCCGGGCCTTTTGCTGTTTCCGCCTGGCGCAGGGCACCAAATTGGTCGGCAAACATGCCCATGGGCAGTGTGCTGGCGGCATCATAGCGCTTCGAGTGATTGTTCACGGCAGCGGCCAATTCGGCAAAAGCGTCTTGGGCTTTGCTGATTTGCTGCGGGTCGGGCATCAACAGTGCATCAAAGGCGGCCGCGATGGGGGAAAGGGCTTCTTTTAGCTTTTCCAACGCTGCCTTCACCTTGGCGGTGTCCAACTCGAGTTTGCCGGCGCCGGTGAGCGGTCCCATTTCAGCTTTCAGGCTGACGGCTGCGCGCATGTCTTTATTGTCGCCGCCGATCAGCGCGCCCAAAATTGCTTCAAAGCCAGAGCTGCCGTCGCCTTCAACCGAGGCTTCAGCGCTTACATTGCCGCCGAGAAAATCAACCAATGGTGTGTTTTGTAGACCAACTTGCACGATCAATTCCACTTGAAATAGAGATATCCGGTTTTAGTGATGCAAGTAATGGGCCAGTTTTGAGAAATTATATAAATACTTGAATATATTCATTAAAATCACATTTGGGTGTCAGCTGAAACTGTGCAAACTGCATAAGACGGCAGAATTGGCCGGGCCATTGGGCATTTCTTGCCCATCGGGCGCCATCAAAATGATTGAATTGGGAAGCTGTCGCTGCTAAAAGCCGATGCTTATCCGTTGGCCCTTAACCCCAATTAGGATGGAAAAATGAATTCTCTGGGTATTGATAAACCCGCCAAGGACACCCGCGTTGTGGTGGCCATGTCGGGCGGCGTCGACAGTTCGGTTGTGGCCGGGCTTATGGCGCGCGAAGGTTATGATGTCATTGGCATCACCTTGCAACTTTATGATCATGGCGAAGCGATCCACCGCAAAGGTGCGTGTTGTGCCGGGCAAGATATTCACGACGCCCGCCGCGTGGCCGCGTCGTTGGATATTCCGCATTATGTGTTCGACTATGAAAGCAAGTTCCGCGAAAGCGTGATTGATGATTTTGCCGATAGCTATGTGCGTGGCGAAACGCCTATTCCGTGCGTGAAGTGCAATCAGACCGTGAAGTTTCAGGATTTGCTGGAAGCTTCGCGCGAATTGAATGCGGATGTGCTGGTCACCGGCCATTACATTCAATCGCGGCAAAGCAATGGGCAATATTCGCTTTATCGCCCGTTGGACCATGGCCGTGATCAAAGCTATTTCCTTTTTGCCACCACGCAAGAGCAGCTCGATTATCTGCGCTTTCCCTTGGGCGGCATGACCAAGGATGAGGTGCGCGACATTGCCCGCGATATGGGGCTTGTGGTGGCTGAGAAAAGCGACAGCCAAGACATTTGCTTTGTGCCCAATGGCAATTATGCGCAGATCATTCAAAAGCTGCGCCCTGAGGCGATTGATCCGGGGGAGATCGTGCATTTGGATGGCCGCGTACTCGGTGAGCACAAAGGCATTATTCATTTCACCATTGGCCAACGCCGTGGTTTGGGCATTTCCGCTGGCGAACCGCTTTATGTGGTCAAGCTGGAGCCGGAAACAAAGCGCGTGATCGTTGGTCCCTATGAGGCGTTGGCCACCCGTTCGGTGAAACTGAAGCAGGTGAATTGGCTGGGCGGCATGAGCCTTGATGAAATCGAGGAAATGGGCCCAATCAATATTGAAGCCAAAGTGCGCTCCACGCGGCCACCACAGCCCGCGCGCTTGAGCGTGAAAAATGGCGAAGTGGAAGTTGAACTGGTCGGCGGTGAACATGGTGTTTCACCGGGGCAAGCCTGCGTCTTTTATGCTGACGATAGCGAAGACACCCAAGTGCTGGGCGGCGGCTGGATTGCTCAAGCGGTGAGCGCGGCGGCCTAAAAACAGAATTTCCCTCCCCTCGATGGGGAGGGATAAGGGGTGGGGTGACATACAGCCGCTAGACACTCCGCTGCACCAAGGGTGCTGCGATTTTTGTCAACGGCGTAATTACCGCTTTTTCTGATTTACTTCTATTCGACGCTACGCATCGGCCTGCACATGCGTGACGCAAATGCGCATCGGGCTCCTTTATGCGCTAACCCTTGTTTTCCCTGGACAATGTTTCCGGGACCAACCTGACTTTGGTCCGGCATGGCCTCAGCCGAACCAGACCTCGCCACCACAGTCGGACCAGAAACCGCTTTTTGCCATTTTTGAATTAACGGCGGCTGTGCGGACAAAGCGCCATTTCGCTGCGGCTGCGCAATGTCGGCTATTGGTATTGATCGCTACGCAGTACCGTGTGGAGTGTAAATCATAACTTGTGCATTACATGTGCATTCAACCTGTACTTAGCTTCGACAACTTTTCAGAGCTTCTAAGAAAAAAAGCAAAATAGGGGTCTGTGATATCTAGATTATCGCCATCCCAAACAAGTACGGGACTTCCGGGCTGCAAATTTTCGGAGATTATCTGCATTTGCTCTAGGCAAGACGTAACACTGGAACCGACTGGGCTATCATAAACACAAGCAGCTTTTATGCGGTTCATCATCTCATCGTAAGGAAAGGTGACCCTCACTGGATCAGAGCACATTGCTATTAGTGCGGCCCTATATACGTCACCGTTCGACCCATCAATTAGGCTATGTTCTTTTCTCTCCTGTCCGCGGGTTCTTGGCCCCGCGTGAAGCGCTGCGAGCATCTTCGAAAAATCCGTAAAATGAGAAGTCCGTAAGAGAGCTTCAGCTATGTTTTCGTCGGTAACATCAAGTCTTTTGTGCTCATTCAGTGTGGATTCAACGTTGAGGACCTGACAAAGACAAAAACAAATAGTCTGCATAAGCTGTGGTGAACCTATGGCCTCATCGCAAAGCACATTTTCAACTTGGGGGGGGAGATCAACATTCAAAGCCGAGAAGCCCTGTCTAGCGATCATCCTCAAGTGCCGTGTATCCCAGTGACCTACATCAACTGCCGCTACCCGGCCCCGTAGCTCCGGATTACTTCGAACAACATCGTCAGTACGATGGGGAACAGAAGCCGTAATAATCTTGACACCATTGTCCGAAGCTACCTTGATCTGACGTCCAATTTCTTCGCGATGAGTTTCATCAATGTAGTGAAAGTCGTCCAAAAATATCACGAAATCGCTGTGGGCAATTTCCTTGATTACCCTTGGCAAACCACCGTCTTCGATTGTCTCGCTTGATCCCGTGTTCCAATTTTTTGACGCGCCGGCAACCGCTTCGCCCTTACCCTTAGCAACCAACGGGATTCCAACTTCACCACCTGCTTTGGTACTCCCATAAACAGTAGTGGTAGAAGCTTTGGTAGTCGTGACACTTGTCGGCGTTTCCATCCATCCAAGCGCGCGGGTCCAAATTTCATCAGGGCTTGTGATCCCAGACCCGATAACAGGTATGATATTGCCTTCTTGTAAAACCTTGTTTATCAATACAGTCTTGCCTGACTTGGACGGTCCTGAAATTGACACCACCATTTTCGGCAGCTCACAATATTGCTTTAAATTACTTTCAAGATCTAAATCATCTCTACCGACGTATGTCACGGTGGGTGTATCATTCGGAGTAAAGACATCTCTCGCCGCGAAGTTGTTCTCTGACATTCTATACATTCCGTTTGGCTAATATTCACAACATAAGAGCATTTGCAGCCGACCAACAAGAGGTTATTAAGTTCGTGGCGCATAAGAACTGTATATTGATTTGTTGAGAGCACGCAACAAAGCCGACGTTGATGAACGACGCGGGATCGGTGGAAAGGGCTCAAATTTGACATTGGTCCACATAAGAAACCATTTAATACTGTGCGTCGTTTGTTTTACTGCAGGCGAAATGTTATCGGCGCAAACCTTAGCATTAACTTGACCTGCCGGATTTCCAATCGCGCTTCCATCCTGCTCCAATCACCCAGAATAGAGCCAAATACCCAACCTGAAATCCCAACAAAGTGAATATGTTTCCCTGTCCGACCAGCTTGTATAATGGATATGCGGCAAATAAACTCAAACCTACAAGCGCAGAAATAGTGGCATTTTGAGAGAAGCGGTGCATCGCCAACGGAGCAAAAGCTAATGCGACTAAGCCAAACAAAACAGACGTATTTAAGTAACTCAGTCGAATGACCACTGCAATGATTAGCAAGCTTGCAGATGTCACAAGCATTACGATGCCGTATCTATTCATAAATCTACTCCCCAAATTGCTTAACCATGTTAGATTGGAATAGTCTATGCGAGCAAGTTCTAGTTTAGTTGAATGTGCTTCATACCCTGATCTTTGCCTAATTTGACATAGGCAGCGGGGTAGTTTTGTGGGTAAAACTTCACTTATGTGCAGTTTTTACTGCTTCTGCATATGATTGAAGTAATATACCAACTAAGATTATCATTCGTGTACGATTTTCGAAAAATGTTCACTTTCAGATCAGGTGGTTTAATACCCGATTTTGGGGATGTTTTACCCAACCATTTCAAGATTGAATGTCTAGGTTGCGGCTTTTTGAGGCTGTGCATAGGCCTGCAACAGCTCGGCGCAGAAGTGCGGCAGGGGCTCCGCTTTGATCGTCCATTTTTTTGCCTCGGGGCGGCTCTGAGAAATCCACCCGGCTGTGGTCGCCTTGGACTAGATCCGGGGTCAATGCAGCACTGGTGGCAGGGCGGTGCACAAATTATGGTAAAAACGGGAGATATTTCCCACTTTTTTCACCAAAGCCCAATAAAATCAATCACATCGTTTTTTCTTATCAGCGGTCTCTCAGCTGGTGGCATAATGGGTCTGTCTTCTTTGAAGCTTTGCGGGTTGCTGACGGGCAATGAAAGCGAAGGGATATCCTTTAAAAGAAGAGGTTGGCCGTGCCATTGGACGCAGAGGCGCGCGAAAATAGATGCAGCTTGACCCGACACCGAGGGTTGCCTGCTCGCCTTTGGGCGGGCAGCAGGGGCTATTGGGTCAGCACCCCGCAAGCGGTCTAGTTTTGAACAAACCAACCATGTGAGGCGATTATGGTCTCAAACAAGATTGCAAATTGAGGAGATCATTGTCGCCTCGCATCCGCAACTGCGGGCAAAATTGCCGCGCAGCGCCTTGGCGTGGCCGCTTCCCTGTGCGCGCTTGCACAAAAAAACGCCCCACACATGGTGCGGGGGCGTTTTCAAATTCAAAAAAGGACCTGATTAGGTCAATGGTGAGATTTGGATCTCAACGCGACGGTTTTGTGCCCGGCCGCTTTCTGTTGCGTTTGAAGCGATCGGTTGAGATTCGCCCAAGCCGGTTACATAAATCCGGCGTGGATCTACACCACGGCCAGAAACATAGTTGGCCACAGACATGGCACGGCGATTGGAGAGCTCAAGGTTATATTGATCTGAACCGGTCGAATCGGTGTGGCCATAAACATCAACCAAGGTCTTTGGATAGTTTTGCAGCACCACCGCCACGGAGTTCAAAGTTTCATAGAATTGTGGCTCAACATTTGATTGGTCGGTTTGGAACGTCACATTTGACGGCATGTTCAAGATGATCTGATCGCCCTGGCGGGTCACGGTCACGCCGGTGTTGGCCAGGCTGGAGCGTAGCTCAGCTTCCTGACGGTCCATATAGGCACCAACGCTTGCGCCGGTGAGGGCACCAAGGCCCGCGCCGATCAGCGCTGCGGAGCGTGCATCTTTATTGGCCACAGAAGCGTAGACCAACCCGGCCACTGCGCCTGCGGCGGCACCACCTGCGCCACCTTTCACAGCGTTTGAGTTCCACCCTGTTGTGGTACACGCCGACAGCGAGAAAGCTGCGACGGTTGCAAGAAGAAGTTCTTTTTTCATTTTGGCCTCAGTTTGCTGGCAAATTTATTTGGTTATCTTAAGCTATAATGCGGCAGGATAAAGATGGTTCATATTTTGCCGAAATTGATTTTTTCGAGGTTGGATTCCCCCGTGTGGAATGGAGGGTGGGAAATTAGATGAGAAATGTCAAATTTCTTGATGCATTGCTGCTTGACATTGCGCCGCCCCCCGCATTATATCCCCCGCAGCAAAGCGCAACAGCTTTGCCAAATCTTCCATCGAAAGATGTCTTTCGGGGCGGGGTAGCTCAGTTGGTTAGAGCAGCGGAATCATAATCCGCGTGTCGGGGGTTCAAGTCCCTCTCCCGCTACCAAAATTTTCCTTACATTACAGGTTGTTAGATGTGAGAAAACCTTTGCGTTTTTGTGCGTGGATTGGCTTGGGTTGCGTTTGGGTGTTTTTGGGGGTGGAAAAGTAAGATTAAAAGATCGAGAAGAGATCGGCAATTATAGCGCTATCAGATATTGATCTACTATGAATCCAATATGTCTCTTACGATGTTTCGAAGTTGGACAGTAGAAAAGGGTTTGGACATAAATCTAAGAGTTTGATTTTCTTCCAACACTGGTGCTGTGTTTTCGATAGCATAACTGGAGACCAACAAGAATTTCTGATTTACATTTCGCTTCAGGATGGTTTTAACAAAAGCTGATGCCTCCAATTCGGGTGTCACGGCGTCAAAGATAATCAAGTCAAAATCGGTGTCATCTTTGGCAATTGTTTTCATCGCATCTATGCCATCAGTGGCACAAACAACATTGTAACCAGCGTCAGCTAAAGCCCTTTTGAGGAAATCTCTCACGCTGGGCTCGTCGTCAACCACAAGTATTTTTTCTGTTCCGTTTAAATTGTGGCTCTGTCTTTTCGCAACCTGCTCCTCATACGTTGGAATTTCGTCGGGCTCGGGCAGATATCTGGGTATGTAAACTCGAAAATCGGCGCCTTTGCCCAACGAACTATCGACTTTGATGAAGCCGCCCGATTGCATGATTATTCCGTATACCGTTGAAAGTCCTAGTCCGGACCCTTTTCCAAGCTCTTTTGTGGAAAAGAAGGGTTCAAAGATTTTTTCTAAATTCTCAGGCTTAATACCAACGCCGGTGTCCTCCACTTGTAGTTCTACGAACTCACCTGGTGGTAGGCTAGCATCCAATTTCGCATCTTCTTCCGTCCATACGAAATTTTTTAGATTGATCGTTATTTTACCCGTCCCATCAATTGCATCTCGCGCATTTATTATCAAATTTAGTATTGCTTGTTCCATTTGGACGTGGTCCAGTTTGACCCACCAAATGTCTTCTGGTTCAACGAACATGAATTCGATTTTCTCACCAATCAATCGCCTGATCAAAACAGTCAGATCTGATATAAGCTCGGCAAGCGAAACAATTTGTTTATTTAGTATTTGCCTCCTCGAAAACGCGAGCAGTTGCCGAGCTAACGCAGCCGCACGGTTTGATGCATTTTTTACCTCGACGAGATCATGATAGTCAGAATCGTTTGTTGATTTACCCTGCAAAACTAAATCGGTTAAACCGATAATCGTCGTTAGAAAATTATTGAAATCATGGGCTATTCTAGCCGAAAGCTCGCCTACAGCCTGCATTTTTTGCTTTTGGATTTCCGAGTCAGTTTCAGTATCGGGTTCAGTAGGCATCAACGCTGCCATATGCTTCTCTGCAACCCTTAAATCGACTGTCTTTATTTGGAGCTTCTTGATTTTTTCTGCTATGCTGGACTGTTGAGTAAATGCCAAACTATCCGTTAGCTCACGTAGCATAAAAAGGGGGTCGTCGATTGCCTTTGGAGTGCTTACTCCGAGTTCATCTAGTAAGCTGTCAAAGAAAGTATCAGAATCCAAGCCAGCAATTATTTTTGAGTGTTGGCTTGTGCCGAGAAAATCCTCTACCAGTGGCCCAAGATTGCTTGTTTCCTGATCGTAGCTTGACCAAAATATCCTAGTTTGTGGATACCTCTTACCAGCCTCAATCAAGAGCTTCATAATGCCTTTCTCGCGGCCACCGTAGCCGACAACTACGAAGGTTGTTGCCGTTCTGAATAATTCGTCTATCGCTTGTCGTGCGGACGCATCGTTTGAAAGAGCATCTGTGTCTTCAACTGAATTTATAAGATGATAAGTGTGTCGTGACCCGTGAATTTGTATTAGTTGAGGCTGTTTTGACTCTCCGCTTATCCTGCCAAGGTTTTCAAGACCATCGGCTACAATTGGAAGTCTTCCGGTCCGCGCAATCCCCTCCAACGCAAGCTGATCAAAGTTAGTGGTTAGAATTGACGAAACGTAGCCGAGGCGTACCAGCTCGCCTATACAAATATGGGTCCAATTTATGGCCCTACCGTTTTCGTCAAATATGTTGTTAAAAATTCGATAAACTTCCTTGGGGGTATTGAAATGTGATGAAAAAATCTCATCGTAAACGCTGGACCAATCTATATCTTCGCTGCCTTTGATGGCATGGTTCTGAAAATGCCCCGCTTCGACTAACTTCTTGAGCGCACGGTCAGGATCGTCAGTCTGTTGTTCAACCACACCATACGATTTTGCTAAGTTGCAGATCAATGATTGACTGATTTCTCTGGCAAGTGGAATTCCCGCACTTTGAGAACAGCCCGCACCGATTAGCAGTACTGTTTTTCCAATTTTGGATTTTTCGTCTGTTGGGTCAAAATCTCGTCGCATCGCAAGAGAAAGCTCGTGTGTCGACTTTAGAATTGGTTTGGGCAATGCTTTAGACCCCTATTTCGATAAGTAACAAAGTGGTTTGACAACCGGAGAATCGAAGGCGAATTCTGCTATAATAACTCCATTTCAATCCAAAAAACCTTGAGAAGCAAGTGAACTCAGAAGATCCCAATTAGCTCTTCGGATTCGCTTCAAACGTCGTGTCAGTTCAATGAGAACTAGGCCGTTGCCTAACTTAGCTCGTTTACAAGATTTTTAATTTGGTTCGCAATGTCTTTGGGGGTAGCACCTTCTGCAATCCAATCTTTGATAGTCTGGTGGAAGCGCTCGACATTTTCTTGGCGAATGCCAGAGTTAAAAGCAATAAATTCACCTGTTGCCAAATGACAGTCTTTGACTAATTTCTCTTGTAAACTGGGGTCAACGTATCCACCTACTCGAAATGATACATCATCATCGATTTCCTCCAAAGTAAGCATTTCTCCGGTCCCTCCTACGTGGGAGAACGTGCTTAGCATTGAGTATTTATCGCGCGCATGCTCCGCGTCATGTTCAAGCTGCTGGAGTTTTTTTCGAACTTCAACAGGACGAAGTGAATGATCAGGATCAAGAAATGTAGATGCTTCATCTGGCTTTAATGAAATTAGACGACTGTATTGTAAAGCCTCAAAGGCTGTTTTTAGGCAGCCAATGCTATCGAGAATTAGGCCCATGCATGCCAGTCGCATACTTGCGTAAATTGAGTTGGAAAATCGACATACAATAAATAATTTCGCGACTGAGTAATCGCTTTCGTCGTCGTGTACAATCTGTGCGTAATAGTAGTCTTGATACATAATTACGCAACTGAGGCCGTGGGAAGCTTCTAGTAAGGTCTCATGAAAATTGTGTGACGATGCGTATTCGCAAGCATTTGAGAATTTTTTAAGTTCAAAGTAAATTTTCGAGTCTAATCGTCCGTTGTCGCGATATTTTATGCGTGTGACACCAGATTGATCTTTGTAGGTTTTGCCAAAAAAACGAAATTTATCCATGGACAAACTTTAGCAGAGTTCACTTCCCGATGTCATCTTTTGGCAGCGCGATCCTGACCTCCTTCTCCCCATCGCTCCCCTTCACCCATTGCCAAGGTGTGCGTGGCTTATGTGCAGCCAACGCTGGATAGTTCTTTTTGTCGCGTGCTGCTGTGCGTAGTTTTTCACGAGCCTCACGTGGGTCGATTTTGAGTTCTTCGCAGATTTGTTTGAGCGTGATGATTTCAGTCATGATCGTCTCCTTGTTTGACGATCAATCGATAAGACAGCCCATCTTGCCTTGTCAGGGATAAACTCTATTTGGATTTGGAGATTTCTGAAAACACATCTGCGAACAGGGCTTTGGGATCAACGCCAAGAGCATGAGCTAATGCTGCAAACTCGACCAAATCAATTCTGCGTTCGTTGCCTTCTATTTTCGCAACATAGGATTGTGGCTTATTGAGCTTGTCAGCAACTTCCTGTTGCGTAAGGCCAGCTTGCTTGCGTGTCTTACAAAGCAATTCAGTCAGTTGCTTGTATTGGTCAGAATGGATCGATCTGGGCACACAGTTTCCTCAGTTTGTGTGCGACAAATAATCCGATTTTGGAATTATCCCATTTTAGGTTATTGTGAAGTTGTTTTTTGAGCTTTGATATGAACAGCGTTCTTTATCCCATCCTGATCGTCATCGTCCTATTTGGGGCCGTTGCTGTATTTGAGCTTTATGCGCTTTTCGTTGCGCCTCATTTCATTCCCAGAGAAACCATTGACCTGATCATTGCTGACCTAATCGAACAGCATGGAGATAATGCGCTGGATGCTGCAATTGCGCGTGAAGATTGGGCGCAGCAGGACACCGACACATTTGAACGTGGAAAATGGCGCAGGGTGAGGCGTGAGCTTGAGAAGCGTCTTTGATCTTTAATTAAACCACCAGAGACTCAGCTATACGCGTGCGTGGCAGCGTTGCAATGAGCCAGCAGCGCCGTGCGTGCCTAATCCTAAGGGGGTATTCGCACAAATGTGTGCTTTGGCGCTTGTGGCGCAATTATGAGCCTCTTGCGCACGAAATAGACCGTCTAATCACCCCAATATTCACCCACATGACACCCAGTAAGATTGGCTACAAGTGATGATGAGTATGGAGCCGTTGATTTGGTTAGAAAAAATGAAATGAAGATGGGCCTGATACGATGATCATTTGTCAGCGTGTCAGTCTAGCGTTCTAAAGAAGTGACTGCAAGAGGTATGGGGGAGGGCGTTTTTTTAATCGCGACGTCCCTATACGCGGGCTGGTGGTCATTTATAGCCCCAAGGTTTTGGCTCTGTAGCCGTTTGCAAACACACCATGTCTCCCCCATGCCATTCTTCAGCTATTCATACTCCCTTTGAATATTTAAGTTCGGGCCATTTCCAAGCTGATATTGCCGATAATAATTCTCGGTGCGCTCCTTTAAAACGCGCTGATGCTGGGCCGACATTTCATCAAGCATTCTTATTGAAGTAACCTGCATACCAGCAAATCGGCTGATGACACATATAAGTGCGTCGATAGCCTCCACAGTGCGTACCGTGGTTTTGCCAGTATCTGGATCAGTGCTTGCCTTCATAATTGAGGTCAAAACCTGCTTCTCGATATGTGCCCGGTAGTTTCGATCGAACTGGTTTTTGGCGACGTTCATTTCTGCTCTCCTCTATTTTGGTGGTGGGGAGACCAGCAAGGTGCAAAATTATTCGCGCTGCTGCTTTAAAATGCAGCGCGATATATACGTAGTATATAGTTGTTATTCGCACGCATGCTGATCCAAAAATTTCAATTAGTTGTGTGGTGTTGTTTCGCTATTTCGCTCCTTTTTCGCATTCAATAAATTCAATCACTTATCGCCGTTGTTTCGCGATAAATTCGTGGCCTGCTCGTGGGTGCAAAGACCCCTCTTGTGGTTATGGGTATCGTATTCGACCTCCACCAACCGTCCGTCTGTAAGCAATCGGCCGAGTTGCTTTTTGGCTGCATGCTTTGAGGTGTTGAGGTGGCTGACCATCCAGTTGATTAAGTAACGATGACCAGATTGGTGATGTGGGCTCCAAGGGCGACCTTTATCGAACGCATCATGAACTTCAGCAAGAATGGTGGCATCGGCTTTAGACCTAGCTTCAATTCTTCTTGCATCGCGGCTGGTAATGAAAACGCCGCTTTGCCAATAAATGTTGATGGCATCACCTGAGCGAGCAAAATTCGATTTTTTCCGGCTAAGTACCCTGTGGTCTGGATCAAGCTCATGACCTTGGGCATCAATTACGCGATGCAAATAGAGACGCGACCGCGCCGAATTGTTCCAAGCTGTGCTTCCGGAGCTGCCATCGCCAGATTTTACCCCTGCAACACTTGGGTGAGCGCAAAGTACAACGGCTGCATTCGCCTCAACAGCCAACTGTTCACAACACCTTGCGACAAACTGGCGTACTTCACTACGTATATTCTCATTGCCACCAAAAAGGTCGGCCGCGGTCTCGATAATGATAAGGTCGGCATCAAAAGCGACGACATCCTGAACCAACGCGTCAAAAAGCTCGGTGTGAATGCCTTTGCCATTCATGAAATGCATCAGCACATTGTCAAAGCCTGCACGTGATGCAATGCGCGCTTTGCCCCTAAGGTCGCCTAGACCAACATCATAGTGTGCACAGACATCATTTAGTGTGATGTGGGTATCGTCATCATCGTTCTCGCCCAAAAATGCGTACACCCGCCCTTGGGCTACTTTTTTACCGAGGAAGTCGATCCCCAAGGCACAAGCCACAGCGAGCATCAGCACGAGGAGTGTTTTGCCCGTACCCCCATCGCCATATAGGATTGTGGTCTTAAGTAGCGGTATCCAATCCTTTATAATCCACTGGCGAACGGGAACTGGCTGACCATCCCAGAGGGAAGGGTCAATGGCGTTGAGCAATGATGCTGGTTGTTTAACTTCTAAATCAGCGGTGTCAGATGGTTCACATCGTTCTGGCTCAAAATCTGCATCAAATACGCGCTGGATGAGGCGCTCTGGGTCTTCAGCTTTGCCATCAGCATCGCGTGACTTCCAAAAAACAGTAGAAAACAATAATGCCAAAACCTCGGCTGGTGTCGCGCCACCGCGCCTTAGCTCACAACCGATTGCCCAGATGATATCTGAACGGTCATCTCCGGGGTAGGTTATGCTGCTGGGACCAGAGCCGAGCTGAATTTGCCCAAATACGGTTTTTTGCTTGATCCGTTTGCGAATATCAACGTTCAGCTTTTTGCGGTATTTTTCCCACACGCTGTTGGGCTTGATGGTCCTAGCTTTAGATACAACATCGTCATCAATCGTTACAGACTGAAGGTCAGTTTCTAAAGTCTGGTCAGCTAGTTTCAGAAGATCGGATGTTTCGAGAACTTCGCCTGTGTCTTCGTAAAGGCGCACGCGTATTGGTGGTTCATATTTTGTGTTCATAAAGCCGGGCAATCGGAATAGCTTGGCAGGTGAGTGTCCACCTTTGTCGCCCTTTGCTAAGCGCGTGAGGGCGCGGTTTATTCTTTGCAGCGCTGCAGGCTCGGCTGCCTCAGATAACAACCAAAACCAATGTTGATTGGCCTTGCTTGAATTGATGGTTCGCGTGGGTTCCGGCATGCCGGGAGCTAGTTTGGCGCCATCCGCGTCCACGAAAGCAATTTGGCTGCTCAGCGCATATTTTGCTTTTGCTTCCTTTTTTGAAAACGCCACGGGCGAATACAGAACGGTCATCTCGCCCTTTGCGTGTTGACTCAAAAATGATTTGAGCTTGCGCTTCAGCTTCGGATCGCGATTGTTGAACCATTGAGTGACCAAGGGAACGAGTGCCCCTTGGTCATCCTTGCGCATTACCCTTATGGGAATGTGGCCGTCAGCTTGCCATTGGACACACCACAGGATGTGCTCAACGGCCTCGTCAATCTTGACTTTGTTGGATTTGATGCGCACGGCTTAAAAATCCGCATATTTAAAGTGCTGGGCTTCTTCGATGCGGTCCTCGCACCATTGCATCACCTCATCGCGTGGCCATGCTAGAGAGCAGCCACCAAGACGCACGGCCTTGGGGAAACGGCCAGCATTCTGCCATCGGATAAGTGTGGACGCGGAAACCCGAATGCCTAAGTCGCGCAAATCTTGGCGAGTTAGGAAGATCGGATTTTCGATCAGAGAATCCTGTGGTCTCGTTGTAGTCTTGGTCATCGTATTTCCTTTCAAACAGGTAAACTGAAAGGAATGCGCATTCCGATGTTTCAGCTGATATGCGAAGGAATAGCGGATGTATTTGGGGTGAAATAGATCACAGAAATCAGTTCATGTACTGATTTGATTTTTACGCCTTCCAGCTTTGCTGATGTCTGTCCGCCCTGTACTCGCGATTGCTTCTTTTCGTGCTGCCTTATATCCGCGAACAGAGAGCCGATTAAACTTCTCCCTTGCTAACCCCATCAGCTCGTCAGCATTTGGTGGAATATATTCTGGGTCTGAGAACAATCCAACTAACCATTGGAAACACTCTTTGGTTGCTAGGTCAGTTGGGGGCAGGGTCGGGCCGCTTTGCACTTTGAAGAAGTTCAACAACTCCACGCTATGGATTTTGCAAAAGACGGGCTGGTTCACGTCGTGATGGAACACGCAGTTATTTTTCAAATCGAAACGAAAAAACTCACGATCAACTTCTTGGGGGGTAAGGTCAGCGCTGTGTCGAAAATCGAATGTGGACCAGTGTGCGGTAACTTGACCAGATGTAAGTGCAGCCCGAAGATACCGCAATATCTCTTTTTGTTGGGGTGCCTTGGAATCGTCAAGCCAGCTTTCCTGCCAATCTTTGCCGAATAATTCCTCTCCGATTATTCTAAATGCTTGGCGTGGCTCTATGAATGTTTTCATGTTGACCTGTGTGGGCATCAGTTAGTGCTCCTGCGGTCGTCACCATCTCGATTTTGTTCGCCCATAATTCTAATGCTTCAAGTTTTTCATCTAAGTATAGATGGCGATTATAGACGGCTGCGACGCCCGAGACGATACCTGATTTGTGATTGAGGATGGCTTCAATGATATGAGGGGCAACGCGTAACTCAGCCATGCATGTGGCCATTGTGCGTCGAAGATCATGAAAGCGCCAATCAGGGGCATCAAGGCCAACTCGTTCATCAAGGCGACGCTTTAGGCGACCAAAGCCTGAAATTGGTGAGGTGCCAGTGGTGGTGAACACAAAGTCGCTGTTCAAAAAGCGTGGAATTGAGGTCAGGATATCCATGGCAAGTTTGGGCAAGGGCACGAAATGGGCAGTGCCGTTTTTTACACGGGATGAGGGTAGGGTCCACAATCCCTTATCGAATTCTAACTCAGACCAACGCATGCCAGCCACTTCACCTCGACGTTGACCCAATAGAATGAGCAGTTGCGTGAATTGGGTGAAGGGGTAGCCTTCATCAATTGCACCGTGCCAGCACGCACAGATTTCTTCATGGGCTAAAACACGCTCACGCGGCACCTCTTTTGTGGGTGGGCGCATATTGGCCACAGGGGAGACATCAAGGTAGCCACGATCTACAGCCCAATTCATCAAGGTCTTGATTGCAGCCAAAACACGATTGGCGCGTGTAGCTGTTCCATTTGCAACAACGCGATCCAAAATCTCATGTACATCACGACGGTGGATTTGATCAATTGGGCGCGAATACAAAGGGGCAAACTTGGTCAAAATGGACTGCGTTTCCTTCCAACCTTTGTTGCGTGGCTTTGCGTATCGCTCAATGAATTGGTCGATCACGTTCTTAAGCACTGGCACGGAGCGCCCAGAAGAACCATGAGCGCTGTTTTCGAACGTCCCGAGGGATATGTCGCGCAAAATGCCTTGGGCCTTCTGACGCGCTTGTGCGAGCGACATCAAAGGATAATCACCAATTTTGATGCGCCGTGCTCGACCATCGATGCGTGTGTTGAGGTAAAACACCTTTTTGCCAACGCTTGATACCCTGACCATAAAGCCAGTCACAAGCTCATCGCGCACTTCATAGCGTTTACCCACAGCAGCAGGTAGCGCATCAATTGTTTTTGTGGTTAGCTTCTTTCTCATACCCACAAATTAAGACACAAGACATCCGCGTGTCAGGGTATGGTTTGGGGCGGTGTGGTTTAGATTTGAATCGACAAGCAAACTAGGGATTAACGGCCCAATATACCGCAATTATCGACATAATCAAAACGGCATTTACGAGTATCAATAGGTAATCCATACATCGTCCAACGGAAATGTTCATTGATCTGCGACCTGCCCAAGCGAAAAATGTTGGCATCTTCCGCAAATATACTTCTCGTGTGCCAACTCTGATAAATGTGCCTATAAATATGAACAAGATAATGACAAAAAGAATAGAAAAAACGATGTAAACCAATTTTTCTGTATCTAGTATGAACATCAGCGAATAAGCTGTAAGCAAACTACTAAGGGTTGTTGCTACGCAATTTGAGATCAACAGTGCAGACTTTGAGACTGAAGAGATTGAGTTTTCGATTGCGGAAATTAGGTCCGAATTCAGATCTGCTCTTGCATATCCTTCAGCCTCGGTTCTGGAAGCACGCTCAATGACACTTTCGCTTATCCTGCCAAACACACTTGCCAGTAATGTCGTTATCGGCGCCAAACATGAAAAAACTAGGTTTGGGAAGTCCATTGTTCCCTCGAAATTTTAACCTCGATCATTGGGTTCAATCGTTCTTCTTTCCATTGAACCCATTCGAGGCGTTTGAAAAACATCAGCGAACTCTGGATGGAGAATTCAAAGTATGTGTCCAAGGTATTCACTGTCAATAATTCGTTTTCACATGTCTCTTGATTATTCAAACACTCGAAGGATGCAGTCCAGACCGAAGGCCTTTGGGGTTCAGAGGTTCTAAAGCCCATGTTGTTTTTCTGATCTTTCAGAATGGATTCTAGTTTCAATGAATAAGGTAAAAACGTAAGATTTTCAGCAACGATTTGATGTTTACCGATCGGTATATCTTGATCTGCATCCTGTTCAGATGTCCCAAGAACGACAGATCTTAAGAAGAAATTTTCATATTTCCTGCCAGACTGCTTAAGAATTTTTTCCATTTTGTGTTATAACTCATTAGTATCGGAAGCGGACGAAACTATTTTTCTATTCAAACTAACGGGATGTTACTTCCAGAGCGCTAGTTAGGCAAGCACTCAAAGAATGTTTCTTAAGAAGTTGGTTTCACGTGCAGTTATGTTGCCTCTATGAGTATTTTCGACGAGTTTCTCGATTTCTGTTGGAATGAACAATTGCTTTTTTTTCGGAAGCCTAACACCTATGGCATCATCTGAAGTACGATCAAATCCAACCCATGCTGCTAATGTGGCAGATGTTTCGGATGTCATTTCTTCAATCTGCAAGAAACATTCTTTGATTGACGTCCTTTGAAAGAACTCCTCTAGGTCTGTCGAGGCTTCGTCAATTGAACTTGAAGAAAACGCATATTTGTTGAGACTATCAAATATCGAAACATTGATCCTGCATTCAGGGCCGTTGTAAAAAATTGTCAGTATTTCTTGCAGAATAAGCTGATGTTGAGAATTGTGTTGCCAAAAAACTGTCGTAAATTCGCCAGAGTTAGGAATATGAACTCCAATTTGATCGACTGTGTCGTGGTTAACATATCTCCAAGTCTCGTCATTTGTTTCAATAATGACTTGTTTGAGTTGCGAAATCGTTGTTGGGTCCCGCTGCAACGCGACGCCAAGAATGTCGCCAAGTGAAGCGCCAGAATCTGTTGAACCATACTGGGCCACAGCTTCTTTTTCTTCAGCGATTTCCAACGCCTTGATGGAAAGAGTCATACGACGTGTCTTGCGATCGAACTGAACGATACGTGCATCGATCTTGTCGCCAACAGCGAAACGCTCTGGGCGTTGCTCTGAACGATCACGGCTCAAGTCAGAACGCTTGATGAAGGCTGTCATGTCGCCATCAGCAAGTTGAACTTCGATGCCACCATCATTCACTTGGCTCACGGTGCAGGTTACGATTGAACCTTTGCGCATGCCATCTGTTGCTTCGGTGAATGGATCGTTTGAAAGCTGCTTGATGCCCAAAGAAACGCGCTCTTTGTCCACATCAACATCCAATACAACCGCTTTAACAACGTCGCCGCGATTATAATCTTCCAAAGCTTCTTCACCCTGACGGTTCCAGTCGAGGTCAGACAAGTGAACCATGCCGTCCACATCGTCTTCCAAGCCAATGAACAAACCAAATTCAGTTTTGTTCTTAACTTCGCCTTCAACTTCAGTCCCGGCTGGGAATTTAGCTGCAAAGGCTTCCCAAGGATTGTCGAGGCACTGCTTAAGGCCAAGTGAAATACGACGCTTCTCAGGATCGACTTCCAAGATTTTCACTTCTACTTCTTGAGAGGTAGAAACGATTTTACCTGGATGTACGTTCTTCTTGGTCCAGCTCATTTCTGAAACGTGGATCAAGCCTTCGATGCCTGGCTCAAGCTCAACAAACGCACCGTAATCGGTGATGTTGGTGATGCGGCCAGTGAAGCGGCTGTTCAATGGGTATTTCTGATCGATTGTTTCCCAAGGATCAGCTTCAAGCTGCTTCATGCCCAATGAAATGCGGTGCGATTCCAAGTTCACGCGAATGATCTGAACTTTGATGGTTTCGCCAATAGAAAGCACTTCTGATGGGTGGTTCACGCGACGCCATGCGATGTCGGTGACGTGCAACAGGCCATCAATGCCGCCCAAGTCAACGAATGCACCATAGTCAGTGATGTTTTTAACAACACCCTCGACCACTTGGCCTTCTTCCAACTTGCCAACAATTTCAGAACGCTGCTCTGCGCGGCTTTCTTCAAGAACCGCACGACGAGACACAACGATGTTGCCGCGACGTTTGTCCATTTTCAGGATCTGGAACGGCTGCGCCACATTCATCAATGGAGCAATGTCACGGATGGGGCGGATATCAACTTGGCTGCGTGGCAAAAATGCCGTCGCGCCATCAAGATCAACGGTGAAACCACCTTTAACCTGATTAAAGATGATGCCTTCAACGCGTTCATTCTTGTTGAAGAGCCCTTCAAGACGAACCCAGCTTTCTTCGCGACGTGCTTTTTCACGGCTAAGAACAGCTTCGCCCATCGCGTTTTCAACGCGATCAACATAAACTTCAACTTCAGAACCGACCTGCAATGAGCCATCACGGCCAGCAGCGCCAAATTCTTTCAAAGGCACGCGGCCTTCGGTTTTAAGACCTACGTCGATAACAGCGAGGTCTTTTTCAATGGCAACAATCTTGCCTTTAATAACGTTACCTTCAGAAGGTTCGTTGATTTCAAAACTTTCGAACAATAGTTCTTCGAAGCTTCCCCCAACTAGGTATGGTACCGCCAAGAATGTCTCCAAATCTTACAAGCATTGCACGAGTGAACAAGCACTGCGGTTAAAAAGTGTAGTATAAAGCTGACCAACACATTTTTTCAATATATGAGTTAAAGACTTTATGCAGAACTGGGTTTCATATGGGTTAAATTTTTGGTTAGCTTGAACGGGATTGGATGATGCCAAATGAGTTTGATTGGCGTACTGTTCCCAAACGCAATCAATTGCTTGATGCAAGGATATGAGCAGAGGCGGGGCAACGTGCGTCACCTCCCGGACCCCATCATAATCCGCGTGTCGGGGGTTCAAGTCCCTCTCCCGCTACCATTTCTCAGTAAAATCAGTGGGTTGTGCGTTTTTTGGCTGGCTGTTGACTTGCCGTTCTCTTGAACGAAACTGCTTTTGTGGCTGCGCGGCGCTCAGGTGAGCCAGCAGCGCTGTTTTTATACGCGCCGATAGAAATGTCGCGCAAAATGCTTTTGGGCGCGCTGAGGGGTTTCTTCAAGCGACATCAATGGATAATCCCTAACTCTAATGCGTCGTGCTCGGCCATTGATACGCGTGTTGAGGTAGAATACCTTTTTGCCGACGCTCGACACCCTGACCATAAAGCCAGTCAAAAGCTCATCGCGGACTTCATACCGCTTACCTACAGCAGCAGGTAGCGCATCAATGGTTTTTGTGGTTAGCTTCTTTCTCATGCCCACAAATTAAGGCAAAAGACATCCGCGTGTCAGGGTATGGTTTGGGGTAGGTTGATCGCGTACAAAGATGCAGTGTATCCACCGTTTTAAGGCACAAATCCAGTTTTGAGGTACGCGCGGCTGCAGACAACGCAGCCTGATTGCGTTTGCGTTGTTGATCTGTGTAATATGAAGATTGGGCCATGTATGTCCGCGTTTGAGATTGCCGTGTAAAATTTACCAAAAGATATAAAGATTTTAGCGGCTTGACAGCGCTCTCGCAAATCGCGATTTGTTTAACGAATTTTTAAAATGATGTTTATTTGCCGTTTTTGGGTTGTTGTAGGTGTTTTTGTGTCTTGCCATTGTGGGTTATTACCTCGAAAGTCCTAGATTTTCATTGTCTTCCCCGGCTATCAAAATCCATTCGTTGCCTACGTTGAAATGCTGTTTTTCCGATAGACTTGAGACGTTTGGCAAGTCGGATAGTGAGGGGAACTGTGATGCGTGCTAGCAACACTGTCCTGGCATTGCTTGTGGTGGCCGCCGTGTCGGCAACTGCATTCGGCACTTACCAGTTTGGCCGCCAGCAATCATGCGAAATCGCCGACCCTATTCAGATTAAACTTGGTGAAACGCTGATGGAAATCCCAGGTCGTTATTCGCCAAGCCTGATCGTGCGGTATGGGCAACGGAAACCCGAAAGAAAATTCTCTGATCATTATGAGGGAAAGTTGCGGCATGTTTATTGCCACTCTAAATCTGACGAGCCAATAGAAGTTTCCAGCGTGATCCTTAACAACAGTTCGATGGAATTCATTTCGGAGGATGATACATATAACCTGTTGAGTGGTGTTTCGGTTCTATCAATTGCAATGGGCAATTTCCGGTTGAACACTGACGAACCGTTTGAAGGCCAACAATCCGAAATTGAACTTGGTGGTGAACGATTTATTAAAGTGGGACGTAATGTTGCGCATAGCAAATTCAATTTGTTTTCTTTCACCAAGAACTCAACATCTGTAAACTATTGGGCAGCTTGCGAAGAGTCTTTCTTTGGGGTTGTAGGTTGTGAATTGCATTCAAAAACCGAAATCCCAGGCTTTGAATCGCGAACGAGTTTTATAATTGACCCAGGATACCGCGGTAACTGGCAGGGCAGGATTTATTCTCTTAACGAATTTCCGGAACTGAATGCATCTATAAATGCGCTTATACGCAGTTTTTCTAATACTAATTAAAGAAATGTTTACCATAGGAATTTGAAGTGTTTAATTTTACTGAAAGCCAACTGAGCAATATTATAGCTGCACGTGACGAAGAGCGATATGCCGATGCGTATGATCTTGTCGTAAATTACGCCACAGATGGAGGAGGTACCCCCTTAGAGGGCGCTCAAAAGGAGGCGCTCATTTGGTTCGAAGGCGCAGCCGACGTAAACAGAGGTGTAGGTGCATTTTCAGACTTCATTAGAAATTATACAGCTGCTCAATGCAGTTACCGATGCCAGTCGAATTCGACTGCGTTCGATCTCCAGCAAGCATCCAATGACATCGCTATAGAAGTACTGGCAACTGATATAGGTACCAAAGCGGTTGAATGTCCAATTCAGATTTTGTTCGATTGTGAAGTGTAATGATGCTTAGAGTTCGCCCCCAACTTGTCATTCTTGTGGCAACTGTTCTCGTCGGGGTTATTTTTGTCAGCGCCCGCGGTGTTGGTTTCTTCCTTCAGTGCAACGCAATCGACGTTGACCAGGTCAAAATGAACACTGCCGAATTCTTTGTCGTAAACAGTAAGGTTGCGTCTGTTCCTCACGAAGGTAAAAGGTACAAAGGCTTTCCGTATGACAGCGCGGCCGAATATTTAGACGATTTCCCAGATTGTTGCCGTTATTACCCAGACGCTTTGATCGATGGGGCCGGTCGTCATCCGTTAACGTGGTGGGAGCGCAACGTTGAGGGCAAGTGCGGATTTGTTGGTGTCATCGTAAAAACGCGTTTTGCAGATGAGGGGCAAATTCGATTTACCGATGGAAGTGGTCGTGTCGGCATTGTTGATCATACTTTAAAAATTACTAGAGATCCAAAGGAACGATAAGTCATGGCGTTGCCAACAATTGAAGAAGTTATTTCATTATATCTATACGGACAAAACACACCTCCTTCTGATCTATCTAATGGCTCGTTGTTGCGTGGTCCCGATGCGACTTCTACAACTGACCCGATTTCCGTTCTTGAATACATGACGACAGGAGCTGGTAGATTTGCTTGTGCGTCGAATATCGAGCTCGTGAGCGCGAATTCGTTTTTCGAAGGCTGGGTTGCAACGGGGTGACACAATCGATGAATTTGGATGCGATATGTTGGGCCCTACTGAAACGGATTGGGTCGCGATTTCTAAATATGTTCAATCTGTTGGTGAATCAGCCTGAATAGGCGTGGGGCAAGCAGCCACACTTCCCAGCCTAGATCATAATCCGCGTGTCGGGGGTTCAAGTCCCTCTCCCGCTACCAAAATTTTCCTTATTTGCAGCTGGCTCGATGCGAAAAGGCACCTTTCGAATAGCGCTTACAATGTATTGAAAAGCTTTTGCCTATTCTAGTGCAGTCATGTTGAAGAACACTAGTTCGCGATATCTGGTTTGCCACGCGTTTCCGCTTCGATATCCCAGTATGGCTGCTGTTTGCCGATTTTATTCACCAGGAAATCGGCAAAAGCGCGTACTTTCATCGGCATATTTTGGCGCTCTGGAAAAACTGCGTAAAGCGCTTGTTTCGGGAAACTATATTCAGGCAGAACATGAACCAATCGACCGGCCGCGAGGTGTGCGCCTGCGATAAATGTGGGAAGGCGGCCAATGCCCAATCCGGCAATAAGTGCGGTGCACAATGCTTCACTATTGTTGGCTTGCAATGAGCCCTTGGTCCGAATATGCGTTGAGCCTTCTGGGCCAAATAAATGCCATTCAAACGGATCTCGCGAATAAGCATAATGCAGGCAATTATGTCTTATAAGCTCCTCAGGGTGCTGCGGGTTTCCGTGCTTTTCCAAATAATGGGGGGCGGCCACCAAAACAGAGTGAATTGGCGCCAACCGGCGTGCAATCAAAGCGGAATCGGGCAAAGTGCCCGCGCGCAGCGCCATATCCAGACCTGCTTCCACCAGATCCGTTATCTTGTCATCCATGGTCAATTCCAGCGTAATATCTGGATAGGTGCTCAGAAACTCTGTCAAAAGCGGCGCGACATGTAGCCGACCGAATGACATTGGGGCGCTAATTCTGAGATGCCCAACCGGATGGCCGTGCAGTGCGGCTACGGCGTCCTCCGCCTCTTGTGCTGAATCGAGCGCCTGCACTGCGTGGGCAAGATAAATCTCGCCGGCTTCGGTCAGGGAAATGTTTCGGGTTGTGCGATGGAATAGCTGGGTGCTCAGATGTGCCTCAAGCGCGCCGATGCGCTTGCTGATGGCAGATTTGGTGACTCCCAACCGCCGTGCGGCAGCGGCAAAGCCCTTGCATTCCGCGACGGCAACAAAAACCGGTATGGCGCCTATTTCGGTCATAAACACTCTCGTCGTCAACTTTTTCTCACCTATAAGTTTCGAAACTAGCCGATTATCGCCAATTGGTAAACGGAATAGTGTCCTTCCATCAAAGTGAAGGAGACGAGCATGACCAAAATGCTTATTAATGGGGTTTTGCGCGAAAAACCGACCCAGCCCGACGGACATTTCCAGCGTTTGCCCAGTCAATTCAGGCGTTGGATTGAAGCAGATCCTGGTGCGCCATTTCCTGCTGAACCCGGTCGCTATCATCTCTATCTGTCAAAAGCTTGCCCCTGGTGCCATGGCGTGGATTTGGTGCGCCGTCTTTGCAAGCTGGACGAGGTCGTATCGGTTACCTGGATGGCCGCCATTAGCGCAGAGCAGGGCTGGGTCATTGATCAGACGATGTTTGACGACGCGAGCGGTGTGCCGCGTGATCTCTATCTCTATCAGGTCTATCAGCGGGCGGCGCCGGACTTTACTGGCGCGATATCGGTGCCAATTTTGATAGACAAGAAAAGCGGCGAGATTGTCAGCACAGATTCTGCCGACATGATGCGAAATTTGGCCCAAATCTTTGCCGGTCCTAATGGTCCGGATCTTTACCCGGTAGCGCTGGAACGTGAAATTGACCAGCTTGCCGAGCTGATTCAGGCCCCGTTGCGCAACGGGGTTTATCGCGCCGGCTTTGCCACCAGCCAGGCAGCCTATGATGAAGCCGTTGAAGGTATATTTGCCACACTGGATAAGTTGGAGGAACGGCTCGCTACCCGCCGATATCTTACCGGCCCGCGCCTGACAGAAATTGATCTGAAACTCTTCCCGACATTGCAACGCTTTGATCCGGTTTATGTTACCCATTTCAAAATTGATCAGCATCGGCTTTCCGATTACCCCGCGCTGTCGCGCTATGTTGCCGATATGTCGCAATTGCCGGACGTGCGGTCCACAATCGATCTGCCCCATATCCGGACACACTATTTCCTCAGCCATCGCCACCTAAATCCACATGGGATCATCCCTAAGGGGCCTGCAAATCGTCATGTGACGATGGGCGAACAAACAGGAGCAGCCTAATGCCTCAGTTCATTAAATCTTTGCCCCCAACAGCTTTGATCATTGCCCTCGGCGCGTTGGTTGGTGTCAGCTTTTTGCTGTCAAAATTTGTTGCCATGGCAGGCCTTGCGCCGCAGATGGCGCTGTTCTGGCAACTTGCCTTTGCCTGTCTGGCCCTGTTTGTGCTGGCGCTCGTCAGCGGCCAGCGCCCGCCCTTGGGCTGGCAATATCTGGTTTATTATCTGGGCGCAGGTCTTTTGGGCATAAGCGGGCCAGCCCTGATTGCTTACGCGGTGTTGGGCTATATTTCTACGGGATTTTATGCCGCCTTGGTGACCTTGTCACCACTATTCACTTTTGCGATCACAGCTTTGGTGGAGCGGCGTATGCCGCATGTTCATCGGTTGATCGGCATTCTGATTGGTCTGGCGGGGATCAGTTTTGCCACTTTGGGCGGGTTTGACCTGTCCGGCGTGGCCGTCCACTGGATCATCCTTGCGATGCTGGGACCCGTTTTATTGGCCATGGGCAATGTGTTTCGCAGCCGCACCTATCCGCCAAACGCCGATCCTATGGGTTTGGCGATGGGCACATTGGCATTGCAGTTGATTTTGATTGGCGGGATTATGCTTTTTACCGGCCAATTTGCCCAAACGCCGATACCAACATCAGGCGCATTCATTTCGATCGCCGGTGTCGGGTTGATCACGGCCTTCAGCTATATCCTGACCTTTGAAGTGCAGCGCCGCACCGATGGGGTGGGCTTCGCACAGGTCGGCTATTTTGCCACGCTTTTCGGCATTGTATTTGGCGCCTTGGTATTTGGCGAACCGATTGGCTTGCCCCTCATGCTTTCGCTTCTGGTCCTGTTTCTGGGCCTGATGATCACCAATGGCCACCTCTCATTTTCCCGCTTACGGCAGCCGCGCAAGGTCTGACCTAACCTCACCCACTTAAAGGAGACTACACATGCAACTTGATACAGATACTCAGTCACCCCACACGCCACTCGTGGCCAAACTCTACACGGCGGTCGATGCCATGAATGCAACCGACATTGTCGCGCTGGTCGATGAGAACGTCCAATTTCGCCTCGGCAATTTCGATGCGATTTCCGGCCGGGATGCGGTGGAAGAGGCCAATGTCGGTTTTTTTGAAACCATCCTTGCCATGCACCATACCATTACTGGCATTTGGTCAAGCGGCGACACCGTCTTTTGCGAAGGGCGCGTGCATTATACGCGAAAGGATAAAAGTACCCACGAGGTGCCTTTTGCTGCACGTCTTGGACTGAACGGCGCTAAAATCATTGACTATTATGTCTATGTCGACATTTCGGGTCTCTAGCAAAACGCCCCATCGGCGATATCCGGTCGCCGATGGGGGCACCAAATACCGATTTGTTCGCCGTATGTTGTGCTTATCGTTGTTCGATGGCGCGGTGGAGGGCGCTGACGATATGTTGGCGCATCGCGGCGTCGGCTGCTGCCGGGTCGCGGGATTTTATGGCGTCGATGATGCCGAGATGTTCCTTCATCGTGGGGATAATCACGGCATTGTTCAATTGGGTTTGTTCTTGTTTGATCAGCCTGATTTTGATCATGTTGACCCGATAGGCATCACCGATGATCCGGTTGCCCAAAGCATCAACAATGGCGTGGTGAAACCCCCAGTCGATCGCTTGAGCCCTGGCCACCAGTTCGGGCTGAATGCCCTCATGCGCGGCCGCGTTTTCACATTCGGCGATGATGGCGCGGTGTTCCTGATCATGTCGCTCAATGTCAGCATCGCTTGCTCTTTGGGTGAACAAAGCGGTGGCTTCTGTTTCAATAAATATCCTGAACTCAAATGCATCTCGAATAAGATTGAGATCAACATGGGCAATCTGCATGCCGCGCTTGGGCACGGTCTTTATCAAGCCCTCGGCTTCCAAACGGGGGATCAATTCTCGAATGGCGCCTAGCCCCAGTCCGGTCAGCTCCACCAACTCACGTTGTGAAACGAACTGTCCGGGGCGAAGGGATCGCGCGAGCAAATGTTCCGTGAAGCTTCCATAGGCCTGTTCGCGTAGATTGCCTGGTGCTTTATTGTTCACTTTGAAGCCTTCATCTGGTTAAACATTTATATCGTGTACCAAAAGCCTGATCTTTGACAACAAATCCGTTTTTGGCAACGGACACACGGATTTGCCGATAGTATTTGCGGTGTCCCCATCAATCAATGGTGAGGGCGTCATATTCACGGATCAGCTGCTCGCCGACGTTGGTGGGCAATTCAACCAGCGGTGCTCTCACGCGTTTAAACTCAGCATCATTTCTAACATGGGCTGTGAGAAGCTTTACGGCGGGGTTGACCGGGTTGGCAACCACAAGGTCGACGACCTTGCAGACAATTTCGCCCTGGTCGCCGTTATGAATGATCTGGCGCAATCGCGCGGGCATAAAATTGGCTGTGCCGCAGATTGACCCTTGGGCGCCATGGGCCATGGCCTTGGGCAAAAGACGTTCGTCTCCCACAAGAACGGCAAGATCACCGTGGTTTGCCAGATAATCTTGCGTCGCTTCCCAGTTCCCTGAACTGTCCTTGATGCCCACAATGGTGTCAGGAAAGGTTGTCCGAAGTCTTGCAATCAAATCTGACGAAAGCGGCACGCCTGTTTGGCTGGGAATATGGTACATGATGATGTTTTTGCATTGCGCGCCGATGCGCTGAAACACATCGCTAAACCAGTTGAACAATCCATCATCAGTTACCCCTTTCATGAAAAAGGGCGGCGCCATTAAGAGGTGCGTTGCGCCATCACGATAGGCAGATAGCGCTTGATCCGCAGCGCCTGCGGCATCGCTGGACAAAACCCCCACGCAAATCGGCGTATCAGGCCCTAGCGCTTCGCGAACCGCTTGCTGAACTTCATGGCGCTCAGACGCGCTGATGCCATAGCCTTCGCCCGTTGTGCCAAAAAGCGTTACGCCATCGCATCCTTCATCAATGAGCGCTTTTGCGTGCTGTGCCGCCCGATCAATGTCGGGCGTGCCGGAAGCCTGAAATGGGGTGATCATGGCCGCATATAGGCCAAAGATATCTCGTTTTGTCATTGTATTCTTTCGTTATTCTTTTGCGCCTTTGTGGCGTGGGTGTCGCTATTGTTGGGTGCCGCACCAATTCACGGTGATGCCCAGTTTTGTGGCCAAACATGCTTTTGCAGTGGCGGCCTCAATGGCGTCGGATTTGGAATTGGCGTAGGCCACCTGAATGTGGTTCGCTTTGTGGCTTGCCATGAGTTGATCGCGGCCGACGCCGTCGAGGACGGCATGCATGATTGGCCATTCAGGGGTGGTCGCTTCACTGCGGCGCTTGGTTTCAGCCGCTGGTAGCGACACCACGCTGCCCACACCGATGTCCATATGCAGGTCTTCGCCCACAACATAGATGCGGGACCAGACGATTTCGCCGGGCTTTGCAACCCCCTTCATGGTGCCGCCGCCAAGGCGGAAATACATGGGGGGCTGGCGGTAGCTTTCAGTGCCTTGCCAGCCATCAATATGATGCGCTGGCGGTGTGGCGCCGGAAATCTCAAAGACCCAAATAAAGTCATCATGGGTGTTGCTGTGGTCGCGGTCGCCCCAGCGGATGTCGTGGAGCGTTGTCTCTACGGGCTGCCCCAGCGTGCGGTGTACTAAATTCGTCAAAATGCCGTCGACGCCAGCGCACTCGTCCACTTCATTGAAATGAACGATCGCTTTGCCGGGCCGAATTGGTGCGCCATTCCGATCTGGCGCATCGGGCCGGTCGTCATTGTTGAGCATGCCTTCTACAAGGTCGGAGGCGGGCAGGAGATCTTTCAAGCCCTGCTGATATTGGATGCCAATCGCATCGCAACCAAAGTCGTCTGCAAGGCGACAGGCCGCGATGTACATGCGGCATTGCTCGAGCACTTGCGCCTCGGTCAAATCCGTTTCTGGGTTAGAGCCAAAATGAAACTTCATACCTTTCTCCTTTAGCCAGGAGAAAACAGACGCGGCTTCGGCCTCATCGACGCATTGGGTTTCATAATAAAGCGTTGATTGGGAAAGGCGTTCCTTAAACATGCCCATCTTGGCAAGCGGGGCGTCCGGGATAATGGCGTTATACATGCCCATGCATCCCTCATCGAAGACGCCAAAAATGATCTTGTCCTGCAGTATTTTTTTGCTCAACTCATCGGCAATCTGTTGGGATTGTGAGGAGGCATTTTGCGGTTGGAAGGGCTTTACATGGGACAGATCGTGCGAAATCTGCCCGGTTTTTAGCCAGTCCGCGAGCTTGTTTTTGAAGAAATCGTCATCAAAATTTTCACTCCACAAGGTTGAGTAGGGCACTTCGGCCTTGGTCAAAGAGCCGTTGAGATTGAGCATCCCCACAAGGCCCGGCCATGTGCCTGACCAATTGGCCACGGTCAGGATGGGCCCCTTATGATGGATTAATCCGGGCAAAACGTGGTGGGAATATTGCCACACAGCTTCCGCCACTATGATCGGCGCATTCGGATCAATGTCTTTAAATGCGTCCATACCTTCGCGTTGGGATGCAAGAAAACCATGACCCTTGTCCGCTTTAAAAGGGTGCGCGCGCTTCACAGCATAGCCGTTTTCTTCCAGCACTTTGGTCAGTGCGGCTTCCATTTCAGCTTGAGCTGCCCAGCAGGTCTGGTTGGCACTCTCGCGCAAATCGCCGCTGGCGAATAAAAGAATTTCGGGTGTGCTCATGGCTTTACTCCTCGGACTGCATCAATGCCTGGTAAGCGGCGTAATCGGATTGCATTTTCAAAAACACTTGATATTTCGCGTCATGGTAGCGGCGTACCGCTGTGCCGCGCGGTGATATTTGAGCGGCGCCACCGCTCATCATTTTCATGGCTTGCTCTAATGAGTTGAACTGTCCGCCTGCCATTGCGCCCAACATGGCGCTCCCCAGCAAAACAGGTTCTTTGGTCTCGGGGACCAAAATCGTGCATCCCGTCGCGTCGGCATGTTCGCGCAAATACAGTTTGTTTTGTGCCAGCCCGCCGCTCACCACGATGGTATCGATTCCTACACCTTTATCGTTGAGCTGCTCGATGATCTGACGGGTGCCATAGGCGAGGGCTTGCAGCGTTGCGAGATATTGCCGGGCAAGGCTGGCCAGATCAGTTTGTGGTGTGAGACCAACAATCGCCCCTTTACGCGTTGGATCGGCCAAAGGGGATCGATTGCCCAAAAAGTCCGGCTGCACATGCAAATCTGACGTCAATAGATGGGTCTGGGTTTCCTCACCGGACAGCGCCTCCAGTTCGGCCTGCAAGATTGTGTAGATATTGGTGTTGTTGGCCTCAGCCTTCTCACGCAACTCAGGTGCCGCCGCATGGCCCGCAATAATTCGGTCTATCAGGGCGCCGGCAAAAGACTGTCCGGCCTCATTGACCCAACGTTCTGGCGTCAGGCTGGAAAAATATGGTCCCCACACCCCGGGCACAAATACCGGGTCTGTTGTGGTGACGATGTGGCAGGCAGAGGTGCCGGAAATCAGCGCGAGTTTTTCGCCTTGCCCGGCATCAGTGCCAGTGGTTTCGGTGCCCAGCGTGCCAAGAGCGCCTGCATAAGCGTCAATCAAACTCGTGCCGACCGGCGTGCCCGGCTGTAGGCCAAGTTCGGCTGCGGCTTGTTCGCTCAGTCCTTCGCCCACGCTTGTGCCAGGCTGAGCAAAGTGCTGTCCAATTTTGCGGGCATTGTCTTCTAGAACCTCATCCAAATCGAGCGCGGCGAAAAAGGATTCGCTCCAGCCCTCTCCCTCGGTGCCCTTTGGCGATTCATAGGTCCATTTGCAGGTGGTGCTGCATAGTGAACGCACGAACGTGCCGGTTGCGCGATGCACCAGCCAATCGGGGAGATCGAAAAAGTGCGCGATGCGGCCAAAGCTTTCCGGCATGTTTTCTTTCAGCCACAAAAGCTTAGGCACTTCCATTTCAGGAGAGATCTTGCCGCCGGTATATTGCAGGATCGGATCGTTTAGCGCCTCAATGCGCTTGGCCTGGGCGGTCGCGCGATGATCCATCCAAACAATGATGTTGCGATCATCCTCGCCGGTCGGGCTGATGGTCACAGGGGCATTGTTTTCATCGACCGCCACCAAAGAACACGTCGCATCGAAACCGATTCCACAGACTTGCGCCGCGGATATGCCGCCTTCTTCTAGTGCGGCATGCATGGCGTGGCAGATTGCAGCCCAAATGTTGGTTGAGGACTGTTCTGCATAGTCGGGCTGCGGGTGCCACATGGTGATGTTTTTTGACGCTGTGCTTTGCAGCTCGCCTGATTCAGAAAAAAGGCCAACGCGTGCACTGCCTGTGCCAACATCGATGCCGGCAAAAAAGCGATTGGTCATGTTTGGTTACCCGTTACTTCAGCTAAATAATCAATCAATTTTGTAAGATCGATGTAACATGTTACCTTGACATCACGCAACTTAATTGTAACAACTTGGGCGAAATCGCGTGGGACATTGCCTTTACCGCTTTAGAAATTGCGCACCCCGCAAGCTAAGGCAGATCGGCGAAAAGAGCGTGGTTGCGATGTCTCAGTCCGGTTTGAAATCGGCTGGGGATATCTCAGTTAACCGAACTCGATCAATGCGATCAGAAGGGTTCAAGGACTTGCCGCGATGAGAAATCGCGGTGAAAATTGTTTGGAGGAGACCTATCAATGATGAAATTTACTCGCCGTGTGGCGTTGGCGTTAACAGCTGCAGCTTTGGTCAGCCCGGCGCTGGCCGCGGATAAAATTACGCTGCGGATGTCCACACCAGCGTCTGACACTGATCAGCGTTCTGTGGCCCTGGAAGAGATTTTTGCGCCAGCAGTTGCAGACTTTGCGACATATGAACCGCACTATAATGGTTCTTTGATCAAGCAGGGCGCGGAGCTCGAATCGATTGCCTCAGGTGACTTGGAAATGTCGATTGCCTCAGCGCAGGAACTCGCGCAGTTCTTCCCTGAGTTTTCTATTTTTGCAACCGGCTATGTGCATCAGGATGCCGAGCATCAGGTGCGGGTGTTCAACGATCCTTTGATGGATCCGTTTAAGGAAAAAGCAGAAGCAGAGCTTGGCGTTAAGCTGCTGACTGTGATGTATCTGGGTCGTCGTCATGTCAATTTGCGTCAGACCAAGGAAGAGCTGACCGTGAATACGCCTGACGATCTTGCTGGCATTAATCTGCGCATGCCGGGCACCGATGCATGGCAGTTCCTGGGCAAGGCATTGGGGGCAAACCCAACACCAATGGCTTTCACTGAAGTGTATACAGCCTTGCAGACTGGCTCCGTTGACGGCCAGGACAATCCTTTGCCGACCGTGGTTGATGCCAAGTTCTATGAAGTGACCAATCAAATCGCGTTGACATCGCATCTAGTCGATCTGAACTATGTGGCGCTGTCAAAAGCGGCTTGGGATGCCCTGACACCAGAGCAGCAGGCGACCATGCAAGAAGCAGCTGATGCCGCAGCGGCAAGCGCACGTGAAAAGCAGTTGCAAAAAGAAGCTGATCTTGTGGCGTTTCTGGAATCTGAAGGTTTGGAAATCTATGAGCCAAATCTAGAAGCGTTCCGGGAGCACGTTCAAGCCCAGTATGTGGGCTCAGAGTTTGCCAAGTCTTGGCCTGAAGGCGTTCTGGCCGAAATCAACGCGCTTGGAAATTAATCCACTTTCAAAGTGTGGAGAGAGGCGTTTAATACGCCTCTCTCGATAGTGTCTAATTACAATGCTTATCCACCCGGGTGGATGCATTTGTCCAAGGTAGAGTTTGATGAGGCAGATTTACGCCGCATTTGTGAAGTTCGCCGAAACCGTCGCTGCCCTCATGATGGCTGCGATGTTTTTGACGTTCATATTGCAAATTTTTGTCCGATATTCGGCCCGTTTGGACTGGTTGGCTGAACTCTTCCCCTTTCTCACCCCATCCAATTTTGGGTGGACGTTGGAATTTTGCCTCTTTCTCTGGGTTTGGCTAGTGTTCTGGGGAAATGCCTTTGTGGTGCGCCAACACGACCATGTCAGGTTTGACATTCTTTTTAACATGGTCAGCCCTGCAATCCGGCGCTGGATCGTCATCCTGTCAAGCACAGTAATTTGCTTGGTCTTGCTGTTTTCGATTGAACCCACCTGGTCCAAATTTGCGATTTTGAGGCTTAAAAAGACCGCAAGCCTGGGCGCTGTTTTTGGCGATTGGGTGCGCATGCGAGACATCTATTCCATTTACATTTTGTTCCTTGCCGTTGTTGCGCTCCGCTATGGTTGGGCAGCGTACAAAGCCATCCGATTTGGCGCTGAGGATCATGTCGTGTCAGTTCAGGATAGTACCGAAAAATGACCCTTGAATTCATCCTGTGTATTTCGACGCTTGTTTTGTTTGCAGGCATCGGAACGCCGATTGGTCTGTCTATTCTAATCGCCGTTAGCGTGTATTTGCTGGTGAGTGGCGCCGGTATGGGCGTGGCAGGCAAAGTGTTAATGGACGGCCTTTACCAAGGTTTTGTCCTACTGGCGGTGCCCCTATTTATTGTCGCCGCCAACATCATGAATGCCGGCTCGATCAGCGACAGGCTTCTGGCCTTTTGCGTGGCGCTTGTCGGTCGTTTCCGCGGCGGCATGGGACATGTAAATATCGTCGCATCGCTCATTTTTTCGGGCATGTCAGGTTCTGCCGTGGCCGACGCGGCGGGTATTGGCAAGATCATCATTCAAATGATGACCAAGAGTGGTCATTACACGCGCGGATATGCGGCGGCGATCACCGCAGCCTCGGCCACCATCGGGCCCATTATTCCGCCCTCCATTCCAATGGTGCTCTATGCCTTGGTGTCCAATACATCCATTGGCTATTTGTTTTTGGGCGGCATCGTGCCTGGCCTCTTTATGGGCGGCGTCTTGATGCTGATGAACTGGTATCTGTCGAAAAGGCGTGGATTTGCGTTTGAGGAACCGACACCCTTGCGGGAGTTGCCAGCCAAAACCTTTAATGCTTTCCCGGCACTGCTGATGCCCGCGATCCTGCTCTATGGTATTTATGGCGGCGTGACCACGCCCACCGAGGCAGCGGCTGTCGCGGCATTGTACGCTTTGGTGTTGGCCGGGCTCTTTTATCGGACCTTAACATTCAAATCTTTGCTGAATATTCTAGTAGACAGTGCGCGCTCGTCTGCGGCGGTTGGTCTGGTGATCGGTGGCGCCCTCATTTTGAATTATGTCGTCGCCTCCGAGAATATACCGACGCTTTTGGCGCAGCATCTGGTGGGTCTGGATATCGATCCATTGCTGTTTTTACTGAGCGTCAACCTGCTATTGCTGTTGCTGGGATGTGTGCTCGACGCGACCACGATTATTCTGGTGATCATTCCTTTGTTTATACCGGCCTGCCGGGAGTTGGGAATCGATCTGGTGCATTTCGGGGTCGTGGCGGTTGTGAACTCGATGATCGGGTTGATCACGCCACCTTATGGGGTGTTGCTGTTCGTCATATCAGCGGTTTCTCGTATCCCGCTGTCCGAGATCATCGCCGAGGTTTGGCCGTTCCTATGTGCGTTGCTCTTCGCGCTGTTGTGCATGGTGCTTTGGCCAGAGCTTGTCTTAACCCTGCCACGTCTATTCGGCTATGCCGGATAGGCGCTTAAGGTGGCGTGTTTTTAATGTATCATTTCGAAATGTAATGGAGCGGATATGAAATTTTTCGTCGACACAGCAGAAGTCGCTGAAATCAAAGAACTCAATGAATCTGGCCTTTTGGATGGTGTCACCACCAACCCTAGCCTGATCGCCAAATCCGGCCGTGACTTTATTGAAGTGGTGAAGGAAATTTGTGACCTGATTGACGGTCCTGTTTCTGCCGAAGTGGCCGCCACAGACTATGATGGCATGGTGAAAGAGGGCGATTACCTCGCCTCACTGGCCGACAATGTCGTGATCAAACTGCCTTTGACCATGGATGGTTTGAAAGCCTGTCGCTATTTCACCAATAAGGGCGTGAAAACAAATGTGACCCTTTGCTTTTCCATCAACCAAGCCCTGTTGGCCGCCAAAGCTGGCGCAACCTATGTATCGCCCTTTATTGGCCGCTTGGATGACATCAATTTGGATGGCATGCAGCTGATCGAAGATATCCGCACGGTTTATGACAATTACGGTTTTGAAACCGAAATTTTGGCGGCGTCTATCCGTTCAGCCAACCATGTGAGCGATAGCGCGCTTGCGGGTGCTGATGTGGCGACCATTCCACCAGCGGTGATCCGCAAACTGGCTGAACATCCATTGACCGCAAAAGGCCTTGAAGCCTTCGTCAATGACTGGAAATCAACCGGTCAATCAATCCTTTAGTTGAAGTCGAATACTAAAGGCTGACTAAGCATTGGATTAGATGCAATAGATTAGTTGAGTGATTGAAAAATGGTGTGCGAGCGGTGTTCGGACCCAAATGCCGGTTTTTCCTAGCAGTTTTGATTGGTTTCAATAGAAAGCTGCTTAGCTAGTCATATCAAGTAACCCCACACGGGCTGGTCGGCATCTGTGTGGGGCACAAACGTTGTCTAACCTCCCGTCGCAACTCATAACCCTTTGTTCAGCGGAGCTATGGCGCCGAGTGTCTGGTGGCGCGCAATGGCGGCCTTCTCTCGATGATGCGGGGTCTTTTCTGGGACTTCTCTAAGCAGTTCAGCTAACTTGGCGGGCGCGCAGCTGTGCCGATCTTTGGTCGCGCTAGAATGTGGGTGTTGTTTAGCTTTGACAACGTTATTCTATTTTGTGTTTTTTTAGCTTTGGTTTTATGGGGTTTATCTAATTGGGGGAGCAAGCTCCTTAGTTTGTTCAAGCTTATACTTCTCCTTTTTGCATGGATAATCGGGTTGCGGATCGCCTTGGTTTTGTTTGACATCTTCATACTAATCCCTGGGCGACGAAGATTTGCTGGCCGCGTAGGGCTGAATCAAAACTACCAACAAACGACCCCATTGAATTGGCCCGGATCTGAATTCCTTTAGAACAGGAATAGGATGTAATATGGTGAGTACTTAACGTGGGGGCTGAGCATTTCAGGTGATTGGAACCTCCCATTAGCCGACATTCGTGGCACTTGGGCTAAATAGTAATATTTGCACCAGAACTGCGCTCATAGTTTTATGCTGAATGCTTTGAAGCTTTTCATCGGGCGTGTTTGTCTTCTGCCAGTGATTATCTGTACTCCATCGGAGGTACAGCGACGCTGGTCAACGAAGGTTGCCATTTAGATTTAATGCGCTGACGATCTAGCAGGCTTGGCCCCAAAGTGCGTATTGTCTTTTGCTTGTTATATTTGGGCTTTTGTATAAACATACACTTTTAAATATAAAACCCATGTTTTTGAACTATTTCAGATTGTTTGTAATATTAATTTCTTTTATATATTAATTTATAATATAAATTTTAAAAATAATTGATATTCCTATATATGAATATTATTTTTGACTATATAATTAAAATTTTAAGTTTTATATTTTGTCATTGACCTCAATGATTAATAATCTATAAATTCTGTTAGACATTTATTTAATTAACTTTTTAGGACGAGTTTTGTATCATGGCTGAGTCTGCCACACTTAATCCGAAATCCGGTAAATCTTCCAAAAAAACATCTAAAGAAAATGGGCAAAAGGCCAAGCCTAACGGGGCGGCGGGCGCTTCTGATCAGAAGGCCAATCCACAACTTGATCCAGCGATGCTGGAAAAGATTGCCGCGGTGCGGACGAAGGTGCACGAGACGTTTGGTAAAGTTGCATTGGCGATGATGGCGTTGCCGCGTTATCGGCATTTATCTTTGCTTGATCTGAACCATGTGCTTTTGGAGCCGCTGGTGCGGGACCGGGTGGCGATTGCCACGGCGGCCAAATCAGAGGAGGCGGCGTCAGGTGCTGACTCATTGTCAGGCGTCGCGCTTTGGGCTTCGGTTTCTGAGGAGGTGGATGCAAAAATCCGTGAGCAGATCAAGGCCGGCGTTTTCCCTGTGCGGCTTTCGGCAAAGGAATGGGATTCGGGCAATATCAACTGGCTGCTCGATGTGATCGCGCCCAATCAAAAACTCACCACCTCCGTAATCGCCAATTTCAAGCAGATCATTAAAGAGGGCGATTTGCGTATTCATCCGCTGATCACGAGGTTGGTTGATCCGGAAACTCTTAAGAAAATGGGCGCTGAGCCTGTGGGGAAGTCTGAGGACGCGTAGTCAATATAGGCATCGCATTCAATATTTTATTTTTCCTGCAGAGGCGGCAGCTGGCCTAATTTACTGCCTATTCTGCATTTATACTGATAACAATATTTAGGGTGGCAATATGCCCTCAAAAAGATTTGAAAACTTAATCAACTCTGCTTGCGCATTACCTTTCTGTGCCGCTGCACGCTGGAGACCTGTTCAAGGTTCTCATTCATACAATGTCTTCCGTCATGTTATTGCTTCTCCATATAACGATTCAGGAATGGAGAAGAAAACATGAGCGAAGAGATAGTTTGGGTAAATTGTTACCAATTGGATTCTGCTGTAACGACTAAATTGCGGGGCAATTGTGTATTCGATGGGTTTGATTCTCCGGAAGCAAAAATGATGCTTGAAGCCCTTGAGATTCATCAACGTACCGGAGGTGAGGCTCCTGACGATTGGTTTCCAACAGAGGCTTACGGGATTTACACTGACTCGAACGTGAAGAAAGTGCCATACGACCTCTTCTCTATGGATGGGTTTATGACCTTTTCTCAAAAAGGCAAGGAGGCGGTTGAGCATCTGGATTTTGGAGGCGGTAAATTTCTGCCGTTGCGGGTGTTTGAGAATGATCGCACCACGCCTGTGCCCGGTGAGTTCTATATTTTGAATTATAAAGGCCATAAGGAAGCACTGCTTGCTGATCAATCTCAGCATCTGGAGCGCATTTATCCGCCCAAGGACATTTGGGGCTTGCAGGATTGGCTGCTTGAGGATGGTGATATCGTTGTATCAAGTAATGCTTTGGATGGTCCTGATGTCTGGGTGGATACGCCACGTCTACAATCAGCAAATTTTTTTAGTGACCAGTTCGTGAGTGCCGTTCGCGACGCAAAGATTAAAACCAAATTTAAATTCTGGAGTTGCCGCGTCACTTAAGCGGGAAAATGAATTATGGAAGACAAGCCAATTTTTAATGAGTTCGGTTTTCAAACTCACCATATTTTTTCGCGAGAGCTTTATGGGGATGCGAGGCGAAAAGCTTTTCTTGATAATACCCCTTTCGGTTTGGATGCTCGCGGAAACAAGATTGGACTGTTTGTCGACCCGGATATAATTTCCGTAATCTCCTCGCGCCCCTCGCTTACCAATCTGATACGTGAGTCTCATTTCGGCTTGGCACGACATGATAGCGTTCGAGAGGGGCCAGGCCTTCATAATCAATACAACAACTTCCTAATAACCAATATTGATCGAATCCGTGCCAATGATGGGTTGAGTGCTGAAAATAAAGTGTTGGCCCTAGCCAGTCTGCATCGCTTTGGTACAAAGCTTGCCAGAGGCGAAGTCACTCTAAATGGCGCGCGTGTTGAGGTCACTGGAAACAGAGCTGATATAGTTGCTGCCTTTGGGAATGAAGAGCCAATCCTATCATCTGATTTAGCCGTGGAAGGACTCACACCTGAAGAACGGTCGAGTTTAAGCAACTATGTGACGAGCTTTGACGGAACCAAAACGGATTCAGGTCAAGATTCAAACAGCCAAGCACGAAAAGAATTGGCCGCAGAGCTTGCTGAAAATGCGCTCGCCAGTTCTGAGTTGAATCAAACTCAAAAAGATAATCAGCAAACATGGCTAGACAAGCTAAATGCCGACACCTCAAACTCAAAAAATTATCCAGCTTCATTAATAACTGCGCTTTTAGCTGACTTTAAGGCCAATGAAAGTGGCTCGCTAAATATTAATCAAATCATGGAGTCGATGGCTGCGAGTTTGAACTTTGCACTTGATGGTGCGCTTGCGATTGATGAGTTGTTGTCGAAAGTTCGTGGCATGTTCGACCAAGCAATTGCGATGGGCGACAAACTCATAAACTCTCTCGGTGATTTTGGCGACGATGTGATTCACTCAATGGCCAAAAATCTAAACTCAGTTTTAGTTGGTGTTGGCGGCGGCCTCGCTGGGGATGCCGTCGAGTTTTTGAATATTGCTTACGACTCGATAAAAGTTGGCGTTCAGACAGGTGATTGGACGGAGTTTGTCAAGGTTTCTAAGTCATATGGATCGGCTGCCTTAGTAGGTGCTCTTTTAATGAGTACTGCCGTAGTAGTTGCTGGAGCAGTCGCGGGCCCAGTAGCAGCTACATTCGTTGCAGCGGGATTTGCTGCATATGGGCTATATGAAGTCGTCGTCAACGGCGCTGAACTACTTGGGAAAATAAGTGAAGATATCGCGCGGGTAATTTCAGAGATCGACTTGGATATCCAAGCCATTCTCAGCGATCAACAACATGCCAGCGGACTGGAGCGGCTGGCTGACGCGGTAACACTGATTTTTCTGGGTGCTAGAAGTCCCGAAGACATCGCACCGCATGAATTGGCGTATGCGGTTGATAACCTAGTGGCGAGTCTTCCTGACTCTGTCCGAGGTACCGATGAAAGCGAACTCTTTTTTGGTCGGAACAATGCCGAGATTTACGGCGGTGGCGGAGTTGATGAAATCCACCACACTGGACACGGTAAAGCCTATGGCGAAGACGGGAATGATTATCTTCGTGGCGCCAATCCAAATGTGGTTGAGAAGGGCGAATTGCTTGACCCGAGCCAGCCAGAGCCAGAGATAGGTGAGCCCGACAATCGTGAGCGCGCAGAAACACAGCTTCGATTAGTACTCGATGGTGGCAAGGGTGATGACTATGTCATGGCGTTTGGCGGCGAAGGTGCCATTCTTGTAGGCGGGGAAGGTCGAGACTTTTTGTTTAACACGTCCTACAAAGGGCAGCTATATGGCGATACGCTGGATGGCGTTGGACAGAGCACGTCGGGCGCAGAAGATAGTGATGTGTTCTGGTATTGGCCGTCCACCTTTATCATGGATGCGCAGCCAAATGATATCTTGCAAATGTTTGGGTTGCCGCTTTTGGGGGGCTCAAACTTCGGTATTGGCAACGGTGGGTTAGCAATCGATTGGCTAAATCCTACCGTGTTTTATGGCGCCACCAAATCAGGTCAATTGCTGGTGATCAGCGCCATTGAGCTTGCCATGGATAAAGCCATGGGCGTGCCGAAAGACCAGCAGCTCGAGAAAAGCGCGATGGTTGTCGAAAACTATGACTATGGTGGCTGGAAAGATGCGGCTTGGGGACAGCCTGCTGCGGGTGACCTCGGCATGACATTCCGCATTTTTGCCGACCGTGATGACAGCGTTGAAATCTCTGTTTGGCATGCGGTTTGGGGCACACTTTTAACCTATCTTGATGTGATCCAAAACTTTGCCAAGATGGTGCGTTGGCAGCCTGCGGACGATCCACTGGTTCTCGATTTGGATGGCGACGGTATTGAGACCGTCAGCCAAAGCCAGTCAGGTGTCCATTTTGATTTAAATGGTGACTATTTTGCGGAGCAGACCGGCTGGATTGGCGCAGATGACGGCTTTTTGGTCATGGACCGCAATAATAACGGCGTCATCGATGACATTTCCGAAATGTTTGGTGCGCCTGATGTTGGCGGATATCAGGAACTTGCAGCGGTTGATGCGGTTGAAAATGGTGGCAATGCGGATGGTGTGATCACTATCGACGATGCGTTATTCGCGGAACTAAAAGTTTGGCGCGATCTTGATCAGGATGGCCTGACAGATGCAGACGAATTGTTCAGCTTGGATGAGTTGGATATTACATCGCTTGAACTAGCGGCCACAGAAATGGATCACGAGACGCCGCAAGGGACTACTTTGCGCGCGGGTGCAACCTTTACGCGTGGCGATGGATCGGTTGGTGATACATACGAGGCGCTGTTTGAAACAGATGCAACGGACACAATTTTCAGGGGCGACAAGGGCGTCGCTGAGTGGTTGAAATCCAGCTCTGTCCCAACTGCGAAAGGCTTTGGGGCAATGGCCGAGCTGGCTGTTGATGTTTCCAACGACTTTGAGCTAGGTCAGGTTGTGATGGACGCGGCCAACGTAATGACGGTGGCCAACTTAAAAGACATTCGGGATAAGGCTACGCCGGTGTTTGGTGCTTGGGCGCAAGCGATGGAACTGACGCGCGAATTGACGCCGGTTTTGCTCTCGCGTGATGCCGAGGGCAATGCGACACTGCTGGACCGCGGTGTTTATGTGGAGGATGAAACAGGCGGTTTCTGGACGCTTGATAGCGGGAATCCGATTCTGGATACGGAAGGTGCTCCTATTGCACGCGCCTCGCTTGAAGATGTTCTCGCGATGGGTGTTGCCGAGGGGCAACAATGGCAGCTTGAGCAGGTCTTTTCGCCGTCTTCACGTGCAGAGGCACTGCAATATCGCGAAGAGGTGCCATATCTTGTCGAGATTGTTGATGAGCGGCCAGTTGTTTTGGATTACGGCATTCAAAATGAGGACGGTAGCTGGCGTTTAGCGAGTGGAGCGGACATCACGGACAGTGGCGGCAACATTATCGCCCATCCAACGCGGGAAGATATTCTTGCCCTCCCACGTGCTGAAAATACTCAATGGCGTGTGGAGAAGATCGATCATAACCCCTATGCAGATTTGCCAGTTGATCAGATCGGCGTGAACCTGGTCGACGGCGTGGTTGTCGATTATTCCGTCGCCATTACCGATGCTGACGGTACTTTTTATGTTTGGGCTCGCAATTTGGACCGCGCGCTAGAGCTGCAGCATAAGCTTGGGCGCCCGGATGAATTTAATCTACGAAACTATGAGCTTGACTTCGATGCTATGGACGAAGTGGGCTCCACTGATGACAGTGCATATCGTGTTGAGTTAATGACCGCGGGGCAGCTGCATTTTGCGTCATCCATATTCGGCATTGATTTTCAGCCTCAAATCATGTCTGCGCAAAAAGATGCAGAAACTGGGCTTCTGACCTACACGGTCGGGTCCTTTAATGGTGAGGATGCTCCTACGGAAACGGAGGAGGGGCAATATTTTAGCACGATCAAACCGGCCATCGAACTGTTTGATGTGATGATGCAGAACTATATCAGTGTGAGCAGAGGCTTTGCTGTGCGTTTGGCAATGCAAGGCGGCCTTGCTGATCTCTCGCGAGAACTAGCCTATGATCCTGATTTGGATCAGTTCCGCGCCACGGGTGACCGTGAACTTGCACCGATGTTCGAGGCCATTTTTGCGGCCGCTCCAACCGGCGCTGAGGCGGCATATGATTATCTCGTCGGTTGGCAGGAGATCCTGGAGGTAATTTATCCTGATTACCATCTTGATAGCTCGCAGAACATTCTGACGGGCACCTTGAAGCTCGACCAAAAATTTGTTTTTCAAATGCTCATTCCCGCATTCGAAAATGTCGGCATCGATGTTGAACTTGATGCGGTGATGAATGCTCTTGGTGTCGACGAAACACTACTTGTCTCGCATGAGAGCTCTGATGTTGAAGTTATTGGGACAAGTAGTCAAGATTTTTTCTATTTAACAGGTGGAGATCAGACTTATCGTGGCGGCTATGGGCAAGATATCTACTTTGTTGGCCAAGGTTTTGGCTTGGACATTATAGATGATCGCGAAGAACCGTTTCGCCCACATTCTCAGGATGAAGTTCGTTTCACCCAGGCTAAATCCACAGATATCTTCGCCACCATGGACGGGCGAGACCTGGTATTGGAAATAGTTGGCACCGATGACGTTTTGCGCATTAAAGATCAGTTCTTGGGCGATCTGATTGATCCATTGTTTGGGTTTAATTTTGCGCCAGATACAGGCGTCTCCAGCATAGTGTTTGCCGACGGCGTGATTTGGAATGCGCTGGAAATTGCACAGGCGGTTAGCCATCCATTAGACAGTGATGATTTGGTTCTGGGCAGCGAAGAACGTGATTGGATTGAAGCCAGCCGCGGGCAAGATGTGCTCCGCGGTGGCCGTGATGGTGACATCTATATTTTCAGAGAAGGGGACGGAAGTGATCGCATTGATGATGCGAATGATCGTCCCACGGACGATCCTATTGAAAAAGCTGATATATTGCAGTTTGTTGGGAGTGGTATCTCACCTGAGAATGTGCGCTATGAGCGGGCAGGGGAAAGTGACGATCTCGTTATGGTCTTGTTGGATGATGAAGGCAACGAGACAGGAGATCGGGTTCAGATCGACAACCAGTTCAACTGGGTGAATGTACCCTTTTTAGGTTTGCTGCATGGCGACCGAATTGAGCGCATCGCGTTTGAAGACGGGACATTCTTGACTGAAACTGATGTGATGGCGCGTGTGCTGGAAGACGCAAAAACTGACCAACAAGATATAATATATGGATTTAATAATGCAGATGTTTTGGATGGTGGCGCTGGAAATGATGTTCTTAGGGGGCGTGCGCAAAGTGACACGTATATATATGGTCGTGATTACGGACGTGATGTCATTGATGACGGGCATGACGACTTCTTTGGCACGGGTTTTGACATCCTTCGGTTCAAGGACGATCTAAGGTGGTCTGACTTCGAGTTTATCCGTGATGGCTCTTCAGCGACCATAACTATGAAGGTTGTGGGCACTGATGATGAAGTTGTTCTCAAGGATCAATTCAAAGATTTGGGTCTAGGAGGATTTGGTTTTGCCAACCTGATTGAAGAGATTCAGTTTGGCGATGGCACTGATTGGAGTTATGCCCATTTAGCTCAGCATGTCATCAATCTTGCTCGTACCGATAATGACGATCTGATATTTGGTTTTGATATCTCGGATCGTCTTGATGGCGGGTTGGGCAATGATCGCCTTGAAGGTGGCGCCGCATCGGACATCTATGTATTTGCGCGGGGCTATGGCGATGATGTGATCTTTGATAGCGCGTCATCCAACCAAGGTGATGTGTTGGTGTTCCAAGACATTGCTTTTCTGGATGTTGATATTAGCCGTGATGACAATGATTTGATTTTTACTGTGCGTGACACAGGTGAAAGAGTCATTGTCGAGGATCAATATGTGCGGAGTGGAACACAAACCCACGCTGTAGAAGCCTTCAAGTTTACTGATCAAGAGGTGTCATTTGAATCGCTGAACCCAAGCAATGTTGACCTGATCGGCACATCGGGCTCAGACATTCTAACCGGCAGTGATTTTGCAGAGACAATTGATGGAAGGGCCGGGGATGATACGCTTATAGGCAATTCCGACGGCGATACTTATCTGTTCGGTGTTGGGTACGGCAATGACGTCATAATTGATGATCAGAAACGTGTTGCATGGTCAACGCGGGACGGAAAAACCATCAAAGAAACCGATGATAGAGTTCTCTTTGGATCGGGCGTTAACTTAGATAACTTGATCTACACAAAAGACGGTGACGATCTATTGATCTCAATTGATGGTCGCTCGGATACGCTTCGCATCAAAAATCAATTTAACGCAATTTCTAAGGGGATCGAGTGGTTTGAGTATGCGAGTGGAGATCGCTTGCACATTTCCGATGTTGAGGAACGGTTGGCAATTGTTGGAGGAAGTCGCGGCGATGACGTCATCAACGGTGCGCTTGACGCGGAAAATGTATTGGACGGTCGGCAGGGCGACGATCAGCTGTATGGCGGCAAATTGGGCGACACCTATGCATTTGGTGCTGCATATGATCTGGACCAGATCATTGAAAGAGAAGACGGACAAGTCGGTGCGATTGACCGAATTGTGTTTGGCAGTTTAGTCAACCCGGAAACAATCCAATTGCTTCGAGATGGCAATAATCTGATATTTGACCTTGGCAATGGGGAAGATCGCCTAACTGTCGTCGAAGGCCTCTCGACGCGACAGGTGGAGCGGTTCTTATTTGCCAATGGTACCGAATGGAATCTTGAAGATGTACGTAACCATCTGCTCAAGGGGTCTAATGGGGATGACGTTCTTATCGGATTTGATGATCGCAATGACCGCATAGACGGTGGCGGCGGCTCAGACGTACTCTCAGGCGGTAAGGGTGATGATACTTACCTGTTTGGTGTGGGGTCCGGCGACGACTCGATCGAAGATATCGGCGGTTTAGATAAGGTCGAATTTCGGGATGCCATTTCTGTTTCGCAAGTGCGCTTTTCTCGGCAAGATAATGACTTGCTGATTCAGCTTAAAGACACCAGCGATACCTTGATAATTGTTGGTGGAGCCGAAACAGCGAATAGCTCGAACCTGGTTGAACAATTTGTCTTTAGTGACGGCACCGTTCTAGAAGTCGACAATATTCTTAAGTCGATTGTTTTGAATGAAGCGACGTCAGGTCACGATGTTATTGATGTTAGGGGTGTCACGCCAATTGAGATCGACCCTGGATTGGGTGACGACCTAGTTTATGGCAGTGACCAGACGACCATGTCGTTTTATGCGGGCGATGGGTCCGATATTTTTGACACGCAAAATACGCCGGGTGAAAGTCGTATTCATTTTTATGATCTTGACGCAGCCGACGCTGTTGTTCGCAAGCCAGATTTGGATTCCTCCGACATTCTGATTGCGTTTCCCAGTAGCGGCGATCAAGTATTGGTGCGCGGTGCATTGTCGAATTCAAATCTCGGAACCATCCAGTTTTCCAGCGGAGTGGAATGGAAAAAGAGTGACCTGATAAAGAAGGCGATCGAAGCACAACAAAGCCATCAGGGCGACGCCATCACTGGTTCCATTGCAGACGACCTTATCGAGGGTGGCTTGGGTGACGACGACATTCAAGGCGGTGCAGGCAATGATACCTATATATTCTGGGCAGGCGACGGCCATGATGTCATAAGCGATGTTTCTGGAATTGATAGAGTTGAAATTCGGGGTTACCAGCCTTCAGATGTAAAGGTGACGAAGCCTTTTGCAGACAAAAGCGAATGGTTGTTGCGCTTTGGTAATAGCAGTGATGAAATCTTGCTGCGTGGGGCCGGTATCGAAATTATTGGATTTGGGGATGGCACAGAATGGTCGTTCGATCAAATTCAGAAAATGGCTTTAAATAGCGGGACCCAATTCCAAGATGTTTTAATTGGCACAGAGTTGGATGACACTCTTGTCGGTTTAGAGGGCGATGACCAGCTTTCCGGTCGAGCTGGCAATGATAGCTACATATTTAAGCGCGGCGACGGACGCGATATTATAGACGATAATGGCGCCTCATCTGATCTAAATACTCTCTCGATCAGTGACTATACATACGCCAATACCGAAATTTTGCGGTTTGCAGATAGACCGGATGACCTTGTTCTGCGATTTAGTGAAAAGGATGAAATCTTGGTCGTTGGCGCGTTTGTCGCTGATGGCTCCCATATCCATACGTACCGATTTGCTGACGGGGAAGAAGTTAGCATAGCTGATATTCAGGAGCGGCTAGATGCTGAAGCTCTCGGTACGGACCAGTTGATCGAAGGCGCTGCTGGTCCCGACACACTTTTGGGTGGGTTGGGTGATGACATACTGCATGGAAATGATGGCTCAGATACTTATGTTTTCCGGCGAGGCGACGGGCATGATGTAATTGAAGACAATGGCGCAGGCGACACTGATATCGTTCGCATAGAAGGTTTTGCTTTAAGCGAGGCAAGATTTGTCCGAGATCCGCTGGATAGCGACAGTGTTATAATTCAATTTTTCGATGCGAATGATCAGATAATTATCCGAAACGGGCTTCATAATGGATACAACTCTGCTGATCGCATTGAAGAGTATCATTTTGCTGATGGAGAGATTGTTACTGCGGCACAGATGGCCAATTTGGTCGCGGCGGCGCAACAGAGTGATGGTGATGATCTCATCGTAGGGCAGTCGGGCTGGGCTGATACACTCATTGGCGGTCTAGGGGATGATCGTCTGCAAGGACTTGACGGGTCAGATACGTATGTTTTCCGTCGTGGTGATGGGCAGGATTTCATTGAGGACAATGGCGCAGGTGACACCGACGTTTTGCGTATTGAAGGTTTCGACCCAAGCGAAACTGTGTTTTTGCGTGACCCATTTGATAATGACAGTGTGATTGTCCGATTTATCTCGAGCCAACTTGATCAGATCACCATCCGCAACGCGCTTCATAACGGTTATAATTCTGATGACCGCATTGAAGAATATCATTTTGACAATGGCGAAGTTCTCACTGCGCGGCAGGTTGTTCATACAATCAACATTGCCCAATCGACCGATGGTGATGATCATATTGTCGGATATTCGGGCTGGGAGGATTCGCTTCAAGGCGGCGCCGGTGATGATAGCCTTCAAGGTTTGGATGGTTCGGACACATATTATTTTCTCCGAGGTGATGGTCATGACGTCATTGAGGATAATGGGGCGGGTGACAGGGATGTTGTAATTCTCTCAAGTCACGAGTTCAGTGATGCACGCTTTATGCTGGATCCATTTGATGCGGACAGCCTGATCATCAAGTTTGTTGGTAGCGACGATCAGATTACGGTGCGCAATGGACTACACAATGGCTACAACTCCGAAGACCGAATTGAAGAATATCATTTTGGCCTTGAGAATGTGTACACTGTTGAGGAAATTGTTGCCGAGGTTAATGCAACGCAACAAACAGATGGCGATGATCGTATCATAGGTCAGTCGGGCTGGGCTGATACTCTTGCTGGTGGTTTAGGAGATGATCGGCTGCATGGCCTCGACGGCGCCGACACATATGTCTTCCGGAGGGGGGATGGACATGATCTTATCGAGGATAATGGAGCGGGTGATACTGATATAGTGCGCATTGAAGGCTATGCGCTAGGTGAAACCGTTTTTGCACTAGATCCTTTCGATAGCGACAGTGTCATTATCACATTTGTGGGCACAGATGATCAGATCACAGTGCGTAATGGATTGAACGATAGCTACAATTCTGCGGATCGAATTGAGGAATATCATTTCGATGGTGGAGAGGTTCTTACCGTTGCTGACGTCATTTCTCTTTTGCCCGAACCTATCGAATACACAGAAGTTTCTGGTACATCGTCGTCAGACACGCTGGAATCGACATCTGCAAATGAACGTTTTGACGGCGGTGGTGGTAACGATACCTACATTTATAATCGCGGGGACGGTCATGATATCGTGGGCGATTCAAATAGCTTTGGTGGCAATGCGGATAAGCTGATCCTTCATGGTATCGCTGTTGAGGACGTTCGGGTTTCTCAATCAGGCAATCATGCGATGTTGATCATTGCAGAGTCAGCCCCTGGTGCCGGGGACGGGGGAACCATCCGGATTGACGATTTTCTTAGTCGTTATTATGAGCGATCAGTTGAAACGATTGAGTTTGATGATGGCAATGAGGCCACCGAAAATGTGGTGTGGACACCGGAAGAGCTGCGTGCTCGTCTTATCGCGCAATCCACGACACCTGACGATGATGTGTTGCCGGGCTTTACGTCCGGGGATGTGTATGAAGCTGGCCCTGGTGATGATATTCTGGCTGGCGATCAAGGCGACGACACCTATATTTATAACCGTGGCGATGGCAACGATATTATTCGCGAGCCGGACACTCACGCTAGTGATGCGGATAAGCTTATCCTTCGCGGCATTTTCGCTGAAGAGGTGCAGGTTTCCCAGTCAGGGAACCATGCGATCCTGATCATTTCGGAGTCAGCTCCTGGTGCGGGGGACGGCGGGTCCATCTGGATTGACGATTTCCTCAGTCGTTATTACGAGCGATCAGTTGAAACGATTGAGTTTGATGATGGCAATGAGGCCACCGAAAATGTGGTGTGGACACCGGAAGAGCTGCGTGCTCGTCTTATCGCGCAATCCACGACACCTGACGATGATGTGTTGCCGGGCTTTACGTCCGGGGATGTGTATGAAGCTGGCCCTGGTGATGATATTCTGGCTGGCGATCAAGGCGACGACACCTATATTTATAACCGTGGCGATGGCAACGATATTATTCGCGAGCCGGACACTCACGCTAGTGATGCGGATAAGCTTATCCTTCGCGGCATTTTCGCTGAAGAGGTGCAGGTTTCCCAGTCAGGGAACCATGCGATCCTGATCATTTCGGAGTCAGCTCCTGGTGCGGGGGACGGCGGGTCCATCTGGATTGACGATTTCCTCAGTCGTTATTACGAGCGATCAGTTGAAACGATTGAGTTTGATGATGGCAATGAGGCCACCGAAAATGTGGTGTGGACACCGGAAGAGCTGCGTGCTCGTCTTATCGCGCAATCCACGACACCTGACGATGATGTGTTGCCGGGCTTTACGTCCGGGGATGTGTATGAAGCTGGCCCTGGTGATGATATTCTGGCTGGCGATCAAGGCGACGACACCTATATTTATAACCGTGGCGATGGCAACGATATTATTCGCGAGCCGGACACTCACGCTAGTGATGCGGATAAGCTTATCCTTCGCGGCATTTCCGCTGAAGAGGTGCAGGTTTCCCAGTCAGGGAACCATGCGATCCTGATCATTTCGGAGTCAGCTCCTGGTGCGGGGGACGGCGGGTCCATCCGGATTGACGATTTCCTCAGTCGTTATTACGAGCGATCAGTTGAAACGATTGAGTTCGATGATGGTGATGAGACCACCGAAAATGTGGTGTGGGATTATTTAGAAACACGAGCCCAGATTATCAAATCCCAGTCGACCGATGGCGATGACCCATCTATCACAGGGTTTGCCGGTGATGATGAGTTTGATGGGGGAGCTGGTAACGACACGATAGTTGGTGCAGGCGGGAACGACACATATTTTTATTCCAGAGGCGACGGCAACGACCTAATAATTGATGATGCGGGCGAACAGGATGCGATCAATTTCAGCGGTGTTGACCCGAGTAGTGTGATTGTACGCAAAAGTGTCGGGAATGATTTGGAGCTAATTATCTCCGAAAGTTTTGAGGATGCCGGTGATGGCGGCCGTATCATTGTGCGGAACTCATTCCAGGCTGGCGGCGAAGCTGGTATTGAACGTGTTGTATTCGATGACGCTGCGAATACAGTTTGGACCAGGGACCAGTTTGAGACACTCGCGACGCGAAACATCGCAACTATTGGGGATGATAGACTAACCGGCACCGCTGGCGCCGACGTTATGGCGGGCCTTGCTGGCAATGACCTGCTGATCGGTGGGCAAGGGGATGATGTTTACAGGTTTGTAAAAGGCGATGGACAAGATCGATTGCGTGACGCCGGAGACGGCGTTGATACGGTTGAGATCGTTGGCTTCTCATTGAGCGAACTTGAGTTTGCACGCCGTGGACGTGACGGCAGCGATTTAATTATCAGAACCAATAATAGTGATGAAATTACCATCATTAATGGTCTATTGGCGGATAGTCCTGACACAATTGAAAATTTTGTAATTGTCGATGACGGGATCTCTCTTTCATTTGATGATGTCATGGCGAATTTGGTTCTTGGGCAACCAAACGAGTCCGATAATCAAATTATTGGTACTGATGGTGATGATAAAATTAGTGGCTTCGAAGGTGTGGATTTGCTGCTCGGTGGTGCTGGAGATGATGAATATCTTTGGCGTGCAGGTGATGGCGATGATCGCATTGTCGATAATGGCAGTGATCTGAACGACCTCGTTGTTTTAAGTGACACCCAATCTACAGAATTGGTCTGGGCACGGCGTAGTCCAGCAAATGGCGATGATCTTGTTCTACGTTTTTCAGGTGCCCGAGACCGTTTGACCATCGTTGATAGCCTTAACCCAGGTCACGCTGGAATTGAGGAAATCGAGTTCGCGGATGGCATCTTTTGGCAGTGGGCAGATATGCGTGCGGCGGTAATGCAATTTGCGGGAACGTCCGATGCTGAAACTATCCGCGGTTTTGACGGTGATGATCTTGTCGTTGGACGGCAGGGCGATGATTTGTTGATTGGCGGCGCAGGCGATGACACCTATCACTTTGGTGCTGGTGATGGCAATGAAACAATTGATGACCAGAGCACCAGTATGCTGGATCGCTTGGAGATTACGGACCTGTTGTCATCAGAAGCTTCGGTTGAACGTTTGTTCAAAGGGAGTGAAACTCTTGTTATTCGTTTTGCGGGCAATGTTAGCGACTCCATCACAATAAAAAGTGCATTGTCTGAGACCGGGGAGGGAATTGAAACTCTCGCATTTGCCGATGGTGTTGAGTGGACGCGCGAAACCCTACTTGCACGTCTGGAAAATAGCCTGCCGACGGCAGTTGATGATGGCATTTACACAGTTAAACGTGAACAGACCCTTATTCTATCTGCTGAAGAATTGCTCCGAAACGACTTTGATCCCGATGGCGATATTCTTCAAATAATTGCGGTAGATGGCGGGGAAAACGGCATTGCGCAAATTGATGGTGATGGGAATATTGCTTTCACTGGCCAATCAAGTTTTACCGGTCCCACGACATTTACATATACCGCATCTGATGGGCTGGGAGGCTTCTCGACGGGTAGAGTAAGTGTAAGAGTTTCGCCGCCTGCTTCGGCTCGTGACGACTTCGGTTTTGAAGTCGATGAGGATGGCTATTTGACTATCGACACAGTCAGGCTTCTCTCCAATGATGCTGACGGTGATCGCATGATCATCTCTCAAGTATTTGATGCTCAAAATGGATCGGCTAGTCTTTCGAGCAATGGGCAAATATCTTTCACCCCTACAGATGATTATAATGGTCTGGCCTCATTTAAATATGTGGCGAACACACCTGAAGGCGGGCGCACAGAGGCAATCGTTTATATAAATGTGAGGGCACAGAACGATGCTCCGATCGCATTTGACGATTTAGGGTATACCACTGACGAAGATGTGGTGTTCTCAATTGATACATCTGAACTTCTTGCGAATGATATTGATATTGATGGCGATGCTCTCAATGTGACAGGTGTATTTAGCAATGAGCATTTGCAAGTTGAGCTTACCGATGATGGCGTGATTTTGGTTACGCCGACCGCGTTCTTCTTTGGCGATGCCAGCTTTGAATATATGGTCTCTGATACCGATGGCGAAGTAGCTACCGCGACAGTTGGTGTTTATGTAAATCCAGTTAACGACGTTCCTGAGCCTCAAAATGATGCATTAACAATTGACGAGGACAACCCATATTTATTCAATGCAGACGAGCTTCTTGCCAATGATATCGAGCGGGATGGGGACCTATTGGAGGTCACTTCAGTTCGAAACGGAAGTGGTGGAATAGCAAAGCTGTATGATAACGGCACAATACTGTTTACGCCAAATACCAATTTCTTCGGCGAAGCATACTTTTTCTATACAGTTGATGACGGACAAGGTGGTCTGGCAGAGGCACGCGTTGATCTCCAAGTAAATCCAGTTAACGACGTCCCAAATGCACAAGATGAATCATATAGGGAAGATGACGTATTTTTCTTAAATGGAACTGAAGACATTCCATTGTCGATCTCAATATCAGATCTCCTCGCAAATGATTATGATATTGACAGTTCAAGTTTGGAAATTGTTTCAATCTCAACTTCTGAAAATGGGCTGGCGGAAATATCAGGTGAAAATATCATCTTTACGCCTGACGCTGATTATTGGGGAGAGGCCACTTTCAACTATGTTGTCAGTGATGGTGAGTTGGTCGATGATGCAAGAGTTACACTCTATTTTGGACCCGTTGGCGATGCTCCGCCAGTTGCTGCGAATGATAGTGTTTCAATCTATGAAGACGTTGCAACAACAATTTCTGCAGCTGCGCTATTGGGGAACGACACCGACATTGATCGTGATGAGTTAAGCATCATTTCTGTGAGTATGGTCTCCGGGGCACCAGGGACGGTGGAACTTGATGAAAATGGCGATGTAATTTTCACGCCAGCACTTAATTCGAATGGGCCGAGCTTTTTCAACTATGTTGTGAGCGACAATGCGGATGGAGAAGACAGCGCGAGGGTGCGGGTTGACGTTATCCCAGTTAATGACGCCCCCACCGCAAATGCCGACATTGCGAGCACAAGCCTGGATGCGCCTCTTATATTGCGGATTTCTGACTTGCTCGCCAATGATGTGGACGTCGATAACGCGTTGGATGAACTCTCATTTGACGGCATCGGCTTTGCAAGCGATGGCGGTTCATACTCCGTCTATAATGATGAGTTTGTAGTTGTCGAATATGCGCAAGGCTTTTCGGGAGAGGTCTCGCTCGAATACACAATTTCTGACATAGAGGGCATTCAAGATGACGGCGTAATCAGTGCGCTGATATCTGATGATCACCTTGAATCCCTTAACGGAACCAATATTCGAGATTTAATCATCGGCACCCATCTAACAGAAACAATATTGGGCTTTGAGGGTAATGATGATTTATTCGGACGTGCCGGTGATGACCTGATCGATGGCGGAGATGGCGGTGACAGAATTGACGGTGGAGACGGATTTGATACTGTTCGCTTTACTGGCTCCAATGTTGGGGTGCGTGCAGACTTGGCAGCACGTTTAGGCCAAGGTGGTTTTGCACAGGGCGACATCTATTTTAATATTGAGGCACTAAGGGGGACTTTGTTTGGCGACGAACTCCTGGGAGATGCTCAACGCAATGAACTTGAGGGTCTTGAAGGGAACGATCGACTTGAGGGGCGTGATGGTGATGATCAACTCGATGGTGGATTAGGCGATGATTGGCTGATCGGCGGGCAGGGCGCAGACACGCTTTTCGGCGGTGATGGTGTGGATACCTCGGATTATTCGAGTTCTGGTGAAGCTGTCCAAATTTCCTTGTTAAATGGGATGGCTCAGGGCGGCCATGCTGAGGGAGATCAGCTCGCAGGTATTGAGAATCTCGTCGGCTCAGCGTTTGACGATGAGTTAGAAGGTGATGCAAGCGCAAACCGACTAATTGGGGGCCGAGGCAATGATTTGCTATTTGGCGGTGCAGGCGACGACACACTAATTGGTGGTCGTGGTGCAGACCAAATGTTTGGTGGCGACGGAATTGATAGAGTCGAATATACACTCTCTGATAGTGGTGTAACTGTTAACTTGTCGGATGCGAGTTCTGGCGGTGGGGACGCGCAGGGCGATGTTTTCTCCTCAATTGAGTTAATCGTTGGCAGCTTCCACGACGACGTATTGCTCGGCGATGAACAAGATAACGTTTTTATGGGCGGGCGCGGTGCTGACGTCATCGATGGTGGGCTAGGATTTGATACGGCAGACTATTCTGAGGCGGATGAGGCGATAGCCCTTGATCTTGATACGGGGCTTGGTTCTCTTGGCGAAGCCGTTGGTGATCAATTAACAGATATCGAGAAAGTAGTAGCCACTGTCTTTGATGACGAGATTCATGGAAGCGCTGCCGATGAGGTATTCTTTGGTGGATTGGGCGATGATGTGCTTGCGGGACGTTTTGGATCGGATATCTATGAGTTCGGATTTGGCGACGGCGCAGACATAATCAATGAGATAGGCGCAATTGCTGACATTGATCGTCTTGTAGTAGACGATGAAATCCGTGTTGCCGATATAAGTCTACTACGCGAAGGTGACGATCTCATTGTCGAATTTGAACAAGCCGGTGGCATCAATATAGATACCGTCCGTGTATCAGACCATTTCTTAGGTCGAGAAACCGGCATTGAGGAAATTCAGTTTGCAGAAGGCAGCACTTGGGGTCGCGAACAAATCGAAGATTTAATTCGAATTGGTCGCTTTAATGCGCAGGACGACATAATTAGATTTGCTGATGAAGACGTTGAACTTGTCATCACTGCAGATCGCTTGCTTAGAAATGATGCAGATGAAGGTGTGGGCCTACTAGAGATTGTATCGGTTGAGGCCGTTTCCGGCGGCACTGTTTCACTTAACGACGATGGAAGTGTAAGTTTTGTAGGTGATCAGGACCATTTCGGCGACGCTTTCTTTGATTATACCGTCCGCGATCCATATGGACGAGAATCTATTGCCAGAGCCGAGGTAAATATCCTCCCAATCAATGATGCGCCCGTTGCTGCAGATGATGGCGTTTTTATTGGTCTCGAAGATACAGCTCTATACATCCCACTCGCAGAAGTATTTAGCAATGACCTTGATGTTGATGGAGATCCATTGACCATTGTTGACTTTGGTCCTGCACTCGATCTGGACGGCAATCCGCTTTATGCATCGTTATTCTACAATGGGTCTAATGGTCAAGTTAGAGTTGTCGGCGATCAAATCAAATTTGAACCTTTGGCGGACCACTTCGGATATGCGGGTTTTAGATATACAGTTTCGGATGGGAATGGTGGCACCGCTACTGCTCAGGTTGAATTAAACTTTTTAGGTGTAAACGATGCACCAAGACCAGTCAAAGACAACACGACTGTTCGCCTTGGGCTTTCGAAGTTCATTGAGATATCAAGCCTGCTAGCAAACGATCAAGACCCAGAAGGGGATGCTATTTCATTCGTGACAGCATTTAGTGCAGTCAATGGAACGATTGAATTACTTGATAGCTTAAAAGAGCCTGTTTCTGACCCGGCTCAAGCGGTGTTTGTGCGTTTTGATGCGGATGAATTAGGGGAAGCGTCGTTCAGCTATACGGTTGTGGACGAGTTTGGTGCATCGGCAGATGGGAATGTAAATATTAACGTCATTCCTCTCAATCGACTACCTGTCGCGCGCGATGATGGCGGCTATGAAACGTTAGAAGATCAGGTCATTATCATTGATCCTGCTGAATTGCTGGCGAATGATAGCGATCCGGATGGTGACACACTAACAATTCTAGAACTGGAAGACTTTCCTCTTAATGGCAAAGTCTCGTTCAACGATGAGGGTATGATCGAATTTACCCCGCGGACGGATTATAACGGTGTTGCCGGGTTTACATATACAGTGACCGATGGCAAGGATCTAGATAGTGACTATCCTGGCATCGACACAGCGTTTGTTTCGATTTCCATTGTCCCTGACAATGACGCTCCTCAACTAAAAGATGATGTGGTTGAGGGACTGGAGGACTTGCCGATCACCGTTATCCCTGGTGAAGCATTTGCCAATGACTTAGATCCAGACGGTGATGTCATTTTCTTTGAGTCGGCGAGGTTTATTGGGGTTCTGCAAAACGATTTCACAAACCGTGCGGAGCTAGGCGTTCACTTGGAATTGGATAGTCCAGTTCTCGCTTCAGAATTGACTGAGGTTGTCGCAACATTGGCAGATGGTGCTGCTCTACCTGAATGGTTGAGCTTCGACCCGACAGCGTTGAGTTTCATTGGGACGCCGCCTGACCCGTCAATGGATCCCTTTAGTGTTAATCTGGATTTTACCTACACCGATCCAGATACTGGCGAAGACGTTTCATATCAAGATAGTTTCTTGATCGAACCTGCCGATGCAGCGGCGTTATCTGATGGTGTCGTATACCAAGCAAACCTCGTCAAGCTAACGGGCGGGACGGGCACCTGGTCGGCTGCGCTTTGGACTGGGATGCCGTTGCCGAGTTGGCTGCAGTTCAATACGGATACTCAAGAGTTTTCCCTGACTGGCATTGAGCCTGCCACCGATGAACCGGTCGCACGTGTTCGTGTTGAGTTTGACCCGGAAGATGCAAATGCAGTGCCGTATGCTGTTGAGGTCAGGATTGATCCGCACCAGCCAATTGATGTTGCTATCAACGAATTGTTTGATCAAAACCCCTATTTTGCAGCACAGGGGAAAAGCGTTATTGAAATCGCAGATGACGCAACCGTCACTGCACAGGAAGCTAATTTTACACCATTGCCGGACTGGCTATCCTTTGATTCCAATACATTGTCCTTTATTGGTACGCCGCCAGAAAAATATGTCGGAACGGTCTCAGTGCGCGTCGATGTTAGCGAGTCTGTTATTGAGGGAACGCCTGCATTCTCAATTGTGCGTGACATTGTCGTTGACGAAACACTTGTTCTCACCAGTGCAGGCGGTTTCCAGGTAAATGTTTTTGATGAACTTTTAGATCTTGTGACACCAGAAGACTTCTTTGGTGCGTTCGCAATTGAGTATTTTGCTCGCGACACTAAAGGTGCGATTTCGGAAGACTCTGCCGTAATTGTTGTGAATGTCGAAGCCCAGGCCGAATTGCCTGACGCACTAGATGACAATTTCAGTTTGCAGGAAGATAGTGTAATTGAAATTTCAATTGCCGAGCTTTTGGCGAATGATTATGACGATGATGGTGACTTGATTCAATTGGTTTCGGTTGGCGCTCCGACGACTGGAACGCTTCAACTGAACATTCCGGAAATAAACTTTGACCTCGTTGGAGATCCAGGAGGTGTTTATTATGTGGAGTTGCAAGATGGAACTGAATTGCCGGATTGGTTGAATGTCGATCAATCAACCGGAACCCTGCGCGGGACACCACCAATTGATTATGCTGGCACACTAAATTTGCGCGTCACCCGAACTGACGATGAAGGTGCAATCGAAAGTAATCAGGATCTTGATGTTGATGGTAACGCGGGGGCTACAATCCTTTATACACCGGATCCGGAGTACTCAGGAAGTGTCGAGTTTCAGTATGAAATAACCGATAACGCGCAAGGCAGTGCAACCGGAACGGTGCATCTAGATGTTCTTCCGGCCAATGATGGCCCTGTTGCTGAAGATGATTTGTTTGCTGGGCTCGAAGATACAGTTTTGGTGCTCCAGCAGGCCGCTCTCCTGGTGAATGACACTGATGTTGATGGTGATATTTTACGTGTTAGCTCGGTTTCAAATGCAGTGAACGGCTCTGTTGAGATCATTGACGGGGAAATCGTCTTTACGCCAAATCATAACTTTGACGGTATTGCCACTTTTGAATACTTGGTTGTTGACGATAAGGACGGAGAAGACACCGGTACTGTAACCATCGATGTTGCACCTAACAATAGTGCACCCGTAACCCAGACTGACTATTTTGAAGGCTTTGAAGACACATCGTTTTCGGTCACGCTCGCTCAAATATTGGCCAATGATACGGATCCTGATGGCGATGAGATAATATTTGTCAGCTTCAGTTCTGATGGATATCAATTGGTTGATGGCGATCCAGTTTTGGGAGGGCAAGCAGACAAGCAGCCCGATGGCTCCTGGGTGTTTACACCGCGTGAAAATTTGAGCGGTCTGGTCGAGTTTACATATGAGATTTCAGATGGGCGCCTAAATTCCATCGAAACCGGAAATCTTGTTATAGATTTTACTGCGATTAACGATGCACCACAGGCTCAAGACGATGGTGATTTTGTCATTGGTGAGGACGAAAGTGTATCAATTGATCTCGCATCCTTGTTGAGTAACGACACCGACCAAGAAGGAGATAGCTTGGTTGTTACGAGGGTCCTAGATCCAGTGAATGGCGGGGTTGAAATAGTAGATAATGTTGCTGTGTTCACACCGCGATCGGACTATTTCGGAAATGCCGGCTTTAGTTATGAGGTTGCTGACGGTCAGGGTGGATTTGACATAGCGTATGTGTCGATTTTCGTTACGCCGGCGCAAGATTTGCCTTTCGCTGTCTCAGATGACGGCTACACCATTGATGAAGATAGCTTTATTGACATAAGTATCTCTGAACTTATGTCGAACGATTTCGATCCCGATGGCGACACAATTTCATTTGTCGGGGTTTCAGGCGCGACGCAAATTGACGATGATACAATACGGTTTACGCCGACAGCCAATTCCAACGGGCGCTTGCAGTTCAGCTATTCTATCACAGACGGGAATGGACCGGCTGTCAGCACGAATGTGTTTGTTGACGTAGTGCCCATAAACGATGATCCGACTGCAATCGATGATAAGATATCAAGTGAAGAAGATCAGGTTGTAACAATAGCAATTATTGACTTGCTTAATAACGACTTCGATATCGATCATCATGGCATTCATATAGAAGGCGTTCATGATGCAGTTGGGGGGGAAGTAAGGCTTGATGGCATCGGAAATGTTGTATTCACGCCGGATGAAAACTATTCAGGCCATGCAGGTTTCAAATATACGTTGCAAGACGTTACAGGCGCGACCGATGTTGGCGTCGTAGACATCAATATTTCTGCACTCAACGATGCACCGTTGGCCGTGGATGATGGTGCGCTCGTTGGACTGGAAGATCAGGAACTTATAATCTCCACGTCAACATTGCTTGAAAATGATAAGGATGTGGATGGTGATGAACTCACGATCATTTCGGTTCAAAACGCCGAGCACGGGCAAGTCGAAATCACCGCATCTGGAGATATAGTTTTCACACCAGATGAAAACTATAACGGGCCAGCTTCATTCAGTTATACCACAAGTGACGGCGAGTTGAATTCGACGGCCAATGTCACGCTCGAACTAGTTGCGGAGAATGATGCGCCAATTGCAATGAATGATGCATTTGACGCAACTGAAGACGAGATATTTGTTATTCCGGTTGATCAGATTTTGATAAATGACAGTGACTTAGACGGTGATCCATTAGAGATAATCGGTTTCTCCAGTGGAGATGGATATTTTGCCGCTCTGGATGACAGCGGAAATATGGTGGTCACTTTCAGCGAAAATACCAATGGCGAAGTGCTGATTGGCTATAGCGTTAGCGATGGTGAACTTACGGACGACGCGCAGATCACGATAAATGTGGCGCCTGTCAATGATGCCCCAACCATCAGGCCACTAGAGGATGTTCACGTCACCGAAGATACAAGCCTAGATTTTGCGATCCCAGATGGTGTTGTTTTCGATGTTGATGGCGATGAGTTGTCATATACCGCAACAAGAGCGGCCGGTACATCATTGCCAGACTGGCTAAGTTTTGACGCAACAACACGCCGATTTACAGGGACGCCTCCTTCAGACTTCTTCGGCACTATCAGCTTAGCTCTTCATGTATCAGATGGTGCTATGACAAGCCGAGCTGAGTTTGATTTAGTGATCGACCCGGTGAATGATGCACCAACAATTTCGATGCCGTTTTCAGACCGCTTTATTGATGAAGATGAGCTATTTAGTATTCAGCTGCAACAAAACTTATTCTCTGATGTTGACGGGGACACACTTGAATATTCATTTGCGCTTAGAGATGGCAACAACCTTCCAGATTGGCTTAATGTAGATAGTGAACTACTAAAGCTATCCGGCATGCCTCCAGAAGACTTTAATGGTTCTATCGATATAGAGATAGCCGCTTCTGATGGAAAGCTGTCTGTCTCAGATATCTTCAAGTTGACAGTCAATCCAGTCAACGACGCACCTGTCGTCATTAATCCGCTGCCTGATATATTGGAGGATCCAGTTGATCCAGACAATAATATCTATACTGGTGAAAGCTTCGTGATCGAGATTCCGATTTCAACATTTGAGGATGTTGATGGAGATCCTATTCAATTGGCAGCAACCCTTTCAGACGGGTCTGCTTTGCCTGAATGGCTTGAATTCGATGGTAGTAAGGTCTCCGGGAATGCACCAACTGCTGCTGCGGGTACATATGAAGTGACAATTCATGCCTCTGATGGAAGTTTGGAAACATCTGACGATTTTTATCTGACCATCTTAAAGGGTAATAATGTTCCAGTTGCAAATGATGATGGGGTATTTGATACGCGAGGAGAAATTCCTATTCGAATTTCTCCAGCGTTTTTGCTTCAAAATGACACTGACGACGATGGTGATGTCTTGCAGTTTGTCTCCATCGGACAGGGTACCAATGGCTCGGTTGCTATCGATGAAGACAGCAACATCGTTTATACGGCGGACAGTGGTTTTATCGGAAGTGATCAATTTGAATACAAGATTACGGATGGCCAAGATACCTCGAGCGCTATTGTATCAGTGAATGTCGGCGAAGCTGTCGACAACCAAGAGGAAGGTACGGATGGAACTGATGTTCTCATCGGTGATTTTACTGGCGACAACTACTTAAGTGGTGGAGCGGGTAATGATTTTCTTTTATCCGGTCGCGGTAATGACTTGTTATATGGTGGCGCGGGGAGTGACTTGCTTCTCGCAGGGAGTGGCGATGACCTTCTCGATGGGGGCTCCGGTGATGACGTGCTTTTGGCTGGTCGCGGCGACGACAGTCTAGACGGTGGCGCCGGTGCCGATTTGCTCTTCGGCGGCGGTGGTTCAGATACATTCACATTCGAAACGGGCGACGGGTCTGATACAATCATTGACTTTGAGACGTCGCGCAGTGGTCGTCGTTTTTCAATTGCGGGCGACGTGATCCGCTTGAGTGTGGATGGTATCGATAATTTTGATGATCTATTTGCCAGCGCTCAGGAGCAAGATGGAGGCGTGCTCTTTGCCTTCGGAAATGGAGACGAGCTATTTTTAGCAGGCACCAAGCTCGCAGCTCTTGATCAGGACAGCTTCTCGTTTTTTTAAATATGTAGTTAGTATCGAGTAGAAATATGGCCGGAAATCAAAGCTTAATTCGCGAGAGGTTGCACAGAGTCCGGAAGGTATTCTTTGCGGTTGCCCTGATGAGTTGCGTCGTAAACATTCTTATGCTCACTGGACCGCTATTTATGTTGCAGGTTTATGATCGGGTGCTGGCGAGCCAATCGGTGCCTACGCTGTTGGCATTAGGTCTACTTGCGATCGGGCTTTATGTTATGATGGGTTTTTTCGACTTTGTTCGCGCGCGGTCGCTTTCTCGGTTATCCTTTTGGCTGGATACAGAGATTTCTCCGCTGACCTACAAGTTTTGGATTGCCAGATCTTTATGCGGGCAAAATCCCGCTTATCGGCCCATTCAGGACATTGGAATTGTAAGAAATTTTCTCGCCAGCCCGACAGTCCTTGCTCTTTTTGATTTGCCATGGTTTCCAATCTATCTTGGGATCGTTTTTTTGTTACATCCATCTCTAGGTATTTTGGCGGTGTGTGGTGCTATTGTTGTGGTTGTGCTCGCCATACTAAATGAGTTTTTCAGCAGAAAACCATCTGCTGAGGGTGTTCAGAATGAGATGATAGAAGCGCGGTTTGCAGACCAAGCTCAAAAAAATGCAGACAGTGTCCTTGCTATGGGAATGCTGGAAAGTACGCAAACAGTGTGGCAAAAACTACGCAACCGGTCACTGTTTTCTCAGCAACTGGGCGGTGAGCGATCTGAAGGTTTTACTGCAAGCTCCAAATCGTTTCGTTTGATGCTGCAGTCCGGCATACTAGCGCTTGGCGCATTTCTTGCGATTAATCAGGAAATTACCGCTGGCACAATTGTTGCGGCCTCAATTATCGCTGGGCGAGCTTTAGCGCCGATAGATCAGACATTGGGCGGATGGCGCGTGATTAAACGTGCGCAGCTCGCATGGCAAAGGCTCAAAGATTATCTGAAACAAGACAGTAACCAGGAGGACAAAAATATTGAACTTCCAGAGGTTCAGGGAAATCTTGAGGTGAAGTCTGTTGTTAAATATGCCCCATCCAAAATATCGACTACAGAAAAAAGCGTGATCTTGGGGGGAATTGATTTCTCGCTAAAGCCTGGAGATGGCCTTGGTGTTATTGGCCCCAGCGCCTCGGGCAAATCGACCCTGGCAAAGCTCTTGGTTGGCTTGTGGATGCCCGATGCCGGAACTGTTCGAGTTGATGGAGCAACTTTTGAACAATGGGATTCCGATCAGATTGGTCGAAGTATAGGCTATTTGCCGCAACAAGTTGCTCTGCTCTCTGGCTCAATCGGTCAGAATATTGCACGCTTCGATAACGATGCTGAAGATGCCGAAGTTGTGGAAGCTGCGAAACTTGCCGGCGTGCATGAAATGATACTCTCATTTCCTGAAGGGTATGGCACAAATGTGGATGCTGCCCTTTCTCCGTTAACCGGTGGCCAAGTGCAACGCATTGGGCTGGCAAGAGCCTTGTTTCGTCGACCGAAGCTAATCGTGCTAGATGAGCCCAATGCCAATTTGGATCAAGAAGGGGATGCGGCGTTAAGTCAGGCAATATCTCAGATGCGCGAATTCGGCTCGGTCGTCGTTGTTATCGCGCATCGGCCGAGTGCTATTTCGGCCGTAGACAAAATACTGATGCTAAATGCTGGGCGCATGGTCGAAATGGGTGATAAGAGTGATGTCCTTAAGAAAATAACAAGAGTGGCATAAGGTATTGGAATGACGGAAAATGCCGCAAATCAAGTCCCCAATCTCAATTTTCGTCGTCCGGTGCTGTTGGGCCTAATTGCTCTTGTGGTCTTGTTTGGTGGCAGTGTTGCCTGGAGCATGACAGCCAGGATTTCAGGTGCAGTCCTCGCCAGTGGCACGGTCATTGTTCAGGGTAAGCCAAAATCAATTCAGCACTTAGATGGCGGCATTGTCGAGCAGATATTGGTGAATACAGGTGATTTTGTTGAAAAAGATCAACTGCTTATAAAATTGGATGACACTGCAATCAACGCAAACCTGGCAATATATGAAGGTAGGTTGCGCGAAGCGTTGGTGAAGCAGGCGAGATTGCAAGCGGAGTTGGAAGGTAACCCAGACATTATTGTGCCGTCCGAGCGTCTCGACAAACTCGGTTTGGGCGATGTTACGGGGCCAGTCGGTCAGCAAATTGCTATGATGGAGGCCAGGTATTCGACGATAGAAGCGCAGTTGGCGGCTCAAGATGAGCGCGTTGAGCAATTTCAAAACCAGATAGACGGTGTTAGTGGACTGATCTTTGAAAAACGAAACCAGATTACAGGTTTCGACGGCGAATATAGCTCAACTTCTGAGCTAGTTGACAAAGAGCTTGTACCTAAAAGCCGGCTTATTGCTATCGAACGTGCTAGATCAGATCTCCGTGGTCAGATCGCAGAACACCGTGCGGAAATAGCACGTGTTGAGAATTCTATATCCGAAACTCGGATTAAGAAGCTCCAGATTAATCGTGAGTTTAAAGAAAAAGTTATTTCTGAACTTGAAGACATCAACGTTCGGATTGAAGAACTCATTCAGCAACTGAACGCCACACGCGCTCAATTGGCCCGCGTTCGGATCAAGGCTCCGATATCTGGATTGATCCACGAACTAGCGCTCAATACGATTGGTGGTGTTGTGCAGCCAGGCCAAATTCTTATGCAAATCATTGAACAAAAGGGTGACTTTGAGATTGAACTCAACATCGATACGGTTTCCATTGATCAGATCTACGACGGCCAAAATGTTGTGATCCGCTTTCCGGCATTTAATCAACGAACTACACCCGAACTTGATGGAACACTCAAATCTATCTCGCCAACGAGTGTAGTTGATGAGAAAAGTGGATTTTCCTTTTACCGAGCAATTGTGGAGCTTAGCAAGGACGAGTTTGACAAGCTGGAAGAAAAAAAATTGGTGTCCGGTATGCCAGTGGAGGGGGTGATTACTACTCAAGAGCGTACTGTTTTCACCTATCTTACAAAACCTATGACGGACAATTTGGTGCACGTATTTAGAGAAGAATAGACGATCGGGTGATTTTAAATAATAGGGGATACTTCAGGGGATTAGACCTGTAATAACATAGTGTGCCGCTGTTATTTCCTAATGGAGGCGGCCCCAATACTTCAAAGCGTTAGCGCGATGCCCGAAGCTAACGCTTCATCGACATAAATTTCAACTTTACTAAAGAATTCGCCAGAACCAAGCGAACCTAATTGCCTGATGATCTTTTACTTTACCGGTTGCAGGCCTTGCATATCGCCCAATGAACTGGTCGATAACCTCCTTGAGCAAATGTACGGAGTGCCCCGGTGAGCCAGCGCCGCTGTTTTGATATGTGCCGAGGGATAGTTAGCGTAAAATGCCTTGGGCCTTCTGCGGGCTTCTGCGAGCGACGTCAAAGGATAATCGCCAATTTTAGTGCGACGTGCGCGGCCATTGATGCGCGTGTTGAGGTAAAACACCTTTTCGCTAACGTTTGAAGCCCTGCCTATAAAGCCGGTCAAAAAGCTCATCGCGGAATTCATACCGTTCCCCCACAGCAGGGTGTAGTGCATCGTTTGTTTGTGTGGTTAGTCTCTTTCTCATGCCAACCAAATTAAGACACAAAACATCTGCGTGCCAGGGTATGGTTTGGGACCATTTGAGAGGCTAAATGGTTGCCAATGTTGTTGGCTGTGGAGCGGTTGGCTGTTTGTCAGTTATTGACAATTTCAAGCGAGCGTTGATGCCAGACGGGGGGGCTGGTGAGCGCTCGACGGAAGTAATGGTGTCTCGCAAAGTGTAAGCGACTTGCGTACTCATCCACTGATTGTACGGTTGGTTGATCCAGAGGTACTCAAAAAGATGGGCCTGAACTAATGGGGGCGCGTGGGAAATTTAAAAAATTTGTATTTTTATCGTAATTAATATTTTCTTATAAGTTGGAGTGGGTTTGCTGTGCTCGGCTGCATGAATCTACTTCACAGAGTGGCTGAAGGACTGATACCAAAAGTGAATTTATAATCCAAATAAGCCTTTTCGTTTTTTTAGGACGTTCAAGCGCGAGTGGGCCCTAGCTTTTCCCCTGCCCGGACTATATTCCACTGCAGAATGAAGCTTTGCGCGACCTGGCCTTTGCTTTGTTGGGCGGTTCAGACATCAAGCCGATATTCGAGAGGGCCAGCATCCATGATGATGTTGGATCCGTTGAAGAAGGTGTCATTTTTGACTTTGTTGAGCGATATGTTGAGGGGCATTGTTGGGAAAAGCCCGATCTTGCAAATCTTGTTGCTGCGACCGCGCTGGTCCGACAATTCGCCGAGGGGGCAAGCGCGCTTGATGATGGACAGGCGCAGTTGGATTTTATTGAAGACAAGCGATGCGATGGGCTTGAACTGGTTCGCCGTGGTCGCGGGCGCGTGCATCAACCTCTCAAAGTGTCCGAAGTAATGCCTATCTTTGAATAGGTGGAGCAGCATAATGAGCTGAAAGCCCCTTTAAATAGCTACGCAAAGCGACGTTTAGGTGGGCCAGAACTACTTTGACCGTGAAAAAGATGGGCGCGCGGCGATGACGATGATCACCAAGGTGCCTCGACAAATGGCGGTGAACAAATACGGGTTTGGGAGTTGAGATTTAGATGCGCATACAGAGTTACTGTCGTGATAACTTCTGGGTACATGAAAAACGATTTGGATGATCAAGTGGGTAGAGGTAATGTTCGGACAACCTGAGTTCAATTGCAGCTTGCAAAGATATTCAAACACCAAGACTATTGGGACATATTTAATATCTCCGTAGCAGTCCACCAAATCATAAACCGCTTTAGGATCGTTCCATATCGTTTCAGGTATTGATTGATCCGGTACAGAGGATTGCTGAACCCTAAGAAAACGAATGGTGCCGCATTGCGATGCACGATATTCTCGGCAGAACAATTGTTCCGTACGGCAATTTATCAGCAGGTGTCTAATTTCTGTTGCAAGGTTTTCTGTCGAGAGCAGTAGCACGAGGGCCTGGCTGAAATCGCTCCCATATGCAGTCTACCCAATCTATCAATAATCTGTGGCTGAAGATCGCGCGTAAATATAATCGTTTATATTTTGGGAATTATGTGCCATAAAATTGCTGAGGTGTGATTCCGGTTGCTGAATCTACTGGCGCGTGTTGCGGGTGGCGAGGAGAGTATATGTTTGAGTTGGGTGTTTGTTATTATCCGGAGCAGTGGCCAGAGCATATGTGGCAGCGGGATGCTCAGCGCATGGTTGAGCTCGGCCTTAGTTGGGTTCGGGTTGGCGAGTTTGCTTGGTCACTCCTCGAGGAAGAAGAAGGTGTTTTCGATTGGGCGTGGCTAGACCGCGCGGTCGATATCCTTGGTACAGCTGGTTTGAAGGTTGTCATGTGCACCCCTTCCGCAGCCCCGCCAAAATGGCTAGTCGACCAACACCCAGATATTCTGCCGGTCGCTGCCGACGGGCAGGTGCGAAAGTTTGGCGCGCGCCGCCATTATTGTTTTTCCAGCGACATTTATCGTGAGCATGCAGTTCGGATTGCGGCGGAGTATGCCAAACGATATGGGGCGAACCCTTTTGTGCAAGCTTGGCAGATCGATAACGAATATGGGGATCACGACACAATTCACAGCTATTCAGAAAATGCCAAAAAGGCATTTCAACGCTGGCTGGCTGTTCGCTACCAAACTATCGAAGCGCTCAATGACGCATGGGGCACCGCTTTTTGGAGTATGAAATATAATCGTTTTGATCAGGTCGAGCTGCCCAATGGGTTGGTGGAAGAGCCAAGCCCGACGCACCTTCTAGATTATCAGCGGTTTGCTTCTGATGAAGTGGTCAGGTTCAATCGCGCGCAAGTTGATGTTGTGCGAAAATATGCGCCAGGGCGCCCAGTTACCCATAATTTTATGGGACACAATGTGGACTTTGACCACTATAAAGTCGGGGATGATTTGGATTTTGCATCCTGGGATAGCTACCCCATGGGTGCGCTGGTGCATAGTAGAATGGACGATCAGGAAAAAGCGCGCTTGCTTCGCACCGGCATGCCGGATCAGCCTGCATTTAACAATGATCTCTACCGGCGCATCGGACAAGGGCGCGCGTGGATCATGGAGCAACAGCCTGGTCCGGTAAACTGGGCTGAGCACAATCAATCCCCCCATGATGGTATGGTACGGCTGTGGACCTGGCTTGCTTTTGCGCATGGCATTGATGTGGTGTGTTATTTTCGCTGGCGGCAATCAAGATTTGCACAAGAACAGTTTCATGCCGGTTTACTGCTGCCCAATGACGACGCAGATCAGGCTTATTATGAGGTCGCGCAAGTGGCCAAAGAAATGGCTGTTTTACCTTCGGGAAACGCCGGCAGAGCGCCTGCACGCGTTGCATTGGTACTGGACTATGCCTCGCGCTGGGCGGCAGGTAGCCTGCCTCAAGGCGCTGATTATTCAAGCGCACGCAATATGATGAACTGGTATCAGACCCTTTCGGCACGCGGTGTGGATGTTGATATTGTGGGGCCGCAAGATGACATGGCCGCCTATGATTTGGTGATTTTGCCCGATGTGATTTTGGAAGATGGTGACCTGGCAGAAAAGCTGGCGTTGAGTAAAGCCAAAATCTATCTGAGTGCACGCACCGGTAGTAAAACACAAAACATGCATATTCCAGACAATTTGCCGCCGGGTGAATTTGCGCGTCTTGTTAATGTTAAGGTGAAGCGCGTTGAATCACTGCCCGATTATTGCGGGGATCACATAGAATTGGATGGGCAAAACTATCCTGTTGGCAATTGGCGTGAATGTATTGAAAGCGATGAGGCCATTCTGGCGCGCTTCAAATCTGACCATCGTGATCAATCACCCGCCTTGGTGGGAAATGATAAATGCTGGTACGGCGCCGCCAACTTTTCTGGTGCGCTGTTGGACGTACTGGTGGATAAGCTTTTGCTCTGGGCGGGCGTACCGGCCGTGCAGTTGAGCGCTGACGTGCGGATTACCCAAAGAGGGGAATTGCATTTTGCCTTCAATTTTGGCGATCGGATGGCGGAAATTGACGTGCCCGCCGAGGCGGAAATTTTGCTCGGTCAGGCCAAGGTTGCGCCGCGTGATTTGGTTATCTGGCGGATTTAGTAATTGGAGATGCCAAGATATGCGTTTAACTGTTTGATATATTTATCCAAATTTTTCTTTAATGGCACATCTAAAATAATTGAATTTAAACTTTACATCTTAAGTTAAACGTTTATATTTTTGATAAATGCCAGGGAGAGGGAGACACATGGCAGGCGTAAAGATCGATGGGTTGGAAAAGAAGTTTGGCAGCCTTCGGGTCCTTAAAGGGATTGATCTCGATATTCGCGATGGTGAGTTCGTAAGTTTTTTGGGACCATCGGGTTGTGGCAAAACCACGCTTTTGCGCTCCATTGCTGGTCTCGAGGAGATTGATGAGGGGCAAGTTGTGCTGGGCGGGCAGCCAATCAGCAAGCTGCCGCCTGCCAAGCGCGATATAGCTATGGTGTTTCAGAATTACGCGCTTTATCCGCATATGAATGTCTACAAGAACCTGTCTTTTGGGTTGTCTCTCAATGGCGTGCCCAAAGCGCAGATTGATGAGCGGGTGCAAAATGCAGCGCGAATTCTGCAAATTACGGAACTGTTGAAGCGCCGTCCGAAGCAGCTGTCCGGTGGTCAAAGGCAGCGAGTGGCGATTGGTCGGGCAATCGTTCGCGACCCAAAACTGTTTTTGCTGGATGAGCCTTTGTCCAATTTGGACGCAGGCTTGCGCGTCACAATGCGGGTTGAGCTGGCAAACCTCCATAAACGCCTCGGTGTCACGATGATTTATGTGACACACGATCAGGTGGAGGCGATGACCTTATCAGACCGCGTGGTGGTGTTGGACCAAGGCAAAGTTGCCCAATTCGGCACGCCGCTAGAGCTGTTTTATGCGCCGCGAAACCTGTTTGTGGCCAGTTTTATCGGTTCGCCCAAAATGAACTTCTTGGATGTGTCGGCCAAGAGCTCTGGCGAAAAAGAACTTACTGTCAGTGCAGCCGGAATGTCTGGTGAAATCAAAGTGGCTCTCGAAGGGGCGGCAAAGGATGTAGTTGGCCCGCACACTTTGGGCATTCGTCCAGACAATATTGAACTGGTCGCGCAAGACGAAGCCCATATGAACGGCCAAGTGTTGCTGGTTGAGCGCCTCGGCACTGAAAGCCAAGTGCATATCAAACTCGAAAATGGCCAAACATTTGTAGCAATTGCCCGCGGCACCCATCCAGCGGCGACGGGCGACGGTGTTTATCTGAAATTTCCTGCTCAGCATTGCCACATTTTCAATGGGGAGGGGCAGGCATATCCGCGTGAATTGGATGCGGAAACACGATCACTGATTGATCGACAAAAGTCGCTGCATGGTGCGGCGCAAAGAGGAGAGGAAAAATGAAACATTTGAAGAAGCTGGCCGTGGCGTCTGTTTTGTCAGTCGCCGCACTGTCAGGTACGGCTCTTGGGGAGGAGACCCTGCGCTTTGCCACTTGGGATAGCGATGAGAGCCTTGAAATTCAAAAAGAAATTGCACGCCGGTTTGAAGCTGAAAATCCCGGTGTGAAGGTGCAAGTTGAGCCATATGCAGATGGCTACGACCAGAAGCTGATCGCCTCATTTGGCGCCGGCAACCCGCCCGATGTGATGTATATGTGGAATTATCCAAAATACTATACGTCGCTGATGCCACTCGATGATTTCATGGCGCGCGACGCGGATGCTATGAACTTGGATGATATTCCGCCTGGATTGATCAACACCACGCGCATTGCCGGTGATGCCTATGGCATGCCCGCAGGCTTTACCACTCATGTTGTGTTCTACAATAAGGACATGTTTGAAGCAGCAGGCGTTGAAATGCCAAGTGAAAATTGGACCTGGGCTGAGCTGCGCGAAAAGGCAGCGAAATTCCGTGATGAAGAAAACAAGGTCTATGGCTTTGCAGTCGAAGCCAAACCTGACCCATTTGATTATGAGCAATTCTTCTGGTCAAACGGCACACGCTTTATCGCAAAAGATGGTTCTGCGGTTGATGGCTATATGAACAGCCCGGAAGCCGTGGAAGTGCTGACCATGTTTGCGGATATGGCTGCGAATGAAGAGGCAGTTGTGCTCGGCATTGGCGACAATAGCTCCGGTTCTGCGCTGTTTAAGGGCGAAAAGCTGGCCATGTATCAATCGGCCATGTGGTCAAAAGGCGGCTTCGACGAAGCTGGCATCAATTATGGCGTGGCAAAGCTGCCATCCTTTGGCGACAAGCCCGTGCACTCGTCCATCGGTGCGTCAGCCATGTCTATGGCCAAAGACACAAAGAACCCAGATTTGGCATGGGAGTTCATCAAGTTCTTCTCATCAGCTGAAGCGGTGAAATTGCGCACGAATGATTTGCCAATCCGCACAAGCGTTGCTGAAGAAATGGAAATGACAACCGATCCGATCTTCAAGCCGTTCTTTGACATGTTGGCGGTTTCCGACAGCGAGTCTAACGCATTCCTGAAACACGAAAATTGGGGCAAAATCCAAGCGAATCTTGAGCGCGCGATTGAAGCCACAATGATCGAAAAAGGCAATGCGAAGAAACATCTTGATGACGCTGTAGCTCGTTCGCAGCGCCACCTAAACTAACCCACGATAGGGGGGGATGGATATTATGTCTGGAGTTCAAGATCGGCAGTATCAACGACAAAAATTCGTTGAGAAACTCACGCCATATTTGTTCATCTCCCCTTGGATATTGGGCTTTTTCTTCTTCACCCTAGGCCCGTTGGTGTTCTCCTTCGTGATGAGTTTTTACGATTGGCCAGTGGTGGGGGAGCGCGAATTTATCGGCACCCAGAATTATGAAGTGATGCTGACCCAAGACCCGCTTTTCTGGGATAGCTTGTGGGTTACCATCAAATTCGGCCTGTTTTTCGTGCCGTTCAATATCATTCTCGGCCTTCTGCTAGCTGTTTTGCTCAATCAAAGGGTGATCGGCAGCGGCATTTTCCGGACGATATTCTATCTCCCAAGTGTGATTTCCGGCGTGGCGCTTGTCACCATCTGGGCTTGGATCTATAGCCATGAATATGGAATCCTGAACTTCTTGCTGGGTCTCGCCGGCATTGATGGGCCAAATTGGCTAGGGGATCCGAACTGGGCGCTTCTTGCCATTGTGATCGCGTCACTCTGGGGGCTTGGCGGCACTATGTTAATCTTGCTGACGGGTCTGCAATCCATCCCGAAAGAGCTTTACGAAGCTGCAAAAATGTCAGGTGTGCCTGCATGGGCCCGACTCATATTCATTACCATTCCCATGTTGTCGCCGATGATTTTGTTCACTTTTATCACGTCAATCATTGCGGCGTTTCAGCAATTGACTATCGCGCTTTTGCTCACCGGTGGCGGGCCGCTCGAAAGCACATATTTCTTCGCCATGTATATCTATGACAATGCCTTCAAGCATTTCGAGATGGGCTATGCCGCCGCCAACTCTTGGGTGATGTTCCTGATCATACTGGCACTATCCATGATGGTGATGAAATCATCATCGGCTTGGGTTTATTACGAAGGCGAGATGAAAAAGGGAGGCAACAAAGATGCTTAGAACCTTCACCTATGGCACGCTTATCTTTTTGTCCGCTTTGTTCATACTGCCTTTCTATTGGACCTTTATCACTGCTGTGAAAGACGTTTCAGAGCTTTATCAATATCCGCCTGTATTCTGGCCGAGCGATGTACAGTGGGAAAACTTCATCACAGCCTGGTTTAAGCAACCCTTTGACGTCTATTTCAAAAACTCAGCCATCGTCGTGGTTATGTCCACCATCGGGCAGTTGTTTTCGTCCTCGTTGGTGGCATACGGCTTCGCCCGGTTTCAGTTCAAAGGGCGTGACGTGATTTTTATCGTTCTGCTGGCCACGATGATGATCCCATGGGATGTGAAAATGATACCGCTCTATATGGAATTCAACATGCTGGGTTGGATTAATACGCTTAAGCCATTGATTGTTCCCGCCTACTTTGCCGAAGCCTTCTTTGTCTTTTTGCTGCGGCAATATATTATGACTGTGCCCATTGAGATCGATGAGGCCGCGCGGATGGATGGGGCCAATGCGTGGCAGATTTATTGGCGTATTCATTTGCCGCTAATGATGCCAGCGCTTGTGCTGGTGGGCACGTTCCACTTCATGAATGCATGGAACGACTATTTAGGACCGCTGATTTTCCTCAATGACCAGTCGAAATATACGCTCACGCTTGGCCTTTCCATGTTCAAAGGGCTGCATGAAACTGATATTACGTCGATTGCGGCGATCACAGTATTGCTCTGTATCCCTCCGTTGATCCTGTTTTTCTTTGCTCAGCGCTATATTATGGACGGTGCCATTGGCTCGTCGGTAAAGGGATAGGCGATGCTGTTTGATTTCGACAAGGTGCCATTCTCGCGGCACCAACGCTTTACAACATTGTCTATGATGGGGGAGGGCGCAGATCGCGCCCTTCATCTGCGTTTTGTAGCCGGTGGCGACGAACGCCCTAACCTTGGCAAATTGTGCCACATACGGTTTGAAGATGAAGCGGGCCATGAATTAACCCCGACTTTTGATCTTACGCCCTCGGCGTTGAATGTGGCGCTCTATCTCGGCGAAGGGAAAGTAGCCAATGCCGCATTTGCTATCGGCGAAGGCGAAGTGCTGCATATAAAATCTGACGGCGCAGTGATTGTTTTTGCCCTCAACGGCTCGCGCTATGATTATGCTTATAAAACGGCGCTTGGTGCGGATTGCGTGGTTGCTGCGGGTGAAAATTTGCGGCTCACGCCCTTCGCACATAAGGGAAATGTCAGTGTGTCAGGCCAATGGCGACGCGATCATGCGGACAATGTTGAGCTTTGCTTTTCCGGCGTGGCGTTGGACGCTGGCCTTATGTTGCATGAGCGTATGGCTCCGAATGTGCCCAATAAGGGTTTTGCCGAGGCCACAACACAAAGCGCGGCCTCCTTTGCAAATTGGTGTTTGTCGTTAAAAGGTGAAGCCGCCGAATTGGCTTCATATCTTTTATGGGCCAATACGGTGCCGATGAAGGGCGCGCTGACGGCTCCCGCTATATACATGTCGAAGAACCATATGATCAATATATGGAGCTGGGACAATGCGTTTTCTGCACTCGGTGTAGCAGAAAATGATCCGCAGTTGGCCTTCGACCAGTTTGCCGCGATCTTTGATCATCAGGACGAAAGCGGCCTGTTACCCGATTTTGTGCATGACAAAGGCGCGTCCTTCAGCTTCACCAAGCCACCAGTGCATGGATGGGCGATCAGTTTGATGTTGCAACGCAATTCTGATCAGTTTTCCACCGATCAATTGGCCTATTTGCGCGAAAAGCTGGTGTGCCAGTTCAGTTATTGGATGACCCATACGCGGGCAGGTGATCAATCATTGCCCAGCTATGGCCATGGCAATGACAGCGGTTGGGACAATGCTAGTTTCTTTGCAGAGGGTGGGCCGGTAATTGGGCCGGACCTGCCAACCTTTCTGGCACTCACGGCGCGTGCCATCGCGCAATTGGCGCATAGCGCTGGTGAAATCGCGCAAGCCAGGCATTTTGAAGTGCAAGAGGATCGGCTGATTGCGATGTTGCTGGATCAATTGTGGGACGGCCTAACCTTTCAGGTGCGTCTGCTGCACGAACCGACAAAGCCCTTGCCGGATGAGAGCCTTATCCAGTTTATGCCACTTTTGTTGGGCGGCAAGCTGCCTGCGGAAATCAGTGCAAAACTGCTTCAGCGATTTGATGATCTCGGCATGGTGACCGCATGGGGACCGGCTACAGAATCACCCAAGAGTAATTTTTATGAAGATGATGGATATTGGCGTGGCCCAATTTGGGCGCCTACAACGCTTCTTATTGTTGAAGGCTTGCGTGCTCAGAATGAACATGAACGCGCCCACGAAATCATGCAAAAATATCAGCATTTGTGCGAAACATCGGGCATGGCTGAAAATTTTGATGCGCTAAGTGGGGTTGCCTTGCGCGACAAAGCTTTCGCATGGACATCAGCGGTTTATTTGCGTTTTGCTCAACTATTGGCTAACGATTTCGGGAAGGAAACTTGAGCAGCCATATGTCAACGCGCCCTACAATTAAAACTATTGCCAAGGATACGGGGCTGTCGACGGCCACTGTGTCTAAAGCCTTGAACGGGTCGCCGCAGGTGAGGCCAAACACCCGCGATAAGGTTTTGGAAGCGGCAAAAAAACTTGGCTATGAGATTAATCTGAGTGGAGTGCAGCTGCGCACCGGCAAAACACACCAGATTGCAATGATTACCGTCATCTCTTCTCCCCATGATGATGAATGGAGTGGTGTCGGTTATGCGCAGCTTGTTTATGGCGTGTCGGATGTGTTGCACGACACGCCCTATCGCGTGGTGCAGTACCAAGCCAGCTCGTATGAAGAGAGTTTCGAGATTATTCGGCGTATTGTCGCCAACCGCAAGGCCGACGGAATTATTCTGCCAGGCACCCGCGCTCAGGATGAGCGTGTTGAATATATGCAGCAGCAAGAATTTCCGTTTGTTACCTATGGCATGACCACGCTGGCGCAACCCCATGCCTATGTGGATACGCACAACCAGCGCATCGTTTCGATCTGCGTTGAGCGACTGATCGCAAAAGGGCATCGCCGGATCGCCATGCTGAATGCAGATGCGGTGTTGATGTATTCTCAAGCGCGTGAGCGGGCCTACTGTCAATCGCTTGAAGCGGCGTCTCTTCCCTTCGATCGCGAGTTGATCGCCAATGGTGAACTCACCCCGGCGTTTGGACGCGAGCAATTCTTTGAAATGTCAATGTTTGATGCGCCGCCTACGGCTTATTTCTGCGCCAATGAGGCGACGGCCATGGGTGTTTTGTCAGGATTTCACGTGCGCGGCTATGAGCACGGGCGCGAAGCGGTTGTAATCGCGACCGATGATTTGAACGTCTCGCAATATTTTTCACCCCCTATCACCACTTGCTATCTGCCCATTTCCAAACCCAGCCGCGTGCTTGGCGAATTTATGCTGCGACTGCTCAATGGTGAAGCGCCGGAAAAACTACAAAAACTCTTTGTGCCTGACCTCATTGAAAGATCGTCAGATGTGTCTGTCATCAAATAAAATGGGTCATGTTCTAATTTGAACACGCCCTAGCTTATGTCGTGGCGATTTGAAACCACTCATTGAGTAATGGTATTCCAAGCGTAACGGTCCAGGGTTCTGCAGCATTGGTAACTGCCGAGCGGCGTGAAACAATTTCTTCCGCGCAGGGTTGGGTCTATCTGTGCCCAATATCTTGCCGGTTTGGCAGAAGGCAAGTGTACACAATGGGTTTCCACGGTTCTTGGCTTCGCAGTGACGGTTATTCGCGGCCTTTCGATTTAGGCATTTAAGCTTTCATGTGCGCCTCGTTTTGACGCCGAATTCATAAAATGATGAAGGGATGCATTGACGCATTTGTTGTTTTGATCTATTAGTTCGGTAAGTTGACGAATTAATAGAAGTGATTAGATGACCGAAACGGCAAACAATATTCGCAGACTTAATAAATGTAATGTTTTTGAAGTGATTGCTCATGAAGGGCCAATCTCTCGCGCTGCTATTGCAAAGCGCTTGGGCTTGTCCAAACAAACGCTTTCTGAAGTTGCCAAAGAGCTGGAGAGTGAAGGCTGGGTGCAACAGGTGGGGCTGGAGCGCGGCAATGTGGGCCGCGCTGCGATGAATTTTGAAGTGGTGCCCGATGCGGCCTTTGTGGCTGCGGTGGATTTGGGTGGCACCAAGGTAAAAGTGGCGGTGGCCAATTTAGCTTGCCAGATTTTTGGTGAGGCGACGGAGCCAACTGATCCCAAAGGAGGATTGGATGTGGTGCGCCAAATTGCGCGCCTTTGTCGTCAGGCGATGGCTGAACATGATCTGGACCAAGATCGGTTGCGGCTTGCCGTTGTCGGCGTGCCCGGCGTGCCGGATGCGGCAACCGGGGCGGTGAAGATGGCGCCCAACATCGCCATGTTGGATGAGATTGATTTTTCCGGCGAGCTTTCCAAAGCGCTTGGGTTTGATGTGGTCATCGAGAATGACGTGAACCTTGCGGTGCTCGGTGAACATTGGGGCGGCGTGGCTCAGCATGTGGATGATCTGGCCTATGTTGCCCTGGGCACGGGTATTGGTGCGGGCATCATCTTGAATGGCGAATTGGTGCGCGGCAAACATGGCGGAGCAGGCGAACTTGGCTATCTGCCGTTCGGTGCGGACCCGTTTGAAGATGCATCTTTGCGCCAAGGGGCGTTGGAGCGTGTCACCGCGACAGACGCCATGCGCGACTATTATTTTGAGCTGACGGGCGAAAAAATCGAAGTGCCGGAAATATTTAATCGGCTTGATGAGGATGATCTGGCCGTCAAAGTGATTGATCGCACGGCGCGGGAAACAGCGCGGGCTTTGGCCGCGATCTGCGCCTTGATGGACCCGGAGCAAATTGTTTTTGGCGGGTCTATTGGCCGTCGTGAGGAACTGTTCACACGGATCAAAGCCCAGTTTGCCTTGATCACGCGGGAACCTGTTGAACTTAGCATTAGTGAATTGGGCGGCAAAGCCGCCCTTATTGGCGCAGCCTCTCTCGGCCTGAGCCATGTGCACGCCACCCTTTTGGCGGGTGGCGTGCCGGGCGCTGAAATCACTTTGCCGCCAGCGAAACTTGCCAATTTGGGGGTTGTTTCCAATGGCTAAAATAATGCCCGACTTCCGCTCATTCCTGGATGAAAACCAAGCAGTTGATTTGTTGCGTGGCGCTGTGGCCCGCGAAAGCATCACCGGCAATGAGGCGAACTTTGTTGACTATTTGCAAAGCGAAATGAGTGCGCGTCAGCTTGGCCCCGTTGTGGAAGAATTTTTGCCCGGCCGCCCCAATATCTTTGGCAAGCGCCAAGGCAATGGCGGCGGTTCAAACCTTTTGTTTATCGGCCACACTGATGTGGTGCATGTAGAGGGATGGCGCGAACATTGGCAAGGCGATCAGCGCGAAGACCCGTTTGGTGGTGCCATTATTGATGGTGAAATGTGGGGGCGCGGCACTGGCGATTTAAAGGGCGGCATTTGCACCAGCCTCGCCGCGCTGGATTTGATCGATAAGGCAGGCATCACGCTTAAGGGCGATGTGAGCTATGCCTTTATCGGGGACGAAGAAAGTGGCGAAGAAGGCACGGGCATTAGTGCCGGGATTGACCATCTGACCCAATCACAAGAATTTCTGGACGGGCATCAGCCAGACTTCGCCGTTTATGTGGAACCCACGCAACTGCAGGTGTTCCCAGCGCAGATGGGCTTTTTCATTGCCGACATCAGCATCAAGGGCAAAACCGCCTATTTCGGCGTGCCGGAGCAGGGCATTGATGCGCTGAAAACCAGCCATCGCGTGATGAAAGAGATTTGGGACCTGTCGGACCAGATGGGTGCGGCAGCTCATCATGATCTGGTGGGCGATGCCTTTATCCTGATCACCAAGATTGAGGGTGGCGGTTATATCGCGGTGCCGGGCGCATGCAAATTGTCGCTGATTTGCAAAGTGCTGCCGGGGCAAAGCCTTGATGAGGCCGTGGTTGCCTTGGAAGCGGCAATAGAACGCGGCATTGCGGACACTGGCTGCAGCTTTGACATTTCATATCCCGCAGGTCGGGATCATACATTCGGTGGATCGCCTACGGACATCGATCGGTCGAACCCGGCGATCGCGCAATTGTCGCAAGCGCTTGCGGCTTCCATGCCGGAACGCGGCACTGTTAATGGGGCGCCATATTGGTCTGAAGCACCGTTTTTGATCGAGCGGCTGGGATGCCCAACTGTTTATTGCGCGCCGGGCAATATTGCGAACTGCCATACCTTGGAAGAGCGCATTTCAATCAATGAATATTTGGCCGGGATAACGGCCTTTGCAGCATTCATCGTCCGCTATTGCGGCACGGTTGAATAAATTATGGAGGAAGGAACCATGATGAAACTTAGTAAACTTACAGCAGCGGGGGCTTTGGCCACCTTGTTGATGACAAGCGCTACATTTGCGCAAACAATCGGCCCGAACGGCGAAACCGCCACACCTTCGCAAGAAGTTGTTGTGGCAGATAGCGACGTGCAGACCCTAAAAGACGGTGGATATAAAGCCGCGTTGGTTTGGCACGATCAGTCAGATTTTGTGAATGCGGTTACCGAAGGGGCGACCGACGAATTCACCCGCTTGGGCATTGAAGTTGTGGCAACAACAAATGCAGGTTTTGACACTGCGAAACAACGCTCTGACATTGAGACGGTCATGACCAAAGAGCCAGACATCATTTTGGCCTTGCCACTTGATCCTGTGGCGTCAGCGGCAGCGTTTAAAGAGGCTGTTGATAATGATGTGCAATTGGTGTTTTTGTCCAATGTGCCATCTGGCTTTGAGCATGGCGCGCAATATGCCTCCATCGTGACCGATGATTTGTTTGCCATGGGCAAGCAAGCGGCTGACGCATTGGCGGCTGATCTTGGTGAAACAGGCAAAGTGGGTTGGATCTATCACGACGCGACTTACTATGTGACCAACCAGCGCGATAATGCGTTTAAGTCGACCATTGAAAATGATTATCCAAATATGGAAATCGTGGCGCAGGCTGGCATTTCTGATCCTGCACGGGCAGAAGATATTGCCAATGCGATGTTGTTGAAACATCCAGATCTGGCTGGCGTTTATGTGACCTGGGCTGGTCCAGCGGAAGGCGTATTGTCTGCCTTGCGCGCCAATGGCAACAAAACCACCAAAGTGGTGACGCTTGATCTATCTGAGCCAATCGCGCTGGATATGGTGCGCGGCGGCAATGTTGCGGCGATTGTGGCTGATGAAGCCTATGAGCTGGGCCGTGCCATGGCCGCCTCTGCTGCCCGCGGGTTGCTGGGCCAAGATAGCCCCGCCTTTGTGGTGGCACCTGCGGTGACCGTCAATGCTGACAATGTGTCCGAAGGTTGGATGCGCTCGCTGCACCGCGACGCACCTGAGAGCTTGACCAAGTAACCCCCTTTTGTGTCGCGCCTTAATGGTGCGGCACACTTCTAGCTTGTCGATGCGGGGAGGGACCGCGCATCCAGCGAAACGGATTTTATGATGCAATCGACCATGCAAACATTACGACAGCTCAATTTATCGCAGTATGTCGTTTATATCGGCTTTTTGCTGATCTTTCTTTTCTTTGCGATCACGCTTGGTGGCGACGGGTTTTTAACTCAACGTAACCTCACCAATATCGTGCTGCAAACCGCGCCGATCACCATCATGTCTATTGGCTTGGTGTTTGTGTTGGCCGCGGGGGAAATTGATCTTTCTTTCGGCTCCATTGTGGCGGTCGCAGCGCTCGGCAGCGCCGTTGTTTTGGGCGACTATCCGCTATTTGTCGGCGTTTTAGCGGGCCTTGGCATCGGTTTGGCGATCGGCTTTTTTAACGGGGTATTGGTGGCCTATCTGCGGTTGCCGTCATTCCTTGTGACGTTGGCGACAATGGGACTTTTTGCGGGTGTTGCCCGCACGATGACCGATCTACGCTCCGTTCCGGTGCTCAATGAAAACTTCGTCAATATGTTCGGCTCAGGCTCGTTATTTGGCGTGCCCTCTTTGGTGCTTTGGACCATTGGTGCGGTGGCGCTGGGGCACTTTGTGTTCCGCGAAACCAAGTTTGGTGCCCATGTGTTGGCCACAGGTGACAATGCCCGCGCCGCGCAAGTGACTGGCATTAAAGTGCCGCATGTGCGCCTGTTGGTGATGATGATTTGCGGCGGCCTCGCCGGGTTGGCTGGGCTTCTTTATGCCGGACGGTTGCAAGCGGCGCGCTATACGCTGGGCGAAAGCGATTTGATGACCGTGATTGCCGCGGTAATCATCGGCGGCACAGCGCTCAAGGGCGGCAAGGGCACCATTATCGGGGCGCTGGTTGGCTCTTTGATGATGGGCATGTTGAACAATGGCCTGATTTTGATGGGCCTTTCCGTATCTGACCAAATGATTGTCAGAGGCGTGATTATTTTGATCGCGGTGGCGATATCGCTACGCGACGTGAACAATTGAGGTAAGCCATGTTTTTAGATCTTTTGCGGCGACGTAATCCCAAATTTATCGAAGCGGCCATGGCGTTGCATCAAGAGGGCAAGATCCCCGCGAACGCCTATGTGTTGGATTTGGACGCGGTTGAACACAATGCCAAAATCTTGCGCGCCGAAGGCGACAAGCTGGGCATGAAAGTCTTTGCGATGACCAAGCAGGTCGGGCGCAACTCGGCCTTTTGCCAAGCGTCGATGCGCGGTGGTGTGAACCAGGCCGTGGCCGTTGATGTGGCGTGTGCTGTGGCGTGTAAACGGGCGGGCATGGATATTGGTCATATCGGCCATTTGGTGCAGGTGCCAAAGTTTGAAGCCGACATGGTGGCCAGCTATTTGCAGCCGCAATATTGGACCGTGTTCAGCCTCGAAAAAGCGCAAGAAGCGGCGGCAGCGGCCCACAAGGCTGGGCGCGTGCAAGATATTCTGGTGCGCATCAAATCTGATGGTGATGTGTTTTATAAAGGTCATGAGGGCGGCATTAAAGCGAGCGAGATCGTGGAGTTTGCCCAAAAGGTGGACGCCATGGATGGCGCACATTTTGCCGGCATCACCACGTTCCCAGCCCTGTTGTTCGATCAAGACACACACGACGTGAAGCCCACGCCGAACCTGACCACGCTGGAAAACGCAGCGGCGGCGCTGATTGATGCTGGGTTCACCGATATTGAGATTAACGCGCCGGGCACCACGTCTTCAGTCGTGTTGGAAGCGTTGGCCAAAGCAGGCGCAACCCAATGTGAGCCGGGCAATGGTTTGCATGGCACCACGCCATTGCATGCGATCAAGGATTTGCCCGAGCTGCCTGCTGTGCTCTATCTCAGCGAGGTGTCGCATCTACATGAAGATAAGGCCTATTGCTTTGGCGGCGGGCTTTATATTGATCCGGTGTTCCCGGATTATGATGTGAAAGCCTTGGTTGGCGGTGCGCCAACTGTGGATGATAAGGCGCTTGCCAGCGTCGATATACCGCCGACCACCGCGATTGATTATTACGGCATGATTGATTGCACGGGCAGCGTCCAGCCCAAGTCTGGCGACAGTGTTGTGTTCGGCTTCCGCGGGCAAGCGTTTGTGAAGCGTGCCTATACGGTTGGCGTCTCCGGCATTTCAACAGGCAATCCAAAGGTCGAGACCATTGAGAATATCTTTGGTCAGGCTGAAAACTGGCCAAATCTGAGGTAGCATGATGGATCTTTCAAACACTCAAGCTGCCGATGTGTTGCAGCTTAAAAATATTCACAAAGCCTTTGGTGGCGTGGTGGCGATTGAGGACTTTTCCCTCAATCTTAAAGCCGGTGAAATTGTTGCCCTTGTCGGCGACAATGGGGCGGGTAAATCGACGCTGATCAAAATCATTTCCGGCGTGCATACGCCCACATCTGGCACCATTGCCATTGATGGGCAGCAGACCAGCTTCAAAGATGCCACCGAAGCCCGCGCTGGCGGGATTGAAGTGGTCTATCAGGATTTGGCGCTGGCGGACGAGCAAGCCGTTTATATGAACATGTTTTTGGGGCGTGAAAAAACCAAAGGGCCGTTTGGCCAATTGGACCGCAAAGGCATGGTGCAGGAAACCGAAGATTTGGTGAAAGAGCTGGATGTGCGCATCCCATCGGCCAAAACCACGATCCGCAATTTGTCTGGCGGTCAACGGCAGGGCGTGGCCATTGCCCGCGCCACTCATTGGGCGACCAAGCTGGTTTTGTTGGATGAGCCAACCGCCGCGCTCGGCGTGGCGGAAACGGCCAAGGTGGAGGAAAATGTTGCGGCATTGCGCGAGCGCAATTTGGCGGTGTTGATCATCAGCCACAGCCTTGACCAAGTGTTCCGCTTGTCCGATCGGATTTGTGTGTTGCGGCGTGGCCAGCAGATTGGTGTGCGCGAAACAGCCAAGACCGACAAGAACGAAATTGTCTCGATGATCACCGGCGTATAGATCCCTCGGGGTTCCCTAACCCACGCCAATTTACCCACAATCATCAGGCATCAAGCCGCGCCATGTTGTCGTCATGGCGCGGTTTTTTGTGCCAGCACGAAGGGCGACTATTTTGGCGTTGGTGTCATTGATGCACCGGCATTAGCCGCCAGTGCTTCAATTCAATTAGTTGGCGGCCGGGAGCTTCTTTTTCGGGTCGAAGAATGGGATGGGCACGACAACGCCGCCGCGTGTTTCGCCGAGTTTGTCGACGATCAGCTCGGTGCCAATGTCTGTATGTTCGATGCTGAGCATGCACAGAGCGATGTTCTTTTCCAATCGCGGGGAATAGACCGCCGAGGTTACTGTGCCGACCTGGGCGCCATCCTTCATAACCGGCCAGAAGAAATCGTTGGTCCCCACGAAGGGGACACCCTCGATCTCCAGCCCGACAAGCCGCTGTTTGACACCCTTTTCCTTGATCCGGGCCAGCGCCTCTTTGCCGATGAAGTCGGCTTCCATGTCGACGTCAACCAAACGGTCGAGGTTCAGCTCGAATGGGTTGTTCGCAAGGGTCATATCCGCATGATAGGACAACATGCCCGCCTCGATCCGGCGAATGCCAGAGGTGTGGCCGGGTCTAAGGCCCATTGAGTAGCCTATATCAAGGAGATATTCCCAAAGTCGGCCCCCCGCAGACCCGTCGCGCAGGTAGATTTCGTAGCCCAACTCGCTGGACCATCCCGTGCGGGAGATGATGAGGGGGACACCATGCCAGTCATATTCCATGAACCGGAAATATTTCAGCTTGGTCGGTTCCTCACCGAAGCAGGCGCGCAGGATATCGCGGGATTTGGGGCCCTGAAGCTGAAGCGGTGAGACATCTGGCTCGGACAAATGGACATCCATGCCCGCATTCACTGCCACGCCGCGCGCCCAAAGCAAAACATCGCTATCGGCAATAGAGAGCCAGAAATGATCTTCGGCCAGCTTGAGCAATATCGGGTCATTGATGATCCCGCCTTCCTGGTCGGTAATCAGCAAGTATTTGCACTGACCGACTTCGCATTTAGACAGATCGCGTGAGCAAATATATTGGGTGAATTTGGCTGCATCTGGCCCGGTGATTTCAACCTGACGTTCCACCGACACGTCTGCCAGAGTGGCGTGATTGATCAGGTTCCAGAAGTTTTGTTCCGGATCGCCGAAATCGCGCGGGATATACATGTGGTTATAGACCGAAAAGCCCTTGGCACCCCACCGCAAAGCCGCGTCTGAATAGGGTGATTTCCGGACCTGTGTGCCAAAGCTGAAATGTGCAAACTCTAGTTCGTGGGCCATGATGTATATCCAATCATAAGGTAAAAGGTCAGCCTTGTTGGCGGACCAGATCGCGCAGTTCGTTTTTCCTGATTTTTCCGGTGGAGGTTTTGGGCAGTTCGCCAAAAACAACTTTCTTCGGTTGCATATATCCCGCAAGCCGCGCCTTGGCGTGGGCAAGCAACTCCATTTCGGTTGCTTCGCCGGACAGCTCAATAAAGGCGCAGGGCACTTCGCCCCACTTTTCATCGGGCATCGCCACCACGGCAACAAGGCTGACGGCAGGGTGGGCGTAGAGTGCTTTTTCGACCTCAATCGAAGAGATATTTTCGCCGCCTGATATGATGATATCTTTGGATCGATCACGAATGTCGATATAGCCATCAGGGTGCTGCACGGCGATGTCGCCGGACCAGAACCAACCGTCTTTGAAGGCCTTAGCGGTTTCCTCGGGCGCTTTGAGATAGCCCTTCATGACGATATTGCCGCGAAACACGACCTCGCCTAGGGTTTCGCCATCCCACGGGACGGGGATGCCTGTCTCGGGGTCCAAAACCAGCACGTCTTCCTCCAGCTCATAGGCGACACCCTGACGGGCCTTCAGATCGGCCTGTTCATCAGGTGGCAGCGCGGCCCAGCCGGGCTTTTCAGCGCAGACGACAGCAGGGCCATAGACTTCGGTCAGGCCATATACATGGGTGATGGAGATCCCCATTGCCTCCATATTCTTGATCACGCTTGCCGGGGGCGGGGCGGCTGCGGTCATCATCTTAATCTTTTGTGGAAAGTCGCGTTTTTGCGTGGCACCGCTGATCATCGACATGATGATCGGGGCGCCACAAAGGTGGGTCACGCCATGATCGGCAAATGCATCATAAATCGCGTCCGCTTTGGGCGAGCGCAGAAAAACGTGGGTTCCAGCCAGTAGGGTGATTGTCCAAGGAAAGCACCAACCATTGCAGTGGAACAGTGGCAGCGTCCAGAGGTAAACTGGATGGTGGGGCATTTCCCATGTCACCACATTATTGACCGCGTTGGTCCATGCGCCGCGGTGGGAATAGACCACGCCTTTGGGCCGACCCGTGGTACCGGAAGTGTAGTTCAGCGCAAGGGCGTCCCACTCGTCATCGGGCAGCGTGTAGGGGAAATCCGGGTTGCCTTCTGCCAGCAGATCGTCATAGGTCAGTGCGCCGATCCGCTCTCCGCCCGGGCCTTCGCTGTCTTCGATGTCGATGATCAAAAGATCGCGACCCGACTGGGCCACAGCGTCGGCGGCCATTGCGGAAAACTCTGTATCGACAAGCAATATTTTCGCTTCGCCATGATCAAGAATATAGGCGATGGTTCCCGCGTCCAGTCGTGTGTTGTTTGCATTCAACACCGCGCCCAGCATGGGCAATGCCAGCGCACATTCCAGTGCCTCAGGGATATTTGGTGCGATGAGCGCAACGGTGTCGCCTTTGCCAACGCCGCGCTTGGCCAGGGCGGAAGCGAGCCGCTTGCAACGCGCGGCAACCTCTCCCCAATTACGTCGGATGCGCCCGTGAATTTGCGCCGGGAGCTCCGGGTGCACACGCTCTACACGCTTGAGAATCGAAACCGGCGACAGGGCCGTAAAATTGGCAGCATTGCGTGAAAGTTCTGGCCCGTCATAAATCATTCGCCAGTCCAATCTGGCATGGGTTCCTTGCGGGTGAAGGCGCCGATGCCTGCTTCTGTATCTTTCGCCATCATGTTTTCCGCCATGATGCGGCCCGCAAAGGCGTAGGCCTCCTCCAGTGGCATTTCGAGTTGCTCATAGAAGGCGCGTTTGCCGATTTTGACCGCCGCGGGTGATTTTTCGGCGATGATGCGCGCTAAGTCCATGCTTGTTTTTTCAAGGTCCGAGAGCGGCACAACACGGTTTAAAAGGCCCATTTCGGCCACCCGGGCCGCGGGCAGGAATTCTCCCATCAGTAGCATCTCCATGGCCATTTTGCGCGGGACATTGCGCGACAGGGCGACCATGGGTGTGGAGCAAAACAGGCCGATATTTACCCCTGAGGTGGCGAATGTCGCGTCTTCGGCGGCCACCGCAAGATCGCAGGAGGCCACGAGCTGGCAACCTGCTGCGGTGGCAATACCTTTAACCTCAGCGATCACGGGCTGCGGCAAGCGCACGAGGCGCAGCATCATTGCTGAGCATGTGGCAAATAGGTCTTTAAAATACTGGAAACCGCCGTCCTCGTCCGCGCGGTGCGTGGACATTTCTTTGAGATTATGACCGGCACAAAAGTGATTTCCGCCGCTCCGCAGGATCACAACTTTGATGCTACGGTCAGCCGCGATGTTGTCCAACTCTTCTGACAGGGACGCCATCATTGCCTCAGAGAGGGCATTGATTGATTTGGGTGCATTCAGGGTCAAGACGGCAATGCCATCTTGGTTTGAGCGCACGATAAGGTTTTTGTTTTCCAGTGTACCGTCCATGACCTACTCCAAACTGACCCAAGCCATTTCCGAGGTGTTGATCCCTCGGCACATATTCATCACGGGCGTCCGGCAAGCATATTTGGCCACTGGCGCCGTCATGGGTGGGAATCTCGAGGTAAAATTGATTGCCCCACGTCCAGATCGGCGCGGCCAAAGCCGGGAATCTTTAAACGCGGAATGAGTTGCGTAAAAATTGAATTGTTGGAGGCGACATCAATAATTGCCCGCGCGTCCTGCCGCGGATCATAGGCTGCGATCGTGTCGAGGTGCTTTTCCCGAAAGGGCGCAACGGCTCCAGCCGGGTGTGCGTATTCTTGGTCGCAAAATGTGTTGTCCATCACCACATTCCTCCCTTGCGATCACGGTGTAATTATTGTAACTCGATAATTATATTCTCACAAGGTAAAATTATGCATCTGGAACGCCTCGCGTGCATTCTCGAAATTGTAGGTCAAAAGGGCGAAGCCACGGTGGCGGACATTTGTGCCCATTCTGACCTGCCTAAACCGTCTGCCTATCGGCTTGTGCAGGATTTGGTTGGTGTTGGGCTATTGGAACCGGTTGGGGGTGGGCTGTTCACGATTGGCGCTCGCCTGAAGCGGATGACAAATAACGATCATTCTGACCGGGCGCTGTTGGAGTTAATCGGGCCGGCGTTGAAACAAGCGGCCACACAGTTTGGCGTTGCTTTTTTCCTCTCGAGACTGCGCGGGAAGTCTGTGGAAATTATCCATGTTGAAACGCCGGACACGGGTGTATCCTATCTCCATCCGGGGTTGGGAAAACGTCCGGTGCATGCTTGTTCCTGCTCAAAGGCGGTTGCTGCCTTTTCGCCGGAATTGTTTTTGATTGGTGAGCTGGAGAACCAGTTGCGGGCCTACACCGAGTTCACGGTCACCAATGTGGATGATCTACAGGCAGAGTTCGAGATTATCCGCCAGCGTGGCTATGCTGAATGTGTTGAAGAAATTGAGCGCGGCATGTGTTCGGTGGCAGCCCCTCTCGGGCCAAGCGGCCCAGGGGCCACCTTGTCGATTGGGGCGGCGGGATCGGTGCGGGTGTTCTCGCCTGTGTTCCGCAAAAAAATAGGTCCTCAAGTTACCGAACTTGCGCGCGAGATTTCCACAAGACTGGGCTGGGATATTGAGCAGGATCGTGTGGAACATAATCTGCCCTGACGGGCGCGTTTTCGCGGCGGCTGCTTTGTTGCATGTTTTGGCCATTTGGGTATATGTTTAGGTATTACATAAAGTCAAACCCAAGAAGTCATACTCATGTCGCGCACTCAATCGACCAAAACTGAAATCGCCAAATGGCTTGAAATGCAGATTGAGGCGCTGGGCCCCGGCGGTCGTTTGCCGCCCATCCGTGAAATCATGCGGCAATTTAATACGGCCCAGCGGGTGGTGCAGGCTGTGGTGCAAGAATTTGTGCAGGACGGCCGATTGATATCACGCTCTGGTTTGGGGATCGTGGTGGCGGATGCATCGGCTGAAGCAGAAGATCATTGGGATGGTGACTTTCTCGTGCTTCATCGCAGTTCAGAAAGTGCGATCGCGTCGAACCTGCTGCGTGAATTGGCGCGTCGATTTCGCGCCCGCGGCATCTCAATGCTGCAAATTGGCTATGAGGATGAGGCGCAGGCTTTGCAGGTTTTGGAGCGTATGGGGCGCTTTAAAGCCTGTCTTATTCAGGGTCATTTTCAGCCATTGTCCATTGAGTTCTTGTCGGCATTGAAGACGCACGCGGCTCATATCATTTCAGATGGTGTTTATGTGTCGGGTATTGATGTTGATGCGGTGGGCACTGACTGGCGGGAGGCCGTGTCGCTTGCCTTTTCGCAGCTCAAAGAGCGGGGACATGAACGCATTGGGTTTTTAACATCAGGGCACTCAGCACGCACTATTGCAATGGCGCGGCGGGAGTTTGAGATTTTACGTCGGTTCGCCACGGAGCCTGATAAATGCCCGCTGATCGCGATTGATGCATTGCCTGGCGATTACACCGCAGACAAGGTGTTTGACGCGCTTGCGCCCTATGAGGTGGCGAAAAGCGAGTTGGACATCACTGCTTTAATCACTTGGGGCGTTGTGGAGGGCATTGTGTTGGATCTGGCGCTGACGCGGCTGGGGCTGCGCGCGGGTGAGGATTTGAGTGTGATCATGTTGGGCAGTGTGGATTTCCAGAGTGAGCACCTCAAACGCTTTGATGTGGTGGGCAATAGTGACCATGCCAAAATCGACACGTTTGAAAACATCATTTTGGCGCGCATTCAGGGTGAAGCGCGCGCGCCGCAAAGCCATTACCTTGAAATTGAAACCATAAAAAATGGCAGCGTGGCGCAAAAATAATGTAATTTGAGTACGACTCGTATTGTTGCGAGTTTTATACTCAAATAGGTTCAGCTTTAACAAAGACCTGATTGTTAGAGCGTGATATGGAACAAACTGCCCCCACAAATTCAACCCTTGGCGTCGCCATTATTGGTGCCGGCGAACGTGGCATTTATTTCATTGGTTCGCGCATGGCGGAAATGGCGGCCGAGACGGGTTTGCGCATTGTGGGGCTGCATGATCGTTTGCCTGACCGCATGCAGTTTGGCTGTCAGCACATCAATCAGATTTACCAAAAAAATGGCATCGATTGCGAAGCCACCAGCTTTGGCGATATGGCGGACCTGATCAACCATCCAGAGGTGGACCTGGTGTTGGTCACGACGCACACCAATGCGCATCGTGAGCCGACAATTATGGCGCTGGATGCGGGCAAAAAGGTGTATTTGGATAAACCGATCTCGGTGACTTTGGAAGATGCGGAAGCCATTCATGCGGCGGAGAAACGGGTGAATTCGCCAGTGATGATGGGCTTCACCCGGCGGTATGAGGCGAGCTGGCGAGAGGCCGTTCGGCATTTGGAGCAAGGCGCCATTGGTGACTTGCAGATGGTTTTGCTGCGTTCGGTCATTCCATACACCCGCTATTTGCAGCTATGGCATCGCGATCAATCGCTTTCGGGCGGCGCCATCAATGATAAATGTTCCCACCATTTTGATGTGTTGAACTGGTTGGCCAAAAGCGATGTGCAAAGCCTTACAGCGATTGGTGGGCGGAGCTCCATTTTTAAGCCCGACCCCACGGCTCCCCAAAGATGCAGCGAATGTGATCGTGTGTGCGCTTATCGCCGACATGACACCTTGATTGATCGGGAAGAGGGGAGCGCTGAGGTGCCCAACCCGAGCTGGGTTGAGGCGGAAAATGTGCGCGACCGCAATGACAATTGCGTCTATTTGCCCGGCGCTGACATTGATGATCATGCGATTGTGGCGCTGGCTTATGAAAATGGGGTCAAAGCCAATCTGTTTTTCACCTTGTTCGGGCCTTGGGCCAAGGATCAGGAAACCCTGGAGCTGGTTGGTTCGACCGGACGATTGAGGCTTGAGCGGTCCAGCGGGACCATCGATTTGGTGACGGATCACGGTAAAAAGCATCGCGTTTATAAGGTCAGCAATCCAGACAAAGGATCAAGCCACTATGGGGCTGATCGCCAATTGGTCAAATCGTTGCGGGCATTTGCCGATGGGGAAGCCCCCACGGTTGGCGTGCGCGAAGGCATTGCTTCACTAAAAATGGTTTTGGCGACGCAAAACTCCATTGCAAATCAAGGGGCCTTTGTGTCTGGCGAGGAAATGGAGGCGAACTATGCTTAATGCCCCATTGCCTGCAGATTTGATGCCCTTGGCAACCCGTTTAGGGGTGGTGCCGCTTTATGGTGATATCCATAATCATTGCAATATTTCCTATGGTCACGGGCGGTTACAAGATGCGCTGACCCGCGCCAAACAGCAGTTGGATTTTGTCTCGATCACAGGCCATGCCCATTGGCCGGATATGCCCGTGGACGAGCCGAGCGTGGCCCACATTGTGGACTTTCATGTCAAGGGTTTTGCGAAGCTGAAGGAAAACTGGATTCCGCATTACCAAGACTTGCAGGCCATTGATGAAGAAGGTGTCTTCTCCGTTTTCCCCGGCTATGAAATTCACTCCGGCGCTCATGGCGATTATACGATTGTTTATGAAACGTTGGAGCCGCAAGATTTTCACGTGGCCGACGACCCTGCTGCTTTGCTTGAAATACTGAAAGCGAAAGCAAATGGCGACCATTTGGCTTTCCCGCATCACATTGGTTATCGCCCGGGTGCCCGCGGCATTAATTGGCAAACATTTGAGCCTGAATTATCGCCGTTTGTTGAGATGTTCTCTATGCATGGCTGTGCTGAAAACTCGCAAACGGACCGACCCTATTTGCATTCAATGGGGCCGACAAATGGCGGCTCCACAATGCAGCAGGGCCTTGGCGAAAACAAAGTTTTTGGCATTGTCGGCAACTCGGATCATCACAGCGCTTATCCTGGCTCCTACGGACACGGCCGGTGTTGTGTCTATGCAGCTGGCGCGGGCCGAAACCAGATTTGGCAGGGGCTCAAATCCCGCCACACCAATGCGTTGACTGGTGATCGCATTCATTTGCTCGGGGCAATTGAGGGGCATATCAACGGCGACATCGTTGCGCCACATGCCGAAGCAGACCTTATGGTTGAGGCTGTTGCTGGCGGCGCGATCGATTACATCGATGTGATGCGCAATGGTGAGTTGTTTGAGCGGATTTCTCCGACTCTAACACCGCACCCGATCCAGCCACCGCAAGAGCAGTTTGAGACGATTTTGGTGATTGAAATGGGCTGGGGTGCGCGGCGCAGTGCCCATCGTTGGGACGGCAATGTCACCATCGAAAATGGCGACCTGCTGAGCGTTGAGCCGCGGTTGCGCGGTCGGGAAATTGTGTCCCCGCTTGAAGGCGACGAGGCGTCATCTGATGAGCCTGAGTTGCGCGTCGATGGTGGGGAACTGACCTTCAGCATCACCGCTGAGGCGAACCCGAACAATATGACGCCAGCAACACAGGCTATTGCCCTGCGCGTGCGCGGTGACGAAGGCACCGTTTTGCGGGCAACGCTTGGTGAAAAAGAGGTCACGTTAGATTTTGGCACATTGTTGAACGGCGCGGTTTCAGGGAATTTGGGGCCAATTGATAGCCCCGCTTACCGCATCCACCAAATCGTGCGGCCAGAGCAATGGCAATGGCAGGGCCGCGTGAAAATCGGGCCGTTCGAAACAGGCGAAAATATCTATCTGCGTTTGCGGCAAACCAACGGGCAAATGGCGTGGGCATCACCCATTTTCTGCCGTGATGAAAAATCGGGCTAGCACCCATTGCAATTAATCTAAATGCGGGCAATGGGTTAGCGATCTCGAGATCCGCAGATGAATAAAAAATCGCGATTTGAAACATTCCGGTGTCGGCAACACCTATTGGAGGAGAAAAAATGCGAATTTCTACAATCTTAGCGTCAAGCGTGGCCGCAGTTGCCCTTTTTGCGAGTTCGGCGATCGCTGCGGATCTTAAAATTGTGCACGGCTCAGTTGGTCGTGACCAAGAAATGCTGCGCAAACATTTGGACATGTTTGAAGCGCAGACTGACCACACGGTGGACATTGTTTCCATGCCTGAATCCACAACGGATCAGTTTGGACAATATAAGCTGTGGTTGGCTGCCCAAAGCAGCGATATCGATGTTTATCGTTTGGACGTGATCTGGGCCGCGCAGGTGGCCAATCACTTCGTGGATCTGTCACCGCATGTGCAGGACATTATCGGCGATTATGTGCCAGCGGCTGTTGAATCTCAAACAGTGGGTGACAAGCTCGTGGCTCTGCCGATGTTTCTTGGCGCGCCCGCACTTTATTACCGCAAGGATTTGCTTGAAAAGTACGATCAATCCGTGCCCACCACCTGGCAAGAGCTCACCGACACAGCCCAGCTTATTCAAGATGAAGAGCGGGCAGCGGGCAATGAAGATATTTGGGGGTTTGTTTTCCAAGGCGCGGCCTATGAGGGGCTGACCTGTAACGCGCAAGAATGGGTGGCCAGCTTTGGCGGTGGCCGCATTGTTGAGCCAGATGGCACGATCACCATCAATAACGAGAATGCGGCCAAGGCATTGGATTTGGCAGCCTCTTGGGTTGGCAACATCGCGCCTGAAGGCGTGCTCTCCTATAAAGAGGAAGAGGCGCGTGGCGTTTGGCAAACCGGCAATGCGGTCTTTATGCGCAACTGGAACTATGCCTACGCATTGGCGGCGAGTGAAGACAGCGCGGTGAAAGACAAATTTGATGTGGCGATTTTGCCCGGCACTGAAGGGCACACTTCTGCAGCCACATTGGGCGGGTCACATCTTGGCGTTTCCAAATATTCAGAAAACCAAGAGGCCGCGATTGAGCTGGTGCGGTTCCTCAATTCTTACGAGGTGCAAAAAGACCGTGCGATCATCACCTCACGTCCGCCAACCTTGAATGCAGTTTATGAGGATGAAGAAGTGGGAGAGAAGCAACCCTTTATCCCATTGTGGAAGCCTGTGGTGGACAATGCGTTGCCACGGCCATCTGTTGCAACTGCACGGAACTATAATGAGGTTTCAAAAGAGTTTTGGAGCGCGGCCCATGCCACCTTGTCTGGCGATGGCAGCGCGGCTGAAAATCTGCAAAAGCTTGAAGCAAAACTGAAGCGGCTCAAAGGCGCGCGTTGGTAGGCTTATAAAATCCCCCACTGGGCGCGGTTCGCCGCGCCCTTTTTTCCATTTCCGCTGCTGGTAATTTCGATATGGCGCAACGCTCAAAACTGCACAAACAACGGGTAAAGTCAGCTTGGCTTTTTATGAGCCCCATGCTGCTCGTGTTGGCGGCTGTCGCGGCTTATCCCTTGTTCCGTACCTTCTATTTCGGCTTCACTGATGCCTCGCTCGATATGCTGGATTCAGCTAATTGGGTTGGGTTTCGCAACTATTTAGAATGGGTCGACTATGGCGACGGCGAGGGCGAGTTTTTCGGCCTTTTGGTCGATGAAGTATGGTGGCAGTCGGTTTGGAACACGCTTTATTTCTCATTCGTCTCTGTCAGCTTTGAAACCTTTTTTGGCTTGATCGTGGCGCTGGTTTTGAATGCCAATTTTGCAGGACGGGGCATTGTGCGCGCAGCGGTGCTTATTCCCTGGGCAATCCCCACCACGGTTTCGGCGAAAATGTGGGCGTGGATGATGCATGACCAATTCGGCATTTTGAATGACCTATTGATGAAGCTACACGTTATCTCCGAACCGATCGCTTGGACGGCCTCCTCCGACACAGCCATGCTGGCGGTGCTCATGGTGGATATTTGGAAAACGACGCCCTTTATGGCGCTTTTGATTTTGGCCGGTCTGCAGATGGTGCCACGCGATATATATGAAGCCGCCAAAATTGACGGCGTTCACCCGGTCAAAGTGTTTTTCAAGGTGACATTGCCGATCATCCGGCCTGCGATTGTTGTTGCCATTATCTTTCGGGCGCTGGATGCGATGCGGGTTTTCGATTTGATCTATGTGCTGACGCCAGCCAATGACGATACGCGCACCATGTCCGTATTCGCACGCGAATATTTGTTTGATTTTGACAAATTTGCCTATGGCTCTGCCGCGTCCACCTTGCTGTTCCTAATCATTGGCGGGGTCACGATCACCATTTTTGCCATGGGCAAAACCAATGTTGGGCGGGAGAACTAGAATGCCAATTTGGATCAAACGAACCAGCTTTTATGCCTTGGTGGCGGTTATTTTCGTCCTGTCAGTTTTCCCGTTCTATTATGCGGTCGTCACGTCATTCAAATCTGGCCAAGCCATCTTTAATGTCGATTACTGGCCGACCAGTTTTTCCTTGGACAATTACTTCACCGTTTTGACCCAAGGCGTGTTTGGTCAGCAGATTTTGAATTCCATTATGGTCGCTACGGGCGTGGTGCTGATCTCGCTGGCGCTTGCGGTGGGCGCGTCCTATGCCCTTAGTCGCATCGCGTTTCGTGGCAAAACGCTCATGTTGTTCACCATCTTGTCAGTGTCCATGTTCCCGCAAATTGCGGTACTGGCTGGCCTGTTTGAGTTGATCCGATCCATGGGTATTTACAACTCATTGTGGTCACTTGTGTTTTCGTACATGATTTTCACCTTGCCCTTCACTGTGTGGGTTTTGACCACTTTTATGAAGGCGCTGCCGGTGGAAATTGAAGAGGCAGCCATTGTTGATGGCGCCTCGCCGATAGAGATCATCGTCAAAGTGTTTTTGCCCCTCATGTGGCCCGCCTTGGTCACCACTGGCTTGCTGGCGTTCATCCACGCCTGGAACGAATTTTTGTTCGCCTTTACCTTTATGGCGACCGATGCAAAACGCACCGTGCCTGTGGCGATTGCCATGATTTCGGGTGGATCTGAGTTTGAGGTGCCCTGGGGCAATATCATGGCCGCATCTGTTGTGGTGACGGTGCCGTTGATCGCCCTTGTTTTGATATTCCAACGCAAAATTGTTGCGGGCCTAACCGCCGGTGCGGTGAAAGGATAATTATGGCTGAGTTGCAGTTAGAAAACATCTCGAAAAACTTTGGTTCGATCAAGGTCATTCACGATGTGAGCCTTGCCGTACAGCAAGGCGAGTTCGTTGTTTTTGTGGGCCCTTCGGGCAGCGGCAAATCTACCATGCTGCGCCTGATTGCCGGGCTGGAAGATATCAGCAGTGGCACGCTGAAGATTGACGGGCAGGTCGCTAACGATTTGACCCCGGTTCAACGCGGTATTGCCATGGTGTTCCAGTCTTACGCGCTTTATCCGCATATGAATGCTTATGACAATATGGCCTTTGGTTTGCGGCGGCATAATATGAGCAAGACAGAGGCAGACGCGCACATTCGTGACACCGCCCGCAGTTTGGATATTGAGCAATATCTGGATCGTTTGCCACGCCAGCTTTCTGGTGGCCAGCGCCAACGGGTTGCGATTGGGCGCGCCATTGTGCGCCAACCCAAGCTGTTTTTGTTTGATGAGCCTTTGTCAAACCTCGATGCGGCACTGCGGGTGAATACAAGGCTGGAGATTGCCAAACTGCATGAGCGGATGCCCGACACAACCATGATCTATGTGACCCACGATCAGATCGAGGCGATGACCTTGGCGGACCGTATTGTGGTGATGAACCATGGCAATATCGAACAGGTCGGCACGCCCATGGAACTATACCACAATCCGGTCAATCAGTTTGTGGCGGAGTTTATCGGCTCGCCAAAGATGAATATTATTCAAGATGAAAATACTGTCGAAAAGACGGGTGTTCGGCCCGAGCATATTGAGCTGGTGGCAGATGGTCAGGGGCAGTGGCGTGGCAAGGTTGAAGCCATTGAAGAACTGGGGGCGGAAACGCTTGTCTTTGTGCGCCTGCCAACAGAGGAGTTGGTTTTGGTGCGTGTGGGTGATGACCAGTCGGTGACCCGCAATGATATGGTTGGGCTTGCGCCGATTGAAGATAAAATACTCCGGTTTGATCGCGACGGCGGGCGCTGTTAAGTGGCCGCTGTCCAAGACTTTTTTGCTTGGTTTGGGGTGCGGAAAAGTTCCGGCACCGAATGTTCTAGATCAGTTTTTTGGGCGTCGCCAACAGATCGGTCAGATGGACGACAAAGCGTGCGGCCTCCGCGCCATTGATCACTCGGTGATCATAGCTCAAGTCCAGCGGCGTCATAGGCACGGGCTGCCAATTCTTACCATCCCATTGTGGCACCGTTTCGGTGCGCGATATGCCCAAGATCGCCAATTGCGGCGGATTGACGATGGGGGTGAAGCCGATGCCGCCAATGCCCCCCAGGCTCGACACAGCCATTGACGCGCCGGCGAGTTCTTCAGGTCGGATTTTTCGCGCCTGTGCCCGCCCGGCAATATCGGCAATGTCGTTGGCAATTTGAACGATGCCTTTTTGATCAACGTCCCGCACCACGGGCACCAAAAGACCATGCGGCGTGTCCACCGCCACGCCAATATGCACATATTGTTTCAGCACCAAGGTCTTGCCATCTGCTGATAGCGAGGCGTTGAATTTGGGGAAAGCCTTTAGCGTTGCGGCGAGCGCTTTGAGGTGAAAGGCAAGGGCCGTCAGCTTTACGCCTTTTTGCGCCATTTCAGCTTTTATCGATTGGCGAAAGGCTTCCACCGCGCGCATATCTGCACGATCATGATGGGTCACCTGCGGGATCATTGCATTTGCCGCCGCCAAATTTTGGGCCGACACTTGCGCAAAGCGCGACATCGGTTCTTCGCGCACCGGGCCAAATTGGCCATGGTCCACGTCCCAGAATTGGGCATGGTCGGAGGTAGGACCAGCAGACGATGATTTTGGGGTGTCGCCTGCCAGAAATTGATCTACATCCTCGCGGCCAATCAGCTCACGACCAAGCTTTTCGGCCAATCGTTCAAGATCGACGCCGTTTCGCCCGGCATAGGCACGCACTGATGGGCTCGCGACAAAACTCATATCACCATTCCGCTGAAATATATTGAGTTTCGGTAAACTCGAGAATGCCCTCGTGGCCGCCTTCGCGACCGAGCCCCGATTGTTTTACACCACCAAATGGCGCTGCAGGGTCGGAAACAAGCCCGCGATTGAGGCCCACCATGCCATATTCCAGGCGCTCACATACTTGCATGGCCCGCTTCATGTTCTCGGAAAACACATAGGCCACCAAACCATATTCAGTGTCATTGGCGCGGCGGATTACGTCGTCTTGATCCGTGAAGGATTGAATAGCTGCAACTGGGCCGAAAATCTCGTCATGTACACATTCTGCATCCTCGGAGACATTGGTCATGATGGTCGGCGGATAGAAGAAGCCTTTGCCATTTGGCAAACTGCCGCCGAGTTCAATTTTTGCGCCCTTGGCGACGGCGTCCTCTACAAAGGCGGCTACTTTATCGCGGGTATCTGCATTGACCAGCGGGCCAACATCGATCCCTTCTTCCACGCCATTGCCCACCTTCAGCGCGCCCATGGCGTCAACGAGTTTTTTGACAAATTCCTGTTCCACATCTTTATGCACATAGATGCGGTTGGCAGCTGTGCAGGCTTCGCCCAGATTGCGCATTTTGGCCAGCATGGCCCCTTGAACGGCTTTGTCGATATCCGCGTCCTCAAACACGATAAAGGGCGCATTGCCTCCAAGTTCCATGGCGGGCTTTAAGACCTGATCCGCCGCACTTTTCAAAAGTTTGCGACCAACCCCGGTTGACCCGGTAAACGAAATCACGCGTACGCGTGGATCGTGCAGCATGTGATCCACCATCTCGCGCGTTTTTTGCGTGGGCAGCACGTTCACCAGCCCTTTGGGCACGCCAGCTTCTTCCAGCAAGGGCATCAATGCGAGCATCGTCAGGGGTGTTTCTGACGCGGGCTTGATGATCACGGGACAACCAGCGGCAAGGGCCGGGGCAATTTTGCGTGTGCCCATGGCCGCGGGGTAATTCCATGGCGTGACCAGCACCGCGATGCCAGCAGGCTTATGCTGCACCACAATGCGCGCGCCAGAGGCGGGGGCCTGGGTGATCAGGCCATCCAAGCGCACCGCTTCTTCTGAAAACCAGCGGAAAAACTCAGCCGCATAGGTGGCTTCGCCCATCGCGTCGTTTTTGGCTTTGCCATTTTCCAGCGTGATCATGCGGGCAAAATCATCGAGCCGCGCGGTCATCAATTCCCACGCCTTGCGCAAAACTTCAGCGCGCTCACGTGGTGACTTCTGGTTCCAAACCTCAAAGGCAGCCTGGGCCGCATCTAGCGCGGCATCTGCATCTGCAATCTCGGCTGAGGCCACGCTGGCCAACACTTCTTCAGTTGCAGGATTGATAACATCGAACCGTTCATTGCTCGCGCCTTCGGCCCAGCGCCCGTTTATATATAGATTTGTGTGATCCATAATCCGCTCCTTAAAGCAAATGTCGCAAAGGTTCGTTCAATCGTGCCGTAAATGAAGTGATGAAATCAATGGCCTGCTCATCACTCAATTGATCTGCCTGGAAATCCAGTGCGATGAGATAAGCATTCTTCGGTTTTGAGATCGACAGCACCGGACAAGTTGGCGCGCTCAATTGCAACGCTTGAATGGACGTACCTGTCAGATCGCGCACCACAAATGAGGGCGCAATTTCAACCGATGCAGGCTCGATTTCAGACAGTTTTTGCCGATCGGCATTGATATATCCCGCATAGCCTTTCGATGTGTTGGACAGAATGTTGACATCATCCTCGTTCATGCCCAACGCTTCCCGATAGGCGCTGGAGGCAAAGCCCAGCCAAATGGCGCGGTCTGCGATTTCATCCTGCTGATTGTCGTCCAACCATTCCTTAAATGCACGCACCATTTTACCTGGCACCCGCGCTGAAATGTGGAAGGTTTGTCCCGCCATCTGTGGCTGAACACCAGCCGCCCGATCCGCCCGCAACATGTCCAAATCTTTGACGTGATAGGGTTGCGGCACACCTTTTGCCGCCAGTTGCGACAGATCCAGACCTTCATCAAAGGCCGCTTTTTTAGCCTTTGGTGACGCCAAAATTTGCCCTTGGTTAGCGCTGCTGGGCGCTGCTTTCTCCGGCACAGTTGCTGTTGCCGATTTTGGCGGTTCATCTGGGCTGGCCGCTGCGGGCTCTGGCTTTGGATCAGCTTTTGGCGTTGGTGTTTCGGTTGGCGCTGGCGCGGCTGCCGCTTGTTCTTTCGGCGCGCCCTCAACCACTTCGTCGGCCGACTCGGAAATATAGGCAATGACATCGCCAACTGGCACATCTTCGCCCGCTTTGGCACGAACATTGGTCAAAAACCCAGCGGCTTCCGCTTCAACTTCCATGGTGGCTTTGTCGGTTTCAACCTCCATCAAGGCGTCGCCGACATCAACTTTGTCGCCCTCATTTTTGAGCCAAGACACGATCAAGCCCGTGTCTTGAGCCATGCCGAGCGCGGGCATAATAATCTCATGCGCCATGGAACAATTCCCCCTTCACGGATTTCAGTGCCTGCTCAAAAACACGTTCTGGCGTTGGCACGGTAATGTCCTCCAATGCGGGCGAAAATGGCACGGGCACATCCATCGCCCCCATGCGCTGCACAGGTGCATCCAGATAATAGAATGCCTTTTCATTTAGCCGACTGGCGATTTCGCCCGTGATGCCATAGCTTTGGTGGCCCTCATCGACCACAATGGCCCGCGAGGTTTTCTTCACTGAGTTAATCAAGCTGTCTTCATCCAGCGGCACAAGCGTGCGTGGGTCGATCACTTCGGCCTCGATGCCTTGTTCAGCCAGCATGTCCGCCGCCTTTTCACACACCTGCACCATCGATGAGGTGCCGATCAGTGTGATGTCGCGTCCCTCGCGCAAGATGTTCGCCTCACCAAAGGGGATCAGGTATTCTTCCTCGGGCACAGGCGCCTTGTCATTATACATCAGTTTGTCTTCGAAAATGACAACGGGGTTCTCATCTCGAATAGCGGTTTTCATCAAGCCTTTGGCTTCATAGGCGCTTGAGGGCATGGCCACTTTCAAGCCCGGAATATGCGCCACCAGCGCATGCAAAGACTGTGAGTGCTGGGCCGCCGAGCGCCGCGTGGCCCCCAGATTAGTGCGCAGCACCAAAGGCACGCTGAGCTTGCCGCCAGACATATAGTGGGTTTTGGCCGCTTGGTTGCACAATTGGTCCATCACCAGAAAGATAAAGTCGCCAAACATCAAGTCGACGATGGGGCGAGAGCCGGTCATCGCCGCGCCAACGGCAAGACCCATAAAGCCGGGTTCTGAAATGGGCGTATCGACAATCCGCTCGGTGCCGAATTCCTCTACGAGGCCGGAAAGCACCTTAAATGGTGTGCCCGCTTCTGCAACGTCTTCGCCCATCAAAAAGATGGTCGGGTCGCGGCGCATTTCTTCAGCAATGGCTTCATTGACCGCTTTCGAGAGTGTTATTTCCCTCATTGTGACGCTCCTTCGCCCTGATTTTGCTTGTACACATGCATTGTCACTTCAGACACATCGGGGTAGTCCGCCGCCTCCGCATAGGTGACAGCGTCTTTCGCGTCTTGCTGCACGTCTTTTTCAATCTGATTGAGTTCGGCTTCCGTCAGCACTTTTTCCTTCAGCAGCCATTTGGCGAAATTGCTGATGGGGTCGCGTTCCGTTTTCCAAAGCTCTTCTTCAGATTTCGGGCGATAATATTCGCGGTTGATGTCGCCCACATGGTGCCCATGATAGCGATATGTGTTGAGCTGCATAAAGAAGGGGCCTTCGCCTTTGCGGGCGCGTGCCACCAGATCCTGGCTGAGCTTATTCACGGCTAAAACATCCTGACCGTCAACGATGTGCGCCTCAATGCCAAAGGCTTTTGCCCGCGCGGTGAGTTCACCCGCGGCCATTTCTTCCACCTTGGTATATTCGCCGTAGAGATTGTTTTCGCAGGCATAAATGACCGGCAAATTCCAGAGCGCCGCCATGTTCATGACTTCATAAAGCAGACCTTGGCCCAATGCCCCGTCGCCGAAAAAGCACACGGTCACATCATCCTTGCCCAAATGTTTGGCGGAAAGCGCCGCACCGGTTGCAATGCCGGCGCTGCCGCCCACAATCGCATTGGCCCCCAGATTGCCATTTTCTTGGTCGGCAATGTGCATGGACCCGCCTTTGCCGCGGCAATAGCCTTCTTCCTTGCCCAACAGCTCGCAGAACATTTCTTTAAAGTCTGCCCCTTTGGCCACACAATGGCCGTGGCCACGGTGTGTGGAGGTGATCTTGTCCGTGCTTTTCAACGCTTCGCAAATGCCAACGGCCACCGCCTCTTGACCCGAATACATATGGGTCAAGCCGGGCATTTTGGCCGCTAGATAAAGCTTGTTGGCATTGTCTTCAAATGCGCGGATACGTACCATTTGTTGGTACATGCGCACATACGCCTCATCATTTGATTTTTTGCTGTTTCTGCTCATGAATTTGCCACCCAATTAATATCGATTGGCGATTGGAAGTTCCGCAGCCGGGAACAAGCTGATCACTTCACAGCCGGTGTCCGTCACCACCACTTCTTCTTCGATCCGAGCGGCGGAATATCCGTCAGCAGCAGGGCAATAGGTTTCGAGCGCGAAGACCATACCTGTCTTGATTTCCATTGGATTGTCCAAGCTCACAGCACGACTGATGATCGGGCGCTCATGCAGTGCGAGGCCCAAGCCATGGCCAAATTGCAAGCCAAAAGCTGACAATTCATCAGGGAAACCAAACTCTTCCGCCTTTGGCCAAAGTTTGGCCACTTGGTCGGTGCCCACACCTGGCTTAATGGCTTGAATGGCCGCATCTAACCAGTCACGGCATTTCACATAAGCGTCGCGCTGAACCGGCGTCGAAGTCCCGATATTGAACGTGCGATAATAGCAAGTGCGGTAGCCCTGATAGCTTTGCAAAATATCGAAAAAGGCCTGATCACCTGGCCGGAACAAACGGTCGGTGAAATTGTGTGGATGCGGGTTGCAGCGTTCGCCAGAAATCGCATTGATCGCTTCAACATCGTCTGAGCCCATTTCGTAGAGCATCTTGTTGGACAAGGCGACAATGTCGTTTTCACGTACGCCGGGCTTCAGCTCTTCATAAATCATATGATAGACGCCATCCACCATGGAGGCGGCTTGGGTCAGCAGCTGAATTTCATCCCAGTTTTTGATTTCACGTGCGCCCAGCATAATTTGCTGGCCATCAACAACGTTCAATCCTGCCTCCTTCAAGGCGTAAAACATGGCTGTTTCGGCATAGTCGACACCCACGGGCATATCGATCATGCCGGCGTCGCGAATTAGACCGGCGATCTCTTCGGCATATTTTTTCATTAGACCGAAGCTAGGGGGAATTGTCCCGCGCATGCCGACCACACCTGCCCGACAATGGTCGGGAACAAGCCAATCTGAGTATTTTTTGTGATGCATGGCGGCAGAGCCGAAATCCCATACATAAGGGGCGTCATCACCAGTCAACAAACAGAAGCGGCACATTTTGTCCCGTTCCCACTCGCCAATTTTGGTGGCGCTGACATAACGAATATTGTTCACATCGAACAACAAGAGGGTGCCGCAATCAGAGGCCTTAAGTGCCTCTCTGGTGCGGGACAGTCGATAGCGGCGCAAGCGATCATGATCGACGCGTTTTTCAAAGTCCACAGACGTGTGCCCCCAAGCCGGAAGGCGACCTTCCCACTGCCAGCGTGGGTCTAAATCCTGTGGTGTTAATAGATTAGGCGTAAGAGCATTTGTCATTTCAGTGTCCTTTAAACAGGCTCAATAAGCGGACGGCAAAGCACCAGATATCCACTTTGGATGGCGCGTATTGCTGCTAGAATTGGGTGATGTCGAATGCGATCACTGCATGATCATGCCGCCATCGATCATGAGAAGCTGGCCGGTCATATAATCGCTCTCATCGGAGCAAAGGAAAGCGGCGGTGCCTTTCACGTCGTCGGGCGTGGAAAGCTCCTTCATCAAGATCATGGTTTGGGCCAAATGATCCATCGACTGTCCTTCTTTTTCGAACATGCCGATCTCGACCAAATCCTTGTCCAACTGCTCCCAAAGCTCGGTCTTCACGACGCCGGGGCCATATCCATTGACGGTGATTTTGTGCTCCCAAAGCGCTTTAGCGCCGCCAATAATCATGGCAAGGGCTGCATATTTGGAGCAGGAATAAGGAATAACATCCAAAAAGGCTGTGCGGGATACGATCGATCCCACATTGATGATCTTATAGGGGTGGTCCTCCATTGGACCTTGCTTGATCATTTGCCGTGCCGCCTCTTGCATGCCCAACAGCATGCCTTTGGCGTTCACATTCATGATCATGTCCCAGTTTTCTTCATCGATATCCATAAACATGCGTGGCTTGTTGATGCCCGCATTGAGCAAGGCGACATTGATTGAGCCAAAGGCTTCAACGGTTTTTGCTACCGCCGCGGCGTTTTCATCGCGCTTGGTGACGTCGAGTTTTACGGCAACAGCTTCGCCTACGCCGGCGCTGTTGATGCGTTCCGCAACCTCTTGAACCCCATCCATATTGATATCACCGAGGCAAACATTTGCCCCCTGTGCTGCAAAATATTCTGCGTTGGCTGCGCCCATGCCCTGGGCGGCGCCAGTGATCAGAATATTTTTTCCTTTCAAACGATTAGGGTCCATTTTATCCTCCTCAAATCCTATGTTTGCATTATCTTTTCGGCGCGTTCCTGCGCCCGTTGGAGTGCACTTTTTACGGTTTGCACACCCCGCAACATGTCGTGTAGCTCCTCGCCACATGCGCGGATGATTTCGCTTATCTGTGGGATGGGTGGCCGGGGCCAAAATTGAAGTTCGTCACGCCAAGACATCCCGTCAACGGCCTCAAATACAGTTGAAGACCGGCGCACCTCCGGGTCTGCGGCCACGGAATATCGCGGATTGGTCAGGCTGCCATTTTGCACATAAAGCTTTTGCGCCTCGGGGGACGTGAACACCATGAGTGCCTCGGCAGCCGCGTGCAGCCTTTCGGGCGCAATGTTTGTGGGGATGGCCAAGGCATATCCGCCAACAGGTGCAACATGCCGCGCGCCGCGCCCAGATGGGTGCGGTAAATATCCAGTTTTACCGGAAGCAGGCGATGTCGGATCTTGCTCAAAATAGGGGGCGAGCAGGGTATACCCATATGCCATGGGAATATCGCCAGCCGCATAAGGCCGGACCCGTTCGAACCATGACATGGACAAAATATTGGGCGGCGAATATTGCAAAAGTTGCAGCAAATATTCAGCGGCATATCGCCCAAGATCCGTATCAATACAAATCTTATGGTCGCCCTTTGCTAAGTGGGTGGCGTCAAAGCCACCGGCAATTTGCGGTAAATCCAAAATGGGTTGGCCGAAATCAGCAAGCGTCATCAAGAATGTATGGCCGAGGGCCGTGCCCTTCGCCGCATTCCAGGCAATGCCATATTTGCCATGGGCGGGATCATGAAAATACTTTGCGGCACGCAGCACTTCATCGGTTGTCTCAGGTGGTTCAATGCCCGCCTGCGCGAACATGTCTTTTCGATAAAACAACAATTCCGGTGTCGTTTGCGCGGGCACGCCATAGGCGCGGCCATCCCAATGGGTGGCGGACCAACCGGCGGTATGAAAATCTGCCGGATCTAAACGCGGCAGATCCATCACAGAATCCAGCGGCAAGAGCACATTTTTGCTCACCAGCTCGCCCACCCACGGCAAGTCGATGGCCACGATGTCATACATGCTGTTTTTGCGTTCAGCATTGCGCAATATCTCTTCGCGCAGCCGATCGATTGAAAAGGCGCGTTGCTGAATGGGTGTGCCGATCACCTGTTCAAACTGGCGCTTGAGGGACTCCATCACCATAAAAGTGGGATCGCCATGCACCAGCACGCGCACTCCACCATTCAACTTCAATGGTTCGGGCAAAATCTTGATCGGCGGAATGGACTTTGCGGCCATATAGGAGCCGCCAAAGTAGTATTCGTCATTCTCTCGCGCCTGCTCTGCTGGCACAAAGCTTTGTCCTGCCAACCGTTTCGCTCGTTCGGAAAATTGCATCCAAGATTTGATCAGTTTTTCGCTGGGGTGCATCGAAAAGGTTTTGCCCGAAGGCGTGCGCGGGCGCTGATCCACCAAGCCCAACTCCACCATCTCATTCAAGCGCCGATTTGCGGTCGCATAGGGCACACCGGACGCACCAATCAGTGAGGTGGGGGTCACGGTCTTTCCTAAAAAGTGGTTTTGAATAAGATGTAATGACATTCTGATATATGGATTTGGCGCATATACCTCAAAGGTGTTGTCCAGCTCGTCCATGAAACTATCGAGAAACTCCACAGTCTGAAGAATCTCAACGCGATTAGACGGCGATATAACCTGCTCTGAAGTGCCACTCCTCCCCATTCTAGTTGACCTCGCCTCTATAGCGTGCGCCAATGATGTCTTTGACCGTCGAGAACCATTTTGTTTTCCTTTCGGCATTTACCTCTCCATAAAATGTTCAAAGTGAACTCAATTAAACGACGAATTTATCCACTTTGGATACCTAAATATCCATTTTGGAGATTTTTCAGGCTATTTCGGGACGGGTTATTTGCTTGAATAAGGCAAGCCGTTCGAATTTGGATGGCCGCTTGCAGAATGGCACTGCGCTTCATCGCAAGGACATTTCTGAATTCAAATCAGACGAATTCATTGGGAGGAACAAAATGAATTTTCGAAAAACGCTCGTCACAACAACAGCTTTAGCGAGCTTTGCCATGGTTGGCGCTGCTGCTGCGGCCGATTACACAATCGGCATTACGCAAAACAATGTTGGCGTGGACAGCTATCAAACCACATATGAAAAGGCCTTTATCGCTGCGGCAGAAGCCAATGATAAAGTTGATGCGGTTGTGCTAGACGCCGGCGGTGACGTTGCGCGGCAGATCGCTCAAATGGAAGACCTTATCCAGCAAAATGTAGATGCGATTATCATTTGGCCAACCAATGGCCAAGCGGTAATTCCAGCGGTGCGCAAGGCGCATAATGCTGGCATTCCAGTCATTGTCACCAACTCAAACATTGCCGAAGAAGGCTTTGACTTTGTCCGCTCATTCTCTGGCCCAGATAATGTCACCCAGGGCGCACGCTCCGCTGAAATTATGTGCGACAAGTTTAAAGAAATGGGTATCGAAAACGAAGCACAAGTTGTGCAGATTTCTGGCCAGCCTGGCTACACAACCGCCATCGAGCGGGCCGGCGGCTTTGAAGATCGCCTTCCAGAGGTTTGCCCAAATGTGACGCTGGTGGAAACACAGCCTGGTGACTGGAACCGCGAGAAATCACAACAGGTTATGGAGGCCTTCTTGGTCAAGTATGACGATATTGATGGCGTCTATTCTGGTGACGACAATATGGGTGTAGGTGCCCTAAATGCTGCCAAAGCAGCCGACCGTGCTGGAGACATCATCTTTGTTGGCGCTACAAACTTTGCTGTAGGCTATGAAGCCATGGGTCGCGGAGAATATTGGGGGTCAATCTACCAATCACCCGTTGATGATGCTGAAGCCGCGCTTCAAACAGCGATTGATGTTTTGGACGGTAAAGACATTCCGTTCTTGAACTATTTCGATACGCCAAAAATCACTCAGGACAATATGTCAGAGTTTGATAAGCCCGTATTCTAATCACTCCTGAAATTGGCGCGCATGGCAATCCATGCGTGCCGGTTTCCCGTTATAATACCAAAGAACTCACTGCACGCATCGGTTAGGTCTCGGAGGGGGGAACCATGGCGCAAAGTCATTTGAAAGCTGTCGGCGAGATACTCGCAAAGCACGGCATCTTGGTCGCTTTCATTCTATTTATGATTGCATTTGCACTGCTCAATCCGCGCTTTATCAACTCTGATAATTTGTTGGGTGTGGTGCGCTCTTCTGCCATTCTTGGTGTGATGGCCATTGGCGTCACCTTCGTGGTGGTCAGCGGCAATCTTGACCTGTCCGTTGGCTCAATGATGTCGTTTTCAACAATCGTCGTCCTCGACCTGCATGACAAATTGGGTCCGCTTTTGGGCATTCCAGCCATGTTCGCTATGACCATGGCCCTTGGCGCCTTGATCGGTTTTCTTGTTGGCTATCTCAAGCTCAATTCCTTGATCGTTACCTTGGGGATGTTGTCCGCCATTCATGGCCTCACCTTGACCTATAGCGGCGGCAAAAACATGGATATTGCCGATAAGGATGGCACGTGGTTTGGCTTTTTCGGCCAAGGCGAACTTTTGGGCGTTCCGGTGCCTATTCTCATGTTTGCGTTGTTGGCGGCGGGCCTCACATTGGTGCTGTCCAAAACCCCATTTGGGCGCAAAGTTTATGCCGTGGGTGGCAATGGCGTCGCGGCCATATTTTCCGGCATTCCGCGGGCCCGTATTGTGTTTTATTGTTACCTGATCTCCTCGTTCTGCGTTGCCATGGCGGGCCTCATTCAGGCCAGCCGTAGTCTTGGCAGTCAAAACACTGTTGGCCAGGGTCTCGAGCTTCAAGTCCTCGCGGCCGTCATTCTGGGCGGGGCGTCGCTTCTGGGCGGGTCAGGCACCATTTTTAAAACCGTTATTGGCGTGCTCATTTTGGGCTTTATTCAAAACGGCCTTTTGTTGGTCGGGCTTGAATTTTACGTCCAATATATTGTGACTTGGGTCATCATCATCTTGGCAGTCTGGCTCGATATCGCAGCCAAACGTGGCCAACTTTGGTCACCGATAGCCTGATTGGATATGATGATGAAAAACACAAATCTCGCAAAACGCCTTCAAGACAGCGCCATCTGGATATTCATCGCGCTTGAACTGGCCTTTTTCGGCATCGCAGGTGAGTTTCTCTCCCTGTCGGACGGCAACTTTTTGGCCCCCGACAACATGCTCTTGCTGATCAAACAAACGGTCCCCTTGGGCATCATTGCGCTGGGCATGACCATCATCATGATCAATGGCAATATTGATTTGTCCGTTGGCCCCATCTTCGCATTGTGTGCCATTGTCATGCTGGATTCCATGACCTGGCCAATCTTTGCCGGGCTAGGCGATGGAGTTATCGTTATTGCTTGGGCGTTGGCGATCCTTGTGGGCGTCGTGCTCGGCGCCATCAATGGCTTCATTGTATGGAAAACCGGGGTTGATGCCTTTATCGTGACCCTTGGGTCGATGCTGGGTTATCGCGGCTTGGTGTTCTTATATAATGGCGAGCAACCCACCTATCATTTGAACTGGACATTGGTGGATATCGCGGAATCGGCACCGCTTGGCATTCCCTTGCCAATCCTGATTTTTGCCGGGTGTATCTTATTCACCTGGTGGCTCACCAAACGCACAGTGCATGGCCGCAACGCTTTCGCCATTGGCGACAACCGCACCGCTGCGGTAAATGCTGGCATTCGCGTTGGTCCACATATGGTTTGGAACTATGTCTTGATCGGCCTCTTGGTCGCCATCAGTTCAGCCACCTTCTATTCAGCAAGTGGCTCGGTAAACCCCAATGATGGGATGTTGTATGAGCTTTGGATCATCACCGCCGTGGTGCTTGGTGGCACCAAACTCACAGGCGGCAGAGGCTCCATCATCGGCACTGTGGGCGGCGTGATTGCCATCCAATTGATGCGGAAAGGCCTGGGTCATATCGGTGCAGACACAGCAATGGTCAATCTGGTTATCGGCAGCATCTTGATTGTGGTGCTTTACCTAGACCGCCAGTTGAACCGGAAGGGCGAAGAGGAGTTAAACTCATGAGTGCACAAGCGCCAGTCCTTGAACTGAAAGACATCGTCAAAACATTTCCCGGCGTGATCGCGCTTGACCATGTCAGCCTCGACATCCTGCCCGGCGAAGTGCACGCCCTTATGGGCGAGAATGGCGCCGGCAAATCAACGCTGATGAAGGTGCTTGGTGGCATTTACCAGCCGGACGAAGGCGACATTCTGGTCGCCGGGGAAAAAACAATTTTGCGCACACCGCTGGAAGCCAAAGGCAAAGGCATTGTCTTTATTCACCAAGAACTCAGCTTGGCGGAAGAGCTTTCTGTGGCTGAAAACATCTATATGGGTGAACTCCCCCGCAAGAGCTTGGGCCGTGTGGACTGGTCCAAGCTCTTCAGCGATGTTGACGAAATACTGGGGCGGCTGAATTGCAACTTCAATGCGCAAACCATTGTTGGCGATCTCTCTATTGCCAACCAGCAAATGGTGGAGATCGCGCGCGCGCTCACAGTTGAGGCAACTACGGTTATTTTTGATGAACCGACCGCGTCCCTCACCGATGCGGAAAAAGTGGTGCTTTTTGACATTATCGAAGATTTGAAATCACGCGGCGTGGGCATCGTTTATATTTCTCACCGCATGGAAGAGATATTCAAAATATCTGACCGTATCTCTGTTTTGCGGGATGGCGAATATCGCGGCACGCTAAAGGCCAGCGACACCAATCAGGACGAGCTTACACAGCTTATGATTGGCCGCAGCTTGGAGCATACGCGACCCGACCTTTCCCAATCCAATGGCGATGTTGCATTGGAGGTGAAAGGACTTAGCTGTGGCAAGCTGTTTCAAGATGTGAGTTTTAAAGTTCATGCGGGCGAAGTTGTTGGCTTTTATGGTCTTGTTGGTGCTGGCCGCACCGAGGTGGCCGAGACGATCTTCGGCATGCGCAATAAATCCAGCGGCGAAATCTTTTTGAATGGCGAAAAAGTTGAGATCAATTCGCCGGCAGATGCGATTGCGCACGGTATTTCATTGGTGCCGGAAGATCGCAAAGGGCAGGGGCTTGTGTTGGGCATGAATTGCCGCGACAACATGACCTTGCCGCAAATTGATGATCTCACCGTGAGCGGCCTCACAGCGCCTCAATCTGAGCAAGAGATTTTCAAAAAATATCGTGACCAGCTTGAAATCAAGACTCCCAACTGGAAACAAACAGTTGGTAATTTGTCTGGTGGCAATCAGCAAAAAATTGTCATTGGCAAATGGCTGTCCATGCACCCAAATCTGCTGATTGTGGATGAACCCACGCGCGGCATTGATGTGGGATCAAAGTCTGAAATTCACAACCTCATCCGTGAGCTGGCGGGCCAAGGTTACGCCATCATCGTCATTTCCTCAGAAATGCCTGAGATCTTGAGTGTTTCCGATAAGATTGTCGCGATGTTTCATGGCGAAATTGTCCATACATTCACGTCATCAAACGTGACTGAGGATAAGTTGGTGCAAGCCATTTCAGGCATCTATGAACCCGAAAATGCGGCCTAGACTCACCAGTTTTTGCGCGTCCCTTATCGGTTAAGCCGCCTCAAAACGCATTTCGATTGCCGGCGATCATTTTTTGCGGTCTTCTGTTTGCTATAGTGGCGATGTTACGTGGCAATTGAGGTGCGTTGGTTCAAATGGATAAAGCATTCCAACCAGAAGGTGACTGGGATTATATCATCATCGGGGCGGGCACTGCTGGCTGCGTGTTGGCCAATCGTTTGAGCGAAAACCCGGCGCACAAGGTGTTGTTGTTGGAAGCGGGGGGCAATGACAATTATCATTGGGTCCATATCCCTGTGGGTTATCTTTATTGCATCGGCAATCCACGCACCGATTGGATGATGAAAACTGCCCATGAAGAGGGGTTGAACGGGCGGTCGCTGGTTTATCCGCGGGGCAAGGTGTTGGGTGGCTGCACGTCCGTCAACGGCATGATCTATATGCGCGGTCAGGCGCGTGATTACGATATCTGGCAGCAAATGGGCAATTCGGGCTGGTCTTGGGACGATGTGCTGCCCTATTTCTTGAAATCTGAAGATCATCACAAGGGCCAGTCTGCCTTTCATGGCGGCAATGGCGAGTGGAAAGTGACCAAGCAGCGGTTGAAATGGCCCATTCTTGAAGCCTTTCAGGAAGCCGCGGCTGAATTTGGCTATATGCCGACCGATGATTTCAATGATGGCAGCAATGAAGGCTCTGGTTTTTTTGAAGTTAATCAAAAGAACGGCGTACGCTGGAATGCAACCAAGGCCTTTCTTCGACCCGCCATGAAACGTCCCAATTTGAAAGTGGTCACGAATGCCTTGGTGGACCGCATTATTTTGGAGGGGAAGAAGGCGACGGGCGTTGCCTACCACCATAAAGGCCAATTGGTGAATGCAATGGCCAAGCGTGAAATCGTGTTGAGCGCTGGGGCGATCAACTCACCCAAAATCCTGGAACATTCCGGTATCGGGCGCCCTGATGTCCTGAGTGATTTTGGCATTGAGGTGTTGCATGAAGCCAATGGGGTGGGTGAAAATTTGCAGGATCATCTGCAGATCCGCACCGTTTATAAAGTGCATAATACGAAAACGCTCAATGAGGCTGCCAACAGTTGGATCGGCAAAATTGGCATTGCGGCCAAATATGCGTTCAACCAAAGTGGTCCCATGTCGATGGCTCCGAGCCAGTTTGGTTTGTTCACGAAAAGCGATCCGTCACTGGAAACGCCCAATCTTGAATATCATGTGCAGCCGCTCTCAACGGACAAGCTGGGCGATCCGCTTCACCCCTTTCCGGCGATCACCGTTTCGGTGTGCAATTTGCGGCCGGATAGTGTGGGCAACAGCCACATTGTTTCGCGCAATCTGGAGGCGCAGCCCAACATTAAATTAAATTATTTGAGCGCAAAATCTGATCAGGATGTGGCGGTAAAGTCTTTGCGGCAGGCGCGCATGATTATGACAGCCCAACGTTTGAAGCCTTTTGCGCCGGAAGAGATTTTGCCGGGGCCGGACAAGAAGACCGATGAGGAGTTGTTGTTTGAAGCTGGCAATATTGCCACCACAATCTTTCATCCGGTTGGCACCTGCAAAATGGGTAATGATGAAAACAGTGTCGTTGATCCAACCCTAAAGCTGCATGGAATTGGGGGGCTTCGCGTGGTTGATGCTTCTATCATGCCAAAGATTGTTTCGGGCAATACCGCTTCGCCTGTTATCATGATTGCAGAAAAAGCCGCCGACATGATTAAGCAGGACGCGCGGCGCTAAGGTACTCGAAAAATCCATCATGGTGTTGAAGGGCAATGATGTGTTTCGGCGTGTCGGCAGATAATAAAAATAACGCCTTGACCTTATAGTGACTGGAAGGATTAAGTTGGCCGAAATCGTCAAGATTCAAGCGAAAGAAAAGCCATGTCCGCCCAAGTGAAGACCGAAGATCAAATCCTCAATCTGTCCATTTCCGGCCTGAGTTGCGCCTCCTGCGTCAAACGCGCCGAAACGGCTATTTCTGGCGTTGAGAGCGTTTCGGATGTGTCGATCAACCTCGCCACAGAAACCGCGCGTATCCAGATGAAAGATGTCGCGGGCCTTCCCGATGTAATCCGGTCAATTGAAACTGCCGGATATGGGGTGCCGACAAAAACAATCACCCTCGATATTGAAGGCATGACATGTGCTTCCTGCGTGAAGCGCGCGGAAGATGGCCTTAAAAAAGTTGAAGGCGTTTTGAGCGCCAATGTGAATTTGGCGACCGAGAGCGCCCATGTTGAGGCCGCATCGAATGTCGCTGTGGCGGATCTGATTGCTGCTGTAAAAAATGCGGGCTATGTGGCGAAGACCCAGATTGATGAGCCCAGCGCGCATGAGGATCGCAGCGCCAAAAAAGATGCCGAATATCAGACGCTGAAACGCAATCTTTGGGTTGCGGCAATTTTCACCGTGCCGCTTTTTGTGCTGGAAATGGGCTCACACTTTATTCCGGGTGTGCACAGCCTTTTGATGGAAAATATTGGACGGCAAAACCTTTATTATTTCTACTTCCTGCTGGCGACCATTGTGCAATTTGGTCCGGGCATGGTGTTTTATAAAAAGGGTATTCCTGCCCTGTTGCGCATGGCCCCGGAAATGAATTCTCTTGTGGTGCTAGGGTCTTCCGCTGCGTGGGGATATTCAGTTGTTTCCACATTTGCCAGCAGCATTTTGCCTGCAGGCACGGCGAATGTTTATTACGAAGCCAGTGCCGTGATCATCACGCTCATTTTGCTTGGGCGCGTGCTTGAAGCCCGGGCGAAGGGGCGCACCAGCGAAGCGATCACCAAATTGATGCAGTTGCAGGCCAAGTCTGCGCATGTTTTGCGCGATGGGGCCTTTGTTGAAGTGCCTTTGCATGAAGTTGTGGCCGGAGACATTGTGCGCGTGCGTCCCGGCGAGAAGGTGCCCGTTGATGGTGAATTGACCAAGGGCAGCAGTTTTGTTGATGAGGCCATGATTTCCGGCGAGCCTGTGCCGGTGGAAAAGACGACCGGCAGCGAAGTGATTGGCGGGACGATCAATAAAACAGGCAGCTTTGAATTTAAAGCGACCAAAGTTGGTGCTGATAGTGCGTTGGCGCAGATCATCAAAATGGTTGAAAACGCTCAAGGGGCCAAGCTACCGATCCAGGCCTTGGTGGATAAAGTCACTGCAATATTTGTGCCTTTCGTGATGTTGATCGCGGCGCTGACGGTTGCTGTGTGGCTGTTCTTTGGGCCAGATCCTGCCCTCTCATTCGCGTTGATCAATGGCGTTGCCGTGCTGATCATTGCGTGTCCTTGTGCCATGGGGCTGGCGACGCCAACCTCCATTATGGTGGGCACAGGTCGTGCCGCTGAAATGGGCGTGTTGTTCCGCAATGGCGAGGCGTTGCAGGATTTGAAAAACACCCATGTTGTGGCCGTGGACAAGACTGGCACATTGACCTTGGGCCGACCCGTTTTGACCGATTTGAATGTACTGAATGGCTTCGACGAAGCCGAAGCGCTTTCCCTTGTCGCTGCGGCAGAAGCCAATTCAGAACATCCGATCGCTGAAGCCATTGTGGTGGCGGCGAAGGAGCGGGGATTGGACGTTCCAGAGACCACGCGTTTTGACTCTGTCACCGGCTATGGGATCGAGGCGGAAGCCAATGGTCGCAAAATCGAAGTTGGCGCAGATCGTTATATGGTCAAATTGGGTCATGATTTGAGCGAACATGAGCACATCGCTGCCCAGTTGGGGCGCGAGGCGAAGTCTCCGCTTTATGCCGCGATTGATGGTAAGATCGCTGCCATTATTGCCGTGGCTGATCCGATCAAGGAGACCACGCCAGCCGCAATCAAGTCCTTGCATGATTTGGGGCTGAAAGTGGCCATGATCACAGGCGACAACAAGGCGACGGCCGAGGCGATTGCGCGCGAGCTAAAGATCGACAGTGTGATTGCCGAAGTGTTGCCTGCCGGTAAGGTGGATGCCATCAAGCAATTGCAAGAAAACAATACCCATGTGAGCTTTGTGGGCGATGGCATCAATGATGCGCCAGCGCTTGCTCAAGCAGATGTGGGTGTGGCCATCGGCACGGGCACGGACATTGCAATTGAAAGCGCTGATGTGGTGCTCATGTCTGGCGACATGCGTGGCGTGGCGAATGCCATTTCCTTGTCGAAGGCGACCATTAAAAACATTCACCAGAACCTGTTTTGGGCGTTTGCCTACAATGTCAGCTTGATCCCTGTTGCGGCGGGCCTTCTTTATCCGTTCACGGGTACAATGTTGTCGCCAATGTTGGCGGCGGGGGCCATGGCGCTGTCCAGTGTGTTCGTTTTGGGGAATGCACTACGTTTGCGGCGCTTTAATGCGCCAGCAGCAGTTGCTGTGACTCAAGGCTAGAGGCCGTCGTGACAAGATATTGGATCGTTGGCGGATATGGTGATGTCGGCTCTGCGGTGGCGCAGAGCCTGATCACAACCCTGGCGGCGGGCGATGAACTTTTCATCGCCGGTCGCAATTTAGGCAAAGCGGAAGCGTTGGTCGGTGAATTGGGCGACCAGGCTAAAGCCATTGAATTGAATGTGAACGGCCCCGTTGTGGCCGGACAGTTTCAACCAGGCGATGTGGTGGTGAACACCGTTGAAACCATTAGTGACGAATGGCTGTCGGCTCTGGCGCAAACGGGCCTGTCATTCATCGATGTGTCGGCCACCGAGGACTATTTAAACCGGGTGAGGGCGCTGTTTGGCCAGTATGGGCAAAAGAGCCTTTGTATCACCGAGGTGGGTGCATCGCCCGGGCTGACCAATTTGATGGCAGCAAAACTGGCGGAGCAGGAAGCTCAGGTCGACCGAATTCACACCTTCATTGAAATGGGCATGGGCGAGCATCACGGTTATGCGGCCACCAAATGGTTTTTTGAAGCCTTGGCCAGTCCTTACCCTGTTTTGATTGATGGTGCGCAAAAAGTGCTTTCACCGCGCGATCAGCTCATGGGTGTGGAATATGAATTGCCGAAAACGCGGCAAGCGACAGCGATTGGTGTTGGCTTTTCAGATCAAATATCCATCGCAAATCGACATAATCTCCATGCCGCGCAGACATTTGTGGGTGTTGCGCCAAATTGGATGAACAATGTGCTTTGCCAATTGGTGCGTTTGCCGTTCAGCACTGTGTTGCGTCGCCATTCGGGATTCTTAGCGGGCATGATGTCGAAGTTCCCGCCCGTCGGCCCTGTGCGAACCTCGATAAAATCGGTCGCTTATGATTCTGAGCAGCAGATTTTGGGGAGCATCGAGATGCTGGGGGGCGATCAGTCCGAATTGACCGCAGAAATTGCGGCAATGGGTGCACGAGCTGCGGACGTGCAAAAGCAAACAGGTGTTATTTCCCTGCCGGATATTTTGGACCTTGATCAAGTCAAACAGCAATTGCCGCGCCTCACCTGGCGATAAAGCGCGTGCCAAATTGTGTGATTTTTAGTGGTGAGCGTGCTGTTCTGGATCTGCAATCCATTTGCCCAGATAGTAGCGCTCAAACACAAAGACCGCAGCGATAGCCACCCACGCGATAACCACAATGGTGGGGTCGCTGTCCGCTTTGGTGATGCTAAATGCGGCCAGCACGACAGCATCGAACACCAATGCGGCGATTAAGATATAGGGGGAGGCCCCGATCTCTTTTCGGCGATAGCGGAACACGCCCCAATGCACCAGCATATCCATCACCAGATAGAAAAAGGCACCAAGCGACGCAATGCGGCTCAGGTCGAAAAAGATCGCGAGAAATGAGGCAATCACCACAGTGTAGATTAATGTGTGACGCTGGATCGTGCCGCTCATGCCGAAATGGCTGTGCGGGATCATCTTCATATCGGTGAGCATGGCCAACATGCGCGACACTGCAAAAATGCTGGCAATGACGCCCGACGCAGTCGCAATTGCGGCCAAAAGGATGGTGAGCGTAAAGCCAATTTGGCCCAAGGCAGGCTCGGCGGCTTCGGCCAGCGCATAATCTTTTGCAGCGATGATTTGGTCGATGGGCAAGCTGGCATTTACCCCGAAGGCCACCATCAAATAAGTAGCCGTGCAAATCAGGATTGAAATTACAATGGCGCGTCCCACATTTTTATGCGGGTTTTCGACTTCCGCGCCGCTGTTGGTGATGGTGGTGAAGCCTTTAAAGGCGAGAATGCCAAAGGCGATCGAGGCGACAAAACCGAACCCATCGACATTTGATGACGCGGTTTGGGTGATCGAGAAATCAAAGCCGCTGGCCCAAAGCGCGGCACCGCCAAACAGGCCAATACCAGCGATTTTGAACACAGCCATAACAATGGAAATCATGCCGATGGAACGATTGCCCGCAATATTGACGATAAAGGCGAACAATATGACGCCAACAGCCAGAACGGGCACCAATATGCCGCCGGAAATATCAAAGAATCGCAACACATAGGTGGCAAATGTGCGTGCCACCAGGCTTTCTGCGATCACCATGCTCAAGGCCATGAGCAAGGCTGCGCCCGCCGCAACGGCGCCCGCGCCATAGCATTTTTGCAAGATCATCGCGATGCCCCCTGCAGAGGGCCAGGCGTTCGACATTTTGATGTAGCTGTAGGCGCTGAACAGGGTGACAATTGCACCGATGATAAAGGAGAGCGGGAACAGGTTGCCCGCGAGTTCGGCCATCTGCCCCGTGAGGGCGAAAATACCTGCGCCAATCATAACGCCGGTGCCCATGGCAACTGTGCCGCTCAAGGAGATTGAGTTGGCCTTATAGTCACCTTGCTTTTGGTCGCTTTCCATCTCTCCCCCTTCGTGGTCGTGTTATCAATCACATATTATGTGCTTGGTACTCAACGCCGTTGGCCACCTGCAGTTCCCGAATATATTTGACGATGGCGGCAATGTGCAATTGGGTCATATCCGGTTGGGGCGGCATATTGCCAAAGTTCCAGTGGTGTTGCGGCACACCATTTTGCGCCGCGCTTAAAAATGCGCCGTCGCCATGATGGCCCGGATTATAGATATCGTGCACCAATGGTGGCCCGCTATCGCTGCCGCCTGCATTTTCACCATGGCAGCTGGCGCAGTTGGCTTTAAAGATTGCTTCGCCCTTTGCTGCCAGAGGCGAAAGCTCGGTTGCGTTGACCGCGACGCGCCCCGACATATTTTGAGTGTCAGGATAATTTGTGGCGGTGAGCATGTTATATCCCACCCCGATAAGGCCAAGGATTACAAATCCCAATAAAACATACTTCAATGCTGCATCCTTCCCCGACAAATCTAGTATGCGCTTAGGTTGCAACCTTCCAGCGCTGGAAGGTCAAGGGAGAAGTAGCGCACTGCGGCAATTTAACCTCGGCATACTGTGCACCGTGTGATTGACCTTACCCCTGCTGGAACCTACATTTTTAGTTAAGATTTTATTCATCGCCTAATTTTGAACTTTTTGTCTGGGCACAAGGGCCACATGAACAAGAACGTCCTCATCCTCTCAGCGCTGGCCATTGTGGCGCTATTGGCTTTCGTTTATGTGCGGAGCAATACGCCCGCACCGACGCGCGCGCCGATGGTTTCAGTGACGCCAATTGAGGTGAGTGGGCAGACCGCGCTCGGAAAATCAAAATTTGAAGAGAATTGCGCCAGTTGCCACGGGGAAAACGCAACTGGACTTGATGGAGTTGGGCCACCTCTTGTGCATAAGATTTATGAACCCTCCCATCATGCAGACATTGCCTTTATGCTGGCCGTGCAAAATGGTGTTCGCGCCCATCACTGGCCGTTTGGAAATATGCCAGCTGTCGACATTGAGGAAAGTGATATGCAGGCGGTAATTGCCTATATCCGAAAATTGCAGGTGGCAAACGGAATTGATTAGAACAGCTTGCCATAAACTCAGTTTGCTTAATGTGACGTTCTTGGCGCTCGCATTTGTGCTTGCCATTGCGACGGCATTGCCGGTCAATGGGGCGACGTTGGTTTTTGGCGATCACGGACACGAAGTGGTTGCGCAAGATACACATGCACATTCGGCCAAGACTGGCTATGAAATGGGCTGTGATGATCAGGCAAGTGTTCATTGTGGCGTGAAAATTGCTGTTGCTGGCTGGCACTTGCCGACAGGTTTTGTGGCCATCGCCCATAGTTACGCGCAAAGCAATTTGCAGATGCTTTTGGCGCGGTCGATCGCGCAGGAGATACCTCCCCCCCGACTCTAAATGTTGAGCCCAAACCGCTTTTCAAAAATTTAGAGGACGATCATGAACAAAATTGAACTTACAATCGGCGCTGTGTTTTCATTGGCAATCACCGGGGCTGCGCTGGCCCACGGGGGTGCAACCGGTGTTGTTAAAGAACGTATGGACGGCATGATGGCGATGGGGAATGCCGTTAAATCCTTATCGTCAATGATGCGCGGCGATGTCGATTATAATGCTGATGTGGTCAAGACCAATGCGCAAACCATTCAGCAACATGCGGGCGAAACGCTGACCAAATTGTTTCCAGAGGGCACTGATGGTGCCCCTTCCGAGGCGAAGCCTGAAATCTGGTCTGACTGGTCAGAGTTTGAAATTCTTGCCAAACAGCTCGAGACCTATGCGGTTGCATTGGAAGCTGCGGCGCCGAACGGGCTAATGATGCAGGGCCAGAACAATGGTGGCATGATGGACAGCTCAGATATGATGAGTGGTTCGGGTATGATGGATAGCTCGGACATGATGGGCAGTACTGGTGGCATGATGGGTGGTTCGCAAATGATGGACCCGGAAGAACTTGCCAATATGCCCGCCGATGGCGTGTTCAATATGCTGGCGCAAACCTGTGCCAGTTGCCATGGCAAATTTCGCGTTGAGAAGAAGTAATGGCGAACAGACTAATTGCGCTTTTGATGGGCGCAACAGCGGTAGCTGTTGCGTCCACCATTGCCATTGTGTTTTGGCCCATTGGCAATCCACCTGAATTGAAACAACTTGAAGGTAATGCAAAACGCGGCGCCTATTTGGCGAGAATGTCGGGCTGTATCGCTTGCCATACGGATGGCGAAAATGGCGGAGCGGCCCTGGCTGGCGGTGTGGAGCTCGACACGGATTTTGGCACCTTTTACTCGCCCAACCTCACCCAATCCGCTGAACATGGCTTGGGCGAATGGACGATTGATGAGTTTGCCAAAGCGGTGCGCCAGGGTGTCTCTCCGGATGGGGAACCCTATTATCCATCATTTCCATATCCGTTTTATGCCAAGATGCCCGATCAGGACATTGCCGATCTGTGGGCGGCATTTCAAACCGTGCCTGCCGTGGATGAACCTTCGGTGCCCCACGCCATGAAGTTTCCATTTAACTTCCGGCCGGGATTGAAATTGTGGCGCGCGGCGTTTGTGGATTTTTCTACATTTGAGCCGGACGAGACCCAATCGGATATTTGGAATCGCGGAAAATATATCGTGCGAGGCCCCGCCCATTGTGGTGCGTGTCATACTCCACGTAATTTTGCTGGCGCGCGCAAAGCGAGCTTTGATTTACAAGGGGCGAACAAACTTCCAACCGGTGGCAAAACACCTGCCATTCATGCGACGGCGCTCAAGAAAAAAGGCTGGACCCAAAGTGCGCTTGCCTATGCGTTGAAAAGCGGAGTGAAACCGGACGGTGACGTGTTCGGCGGCAGCATGGTTGAAGTGGTGCATGACGGCACATCATTTCTTGCACCGAAAGACCTTGAGGCCATTTCGATTTATTTGTTGGGAGAAACCGATGTTGCAACCCAGTAGGCGAGATGCGCTGAAACTATTAGGTGGCGGCGCAGCGGCGCTGGTTATGATGCCATCCATTAGCGGGGCGAAAGAGGGAGCCGGGACCAGTTTCAAACTGGTGGCACAGCCAGTGCAGCACAAATTGCACCCCGCACCTGATGCTCAAGAATCCACATTGTGGAGCTACAATGGACAGGTGACCGCGCCGACCTTGCGCATTAAGCAAGGGGAGCGGGTGACCATTGAGTTTACCAACGCGTTGCCGGAACCAACATCTATCCATTGGCATGGATTGCGGATCGCAAACGAAATGGATGGTGTGTCCGGATTAACGCAAGACCCTGTGCCGCCCGGTGGGCGTTTCACCTATGAATTCGTGGCGCCTGATGCTGGCACCTATTGGTATCATGCGCACCACAAAAGCTGGGAACAGGTGGCCCGCGGCCTTTATGGCGGTTTGATTGTTGAACCGGCGGATGGCTCAATATTACCCGAAGCGCAAGATCATCTTTTGATTATTGATGATTGGCGGTTGGATGGCGAAGGCAAGTTTGATGCGGCGAGTTTAGGTGCGCCCATGGATTGGAGCCATGGGGGGCGTATGGGCAATTGGCTCACGGTGAACGGGCAAAGCCTACCCACTATTTCACTGCCCAAGAATGCGCCCACCCGATTGCGGTTGGTCAATGCCAGCAACTCGCGCATTCTGGACATTGATCCCGCCCGATTTGGCGGCAAAATTCTCGCGTTTGACGGACAGGCTTTGCCCGACGCCCCGATGGAGCTTGGCTATACACCCTTATTGCTTGGTCCGGCCCAACGTGTGGATCTGCTGGTCGAGCCAGAAGAGGGTTTTGTGCTTGAGGAACTGTCTCAACAGCCATTCGCCTTTTGCTCGTTTGAGGTGCGGACGCCAGCGCAAGAAGTGGCTGCGTTTACGGTGCCAAAACCAAACAAACTGCCCCTACCTGCGAAGGATGATCGCTTCAAGTTTGACTTGCGCATGACCGGAGGGGCGATGGGGCAGCTTGATAATATCTATTATCAGGGTGAAAAGCTGGACCGTGGTGGGTTTCAACGCACCAAGCAGTTTTGGGCGTTCAACAATGTCGCCAACCTGGCTGAAGAGCCGCTGTTCAGCGTGAAGAGGGGGCAGACGGTGGAGTTGAATGTTTCTAACATCACTGCCTTTATGCACGCGATGCATGTGCATGGACATCACTTCCTGATTGAAGATCGCGATGGGGGCGGCGTTGAGCAAAGCCCATTGTGGCGCGACACCTTTTTGGTGGGGGCGGAGCAATCAACGCGTATTGCGTTTGTGGCCGACAATCCGGGTAAATGGCTGTTCCATTGTCATATGCTTGAGCACGCGGCATCGGGCATGAATGCATGGTTTGAAGTGACGGATTGACCGCGACTCACATGTTTGGACTAGAAATGGCGCTCAGTGGCGGTTAGATTGTGCTTATGATCCGGATTTTCACTCTTTTGGTCGCAGCGATTTTGTTGCTGGGCCAGCTCAACATGGCCAGCAATGCGGCGCAAGGCGGGAGCTTTGCGTTGATTGATGCTTATGAGCAATCAGTGGAAAGTGCGCATGGCTGCTGTGATGATAAGGCGGCGGCAACATTGGGCGCAATGGATTGTGCCAGCGAGTGCGTGCCCGCCATCCTAAGTGGTTTTGCGCTTGTGATGCCACCAAAGTTAGAGCGCGCTTCTGAAACATTCGTCTTGCCGATGCGGGCCATCGAGGAATGGCCAAACGGACCACCGCCCATATTTCACAACGTCTAAGTCACCTTTTGATGTTGAACAGCCCGTGCCTACGCGCATGGTCTATTATTATATGTGGTAAAAATGAACTCATCTTATTTCTCGCTGGAACGGCGACATATGCTGAAAGGGGCAGGCGCTTTTGCTCTTACCGGCGTGTTGGCTGGTTGCACAACGACGGCCAGTGAAATCCCCGACCTATCTGCGGCCAAAGCGCTTTATGGGCCTTTGCCGAAGGAACGTTTTCCGATTGCGGCGCTGCCGGTGGAAAAAATTGACCCGCAATATTATCGCCAGACCGTGCGCTATCGCACCAAAGAACCTGTGGGCACGATTATCGTCGATACGTCAGCGTTTTTCCTTTATCTGGTGCAGCCTGACAACAAAGCGATACGGTATGGCGTTGGCTTGGGCCGTGCCGGATTTTCGTGGTCGGGCCGGGCCATGGTGCAATGGAAACGCAAATGGCCGACCTGGACACCGCCTGCCGAAATGATCAAACGCGAACCGCATTTGGCAAAATATAGCCATGAAAATGGCGGTATGCAGCCAGGGTTGAAAAATCCGTTGGGTGCGCGCGCGCTTTACATTTTTAAGGATGGACGGGACACGCTTTATCGGCTGCACGGCACGCCGGAATATTGGAGCATCGGCAAAGCGGTCTCCAGCGGCTGCGTCAGGCTATTTAATCACGATATTATCGATCTTTATCAGCGGGTTCCGAATAAGACCCCCATTGTGGTGATGTAAAATGAAGAACTTGAATAAATGGACACTCGGTGCGATGGCCGCCCTAATAATAGCTGGCGGATATTGGGGCTATGCCCAATATGTGGTGCCACAAGCAGAAGCGCAAACGGGCCTTATTCCCTATAAAAACACCCAAGTGGTGGCGAAGGGCCAAGAAATATATCAAGCCAATTGCGCGGCATGCCATGGTGATAATCTAGAAGGCGAAGGAAACTGGAAGCAGCCCAAGTCATCCGGCCGCATGCCAGCGCCGCCTCATGATGAGACGGGCCACACCTGGCATCATAATGATGAGTTGCTGTTCAACTTGACCAAATATGGGATCGCAAGGCTAAGCAACAATCCAGATTATCAAACGGACATGCCGGTTTATGATGGGTTGCTGAGCGACGATCAAATCATCGCGGTTTTGGCCTATATCAAATCGACATGGCCAGAAGAAATTCAGCGGCGTCACGACCAAATGAACGCTGGTGGATAGCTGAACCCAATTGCCGCGTCGCTTTGGTGACGCGGCAACCCTATCCTCAACGGTGAGAAATTCTATTCAACTTTGCAGATATATTTTGAATAGACAAACCCGACATCCGGGTCGGCCGAAAACATATCGGTGACGCCATACATCGGGACAACCTGCCGCCAGTTGTTTTGTGCGGTCGGCTCCATGGTCCACATGAATGTGCCGGGCAAAAGCTTTGTGATAACATCGCAATCAGTGCTGCCGCAGGTGCGCATGCTGAGGAAATTGTCGCCATCGGGATTGAGGCCGCAAACGCGATAGAGCTCACCGGAATAGGCGAATGCGGAGGTGGCGGCAAAGACGATGCCAAAAATGAAACTGAGGCCGAGCAAATATTTCTTCATGATGGGTCCCCTTTTGAACAGGAAAGGATAGCGCTGCCCAACAGTGCGCGGGACCGGGGATGCGGGTCAATGCGGCATGATATCCGGGTTGTCGCCTGAGTGGACGGTTGTCATCTGCTAGTTGACCGAAAATGTTTATATCCCCTATGCTGCGGCTATTGGTTTTGCGTGATGGCGTCACGTTGAAACTAAACTTCCTTTCCGTCCTGGACGCCCGGACAGTCCCTCGTAGAGTGCACAAGGGAAACTATTGTGGGTGAGATCATGAACAATCCAAACACTGCCCATTCCGCTCATTCAAATGCGGATAGCGATATTAATGTGGGCATGGCCTTTATGATTGTGGCCATGCTTTTGCTGCCGGTGGGCGATACGTTGGCGAAGATTTTGACTGACGTTATGCATCCGGTGGAAGTCGGCATGTGGCGCTTTGTCTCGCAAGCCATATGGTTTGTGCCAGTTGGCATTTTTATGCGGCGCTATTTGCGCGGGCCGATGTTGTCGCCGATCGTGGCGCTCTCTGGCGCCCTAATGGTGATGTGCGTCGTCGCCTTGATCACTGCTTTTAAAGTCATGCCCATTGCAACGGCTATCGCGATCTTTTTTGTTGAGCCGCTGGTGTTGACGCTTCTGGCGGGTTTGATCTTGCGGGAAAAGATCGGGCCACGCCGTTTGGTCGCCATTGGTGTGGGGCTGGTGGGTGCAATGCTGGTGATCCGCCCCAGCTTTGCCGAATTCGGCTGGCCCGCGCTGTTGCCGTTAATTTCAGCCGTGACTTATGCGCTGAATATGATTGTGTTGCGCCATGCCAGCAAGCAACGCTCAGCGCTTACGGTGCAGTTTGGGGCGACGATCTACGCCGCTATTGGCATGGTGCTGTTGAGCACAGTGCTTAGTTTGTCTGGTGGTGTGGAGTTCGCCGGTCCACTGGCAGGCGGTTGGGCTTGGCAGGTAATCGTGGCCGGTGGTGCGCTTTCCGCCGTCACCTTTGTGTTGGTTGCCGAAGCTTTCCGTCGGGCAGAAGCGGGCTTGTTGGCGCCTTTTCAATATCTGGAAATATTGGGCGCGACCGCTGCGGGCTATTTGGTGTTTGGCGATTTCCCCGACTGGATCACATGGGTTGGCATTGCGATCATCCTGGCCTCAGGCATTTATGTGTTTCACCGCGAACGGGAAGTGGGGCGCTATCGCCCCACCAAGACAGAGATTGAGAATGAGTGTGCCCGTTAGGCGTGCATTCAGTTGCGGCAAGCAAAAAGGGCGGCCCAATGGGCCGCCCTTTATTTATTAGATATCAAGTTCGGCTTAGCCTGGGCTAAGGCCACGCAAGCGCTCTGAACGACGACGCAGCAACTCAACTGTGGTCAACAGCAGGATGGACACGGTCACAAGGATCGTGGCGGCTGCCAGAATGGTTGGTGAGATTTGCTCACGCAAGCCAGTGAACATCTGCCATGGCAGGGTTTGTTGACGGGCCGAGCCCACAAACAACACAACAACCACTTCGTCGAATGAGGTGATGAAGGCGAACAAGCCGCCTGAAATCACGCCCGGCAGGATGAGGGGCATTTGCACGCGGAAGAAGGTTGTGACCGGATCAGCACCCATATTGGCTGCCGCGCGGGTCAAAGACCGATCAAAGCCGACCAAAGTTGCGGTCACCGTAATGATCACAAAGGGAATGCCCAACACGGCGTGGGCGAGGATCACTTTGATATAGCCCACAAACGCTTGGTTGAGACCAAGGCTTGCCTGCAACCAGTTGCCCAAAGGCGCGTAGAAGAAGAACATGCCGGTCGCTGAGATGATCAGCGGTACAATCATTGGTGAAATCAGGATCGCCATGATGGCTTGACGGCCCGGCACATGAGATTGGCTCAAACCGATCGCGGCCAACGTACCCAAGCTCACCGAAATGATGGTGGCGATGGGGGCGATGATCAATGAGTTCTTCAGGGGCACCATCCATTCGTCGGACCCGAGGAAATCATAATAGTGCTTCAGGCTGTAGCCTTCTGCCTTAAAGGCAAGCATTTCTGGCGTGAAGGTGAAGAAGTCTTCAGCGTTGAAGCTGAGCCATACAACAGGCACCAGCGGCGCGATCAGAAAGAAAAACACCAGCGCACAAATGAACAGGAAGCTGTTGTGCCACAACACTTGTGCCGGGGTGTAATAGTTTGGCACGCCTGCACGATATTTGCCGGAGCCAATCCAGATGGCAAACCAGCTCATGGAGACGCCCACGACAAGGCCACCCACGATGCCGGCGAACCCACCAAAGATGGCGCCAACTGCGGCAAAGACTGCGGCAGCGCCCCAAATCTTTTTCCATGGTTTGATCGAAATGATCTGGGCCAGCACGGCGGCAAGCGCCGCGCCAATCAACGCACCTATGGGCAACCCGATTGCTGGGGCGCCATAGATGTTGCCGGTGATAAAGCCAAAGACTGCGCCCAGCACCGCCACCACGGGCATGGTGAAAGTGTACAGATTAGGGCGTTGAATATATGCAATAATCTCGCTCATTGGTTAGCCTCCCAGCTTCACATTGTCGATGCCCACGATCTTATCGTAAGCCCAGTACAGCACCAGAACGACCACCAGAAGGATCGAGCCAAGTGCAGCCGCAAGGCCCCAGTTTAGCGAGCTAGAGATGTGATAGGCGATACGGTTCGAAATAAAGATGCCGCTTGTGCCGCCAACGATTTCAGGGGTGATGTAATAGCCGATGGCCAAAATGAACACCAGAATTGACCCCGCGCCGATCCCCGGAACAGATTGGGGGAAATAGATCCGCCAAAAGGCTGTCCAGTTGGTGGCGCCAAGTGACTTGGCTGCCCGCAAATAGCTGGGCGGGATTGTTTTCATCACCGAATAAAGCGGCAAGATCATAAAGGGCAACAAGATGTGCGTCATCGCCACGATGGTACCGGTTGCGTTGTTCATCAAGATCAATCGGTCAGCGTCGCCAACGAAGCCGAGCCAGACCAATATGTCATTGATCACGCCTTGCTGTTGCAACAGCACCTTCCAGGCGGATGTGCGCACCAATAGGGATGTCCAGAATGGGAGCAGCACCAAAATCATCAAGGTGTTCGCCACGCGCATGGGCAAGTTGGCCAAAAGCCACGCAACGGGATAACCCAGCACAATGCAGGCACCCGTGATGACCAGGGCCATCCACAATGTGCGCATAAACAGTTGCATGTAGATTTGCTGGTTTTCAGGCTTGGCCTGCACGCCATCTGGCGTCAGCTCAAGGTCAACCGCGTTCAAGAAGTAGCCAGGCGTATAATTGGCGGAAAAGACTTGAATGGTGGACCAAACTTCGGGGGAAGCCCAATCTTCTTTAATCTTGGCAAAGCCTTCACGGAAATTGACTTCAGGCAGTTTGTCCACATTGTTGGCAGCAGCTTGCAACGCCTCGGCACCCGGGCCTGAATAGTTGGAAATGGCCGTGATGGTTTCAGGGTTTTGCAGATCCTGTGCGAGACCAGCATAAACGGCCTCCCAAGGATCTTCTTCTGCCACTACATCTTCGTCATCAATGACGGTCCAAATGGCAAAATCTGTGTAAGCGCGTGTCGTCCAAGGCAGCATTTCAGCCATTTGGGCAGAAGGCACGAAACCGATATCGCCGGCCATGCTTTCGCCAACACCCATGCGCCACAATTCCCGACGGCTTTCCAGCAGCTCTTCGCCACCTTCGCCATTGAGCATTTCATACCAAAATGCACCTTCTTTGAAGCGTGGATCAATTTCTTCGAGCGGATCCTGATATTCCTCACCCAGATCGTCAAGTGAACGTCCAGATGTGCGGAACAAAGAGGAAAGCCCGGTTTGTTCGTAGTTTAGGCGTGAGCCAAGTTTTGTGTGTTCTTTAGATTCAACTGCACGGAACAAATCAAAATACAGGTGCCGGTACACTTCTTCATCCGGGGCTTGATTTGTTGTGCCGTCCCACTCCTGCAGCGCCACAACAGTGTGCGGCAGCGTGTTGGAGACAATTTCGTTTTCGACGGAGCGAAAAAGCATGGAAAGAATGGGGATAATAAAGGTTACCACCACGAACAGCAAAAGCGGTGCGATTAGCAACAACGCTCTAATTTTTTGCCGCCGCAATGCGCGCGCTAAGCTCTGCTTTAGCGGCCGACCATCCGCCGATAGCATTGGTTGTTGTGTTGTGTCGCTCATCTTGCCCCCGTCAATCTGCCTGTTTCGGTCTTTTATTTGGATTTATGCATCCGGTGAAAAAGGGGGCACGAGTGGCCCCCTTTTCCTCAAAGATTATTGAGCCAACCAAGATTGGAATTTGGCATCAATATCGTCACGGTAATCAGCCCAGAACTCGTAGTTATAAAGGAACGTGTTCTTAGCGTTGTTAGGATCAGTAGGCATATGTGGTGCCATGTCGATACCCAATTCAGCGTGCTTGCTTACAAGCGGAGCTGAAGATTCACGTGCTGGACCGTATGAAATGTATTTTGCTTGGTCCGCAAGACGTTGAGTGTCTGTTGCGAATTTCACAAAATCTTTAACACGGGCAAGACGCTCTTCAGGCAAGTCAGCTGGGATTACCCAACCGTCAAGGTCAAACACTTGCGCATCCCACAACATGCCGATTGGCTGGTCTTGCTCAACAATAGCTGAGAACAAACGACCGTTATAGGTTGAACCCATGAACACTTCGCCGTCAGCAAGAAGTTGCGGTGTATCCGCACCAGCTGACCACCAGATTACATTGTCACGAATTGTGTCGAGTTTCGCCAATGCTTGCTCTTGGCCTTCAGGTGTGGCCAGAACGTCATAAACGTCTTCTTTTGCCACGCCGTCACAAAGCAAAGCCCATTCCATGTTGTTCAATGGACGCTTCTCAAGGGCACGCATGCCAGGATATGTGGCAAGGTCGAACAAGTCACAAATATCGCTAGGTGCTGGTGTACCTTCAGGTACCAAGTCTGTGCGATAGCCTACAGTTGTTGAATACACAATCTGTGGGATAAAGCAGTCGCTCACGATCAAGTCGCCAAAGTCATCGCTGGCTGATGTGCCATCAGGCGCTTCAGCAAGCATTTCATCATGGTCAACTTCCATGGCCAAGCCTTCGTCGCAAAGACGGATGGCGCTGGCGGCAGTTACGTCAACAAGATCCCAAGTGACGTTGCCCGCTTCGTTCATGGCACGCATTTTCGCAACAGCTTCAGCTGAGCTTTCGTCCCAAGTGATGGATACGCCATCATTCATTTCCATATAAGGTTCTGCATAAGCCTTGATTTGGCTATCTTGATATGCACCACCCCAGCTTACGATAGTCATGTCTGAAACCATATGGCCGTCTGCCATCGCCATAGTGCTGAGCGAGGCGATTGCCGTTGCTGCAGCCATGGGCTTAATGAATTTCGCAATGAGTTTCATTGAATACTCCCTTTAATTGCCCGGACATTTGAGTAAGAACTGACACCCGGGCATAGCCAGTTCTGTTTATACCTAACCGAGTGATTTACGCATCGAGTGCGCGACAATCCTCTGCCATCCAACCGATCTTGATCTGTTGGCCAGGCTTTAGGCGCACTTGGTCAGGCGCGTTTCTTGTTTTGATGACGAAATCTTCATTACCCGCCACGCGCAAGCGTGTGCGGAAGATGTCGCCCATATAAATGAATTCCAACACTTCAGCGTTGAGCGTGTGCGCATCCGGATCGAGGCGGTCGGTGTTATATTCGACGCGCTCTGGGCGGATCGATACACGCGTACGCTCGCCGACTTCGCTTACATTTACAGGCACCGCGTCGAGCACTTCGCCGTCATCCAGCTGCACCACGCAGGTTTTGCCCTTGATCTCTTTCACCACGCCTTCGAGCGTGTTGTTCTCACCGATAAACTGCGCCACGAAGCTGTTTTCAGGTGATTCATACAATTGATCCGGTGGGGCCAATTGTTGAATGCGCCCATCGTCGAACACCGCAACACGGTCTGACATGGTCAAGGCTTCTGTTTGGTCGTGGGTCACATAAACTGTGGTAATGCCCAAACGGTGTGCCAAGTGGGTGATCTCAAACTGCATCTTTTCCCGCAGTTGCTTGTCGAGCGCGCCGAGCGGCTCGTCCATCAACACCAATTCAGGTTCAAACACCAAGGCCCGTGCCAAGGCGACCCGCTGTTGCTGCCCGCCAGACAATTGCGCTGGCCGGCGACCGCCAAAGTCACCCATTTCAACCATATCGAGCGCGCGCATTACTTTTTCTTCGCGCGTGGATTTGCCCAATTTGCGCACTTCCAAGGGGAAGGCGAGGTTTTCCGCAATGGTCATATGCGGGAACAGGGCGTAGTTTTGAAACACCATGCCGATGCCGCGTTTATGCGGTGGGATACCGTTGATGGATTCCCCGCCCAAACGAATGTCGCCATGCGTGGCGTGTTCAAAACCAGCAAGCATCATCAGGCAAGTTGTTTTGCCGGAGCCTGATGGCCCAAGCATCGTCAGGAACTCACCTTTCGGCATGGTCAGGTTGAGGTCTTTTACGACGAGTGTTTCGCCATCATAGCTTTTCTGTACACGTTCGAACTCAACGAATGCGTCGTTGGATGCATCATTTGCCAATTTGTGTCCCCCTAATATTTCCAAGCGTTTCTTCGTGTTTTTGTTTTGCCGATTTGGTGGTCAATAGTTCAATTTCGCTTCTTGCTTCCTATCTTAAACCGGCTTTGTTTCTCTCGTTCGACAAGGTTGTCCCGCAGTGACAAATGATATTTCACGCGTCGCATATTCAGATGTCTCTGGGGCAAATTAATCTTTGATATTTGCGTGCTTTGGTGGCGTAGCTTGCCTGCAGCAAATTGGATGCTTGTGTGTTTGATAAACCTAATTGATGAGCAGCGCTGATCCACCCGGAGGTCATCAAGCGCGTAAACTCGCCGCCAGCGTGGCCAGTTGCCCGCTTATATTTGTTTATCAGCCCACATATTGAGGCACCGATTTTTGTAGGCTGTGGTGCCATTATAGAGCCTCTTTCCGCATGGTTGACCAAAAGGCAAGCGTCATGCGTGTCGCAGCTGAGAGCAGGCGACTGACTTGCAGGTCAATTGAATTTTGGAAATAAGCGTGAGCAGTAGTGCCATCCGCCCGGCGTCCGATGCGGCGGCATCGTGGGCATGCAATTCGAAACTGGTTTTCACACGTTTGTTTCATAATCAATGACTTAAGGATTATAGATAAATGCCTCTCAACGCAAGTCTTGTGCCGGATTCTGACCAGCCCTTTCGCTCAATTTGGGGGTTTTTCTAAATCAAACGGTCAAAATAATTCAATCTTGAAAATAATACTTTTGGTTTTAAAACAATATCTTACGCAGGTTCCGGGGGTGTGATTGGTGCTTTTGTTTCGGTTTCACGAATAAACAGTTACAAATGTGGATATTTCTTCGGTTAAACATATTAAGTGGCTCAATTAACAGGTTAATTCTTGCCGCCCAGATGGCAATATTTGCGCTGTGCGGGGCGTGAGAATCAGGTCCGCGCCGATGCCGATTGTGTGCAATTGAGCGTTGCGTGAATGGAAATCTGTGCCGTGGCACGTAGACGCCGTGAGGCGGCGGTTGGCTATTTCGCTCGCGCCGCGTCTAGCCCGTTGGTCAGTTTTTTCAGGAGGCGTTGCAGCTCATTGAGTTCGGCATGGTCTAACGATGTGTTGTTGACCATGCAGGCGGTGATGGCTGGCGCTTGGTTTTGCAGCGCGCGCCCGGCGGGGGTGAGGCGCACTATGATTTGGCGTTTATCCTTGTCGCCCTGGGTGCGCTTGATGTGCCCCAACGCCTCCAGCCGCTTAAGCAGCGGGGTGAGGGTGTTTGTGTTCATCCGCAAGATTTTGGCCAATTCGGTGACCTTTTGCCCATCGCGCTCCCACAACAGGGTGAGGGTTATATATTGCGGATAGGTGAGCCCAAGCCGCGCCAGATGCGGCGCGTAGCTTTGGTTGATGACGTGGGACGCGGTGTACACCCCATAACAGAACATATCCTCAGCGCGGGTGGGCAATTGCTCCATTGTCTTCCTGATGTCCTTAAGTTTGGTCGCACACGATATTATTATTGACATGGGCATGACGTTTCATCAACACTGCCAAGTTATATCGCGCACGATACAAATGGGGAAAAAAGATGAGCTGGTTGCCGAATTTGAAAACAGAAACTGCAGAAGAAGGTTTTGAGCTGGCGATTAAACTCTCGCGGATGGCGGTGAAGAAAACCCAGCCAGACGACGCCACCCGCACCAAACTGCGCGACGATTATGCCAACAGCGCCGACAGTTTGACGCTGGCGTCACAAGTGGTGGCGACGAATTTTCAGACTGTTGCGGCGGCTAATGATTATTGGCGGTGAGAGGGATGGTGAAGACTGGGTAGATGATGGATATTGTTTCCAATATTTAACTCTATGATTTGGGTGCGTGGAGCAGCCTTTTATTTCCGGTTATTGTTTATAAAGAGTGAGTTATCAAATGTGAATTGCTTTTTATGGCAATTAGTTTGAGTATTCCCATGGCTTTAGATTGGGAAGGTTTGCGATTCTATCATCAATTGCGATAGCATCTGCGTGGATTGCTAAATACTTGAGACTTATATTTCGATTTAGGAGATTCAATTGAGACTTAAAAAAGTCCATGTTCAAAATTACCGGTCGATTATTGATAGCGAAAAATTTGAGGTCGAAGGTAATAAAACTATTTTTGTTGGGCCAAACGAAGCCGGGAAAACGGCACTTCTCCAGGCCATGCAGCACCTTAATCCGCCGAAGGGTATCAAACCACTCAACGCGTTGCGAGACTATCCCCGTGCGCATTACAACAAGATTACTTCGGGGCATGTGAATCCCGCTGATGTTCGAGTAGTTGAAGCCGAGTTTGAGCTTGACGCCGAAGATCGCGAATATCTTCCGGATGGAATGAAAGACGCGAATTACAGCCTTTGGAGAAATTTGGATAACTCTACAGGCCATTCTTTGATCGGAGCGCCAGCAAAAATTCGTTATAAAGACCTCGAAAAGGATTTGATCCGCCTCGCCGCTCACGCGGACAAGCAGTTCACTCAATCGGAAGGTGAAACAGAGCAATCTCCGACAAACAGGCTAAAGGCGGTAACCGATGGGTGGCATGAATATGTATCGATTCAAGGAGAGAAAGCACAGGCGTTGCTGGCTTGGTTGGATACTGTATTCCCACTGATAGACGAGGATAACGAAAAAGAAGAGGCTCGTTTCGATAGCCTCAAAGTGGAAATAAAAATCGGTGATGAGCGAAACATTGCGGTTCAAGCTTTACGGAAACGCGTTCCGGTTTTTGTTCTATTCAGTAACTATTTTCGGGTGCGTCCAGTCATCCATTTGAACCAACTTGCTACTAGAATTGCTAATGGAACCCTTGACGATGAACGCTATGACTATGGGAATGTTTGTCTCTTAAACCTATTGGGTTTCGACGCGAAAGCTCTCTCTGAAATGGGTGCCACGTCGGAACCCGATGCAAATGACAGGGAGGCATTGGAGGCGTTTCGAGAAAAGCTCGATGAGAGGCAGTATCAGTTGAATGCTGCGGAGGTTAGCTTAACTGAGGAGATTCGTTCAGTCTGGAATCCGGATGAAAGCAGAGGTGAAGCTGCTAAGCTTCGGTTGCGCGCTGATGGTCAATATCTCAAGGTGACAGTAGAAGATGATCTAGGTGTCGAAGTTGAACTTGATCAAAGATCAGAGGGCTTTCAATGGCTTGTATCGTTTTTCATAGTTTTCTTTGCTGAAGCTCAAGGTGAGCATAAAAACGCCGTTTTGCTGCTTGACGAGCCAGGAATGAGCTTGCATGCGCTTAAGCAGCGAGAGTTCCGTAACACAATTACACGTTTGGCAGATGGAAATCAGACCCTTTACACGACGCATTCGCCTTTCCTTGTAGGTCCAGATGAATTGGATTTGGTTCGGGTGGTAGAAATGAATCGTCGAGAAGAAGGTACGAAAGTACATACATCGGTTATTGCAAACGATCCAGCCGCACTGCTTCCTTTGCAAGAGGCGCTTGGATATGACTTAGCGCAAAGCCTGTTTACTCAAAAGCAAAATTTAGTTTTGGAAGGTCTAACAGACTACTGGTATTTCGAGGCAGTTTCAGAGCTTTTGCGCGCCTCGAAGGATGCAAATTTCAATGAGAAAATTGCATTGGTTCCTGCAAATACTGCGGGAAAGGTGGTATATTTTGCGACGATTCTTCACTCTCAAGGATTTAAGGTTGCCGCTCTTCTCGATTCTGATAGTGCTGGAGATCAAGCGGCGAAGCAGGATACCTTAGTTCATATATTAGGTAACAAACGCATCCTGAGAACGAAAGATTATCTTCAAGATGAAATTAAAACTGCTGAAATAGAAGACCTTCTTCGGGATACTTTAATCGGCGTTGCAAAATCAGAATTTGGGTGGGATGTTTCCGATATTGCGGCCAAGCAACCAAAACGGCCACTTGTTAATATTTTTGAGAGCGAAGTTGAAGAATTCTCCAAATACTTACTCGCGAAAGCCTTTGTACGCTGGTCAAGGGATAACGAATCTTCTGATTTGAGCAAACGTGAACTTGAGCAGTGGAAAAAGCTAATTGCTGCGGTGAATGGGGCGTTAAAATGACTCTGGAGTCCGATGCTCAGATAATGGACGCATTGCTCAAGTTGACTAATGTACATGGTCTAAGTCCCAACGAAGCAATTAGCGTAGTCGAAGGGCGTTGTACGCTCCAACAAGTTCTTGCCGATAGAGCGATTCAGGAAAAGAGTCGGTTGTTGTCAAAGAAATCGGATGATGATTGGCCGAAGGTCAAAGTGGATTGGGATCTGGATTTAAGCCGATGGCATTTATCAATGGATGATCACGATCAAGACAGCTTTTTAAAAAAGTTTCCAGACGTGCAAATGGACTGGGCAAATCTAGAAGGTTTGCTTGCAAATCTTCATGTCGGGAGTAGCCGAAAAAAGGGTCCTTTTTCAGAACCATATAGGTCAAAAACTGCACGTTTAGTTGTGCATTTGCAAAATGGTGGAAAAGTTTCACCTCCGATGGTCATTAGGGATGAGAATGGATTGCATGTCGTCGGAGGCAATCATAGGTTGGGGTGGGCTGAGTACATGAAACAGACTGAGGTACCGATTCTGTTTCTCGGTAAAGATCGCGCATATCTCGAAAGTCAATTAATTTTCGGTTATGATGATTGAGTGAGATTACATTTTGGCGAACTCGCTTCTATTTTCCCATTTAACATGCCGTCCCGAAATTTGGGACGGCGCATCTTCAACTAACTGAGTTTATCTAAATTAAACACTCGCCGCAGCGGCCAACCCCTTATCCAACGCCCCAATCATCCGGTTCACATCTTCCGGGCTGATCACCAGTGGAGGCGACAGGATGATGTTGTTGCCGGAGACGCGGATGGTTACGCCTGCTTCGTAGGCGGCGTCGAAGGCGGCGGCTATGGCTGGTTTTGAGGCGGGGGTTTTTGTGGGGCGGTCGTCGACCAGTTCGATGGCGGCCATCAGGCCGATGCCGCGTGTGTCGCCGACGATCTGGTGTTTTTCTTTCAGTTGCGCGAGGCCGTTTTGCAACTCAATGCCGCGTGCTTTTGCGTTTTCCCACACTTTTGCTTTTTTGATTTCGGCCAAGGTGGCGAGGGCGGCGGCGCAGCCGACCGGGTGGGCCGAATAGGTGTAGCCATGGCCGATATTGCCCACAGCGTCTTTATTGCTTTCGAAGGCGTCGACCACTTTTTCGCCCATCATGGCCGCGCCGAACGGGAAGTATGAATTGGTGATGGCTTTGGCGGTGCACATCATATCTGGCGCCACGCCCCAGAGGCGCGAGCCGTGCACATCGCCTGTGCGGCCAAAGGCGGTGATCACTTCATCGGCGATCAGCAAAATGCCGTGCTTGTCGCACACCTCGCGCACCATGGGCATAAAGCTTTTGTGCGGCACGATCACCCCGCCCGCGCCAAGCACCGGCTCCATGATCATGGCGGCAATGGTATCTGCGCCTTGGAAGGCGATTTCATCTTCCAGCATGGCGATGCAGCGATTGGAGATTTCTTCTGCATTGTCGGTGCCGAATGGATTTCGGTAGGTCCAGGGGGCAGCGATTTGGAAGCAGCCGGCCAGCATCGGCTCATAATTGCGGCGGAAATTGGCGTTGCCATTCACGGACGCGCCGCCAAAATGGGTGCCGTGATAGCCCTTTTTAAGACTGATGAATTTGGTGCGCTCGCCTTCGCCGCGCACCTTATGATATTGCCGCGCCAGGCGCAGGCAGGTTTCAACGGAATCGGAGCCGCCGGAGGTGAAGAAAGCGCGGGTCATGCCTTCGGGCTTGAACCAATCGTTCAACTCAAAGGAGAGTTCGACCGCCTTATCGTTGGTGGTGCCGCGGAAGGCGGAATAATAGGGCAGCTCGTTCATCTGGTCATTGATGGCCTGTTTGATGCTGTCGACCGAATAGCCCAGATTGGCGTTCCACAGGCCGCCCACCGCGTCCAGCGTGGTGTGGCCATCAATGTCGGTGATTTCCACGCCCTTGGCGCCGCGGATCATTTTGGGCGGGTTGTTGCGCATATCGGCCGGGTGGGCCATGGGGTGCCACATATGTTTGGCGTTGTTTTCTTTCAAAAAGTTTGACTCGAGCATCTAGGCCTCCTGATCGGGTGACAAGCCGAGCGACTTTGCCGCTGCGGCGAAACAATTGTTGGCGTGTTGAATATGAGCGGGCGGATTGCTGAACCCTGAGGTGCCGCCGCAAAGGCTTGGTGAAAATGAGCTAACCATCATAAGCCCCTAAACAATCAATTTTTGAATGCTGGGGTGCACCACGCCGCCAATTGCGGTGGTGATCCGCGCTGAAGCAGCGGCGACGTGTTGTTTCACCATATGGATTTGTTCATCGGTTTTGCGGGTGGTGGGCATGGCCACGGCGATGGCGCCCGCGGCTGTGCCATCCGCATTAAGATAGGGCGCGGCGAGGCCCGCCACATCGGATTCGAAACCGTGCTCGTTCAAATAATAACCGTCTCTGCGTGCCTTTGCGACGCGTGCGCGAACAGCATCGGGGTCGATTTCTGTATGATCGGTGTGCTTTTTCAGCGGCTTTTTTAAAAGATTTTCCAATAGATCAGCATCGTTAAACGCTAAAAAAACAATGCCAGACGCGGTGGCGTGGAACGGCAACGGTTCGGTGGGATCGATCATCACGACTGTGCCGCGCTGTGGCTCTTTATGGGCGATAGTGATCAAGGCGTTGGGGCTGCCAACGCTGGCGTGGGCGGTTTCTCGCGTGCAGTCACACAACCACTCCACCGTTTGGGTGGCGATGGCGGTGATCGGCGTGGTGGCTTCGCGCACGCGGGCAAGATGCAGAAAACCGCTGCCCAGGCGATAGGCCTTGGTGATCTGGTTTTGCTCGATAAAGTGATGTTTGCCCAGCGACACCAAAATGCGCCGCGTGGTGGCTTTGTCCATCTCCGCCATGCGGGCAAGCTCAGAGAGGCCAATTTCAGGCTGCGACGGCGTGAAAAAGCTCAGCAAGCGCATCGTTTTATCGATTGTCTTCATGCGGGGTATTACTCAATTAGTTCATATGTTCACAAAAATGTTGACTCAGATTGGTTCCTAATGCAACCATTAAATGTGCCGATGGTGATAATAGTGAACCGTTGGCAAAATTTCGAACGCGGTAGGGAGGAAAACATGCGTGCGATCCGTTCACTAATCTCGGCGGTCCTTATAGGTCTGGCGACAATTTTGGCTGCTCTTTCGCCAGCGATGGCTGAATATCCAGAAAAACCAGTTTCATTTGTGGTGCCATTTCCACCAGGGGATCTGGAGGATGTGCTGACCCGCATGATTGCGGAAGAATTTCAAGACATGTATGGCGTGCCAGCCGCGGTGGTGAACAAGCCCGGTGGGGGTGGTGGACCGTTCCCCGGTGCTGCGGAAGTGGCGCAGGCGCCAGCTGATGGCTATACAATCGGCTCGTTTGTGGTGGATGTGCCGTTGGTGGGCCCTTATGTGGGCATCCCAGCGCTGAACCCTGATCCGTTTGAGCCTGTTGGTATTTTTCTGACCTACCCGTTTGTCATTGCTGCGTCTAAAGCGGCGCCTTATCAATCCATGGAAGAGTTGGCCGAGTTTTCAAAATCCAACAATCTTTTGCTGGGGCATTTTGGTTCGTTCCTTGTGCCAACCCAGGTCACAATGGCTTTGGCCGAAAAGAACGGCACCCTTTATTATTCAAACGCGTCATTCGATGCGCTGGATTGTAACACTTTGGCGTCTGGCGATGCGGACGTGATCAACACCACATTGCAACTGATCTTGCCTTGCTTGGACAAAGTGAATGTGTTGGCCACCGTGACCGAAGACCGCATTCCGCTGGTGCCAGACAGCCCAACTGTGGGTGAGCTTGAGCCATCGCTGAACATCGCGTTGTGGAATGGTTTGTTTGTGCATAAAGACACGCCGGCTGATGTGCGCGAGAAAATCGCGGCGGCTGCCCAAAAGGCGCTGGCCAGCGATGCAGCCAAGAAGCTTGCTGAAGAAACCGGCGCTGGTGTTTATTGGAAAGGCGCAGAAGAAGCGGCCGCTCAGATTGAATCTGACCGTGTCGTGGCCGAATCCATCGCCAAATTTGCTGAATAATCTCTCTTGGCCGGGGCCATCGCCCCGGCCGTTTTTAAATGGTGAGTTTGTTCAGCCCATGATTCAAGAAAATGAGATTGGCGGCAAATCTAATCGTGCGCTGAAAGTCGACGATTATTTTGTGTCGCCCTACAGTTCGGCACTTGTCTGGTTTGGTATTTGCACATTTTTGGTGGCGGTCTTTCTGGCCAGCCAGCTCGGTGTACAGGCCAAGTTTTTTGACAATATGCCATTGGAAAAGCAGCCCGGGCTTTGGTCTGCCATCGGCATTATCGGGATGCTGATTTTCGGCTTTTTCCAAATCGTTCAATTTTGGTTTCACCGCAATGGTTTGCAAGCGCCGGGCTTTGTTTCTGAAGCGTTGATCTGGTTGCGTGCTGCTGAGTATGTGCTGTGGTTCATGGCTTACGTTTATTTGGTGCCTGTCGTGGGCTATTTGCCGACAACCATTGGATTTTTGATGCTGATGACATGGCGGTTGGGATACCGCCATCGGCTCTATTTTGGATTTGCGGCGCTCTCCGGATTGTTGATTGTGGTGATCTTCAAAAGCTTTTTGCAGGTCAAAATTCCCGGCGGTGCGCTTTACGAATATTTGCCAGATATGGTGCGCAGCTTTGCCATTCTTTATCTCTAGGGGCTCTTTGTGGAACTTTTGCTGACAAGTTTGAGCGCGTTGGCGCGAATTGACGTGGCAATCGCGTTGTTGATTGGCTCGGTTGGGGGCGTCATCATCGGGGCCATTCCCGGCGTGGGACCAGCTATTGCGATCGCGATTTTGTTGCCGGCGACATTTGCGCTGGAGCCAATAGTGGGTCTGACCCTTTTATTGGGGATTTACGGGTCGTCCATGTATGGCGGGGCAATCCCGGCGATTTTGATCAATGCGCCCGGCACTGCGGTGAATGCGTTGACCACTTATGACGGTTATCCCATGACCAAACGCGGTGAGGCGACAAAAGCCTTGTCTTTGGCGTTTGGCGCCAGTTTTTGTGGCGCGATTATTTCGATTGTGGCGCTGATGTGCCTGTCGCCCGTTCTGGCGGCAGTGGCCCCAATGTTTGGCTCACGCGAGATCTTTTTGGCGGCGCTGTTGGGTATGATCCTGGTGGTGGTGACGCACCGAGGGCAGGCTTTGGCGGCGGGGGCATTGTTGTGCTTTGGCATATTTATCAACACGGTTGGGCTGGAGCCGATCCGCTATACGCAGCGCTACACTTTTGAGCAAGCCTGGCTGGCGTCCGGTATCGATTTGATCGTGGTTGTGTTGGGGCTATTTGCGCTGTCGCAGGCCTTCTTGTTGTTGGTGGGGAAAGACGAACATAATAAACCGCCCGCGCTGGTGGGGCGGCTTTTCGATGGGCTGCGCGATGTGCTGCGTTTGCCAAAAATTGTATTGCCATCTGCCGGGTTCGGCGTGGTGATGGGCATGATCCCCGGTGTGGGTGAATTTCTGGCCCAATTCTTTTCCTATTCACTGGCACGCAAAACATCGGGCAATGGCAAGAATTTCGGCAAAGGCGCGCCCGAAGGGCTGATCGCCTCGGAAACTGCAAACAACGCGGTGCCCGCTGCGGCGATGATCCCGCTATTGGCGCTGGGTATTCCCGGTGAGGCCCTGACGGCGATGATGCTGGCTGTGTTCTATGTGCACAATGTGATCCCCGGGCCACAGCTTTTCGCCAATGATTTTGACTTTATCCTTAGCCTTTATATGGCGCTTTTGATCCTCAATGTTTTGGCCTTCGCGTTCTTACTGGGCACCACAAAATGGATCACGCAAGTGGTGCGCATTCCCAACCGCTTCTTGGGCATGGTGATTTTGATTTTGAGTTTTGTCGGCGTTTTTTCGCTTCGAAACTCCATCATCGACTGCGCGATAGCAGCGGCATTTGGGATGCTGGGGCTGATGTTGAAGCGGCTAAACTTGCCGATTGTGCCAATCATTCTCGGCATGGTTTTGGGTGGCATTATGGAAGTGAAATTCCGCACCAGCATGGCGCGGGTGCAAACCCCATTTGATTTTATCGAGCGGCCCGTGGCGCAGGTGCTTTTCGCGATTATCGTGATTGTGCTGGTGGCGCATATCTATTCGCTCTTTCGAGCAAAAAAATCTGAGGACTTGGAAGCATGATCAGCCAAAGTGAAATTGATGCACTGCGTCAACAGGAAATTGCGCCGCAAAAGCTGTTGCTTGACGGGCAGTGGGTGGACGCTGCCGATGGCGGCACCATCAAAGTGGTCAGCCCGATTGACGGGGAAGAACTGACAACAATCGCGGCGGCGACACCGTCAGATGTAGATGCTGCTGTGGTCTCGGCGCGGCAGGTTTTTGAGCGGGGTTACTGGTCTCGCATGGCACCTCAGGGCCGCATGAAAGTGCTCAATAAGATCGCTGACCTGATCGAAGCCAATGCCAAGGAACTGGCGGTTTTGGGCGTGCGGGACAATGGCACAGAAATTGGCATGGCCATTAAGGCGGAGCCGGGCTCTGCGGCGGGGACGTTTCGGTTTTACGCAGGGGCGATTGATAAGGTCTATGGCGAGATTGCGCCCACGTCGGATGATCAATTGGCATTGGTGCATCGCGAACCGGTGGGTGTGGTTGGTGCTATTGTGCCGTGGAATTTTCCAATGATGATCGGCGCGTGGAAGATCGCGCCCGCCTTGGCGGCGGGCAATAGCGTTGTGCTTAAACCGTCAGAAGCAGCCTCATTGAGCCTACTAAGGCTGGCCGAGCTTTGCCTTGAAGCGGGATTGCCCGCAGGTGTGCTCAACCTGGTGACCGGCAATGGCGCTGTGACAGGGGAAGCCCTGGGGCTGCACAATGATATTGATATAATCGGCTTTACCGGGTCTGGCGGCGTCGGGCGGCGTTTAATGGATTATGCGGCGCGGTCCAATATGAAACGGTTATATCTTGAACTTGGGGGCAAGTCGCCCAACGTTGTGTTTGCCGATACGCCAGATTTGGATCAGGCGGCAAAGGTTTCGGCGGCGGGAATTTTCCGCAATTCAGGTGAAGTCTGCGTGGCGGGGTCGCGCATTCTGGTTGAGCGCACCGTGCATGACCAATTTGTTGAAAAGCTGAAAGCGCAGGCGGCAAAGCTGAAGGTGGGCGATCCACTCAATCTTGACAATAATATTGGGGCGATTACCACCAAACAGCAATTAGAGGGCGATTTGGGCTTTGTTGAGCGGGCGCAAAAAGAGGGCGGCACCTTGGTGTGTGGCGGGGCGCAGCTACATCCAGAAGGTGGCGGCTACTATATGGAGCCAACGATTTTTACTGATGTGAAGCCGGAGATGGACCTCTTCCAAAATGAAGTGTTTGGCCCGGTGGTGGCGATCACGCCATTTGACAGTGAAGAGGAAGCAGTGGCACTGGCCAACGGCACAGACTTTGGCTTGGCGGCGGCGGTTTGGACGTCGAACTTATCGCGGGCTCACCGCATGGTGCGCAACATTAAATCGGGTGTGGTGCATGTGAATACCTATGGCGGCGCGGGCAATAATGTGCCGCTGGCGGGTATGCGCCAGTCGGGCAATGGCGCGGATAAATCGCTGCACGCATTGGAGAAATACGAGAATTTGAAGACAGCTTGGATACAGCTGTAGGGGGGACACACATATGGCGCAAGATAAAACCATTTTGGTGATTGGCACCTATGACACCAAATCCGATGAGCTCGAATATTTGACCAACGCGATTGTCGGGCAAGGCGGCAAAGTGCTCACCATGGATGTGAGTGTTTTGGGCGATCCGCCGACACCAACCGATGTGTCCAAACATGCGGTGGCGGAGGCCGCTGGCGCGAGCATTCAAGACGCGATTGATGCGGGCGATGAAAATGTGGCCATGCAGATTATGGCGCGTGGTTCGGCTGCGCTTTGCCAAAAGTTGCAGGCTGAGGGGCGGATTGACGGGATGATTGCCATGGGTGGCTCCATGGGCACAGATTTGGCGCTGGATTGCGCCCGCGCACTGCCACTGGGCGTGCCGAAATATATCATTTCCACCATTGCCTTTTCGCCGCTTATTCCCGCGGATCGGTTGGCGACGGATATTCAAATGATCTTGTGGGCAGGTGGGCTTTATGGCCTCAATTCGGTTTGCAAGGCCTCGCTAAGCCAAGCCGCCGGAGCGGTGCTGGGCGCGGCGCGTGCGGCGGTGTTGCCGGATGAGAAGCGCCCCATGGTCGGCATGACCAGCTTGGGCTCAACCTGCCTCAAATATATGAAGGTGCTAAAGCCTGCGCTGGAAGAGCGCGGCTTTGAGGTGGCGATATTCCACGCTACGGGCATGGGTGGCATGGCGTTTGAAAATCTGGCGCGCGAGGGCAAATTTGCCTGCGTGATGGATTTCGCGCCACAGGAAATGGGCAATGATTTGATGGGCTCCAGCGTGAGCTCGGGCCCTGATCGATTGCGCGGGGCGGCAACCTCCGGCACACCCGCGATGATCGCGCCGGGATGTGTTGATCTGGTGGATTTTCCCGGGTGGCAACCCTTTCCCGATCAGTTTAATGATCGCTCCTTTCATGCCCACAATCGGCTTTTGTCTTCCGCCACGTTGAATGCGGATGAGCGGCGTTTGGTGGCGCGTGAACTGGCCGCACGCGCGGCGGAGAATAGTGCGCCGACGCACATTATTTCACCGATTCAAGGCATTGAAGAGTGGGATAAGCCGGGTGAACCGGCGCATGAGCCGGACAATCATGCGGCCTTTGTGGCGGAATTGGCGAAGGCGGTGAGCGCGCCTGTCGGCTTCACTGAAATTGACTGCCACATCAATGATGCGCTGTTTTGTGAAACAGTACTGTCGATTTTTGATCAATGGTTGGCTGATGGCACGGTGGCCAATCCTAAGGGGTAGCGCCTAAAGCTCTTGCCCCTTGCCGTCCAAGATCAAGCGGGTTTGCAGCAATTGGCCTTCCCGCTTGAGGATGGGATAAGCGATGGAGACCAGCTGCGCGTTCAACTCCTTCAGCGCGGCAAGGCTTTCCAGATGCTGTTCACTGGTGGCGATGCTTTTTTCCAAGCCTTCGCGCAGGCGCAACAGGTGCTTTTTGCGGCTCTTCGCCACCAACATGCCCAGCTCGTCCTTATCGCGGAAGATCTCACGGGCGGTTTCAATATCTTCATTGACCAGCAATTCGTAGGAATTGATCATATTGTGCAAGCATTGCTCGGCAATGGTGCGCAGTTCCGCTGCGCCGCTTTCAGAAAAATAGAGATTTCGGGCGTGCTGCGCCCGGATAACACCTTCGAGCCGTTGGCTTAAAATGGCGGTGCTGGCTTCGATGGACAGCGCATAGTCTGCCAAGTCCCGCAGGCGGCGGAACTGTGCCTTGGTCATCTCTTTGCTGGGCATGCGGGTCACATATAGGCGAACAGCCTGACCTGCATTGTGCAGCAGGTTGCTCTCACGTTCCAACTGTTCGAAGTTGGGGAGCTTTTGGCACAGATACCAGGCCAGCGATTCACGGATCATCTGTTCTGAAATATTGGTCATGCGCACCACTTCGCGCCGCAATGAGGCGAGAGACTGCTGCACTGAATCCAGCGCATTTTCATCCAGCAAAGAACGCTCCGCCATGGGAGTGGGGTGGTCGCCTTTGCCATTGGTCATTGCCCGCTCGACGGCGCTGCCAATCCAAGGTGTGAACGGCAGATATAACAGCAGCAACACGTTAAAGGCGAAGTGGACCAACACAAGGCTAGGCAGCATGTGCACCCACTGATCAATGAGTTGATAGGCATAGAGGGTGGCAATGAACGCGGCGGTGAGCCCGCGCAAGGCCACATTGGCAACAACCGGACGACGCGCTTCAATAGGCATGGCGCGGGTGATCCAAACGGGCACGAGGGCACCGCCAAGGTTTGCGCCAAGGATCAACATGATGCCCACGGGCTGCGAAATCGCCTCTGCGGCAGAAACCACTGCAATCATCAAGACGGCGGCCACGCTCGAATGCATAAGAAACGCCAGAACCATACCCACCAAAAAGGCCAGGACCAGATCAGCCTCTAGAAAAGCCTCCATGGCGGGCAGCAGATCACTTTCCTTGATGGGCGTGACGGCATCGCGCAAAAAGCCCAGAGCAACAATTATCAGCGAAATGCCCAGCATGATGCGGCCGGTTTGCCGAATGTTGCGGCCATTGAATTTGAGATAGAGCCACGCGCCGACACCCATCAATACTGGGGCCAACCATGTCAGGTCGAGGGACAGGATTTGCACCACAATGGCCGAACCTACATCGGCACCCAAAATGATGGCCAAGCCCATGGCGATGGACAACACGCCCCCGGTTGAAAACCCCGCGGTAAGAATGGCGACCGCAGCTGAGCTTTGCAGCAAAACCGCCATTGCGGTGCCAGCGAGGGCCGCGCGATAGGGGTTTTTGGCATTGGTCAGAATGCGCTTAAATTCTGGCCCCTTCATGCGCTCTATGCCGTTTTGCACCATGCGCACAGCAAAGAGGAGCAACATGGTTGCGCCAAAAATAGCGATGAGGAATTCCAAAAGGGCCATGTGTTTTCCGCAACTATGCCGAGGTCAGAGCAGCGTTTGTGTTCTCTTCAGTGCGCTGCCAGCGAACTTGTTTTTTGATCATTTCGCGTTGTAGGCGTGCTGGGTAGTCGGTGACAATTGCATCCACCCCCAAATCAATCATGCGCACCATATCGTGGGGATCGTTGACGGTCCAAGGAGAAATGAGCAGACCAAGTTGTTTGGCGTGGGCAACATCATGTTCGGTCACGTCTTTGAAATAGGGTGCCCAAATATAGCCACCAGCATCAGCCACGGCTTGCGGCACTGAAGGCAATGTGCCGACATAGGCGTCGAACGCCGAGGCAGGGTCGCTGCCTGCTGTTGCTTCTTCCTCTGGCAATTGTGAGAGGAAGGATGTGGGCATTTCCGGCGCTTCGATCTGGCACATGCGCAGCATCTCCCAATCGAAGCTGTGCAAGACCGTGCGGGCCTGCACATTGTGGGCACGCACGACATTGACGATGGCTTCGACGGTTTGGGCCTGTCGATCCCGATGATCTGGCACATGGGGATCGGATTTGATTTCCAGCATTAGGCGAACATGCCGAAACTCAGGTCGATTGATCAGGCGCAATAGGTCGGCCAATTGCGGCACCTTTTGACCACTCATAAAGATTTGCTCGGGAAAGCGCTGACCATATTCGGTGAAAATGTTCAGGCCGCCCACATCAAATTGAGACAATTGCTCATAGGTGAGATCAGAAATGCGGGGTTCAGGCGCGTTCAACCAATCGCCCTGAGGAGTGCGGGTGATGTCGCGGTTCAAATGGTGATTGTGCACGATGACGGGAACGCTATCCTTCGTGATCATTACATCAAACTCAAGGGCCGAGACGCCCATCTTGATGGTCCATTCAAAACCCAGAAGTGTGTTTTCAGGCATAATGCCGCGCGCCCCGCGATGACCCACCACGCGAATGCACTGTTCGTCCCCTTTAAACCCAGCTAATTGTTCGTCGAACATCAATTCTCCAAACGCTTTTGGGTTTCTTTATCAAACAAATGATGATTGTCGGGCAGCACATTGAAGCCCAAAACGGAGCCGGGTTCATAATCCCAATGGCCCTGAATGCTGGCAACGATGCCTGTTTCACCATCCTTTAGGACGCCATGCACCAGCGTGTTGGCGCCCAATTGCTCACACAGGTCTGTCACCACTTCAATGGGGCCGTTTTCATCGACGATCATATGCTCGGGGCGGACACCGAATATGGCATCCCCTTGTTGCACCGAGGTGGTTGGAATCTTTTGGCCGTTTTCCAACTCAATATGCGCGTTGGCAAGGTGGCCGGGCAAGAAGTTCATCGATGGGCTGCCGATAAAGCCTGCGACGAAAATGGATGCTGGTTTCTCGTAAAGGTCGATTGGTGTGCCGAATTGCTCGACATAGCCGCCATTGAGCACCATTAGCCGATCACCCAAAGTCATGGCTTCGACCTGATCGTGGGTCACATAGATAGAGGTCACGCCCAGCTTGCGCTGTAGTTTTTTGATCTCTAGCCGCATTTGCACCCGCAATTTGGCATCGAGGTTGCTCAACGGTTCGTCGAACAGAAACACTTGCGGATCGCGCACGATGGCTCGGCCCATGGCCACACGTTGGCGCTGACCGCCCGAAAGCTGACGCGGCCGGCGGTCCAAATAGTCTTGAATTTCAAGAATGGTGGCCGCTTCCTGCACCCGACGTTCAATGTCGGATTTGCTGAACTTGCGCAGCTTTAGGCCGTAGGCCATGTTTTCGCGCACGGTCATATGCGGATAAAGCGCATAGTTTTGGAACACCATGGCAATGTCGCGGTCGGCTGGTTCCAGATTGTTGACCATTTTGTCGCCGATGAATATTTCGCCGCTGGTGACAGTTTCCAGCCCGGCAACCATGCGCAAAAGGGTCGACTTGCCGCAACCGGACGGGCCAACAATGACGATGAATTCACCATCGTGAAATTCGCCTTCGACATGGTGAAGGACTTCCACCTTACCGTAGTTTTTTACCAAGTCTTTCAGTGAGATCGTTGCCATTTTTGTTTTCCTACTTGTCGGTCTCAGTGAGGCCTTTGACGAACATTTTTTGCATGGCGATCACCACAAACACAGGTGGGATCATGGCCAGCAGAGCCGTCATCATAATGATATTCCATTGAGGGGATTGTTCTGCGGCTTCAAGCATTTGCTTGATGCTCATCACAATGGTGGTCATGTCTGTATCTGTGGTGATCAAGAGCGGCCACAAATATTGGTTCCAACCATAAATGAACAGGATCACGAACAGTGCTGCGATATTTGTGCGGCTTAGGGGCAGTAAAATATCGAAGAAAAAGCGCATGGGTTTGGCCCCATCGATACGCGCACTTTCCAGCATCTCATCCGGGATCGTCAAAAAGACCTGCCGGAACATAAAGGTTGCGGTGGCCGAGGCGATGAGCGGGATGGACAGCCCCCAATATGAGTTCAACATGCCAAGGTTTGCCACCACTTCAAAGGTGGGCAAAATCCGCACCTCAACCGGCAACATCAGGGTGATAAAGATCAGCCAGAAAAAGCCCATGCGGAAGGGGAATTTGAAATAAACAATGGCGAACGCGCTTAAAAGCGAAATGATGATTTTCCCGATGGAGATCATCATGGCCATGGCCATTGAATTCAACAACATGCGCCAAACCGGGGCCACTTCGCTGCCTGCCAGGCCAGAGCCAAATAGTGTTTTGGTGAAGTTTTCGAAAAAGTGTCCACCGGGCAGCAAGGGCAGGGGCGCCTGCAACATGCGCGCTTCATCATGGGTGGACGCCACGAAAGTGATCCAAATAGGCAGCGCAACGATCACGATGCCGAAAATCAAAATCAGGTGCGTGACAATTTTGAGAATGGGACGATTTTCGACCATTAGTACTGCACCTTCTTTTCGAGATAACGGAATTGAATGATGGTCATGAAGATCACCATAATCATGAGGATCACTGACTGCGCGGCAGAGCCACCCAGATCGAGGCCGACAAACCCATCATTGTAAACTTTATAAACCAGAATGGTGGTGGCGTTGGCGGGGCCGCCTTGGGTGACCGCATGCACGATGCCGAAGGTTTCAAAGAAGGCATAAACCGCGTTGATGACCAACAAGAAGAATGTTGTTGGCGAGATCAGCGGGAACACTAGGGTCCAGAAGCGCCGGATCGGGCTGGCGCCATCAATGGCCCCAGCTTCAATGATCGAGCGGGGAATGGATTGCATTGCAGCAAGGTAGAACAAGAAATTATAGGCGATTTGCTTCCAAGCTGCCGCCAAAATGACCAACAGCATGGCTTGAGAGCCATTCAGGTAATGGTTCCAATCATAGCCAAAGAACTCAAGGAAATAGGGAAATATGCCCAAGGTTGGATTGAACATAAAAACCCACAATGCACCGGCCAAGACCGGGGCGATGGCATAGGGCCAGATCAAGAGTGTTCGATAAACTGTTGCACCGCGAATGACGCGATCTGCAAAGCCCGCCAGGATCAGGGCGCTGGACATGGAGATGAACGCAACAGCGGCGGAAAAGAAGATCGTGCGGCCGAAGCTGTTGAGATAAATCTCATCAGTGAACAGATATTGAAAGTTTTCGAACCATACAAATTCAGTCGACAGCCCAAAGGCATCTTCAATCAAAAATGATTGGTAGACCGCTTGGGTGGCAGGCCAAATGAAGAAAATCAAGGTGATGGCGATTTGCGGTGCTACCAGCGCAAATGGCAACCAAGATTTTGTAAAATGAACACGTTTGAGCATGGCAAAATGTCCTTTAGGCAAAGCCAATCCCAGCGCACCGCAAGGCGCGCTGGGGGAAATTGTGAGGTGTTATTTTACAGAACGCTCGAAGCGACGCAGAAGCTCGTTGCCGCGCTTGACGGCAGTGTCCATTGCTTCTTGAGCTGTTTTGTCGCCAGCCCAAAGTGCTTCCAACTCCTCGTTGATCACATCGCGCACCTGCACCATGTTACCAAAGCGGATGCCGCGTGAGTTTGGTGTCGGCTCGTTCAAGCTCAACTGCTTGATCGCGATGTCTGTGCCGGGGTTTTCTTCATAGAAGCCCTGGCTTTCGCTCAACTCAGCTGCTGCCTGTGTGATTGGCACATAGCCTGTTTCTTGGTGCCACCATGCTTGCACATCAGGTGAAGACAAATAGGTCAGGAATTGAGCCAGACCTTTATATTCTTCATCTTCATGACCAGCCAAGGCCCAAAGGGTCGCGCCGCCAATGATGGAGTTTTGAGGGGCATCTGCCACTTCAGTATCCAAAGGCAACATGGTTTGGCCGAAGTTGAACTCAGCCTGGCTCTTGATTGAACCGTAATAGGCGGATGAGTTCATCCACATGCCGCATTCACCATTGGTGAAAAGGGGCAAGCTGTCGCCGCGGCGACCGCCATAAACGAATTCTTTGCCTTCGCCCATTTCGGCGATTTTGGCCAAGCGTGAGACCACAGCTTCATTGTTGAAGGTGAACTCTGTATCGAAACCGGCAAAGCCGTTTTCTTTCGTGCCAACGGCCATATTGTGCCATGACGAGAAGTTCTCGATCATCACCCAAGATTGCCAACCAAAGGAAAGGCCACAAGCCATGCCATTGTCCACCAACGCTTTTGCGGCGGCTTCAACGTCATCCCATGTTTTTGGCGGCTCAACACCAGCAGCTTCCAAAGCGTCGGCGTTGTACCACATCACAGGGGTGGAGCTGTTGAAGGGCATGGAGAGCAATTCGCCCTCTGGTGTTTGGTAATATGAAATCACCGCTGGCAGATAATCAGATTTGTCGAACGACTCGCCAGCATCATTCATGAGCTGTTCCACCGGATAGATGGCGCCTTTGGCGGCCATCATGGTGGCGGTGCCGACTTCAAACACCTGCACAAGGTGCGGATGTTCTTTGGCACGGAAAGCCGCGATTGCAGCTGTCATGGTCTCGGTGTAGTTGCCTTTATAGACAGGCACAACTTTGTATTCAGATTGCGACGCGTTAAAATCTGCAGCGATTTTGTCCACGCGTTCACCATTGGTGCCGCCCATAGCGTGCCACCATTGAACTTCAGTCTGCGCATAGGCAGAGCTTGCGCCTAAAGCCAGCGCAGCAGTTGTCATCAGAATTGTTTTCAATGACATTCTATCCTCCCAAATAGTTTTAAGGCCGCCAACTTTATCCAAATGATAAAATAACGCAAGCAGAAATTTTTTGCACATTACATAACATAATGTTATGGATTGCTTTGATTTGGTGGGTATGGAGCGGCGAAAATGAAGTTTCAACTGCGACAATTAGAGGCTTTCCGGGCAACTGCGGAAACTGGGTCGGTGACGCAAGCTGCGAAAATTCTGGGTGTGTCTCAGCCTGCAGTTAGTCGATTATTGGCCGACTTTTCCACAGCCGTGGGCTTTGATCTTTTTGTGCGCAAGCAAGGCACACTGACGCCCACCAGCGAGGCGCGCTATATGTTGGCCGAAGTCTCGCGCGTCTTTGACAGCCTCAATCATTTGGAAGATTTGCGCCGCGACCTAAAGGAACGCACGGGCGGACATATGCGCATTGCCTGTTTGCCTGGGTTTGCCACCAGCCATTTGCCGGGTGTGCTGGCCGAATTTTTGGTTGAACGCCCCGGTGTGACGGTGACGTTGGAACCTGATCGACCGGAACGCATTTTGGAATGGGTGATGGGTGAGCAATATGATTGTGGCATCACGGATGGCTTTTCGGGCCACCCGGCAATTGAGCGCGTGGATATACCCATTCGCACAGTATGCATATTGCCCGAGGGACATGCGCTTGGCCGCAAAGAGGTGATCACCCCGGAAGATTTGGCTGATGAAAAGATCGTTCATTCACGGCGCAACAGCACATTTTTTGTGCAGCTTGAAAGCTGCTTTTCGCAACGGGGCGTGCCGTTTAACTCGTGGATCGAGGTGCGCCAGTTTACGGCAGCGTGCACATTTGTGAGCCAAGGGCATGGCGCTTCAATCGTGAGCGCGCTGGACGCGGCGCAGTTTGAAGGGAAGGGGTTGGTCGCTCGACCGTTTGAACCGGATTTGAGCCATGACCTTTCCATTTTGCGGCCGATAACGGGTACACGGCCATTGCTGGTGCTCGATTTTATTGAAGCGTTTGTGGAAAGCTTGCAGCCCTTTATCCATCAATAGGACCTGGGATTGTTCATCCCATTTTGGCCGCGCCATCCATGACCATTTGTTTGACCTGATCACGGATCTTTTTGAGTTGGTCCAATTCCGCTTCCAACTCGTCGGATTGGCAATGGGTGAGGACATAATTTGCGGTTGCCAGTACATCGCGCCAACGTGGATTTTGCGGCAGCGTGTCGATGCTGAAGTATTTGTCCAAAGTGCGTGTTTGTAACGACGAGCGATCCAGATGAACGCGCCAAATGCCGCTTTGCTCGGCCAAATCGAACTTTGATTTCTGGCTGCACTTTTGCCAAATCTCCAACGCTTGTGACATCAGCGCAACCGTGGCTTCGCGATAGGCAAGGCGTTGGTCATCCAGGTCGTCGTGAAGGGGAGTATCTTCGGCAGGCGGCGAGGTCCGTGGCGTTTTGGACACCTCAATGGTATCAAGCGCCCGGCGCAGAATGGCGGGGTCTTGATCTTGAGACCAATCGGCACTGTTTGAGGGCAGTAGGATGATATTGAGACCGCCGCCCATTTCCTGATCCATTTCAAAGGCATGTAAGCTGATCGGTTCGGAATGGCCGTGCAACTGAATTTGATCGAGGCGCGCGCTGCCTTCCAGTTTGCAGTTTTCAAGCAGCAATTCAAAGCTGGTGTCCGGCAAGAGCTTTTTGATGTTGGTGCGGGCGCCCGCATGGGTGCCAAGCCATTCTTCCGCAAAGCGGTTGGCGTAGAACAGGTCGCCTGTTTCTTCCACACACCAGAGGCCGACGTGAAGGCTATCCAGCAATCCTGCCATGCGTGTTTGCGATAGGCGTAGCGCGTCTTCTACCTGAATACGCCGTTTCATTTCCGCGTGTAGTTGCGCGTTTTCGGCGCTGGCCATGCGCGCCCTTTGCGCTTCAAGCAATGTATCGACGCGGGCGAGTAGTTCGTCTTTTACGAACGGCTTGACCACATAATCATTGGCGCCAGCTTCCAGCCCGGCAATGACGTCGCGGGTGCGCGAGCGCGCGGTAACCATGATGATGGGCAATTCCAGCCGATCAAAGCGTTCGCGCAGTCGACGCGCCACTTCCAACCCGCTGAGGTCGGGCATCATCACATCAAGAATGATGAGGTTGGGGCGTTGCTTTTCGATCATTTCAAGCGCTGTGGCGCCATTGTCGGCAGTGCGTACAGCAAAGCCCTGCGGCAGCAACACATTGCGCAGAACCTGCAAATTGATGGGCTCGTCATCGACAACAAGAATTTGCGGCACGCCTTCTTGCGCGGGCGTGTCATCTTGCATCCAGTTTTCGTCACTGCTGTTGAGCGTTTCCTGATAGCCCTCGGATTGGCGCGAAATGGCGGGGGCGCCTTCCTGCTCAAAGTCCTTCGCCGTGGCGGCATTGAGTTGCAGCGTAAAGACAGAGCCTTCCCCCAATGTGCTGTCCGCAGAAAGCTCGCCGCCTAAAATGGTTGCCAAATGGCGCGCGATGGTCAGCCCCAATCCGGTGCCGCCAGTTTTGCGCACCGTGTCCACACCGTCGGCTTGCACCAGCGGTTTGAACATGCGGCCTAAATCGGCCTCGGAAATGCCCATGCCGGTATCGGCGATGGAAATTTGGACCTGCTCATTGAGGGTGCTGGCGGTGATGCGAATGGTGCCCGCTTCAGTGTATTTGATGGCGTTGCCCACAAGGTTATGCAGGATTTGCTCAAGCCGTACCGGGTCCGCCATTACCAGCGGTGTGTCATTGGCGATGTCAACCTCAAGGGTAACCGGTTCGCCGCGCAAAAGGGGTTCGGACAAAAGCAACACATTGCGCACGCTTGTCGCAACATCCACCGGGTGCATATCCAAGCGCATTTGCCCTTGCCGAATGCGATAAAGATCCAGCAAATCATCGACCAGCCGCGACAGTTTGCGGGCGCTGAAAGTGATCAATTGCAGTTGGCTGCGTTGACGTTCTGACAAATCCCCTGCAGCGCCGGCGGTGAGGGTTTCAGAAATGCCCACAATGCCATTGAGCGGCGTGCGCAGCTCGTGAGAGGTGTTGGCCAAGAATGTATCTTTCATCCGGTCAGCTTCTTCGAGCTGGGCGTTCTTTTCCTCAATCGCGGCCACGTTGGCATTGATTTGCAAAAGCTGATCGCGCACCGCGTCGCGCATGCGGCCAAAACTGTCTGTCAGGCGCTTGAGTTCAATGGGTTTTTCGATGTGCGGCATGGTGCGGTTTAAATCACCTGCCGCAATGGCTTCGGCCGTGTCCGTGATGCGCAGGATCGGGCGGGTGGCGCTGCGTGCTAGATGGGTGGCGATTAAAAACAGGATTGGAATCGCCAAGAGCGCCAAGGCGCTGACCGTTGCAATTAGCGTATTCACGCTGGCATAGGCCCTTGATGTGGGCACCTCGCTGACCAAAAGCCAATCGCGGTCAAACACTTGCACCGTGCCGAATGCGGCGAGGGCAGGGCCATTGGTTAAGCCCACAGGGACTTTTGCGGTTTCATTTCTATTGGCCAAAGACGGGATGTTCGCGGCATTGGGTTTGTCGCCTAGGTCGAGCTGGCTGTCTGTTGGGCGGCTGAGCACTTGCCTGTTCGAGGAGAGCAAAAAGACATGTCCAGCCTCGGATGTTTCAGACTGGACCAATCGCTCCACCCCATTGGTGGGCAAGCGGAAGACCACCACGCCGCTGGGGCGGGAATAGAATTTAACTTTGACCGCCAAATAGGCTGCAAATTCGCCGGTCACCGTGTCTTGTGCAAAATCGTGGAAGACGATGCCCATATCTTCATCTGTTGAGAGCAGTTGTTTGGCGACGTTTGAGACCGGGGCGTTGGAGAGGGGGCCGTAAATAGAGGTGGCGAGGTAATTGTCTTTTTCAACCGAGTAGACCACGCGACCCTGATTGTTGATCAAATAGAGATTGTCATATTCCGCAGACTCAATGAACGCCTCATATTCACCGTGAAATTGGGCGTGCATATTGTCGTAGATCAGTGCGGTGCTGATCAGCTTATCGCGGTCAGCGCGGTTGGCTGTTCCGCCAACGCCAAAGGCCACGCGCAAGATGCGGGCGGCTTCTTCGGGTTCGGGGGAAATCTCGCGAAAGCCGTAGCTGAAACCATAAAACTCACCAATCGAATACCTGACAATATTGGTTTGGCTCAAGGAATCAGCCTGGCGGGAGGCGAATTGTAGATATTGGCGGATTTCAGCTTGCTTAGCGTCGTTGATAAATTCGAGTTTTGCGAAGTTTTCGCCTTCAAGATTGGCGATCAAAACATAGAAAAATGTAGCGCTTACAATCAGAAGCGGTATCAGCGAAATGCTGGTAAATGCCAACAACAGACGCGCATGCAGGCCTTTAGGCGCCATCTTGTTCGGCCGCATATAGTCCAATTTAGGCCTCCCTCGATCACCTTTCGACATCTTATCCACAGTTCTGATCTTTGTAATTTACACTAAGTGTTTGAAACTATTCGCCATAAAATCGATTTTTACGATTTTTCCGCAGATTTTTCAGAATGCGCTGCGTGACTTTTGGTATTCAATTGGTTTGGTATAAAGTCGCCTGCAACGATAAATTTGTCAATAGACGAACAGGCAGGACTGAGGGACTTGCGGCAATCACAATGATCGCAAGTAGAGGATAATATATTAGGAGGAATTCCCATGCGTCGAAGCATGATTCTGTCAGCGGTTACCGCTGCGCTTATGGCTGGCACATCTGTTGCCCAAGCCGAAGATGTCATTTTGACAGCGGTGCCCCACCAAACAACAGCTTTCGCTGAAGTTTATAACCCGTTTAACCAAACATCAGATGTGCGCTCTGTACGTGACTTTATGTTTGAGCAGCTCGTGGTGTTTAACCGCATTCAAGGCGGTAAAGCTGAATATCGCTTGGCCGAGAGCTTCGATTATTCTGAAGATTTGAGCTCAGTTACGTTCAAGATCCGTGATGGCGTGAAATGGTCAGATGGCGAAACATTGGACGCCAATGACGTTTACTTCACATTCAATTTGATCAAAGAACATCCGGCGCTGGACACACGCGCCCTTTGGGAAAAGATCGACAGCGTTGAGTTGGTTGATGATCAACATGTGAAAGTGAACTACAAAGAGCCAAGCACTGGTTTGATCTTTGACGTTGCACGTATCCACACTGTGCCTGAGCACATTTGGGCCGATATTGAAGATCCTGTCAGCTTCACCAACCCAGATCCAGTTGGTTCTGGCCCACTGACCGAAATTCGCCGCTTTACGCCGCAAGAATATGTTCAGTGCCGCAACCCTTACTATTTCCAAGCTGAAGATTTGGACGTTGATTGCATGCGCTTCCCGCAAATCGCAACCAACGACCAAACTCTGACTGCTGCGGCGAAGGGTGAGTTGGACTGGTTTGGTTCATTCCTGCCGGACATTGAAAAAACCTATGTGGCGAAAGATCCTGAAAACCACAAATATTGGTTCCCAGGCGGCTCATTGGTTATTTTCAACCTGAACATGAATGCATCTGCTGAAGGCAACAAAGAAGCCTTTAATGATGTTGATTTCCGTCGCGCCTTCTCTATGGCGATGGATCGTCAGGCCATGGTTGATATCGCTGGCTACGGCTACCCAACCATCAACAAATACCCATCTGGTTTGGGCCGTGGTTACCACGCCTGGAACAACCCGGAAGCTGACGCACAATACGGCAAATATACTGAATATGATGTTGAAGCTGCGGCAGCACTTTTGGATGGGGCTGGCTATAAAGATGTGGACGGCGATGGTTTCTTGGATACACCTTCAGGCAAGCCAATTCAGTTCGACCTGATTGTGCCGAATGGCTGGACCGACTGGGTAAACACTGTGCAATTGGCCGTTGAAGGTTTGAACGAAGCGGGCATTAATGCCAGCGTTTCAACACCTGAAGCTGCTGCATGGACCCAGCAATTGCTGGATGGGTCTTACCAAGGTGCCATCAACGCGCTGGTGGTTGGCGTAACGCCACATATGGCGTTTGACACGTTCCACTCTTCCAAAGCGATGACGAGCCGCTTCTCTGTGACTGGCTACACCAATGAAGAGTTGGATAAGCTGCTGGATGGTTTCTTTAAGACAGCGAATGCTGATGAGCAGCGTGAGATCATGGACGAAATCCAAATGATCTTGTCAAAAGACATGCCGCACATCCCTGTGTTCAACAACCCTTATTGGTACCAGTACAACACAGCACGCTTTGAAGGCTTCTTCTCTGCGGACAATGCCCAAGCGGTTCCAACCGTTCACGATGGCAACCCAGAGCGTATCCTTCACCTGCTTTCAATCAAGCCGAAGAGCTAGTTCCTCCCTTTTGAAAGCTTGAGTGGATGGGCGGTGCAATGCACCGCCCATCGTTTAAAAGATTGGAAGACCAAAATGTCCTTCATCATCAGACGTATTATGTTTTATCTCGTAGCATTCTTGGTGGCAGCGACCATCAATTTTCTGCTGCCCCGCCTGATGCCGGGTAACCCCATCGATATTATGTTCGCCAATGCGGGCAACACCATGCCCCCAGAAGCCAAGAAGGCTTTGGCCGAAACCTTCGGCTTTGTCGAGCGCCCACTCATCGAAGAATATTTCATCTATCTGAAGTCCGTTTTTTCCTGGGATTTTGGTGTTTCAATCAAAAAATACCCACTTACGGTTATGGATGTTTTGATGCAGGCTCTGCCATGGACATTGTTCCTCGCGGGCACGTCTGTGATCCTTGCCTTTTGTATCGGTTCCTTGCTGGGCATTTATGCTGCTTGGAAACGCGGTGGCGGTTTTGACAGTATAATTTCGCCTTCGGCTTTGGCGGTGCAATCTGTGCCTGCCTTGGTGATCGGCATTCTGACGCTTTATCTGTTTGGCCTGGTGCTCGAGGTTTTGCCCACCAGCTATGCCTATGATCCGTCACTCGATCCCGGTTTTAGTTGGGCTTATATTTCATCGGTGTTTTATCACTCGCTGATGCCCATTGGCACGCTGGCCTTTGTGTCTATCGGTGGCTATTTGATCACTATGCGCAACAATATGATTGGGCAGTTGGGGGAAGAACATGTGGTCATGGGGCACGCCAAGGGTCTGACGGATAAACGCGTGCGCTACAATTATGCGGCACGAAATGCGTTGTTGCCTTCGATGACTGCGTTTGCGTTGAGCCTCGGCTCGGTCATGGGCGGCTCATTGATTATTGAAATTGTGTTCAATTACCCCGGTTTGGGCAACATTTTGTTCCAAGGGATTATCGCGCGGGATTATCCGTTGATCCAAGGGCAGTTGATCATCATGACGTTGGCGATGCTGACGGCGAATTTGTTGATCGACTTCATCTATATTTTCCTCGATCCACGGCTGCGGAAGGCATAAATCATGTTCAAATTTCTCTCGATTATTCTGCGAAATAAGAAAGCTACCGCTGGCCTGTTGATCGTTGTGGCCTTTATTTGCCTTGCGCTCGCGGCGCCGTTTGTCACCAGCCATGATCCGGCGAAACGGGTGGCCCGGCCACACCAGGCGCCTTCGGTCGAGCATGTGATGGGGTCAACACGCATGGGCCGCGATGTTTATACCCAATTTGTGTGGGGCACGCGCACATCCTTGATGGTTGGTTTTTCGGCTGGTCTGATCGTTACTGTGATCGGCACGCTGATTGGCGTGACCGCGGGCTATTTTGGTGGGGTCATAGATGAATCTTTGAACTTCATCACCAATATTGCACTGGTCATACCGCAATTGCCGCTCTTATTGGTGCTTGCCGCCTTTATCGGCAAGTCTGACCCCTTTATGATTGCGATTATTATTGGCTTAACCTCCTGGGCGTGGGGGGCGCGGGTCACCCGTGCCCAGACCTTGACCTTACGACGGCGTGAATTTGTGGAAGCGTCGGAGCAGATCGGCGAGCCAAGCTGGCGTATTATTTGCGTTGAGCTGATGCCAAACCTGTTGTCCATTATTGGCTTCAACTTTATCGGCTCCGTGGTTTACACGATCATTACCCAAGCCACGCTTGAGTTTTTGGGGCTGGGCGATCCACTCGCCGTTTCCTGGGGCAATATGCTTTATAACGCGCAAACCTCTTCGGCGATCACTGTAGGGGCGTGGTGGGAAATGCTGGCGCCATGTTTTGCGATTGTCACCATTGGCATTGGTTTGAGCCTGTTGAACTTTGGTGTTGATGAGATTTCAAACCCACGTCTGCGGACTTTGGGCGCGATCAACAAAGCGGTGAAAGCGCAAAAGAAGTTCGACCAAACCTATAAAAGCGCGAAAGGAGCTGCATCATGACTCAATCAGAACGGTTCCTCGATTTGAAAGGGCTTGAAGTCGACTATATGACTTTGGATGGTCCGTTTCGCGCGGTGAAAGGCGTTGATCTGCACATTAATCGTGGTGAGGTTTTGGGCCTTGCCGGGGAAAGCGGATGCGGCAAATCGACAATTGCTTACGCCTTGATGCGGCTGCATCGTCCACCTGCGTTTATTTCAGGTGGCACCATCACCATTGATGGTGAGGATGTTTTGTCTTTTGACGAAGAAAAGCTGGCGCAATGGCGTTGGAGCAAAGTCTCCCTGGTGTTCCAAAGTGCGATGAATGCGCTCAACCCGGTGTTGACGATATTTGAGCAGTTCCGCGATGTATATCATCGGCACACGGGCGAAGACACCGCGGCAGCGCGGGTGCGGGCCGAGGAGTTGATGGACCTAGTGGGCATCGATCCGGCGCGCCTAGACGATTATCCGCACCAATTGTCTGGCGGTATGCGCCAGAGGGTGGTGCTGGCCAATGCGCTTATTCTTGAGCCGCAAATGATCATCATGGATGAGCCAACCACCGCTCTCGATGTGGTGGTGCAGCGCGAGATTTTGCAAGAAATTGCGGGGCTGCAGAAAAAGTTTGGCTTTTCGATCCTGTTTATCACCCATGATTTGGCGCTGATGTCGCAATTTGCAGACCGCATCGCCATCATGTTGCAGGGTGAAATTGTGGAAGTGAACAGCGCGCATGAGATTTTGCACAATCCTCAGCATGATTACACCAAGCAACTTTGGGATGCGATGCCCAGCTTTGATGATGCAAAGGGAGTGGCATAATGGCTGATCAACCCTATTTGGAAGTTAAAGGCGTTTCGAAAACCTATACGCTGAAGACAATATTTAGCGGCAGCAAGCAGGTGAAAGCGCTTCAGGATATTTCCTTTAAGCTGGGCCGGGGCGAAGCCTTGGCATTGGTGGGGGAAAGTGGCTCTGGCAAGTCCACATGTGGCCGCGCCATTGCGGGCATGTTTGATATTGATGAAGGCGATATTCTGGTGAATGGCAAGAGCATCACCAGCGCCCGTAATTCAAAAGAAAAGCGCGAAAACGCGCAAAAAGTGCAGATGGTGTTTCAAGACCCATTTGCATCGCTCAACCCCACCCATACGGTGCGTCACCATTTGGCGCGGCCACTGACGTTGCACAAGCGCGTGCCTGAAGGTTCGACGCTGGAGCAAGAGCTGGTGCGCACGCTTGAGGATGTGGAACTAGAGCCAGATGTGATGCTGGATAAATTTCCGCACGAGCTTTCGGGCGGGCAGCGGCAGCGGATCAATTTGGCCCGGGCGCTCGCCGTTGGTGCGGAATTGATCATTGCGGATGAACCCACATCGATGCTCGACGTATCGATCCGTCGGTCTATTTTGAACCTGATGAACCGGCTGAAAACAGACCGGGGAATTACGTTTCTTTATATCACCCATGATTTGGCGACGGCGCATTACCTCACAGAAAATACTGCTGTGATGTATGGCGGGCGTATTGTGGAATATGGTCCGTCGGATGCAATTGTGCGTGATCCGCAACATCCATATTCGCAGTTGCTCTTGTCCTCTGTGCCCAACGCGCATACACGCATTAATGCGGACTTTGAACATGCGCGTGATTTCTCGAAATTCGCGGATCGGGTGCGTACGGAAACAGCAGCCAGCACGGCGGGGCTGAAAGAAATCGCTGCTGGACGGTTTGTGCGGGCCGCTTAGTTTGGAGAACGCGTCGCGTCGGTGATGGCGCTTTTAGCTGGAGGATCGATTATGACGAATGCGGCCAGGAATGGATCTGACATGAAGGTGCGCCAAGCGCACCCCAGCGACGAAGCGGCGATCAGCTATATTTGTGTCTGCACCGCAGATGGCGGCGGCGACGCGCGTTCTCTCTATTCTCGGTTGGATTTGCCCGGGCTGATTTGGGCGGTGCCCTATTTGCATTTCAACCCGGCGCATTGTTTTGTGTTGGAACGAGACAACTCGGTTGTCGGTTACATCGTTACCGCGGCCGACACACGCGCCTATGAGCAATGGCAACATGCGCGCTGGTGGCCGCAGGTCAATGAGGGTTTGCGCGATTTTACGCCGGAAACGGAAGCGGACCAGAATTTTCTTGATGCCTTGGCGCAAAACCAACAACCCGCGCCTGACTATGCAGATCAATATCCGGCGCATCTGCATATCAATTTGTTGCCAGAAGCGCAGGGCGGCGGGTTTGGCCAAAAGCTGATGCACGCCGCTCTTGATCAATTGCGGGCAGACGGTGTGTCCGGCATCCATCTTGGGGTGAATCGCAACAATGTCCGGGCAATCGGCTTTTATAAGGCGATGGGTTTTGAGCAGGTGGCTGACGAAGGCGCGCCCATTTTTGCGCGCGCCCTCTGAGTTGTGCTGACCTATTTGCCTTTGGCCCAACGGTACACAAAGGGCAAAATGAGCGCATAGACGATGCCCAATGCCCACACCGCGCTTGCCATGGCGAAAAAGCCATTAAGCGGCTGTTTCAGGAAATCTCGTGTGGCATTGAGCTGTTCGGCTTTCTGATCATATTCAGGACCTTCAGTCAGGCCAGTGTGGGCCAGTTCCTGGGCGTAATAATTGTCCAGAAATTCGGGCATGAAAACTTGCGAATAAAGCACATTGAACAGCCCGAATATGACACCGGCGACCAATGCAACGCCAAGGCCGATCCCAATCGCCGGCAACATGGCGGGTGCGTGTCCAAGCTGGGCTTTTGCGCCGCTCAGCGCGGGCCAAATCATGGCCAATCCCAAAAACATGCCGATATAGCCTGTTAATGCTGCCAATTGGAAGGTGGTGGGATTGTCGAGCGGGAAAATGGCATAGCCTAATGTGGCCAGGATGCTCATGATGAGGCCGCCGATTGCGCCCCATTTGATTATGTTTAAAGTCATTATTTGCTCCCCAAAATGTGATAAATGTGCGGTGCTACTTCTTTTGTGCGCGGATGCGGGCGCGCAGATATTTGGCGGCGGAGCGATAATGACTTGGCCCCGCAGCTTCAGCCCAGCGACCCGGCGTCCAATCATTATTGGCGCCTTTCATCGGGCCGCCATAAAGCTCTTTGTCGCTGTGATCTTCCATAAATTTGCGGATCTTTTTGTGGTTTTGTTCCAGCATTTGGACAACGTCGTCCCACGACAAGTTGGCTTGCTGCTCGCGTAAATTACCGTTGTAGCGCTTGAGTTCGCTCCATTTGTAGCCTTTGGCGGGAAAGAAGACTTCTTTGCCTGCCATGCCATCATTGTACCAGCCAAGGAACAACTCAATCCAATGGGCGCGGTGGCCGATAACATCTTTGATCGATGTGTCATCGTCGTCCTTCTTTAGCGCAAAATCCGCATCGATGGTTTCGAGTAGTTTTTCGAGCTTGCCGTATTCTTTGTCGGTAACAGCAATAAGGTCGTCTTTATTTGTTGCAGCAGGCATTTTCTTCTCCTTTACAAGGACAGATTGAACCTGCCAGCGGGACTTACATTGACTTGAGTCAAGTTCGGTCGCATTTGTCCGACAATTTTGTTTTTTGTTAACGCTGAGCGTGAGCAGTTGGTCCGATTTAGTGTTTTGTAACAATTGGAAACCTATGGTCTCCTCAGGAGATTATTATGCTGCGAGTAATTAATTGTATTGCTTTCGCGCACGACTTTGCCCTGGTGGCGCTGGCGGCTGTGATTTGTGCTGTTGGCGCGGCTGTGTCGGTCCACCTGCTTAAAAAGGTGTTTGTTACGGCCAGCACGGCACGTTTTGCCTGGGGCTTTATTGGGGCGATCGCGGCAGGGTCTACCATTTGGTGCACGCATTATGTAGCGATGTTGGCCTTTGAACCCGGGGTGCCCGTTGCCTATGATTTTGGGCCCACTCTTCTTTCACTTTTTGTCGCAATTGTTGGCTGCGTGGCGGCCTATGGCATAGCGGGCGAACGGTTTGCGTATGCAGCGCCGGTTGGCGGGGTTGTCTTTGGGTTGGCGATTTCAGCTATGCACTATACGGGCATGACCGCATTCTCCACACGGGCCGTGATGGCCTGGAACATGAATTATGTCGTGGCTTCAGTCGTGTTGGCGGTTTTACTTGGGGTGCTGGCCTTTTATCTTACGCAGCGTATGCGCGGTATTCGCCGCATCGTTGAGGGTGCTGGAGTGATGGTGCTGGCGATTGTCAGCTTACATTTTACCGGCATGGCGGCATTGGAGATTACACCACTTGCTGCAAGCGCAACTGAGGTGACCACGGCAGAAGCGCGGGACATGATCGCGATTGCTGTTGCTGGGGTGTGTCTTTTGGTGTTGGGCACCGGGGCGGTCGCCTATTTTCTCGACAATCAGGTGCGGGCATTTGCAACGCTACGCTTTCGCCATTTGGCAGAGAGTGCCGTGGATGGCATGGCGGTGGTGCGGGGCAATCAAATTCTGGGCGCAAATAGCGAGTTTGCGCGCATGGTGAAAATGTCCAAGGCAGATATTGTGGGCAAGTCAGCTGAAACCTTTATTGATCAGGTCGGGCAATATCAGGAAGGCAAACTGAGTGCGGCTGATCTCAAACGTGCCGATGGCACATGCTTGCCGGTGGAACTGGCGGTTCAAACCGAACAAGTGAGCGATGATGGCCAACCGCTGACGATTTTGGCTTTGCGCGACATCAGCCAGCGTCTGGCACAAGAAGAGAAAATCTCGTTTCTAGCGCAATATGACAGTTTGACCGGACTGCGCAACCGCGCTTCCTTCCTGGAAAACACTCAAAGTATTCTGGAGTGGGCTGGCAAAGAAAGTTGCTATGCCGTGATCGCCATCGATCTGGACCGCTTTAAAGAAATTAACGACATGTATGGCCACGCCGCAGGCGACAAAGTGCTGGTTAAAACGGGTCAACGGTTGAAGGAAACCTTGGCAGCACACCAATTTGCGGCGCGGATTGGTGGTGATGAATTTGTGGTGTTTTCCGAAATTGAGCATCAGGATGATGCCATCCATTTGGCAGAACGCTTGGAACGCGAACTGGGGCAAAATATTGAGCATGAGGGCGTTGTGCTGAAAAGCCCGGCCAGCTTTGGTGTGGCGCTTTACCCTGAGGATGGGCGACAGATCAACACATTGCTAAACAACGCGGATCTGGCCATGTATCGCGCCAAAACCTCTGATGATCAGCAAATTTGCCTTTATGATAAAGGGATGGATGACAGCATTCGCAAGCGCCGTCAGTTGGTGGATGAATTGCGGCTGGGCATTCAAACTGACCAGCTGGTGCTGCATTATCAAGTGCAGATGAATGTGCCCGATGAAACAGTGGCTGGCTATGAAGCGCTTGTGCGCTGGCACCATCCCGAAAAAGGCCTCATGCCGCCCATGACCTTTATTCCTTTGGCTGAACAAACCGGGTTGATCGGCATGTTGGGCGAATGGGTGTTGCGCAAGGCATGTGAAGAAGCGGCAGGCTGGCCCTCCAAACTTCCCGTTTCGGTGAACCTTTCGCCAGCGCAATTGACGGCGCCTAATTTTGCGGAACAGGTGCAAGACATTTTGCTCGAGAGTGGGTTGCCGCCGGAACGCTTGGAACTTGAGGTGACCGAAAGCAGCTTTATCAGCGATCAGAAGAAGGCCATAGCGGTGTTGCAAAAGCTCAAGGATATGGGCATTGCCATTTCTGTCGATGATTTTGGCACAGGCTATTCTTCATTGGCCATGTTGCGGGCTTTCCCATTTGATAAGATCAAGCTCGATAAGTCTTTGATTGATGATATTGACAACAATCAACGCTCAAAAGGCGTGTTTCGGGCCGTGCTGTCGCTTGGGGATGCCCTGTCGGTGCCCATTTTGGCTGAAGGGGTGGAGAACAAAGAGCAGCTTAGCTTTTTGCTCGAGCATGGGTGCCACTTGGTGCAAGGCTTTTACTATGGCAAGCCGCAGCGCTATGAAATGTTGAGCCCGCAAAAAGAAACCCCGGTTAAGGTGGTTGGCATCAAGGGCTGACAACCCGTGCATTTTGAGCGGCGCGGCGGGCATGACAGAGACGAACCTGTCGTGCCCTTTTTTATGAACCGCGGCAGTAAAACAAGATGACTTGTCATTAAATGATAAGTCATATAATCTAACAGTGGGGATGAGTGAAAAGAGATATGACGGACCTAAAAAGCAATTCCATATTGCGGCTAGATCACATTCCGGAGACAGCGAGTGAGCTTTCCGTTGCGGCACAGCGCTTGGCGCGGCTGTTGCGCGGACAAATTTCGATGTTGTTGGCGGCCAATGGCGATCTTGGCTTGGTGGAATGGCGCATATGTTTGTGTATTTCACAAAGCGAAAAACCATCGCAAAAAGAGCTTGTTGATTTTGCTGGCATTGAGCAGGCGCAAGTCAGCCGCGCTCTAATGAAGCTGGAGCAAAAAGGCATAATTGAATCCAAGCAATCGGCGCGGGACCGTCGGGTGCGGATTTTTGCCTTAAGCGAAAAAGGCCAAGCCTATTTTGATCGGGTGCAACCTGTGATCGAGGGCTATCACCAGCAAATTGATGCGGTTTTGAGCGAAACGGAAAAAGCACAATTCCTCGACATGGTTGAGCGCGTGGCGAAGGCGGCGCAATTGGCCAGCAATGATGAAGCGCAACAAGCAGGATAACCGATATCCTGAAGCGCGTTGAGCATGAACAGTTTCGAAAGAAGCGATAGGGAGGAATAAAATGAACAGAATTATTGCAGTTGCATGTGCGGCGATGATGTCGATCACTGGGCCAGCTTTGGCGCAGGATTGGGCGCCATCTGGGTCGGTTGAATTGCAAATCGGCTTTGGTGCCGGTGGCGAAACAGACACGCTTGGCCGTGTGATCGCGGCGACCATGGAAGAGCAAACGGGCTGGAACGTGGTGCCACAAAACAAGCCTGGTGGTGGCGGCATTGCCATGTTCACTGGGTTGTTGAATGCGGACGCCGATGGGTCCGTTATCGCGATGGGTGTATCCATGCCGGTCTTGATCAACCTCACCTTGCGTGGCGATCAATTGCCATTTGATTTGGACAGCTTTGATTATCTTGGCACGGTGACGCGGGCGCAGTTGGCGATTATCGCGAGAGACGACGCGCCGTTTGATGATATTGCGAGCTTGGTAGAATATTCGAAAGAGCAGGGCGGTGTGCCTGTTGCGTTTGACGCGAAGCCGCAAGAGCTAATGCTGATGGCACTCAACGAGCAGACGGGCGCTGGCTTCAAGTTGGTCTCGACGAAGAGCTCTGCTGAAATGGTGCAGTTTGTGTTGGGCGGCCAGGTGCAAGCCTCGTTCAATGCGGGGACGCATATTCAATATTTGGAAAAAGGTGATGTGAAGATGTTGGCAAGTGCCAATGCGGATCGCCATTCCTATGCGCAAGATGTACCAACTTTGCAGGAGCAAGGGTATGATCTTTACACCGACCCTTATTTCTACTTTGCAGCGCCTAGAGGGCTTTCAGATGACGCCAAGTCCGCTTTGGCGGCGGCTTTGGATGCTGCCATCAAGTCTGACAAAGTGCAGGATGTGGTGACCAATGTGATGCAAAACAGCACCAACAATTTGGGACCAGACGGCACGAAAAAAATGATGGAAGACGGGCTGGCAAGCGTTGGCGACTTGTTCAACTAAGCTTGAATTGGCTGCCCCTTTGAGGGGGCAGCCCTTCCCTTTTTCAGGACTTCATTCATGACTGATCGATTGACAGGCATCGCCGTTATTTTGTTTGGCGCGGCGCTTTTTTTCCTGATCACGCCCAGTGCCACCGAAACAGTGGGATATGGCTGGCTGCGGCCCAACACGGTGCCGAATGTGATGGCGGTGATTATGATGCTGGCCGGGACGACATTGGCGATTTCCACACCGCAAGAACAGCAGATTGATTTTCCGAAAATGGCGCGGGCAGCAGGCTTCCTGTTGGTGATCAGCATTGGCCTTTGGGCGATGGCGCAATGGCGATATGTGTTCGTCGCACCGTTTTTGGCCCTTGTGTTGATGGTACTCGTCGGCGAGCGGCGCTGGCCATGGTTGCTGGTTGGGGCGGTGGTTTTACCTGTCACCATTTCCTTTCTCATCGAATATGTGCTCGAACGCCCCTTGTTCTAACTGGATAATTTATGGTCGATCTTTCCGTTATTTTAGCTGGATTTGCTGACGCTTTTACCCCCATCAATTTGATGTTTGTGGTGTGTGGCGTGATGTTGGGGCAGTTTGTGGGGGCGATGCCCGGCATCGGCCCGGTGATGGCCATGGCCATCGCCATTCCCTTCACCTTTGTGATTGACCCGCTGCCTGCGATCGCCTTTCTGGTCGGCATCAATAAGGGCGGTTTGGTGGGCGGTGCGGTGCCTGCGATTTTGATCAATACGCCGGGCACGCCAGATGCGGCGGCGACCGCGATGGATGGGCATCCGTTGGCGCAGCAGGGCAAGCCGGAGAAAGCGACCAAGATGGCGCTTTATTCGTCTGTCACGGGCGACACATTTTCCGACATTGTGTTGGTGACGATTTCAGCGCCGCTGGCGCTGGTGGCGTTGAAGATGGGGCCGGTGGAAATTCTCGCGCTGATGGTTTTTGCCTTTTCCGTGATTGCCGGACTGGTGGGCAAGAGCATTTCCAAAGGCATCATCGCGGCGGCTTTGGGCATGTTGGCGGCGACCGTTGGGTTGGACCCTGAACACGCGACGCCGCGCTATTATTTCGGCTATTTTGAACTGTTTGACGGGTTGTCTTTGGCAGCCGTGGCCATCGGCATGTTGGCCGTGGCCGAAATCTTGCGGCGCTTGGCCAGCAGCAAGAAGGGCGCGTCTGCCACAATTGCTCAGCCAAAGGATATGACTGCGGCCGATCGGCGCGTGAGCTTTGCCGAATATTGGGCCTGTCGCTTTACCATGCTGCGGGGCGCTGCCATTGGCACTATATTGGGGGCTTTGCCCGGTGTCGGTTCCACGGCAGCGGCCTTTATGTCCTATGCCGCGACCAAGAAATCATCGAAAGACCCGGACAGCTTTGGTAAAGGCAATTTGCAAGGCATTGCCGCAGCGGAAAGCGCCAATTCTGCGGTGATGGGGGCCAATTTGATTCCGCTTTTGACACTCGGCATTCCCGGCAGTGTGGGCGCGGCGTTGATCATTTCCGCCTTCGTCATCCATGGTATTCAGCCGGGGCCGTTGCTTTTTGAAGAGCAGGGGCGGCTGGTCTATGGCTTGTTTGGAGCGATGATTATGGCCAATTTTGCCAATCTGTTTGTTGGGCAATTGGGATTGCGGCTCTGGTCCTTTGTGATCCGCGCGCCGGAATCCGTCATATTCTCCACCGCTATTTTGCTGTGTATCGCCGGGGTTTATTTGGCCACCGGAGGCGTGTTCGGCGTGATCATCATGCTGATGGCGGCAGCGCTTGGCTATGTGATGACCAGCTTTGGTTTTTCGCCGGTGATTTTCATCATCGCCTTTTTCCTCGGCGGGCGATTTGAAATTGCCCTGTCGCAAAGCCTTGTTTTGCTGGATGGCAATGTGCTGGCCCTGATCAATTACCCCATAGCTTTAGCCCTATTCGCGATCGCTCTGATCACCATGGTGTGGATGATCTGGGCTGATCGCCAAAAAGAATTATAGAGGTTTTTATGACCCAGAAGAAAAATGTCCTTTTCATTATGTTTGATCAGCTCCGGTTTGATTATCTGAGCTGTCAGGGGCATCCACATTTGAAGACGCCGCATATGGACAGTTTGGCAGAAAAGGGCGTGCGCTTTACCCGCGCTTATGTGCAGTCGCCCATCTGTGGCTCATCGCGCATGAGCTATTATACGGGGCGTTATGTGCATAGCCATGGGGCGCAGCGGAATAATTTTCCGCTGAAGGTGGGCGAGTTTACGCTTGGGGATCATCTGCGCAATGGGGATATTGACTGCTATCTGATTGGCAAAACACATATGCAGGCTGATGAGGCCGGGCTGAAACGATTGGGCATTATGCCCGATAGCGTGATTGGCGCACGGCAATCGGAATGCGGGTTCGATGCCTATATCCGTGACGATGGATTGTGGGCCGAAGGGATTGGCGGGCTCTATGACAGCAAGCGCTCGCCCTATAATGAATATCTGAAAGATAAGGGCTATGAAGCGCACAATCCCTGGCATGAGAATGCCAATGCGGCGCTGAATGACGAGGGTGATATTGCTTCCGGCTGGTTGATGCAAAATGCGGATCAGCCCGCCAACATCAAGGAAGAGGATTCTGAGACACCTTGGCTGACCAGCCAAGCGATCCAGTTTATGGAAGAGCGACGCGATGCGGATAAGCCGTGGCTGTGTCATCTCTCCTATATCAAACCGCATTGGCCTTATATTGTGCCCGCGCCCTATCATGACATGTATGGCCCAGAGCAAATTTTGCCGGTGCAGCGCAGTTCTCAGGAGAAGGCGTATCCGCATCCGGTTTATGGCGCCTATATGGAAAATCTGGTGGCGCAGAGCTTTTCCAAAGACGAGGTGCGGGAGAAGGTGATCCCCGCCTATATGGGGCTGATCAAACAATGTGATGATCAAATGGGGCGGCTGTTTGCTTATCTCGAAGAGACCGGGCAAATGGACAATACCATGATCGTGATCACGTCCGACCATGGAGATTATTTAGGCGACCATTGGCTGGGTGAAAAAGACCTTTTCCATGAATGTTCGGTCAAAGTGCCGCTGATCATTTATGACCCGAGTGCCGACGCTGATGCGACACGAGGCACTGTGTGTGATGAGCTGGTGGAAGCCATTGATCTGGCCCCGACCTTTTTGGATTGGTTTGGCCAGGACATTCCCAACCACATTGTGGAGGGCCGCTCTCTAATGCCCTTCTTGCAAGGTGAAAAGCCAGAAGATTGGCGCGAATTTGTGATCTCTGAATATGATTATTCCACCACATTGGCAGCGGAAAAATTGGGCCTGGAGCCTGAAGATTGTCGGTTGTTTATGGTGGCGGATAAGGATTGGAAGTTGGTGCATGCCGAGGGAGATATGCGCCCGATGCTGTTTGACCTGAATGACGATCCGAATGAATTTTATGATTTGGGCGATAGCGCGTCGCATTTTCCAGTGCGGGAGCAAATGTATAAGCGTTTGGGAGCGTGGGCGCGGCGCATGTCGCAGCGCACGGCCATCTCGGACGCGCGCATCAGGAAGATGCGTGGCAAGGCGCTGGATAAGGGCATTTTCTTGGGCCTTTTTGACGGAACCGAAGTGCCAGAAGAGAAGGTTGAGCCGATCAAAGGTAAGGGCAAGAAGGCCAACTAGCCCGTCGGTTCACGAAAATTTGCACCCCTATCCACATGCTGTGCGATGGGTTTGTCCGATGCGTCTAAATCGCCTTGTGGGCGATAATTGCCGACGATGAACCCTAGCTTTTTGCCCCTTTCACGCGTCCAAAGCGATTTCAATTCGAACAGTTCGCCTTTTGGAAGAGTTCAATGTCGCTTCGGTGACAGGTGCAACTTGGAGAATGAGCCATTGCATATTTTATGCTTTGGGTTGAAAAGGGCTTTTGAAACGGCCTTATCACTATGGTAGGGTTTAGCGGTTAAGATCGATCGCAAGTTAAGTGTTTGGAGTAGCAGCAAATTGTCGAATTTGGTGCGTAAGGTTTTTGTTGGGGTATCATTGGGGGCTGCGCTATCTTTGGCTGCGGCGCCCGCTTTTGCGTTCGATTTTGGGCAACTTTGGCCGTTTGGCGGCGGTGAAGCCCGCGTGAGCAATGCTGCTGAGGTGACCCCGGTCGCCGGTGAAGTGCGCTACGCGACGCAAATTCAAGTTGATAAGGCCGAGCTGGAACAAGTGATTGCGGATGCTTCGCTGTTGGTTGGTGATCAGGGCGAGGCGCCGGAAGATAGCGTGAGCCTGTTGACCCGCGCGCAGGTCGATCAAAAACGTATTGTTGCCGCACTTTATGGTGAGGCCCATTATGGTGCCGTGCTGACCATTCTTATTGATGGGGTGCCGTTGGATCAGGTGCCGTTGGACATCAATTTGCAAGGCAAAGTGGCGCAGGTGACCATTCAAGTGGATGCCGGGTCCCAATTTGTGTTTGCGGCGCCAGATGTGCGCGTGAATGACCAACCGCTGGTGGTTGCCGATTATGGATTGCGGGCAGGCGAAATCGCCAAATCGGATGCCATCCTTAGCGCGCAGAATGCTATTCTGACGGAGTGGCGCGAAAAGGGTTATGCTTTCGCTGAAGTGGTGGACCGCACCATTGAAGCTGATCACAGCGTCAATCAATTGGACGTTTTGCTGCGCATTGAGACGGGCCAATTGGCCCATATCGGCGATGTGCGGGTGAGTGGCGCAAAAGATATGCGCGAAGACACCATCATTGAAATTGCTGATTTGCCGCGCGGTGAGATTTATCGACCACAGACCATCAAACGTGCGACACGCGATCTGCAAGAGCTTGGCGTGTTTAACAGTGTTGTGATCAAACGCGAGCGGCGTGCGGATCGGCCAGATCTTGTGGACCTCGTTATCGAGGTTAGCGAGCGCAAGCCGCGCACCATAGGCGTGGGTGCCACCATCGGCAACACCGATGGATTGGGTGTTGAAGGTTTCTGGGTGCACCGCAATCTATTTGGCGGCGCGGAAAAAGTGCGCGTTGAAGGGTCGGTCAATCGCATTGGCCAAGGTGGCCTTGATAAAATGGATTTCCACACGGCGTTGGTTTATTTCAAACCGAATGCTTTTGGCCCGAAAACAAGTTTTGAAGGCAAAATATCGTTCGATATTGAGAACCCAAAGGCCTTTACAAAGCGTGGCGGCAAAATTGAAACCAGCCTCAGCCATCAGATAAATGACGATTTGAGTGTTCGGGGCGGTTTGACGGGTGAATATGCTGTGTTGACGGTTGATGGCGTGACCACCAATCAGTCGATCATATCGGCGCCATTTGAATTGACCTATGACACGCGGGATAATTCGCTAAACCCAACCGAAGGCTTTTTCGCGGTCGCCTATGCTGAGCCGACCTATGCGATTGCTAATCAAGCGCAATTTATCAAAACCTCAGTGAAAGCCAGTACCTATTATGCCTTTGATGATGAGGCGAAGCTTGTGCTTGCGGGGCGCGTGGCGGCCGGATCTATCATTGGGGCGGATTTGGCTGATGTGCCGGTTGATCGGCGGTTCTTTGCCGGCGGCGCTGGGTCTATCCGTGGCTATGCGTTCCAAGCGGCAGGGCCGCGCACCCTGTCTGGCAATCCTTCGGGCGGCCTATCGTTCCTCGAAACCTCGGTTGAGGCGCGTTATCGCGTGACCGAGCAAGTCGGGGTGGTTGGCTTTGTGGATATGGGCGGTGCCTTTACGTCAAGCGTGCCCGGCCAGGGCGGCGACTTATACACTGGCGTTGGTGTAGGCGTGCGTTATTTGACCCCGTTGGGGCCCATTCGGGCTGATTTGGCCATTCCTTTGAAAAATATTTCTGGGGAACCAAATTATGGCTTATATCTTGGTATAGGACAGGCTTTTTAGAAGCTGAACCCAACCAAAGGCACCTTTATGAATGCGGCTAAAATCTGGATTTGGCGGATTACGCTTCCCCTTGTGGTGGCGGTTGCGTTGGCGCTTGGTGCTGTTTCATTTTTGTTGCTCACCGCGCCAGGGCGCGACTTTACCGCTGATTATATCGCGCGAACCGCGAGCACTGAGGACCAGCAAATTGAAATTTCCGGCCTCAGGCAAGTTTTGGGCGACAAACTTCGCATTGACGAAGTGCGGGTTTTGGACAAGCAGGGGGTGTGGGTCGAGCTCAAAGATGTGCAGCTAGACTATCAGTTTCGACAGCTCTTTTCTCGCAGATTGATGTTGGACAAGCTGGTGGTGGGGCAGGTGCATGTCAGCCGGTTCCCAGAGGCTGCGCCCAATGAGACGCCGGCCGAAGGTGGGTTTAAGCTGCCGCAACAATTGTTGCCGGATCCGCTGCGCGCTGCCGACATCAATCAAATCGATATTCAGGACATCATTTTGGATGCCCCTGTGTTGGGGGTCGCACGCCGATTATCGCTGCACGGCAATATTGACGCACGCAACGCGCCCTTGACCACGGAAGGTGATTTGCGCCTGATGTCTGCTGACCGGGATGTGCCGATCATGCAAGCCGATTGGTCGATCGCGCCGCAAGCGGATGGGTTTGGTTTGAACCTGCGCATTGACGAATCCGGCAATGGTTTTTTTGCTGATTTGATCGACATTCCGGGTCGGCCAGCATTTGAAGCAGAAATCGCGACGCGTGGCCCCCTTTCTGCCTTGGCGGCAGACCTTAAAGTTGCGTTGGATGGTCGGGAAACAGCTGTTGGGCAATTGCTCCTCAATCTGGAAGGTGAAGACCAGGGGCTTGAGGCTGACTTGCAAGGCCAACTGGCGCCGCTTATGCCAGACATGTTGGTGCCGTTTGTGGCGGGCAATTCCGAGCTCACTCTCCGCGCAGCGCGGCAGGCCGATGGCCAGTTTGTGATCGACACGGCGCGATTTGCATCGGCGCTCACGACGTTCAGCGCTTCAGGCACCTATGCCACAGACAATGTTGATTTGGCGCTTGAAGGGCGTTTTGGCGATGCCGAGACCGAAGTCGCGTTTAATCCAAACGGACAAAGTGAATTTCGTCTGGGTGCGGTGACGCTGGATGGGAAATTGAACGGGCCATTGGCCGGCGTAACATTGCAGCTTGAGGGCGCATTGGCGCAGTTTGACAGCGCACAGGCTTCGGTGCGCGATGCCCAATTTGTGCTGACTGCCGAAGCGTTTGATCTTAATGAGCCGCGTGGGGCCATGCGTTTCGCTGCGCGTGCCGAAGCAGCGCAGATCGACAATCCGCAGATCGATCCCTTGCTTGAGGGGCCCATTACGCTTGAAACCGCCCTCGATATCACGCCGGACCAAATCGCGTTCAATGGGCTCGCGCTGAAAAGCCAGGCGATGAATGCGGCCGGGCAAGGTGCGTTCGAGCTAAAAACGCAGAATTTGTGGGCTGAGGTGGACGCAAAAATTGATGGCGCGGCGCGCGGCATTTATAGCCAGTTGTTCGCCGATGGCACCGCTGATATTGAGCTGCGTTTCGTTCGCGATGGGCAAAAGCTGGCGGCCGAGCGTTTGATTATCGGTAGCCCCAACCTCAATGCAGAGCTGAGCGCCGAATTGACGGGCGAGGGAATTGGGGCAAAGGGCCAATTGGGGTTTGCTGAGCTGGCAGCTTTCGACCCGCGTCTGCAAGGGCAGGCGCGTTTTGATCTTGATGCATCGGGCACATTGGCCGATCCGCAATTGAAGTTGCAGTTGACCAGCGACGGTGTCGCTCTTGAAGGCGAACCGCTGGACGATCTGAGCGGGACGATTGAAGGCGGGTTTGCCGATGGCGTGCGCATAGATGTTTCCGCCAATTATCGCCAATCGCCTGTAGCGATCAAGGCTGAGTTTATGCAGCAGGAGGATGGCCGGCGGATGGTTCGCGATCTGGTGGCCGAGTTGCCGGGCGGTCGTGCCCAAGGGGCCCTAGTGATTGGAAATGACGGGCTGTTGGATGGTAGTCTTAATCTTGATTTTCCGGATTTGAAGGAACTGGCACCGCTATTGTTGCAGGACCAAATGGCGGGCAATCTTAAAGGCAGCTTGGTGCTTGAAGCTTTGGACGGGAAGCAGAATGCGACGCTGAAGCTGCAGTCGGATAGTTTATCGGCGGCGACAGTGACCGCGCAGAATACCTTTATTGATGCGCAGGCAAAAGATGTGTTCGGCGAATTGCTGCTTGCGGCAAACACAAATATCGAAACAGTTGAAATCGCCAATGAGCGATTGAGCGATCTACGTTTTGACGTGCAAAGCGAAGGGGAGACCTATCCCTTTGTGTTGCAGGGCACTTATGCGGGCGAGGCGGTGCGGGCTGCGGGCGCAGGGCAGTTGAGTGAAGCGGGTGCCGGCGTGACGCTTTCAGAATTGAGCGGCCGCTATCAAAATATACCATTGCGTTTGGCGGAGCCTGCGCAAATCGATCAAGGGGCTGAGGGCATCGCAATTGATCTACCCGAGTTGAGGGTGGGGCCTGGCCGTGTGTCTGCGAATGGCTCGATCGGCGATCAGCTTGATATAGATGTGCGATTGACAGATATCCCGCTGAATTTGGTGGAAAATGTTGCCAGCACGGGACAGGCTCTTGAAGGTAATTTAACGGCAACCGCCAAAATCACAGGTGCGCCAGCAAATCTGAAAATTGACTATCAATATCAGGCTCAAGGGGTTTCTGTGGCGCTCAGTCGATCCAACCAATTGGCAGCGCTCTCCCTGACTGGGAATGGGGAGCTAGCCAACAATCAGTTGGTGATGGAGAATGATATTGGTGGCGGCGGTGCGTCTGCCAGGGCGAACGGTCGGATAAATCTCCATTCCAAGGCATTGAATGTGGATGTTACGGGGCAGTTGCCATTTGAATATTTGGCGCGGCCACTGTCGCGATCTGGTATCCGGCTGACCGGTGCAGCTGCTGTTAATGCGCAAATTTCGGGCAGCTTGGATGTGCCGCGCTATCAAGGGCAGATCAACACCAGTGACGCGCGGCTTTTGGATGTGGCATCGAAAGTCTCGGTTTCGGGCATTTCCGGCACCATCGCGCTCAACAATGATCGCGCGCAAGTGGTCGAGTTAAACGGCATCATTGGCGGCGGTGGGCAATTGTCGATCACTGGCGAGACATCGCTACGCGCAGCGGATAATCTACAAAGTGATTATGCCATTCGTGTTCGCAATGGATCATATGAAGATGGCACGCTTTCAACCCAGTTTAATGCCGATTTGACCTTGAAAGGTCCACTGGCCACAGGCGGATCGATTGGTGGTGTTGCCAATATTGATCAGGCCAGCATTGTAATTCCTGAGCAGCTGGGCGGCGGTGTGTCGCCTGTTGATATTCAACATAAGGGCGCCTCGGGTGCGGTGCAAAAGCAAGCGGCGGAGTTGGCCCCCAAACCATCGTCGGCGGGTGCTACTGGCGGCATGAATTTGGATATTCAGGTTAATGCCCCGCGGCGCATTTATGTGCGCGGTCGTGGCGTTGACGCAGAGTTGGGCGGCCAGATGCGTATTTTGGGCACAACGGGTAAGCCGTCGCCATCCGGGCAAATTAGCCTGCTGCGTGGGCGAGTTGACTTGCTGACCAAGCGTTTTGATTTTGACACAGGGCGGGTCACGTTCCGTGGCACCATGGACCCCTCGTTAAACTTCAGCGCCAGCACGCGCAGTGATGGCTATATCTATTCCATCATCGTGCAGGGTTATGCATCGGCGCCAGAATTTTCATTCCAATCAACCCCCAGCTTGCCGCAAGATGAAGTGGTGGCCAATTTGTTCTTTGGCAAGAGCCTTGGGGAACTGTCGCCGTTGCAATTGGCACAATTGGCCAATGCGGTAGCGACCCTGAACGGCTCCAATTCCGGGCCAGGTTTGCTTGATCGATTGCGCTCGTTGGCGGGGGTCGACAATATCGACATTAAGAGCAATGAGCAGGGCGAAACCACCGTCGGCGTGGGCGCTTATTTGAATGATCGCACCTATGTGAATGTGGAAAAGGGCAGCAGGGCCGAAGACGATAAGGTGACGATTGACCTTGAAATTACAGATAGTTTGAAGGCGCGCGGTGAAACCTCTGGCGATGGCAACACCGAGGCCGGTATCTTTTTTGAACGCGACTATTAAGGCTGGGCACAGTTGATTATTCGGGCCGGGCTGCGTACCAGTGTGTCATGATTATTCTCGACAACATCATTTCCGACCGTGGATCTAAATATGCGGTTTCAGGCGGTCCGTGTCATTCGCCCGATGATGCCAAGGCGTTTTTGAAGCAGCTTAAACGCAAGAAGAAATTTGCCAAGGCGACTCACAACACATGGGCTGTGATTTGTGGCGACGAAGAGATTAAAAATGATGATGGCGAGAGCGGCGCGGGCATGATCATATTGCAAATGCTGGCGCGTGAAAAACTGCATAACCACATCATTGTGGTGACGCGCTGGTATGGCGGCAAGCATTTGGGCGGCGATCGCTTCCGTCATGTGAAGGAAGCGGTGCGCACCTATCTTGACGAACTTTAGGTGAACTTTCGGAAGAATTTTGTGCGGTCAAACATGACTTCCAATTCTTCCATGCGCTGACGCGTTTCGGGCCAAGTGCGGGTTTGCACGTCGGCAATAATGGTTTCCACCAACAACATCATGGTCACGGAACTGTCCCACGCGGACGGCACGACAATTTTAAGGCTGAAGGTGTGGTCGGCCAGTTTGGCGATCGGCGAATGCCATTGGTCCGTAAACAAAACGATTTTTGCGCCCGCTTCAGCCGCCATCTCCGCGAGGCGCAGGGTGCTGGTTTCATAGCGGCGCACGTCGAAAATAACGATCACATCGTCTTTTTTAATGTCGAGCAGATAATGCGGCCACGCATTGGAGATCGCTTGAATGTGGGTCACATCTTTGCGCAGCACTTGCATGTGTAAGAAAAAATAGTCCGCCAATGATCGGGTGATGCGCCCGCCCACCACGAACAGTGAACGCGATGTGTCGGCAAGCATTTTGCAGGTTTGATCGAATGTTTCGATATCCAATTGACCCAGTGAATGGCGGATATTTTCAATCACCGCTTCGGTGAATTTGTTGACAATATGCTCGTTGGGCGCTTGCCCAGCCCATGTGTCGTGTTTGGCGATGGGGTCGGAAATTGTGGCTTCAACTTCGTTGCGCAAGGCCGCTTGAAAGTCTGGAAACCCGGAAAAGCCAATTTTTTTGACCAGTCGCGCGACTGTAGGCGTGGAGACCCCGGCGCTCTTGGCGACAGCAGTGATTGAGCCCAAGCCTGACACTGGATAATTCACCAATAATGACTGGGAAAGCTGGCGCTCTGCCCGGGTCAGATGGTCTGCATTGTTTTGCAACAACTCAGCGACAGTGCTGGTGCTTTTTGACACGACAAAATCTCCATTTCTTTTGGTTTATCAACAAACGAAATGAATATGAAGAAAAGATTTCAGAAAAGATATTGACAGGCTGGGTCTTGGTGAAGAAATATATACAGACGAGGAGTGGTTGTGCATATTTCTTCAGGAAAACCAAAACACATGAATTCAGAATTTGAGGCCGTGCGGTTGGAAAATCCGGACGGTACGTCGCCAGTTCTTTTGATTTGCGAACACGCATCCAATTTCTTCCCGGTGCAGTTTGATGGGCTGGGATTGAAGCCAGAGGTGCAGCAAAGCCATGTGGCTTGGGATCCCGGTGCCTATGAAGTGATGCGGCGCATGGGCGAACAGCTCAATGCCAAAATGATTGTGGGCGGCGTTTCGCGGTTGGTTTATGATTGCAACCGCCCGCCAGAGGCGAAAGATGCGGTGCCGGTGCGTAGCGAAGTTTTTGATGTGCCCGGCAACCAGAATTTGAGCGTGGACCAGTATATGGAGCGGGTGGAGCTTTGTTACACGCCGTTCCACAAGCAGGTGGCGCAAGCTATAAGCTGGTCGAAAGTGCCGCCAGTGATTGTGACCATCCATAGCTTTACGCCGGTCTATTTTGGTACGCACCGCGAAACAGAAGTCGGCATTTTGCATGATGAAGACACGCGGTTGGCGGATGCGATGCTGGCCGTAGCGGGTGAGTTGTCCGATCTTAAGATCGAGCGTAATGAGCCATATGGCCCTGAAGATGGGGTGACTTATACGCTAAAGCGGCATGGGCTTGAGAATAATCTTTTGAACGTGATGATTGAAGTGCGCAATGATCTGATCAAGACGGATGCGCAGCAAGCCGAGATGGCGCGATTGCTGGCCGAAATGGTGCAGCGGGCGTTGGCGCAACTTGATGAGGCGAGCAAGGGGGAGGCGAGCTAATGCTATCAATGATGGGCAAATATGTCCGCGTTGTAGATGCGATCAATTATCGGATGGGCCGACTGATCATGTACTTCATCTTCGTGATGATGGGCATTTTGCTGTGGTCCTCGATTTCAAAAACATTCTTTTTGCCCTCGCTCTGGACGCTGGAAATGGCTCAGTTCGCCATGGTGGCGTACTACATTTTGGGTGGCCCCTATTCCCTGCAAATGGGGTCCAATGTGCGCATGGATTTGTTTTATGGCGCTTGGTCGGACAAGAAGAAGGCGCAGATCGATGCGATCACCGTGTTCTTTTTGATCTTCTATTTGGGCGTCATGCTTTATGGCGCTTATGACAGCACCAGCTATTCCTTCCAATATGGGGAACGTAGCCCCACCGCATGGCGGCCCTATTTGTGGCCGATCAAAGTTGTGATGTGTTTTGGCATTTTCATGATGCTTTTGCAGTCAATCTCCGAACTGTTCAAAGACATTGCCACCCTTAAAGGAGTGAAGCTTTAATGCCTTATGAGTTGATTGCCATCTTTATGTTTGCCTCGATGATGCTGATGCTCATGACCGGGCAGCGCGTGTTCGGGGCGATTGGGGCGGTGGCCGCAGTGGCTGCGATTTTCCTATGGGGTACTGGCGGGTCAGATATTCCGTTTTCATCGGCCATGAAGCTGATGAAATGGTATCCGCTTTTAACCCTGCCCATGTTCATTTTTATGGGCTATGTGCTCTCAGAATCCAAAATTGCTGACGATCTTTACCGCATGTTCCATGTGTGGATGGGACCGATCAATGGCGGCTTGGCCATCGGCACCATCGGCTTGATGGTGTTGGTTTCGGCCATGAATGGCTTGTCAGTGGCGGGTATGGCGATTGGCGCGACCATTGCGCTGCCGGAATTGCTGCGCCGTGGCTATGACAAGCGCATGGTCACTGGGGTGATCCAAGCGGGCTCCTCGCTCGGGATTTTGGTGCCGCCATCTGTGGTGTTGGTGCTTTATGCGATGATCGCGCGGGCGCCTGTGGGCCAATTGTGGTTGGCGGGTGTGGTGCCGGGCTTGATCATGGCGGGCCTGTTTATCCTTTACATCTATATCCGCTGTCGTATTCAGCCGGAGCTTGGGCCTGCGCTTAAAGAAGAAGATCGTGACGTGACAACGGCCGAAAAATATCGGTTGTTGGGCGCTGGGATACTGCCGATTACCATTTTTGCGGCGATGATGGTGCCGTTTATCAATGGCTGGACAAGCCTTGTGGAAAGTTCGGCCATTGGGGCGATCACAGCGTTTCTCGCGGCGGTGCTGAAGGGTCGGATGAACCGGAAGGTATTTGAAACTTCGGTGCGGCAGACTTTGCTGATTTCGTGCATGTTTATGTGGATCATTTTGGCGGCGTTGGGCTTTGGCGCGGTGTTTGACGGTTTGGGCGCGGTGCGCGCGATTGAAAGCCTGTTCACCGAGCAATTAGGCCTTAATCCCTGGGTGATCCTGATCATCATGCAGCTTTCATTCCTGCTGATGGGCACGTTTCTGGACGACACAGCGATGCTGGTGATTGTTGCACCGCTCTATGTGCCGCTGGTCGCCGCGCTCGGCTTTGATCTGGTCTGGTATGGGGTGCTTTACACCATCACCACGCAGATCGCTTATATGACGCCGCCCTTTGGCTACAATTTGTTCTTGATGCGGGCCATGGCGCCACCTGAAATCACCCTCAAAGATATTTACGGCTCGATCCTGCCGTTTGTGCTGGTGATGATATTGGCGCTTGGCTTGATCATGGCCTTTCCGCAACTGGCACTCTGGCTGCCGGAAACGGTTTACGGAAAATAACCCACTAATAAGACCCAGAAAATGGGCGTTCAACGCTTCAAACAAGGAGAAGGAAATGACCAACAGACGTAAGTTTCTAGCCGGTGCCGCGATGGCCCCAGCCGCAGCTTTGGCCACACCAGCCATTGCGCAAAACAAGATCCGCTGGCGGATGCAGACATATGCTGGCCCAGCTTTGGCTGAACATGTGATCAAGCCTGCCATCGACAGCTTTAACAAAATTGCTGGCGATGAGATGGAAATCGAATTGTTCTTCGCTGACCAACTCGTCCCAACAGGCGAGTTGTTCCGTGCCATGCAAAAAGGTACAATTGACGCTGTGCAGTCGGATGATGACTCCATGGCCTCACCGACAGAAGTGACCGTTTTCGGCGGTTATTTCCCGTTTGCCAGCCGTTATTCTTTGGACGTGCCGGTACTGTTCAACCAATATGGTTTGAATGAAATCTGGGACGAAGAATATTCCAAAGTTGGTGTGAAACACCTTTCTGCTGGTGCATGGGACCCATGTCACTTCGCGACAAAAGACCCGATCAATAGCCTTGAAGATCTCAAGGGCAAACGTGTCTTTACCTTCCCGACAGCTGGTCGCTTTTTGAGCCAGTTCGGTGTGGTGCCTGTCACCTTGCCATGGGAAGATATTGAGGTTGCCGTGCAAACGGGTGAGTTGGATGGTGTGGCCTGGTCAGGCATCACTGAGGATTACACAGTGGGCTGGGCCGATGTGACCAACTACTTCCTCACCAACAACATTTCTGGTGCGTGGGCAGGGTCATTCTTTGCCAATATGGATCGCTATCAAGAGCTTCCAGAGCATCTGAAAGAGTTGTTGAAAATTACCATGGACAGCTCTCACTATTATCGCCAATGGTGGTATTGGGGCGGTGAAGCTTCACTGCGTGTACACGGCGAGAAGATGCAACTCACAACCATTCCAGACAAAGAATGGGAGCAGGTTGAAACGGCGGCTTTGGAGTTTTGGGATGAGATTGCAGCGCAATCTGAAACCAAAGCGAAAGTGGTTGAAATCTTCAAAAAGTACAATGCGGACATGCAAAAAGCAGGTCGTCCGTATCGCTACAACACATAATTCAACTGGCCCCGGGGTGTGCAACTTGCCATCCCGGGGCATATTGCCAATTTGAAAATGACGGACCAGACATATGCCGGGTAATTTATCATTTGAGACACTGAAAGAACTGGTCAAAAGCGGTGAGGTGGACACCGTAATTGCGGCGCTGCCCGACATGCAGGGGCGGTTGATGGGCAAGCGGTTTCACGCGGTTCATTTTGTGGAAAGCGCATGGGAAGAAACTCATTGCTGCAACTATCTTTTGGCAACCGATTTAGAAATGCATACGGTGGAAGGCTATAAAGCCACCAGCTGGCAATCTGGCTATGGCGATTATGTGATGCAGCCGGATATGACCACTTTGCGCCTGGTGCCCTGGCTTGAAGGTACAGCGATGGTGTTGTGCGATGTGCTGGACCACCACACCCATGAAGAAATTCCCCATTCGCCGCGCGCGGTGCTGAAAAAGCAGATCGCCCGGTTGAACGCATTGGGCTTTGAAGCCATGACCGCGACCGAGTTGGAGTTCTTTATCTTTGAAAAGAGCTTTGATGAGGTGCGCAAGTCTGGCTTTAGTGAACTAGAGCCGATCAGCGGCTATAATGAAGATTATCATATCCTGCAAACCACCAAAGAAGAGTCGGTGATGCGCCCCTTGCGCAACCATCTCTATGCGGCGGGCATTCCGATTGAGAACTCAAAAGGGGAAGCCGAGGCCGGGCAGGAAGAGTTGAACATTCGCTATGGCGAAGCGTTGGATTGTGCGGACAATCACACCATTGCCAAACATGCAGCGAAAGAGATTGGCTGGCAACAGGGCCATGCGGTGAGCTTCTTGCCCAAATGGCATCATGACCGTGTGGGCAGTTCGTCTCACGTGCACCAGTCGCTTTGGCAAGATGGCAGCAATGCCTTTTATGACCCCAATGCCGAGTTGGGCATGTCTGAACTGATGCGCAATTATATGGCCGGGCTGATCAAATATGCGCCAGACTATACCTATTTTCTGGCGCCTTATATCAACAGCTATAAGCGCTTCCAGAAGGGCACCTTTGCCCCGACCAAGACCGTCTGGTCTGTCGATAATCGCACGGCGGGTTTCCGCTTGTGTGGCGATGGCACCAAGGCCATTCGGGTGGAATGTCGCATTGGCGGATCAGATTTGAACCCTTATCTGGCGGTGGCGGCTCAATTGGCGGCCGGCATTAAGGGCATTGAAGAGAAAATGGAGCTGGCGTCCGCCACATCTGGCGATGTGTATGAGGCGCAAAAGGCAAATGAGATTCCGCAGACCTTGCGGGCGGCAATGGTGACGTTGGACAAGTCCGACATGTTGCGCGCGGCGTTTGGTGATGCGGTGGTTGACCATTATGTGCGTGCCGCAGAATGGGAACAGGAAGAGTTTGATCGGGTGGTGACGGATTATGAAATCGCCCGTGGGTTTGAAAGAGCGTAATATATGACCAAAAATGTGACATGTATCTCTCCGATTGACGGGTCGGTTTATGCCGAACGTCCGGTGCTGAGCGAAAGTGATGCGAAAGCGGCTGTGGCCAAGGCTGCGGAGGCGCAAAAGGCCTGGGCCAAGCGCCCATTGGACGAGCGCATTGCACTGGTGCGCGCGGGCATTGCCAAAGTGGGCGAGATGAATGACCAGATTGTTGAAGAACTGGCGTGGCAAATGGGCCGCCCAGTGCGCTTTGGTGGCGAGTTTGGCGGCTTTGAAGAGCGTGGCCTGCATATGGCCAATATCGCCGAAAAGGCATTGGCCCCGATCGAGATTGAAGAAAGCGACCAGTTCTCGCGCTATATTGAGCGCATTCCGCACGGGGTCGTGCTCGTGGTGGCGCCGTGGAACTATCCTTATATGACCGCCATCAACACCGTTGCACCTGCCTTGATTGCGGGCAACAGCGTGATGTTGAAACATGCCTCGCAAACCTTGCTGGTGGGCGAACGGATGGCTGAAGCGTTCCATGCGGCTGGTGTGCCGGAAGAAGTGTTCCAGAACGTCTTTTTGGATCATGACACCACTTCTGCCTTGATCGCAGCGAGGTCATTCGGTTTTGTGAACTTTACCGGCTCAGTGGGCGGTGGCGTGGCCATGGAAAAAGCGGCGGCAGGCACCTTTACCGGTGTGGGCACCGAGTTGGGCGGCAAAGACCCCGGCTATGTGATGGAAGATGCGGATGTGGACGCGGCTGTCGCGACATTGATTGATGGCGCCATGTTCAATTCCGGCCAGTGCTGTTGTGGCATTGAGCGGATTTATGTGGCTGAGAGCCTGTTCGACGAGTTTGTCGAAAAGTCTGTGAAGCTGGTGTCGAGCTATAAGTTGGGCAACCCGCTCGACAGTGAGACCACCATTGGTCCGATGGCGCATAAGCGCTTTGCCGAAGAAGTGCGGGCGCAAACCAACGAAGCCATTGCGGCAGGGGCGAAGCCGTTGATTGATCCGGCGCTGTTCCCTGAAGATGATGGCGGTGCTTATCTGATGCCGCAAATTTTGGTGAATGTGGATCATTCCATGCGGGTGATGCGCGACGAAAGCTTTGGGCCGGTTGTGGGCATCATGAAGGTCAAAGACGATGACGAAGCCATCAAGCTGATGAATGACAGTGAGTTTGGCCTGACCGCAGCGCTTTGGACCAAAGATATTGTGCGGGCCAAACGTATTGGCGACCAGATTGAAACCGGCACCGTGTTTATGAACCGGGCCGACTATCTGGATCCCGCCCTGTGCTGGACCGGCTGCAAAAACACCGGACGCGGCGGTGGTCTTTCCGAGATTGGCTATCACAATCTGACCCGTCCGAAATCTTATCATTTGAAGAAAGCCTAAAGAATGAAACTAGTTGGCAATTGGAATTATCCAACACCGATCCGGTTCGGTGCTGGGCGTATTGTTGAAATCGCGGATGCATGCGCAGCGGCAGGCATTAAAAAGCCTTTGCTGGTGAGCGATAAGGGCTTGGCCAATCTGGAGATCACCACCAAAACACTCGACTTGCTGGACAAGGCCGGGCTTGGCCGCGCCATGTTTTCCGAAGTTGATCCCAACCCGAATGAGATGAATCTTGAGGCGGGGCTGACGCAATATCGCGAAGGTGGGCATGATGGGGTGATCGCCTTTGGCGGCGGCTCAGCACTGGATCTGGGCAAAGTTATTGCCTTTATGGCCGGGCAAACGCGCCCGATTTGGGACTTTGAGGATATTGGCGACTGGTGGACCCGCGCCGATGCGGATGCGATTGCGCCGATTGTGGCGGTGCCAACAACAGCGGGCACCGGCTCTGAAGTGGGCCGTGCTTCAGTGATCACCAATTCGGTGACCCATGAGAAAAAGATCATCTTCCACCCGAAAATTCTGCCTGCGGTGGTGATCTGTGACCCGGAACTGAGCGTCGGCATGCCGCCCTTTATCACGGCGGGTACGGGCATGGATGCGTTCGCACACTGTCTTGAAGCGTTCTGTTCGCCGCATTATCACCCGATGAGCCAGGGCATTGCGCTTGAGGGCCTGCGGCTGGTGAAAGAGAATTTGCCAAAGGCCTATAAGGACCGGTCTGACATTGAAGCGCGGGCACATATGATGTCTGCTGCGGCGATGGGCTCCACAGCCTTCCAGAAGGGCCTTGGTGCCATTCACGCGCTGTCGCACCCGATTGGCGCGGTGCACAACACCCACCACGGCACCACCAACGCGGTGGTGATGCAGCCTGTGCTGCAGTTTAACCGGCCCGCGGTGGAAGATCGTCTGGCCATGGCCGCGAACTATCTGGGCATTTCGGGAGGCTTTGACGGGTTTTATGCCTTTGTGGGTGAACTCAACGACAATTTGGGCATTCCGAAAAACCTGACCGAACTGGGTATTGAAAATCCGGATTTGGACAAGCTGACCAAATCAGCCCTGCAGGACCCAAGCACCGGCGGCAATCCGGTTGAGATGACCTATGACAATACGCTTGATTTGCTGAAATCTTGCTTCTGACCCTCAGTCGTTCCCTGTAGACGACGACCTAGGCCGGCCACAATGTGGTCGGCCTTTTTTTGTCTGGATCGAAATCCTAGCTGGATTTGTCGCGCTTTTGGAACAGCAGGCTGGCCAGTCCCAAGATGGCCGACACCACGATCAGCAGCAGCGACACTGCGTTCAGCACCGGGGTGGAGCCCAGCTTCAAGCGGTCGAACATATTGATGGTGAGCGGCGCATCGGAGCCGACCAGCATCAAAGTGGTGTTGAAGTTTTCAAAGCTCATCAAAATGGCCACAACGCCTGCGCCGGCAATGGCGGGAAACAGGAAGGGCAGGGTGATCTGCCGGATCGCGCCCAGCCGTGTTGCGCCCAGATTAAGCGCGGCTTCTTCCAAAGACCTGTCGAATTTTTCCAGCCGCGCCGAGATCACCAAGGTGGCGAAGGTGGCGATAAAGCTGAACTGACCGAGGATCACCAACGGCAGGCCGGGACGCAGACCGTCGAACCACATGCCAGTAGCGTTTTCCAGATTGTTGGCTACGGCGTTGGAGAACACCAGAATGGAAATGCCCAGGATGATGCCGGGAATGATCAGCGGCAGCAGCATCAAGATATAGAAAAATTCCTTGAACTTGAAATCGTGCCGCACAAACAAAAAGGCATTGGTGGTGCCCACTGCGATGGAGAGCAGGGAAACCCAGAAGGCCACGAACATGGAGGTGCCGATGGAGCGCAAGATGGAGCGGTCATTAAACACGCCGATAAACGGGTCTTCATCGCCAAAGAACCATGCCCAGGTGAACCCTTCCCATGGCAGGGAGGGGAAGACGCTATTGTTGAACGCCATCAGGCACACCACGGTGAGCGGCAGCGCCAGATAGACAAAGAACAGCGTCACATAGGCGCGATAGGTCCATTTGAAGGTGTTGGATTGGGGAAGTGTTCTGATCATTTTACCGCCCCACTGTGTCGGTGAGGGATTGGCCGGATAGTTTAAGGCCAGCCCACACAATGGTTGAGGACAGGATCAAGAGCAGGAAGCCAAAGGCTGAGCCCAATTCCCAGTTAAAGCGGGTGATGAACTGATCATAGATCAGGCCGGTGAACCACAAACTGTCTTTGCCGCCCAAAAGGATCGGCGTGAGATAGTTGCCCAGCGACAGCATAAACACCACGATGCAGCCCGAAACGATGCCGGGCATAGCGTGGGGGATGATGATTTCGCGCAGGACCGTGAAGCCGTTGCCCCCGAGATCATAGCCCGCTTCAATCAGGCTGTCGTCGAGGCTATCCAGCGTTGTGACCAGCGGCACCACCATGAACAACATGGAGGTGTAGACAAGGCCGACCATAATGGCGGCATCATTGTACAGAAATTCGATTGGTTCTGAGGCGACGCCAATATATTGCAGGAACGACGAGAAGATGCCGGTTTCGCGCAACAGGATCATCCAGCCAAAGGTGCGCACCAGTTCGCTGACCCAGAAGGGAATAAGGCACATCAAAAACAAAGTGGTTTTGGTGCGGCCGCGGGTGAGCTTGGCGATGTAATAGGCGACGGGAAAGCCGATCAGCAGCGTTAGAAAGGTGGCCGAGATCGACATAAAGGCGGTGCGGGCAAAGGTGTTCCAGTAAAGCGGCTCGGTGAAAAACACCATATAATTGCCCAGGCCGGTCACATATTCGCGCACGCCGGTTTTGACGCTGATCGACACCAGAAACATAAAAATGTGAGGGATGATGATCAGCAGCGCCAGCCACAGTAGGAAGGGCGTGAACAGCAGATAAAGGCTGAGGCGAGAGTGAACGCTGTTCATTCTAACTCTCCTTATAGCAGCGGGTTTGCGCTGCTTCCCAGCCGATATAGACTTTGTCGCCTCTGGTGAGGTCGCGGAACTGCCCGGTTTGCGGGATCGCCACATTCAGCTCACCGCCGGATTTTTCTTCGCGCAGCAAGATGTGGCTGTTGGCGCCGTTAAACAGGATGTTTTCGATAATGCCCTGATTGAGATTTTCAACATTGTCGAGTTGGTCGGCGCTGGTGGCCAGCCGGATCGATTCCGGCCGCACATACACTTTGGCCTTGTCGCCTTGTTGCAGATTGCCGGAGGCGTCATGGCCCTTGATGTTCAACCCGTCATCACTGACCAGTGTGGCGGCATCACCATTGATGCTGTCCACTTTTGCGGTGAAGCTGTTGGCTTCGCCCACAAAGCCCGCGACAAAGGCTGTTTTGGGTTCGTGATAAAGCTCACGGGCAGCGCCCACCTGTTCGAACTCACCATGGTTCATCACCGCAATCTGATCGCTCATCACCAGCGCTTCAGATTGGTCATGGGTGATATAAACAAAGGTGGTGCCAAATTCTGATTGCAGCTTTTTCAGCTCAATTTTCATATGCTCGCGCAGCTTCAAATCGAGCGCGCCGAGGGGTTCGTCCAGCAGAAGGACATCAGGCTCCAGCACCATGCAGCGGGCAATGGCCACGCGCTGTTTCTGGCCGCCAGAAAGCTGGCTGATATGGCGACTGCCGACGCCCGGTAAGCCTACCCGTTCCAAAACGGTTTCTACACGCTTGGCAATATCTTCGCGCGGCACACCGCGCTGGCGCAGGCCAAAGCCCACATTGGCGGCAATATCCATCATGGGGAACAGCGCCAGATGCTGGAATACCATGGAGACGGGGCGCTTGTTGGGCGGTACGCCGATCATGGACTTGCCTTTGATCAGCAAATCGCCGCTGGAAGGCGTTTGAAAGCCGGCCACCATGCGCAACAGGGTGGTTTTACCGCAGCCGGACGGGCCCAATATCGAAAAGAAAGTGCCGGTGGGCACATTGAAACTGACATTATTGACCGCTTTGAAACCATCAAAATCTTTGTTGATGTTGCGGCATTCCAAATCAAATGCAGCAGCGGGATTGGTGTTTTGTGCAGAGGCAGGTTGCTGGCTCATTCAAGGCTCCGGCGATGCAAAAGAGGCGCGAAGTTCGCGCCTCTCTTTAAAGATTGATGTGCGTTCGCTTAGTTTGCTGCTTTTACGCGATCAAGTACAGCGCCTTCGAGAGTTTCGAGGTTCGCTGGCACGGTTGGGTACCACTTGATGTTGTCAACAGCTTCTGGCGGGAAGCTTTCCTGATAGCGTACCTTCAGGGCTTCATCCACGCCTTCATCGCCACCTTTAGAGGCTGTGAAGTTGCCTGCAGAATTTGTGATCATCGCAGCAATTTCAGGCTGCATCACAAAGTTGATCCACGCATAAGCCGCTTCGTCAGCACGACCACGCTTAGGCAGCACGAATGTGTCGATCCAGCCCAAAGCGCCAGCTTCAGGGGCCACAAAGGTGATGTCTGCATTGTCTTCGTTCAAAGACCAGCCGCCTGTATCCCAAGCCATGGCTGCAACCACTTCGCCAGAGCGCAAGAGGTTTTTGATCTCGTCGCCACCGCCCCAATATGTTTTCACATTTGGCTTACATTCGATCAGCTTGTCTTCAACTTTGGCCAAGATGTCTTTATAGGCTTCTTCGTCATTGTAAGCGGCGAAGGGGTCAAGACCCATTGAGAAGGCGAAGCCGATCAGTGTTGGACGCTTCAAGCGGTAGGATACTTTGCCAGCAACTGAATCATCGCAAAGATCAAGATAGTCTTTTACATCGCCTGCTTCGGCTTTGTTGACCACCAGGCCTGATGTGCCCCAAACGTGCGGCACGCCATAGATTTCATCATTATAGGTGGTGTTGCCCTTGGTGGCTTCCAGCATGGACGTGATAAACTGGCTCTCGTCGATTTTTGAAAGGTCAATTGGCTTGTAAATGTCGAATTCAGCCTGTGCACCGGCGATCCGGTCTTGGCTGGGCTGGGCCAAATCGAAGCCGCCGCCATTTGTGGCGCGCAACTTGGCGACCATTTCTTCGTTGTTGGATTTGGTTACTTCCACTGTGTGGCCAGTTTCCGCTTCAAACAGCTCAATAACATTTTCCGGTGCGTAGCCGCCCCAGGTCAACAAACGCAGCGTTTCAGCCTGCGCAGAAGTTGCGCCCATAACGCCTGCTGCGAGCAGTGCGATGCCTGATGTCAGAATCTTTTTCATGATTTCTCTCCACTTGAATTGAACGTCCAGCCAAAAGTTTGCCCAATGACATGCGCCCTTATTATTATCGCGCCACGGTTGTGCGATGCCGTGAGGTCTAATCAACAACCTTAGCACTTTTGTGACAGTTTGAAGATATTCATTCAGTTTGATGTGTCCTGTCAAGAAATTATCAGTTTTGTCACATTTGACTGAATGGAAAAAATGCAATTCCGGGCAGTCTTGCGCAAGTCTTGCTGTGCGAAGACGCCCGTATTTGCTTAGCCGATCACCAATTGCCGATAGATTTGCGGCAGGGCTTGGGTCAGTTTTTCTGGCTGTGGAATAATAGAAAAACGACCGGGGCCGAACATGCGGGAAAACCAGCTTTGGCCCTTGGCGTCGATGGTGATGCCATAAACAGCGTGCCCGAGACGGCGGGCTTCATTGATCGCTACTCGCGTATCTTCAATGCCATGGCGGCCTTCATAATGGTCAAGATCGTTGGGTTTGCCATCGGTGATCACGAGCAATAGTCGTTTGTTGCTGGATTGTTTGGCCAGCTCCACGGATGTGTGCCGGATGGCGGCCCCAAGTCGCGTATAAAAGCCGGGGTTGAGCGCACCAATTTTTTGTTCGACGCTCTCGCTCATCGTCTCGTTAAAATCTTTGCATTTTGTCAGATAGACGCGGTCGCGTTTGAGTGAGGAGAAGGCGTTGATGGCGAAATTGTCGCCACACGCGTTGAGACCCCATGCGAGGGCCGCAAGGGCCTCACGCTCGACTTCAATGACGGACCTGTCGCCGACCGCGCTTTCGGTAGACCGGGAGACGTCCAGCAAGATGGAGACGGCTAAGTCGCGCGCTTCGGGGCGGGATTGCCGCCAGATATTATCATTGCTTTCGCCGCAGGCTTTCAAGTCTGCCTGTGCCCGCACGGCGGCTTCCATATCCAAATCATCTCCATCGCGCTGGGCGGGGATGATGACGCGGCCGGGGCGCAGGGCTTCAAATTGACGTTTCACTGCATTTATCCGGCGGGCGGAGTTTGCGTCGGCGCGAAAAGAGGGGACTTCGTCTTTGATTTCACCCTTGCTTTCAAACACCTGACAATGGTCTGGCAGATAGGCGTTGGTGCGCACGTCCCATTCAGGATAGAGGGTTTTGCCCGCCAAACGCTCGCGGTCCACATCTTCGGGGGCGAGATCCAAGTGCAGTTTCAGACGGGTTGCTGGGGCTTTGGAGATCTGACCGAGGCCAATCTCGTCCTGATCGTCCGCTGCCTTTTTTGCGTCGTCATTGTCGTCGTCATCGACGCGGCGATTGAGGTTCATAAACTCTGCCCAGGAAAGGATCGCCTCGAATTTGTGTAGGATCAGGCTGTCCTTGCGCTCGGCCTGATCGGACTTGCGCCGCCTTGCCCGGAAAAGACCCTCTTTGTTAACCTCCTCGGCGCGTTCGGCATCCATGGTGGCCACATCAGATGGGGCGCTGAACAGCAGATCGCGATTTTCACACCACATGGGGACGGGCGCAAAGGGGCAATAGTTGGAGGGCGCCGCTATATCCTCGAAATTGCCTTTTTCGATACGGTCCAAATAGATCTCAGCCAGTGTGCCCAAGGGGGCAGGGTGGCCCAGCAAGTGTTGGATAATTTCTTCAATGGCTGCTTCTGATTTCGGCAATTTATGCGCGGGGCGCACATAAAGGCTCATGGCGGCCAATTCGCCGTGTAATGCCGCAAGACCTGGACATTCTTTCAGGACTTGATTGGTGACCTTTTGTGCCCGCGCCAGCGCCATCAAGTCAGCCGCCAATGGGTTGTCTTGTGGTTCGAATGGCGTGGAGAATGCGGCACTTGCGGTCAACCAAATATAAAGGGCGGCGTTGGCGTTTTGATCGGGAAAGAAGGCCAGCTTTTCGGGCAGGCGCAACACTTCGCCATCAAAAGACGCCCGCGCCACCGCCAAGCGTTCATGCCCCAGTTTTTGCCGAAAAGAGAGGCGCTGGTCGCTGGCTTCTGCGGCAACAGGACGGATATCGACACTATGATGCCCGCCTAAACCCCGGAAGAAGACCGCCAAGCGTTTTGAAAGCACGCCGAGTTCAATCGCGGCGTCTTCAAACTGCACGGGTGCAGTCGCTTGGGTGGCGAAATCATGCCAGATTTTGCCAATGGTTTCTTCTGGTTCCCAAGGTTCAATATGGCGGGGATCAAAGGTCTTATCCATCTTGCTATCCAATCACCGCGGCAACCAGATCATTAAGACCCAGTTTCACGTCTTCATCATCGGTCAGGGGTTCAATCATGGCAGATTGCACCGCACGTTCCACGGGCATGCCTTTTTCGATCATGGTGGCGGCATAAACGATCAGGCGGGTGGAAATACCTTCTTCCAAATCCTGCCCTTTCAAGGCCCGTAATTTGCCAGCCAGACGCACCAGAAGGGCGGCCCGGTCTTTGCCAATGCCACTTTCCTGCATGACGATTTGCACTTCCTCGTCAAAGGCGGGGAAGTTAAATTCCATCGCCAGAAAACGTTGGCGTGTGGACGGCTTTAGGGTTTTCAGAATGTTCTGATAGCCGGGGTTGTAAGACGCCACCAGCATAAAGCCGGGGGCTGCTTCCAACTCTTCGCCTGTGCGGTCGATGGGCAGAATGCGCCGATCGTCGGTGAGCGGGTGCAGCACCACGGTCACGTCTTTACGGGCTTCCACTACCTCGTCGAGGTAGCAAATGGCGCCTTCCCGCACGGCGCGGGTAAGGGGGCCGTCCACCCAGACGGTCTCGCCGCCTTTGAGCAAATAGCGCCCGATCAGATCGGCTGCAGATAGATCGTCGTGACAAGCGACGGTGTAGAGTTTTTTGCCGAGCTTAGCCGCCATGTGGGAGACAAAGCGTGTTTTACCGCACCCGGTTGGCCCTTTGAGCAACAGGGGTAGATTGTTGTCGTGTGCGGCTTCAAACAGATCACATTCGTCTGCTTGCGGCAGGTAGAACGGGGCTGATGCCCCGTCCTTTCTGATGTTTTTGTCAAAAGTACCATGCATGATGCTTACTCCGCTTTGTCGTTGGCACTGGCCACGACTTTGCCTGGTTTGATGACTTCTTTTTTCGGTACAAAGATCGCGTATAGGAACAGCAGCACGCCGAGTACAACGGCAACGCCAGCCCCGAAACGCATCCACATGAACAGGGCGATCTCATCTTGCACGCTCATATAATCTTCGCCACGCACCCGTTGCAGGTGGGTTTGCACGGTGCCAGCAAAGGTGAGCACGAAGGTCATGAACACCATGCCACCTGACATGAGCCAGAATGACGCCATATTGAGAACCTGATTGTAAGGATCACGGTTTTTCAAAATGGGCATTGCATAGGTCATGATAGCCAGGTTCAGGGCCACATAGGCACCGAAGAAGGCGAGGTGACCGTGCGCTGCAGTGATCTGTGTGCCGTGGGTATAGAAGTTAACTCCATGCAATGTGTGCAAGAAGCCCCACACGCCAGCGCCGAAGAAGGCGAGGGTGGCACAACCAAGTGACCACAAGAGTGCAGCCTTGTTGGGGTGATCACGACGGCCTTTCCACACCATGACAAAGGCAAACGCCATCATGCCAAAGAATGGGATCACTTCAAGTGAAGAGAAGACTGAGCCGATCCACTGCCAATAGCCGGGAGTACCGATCCAATAATAGTGGTGGCCTGTGCCCAAAATGCCAGAGAACAAGGCAGTCGCAACGATGACATAGAGCCATTTTTCCACGATCTCACGGTCTACACCAGTCAGTTTGAGCATGAGATAGGCAAGGATTGAAGCCATGATCAGCTCCCAAACGCCTTCCACCCAAAGGTGAACCACATACCACCAATATTGCTTATCAAGCGCCAGGTTTTCTGGGTTGACGAAAGCAAACAGGAACAAGAGTGCGAGACCCCACAAACCAACGATCAAGATGTTGGCGATGGCTGTTTTACGGCCTTTCAACACGGTCATGGAGATGTTGTACAAGAAGATGAGTGCGGCAGCGACGATGCCCAGTTTAACCCAGCCGGGTTGCTCCAGGAATTCGCGGCCATCTTTGCCCAACAGCCAGTTACCTTCAAAAATATTGAAGACATAAGTGATCACCACACCAACCGTGCCGAGGACCAGGATGGCGAGTTGGATATAGGCCAGCAGGGGCGAGTGGATCTCGCGCTCTGCTTCTTCCGGCACCAGAAAATAGGCGGCCCCGAAAAAGCCGGTAATCAACCACACGATCAGGCTGTTGGTGTGCAGCATACGGATAATGTTGAAGGGCAGAATGTCAGACAAGAAATTGGGGATGACATACACCAGACCTGCCAACAGACCGCCGGTGACCTGCACGGCGAAAAGGATCAGCGCGAAAGTGAAATACGCCAATGCGATTTTTTGAGTTTTATATTTCATTGTTCAGCCCTTTCTTAACCGGCATCATTGGGCGGCCAGCCCTGAGTGTCGATTGTGCCTGTCCAGAGCAAAAAGTCTGTCAGGTGCTTTAATTCTTCATCGGTCAAATTGAATTGCGGCATTTGGCGACGGCCTTCGATGCCAGTGGGTTGGGCTTCCATCCACCCTTTGAACACTTCAAAGGCGGTTTCATGGTCGTCTTGAACGCCCCAGCGCTGCATCACATTGCCCAACTCCGGTGCGAAATAAGCCCCTTCGCCCAAAATTGAGTGGCAGTTAATGCAGGCTTTGACTTCCCAAAGGCGTTTGCCCTTGGCGACGCTTTCAGTCAGCCCAGCGTGATCGGTTGAAACATTCTGAATGTACCAATGAGAGTGGGCAGAAAGACCCACAAAAATCAGGATGAAGAACAAGGACCCGCCATAAAATATATTGCGTGCCGCGTTCTTCGTGAGAACTTCCCGCATGCTTACCTCCTTTTAGAAACGTGCAGATGGAGGCAAATTAGCGATTCAGCTGATTGCTTCTTTGCGCGGGCGCAAAGAAGCAGGCATTTGCTACTGCTAAATTCAAGAAAAACGGAGATTTGGCATGGTGAGCACGCCCGAGAAATTTGATTGGCTTTTTGTAGTTCTGTACCCGTTTGTATGGGGTGCCGTGGCAATCAACCTGTTTATGCTCAGCCTTGGCTGGCAAGTTTTCGGCCTGTCGGTGTTGTCGCCCTATCAGGCCATGTTGTTTGCGCTACCGTTTGCTGTGCCTGCCAACTGGCTTTGCTTGCGGTGGGTGCGTGGCCTGATTGCTGAGGCCGAGAAATAGACCGCACATTTTTATTGGTAGAACGCGCATCGTGTTACCTACCTCGATCTGCTTGCCCCATTTATTTAACATGCGAAAGTAAATTCGTCGGCAATATTGCTATGCTTTGAATAGCAGTGGTGAAAGTCTTGGATTTTTATTCATCCTTAACTCGTCCCGTGGATAATGATTACAATTGTCCATCTAAAGGTTTTCATCATGTTTGCGAAATTTGGGATTAAAGCACGGATTATTGGTGGTTTTGGCACCATAATTGCGTTTCTGGTCGTTGTTAGCGTTGTGGCCTATTGGGGCCTACAAACGCTCTCGACTGTATCGGACCGCTATCAGCGGACGATCGAGCAGGCAGGTGAGGTCAGCGATTATGTCGCGGACTATCACCAGATGGTTCTCTCCATCCAAAAATATTCGTCTGCGCCCACGCCCGCTTTAGCGCAAGAGGCGCGTGTTTGGATTGATGATGTGGCCACAAATGATCCTGATGGTGTCGCAAAGTTCGACAATCTGCCCGTCGCCATGGCCGAAATTGAAGCCATTGAGGTTTCTGCTGCGAACCTGCGTGATGTTTTTGACACGATTATTCTTTTGGAAGAGCAGCGCGCTGAAACCTTGACGCAGCTGGGCGAGGCAACCAACAGCCTTTCTCAAACTTCCAAGGCTATGTCTGAAACGACCAACTTGGCCTTTATGCCGGCCCTTGCTGCTGCGGTGAGCCAAGCGGCCACCCAAGTCAGCCAGTTGCAAATGTTGGGTTACCGTTATTTGCAGACCGCGGACGAGGCCATTTTTGCTGAATTTGATGCACAAGCTGGAGCAACCGTTCAAACTTTCGATAAGCTGATTGCTTCTGATGGTGATGGACCATTGGGTGAAAAACTTGCCGCAGTATCCAACAGCGTTAAAACTTACCGCGAGTTGATGGCACAAAGCCGCGATCTGACGTTGACGATTGATGAGTTGGCCGCACAGGATATGCAGTCTTACGCTGATCAACTGGCGGCGAGTTATGCTGAGCTGACAACTGTTTTGCGCCAAAGCCAAGATGCGCTTGGTCCGGTTGCCAAAGCCACAGCGCAAAATGCTACAATCATTGTTTTGGCGGTTGGCATATTGGCCACCCTTTTAGGTGCAGTTTTGGCCTTTGCCACAGGCAATTGGTTGACCCGCACCATTTCCAACATGTCCGACAATATGGAGCGATTGGCCAAGGGCGAATTTGATGTGGATCTAAGTGATGCACCACAGTCAAATGAACTCGGTTTGATGGCGCGTGCGCTTGAAACTTTCCGGTCTAACGGGCTGGAAATGCGTCAGCTGGATGAAGAAAAAGAACAGACACAAGCCCGCGATCGTCGCGAGCAAGAAGTGCGCAACGCCTTGCAAAATGAAGTGCGCCGCGTTGTTTCTGCCGCGGTGTCAGGCGACTTTTCTCAGCGAATTGAAGGGCACTATGACCAAGAAGATCTGAGCCAATTGGCCGCTGCGGTCAACTCTTTGGTAGAAACGGTGGACCGTGGGTTGGATGAAACCGGTGAAGTGTTGGCGGCGCTAGCACAAACTGATCTCACCAAGCGGGTGAATGGCCAATATGAAGGGGCGTTCAACAAGCTGAAAATGGACACCAACCAAGTGGCTGATAGGCTTGCAGAAATCGTTGGCCGCTTGCGCCGGACCTCAGGTGGGGTGAAGCAGGCCACAGGCGAAATTCTTGCAGGTGCCAATGATTTGAGTGAACGTACGACAAAGCAAGCCGCCACGATTGAAGAAACGTCGGCCGCGATCGAGCAATTGGCCAACACAGTGTTGGAAAATGCGCGGCGCGCGGATGATGTGTCGGCCAAATCGCGGCAAGTGAGCGAAGAAGCCACGGCTGGTGGTGAGGTGATGGAACAAGCGAACGCTGCCATGGAGCAGATCAAAAGTTCATCTGCCAAGATTTCAAATATTATCGGCATGATTGACGATATCGCTTTCCAAACCAATTTGCTGGCCTTGAACGCTTCAGTTGAAGCTGCCCGAGCTGGCGAAGCGGGCAAAGGTTTTGCGGTTGTGGCGGTTGAAGTGCGGCGCTTGGCGCAATCTGCCGCGGAGGCTTCGAATGAGGTGAAAGCCCTGATCGAGCAAAGCGCGACAGAGGTTCAAGGCGGTTCTGATTTGGTGGAATCAGCTGCCGAACGCCTGCGTCATATGCTTGCTGCGGTGAAAGAAAACGATTCGCTGATCGAGGGGATTGCTCGCGACAGTAAGGAACAGGCCTCAGCGATTGAAGAGGTGAATGTTGCCGTACGTGAAATGGACACCATGACGCAACATAATGCCGCGTTGGTGGAAGAAACCAATGCCGCAATTGAGCAAACAGAAGCGCAAGCCAATGAGTTGGATGGAATCGTCGAACTGTTCAGAACGGAAGATGCGATGTCTTTCTCTGAGGAAGCGCTTGATGAAGGCTTTGCCGCATAGTGCTGGCATAGATGCCTAAATTGATTGAGCCGCGTCTGCCTGCAAGTGGACGCGGCTTTTTTGTGTTTTAGGACGTTTAGTTAAACGTCAAATGGCCCAATTTTTCAGGATTTCGCAGAATATAAAATTCGGCAATTTTTCCATCTGGTGACCATGAGAATGACCATACTTGCAAATCTCCGACCTCATCAACGACCAGCAGACCAGGCGTGCCATTGATGGTGGTGATTTTGATATCTTCAGGGCTGGGATGGCCATATTTGTTGGCCACCCCAAAGAAGAACCGCATAATTTTTTCGCGCCCATAGATCGGCAATAGGGTGGCAGATTTTAGTCCGCCGCCGTCGGTGACCAATACGGCATCTTCCGCGATGAATTGGACAAAATCGTCAATTTCGCCGGTTTTGAGTGCCGTCATAAACGAGTTCACCAGCGGTTCGATTGTGGGCGTCGGTAAGGTTTCTTCGCCTTCGCTGCGCACTTTTTGACGGGCGCGGGAGGCCAGTTTGCGGCACGACGCTTCGGAACGCTCAAGCGTTTTGGCGATTTCATCAAAAGGCAGATCAAAAACATCATGCAACAAAAAGGCGGCGCGTTCGGCTGCGGATAGTTTTTCCAACGTCAGCATCAGCGCATATGAGATGTCGTCGGCTTTCTCACTCATTTGATCTGGCGCATCTGCCGTTTCGGTCACCAAAGGCTCTGGTAGCCAAGAGCCGACATAGTTGGTCCGTTTGACCTTGGCAGACCTGAGATAGTCGAGCGACAGGCGGGTGATGATGGTGGTGAGAAAAGCCTGCGGGTTGTCGATGCTGGCCAAGTCCACATTGTTCCAACGCACAAAGCTGTCCTGCACCATGTCTTCTGCATCGGCCACCGAGCCAAGCATGCGATAGGCCAATGCAAACAAGCGCTTGCGTTCAGCTTCAAAAATCTCGGTTCTGTTTTGGTCCTGCATCGGGCCCTCCTGTTCTAAGAGGTAGACGGTTGGGCTTTAAAAAATGTGACCGAACTCGGTCACATTTCCAAGCGCTATTTCGTCTGGTCTTCAAAATACAGGAGATAAAGATGACGCGAACACTTCAATGGTTGCTTGTGGGCTGGTTTCTCATACTGGCGGTCTGGATGTTTTTCAGCCCGATGAGTTGGTATCAAATCACGCCCGGCGTGAAAGAAATGGGACCGTTTAACATGCACTTTGTGATGGATCTTGGGTTGGTGTTTTTCGCCAGCGCCGCGGCCATGGCCTACGGGCTATACAGGCACGATAAGACCGCAATTGTATGCGGGGCGTTCTGGCCGGTTTTACACGCCACTTTTCATATTTTCATTTGGTTTCAACGCGGTGTGCCGCTCGATCTGATTGCCTTTAGCAATCTGTTTGGCATTCAACTGCCCGCTTGGGCCGCGCTGTTTCTCGCTTTCAAACATCCAAATCGGAGAGTCCAATATGCTTAAATCGATTTTACACGGCAGCACCCGCAAATTCGAAGATCAATATGGCTATGATGGCGGCTATATGCACCAGATTATCAATGTGTCTAATGGGGCGGGGTTGCGGCTTGGGTTGTTGCCATTGCTCAGCCAATATCGCGGCCCAAAAAAAGCAAAAGATATTTGGGCGGGGGCGGCGCTGGCCTCCACAATGGATGGTGATTGCGGTTCCTGTGCGCAATTGATTGTCGATCAGGCGATTGAGTTGGGGGTGAACCCGATGGAGTTGGAAGCATGTGCCATGGGCAATGCCCGCACTGATACGGATTGCGGCCTTGGGTTTTTGTTTGCACAAAATGCCATTGTTGGCGGGCCGGACATTTTGGATTTACGGGCTGAGATCGTGCAGCGATATGGCGAAGAGGCGGCTGTTGCGGCTAGTTTTGCCGCCGCGTGTGGACGGGTTTACCCGGTGTTGAAACGGGCAACGGGCAATGTGGATGCCTGTTCGATTTTGCGTTTTGGACCCGCCGCCGAAAATGCCCCCGCTTGACAGAAACCAAGAACAGCGCTACCCCAAAAGAACTGCAGGGGGGTCCCGCCTAGGGGACTGAGAGGCTGACAGAATAGCAATATTCGGTGACGCGACCCTTTGAACCTGACCCAGTTGATACTGGCGTAGGAAGCGAAAATTTGCGGCACCGAACTAGGGTCGTGATATCTTTGTTGAGGGGGTTAGTCCCTTCGTTTCCAGCCATAATTCTTCTGGTGTCTTTTTGAGTTTAGAACTTAAGGAGCGCCAAAATGGATTTGCCTAATCCCAAAATTACCGAAGACCAACTGCCCGCATCTCACAAAATTTATGTCGAGAGCGAACGCTTTGATGATGTGCGTGTGCCCATGCGCGAAATTTCCGTGCACCCGACAGCGGGCGAGCCGCCCTTGCCGGTTTATGACAGCTCCGGGCCGTACACTGATCCGAATTTCACGGCGGATATTCAAACCGGGCTGCCGCAATTGCGGCGCAAATGGATTGAAGCGCGGGGCGATGTGGAGACCTATCAGGGCCGCGATATTCAACCGGCTGACAATGGCTTTGTGGAAGGAGATCGGCTAACGCCTGAATTTCCGGTGAAGCCGCAGCCGTTTCGGGCGATCGATGACAAAGCGGTGACCCAGCTTGCCTATGCGCGGCAGGGCATTGTGACGCCGGAAATGGAATTTATCGCCATTCGTGAAAATCAGTTGCGCGAAGCGATCAAAGAAGAACGCGATGGCGAGGATTGGGGCGCAAACATCCCCGATTATGTGACGGCTGAATTTGTGCGGGATGAAGTGGCCGCGGGCCGCGCCATCATCCCGGCCAATATCAACCACCCCGAATGTGAGCCAATGATTATTGGCCGCAATTTTCTGGTGAAAATCAACGCCAATATGGGCACCTCTGCGGTTACCTCGTCGATGGAGGAAGAGGTCGACAAGATGGTTTGGGCGATCCGCTGGGGTGCGGATACGGTGATGGACTTGTCCACGGGCCGCAATATTCACAATACGCGGGAATGGATTATCCGCAATTCGCCAGTGCCGATTGGCACGGTGCCGATTTATCAGGCGCTGGAAAAGGTGAATGGCATTGCCGAGGACCTGACCTGGGAAGTGTTCCGCGATACACTGATCGAGCAGGCCGAGCAGGGGGTGGATTATTTCACCATCCATGCGGGCGTGCGCTTGCATATGGTGCCGATGACAGTGAACCGGGTGACGGGCATCGTTTCACGCGGCGGATCGATCATGGCCAAATGGTGCCTGCACCATCACAAAGAGAGCTTCCTCTACGAGCATTTTGACGAAATTTGCGACATTTGCCGCGCTTATGATGTGAGCTTTTCATTGGGTGATGGCTTGCGGCCCGGTTCGATTGCTGACGCCAATGATGAAGCGCAATTTGCTGAGTTGGAAACGCTGGGCGAATTGACCAAAATTGCCTGGGCGAAAGATTGTCAGGTGATGATTGAGGGGCCGGGCCATGTGGCCATGCACAAGATCAAGGAAAATATGGACAAGCAATTGGAGTGTTGCCATGAGGCGCCGTTCTATACGCTTGGGCCGCTGACCACTGATATTGCGCCGGGCTATGATCATATCACCTCTGGCATCGGGGCGGCGATGATCGGCTGGTTTGGCTGTGCCATGCTTTGCTATGTGACGCCAAAAGAGCATTTGGGCCTGCCCAATCGGGATGATGTGAAAACCGGGGTGATCACCTATAAGATCGCGGCGCATGCGGCGGATTTGGCCAAGGGGTTGCCCGGGGCGCAGCGGCGCGATGATGCGCTGAGCCGGGCGCGGTTTGAGTTCCGGTGGGAAGATCAGTTCAACCTTTCATTGGACCCGGACACGGCGCGCGATTTCCACGATCAGACCTTGCCGAAAGAGGCGCACAAGGTGGCGCATTTCTGTTCCATGTGCGGGCCGAAATTCTGCTCCATGCGGATCAGCCATGATATTCGTGCCGAAGCTCAGAAAGAAGGCATGGAAGCCATGGCGGAAAAATTCCGCGAAGGTGGCGATCTTTATATGCCGATCAAGGAGCCGGGCGAATGATCACGATTGCCGGGGCCGGGGTTGCCGGCCTTTGTGTCGCGCTGGAATTGGCGCGGCGCGGGCATCAGGTGACCGTTTTTGAACAGGGCGAGAGCCTTGAACTCAATCAAAGCTCGCATTTGGCCGGGGGCATGTTGGCCCCCTGGTGCGAAAAGGTGAGTGCGCCGGAAGATGTGGTGCGGCTTGGTGCGGGCGCTGCCGATTGGTGGGCCAAGGTGACTGAGGTGCAGCGCACTGGCACGTTGGTGGTGGCGCCGCCGCGGGATCAAGCCGAATTGCGCCAGTTTGCCAGCCGCACCGAACAATATGAGCAGCTGGGGGACAATCGGATTGCGGATCTGGAGCCGGACCTTGCCGGACGGTTTTCCAAGGCGTTGTTTTTTAATCAGGAATGTCATTTAGACCCACGGCAAGCGCGGCAGGATTTGGTGCGCCAGATTGAAGAACTGGGCGGTGAGGTGCGGTTTGGCGAGCCTGCGCCTGAGCGCGTCGATATTGATTGTCGCGGTGGGGCTGTAGACTTGCCGGAGCTGCGCATGGTGCGCGGTGAAATGGTGATGCTGGAGTGTCCAGACGTTACGATCACCCGCACCGTGCGGCTGTTGCATCCGCGTATTCCGATCTATCTGGTGCCGCGTGGCAACGGCATTTACATGCTTGGGGCGACGATGGTGGAGAGCGATTCATGGCGGGCGATCAGCCTACGGTCCGCGCTGGAATTGTTGGGCGCGGCCTTTGCGCTGCATCCCGGTTTTGGGGAAGCGAGCGTGATTGAAACCGGCGTTGGTTTGCGTCCGGCCTTTCCCGACAATCTGCCGCGCATCATCAAGCGGGACGAGACATATCATCTGAATGGATTTTACCGACATGGCTATTTGCTCGCGCCCGCGATGGCGCAGCGATTGGCCGATCAGTTTGAGCAGGAGCAAATGAAATGCGCATCCTAGTCAATGGCGAAGCGACAGAGGTCAGTGCGGCCAATATCGCGGCAGCGCTGGATGAATTGTCCTATGAAGGCGAGGCGCTGGCCACGGCATTAAATGGTCAGTTTGTGGCCCGTGAGCAGCGGCAGGAGACCGTGTTGCAGGCGGGGGATCAGCTCGAAATTCTTGCCCCGATGCAGGGAGGCTGATCATGCAGCTTTATGGCGAAGAGATCGGCTCGCGCTTGCTGTTGGGCACAGCGCAATATCCGTCGCCGCAGATATTGGCGGAGGCGGTGAAGACGTCTGGCACAGAGATCATCACCGTGTCCTTGCGCCGCGAAGGTGCGGACGGGGCGGGTACTGGCTTTTGGCAGTTGATCAAAGAGCTTGGCGTCAAGATTTTGCCCAACACGGCGGGGTGCCACACAGCGAAGGAAGCCGTGACCACGGCGCAGATGGCGCGGGAAGTGTTTGGCACCAACTGGATCAAGCTGGAGGTGATCGGCCATAGCGATAATCTGCAACCGGATGTGTTCGGTTTGGTCGAGGCGGCGCGAATATTAAGCGACGAGGGCTTTCAGGTGTTTCCTTACACCACGGATGATCTGGTGGTGGGCGAGAAATTGCTGGAAGCAGGCTGCGAGGTTCTGATGCCTTGGGGTGCCCCTATCGGTTCCGGTCAGGGTTTGCGCAATCCGGATGCGTTACGCGCGATGCGGGCGCATTTTCCGAATGTGCCGCTGATTGTCGATGCGGGGATTGGCCGACCCTCTGACGCGTGCATGGCGATGGAGTTGGGCATGGATGCGGTATTGTTGAACACGGCCGTCGCAAAGGCGGGCGACCCGGCCGTGATGGGTGCGGCCATGGCGCAAGCGATTGAGGCTGGGCGTCAGGGCTATGCGGCGCAAATGATGGAACGGCGCGATATGGCTGTGCCCTCCACCCCCATTTTGGGCATGGCGGTGTTTGACTGATGGAAAAATTTTATTTGATTGTCGGCCACGTTGATTGGATTGCGCGTTTGGTGCCTTTGGGCGTGAAGCTGGTGCAATTGCGGATTAAAGATACGCCGATAGATGAGGTGCGGGCGCAAATCCGCCGTGCCAAGCAGATTTGTGATGCCCATGACTGCCAGTTGATTGTGAATGATTATTGGCAAATCGCGATGGAAGAACATTGCGACTTTGTGCATTTGGGGCAGGAGGATATGGACGCGGCGGATTTTGAGGCCATTCGTGCTGCAAATATCCGCTTTGGGCTTTCCACCCATGATGAAGGCGAGTTGGATCGGGCGTTGTCGTTCAATCCTGCCTATGTGGCATTAGGCCCTGTTTATCCGACCATATTGAAGAAAATGAAATGGGCGCCGCAGGGGCTGGAGCGGGTGACGCGCTGGAAGCAGATGGTGGGCGATGTGCCGCTGGTGGGCATTGGCGGGCTGAGTGTGGAACGGGCGCCGGGCGTGTTGGCGGCGGGCGCTGACAGTGTGGCCGTGGTCACCGATATTCAGTTTGCTGACGACCCGGAAGCGCGGACGCGGGAATGGATCAAGACATGTTCATGACGCGCTATCAACGGCAAATGCAATTGCCTGAAGTCGGGCGCGATGGCCAAGCGAAACTGGCGCGAGCTCATGTGCTTGTGGTGGGGGCGGGGGGACTCGGGTCGCCCGTGTTGCACTATCTGGCCGGTGCCGGGGTGGGCAGTTTGACGATTGTTGATCCGGATTGCGTTGAGGAAAGCAATCTGCATCGGCAGCCCCTGTTTGAAACCAAAGATATTGGCGCGTTTAAAGCGAAGCGGGCGCGAGATCAGCTTTTGGCGCGCAATCCTTATATTGTGGTGCAGTCCATCGCCGAGGCGTTGACGCCGGACAATGCGGAATCTTTGGTGGCGGACTCGGACATTGTGGTGGACGCGGCTGATAGTTTCGCCGTGTCTTATATCTTGTCGGATCAATGTTTGGCGCAGAAAAAGCCAATGATTTCTGCGTCTGTGCTCGGGCAGGCGGGATATGCGGGCGGCTTTTGTGGCGGTGCGCCGAGTTTGCGGGCCGTATTCCCGGACTTGCCAACGCAAGCAGCCAATTGCGCCACGGCCGGTGTGCTTGGTCCGGTGGTGGGCATGATCGGGGCGATGCAGGCCCAAATGGTATTGGCGGTGCTGCTGGGGCAAAGCCCGTCGCCCTTGGGGCAGGTGGTGCGCATGGATGCGCGGAACCTTAGCTTCTCGAGCTTCAGCTTTTTGGGGGCGGCAGAACCGTCAGCCGCTTGGCCGTTTCTGGGGCGCGAAGGGGTGCGGTGTGATGATCTGGTGTTCGACCTTCGGGGTGAAGGTGAAGCGCCAGAGATGATCGTGACGCAGGCGCAGCGGCGGCAGATTGATGGGCTGGCGGGGGCTAACTTTCATGACGGTCAGCGCTTGGTGTTGGCCTGCCAAACCGGGTTGCGCGCATGGCGCGGGGCCAAGCAATTGCAGGCGCAGGGGCACAAGAATTTGGCGCTGATGGCGGCCTGTGCATGTTGAAACCTCACAGCATATTGGTGATTGCCGGGACGGACAGCAGCGGCGGCGCTGGCTTGTCGCGGGATGTTGCTGTGGCCGCAGAATTTGGGTTTGCGGTGAAGCCTGTGGTGACCGCGGTGACCGCGCAAAGCAATGACGCTGTTCGGCGTGTCGAGCTTGTCGATGCTGACTTGGTGAAGGCGCAGATTGAAGCGGCGTTTGCGGATGATGCGCCAGCGGCTGTCAAAATTGGGATGTTGGGCGATGCAGCCGTGGTGCGGGCCGTTGCCGATGCCCTTCAAGGGCGAGAATTGCCGATTGTGCTTGATCCGGTTATTGCCTCAAGTTCCGGGGCGCGGCTCCTGTCGGATGACGGCATCGCGGCGCTGAAGGAAAGCCTGTTGCCGTGGGTTACACTGGTCACGCCCAATCTGCCTGAGGCTGAGATTTTGGGGGTTGAGCGGTTGCATAACTCATGCCGTGCCGCGTTGCTGAAAGGTGGGCATGGGGAGAGCGATGTGCTGAAGGATGTGCTGACGCAGGGGCAAAGCGAGGCCGTATTTGCCGCACAAAAGCAGGCCTTTACCCCGCGTGGCACGGGGTGCACCCTGTCGACCGCGATTGCCTGCGGCTTGGCGGACGGGCTGGCGCTGGAGGCGGCAGTGCGGCAGGCGCATCACTATGTGCAGAATTGGATCAGTGGGCTGCAAGCAAGCGATTGAGCAGGGTTACCCGCTCGGCATTGTCCTTCGCCACGCTGCCATCTGGATTGAGTTCATTGTTTTCAAAGCCAACGCGCATTTTGCCGCCCAATTGATGTGCGCGGATGAGGCAATCGGTTTCGCCCTGACCAAAGGCGCAGAGGGCCCAATCGGCGATCATTTCAATTTCAGCAAGGCGGTGCAGAAACGGAGTCAGCATCGACGGATCGCTCTGCTGATCGCTGGTATATCGACCCAATACGAAGAGCAATTGGATGTTTTCGCGACTGATATTGTGGTCAATGCAGATGTGGTAGAGCGCGGCAAGGTCGTTGGTGTCATAAAGGATATGTTGCACCGCGACACCGTTTTCCTGCGCCCATAGATAAAGCTCTGCGGCGGCTTTTTGGTCGCCGGTGGAGAGCAGTTCTTTGGTTGAAATTGAAACAGATTTTGGCTGAACTTGTTTCACCAGCTCGATTTGCGCGGGGGGCTGATAGAGGCCAACCGCTTCGGTGGTGATTTGAACCTGCATTTTCGGCACGGCGATTCGTAGTTCCGCGAGCAGTTCTTTATAGAGGCCTGCGTCCAGAATATGTTGTTGATCCGCATCGCGCAGATGGGCGTGCAGCCCATCCGCTCCGGCGTCGAAGCAGGCTTTTGCGGTCTGCACCGTTTCTTCAATGGTCACGGGCAGTGCCGGGTGATCGTGCTTGGTTTTGCGGGCCCCGTTGGGGGCCACCATCAGGCGCGGCAAAGAAATCATGCGGCAAAAACCTGATCAAATGTTTGGCCCAGCTTGTCGATCAGTTCGCCGATCTGATCATCGGTGATGATGAAGGATGGCGCCAACAGGATATGATCGCCGGAAATGCCATCTTTTGTGCCGTTACCGGGATAGATCATCAGTCCGTTTTCCATGGCTTTTTGCTTTAGATGCGCGTGGATTTTACGCGCTGGATCAAACGGTTCCTTGGTTTCTCTATCCTCGACAATTTCAACGCCGATAAAGAGGCCGCGCCCACGAATATCGCCAACATAGGGATGGTCACCGAAACGGTCTTGAAGTGCAGCCTTGAATTTTACACCCATTTGTTTGGATCGGTCGACCAGCCCGTCCTGGGTCAGACGGTGCAAAACTGCATTTGCCGCCGCGGCGGCCATGGGGTGGCCCAAATAGGTGTGGCCGTTTTTAAAATAGCCCGCGCCATCGCGGATGGTGTCGGCAATTTCACTTGTGCAGAGCATGGCCCCGATGGGTTGATAGCCAGCCCCCAAGCCTTTGGCGATGCCCATAATATCTGGGGCGACGCCATCTTGTTCACATGCGAATAGGGTGCCGGTGCGGCCCATGCCGCACATCACTTCGTCAAGGATGAGCAGGATGCCATATTGGTCGCAGATTTCGCGGATGCGTTTGAAATAGCCTTCAACGGCAGGCACAGCGCCCGCGGTTGCGCCAACCACCGGTTCGGCCACAAATGCCATGACACTTTCCGGGCCAAGCCGTAGGATTTCGGTTTCCAATTCGTTGGCGGCGCGCTTGCCATAATATTCGACGCTCTCATTTGGCGCGCGGTGACGATATTCATAGCACGGCGAAATATGGAAAGTTTCAAACAGCATGGGGGCGTAGGGCGCGCGCCGCCACTTGTTGCCGCCAGTTGCCAGGGCGCCCAGTGTATTGCCATGATAGCTTTGCTGTCGGGCGATTACCTTATGGCGGTGGGGCTCGCCCTTATCGATGAAATATTGCCGCGCCAATTTAAGCGCAGATTCCATCGCTTCGGAGCCGCCGGACACCAGATAGACTTTGTCGAGATCGCCCGGCGCATGTGCAATCAGGTTTTCTGCAAGTGTTTCGGCGGGCGCGGACGTGAAGAAGCCCGTGTGCGCGTATGCAAGCTTATCGAGCTGGTCGCGCATGGCCTGTTTGACAAATTCGTCTGAGTGCCCAAGGCAGGACACGGCTGCGCCACCGCACCCATCCAGATATCGTTTGCCATTCTGATCGATCAGATAGGCGCCATCGCCGGCAACGGCTTCTAAGGGTATTTGGGTAGATGTGCGGTGAAAAATTTTGCTCATTGGTCGATCTTTTGATGAATATTGGCTACTAATTTTGTAACTTAATATTTGAAACATATGTTTTGAGACTTGACAATCCATGAAACAAATGAAAAATTTTTGTTGCAAAGAGGGATTTCAAGCGAGGACAATTGCAGTGGTTCAATTTGAGGAACGACTGGCGGCTGAATATGGCGCTTTGAGCAAACAGCTCAAAGCTGCGGCCGACTATATTGTCAAGAACCAGGTTGATACGGCAACGCGATCCCTTCGCTCCATCTCAGAATCCAGTGACATTTCGCCCGCAACCTATTCGCGGTTGGCGCGTGCGCTTGGTTTTTCAAATTATGAAGAACTGCGTGAAATGTTGCGTGGTGCGCTTGGGCGCAGCGTCAGCAATATGACCGATAAGGCGTCACAGTTGCAGGCGGAAGCTGAAATGGGCGATTGCACCCCATTTTTGAACAAGCAGTCGGCGGCCTGTGCGGCCAATATCGGGCAGTTGACGCAAAATATTCCGCAGGATCGATTGCAGAAGGCCGTGCGCTATTTGAGCAATGCCCGCAACGTGTTGCTGCTTGGGTCGTTGAGTTCAACAGGGATTGTGGAATATATGGCTTATCTGGCCAATTATTTCACCTCCAATTGGCGCATCGCTGGCCGGGCGGGCGCATCGCTTGGGGCGGAAATTTCTGCACTCAACAAAAATGATGTTTTGTTGGTTGTCACAAAACCACCATTCGCGCGGCGCACCATAGAAGGTGTGCGGGCGGCTGTGCGCATGGGCGCGAAGGTGATTGTGATTACGGACACCCATTCTTGCCCCGTGCTGGCGGAAGCCGACACTGGGTTTATTGTGGCGACAGACAGCCCACAATTTTTCTCATCCTACGCGGCAACCATCGTGCTGATCGAGACGATCATTGGGATGCTTGTGGCGGGATCAGGCAAGGCGGCGAAACAACGTATTTTCGAAGTCGAATGCCTTAATCAACAGTTCGGGGAAACCTGGAATGCGTAAAACTAGTCTAACTTTAAAGGGAGGTCTTATGAATAAGTACCTTAAAACTTTTGCCGTTGCGGCAATTGCTGGCGCTATGGTTGTGCCAACTGCTCAAGCTGAGGAGTTTGTGACCATCGGTACCGGCGGTGTTACCGGCGTTTACTACCCAACAGGTGGCGCGATTTGTCGTTTGGTCAATAAAGGCCGCAAAGATCACGGCATCCGCTGTTCAGTAGAATCTACAGGCGGTTCTGTTTACAACATCAACACCATTCGCGAAGGCGAGTTGGAATTTGGTGTGGCTCAGTCTGACTGGCAATATCACGCCTATAACGGCACATCACGCTTTGAAGAAGCTGGTCCGTTTGAAGAGCTGCGCGCTGTATTCTCAGTGCACCCGGAGCCATTCACCGTTGTGGCACGTGCCGATTCTGGCGTGACAAACTTTGACGACCTCAAAGGCAAGCGCGTGAACATTGGTAACCCAGGTTCAGGCCAACGCGGCACTATGGAAGTGTTGATGGAAGCCAAAGGCTGGACAATGGATGATTTCGAGTTGGCCACAGAGTTGAAAGCAGCTGAACAGTCTGCTGCCCTTTGTGACAACCAAATCGACGCGATGGTTTACACCGTTGGTCACCCATCCGGTTCAATCCAGGAAGCCACAACTTCATGTGATTCAGTGTTGGTGAATGTTGACGGCGAAGCTGTAACTGGCTTGATCAATGACAATTCATTCTACCGGACAGCAACCATTCCTGGTGGCATGTATCGCGGCAATGATGAAGACACATCAACATTTGGTGTGGGCGCAACATTTGTGACCTCAACCAACGTGTCTGAAGAAGCTGTGTACACAGTTGTTAAATCAGTTTTCGAAAACTTCGATGACTTCAAACAGCTGCACCCTGCTTTTGCAAATCTTGATCCTCAAGAAATGGCAACTGCTGGCCTTTCAGCACCATTGCATGATGGCGCCGCGAAATATTATCGCGAACAAGGCTGGATTGAATAAGTCATACTTATCAACAGCGTGGCGGGGGCCGATTTGCGCCCCTGCCATTTTTTACGGCATAGTTAAATACTGTGCATGGGGACGGCGCTTTGTGCTTTGCGGCTCTAAGCTCAGGCAAAAGGTTTTCTAAGGGGGAGAAAATGGTCAAGAATTCGGATAATGGCAGAGGGCTGAGCGAAGCTGAACTGCAGGAGTTGGTCGCGTCGAGTGACGCTGGTTCGCGTTCCCCTGAAGGGGCCGTTGGTTTGTTTCTCGCGGTTGTGGCTTTGGTGTGGTCCGTTTTTCAGGTCGCGCTTGCGTCTCCACTTTCAAACTATATTTTGCCCAGCGATTTGATCAATAATTCGCGGCAATTGCATTTGGCCTTTGCCCTGTTTTTGGCCTTTATGGCCTATCCTGCGCTCAAATCGAGTCCGCGCCATAAAATCCCGGTTCAAGACTGGATTTTGGGCATTTTGGGTGCCTTTATCGCCCTTTACGGTTTTTTCTTTTACGACAAAATTGTCGCCGCCGGTGGGCTGGCTGACGATACTGACAAGTGGGTGGCCCTTGTCGGTGTTTTGATTTTGTTTGAAGGCACAAGACGGGCGCTTGGCCCAGCGATGGCCATCATCGCCACGATCTTTATGCTCTATGTGTTTTTTGGCTCTTCTGATTGGGTGCCTGAAGTTATGCGCTGGAAGGGCGCATCGCTGAAGAAAGCCATGAGCCATATGTGGATCACCTCAGAGGGCGTGTTTGGTATCGCGCTTGGGGTGTCGACGAAATTTGTGTTCCTATTTGTGTTGTTCGGCGCGCTTTTGGATAAGGCTGGCGCGGGCAACTATTTCATTAAAATGGCCTTCGGCGCTTTGGGGCACCTCAAAGGTGGTCCGGCTAAGGCGGCTGTGGTTGGCTCTGCGGCGACTGGGTTGATCTCCGGGTCGTCCATCGCAAACGTGGTGACCACAGGTACCTTCACTATTCCTTTGATGAAGCGCGTTGGGTTCACCAGCGAGCAGGCCGGTTCGGTTGAAGTGGCCTCATCGGTGAACGGGCAAATCATGCCCCCTGTGATGGGCGCTGCGGCGTTCTTGATGGTGGAGTATGTGGGCATTTCCTATGTGGAAGTGATCACCCATGCCTTCCTCCCGGCAACCATTTCTTACATTGCGTTGGTCTATATCGTTCACCTTGAAGCGGTGAAACGCAACATGCCGACTTTGGGCAATAAGGTCGTTTCTGTTGGCCGCACGATCGGTGGCATGGCCGCGTTCTTTGCTGGCTTTGCAGCGCTTTGTTACGGCATTCAATATCCTGTGCGCTGGGTCACGGCTTTGGTGCCGGAGAATGCAGGCTGGATCTTGGCGCTAATGCTATTTATGGCCTATGTCGGCCTGGTTTGGTTGGCTTCAAAAACAGATGATTTGGTGCCAGATGATCCAAACTCGGAAGATGTTGAGCTGCCTGAAATTGCTGAGATTTATAAAGCCGGTCTTTATTATCTGTTGCCAATTGTGGTGCTGGTTTACTTCTTGATGATTGAACAAAAATCACCAGGGCTGTCGGCCTTCTGGGCGACCTCACTGCTGTTTGTCATCTTGCTGACACAGCGTCCGCTGAAAGCCATTTTCCGCAATGCGGGTGATTATGGCGAAAAGGTCAAGCTGGGCATCATGGATTTGATTGCCGGGTTGATTGAAGGCGCGCGCAATATGATTGGCATTGGCCTAGCGACGGCCACCGCAGGCATCATTGTGGGCACGGTGACTTTGACGGGTATTGGCCAAGTGATGGCCGATTTGGTCGAGTTGATCTCGGGCGGTAATTTGATCCTGATGCTGATTTTTGTCGGCATGCTCTCGCTGATTTTGGGCATGGGCTTGCCGACCACGGCGAACTATATCGTGGTGTCGAGTTTGATGGCCGGGGTTGTTGTGGAATTGGGCGCACAATCAGGTTTGATTGTGCCGCTGATCGCGGTCCACTTGTTCGTGTTCTATTTCGGGATCATGGCGGACGTGACGCCCCCGGTGGGGCTGGCGAGTTTCGCGGCCGCTGCCGTTTCGGGCGGCGACGCGATCCGCACAGGCTTTATCGCGTTCTTCTATTCATTGCGCACAGTGGCGCTGCCGTTCTTCTTTATCTTCAACACAGATTTGTTGTTGATCGATGTGACGTGGTGGCAAGGGATCATCGTATTTGTGGTCGCGACCATAGCCATATTGGTCTTTACCGCAGGCACCATGGGGTGGTTCCTCACGAAAAGCCGGATCTGGGAAAGTGTTGCGCTGGTGTTGATCGCCTTCGCGTTGTTCCGTCCCGATTTCTTTATGGACCAAGTTCAACCACCTTATCGTGATGTGGCACCTGCCGCCTTCACTGAAACAGTAGGTTCGGTTGATGCCGATAAAGAAATGCGGATCGTTGTGAGCGGACCGGATTTTGACACGGGTGAGCCAAAAGAACGCACCTTGGTGCTGAACTTTAATGAAGGCACCACTGCTGATGAACGTTTGGATGCGCTCGGATTGGCCTTTATGGTTGAGGGGGATCAATTGCTCATGGAAGAACCCTTCCCGGGCACTCCATATTTCGACAAGATGAGTGACTTCGACTTTTATGGTGATCAGCCCGTGACCTTGCAGGAAGCGAAAGTGCGGGTGCAACAATTGCCGCAAGAACTGATGTTTATTCCAACATTTATCTTGCTTGGATTTGTGGCGTTCTTGCAGTCGCGGCGTGCAAAAACCTTGAGGGAGGTGAGTGCATAATGAGTAAATCAGTTTTATGTGCGGTCGATATCAATCGGCCCGATGATGAAAAGCATATCTTGGAAGAGGCTTATCGTTTGGCCAAATTGGACGATGCACGCCTGGATGTGATCACGGTTGTGCCAGACTATGGCATGAGTGTTGTCGGCAGCTATTTTGAAGCTGATCACACAGACAAGATGAAAGCGGCAGCGCATGATCACCTTATTAAGGTGGCAGAAAGTGTTGTTGGTGCTGAGGCGAACAAAGATGTGCGCCACATCGTTTCTGTGGGCAACGCCTATGAGGAAATTTTGCATACGGCGAAGAAGGCCGGCACCGATCTTATTGTGATCGGTGCGCATAAGCCGGACTTTCGTGATTTCCTTTTGGGGCCGAATGCTGCGCGCGTTGTGCGCCACTCTACCTGCTCAGTTTATGTGGTGCGCTAGGTTTAGCGCATCGCAAATTGATTGACGGGGGCGTTTATCGCAATGGCGCTGTTGGCAAACTCAGCATCAACCCGGTAGACGCCTTTTAGCCGTTCTGGCGAGAGCACATCGGCCAAAGGCCCTTTGGCCACCATTTCGGATTCGTGCATCAGCACTGCACTGTCGCAATAGCGTGCGGCCAAATTGATGTCGTGAAATGAGGCGATAACGGTTTTGCCTTTGGCCTTGATATGGTCCAGCAACCTGATCTGAAAATAGATATCCAGGTGATTGTTGGGCTCATCCAGCACATAGACTTCTGGATCAAGCGCCAAGATTTGGGCAAAAAACAAACGTTGCTGTTCGCCACCAGATAAATAACCCGCATTTTCGTCGCGACGATCCCAAAGTTCGACCAGCTCCAGGGCTTCGCGAATGCGCTCGGCTTCCTCCTGTTTGGCGCAGGAGAGTGGAAACAGGCCCAACCCTGCGACCTGCGCGATGGTGAGGCCCGCCAATTGCGCCTTTTCCTGCAGCACAGTGCCAACCTTAGCGGCAAAACCTTTGCGGCTCCAGTTTTCGAGCGGCATACCGAAAGCCTCAATGCTGCCCGCGGTGGGTTTCTTTTCGCGATAGAGCAGACGCAGCAAGGATGATTTGCCTGCGCCATTGGGGCCGAGAAGGCCCATAAAACTGCCTTGGAGCACCTCGAATGTGCAGTCCTGCACCAGTGCTTTGCTGCCGATTGAAAAGCCAACATTGTTCAATTTGAAAATTGCATTGGTGTGTGGAGTTGGCGCTTTATGCAACATGGCGGGTCTGCCTTAGAATAAAGATAAAAGGGGGCGTGGCGAACAAGGCGAGCAGCACCGCCAAGGGCAGTTCGCTCGGGGCCAGCAAGGTACGGCACAGCAGGTCGGTAAAGGTCAGAATAAGGGCGCCGAAAATCATGGCAAGGGGAATGAGGTTTTTGTGGCCGGAGCCACACAATTGCCGCGCTAGATGCGGGACGATCAGCCCGACAAAACCCACAATGCCCATAATGGAAACGCTGAGGCCTGTAAGGAGAGCAGTTGCCAAAAATATCGAGAGTTTGAGTGGTCCTGTGGCTACGCCGAGTGATGTGGCGCGCGCGTCGCCCATTAGTAAAGCATCTAATTGTCTATGTTGCGTGAGCGCCATTGCGGCAACGATAAGTGTAGCGATGGTGATCAGCGGTAAATCGTTCCAATTGGTGCCGGCGGCTGAACCCATCAGCCAGTTGAGCGCCGCCTTGGCGGCATTGGGCTCAGAAATGTGGAGCAGGAATGCAGTGAAAGATTGAAACAACAATGAGACCGCCACACCGGCCAGGATCACCAGTAGTCGATCCATGGGGCGTTCGCGGCTATAGGCCATCAAAAGAGTGAAGGCGAAGGCCGCTGCGGCACCCAAAAAGGCGATTAGCGGCAAACCAAAGGCTGCCACGATGCCCGCTGGTAGCCAAATGATGGCCGCCACGGCTGCGGCTGAAGCGCCTGAAGACAAGCCGAGCAAATAGGGATCGGCCAGCGGGTTGCGCAGGGCTGTTTGAATGAGTGTGCCGCTCAGCGCCAAAGCGGCGCCGACCACGGCACAGGCCAAGACGCGCGGCAAGCGCCATTCCCATATGATCATGGTGAGGCTTGATTTGGCCTCTGGCGCACGCAGCAACACCGCGAGTTTTTGATCCCAAGGGATTGGCGCGGTGCCCCAAAAGGTGCCCGCAATCACCATGGCAAACAAGGCGATACAGGCACCGATTGTGATGAGAGGAAGCCGCGCGGCCTGCATCTTATTGGTCCAACTCTTCGATCTGTTGTGCCAGGTTTTCCACGCCGTCGGTAAAGCGCATGCCCAACACTGTTTGGGAGAAGGGGATAATCACAAAGCGTTCATTTTTGACCGCCTGCAATTGTGCCAATACGGGGTCAGTTTTTAGCTTTTGGATTTTCTCATCGGCTGGCGACCAAACTGCGTCATTGATCACGATGATCTCCGGATCGTGCTGCACAACATGCTCCCAACCGACATTCACCCAGCGGCCTTCAATGTCATCGCTGATGCTGTTCAAGCCCAGAATGCGCATGAGCAGGGCGGGGCTGCCACAGCACCCAGCCGTGTAAACAGGGTCATCGTCGCTATCGTAGAAAAAGGCAGAGCGCCCTGCACCGGGGTTGAGGGTGCGGACTTTTTCAATGCGGGTTGCGGTTTCTGCCATCAATTGCTCCGCGCGATCTTTAACGCCAAATATGTCGCCGATGATTTTGATGTCTTTAAGGATCGGGGCTGTGGTGACAGGCACGTTCTTCGGATTGTACTGATCGCAAGAGGCGTCCACCAAATAGGTGGCGACGTTCCGCCCGTTCCATTCCTCTTGCGTGCCAACATTTTTCTCTGCAAATGCGGAGGCAAAGCCTGCAAACAAGAAGTCTGGTTCTTCAATTAACACCACTTCTTTGGCGGGATAGTTTTCCGCGATGACGGGCACCTGATTATAGGCGTCTTGCCATTGCGCGGGGATTTCATCTTCCAAATAGGCGGTGCCGACCATGTGATCTTCCAACCCAAGGGCGAGCATCACCTCGGTTGCCTGCTGGTTGAGGGTGATGGCACGGGTGGGCGCTTCCTCAATGGTGATGGGCACGCCACAGCTTTCATATTCAATTGTGTCGGCAAATGATGGCGATGCCATAAGAGTGGAGATGACGGCGGAAAGTGCAATTTGTTTGATCATTATTCTGTCTTCAATTTGTTTTTTGTAATGTTATTACATTACGTGTTGTGCATCTGGCAAGTGTGAATTGCCTGTTATTTTTTGTGCTCAGCTTCACTCGTTGGCATGCAGCATTGCCTTTTCCGGCGATGGTTCAGCCGGTGTCGGTGCGAAGGGCAGGCGCAATGGTGATGTGCGCTGATGGATCAGCACATCATCGACGAACTTTGCTACATCCTGTTCTGAATTGAGCTGATACCAGTCGCCCTTGGGGTAATGAACGACCACAGGGCCATTGTTGCAGGGAAACAGACAACCCGTGCTGGCGATCAAGCATTTCGAGCCTAGGCCAGCTTGTTGCACAGCGGCTTTGAGGGGCTCGAGCAGACCAAAGCTGCCGCGCATATGGCAACGCGGGCCTGTACACACCAGCAAATGATGCTCATAGACTGGGGGTTCATCCCAACCTTTGCCATTCATGCCGTCAATTTTCGGTGCGATTTGTTCAGCTCGATAGGGGCGGTTGGCCACCAGTTTGAGCAATTCCTGATCTTCATCAAGATCGGCCGCAATCGCCAATTTTACCTGATGGGCAGGCTGGCGGGTGAGCCAATCTGCTGCTGCGTTCGGCACCCATTTGCGCAGGCTTTGCGAAAAGGGAATGCCAATGGGGCGCAGAACAACTCGCGTTGCGCCATTGGCCAAGGCGCGATCCAGCGCATTGAACATGTGGTCGCCTTGGTGCTCAAGGCGCACCACATCACACGGCGTCTCTTTCGCCGCCACTAAAGTTTCTGCTAATGCCGCAAATTTGCGGTTTGATACGTAACTTGCACTAACTAGGAAGATTTCAAATTGCATTGTCCGCTCCCCAGGGTGGGTACGGTACAGCAATTTTGAATGGGCCAAATGGCCGCAAGAATATTCATCGCTACTCCTTACCGGGACACCCCGCCCGATTGTGGTTGATATTATGCGATGGCAGGTCTCCTGACTTGCGGGTCATTGCGATGTCTGAACCTTCCCGGCACTTGGCCAGTGGTGATCTCAGCTCGCTATCCGCTCACAGTTGCGGGGGCAGCTATGGACTTGATCCCCTGTTTGGGTCGATCGCACCATATTCCCTTTTCATCCAGTTTGTCGTTAGAACGCCCTGGAACCATCTAGCCACTAATAAGAAGCAGGAGACTTAATTTGTCAATCCACGAGAGAGCGTGATTGGTCAAGGCACTGATTGGCATGAACTATCCGCCAAAGATGCGATCTTCAAGGGGGATGGAATCAATGCGGTCCGTGAGGTTTTTCAACAGCAAATGTTCAGCGCGATTGAGCTTGGTTGCCGGGTTGGTGGTGACATAAACGTCGATTTCCGGCGGATCATCATAGGGCGGCAGGCGGTGCAAATAGCCCATTTCCACATCGCGTTTGGCCACGTGAACCGGCAGCGGGCCAATGCCTAAACCCGAAAGAATCATCCGGCGCACCTCTTCAAGGTTGGCAGATGACCCAACGACGGCATCCTCCGGCGCCGCTTTGGCACGCAACAGCGTGACCGGGCGCAGCACATCTGACAATTGGTCGGTTGTGAACGACACCCAATTGTTGCCTGCCAAATCTTTGGTGGTGAGGTTTTTCTTCCCGAAAAGCGGGTGTTTTGGGCCGCAGTACAACCCAAAATGCTCGCGAAACATGTGTTTGTAGTGCAGTTTTGGATGCTTGTTATAGACAAGGCAAATGCCAAAGCTGGCTTGGCGCGACACCACTTGCTCAATCACATGGTGGCTGGGGCCAACGATGATTTCAACGGTGGCTTGCGGGTGCTGAATATGAAAGTCGCCCAGAATGTCATCAAAAAATTCGCAAAGCACATGGCTGGCCATGGCGATTTTGACGTGGCCCTGTACGGTTTCTTGAATATCCCGCATCAAAGTGGAGAGGCGCAGGATTGATCCATTAATATCCACAGCTTCGCGATAAAGCTGTTTGCCGGCATCAGTGACATTGAATTTGCCAGGGCCGCGCTCAATCAGTTTCCGGCCTAAAGTTTCCTCCAAACGCTTGAGCGCCGAGGAAACGCTGGGCTGTTGCAGGCCCAATCTGGAGGCGGCAAGGGTGATGGATCGAGAATCCACCAACACCACAAACATGCGCAAAAGGTTCCAATCTAGCTGTCTGGCTAGGTTTTCAGCATCTCTATCCATAGGTATAGATTAAATCAATAATCAAGATTGTAAATATCTATTTGATTTATGGATGGGGATGTCCAAACCTATGCCTATTGGAGGGGACTAATGGCAACAATTGAACAGAGTGAGAAGAGGGCTCCATGGGTGCTGCTCTCCCCAGCACTGGTGACCATCGCGCTGTTGTTGGTGATCCCATTGATGTTTATCGTGGTGTATTCCTTTTGGTTGCGTACCTCCGTCGGCGGCGTTGAAGCCGCGTTTTCATTTGGCAATTGGCAAGAAGCACTCACCGATCGGTTTTACCGCGACATTTTGTTGAGCACCATTCGCATTGCCGCGATCACGACTATTGTTTGCGCGTTTGTTGGCTATCCTGTGGCGTATTTTGTGGCGCGGGCGCGGGGCGTCAATCGGGGCTTTTTGCTGTTGCTTTTGATGCTACCGTTCTGGGTTAGCTACATTATTCGCACCATGAGTTGGATTAACATTCTTGGTGTTTCCGGCGCGCTCAACTCCTTGTTGTTGGCGGTTGGGGTGATCGATGAGCCGATCCAGATGCTTTATAACGAGACCACCGTTATTTTGGGTCTGGTGCACTTTTTGCTGCCCTTTATGATTTTGAATACCTATGTGAGCCTTGATGGGATTGATCGCGCGTTGGAAGACGCGGCGAACTCCTTGGGCGCAAATCCAATGCAGACATTTTGGGAAGTGACGCTTCCCCTATCAGTTCCAGGTTTGGCAGCCGGGGGGCTGTTGTGCTTCGTGCTTGGCGCTGGCACCTATATCACCCCGGTTATACTTGGCGGTCCCACCGATGCCATGTTTGCCAACCTGGTCTTTGAAGCCATCATCACGCAGCTCGATTGGCCGCTGGGGGCAGTGCTCTCGCTGATGCTGCTGGTGGTGCTGGGCGCGGTGGTGCTCACCTATAACCGGTTTATGGGACTGGGACAGATTGCGAAGGGGATAGGATAATGCGCGGTTGGCCCCTTATTCGAGCTTGGACTATTTTGGTCTATACCTTCATGTTTTTGCCCGTGGCGGTGGTGATTTTACTCGCCTTCAACGCCAACCAGTTCGGGGCCTTCCCCATGACGGGCTTTTCACTGCGCTGGTTCGTGGCACTATGGGAAAATGACGCGATCGTGCGGGCATTTCAAACCTCTCTGACGCTTGGTTTGATGACGGCGGTTATCTCAACGACCCTTGGCGTTTTGGCGTCGCTGGCGTTGGTGCGATATGATTTTCCGGGCAAAAACAGCATTAGCACCTTGTTGATCGCGCCGATTTTGGTGCCCGAAGTGGTGCTGGCCGTGGCGTTGCTGTTGTTTTTACAAATGCTCAATATCCCCAAAAGCTTCTTTTTGCTTTTGATGGGCCATGTGATTTTCACGCTGCCCTTTGTTGTGCTTGTGGTGCAAGCACGGCTGGTGGCGGTGAAGAAGGATTATGAAGAGGCGGCACGCAGCCTTGGGGCTTCGCCGATCCAAGCGTTTTTCCAAATCACACTGCCGCTCATTTTACCGGCGGTCATGGCTGGGGGGCTGTTTGCCTTCACCATTTCTTTTGACGACATCACCGGCACACTTTTCTGGAAACCGGGCGGGGTCGAAACCGTGCCGACCCAGATTTTCGCCATGCTGCGGAACTCCATTTCACCGGAGATCAACGCACTTGGGGCGGTGATGATTATGCTGACAACAGGTTTGCCATTGATTGGCATTGGCGTGGCCAGGTGGTCTGCCTCAAGGCGCAATAAATAGCGCTGCAAGAATCGAAATCGAACAATCCTACGGAGGGAATAATGGACGATACTAAAAGATATGAACGCCTAAGAGAGATGTATGGCAATGGTGACATTGGCCGTCGGAAATTTCTTGGGCTTTTGGGCGCTGCTGGTGCGGCCTATGGCGTGCAAATGCCATTTGGCAACATGGCGTTTGCCCAAGATGTAAGCCAAGTGCGGTTTGATGGCTGGGGCGGTGTTGTCTCAGAAGCGTTCCGCGAAAAAGCGTTTGACCCGTTCACTGCCAAGACCGGCATTGAAGTGGTTGATGGCACATTCGGCAGTGGTGACGAATATTTGGCACGCGTGAAAACAGCGCAAGAAGGCGAGTATAACATCGCCCACCTGTCTGGCGTGTTTGATTATGCCCGTTATCATAATCTTGGTTATTCAACTGCCTTGAACACCGACAATATTCCAAACCTTGATTTGGTTATTCCAAAGCTTGTGGATGTGTTCCGCGCTGTTTCAGGCGATGCGCTTTCATGTGTGCCTTATGACTATGGCACCACAGGCCTGGCCTATAACCGCAAATATATTTCTGATGAGGAAATGAAAGAGCAAGGCGCACGCATCATGCTCAATGAGAAATATAAAGGCAAAATCGGCGGTTGGAGCGATTGGCGTACCCGGATTTGGTATGGCGCGCTGCAAACAGACCAAGATCCGAACAATATCCAAGATATGGATGCGGTTTGGGATGCGATCCGCACACACCGTGACTTGGCCCTTAAATATTGGGGTTCTGGCGCGGAACTGATGAGCCTTCTTGCAGAAGAAGAAATCTATGTCACTGAAGGCTGGTCTGGCCGTATCTATGCGCTGCAAGAGCAGGGTCACGATATTGGCTATTATGATCCACCAAACGGCTTTGGCTGGCAGGAATGTCTGTTCGTGATCAAAGGCTCACCATTGGGTGCGGTGGAAGAGTTGCTCAACTTTATGTTGGCACCTGAAACGTCAATCGCGGTGGCTGAAGCGCAGAACTATCCACCAGCGCTTGATCCTTCAAAAGTGGATTTGGGTTCAAAAATCCCAACACTTCCGGCGTTTGACCCATCAGGCAAATTGGACGGCTTGACCTTTGCGAACCCAGATTACTGGAATGGCAATGAAGCAGAATGGTCCAAGATGTTTGGACGCGTTCAAAAGGGCTATTAATTTTATCAATGTGGTGGGCGATGGATGCCATTGCCCACCATTTTTGCACGGGATGAAATCATCATGAGCACCGCCGTTACCTTAGACAACATCGTTAAAAGATTTGGCACGTTCACAGCCGTGCATCCGCTCAATCTGGAAATTGAGCAAGGCAGTTTTCTTACGCTTTTGGGGCCATCTGGCTGCGGCAAAACCACAACTTTGCGCATGATCGCAGGTTTGTTGGATCCGACCGAAGGCGATATTCTGGTGAAGGGGCAGCGGGTCAATACCGTGCCCATCCACAAGCGCAATTTGGGCATTGTGTTCCAAAGCTATGCGCTGTTTCCGCACAAAACGATTTTTGAAAATGTGGCCTTTGGCCTGAAATATCGCGATGTGTCGAAGGCCGAAGTAGAGCAAAAAGTTAAGGCCGCGATGGAGTTGGTGCAATTGCCCGATATGGGCGATCGCTATCCCACGCAGCTTTCTGGCGGGCAGCAGCAGCGGATCGCGCTGGCCCGGGCAATTGTGATCGAACCCGATGTTTTGTTGTTGGATGAACCGCTTTCAGCGCTGGATGCCAATCTGCGTGAAGACATGCGGGTTGAGTTAAAAAATATTCAAGAAAAACTTGGCGTTACCACCGTTTTTGTGACCCATGATCAGGGCGAAGCCTTGGCCATGTCCGATAATATCGTGGTGATGCGCGACGGGCGCATTGAACAGGTGGGCAGCCCTTGGGATGTGTATAACCGTCCAGCATCCGAATTTGTGGCGCAGTTCCTTGGTGCATCCAACCTTATGGATGTGTCTGTTGAAGGCGCAGGGGCTGATAAGGTGGCGATTGAATTGCCGCATTTTGGCAAGTTGGAAGTGGATACAACCCAAGTGCCGAAAGGCAATGCCTCGCAAAAAGGCAAGCTGGTGTTGCGGGCCGAAAAACTTCAACTGAGCGACGAGAAAGCAAAATTGCCCGCCGGGCATGTTTCGGCCAAGGGTACGGTGGAAGCTGTGGATTATTTGGGGCAGTCCGTGCGCTATTTTGTGCATGTCGGCGACCAAAAGTTGCAGGCGATCAATACTGTGGGACTGGCCCTGTTTAATCAGGGTGAGGCGGCCCAAGTTCACTTTGATCCGCAAAACTGCACATTGCTTGGAGATTAGAGGCGGTGTCGGACCATCTCTTTTATCAAAGCAGGCAGACAAGGCCATTTATCGACCGTGCCGAAGGCATCTATTTGTGGGATGTTGATGGGCAACGCTATCTCGATGGCTCCTCTGGCGCGATGGTGTCCAACATTGGACATTCGCATCCACATGTTTTGTCCTGCATGGCCGAGCAAATGCAAAAGGCAACCTTTGCCTATCGATTGCATTTTCAAAGCGATATTGTGGAGCGCTTCGCCAAGCGGCTGGCGCAAAAAGCACCGGCTGGATTGGACAAGGTTTTCTTTGTTTCCGGCGGTTCTGAAGCCGTGGAAACAGCTATCAAACTTGCGCGGCAAGCAACGATTGCGCGCGGTGAGCCCGATCGGTTCAAAATCATTTCGCGCACGCCTTCTTATCACGGATCAACGCTTGGCGCGGTTGCCGTTACCGGCACACCACCCTTTGCCGATCCGTTCGCGCCGATGATGCGCGAGATGCCAAAAGTGCGCGCGCCGCTGCATTATCTGGATGGGTTGGACATGGATGATCCGACCACCGGAGCGCATTATGTCCAGCAGATGGAAGAAAAGATTTTAGCTGAAGGGCCGGAGAGCGTTCTGGCGGTTTTGGTGGAGCCAATAGGTGGAGCCTCCACCGGGGCACTTGTACCGCCCGCTGGCTATATGGAAGGACTCCGGGCGCTCTGTGATAAATATGGATTGTTGTTGATCTATGATGAAGTGATGACGGGTGGCGGGCGTACAGGCACCTATTTTGCGGCGGACCATTTTGGTGCCACGCCCGACATGATCATCAGCGCCAAGGGGCTCGGCGGGGGCTATGTGCCCCTTGGCGCGGTGATCTCCCGCAACGACTTGGTTGAAGATGTGCTGGACCATGGCGGCTTTTTGCACGGCTTCACCAACGCGGCAATGCCGCTGGCGGCCGCCGCTGGCATGGGCGTGCTGGATGTGGTGGAAGACGAGCAATTGTGCGCCCGCGCCAGCCGCATAGGCGGCATGGTTTATAACAGGCTGCGCGACCTTCAATCTCAATATCCGTTCATTGGTGACGTGCGGGGCAAAGGGCTGCTGCTGGCGTTTGAATTGATGGCAGATGCGACCACCAAACAGGTTTTGCCGAAAGAACTTAATGCCCACGCCAAGCTGGTGAATATCGCCTATGACAACGGCTTGATCATCTATTCGCGGCGCACCCGCAACGGGGCTGAAGGCGATCATTTTATGGTCTGTCCACCTTTGATCAGTTCCGCTGCGCAAGTGGATGAACTGATGGGATTGCTGGAAAAATCTTTGGCCCAATTTGCGGATCTTTATCTCAAAGAGGTGGCGTGAATGAGCAATAAAGTGATTGTGAGCTGTGCGCTCACAGGCTCCATACATACGCCTTCTATGTCGCCCCATTTGCCTGTCACAGGTGCTGAGATGGTGCGCGAAGGCAAGGCGGCGAGCGACGCGGGAGCGTCTATTTTGCACCTGCACGCGCGCGATCCGGAGACGGGCCAACCCAGTGCAGACCTAGCGCATTGGCAGGGCTTTTACCCGCAACTAGCGGAACAAAGTGATGCCATTCTGAACATGTCCACCGGCGGGTCAGCCGTTATGAGTTTGGATGATCGTTTGTCGGCATCGTCTCAACTTCAGCCTGAGATGGCATCGCTTAATTTAGGCACCATGAATTTTGCGCTTTATCCGCTGGCGGACCGGATCAAGAGTTGGAAGCATGAATGGGAAGAGCCCTTTCTGCGCAACTCAAACGATCTGGTGTTTAAAAATACACCGCGGGACATTGGTGAAATTGTGCGCACGCTGGATGTGCGACCAACTGTGTTTGAGTTGGAATGCTACGATATTTCTCATCTCTATATGCTTGACCATTTGGCCAGTAAGGGGGTGTTGAAGCCGCCGTTCTTCTTGCAGTTTGTGTTGGGTGTGCTTGGTGGTGCGCCGCCATTGCCTGAGGTGCTCTATTTCCTCAAAAACACAGCCGACAAATTGTTTGGCGCGGATTACACATTTTCGGTGATCGGGGCGGGGCGGGCGCAAATGCAAATGGCTGCTTTGTCGATTGCCCTTGGTGGTCATGTGCGCGTGGGGCTTGAGGATAATCTTTATATTGCCAAAGGCGAGCTGGCGACATCGAACGCGCAGCAGGTTGAAAAGGTGAAAGCCCTGATTGAAGCCAATGGCAAGCAAGTGGCGACCCCCACAGAAACACGAGAGCTTTTGGGCATAAACCCAGATACGGACACTCAAACGATCGAGAGACGATATTTGTAATGAAGTTTTTCTTTGACGAAGCCCAGCGACAGCATAACCCGGTCAATTTTCTTTCTTCTGGGGCGCCACAGCCTAATCCGGAGCAGCCCGGGCGTGTGCAAGCTTTGGTGGACGGGGCAAATGCGGCTGGGTTGACCCAAAGCGCGACGGAAGATCACGGCATGGCGCCAATTGCGCGGGTGCACAGCGCTGAATATATCCACTTTTTGCGCCATATTTATACCCGGTGGCAGCGCATTGATGGTGCGTCGCCAGAAGTCATTCCTAACATTCACCCGGACCGACGCACGGTGAGTTATCCGAAATCTGCGGTTGGCCAAGCCGGGTTTCATATGGCTGACACCGCATGTCCGATCTCGGAACATACCTTTCATTCGGCCTATTGGAGTGCGCAAAGCGCGGTGAGCGCCACCAATGATGTTATGGCTGGCGCGAAAGCAAGTTATGGTCTTTGTCGTCCGCCAGGGCACCATGCTTTTGCCGATCTGGCAGGCGGTTTTTGCTTTTTCAATAACTCGGCCATTGCGGCGGCGCATTTGAAACAGAACGGGTTACGGGCGGCAATTGTTGACGTGGATTTGCATCATGGCAATGGCACCCAAGGCATTTTCTATGCCGACCCAGATGTACTAACGGTTTCTGTGCATGCAGACCCGATCCGTTATTATCCGTTTTTCTGGGGTCATGCCCACGAACGTGGCGAAGGCGAAGGGTTGGGCACCAACCTCAACCTACCGTTGAAAATGGGCACGGGCGATGAGGGCTTTTTAGAAGCGCTTGATAAGGGCCTGGAGCGTGTGCGGGATTTTGGCGCTGATATCATTGTCGTTGCGCTCGGGCTGGATGCTTTTGAGGGCGATCCCTTTGGCGGACTTTCAGTCAGCGAACAAGGCTTTGCGGAAATTGGCCGACGCTTTGCACAAATGGATTTGCCGTGCGTGATGATACAAGAGGGTGGCTATTTGTGCGATGAGCTGGGCGACAATCTGACCGCTTTTATGAATGGCTTTAAAGGCGGTTGATTAAACCGTCTTCGCCAAATTCTCGATAAAAGATGCTAGGGCATGCACTGCATCGCCCATATCGTCGGGTGCCGCATATTCCTCTGGGTTATGGCTGATGCCATCTTTGCAGCGCACAAACATCATGGCCATGGGGCCAAGATCGGCCATGGCCGACGCGTCATGCGTCGCGCCAGAGGGTAGGGCAAGTGTCCGGCCCAGTTGCGCTTCTACCGCTTTTGAAAGCGGTTTGGTCAAGCTGTCGGCACATTGCTGGGCTGGCTGGGCGTAGGTCTTGTCGTAACTTATTGTAAGGCCATGCCCCTCGGCGATTTCTTTTGCCTGATCTTCTATTTTTTGCGCGGCTTCGGCCCGAATTGCGTCATCTGGCGCCCGCATTTCCACGGTCAGCCTTGCTTCATCGGGCACGGAGTTCACCACATTTGGCGAAATGTCGAGCGCACCCACAGTGGCGCGCAGATGCTCAGTATTCAGCGCAAGCTCATGCACAGAGCCGATCAGTTTGCTCGCGCCCACCAGCGCGTCTTGTCGGTTGCGCATGGGCAAGGTGCCCGCGTGGCCGGACACGCCATGAAAGGTCACGCTATGGCGTTCAATGCCGCATATGGCGGTCACCACCCCAAGGGACAAATCTTCATCCTGCAGCATAGGGCCTTGCTCAATATGTACTTCAAGAAAGCCCAAAGCCTGATTGTTATTGCGTTTGAGTTTCGGGATGTTTTCTGGCGAAAGGCCGAAGGCGCGCATCGCTTTGTCGATCGAAATGCCATCACGGTCTTTCAGGTGAAGCACTGCAGGATCATAGGTGCCGGCAAGCGCCCGCGAACCAATTAGTGCGGTGGGAAAGCGCACGCCTTCCTCGTCTGCAAAGGCGAGTATTTCGACGTTGAACGGCAGCGTTTTGCCTTCGGAACTGAGCTTTTTGAGGGCAAGAATGGGCAGAGCAACGCCCATAATGCCGTCATAGGCTCCTCCATGGCGGACACTATCTTGGTGTGACCCCATATAGAGCGTCTGGCTGGCCCCGGTGAAACTTGTTCGGCCAACCAATGTCCCCGCTGCGTCCAAATGTGTTTCCAGCCCGGCATCGCGCATCCAGCCCTCAATCAGTGCCAATGCGTCGGCATGTTCGCGTGTGAAGGGCAGGCGGGTTACACCGGGCCCGTCTTCAGAGATTTTTGCGATTTCGGTAAGGCGTTCAGCCGCTAATTTTCCCCAATCAATCAAGGCCACGTTCCCTATTTTGCAAGGTCGGTACGGTGAGGTGCCAGTCGCGATATTCGCCCGTCATGGCCCGCTCATAAAGCGCACTCAGATCTGTGAGTGGCTTTTCGCTATAGTCGATGCGCAAGTCTATGGGCGCTTCCTTGGGTGAAATAATCAACATCGCGGCGGACATCAGGCCGCGGGAATCGCCACCGGATTCCTGCGCTGCATGGAGCGCACTAAGCAGGCGTTCGCCCATATGGCGGTTGCCTTCCTGATAGCCGGCGATGGCATCGGAAATAACATTTTCATGCGCCAAAAGATTGCCAGAGGCGACGCCGTTTTTAAACTTTTGGGCCAAAGCAATCTGCGTGTTCTTGCTGCCGGTGAAGGCAGCTGCATTGCCCTTCGAATCAAGGGCTGCCAACTGCCGCGATTCGCGGCCCTGATCGGCATTTGTCACCGTGTTTACCGCTTCCTCAACGGCTTTTCCTTGCTGCAATAAATCTAAAATATCGTCGCGCCAGAATGTGCTGGGGGCGGCGCCTTGGCTGGCGGAGAGCCCCACATTGACGCGCCCACGTAACACCCAGCCACCCACACAAAGTGAGCCGGTGGCCGCAGCGGCGCCAAGTTGCTTGGTCTCTGGATCGAACACAAGAATTGAGTATGTCATAATAGCTCCTTGGGTTCTATTTATCATGAAAAATTGACGCTTGCAATTTATCATGATAAATACAGTTTGATCCGAAAGGGAGGTCAATATGCAAATTCTGAAATTAACGCGTCGCGCATTCGTCGCGGCCTCTATCGCAGCGTTGGGGATGTTCCCCGCGCTCACAAGCGCCCATGCGCAAACGCCAGCGGATGTGCTGGTGGTGGGCCAAATTGCAGAACCAAAATCATTGGACCCGGCGGCTGTCACCGCGGTGAATGATTTCCGGATTCTGGTGAACCTTTATGAAGGCTTGGTGCGCTACAAGCCTGGCACATTGGAAGTTGCTCCGGCTTTGGCTGAAAGCTGGGACATTAGCGAAGATGGCACTGAATATACCTTTAAGCTACGTGAAGGGGTTACCTTCCATGATGGGACGCCATTGAACGCTGAAGCGGTGAAGTTCAACTTTGACCGGATGTTGGATGAGGATCATCCTTATCACAACACAGGTCCATTCCCGCTGGCCTTCTTCTTCTCTGCTGTTGAAGAAACGATGGCGGTTGATGATCTGACAGTGAAGTTCAAGCTGAACGCACCATATGCGCCATTTATGTCGAACCTTGCTTACCCAACAGGTTTGTTGGTGTCACCCGCTGCGGTGAAAGAGCATGGTGAGGATATTGGTCGTCACCCAACAGGCACAGGGCCATTCAAATTTGTAGAATGGGCATCAAATGAGCGTGTTGTGGTAGATCGGTATGCCGATTATTGGGGTGAGCCAGCCGGTGTGCAAGCCGTTGTGTTCCGCCCGATTACAGATGCCAATACCCGCGTGGCTGAAATGCTCGCTGGTGGTATCGACATGATGGTGGAAGTGCCGCCGACTGCTCTGTCTCAATTCCAAGGTGATGATTTCACCATTGTTGAGCAAGCTGGTCCGCACGTTTGGTTCCTGATTTTGAACGCCAAAGAAGGCCCATTTGCCAACAAGCTTGTGCGTCAGGCTGCCAACTATGCGATCAATAAAGAAGCACTTGTGAATGATGTGCTGGAAGGCACAGCCGCAGTTGCTGCTGGCCCAACACCACCTGCATTTGCGTGGGCATATAATGAAGAGTTGGACCCATATCCTTATGATCCGGAAAAAGCCAAAGAATTGTTGGCTGAAGCGGGTGCCGAGGGTGCTGAGTTGACCTTCTATGTCACCGAAGGCGGATCTGGCATGCTTGATCCGGTTGCTATGGGTACGGCCATCCAGGCGGATTTGGCTGCAGTAGGTCTTGATGTGAAAATCGAGACTTATGAGTGGAACACCTTCCTGGGTGAAGTGAACCCTGGCCTTGAAGGCAAAGCCGATATGGCTGAGATGGCGTGGATGACCAACGATCCAGACACCTTGCCCTATCTTGCCTTGCGCACAGACGCATGGCCCGAAAATGGTGGCTTCAACTCTGGCTATTACTCCAATGAAAAAGTGGATGAGCTGCTTGAAAAAGCCCGCACATCTACAAGCCAGGACGAACGTGCTGAGCTGTATCGTGAAATGCAGGTTATCGTTCAAGAAGATGCTCCATGGGTGTTTGTGGCCAACTGGAAACAAAATGCAGTGACCAACGACCGGGTGGAAAATTTCGATCTCGAACCATCCTTCTTGCTTCACTTGCAGAATGTGACCAAGAACTAAAACTGAATTGGCGGGCATAACGTCCGCCAATTTCTTTGATAGGGGGGAATAATGGCTGCCTATATTCTCAAAAGGCTGATATCGGCCATTCCGGTTTTATTCGGCATTACGCTCATTGTGTTTTTGATCATGGCGATGATCCCCGGTGATCCGGCGACCGCAATTTTGGGCGCCTATGCGACACCGGAAAATGTGGCGAAAATCAATAAAGACCTTGGCCTGGACGCTCCCCTCTTTCAGCGCTATTTCATTTGGTTGGGCAATATGCTCACTGGTGATTTCGGGCGCTCCTTTTCATTGAACCGGCCGGTTCTGGATGAAATTCTCGATCGGTTCAGTGCGACGCTTATTTTGGCGGGCACCAGCTTTGTGCTTTGCGCCATCTTTGGCATTTTGGCCGGGGTGATTTCCGCTGCCCGCCAATATAGCTGGGCCGACAAAGCCATCACCTTCACCGTGCTGATCGGCATTTCAATTCCGTCCTTCTTTTTGGGCATGGTGATGATTTTGGTTTTTGCGGTGCGGCTGCGTTGGTTTCCGGTTTCGGGCATGTACGCCATTTATGGCGGCGGCGATTTGCCTGATCTGCTCAATCATTTGGTGATGCCAGCATTGGCCTTAGCTGCGGTGGCCACAGGTGTTGTGGCGCGGATGTCGCGCTCGGCGATGCTTGAGGTGTTGCGGCAAGATTATATCCGTACTGCACGCGCCAAGGGCGTGCACGAGCGCAAAGTGATCTTGGGGCACGCGCTGAAATCAGCGATGGTGACCATCATTCCTGTGCTCGGCATTCAAGCCGGGTTTGTGCTGTCGGGCGCGGTATATATTGAAATGGTTTTCCAATGGCCGGGCATTGGCCGCATGTTGGTGGATGCGATTTTGAAACGCGACATTTTGCTGGTGCAAGGCGGTGTGGTGTTCGTCGCGGCCTGTTACGTGCTGTTTAATATTATTGTCGATGTGGCGCAATCTCTTCTCGATCCGAGGATCAAATCATGATCCAGTTTCTCAAACTATTATTCCGCAACCGTTTGGCTGGCCTTGGCGCTGTGGTGCTGACCTTCATTTTGCTGTTGGCGCTGTTGACGCCGATTTTGCCGCTGCCCGACCCTGACATCACCGCGACCGGGGACCGCTTTATGCCGCCCTTCTCGGACGGGCATTTATTGGGCACCGATCATTTGGGCCGCGACCTGCTTTCCCGCTTGATGTGGGGCACGCGCTTGTCGCTGGCTGTGGGTGCAGCGGCAGCTCTAATCGCGGCCTTTATCGGTTCGACCATCGGGATTGTCGCTGGCTTTCTGAGTGGTCGCACGGACAATGTGATTATGCGGCTTGTCGATATGCTGATGGCCTTTCCCTATATCCTGCTGGCGCTGGCGATTGTGGCGGCGCTTGGGCCCGGGCTGATCAACGCTTTGATCGCTGTGGCTGCGGTCAATATACCGTTTTTCGCGCGGAATATACGTGGCGTCACGGTTGGGTTGGCCAACAAAGAGTTTGTCGATGCGGCCCGGCTGAGCGGCATGAGCAATATCCAGATCATTTTGTCTGAAATTTTGCCCAATGTGTTGCCGGTGATTGTGATTGCCATGTCGACCACCGTTGGGTGGATGATTTTGGAAACGGCGGGCCTGTCCTTCCTCGGCCTTGGGTCACAACCGCCGCAGGCGGATTTGGGCTCTATGCTTGGGGAGGCGCGCGCCGCACTGATCACCTCGCCGCACACCTCGATTGTGCCGGGCATCATGATCTTTTTGATCGTCATGTCGATCAATCTACTGGGCGATGGCGTGCGGGATGCGATTGATCCGCGCTTGAAATCGGGCGCCCTGTCGCGGCCTTTGCCAGCCACAATTGTGGAACGCAAAGAGACGCCGCCAGTTGCGAGCGATGATTTGTTGGCGCTGCAGGATCTGCGCACCGAATTTCATGTTGGTGACCGGACTTATAAAGCGGTGGGCGGCGTTTCGCTTAAAGTGAATAAGGGCGAGTGCCTTGGCATTATCGGCGAATCTGGTTCTGGCAAATCGGTCACCGCCTTGTCGGTGATGGGGCTCGTGGCCTCACCGCCGGGCAAAATTGTGGGTGGCGCGGTTAGCTTTCAGGGCAATGATCTTGTGGGCGCATCTTACGACGAATTGCGCGAACTGCGCGGCGACCGTGTGGCCTATATTTTCCAGGACCCGCTTTCCACGCTGCACCCGCTTTATAAGGTTGGTGATCAACTGATCGAGGCGATGCAGGCGCACCGACGCATGCCGCAAAAAGAAGCGCGGGCGCGGGCAATTGAGTTGCTCGATTCCGTCCGCATTCCGAATGCGGCGCGGCGGGTGGATAATTATCCGCACGAAATGTCTGGCGGTATGCGCCAGCGTGTGTCCATCGCCATGGCTTTGGCCAACGAGCCGGATGTGATCATCGCGGATGAACCGACGACGGCGCTGGATGTGACGGTGCAAGCACAAATCTTGTCGTTGCTTGATGATTTGCGGCGTGAACGTGATTTGGCGATTGTCTTTATCACCCACGATTTTGGCGTGGTGGCGCAATTGTGTGATCGCGTCGCGGTGATGTATGCGGGGCGTATCGTGGAAGAGGGGCCAACAGCTGCCATTCTTGATGATCCGCAACATCCTTATACCAAACGATTGATGGCTTGTGTGCCGGAACTGGGCGGCGGCAAGCGCGAGTTGCATGCCATTGCCGGGTTGCCCCCTGCGGTGGATCGATTGCCGCAAGGGTGTGCGTTCGCGCCGCGGTGCGAGTTTGCGCAAGATGTGTGCAGGCAAGGTGAGATCAAGCTGGAGCCAAATGGCGACCGCGCCGTGCGGTGCCTATTTCCCGATAAGGTTAGCCAAACCGAGGTGACATCATGAATGCACTTGAAGTGAAAGACCTCACCAAGACGTTTGAGGTGGGCAAAACCCTGTTCACGAAAGGGCAGGGCGTGAAGGCCGTGCGCGGCATGAGCTTTGATGTGCGTGATGGTGAAACGCTGGGCATTGTGGGGGAAAGCGGCTGTGGTAAGTCCACTTTGGCGCGGATGCTGGTGGGGCTGTTGCCGCCCAGCGAAGGCGACATTCAGATTGAGGGCAAAGTGCAGGACAAGGCCAACCCCCGTGAGTTTGGCCAGATGATCCAATATGTGTTTCAAGACCCGATTTCTAGCCTGAACCCGCGTAAAACCATCCGTCAGATTATTGAAACGCCGTTAAAGCGGTTGCATGGCATGGGCAAAGCCGAGCGAAGCAAGCGGATCAGCGAGATTTTTGCTTCGGTCAATCTGCGGGAAGAGTTTTTGGATCGTTATCCGCACGAATTTTCCGGCGGGCAGGCGCAGCGGATCGGCATTGCGCGGGCTTTGGCCGCGGCGGCCCGTATCCTGATTTTAGATGAACCCGTGTCTGCGTTGGATGTATCGGTGCAGGCGCAAGTCTTGAACCTGCTGGCAGATTTGAAGAAAGAGTTTGGCCTCACTTACTTGTTCATCAGCCACGATTTGGCAGTTGTGGAAGCGGTGAGTGATCGGGTGATGGTTTTGTATTTTGGGGCGATTGTGGAAGTTGGGCCAGCCGATGCCATCTTCAAACATGCCAAACACCCCTACACCAAATTGCTGGCGGATAGTGCGCCAGTGGTGGGGCGGGCGCTGGAAGCGCCAAAGCAAAAGGCCGATGAATTGCCTGATCCGCTCAACCCGCCAAAGGGCTGCCCGTTTGCCAAGCGCTGTATATATGCTACTGACATTTGCGAAACTACTGATCCGGCGCTAATCGAAATGGGAGAAGATCACTTTGCCGCTTGTCACAACCCAATCAAAGGATGAGCCGCGGCTAAGCCGGCCTGTCCGCGTAGCCGAAGCCATTAAAGACTGGGTGGTGGAAAAAGGGCTTAAAAAGGGTGATCGCCTGCCAAGCGAACCGGAGATGATCGAGCAGTTTGGCATGGCCAAAGGCACCATTCGTGAGGCGATGCGGATATTGGAGGCGCAGGGCTTGGTGCGCACCCGCACCGGACCCGGTGGTGGCAGCTTTGTGCACGAAGTGTCCAAGCAACGGGCGCGGGCCTTGCTGGGGAATTACTTCTATTTCCAAGATTTGACCATTGCTGACATTTATGAGCTGCGCTGTACGCTGGAGCCACAATTGGCCGCATCGCTCGCGGGCAAATTGTCGGATGAGTTTTTGGATCAGCTTGAGGCCAATATTGCCAGCTATCCGGAACCGGCCCAGTCGGCGGATGAAGAGCGCGAGCAACATATCGCCTCGCTGCGGTTTCACGCTTTGCTGGCCACGCAGTCCAAGAACAAGCTGCTGGGTTTTTTGATCGACTTTATGACCAACATGCTGGCGGATCTTACGGTTTATCGCAAATTATATAATCCACCGAATGTCGAGCTTTGGCAGCGAGGCCGGGACTATCAGGAGCATCTGGTGCAGGCACTGCGCGATGGTGATGCGGCAGCGGCACATCAAATTATGGGTGACCATATGGCGACCGCGCAAACCCTGATGTCGCTGCAAGAAGCGGAGATGCAAAAGCGGTTTATTTCCGAATAGCCCATTGCATCAACCCCGATGCTGCGGCGCGGCCCGTGGCCAAGCAGGCGGTGATCAGATAGCCACCAGTTGGCGCTTCCCAATCAATCATTTCACCCGCCACAAAAAGGCCGGGGCGCTTTTTGAGCATATAATTGGAATCCATTTCATCCCATTTCACGCCGCCTGCGCTGGAAATGGCGTGGGTGATCGGTTGGGGCGCGATGATTGGTAAGGGCAGTGCCTTGATCAATTGCGCCAGTTCTGCCGGCGTGCGTTTGCCGGCGTCAGGTTGCACCTCGCGCACAAGCGCGGCTTTTGCCCCGGTGAGTTTGGCGCCTTTGCGCAACAGGTTAGACAGGCTTTGCTTGGGCTTTTGTTTTTCCAGTCTGGTTATGAGCTTTTCCACCGTTTGGCCGGGCACCAGATCGAGGACCAATTCGGCCCTACCTTTTTCCGCGATTGCGTCGCGTAAAGCGGCGCTGTGGTGGTAGATCAGGCTGCCTTCAACACCATTCTTTGTAATGACAAACTCGCCCAATTGGGTGCCAAAATCGCTTGTGGCCCCAACGGATTTGATGGGGGCACCCGCAAACTTTTCTTTAAAATGGTCACTCCATTCCACCACAAATCCACAATTGGCGGGTTGGAAGGGCGCAATATCGATATCAAGCTGATTTAGATATTCAATCCAGTCACCATTGCCACCCAAGCGGGGCCATGAGGTGCCGCCGAGGGCAAGAATGGTGCCGTCGTGCTGGGCTTTCACCATACCTTCGGGGGTGTCGAACACCAATTTGTCGCCATCAAATCCGGCCCAGCGGTGTCGGGTTTTGAGGGTAACGTTTAAATCGTTCAGCCGTCCCAGCCAATTGCGCAGCAATGGTGACGCTTTCATGGCCCTCGGGAACACGCGGCCAGAGGAGCCGACAAATGTTTCTGCCCCCATTTCATTGGCCCAGCGGCGAATATCCATGGGCATCAAATCGTCAAGTGCTGGCGCGAGAGCGGCACTGGCGCGACCATAGCGAGATTTGAACTGGTCAAATTCTTCATTGTGGGTGATGTTCAGGCCAGATTTGCCTGCCATCAAAAATTTGCGGGCCGGGGTGGGCATGGCTTCATAGATGGTGACATCGTGGCCATGTTGGGCCAAAAGTTCTGCCGCTGCTAAACCCGCTGGCCCACCGCCGATGATCGCAAAATTTGAATTTGTCATAGCGGCAACTGGTGCCATAGGGTGCGTTAGGTTGCAAGACAATTGCGTTGTGTCGACCGTGTGCGAGGAGTGAGAATGCTGCCGAAAATTGCGATTTTGTTGGATGAGAATACGAGTGAAGGCGGCACGCGCTATGAGTTGGGCAAAAACTATGTCGAGGCGATTGTGCGGGCAGGCGGTCAGCCTGTTGGACTATTCTTTACGCCGGACCAATTGATTGATGCGGCTGATATTTATGATGGCCTTTTGTGCCCAGGCGGGCGGTTTGCTTATCCCGATCATTTCTACGCACAGGATTGGACATCAAAGTCGCCAGCAAGCGACCGTTTTCAAACGGAGTTACAGTTGGTGGAGGCATTTCTCGCGCGCAATAAGCCAGTTTTGGGTATCTGCGCCGGTATGCAGCTTTTGGCCTGTGTTCGCGGCGCCAAGATGACACCTGATCTGGTGACGACCGAGCATGTTAGCAGACATGATGGGACCGATTTGCGGCATGAAGTGGATATTGTGCCGGATACAAGATTGGCCACGATCACTAAAGTGCGCTCATTTGAAGTGAACAGTTTGCATCGCGAAGCATTGGTTGCTGTGCCCGATACTGTGGTGGTTGGCGCTTATTCTGATGATGGAATAATCGAGGCTATTGAATTGCCGGACCAAAAATTCGCCATCGGGGTGCAATGGCATCAGGAGAAGTTTTGTCGCGAAGACCATCCCGGCAACGCTTTATTTGATGCGATCATCGCGGCCGCGTCCTAGTCGATATTTTGCACGGCTTGTTGCCAGCTTTCCAAAAACTTTTCGCGTTTCATCTGGTCGAGATAGGTCAACAGGCCGATCGACAGCCGGATGGGCACAAAGCGGCCAGAATCGATTGAGAGCAGATTGTCCCTATTGGCTTGATTGATGCTCAAATATTTCTCTGAAATGGGCAGGAGGCCGGACCGTTCGGAAATCACAGATTGCCCGGCGTCGGAGAGCAGGAATTGCACAAAATTCCGCGCCCATTCGCGATTGTCTGCTGCCTTGGCAACAAACACCGTTCGCGACATAACCGGGTTAAAATCGTCAAAGAAATGCACGCCCAAATCTGGATTATCTTCCAGGGCATTCAGTGCATATGAGCCGATCACGTTGAGGCTCATTTTCAGTTCGCCCCGGGTCGTGGCTTCTATCATGCTGCCGGTGCAGCAAAAAACGCGCACGCCAGCCCGTCCCAAGCTTTCCGCGATGCGGAAAAACTGTTGTGACAGCCGTGCTTCTTGCGTGGCGAGCAGATAGCCCGCGCCAGATTTTCGGATATCGTAATACCCGATTTGTGCCCGCAGCAAATCTTCGTTGTCGCGAATGAAATTGGCCATTTCCGCATGGGTTTCAGGCAGGCTCTGCCCTTCAAATGTGGGCTTGTGATAAATCACGGCGGCTGGTTCAAAAGTGTAGCCGAACAATTCTGATCGCCAGGATGCCCATGATTTAAGGTTGGGTAACGCCTGCGCTGGAATTGCTTGCGCGAAGCCTTTGTTGACCAAATCAATTTGCAGGTCCATCGCCGAACTCATCACGATATCCGGCGTGTCCGGATCATTGTTGAGTATGCGGCGATAAAGGTCTGCGGTTAGGATTTCTGTGTATTTGACGCTGACGCCGGGATTGGCGGCCATAAAGGCATCAACAACGGGTTGGAAGGCGGACTTATCAGTTGCTCCCCATATTTCAAGCACTGTGGCGTCGGCACGGGCTGGCTGTATGTGCGCAAAGGAACCGAGACCGACAATCGCCAGCAACAGGATGGCAGCAAGGCGTTGCGCTTGAAAGATCATACGCGCGAGAAGACCGCCATTTGGGCTCTCCCGCAATTGCAACTCGCCGCTGTGAGCATCGACCACCTCCTTGACGATGGCGAGTCCCAAGCCTGAGCCTTTTGCGTTGATATCGAGGGATTTGAAGCGTTGCAAAACTGTCTCCCTTTGGTGAATGGGAATGCCGGGTCCTTCATCTTCTACTTCAATGGCGATGTGATCCTCACCTTGTGGTGTTAAGCGCAACGTGATTTCGTTTTTTTCCGGCCCATGTCGAATGGCATTTTCAATGAGATTTTTGAGGGCTTCATTGATGGAAATTTGGTCGCCATAAATCATCGCTTCGTCATTGTCCACGCTGGCGTCATCAAGGGTCAAATTGACCTCGCGCAAGCTGGTGTCGCGCAACATATCGGTGATCAAATCGCGGACCAGTTTTTTGAGGTCAAATTCGCTCATGGCCTGGTTTTCAGCCCTGTGAATGACCATGGCGTGGGAGAGCAATTGATTGGTTAAGCGCGTGGCGCGGGCGGCCTGGTTTTCCGCTCGCTTCAGGCGACGGCGCATTTGGGTTTGGTCTTTGGCGTCGGCGGCAAGTGACAAATGCCCTTGCAGCGCGGACAGGGAGGTGCGGGTTTGGTGTGCCACATCGGCCATGAACGCTTCACTTTGCTGCCTTGCTTGCTCGAGGCGGGCCATAAAGCCATTGATGGCGTTGATCAGCCCCACTACCTCGCGCGGCGGTTGCAAGCTGAGTTCAGTTAAATCCGTGGGTTCGCGCTTTGATAGGTTCTGCTCAATCTTTGCCAGAGGCTGCAGGGCTTTGCGGATGGCAAACCAAACAAAGGCCAGCCCGATGAGCGAGATCATCGCGACACCTGTCAGGCCCGCCAGAAACAGGGAGAAGGCATGATTGTCGCGGGCAATCGTGGTTTGGGCGATGGTGATCGTGACCCATTTGCGTGCATTGGGCGTGATGATGCTTCGGCTTTGCTGCACGACGCGGACACGGGTGTCCAAAAATTCCTGATCGCTGAAGGCTGGAGCGGCATTTTTCTCGTTTTCGGCGATTTCGGCCAGTTTGGGGTTGCCGGTCAACAAGGTACCATCTTCAGTTGTGAGGCTATAAAATACCCGGTCTTGCGGCGCGAGGCTTAAAATATCGAGGGCCGAGTGCGGCAGGTCGATGGCGATTTCCTCGTCGGCGTAAGACACTTTTTCCAAAATTGATAAGGCCGCCCCGGCTAACAGCAAGTCGTAGCTTTTGTTGGCCGCATTGCGGGTAAAGCCGATCAGGAAAATGGAGATAATCACCAAAAGGAGGGCAAAACCGACACCCATCGCCGTCATCAACCGGCGGCGCAGGGAATAATGTGCGCCTGCTCTAATGCTCATTCACATACACCATATAGCCAAGTCCGCGGACAGTTTTGATGATCAGCGGGGTATCTTCAAGCTTTTTGCGCAAACGCGTTACATGTTGTTCCACGGCATTGAGGCTTGGGGCTTCCTCATAGGTATAAAGTTTGTCAGCCACATCTTCTTTGCTCAGCACGCTGCCCAAATGGCTGAGAAAGATTTCCATCAATTGCACCTCTTTGTTTTTGAGGTCCATGTCTTTGCCGTTCACATAGGCGCGGCGGGCGAGGCGGTCATAGGTGAAATTGTCCGCTACGAACTCATTGATGGCGGTGCCCGCGCTGCGGCGACCGAGCACGCGGACGCGCGCGCCCAATTCGCGGAAATCGAAGGGTTTGACCATGAAATCATCTGCCCCGGCATCAAGGCCCAAGACGCGGTCTTCGATTTGTGATCGTGCAGTGAGCACCAAAACGGGAATATCCACTTGCCCGGCGCGCATGGATTTTAAAATCTCAAACCCGGATTTGTCGGGTAGGTTTACATCGAGAATAACCAGATCGAATTGTGCATGTTTGAGCAACAGGTCGGCGGTTTCACCATTAGTTTCAAGGTCGACGACATGACCTTCATCCTGCAGTCGCTCAACAATTGTTTCAGCTAGATCTTGATTGTCTTCCACCACCAATATGCGCATGGGCTTATCATACGCTTGAATGGGGTTTGGCCAAGTCCTTTTGCTGAAAGTCAGCTTGATGTCAGCTACAAGTCAGCTTAAGGACATCAATATCTGCTATGTACCCAAGGACTTCTCGCTCGAGCAGGGGACTGATTTGATCACCTACACCTCATTCAAGCCGTTTATTTTGCCCATCAAAACATTGGCCGTTGGCGCGTTGGGGGCGGGGTTGGCAGTTGCGCTGAATTTGCCCGCCGCGCCTCTGTTGGGGGCGATGTTGGCCACCGCAGCGCTTGGCTGGGGCGGGGTGCGGCTATCATTGCCAGATCGCTTTCGTGACGCCGGTTTGCTGGTGATTGGTTTGTCGCTTGGGTCAGGCTTTACCCGCGATATGCTTGGCGATGCGGGGGAATATGCATTTAGCTTGGGCTTGCTCTCAATTTCAATCGTGGTGTCGATGTTGGCCAGTTCATGGCTGCTGACCCGTTATTGGCGGCAGTCGGCAACGACAGCGTTGTTGGCGAGTGCGCCCGGCACGCTTTCGCTGGCTTTGGCCATGGCGGCTGAAGGTAAAGGCGACAGCACCACCGTTATTTGCTTGCAATCAATGCGGTTGCTGATGTTGGCGGCATTTTTGCCATTGCTGGTGAGTTTTATGGGGGCTGATGGCTCTGGTGGCGCAAATGCCGATCAAGTGTTGAGTTGGACCATGCTGGGGTTACTGACCCTTTTGGGCATTCTGCTCGGGCTTGTGTTTGGCCGCCTGCATTTTCCAGCGCCGTTTTTGCTGGGCGGGATGGTGGTGAGTGCTATTGCGCATATGGCGGAATGGGCGCATGGATTGCCGCCGGCAATGGTGATCTTTTTGGGCTTTGCCTTGGTCGGCGCGGCCAGCGGTGCCCGGTTTTCCAATATTGCGCTGCATGATTTGGTCAAAAATCTGGGGGCCGCATTTGCAAGCGTTGCTGTGGCTGCTGCCGTGTCAGCGCTGTTTGCCTTTGCGGCGAGCGCTGCTTCAGGCTTGCCCTTGGCGCAAATTTGGGTGGCCTATGCGCCTGGGGGCGTGGAAGCGATGGCGGCGATCGGGTTGGCGCTGGGGTTCGATCCTGCCTTTGTGGCGTTGCACCATTTGTTCCGCATTAGTTTGTTGATCGCCATCCTGCCGCTTTTTGTAAAGATCGCCACAAATGCCGGACAAAAAAATGCCGGGCCCTAATTGAATAAGCACCCGGCGAGGAAGGAAGAGTGGGTGTGCGCACCTAAGCGATGCGCGCACCGGTTTCGGGTTCAAAGACGGATGCCTTTGACAGGTCGAAAGCAAAACTTGCTGTTTCACCTGCAATAATCGTGGCGTCTGCGTTCAAACGCGCTGTGACCTGTTTGCCTGCGAGATTGGTGACCACAAATGTGTCGGACCCTGCGGGTTCCACCACATCAACACGACAGTCGGCAATTTGCCCCTTGGTGATGTGTTGGTTGGTGGAATCGGTGATGTTTTCGGGGCGCAGCCCGAGAATGACCGACTTTTTACCGCTCTTCAGCCCTTCAATCTCACGGTCAAAATCGAGGACGATGTCCTCCATATCCGGGCGTGTAATTGAAATCTTTGTGGCGTCGCCTTGTTTTTCCGCGCTGGCGGGAATGAGGTTCATTGACGGCGAACCCATAAAGTCAGCCACAAACATGTTGGCGGGCTGGTTGTAGATCTCGTTCGGCGTTCCAGCTTGCTGGATGACGCCATCCTTCATCACCACAATTTTCGTGGCCAAGGTCATTGCCTCAATCTGGTCGTGGGTCACATAAACGATGGAAGCACCCAAGGTCTGGTGAAGCCGTTTGATCTCTGTGCGCATTTCCACCCGCAGTTTCGCGTCCAAGTTGGACAAGGGCTCATCGAACAGGAAGAGCTGTGGGTCGCGCACAAGGGCTCGGCCCATGGCCACACGTTGACGCTGGCCACCAGAAAGCTGCGAGGGTTTGCGGTTGAGCAAGTGATCGATTTGCAGCAATTTTGCCACTTCGTCGAGTTTGCGCTGTTGTTCCTGCTCCGCGACGCCGCGCACCTTCATGCCGAAGGTGATGTTTTTGCCTACGGTCATTGTGGGGTAAAGCGCGTAGGACTGGAACACCATGGCGATGTCCCGATCTTTGGGCGATACGCCCGTCATGGAGCGTCCGCCAATGCGGATGTCACCATTTGTGGACGATTCCAACCCTGCGATGCAGTTGAGTAGGGTGGATTTGCCGCAACCCGATGGACCGACCAACACCAGAAAGTCACCCGGCTCAATGGCCACATTGATGTCTTTGAGGATTTTGACCGAACCAAAACTCTTGTCCAGATTTTCAATGGCCAAAATGTTTTTTGCGGTTTGCGGCGTTGCCATTTCTTTTTTCATAGCGTTTGACATGGGATTATCCCTTCACAGAGCCCGCGGTGAGGCCGCGAATAAAGTATTTACCTGCAACCACATAAACGAGAAGGGTGGGCAATGCGGCGATGATGGCCGCGGCCATATCCACATTGTATTCCTTCACGCCGGTGGTGGCGTTGACGATGTTGTTCAATGCAACGGTGATGGGTTGTGTGCCTGCTTGGCTGAAGGACACACCAAACAGGAAATCATTCCAGATTTGGGTGAACTGCCAAATGACCGTGACCACAATGATGGGCGGCGAAACCGGCAAGAAGATCGAAAAAAAGATCCGGAAGAACCCGGCGCCATCCACCTTGGCCGCTTTCACCAGTTCCTGAGGGATGGTGACGTAGAAATTGCGGAAAAACAGGGTGGTGAAGCCAATGCCATAAACAATATGGACCAACATCAAGCCTGGAATGGTGCCTGCAATTTTCAAGGCGCCAAGTGTGATCGCCATGGGCAACAGCACGACTTGGAACGGAATGAAACAGCCGAACAGCATCAAGGCAAACAAGATGTTTGAGCCTTTAAAGCGCCATTGCGCCAACACATAGCCATTGATCGCCCCCAAAAGGGTTGAGATGGCAACTGCTGGGATGGACAACAGTACCGAATTCCAGAAGTAAGGCTGAAGGCCATTACATTGGATGCCGGTACACGCGCCTGACCACGCCTTTCCCCAGGATGAAAAATCAATCTCTCGTGGCAAGGACAGCAAAGAGCCTGTGCGGATTTCGTCAAGGCTTTTGAGCGAGGTCACAACCATCACAAAAAGCGGCATCAAATAGTAAAGCGCGAACAAGATCAGCAGCGTGTAGAGCCCGAGGCGAAGGGCGATGCGTTTCATCAACCGATTGCGGTTGGCCCGTTCGTCAAGCTGGTGATCGTTCATTGAAAGATCAGTCATGGCGAGGCCTCAGTTCTGAATAAAGGTAGGGCACAATAATGGCGGTCACGATCATCATCATCACCGTCGCGCTGGATGCGGCTTGGCCGATATCGCCCCGCGAGAAGGCCATGGCATACATATAGGTGGCTGGCAGATCAGTGGCATAGCCGGGGCCGCCACCTGTAAGTGCGATAACCAAGTCAAAGCTTTTAATCGCCAAGTGAGACAGGACGATAAAGGAGGACAAGAAGATGGGGGCCATTGAAGGGATGATGATGCTCATATAGATGCGCGGCGTGGAAATGCCATCGACCATGGCGGCGCGAATGATCTCGCCGTCAACCGATCTTAGTCCGGCCAGGAACAGCGCCATCACAAAGCCTGATGACTGCCATACCCCCGCAATCACGACCGTGTAGATCGCTAAATCGGGATTGACGAGCCAATCAAAGGTGAAGTTTTCGAAGCCCATGTCGCGGAATACGGATTCAATGCCCAACCCGGGGTTCAATATCCATTTCCATGCGGTACCCGTCACAATAAAGCTGAGGGCCATGGGATAGAGGTAAATCGTGCGCAATGGGCCCTCAGTGCGGATTTTTTGATCCAGCATAATGGCGAGGATCAGGCCAATTACAGTGGCAAAAAGGATGAAAAGAATGCCAAATATTGCAAGGTTGGTCAGCGCCACTTCCCAGCGTGGGCTGGCGGCGAGCTTTTCATATTGAATGGGGCCAACCAAATCATATTTGGGAAGAAGCCGTGACTTTGTGAAGGAGACATAGGCTGTCCAGCCGATGAAGCCGTACACAAAGACGAAGATGGCGATCAAACTGGGCGCGAGCACCAGCTTGGGAACGTGTTTTTCGAGCCAATCGGTCATTGGTGAACTCCAAGGCCCCCACGCAACATGGATGTTGCGTGGGGGCTGATTAGGGGGAGATTATTGTGACGCAGCAACGGCTTGTGACAGTTGCGCAACGGCATCTTCAGAGCTCATATCTGAGTTGAAGTGTGCTGTAACCACATCGGTCACTGCACCCGCTTGTGCCCCGCGCAGCGCCATGCCGTGGGCATAGCTTGGCAGAAGTGAGCCATTTTCAATCGCATCGCCCAATTCTGCATTCGATTGACGACCACAGAATTCAAACTCGTCCATAGACACATCCAAACGGGCTGGAATTGAGCCTTTGTTCAAGTTGAACACTTTTTGGAAGTTTTTGCCCATTGTGAGCTTGGCCAAGAGTTGCTGACCAGCCTGACGGTCATCGCCATCTACGTTGAAGAACGCAAAGCTATCGACGTTGTATAGGTACGCGCCTCTTGAAGGTGAAGAACAGTAAAAGTCTTCGCCTGGCTCTTTCCCAGCAGCGATAAATTCGCCCTTGGCCCAGTCGCCCATGATTTGGAAGGCGGCTTCGCCATTGATGACCATGGCAGTTGCCAAGTTCCAGTCACGACCGGAGAAGTTGTCATCAACATAACCGCGCAATGTGCGCATTTGATCGAACACTTGCACCATTGTTTCTGATGTCAGCGCGTCTTGATCAAGATCGACCAATGCATCGCGGTAGAATTCTGGGCCACCCAGGCCAACAACAACGGCTTCAAACAAAGTCGCGTCCTGCCAAGCCTGACCACCATGTGCCAATGGCAAAATGCCCATGCCTTGCAGTTTTTCGGCTGCGGCGTTGAACTCGTCCCATGTTTTTGGTGGCTCAATGCCTGCATCTTCCAGGATGCTGGCGTTCGACCAAATCCAATCGATCCGGTGAATGTTTACAGGCGCTGCACAATATTCACCATCACATTTGAGGTGATATTGAATGGCTTCTGGCAACAATTCGTCCCAATTTTCGGCTTCTGCAACATCTTGAATGCTGCCCAAGGCGCCTTCTTCATACCATTCCTGGATAGATGGGCCTTTAAGCTGCACAGCTGTTGGTGCGTTGCCTGACAAAACGCGTGCCCGCAATGCGGTCATTGCGGCATCGCCGCCGCCGCCAGCAACAGGCATGTCTGTCCATGTGCCGCCATTTGCTTCAAACTCTTCCATGAGCACTTTTACCGCAGCAGCTTCGCCGCCAGATGTCCACCAGTGCAACACTTCAGCTTGTGGTTCGGCTTGTGCTGTAGTTGCTGCCATGCCGAGCGCAAACGCGCTTGAGACCAAAAGCATATTTTTCATTGTTTTTCCTCCCGCAAAAAATTTGCTGAACCCGAGACCGCCCCTTTGCGGATCGGGTTTGAACAGTTGCGAGTGCGGCGGCACGATTCACAAGAGGGAACATGCGCTCTACTCGGTTTGGGCCGAAGTTTTTGGCCTCGATTGTTACATGTTGTTACATGGCGGCTTTGCTTGTTACAATTTGTTACCCACAATATGCGACACACACGTGCAATGTGGATAAATGCATTTTGCCAGTTGGGGGGATTTATGACAATTCGGCGTATATTGGTTGTAGATGATGATCCTGATGTGGGCATCATGCTCAAGCAATATTTGACCCGAGAAGGCTATGCGGTGGAAATCGCGCATGACACTGCAACCGCTTTGATTAAGGTGGGACAGCAACGGGTGGATTTGATCTTTTTGGATGTGATGCTGGGTGAGGAATCTGGTTTCGATGTCTGTCAAAAATTGCGCGCTGAAAATGCGGTACCCATCATATTTTTGTCCGCCCTTTCTGCTGATCATCACCGATTGACCGGCTATCAGGTTGGGGGTGACGACTATATCGCAAAGCCTTTCAATCCGGGGTTGTTGCTGGCGCGGGTAAAAGCGGTGTTTCGGCGCACGCAACGCGCCAGTTCCTTGAGCTATCGCCGCGATATTGCAACCTATACATTTGGCAAATGGACCTTTCACGGCGACCGGGAAGAGTTGGTCGATCAGGACGGTGTGGAGACCATTTTGTCTAAGCGGGAAACTGCTTTGCTCAAGGCGTTTTTGGCCAATCCACAAATTGCTTTGACGCGCGAGGAAATCTCCAGTGTGTTGACGGGAGAGGACGCGCCACAGGATAAGCTGGATGCGCAGCAAGGCCGCGCGATCGATGTGTTGGTTGGTCGATTACGCCAGAAAATTGAGCAAAATGCCAAGGCGCCCAAACTGATCAAGACCATGCGTGGGACAGGCTATCAATTGTGTTGCGCGGTGCAACGTCATGAATGAGCCCACGCCGCAAAGCGGCACGTCCAAGACTTTGTCGGCGACCTCCATTTCTTTTGTAATGATGGTTTTTGCTTTTGTCGCGGGGTTGGCAGCAGCCATCTTGTGGGAAAGCTCGAACAGCGCATGGCGCGCACATTTGGACCGGGGCTTTAATGCGGGCGTGGCTCTTTATGGTTTGGTCTCTGAATTGCGCGCCAACCCAGATGGGGTGCTACCTGAAACAGACTTTCAAGTCAGTGTGGTGCGGCCCATGCAGGAAATGCGCAACGGGGTGGAGCAAACGCTTTTCAATGTCTCCAATCGCTTGATTTATGAAACCAGCTTCTCGCTGCGCCAGAGTGGACAGGGCCTGCCTGTGGGCAGCGGGCGCATGGGCATTCGCATTTTTTCGTCCGATGTGCGATATGCGATTGCCGAAGTGCAGAACCCGCAAAGCAAGGGGTTGGCCTATCAGTTTGGCGAAATATCGCGCGGGATTGCCCAAATCTGTTCTGATGCGACCATGTTTATTGAATTGGATGAGACACGTTGGCTCAAAGCGCAGGCGCCGGGGGTTTGGGCCTGCACCGCGCGGCCTGCGGATTATCGCTTGCTTGCTCTTTTGCTCGGCACGCTGGTGATTGGTATTTTGTTCAGTGTGGCGAACGGCTTTTCATTGATGCTGGATCGGCTGGCACGACAAATCTCAAAAGCCGCACGCAGTGGTTTGATTGAAGAAATCCCAGAGCGCGGTGTGGCCGAAGTGCGCCGATTGACCGCTGCGGTGAATGAGTTTTTCAAAAATGAGCATGAGCGCTTGGAACAGCGCGCGCTTTTGATGTCGGGCATCTCCCATGACTTGGGCACGCCTGCAACACGCTTGAAGCTGCGCACGGCCTTGATCGAAGATGATGGATTGCGCGAAAAGCTGGACCGCGACATTGATCAGATGACCGATATGATCGACGGGGTATTGAGCTATACCCGGCACGAAATGGACCAGGAACGGCCAAAGAAAATCTCGCTGCGCTCACTGGTGGAAGCACTTGTCGATGACTATCAGGATGTGGGTGAGCCTGTGCAGTTTGTGGCGCCAGAATTGGTGAATTTAGATCGACCGGGCAGCGTATTTTCACAAACCAGCGAAACCACAAAGCTCTTGTTGCAAGATCATCAACGCGTTCTTTGTCGTTGCAAGCCAAATGCCTTGCGGCGGGCGCTGACCAATTTGATCGATAATGCGATCAAATATGGTGAAAAAGCTGAAGTTCATTTGTTGGCCACGTCCGATCAGGTCACGATTAAGGTCATCGACCATGGCTCACACGTCAGTTTCGACATGCCTGAACGTTTGGTCGAGCCATTTGTGCGGGGTGAAAATGCGAAACTGACCAAGGGAACTGGCCTTGGTTTGACCATCACCAATTCGGTTGTGCGCGGCCATGGGGGCGAGTTGGAATTTGAGCCATTGGCAGATGGATTGTGCGTGACCATGACCCTGCCAAGGTGGATCTGATTTTACAGATTTCTTGTTAACTGGCTGAAATAAAATAGTAAAATTGGTTGGACAAATTTTTTGTATTTCTTATTGACTAATTTTTGAACTGGCTCTACCGTTTTTAAGAACATAGTTTGGCAATGAAGCCCCTCCACTGACCGTAGTCGATCTGCGTTCAGTGGCGGGGCTTTTTTGTTTTGGGGAGGAATGATGTCAACGCAAATTCCGATTGGGCTTTTATTCTCGGTGACGGGTACCGACAAATATATCGGTATCGACGCTTTGGACGGCGCGATGATGGCGCTTGAAGAGGTGAATGCCGATCCCAGTTTTGACTTTGAATTTGTGCCTCATGTACGCGATCCGGGCGACAGTCTGTCGCTGTTCCGTCGCTATGCTGAGGAACTGCTCACCGAACATAATTGCCGCAACATCATCGGCACGGTGACCTCGTCGTCGCGCAAGGAAGTGATCCCGGTGGTGGAAAAGCACGATGCGTTGCTGTGGTATTGCTGCCCTTATGAGGGCTTTGAAAGCTGCGAGAATGTCATCTATATCGGCTCCACGCCAAGCCTTCACATGGTGCCCTTATTCGAATATGTGGTGCCGCGCTTTGGGGCGAATGCCTATATTGTCGGTTCCAACTATATTTGGGGTTGGGAAACGGGGCGGGTGGCCCGCGAGCTGCTCACCGCGTGCCATGGGCAGGTGCATGGCGAACGCTATGTTCCCATCGGTTCGGAAGATATTGGCCGCCTGATCGATGAGATTGAGCAAAAGCGTCCCGATTTTGTCCTCAACAATTTAATCGGCCATTCAAGCTACGCCTTCTTTGAGGCTTATAAGGCATTGGGTGAACGCGACCCGCATTTTCTGCCGGAAAATTGCCCCATCGTCAGCTGCAATATTACGGAAGCAGAAATTGATAGCATCGGGCAAGAACAATTGCTGGGGCATTTAACCACAGCGGTTTATTTCGAAACTCAGCCCAATGCCGAAAACCAATCCATGCTGGATGCGGTGCACCACCGCTATGGCGGCGAACGCCGCGGGTCGACCTATATGGTCTCGAACTATACGGCGATCAAAATGCTGGCTGCCGCGATCAGAGATACGGGAAGCGACGAAGTTGATCCCGTGCGCACCAATTTGCATGCCCGGAGATTTGATACAGCATTGGGGCCCTTGAAAATTGATCAATGGACCAACCATGCGGCCCTGCGGCCAGGGGTTGGTCGGTTTGACGGTTTGGGTTTTGAAATTGTTTCCGCCGCCGATGAGCTGGTTGAGGCTGATCCTTATTTCGTGCATTTCGATGCGAAAGAGTTCGCGCGCAAGATTGCGGAGCAGCAAAAAGTTGCGCCGCATTTGAGGGTGGTGAAATGACCAATTTCAACACCCCAAATTTTAGAGGCTGGCGCGCGGTTATTGTCCACCGCCACAGCGAAAATATGGAGCGGTTGGTACGGCAGTTGGCGCGGTTGGGCATTGAGGCCGAATTGGTCTGGCCCTCACTCGAAGGTGTCGAAAGCGCTGACATTGTGTTCTTCGATGGGGACAACGCTTATGACGGTGTTTTTCCTTGGCCGGAGGGGCATGCGCCGGTGCCGATGATTGCTTTGATGGGGTCGGAGGCGCCGGGGCGGTTGGAGTGGGCTCTGCGCCAAGGTGTTTCCGCCCATCTGCTGAAACCGATCGGTTCCGGTGGTGTGTTCTCCACCCTTGTCTTTGCTGTGGCCAACTTTAACCAGCAGCGTGAGCTGGCGGCTGAAATCACCGAGATGAAATCAAAAGCGCGGTTGCGCCCGAAAGTGGTGCGCACGGTGATTTCAGTGATGCAGCAACACGGGCTGGATGAAGACGCGGCCTACAAGCTGATCCGCGATGAAGCGATGAAACGGCGGCAAAGCGTTGAGGCATTGTGTGAATCTGGATTTTTCGATCCAGGCAATGGGCACCATTCGCCCCCAAAACCAAATAAAAGAAATACGGGTTCAAGGTAATTTATGTCGGTCCTGCGCCAGATTTTAGCCAGACCTTTAGCGGTCTTTGGCCTCCTCATTGTGCTCTTAACAGTGATTTTTGCACTGTTTGCGCCTTGGCTCACCCCTTATGAGCCAGACGCACAAATGTTTGATGGGCTCACTATTGAGGGGGCGCCTTTGCCTCCAAGTGCCAAGTTTTGGCTGGGGACAGACCTGCTGGGGCGCGATCTGTTTTCGCGTCTGGTCTATGGGGCGCAAACCTCACTGATCATCGGCATTGTCGCAAATGGCGCGGCGGTGACCATCGGCGCATTTGTTGGCATCACCGCCGGATTTTTCCGCGGGTGGATCGGCGCAGTTTTGATGCGTTTCACCGATTTGATGATGGCGTTTCCAGCTTTGCTGCTGGCGATTGTGCTGGCCGCGATCTTCAAGCCGAGCCTTTGGATTGTGGCGCTGGTGATTGCCATGGTGAACTGGGTGCAGGTGGCGCGGGTGATCTATTCGCAAGCGGTTTCCCTATCGGAGCGTGATTTCATCACCGCCGAGCGCAGCCTGGGGGCTGGGTCGTGGCGTATTCTTTATCATCACATCCTGCCGCATATGGTGCCCACCTTGCTGGTCTGGTCCACTTTGGGCATTGCCACAACGGTGCTGCTGGAGGCGACGCTCAGCTATCTCGGCGTTGGCGTGCAGCCGCCAATCCCGAGCTGGGGCAATATTATTTTCGAAAATCAAACCTATTTCACCTCGGCGCCTTGGTTGGTGTTCGTGCCCGGTGCGGCGATCGTGATGTTGGCTCTTGGATTTAATCTGGTCGGTGACGCCTTGCGCGACATTCTCGACCCCACATTGAAGGGGAAGAACTAAGATGTACGCTTATGTCATTCGTCGTCTGGTTGAAGCCGCGCTGATCCTTTTGGGCGTTAGCTTTATCACCTTCATTCTGCTTTATCTGGTGCCTGCCGATCCGGCGCGGCAAATTGCGGGCCGGAGTGCGACTGCACAAACCGTTGAAAATATCCGCGAACAATTGGGCCTTAATCTGCCGTTTTACGAGCAATATTGGCGCTATCTGGTCAACTTGCTGCAAGGCGATTTTGGCCGCTCCTACTTGCAAAAATCGGAAGTGGGCGAGCTGATCGCCGCGCGGTTGCCGGCCAGCTTGTTGCTGATGGTGGCCGCCATCTGCACCGAATTGGTGATGGGCGTGATGATCGGCGTCATCGCCGCCATCAAACGCGATACGCCGCTCGATAAGGGCCTGATGGTCTTTTCCTTTGTTGGCGTGTCTGCGCCGCAATTCGTCGTGGGTATTTTGCTGCTCTATGTGTTTGCCGTGCAGTTGCAATGGTTCCCGATCGGGGGCTACGGCACTTTTGCGCACATTGTGTTGCCCGCGCTGACATTGGGTGTGCTGGGCACCGGCTGGTATTCGCGGATGATGCGCTCGTCGCTGATTGATGTGATGACGCAAGATTATATTCGCACGGCGCGTGCCAAAGGCATGCCGCGTATGCGCGTGATTTTCCGCCACGCTTTGCCCAACGCATTTTTGCCGATCATTGCCATGATCGGCATCGATATCGGCTTTTTCATGAGCGGCATTGTGGTGGTGGAATCTGTCTTTGGCTGGCCGGGCATTGGTCAACTCGCGTGGCAAGCCATTCAACGGGTCGACATTCCAATCATCATGGGCGTCACGCTGGTTTCAGCCTGCGCCATTGTTTTGGGCAACTTGGTCGCCGACCTGGTCGCGCCCTTTGTCGATCCAAGAATTAAACTGAAATAACCAAAAAACTTCCAAGAGGAGGGAGGATCTAAAATGAAAATGAGAAATAAACTATTGGCAGGCGTTGCAGCTGTGGCCATGACCATGGGGGCAGGTGGTGCCCTTGCCGACAGCATGGGTGGCAATATCATTGTCACCTATAAAGATGATGTGTCGACGCTTGATCCAGCCATTGGCTATGACTGGCAGAACTGGTCGATGATCAAAAGCCTGTTTGATGGCTTGATGGATTATAAGCCGGGCACAACTGAGTTGGTGCCGGACTTGGCTGAAAGCTACACCATTTCGGATGATGGCTTGGTTTATACCTTCAACTTGAAGCCAGGCGTGAAGTTCCATAATGGCCGTGAGTTTGTGGCCTCTGATGTGAAATATACATTGGATCGGGTGGTCAACCCAACCACACAAAGTCCGGGCGCTGGTTTCTTTGGGGCGATTGATGGCTTTGACGCCGCATCATCTGGTGACGCTGATGGCCTCTCCGGTGTGAAAGTGCTGGATGACCAAACCGTTGAAATTACCTTGTCTCGTCCAGACGCGACGTTCTTGCACGTGATGGCATTGAATTTTGCCCATGTGGTGCCAAAAGAGGCGGTAGATGAACATGGTCAGGATTTCGGCAAGCATCCCGTGGGCACAGGTGCCTATGAGATGACAGACTGGACCTTGGGTCAGCACGTAATCTTCTCACGCTTTGATGATTATCACCATGAAGGATTGCCAAAGCTCGACCAGATTACCTTTGAGGTTGGCCAAGAGCCTATCGTGGCTTTGTTGCGCTTGGAGCGTGGCGAAATCGACATCGCTGGTGATGGCATTCCGCCCGCAAAGTTCCTGGAAGTAACAAGCAATCCTGAATTTGACGGGTCTATTGTTGAAGGTTCGCAGCTGCATACGGGCTATATCACCCTCAACACGCAAATGGCGCCATTCGACAATCTCAAGGTGCGTCAAGCGGTGAACATGGCTGTCAATAAGGACCGCATTGTGCGGATCATTAATGGCCGCGCGGTGCCTGCAAATCAGCCCTTGCCGCCTTTGATGCCTGGCTATGACGAAAGCTATGAAGGCTTTAAGTTTGATCCTGATGCGGCCAAGGCCTTGTTGGCCGAAGCTGGCTTTGCTGACGGGTTCACCACGGAGCTTTATGTGGCCAACACCGATCCGCAGCCGCGGATTGCCCAAGCCATTCAACAGGATTTGTCCAACATTGGCATCAAAGCTGAGATCAAGTCGCTTGCCCAAGCCAACGTGATTGCCGCGGGTGGCGAGAAGGATCAAGCGCCGATGATCTGGTCTGGCGGAATGGCATGGATTGCTGACTTCCCAGATCCCTCTAACTTCTATGGTCCAATTTTGGGCTGTGGCGGTGCCGTGCCGGGCGGTTGGAACTGGTCTTGGTATTGCAATCCAGAGATCGATGAACGTGCGATTGCAGCCGATGCAATGGCCGACCCATCACAAGCGGAAGCGCGGATTGAAGAGTGGAAGAAAATCTTCACTGAAATTCAAGATGAAGCGCCGTGGGTGCCTGTGTTCAACGAACAGCGTTTCACCATTCGCTCCAAGCGTTTGGCCGGGCCTGAAGGTATCTTCGTCGATCCAGTGCACATTCCGGTCCATTATGACCATGTCTATATTTCTGAAGGAAACTAAGGACAAATATTATGTGTAATGCGCCGGATTATACAATCCACCGGCATCACCATCACTTTGGCTGGGACAATTCAATTGTCCCAGTTCAAACTGTTGCGCCGGGCACAACGCTTGAATTTGAGTGTATTGATTCATCTGGCGGGCAAATTACGCCAGAAAGCACGACGGCCGATATCGCCAAGCTCGATTTCGCCAAAATCAATCCCGTATCTGGCCCGATCTTTATTGATGGGGCGGAGCCGGGCGATGCGGTGAAGGTCAAGATTGAAGGTTTCGGTCCGTCTGGCTTCGGTTGGACAGCCAATATCCCAGGCTTTGGTCTGTTGGCGGACCAGTTTGAAGAACCATCTTTGCAGCTTTGGCATTATGACAAAGATAAGTTGGGTACCTCTGCCTATGGGCCGGGTGGCCGAGTGCCGCTCAAGCCATTTGCAGGCACCATCGGTTTGGCCCCTGCAGCACCGGGTGAACATTCGGTTGTGCCACCACGTCGGATGGGGGGCAATCTCGATATCCGTGATTTGGCGGCGGGAACCGAGCTTTATTTGCCAGTGGAAGTTGCTGGGGCGTTGTTCTCTATGGGCGACACCCATGCGGCGCAAGGTGATGGCGAAGTGTGTGGTACGGCGATCGAAAGCCGCATGAACGCCATTGTCACTCTCGATCTGGTGAAGGGGGCGAACCTCAACATGCCACGCTTCACCACGCCGGGGCCCGTGACCAATCATTTGGATCAAAAGGGATATGAAGTGACCACCGGCATCGGCGACAGCTTGATGCAAGGCGCACGTGATGCGCTTTCAGGCATGATCGATTTGTTGTGCGCACAGCACAATATGAATGCGGTTGATGCTTACATGCTGTGTTCGGTTTGCGGCGATTTGCGGATTTCCGAAATTGTCGATCAGCCAAACTGGGTCGTCTCGTTTTATTTCCCTCGAGTCGTATTTGAATAGGATGGTCCCCTTATGGGGCCATCCAAAATTTGGGCAAGTTTATGCAACAGAAATCGCAACCAATTTTGGATGTTCAAAATGTCTCTATTTCGGTGAAAACCGACGAGGGCCTGAAGCAGGTGGTCAATCAATTCACCTATCACGTTAATGCCGGGGAAACCTTGTGCATTGCGGGTGAATCTGGTTCCGGCAAGTCCATTACCTCCCTTGCGACAATGGGGCTCTTGCCCAAATCTTCAGCTATTGTGACGGCTGGTAAAGCCATTTTGGATGGCGAAGATTTGCTGCAAATGCCGGAAAAGCGGCTGGAACATGTGCGCGGCAATGATATTGCCATGATTTTCCAAGAACCGATGACTTCGCTAAATCCGGTGATGACCATTGGTGATCAATTGCGCGAAGTGCTGCGCTTTCACAAAGATATGGATGGTCGTGCTGCCAATGCCCGCTCTTTGGAGATGCTGGAAGCTGTGCGCATGTCGGAGGCGAAGAAGCGGCTGGAGCAATATCCGCATGAGCTTTCTGGCGGTATGCGCCAGCGGGTGATGATCGCCATGTCCCTATTGTGCAGCCCAAAGGTGTTGATTGCGGACGAGCCAACCACGGCGCTGGATGTGACCATTCAGGCGCAAATGTTGTCCCTGATGAAAGAGCTGCAGCGGGAGTTCAATACCGGCTTGATATTAATCACTCACGATATGGGTGTGGTGGCCGAAATGGCTGATCGTGTGTTGGTGGTCAATCGCGGTGAAATGGTAGAAGAGGGCGAGGTCAATTCGATCTTTGCGACCCCCACACAGCCATATACGCAGGATTTACTGGCCGACTTGCCCAAACTTGGGGCGATGAGCGGCACGACGAAAGAGTTAGCTGTGCCTGAAGCGGATCGGCAGGCGGCAAAGGCTCAGCCTTTGTTGCAGGTCAAGGATTTAACCGTTCGATTTGACATCATTGGTGGCGTGTTGCGGCGCCCGGTCAAGCGTGTCCATGCGGTTGAAAAGGTCTCGTTCGATTTGCGGGCAGGGGAAACCTTGTCGCTGGTGGGCGAAAGCGGTTGCGGCAAGTCCACAACAGGGCGGGCATTGCTCAATCTTGTGAAGTGGCAAGGGGACATCCAATTGGGTGGGCGCAGCACCCGCGATTTGTTTGCGCAGGATGAATTGGCCGCTCGGCGGCAAATTCAAATGATTTTCCAAGATCCTTATGCGTCGCTTAACCCGCGCATGAGTGTCGGCGATTTGGTGGGTGAGCCCCTCGTCATCCACCAGATCGGCACCGCCCAGGAACGCAAGGATCGGGTGGCGGATTTGTTCAAACGGGTTGGTCTCTCGCCGGATCAACTTGATCGTTATCCGCATGAGTTTTCGGGCGGGCAACGACAACGCATTTGCATTGCGCGGGCACTCGCACTCAATCCGCAAATCATTGTTGCAGACGAAAGCGTTTCCGCGCTGGACGTAACAGTTCAGGCGCAGGTGCTGGATCTGTTGCAGGAATTGCAGGAAGAAATGGGGCTGTCTTACATCTTTATCTCCCACGACATGGCCGTGGTAGAGCAGGTGAGCCACCGGGTGGCTGTGATGTATATGGGGCAAATTGTGGAAATCGGATCGCGTGAAGCGATTTTTGAAAACCCTGCCCACGACTATACCAAGGCCCTGCTGGAAGCTGTGCCAATACCTGATCCGCAGATTAAGCGGGAGCGCACATTGTTAACCGGTGGCGAGATCCCGAGCCCGGTTCACGGGCTGGATTATCAGCCGCAATATGTTGATTTAAAGCATATCACGGCTGAACATTTTGCTGCCGTTTCGGCTACCGCTTCGGCCCAAGCAAATACCAGATGATCAAGCCGAGAACCGGCATCAACAGAATGATCAAAATCCAAAGTATTTTGGAAACGGTTGAACTGGAGGATTGGGCAACCTTGATGATGGCCCAAATATCAATGATCAAAATAATCAGCCCCAAGAGGCCGCCGACTTCAAAACCCATTCTAATCGTCCTTTCATTTATGTGCGGCGTGGCCTAGGCGCTTGCGGCACTCTTTTTATTGTTGTTGAGGCTTTCCACTACCTCATCCTGCACTAAAATCTGGCGATGAGGGAACGGAATTTCAATGTCCGCGCCGTCCATGGCCTTTTTCACGGCTTCGAGAACGTTCATCCGTGCGTCATAAAAGTCGTCTGTTGAGGTCCACCAGCGGGCACGAAGATTTATGGAGCTATCGGCAAATTCCCATACCCCAATATCTGGCTGCGGATCAGATGAAACGGCCTCCACCGATTTGATGGCCCCCAAAATCGTCTCTTTGGCGTGGTCAATATCGGCGTCATAGGCGATACCGAATTGATAGTCTGTGCGCATAATTGGATCGCGCGTGACAATAGTGAAGGCGTTGGTGAAGACCTCGCCATTGGGGATGGACACATCCTGTCCGTCGAAAGTGCGAATCCAGGTTGAACGTGTCGAAATTTCACGCACGATGCCTTCATACCTGCTTGCTTTTATCCAATCGCCTGCTTTGAAGGGCTGGCGCAACAAAATGATGAGGCCCGCGAGAAAGTTCTGCAAAATATCGCGGAAGGCAAAGCCGATGGCAACTGACCCAACCCCGAGAATCTGGATGAGTTCGGCGGCGCCGACACTGGGCGCAATGATGGCAACGGCAACCAATAGACCGGCAAACACAACCGCCATATAGGCGATGCGGCCCAAGGCAACGCCAACACTTCGATTGGCACGACTGGCGATGATTCTGGTGGTGATTTTCCTGATAAACCCGGCCAAGATCATGATCAGGATGAACACGATCAGGGCAATCAGGATTTGCGGAACCATCGCAAAGAAACCCTGAACCATTTCAGATACAGTATCGATTGACGCATTTGCCTGTTCGACGAGTGGCTCCATATTGATAAACTCCCCAATTGGGCAATTCCTTGCCGTTGGCGGTTTAACGAAAACTGAGTTTATTTGTTCCCTTTCGCTTTAAAAAAAAGTGAAACCCATGCGGATTTATTTGTTCAGTGGGAACTCAATTTTCACCAGAAGGCCATCGTCGTTGAATTTGCGTTCAATCGTGCCGCCCAATTCGCCGCGAATATTTGCGTCAATGAGTTTGGTGCCAAAGCCTTTGTTTTCGGTTGGTGCATCCGCATGTCGTGATTGCTCTTGCCATTCCAAGTGGAGCATTTTTCGCTTCCGCTTGCCGGTCACCTGCCAGTTCACCGAAAGCTTGCCGTCTGCCTCCGAAATGCCCCCATATTTGAGCGCATTGGTTGCCAATTCATGGCACACCAGGCCGATCGCCTGGGTGGCCTGTTCGTTTAACTGCACCTTGGGGCCGTCGATTTGATAATCTTCTGAACTGTCGCCAAAGACTTGTTCAAGCTCGGCTGTGATGAGGGCGTGCAAGTCCGCCCGCTGCCATTTCGAGCGGGTCAGCAAATCTTGAGATTTTGCCATTGCATGCAGGCGAGCGGTGAAGCTTTTGGAGAACTCTTCCATGTTCTCAGCGCCTTTTTCGGTTTGGCGTGCAATGGCCAAGACGCGTGCGATTGAGTTTTTGATGCGGTGCCGCATTTCTTGCAGCATCATCTCTTTTTCTTTTAGCGTTTCTTCAACAACGCGCTTAACTTCATTGGCCTGTCGAATTGCGTTTTGTTGCGCCATGATGGCGACGGCCAAGGCAAAAGCCAACACTGCCGATAAGGTTCCCAATATCATGGAGCTGAGATGGGGAAACTGATTGTAGAATGCATCCGTTTCGTGGGCTTCAATGTTCCAAACGCGTCCAGCAAATTCAAGTTCTCGTGTCACTGTGTAGATTGCGTTTTGCGGTTCAAACGTTGCGGTGGTGAACAGATGCTGTTCATTGTCGGTTGTTCTAAACGCAACCATTGGTGTTTCCTGCCCTGAAAACGCAGCAAGATGCAAATCGCCAGCACGGAATGGCGCATAAACGAAGCCGCGCACATCTTCTTTGACTATGGTCGCGGCGTCGGAGCGGCCGAAGGGCAAATAAACCAAAAAGCCAGCTTGTTTGTTCGCTGTAATTTCCTGCACAAGTTCAACCGGTTTGCTCGCGGCTGCCTCACCAGTTTGCAACGCCCGCATGATGGCCGCGCGGCGCGATGGGTCCTGATACATGTCGTATCCGAGCGCGGCTTTGTTGCGTTCATCTTGCGGCTCCAAAAGCACGATAGGCGTACGATATTCTTGATCTGTTTCGGGCCAAACGGCACGACCGAGGGCGTAGTTGGTGGAGATATCGAGCTGCGCGTCAATCTCGTCGCCGGTTTTAATGAAGCGTGCATAGCCTATGCCTTGGACGCCGGCATATTTGTCATTAATGCCCAGGCCAGCGACAAACTGCTGGAAGGATTTTCCATCCACTTCGCCATTTGTTGCGATGAACAGGGCCCTGGTTGAGGACAGCAGGGCAATATGTTGCCGCAATCGCTCCTGCAACTGATCTATCGCTTCAACCGCGAGAATCTCAAAGCGTTTTTGCTCGGCGTTGACTTCAGCGCGATAGACCACTGTGGTCATGCCGATACCCAGGCTGCTCACAAGCAGGAAAACGAGAAGTGGAAGAAAGCGCTTCATAATTTGTCCAAAGAGGTTGAGCGACAAATTATAAATGCAAATCTGATTTGTCGCAATTTGCTACATATAGCGGATTTAGTATGGCCGGAACAATTGGTTGGTAAAACCGTTATCTCCATATAACCACGAAAGGAGATTGTGATGAGTTGGCAGAATGCTTCAGGAAAATGGGAACAAATCTCGGGTAAGTGGGAACAGTTTAAAGGCGAAGCCCAAATCCAATGGGGCAAGCTCACAGACGATGACCTCGATATTATTGACGGCAACCGCAAAAAGCTTGTGGGGAAGTTGCAGGAAAAATATGGCAAAGCTGAGGAAGAGGCAGAAGAAGAAATTGACCTCTGGCTCGTGAATTCCCGCTTGGAAGAGCACTAGTCGCTGACGCGACCCCATTTGAAAACGACTGCGATGGCGACCATTTAGGTCGCCATTATGCGTTTGAGGGGAAGCTGATCGAATATCTAATGCAATCTTCGGAGAAGGCATAATCTGCTTTTCCTGAAACCGCGTTGGGCACAACGCGTTCAAGGATCGTGCTCCCAAACCGCTTGTGTTGTTCACTCGGTTTTTCGGTTCTCGTCTGAGGTTCCACCCAAGTCAGCGTAAGTGTTGGCGTTGTGCTTTGCACTTGCTGGAGTTTGGCGCAGACTTTAATTTTTGCGTTTTGGCGGACAAAATCACCATAATTGACGGCGTTTGAGAGCAGTTCATGCAATGCCAGGCCGATGTGCACGGTGGCATTGGGGCTGATGAGGACATCTTCGCCTTCAAATTGAACTAGCTTTTTGACCTGCAGGGGAAAATAATTCAATTGGCGTTCCAGCAAGTCTTTAAGGCTGGCCCCCTGCCAATCGGTTTCCATGATTGAATCTTGGGCCAATGCGAGGCTTTGAAGTCGGCCGTGAAAGCTTTCCACAAAACGTTCCAGATTGGGGGCGTAGCGGGCGGTTTGCGACGCGACACTTTGAATGATGGCCATCAGGTTTTTGGATCGATGGCTAACCTCTTTGAGCAAGGTGCGAAGGGTTTTTTCGCGCCGCCGTTCATCAGTTAAATCATTCACTGTTGTGAAAATCTGGCGCCCGTTTTCGCGGTCAAATACAAGTTCGACCAAGAAGTGATAGGTGCGCCCGCGCTCATCGACCCACTCGAACTCGCGCTTTTGACCTGTCTCAAATATCGCTTTTTTCACCTCGGTGAGTTTTTTACCAAGTTCTTGGCCAAAAATGCTGAGGTCTGTGGGGGGGTCGTCCGACCCTGGGGACATCCAGTCAGTCGGCAGGTTGGCAATGTAGTGGTAGTCAAAATTAGCGTCCTGTAGCGTCACACAAACGCCGGAACGAACAAGGGCAAATGTCAGATAGTCCCGTTGCCTGGCCTTGTCTGTTTCTTGCCGTTCCCAAGTTAGCGAATGTCTGTGCATAAAGAACTCTTGAAATGATGAACAGGCGGCGCTTCAGCGCCACCTGTGTGAATTTCTTCGACTAAGGCTTCCTTCGGACAAATCCGGTGATCACAGAAATGATCAGGAAGATCAAGAACAAATAGAACAATATTTGTGCGATACCTGCCGACGCGCCCGCGATTCCGGAGAAACCAAATATACCTGAGATGACAGCTACAGCCAAAAAGATCAGAGCATAATATAACATGTTTTCTCTCCTTTTGTTACTGTACAGTCAACGTATCTAGGCAGATTTAGTTCCCTTTTCTGCGCTGTGATCTTCAAAAAACAGTGCCTGGCTAATCAAAGCCTTGACGGTTTCTTCCCGGAAAGGCTTGGTGACAAGGAATGTAGGTTCCGGGCGTTCACCGGTGAGCAGCCGCTCAGGATAAGCGGTGATAAAGATCACCGGAAGTGCATCTTTCGCCAGGATTTCATTCACTGCATCGATGCCTGAACTGCCATCGGCCAACTGAATGTCGGCCAGAACAATGCCGGGCCGTTCTTTGGCAAAAAGCTCCCGTGCCTCGTCGTGAGTGCGGGCAATGCCGGTGACCGAGTGGCCAAGATCATCAACCAATTGTTCAATATCCATGGCAATGAGCGGTTCGTCTTCGATGATCATCACACGGGTTGTGACCTGACGGGCGATATCCTGGTGTGCTTGATCAAGAAGCACAAGAACGTTTGCGCGATCCGTTTCGAGGATTTCGGCAATCTCATCATGGTCGAATTCTTCTACACTGTGGAGCAAGAACGCGTTGCGTGCTGTTGACGGTATTGCAGCCAAATTGGCGCTCGCGCGTTGTTCCCAACTATAGGGGCTGTCCATATCGTGCATTTTTACATCTGTAGATTGGTGTAGCATGCAGAACAGTTTGTAGATTGCGACTTTGTCGTTTGAAGCCTCAGGAAAGCTGTTCACGTCTTCAATAAGTGTTTCCAACACCAAGGCGACATAGGCATCACCAGATGATTGCGAACCAGTCGTTGCGCGCGCGAACCGTCTCAGATAGGGCAAATGAGCCGCGATGCGAGTGGATAGTGACATAAATTTCTCCAATCCCCAGAACAGGTGTACTCTGTCTAAAACGCAGGTCGACAAAAAGAGTTCCATTCGTCTGGAACTTTTTTTGTGGTTCGGCGTTGAGTATACATGACTACGTAGTTTCGAAAAATAGGTCGACCAAATGACAAAAAATGCCAGCAAAAATGGCGGAGATTTGAGCGGAGGAATCACAGACTCCGCAGATGGAAGTGAAATGATCTCGGAAAAACTCAAACAGCTATACGATTCCGTTTGCGATGAGGGTATTTCTGACCGATTTCTTGATCTGTTGGAAAAACTCGATGCGGCGGAGAAAAATTCCTCAGATGATGGGCAATCTTCATGAACGCAACCTCAAAAACAGACCCATTTAAGCGGGAGCTCTTAGGTTGTTTGCCGGGCTTGCGTGGCTTTGCCATATCGCTGATCGGGCGCCATGATCGAGCAGACGATTTGGTGCAGGACACAATTGTCAAAGCATGGGCGAATAAAACAAAATTCGAACCCGGCACCAATATGAAGGCTTGGCTGTTCACCATTTTGCGCAACGAATTCTATTCGCAAATGCGCAAAAAGGGGCGTGAGGTGCAAGACACAGATGGTGTGTTCACGGACTCAATGTCCACGCACGCCGCACAACAAGGCTCCATGGATTTGCACGATTTTAAAAAGGCGCTTGCCCAATTGCCTGATGATCAGCGCGAAGCGATTGTTTTGGTTGGCGCGTCTGGTTTGTCTTATGAAGAGGCCGCAGAAATCTGTGAGTGTGCGATTGGCACCATCAAAAGTCGCGTCAATCGAGCGCGCGAGAAGTTGAAGGAAATCTTGGGTGTGTCTGGACACCGAGATTATGGGCCCGACCCTACCACTACAGCGGCAGTGACAAAGTCGCCAAGGATCCTTTAGTCGTCAAATATATGGTGTGGGAAAGCAGGGAAGGTACCCTGCTTTTTTATGTCTAAGGCAGCAAAAAGGGCCGGCAAAATTGCCGACCCCAAACCCTAGATCTATTTTATCGGATGCTATTCGCTGGCTGTTGCCCGCAACATCCAAATGGCTTTTTCGTGGAATGTTAGCCGCGCCGTCATCAGGTCCTCTGTGACGACATCTTTGTTGTCGCCAGCCTTTTCAGCCGCATCGCGCATCTTGCGGGCAATCGCCTCGTGCTCGGCAATCAAATCCTGCACCATGTCGATGGCAGTCAGGTTTTCGACGTCCTTGCCCTCTGGCGCAAATGTTGACGCGTTATTGATGTTGTATGGGGCGACATTGCCCAATGCACGTACACGCTCGGCGATCACATCAATGGCCTCAAACAGGTCCTTATAATGTTCCTCTGTGAGTTCATGCAGCGGCTTAAACAAGGGGCCAACCACGTTCCAGTGGTAAATATGGCTCTTGACCATCAAGCGATAGCTCTCGCTCAAAATCTCCGATAGTGTTTTGGAAATATCCTTCCGAAAGCCCTCATCGAGGCCGGTATTGATGTCCTCTGAAGTTGATTTGGCGTTCATAATTGAAGAAACATTTGACATGTTTTTCCCCTTTCGTTGAAGGCTTACTTTATAATTTGCGGCGCCAAAACACTGGCGCCCGCGCTTAGTGGAAAAACGATTGAGCTGCTTGAATGTTCCTGAATTATCCAGGTTTTTGCGGTTTTTTGTTTTCGGTTACGCCGGTGTGCGCGGCCAGGTTTTGTATGACTGTCGTCATGATGAGCAGCATGGGAACAGCGATGAAACCGCCCAGTGGGCCCCATGCCCAAATCCAGAATGTGATGGCGAAAAATACCAGAAACGGATTGAGTGTCATCGCGCGGCCCAAAATACTGGGGGTGATAATCTGCGCTTCAATGCCATTAATGATGGTGTAAATGATCACCGGGATCAGCGCGGCATTTACTGTGTCAAACGTTACCAGGCCAACGCCGAACAATGTGGCCATCATAATGACCGGTCCGATATAGGTGATGTAGTTCATCAATCCGGCCAACATGCCCCACAAAAATGGTGCGGGGATGCCAACAGCCCACAGCGCAAATGATATGGTGAGCCCCAAGCCGATATTGATAAAGGTGATGGACAGCAAATAGCGGGAAATGAACTGCTCGACTTCATCAAAAATAACGGCAAATGTTGTGCGGGAGCTGTTTGTTGCGAACAATCCGATGATAAAGGATTTGATCTGCTCCCGCGTCGCGATGAAAAAGTAAAGACTAACCAAAAAGATCAGTATCTGCGCGAGCGCTGTTGGCGCTGAAACGGCAACGGTCTTAATGGGTGAGCCCTCTTCGACTTGCACCACCATATCGGCCGATTGGCTGGTAAATTTATCGAGTTGCTCACGCGCGCCCTCAATGGCAGACATCATGCCTTGCCAATCGGCCAAGATACCCTGAAGTTTGTACCACAGCTCAGGTAGGCGGGATATCCAGCCAGATAGTGGAAGGATAAAAGCCGTGAGCATGGTCATGATGATCAGGAAAAAGATAAGCACGACAGCGCCGCCAGAAATGACGGGCGGCACGCCAAATCGTTCAATTCGATCAGCGAGCGGGCCGAACATAAGCCCAATCACGATCGAAGACACAAGTGGTGCGAGAATAACTTGCCCCCAAATAAGCATTGTCGACAACGCCAATATGATGACTAGGCTGTAGGCCGCCAATTGCAAAAGGCTAATCATCCAGGGGGCGACTTGCAGTTTATCAAAGCGCGATGACATGGGGCATCCATTAAAGTTGGTAAGTGGAGTTTGCGGGCGTGTCTTGACGTGCAGCGATAGCGCTGGGCGCGCTATCGTGGGATTTGCTTGGTATCGGGTTTTTCTTGCTCTTTGGAGAGCAATGACCAGCCGATAAGCGCAATTGCTGGGGCCAATAGAGAGTTTTTCTCTAACGCCCGATCCACAGTTGAATGTGTAAGCGTTGTCAGCAATTGATGCTGTGTCAATGTTTGCTGCGCCTGAGCGCGCTTGTCTCGATAGCTCTTTATCGCCCAGATGATCATGGTGAGCACCATCATGCCCGCCGCCACAATCAATGACGCATAAATTGCGTTTGTGGCTTGCTCCAAGGCGAGCCAAGCTGCTGCTACGAGTGCCAGATAGGCAACAGCGCCTGTCGCCAAGCACACAAACAGCAATACGGAATTATCCTGTACCCTGTTCATCATGATGCTCGACAGGCGGGTTGCCAAAATGCTGGGGCCTTTGTGTTGAGACATGGCCATTACCCGCGTTGTCCGCGTGACAATAGGGCCAGTGCGATACCTGCACCCAACGCCAAACCAACGGATTTGATCGGCTGCTTTTTGATATAATCGCGCACGTGCTCGACCTCTTCATTGGCGAACTCTGCTGTCTTTTGCGTGGTGTCGGAAACGGCGTCGCTCGCTTGATCAAGCTTGCTTTCGCCTCGTTCCGTCACGGCCTTCATAAGGGCGTGTACATCACTTTGCAGGCCTTCAATTTGAGATTCCAGTGCTTTAACCAGGTCGGTCTCATTGTTTGGATTTGTTTTTGCTGTTGTAGTTTTGGTCGCCATTGTTACCTCCTTGTTGTCTTGCTGTCTAAACGTTGAATTTAGGCTTTCGTTCCAAAAAAAGAGGCGCCAATATTAGCGCCTCTTCTTTATATATATTTGGTGTCATCTATTGGATGATGACGCCATCGGGGTTGGTTTCATAGCCCTGTTCAGAATATGTGGGGCCGGCCTCAAGCGTTTCTTTGGTGAACTCTGAGCGTACACGGAAACTGCCATTGGCATCGGTATACACTTTCAATTCACTCGCGCTCAGGGCGACGGGTTTTTCACCAAGACCCAGGAAGCCGCCAACATCAACGATATAGGCTGTGATTTGACCATCTTGGGTGAACAAGACGTCTGAGATTTCACCTACGTCTTCACGGTTAGGGCCATAAACGCGTGTGCCCATCATGTCTTCGGCACTCAGTTCGCCCGTGGCCACAGTTTCCATCGTGTCTGCATCCCAGCTCCAATCGGTGTCAGCCGCCATTTGGGTAGAACTATCGGCTTGCATGTCACCGTCTTGACCTTCGACAGCCATATCTTGACCGTCAGTCATATTGGTATCGCCTTCGGCGGACATGTTGTCGGTGACGTTATCCATGGCTTCTTGCGCTTTTAGTCGTGCATCCTTCAGCCATTGTTGACCTTCTTCGGTCCAGGACAGACGTTCAGCGCTATATTCGCCTTCGGCTTCAACGGCCGCGCGGTCAAATGCAGGCGCTGCCTCAAGGTCGGCTTGTGTCATGGTTGTGACAATCACACGCTCGCCATCGCGTTCTTCCCATTTAATGTCGTCGATGGACAGGGCGATCTCTTTCTCACCCATGCCGAGGAAACCGCCGACGCCGACGATAATCCATTCCGCATTGCCTTCTTCATTCATGACCACATCGTGAATATTGCCCACGGACTCATATCCGCCTTCGGCAGATATATGCACTTCTCTGTCCAAGAAATTTGAAGCCAAGAGGGCATTTGCACCAACTTCAACGCTGTTGTTCATGGTTGGCGCGTCGCCTTTGGTATCGACAGTGGCTGAGCCATCTGCTGTGGCTGCGCCATCAACGCTCACGCCATCATCGGTGCTGACGTCTACATTTGTCTCGACGCCGGCTTCGGCATCGGTGGACAATGTATGGCTGTCGGCAAAGCCGGCAGGGGCCATCAAGGTCAATAATGCTGTTGTTGCGAGTAGTTTTTTTGTCATCTTATTCATTGCAATTCTCCATGTTATTTCTTTGCTTATCGGCGCGCTGTTACTGCAATGCAGCGTTCAAGCGCGCTTCCCCTTCTGCAGTCCAGGAAAGGTCCTCGGCTGTGTAATTGCTGCTTGTCTCGATTTCGGCGCGGTCAAACGCGTCGGCTGCTTCCAGTTCAGCTTGGGTCATTTGCGTCACAACAAGTTTTTCATTGTCGATTTGCGCCCAGGCCACTTGTTCTGCAGCGATCGCTACTTCTTTTTCACCAAGGCCAAGGAAGCCGCCAACGCCGACAATGAGCCAATCGGCATTGCCGTCATCGTCCATCACGACGTCGTTCACATCGCCGACAACTTGAACATCGGCATTGGCGGAGGTGTAAATTTCCTCACCGAGGAGATCCGTTGCCAACATGGTGCCAGCGTTTAATTCAGCGATTGCTGATGCGTTGTCACCATTGCCGTTCAATTCGACTGTGCCGCTGGCTGATGCATCGGTGCTTGTATCTGAATTGTCTTTATTTGCTTCTGTGCCGGTATCAATGCTTGCTTCCACATTGGCATCTACCCCGGCATCAACGCTGCCGCTATTGCTTTCGCCTGCGCTGGTTTCAACGCCTGCGTCCAGTGATGTGTCTGCGCTCACGTTCAATCCATCTGCATAAGCTGGTGCAGAAATCAAAGTAACGAGAGCTGTTGATATTAGTAATTTCTTTGACATTTCTTTCTCCTTTCCAATATTTATCCGCTTTTATTATTGTTAAAGCGGTATATTTTATGAACGAATCAATATAGATTTTGTTCCGAAAGAAATTCTGTTTTTTTATCAAATGTAGCCAAGCATCCATATCAGGAGGAACGCGACAAGAATGATGCCTACAAGGCCGACAGGCCGATAGCCCCAGCCGCGCGAGTAGGGCCACGCTGGTGCAGATCCGACAACTGATATGATGAGAAGTAGTAGTATTAACGTTGTAAAACCCATTATGTCCTCTGCATTGTTTTGATCGTTATTGATGATCAACAATACAAACGAGATTGGGTTGGTTTAGTTCCGAATTCTATTGTGGTTATATTTGGGCAAAAAAATGGACCAATTGTGAAGCAAGGGCTGGTTGGGGGGGGAGGGGGGTGCTTCGCAATTGGCCCAAATTTTGGAGGTCGTACTTACTTATTCGCTAGGCGTCAGCTCTTCAGGAATTTGGAGTTCAACTGAAACGCTTTCTTGGTTGCTGAAGTACCCATTGTAAGCCAGATAGCCTACAAAGATGAGCGCAGCAGCCAGAATGATCGCGACAAACCATCCCAGCGGATTGGAGGAATTTGAAACGACTATAGTTTCTTTTTCTGACTCGTTGGACATGATGTCGCTCCTTTTGTTCTGCCTAAACAACGCGCGACTTCCAGCTTGGTTCCTCAGCTGTTCATTTTTTTTAAAAAAAGACACCAGCCCACAAAAAAAGCCGCCCAAAAAGGCGGCCTTTGAAGAGTTTATTGGGGACAGATCAGCGTGTTAGGCTGCCAGCTTTTTGCCCAATGTCTCTGTTTTTTCAACCAATGCTTCATGCAAGATTTTGATGGATTCTTGATAATCTGAACGATCCACAATGATTTGCACGTCAACATTACGCAGTAAGTCCTGCATGCTCAGCGGTGTGATCCCCGCTTGGGCAAGGGCCAAGATGGCACGTGCGGCAACATCGCAACCCTTCAGGTTCCGGCCGATCGCTGAGATGAAGGCCACTTTCCGCGAGCTGATTTCAGCTGCAGGGAATTCCTTCGATAGATCAGATTCCACACGTTTGATGTTTTTCAACGATCCTTTGAGGAAGTGCGTGATGGTGTTGGCGTTTGATGTTTTGGAAATGATCTGCACCTTGTGGCGTGTCAACGCATCCAAAATACGGGTGTCGTAGCCCTTAACGCCCACCATGTCCTGCTCGAAAAACTCAAAGGCAATCACATTGTCGAGGCCAGTGATGATTTCCACACCAGCTTTTTTGCCCTGATCCGTCGCATTGATGGTGGTGCCGGGATGCTCAGGTTCAAATGAGTTTTTAATGCGCAATGGAATGTTCGCCTGACGCAAGCCTTTGGCGGCAGACGGGTGAATAGCTTCCATGCCCATATTCGAGAGTTGGTCGGCCACGTCATAATTGGTGTCGCCAATCACTTGCACTGCATCTTCGCCCACCACTTTAGGGTCAGCGGAAGACAAGTGGAACTCCTTATGGATGATCGCTTCTTTGGCTTCCGTGATCACGGCGATACGTGACAAGGTCACTTCGCTATAGCCGCGGTCATAGGTTTTCATCAGCGCTTCTTTAGATTGCGCATAGCCTGTCACGATCGGCAGTTCCTTGCTTACATCAATGTCCTTAAAGGCGTGTTTGATGTTTTCATCCAAGGTATATTGCTGCTCATCGCGCCAGCCAGAAAGGTCGACCATGCGTGCGTTTACGCCGTTTTGCTGCAACAGCAATGCGGTGTTGTAAGCTGAATGCACTTCGCCCAAGGCAGAGAGCATTTCGCGGACCGTCAACAAATGATTGTCGAGGCGGAAATGGCCATATGAACAAAGGCGGTGTAGATCGATCAGGCAAGAGCGTACGCCCTCAATGCGCTCGCGTACAAAGGCGTTGGACGCGCCGAGTGCTTGCTGATCATCAAAAATTTCGGCGTTGATCTGCTGCATCCGCTTGGACAATTTGTCCAAAGCGTCACCCCAAGCCCAATCGCTCTCTGCACTTGAGAATAGCGCGTAGACGCCGGGTGCGCCGGATTTCTTATGTTCAAGCAAATCGTTGGTAATGCCACCATAGGCGGACACTACGAAGATACGATTATAAAGTGCGTCACCTTCCCGGTCCCCGATCAGAACATTTTTCAAAAGTTCATGGGTACGCGACATAGATGTCCCGCCGATTTTCTCAACTGTGTGGTTCGGCATGGTTACTCCTTCATTGGACGCTAATCTATGTGCACCGCGTTGGGCGGTGCACGTTTGGCTTTAACAGCCTATTCAATATGCCCTTCAAGCAGGGTCAGCGGCTCTTTTGGATCTCGGCGGGCCAAGAAGTTTGGTCTTGGCTCATCGGCACCAAAGGGGGCCTCAAGCTGGTTTGACCACGCGTTGTAAACGAAAAAGGCGTTTGAGCGTGGGAAGGGTGTTATGTTTCCGTTTGAGCCGTGCATGGTGTTGCAATCGAACAAAATCACAGTGCCTTTTTTGCCTGCGGCATATTCAATGCCGTGTTTTTCAGACATTTTGGCCAGCGTTTCTGCTGACGGCGTGCCCACTTTTTGTCTTTTCAGTGAGCTTTTGTGATTGTCCTCGGGCGTTTCGCCAACGCAAGACACATAAGTGTTTTGCGAGCCCGGCATCAACATGAGCGGACCATTTAGTGCGTCATTGTCGGTCAATAGAACCGATGCTGAAATTGCCCGCATACGTGGCATGCCATCTTCGGCGTGCCACGTCTCAAAATCGGAATGCCAGTAGAACTCTTTGCCTGTAAGGCCTGGCTTATAGTTGAGCCGTGATTGATGCACATAGACTTCGTCATCAAGCAAAAACCTTACCGGCTCCGCGATGCGCACATCTTCGGCTAGACGGCGAAAGACTTCGCTTTGCAGGTCTAGATCGAAAATGGTGCGCACATCATTGGTGTCCGGCTCGGTGATCAAGCTCTCTTGAGTTAGTTTACTGCCGTCAGACCGAAGGCGCGCACTCTCTTCAATGAGAGCATCAATCTCACCAGGCAAAAAGATCTTCTCCAGGACGAGAAAGCCATCACGTTCAAACTTTTCAACCTGGTCCTGAGCCAGCGGGGCACCTGGGCGCCATTCTGACCATACGACTGGGTCTTTACGCTCCAAACAACGTTCGGCGTCTGTTAAGCGTGTGACGTAATCATCTTCTTGTTCAATCGGTTTAATCGAAGCGCTACTCATGGCTCGCTCCTTTTCGTTAGACAACAAACTAAAAACTCTACTCTGCTGCAACCTCCGCGGCAGGTGCATATGAACCATCTTCGCGGTGCACTTCTTTGCCCGTTACTGGTGGGTTGAATGTGCAAGCAAAGGTGATTTGGCTTTTCGCAGACAATTCGTGCTTGTCATTTTTATCCAAGGCATAGATCACGCCTGGCTTGATTTCGTGCACTTCTCCTGTTGCCAAATCTTTGATCTGGCCTTCGCCCTCAATGCAGAATACCGCTTCGAGGTGGTGCTTATAATGGAACACATGTGATGTGCCGGCCTTGATGCGGGTCACGTGGAACGAGAACCCCATATTGTCATCAGCCAGCAACAGCCGCGTGCTGTCCCACCCTTCGGTGGAAATCAGTCGGTCTGTTTCACGTGCTTTATTCAAATCGCGTACAATCATTATTTACTCCGCTGCTGAGCGTTGGTTCTTGTCGACAAGGGTGCAATCAAATGCGGTCTCGATGATGTCGAGGCCCTTGGCGAATGTTTCTTTTTCAATGGTCAGTGGCGCCAAAATCTTGACGATTTCGTCGTCGCTGCCTGATGTTTCCACGATCACACCATTTTCAAATGCGTGTTCGCAAATGTCAGATGCAGCTTCGCCGCTTTCGCAGTTGATGCCCATCATCATGCCGCGACCTTTAAGGCCAAAGCCATATTTGTCGGCAATAGACTGCAGGCGCTGCTCGAGATATTCAGATTTCTCTTGAATCTCGGCTTGGAAGCTGTCGTTTGACCAGAACTTCTCGATCGCCACTTTTGCGGTGATAAAGGCATGGTTGTTGCCGCGGAACGTGCCGTTGTGCTCGCCTGGCTTCCAGATATCAAGTTCTGGCTTCAATAGGGTCACAGCAAAAGGCAAGCCCATGCCTGAAAGTGATTTGGCCATGGTGATCATGTCGGGGTCAATGCCCATTTCTTCAAAGGAGAAGAATGTACCTGTGCGGCCACAGCCAGCTTGAATATCGTCAACGATAAACAGGGCACCATGCTTTTTGGCGATGGACTGCATTTTCTGCATCCACTCTTTTGAAGCGACGTTGAGGCCACCTTCGCCTTGTACGGCTTCCACCAAAATAGCGGCTGGCGCATCGATGCCTGCTGAACTGTCGCTGAGCATAATGTCGAGTTGCTCGGCTGTATCAACATTTTCACCGAAATAGCCATCAAATGGCGCACGGTGTACGCCAGACAAGTCCATGCCTGCGCCGCCGCGTTTGCCGGCATTACCAGTTGTCGCCAAAGCGCCAAGGGTCATGCCGTGGAAGCCATTGGTGAATGAAATCACGTTGGTGCGGCCCGTAACTTTACGTGCCAGCTTCAATGCAGCTTCGACCGCATTGGCCCCTGTTGGGCCAGTAAACATGGTCCGGTAGTCCATATTGCGGGGCGCAAGAATGTGCTCATGGAATGTTTCCAAGAAGTCGCGCTTCGCATTCGTGTGCATGTCCAGGCCGTGGGCAATGCCATCATGGCTGATGAAATCGATCAGGGCTTGTTTCATGTCGGGGTCATTGTGGCCATAGTTGAGCGACGCACAGCCCGCAAGGAAGTCGATATATTCTTTTCCATCGGTGCCAAAGATATTGGCATTTACCGCGCGGTCAAACATCTTTGGAAAGGCGCGACAATAACTGCGCACTGCACTTTCACGACGTTCAAACACAAGAAGATCTTGTTGTTCACTATTGGTCATCATTAATCCTTCGGATTTAATCAGTTTAACGTGTGCGCTCAGCGGTTAAGCTACAGAACGCAACACAGGGTGATTTTGTTTCACGGGTGCAATTGAAACGAGGTGCTCAGTGTCACCTTGACCGTCCAAATGCTTCTCTTCGTCAAACATCACTTTTTTGCTCAGGTCGGCACCAAAATTGTCAGCGATTGCGCCGAATAGGGCCCAGCTGGCTTCATTGTCTTTTGTGATGGTGCTTTCGATTTTTCGTACATCTTCACAAACATCGCGCTTTAGAGCGGTGTGGATCAGTTGTTTTGCAATGCCCAAGCCACGTGCCTCTTCGGTTACGCAGACCTGCCAAACAAATAGCGTGTCAGGCTTTTGTGGTGGGATGTATGCGGAGAGCCAGCCAACAGGCTTACCATCGACTTCGGCAATCACGCATGTATCTGAAAAGTGCGTGCATTGCAGCAAGTTACAATAGATGGAGTTCTCATCCAGCTTGCCAGAGTTCTTTACGATATCCCAAACGATGGACCCGTCATTTGCATTAGGTTTGCGAAATGTAGGGCGCGGCTTGATGCTATTCGTTTTCATTTTTCAACAATCCGTGTGTTGTGAAAATTCAAATTCGCTTTTTATTTAGCTTCAACTAACTAAATGTCAACCGTTAAAGAAGGGAAAAGTTCCATGGAAAGTGCAGAAAAAGCGCGTTTATAGGCAAATGTGTCAGAAATATATGTCCGAAACCCTTTGATCGTATTAAGGAAACACGAGAGTCAACAGTGATATAATTTGTTTTTACAAACTTATTTTCTATCTTGGTAGAAAGTGAAGATTGGGATAATGTTCGCTGTCTCATTTTGTGTGTGAGGGTGGTGTGGAAGAGAAAACGAAATCGGTTTTAAGTTCGATCCGGCGAATCCTTAGGGCGGCCGATACAAATTCAAAGGCATTGATGCGCGCGTCGGGGATCACGCCGTCGCAATTGGTGTTGTTGCGTTTATTGGATGAAAAGGGTGAACGCAGCGCCGGGCAAATTGCTCAGGCGATGGGCATCACTCAGGCGACTACAACGGGGTTGGTGCATAAACTGGAAGCGCGTGGGCTGATCGAGCGCAAACGCGGCGAAACAGACAAACGTCAGGTCTGGCTGTCATTGACGGGGGCGGGGCATGCGGCCCTTAGCCAATCACCCGATGGCGTTCACGAGCGCTTTGAACAGGAATTTGAAAATCTGTCTGATTGGGAACAGTCGATGTTGATTGCATCGTTGGAGCGCATTGCCGCCATGTTGGATGGTGGACAAGAGGATGTTGCGCCAATCTTTGATGCTGCAGAACTGACACCCTTTTCAAAATCTGAGTTTTAGGCGATTAGCTATTGGCGTCGTAATCGTCGGGATTTGTTTCGCTGGCCAGCAGGGTAACGCCCACGGTTTTGATCGCGCCATCCAAGGCATCGCCATTTTCATCCATCAACGCGGCATCGCGCCAGCGGCGCACCCACTCTGCCGCATCTGGCAGAAGGCTGACCAGATGTAGGTTCTCGAAGATGCGCGCAAACTTGCTTAGGGAGCGATGGTGCGTGTCGCTATAGCCTTTAATCAGGCGGCGGCATTTGATGAGCTCAAGCGCCAAGTCTGGATTGTTGGCAAGGTGCCGGTCAACTTCCTCCAGCCACGCCTTCCGGTGGCTGCGCTCTATTTGATCGCGCAGGGTATGTTTGCGCCACCATTTCAGGCCACCCAGCATATAGAGCGTGCTGAACCCCCAGAACCCGTTGCTGCGGATGCGGCGACCTTTGTTTACTCGACGATCCAGCCAGGCGAAGCGGCTGGGACTGTCCTCAAACCAGCGCCCCAGCCTTGGCGGCATCAGGCCGCAGATCTCTTCGGCGCGTGGATGGAAATATTCCGTCAGCTTTAACCCGTCCGCCGATTGCAGCTGCACTTCGCTTTCAATGCGGCTGAGGCGTTGTCGTCGGGTTTTCAGATCGGCGACACGGATCAGATCGTCATAGGCCATGGCATTGGCGAGATGTTTAGCCAGTTCGGTCAGAATGTCTGGGCGGTCGTCCGGAATGCGCTGTGCGAATTGTTCCACCGTGGTGAGGTAAGCATCGCCATAGGTCACGTCTTGAAATTCAACACACTTTTTAAGGCCAGCGCGCGCCAATTCTTGGGATTCATTTGGCAACTGTGCGATGCGCTGCTGTAGGGCATCCCATTTGGCCATCAGCTTTTGCGGCCCCTTTGCTTTGGCGGTGGGTGCGGTTTGTTGTGCAAGTTCTGGTGCGGAGAGCGGTTCTGCTTTTAGCGCGGCATTGAAGGCGGCGATGCTTCGGGCAGCGGCGCGGCCAGATTGTTCGAGAATGGCCTCAAATTGTGCGGGCGTGAACGGCAGCGTTTTGGAGGCGGCGAGGGCACCGAACAGGCTGGCGGATATATAAGAGCCGTTCTGAATGGCGAGCCGATCATAATTGTGCAGTAGCACGGTTTGCGCCGATTTGTGCGCGGCATCGAAGATGACTTGATCCTTAGCGCGCCCGTCGCCCGGATTGATTTTTTCAGAGACGGCGTGCAATCGATGGCTGGAGCCGACCAGGCAAGTGCGGTTGGGGCTGACAAAACCACGTTGGATGGCGCGGCCGACTTCCATCAGCTCTGCCGCGATCAGAATATCGACATCGCCCACGCTCGGGGCGAGAGAGAAGATCGGGCGCTTTTCTCGCTGCGGTGCCATTTCCACATAATAGATGGTGGCGCCCGTCCGTTGGGCCACACCGGCCACCGCGGTGGATTGTGCCACCCATCCGTTTTGCTCGGCCAGATCAACGATCCAATTGGTTAGCACGCCGCCGCCTTGGCCGCCCACGGCGAGAATGGCCAGTTTTATGATTTGATCTTGCGCCATGATTTACGCCTCAAAACGCAATGATTTGCGGTCGCGCCGCGCCTGTAACCAGCTCATAAAACTGGTGGAGAGCTTGCGCCAGATTTTGTGGGCCGTGCCCGGATTGTGGATGCGCTCGGCTTTATAGAATGAAGGGCAGAGAATGGCCGCATCGGCCACTTCTCCGCAATTGCCACAGCCAACGCAGGATTGATCAATATGGGCGACCGGATCATCGCGCAGCGGATCATCAAGTTTTTTCACGGTGAGCGATGGGCAGCCGGACAAGCGCATACAGGCATGGTCGCCGGTGCAAATGTCCTCATCGATGCCGAATTTTGGCTGGGTGATGGTTTGCCCTTCGGCAATCGCCTTTGCTTTCAGTGGACGCTCGCGCCGTTGGCGGTTGAGCATACATTCGGAGGAGGCGACGATGACCTTGGGACCCGTCTCATCGGTGGTGAGCGCCTCTTTCAGGGTCTCGCGCATTTTGCCCACATCATAAGTATTGTCGATTTCGCGCACCCACTTCACGCCCATGCCTTTGACGGCTTTGCCGATGGGGTTGTTGGTGTTGCGGGATTTGTTGTTGGCGCGGGACGACAAAATATCCTGTCCGCCAGTGGCGGCGGAATAGTAGTTGTCGACGATCACCGTCACGCCATCATGCTCGTTAAATGAGGCATTGCCAATGGAGGAGGTGAGGCCATTGTGCCAAAAGCCACCATCACCGACAAAGCTGATCGAACGGCGTGCGCCCTTGGCATTGAGTGCCGAGGATGAGGCGGGGCCGAGGCCGTAACCCATAGTGGTGCCGCCAATTTCGAACGGCGGCATGATGGAAAAGAGGTGGCAGCCAATATCTGAAGAGATGTGATGTGGGCCGAGTTCTTCTTCCACCAGCTTGGTGGCCGCAAAAATGGGACGCTCGGGACAGCCCGTGCAAAAGCCCGGCGGGCGTGCAGGCACCGTATCGTCCAGTTCCGGCTGCGGTAGGAGTTGTGGCTCGTTCGGTGCACGGTCCTGATCAGTGGCCAGATGCGGGGCGTGGCTGGTGATAAAGCTGCGCAGGCCGTCTAACATCACTTGGCCCGTCAACTCACCGGCCAGCGGCAGCACGCCTTTGCCTGCCAAATCGGTATTGATTTTGTGTTTGAACAACAGGGCCGCAACGGCTTCTTCAAGGCAGGCCGGTTGGCCTTCTTCCACCATCATCACCGCCTTTTTGTCGGCGCAGAAGTCCACCACTTCGTCCGGCACCAGCGGGTAGGTGACATTCATCACATAAAGCGGCACTTTGCTGTCGCCGTAAAGATCGGCCAGCCCCATGCGCTGCAAGGCCCGCATTACATTGTTATACATGCCGCCCTGCATGATAATGCCGATATCGCCCTGGTCGGGGCCGAAATGCTCGTTGAGTTTGTGCTTTTGAATATAGTGAATGGCGGCGGGCAGGCGCTGCTCCACCTTTTCCTTCTCATGCAGATAGGATGCAGGGGGCAGCACGATCCGGTCGGTTTTGCGCTTTGGGTTTTCCAACGCATCGCGCACGGTGAAGGGCGGCGGCACATTGTCTTTGGTGTCAAAATGCCCATGCACATGGCAGGCGCGAATGCGCACTTCCAGCATCACCGGGGTGTTGCTGGCCTCGGATAGGGCAAAGCCATGGCCCACCGCATCAACAATTGACGGCAGGTTGGGGCGCGGGTCGAGCAGCCAGATTTGACTTTTTTGCGCAAAGGGATGGCTACGCTCCTGCATGATGGAGGAGCCTTCGCCGTAATCCTCACCAACAATGATCAGCGCGCCACCCGTAACACCGCCAGAGGCGAGATTAGCCAAGGCGTCGGACGCCACATTGGTACCGACGGTAGATTTAAACGTCACCGCGCCGCGAATGGGATAATGCACCGAGGCGGCAAGCATGGCGGCGGCAGTGGCTTCAGAAGCACTGGCCTCAAACCGTACGCCGAGTTCACTGAGCAATTCTTCAGCGTCCGCAAACACATCCATCAAATGGCTGATGGGCGCACCTTGATAGCCGCCCACATAGCCGACGCCATTTTCCAGCAGCGCTTTGGTGATCGCCAAGATGCCTTCGCCGCGAAATGTGTCACCATCGCCAAGGCGCAGTTTTTCAACCTCTTTGGCGAAGCTCCGTTCAGCCATGGCTTTTCACATTCAGTTTCGGCGCTTTTTCGGGGAATAGCCCGGCGCGGAAGCGTTGCAGCACAAATTGCAGGAAAAGCCCGATCAGCAACATCCGAATATAGGAGGAGCGGGTGGCCCAATCTGGCGGCAATTGCTGGGTGATGATTTCTGTCATCGACCAGATGGCCCAAATGATCAACGCCCCTGCAACAGCGCCCTTATTGTTGCCGCTGCCGCCTGCGATCAGCATCACCCACGCCAGGAAGGTGATGAGCAGAGGCTCGGTGGCGTCCGGGCTGAAGAATTTGAAATAGTGGGCACTCAATGCCCCGGCCACGCCCATAAAGATCGCGCCGATCACAAAGCTCTGGGTGCGGAAGGATTGCACATCCTTGCCCACAGATTCTGCCGCGGCTTCATTGTCGCGGATAGCGCGCATGACGCGGCCCCAGGGGCTTTTATAAAGGCGATGGGCGACCCAGAAGGTGATGGCGACAATGATCCACACAAAGACGAAGAACACCATTTCGCTTTCGCGCCCGGTGAAGAACTCTTCCAGTGGGCGCGGAATGCGCGACACGCCGAGGCTGCCATTGGTGAGCCATTCTTCATTGATCACGGCCAGCCGGATGATCTCGGCAATGCCGATGGAGGCCATGGCCAGATAATCCGCTTTCAAGCGCACACAGATGCGGGCGATGGCCCAACCGACAATGCCGGATAGGGTGCCCGCGACCACAAGGCCGACCACGATGGGCAGGTCAAACCCGCCCACATGGTTAGGGGTATTGGCTGAGGTGATGATGGCGGCTGAATAGGCGCCCACCGCGTAAAAGCCTGCAATGCCCGCATTGAAGAGGCCGCCAAAGCCCCATTGCATATTGAGGGCAAGGCAGATCACCGAATAAATGCCGCCCATGATCAAAAAGGAGATCAGGTAAAATAGAATACCACTGAGTTCCATTAGAGGAGCCTCCCTTTAAACAGGCCGCGTGGGCGGAAAATCAGGATCAGCAACATGATCACAAAAGCGATGGCGCTTTTATAGCTAGGTGAAATCAGACTCTCGCCAAAGAAGGGGAAGGTGCAGATTTCTTCTGCGATGCCGATGATCAAGCCACCTGCAATCGCGCCCAGCGGCTTTCCAATGCCACCCAACAGGGCGGCGGCGAACATGGGCAGCAACAGGTTCCAGCCCATCATGGTGTGCACGTCGGTATCGAGACCGACAAACACCCCGGCGATGGCGGCAAGGCCTGCGCCGATAATCCATGTCCAGCGGATGGTTTTTTCCGGATCAAGCCCGGCCACGCTGGCCAGCGCTGGATCGTCTGACACCGCGCGCATGGTTTTGCCCATTTGCGTATGGTGCAAGAACCAGTGCAGGCCCAACGTGATCGCTGCGGTGGCGAGAATGATTTGAATGTGGCGGGTGGCGATGCGCAAGCTATCGAACAGCACAATCGGCTTTTGGAACCCGACGGAATAGACCTGGCTTTCCGTGCCCCAAAAAAGCTGCACCACAGAGCGGAAGATCAGCGCCACGCCGAACGAGGCGATCACCGTGTAAATGGTGGGCAATTGCCGCAGGGGTTTATAAAAGGCACGGTCTGCGAACAGAGCCACAAGGCAGGTGAGAGCAACCGCGATGGGAATGGCGGCGAGGGCCGGAATGCCCAGAAGCCAGACGGCGGAAAGCCCGAAATACGCCCCCACAGTCATCAAGTCGCCATGGGCAAAATGGGCGAAGCGTAAAATGCCGAAAATCATCGACACGCCAACCGCGCCCAGCGCATAGATGGCGCCAAGGGTGATGCCGGGGACCAAATAGAAATTGATAAAATCCATCATTTTGGTGCCCCTCCACCTAAGAATGATTTGCGCACTTCGTCGTTTTTCAGCAGCTCAGCGCCCGTGCCCTCATAGGCGTTTTTGCCATTGACCAGCACATAGGCATAATCCGCAATGCGCAGCGCCTGTTTGGCATTCTGCTCCACCATCAAGATGGAGACGCCGCTATCGCGCACCTGCAAAAGCAGGTCGAAGATGACTTCGAGATAGGCAGGCGACAGGCCTGCGGTGGGTTCATCTAAAAGGATCAAATGTGGGTCACTCATCAAAGCGCGACCTACGGCCACCATTTGCCGTTGCCCGCCGGAGAGTTCGCCCGCTTGCTGGCGCAGCTTGTCCTTCAGGTCTGGGAACAGGGTCAAGATTTTGGCCTTGGTCGCTGCCTTGTCCTTTGGGGGCGCGGCAAATGTGCCCACGTCGAGGTTCTCTTCCACCGTGAGGGTGGGGAACACATTGTGGGATTGCGGCACCGCTGAAATACCCATAGGCACCAGTTCTGACGTTTTGGCGTCAAAAATGGAGCGGCTTTCAAACACAATATCGCCAGACATGCGTTTATTGAGGCCGAATATCGACTTGAGCAACGTGGATTTGCCGGCGCCGTTGGGGCCGACGATCACCACAATTTGTCCGTCATCCACTTTGGCGTGCATGTCTTCAATGATCGGCAATTTGCCATAGCCCGCCGTCAAATTTTGCACATCAAGAATTTTATAACTCATATGGCTTCCTGATATTTGCCGCCGCCAAAATAGGCTTCGATCACACGTTCATCGCGGCTGACTTCTTCCACCGTGCCGGTGGTCAGCAGAGTGCCTTGTGCCATCACAATCACGGTGTCGCAAAGGCGGGAAACATAGTCCAAATCATGCTCAATCAAGCAGATGGTGTAACCTTGCTCTTTGTTGAGCTGGATGATCTTTTCCGCGATTTTGCCCAGAAGGGTGCGGTTGACGCCCGCGCCGATTTCGTCGAGCAGGATGATTTTGGGGTGCTGCATCAGCGCACGACCCAGTTCCAGCAGCTTTTTCTGACCGCCGGACAAATCGCCCGCCAATTGGTCTTTCAGCTGTTCAATTTCCAAAAAGCGCAGGGTTTCCATGGCGCGATCATAGGCGGCCTGTTCCTGCAGTTTGCATTGGCCGGGGCGGAAAATGGCGTTGAGCATGTTTTCGCCCAGCTCGTTCTTCGCCGCCACCATCAAATTTTCGACCACCGTCATGCGGTGAAATTCATGTGCAAGCTGAAAGGTGCGGGCAATGCCCATGGCCTGGCGCTTGTGGGCGGGCAGGGCGGTGATGTCCTCACCTTCCAGCAGCACCCGACCGGAGGTGGGGCGCAAATGCCCGGCAATGACGTTGAAGGCGGTGGTTTTGCCTGCGCCATTGGGGCCGATCAAGCCGGTGATCTTGCCGGTTGGGATTTCAAAGCTGCAGCGATCAACCGCGGCAACGCCGCCAAAGCGCATGGTGATATTTTCAAAAGCGATCATGGAGTTGTCCTGACCTTAGTGTGCTCGCGGCAGAGGGGGCCGCGAGCACCAAAGCGTTTGACTATTCAAAGATTGCGACTTGCTTGTAGCTGTCGCCATCCACTACGAATTTGCCGATAAAGCCGGCAACGTCGCCGTTTTCGTCAAATTCATGGCTGCCCGCGGCGCCTTCATAGTTGATGTCTTTGCCTTCAGCCAAAAGCTTCACAGCTTTTTTCCATTCGCCTGGGCCTACGATTTCGCCCGGCGCGTTGGCCACAAAGCGCAGCGCGTCTTTAATGGCGGTGCGGTCTGTTGTGCCTGCTTTTTCAATTGCCAAAGCGATCAGCATGGTGGCGTCATAGGATTGGTCAACAAATGGCTTGTCTGAGCCTTCGCCATACACTTCATCAAAGCGCGTGTGTAGCGCTTCGCCCGCAGGATTTTCTGCTGGTGATGTTGGTGCTGAGAAGAATGAAGTGGCCAAGGCTTCTGGGCCAACTTGTTCGATCAACAAATCGTCGCGCAGACCATCTGTGCCGATAAAGCGGTCAAACAGGCCAGCTTCAAGCGATTGCTTGACGATTTTCGCGCCACTGCCGCCCGCATAGGCAATCAAAACGAGTGCTTGTGGGTCGCCATTGGCCAGGGTGGCCAGCTCGCCGCGATAAGAGTTTTTCTTATCTTCGTGCTTTTCATAGCCTGTGATGGTGCCGCCCAGCTTTTCAAAGTTCTCTTTGAAGGTGCCGGCAATGCCCACGCCATAGTCATTGTTTACATAGGCCACAGCAACGCGGTCGATGCCTTCGTCCAGCACAATTTTGGCGAGCACTTCGCCCTGATAGTTGTCGCTGGGGACAATCCGATAAAGGAAATCGCCATCATCCATGTCGGTCATAGATGGTGAGGTGGCGGTTGGTGAAACTTGCAACACACCATTTGGAATGGTCACAGCGTTGGCTGCGGCGATGGTGGCGCCTGAAGATAGGGCACCCATCACGGCCGCCACATTTTCGAGGTTCACCAGCTTGGTGGCCGCATCAACTGATGGTTGGGCCGCCGCCTGACCGTCAGCAACGACCAGTTCAAAATTGCCGCCGCCCAATATGCCGCCGCCTGCATTCACATCGGCTTCGGCCAGTTTGGCTGCGTTCAAAATAGGTGGAATAAAGTTAGCCAGCGGGCCAGTGATGCCCATAATGGTGCCAACTTTTACGTCTTCAGCCGCGGCAAAGCCTGCCTGAGCTGCAAGTAGAGCCGATAAAGCAACGGCCAAAATTGGTTTTTTCAATGTTCTTCTCCCTTTTGATGCTCTCCATAAATCCTGCGCTTTATTCTTTTTATTGCAGCGCGCGCGGATTAAACGGAGACATTTGCGTATTTCGGATCCCGCCAGATCTCCTCTTTGAGGATTTTTTGAAGCCGACCTACCGCCTCCGCGATTTGCGCGTGGGTAAGTGAGGCCGGGCTCAAACCAAATCGAATGGCGTCAGGCTTGCGGAAGGATGAGACGACTTTCGCGTCAATCAATGCTTCCACCACATGGCCCGCGCCGGGGGCCTTAAAGGTTACGTGACCGCCCCGTTGATCGTAATTGAGGGGTGAGGCAATTTCGACACCAAGGTCACCACAGGATTGCTGCAGGGCGTCGATAAAGAAATTGCTCAGGCTTTCATGCCGCGCCCAAATGTCTTTGGGAGCATATTTTTGATAAATCTGGGCAGCACAATGGGCGATCTGATTGGCGCCCACCATCGGCGTTCCAGATATGAAACGTTTGATGCTGCCATGTGGCTCATAATCGCCCGCAAAAGCGTAAATATCAGCATGTCCCATCCAGCCACAAACAGGTGGCCAAGCCTTTTCGCTCAGGTCTGGCCGCACATAGATAAAGGCAGGGCCGCCGGGACCGGTGCTGAGATATTTGTAGCCGCAGCCGACAATGTAATCTGCATTGCTTTCGCGCGCCAAAACGGGCACGGCACCTGCGGAATGGGACACGTCCCACACTGTAAGGACGCCAAGGGCCTGCGCGGCCTTGTTGAACTTGTCCATGTCCCAGCGTTGGCCAGACTTATAGCCGACATGGCTAAAGGTGCACACCGCTACGTCATCCGAAAGCGCAGCAAGCGCCTCTTCTTCGGTTTCCACATAGCGCACTTCAAGGTTTGGATTGGCGCGCTCAAAGCCTTGCACCACATGAATGTCGGTGGGGAAATTGTCCTTTTGCGTCAGGATGATGGTGCGGTCCTGATTGATCGCCAGGGCGTGGCCGATCGCTTTATATAGATTGATGGTAGTGTTGTCGCAAACGACCGTTGTGCCTTTTTCTGCGCCAATCATGGGCGACAATTGGTCACCGAGAATGGCGGGCATGTCCACCCAGTCGCGCTCTGCCCACCCGCGCCGACGCAGGGCAATCCAATCGTCAATTAACGCATTGGCAGCATTGCGGGCCGTTTTGGGTACGGGGCCGACAGAATTTGAGTCAAAGAATATCCAGCCCTCGGCCTGCTCATATTCTTCAACAATTTGCGCGATTGGATCTTTGCTGTCCAATTCTGATGCGCGTTGTGTCAATTCAGACAAATCTTGCATTTCTCTCTCGCTCCCCTTGTCTAAAAAAGTTTCATACTTGAAATAACCTGTCAACTGAATTTCACATATGGAGCAAAGAATTTTAAACATAAAATACATATTGTTTGGAAATAATGTTTTATTTCAATATGTTATATATTGACAGATTGTCGCATATGAATGTGAACAACGTGAATTCGCCAATTTTGCTGTTGCAATTGCAAAATCTTTCAAATATGAAATGTATTGAACGAGCAGGGTGAGTGGCGGCTTGAATTGCGGCTGCTCAGGAGGAAGAGGCGCATATGCGAGGCGATAAATCTGTCCGACTGGCGGTAGATATTGGCGGCACCTTTACTGATGTGGTGCTGGAGTTGGGCGATGTGCGCCATAGCGCCAAAGTGCTGACCAATGTGCAAAATCCTGAATTGGGCCTGTTGGATGGTGTGCGCTTGGTGCTGGAAGAGGCACAGGTCGATCCCGCTGATATTGACGTCTTTGTGCATGGCACAACCCTGGCGACGAACGCGCTGATTGAACGCAAAGTGGCGAAAACGGCGCTGATCACCACCAAAGGCTTCGAAGATGTGTTGGAGTTGGGCTACGAAAAGCGCTTTGACCATTATGATTTGATGATCGATATGCCACCCGCCATTGTGCCTGCCGCACTGCGTTTCGGGGTAGCCGAACGGTTGGCGCAAGATGGCGATGTGTTGGCGGCGCTCGATGAAGACGAATTGGTCAAAATCTGCGCTGAACTGCGTGCTGGGAAGGTTGAGGCGGTGGCCATCGGCTTCTTGCACGCCTATGCCCATAGCGAACATGAAAAGCGGGCGCGGGACATTGTACGGCGCGAGCTGGGAGAGCGGGTGACCATTTGTGTCTCCCATGAAGTTTGCCCGGAAATTCGCGAATATGAGCGCTTTTCAACCACATGTGCCAATGCGTCTGTGCGGCCGCTGATCGAAGGCTATCTCACGCGGTTGGCGAAAGAGCTTTCTGAGCTTGGCATTGATGCGCCATTATTTTTGATGATGTCCGGCGGTGGTCTCACCACGCTGGAGAGTGCTGCACGGTTCCCCATTCGGTTGGTGGAATCCGGCCCGGCAGGTGGGGCGATTTTGGCCAGCCATATCGCCAAGCAATGTGATTTGGACAATGTACTCTCCTTCGACATGGGCGGCACCACGGCCAAGATTTGCTTGATTGCTGGCGCGGTGCCCGAGCGGGCGCGGCATTTCGAAATTGCCCGCACCTATCGCGACACAAAAGGGTCCGGCTGGCCCGTGCGTATCCCGGTGATTGAAATGGTGGAGATCGGTGCAGGTGGTGGGTCCATCGCGCGGATCGATGCCATGCAGCGCATCAAGGTCGGGCCGGATAGCGCAGGGTCTGAACCCGGTCCGGTTAGCTATGGCCGTGGCGGTGAATTGGCGACGGTCACCGATGCCAATTTGGTGCTTGGTAAAATTGATCCGGCCTATTTCGCTGGCGGCAAGCTGCCGCTATATCCGGATGCAGCGCGGGACGCGTTGGGCCAGCAAATTGGTGCACCATTGGGGTTGGATGAATTTTGGCCCGCTGCTGGCGTGGTGGAAATTGTCGAAGAAAATATGGCCAATGCGGCGCGGGTGCACGCCATTGAGCGGGGTCGCGACATTGCCGCCAGCACCATGATTGCCTTTGGCGGCGGGGCACCGCTGCACCTTTGCCGCCTGGCGGAGAAGCTGTCGATCAACAAAATGATTGTGCCTGCTGGGGCCGGGGTTGGCTCTGCTATTGGCTTCTTGCGGGCACCGATTTCCTATGAAGTGACGCGCAGCTTCCCGATGGCGTTGGACCATCCGGACATGAAACGCGCCAATGAGATGCTTGAAGATATGGCGCGCGAGGCGGGCGATATTGTGCGCCCGGCCGCTGGTGACCGTGAGGCGCAGGTGCAGCGTGTGGTAGATATTCGCTATCAAGGGCAGGGGCACGAGCTTCAAGTTGTGTTGCCTGAAGGCACGCTAGACGCTGCGGATGCACAGTGGATTCACGATCAGTTCGAAACGCAATATCGTGCCATTTACGGCGTGACCTTGGACAATGTGCCAAGCGAAATCGTCACCTGGTCTGTGACTGTATTGTGCGAAATTGACGATGGGGTATCGCCCACCTTCGGAGAAGGTGCAGCGACTGAGATTGCACCGCGCAGCCATCGCGAATTGTTTGACGGGGCGCAGGGGGCGATGTTGGAAACACCTGTATTCTGGCGGTTTGACTTGCCCGTTGGTGCGAAGATTTCCGGTCCTGCCATCATCGCAGAGCATGAAACGTCGACTATTGTCACGTCGCAATTTAATGCGGAGATTGACGCCCATAGCTACATCATTTTGACCCGCAAGGAGGCTGTCTAATGCGCCAGAACGCTCATGACGCTATTCGCACCCAAGTGATGTGGAACCGCCTGATTTCCGTGGTGGAAGAACAGGCGCAATCCCTGCTGCGCACGGCCTTTGGTGCGGTGGCGCGGGAGGCGGGCGATCTGTCTGCCGGGGTCTATGATTTGAATGGGGCGATGTTGGCGCAAGCGGTGACGGGCACACCTGGGCATGTGAACACCATGGCCAATGCGGTCGTGCATTTCTTAGAACGCTATCCTGTGGAAACGCTAAAGCCCGGCGATGTGTTGGTGAGCAACGACCCATGGATGGGCACCGGGCATTTGTTTGACTTTGTGGTGGTCACACCTGCTTTTTACAACGGCAAAGCGATCGGGCTTTTCGCCTCGACCTGCCATGTGATTGATGTGGGTGGTGTCGGGTTCTCTGCGGATGCGACGTCGATTTATGAAGAGGGCACTTTGGTGCCGCATATGTATTTGCGCCGCGAAGGGCAGCTCAATGAAGATTTGCTCAGCGTGATCTTGGCCAATACCCGCAATCCGGTGGAAGTGCGCGGCGATTTGATGTCGCTGATCAGCGCCAATGATACGGGCGTTAATCGACTGGTTGAGATGATGGAAGAATTTCAGATCGATGGATTGGATGATTTGGCGGCACATATTTTGGAGACCTCCAAAGCCGCGACGCAAAAGGCGATCCGTGAAGTGCCGGATGGTGTCTATCATTATGATTTGCCATTGGATGGGTATGAAAGCCCGATCACCATCAAAACCGAATTGCGGGTAGAGGGTGACCAGATCACCATTGATCTGTCGGGCAGTTCGCCTGCGTCTAATTATGGGATCAACTCGCCACGCACCTATAGCCAAGCCTATGTGGTGTTTGGGCTGAAAGCGGTGATCGCGCCTGATGTGCCGAACAATGCTGGCTCACTGGGCTGTTTTGATCTTATTAGCGAACCGGGGACTTGCGTCGATCCGGTATCTCCCAGCCCGGTTACGGCCCGTCATGTGATCGGCCAAATGCTGCCTGATGCGGTGTTTGGTTGTCTCGCGCAGGCGCTGCCGAACCGGGTTCAGGCGGAAAGCGCGGGCAGCATTTGGGTGTTGGCAATGGCGTCTGCTCATGGCCATGCACTGCCGAGTGAATTGAAGGACACAAGCCGCTTTAATGTGATGAATGTGGCCATCGGCGGCATTGGTGGACGGCCCGGCAAGGATGGGCTGAACGCGATGGCGTTTCCGTCGGGCGTGGGGTCTATTCCGGTGGAGATCACCGAAAGCCAGTGCCCCTTGTGGTTCAAGCGCAAACGGATTTTGCGCGACAGTGGCGGCAAGGGCAAATATCGCGGCGGCCATGGGCAAGTGATTGAAGTGGCGAACCGCGAGGCGGCACCTTTCACCATTTCTGCGGCTACATTTGATCGGCTGAACAACGCGGCAGCGGGGCGCGAAGGCGGCGAGCCCGGCGCGTTGGGCAAAGCCTATTTGGGCACAGGGCCAGCTTTGAAAGGCAAAGGCATTCATCTGGTTCCCGCAGGCGACAGCCTGGTGGTAGAATTGCCCGGCGGTGGCGGATTCGGCCACCCGGACGTAAAGGAGCAAAAGAATGGCGACTGACCCATCACGCAGGCCAAATTTTGAGGATTTGAAAGTCGGCGCGCAGGTGAAAGCCTTCCGCAAAGCCAAGAAATATTCGCTGAGTGAGCTGGCGCGCATCACCAGCATTTCCGAGGCGACATTGTCGCGGGTGGAAAATGAGCAAACGCCAGTGAGTGCGCACAATCTTTATATTCTTAGTCAGGCGCTAGATGTAGATATCACGGCCTTTTTTGAAGCGGCGGCCCAGCCGATGCGGACCGGTGTGCGGTCGATTTCGCGGGCCGGGGAGCAGCCGCCTATCGAGACCGCGCGTTATGTGGCGGAAGTGCTGTCCACCGATCTGGCCAACAAGAAGATGCATCCGGCGGTGAATACGGTCACCAAACGTTCGCTTGAAGAAGCGGGCGGTTTGGCCAGCCATGCGGGCGAAGAGTTTTTATATGTGCTTGAAGGGCAGTTGATCCTTTATACGGATTTTTATTCCCCCACTTTGCTCAATCAAGGCGACAGCATTTATTTTGATGGCAGCATGGCCCATGCCTATGTGGCGGGGGGCGATGGCCCGGCAAAGATTTTGGTGGTGACCAATATTGATGGCAAATCAGAAGGCTTTATCAATGAGCATTCTTGATAGCCATATCACCTCCATCGTGATTGATGCGCCCCACGACAAGGTGGTGGATTTTGTCGCCTCGCCGCAAAATCTGGACCAGTGGACCTTTGGCACTTGGGAAATTGAAACGCTTGGCGATGGCGTGACAAAAGGCAAAAGCCTTTTTGATGGTGGTGAAATCTACGTCAAGGTGGGCTATGAGCCCGCGTTTCACATGGTGCATTATTTGCTATCTGCCACCGAAGCTGGGCCTTTTACAGCCCGGATCAGTGCGCGCATTTTGCCCGGCCCGACCATGGGCCTTGGCGCTGACCAGAGCGTTTTCTCGCTGATGGTGTGGCGACAGGCCGATATGGACGATTTCCGCTGGCACAAGCTCAAAACATGCCATGAGACCGAGGTGATGCTGGTCAAAGCGCGCCTTGAACATCAATAGGGAGGAGATGGTCATGGATCCGCAAAATGCTGAGTTGAATACAAATCCGGATTTGGTGCGGGGCGCAGAAATTGTGTTGCCGACCAATGATTTGAAACAGGATTTGCCGTTTTACCTGAAACGGCTGGGCTTTCGTTTGGATAAGATTTTTCCGGCAGATGACCCCAGCGTGGCCGTGATCTCTGGCCATGGCGTCTCTATCCGGTTGGATCGTGATGCGACCAGCACGGTGCATAGTTTGCGCCTGAATTGCGATGATCCAGATAAGTTTGCCGGTGGGCAAACCAAGCTGACTGCACCAAATGGTACTCAGATTGAAATTATCGATGCCAACCCGCCTTTGGTGCAGCCCGAAACACAGCATAGTTTTTTGGTGCGGCGCTTGAAGGATAGTGACAGCTGGGTGATAGGCCGCGCGGGCATGCGCTATCGCGATTTGATCCCGGATCGGTTGGGCGGCTCCATCATTGCCTCACACATCCGCATTCCCGATGGTGGGCCGGTACCGGATATGGTTCATTATCACACGGTCGGTTTTCAGTTGATCTTTTGCTATCGCGGCTGGGTCGATGTGCTTTACGAGGATCAGGGGGACAAAATTCACCTGACTGCAGGCGATTGCGTGATCCAACCACCAGAAATCCGCCACCGCGTGATGGAAGCATCGGACAATGTGGAAGTGGTGGAAATCGGCGTGCCTGCCGACCATGTGACCACCATCGACCACGAAATGACCTTGCCCAATGGCAAAGGCGACCCGGATCGGGAATGGCAGGGCACCAAATTTGTCTATGACAAAGTGGCCGAAGCCACTTGGAAGCCGTGGCGCATTCCTGGGTTTGAAGCGCGGGATACGGGCATTGGCGCGGCGACTAAAGGCGTGGCCGGTGTGCAAGTGGCGCGGCCCATCAAAGGCGAAGTGGCACCGCGCACCAGCCACAATACCGATATTCTGTTCACCTTCGTCAAAGAAGGCAGCATGACCCTGATGGTGGATGGCGAAGAGCCTTATGATCTGGTGGCGGGCGACGCATTTGTGGTGCCGCCCTTTATGAAAGCGGCCTATCGCAATTGTTCTGACGATTGTGAGCTGTTGGAAATCACGTTGCCATCAGACTTTGAAACGGAAGTGGCGGCAGATTAAGAGTTGAGCGCATGCTGAACTTTCAGCAGCATGTTGGCGCGGTCCTTCGGGGTCGCGCTTTTTTAGTCGTTGTCGAGGCGGTTTTGCAGATCCTCTTTGATCTGTTTGTCCGAGGCCTGTTTGCGAAACACAATATTGCCCAATATGGCGCCGACCAAACCGCACACGATAAAAAGGATCACGCCAAATGTGCCGGAAAGGCGTACCCACAAGAAGAGGCCGAAGAGCAAGAAGCCGAAGGTGATGAAAAATCTGTTGATGTGGGCCATGTGATTACCTTTTAGATCGTGCTGTTGCGGCTTTAAGCTCTGCCTAGCTTTCGTCTTGCGCCGTTTCCGGTTCGGTTGGTGCTAGCACGCGCAACGCCTTGGGTTGAATTTCGATGTCATAGCGCTTTTCCCCGGAAACCAGTTCGCCATCAATCGTGATGTCGGGCGTTTTTTTGCTGTTGGCAAAACGGATCGACACGTTGCGGGCGGTACGCTCTTGCAGATCGGGGTTTGTATCCCAGGTCCCCAATAGGAGGTCAGAGGCCAGCTTTAGGTTGGCTTGGGTCGGTAGGGGGCGGGCGCTGTAAACGCCCAGCTCACCTGCCTGCGGAAAATCTGCATAGGGCATATGACCACGGCCATATTTGTTGTTTGAAACAGTAATAAGGCTGAGTTTTTCTTGCTGCTCATGGCCGTCCAGGCTGAGGTTAATTGTATAATGCAGCGGGGTGCTGAATGTGGTCAGCGCTGCCTTGATGCTACCGAAAATCTTTTGGAACCGCGATTGATGTTCCTGCTTGTCGCGCAGCTTGACGATTTTGGGATGCAACCCGACGGATAATTGGTGCAAGAATAGTTGACCGTTAGCAGTGGCGACGTCGACCTTTTCTTGTTTGCCGGTCGCCAGCGCATCGATCGCGTCTTCAAGGTTCAGCGGCAGGCCCAGCGAGCGGGCAAATAAATTCATGGTGCCTGCTGGGATGACGCCCAGTGATTTGTTGCTTTGCCAGCAATATTGCGCTGCGGCCGAAATGGTGCCATCGCCACCGCCTGCCAACACGACTTCACATTTGCTGTTTTCCGCAATGCTCTCAAGCGTCTCGATTAACTGGTCGCCGGCAACAATCTCAATGTCGATTTCGTGCCCTTCGGCTTCAAACTTCTCCCTGATGTTTTGAGCAAACTCCTCAATGTCGATGGTTTTCAGTGTGCCGCCATCTTTGTTTAGTAACGCGCAAATTTGCATGGGTACTTTGCTTTCAGGTTGGAGAGCGCCGAATTGTGGAGCATTCGGCAATTATCTGCCAGCTCCATTATTAGATCAATGGGGCGCGTTAATGCAAAATCCCGAAACGGAATGCGAGACTAACGGCGTGCGTTGTGTTGGTGGCATTAAACTTAGAACGGATTTGCTTCAATCCGTGTTCCACCGTTTTTTCTGAAATATCAAGAATCCTACTTGTTTCCCAAGCAGTTTTGCCTTCAGCGATCCAATACAAAATTTCGACTTCGCGGTATTTCAGCTTGGGACGATTTAAAAGGGCGCCCCGAACGTCGATTGTTGCCATGTGATATTGCAATGAGAATAGGATCAGGTTTCCCATATGCTGGGCGCAAAATCCTTGCCACTCGTCAACGCCCAGATCTGAAGCGACCGAGAACATGGCTTTATCGGCCTTGGCACCGTGGATCGGTATGGTGAGGCCTTGCTCCCCCAAACCATGGGCTTTGGCGTCATCGAAGAACTCTTTTATGTCAGCGTCATCGGACGCACATTCTGACCAATAAAAGGGCCGGGTATGCTCTCTGGCCAATTTGATCACTGGATCAATGCTCACATAGTCGCATTCTAAATATCGCTTCACCCATTTTTTGGGGTAGGTCGTGACCAAGCAGGCAGTTTTGGGATTTTTTTCGGCGAGATCTGTGGCCAGATAGGCCATATGGCGAACTTCGAAGCAGTCTGCCCAATAATTGAGGCATGTTTCGGCTTCATCAATTGAGTGAAACTTTTCGAGCGGCGTATTCTGCAAATGTGAAAGCTTTTTCAAAGCCACAACAGCACTCATTTAATAGTTTGTTACAACGATATACCAAATGATCAGAAAATTTTTGTCAATGGGTTTGGCTGTACCAATCCACCTCATCGATCACGAAAATGTCATTATATTCAATAATTTATATGGGTTTATGGGGTTTTCCCTGTGTCGGTTTTGCGACCAATCTTGTCGGTGCCAAATCTTTGCATGAATAAATTATTTCGTTTGGAATAGTACGTAATAAAAATTTTCCAATTTGGCAGGATGGCGGCGATTTGCTTCACTTTGAGATGTATATTTTGTGTATTCAGCGCCATTATTCGGCTTTAGATTTTGATGGCCGTATTTTCTCAAAGGGATAGTTTTTGGGTAAGTAGAAGTGCTCAAATTTTGAGGAAGTAAGGGGATATTTTTGTTGTCGGGTCAAAAAGATGAGCAATCTTATCTTAAGGAAAGTATGCAACTATCTCGATTCAATTGCCTTTGTGCACTGCGATGCAGAAGGTTAGGTTTGAATTGGAGAGAGCTAACATGAAATTAGGTGTTGCAACGAAGGCAATGCTCGCAACCGTTGGTGTGGTTGTCGTGTGTTTTGTGTCATTCGCAGTTTTTCTTGATGTTAACCGCAGTGCGCAAGCAGAGGCGACCATGCGGGAAGAAATAGCGACCATCGGCGAAAATATGAGTGACCGAGTCTCAGCATGGTTTGGGGAGCGGACACTTTTGATCGAACTCCAGGGCGAAAAGATTGCATCCTTGGATGCAGAGGCAGACGCCTCAGCTGAGTTGAAATATAAGATTTTGGAAGACAATTTTAACGCCGTCTATTTTGGCGAAGACGCCACGGGTAATTTTTTGATTCACCCACCGCAGGATCTTCCGGCTGACTATGATCCGCGTCAGCGCCCCTGGTATCAGGATGTGGCCAGCAATCAGGCAACTTCGCTTACAGAACCTTATCAAGATGCCTCAACTGGCAATCTGACCGTTACTGTGGCGACCCCTGTGATGAGCGGGAATAAGGTTAAAGGCGTGATCGGTGGTGACTTCACCATTACATCCATCACTGAAATGCTCGAAGAAGTGAACCATAAGGGCACTTACGCGTTTTTGGCGACTGGTGATGGCAAGATCATTATTCATGGGAATGCGGACAATATTGGCCAGCCAGTTGGCGATGTATTTGGCAACAGCAGCTTGGCCTTTGATGGCAGCATTCAAGATGTCGATGATGCGGGGACCTCAAGCTTCATTGGGTTTAACAGGATTGGCGATCTGCCTGCTGTTGATTGGTATGTTGGCGTGGTCGTGGATAAAGGCGTTGTGTTTGCGCCGCTTAATGAGAGCCGCCGCGACGCGGTTATCGCCACGATTATTGCTGCGCTTGCGGCTGTCGGTGTGATCTTCTTGGTGTTCCAAAAAGTGATTACAGGTCCGCTGAAATCAATGACCCAAGGCATGCAAGAAATTGCGGATGGCGACTATGATGTCGAAGTGGGCTTTGACAATCGAGATGACGAGATTGGCGATATGGCCCGTGCGGTTGAGGTGTTCCGACAAAATGGACGCCGCATTACCGAGATGACCGAGGAAGAAAAAATCGCTGCCGATAAACGCATACGCGAACGCGCAGAGATGATGCGCGAATTGGGGGCCTCCTTTGGTGATGTGGTGGATGCCGCTGTGATTGGCGATTTCTCCATGCGGGTGGATAAAGAATTCCCCGATGCGGAATTGAACAATCTTGCCCATGGTGTGAACAGTCTTGTTGAGACCGTTGATAATGGCATTAGCGAAGTTGCCCGTGTTTTAGCCGCGTTGGCTGATACGGACCTGACTCAGCGTGTGCAGGGCGATTATCATGGTGCGTTCTTGCAGCTCAAAAACGACACCAACGAGGTGGGCGACAAGCTAGCCGACGTGATCAGTCGCTTGCGCAGTACCTCGCGGCAGTTGAAAGTGGCGACAAGCGAAATCCTGTCAGGTGCAAATGATCTTTCGGATCGGACCACCCGTCAGGCCGCAACCATTGAAGAAACATCAGCGGCCATGGAGCAACTGTCCAACACAGTGTTGGAAAATGCGCAAGAGGCATCTGACGCCAGCACCAATGCTGAGAAAGTGCGTCAAACCGCTGAAGAAGGTGGCGAAGTGATGCGCCAGGCCAATATGGCCATGGAACGGATCACCACCTCATCCAATGAGATTTCAAAAATCATCGGTATGATCGATGACATCGCGTTCCAAACCAACCTCTTGGCCCTGAACGCTTCGGTGGAAGCGGCGCGAGCTGGTGAAGCTGGTAAAGGCTTTGCGGTTGTGGCCGTGGAAGTGCGGCGCTTGGCCCAAAGTGCGGCCAACGCCTCGGCAGATGTGAAGAAGCTTATTGAGCAATCTGTTGCCGAAGTGGGCGATGGGTCAAAATTGGTGGCGGATGCAGCGGCCAACCTTGAAACCATGCTTGAGGCGGCACGATCAAATAATGATTTGATGGTGTCCATCGCAGACAAAAGCAAAGCGCAAGCCAGCTCCATCAGCGAGATCAACCAAGCTGTGCGGGATATGGATGAAACCACCCAGCATAACGCGGCCTTGGTGGAACAGACCAACGCAGCGATTGAACAAACTGAAGGTCAAGCGGAAGAGCTGGACCGGATTGTTGCGGTGTTCAAGTTGGATGAAAATATGACCAAAGCGACGGGCAATGCGCCAGCAGCTCGGGTTGAAAAGCCAGCGGCAAAAGCTGCCGAGGCTTCGGCACCCAGGTCTGCGGCTTATGCCAGCAGCGGCAATGCCGCTTTGGAAGTCGATCCTGATTGGCAAGAATTTTAAGTGTAGTTCAGTTTGGAACAGAAAAGGCGGCTTTAGAGCCGCCTTTTTTTATGCCACATGCTCATGTTTGCTGGCTTGATAAAGCTCTTGCGAATAGGGCTCGCTAAACGTGCCCTTGGCCAACTGATCGCGGGTTGCGATTTCCACAATCTTCCCCTTCTTCATCACCGCAAGACGATCGCACAGGAACGACACAACTGGCAGGTCATGGGTGACGAGCAGGAAGGTCAAATTCTGATCTTTGCGCAATTGTTTGAGCAGGTTCAAAATCTCTGCTTGCACCGACACGTCGAGCGCGGATGTTGGTTCATCCAAAAGCATCAGTTTAGGTTTGAGCATCAATGCCCGGGCAATGGCCACGCGTTGGCGCTGGCCGCCGGACATTTGGTGTGGAAAGCGGAAGCGATAGCGCTGGTCCAGCCCTACGGCGTTGAGCATTTCCACCACACGGTCGCCGTTGTCCTTGATGCCATGAATGGTCAATGGCTCGCTCAGCGTGGTGTCGACTGTTTTGCGGGGATGCAAAGAGCCATATGGGTCTTGGAACACCATCTGTGAAATGCGGGAAATGTCAGCGCGTTTGCGCGGGTCTACTTTTTCGCCGTAGAGCTTGATTTCGCCTGTCCATTCATCATTCAGCCCGCAAATGGCTTTCAGAATTGTGGATTTACCAGAGCCAGATTCGCCCACAAGCGCAAAGCTTTCGCCTTCCTCAACGGTCAGGCTGGCGCCGTGCACCACTTGCACGGAGGAATAGGCAATGTTGAGATTGTTCAGTTCAATTGCACTCATGTTGCAGCCCATTGGGTTCGATCAAGGGTGGGAAGTTCGTCGCGTGTTTCATCGAGGCGCGGCATGGCGTTGAGCAGGCCTTGCGTATAGGGATGCGTCGCGTTTTGCAGGTCAGCGGCGTCGCGCTGCTCGACAATTTCGCCCGCATTCATCACCAACACGCGATCTGCATAGTTTGCGACCAGGTTCAAATCGTGGCTGATCAGGATGAGGCCCATACCTTTTTCTCGAATCAAATTGTCGATCAGATCCAATACTTGTGCCTGCACCGACACATCGAGCGCCGAAGTTGGTTCGTCTGCGATCAACAGGTCAGGCTCAGGGATCAGCATCATGGCGATCATGATGCGTTGGCCCATGCCGCCAGACACTTCGTGCGGATAAAGCTTGGCCACCCGCGCAGGATCGTTGATCCGCACTTGCTCCAGCATGTGCAGCACTTTCTCATCCAGTTCTTTGCGGGTGAGTGTTTGGTGCGTGCGCAGGGCTTCGGCGATCTGATCCTCAATGCTCAACACTGGATTGAGCGAGAATTTAGGATCCTGCATCACCATGGAAATCCGGGCACCGCGCAGTTTACGCATTTGGCGTTCGGACTGTTTGTTCAAATCAATGCCATCAAAGATGAACTTTTTGGCCGTAACGCGTCCCGGTGAGCGGATCAATTTGAGAATTGCGCGGCCGGTCATGGATTTGCCAGAGCCACTTTCGCCCACAATCGCCAAACGCTCGCGGCCTAGGTCAAAACTGATGCCTTTGACCACCTCCACATCCCCTTGATGAGTGGGGAAGGTGACACGCAAATCTTCAACTTCAAGCAGTTTCTGGCTCATGATTTGCCCTCATTTTTGGGGTCAAGAATGTCGCGCAGGCCATCGCCTAAGAAGCAGAAACCAAGCGAAACAACGATGATGGCGAAGCCTGGCATGGTGGCCACCCACCATTGATCCAGAATAAAGGCGCGGCCACGCGAAATCATGGCGCCCCATTCTGGCAATGGAGGTTGCGCCCCAAGGCCCAAAAAGCCCAGGCCCGCCGCAGTCAAAATAATGCCCGCCATGTCCAGCGTGACCCGTACGATCATTGAAGATGTGCACAAGGGCAGCACGTGATTGATGATGATGCGGGCAGGCGAGGCACCTTGCAATTTGATCGCGTCGATAAATTCGGCATTGCGGAAGGTCAGCGTTTCTGCCCGTGCAATCCGGGCGTAAGCTGGCCATGCGGTGATGGCAATGGCGATAATCGCGTTTTCAATGCCCGGCCCAAGCGCCGCCACAAAGGCCAGCGCCATGATTAGCTTTGGCATGGACAAGAAAATGTCGGTAATGCCCATCATCACCTTATCGACCCAACCGCCGAAATAGCCGGAGATGGCGCCGATCACCAAGCCAATCGGGGCGGAAATAGCGGCCACCAAAAGCACAATCATCAAGGTGAGGCGAGAGCCATAGACCACGCGCGAAAAGATGTCGCGGCCCAGTTCGTCTGTGCCCATCCAATGCTGCCAGCTTGGCGGCAAAAGGCGGTTTTCAAGGTCTTGTCCAATGGGTGAATAAGGGGCGATCAGGGGCGCGAAAGCGGCCATCAGCACCAATACCACCACGATAATCAGGCCCGTGATGGCCAGCGGATTGCCAAGTAAGGACAACCACATGCGCCATGTGCGCCCCGCAAAGGCTTGACCTTTGGAGGTGGGGCTGTCGGATAAAAGCCATTCGGTCATATTGCTCATTTCATTGGCTCCTTTTACCGACTTCTGGGGTCAAGGACGCGATAAAGTACATCCGAGATTTTGTTGATAAAGATAAAGACCGCACCGATCACCAAAGTGGCGCCCAGAACCGCATTCATATCGGCGTTGAGTAGGGCGACGGTGAGGTAATTGCCGATGCCGGGCCATGAAAAGACCGTTTCAATCATCACTGAGCCTTCCAAAAGGCCCGCATAGGACAGACCGATCACGGTGATGAGCGGTACGCGAATGGGCAAGAAGGCATGTTTCCAGATCACTTTATATTCCGGCACGCCTTTAACCCGTGCAGTGGTGACAAACTCTTGGCTGAGTTGGTCGAGCATGAAAGAGCGGGTCATCCGTGCGATGTAGGCCAGAGAGAAAAAGCCGAGGATCGCTGCGGGGAGCACCAAATGGTGGATGGCATCATAGAAGATTTCCCATTCACCTTGGAGCAAACTATCCACAAGGATAAGTCCCGTGACGGGCTCGACAATGCCTTCATAAAAAATACCGATCCGGCCTGGACCTGCGACCCAGCCCAAATGGCCATAGAACAAGGCAAGCCCCACAAGGCCGAGCCAAAAGGCGGGTACGGAATAACCTACAAGGCCGAGCACGCGGAAGATTTGGTCAACCCATTTGCCTTCGTTCGCAGCGGAAAGGACGCCCATGGGAACGCCAAGAACCACGCCGATGATGATGCCGATGGTGGCCATCTCCAATGTGGCGGGGAAAACCCGTTTCAAATCTTCAATCACCAAGCGTCCGGTGGACGCTGAGTTGCCAAGATCGCCGCGAAACACGTCCAAAACATAGGTGAAGAACTGGATCACCAAAGGTTGGTCTAGTCCCATGGCTTCACGTGTGGCATCATAGAGCTCTTGTGTGGCGCGGTCGCCCACAATGGCCAGCACTGGATCAATTGGAATCACGCGGCCAATAAAGAAGGTGATCGCCAGAAGGCCCAAAAAGGTGAGGAACAGCACAAAGAAAAATTGTGCGATCGTCATAAATCTTTTGAGCCAGATATTGTTGGTCCAGCTTTGCGCTGAAATATCGACTGTGTCGGTTTGAGACACGGATATACCCCCCAAGGATTTCGGAATTTTTCTAAACTTGCATAGAAGAAAGTCCAAAATCAAACATTTTTTATCTATACAAAAATTATTTTGATAGTATATAACTTTATTAATGGAATGCGCTTGGGAAAGGGAGGCCGAGCTTGAATATCGCAGCACCACAAACATTTGCAGTTGGAGGCTTGATTCGCGAACAACGTCGCAGAATGAAGCTGACTTTGACGCAATTGGGCGAGCGGGCCGGGGTATCTGCTGGCTATCTTAGTCAAGTTGAGCGCGAGAATGCAGTGCCGAGTTTGGCCACATTGGGCCAGATTGCTTTGGCGTTGGGTTTGGAGATCGAGCACTTCGTCTCGATGCCCAAAGCCACCAATGCCATTACGCGCAAAAGCACGCGCCCTAAATTTCATATTGGCGACTCTTCAGTGGTTTATGAAAAGCTGGCTGTTGAGCATCCCGCCAACGAACTGTCTTCGCTGATCCTTACGATCCCGCCTGGCTATCAGTCAGAGGTGGCGTCACATGAGGGCGAAGAAATCATCTATATGCTGGAAGGCCGGATTGAACAGACGGTTGCTGATGCCTGCTATGAGCTGGGCGTGGGCGATAGTTTGCATTATCGCGGTGGCCTTCCTCATAGCTGGTCTAATCCATTTGACGAGACTGCAAAGATCATCTGGACCGGCACATTGACCCTTTTTCGTGAGCTGAGCTTGGCGAAAAAGTAAATCGGATTCGCACCGCGTTGGTGTGAAGACCAAAAGGAGGAAACGGAAGTGAAATTACTCAAGTCCTTAATGCTGGCAGCGGCGTTTACCCTGCCGATGGCAGCGGGTGCAGCCCAAGCTGCTACACCAGACAACGCTTTGGTCGTTGCGCAAAATATTGATGATATTGTTGCGATTGACCCAGCGCAGGCCTACGAATTTACATCGGGCGAGTTGGTCACCAATATTTATGACCGTTTGGTACAGTATGATGCCGAAGATCCAACAGTTTTGGCCGCTGGTTTGGCTGAAAGCTGGGAAATCGACGCTGAAAACAAAACCATTGTTTTCAATTTGCGTGATGGCGCGGTGTTCCATTCTGGTAACCCAGTTCGTCCAGAAGATGTGGCGTTTTCATTGGGTCGCGTGATCAAATTGAACCTGACACCTGCCTTTATCTTGGCGCAGCTTGGCTGGACCGCTGAGAATGTGGATGACATGGTCACCACTGGCGACGGCACTGTGACGATCAAATATGATGGCGACTTTTCACCAGCGTTCGTGATGAACGTTTTGGCGGCACGTCCAGCGTCTGTTGTCGATAAAGAATTGGTGATGGCCAATGAAGTTGACGGCGATATGGGCAATGCCTGGTTGAATGCAAATTCAGCTGGCTCAGGTCCTTTCGAACTGGGTCTTTACCGTCCGGCAGAATTGGTGCGGTTGGAAGCTAACCCTGATTACTTCAAAGGTGCGCCTAAGATGAAATCAGTGTTGTTGCGTCACGTTGCAGAAAGCGCGACACAGCAATTGTTGCTTCAGTCTGGCGATGTGGACATGGCCCGTAACCTTACACCTGATCAGGTTGAAGGTTTGGACGGCGATGTGAAAGTTGAAACTTTCCCACAAGCTGCTGTGCACTTCTTGTCATTCAACCAAAAAACAGACAGCCTGACACCTGAAGCGGTGTGGGAAGCTGCCCGTTACCTGGTTGATTATGAAGGCATGACCAACTCGATCATTAAAGGTCAAATGGAAGTTCACCAGGCATTCTGGCCTAAAGGCTTCCCTGGCTCATATGACGAAACGCCATATAGCTATGACCCTGCAAAAGCTAAGCAAATCTTGGAAGAAGCTGGCATTGAAACACCAATCACTGTTGATTTGGACGTGATCAATGCAGCGCCATTCACTGACATGGCTCAGTCTTTGCAAGCAAGCTTTGCTGACGCTGGCATCAATTTCGAGATCATTCCGGGCACTGGCTCACAAGTGATCACGAAATATCGTGAGCGTAGTCACGAAGCCATGCTGCTTTATTGGGGCCCAGACTTTATGGACCCACACTCAAACGCAAAAGCCTTTGCGTACAACTCTGACAACTCAGACGATTCATATGCTGCGACCACAACATGGCGTAACGCATGGGCCGTGCCTGATGAGTTGAACGAAATGACCAAAGCGGCTTTGACTGAAAGCGATCCTGCAAAGCGTGAAGAAATGTACGTTGAATTGCAGAAACGCGTTCAGGAAAAATCTCCAATCATCATTATGTTCCAAGCTGCTTACCAAGTGGCCATGGGCGAAAATGTTGAAGGATACGTCAACGGTGCCACATCTGACTTTGTGTTCTACCGTCTCGTAGAAAAAGACTAATCCTCCCTGGATTTGTCGTGAGCGGGCCGCTCGTTTTCCTTCGGGAAGGCGGGCGGCCTTTTCGTTTGCCGCTTTTACCAATTGCCCTATAGTGCGGCCATGACTCAAAAATATGCTGGAAAATGCCTTTGTGGCGCCACCCAATATGAAGTCATCGGCGCCCCGGTGATTGTGGCGCAATGCCATTGTGAAGAATGTCGCCGATTGAGTGGCACCGGGCACACTATTGGCGCGATGTTTTCAAAATCTGGTTTTAGCGCCAGCGGGCCGGCAAAGGAATTTACCTATCAATCCAGCAAGGATTCCACAGTAACTAAAGGTTTTTGTGGGCTGTGTGGCAGCCCCCTTTTTGGGACAAACACCCGCACTCCTGAATATATCACCCTCTCGCTAGGTACGCTGGATGATGCGGCCGGGCTTGAGGTTCAAGTGGTGATATTTGAAGGGCGTAAGCAGCATTGGGATCAATTGGGTGCGGACGTTGCAACCTTTGAAACCCAACCTGATTGGACGCCACAAGACTGATCTTTGTGCTTTGGTCTTGGCCTTCACATATTCCTGCGCCATAAAGGCCCAAGGAGTTTCGATTATGTCTCAACAGATTTCATTTATCGCCTTGGATTGGGGCACATCCAATGTCCGCGCCTATGCTATTGATGCAGAAGGGCGCATTGTGGATGAGGTGGCCAGCGATAAAGGCATGGGCAAGCTTCAGCCTGATGAATTTGAACCCACATTATTGGACTTGATTGCGCCTTGGCTATCTGATGACGGGACGCTGCCCATATATGCTTGCGGCATGGTTGGCGCACGTGGTGGCTGGCAAGAAGCGACATATGGGCAGGTGCCTTTTGATGTGCATCGGGCGTTGAAGCTGACCAAAGTGGCGACAAGTGATCCGCGCATTGAGGTGCAGATTGTGCCGGGGCTTTGCCAGAGCGCGCCTGCAGATGTGATGCGCGGTGAAGAAACCCAGATTTTCGGATTGCTGGAGAAATATCCCGATTTTGAGGGCACGATCATCTTGCCTGGCACCCATTCGAAATGGGCAGAAATAAGATCGGCGCAGGTTACGGGTTTTAAAACCTATATGACGGGCGAGATGTTCAATCTCTTGTCTCAGCAGTCTGTGGTGCGCTTAAGCGTCGCCGAGGATGGATGGAATGAGGACGCCTTCCTGACTGGCGTGAAAGAGGCAATGTCTGCGCCGCAGGATTTTACGCATCTGGTGTTTGGCTTGCGGGCCAAAAGTCTGTTGGCTGGCCTGACCCCCGTTGAAGGGCGGGCCATGTTGTCTGGCTTGTTGATGGGCATGGAAATCAAGTCGGGCATGGATAGTTTTGCCACCGGGCAAGTGGCGATTGTTGGTGGCGCGAAATTGATGGGCATTTATCAAGCCGCATTTGAAGAATTTGACATAGACCCGCTTTGTGATGTGGATGAAAATTTCACGGTACGTGGGCTGAATTTGGTTGCGAAAGCACAGAAAAAAGGAGTGGCGTCATGAACCATCGCCAATTGATTGCGATTTTGCGGGGGATCACGCCAGACGAAGCTGTTGATGTGACTGCTGCGTTAGTGGAAGCGGGCATCACCATGATTGAGGTGCCGCTCAATTCGCCACAGCCCTTGGATAGCATCTCTAAAATGCGCAAGGCCTTTGACGGGCAGGCGCTTATTGGTGCGGGCACTGTGCTTAGCGATCAGGATGTGGACAATTTGGTGTCGGCAGACGGCCAGTTTGTGGTTTCACCCAATTGCGATACGGGCGTCATCCGCGCAACAAAGAAGGCTGGACTATTGTCTTATCCCGGCGTGTTGACGCCGAGCGAGTGTTTTGCGGCCATTCAAGCAGGGGCGGACGGGTTGAAAATTTTCCCTGCCTCGGTGATTGGCCCCAGCGGCATCAAAGCCATGAAGGCGGTGCTGCCGCCAAGTATTCCTGTTTATGCCGTTGGTGGCGTGGACGCAGACAATTTTGATGTCTGGGTGCAAGCCGGTGTTGATGGCGCAGGCATTGGCGGCGGGCTTTATAAACCCGGCGAGAGCGCAAATGTCGTGCATACGCGGGCTGTCGCTCTGGTAGACGCCTACGACAAGGCGTTTGAAGACAATTGAGAATTTATGTTGATGGGGATGCGTGCCCCGTAAAGGCTGAAGTTTTAAAGGTCGCCGAGCGCTATCAGGTGCCGGTGACCATTGTGTCCAATGGCGGGTTGCGCCCGTCGCGCGATCCGATGATCCAGCATGTGATCGTGCCCCACGGGGCCGACGCGGCAGATGATTGGATTGCCGAGCATATTGGCGCTGGCGAAATTGCCATCACTGCCGATATTCCTTTGGCCAGCCGCTGTTTGGAGAAGCAGGCGCGCGCATTGGGACCAACAGGCAAAGAGTTTGATGCGCACAATATCGGCATGGCGCTGAGCATGCGTGAGTTGAACCAGCATTTGCGCGAAACCGGCGAGAGCAAAGGCTACAATAAGCCCTTTGATGCCAAGGATAGGTCCAGCTTTTTGCAGGCGCTTGATCGGCTTTTGGCAAAGGCAGTTTGATCTCGGCTCAGGGCTGGGATGAAGCACTTGCTGCCGCTTATAAAGCGATCAAATGATTGTCGAAACGTAGATCATCCAGGGTTCGGTCCCCAAATGCGCCGAGGCCTGACGAGAATTGAAACCTGTCGCGGCCATAATCCACCCCGCAGATGTCATCCTGTTTGCGTCGATCAATGATATTGCCGTGGCGGTCCAGAATATAGGCGCAGCCACCTTTGGGGGAGGTGATCGCCACTTGCTCCCCATCGCCGCTGGTCGCCACTGAGCCAATATAGTTGCGCAGGGCCGACAGATCATCTTCTGGCATCAGGATAAAGTCGAGGCCATTGTCGGGGCTGGCCTTGGCCAAGAGGCTTTCCGGAAGTTCGCTTTTATTCTGATATTGTCCCGCAATCCAAACCTCGCCGTTGCCGCCCAGCGCCATATGGCGCAGGGAGAGTTTTTGCAACTGGTCGGGCGCATCATGTCGGGCAAGTAAGTCGCCAGTGGAAGGATTAATCCACGCAATATTGGCGCGCATGCTGGCCAGGTTGAGCTTGGCGCGGGCAAAGTCGGGGTGGGTTTCGATGCCACCGTTGGCGATAATGAGATGGCCAGAATGTGGATCGAGCAGCAGATCATGGGGACCAACGCCGCCTGCATCAAATTCGCCGACGCGTTTGATGGGCTGGGCGGTGAGGTCGTAAATGCCGATGACGCCGCGTGCATTTTTAAAGTCGTTTTCGGTGGCGTAAAATAGGCGGTCATCGGCGCTAAAGGCACCATGGCCATAAAAGTGGCGGCCCTCGATGCTGGAGATTTCGCCCAAGACTTTACCATTTTTGCCAAACAGTATGGCGAAGGTGCCGGGGCGGCGAGCAAAAACGATCAGCTTGTCTTTCTGTGCTGATAAGGCAATGTCGTGACCGCGGGCGGGCAGGTCGATCTTTGAGATCAGCTTGCCCCGTTCATTCAGCAGCACCGCGCCAAATTGACCGTTGGGAAACGCAACGCAGGAGGCAAAGATTTGCTCAGATTGGGCCAAGACTTCCTGTGCGGGCAGGGCCAGGCTGGTGAGAAAACTGGCGCCAGATATCTTAAGAAAATCGCGCCGCAGCATTAGTCACCATCCAGTGAAGAGAAGCCCACCACAAGCCCGAGTTCGGGGGCGATCTGTTCATTGGCGATATCTCGCAGTGAGTTTAGCACGATGCGCAAATAGTGGACCTTTTTGCGCAGGGCGTCGTCGGCCAAAATCTCTTGATTGCTGTGGGCGGAAAGCTCTTTTGCGTTGCGCAAGGCATTGTCCAGCTCGAAGCGATAGGCATCGAATGCGCTGGCCAGCATTTCTTCATGTTCGTCTGTGCCTGTGAAGGCATCAAAGGCCGCGCTGACGCCCTCAATATCGCGCAAGACCAGATTCATGCTCAGGCCCGCACGACGCAAGGGCAGCACATTGAGGTTCGGTTTTTCTTCCGCCCATTCATTGAGCCGCGTGGCGCTGATGATTTCCGGGAAATGGGAAAATGTTTCGAAGCTGATTTTCAATACATCTTCTTCGGTGCGGAAAAGGGCCGACCGTTCCTGCGGGTTTTCAAACTGGGCGATCAACCCATCCTCTGCTACCAAATCAACCACCATCTGGTCAGCCATGGCCCACATGTTCTGGGCGATGGTCTCGCCATAGCGGCAGGCATGGCTGTTGGCGTCGGTTTTGAGTTTATCCGCCAGCGCACCGTGCAACACATATTCCAAGGCATTGAGCCCCTGCAAAGCGACGCTTTTGTCTTGAAGACTGTCGACGCTCAACACGCTTTCATCTTCGCCCACCAGTGCTTTTTGCACTTGCTTTAGCCCTGTGGATTTCCGATCGGGCCAAAAATAAAGGCGCTCCAGCCGATCATTTAGTTTGATCGGGCCAAAGCGCACAGGTTCTGCGTAAGCATAGGCACTGACCAGATCGGCAAAGCCTTCGCGGGCAGTGTGCAAATTTGCTTCGGAGGGCGTTTGGCACAGGGTTTCCATGGCGTCGATTTGTGCGTCTGCGGTCGCCGCCAATTGCTGATAAGCGGGCACCAGATAGTCAGTGAGCATGGCGCTCGGGTCTTGCGCCTGAGCGCTGCTTGCCATGATCAAAGAGAGGGCAAATGGGGCGAATTGGGCGGCGTGTTTCATCATAATGACTTCAAAAATTGAATGAGATGGTCGCGTGTTGTGCGGTCGAGCGCCATAAAGTTTTGCTTGGCTGTTTCTGCCTCGCCACCATGGAAAAGGATCGCTTCTTTCAAGTTACGGGCCCGGCCATCATGCAGATATCGTTCTTGGTCGGCAACAGCTTTTGTATGGCCAATGCCCCAAAGGGGCGGTGTGCGCCATTCGCGTGTGCCCACGGTGCCGCTTTGCGTTCTATCTGCCAGTGCGTCGCCCATATCGTGCAACAAAAAGTCAGAATAGGGCCAGATCAGTTGGAAGCTGTTGCCGCCCGCCACTTCTTCGCGTTTGGTGACATATTTGGGCGTGTGGCAGCTTACGCATCCCGCGTCATAAAATGCCTGTTTGCCTTTTAGCACTGTTGGGTCACTGGTGTTTTTCCGCTTCGGGACGGCCAGATTTGCGGTGTAAAATGCTGTCAGGTCGAGCACCTTTTGCGGTATTTCGTGCTTTCCCAAATTGAGCTGCGTGCCGCCCGGGGCAGTGCGGCATTCGGTTTGAGCGCTGGTGCAATCGCCCCAATCATCATGATGTTTGGAATTAGACAATCCCATATCAACTGAGAAGGCGTTGGCCACTTGTTGCACCAGATTGTGCACATCGGCGCGCAAGCCAAAGCGGCCCAATTGGTCGCCCTTCAGGTTGGCTTTGCCTGAAATACCGTCGCCATCATGATCATCAGGGTCTGCTTGTGCCAAAATGTCGTTTGGATCGATTTGATCGATCAGGCCCATGCCGATCAGCGGCGGCGCGATGCGCGGCGAAATCTCGATTGCGGTGTCGATGGGGCCGTGGCTCAAATTGTCAATTTCATAGATCGGGTGATGCAGCGTGATCTGCTCCCCATCATCCAGTTTTACTGTTTCCGTGTGATAAGAAATGGCGACTTTGGCTTCGGGTTGTACTTTGCCCGAGGCGAATAATTGCAACTGATCGCCATAGATGGGGTCCCCCATTTGCCGGGCCGTGTCGATCAATTTGATGGCGAGGCCAACAGGTTGTTCGCCATCATTTTCAGGCAAGCGGCCGCGACCGTTGCGGATGTGGCAAGATTGGCAAGCGCGGGCATTGAAAAGCGGGCCCAGTCCGTCGGATGCTTTGGTGGAGCTGGGGGCGGCGACCCAGAATTTATCAAACAAAGCTTCGCCCAATGTGAAATTCATGCGCTGATCTTGCGGCAGATTTGCGCTGGGCTGGCTCAGCCGTTCGCGCCCGTCAGCATCAGATGAGGTGGCGCCACCGGGATTGGCTTCAAACTTTTCGGCTTGGGTGAAATCGGTGGTTGGGGCTGTAACGCGCAACAAGCGGTCACGCTCGGCGCTGTCTTCAGCCCAATCATATTGAGGGACGGGCTGGGCGCTGGCCAACTGGCTAAGTGCAAAAATGAAAAACGGCGTGGCCAAAAAGGACTTCATGGAAATGATCCAGTGGGTGCCGATGCGGGATGTCCCGCATCGGCCAGTTTAAATCTATTCGAAAACCGCGTCTGGATTGTCCAGACTGTCCGAACCTTCAAGCTCGACACCTTCCAATGAAAGCGCGGCAACGGCGCGTTCGATGGAGCGTGTTTGCTTGACCAACGCATCAATGGCGTTTTGTACAATGGCGTTGCCTTCTGCATTGCCTTCGCCGATCATTTGGTCATAGCTTTCGGTCTCTGCCCGATCAACCATCGCGGTAAATGCGTTCATGGTGCTGGCAATGTCTGCGCGCAATTCTTTAGCGACATCTTCATCGGCGTGGCTCACATAGTGGGCGATTGATGTGCCTTCGAACACTGTGCCATCAAGCCGTTCATAGCGTCCCAGATAGACGTTTTGAATGCCCTTGGCGTCGTAATAATGCGAGTTGTGGGTGTTGTCAGAAAAGCAATCATGCTCTTCTTCAGGATCGTTGAGCAACAGGCCCAGCTTCATGCGCTCGCCAGCCAACTCGCCATAAGACAATGATCCAAGGCCAGTCAAAATGGTGTTGAGCACTTCGGCTTCAGACTTTTCTTCCAAAGCTTTACGGGCCGCGCCGTCCTCTTCCCAATTGGCTTCCATTTCTTCCAAATCGCTGACGAGCAGATCAGATGCAGCGTCCAAATATTGCCGACGACGATCGCAATTGTCATTGGTGCAATTTTCAAGCGAATAGTCTGTCGCGGGGCGGTTGCCTGTGCCCGCATCTGTGCCGTTCAAATCCTGGCCCCAGAGCAAAAATTCAATCGCGTGGTAGCCCGTGGCCACATTGGCTTCAACGCCGCCCGCCTCGTGCAGTTTTTCGCTCAGAAATGCTGGTGTGATCTCGTCGACAACCAAGGTTTCGCCGTTTATCGAGATCTCTTTATTGGCGATGATGTTGGCGTTAAAGAGTGGGTTGGTGTCGCTTTCAAGGCCATAGGCGCTGGCGTCGACATAGTCGATCAAGCCTTCATCCAAAGGCCAGGCATTTACGCGGCCCTCCCAATCATCGACGATGGCATTGCCGAAACGATAGGCTTCTGTTTGCTGATAGGGCACACGCGCGGCCAACCATGCGTCTTTAGCCGCTTGCAGGTTCGCTTCGGTTGGCTCTGCCAAAAACGCGTCGATCTGATCCTGCAGCTCAATGGCGGTGATCAGGCTATCTTCAAAAGTTAGATGAGCGATTTCGGCGTAGGTTTCAACGACGTTGTGGGCTTCATCGTGGGCCAGAGCGAATGTCGGGCTCGCACACAAAATGGCGGCGAATGAAATTTTCGCGAGTGTTTTCATGAGTTTGATTGTCGGGGGCAAGGCCCGACCTCCTCTTTAGGTCAAAAAATGGGACAAAATATCGATTATGTTTGTCCGTATAAATATGAGTTAATTGATCATGTTTAAAAAATCAATAGAAAAATCAATAACTTAGAATGGTTCTAAGAAAGAGGAACATATTCCTATTTGCCTGTGGATAGCAGTGTGGCTACCCGATGTTCAGATGTTTCAACACCGGATAGGCGGTATGCACGGCCGTCGCGCCACATTCATAATAGGCGGATTTTAGGCCGGTAAAACTCTCATCATATTGTGTGATGGGCGCAATTGGCAGCACGGTTTCGTCATTGTTGATGAGCGCTTTGACCATTTGTGTGCCGAACAAGGTGCCAGGGCCAATACCGCGACCTGAATAGCCGAAAGGCGCAAAGCCTTTGCCGCCGAGATCCAAAATCTTTGGCAAATGATCGGCGGTCATCGCGATTTTACCGCACCATTGGTGGGTGAAGGGCAGTTCGGCGAGTTCTGGATATAGGTCGCGCAGCTTTTGCCGTCCCCACAGTTTGTGGAAGGGGGCGGAGGCATGGTCCAAGCTGCCGATGGCGCCCAATATCAGTCGGTTTTCTGCGTCGAGCCGCAAGCTTGTCATTACTGTGGCGCAGTCCCATGTGCCTTCGCGATTGGGGAGGATTTTTGCGGCCTGCGCATCGGTCAGCGGCGTAGTGGCGGATTGGAAAAACCGCACCGTCGAGAATTGATCTTTTGAGTGTCGCACATGCTTATGATCATAAGCGTTGGTGGCGATGATCACATAATTGGCTTTGAACTCGCCCTGCCGGGTGGCCACGCGCCAGGTGCCATCTTGTTGCACTGCTGTTGCCGGGCAATGTTCGACAATTTTTGCCCCCGCATGCTGTGCTGCTTTCGCCAATCCTTGGGCAAATTTTAGGGGATGGATGGTGCCTGCCCGGGGATCAAACAAGCTGGCCACAAAATGGGTTGAGCCAAGGCGCTTTTGCGTTTCCGCTTCACTCAACATCTCTACGGGTGCGTCGCGGGCGGTCAGCTGGCGCAGCCGTTTGTCCAAGTCTTTCTTGTGATGATGGCTTTGTGCGCAATGCAGTGTGCCATTGCGCACCGCGTCACATTGAATTTGATGCTGTTCGATCAAGTTGAACACGAGATCGGGGGCCGCCGCGAGGGCGGTATTCAGCTTTTGCCCCGCCTGCTGACCCAGCGTATCTTCCACCTCCTGCGGTGGCGTCCACAGCCCGGCATTCACCAGCCCAACATTCCGGCCAGAGCCACCAAAGCCGATGGTTTCGGCTTCCAGCAAAATCACGTTCAAGCCTGCCTTGGCCGCTTCAAGGGCAGCGGCGCAGCCGGAAAACCCGCCACCAATAATGGCGAGATCGACGCTTTGCTGATCATGTGTCTGATCGAACTGCGGGGCGTTTGCGGTGGCTTGCCAAAGGTTGGTGTGCGGGGTTGATGTCATGGTTATCCGTTAAAGCTTTTGAAGGCTGAGATGATTTGGTCGAGCTGATTGTCATCGATGTTGCGATGCAACACGATGCGGCTTTCAGTGCCTGCCGAAACGATGATTTTGTTGTCGCGCATATGGGCACCCAGCTTTTTGGCGCGGTCCTTTTCAAGATGCACAAACAGCATATTGGTTTGGTTATCCTGATAGGTCACATCATAGCGTCCGGTTTCGCGCAACGCATCGGCGAGGTGTTTGGTGCGACGATGATCTTCCGCCAAATCATCCATATAATTGTGCAGGGCAAATCGGCCCGCTGCGGCAATAATGCCAGCCTGCCGCATGCCGCCGCCCAACATTTTCCGCCAGCGCTTGGCCTGGTGGATAAAGTCTTTGCTACCCACAAGCACTGCGCCGACTGGGGCGCCCAAGCCTTTCGACAGGCAGATATTGATGCTGTCGAACGGCGCGGCCATGGTGGGGGCGTCTACGCCCAATTTTACGCAGGCATTGAACATGCGCGCGCCATCGAGGTGTATGTTCATATTGTGAGCGCGGCCCGCGTCTGCCGCGGCTTTGGTGCGCTCCATGCTCACGGCTTGGCCGGAGTGGGTGTTTTCCAACACCAAGGTGGAGCTTATGGGGAAGTGACTGTCGTTCGGCTTGATGGCCGCGTGGATATCTTCGGTGTTGAGCCCGCCATCCTCTTGGACCGGAAGTGGGTCATAAGTCAGGCCGCCCAAAACAGCAGCGCCGCCCGCTTCATATTTAAATATGTGATATTTTCGCCCCACCACAATCTCGCGGCCGCGTGGATTATGGGTCAGCATCGCCACCAGGTTTGATTGTGTGGAGGAGGGCAGAAAAATCCCGGCCTCTTTGCCCAGCTTTTGTGCCATTTCGTCTTGCAAAGCATTGACGTTCGGGTCGTCCCCATAAACATCATCACCCACATCCGCTGCCGCCATCACTTCGCGCAATTGCGCATCTGGCTTGGTTACAGTGTCCGACCGCAAATCAATAAAATCTGCGATATTGTCGATATTTTGGGTTTTGAGGTTCTCGTACATATTGGTGCAATCTGTTTTGGAAAATCAGTCATTAGATGACGATGGGGCTGGTCAGCGCGAGATTGGCATGACACAAATTTTGGTGCAACCAATAACTGGCGACCCGTAAACAGGAAATTTGATTGATGAGTTATGCCCCCTTTGATGACGCTGCCATTGGATATTGGCAATTGCCCACAGGGCGCACCAATTCGATTTGCGACGTGGAAGGGGTGCGCGTCGGCCATGTGCAAAATATGCAGGGCAACGCCCGCACCGGGGTAACCGCCTTGCTGCCCATGGCGGATAATATTTACGCCAACAAGCTGCCTGCCGGATGCGCGGTCATCAACGGTTTTGGTAAGTCGGCGGGGCTGGTTCAGGTGCCTGAATTGGGCGAAATTGAAACGCCAATTGTGTTCACCAACACGCTTGGCGTGGGCATCGCCTCGCAAGTTTTGATTGAACGCGCCATCGCTGAAAATCCGCAAATCGGGCGGAATGGCAGCGCAACCGTCAACCCGCTGGTGTTTGAATGTAATGATGGCCGCGTCAACGATATTCAGGCCATCGGCATTGATGGCGATTTGGTCGACGCGGCGCTGGACCAGTGCGACACGACCTTTGCTCAGGGCACTGTCGGGGCGGGAACCGGCATGTGTACCTTTGGGTTCGCAGGTGGCCTTGGCAGCGCATCGCGCAAGGTTCAAATCGGCGAACAGACCTATACGCTCGGGTCATTTGTGCTGTCGAATTTTGGCCAACGGTCGAACATTCGTGTGTTTGGCCAAAATCCACAAAAGTTTACCGATCAGACGCCTGATAGCCCAGATGCAGGGTCCATCATCATCGTGATGGCCACAGACCTGCCGCTCGACAGTTTGCAACTCTCCCGATTGTCGCTGCGCGCAGCGGCGGCTTTGGGGCGATTGGGCAGCCATTATGGCCATCATAGCGGTGACGTTGCCTTGGCGTTCTCAACGCAAAATGCGCGGAAACTGAATGGTGATGACATCGTAGTGCAGCAGCGGCTGTCGGACCGACATGCAGACAAAGTTTTCTTGGCTGGTGTCGAAGCCACCGAAAACGCCATTCTGAATGCCCTATGGCACAGTGAGCCACACGAAGGATATGATGGCAGCCTGTTGCCGAGCTGGCGAGATTTTTATGAAAGAGGATAGAATGCTCACACTGTATGGCCTTAAAAACTGTGACACCTGCCGCAAGGCGACCAAAGCGCTGGAGGCAGCGGGGCGTGATGTGGCGTTTCACGATGTGAAAAAGGAACCGCTTGGCAAAGATCAGCTTGCGGTGTTTTTGGATGCGTTTGGCGTTGATAGGCTGGTGAATAAAAAGTCCACCACATGGCGCGGTTTGAGCGAAGAAGAACGGCAGCGCGATCCGCTGGATTTGTTGGCTGAAAACCCCAGCCTGATGAAGCGTCCGGTCATTGTGGAGGGCGACAAAAAGCATCTCGGATGGCAAGGGGATGTACAAGCCAAACTTATCGGTTAAGGTGCGAATATTATTGAAATTATTTTTTGATCCGGATGTGAACCGAATTCTGATGCCGCCCGTTAATTAGGCAAAGAACAGTCACAAAGGGTCCAAATATGCGATCGGCGTTAAATTTGGCACACAATGACGAAAATATAGGCACGGCAGATGATCCAACGCTTTTGAAGCAGGCTATGGTCCGTGTTGCTGAGGTTCAGGATCGGGAATCGTTCCAGTTCTTATTTTCGTACTTTGCGCCCCGGGTGAAAGCTGTGCTCCTCAAAGCGGGGAGCAATGAGAGCCAAGCCGAGGATTTGATGCAGGATGTAATGATGACCGTGTGGCGTAAAGCAAAGCTTTATGCCCCTGACCGTGGTTCGGTGAATGCTTGGGTGTTCACTGTGGCGCGGAATGCACGGATTGATTTGCTGCGACGTGCGTCTTCACGGCCCTATGATGATGTTTATGAAATTGAAATGGAAAGTGATGTCGCCTCGGGAGAAGACGAAATGTTTGCAACCGAGCGGGCGGAACGGGTCAGCGAAGCGCTGTCCGAGTTGCCTGAAGAACAGCGGCAGATCATCGAATTGGGATTTATAGAAGACATGTCGCAAAGTGAAATTGCGGAAAAGCTGGGTCTGCCTTTGGGCACTGTGAAATCTCGTATGCGGCTAGCATATGGAAAAATGAAATCTAAGTTGGAGGCGGTGCGATGACAACCCAACACCATCTCGATGATGCAACCTTGTTGCGTTATGCCAGTGGCGATTTAGATAGTGCCTTCACCATGGTGGTGGCTGCGCACTTGGCCATGTGTGACAAATGCCGAAAAGCGGCACGCGATGCGGAAGAAATTGGCGGCCATATGATGGATCATGTGGCACAGGCGCCTGTGTCTGACGATGCGTTTGAGCGGATGATGGCGCGCCTAGATTCGGGCGCTGATGAGCAAATTGAAGTGGATTTGCCCAAGAAATCAGCACCAGATAGTGATGTGCCTTTGCCATTGCGGGCCTTGATTGGCGATCATATGGACGATGTGCGCTGGCGCCTGGTTGCGCCCGGTGTGCGAAAATATGAAATTCAGCAGGGCAAAAAAGGCGAGTCTTCGCTTTATATGCTCAACATTTCCCCAGGGATGGCCGTGCCAGAGCACGGGCATGGCGGCGCTGAGATGACCCTTATTCTTTCAGGTGCTTATCGCGATAAATTGGGCGTTTTCGGCCCTGGCGATGTGGCGGACCTGGACGAAGATATTGAGCACCAGCCGATTGTGGAGCCAGGCGAGGCCTGTATTTGTCTTGTAGCGACTGAAGCGCCCACACGGTTTAAGGATCTGATCGTTCGGTTGATGCAGCCCTTCGTGCGGATTTAGGTGATATATGTCCTTTAAAGGCAAACACATTTGGATCACGGGCGCCAGCACCGGGATCGGGCGGGCTTTGGCCAAAAAGCTCGATGCGGATGGCGCGCTCGTTTCCGTTTCTGCGCGTTCTGAAGACAAGCTGAATTCACTGGTTTCTGAAGGCCAGAATATTCGTGCCTTTCCGGTGGATGTAACCGACGTGTCGATGATGAACGCGGCAATCGATATGATTGCGGACCGTGCGCCCATCGATTTCGTTGTGCTTGGCGCGGGTGCCTGGACGATTATGGACAGCGACCAGATGGACATGGCTCCCATTCGTACGGGCATGGAAGTCAATTATTTTGGCACCCTTAACGCGGTCGACAAACTGATCCCCATGATGAAGACGCGTGGCGTCGGGCATATTGCCATCATTGCCTCCGTTGCAGGCTATCGCGGCTTGCCGCGTTCCATCGCCTACAGCCCAACCAAGGCCGCGCTGATCAATCTGGCAGAGATTTTAAAGGTCGAGTTGGAGCCGCACAATATCGGCGTGAGCATCGTTAATCCGGGTTTTGTGGATACACCGTTGACGCAAGATAACCCATTCCCCATGCCGGGTCTGATGTCAGCCGACGAGGCAGCCGAGGCGCTTTATAAGGGATTGGCCAAGCGCAAGTTTGAAATCTCGTTCCCATTCGGCTTTACGCTGGTTATGAAGATGTTGCGAGTGGCCCCAAACTGGCTCTACCTGTTTGTGATGCGCCGGATCAGGGCTTCGATTTAGCCGCGTTGTTTAGTCAACATTATGTGGTTTTTTGAAAATCGCGATGGCGCGTTTGGGCGCGTCTGGCTTGGGCTTGGGACGCAACCCTTTAATCCACAACTTCAGCGCTTCAAAGTTGATGCCAAACACCACTTTCATTGTCATCCAGCCTGTTCGGCCGAGAGACTTTAGTAGTTGCATGTCGGTAAGTGGCTTTTGCTCCCCATGCACAAAGGCATTGAGCAGGGCACCGTCCGCATCCTTCAGCGCGACGCCCAAGGTCAATTCTTCACCGGGTTTGGTCACATGAAAGCGATAATTGCCTTCGACATTGTTGAACGGTGAGACGTAAAACTGCTTTGCGCAATCTTGCCAAATCACGCCATCTTCGGCTTCCCCCGCAGGGATCACATAGGTATGGCGCTCGCCAAATGTGTTGCGCACCTCATAGATCATCAATTTGATTTTGCCGCGTTCCACCGCGTAATAGGTGGTCAACGGATTAAAGGCGAAATTGAGGATGCGCGGATAGGCAAGCATGAAAAAGCGCAGCTTTTCAGATTTGACTCCGGCTTTTTCGGCCAGATCCTTCAAATAGCCCGGAAGGTCTTGTCCTGTGCCGTCGCCAAAATCTTTATCGTGCAAAGACAAGAGATTGAATTTGTTGTGGCTAAACAGTTTTAAATGTTCAGCGGTGCGGTCCAAATCATCGACTTCGACAAACAGGTTGAACACGCCATAGCGCAATTTATGCTCAATCGGCCGCAGCCGCTTGTGTGTTACGATGCCATCATAAACTGCGCTTTCCATCATTCTGCTGCCTCGCGCGGTGCCAATGGTGTCACGTTGATGCGGCCGGATTCATTTTCAACCTGCCACGGGCGGGCTTCGCCGCCCAACTGCTCGGCGACGGCCAAGCCGGACTGGATACCATCTTCGTGGAAGCCATAGCCAAAATAAGCGCCACAGAACCAGGTGCGGTTTTTCCCCTGAAGCTGCCACAGGTCTTTTTGCGCTTCGATTGACTCGCTGTCGAAAACCGGGTGCATATAGTCAAAGCTTTGGATGACCGCTTTGGGGTGAATGTCACGTGTCGGATTGAGGGTGACGAACAGATCAGTTTTGGTCTCCAAATGCTGCAATTCGTTCATCCAATAAGTGACGCACAATTCATCTTCGCCGTTCACCGTTTGCTTCAAATAGTTCCAGCATGACCAAAGTCGTTTGCGCTTTGGCATCCAAGCATCATCGGTGTGCAACACAGCTTTGTTCGGCTGGTAAGGGAAGTGGCGCAACAAATTCTGTTCCGCTGCGCTGGCATCGTCGAGCATCGCAAGGCTTTGGTCAGCGTGGCTGGCCATCACCACATGGTCAAACGGGCGCAAAACGCCATTGCCATCTTCGATGTGCACGTAATTGGGGTGGCGCATGATCTTTTTGATCGGTGTGGATAGATGCACGTCGATATTCGAGTCGGCGATCATGCATTTTACATATTCGCGGCTGCCGCCAATCACAGTGCGCCAATCCGGTTTTTGAATGGCCTTCATCAACGCATGATTGTGGTAGAAATTGATGAATGTTTGTGCCGGATAATCCATCATCGCCTTGGCTTTGGTGGACCAGATGGCGGCACCCATGGGGATAATATGATTATCAATGAAGGGGCGGTCATAACCTTCGCGCGCCAAAAAATCACCCAGCGAAATTTCCTGGTTATAGGTGGCGATGCGTGATTGAGCTGATTTAAAAAACCGCAAGATGTCGGCCAATTGGCTCCAATGCATGGGGTTGGCCACATTGCGGCGTTGGCCAAAGAACCCGTTGAGGCCTGAACCCGAATATTCATATTTGCCCCCATTCATGGTGAATGAGAAGCTCATATCCGTATGTTTTGTCGGCAGGTCAAAATGCTCAAACAGAGCTGACAAGTTCGGGTAGTTTGGCTCGTTGTAAACGATAAAGCCGGTGTCGACCGGAATGTTGCCTTCAGGCACGGGTGCTTCAACCGTGTTTGAATGGCCCCCCAAATAATCATTGGCTTCGTATAGGGTCACGTTATGGTTTTTGGACAACAACCAAGCCGCGCTTAAACCTGAGATACCTGAGCCGACGACGGCAATGTTCAATTTACTCATAAAGTCCGGTTCCGATCGATAAATCTGATGTAGAAGAAACGCGGACTTGTGTGTAATGGATCACAACGTTCCCCGTAATAAATTGACGAACTGGGGCTGAAGAGTGATCCGCCTAGCTTGGCCATGGCGTAAGTCTTACAACAGGAGCAACAACATGACCAATCTAATCGCTTACGTCGCCACATTGGTGGTTTTTCTGGGAATTGACTTTGTTTGGCTTAGCTATGTCGCCCGTAACTTTTATTTTGAACGCATCAGCCATTTAATGGCGGATAGTCCGAACTTCGCCGCCGCCGGTGTGTTCTATTTGTTTTATGTTGTGGGTATCGTTTATTTCGCAGTTTTGCCCGCGCTTAAGGCCGGTTCGGTGATGCCCGCCGTGATTTCAGGCGCGCTCTTGGGGCTGCTCGCCTATGGCACATATGACATGACCAACTATGCCACGTTGAAAGATTGGCCGGTGAGTGTGGCCATCGTCGATATGATTTGGGGTGCGACCCTGACCGCGACTGCCGCCGCAGCAGGGTTCTATATCACCCGCATGGTGACGAGCTAGACCCGATTAAATCGTGACAATTTGAAGGGCGAAATGTCGTAAGATGTTTCGCCCTTTGTCATGAGTTGGGCCAGCATTTCGCCAATGGCGGCACTGTGCTTGAAGCCATGGCCGGAGCAGGGCGATACCAGAAAAACATTTTCCATATCAGGGTGATCATCCATAATAAACTGGCCGTCCGGCGCTGCGGTATAAAGACAGGTTGCGGAGCGCACGACATTCGGGTTCAACCCGAGCAGTCGATCTTTTGGGTGGCGGCGGAAAAATTCGTCTTGTTCTGCGCGACTAACCTCCCGATTTGTCTCTTCCGGCAATGTTGGCGCGCCATAGAATTCGGATGCCATTTTGAATTGATGTGGCGCGGCAAGTGACGGCATGCCATAGAAAAAGTCGTCGGGCTCTTCGCCATGAGGCCAGGCAAAGGCCGGGCTATTTTCCCAAGCTGATTGATGGTCTTTTTCGATATCCAGCCAATGCAGCACCTGTCGGGTGGGCTGGAAAATATCGTGCCATTTCGGATGGAGAAATGATCGCACCCATGGCCCGGCGCTCAAAATCACTTTTGCGGCGCTGAAGGTTTCTTGTTGCGTGCGCACATTAACCGCGCCATCGGCCTGCGGCATGATTTCGCCCACGACCTGTCCATATCGCAAGTCGGCACCATATTTTTCCGCGAGCTTGAGTTGATTATCGACACATTGCTCCGCCCGCAAATAGCCGGCGCCGGGTTCAAAATAGGCATGTTCATTGTCGCTGATGAGGAAGTTTGGAAATCGACTGCGCACCTCCGCCGGGGTGAGCATTTCATGTTGGATGTCAAACTTCTTGGCGGCTGCCTCGGTTGTTGCCAAAAAGCCTTTTTTGGCCGTGGCTTGGTCTGATTGATCACTGGAGATCATCACTGCGCCAATTTCATTGAGCAGTTTTTCGCCAGTTTCGGCTTCAATCTCGCGCCAGATTTCGTGGGCGCGTAAAGCAAAGGGCACATAGGCGAAGCCTTCCCCAATTGCCTGCCGGGTCAGGCGGCTTTCCCCGTGGGTGGACCCATGAATGTGTGGCGGTGTGTGTTGATCAAGGCCCAAAACCTTGGTGCCGGACTTGGCCAATTGAAAGGCAGCTGCGCTGCCCATGGCCCCAAGGCCAACCACAATCACATCATAATGTTGCATAAACGCCTCTATTGCTGCGCGAAGGGAGGGATTTTTTGATCATTTGATTGGTTTTGCCGCGCAGCGTCAAGGGGTCCTCATTTCTGACACATTCGGGCGCCACATGGCGGCCCGTCGCGATGTTTCGCGCTTTTATCTGAGCGTGCCTGCTGGTTGGCGCGTTTGACGAACAATAGGATAATCGGGACGTTTTGGTGCAGGGCACCGCGTCCGCTTGGTGAACAGCTACATGAACAAAATGACTTTGCGCGCGGTGATTGCCGTGCTTGCGCTTGTGCTGCCGTTTTCTGCAGTGGTGCCGGCACAGGCTACCCCTTTGGTTAGACTGATGGAAAAAGATTTGGGGCAGCGCCGCCCCGGTGGATGCCCGTCAAAATGGTGTGCCTGCTATATGGATCAAATTTTGAAACGGGCTGGATTTCAATCGCGCGGGTCGAACCGCGCCCGAGACTTTGCCTCTTATGGCAAGACCACAAAAACCGCCAAGGTGGGCTCAATCATGGTGATGCGCAATCATGTGGGGGTTGTGATGGGCAAATGTGACAATGGCCAGGTCAAAATCATCTCTGGCAATTATTCAAAGAAGGTCGCGGTGGGGTGCTACCCTGCGAGCAAAGCCATTGCATGGCGTGACCCGATTAAAGCGCGCTAGGAGTAGACGCGTTTCAATCTGAAATGGGTGCCTTCAACTGCGGTTGGGCGCCCTTTTTTTGGCTAGTTTTTAAAGTTGGTTGCTAAATAGGTGTGGCGCTTTTCCACCAAATAGCCTTGGCGGTAGATTTCTATTGTGTCGACTAGCTCGACTGTCTCGAAGCGATCGGCAAGGGTTTCCCCCAGGCCATTGCCTGCGTGGGTGATGATGAGCGCGTTTTCGCCCAAATGCTGGGCTGGCTCAAACCAATAGCGAAATTGAGAAGGGGCGCCGCCCAAATCAGTGACATTTGCGTCTTGCATTGCAAACCCTAGGGGGGCGGAAATGGTATAATGTGTGCCCGCCACAAAGCCTATGTCATGTTCAGCCATGAGTGTTTGCACCCGTGTTGCGGTTTCCGTCCAGCCGAATGAACGGGCGGAAAAATAGTCGGCGGTGCTGAAATAGGTGCGGATGGGCAAAACGCCAAAGTTAAAAGCAATGATCGCCGCCAGAAGAACGCCATAAACCACATGCGCAAATGTAAGCCACCCCCAGCGCACATATTGGGCGAGAAAGGGCAGGATTGCGATATAGGCCACAAGGTTCCAATGGAACATGATGTCTGTGGTGAATGAGAGCACCAGAAACAGAAGGCTGGAGGTCCAGAACGCAAACTTCGCGATGCCCAAGCCAGCGGGCGCGTTGGGTCGGGGCCATAGAGTTTTTGCCAAGGGCCAGATCAAAAAGGGCGACAAAAAACCAACCATGCCAGCCAGATAGCCGATCAGACCGCTAAAATTGTTTTCCGACGGCAGGCCCGCATGTCGATCGCGCAAAATAAAACTGATGGAGGAGGCGTTGGTGTTGATGTTCCAATAAATCTCAGGGCCGACGACCAGAAGGAAAAGCGCAAAGGCGAGATAGCTCTGTCCATGACGAAAGATGCGCCGCGCATTGGGGGTGAAAACTGCGTAGAGGAAGACGCCCGCGCCCAGGAGCACCGCGTTATATTTGGCCAGCGTGGCCAGCCCGACGCAGATGCATGCGGCATATAGCCAAAGCCAAACGGGGGGCTGATCTTCGTTGAGCGGAATAAAGAATTTAAGAAAGAACAACAGGCCGAGCAGCAGCAGCAACACCATGAGATGATCTGGCAGCGCCAGCATGGTCATGGTGAGGAAGATGGGCGTGCTGAGAAACAACACAAAGGTCACTGCAAAATGCCGCTTGGGGGCGGTGCTGATTTGTTTGGAGATGAGCCAAAGCACCCAAATGTCGGCCAGGAATGTCAAAACCGGCATAAGGCGCAAAGCCCAGACATTCCAGCCAACCATTTTGGACGCCGCCCAAAGGGTCCAGGCGTTGAGCGGCGGATGGTCATAATAGGAAATGGCTGGATGTTGCGACCACATCCAATAATAGGCTTCGTCCGCCACCATATTGCCGCTTAGCCAAAAGAAAAGGCGCAGCCCCAGCAAAAGGGCAACGCCTGCAATGAGCAAAAATTTGAGCGGTTGAGTTACGCTTGCATCATCGTTTCTGGTGATCATTCGTCGCTCTCAACCCCTAAAACGCCTATCGTTTGGCCGCGACGGCAATCTCCCCGGCCAGTTTCGCGTTGTTGATCAATAGCGCAATGTTTGCTTTGAGTGAACGGCCTTCGCTTAATTCCACCACTTTACCCAAAACAAATGGGGTGACTGCCGCGCCTTTGATGTTGTTCGCGTCCGCTTCGGCGATTGCCTTGTCGATGATGGTTTCCATCTCATCATTGCTCAGCGCGTCCGCTTCTGGCACCGGGTTGGTGAACAGCAATCCGCTATCTGCACCCAAGTCGCGCCATGCAGTGTAGGTGGCGGCAGCTTCGGCAATATTGTCCACACTGTGGGGCAGGGCCAAGCCGCTATCGCGTGTGTAAAAAGCGGGCAGGTTTTTGGTTTGATAGCCAACAATGGGCACGCCTTGGGTTTCCAAAACTTCAAGGGTAAGCGGCAAATCAAGGATCGACTTGGCACCCGCGCAGACCACGGCAACGGGCGTTTTGCCCAATTCGGTCAGGTCAGCGGACACATCAAATGGGTGGCCGCGGTGCACGCCGCCAATGCCGCCGGTAGCGAAGATGTCGATTTTGGCGGCAGCGGCCACGATCATGGTGCCTGCGACGGTTAAAGAGCCGGATTGGTTTTTGCCCAACAATGGCGCAAAGTCGCGGCGCGAACATTTGGCAATTGAACCGCGTTCGCTTGTGGCAAAGTCTTTCAGCTGCTCCTCGGTCAAACCGACAGTCACCTGTCCATCCACAATGCCGAGTGTCGCTGGGCAAGCACCGGCTTCTTTTACGGCATTTTCCATGGTGAGCGCTGTTTCCAGATTGCTGGGATAGGCCATGCCGTGGGTCACCACGGTGGTTTCGAGCGCCACAATGGGCGTGTTGTTTTTCAAGGCTTCGGCGACATGTGCACCAAATTGAAGATCAAAATTCATGGGAGGAATCCTTAGTTGGATGCAAAATGCTGCTGCGCAAATGTTTCAACCGCCGTGTGGGAGAGGTCGGGGCTGTTACGCAGGGTGGATTTGAGGGTGTGTTGCGCTGCGCCGATGCCGAATTGTGCGGCATGAGCAAGGGGCAGCTTTTGATTAAGACCATGCAGCGTGCCCGCCACAAAGGCGTCGCCCGCGCCGGAAACGTCCACGATTTCGGCCGCAGGCACGGCAAGGTGCTGCATGGTGTTTTGATAAGAGAGATAGACGCCGTTGGCGCCGTCGGTGATGATCACATGTTCGGCACCGCGTGAGATCAAAGCAGTGATCATTGCGTCTGGTGTTGCTTGCTCGGTGGCAGCCAAAGCTTCGTCCTTATTGCAGAACAGATAGCTGATGCCGCTGAGATCGTCCGGCAGGCGTTTGAATTTCGGAATTGAAACAGTGTCAACGGCCAGCGGAATATTCTGGTCGCGGCAATGGGTGACGAGTTTGGCCAAGCCATCCGCCGACAAGTTGGTGTCGGCAAATATCAGGGCTGAGCCGCTGATCAGTCCCAAATGGGTTTGCACAAAAGCTGCGTCCATTTGGTTGAAAATGTCCATATCCGCGACGCCCAGATAGAGACCGCCATCGGGCTGCATAATCGCAGTGTAGGTGCCTGTGGCCAAGTTGCGGTTGCGCACCATGTGGGAAAGGTCGACGCCACTTTGTGTGGTGGCGGCGCTCAACGCGTCTGCCGCGCCATCGTCGCCGACGATTGAAAGCAGTTTGGTGGGCTCGCCCAAGCGCGCAAGATTTTCAGCCACATTGCGGGCCACGCCGCCACGGGTTTCTTCAGCGCTCGCCGGGTTGGAGGTTTCCAAAATGCCGGGCTCTTTCAGCTTGAGCACCCGGTCCATCACCGCGCCGCCTATGCACAAAATGCTTTGCTGTTGCGCCACAATATAGGCGCGCCCGAGAATGTAGCCCTTGGCTTGCAGGCGCTCAATATAATTGGCGACAGTTGCCCGTGCCACGCCCAGACGCTCGCCAAGCTCTTTTTGGCTGGCGTAAGGGTGGGCCGTGATTTCGGCCAATAATCTTTGTTCCAGATCGGTAAGGGACATAGTGCCTTTATTGCAAAAGTTTGCTTGATAAACATTTGCAATATAGGTTGTGCGGAGATTTGTCTAGCCCTTTACAATTGGCGTTTCAGGTCGTGCGCCCCATTCGCTCCATGAACCGTCATAAAGACGCGTGTTTTTGTGGCCCAAAATCTCCAGCACCAAAAGGATGACGCAGGCGGTGACGCCGGAGCCGCAAGTGGTGATCGTGGGTTTTGAGGCGTCGAACTTCTCATTTATGATCTGCTCAAGCTCAGCTTTGGGGAGCAGGCGGCCTTCATCGTCCAAAAACGCAGCATAGTGCAGATTTTGGGCACCCGGCATATGGCCCGCGCGCATGCCCTCGCGCGGCTCGTCGGTTTCGCCTTTGAAGCGGCCCGGGCCGCGGGCATCAAGAATATTGCAGCTTTGGTCGCCCTTATTCACTAAGTCGAGTAATTCTTCAAACGGCACCAGCTTTTGTGCATCGAAGGCGGCAGTGAAATTGCCGTTGGCCTTTGGCGTGGGCTGGGCGGTTTCGGTGGGATGGCCTTGCTTTTCCCAATAGGGGAAACCGCCATTGAGAATACGCACATTGCTTGCGCCCATTTGGCTGAGCATCCACCAGGCACGGGCGGCAGAAAACAGGCCTTGGGTATCATAGACCACGATGGGGTCATCATTGTTGACACCCATTTTTTGCATTTGATCCTGAAAGAATGCGGCGCTGGGCATGGTGTGCGACAGAGTGGAGTTCGGGTCCGACAGTTCCTTGATCGAGAAAAACATGGCGCCGGGGATGTGCTTTTCTTGATATTCTTTGATTGCGTCACGGTTGGCACCGGGCAGATGCATGGACGCGTCAAAAATAACCAGATTGGGTTGGCCCAGCTTTGCGGCCAGTTCGTCGGCTTCGATCAGGTAAGTGTCAATTTGTGCGCTCATGAGGATGCCTTTGCGGTTTGGTCTGGTTTTTGGCCATTGTATTTATGCCAATCAATGATAGTAGACCCTAAACAGGAATATATAGATCTCATATGGCCAGCGCAGTTCTCTCACTTCAAGATATTTATCTCACTTTTGGCGGCACGCCTTTGTTGGAAGGCGCAGCGCTTTTTGTGGCGCCGGGAGAGCGTATTGCCTTGGTGGGACGTAATGGTTCGGGCAAATCGACCTTGCTGAAAATCCTGGCGGGCGATGTTGAAGCGGACAGTGGTACACGCTTTGTGCAGCCCGGCGTCACCTGGCGCTATTTGCAGCAAGAGCCAGATTTGAGCGCTTATGAAACTGTGTTGGACTATGTGCAGGACGGCCTGGTGGATGGGGATGACCAATATCGCGCGCCCTATCTTTTAAGTGAACTCGGTCTTGATCCAGAGGCTTCACCTGTTGGCTTGTCAGGTGGTGAATCGCGCCGTGCGGCGCTGGCGCGGGCCTTGGCACCGGAGCCTGATGTGCTGCTGTTGGACGAGCCGACCAACCATTTGGATCTGCCCGCCATTGAATGGCTACAGGATGAGCTGAAGTCGATGAAATCGGCGATGGTGATCATCTCGCACGATAGGCGCTTTCTGTCAGATTTAACTCAATCCACCGTGTGGCTGGATCGGGGGCAAACCCGGCAAAACAGTCAGGGTTTTGCCCATTTTGAACAGTGGCGTGATGATATTTTGGCGCAAGAAGAGCTGGAGCAGCATAAGCTGGATCGGCAAATTGTGCGCGAAGAGCATTGGGTGCGTTACGGGGTAACCGCACGGCGCAAACGCAATGTGCGGCGCATGTCGGAATTGGCTGATTTGCGACAAAAGCGGGTGGACCATCGCGGACCCACGGGCAATGTGAAAATGCAGGCGACCGAGGGCCAGCAATCCGGGGCGATTGTGGCGGATGTGAAAAATGTGTCCAAAGCCTTTGGCGATCTGACCATTGTGAAAGATTTCAGCCTTCGTGTGATGCGCGGTGATCGGTTAGGCATTGTTGGCCCCAACGGGGCTGGCAAATCGACATTGATCAAATTGATCACGGGGGAGTTGGCACCTGACGACGGCGAAGTGCAACTCGGCACCAAGCTCGATATTGCGGTGCTGGACCAAAAGCGGGCGCAGCTTGACCCCGAAACGAGCTTGAAAGATAGCCTGACGGGCGGGGGCAGCGACAATATTGTTATTGGCGACCAAACCAAGCACGTGGTCGGCTATATGAAGGACTTTTTGTTCTCACCGGAACAAGCGGGCACCGCCGTTGGCAAGCTGTCCGGCGGCGAGCGGGCGCGGGTTCTGTTGGCCAAGGCCATGGCGCAACCCTCGAACCTGTTGATCCTTGACGAACCGACCAACGATTTGGATTTGGAAACGCTGGATTTGCTGCAGGAAATGCTGGCCGATTATCATGGCACGGTGATTGTGGTGAGCCACGACCGGGACTTTCTGGATCGTGTGGCGACCTCCATACTTGTGCATGAAGGCAATGGTCATTGGCACGAATATGCTGGTGGCTATTCGGATATGGTGGCCCTGCGGGGGCACGGTGTAGGTCAGCGCAAAAGCGAGCCGAAGCCAAAAAAAGAAAAGCCGAAATCAGAGGCCAAACCTGCGGCGCCGAAACCGCAGAAAAAGCTGAGTTTCAAGCACAAGCATGCGCTGGAAACCCTGCCCAAGCTTATGGAAGAGTTAGAGGCAAAGGTGGCCAAGCTGAATGAAGACCTCGCTGACGCGGATCTTTATGCCAAGGCACCTGAGAAATTTCAAAAGCTGACTGAAGAGCTTGGCGCCACCCAGCAAAAGCTAGATGCGGCGGAAGAAGAATGGCTGGAAATTGAAATGTTGCGCGAGGAAATTGAAGGCTAGGCCTTTGCCGCACTCTTGCCGCGTCAATTGAATTGGTCTAACCATTGTCGTTCACGCTAATTTCGGGCTGACGCACAATGGACATGTCGACAACAAAAGCACTGCTGCTTGCGGTGGCGGCTATCGCCGTCATTTCAATGATGGACGCCAGCGTTAAGTCGCTATCGGGCGACGCCTCCACTTTGACCATTCTGTTTTTCCGACAAGGCGTTGCGGCCGTTTTGTTGGGCGGTCTTGCCCTTTACAAAGGCTCGCATTTTCCCACCCGCGCGCAACTGCCTTTGCATTTCATCCGCGCAATGATGATTGGCGCCACCGCCTTTGCGTTCTTTTATGCGGTGGGCGAATTGCCGCTGATGTTGGTGACGGCCATCTTTATGGTCGCCCCGATTTTGGTGAGCATTATGGGGGTAGTTTTCCTCAAAGAAGAGGTCACGAAAACCCTGATTTTCGGCACCATATTGGGCTTTGCCGGGGCGATGGTGATTGTTTTTGGCGGCAGCAATGGCGCAGACTTTTCGGCAAGTGGTGATTTGTGGGCGTGGGTGGCGGCGTTGCTGGGGCCGTTTGGTTATGCCTTGAGCATTGTGGTGATGAAAAGCCAAAGCCGGCAGGCGGATGCCACCATAATCACCTTCCTGCAGGCATTCTTTATCGCGCTTGTGGCGGCGCCATTTGCTGTGGTGCAGCTTGATGTGCCGAGTTTGGATATCGGTTTGCGCCTCGCCAGTGTGGGCTTTTTGGGCGCTTTGGGTTTTGTGCTCTATGTGTCGGCGTTGCGTAATTTGCCGGCGTCGGTGTTTGTGCTCACTGAAAATACTGCGCTGCTGTGGGCTGCGATGTTTGGCTTTATCTTCTTTATGGAAGTGCCAGCGCTCACCACATGGGTGGGGGCATTTATGATCATCGCCGCTTGCTTATCGGTTGGGCGGCAACAGGTGCGCCGCACACCGAAGCGATGACCGGATTATTCCACCGCATAAAGCCTTCGGCGTTGGGCTTGGCCCTTTTGGCCATGTTTGCCTTTGCGTTGATGGATGCGCTGGTAAAGGTTTTGGTGGTCAGCCTGCCTGTGGGGCAGGTGGCGTTTATGCGCACGACTGGCAGTGCGCTATTGTTTTTCGGCGTGGCAGTTTGGGGGCAGCATCTTCATTTTGCGGGGGTGCAGTGGCGCTTGCATTTGCTGCGTGCGGCGGGCGCAGCGCTGGTGACGCTATGCTTCTTTTTTGCGCTGGCGCATTTTGCACTGGTCACAGTGGCGGCGTTTGCGCTGACCGGCCAATTGATCAGCACGCTTTATGGCGTGATGTTTTTCAAGGAAAGGTTTGACGCAAAAATCGCCTTGGCGCTTCTGGTCGGGCTTTTTGGGGCCTTGCTGTTTTTGATCAGTGAGGGCTTGTTCGCGAGTCAAATCAGCGTGTCACTTTTGCCGCTTCTGGCCTTGATCGCAGTGCCTGTTTTGGAAGCGACCTTGCTGGCTTTTCTGAAATTCCACACGCAAAAGGAAGGGCCGATTTTGATGTCACTGATCCAGCTCTCCCTGGCGGCGCTGATCTTATCGCCTGGCCTTTTGCAATATGTGCCGCTGAGTGGCGGACAATGGGGTGTTCTGGCCGCCACGTGTGTGGTTGGCGCGTTGGCGGGTTATTGGTCCGTGGTGGCGATTAAGCAATTGCCGGTGAGCGTTTTTGCGATCACCGACAATACCAGTGTTGTGTGGGCGGCCCTATTGGGGCTGGTGCTGTTTTCGCATGTGCCCACGCCCTTGCAATGGGCAGGCGCCGCCCTGATTTTTGCCAGCTGCTATTTTCTCTCGGTCTATTTGGCGCCGAAGGATGACGTCTAGCGCGTCAGCTCCAAATGCCAATCGACCTGCTTGGTGTGGCCTGCCTCATAACCACCGTTGCCCGTTGCGCCCTCAAATGCGCCGGTGCCAGAACCTTCGACAATTTGCCAGTTTGTGGTGGCCTTATCTTTGGTCCAGGTGCCCGTTTCCAAAATGGTTAGGGTGCCCTGTTCGCCCTTGAGCGTGCCATTGAACAGGCGGAAGCCGTGATATTGCGCGGTGCCTTCTTCGCAATAAAAAATCTGCATTTTGATGCTGGCGCTGCCCTTCAAGTCGCCGTCAAATTCTTCTTTTACCAGTGCCTCGCTGAGTTTTTGCTGGTCATTGATCTGCTTAACCACAGTTTCATCCCAAGCGAAATGGGTGTAGGTGCCGGAAAGTTTCATGTTGATTTCCCTTGTTGATTTGCCTTGAGCTTGGCAAAGTCGGCGCAAGATGAATTGTAATTTCGCGACAATCTGATGGAAAAATCTGATCCCCAGCTCGGTCCGGCGCGTGGCCTGATCGCCAAGCGCCTCTCCATGGCCGAATTTGATCTCACGCGCATTGTGCCATCCGATGGCGCGGCGCGGTGGATTGAGAATTATTGGGTGATCGAATGGGATCGGGGCGAAAAGCCAGTCTATCGGCAAGAAAATCTGCCCCATCCGAGCGCGCATTTTGTGCTCGATCCGCAGGCTGGCTCAGGCTTGTTTGGGGTGCAAACGCATAGGTTCTTTTATGAGCTGGTGGGGAAGGGGCGCGTGATCGGCGCAAAGTTTCGCCCGGGCCATCTGTTTCCGGTTTGGCAACGCTCGCTTTCGGAACTGACGGATCAGCGTGAAACCGACCTTGCCGCGTTGGGCCTGGACCTTAAAGAGCTGCAGGCGCATTTTATTGCGCTGGATGATCCGGCTGATATGGCGGAGATTTTGGATCGGCATATTGCAGCATTGAGCGCGCCAGATGATCCCAAGGCGGTGCAGGCGCATGATTTGGTGCATATGATTGAGGGTGATCAAAACCTGTCTCGGGTGTCGACGCTTGCGGAAAGATCGGGCCTCAATGCCCGGCAACTGCAGCGCCTATTTGCGCAATATGTGGGTGTGTCCCCGAAATGGGTGATTGAGCGTTATCGCATGATTGAGGCGGTGGAGGCGATCAACCGAGGCGAAGAGCGCTCGCTCACAGCGTTGGCTCATCGTCTCGGCTATTTTGATCAGGCGCATTTCAGCAAAGCATTTTCGTCATTGATCGGGCGCACACCACAGCAATTGCTGGCGCAATCGGCTTAGCTGAGCGCTGTTTCCAGATCCGCGATCAAATCTTCGATATGTTCAATGCCGACAGACAGGCGCAGCAAAGTTTCTGGAATGCCTGTTGTGCTTTCAATCGTGAAGCGGTGTTCCACGAGGCTTTCCACCCCACCAAGGGAAGTGGCGCGTTTGAACAGGTGGAGCTTGCCCACCGCATCGAGGGCGCGCTGTTTGTCGCCTTTCACGGTGAAGGACAGTAGCGGCCCAAATCCATTATGCATCTGTTTTTTGGCCAGCGCGTGCGCTTCATGGCTTTCAAGGCCAGGATAAAATACATGATCGACTTCGTCATGGGCCTGCAAATATTGGGCGACGGCCATGGCATTCTCACTCATGCGCTCCATGCGCAAGGGCAGGGTGCGCATGCCGCGGATCAATAAATAGGCTTCAAAGCTGCCAATTACCGCGCCTGCATCGTGGCGATCTACTTTGATGTCTTGCCAAACGGGGCGTGTTTCATCATCCACCGCCAACACACCTGCCAGCACGTCTGAGTGGCCATTGATGCTTTTGGTGCCTGAGTGCATCACAATGTGGGCGCCCAAATCGAGTGGGTTGGAGATGGCTGGCCCTGCCGCTGTGGAATCGACGCCCAAGATGCCGCCTGCATCGGTGGTTGCCGCTGCAACTGCACCGATATCGGTGACGCGCAGCCAGGGGTTGGATGGTGTTTCGATGAACACAAGGGCCGGTTTCTCCGCCGCGATCAGTGACACCGTTTCGTCGGTTTTGCTGGTGTCCTGCTCAATCAATTTGATGGCGCGGCGTTCGCAATATTCGCGCACCCACTTTGTGGTGCCCCAATAAATTTGCGATTGCATGATAATCGTTTGTCCCGCCCGAGTGGTGCGGAACAGCGCCGCAATGGCCGCCATGCCAGTGGGAAACACCAATGCATCCCGCGCGTTTTCGGCAGTCGCTAAAATCTTTTCTGCCAAACGCACAATGTCATTGTCATCGCGAGCATAGATGTTGTTGTCGCGCAGCAAATCGTAGTTCTCATCCCGCACAAATGTTGTGGAGGGTTGAATAGCAGGGACTACGCCAGCGGTTTGCTGGTCGATATATCCAGCAGCTTGCGCAAAGAGAGTTTCCAGGCGTTGGCGACGCGTCATAATTTCCTCCAATTTCGGGAGCATACGCTCAAAGTATGCACTAGGGATAATCTGTGTAGCAAAAACATGCGCTCTATAGAAGCGGCAAAGATGTAGTTTTGACCCCACCAAGAATATAGGCAGTACGGACATGTAACCGTACTATGAGGTTCGTAGCATTTTTGTCACATACAAAATTATTGTATGTGAACATAAATTTTTGTTCTAGTAAAATTTTTTTACTTTGTTATATCAGCGCGCGTTGATCGAAATTGACGACATATTTCCCTAGACCTTTTTTTACAATTCGACGACGAGGCAATCGAGATGGAGCATAATAGTTTATTTGACGCGTTGGCGCGCGTCGAAAAGCAAATCATATACACGCCTTCTGGCGACCAAATGTATGTGATTGAACGCCGTGCATTTGAAAAATTGATGGCGGCAATTGAAGCAAATGATGTTGTAGATTTGACCGATACCGTTCAAATCTAAGGCGAAGGCAACGCATTTTTAACCATAAACCCAGTAAAAATTGTGTGATTACATGATTTTGGGTTTGAGTGATGGTTCAGTTGCGTGGCGTGATTTGTGGTTTGGCAGTGCTTGCCATGCTGGGTGGATGTGCAAAGCCACCAAAAAGTGGACCGACAACAAGTCGCTCCGCATATACTCAAGAAATGCCTGCGAAAGCTGATGAAAAAATCGAGATCGCAAGCAAACTGTTGACCGGTAATTCTGATCCACAAGTGGATGATATAAAGACGGCGTCATTATCGCCGCAATATGAATTGCGGAGGAGCGGTCAAGCCCTTGAGGGGCGTACCCTTTCTGTTTCACTCCAAAAAGACATTCAATTGGCCAAGGGCGAATTTGTCCTCACCTTTGATGATGGTCCCCGTCCGGGCAAGACCGAAAAAATTCTCGACATTCTAGACGAGCACGACGTTAAAGCCATGTTCTTGATGTTGGGCCGTTCGGCACAATCGCATCCCGGTTTGGTGCGTGAAGTGGCGAAACGCGGTCATACAATTGGCCTGCACACCCATTCCCATGGGGATTTGACCAAACTGAATGTGGCGGCAGCCTTGGCTGAAATTGAACGCGGACAGCGTCCGGTTGTGGCGGCGCTTTCACCCATCAACAAAGAGCCAGCGCCGTTTTTCCGTTTTCCCTATTTGGCGCAAAATGCCCAATTGCGGACAGCGGTCAAAAATTCTGGCTATGTGATTATGGATGTGGAGGTCGACTCCAAAGACTATTATAGCGATAGCGCCGATCAGGTGCGACTACGCACCCTCAAGCGGATGGCCAATGCCGGACATGGTGTTGTTCTGTTCCACGATATTCATAATCGTACCGTGAAAATGCTGCCCCAATTGCTCAAAGATATGGAAGCGCGTGGCTACAAAGTGGTCAATCTGGTGCCACAGAACCAACCTCGCTTCAAATCTGTGGTTCAGCTTGCCAACAATTAAGCAATAATCTAGAACCTCCTCTCTTTTGGGGGAGGATGTGATGCAACGCATTGCGATATTGGGCGGCTCAGGTTCTGGCAAATCCACACTGGCGCGGGCACTGGGCAAGAAGCTCAATCTGCCCGTTGTGCATATGGATCAGCACTATTTTTCGGCCGGGTGGGTGGAGCCCGACCATGCGGATTGGCGCGAAAAGGTGGCGTCGATGTGTGCTGAAGATCAGTGGGTGATGGATGGCAATTACAGCAAAACGTTCGATCTTCGATTGCCCCGCGCCGACCTGATTATCTTTCTCGACTTCCCCACATGGTTGTGCACGTGGCGCGTGTTTAAGCGCACGACCTTTGGCTTCGGCAAGGTCCGGCCAGATTCAGCTGTTGGATGTCCAGAGCGTTTCGATCCGCAATTTCTCCTTTATGTGTTGAACTATCGGAGTCAGCGCGCGCCAAAGATCCGTGAAAAACTGATTGAACTGGGCACGTCAACGCGCATACTATCCAGCCCCAATGATATTAATAAATTTTTGGAAGAGCTTACAATTTAGTGCTCATAAATCGTAATTTTTCGAAGCTTTGGCTTGCTGCCGGAGCGTCCAATTTGGCCGATGGCGTCGGGTTGGTTGCATTTCCCTGGATCGCGTCCTTAATCACACGAGATCCTGTTGCTGTGGCGCTGGTCGCTGTATTTTTGCGCGGTCCATGGTTTTTCTTTTCTTTGCCCGCCGGTGTGCTGACAGATCGGTTCGATCGTCGGCGGATCATGGTCTTGATGGATTTTATTCGCTTTGTGGTGATGTCGGCGTTCGCCCTAACTGTGTTTTTCGCGGGGGACATCGCCAATATCAGCGATGAACCGTCACGCTTAGTCTTGCTCGGCGTACTTTATTGCGCTGCACTGATTTTTGGCATGTGCGAAGTCTTGCGCGACAATGCGGGGCAAACAATTTTGCCAAGCCTGGTTGCAAAACATCAATTGGAGGCAGCTAACGGCAAATTCTCTGCCGTAGAGATGTTGCTGAATGGGCTGGCGGGACCACCGATTGCGGGTTTTCTCATTGCCATCGCCCTGTTTATGCCCTTGGCCGTCAATGCGGCGGCCTTTCTGTTTGCTGCCATTATGGTGCTGGCCATTGTGCCATCATCGTCTCAATCTTCCCGAAAAAGGGCCGCCGCGGCGAATCCAACTTCATTTTGGTTTGAACTGAAAAGCGGGTTTGGCTGGCTGTGGCGCTTTCCAATTTTGCGGGATTTGGCGCTCATCCTGGGTGGCGTTAATGCGGCCTTTATGATGGGTGTTGCCATCTATGTCTTGTTCGCTCAAGAAGTGTTGGGTCTTGATGCGGCGGGTTACGGGCTGTTGCTCACCGCAGGGGCGTTGGGCGGGTTTATCGGCAGTTTTATTGTGCCGTGGCTCGGGCGCTGGCTCGATATGAGGTTTATGCTGCTGTTTGCAATGGGGTTGATGGTTTTCGAAAACACGGCCATCGGCCTCGCCTCTAACTTTGCTTTCGCCTGGATGGTGATCTTTATTGGGGGCATTGGCATTGTAGGCTGGAACATCCATACCGTATCCTTTCGCCAACGTATTATTCCAGACGCACTTTTGGGCCGCGTGAACTCTGTCTACCGTTTTTTCGGTTGGGGGATGATGCCGCTAGGCACCTTGCTGGGCGGCCTTTGCGTTCAAATAATGGAGCCATTTTGGGGGCGGGAATGGGCCTTGCGCAGTCCGTTTTTATTGGCGGCCATTATCTGCGGTCTGTTGGGGCTTTATGCGATGGGGCGTCTAACGCGGCAGAAAATATCGGATGCGGAAAGCCGCGCCGCCATGTCGGCTGCCTAAAACGGCACTTCACTTCCAAAGCTGATGCGTTCACCACCGATGGGGTGGTGAATTTCTAAATATCGGGCATGAAGGCAAAGGCGGTCGCTGGCTGCCTGCACAAATGCGGGGGCGTAGAAATCATCGCCGAGAATGGGATGGCCGAGGGCAAGCAAGTGCACTCTTAATTGATGGGAGCGGCCTGTGATTGGGAACAGGTCAAACCGAGAGGTTCGCTCATTTCTTTGCAGCACTTGATAACGGGTTTGGGCCGACTTGCCATTGGCGAAATCCACGATCTGCAGCGGGCGGTTTGGCCAATCGCACCGGAGCGGTAGGTCGATGAGCCCTTCATCGCGCCCGGCCTGTCCCCACGCCAATGCTTGATAGATCTTGCTGGTGTGGCGGCGTTCAAATTGCAGGCCAATGTGTCGGTGCGCGGCGGCATTTTTGGCCAAAATCAAAATGCCAGACGTGTCCATATCCAGCCGATGGATAATGCGGGCATCGGGGCAATATTGTTGGGCGCGATATTCAAGACAATCCCACAGATGTTCGGCTTTGCCCGGCACGGAGAGTAGGCCCGAGGGTTTGTCCACCACCAGCAGATGATCGTCTTCAAAAACGATGTTGAGCGCGTCTTGCGGGGGGCGATAATCAAATGCGGGGCGCGGGGGCATTTTTAAGCGGCTTCTGGGCCCAGCAGATAATCAAATCCGGCCTTTTTCAACAACATTTCAGCTTCCAGTTTGCCGGGGCGTTGCGGGTCGGGATCGGGCATATGCTCAAAGCTGGCCAAATGTTCCTGATGCGCTTTCGGTAAGTCATTTTGGATGGCGCCGGACAGGCAAAGCGCCCAATACCACTGATATGGCTTTGGCGGCGTTTGATCCGGCTCAGCGATATAGGTGACAGTTTGAAACTGGTCGCCCGCATCGGTGTGCACCAAAAAGTTTGCGTCGCGAATATAGGTGGTGGGCAGGGTCAGATGAATGCCTTCAATCCGGTCCAATATCGATGCTTCTTCAAGATGCATCTCATAGACCACGCCATAAACCCGTTCATTGGCGTTGTCGCTTTTAAAAATTGTGCCTTTGCCGGAACCGCCATGATCGTCGTGACCGATTTTACCAAAGTTGACGCCATAACCTGGCGCAAAAGCATTGGCGACAGGGCGGGCCGTGGGGCACCTATTTTGCAACCGCTCATTCAATAGATTTGAGCCATATGCAAAGTAGAAATAGGTCGACATTTATGTTCCCTTTGGCAAACAATATTGCGCATTGGTACAGATTTCCAAATGCGCAAGATTTATCAATCGCTTTTGTGCATGCTTTTAACCCGAGCCAATCAAAAGGAAAAGAGCAGAATGCAAATGAGCCAACAGCAGCTTAGCTATCGTAAGCGGATCGATCGGGTGGTCAATTATATTTATGACCATTTGGACGAGCCGATCGATTTGCAGCTTCTGGCCGATGTGGCGTGTATGTCGCCCTATCATTGGCATCGGGTTTATCGGGCCATTCAGGGGGAAACCATTGCCGCAACCGTGAAGCGATTGCGATTGCATCGCGCGGCGGGGCAATTGGCGCACAGCAAGATCTCTATCGAGGAGATTGCTGAACGGTCGGGCTATTCCAGTCTGGCTGCCTTTTCTCGGGCTTTCACGCAGATTTATGGTCAGCCTCCGGCACAGTTTCGTCGTGCAGGTGCGCATGTCAAATTGCAGGAGGCCATCGCGCAAGGAGAAGGGCATTTGTACCCCGTAGAAATAAAAACGATAGAAGCGCAGACCTTGATCGGCTTGCCGCATCAAGGGGATTATATGGATATTGGGCGGGTGTTTGAGCCTGTTTTTGGATGGCTCGGGCAAGCGGGTCTTTTGCCTCAAATGCGGCACGCCATGGCCATCTATTACCATGACCCCGACAGCGTGCCAGAACCCGATCTGCAATCATTTGCCGGTGCGGTGATGGAGGGGGATGTTGAGATGCCCGAGCATTTCCAAACGCGGGTGGTGAAAGGCGGGCGTTATGCCGTTTTGCGTTATCGGGGCGCCTATGCGGAAATGGCCGACGCCTATCGGTGGCTTTTTGGCACTTGGCTCACCACCAATGGATATGAGTTGGGCGATGCCCCTTGTGTGGAGGCCTATCGCAACAACCCACGTGAAGTATCGCCAGCGGACCTTCTCACAGACATTTATTTGCCATTGGCTGAGGTGTGAGCATGGAAAAACTGGATTTCAAGAAACGCGATAAACCCTACTATTCGGGCAAGGTGGGACGATTTGATCGAATTGATGTGCCCCCCATGAATTATTTGATGATTGATGGGGAAGGCGGCCCTGTTGGGGAAAGCTATGCGCCCTCGATCGGTGCGCTATACAGCATGAGTTATGGTTTGAAATTTCTATCTAAAACCGAGTTGGAAAAGGACTATGTTGTCGGCCCCCTGCAAGGGCTTTGGTGGGCAGAGGACATGAATACCTTTATCGCGCGGCAAAAGGATCAGTGGTTGTGGACGATGATGATCCGCCAGCCGGAATGGCTGACCAAAGACCATGTGGAACAGGTGCGCACCTCAGCCATCGCCAAAAATGCAGGGAAAAAGGAGCCGCCGACCAGCGAAGAGTTGCTGCGCAAGGTGCGGTTGGAAACCTACCATGAGGGCGATTGCGTGCAGGTTTTGCATGTGGGATCTTATGATGATGAGGGGCCGATTCTTCACAAAATGCATCATGAGTTTATTCCCGAAAATGGGTTGAAGATGCATATGAAACATCATGAGATTTATTTGAATGATCCGCGCCGTGTGGCGCCGGAAAAACTAAAAACCGTTTTGCGCCAACCGGTTAAGCCAGCCTGATCTGTTCACTTTTTGCTGATTTATTGTTGTCTTTACGTTCTGGCGGAAATCGACTAAGTTATTGCCACTTGGCCGCAGTGCGGCCGTTCTCGGGGCGGGGTGAAATTCCCCACCGGCGGTAATTGGAGAAATCCATCAGCCCGCGAGCGCCTTTTGGCTCCTGCCAGAAGGGTCTAGCAGATCCGGTGTAATTCCGGAGCCGACGGTTAAAGTCCGGATGTGAGAGAACAAAGACTGGCGACGCCCATAGTGGGTGTTTGCGCCTATTGTCTTAGCAGTCGTGCGCCTTGGCGTAGGCTGTTCGTGTCGTATGGCACGTGTTTCGCCCTATCATGTTTTGAGGTGGGCGAATGAAAGTCGTACCAATTGAAAATCCGGTTGAAGACACTGCTCTTATCGAGCAGGCGTTTCGCTATGCGCTAAGGGCAGCGCGTTTGTTTGATGGGTCAACTGCACCTAACCCGCCTGTGGGTTGTGTGCTGTTGGATCAGGCAGGAGAAATTCTGTCCATTGGTGCGCACCAGGCGGCGGGGCAGCCGCACGCTGAGCGGATGGCACTGGCTGAACTGCCCGCCGGATCGAAACCCCATACCGCAGTTGTGACACTGGAACCATGCGCCCATTTTGGCCGCACACCCCCATGCGTTGATGGTTTGATTGATGCGGGCGTCAAAAGTGTTTGGATTGGCACTCAGGATCTCAACCCCCGGGTGATCGGCGGCGGGGCCGCCAAGTTGCGCGACGCGGGTATTGAGGTGCACTTCCTTTCCAAGCGGCATGAAGAGTTCGCAAAAGCGTTGCATTTAGATTGCCGCCGATTGATCGCGCCTTTCCTGCATTTTGCTAAGACCCAACGGCCATTCGTGACGCTGAAGGTTGCTGTGGATGCAAATGGCAGCATGATCCCACCTGTCGGTGATAAGACTTTTACACGCGCCTCTTCCCTTAAATTTGCCCATAAGCTGCGGCGGCGGGCGGATGCCATTGTGACCGGGTCGGGCACCGTTTTGGCAGATGATCCCCATTTCACCGTGCGACATGTGGATGATGTATCCGACAAGGTGCGACCCCTAGTGATTTTGGACCGGCGCGGACGCGTGCCTTCTGCCTATTTGCAGGAAGCGCGGGCCCGTGGGTTTAGGCCGATCATCGCGACGGATTTAAAGTCGGCGCTAGCGGATCTTGGGCAGAGTGGATGCATGGAAGTGCTTGTGGAAGCGGGGCCGGAATTGGCCGCGGCTTGCCGTGCGCTCAAACTCGTCAATCTTGATATCACCATTGAACGTTTGGCAGACAATGATCGCATTCGTGCGGTCTATGCTGATCCTTCGCTCAATGGCGAACAGTGTGAAGGAGAAGCCGATGTTTTCGGGAATAATTGATCGTTTGGGCGCTGTTCAATCTGTGCGAGACGATGATGGCGCGCGGGTTTTTGAGATCGATACAACCTATGGTGACCTTGCTTTGGGCGAGAGTGTCGCGATCAACGGCGTTTGCCTCACTGTGGTGACCTTTGATGCCGCTGGCTTGGCGGAGTTTTATGTTAGCCCCGAAAGCCTGTCGCGCACGGCGCTTGGGTCGATCCAAACGGGTGATCGAGTCAATCTGGAGCGCGCGGTGGCGCTGGAAACCAAATTGTCCGGCCATTTGGTGCAAGGGCATGTGGATGGCATTGCGACGCTATCTTCTATTGAAGAGCAAGCTGGTGCGCATTTGATCGAGCTGGAATTGCCGCAATCCTTAGGACGTTATTGCGTGGAGAAGGGCTCAATTTCACTGGATGGCATTAGCCTCACCATCAACAATCTTGATGATCACGCGGCAGGCAGCCGCATTGGGCTGACCATCATCCCTCACACATGGACGCACACCAATTTGCATGCCCGGCAAGTGGGCGATCAGATCCATGTGGAAAACGACGTTATTGCTAAATATGTGGAGCGGCTATGTCTCGGTTACAACGCGCAGTAGAGCACTTGAAAAATGGCGGCATGATCGTTCTGACCGACGATGAGGACCGCGAAAACGAAGGCGATTTGGTTATCGCTGCTGAGTTTGCCACGCCTGAAGCGGTACGCTTTATGGCCAAAGAGGGCTGCGGGTTGATTTGTCTGCCGATGAGCGGCGAGCAGATTGATCGGTTGGGTCTGCCGCCCATGGTCAAACAAAACCGCGCCAACCGCTCTACCGCATTCACGGTTTCGATTGAAGCGCGGGATGGGATCACCACTGGCATTTCGGCCTATGATCGGTCGCAAACCATTATGACGGCGATTAAGCCAGATGTCCTGCCAGGCGAGATTGTTTCGCCGGGGCATGTATTTCCGCTGCGCGCAGCAGAAGGCGGCAGTCGTGTGCGCAATGGTCATACGGAAGCCTCAGTGGATTTGATGCAATTGGCCGGGCTGAACCCTGCGGCAGTGATTTGTGAAGTGATGGGCGAAGATGGCCACATGGCCAAGGGTGATGAGCTTGAGAGTTTTGCCAAGGCGCATGATCTGCCCATGCTGTCGATTGCGGAGCTCGTGGCGCATTTGGGTGGGCCTACCCGGGCGTCAAATGCTTTGGTGTCGCGCGTTGCCGCCAGCCAATTGCCCACCCATCACACCAATCATGATTTTGAAGTGTTGGCCTATCGGGAAATTGCCAGCGGCGAGGAACATGTTGCCTTGCTTCATCAACCGCTTGGCGATAACCCGCTGGTGCGGGTGCATTCGGAATGTTTGACCGGCGATGCCTTTGGCTCAAAACGGTGCGATTGCGGGCCGCAATTGCAAGCGGCGATGGCTGAGATTGACGCCCATCCCGATGGCGGCGTCATCATCTATATGCGGGGCCATGAAGGGCGCGGCATTGGCATTGGCAACAAGATCAGGGCCTATCAATTGCAGGACAAGGGCATGGATACGGTGGACGCAAATCGTGCGCTTGGCCTGCCGATTGATGCGCGCCAATTTGATATTGCAGCTGCGATTTTGAAGGATTTGGGGCTGAACAGCATCAGCCTCTTGTCCAACAACCCTGCAAAGGCCAAAGCGCTGGAAGGCATGGGGATTACTTTGCAGGAGGTGCGGCCACTTCAGGTTGGGGCAACTCCGCAGAATGCCGGTTATCTTGAAACCAAACGCGAAAAACTAAACCATAATCTACCGGAAAATGTTTGATATGAGTGAGACGATTAAGACCCGTGGTGAAACCACAATCATCGATAATGCCCGCGTGGCGATTGTTGTGAGCCAGTTTAATCCCAAAGTGACTCACGGCTTGCTGGATGGTGCGCGTTTGGAACTTGCCGAAGCCGGGCTGGCCCTTGCCGAGGAGGATGTGTTTGAAGCGCCGGGCGCGTTTGAAATGCCATTGATCGCAAAAAAGCTGGCCCAATCTGGTCGCTATGATGGTGTGGCTTGCTTGGGTTGCGTGATCAAAGGTGACACGGCACATTTCGAATTTATTTCGCTTGGGGCGACCATGGGGATTATGGAAGCAAGCCTTCAAACCGAAGTGCCGATTTGCTTCGGTATTTTAACCACTTATACCCAAGAACAAGCGGTGGTCCGCAGTTCTGCTGATGCGGAAAATAAGGGACGTGAGGCGGTGGCGGCGTGCTTGTCTTCCCTTGCAACATTGCAGCGGATTTCAGAATTTAACTGATCAAACGTTGACGTTATTTCTCCCCAACCTATATCTGAGGATATATTTTGGGGAGGATATTTAGGTGAGACTGCCGAAGAATAAGAATATGCGGCGCATATTGGCTGCGCAATTGCCCGCGGACTTTGCCGATTGGCTCGACTATGTGGCCGTCATCACGTTGTTCACTTATGTCTGGCAAGTCGACACGATCTATTTTGCGTGGTTTGCGGTCTCGTTTTCGCTTCCCTACATCTTGGTTGGGCCGCTTGCGGGCGCGCTTGTTGATCGTAGCGATCTCAAAAGTGTGTTGGTGCTGTCGAACTTGGGCCGCGCACTTTCAACGTTCTCTTTGATATTTGCCAGTCAGCCTGAAATCATGTTGGCGCTTATTGCGTTGAGGTCATCGATTGACAGCTTCTTCTCGCCAGCAAAGCAGGTGGCGATCCAAGCGTTGGTCGAACGTGATGAATTGATGGCCACCAATAGTGTGAGCCATGTGATCAATCAGGCGTCAAAGGTGGCAGGGCCTGCGGTTGGCGGCGCATTGTTGATTTGGGTTAGTCCACAAGCAGTTTTTGGGGTGAACGGGGCTGTATCGCTGTTGGCGATGGCAATCTTCATGACGTTGCCTCGGAAAATTGAGGCAAAACAAACCGAAGATCATGACGCCCAACAAGAAGCAGGCGGCAAGGCCTCGATGTTGAACGACATTCTTTCAGGGTTTGCCATTGTGTTTTCAACGCCCGCACTTTGGACGACAATCATGCTTGGCGCCATGGGTTTCTTTGCCATATTTTTGCATGACACGTTGATTGGACCTGTCACGCGTGAATTGGGCTTTGACGCCACCATTTTGGGCATATCTGTTGCTGCCGTGGGCGGCGGGGGCATTCTGGGCGCTGTGACCTTGGGCAGCATGAAGCGCCACATCCATCCCTTTCTGTTGATCGGACCATCGATGATCATTGTGTCTGCTATGACGATGCTGTTGGGCAGTGTCGCTATTTATGGTTGGTCCATCCATCCCTACATTTTTGTGGCGGCCTTTTTCGTGGTTGGGTTTGTCGGCACAGGCACATTTGTGCCGCTAAGGACGGTGTTGCAGCTTGAAACGCCGTCAGGAAAAATGGGGCGCGTGACGGCAGTGAATGAGAGCTTGTCGCTGATTGCCATGATTTCTGCCCCCTTTATCGGGGCAACTCTGGCCTCGATTTATCACATTGGCGTGCCCTTTGTTTTTGGTGGCACAATCACGTTGGTATTGGGGATCGTTGCGCTGATATTGATCAAATTTGTGCCGTTCACCTCACCTGAGGATGCGCCAGACCTTCCCAAAACGGCGGAAACTGTCTAAATCCTTTTTCGAAAAATGGGTGAGTCGATGCGCGGATATTTTGCCATTGGGGCAGAGAAGATTTCCAAAATGCAGAATTTTGGTAATTTGGCGCGCACCGGACATGGGTTCGGTGCGAGCTTTTGTTTTACCGTGGCGGCCTCGCGTTTGCGGTTGAATGATATGGTGTCGGACACCTCGCGATCATTGACCAACATGCCTTATTACGCCTGGGATAAACCAAACGACATCACGCTGCCCGACCGCTGCCAATTGGTGGGCATTGAATTGACCGACGATGCGATTGATTTGCCGAGCTTTCGACACCCGACGCAGGCAGCTTATATTTTAGGGCCAGAGCGGGCATCGCTTTCGCCTGAGATTATGGAGATGTGTGATCATATCATCAAAATACCCACAAGCTTTTGCCTGAATGTGGCAACGGCGGGGGCGATCGTTATGTATGATCGCATTGCGACACTAGGGCGTTTTGCGCCACGGCCCGTGCGTGTTGGCGGGCCAGTTGAGCCAAAGCCGATTCATGTGCAGGGATCACAAAAAAGGCGCACGCCCATTTAAGGGATGCGCCTTTAAAATATTCAAAAATGTGTGCGTCTATTCGGCCCAGCAATCACCGAGCACGCGGAACCAGTTTTTGTGGGTGATTTTATCCAGCTCGTCCTGGTTGAAGCCCGCTTCCTTAAGCGCGTTGACCAGATTTGGTAGTTTGGCTGTGCTGTTCACCTCATTGGGAACGCCGGTGCCATCATAGTCAGAGCCGATGCCCACATGATCAACGCCCATTTTGTCGACCAAATAGCGCACTTGATCCACCATGACCGAGAGCGGCACCTTGCTGTCCGCCACGCCTTTTGGGTTTAGGAAAATGGTGCCAAAATTCAGCCCGGCGATGCCACCTGTGTCCTTGATCGCATCAAGCTGCTTGTCCAGCAAATTGCGAGTGGATTGGCACAGGGCATGGGCGTTTGAGTGGCTGGCAATAAGCGGCATGTCGCTATGTTTGGCGACATCCCAAAAGCCTTTTTCATTGATGTGGCTCAAATCGAGGGCAATGCCAAGTTGATTACAGGCTTTGACCAGTTCAACGCCTGCGTCTTTCAGGCCCGGGCCCGTGTCAGGCGAAGCGGGGAATTTGAACGGCACGCCGTAAGCAAAGTCGTTTTCGCGGCTCCAAACGGGGCCAAGCGAGCGCAAACCTTCCTTATAAAGATTTTCCAGATTAGACATGTCGGGCATGACCGCCTCTGCGCCCTCGATGTGCAAAACGGGGGCCATCTGATTGCCGGCGAACGCCTCTTCAATCTCTTTCACCGTCTTGCAGATTTTCACCTGGCCGTCTGACGCGCGCTGAATGTCGCGCAGCAGCTTGATCATCTTGTTGGTTTCGCCAATCGCATAGGTTTGGCTCGGCGCTTTTTCGTAGCTTTTGCCATCTTCAGGGGGAATGAACATGGCAAACAGGCCGCCAGCAAAGCCGCCTTCTTGCGCCGATTGCAGGTCAATATGCTGCCCATCGCGCGGAGTGAAGAAGCCACGCACGGGATCGTCTTTGCATTCATCCAGCAATTTCAGCAAAATATCATTATGGCCATCAAATATTTTTTGCGGCGCGTCGGTCATATGAATACCCCTAATTGAATTTCTTATTTGCGGCTCGAACGGCGCATTATTTGGAGTTTGTTTTGTTGCACCCTTTTTGACCTTGATCAAGGAAGGATTTTTTAGCGCTGCTAGGTTGTGGTCACAGAATAGGGGACGATTATGGACCACGCACTCATCGAAAAATATGCCGCGCCTGTACCGCGCTACACATCTTATCCAACCGCGCCGCATTTCACCAATACGGTAAACAATGACGTTTATGCCAAATGGTTGTCCGGCTTTGAGTCGGAAGACAAACTTTCGCTTTACATCCACATTCCGTTTTGTGATCGGTTGTGCTGGTTTTGCGGCTGCAACACCAAGCAAACGCTGAAATATGCGCCTGTGCAGGCCTATTTGAAACGCCTCTATAAAGAGATTGAAATGGTGGCGGCAAAATTGCCCCATCGTTTGAAAGTGGTTTCATTGCATTTGGGCGGTGGGTCGCCGACCTTGTTGCAAGCAGATGATTTTGCAAAATTGCGGGGCGTATTGCGCACGCATTTTGATTTTGTTGATGATGCAGAAATCTCCATTGAGATTGACCCGAGCGATGTCACGCCCGAACAAATCAAAGGCATGGTGGATTTTGGTCTGACGCGCGCCAGCATCGGGGTGCAGGACTTTTCTGAAGTGGTGCAAAAGGCGATCAATCGGCCACAAAGTTTTGAGATCACGCGCGACGTAGTGGAAGCGTTGCGGGCGCACGGAATCAAATCGGTAAATCTTGATGTGCTTTACGGGTTGCCGTTTCAAACAACAGAGCGGTTGATGGACACGGTGGCCAAAACCGCTTTTTTGCAGCCAGACCGGATTGCCCTGTTTGGGTATGCCCATGTGCCGTGGATGAAAACACATCAAAAGATGATTGATGAAGCGGCGTTGCCCGGCACAATTGAGCGGTTTGAACATGCGCTTTTGGCTGCCGATGCGTTGGTGGATGCTGGTTATGACCGCGTTGGGTTTGATCACTTTGCGCTGCCGCATGACAAAATGGCAATTGCCGCTCGCAATGGGACGCTGCGGCGTAATTTCCAAGGCTATACTGTTGATCCAGCGGACGCGATGATCGGCTTTGGTGGCTCTGCCATTGGTCAAAACCGCCACGGCTATATTCAAAATGTGGTGCCCACGGGTCAGTATCAAGCGATGATCGACAAAGGCGAACTGGCGGTAGGTAAAGGCTATGCCCTTACGGAAGAAGACCGTATGCGCGGCCATGTGATTGAACAGCTTATGTGTCAGTTTTCTTTCGATAAAACCGACTTGGTGGCCCGCTATGGCGACGCCGCGAAAGCTATTCTGCGCGAAGCCAATTTGATTGCCGCGCAGCATGAAGATGGCTTTATCGAAAATGACGATGAGTGCTTTGCGGTAGTGGGGCAGGGCAAACCTTTTGTCCGCGCCATCGCCGCCAGTTTCGATGCTTATTTTGGTAAAGGCACGGCCCGGCATTCCAAAGCGGTTTAGGCTGCCTGTTTTTCTAAGAGCGCAATCATTCTGATCATCAGCCACAAGGCCCAAAGGCCAAGGATCAGAAAGCCGCCGATCGGCCCGACAATTTCAGGTGTGGTGAACTCCACGCCTGCCCACAGCTGAACAAAGGTCGCTGTCGAGATGCTCGGCAGCAGCAGAATGATTGTGCCGAGCAGAGGGATCGCCAAGGCGAACCCAAACAATTGTTGACGTAAAACCAGTAAGGCAGAGATCATGCACAGTGGCGCAATGATCGCCATGTCGATGGCCTCCGTGAACTTGGTGGTATAATGATCGAGCCGGCTGGGTGGTTCGTTGGACATCAGCGCCGTGATCAACGGTTCCGCCCACACAAATACTGTGATGCTACCGGCTAAAACCAAATAGATCGCCAGTGCCTTGTTCGGTAGGGTCGCTTTTGCTTTATCAAAGGCGCCTTTTTCTAAACAGGACATGACGCCATTGTGGGCAATGAATGTCCCAAAAAGGCAAATGCTGAGCACCAGTACATACCCAAAAAAGGCAATGTTATAAGTGGCTGAAAAGGCAAGGCTTGCATAGGCATAGAGCAAAAAACCAAGGACGCCATAGTTGAGAATATGGCCTGCCACCCGTTCCTTGGCCATAAGATAGATGGACAGGCAAATCAGCGGTGTCACGAGGAACAGGACAATGATGTCCTGGGCGATAAACCCGGCGGCGAAAAAGAGGCTGTTATCGTGGTACAGGCCATTGCCGTAAAAGATCATCTCGGTGCCGCGAAATGTAGTGGCGATCTGCGGGTCAGGCGCCACTGCGCCGTGGAGCAGCCCAAATAGCGAAAGTCCGAAAATCAATGGGGCAAGCAGGATGCTGGTTCGGCGTTGTAGCTGAATGAAGGTCATGTGCTGTACCAAGCTGTTTTACAGACATAAAAACAGTTTGAGGTGCGGATGTCTATTGGTTCAGATCAGCTTGGTTTATCCAGATGCAATTCATATTGTCGCAGCCAAAAATTGAGGGGCGCCCCAAGGATGGAAGCGCCCCATATACGGCCCAAACAAAGTGGGGACAGTTGCTTTAGGCCGATCTGTTTTGGCGCTCTTCAATCAGCTTTTCGACCACAGATGGATCGGCCAGCGTTGAAATGTCGCCCAAGTTTGAAAAATCGTCTTCTGCGATTTTGCGCAGAATGCGCCGCATGATTTTGCCGGACCTCGTTTTGGGGAGGTCTGGGGCAAATTGCAGCAGGTCTGGTGTGGCGATGGGGCCAATTTCCTTGCGTACCCATTGGCGCAAATCTTTGGCCAAATCGTCGCTTTGGTCGACACCTGCCATCAGAGTCACATAGACATAGATGCCTTGGCCCTTCACATCATGGGGATAGCCCACCACAGCAGCTTCTGAGACCATGTCGTGGGACACGAGCGCGCTTTCCACTTCCGCCGTGCCCATGCGGTGGCCCGACACGTTCAGCACATCGTCCACACGCCCGGTGATCCAATAATCGCCATCCGCATCGCGTTTGCAGCCGTCAGAGGTGAAATATTTGCCCCTATAGGTGGTGAAATAGGTGTCCACAAAGCGTTGATGGTCGCCATAAATGGTGCGGGCCTGTGCGGGCCAGCTGTCGAGAATGCATAGATTGCCCTCGGCCTCGCCCTCCAACACATTGCCGTCATTGTCCACCAATTGCGGCTTGATGCCGAAAAACGGTGTTGTCGCCGCGCCTGGCTTCATGTCGGTCGCCCCGGGGAACGGCGTGATCATGCAACCGCCGGTTTCGGTTTGCCACCATGTGTCGACGATAGGGCAGCGCCCTTCGCCCACCACGTGGAAATACCATTCCCACGCTTCGGGGTTGATCGGCTCGCCCGCCGTGCCCAGCAGTTTGAGCGATTTGCGGCTGGTTTTGGTCACAAAATCGTCGCCGGCGCCCATCAGCGCGCGAATGGCAGTTGGGGCCGTGTAGAACTGGTTGACCTGATATTTGTCGATGATTTGCCAGAAACGTGAGGCATCTGGGTAATTGGGCACCCCTTCATACATCACCGACGTGGCACCGTTTGAAAGTGGCGCATAAAGGGTGAAGCTATGTCCCGTGATCCAACCAAGGTCGGCACCACACCAAAAGATGTCGCCATCCTCATAGTTGAATACGGTTTCATGAGCGAGGGAAATATAGGTGAGGTAGCCGCCAGCCGTGTGCACCACGCCTTTAGGCTGGCCGGTGGAGCCGGAGGTATAAAGGATAAATAGCGGGTCTTCTGCATTCATCGGCTCGATGTCGCAAAATTCATCCGCGCCAGCCGCAGCTTCGTGCCACCATACGTCGCGGCCACCTTTCATTTTGATGTCTGCACCGGTGTGCTCCACCACCAAAACTTTTTCCACGCCCAAGGCATGGGGCAGGGCATCATCCACATTCTTTTTCAGTGGGATGGATTTGCCGCCACGACGGCCTTCATCTGCTGTGATGACAATGGTGCTGTCACAATCATTGATGCGCCCTGCCAGGGCCTCTGGCGAAAAGCCGGCGAATACCACGGAGTGCACGGCGCCGATGCGGGCACAGGCCAGCATGGCGTAGGTGATTTCAGGGATCATGGGCAGGTAAAGCGTGACGCGGTCACCCTTTTTCACGCCCAGTTCCTTGAGCACATTGGCAAATCGACAGACCCGCTCATGCAATTGGGTATAGGTGATGGCCTGCGCTGGTTGATCCGGGTGATCAGGCTCCCAATAGAATGCGATCTGGTCGCCGCGCTTATCTAAATGGCGATCAATACAGTTTTGCGCCACATTGAGCACACCATCTTCAAACCATTTGATCGAAACGGGATCAAAGCTGGTGTTTTTAATGATGCTGGGCGGCTTGATCCAATCCAACCGCTTGGCTTGTTCAGCCCAAAAGCCATCGGGATCATTCACCGATTGCGCATACATGTTTTCATATTGTTGCTTGGTGATGTGGGCGTCTTGCGCCCATTGTTCAAACACCGGATAGGTCTTGCCGGACATAGTTTCCCTCTCATTGCCAACACAAAGGTCAGCAATGCCCATTTTTAAAGTTACACTTCTTCAAAATGGTGGCCGGTCCCTATCGCACCCGGTCGACCATTTGCGTTCGGGTAGCCCGCCTAGATGGCGAGATACTCGTGACGCAATTGCTCGTTATCCAACACTTCTTTGGCAGAGCCGCTAAACACCACCATGCCTGTGTCAAAGATAACCGCTTTATCGGCGAGCTTGAGTGCGGCAACCGCATTCTGCTCAACGATAATTGTTGTGATCCCGAGTTTTTTAATCTCCAACAGGATCTTTTCAATCTCTTGCACAATCACTGGGGCCAAGCCTTCATAGGGCTCGTCCAAGAGCAAGAGTTTGACATCCCGCATCAATGCGCGGCCAATGGCCAGCATTTGCTGTTCGCCACCAGAAAGGGTCACGCCTTCCTGATTGCGGCGTTCAGCAAGACGCGGGAAACGCTCATAAACTTGTTCAACGGTCCAACCATGGCCTGGCGCTACTTGCGCTAGCGTCAGGTTTTCTTCAACGGTCAGGCCTTGAATAATCCGCCGATCTTCTGGCACCAGTTGCAGGCCCGATTGCGCTGCCTGGTGGGCACGCATTTGGTGCAGGGGTTCGCCATCCAACCAGATTTCGCCTTGTGTTAGCTGCGGGTCGTCGACCCGTGCCAAGGTGCGCAATGTTGAGGTTTTGCCAGCGCCATTTCGGCCCAGCAATGCCAAGATCTCGCCCTTGGGCAGCTCAAGGCTGACCCCTTGCACGATGTAGCTTTCGCCGTAATAGGCGTGCACATCTTTTACCGACAGAAAAGGCCGTGCCTCTTTTTGTTTGGCTTGTGCATCGCTCATCATATTGCTTTCTGTTGTCATTGCGTTCATCAGTGTGCCCCTCCCAAATATGCCTCTTGCACTTTCGGGTTGTTGCGCACTTCTTCTGGTGTACCTTCGGCGATAATCCGCCCACCCGCAAGCACCGAGATCTTATCAGCCAATGAGAACACCACATGCATGTCGTGCTCAATGATCACTTTGGTCATGCCACGCTCTTTGATCTTTTTCAAAAGCTCAATGGTTGTATTGGTGTCGTGGCGTGACATCCCAGCAGTTGGCTCATCCAACAACAATAGTTTGGGGTGCTGCATGAGGCACATGGCCAGTTCCATGCGGCGCTTGTCACCGCGTGAAAGTGAGCCAGCCTTCATGAGTTTTTGCTCGCTAAGGCCAATATCCTCGAGCATCTCTTCGGCTTCTTTGCGAATTTGATGCTCATCGTCGAGTGATGACAAGAAGTTTAGCTTGAATGACCCATCGCGCTTGGCAAAGGCCGGCGCCATCACATTTTGCAACACAGAGAGATCGGGGAAGATTTCAGGTGTTTGGAACACCCGAGCCACGCCCACTTGGTTGATCTCGTGGGGTTGCTTGCCTGTTAGCACCTTGCCATCAAAGACCACGGCGCCGCGTGTTGGGGCCAAACGGCCCACAACCACGTTCAGCAATGTGGATTTACCTGCCCCGTTGGGGCCGATAATGGCGTGTGTCTTGCCTTCTTCGATTTGCAGATCAATATCGCTGAGTGCGTGCAAACCGCCAAAGGTTTTGTGCACATCGGCAACGTGAAGAACGACATTTTCGTTACTGGTCGTCATAATATGTGCTCCTTTGGCTATTCAGCTGGTTGCGTTTGGGTGTCGTCAGCTTTGGCTTTTTTGTCGCCATCGCCACCACCGCCGGTGAACAGGGTGGTGATCCGGCGATAGCCTTCCATCATGCCGCCAGGCAAGAAGGTCACGACTAGGACAAACACAAGACCAAGGGTCAAATGCCAGCCTTCACCAACAAACATTGAAGTCAGTTCGACAACAAATCCTTCCACGCCGTCTGGCAAGAAGCCGAACAGATTGTGCAGCACACTCTCGTTGAAGCTTGAAAAGATGTTTTCGAAATATTTGATCAACCAAGCGCCAATAACCGGGCCAACCAACGTGCCCACACCGCCGAGGATTGTCATAAGCACAATCTCGCCAGAGGCGGTCCACTGCATCCGCTCGGCACCTGCCAACGGGTCGGTTACGGCCATTAGGCCACCAGCCAAGCCCGCATACATGCCTGAGATCACAAAGGCAGTGAGGGTATAGGGGCGTGTGTTAAAGCCGGTATAGTTCATCCGGGTTTGGTTGGATTTAATGCCGCGCAGCATCATGCCGAATGGTGAGGCGAAGATGCGCTGGGTGATGAAAAACCCAAGGATCAAGAAGATCGCGCAGAAGTAAAAGCCAGGGATGCCGGACATTTCGATGCCAAAGAAATTGGACACGGGCAGGCCCGCTTCTTCTGCGACAAACATACTGTCCAACACGCGAGGATCGCCCGCCTCCAACTGAAGACCTGTTTCACCATTGGTGATCGGGGTCAGTACCGAATAGGCCAGATTATAGGACATCTGGGCAAAGGCCAGCGTGAGGATCGAGAAATAGATCCCTGAACGGCGCAAGCTGACATAGCCAATCAAAAGAGCAAACAAGCCTGACAGGATCACCGCAAAGATTAGCGCGGGGATCGGGTTCATGGAGAACAGCTTAAATGTCCACACGGCGGTGTAAGAGCCGACGCCCAAGAAGGCCGCGTGACCAAAGCTGAGATAGCCAGTGAGGCCGAACAAGATGTTGAAGCCGATGGCCAGAATGCCAAAGATGGCAAATTTCTGCATCAGGTCGGGGTAGGCTGCACCAAAGGGTTGCAGCCAGATGGGCAGCGCCAATACCACGATCGAAAAGATCACCAAGGTGGTCAAGTCTTTGCGTGACATGGAAAAGATGCCTTGAAAGTTCATTGTTTTTCTCCCTTAGCTTTCCATCACGCCTTTGCGGCCCAAAAGTCCGCGTGGACGCACCAGCAAAATGATCACAGCAACAAGATAGATGATGATTTGGTCAATGCCGGGAATAATGGCTTTGATCTCAGTCATGGAGGCAAAGCTTTGCAAAATGCCGAGCATAAAGCCTGCGAGCACAGCACCGGGCAGCGAGCCCATGCCGCCCACAACCACCACCACGAAGGTCAGGACCAAGAAGTCCATGCCAAGGTGATAATCAGGCGGCAGAAGTGGGGTGTACATCACGCCAGCGACACCAGCGACCACTGCGGCCAAGCCGAACATGGCGGTGAAGCGCTTGTCGATATCGATGCCGATCAGGCCAACGGTCTCCCGGTCTGCCATGCCAGCGCGCACAACCATACCGAAGGTGGTGAATTGCAAGAAGGCAAATACTGCGCCGATCACGATCACGGAGAAGGCGAAATAGACAAGACGCCACCATGGATAAACAATAATATTGGGGTCCATGCCCATCATCACGCCAATGTCTGCCGCGCCAGCCAGATTAGATGGCATAGGCTGCGGAATAGGGTTGGCGCCGAAATAATGTTTGATGATTTCTTGCAACACAATGGCCAGACCAAAGGTCACCAAGATCTGCTCAGCGTGGGGGCGGCGATAGAAATGCTTGATCAGGCCGCGTTCCATCACAACGCCCACCACCAACATGACGGGTATGGCCAATAAGATGGCTAAGGGAACGGAGTAGTTGACCAGCTGGGTGCCAAAATCGCCAAACCATGTTTCTACATAAGTCGTGCGAATTTCGGTGGGTGTACCCCATGCGGTCAAGTTTTCCTCATCAAGAACAACTTTCTGCATGGTCAGGATTTTGCGCAGGGTTACCGCACAAAACGCACCAAGCATAAACAGGGCCCCGTGGGCGAAGTTCACAACGCCCAACGTGCCGAAAACTAGGGTGAGGCCCAGGGCGATCAACGCATAGGCGCCGCCTTTATCTAGACCGTTTAAAAACTGAAGAAATATCGCGTCCATGTGGTAACTCCCCCACCGACAAAAGCCCCGAAAGCCGGGGCGGCTGTACCGCCCCGACAAACCAATTTTCTATTTTTACATAGAGACTTCGTATGGTCCCAACTCGCCACCAAAGATGGAGGCATCATATTCAACTTGTGAACGTGGAACTTGTTTAACCACATTGAGCAAGTCGAACTGAGATGTTGGGTTCTCGCTACCGCGCACAACCAATACGTCTTTAAAGCACTGGTGGTCTTCTGCACGATATTCGGTAGCGCCATTGCCCATACCGTCGAACTTGTGACCTTCAAGAGCTCTAATCACATCTGGTGGATAGAAGCTGCCAGCACGCTCACATGCATCGGCATAAAGCAGTGTCTGAACGTAGCAAGTATGGGCCGCCATTGATGGTGGGAAGCCATATTTCGCACCAAACGATTTCACAAAGGCCTGTGAACCAGCGTCTTGTAGTGACCAGTTCCAGTTGGTTGAACCCAAAATGCCCTTAATGTTGTCGCCCGCACCTTGCGCCATCAAGCGTGAGAACAATGGCACAACGATTTGGAAATCTTTGCCATTGGCTTGACGGTCACGCAGACCGAACTGAACCGCTTGGGTGAGTGAGTTCACCATGTCACGGCCGTAGTGGTTCAAGATCAATACGTCAGCGCCTGAGTTCAACACAGGTGTGATATATTGAGAGAAGTCACCAGCGCCCACTGGGGTTTTCACTGTTTCAACAGTTTCCCAGCCCAATGCCTCGGTGGCATTTTTCATGGATTCTTCTTGTGTCCAGCCCCAAGTGTAGTCGGCTGTTAGGTGATAGGCACGACGGTCTGTGCCATATTCTTCGCCCAAAACGGGGCCAAGTGCTGCACCAGACATATAGGCGTTAAAGAAGTGCCGGAAACCATAGCGGCGCTTATCTTTACCTGTTGTATCGTTTGAGTGGGTCAAACCGGCCATAAAGATGGTGCCCATCTCTTGGCAAAGGCCTTGCACCGCAATCGCCACACCTGAAGATGAACCGCCTGAAATCATCAGGGCGCCATCTTTTTCGATCATCCGCTTGGCAGAAGCCCGCGCAGCGTCAGATTTGGTTTGCGTGTCACCAGTCACATAGGCAACTTTTTTGCCCAAAATGCCGTTACCTGTCAGAGATGAAGGCTGCATGGTGTTTAGCATGCCGCCATCACCTTCGCCGTTCAAATGCTCAACAGCCAACTCAAAAGCACGCAGTTCGTCAGCGCCTTCGTCAGCATATGAGCCAGTTTGTGGCACGTTAAAGCCAAGGGTTACGCTGTCGCCAGTTGGCTTGTTGCGATATTCCTGAGCATAGGCACTGGTGATGATGGTTGGGGCAACGCCAGCGGTCACGAGACCAGCGGCAGCGCCCTTAAGAACTCGACGGCGTGAAGGGCCATCCTTGCGTTCAGTCATTATTCTCCTCCTTTGAATTAATGCGCGCTTCCATAAAATGAACTCCCATGCGCTGCATCAGGGCAGATTAAGCGGGAGTTTTGAAAATTTTTCAATAGATTATTGTAATATAAGGAAAATTTTGTAAAATGATGTACTTATTTTTACAAATGCTTGTAAATTTTTTTACAAATTGTGGCATTCTAAGGGTGGAAATATGCGCGCGCCAATAGGACTGAAAATCCGTAACCAGCGGAAATCTTTGGGTTACTCGCAAAGCAATTTTGCGAAGTCGATTGGCATTTCGCCTAGCTATTTGAATTTGATTGAGGCCAATAAACGAGATGTAGGGGGCACGCTTTTACAAACGATTGCGCTCAAGTTGGACATCTCTCTTGATGAGCTGACCGGTGAAAATGAACAAAGATTGCTCAGCGCGCTGGAGGAAATTTTTTCTGACCCCGCGTTAGAATCGCTGAAAATGGGCAGCGCGGAGGCACGCGATTTGGTGGCCACCAACCCGCGGGCTGCGCGGGCATTGCATCAAACCTATCGCGCTTATGCTGAAGCGGTCGCGGAAGCGGAGGCTTATTCAAACAGGCTTAAATCAGACCCGCTTTTGGCAGACTTGCTGCACCAGATGTTGTCGCAGATAACGGCCGTTCGCTCGTCAGCCGAGATTTTGACTGACGTGCCTGATCTTGAATTGGCGGAGCAGCAGCGTTTTCATGGCATGGTGTCGCGGGAGAGCCGTGCGCTCTCTGACGTGGCGCAAACCTTGATCGATCAGTTTGAAGGTGAAGCGGGGCGCAATCGTTCGCTCACGCCGGCCCGTGAGCTTGATGATTTGATTGTGGAAGAAAAGAACTATTTTCCGACCCTGGAGGAAAAAGCTGCGGCGTTGCGGGCAGGATTTGCCCGGCGCGGCAGCGTTGTTGAAGCCGAGCTGGCGGTGCAGTTGGAAACCGAGTTCGGTATCACCACCAAACGTGTGGCGGAATTGGGAGGCACAGAAACAGGCTTTCCGATGCAATATCGCTTTGATGCAAAAGATAAGGTGCTTTGGTTTCAAGGCAGTGCCACGTTGGCCACGCGACAGTTTCAAATGGCGCGGCTTTACAGTGAGCTGAGAGGGCGTGATGAGTTAATCGCTTTGGCCAAGGATGAACGATTGAGTTCCGCAGCTTCACGTCGATTGGCGATTCGAGCATTGGGCTCTTATTTGGCGGGGGCGATCATCTTTCCCTATGAGGACTTTTTGCGTGAGGCCGAGCAAAGCTCTTATGACATTGACTATTTGAGCCAGCGCTATGCCGCCAGTTTTGAGCAGGTGGCGCATAGGTTGGTGACTTTGCGGCGGCCCGGCGCAGAGGGGATTCCATTTGGTTTTTTGCGGGCGGATCCTTCCGGTCGGCTATCGAAGCATTTTCCATTGCCGGGCATGGCATGGCCCAATGCCGGGCATGGTTGCCCGCTTTGGACGTTGTTTGACGCGTTCCGCCATCCAAATGATGTGGTGCGGCAGACCGTGAGCTATCCGGATGGGGGACGTTATTTGATGCTGGCGAAATCTTTTGCCAAGCGCGCAGATCGTTTTCAATCGCGCCCGCTTTATACCTCGGTGATGTTGGTGTGTGATGTGCTCTATGCCGACCAAACCGTATATGGCAAAGGCATGAGCCTTGATAATCCGCAAGTGGATGTGCCGGTGGGCCCCACCTGCCGAATGTGCATTCGTCGCTCATGCGAAAGTCGACAAGAAGAAATGTTTACGGGGGCGGGCGGAGAGCATACGGTGCGGCTACCGTTAACAGAAATCAATTTCGATATTGGCGGAAGCTAGTTTTCGCCCTATGTTTCGGGGGCAACTGAATTGGGAGGTTCAGTTGTGAGGAGGAGGAATTTGTGACTATTGATGTCCTGATTGTTGAGGACGAGCCCAGTATTCTGGACTCCCTTGACTTTATCCTGCGTCGTGCGGGGTGGTCGACGCAGGCCGCACAAGACGGTGAAGAGGCGTTGCGGGCGGTGCGCGAGATCAAGCCGCGCGTTGTCGTGCTCGATGTGATGTTGCCCAAAAAGTCTGGCTTTGAGGTGCTCAAGCTGCTGCGGCAAGACGAGCAAACGCTTCATCTGCCCGTACTGATGCTTACAGCGAAGGGGCAAGCGCAGGATCGACGCATTGCCGAAGAGTTGGGGGCAAACAGTTTTGTCACCAAGCCCTATGCCAATAGCGATGTGGTTGGGGCGGTCAAAGCCCTGATCGGCGACGAGCAAGGGTTGGATTGATGGCGAATCGGCGGCGCAGCGAAGGGTTTGGCTTTTTTCTGCCGATCTTGGGTGCGATATTGGTCATGCCGCCAATTGTGCACTTATTTGACCGGGGCGGCACGGTTTTTGGCTTGCCGATCATTTTTACCTATCTGTTTGGCGTTTGGCTTTTTTTGATTGTGGCCGCGTTTGCGTTGTCGCGCTTGCTGCCGCGGGTGGACCCCGAACAGCGCCCTGAACGATTGGAACGGGATCGCGAGTTATGATTGCGACCAATCTGATCATTCTGATTGCCCTTGGCTATGTGGTGCTCTTGTTTGCGCTGGCCTATTTCAGCGAGCGATGGGCAAAGGGTGAGGCGGGCAAGTTTTTGCGCTCGCCGCTTATCTACACGCTCGCCATTTCTGTTTATTGCACCAGTTGGACCTTTTACGGGGCGGTTGGGTCTGCCGCGCGCACAGGCTATGAGATTTTTACCATTTATCTTGGCCCTACGCTTGTGTTTGTGGGCTGGTGGTTTGGCCTGCGCAAATTGGTGCGGGTGGGGCGCACCCAGCGGATCACTTCGCTTGCCGATTTGATTTCGTCCCGCTTTGGCAAAAGCTCGCGGCTTGCGGTGTTGGTGACATTGATCGCCGTAATTGGCACCACGCCTTATATTGCGCTGCAGCTTAAGGCGATCACCTCCAGCCTCAATGTGATGACCTTGGGCGACAATGTGGATCAGCCCGGGTTGAATGTGGATGATGTGCGCCTTGCGTTGGGTGTTGCCGTGGCCATGGCGATTTTTACCATTCTGTTCGGCACGCGAAATGTGGATGCGAAAGAGCAGCATCACGGTGTGGTGGCCGCGATTGCGTTTGAGGCGATCATTAAGCTGATTGCGCTTTTGTCCATCGGCATCTTTGTGGTGTTTGGGCTGGGCGACGGGTTCCGTGATGTGTTTGCCCGCGCAGATGCGGCGCAAATCAATGCGTTTCAATATGGCGGGTTCAACGGCCGATGGGTGGCAATGACCATTTTATCGGCGGCGGCGATCATCTGTTTGCCGCGCCAGTTTCAAATCACGGTGGTCGAAAACTCCAACGAGAACCATTTGCGCACCGCCAGTTGGGCGTTCCCGCTCTATTTATTTGCCATGAGCATTTTCACATTGCCCATTGCGATTGTGGGCACAGCGATGCTGCCGCCGGGCAGTGATCCGGATATGTTCGTGCTGACATTGCCGCTTAATTTTGGGCAAGAGGGCTTGGCATTGTTCGCCTTTATTGGCGGGTTCTCCTCGGCGACGTCGATGATCATTATCGCCTCGATAGCGCTCTCGATCATGGTGTCTAACCATATTGTGGTGCCCATCGCGTTGCGCTTGCCTGGCCGCAGCGGTGAAGAGGATGGCGGCGGGGTGACGGATCTTTTGCTCACCAGTCGGCGCATTTCCATCTGTGTGATTTTGGGATTGGGCTTTTTGTATTTCTGGCTCACCAATGGGTCGGGTGCGCTGGCACGTATCGGTTTGATTTCGTTTGCCGGGGTTGCGCAAACATTGCCCGCGATTGTCGCGGCTTTGTTTTGGCGAGATGCCACAGCCAAGGGTGCAGGCGCAGGCCTATTCATCGGCTTTGTGGTGTGGGCCTATTCGATGTTTTTGCCCAGCTTTGAGGAATCCAGCGTCTGGGTGGCGCAGTGGGTGCAAAATGGACCCTATGGGATCGCGTTTTTGAAGCCGCAAGCTCTGTTCGGGTTAGAAGGGATGGATCCCTTGGTGCATTCGGTGTTTTGGAGTTTGTTTGCCAACACGATCGCCTTGATCCTTGTGTCTTTGTCCACTTCACAATCGGTGTTGGAGCGCATTCAAAGCGCGTTGTTTGTAGATGCGTTTCGTCGGATGCCAGGCATTGAAACAAGGTTTATGCGCACGTCAGCGGCCACAAATGATCTCTTCTTCGTGGCGCAGCGAGTGTTGGGGGCCGCGCGGGCCGGGGCTGTGTTTGACAGTTTTGCACGCGAGCAAGGGCGCAGTCGAACCAGTTTGGAGCCAACCCCAGAGTTTATCGCCTTACTGGAAAAGGAGTTGGCGGGGTCCATTGGTGCGGCGTCGGCACACGTGATGATTTCGCAAGTGGTGTCTGGCGAAAGCATATCGCTGCAAGAAGTGATGAAAATCGCCGATGAAACCCAGCAGGTCATCGAATATTCGCAGCAATTGGAGCAAAAGTCTGAAGAGTTGCGGCTAACGGCTGAAAAGCTACAGGATGCCAATGCCAAATTGCGGGAGCTTGACCAGCAGAAGGACGAGTTTTTATCACAAGTGAGCCATGAAGTGCGCACCCCGATGACCTCGATCCGTTCATTTTCAGAAATATTGCTGGAGCCGGAAGAGCTGGACGCTGGTGAGCGGCAACGCTTCTTATCGACAATTCACACGGAAAGCCTGCGCTTGACCCAATTGTTGGATGAGATCTTAGATTTGAGTGCATTGGAGCGGGGCGAAAAGGTGTGGACCAACACGCCTGTTGATGTGGTGTCGGCGATGGACCGCGCCGTATCGGTATGTGAAAGCCTTGCCCGGCAAAAGAATATGAACATCAAGCGCCATAATGTGCCTGCTGAGGCGCTTGTGCTGGGGCACGCAGATCGTTTGGCGCAGGTGTTTATCAATCTGATCACCAATGCAATTAAATATAATGATGCTGACCGACCGTTTGTTGAAGTGCGGTTTAGCAAAACCGGCAAGCGGCTTTTGATTGATTTTCAAGATAATGGGCCGGGCATTGCTGCCAAAGACCGGCGGCGCGTGTTTGAAAAATTTGCCCGGGGGCAGCGCGGCGCGAGCAGCGGACAGACAGGGTCGGGTCTCGGTCTTGCCATCTCTTCACAAATTATTGCCCGCATGAAGGGCAAAATCGAGTTGGTCAAAGGCGAAGACGAGGGGGCCTGTTTCCGCGTGAGCCTGCCGCTCTATGAGGGCGAGGCCTAGTCTTTCGTTTTGCTCTGCGCAAAGAAGGCGCCGGAAAATCCAACATAGCGGCCGGGTCGGAAGTTGGTGGCGATCACCAGATTGAGTACCACTGCGCCCAGAATGGACAGCAAGACCTGCTGCCAGTTCAACACAAAGAATGAGCCGCAAAGAATGGCGGCGTCCACACCCATTTGCAAATAGCCTGCGCGAATGCCGTGACGGTCTTGCAAATAGACCGCCAAAATGTTCACGCCACCGAGGCCCGATTTGTGGCGAAACAGGATGAGCAAGCCCACGCCAATAATACCGCCGCCAATCACGCTGGCATAAACAGGGTGAAGCATATCAAAGCTGATCCATTGCGGGGTGAGTTGGGCAAATAGCGAAACCAGGGCCACGGACGCAAATGTCTTGATCGTGAAGGCGGGGCCGATGCGCACATAGGCAAACCAGTAAAAGGGCAGGTTGAGCGCAAAAAACAGAACACCAAATTCCAGGGGTGAAATATAGGAGAGCAGAAGCGCCAACCCGTTGATGCCGCCCGTGCCCAGCATGGCGGTCTTATACATATTGACGCCAAGGGCAATCAAAAGGGTGCCCAAAAGCACCGCTTGAATGTCTTCGTGCCATTTATGCTGAGGGTCTGTTTGTTGCGCTTTAGCCATTTTCTCGCCTTTGTCAGACAATGTGTGCACTAGCGCTATCGCTAAACATGGGAGTTGGCAAGAGCGACGCTTTGTCACTCTAGCGTGTTAAATCGATCAGTCTTTGTGGTAGTTCATGTGTAACTCGTCTTGTTTTGTTGCTGAGATTGGCGTAATTGAACGTTGTTCAGAAAAAGCGAGGGCATAATGGCCAGACGTGCAGATCACACAAAAGAAGAATTGGAAGCGCTGATTGTGTCAGCCGCGCGCCAACTTATCGTTGCTGATGGGGTGGATAAGCTGTCTGCGCGTCGCTTGTCGAAGGAGATCGGGTATGCGCCCGGCACGCTCTATCATCATTTTGATGACCTTGATGCAATTGTCACTGCGGTGAATGTCGGCACGTTGAACGGGCTGGCGTTGGCATTTTCTCAGGCACAAGAAGGGGAGCTCAGCGGGGACACTTTGCATCGCTATGCTGATGTTTTTTTGGACTATGTGCAAAGAAACAAGAACCTTTGGAATGCGCTGTTTGAGTTTCGACGCGCGCCGGGCACAGAAGTGCCCGAATGGTATGTCGCCAAAATCGATGGCCTTATACACATGCTGACAGCCTGTTTCGTGGCGGAACGTTCTGATTTGCCGGAAGAGCAGGCACAAGAAGCCAGTCGGTTGCTCTTTGCAAGTGTGCACAGCGTGTCGTCGCTCGAAAATTCCGGCAGGCTGCAGCTTATTATGAACCAGAACATCGCCGAAATTGCGCATAATTTGGTCGATATCCACCTGCAAGCCTATAAAAATCGAAAAAATTAGAATTTTTTTGGACTGAATAAGTCCCTGAATCTAAATATTAAATCTAGATGTAGGGCGTTTGGTTTGAATTTTTTTTGAACGGCGTTCAATTTTTATATTGAACGACGTTCAAAATTGTCTATATTGAAATTGTGAACGGTGTTCAAAATAAAGGAGGGCACGATGATAAATATGTTTTCGACCTTGATGAAAAGTTTTAGCGCGAAAGCGGAAGATCGAATTGTTGATGAATATGCAGTGGAGTTGATTGAACAAAAGGTGCGGGAGGCAGAGGCCGGACTGGCGGGTGCAAAGCGGACCTTGGCGTCTTTGATTATGCGACAACGCAGTGAGGAGAAAATCCTGAATTCCATTACGGTCCGCGCTCGTGATTTAGAAAAACGAGCAACCGCTGCATTGGACGCAGGTCGGGATGAGTTGGCGCAAGATGCGGCTGAAGCGATTGCAGATATCGAAAATGAGGCCACTGTCCGGCGCGCTACGATGGACGAGTTGGAGCGGCGTGTTTCTCGCACCAAAATGGCCGTTGAAAAGGCACATCGGCGCATCATTGATTTGAAGCAGGGCCTGATCACCGCGCGGGCGATTGATGCAGATCGGCGCACCCATAAATCATTGGATCGATCTTTGTCGAATGGCAGCGCCATTCATGAGGCCGAGGCTTTGATTGCACGGGTCACAAACTCAAGCGATCCGCTGGAGGAGAGCAATATTCTGGATGAAATCGACAGCAGTTTGAGCAAAGCCGATATTGGCGACCGAATGGCGCGGGCTGGATTTGGCGAAAAGTCCAAAATTGAGGCGACCGATGTGATCGCCAGATTGAAATCACAACAAAACTAAACCGAAAACCCGAAATTCTATTTTAAAACAAAGGAATAATCCCATGTACAATAATGATGAAAACGCAATCTATATTATGTTCAACGGTGCTTGTGTTGTTGGCGCTTTGGCCCTTTTGACCCTGTCGCTTTATTTGGCCCCTGTTGATCTCTCCACCAAGGGATATTGGGGAATGGGCGTGGTCTTGTTGATGGGCAGCTTGGTGAATTTGGTGAAATACCGCACAGACCAACGTCGCTCCAGCGAGACGATTGCGAAGCTTGAAACAGCGAAAAACGAAAAATTGCTGAAAGACTATGTCAGCAAGGAAGACGAAGTTTAATCGTCTTGAATATGAAGTTTGTCCCCGCGTTTCGGCGCGGGGACTTTTTGATTCCTAGCGTACTTTCTCTACAAAAATATTGGCCACAAGGTTGAAAAAGATCGCAGACCCGATCCCCAATGGCACCGCATAGGGCACCATCTGGCCGATGGCGCTGAAATAGGCGCTGCCAAAGTCGGCTTGGGGTGGCAGATTTTGCGACACCAGAATGGCGGGCAGGCTGGAGAGCATGACGATCATGATGCCGAGCCCAACAATGGGCTGGCGGAATTTTGCGGGAAGTTTGTTCATCTCAAAACCTTTTTTCTTGGTGATGCGGTGAATATATGTTTTCATTATTGCGATAAAAATAGCCAATATTGCAAAGTAAGTTTTCATAAATGAAATCAATGGATCTCAATGCTCTTTATAGTTTTTGCGAAATGGTGCGGGCGGGCAGCCTCACCAAGGCTGCGCAAAAGCTGGGGCTTTCGGCCCCCACCTTGTCGCGGCATTTGGCACAGTTGGAAGAGGAGGTCGGGCATAAATTGGTGCATCGTCACGCCAAGCAGTTCAAGCTGACGGTGGATGGCGAGCGTTATTACAACACGCTGAGCGACGACTTTTCGCAACTTCAGGAGCAGCTTTCCGCTTTGAATGACCGGGCGGATGTCCTGTCCGGCTCCATCCGCGTTTCATGCCCGGAGAGTATGGCGATCGACTATATGCATGGTTGGGCGCTGGAGTTTATGTCCCAACACCCGCAGGTGGATATTCAAATTAAGTTTGCCATTTCCGACCAGTATTTTGTCGAAGATCAGCTGGATTTATCCCTGGTCGTGGTGCCGCCCACCCAGCCCAGCCTGGTGCAGCGCAAATTGCTGGATACGCAAATGTGCGTCGCCGCAGCCCCCAGCTATCTGGCGGCAAAAGGCAGGCCTGAAGTGCCGGCGCAGCTGCAAGAGTTTGACTTGCTCACCTCTGACCCGCAAAAGGCATGGGCCTTTTTGCAGCAGGGCACCCGCTTTGAATTTTTCCCAACCCCGCGCTATAGCATCAATTCCATCCGCATGGTGGTCGATGCCGCCATTCGGGGGATGGGCATCATGTATGGCCCGCTGTTTTATATGCAGCAGCCCCTGCGCGAAGGGCGGCTTGAACAAATCCTGCCCGACTATGAAACAGAGATGCGCCATGTCTTTATGATCTATGCCGACCGACGCCTGATGCCCACTCGGGTGCGGGCGTTTAAATCGTTTCTTGAGGAGAAGGTCAGCGCGCTTGGCAGCGATGAGGGCTTTGTGCCTTAAGCTGGTTTGGTTGGTAGCGGTTTTCTCTTATAGTCCGGCGCATGAGCTACGCTGAAGCTTTGTCAAATACCGAGTTTGTGCCAACTTCTTTATTATGTAGTTTGGCATTAAGCATCTGGACCAACGCTGTGTGACAGGAAGTCGAATGAAGAAAAAGCAAGTAAATAGAATTCTGCTCGTATCTATTGTCTGTCTCTTGGCGGCTCTAATTATACGAACACAGTTTAACACGTGGATCGACTATGCAGCTGTGCCTCTATATTTCATATTCCTGATAATCTGGGTGTATTCGATGACGTTTTCAATTGGCTGTTACATTTTGAGTGCTGGATATCACCATGTTTTAAAGTACGACATACCTAAGCGAGATAGGATACTTGCGAATCCCTTGCTCTGCCTAATTCTTATAGAAGATTGGCATGATGAAGCTGAATAAGATTTTCATCAAATGCGACCTATTCCCCTAATCGCCCCTTATTGTGCTGCCTCTATGCTCAGCGGTGGACAATTGTCTTTTCCAAAAGGCAATCCATCATGCTGATCGAAGGAGACGCAGAATGAGTTCAATTTCAGCGGTGAGCCAACCCGCACAATATGTACGGTCTGAGCCGCCCGCCCCACCTGCGAAGGAAAAGGGCGAAGTGGAGCAGCTTGAGGCGAAAAAAACGGCATTCGATGAGTTTGCCGAAAAGAAAACCGACGAAACCAAAGCGCCACCTGCCGATGGCACGGGCCGCCTGGTCGATATACAAGCCTAAGATTTATTACTGGGCGAAACAGATGGCGCGGGATTTTCCCGCGCTTTTTGTTGTGTGGGAGATATATGCCTGCCGCCCATATCCGGACGCACTAAATCATCCAGAAGTCGACATTCTGTATAAAATACGGCGTTGGTTTGGGGCGGGTATCACTCAGAACGCGAAGCTATTCTCATCGTAAGTGCGAAAAGGCTTCAACCAATTGTAATTGCTGATAGTTTCCGCGTTTCCGAGGACCTTTATCCCTATAGTTAGTCTGCCAAAAATTCGTGTGATTTGCAACAGAAATCGCATGCGACATTCACAATAGTGCCATTTTAGGTTGTGCGTGAATTTCGATTAGCTGGGCGCTAGTTAATCTCATAGGGCACGACATTGCGGTCGTCTGGCGTAATGGAAATTTCGGCGGCGATCGGGGGCACGGACCGTTGGGTGCAGTTGCGGCGTTCGCAGGTGCGGCAGGAGACGCCGATGGGATCGAAGGCGGCCTCTTTGCCAATGTCCAGATCGTCCGAATAGACAAGTTGGCTGGCATGATCAATCTCGCAGCCCAGTGCATAGGCATAGCGGCGCGTGGGTTGGCGGAAACCGCCGGCGCGTTTTTCGCTGGCCCAGGCAAGGCATAAATAACGTTTGCCATCCGGCGTTTCGGCGCGTTGGCGGATGATCCGCTGTGGCGATTCAAAGGCGCGGTGCACATTCCAAAGCGGACAGGCGCCGCCGAACCGCGCAAATTGCAATGCCGTTGCCGAGTGGCGCTTGGTGATGGTGCCTGCCTGATCCACCCGCGCAAAGAAGAATGGGATGCCGCGCAATTGCGGGCGCTGCAGAGTGGAAAGGCGGTGGGCGACTTGCTCGAGGCTGGCGCCAAAGCGTTGAGCCATGATTTCAATATCGTAGCGGACGGCTTGCGCCTCTTTCAAAAACTGCTGATAGGGCATCAGCAGCGCCCCGGCATAATAGTTGGCCAACCCAATGCGGCAGATGGCGCGGGCCTCGTCGCGCTTGAAATTGGCATCGGCCAAGATCTGATTGATCAGCGAGGTTTGTTCCAGCAGGGCCAGCTGGTTGGCGAGTTGGAAAAACTGAGTGGATTTCTCCAGCGTGGTGTTGAGGCGGATCACGCGCCGCGTCCGGTCAAACTGCCGGATCATGTCGCGTTTGTTGGGGATCACAAACTCAACCGTAAGGTCGTGGGCACGCTGGCAATAATCCACCAGCCGCTCCAGCTTGTCATAACCATTCAGGCCCAGTTCAATGGCTAAATCTTCGGCCGCCCGGTCCAGCGGATCGATATAATTGTCGGCATAGTGGAAGAAATCGCGCACTTCTTCATAGGAGGTTTGCAGATTGCCCGCCTGTTCGCGCATCAGGACATCGTCAACGCCCGCCATGCGCTCATTGGATTTTCGATAGGCTTCATAGAGCCGCATAAAGGCGTGGGCGGTTTGTGGCGTGTTGGTGGCGAGGGACTTCATTTCCTGCAGGCCGGGCGGGTTATCGGCAAAAAGCGGGTCGGCAAAAATCTCCTTCAGGTCAATGATCATCCGGTCTGATTTGTCGGCCAAAAGGCTGGTGACATCGACATTGAATGTTTCGGCCAGCGCCAGCATGATCGCTGCGGTGACGGGGCGTTGGTTGTTTTCGAGCTGGTTGACGTAAGAGGTGGAAATGTCCAGCCGTGCCGCGAATTCGGCTTGGGTCAGCTTGTGTTGCTCCCGCAGGGCTCTCAGCTTTACGCCTGCAAATATTTTGCGTTGTGCCATCATGTCCCTTTCTTGTCGCCACCGGTCACTGCACTCCCGTCCCCGGCATCCTCGGCTCTTTTTTCGCGCCGCCGTCGTTCGCTTTGCTCACTACCCCGGCACCCCCGCCGATTGGTGCCATGCGGTGGCTTTTTGTATGCCGCCAACCGGCCTTTCTCGTCATTGTCGGGCCAGCCGCGCGGCGTGAGCGCGAAACAGAGCCCGACAATCCAGGCAGGAGTGGCCAAGGCGCAAAACGCCTACGATTTCACTGCCGACTTTCACCCTGGATTCGCGCCTGCGCGGGAATGACGACGCGGCGAATGGCATGGCCACACCCACCTTTTCATCAGAATTACACAAATTACACAAGTTTACAATTTACAATGTTAAAAGAGTGTTCCTGTTTACACTTATAGGCCTTTAAACTTCTGCCTGCTTTGCTAGGGTCGGTCCATCGCGATTTAATTCATTTTTGTCTATCTCTTTGGGGGCGCACATGCAGGAAATCATCGAGCAGCTTGAACAAAAGCGCGCAGGCGCACGCCTTGGCGGCGGCCAGCGCCGCATTGATACCCAGCACGGCAAAGGCAAATTGACCGCGCGGGAACGGCTTTCTGTGTTGCTCGATCCCGGCAGCTTTGAAGAATATGACATGTTTGTCACCCATCGCTGCACCGATTTTGGCATGGAAGAAAATATTGTGCCGGGTGATGGCGTGGTGACCGGGTGGGGCACTATTAATGGGCGGCTCACCTATGTGTTTTCACAGGATTTCACCGTGTTTGGCGGCTCCTTGTCCGAAACCCATGCGCAAAAGATTTGCAAGATCATGGAATTGGCAGTGCAAAATGGTGCCCCGGTGATCGGACTGAACGATAGTGGCGGCGCGCGTATTCAGGAAGGTGTGGCTTCCCTCGGTGGGTATGCCGACGTGTTCTTGCGCAATGTGATGGCCTCCGGTGCCGTGCCGCAAATCTCTGTGATTATGGGGCCCTGTGCGGGCGGCGCAGTTTACTCTCCGGCGATGACCGACTTCATCTATATGGTGAAGGACACAAGCTATATGTTTGTGACGGGGCCGGACGTGGTGAAAACCGTGACCAACGAAACGGTGACGCAAGAAGAATTGGGTGGGGCGAGCACGCACACAAAGATTTCCTCCGTGGCCGACGCGGCCTTCGACAATGATGTTGAGACGTTGTTGGAGGTCCGTCGACTATTTGATTATCTGCCGTTGAATGCGCAGGAAAAAGCGCCAAAGGTGGATGTGAATGATGTGGTGGATCGGCCAGAAATGAGCCTTGATACCATCATTCCTGATAGCCCCAACGTGCCATATGATATGAAAGAAGTGATCCACAAAATCGCTGATGAAGGCGAGTTTTTGGAGCTTCAAAAGGACCATGCGGGCAACATCGTTACGGGCTTTGTGCGCATTAACGGCCAGTCTGTGGGCGTGGTGGCCAACCAGCCTTTGGTCCTGGCCGGGTGTCTCGACATTAACTCGGCGAAAAAAGCGGCCCGCTTTGTGCGCTTTTGCGATAGCTTCAATATTCCGATCCTCACCCTGGTTGATGTGCCCGGCTTTTTGCCCGGCACCGCACAGGAATATGGCGGCATCATCAAGCATGGCGCGAAATTGCTGTTCGCTTATGCGGAGGCGACCGTGCCCAAAGTCACCGTCATCACCCGCAAAGCCTATGGCGGCGCTTATGACGTGATGGCCTCCAAGCATATCCGCGCGGATGTGAACTATGCCTGGCCCACTGCGGAAATCGCCGTGATGGGTGCCAAGGGTGCAACCGAGATTCTTTATCGCTCCGAGTTGGGCGACGCAGAAAAAATCGCCAAACGCACCAAAGATTATGAAGACCGTTTCGCCAACCCGTTCGTGGCAGCCGAGCGCGGCTTTATCGACGATGTGATCATGCCCCACAACACCCGCCGCCGCGTGGCACGGGCGTTTGAAACCCTGAAGAATAAACAACAGTCGATGCCGATCAAGAAGCACGACAATATTCCGCTGTAGTAAGATGGGAATTATAAATAATGGGTGGCAATGAAGCTATAGGTTTTTCAACGTTTGATCCTCTTTACCATGACGAAACAGCTAAGCTCATCAGTGAAGCACTTGAGACCAAGGACGCAATCGGACGAATACTGCGCATTCATTTGGCAGTTGAGATGCGGTTGCAGCAACTTGTCAAAAAAGTATCGGGACAAGACGCAACTAGGTTGCAGTTCTCAACTTTGATATTAGCCGTTCGCTGTATGAGCGTTGACCCCAAAATATGCGATCTTGCAAAACGCCTGAATGAGTTGCGAAACAAATTCGCACATACGCCTGATGCGACGTTGGAAAGTACAAAGACAGTTGCTGAGGATATCGTCAGACGGAACTCGGATTTGTTGCCAAACTTTGATGCTGTTGAAGTCAACCTTGGAAATTCAAAACCGAGAGCTTTTGCAAAACTTGAGCTATATGACCAAGTGGTAGTTGTAGCGGCGATCTTAGCTTCTCATTTCCACGGAATGGCGCAACGCGGTAACTTTGTTGCGCCTAACGTTAGTATTCCTAGAAACACGAGGAACACCAGATGACTGATCCACTATTTCACATGATTTCTGACGGACCGCGTCCGGTGGCACCGTTTTCACATGCCACCGAAGCCAATGGGTGGGTGTTTGTCACAGGACAAATGCCAACATTTCCGGATGCGCCGGATGCGCCTTTGCCGGAGGGGATTGAGGCGCAGACTGTTCGGGTGATGGAGAACCTCAAGATTGTTTTGGGGGGCATCGATATGGGGCTGGAGCATGTCATGATGGCGCGGTGCTATCTCACCGATTTTTATCGGGACTATGCCCAGTTCAACGAGACTTATCAGAGCTTTTTCCCCAAGGATCGTCGCCCGGCGCGCACGACCATCGGGGTTACCGGACTGGCGCTGCATGCGCTGGTGGAAATTGATTTTATCTGCAAGCGGCCCGATTGATTTATTTACCCCTTGTCATCCTCGGGCTTGACCCGAGGATCCAGTGGGAATGGCCAAAGCTAGATGGATTGTCGGATGAATTTTGGGTTCACGCCACAGGGCTGGTCCGACAATGACAACTAAAAACAGACGCTTCGTCGCTTTTGGCGATGCCGAGGTAAATGGAGAAACAGACATAATGTTCTCGAAAATTCTTATAGCCAACCGGGGCGAGATTGCCTGTCGGGTGATTAAAACGGCCAAGATCATGGGCATCAAAACCGTTGCGGTTTATTCGGATGCGGACCGGGAAGCGCTGCATGTGAGCATGGCGGATGAAGCGGTGCATATTGGGGGATCGCCCGCATCGGAAAGCTATTTGCTGGGCGATAAGATCATCGCGGCCTGCAAGGCAACGGGCGCGGAGGCGGTGCATCCGGGCTATGGGTTTTTGAGCGAGAACGCCAAGTTCTGTGAAGCGCTGGAAAAAGCGGGCATCACCTTTATCGGGCCACCACCCAACGCTATTGAGGCGATGGGGGATAAGATCACCTCCAAGAAGCTGGCGAAAGAGGCCAATGTTTCCACCGTGCCGGGCTATATGGGCCTGATTGAAGACACGGATGAAGCGGTAAAAATCTCGAATGAAGTTGGCTATCCGGTGATGATCAAAGCCTCCGCTGGCGGCGGTGGCAAGGGAATGCGGATCGCGTGGAATGATGAGGAAGCCCGCGAAGGCTTTGAACGCTCCAAATCAGAAGCCGCGTCTAGCTTTGGCGATGATCGCATCTTTATCGAAAAGTTCGTCACCGATCCGCGCCATATTGAAATTCAGGTGTTGGCCGACAAGCATGGCAATTGTATTTATTTGGGTGAGCGCGAATGTTCCATTCAGCGTCGCAACCAGAAGGTGATTGAAGAAGCGCCATCGCCGTTTTTGGATGAAGAAACCCGCAAGAAAATGGGCGAACAGTCGGTGGCGTTGGCCAAGGCGGTTGGCTATGCCAGCGCGGGCACGGTGGAGTTCATCGTGGATGGCGACAAGAATTTCTATTTCCTTGAGATGAATACGCGGTTGCAGGTGGAACACCCTGTCACCGAATTGATCACAGGGATTGACCTAGTGGAGCAAATGCTTCGCGTTGCGGCGGGCGAGAAATTGTCGATCGCTCAGGATGAGGTCACGCTCAATGGGTGGGCAATTGAGTCTCGACTATATGCCGAAGACCCCTATCGCAATTTCCTGCCTTCCATTGGACGATTGACGACCTATCGCCCGCCGTCAGAATTCGAATCTGAAGACCTTGTGGTGCGCAACGATACCGGGGTGTTTGACGGGGGAGAAATCTCCACCTTCTACGACCCGATGATCGCCAAATTGTGTACCTGGGCGCCAGATCGGGCTACCGCCATTTCCGCCATGTCAGACGCGTTGGACGCGTTTGAGGTTGAAGGCATTGGCCACAATATCCCGTTCCTCTCTGCCGTGATGGAGCAGGACCGCTTTAAAGAAGGCCGCCTCACCACGGGCTATATCGCCGAAGAATTCCCCGATGGGTTCAACGGCGTTGAGCTGGGCAATGCGGCCAAGAAAAACATCGCAGGGTTGGCGGCCTATATCGGCTTTCACAGTCAACATCGCGGCTTTGCCGAAGCGGATACGCTGGACCTGTCCATTAAAGATGTGGCCCGTTCCGTGATGATTGGCGATGAGCGGTTTGATTTTGACGTGCTGGAAGAAGCCGTCATCTGGCGTGATCGCGAAGATGATTTCGAAATGCTGATGCGCGTCGAAACCGATTGGGGACCGGGCGAAACGCTGATCCGCGCGCGGGTGGGCGATGATCATATCGTCGCGCAAGTCACGCGCAAGGCCACGGGTTTCCGGGTGCGCTATCGCGGGGCGGATATGAATGTGCAGGTGTTTGAGCCGCATGTGGCCGATTTGATGGTGCATATGCCGGTGAAAATGCCGCCGGACATGTCCAAGTTCCTGCTTTGCCCGATGCCGGGGCAGGTGGTGCGCCTTGAAGTTGCCGAGGGCGACGAGGTACAGGAAGGCCAGCCGCTGGCTATTGTTGAAGCCATGAAAATGGAAAATGTGCTGCGGGCGGAAAAGAAAGCGGTGGTGTCCAAAATCGCGGCAGATGTAGGCGCCATCTTGGCAGTGGATGAAGTGATCATGGAGTTTGAAGACCAATGACCCTCTCCAACGAGACCTACAAAAAATGGCAGGCCCTGGCCGAAAAAGAATTGCGCGGGCGTGAGCCTGACGATCTGGAAACCGATTACGGCGGGGTTTCCATCAGGCCCGCTTATTTTGCGGAAGATGTGCCTGATCGCGCCGCTGAGGCGATGCCCGGCGAAGCGCCGTTCACCCGTGGCGTTCGCGCCACCATGTATGCCAACCGTCCCTGGACCATCCGGCAATATGCGGGCTTTTCCACGGCGAAAGAGAGCAACCGCTTTTATCGCCAAGCGTTGGAAAAGGGTCAAAAAGGTCTTTCGGTGGCGTTCGATCTGGCCACCCACCGGGGTTATGACAGTGATCATGAACGCGTGGTGGGTGATGTGGGCAAGGCCGGCGTCGCCATCGACAGCGTTGAAGATATGAAAGTGCTGTTTGACGGGATTCCGTTGGATGAGATGTCCGTGTCGATGACGATGAATGGCGCGGTGATCCCGGTGCTGGCCATGTTTGTTGTGGCGGCGGAAGAGCAAGGCGTGAGCCAGGACAAGCTCGCCGGCACCATTCAAAATGATATTTTGAAAGAATTTATGGTTCGCAACACCTTTATCTATCCGCCGGAGCCAAGCATGCGGATTATTGCGGATATTATTGCGCACACGGCTGAATTTATGCCGAAATTCAACTCCATTTCCATCTCCGGCTATCATATGCATGAGGCTGGCGCGACCGCCGTGCAGGAGCTGGCCTATACGCTGGCTGATGGCATGGAATATGTCCGCGCCGCGCAGGCACGCGGGCTGGATATTGATGCCTTTGCCGGCCGATTGTCATTCTTTTTCGGCATTGGCATGAACTTCTTTTCCGAGGTGGCGAAGCTGCGGGCGGCACGCACCCTTTGGGCCGATATTATGAAAGACCTAGGCGCGAAAAACCCACGCTCCATGATGTTGCGGACGCACTGTCAAACGTCTGGCGTGTCGCTGACTGAGCAGGACCCGTACAACAATATTGTGCGCACTGCCTATGAAGCGATGGCGGCGATTTTGGGCGGCACCCAAAGCCTGCACACGAACTCGTTTGACGAAGCGATTGCGCTGCCGACCGAGTTTTCCTCGCGCATTGCCCGCAACACCCAGTTGATTTTGGACCATGAAACCCGCGTTACCGACGTGGTGGATCCGCTGGGCGGCTCCTACTATGTCGAGCGCCTCACCGCCGACATGGTGGCCAAAGCGGGTGAAATGATTGCCGAGATTGAAGAAAAAGGCGGCATGACTAAGGCGGTCGACGAGGGGCTTCCCAAGTTGGAGATTGAACGCGCCGCCGCCATTCGCCAAACCCGCGTCGACAAGGGCGATGATGTGATCGTCGGCGTCAACCGCTATCGTCTCGATAAAGAGGACGAGCTCGATATTCTTGATATCGACAATAAGAAGGTACGCGCGGGTCAGGTTGAAGCCCTGAGACAAATTCGGGCCAGCCGCAATCAAGAGGTGTGCGACAAGGCACTTGCGAAATTGCGTGAGATCGCGGAAACGCGGAACGGCAATTTGCTGGCCGCCGCCATAGATGCCGCCCGCGCCCGCGCCACATTGGGTGAGATTTCCGACGCAATGGAGGAGGTCTTTGGCCGCCATCGCCCCACCACAAAAGTGATCTCGGGCGTTTATAGCGAGCAATATGCGGATGACCCTGAATATCGGGCAATCACCCAGCGCGTGGCCGAATTCAAATCGACGCAATCCCGGCAACCCTCTATTTATATTGGTAAAATGGGGCAGGATGGCCATGATCGCGGCGCGAAGGTTATTGCTACGGCGTTTGCGGATATGGGCTTTGATGTGCATATAGGCGAGCTGTTTGAAACGCCGGAAGAGGTCGCCGAAAAGGCCGTCGACTTGAAGGTCGATGCCATCGGTGCATCATCCCTCGCCGCAGGGCACAAAACGCTTATTCCAGAGCTAATCGATTTGCTGCGCCAGAAAAATGCGGCGCATATCTCGGTCTTCGCGGGTGGGGTGATCCCGGAACAAGATTATCAAGCGCTGCGTGATGCGGGCGTGTCCGATATTTTCGGCCCCGGCACCAATGTGCTGGACGCCGCGAATGCGGTGATGAGCCGGATTGAAGGCAAACTAAGGAACGAGCCATGATCGGTAATCTCAATCATATCGCGATTGCGGTGCCAGATTTGGCCGCGGCGACAGCGAAATATCGCGATCAGTTGGGCGCGGCGGTGTCCGAGCCGCAGGACTTGCCTGAGCATGGGGTGACAGTGGTGTTTGTGAAAATGCCCAACACCAAGGTGGAGTTGCTGCATCCGCTGGGCGACAATTCACCGATTGCAGCCTTTTTGGAAAAGAATCCGTCAGGCGGCATGCATCATATGTGTTTTGAGGTGGAAGATATCCGCGCCGCAGCGCAAAAGCTGTCTGATGAGGGCGCGCGGGTTTTGGGGGATGGTGAACCCAAGATCGGGGCGCATGGTCTGCCGGTGCTGTTTTTGCACCCGAAAGATTTTGATGGCACCTTGATCGAGTTGGAAGAGGTCAAAAAATAACGGCAGTCCTTAAAAAGAACTGCCGTTTTAGGACCGAGGTCCTCTTGCACTCACGGACATAATATTCCTCATCTGAGCCTTGCGGGTTCTCACCCTAGCGTATCATGGCATATTGCGGTTCAGATTGACGTTCAAACAGCGCGAGCGGTGTTGAAGCCATTGTAATGACACCGATTAAAATCGCGGCTGCGAACAGTTGGGTCGCCAGCAATTTATGGTGCGGTTGCATATTCCTAATCCAAAATAGGTGTGTTGATGGCGGTATCGAAGCTAGGCTCTGCTTGTGATGTCACCTGGATATCCAACGCAAACCCTGCGGATACCAATAAAAAGGCCACTGTTGCTGCGGTTAAAGTTTTCATCTTTGCCCCCTGAACTAATTTTCAAATGTGCGCTATTGCCGACGGTTGGCTTTTGCGCGGACTTCCTCGGGGTACAAAGTAAACAAGCCCCAAGAAATCATTGCTGATGTGAATGCCAAAGCAATTGCTTCCATAATTCTCACTCCCAATGCGTCGCATCATTGCGAACAATTTCAGTTTAGGAGTCGAGCATTGTTCAATCCCCAATAAACTAGATAAATATTTAGCTAACCGATTAAATGACATGTTTTTCAGCTGTTTAGCTAAAATAGAACTGAGAATATTGGTAAAATATTGGTTTAATTCGGACGTTAAACAGGGTTTTGCTGAAGAAGATCCCGCAAAAAGGTAGGGGAAAGTTGCACCATTTGCCTGAAGTCGCGGGCCATGTGATGGCGGTCGGCATAATTGGCGGCAAAGGCGATATCATCCATTTGTGGCGTGCCGACAAACAGCAACAGCAGCGCTTTGCGCAAACGCACAAATCGCGTCAGACTGCCATAGCTGATGCCGTTGATGTGCAGCCGCCGCGATAATGTGCGGACGGACAGGCCCAAATGAAACGCCGTTTCGTCAATTGATGTGTGTCCACCTGATTGTTGGTCGAGAAAATGCACAAGTTGCCGGAACAGCGGATGATTTTGATGATTGAAAAGGTGGTTGAGGTGCAAGTAAGGGGTGGACTTGTTGCGCGACGCATCCTTGGGCGCTGCATCTACACATCTAATAATAATGTCGCTGCTCGCATCGAAGCCAATGTCGGCGCGTGAGGTGGTATTGTCGAGTGAGCGGGTGCTGCCCGCCTTTACCGCTTCAAAGATTGTCACGCCCGCCGGGGAAAGCTGCTGCAGTGTGTGTGCCATAACGCCTGTTAACATGGCGGCGCCAAATCGAGACAGGTTTGCCGGGCGAATGCGACTTGGGCTTAGCACCAACTCGCCCGAGGGAAGCAAGTGGACGAAATCAGCAGAAGAGTTTTTCGACCCAAACCGGATTTCACTTTGTGCTTGCGTTATTTGTTGCCATTTATGCACCAAATCTGCAGGTGTTTTGGCGCTGGAGAACAGCAATGAGGGCACGTCCAATCCATTTATGGCGCCCTGCTGCGCCACAAAGTCGAAAACAGCCTTGCCCCCATATTGCTCATAGAGCTGATCGAACGTGTCGAGGGGGCTCGCGGTTTTTGTCGTGAGGTCGAATTGGGTGTGAACAGCCAGAGCTCCTTTTTGGAGCCACATGTCCCAATAGGCGCTATAGGCCTCGCCCATTGGTTTGTTGACGCTTCGGTCTGAATTGTTTGCTTGCCCACCCATGGCAAAATTTTGGCACGAATATTCACAGGGTGCCAGTGTGAATTGAGCCAGAAAGAGTCAGTGCACGGCAAAGTGCACGAACCAAGATGGCTCTGGGAGGAAACATGAGCAAATTCCATTTATTCTACGCGGCACCCTTTTTGTTGTTTATGGCGGGTGCACTCAGCGTTGCGCAAGCGGATGAAGCCAAACTGAGCGCTACCGAAGTTGAAGCGCTGATGTCTGGTAATTCGATTTGGGGCACTTTCCCCGATGGGGTGACGGAGTATAAACAAAACAACCATCCAGACGGCATCGCCGTGGTGGTGGTGAAAGACGATATAATCCGCAACATCCCATGGTCAGTCAAGGATGATGGGGGCGTTGGCCAATATTGTGAGGACTGGTCGGCCGAGGGGTGGGGCGAGTTTTGCTACCACGTCACTCGGGCCGATCCGAATATGCCAACATTCATCACGCCGGATGGCAGTGCCAATCAAAACCATTGGGCCGAAGGCTATGTGGATTTGAATTTCGACTAGGCATATGCCCGCGCACAAAAAGGCCGCCAAGCTTCATGCCTGGCGGCCCATCTAAGAATGCCGTGGCAGGTTATTTCGCTGAAATTACCGTCATCACCAAATCACCATCCATGCGAATTGGGCCATCTTCTTTGGCACCCAGCGTATATTCAAAAACGCCAGTTTCTTTGCCACCTGCTTCTGAGTGGATCATCAACATCAACTTGTCGCCAGCGCTGACATCTTCGGTCAAAATGGCGGTGACGTCTTCATTCATGCCTTTTTTGATCGGCGAATAGCCCACAACTGGACCCGGCTTCATGTCGTCGCCCGTGCGGTGCACGACCAGATAGCCGTTCTCACCAGCAACGATCTCTGCGGCGCTCACTGTGCCACCCGATACGTCTTGGTCTTCTGCCATAACGCCGATTTTTGAATGGCCGTCAGCCAAGGCGGATGTGGCGGTCAGGGCAAATGCTGCAGCGGTAGTAAAAATTGTTTTTTTAAACGACATAATGATCTCCTTTTTCCCTTATTGGACAAAGTAGATACGAGCGGCCATTCAGCATTGTTTCAAAAAACAATATTTTGTGTTTGCGAGGTCGATTTAGTGTGCGGTTGAATTTGAGAAGAGGTGGATCACCAAGACGCCGCCCAAAATCATCGCCATGCCGATGAGGGCTGCGATGTCGAGCGCCTGCTTGTAATAGACCCAGCCCATAAGCGACACTGCCACGACGCCAACGCCAGACCAGATGGCATAAGAAATGCCCAGCGGGATGGTTTTGAGCGAGAGGCTCAAATAATAAAAGGCCACGCCATAGCCAACCACCACGAGGATGGAGGGCAGCGTTTCAGAAAATCCATTGGCGGCTTTCAGCGCGGAGGTGGCAACCACTTCGCCGATAATCGCGATGAGGAGGTAGAAATAGCCTTGGGGCATGTGGAAATCTCTTATGTGGATTGATAGCCGAGGATGAGAGTGTCGGCAGATTGAAAGGCAATGCCCTCATCAATCAAGACGTCATCCTTGAGCCATTGCAGGCGAAAATTCGGTCCGTCGGCGCGGATGGTCAGTTTCAGGTCAACGCGCTGATCGCCAGCTTCGTAAGTGATGTCATAGTCACCGACAAATCCGTTTGTCGGCCCGTTTTGCGCAAAACCCGTGCCAGCGCGAACGCCAGCGTCAACCATGCGATTATCCAGCCATTCTGCTGTGAGGGTGCCGGGCTTCTCGCCATGGCGATAAATGCCAATGCCAAACATCAGCCAAACAGCTCGTTGGCCAATTGAATGAAGTGCTCACCCCGGGCGATATAATTGTCATATTGGTTGAATGACGGTGCGGCGGGCGACAGGATGATTGTGTCGAACCCATCGCGGCGCTTAAAGCCTTCCATGGCGTCGGCCAGCCCCTCCGCTGCGAACACATCAATCTTGTGGTCAAGCTTATCCATTGCCGCTTGCATGCGTTCCCCGGTGGTGGGCAAGCAGCAAAGCGTGGTCACATTGCTGTCCACCACGGTGCGTGCCAGTTCTTCATAATTCTGGTCGCGATCATAGCCGCCAACCATCAGCGCAATTTTTTCATCGGGATATGAAGCGATCGCGGCCATTGTGGCTTCTGGTGTTGTGGCGATGGAATCATCAACAAACAACAGGTTGCCGATCTTATGCTCTTCCAGCCGGTGTGCGGGTGGCGCAAATGTCTCAAGGCCTTTTAAAATAGCCTCTTCGGGCGCGCCCAAACCCAAGGCCAATTTGGCGGCGATGATCATATTGTCCGCATTGTGCGGGCCTTTAAGGCGCGATTTGCGCATGGTGGCATGCAGGGCCGCGACCAGCTCGGCGCTTGGGGCGGCCAGCTCGTGCGCATATTTGGGCAGCGCTTCCTGAACCTTCTGGTTCACCGCCGCTTGAGCGCCCAGGGCATAAGCGTAGGGCCCGTCACGTCGCAGCAGGTTCAGCTTGTCGTGAAAATATTGCGGCAGTGAGTGATTATGCCAATGTATGTGCTCGGGGAACAGATTGGTGAAGCCCACAAAGTCCGGTTGCGCGGTCAAGTCTGCCACCTGATAGGAGGAGAGTTCCATCACGATGATGTCATGATCATCCAAATCGAGCGGGGCGACGCCAAAATTGCCGCCCAATCGCGCATCGATCCCGGCGCATTCGAGCATGGTTTCGGTCAGTTTCACCGTTGTGCTTTTGCCCTTGGTGCCTGTCACTGCCACCAGTTTCGCGCCCTTGCGCTTAAACTTGTCCCACAAATTGATGTTGGTGGTGATCTCGACCCCATGTTTTTTTGCGGCGAGCAGTTCAGGCTTATAGATCGATACCCCGGCCGAGCGGACAATCGTTCCAATTTCGCCTTTTTCGCTTAATGCCTCAATTTCAGTTGGGGCGATAACTGTGCTGTCGGGCAAGAAAATCTCACCTTGGTCGGCGGTGACATAGACTTTGATGTCAGGGGCATATTCGGCCAAAAAATCTCGGGTGGATTTCGCTTCGATACCGGCGCCATAAAGCAAAACGGCACGGTTGAAATATTGATCAGCTTGCACGGGCAATCTCGTTCAATTGATATTTTTCCGGCACATTATGCTGGTTCGCATCCCGAAGCAATTCGTCCCATGCGCTTTCCAATGCGGGCACACCATAGAACGCGTCCAGCTCCGGCTTAAGCGTCTTCACAATCGCCGCATCCTGCCAATGGTCTTGATGGGCCAGATGCCACAGCGCCGCAGCGGCTTCCAAAATCTCGCCGACACATTCCCATGGTTTGTGGCCGGTCAGACCGGATAGTTCGCGAAATGCGCCCAGCTTGGTGGCATCATTCAATACGTTCTTGCCAACAATGTCAGTCAGGCGTTGCGGCTCCATAAAGGGCGCGAGGATCAACGAGACAAAATGGCATTTGGGGCAGTTGGTGCACCACCGTTTGGGGCCATCTTGGTTTTGTTTGAAATTTTCATTGCAGCTAGAAAAATGCTGATCGAATTTTTGCGTGCGTGCAAAAAGCTGCCCGATGCGCACTTCAGAGAACGGGCGCAACAATGAAAAATAGCCGAGCTGACCGCCGCTCGCTGCCTTAAAGCTGGTTTCCATCAATTGTTCAAAATCAAGGCTTTTCGAGTGCTGATGGTTCACTTCGCGGCCATCAAATTCCACATTGCCTTCGCTAGCGGAGCGTTCGTTGGACAAAATGATTTCATTATAGCCATAGAGCGCTGCCACCAGGCTCGCGACAACGGAGTTGATTGCTGTGGAGGGGACGTGACCGTTGTAAAAGCCGGGCTGGTCATTCAACTCGAATAGTGTTGGCGAAAGGTGACGCCGAACAAAGAGCGGGCTTTGTTCGATTTGGTCGGTCGAGCTGATGATTGGCCCTTTGGGGTTCACCGCAAAGGGGGTGAATGGAATGTTGGCGCGGGTCAATAAATCAACCGACACAAGGCTATCCTTACCACCGCCGATCAGCACCAGCGATTGCTGCGGCCAATCAAGGTCGTTGGTCGGCGTGATGGCTGGGGCGAACTGATAGTCAATCTGGCCAAACCGTTTCAACTTATTGCGGGTGTAAAATTCGCCCAAGCCGTTTTCATATATGTCGCGCAACAATATCTGATCAGCTTCGCTCAGATTGAGCGTGGTCAAATCAATGGTTTTCGGGGCTTTCAGCTTATAGTAGGACACGCCCAAAATTGCTGCAGCCAGATCCAGCAGGTGGGCAAAGCTGTTGCTCTGTGCGCGGGCAAGATCAAACCCGACGCCCAACTCCAAGCGCTCGGTAAACCGGTGCTCGCCGAGACGATAGTTGAATTTAGCTTCGCCTGTTTCAGCGTTGAATTCTGCAGAATCAATAATGAAGGTGTTCATAGCGGCAAGCATCACCAAAAATGTGTTAAAAGCAAGTTCAGCCGCAGGTTAGGACAACACCAGTTCGGCGCGTTTTTCGATTGTATCGCCAAATCGGTGGTAGCCATATTCCTGCATTGTGCAGGTAAACTTATCACCCTGCTTTTCAATATTATAAAGATTGTAGGACGCTGGCGGCTGCACAGCATTGGGGCCCATAGAGGCGGATGAAATGCCCACCACAGGGATTTCGCCATGCGAACCCGGCAGGGATTTAAGTTCAGATTTGTGCAAATGGCCGTGCAAAACCAGATCGGCACCATGTTTTTTCAACACGCGCTTAAAGCGGTGGCGGTTGGTGAGGCCACGGCGCCAAATATTCATCACATCGTCGTGGGGCGGATGATGGATCATCACAATCCGAAACAGGCCCATTTCCTTGGTCTTGATCAGCAGTTTTTCCAGCAGACGCTCTTGGCGGCGCGAAAATGTGCCATTGGCGAAGAAGGGGGGCGTGGCAATGGCGCTGTTGCAGCCAATCAGGGCCACGTCATCCACTTGCCGCCAAAAGGGGAATGGATATTTGTCTTCGGCGCGTTCCCCTTCCATATATTCATGCCAATAATGGGTCATATAGCCCTTGCCGGAGGGCACATAAATGTCGTGATTGCCGGGGATGAACATTAACTTGTTTGGTTTTTCAATGGATTTGAGCCATTGCTGACCCAACGCAAACTCTTGTTCCAGCGATAGATTGATCAAATCGCCAGTGACGGCCAAATGGTCGTAATGCTGGGTCTTAAGATGCGCCATCAAAGATTGCAGGGTGTCGTTTTCAATCGCATGGCCCCGATTGAGCTTCCAATTGAGATAGCCGGTGATCCGCTTATTCAACAATTGGGGCAGGGTGACTTTTTCATGGTATGGCAAATGCACATCTGAAATATGGGCAATCGTGGTCATAGAAATGGTTGGCTCCCTGCAGTTGGGCGCACTATGGCGAAAATTGCACGCCAAAAAAAGAGGCGTTTGCACAATTTTCACCCAATGATGGTTTAAGGCGACATAAGTGAGGAGCTTTGGTTATGCAGCAAAAACTCTATAGTCGCTGGCGAATGAAAATCTATTTGGCGCTTGTCGGCGTGTGGCGACGCATGACGCTTGGTGCGCGGATGATGCTCGTGGATGGGGATAAAGTGCTGCTGGTACGCCAATCATATGTGCGTGGTTGGCAGTTTCCAGGTGGGGGCGTTGAGCCCGGGGAAACAGCGTTGGAGGCCGCGATGCGCGAAACATTTGAGGAAACGGGCCTTCAAGTGACTGGCGAAGCCAAACTGCATGGTGTTTTTCACAATAATAATGGGCTGAGCATCCGCGATCATGTGTGCCTATTTGTTGCCGACGCGTTCGACGAGGTGCAACCTTTCAAGCCAAATGCTGAGATCGTTGAAATGGACTGGTTCAAGCAAGATGAACTGCCGGACGAAATGAATGATGGGGCGCGACGCCGTGTTGAAGAATATTTCACCGCCGCGCCACCATCACAAAATTGGTGATCAAAATTCGATCAAGGGACCTTTGGGCACAATCCGATGCGGATTGATGCTGGTGTGGCTCCAATAATAGTGGGTTTTGATGTGGTCCATATCGATGGTGTCTTTCACATTGGGCACCGCGACCAATTCATGCACCAAACGGCTGATGTTTGGATAGTCGGCGATCCGCTTGATGTTGCACTTGAAGTGCCCATGATAGACCGGATCAAACCGCACAAGGGTGGTGAATAGCCGCCAATCGGCCTCAGTGAGTTGATCACCTGCGAGATATTTTTGCTTGCCCAGCTTATCCTCAAGCCATTCAAGGCTATCAAACAATTCGGTCACCGCTTCATCATAGGCTTCCTGCGTTGTGGCAAAGCCGGATTTATACACACCATTATTTACCGTGTGGTAGACGCGTTCGTTCACCTCATTGATTTCATCGTGCAGTTCTTCCGGGTAATAATCGTCGGTGTTACCCGTGATGTCATTGAAGGCCGAGTTGAACATGCGGATGATCTCCGCGCTCTCGTTTGATACGATGGTGTTGCGCTTTTTGTCCCACAATACGGGAACCGTCACGCGACCGGTATAATCGCTCTTTGCCGCCACATAGACCTGCCACATGGTTTCAGCATTGTTGACCGGGTCGGCACCTTCAGGAATGGTCCAGCCATGCTCGTCTGGCATTTTGGCATCCACGACGGTCACGTCGATATGGTCAGTCAAATCTTTCAGCTTGCGAAAAATCAGCGTGCGGTGGGCCCAGGGACAGGCGAGGGAAACATATAGGTGATAGCGACCGCTTTCGGCTTCAAAACCGCCTTCGCCGCTCGGGCCGGCGCTGCCATCTTGGGTGACCCAATTGCGGAACGCAGCGGCGCTGCGCTTAAACTTTCCGCCTGTGCTCTTTGTATCGTACCATTGGGTAGACCATTCGCCGTCGATCAATAGTCCCATTTCAAAGCCTCATTCAGTTTGTTTGTTTATCTGTGCGTTAAAATAGGGGTATTATTCAATCTATAAACCCCGAAACTGTGAACAATAAGTTTTGGATGAATGGGGCAGGCTGACACTTTGTATAGGAATTAAGCAAAATGATCATATTTTGGCTTCAAAGTGCAAAGTTTCGTACATTTTTTGTAAAAAATGTCTCGACAAAACTTTCATTTCGGTGTTTATGCGAAGATATGAGACCGAATTTGACATTTCTTTTGCTGCGACGAGAGCGACGAGTGCTTTAGAGCCCCCGTCACCTTTATGCTGCCTCTTTAAAAGAAATGATCAAATACCATGACCCACATGCTTTCTGCGTCTCAACTTTCGCCGCAACTTGCTCAAAATATGCATAAGCTCGACATCCGTTCCGAGCAGCCTTCTGATGCTGACTGGGTGGAGCATTTGCATCAGCTTTGTTTTGGTCCGGGCCGCTTTGCCCGCGCAGCGTTTCGCATTCGCGAGCGGTTTGGCGTGGATGATCGTTTGAGCTTTGTGGCGGAGCATGAAGGCGTGGCCGTGGCCAATGTCAAAATGTCCCCCATCAATCTTTCTGGCATGAACGGGTATTTGCTTGGCCCTTTGGTTACCGATCCGCATCGGCGGCGGTTGGGCGCGGGGCGTTTGCTCACCATGCATGTGACGCAAAAGGCGCTGGAACAAGCCAGCTGCAAATTTGTGTTGCTGGTTGGGGATCGCGCCTATTACGAGCCGTTGGGGTTCCAACCCATATCGCCGCAAAAAATCGATTTTCCTGCGCCAGTCGACCCAATGCGGGTGTTGGCGGTTGTCAAAAGTGCTAAAGTGAAGAAAGGACTCACTGGTCCGATCTCATTTTGGAGCGGTGACAATTAGAATTCGATTGCGGAAAAGTCTTTATGCAAGACGAAACATTGTTGGCACAGATCAAGCATCGGTTGTTGGATCAACCGGATGGCAGCAAGGATATTGGCTGCCATAAGGTCGATGGTGTGCCGCCGCTCAATGCGGCGCGCGAGCCAAAACAATCTGCTGTTTTGATTGGGTTGGTGGAGCGGGGGCCGCTCAGCCATGTGCTTTATATTGAACGGTCTTCCCATCTGCGGGCGCATGCCGGGCAAATTGCCTTTCCTGGCGGCCGGGTAGAAGAGGGCGATACCGATCCGATCATGACTGCCTTGCGCGAGGCGGAAGAAGAAGTCGATCTCAATCAGGATGATGTGGACGTATTGGGCTTTTTGCCCAACTATTTGTCGGGCACCAATTATTTGATCACTCCGGTGGTGGCCACCATTAAGCCGCGCAAGCCGTTTGTGGCCAATCCGGATGAAGTGGCCAGCTTTTTTGAAGTGCCGTTGCCGCACCTTATTCCCGCCAACCACTATTCCAAAATTCGCTTTGTGCGGGGCGATGAAGCGCAGCGGGAAACCTGGCGCATTGATTTTCAAGATCGAGCCATTTGGGGCATCACCGCTTCCATGACCCGCATGTTCCGCGATCTCGCATTGACCTCAAAGGATACTGAATGACCGATTTGAACGCCGCGCTTGAAAATATTCAGCGTGCGGCCTGGCTCAAGCGGCCAGCTGTGCGTGCAGTTTTTGAATTGCTCGACGGGGATCAGGGCCATGTGCGGGCCGTGGGCGGCATTGTGCGTAACACTATTTTGGGCGACCCTGGTGGCGATGTCGATATGGCCAGTATTTTCACGCCCGACGAGGTGATGGCGCGGGCCGAAAAGGCCGGGATCAAAGCTGTGCCCACCGGCATTGACCATGGCACGGTGACGTTGGTTGTTGAGGATGAGGCGATCGAAGTCACCACATTGCGGCAGGATGTGAAAACCGATGGCCGCCATGCGGAAGTGGCCTTTGGCACCGATTGGGAAGAAGACGCCAAGCGGCGCGACTTCACCGTGAATGCGCTCTATGTGCTGGCCGATGGCACACTTTATGACCCGCTCAATGGCGTGCAGGATTGCCTTGACCGCAATGTGCATTTTATTGGCGATGCGGCCGCGCGGATCGAAGAAGACTATTTGCGAATTCTCAGATTTTTCCGTTTCTTTGCCTATTACGGCTCTGGTCGTCCTGAAGCCGGGGGGCTGAAGGCAGCGGCAAAACTTAAGGCCGGCGTTAGGGGCTTGTCCGCTGAACGGGTTTGGACGGAGCTTAAAAAGATCTTGAGCGCCCCCGATCCTTCACGCGCGCTATTGTGGATGCGCACCACCGGTATATTGGCGTTGGTCCTTCCCGAGGGCGAAAAATGGGGCATGGATGCCATTCACGGCATTGTGGCGGCGGAAGAAGAGCTGGAGTGGGAAATTGACCCGCTGTTTCGCTTGATTTCCATCATCCCGCCGCAAGCGGACAAAGCCAAAGCCCTGGCGGAGCGGCTCAAATTGTCTAATAGCGAAGCGGATCGGTTGGTGAAATGGGCGATGGTGACGCCAATCGCTCCGGAAACCAGCAATAGTGCGTTGGAGCAATTCCTCTATTGGGGTGACCAGGCAGCCATACTGGATCGGCTGCGCTTAGATTTGGCCGCGCTGCGGCAAAAACTTAAGCAAGATCAAAATATGGATTTGATGGCCAAGATTGGCGCGCTGCATCAGCATATGGAAAAGGCACTTGACTGGACGGCGCCAGTGTTTCCGCTTGGGGGGAAAGATTTAATCGCCCTTGGTGTTGAGCCCGGTGAAGAGATGGGCAAAATCCTCAAGGCGCTCGAGCAGCATTGGGTGGATGAAGGCTTTCAGCCCGGCAAGGACGTGCTTTTGGCAAAGGCCAAAGCCGAACATCTCGCTTAGACCGTTTTGAGGGCGCGGACAGTTGCTTGCTTTATGATCTGCGAGTTTTGGCCGTAAGTGAAGTTTGTCATGCTACCGAAAATGGAGTTAGTCATGATCTGCGTGGCCTGCAGGTCGCGCTGGATGTGTTTTGCGCGCGCTGCCCGCCACATCTGGTTCGCTTTGTAAAGCGGCACGCGGTTGCCATAGAGTTGTGCTTTCATGGTGCAAATCCACTTGAGTACAGGTCTCTTTATTATGGTGAATGAAAAGTTAACGGCTAGTTTACGCGCATTCTAAGAGTGCTGTGGCTAAATAGATTTTAGCACACGCAGCGCTGCTTGCTTAATGATCAGCGAATTTTGACCATAAGTGAAGTTGGACATGCTGGTGAAAATGGCACGGTTCATCGCTTCATGGACTTGAGAATCACGCAGATTGTGCTTCGCGCGGTTCTCACGCCAAATTTGGTTGGATTTATACAGCGATATGCGCGAGCCGAATGGTTTGATTTTCATACCCCGATTATCCGCCTCAAGCTGTTAACAGGTGATTAAACAGGCTGTTCTTACTTATTATTTTTAAGTGAAGCGGCGAGGGCACTTTTCTTCTGAAATAAAAAGTTCTTTTCTACTTTATTTTTGCTTAATTCGATTGCACGGTCATAGTCGATTTGGGCGGCTTTTTCTTCACCGCATCGAGACAAAATGTCGGCGCGGGCCGCGTAAAACGGCTGATAATTGCCCAATTCGGCTTCCAAAGTATTCAGCTGTTCAAGTGCTTTATTGTGCCCGCCCATATTGGCGAGGGCGACAGCCTGATTGAGCCGTACGACAGGTGATGGGTCGTAAGCGGCGAGGGCGCCGTAAAGGGCAAAGATTTGCTGCCAGTCTGTTTCGGCCCAACTGGGTGCCAAACAATGCAAGGCGCTGATGGCGGCCTGCAATTGGAAGGGGCCGAATTGACCGTTGGCAAAAACATCCAGCAATTGGGCGTGCGCCGCTTCAATTTCGGTCTGATCCCAAAGGCTGCGGTCTTGTTTGTCCAGCGGCACAAAATCGCCCGCTGCGTCCAGCCGCGCGGCGCGACGGGCATGGGTGAGGCGCATGAGGCACAAAAGCCCCGCGGTTTCGGGATCGGGATCGAGGCGGTTTAATATGGCGCACAGGCGAATGGCTTCATTGGCCAAATCCTCGCGGGTGAGGCTTTGGCCCTCATAAGCCGAATAGCTTTCATTGAAAATCAAATAGATGGTGGTGAGCACACCTGCACGCCGCGCCTGCATGTCCTCATGGTTGGGGACTTCATAGGGAATATTAGCGTTTTTGATTTTTTGCTTGGCGCGGGTAATGCGTTGACCAATGGTGGTTTCGCTGGCCAGAAAGGCGCGCGCAATTTCGCGCACCGTCAGGCCGCCCAGCGTGCGCAGGGTCAGGGCCACTTGCGCGTCCACATTAAGGGCCGGGTGGCAACAGGTGAAAATGAGGCGCAGGCGTTCATCGGGGATGTCCTGTTCCCATTCAGCGGTTTCGTCTTGATCGTGCTGCAAATCGGTCAATATCTGTTGCGTTGCATCGGCATGGTGGCGGCTTTCTTTGCGCACAAGATCGATGGCGCGGCGTTTTGCGGCGACATAAAGCCAGGCGCCACCATTTTGAGGCGGACCGCTTTCCGGCCATTGGGCAATGGCTTGCGTGATCGCATCCTGCAAGGCGTCTTGCGCCAGCGTAAAATCCTGCGTGATCTTGATCAGCGCTGACAAGATCCGACCCGAATTGGCGCGCACAATCCGGGTCAGTTCAACTTCTATTGGGGTCACTGGTCCCAGATCATCACTGGGCGCACTTCAATGGTGCCATATTTTGCGGTGGGGATTTTGCCTGCCCATTTGATGGCTTCGTCCAAATCCTTGCATTCGAGCAGATAATAGCCGCCCAGTTGTTCCTTGGTTTCGGCAAAGGGACCATCGGTCAGGCTGGCTTTGCCGTCACGCTCGCGAATAGACGTCGCGGTGCTGGTGGGTTGCAGCGCATCGCCGGCTACCATCACGCCAGCTTTTTTCACTTCCTCAGTATAGGCATAATAGTCAGCCATCATTTTTTCCGGCCCGCCGGGATAGTTTTGTTCTGCCCCATCTGCTGAGTAAATAAGTGCCATAAACTGCATAATTTTTCCTTCCTCATCACGCGCTTGATTGCGCTTACATTATCATGTCGATTGGCGGGCCGCTATTTCGACAGGGGCGGAAAAATTATTGCACTTTTTTCACCATGGCTTTGATGGCGTCGACCACAATGTCGGATTTTTTGTGGTGGATATAATGCGTGCTGGTCACTTCAATTCGGTTTGCATTGGCAAATTGATTGGCCCATTGCGCCTGTTCTTGTCGCCACAATTGCTGGAAGCGGTCAGAGCTTAAAAAGTCCGGTTGGGTGGCCACCAGAAAGGTAGCCGGGATGTGGCCAATGGCGCTGGGGGCAGGCGGGTTCTGCTCAAACTGACGTGCCCCGCGCACCTCGGCAGCCATATGGGGCGGCATGGTGGCCAGCATCAGTTCTGGCGGGCGACACATGCCGGCATTGGCCTGCTCGCAGGCGTCGGTAAATTTAGGTGGTCGCCCATCTACCATCACCAATCCGGCAACATCTTGCGGGTAGGTGGCGGCAAATTGCAGGGCAAAATTTGATCCGATGGAGTGGGCTACCAGAATATAGGGCGGTTTGGCGCCTGCCTGTGCCAACAGGTTTTTGAGGTGAGGCGCCATTTCCGCAGCGGTGCGTTTGCCATCGCGGTCCGGTGGAAAATTTGTCGAGCTGGATTGGCCATAGCCGGGGCGCGAATAGGCAAAGGTGCTGGCAAATGTCGAGGTCTGGGCATAAATGCCTTCCCACGATCCCATATGATCGCCAAGCCCGGCTTCCAGAATGATGGTGGGGCCGGTTGTGCCGCTCAGCACATATTCGGTTTTCGCTGTGCCTGTGTCGATGGTGGAGCCACCCACAAGGCTGGTGCAGCCTGCAAGCGTCAAGGCTGCCAGTATGATGCCCGAAAAAGAGGCAAGAAAGTTTGGTTTTAAGTACGACATTTTCTCTCCCAACCGCCGTCCCCGCTTTATTGCAGGTGGGGCGGGATGGGAGAAAGTCAAGCTTTGTGCGGAATAAGGCTTAGGGCCATTTTACCGTGGGCGGCATGGAAGAGAGAATTGATTCCACATTGCCACCGGTTTTTAAGCCGAACGTCGTGCCGCGGTCATAGAGCAGATTGAACTCGACATAGCGGCCACGGCGCACCAGCTGTTCTTCTCGCTCTTCATCGGACCATGCCATGTTGAAATTGCGGCGCACCAATTCGGGATAGATTTTTTTGAAGGCTTTGCCCACATCCTGGGTAAAAGCAAAATCATCATCCCAGCTGCCGGAATTGTGGCGGTCATAGAAAATGCCGCCGATGCCGCGTGGTTCATTGCGGTGGGGCAGGAAGAAATAGTCGTCGCACCATTGCTTATATTTATCATAGTCGGCGCAGGCATGGGCGTCGCAAGCTGCTTTCATGGCCGCATGGAAGTCCTTGCTGTCCGGGTCATCCTGATTGCGACGGTCCAGCAGAACGGGGGTCAGATCGGCACCGCCGCCAAACCACCATTCTTCGGTGGCCACCATGCGGGTGTTCATGTGCACGGCGGGCACGTGCGGGTTTTGCAAATGGGCGATCAGCGAAATGCCACTGGCCCAGAATTTCCGGCTATTTTCGGTGCCGGGCATGCCCTTGGCAAAATCTTCGCTGAACTCGCCATGCACGGTGGAAATATGCACGCCGACTTTTTCAAACACGCGGCCATGCATCATCGACATTTCGCCACCACCACCAGGTTCGCCGGTGGTCTGGTCAATCCGGTCCCATTTTTTGCGCTCAAACTGTCCGGCCGGGGCCGTGCGCAAGGGCGCTGCCAGCTCATCTTCCAGATTTTCAAACTCAAAGCAGATTTCGTCGCGCAGCTTTTTAAACCAGGCGCTGGCTTTGTCCTTTTTAATGTCGAGATTTGTACCGGTCATGTTAAATCCGCCCAAAGGTTTGTTTGTTGTGCCGCCTCGCTTAGAACGATTGCCCCCGCAATGGCAACATTAAGCGATCGCGTATCTTGTCGCATGGGAATACGCACATTCAGGTCGCTGGCTGTGGCAACATGGTCGGGCACGCCAGCGCTCTCCCGTCCCACCATCAATATATCATTGGTGGTGAATTGGGCATCAGCATGACGGACCGAGGATTTCGTCGTCAACAGCACCAGCCGTTTTCCTTGTTCCTGCCGCCATTCATTGAACGCGTCAAAGCTATTATGTTCCTTCAGATCAACCTGATCGAGATAATCCATCCCAGCGCGGCGAAAGGCTTTTTGCGAAAACAGAAAGCCTGTGGGGTGGATGAGGTGCACCTGAATATTCAAACAGGCACCAAGGCGCATCAGGGTGCCGGCATTTTGCGGGATGTCGGGCTGGTAGAGGGCAAGTGAAAGGGGCATAGGGCTTTTCGATTGTTTTTGGAAGGGCCAATTTGCAGTTTTGCGTGCCAATGACTAGTCTATTCACGGGTAAAAATAACAGTTTTTTACGTTATAGTGTCGCACTTTCCCCAATGAATATGTTCAAAGGCTGGACAAGCGGCGCAATGAGTGCAAAAAGAACTCGATTTCCGCTTCACTTGGGGTTCAAGTGGGGGCGATTCTGACATTTATTGTTACTCGTAACGTTGGATGTTGGAGTTTTTAGGGCGGACCAACGATCTTAGGTAGGGATCAAAGACCTTGGCTACACAAAGCGAAAAAGAACCAAACAGAAGAGACTTTCTCTATGTTGCAACGGGTGCCGTGGGCGCTGTAGGCGCGGCCGCAGTCGCATGGCCCCTCATTGACCAAATGAATCCAGATGCTTCCGTTTTGGCGTTGGCGTCGATCGAGTTTGACCTGTCCTCAGTTGAGGTTGGGCAGTCGGTTACGATCAAATGGCGGGGTTTCCCGGTATTTGTGCGTCACCGGACTGAAGCAGAGATCGAAGAAGCACGCGCCGTGCCGTTGGATGCATTGAAGGATCCGGAAACAGATGCGCAACGCGTGAAGGAAGGCCATGAAGAATGGCTTATCATGATCGCGAACTGCACGCACCTTGGGTGTGTGCCAGTTGGTGAATCTGGCGAATATGATGGCTGGTTCTGTCCATGCCACGGTTCGCACTATGATACGGCGGGCCGTATTCGTAAGGGTCCAGCACCGAAGAACCTTGTCGTACCAGAATATGAATTCTTGTCCGACACAGTCGTTCAGATCGGTTAAGGGGGGCATTTATGTCACATAAAAGCAATTACCAACCGAATAGCGGTTTTGAAAAATGGATGGATGAGCGTCTGCCCATCATCCGTTTGGGGTATGATTCATTTGTTGATTTTCCATCTCCAAAGAATCTGAACTATTTTTGGACCTTTGGGGGCATTCTGGCGATCTTTTTGGTGATCCAGATTATCACCGGTGTGGTCTTGGCGATGCACTATACGCCGCACGCGGATATGGCGTTCAACTCGGTTGAGCATATTCGTCGCGATGTGAACTGGGGCCGGTTGATTCAGGCCGCCCACGCGAACGGTGCCTCTTTCTTCTTCCTCGCGGTTTATATCCATATTTTCCGTGGACTTTACTACGGCTCATATAAAGCGCCGCGTGAAGTACTATGGATTTTGGGCGTTGTAATCTTCTTGTTGATGATGGCAACAGCCTTTATGGGTTACGTTCTACCTTGGGGCCAAATGAGCTTCTGGGCGGCGACTGTGATCACCAACTTCTTCTCAGCCATTCCATTGGTTGGTGAAGGCTTGATGGTGTTCTTGCGCGGTGCCTTTGCGGTAGACAATGCCACATTGAACCGCTTCTTCTCACTTCACTATTTGCTGCCATTCATGATCGCTGGCGTTGTTGGCCTTCACATTTGGGCATTGCACGTGCCGGGCAACAACAACCCAACGGGCGTGGAAGTGAAAACGAAGTCGGACACTGTGCCGTTCCACCCATATTTGACCATGAAAGATCTGTTCGCGATTGTTGTGTTCATGATCCCATTTGCTTGGTTCGTTTTCTTCGCACCAGACATTTTGGGTCACCCAGACAACTACATCCCGGCTGATCCACAAGTGACACCTCCGCACATTGTGCCTGAATGGTACTTCTTGCCATTCTACGCCATCTTGCGTGCGATCGATTTCAACATCGGTCCGATCGACAGTAAACTTGGCGGTGTTATCGCGATGTTTGGTTCGATTGCAATTTGGTTCGTGGTGCCTTGGTTGGACCGTTCGAAAGTGCGCTCAGGTGCCTTCCGTCCGATGTTCAAATGGTTCTACTGGATTTGGATCGTGAACTTTATCGGTCTGACTTATCTCGGTGCGCAGCCTGCTGAAGGCGTATATGTGATCTTGTCTAAGACAGCGACATTCTACTATTTCGCTTACTTCTTGATCATTCTGCCTTTCTTGCCGCGGATTGAAACCACATTGCCATTGCCTGCAAGCATTTCTGAAAGCGTGTTGGCTAAACACAAAACAGAAGCTGCAGAATAGGAGTTGAGATGATGAAAAAACTGAATTCAATCATCGGTGCAGCTCTTATCGCTGCCTCTGGTTTGATGGCTGGCGGCGCTTATGCCGCTGGCGCTGGCGACTACAAAGGTCCAGAAGCCAAATTGATCGATTGGACATTTGGCGGCGTTTTCGGCACATATGATAAAGCGCAATTGCAGCGTGGCTTCCAGGTGTTCCAGGAAGTATGTTCATCTTGCCATGGTGCGGAGCTGTTCAGCTTCCGTATGTTGGAAAAAGAGGGCGGACCAGAATATTCTGAGGAGCAGGTTAAAGCGCTTGCTGCCAGTTACACTATTCAGGACCCTGAGCATATTGATGGCGAACGGTCTGGTGTTCCTGCGGACAAATGGCCAAATCCTTTTGAGTCTGATCAGGATGCGAAAGATGCCAATGGTGGCGTAATTCCTCCAGATTTCTCAGTGTTGGCAAAAGCACGTAACGTGCCGCAAAAGTTCCCGAACTGGATTGGCAACTATTTCACTGCCTACCAAGAGGGCGGCGCTGACTATATCTACAATCTTTTGGTTGGCTATAATGAGCCGCCTGAGGGTGTAGAAGTTGGCCCAGGCACCTATTGGAACGACCACTTCCACGGTTCAGGTGGTACCTTGGCAATGGCGCAGCCAATCTATGACGAAATGGTCGACTATGAAGGCGCAGCGCCTGAAACAGTTGATCAGTATGCCAAAGACGTTGCCGCATTCATGATGTGGTTGGCCGAGCCTGACATGACCTCTCGCAAGCAACTGGGTTTCAACGTGTTGTTGTTCTTGTTCTTGTTCGCAGGCATGATGTACATGGTGAAGCGCAAGCTTTGGAGCAATGTAGATCACTAAGATCTGCTGCAGATGAATTTTTAAGAGCCCGGCCTTTTGGTCGGGCTTTTTATTGTTTGTTCAAAATTTTCGTTTCGTGGTGGTATTGCACCAAGACGCCTGTTAAAAAAGCCTTCGGTCACTGTGAAAATCATTCCGAAAAAGGCGCAAGCAATATGGACCTGAAAACGCTAATCCGCACCATTCCTGACTATCCCAAAGCTGGGGTGCAGTTCCGAGACATTACCTCGTTGATTGAGCATCCTGAGGGTTTTCGCGAGAGCATCAAACGACTCGCCGCGCCTTATCGGGATAAGGGCATCACCCATGTTGCAGGCATTGAGGCGCGTGGGTTCATCTTCGGCGCTGGTTTGGCTATTGAACTGGGCGTTGGCTTTGTACCGATCCGCAAAGCGGGCAAACTCCCAGGCGAGACAATGGGGCAGAACTACGCTTTGGAATATGGCGTAGACACCATTGAGATGCATGCCGGTGCCGTCAAAGACGGCGACAAGGTTTTGCTGGTCGACGATCTGGTGGCCACTGGCGGTACCGCCATTGCGGCCATTTCGCTGATCCGTCGTTCAGGTGCAACGCTGGAAGATGCAGCCTTTGTTATCGATTTGCCCGACCTTGGTGGCGCCAAGAAAGTTCAGGCGCAGAACATCAATACGCACTTTCTGATTGAGTTTGAAGGCGATTGATTTTGGATCAAATTCTGTCGCATCTCCCGCAATTGTTGTTGGCGCTGGGTGTGTTTGTTTTGGCAAGTGGCAGCCCGGGCCCGGCCACCTTGTCGGTGTGTCAAACATCGGCATCTCTGGGGCGAAAAGCGGGCTTTGCACGGGCTAGTGGCATTGTTGTCGGCTCGCTTTTTTGGGGCGTGCTTGCGGCGGCAGGTTTGGTCGCGGCTTTGCAGCAAGTGGCGCATTTGCTGTTTGTCCTCAAGCTTGTGGGTGGGCTCTATCTTCTCTATTTGGCCTACAAATCCTTCCGTAGCTTCAAAGCGCCGATAGAGAGGGAATTGGCGGCACCGAAGGACGCAGCGCTTTCAAGCCTGTTTATCGGCGGTATTGCCCTGCACTTAACCAATCCAAAAGCCGTATTTGCGTGGGGTGCGGTGATCACGATGGGCATGTGGCCCGGTGCGCCCTGGTGGACCAGCTTTTTCATCTTTGCGATAGCGGGCATGTGTTCAATGACGTTGAACTACACTTATGCCTATTTGTTTTCCACGTCGCAGGCGGTGCAGCTTTATCGCCGTACAAAGCGAGGCATTGACGGGTTTATGGCTGTGGTGTTCGGCGCGGCTGGCGTCAAGCTGATCATTTCTCCTTAAAAAATTGCCCTGCGCAACAGCTTCGCGCAGGGCCTTCTTCTATTTCTTCAAAAGATCATTCAGGCTTTTGGGCAGCTTTTTCGGCGCGGGTTTCGGCACGCGCTCACGCTGTTGTTTAGCTCCAAAAGGCGATTGATTGTTTGAGAAATGTTGAGATTGTTTAGGTGCCTTGCCCCCCTTGGGGTTGGCGTGTGTAAAGGGCGCTTTCATGCGATATTCCTTTCATCAGGCGCTGCGGCATTCGGCCTGCGCGCACAGGTAAAAATTCAAGTTGCTGATGAATTGTCGGCATAAAAATCATTTCGCTCTCCATGAGAATTAGCGATAGGGAATTGGTGCGCTGCAAAGAGCGCGACCATCATTAAAATTTTGGAAAAATAAGACGCGTGGACACGACGAGTTTCGTCGGTTGATCGTCAAGATTTTCGTCATGCCCATATGTTCGCATCGCGCTTTTTGGAAAAGCACTCAGGCGCAAGAACATTGGTCGCGTCGGAAAATCTTAGCTGATCATTTTAGGCGTCACCTCATGGTTGGATGAGGCAAAAATGCATAATCTTTGCCCTTCCGTCAAGGCTATGCTATTTGCGGCGGATCATTTTGCCGAGGATCGGCATAGCTGCGAGCGCCATGCCGAGGCGCAACCCAAGGCCGGGTTTGAAGTCGCGCAGTTTCGAAAAACTGGCGATTTCAGAGCGATAAACCAACTCTTCTTCCTGGTTGAACGCCTCGATGATGTTGAGCAAAACGCCCCATCCGGGCAGCGAGTTGGATTTGCGCTTCGTCTCCACCGTGATTTTAAACCGTATTTCGTCGCCGGGGCGCACGGGCGCTTTAAACTGCATCTTGTTGACGCCCGGAGAGGGGCCAGAAACGCCGGGTTCTTCGCCATTGGCGCGCATCATGTCGTCGTGTTCGTAAAGATAATCGACCATGATTTTGTGGCCCATGGACACGGTGTGCCAGCCTGAGGCCACCAGACCGCCAAAGGGGCCATCCTTTGCCGCTTCAGGGTCGACATGAAAATATTGCGGATCATATTTCTTGGCGAAAGTGATGATCTCGTCCTGCGTGAATTTATGCGTGCCCAAATCCCAGCTGGTGCCGGGTTCAATATCCTCAAACCAAAGGGTCATTCGCCTTCTCCCTCAATCGGTTGATTTGGATCGCGGACCGCCACGAGGTTGGCCAGGCTCATGGTCATGATTTGCTGGTTCTTCTGGTTGCGCATATCAAAATCGAGGATCATCACTGCTTTTTCCGGATGGCCTTGTGAGCGCCGCAGCGACGAAATTGTGGCTGTGCCCGTCAGCGTGTCGCCCTTCATCAAAGGCTTCTTCCATTTCAGATTTTCAAATCCAAGGCCGCCCATGGAGGCAATCTTGCTGAGGAACTCATCCACAAGCATGCGCAAGGTCAGTCCGGCAGTTTGCCAACCTGAGGAGGCGAGACCACCCAGCAGTGATTTCTTGGCCACGTCTTCATCCAAATGGAAGGGCAGTGGGTCAAATTCCTTGGCAAATTCGATGATTTCTTTTTTGCTGATGGTGTGTGTGCCAAGTTGGATCACAGTGCCTTCTTCAAGGTCTTCGAAATGCAGCCGGTTTTTTGTGGTCATCGCAATCACATTCTGAGCGGTTTGTTCAGTTGACGCGATGGTACATCAATTTACGATTACGGCAACCCGAAATTCTCGCATCAGGTCTGTAAATGTGCGGCAGTTGGCGGGCATCAGTAACAAATGCATTGCCTGCCTTTTCATAGAGTGGCACAGTTTCGGTCCAAATAGCGGATGAGAACATTATGATTGCCATTACACTTGTCGCCCTTATTGCTTTGCTGCACATCTACATCATGATATTGGAGATGTTTTTGTGGGATAAACCTGCCGGGCTACGTGCTTTTGGTCTTGAGCTAGACTTTGCGCAAAAGACCCGCACGCTCGCGGCCAATCAGGGGCTTTATAATGGCTTTCTCGCGGCTGGCCTTCTTGTGGGGTTGGCGCTCGGTGCCGCAGGGAAAAGCTTTGTGTTGTTTTTCCTGATCTGCATTGCTATCGCTGGTATTTACGGGGCCGCCACGGCCAATCGCAAAATATTGTTTATCCAGACGGTGCCTGCTATCTTGGCCTTAACGGCCATATTTATCGGCATATAGGGACGAATAATATCTCAGATATATCGGGGAGCACCCGTGCCAGCGTCGAGTGAGCGTGGTCGACCAATGCGGAATCGTGTAAGGAATTGCCATGAAGTTTCTTGCACTCTCTGGCAGTGGCCGGAGCATATCCACAAATACAGCTTTGTTGCGATCTGTCGCTGATATCGCTTCACCGGCTCATCAGGTGAAATTGTTTGCGGAAGTGGCAGACTTGCCAGTGTTTTCGCCGGATCTTGAGGCGGCACAGCTGCCCGATAGTGTGCAGGCCTTTGCAGATCTTATTCGTGAGAGTGACGGGTTGATCATTTCCAGCCCAGAATATGTGCGGGCGATCCCTGGCGGCTTGAAAAACGCCATCGATTGGTTGGTGTCGCGCGAGGAGATTATCAGCAAGCCCATTGCGCTTATGCATGCATCACATCGCGGCGATGATATGTTGGCCCAGCTTCGCCTGGTGCTCTCCACCGTCAGCCATAGATTCTCGTCGGATTTGTTTTTGCGGTTCGAGTTTATGGCGCTTTCGCCAGACGACATTGCGCAAAGAATGGCAATGCCTGACAACCAAGATGCCGTGCGCGCGTTTTTGGATGCATTTGCTGATTATTGCAAGCAATAGGGGCGCTTAGCGCCCCCATGTGTTTCGGCTTTAGGTGTTGAACTTAAACAGCATGATGTCGCCGTCTTTCACCACATATTCCTTGCCTTCGTCGCGGGCCTTGCCCGCTTCTTTGGCCGCGGCCTCGCCACCGAGTGCCACAAAATCATCATAAGCGATGGTCTGGGCGCGGATAAAGCCGCGCTCAAAGTCGGTGTGGATCACACCAGCCGCCTGTGGGGCCTTGGTGCCTTCCGTGATGGTCCAGGCGCGGGCTTCTTTCGGGCCAACGGTGAAGTATGTTTGCAGGTTCAACAGCTTATAGCCTTCGCGAATGATGCGGTTCAGGCCGGGCTCTTCCAGCCCCAGGCTTTCCAAAAACTCTGCCTGTTCTTCATCATCCAATTGGCTCAGTTGAGATTCGATCTCGGCTGAAATAATGACCATGCGGGCATTTTGTGCCTTGGCATATTCCTCAACCTTTTTGGTCAACTCATTGCCTTCAGCAGCGGAATCTTCATCCACATTGCAGATATAAAGCGCGGGCTTAGAAGTGAGCAGGTTCAGCTCTTTGAATGCTTTTTTCTCATCTTCGCTGATTTCAACGTGGCGGGCAGGTTTGCCATCGCGCAAAACGTCGAGGGCACGGTTGATCAGATCAATCGTTGCCTTCGCGTCCTTATCTTGGCCGCGCAGCTTTTTCTCAAGGTTTGGAATGCGCTTTTCAAGGCTTTCCATGTCCGCGAGCATCAATTCGGTTTCCACCACTTCTGCATCTGTCAGCGGGTCGATTTTGCCAGAAACGTGCACGATATCGTCGTTCTCAAAGCAACGCAGCACATAGGCAATCGCGTCTACTTCGCGGATATTGGCCAAAAACTGGTTGCCCAAGCCTTCGCCCTGTGCGGCGCCTTTCACCAAGCCCGCAATGTCCACAAAGCTCAAGCGTGTGGGGATGATCTCTGCGGATTTGCCGATCGCGGCAATTTTGTCCAACCGCTCGTCTGGCACGCTCACTTCGCCCACATTGGGTTCAATGGTGCAGAACGGGAAGTTGGCCGCTTGCGCCGCTGCAGTGCGGGTGAGGGCGTTGAAAAGTGTGGATTTACCTACGTTGGGCAGGCCCACAATGCCGCATTTGAAACCCATCTTAATTCTCTCCTTTGCCGAACAGCTTTTTCAGCATATCGGCCATGGGGCCCTTTTCGGGCACATTTGGTTTTTTGGCTTGGCGCGCTTGGCGAATATGGCTTTGCCCTTTTGGCTTGGCCGCTTCTGCCTTTGGCTCTTTTGCCGGTTCGGCGCTTTGGCTGGCTTGTGCCGCCAGCGCCAATTTGTTCATCAAGTTCGGCCCGTCGCCTTTGGCAAGGCAGTCCGCATTGCGCCCAAATTCATTCAGCAGATCATCCAACCATTCTTGATGGTCGGCTTTGGCAAAGTCGCCCAGCACATAGGCGTGCACGCGATCTTTATGGCCCGGATGGCCGATGCCGATGCGGACGCGGTTAAACTCTTTGCCCAAATGGCTTTCGATTGACCGAATGCCGTTGTGGCCGCCATTGCCGCCACCCTTTTTCACCCGCACTTTGCCCGGGGCCAAATCCAGCTCGTCATAGAGCACAAAAATGTCGTCAGGGCTGAGTTTATAAAAGCTCATGGCGGCGATCACGCTGTCGCCGGATTTGTTCATAAAGGTTTGCGGCAGCAACAGCCCAACCTTTTGACCCTCGATCACGCTTTCGGTGAACAGGCCATTGAACTTTTTCTTGAAGGGCGGAAAATTGTGGTGATTGGCGATCTCTTCCACGGCCATGAAACCGACATTGTGGCGGTTCTTGGCATATTTACTTCCGGGATTTCCGAGACCGACAATTAAGCGCATAAAACTACCAAAAAAGAGGTGAGGCGACAGGAGGCCGCCTCACATCAAAGGTCTTATTCGTCGTCGCTTTTGACTTCAGTGGCTGGCACTTCGTCTGGTGCAACAACTTCTTCTTCGTCTTCATTTTCCTCAGATTTGAGGGCAGAAGGCGCAGCAATAGTTGCGATGGTGAAGTCACGATCAGTGATGACCGGTGTAACACCTTTTGGCAATTCAACAGTTGAGATGTGCAGGCTGTCGCCAACTTCAGCAGACGCGAGGTCGATTTCCAGGAATTCTGGAATGCTGTCAGCAGGGCAGCTCAATTCAACTGTGTGACGCACAACGTTCAACACGCCGCCACGCTTCAAGCCAGGGCTTGTTTCTTCATTGATGAAGTGCACAGGCACTTCAACGTTGAGAACAGATGTTTTAGAAACGCGCAAAAAGTCGATATGCACCAAAAAGTCGCGTACTGGCTCAAGCTGATAGTCACGCGGAATAACGCGGTGGTTTTCACCATCCACGTCGACTGTGATCACTTGAGACAGGAAACCGCCCATTTGGATGCGTTTCATTGCATCTTTGTAGGTCACTGTAATTGATAGCGGGGATTTGTTGTCACCGTAAATAACGGCAGGAACTTGGCCTTCACGACGCAGTGCACGAGAGGCCCCCTTGCCAACCCGGTCCCGCGCTTTGGCTTTAAGCTCAGCGCTCATGGATATTCTCCAGAATGTTTGATGCATCAGAACCCCATGTCCTGAATGCACGCCGACGTCCTCCAGGGGTGCACGCGGCGTTTCAAGGCCCGGTGTATACTGGGTTTATCGTGTTTGGGCAATGGGGTAGGGCGAAGAATCTTCGTGCAAATGGACAAAAAAGAAGGGGCGCAGTGTTTGCGCCCCTTAAATCGTCAAATCAGGTGCAATTTCCTAGTCGAAAAGCGAGGAAACAGATTGCTCTGATGCGGTCCGCGCAATCGCTTCGCCCATTAATTCCGCAATGGAAAAACGGCGAATGTTTGCTGTTGCGGCTTCTACATCAGTTTCCAAGATCGAATCTGAAATCACCAATTCTTTCAGCTTGGAGCCGCCCACACGTTCGCAAGCTGTGCCGGAAAGCACGCCGTGGGTGATATAGGCGGAAACTTCTTTTGCGCCTTTTTCCAAGAGGGCTTCAGCCGCATTGCACAGGGTGCCGCCACTGTCGACAATATCGTCGATCATAATGCAAGAATGACCTTCGACATCGCCGATCACGTTCATTACTTCTGAAACGCCAGCCTTGGGGCGACGTTTATCAACAATCGCCAACGGGGCGCCAATGCGGCGGGCCACGTTCCGGGCGCGCACAACGCCGCCCACATCAGGCGACACAACCATAACTTTGCTGGTGTCGTAATGTTGCTTGATGTCGCGCACCATCACGGGTGCTGATGTCAGGTTGTCGGTTGGAAGGTCGAAGAAGCCTTGGATTTGGTTTGCGTGCAGATCCAAGGTCAGAACGCGGTTTGCGCCTGCTTCAGTGATCAGGTTGGAGACCAGTTTCGCCGAAATAGGTGTCCGTGGTGCAGATTTGCGATCCTGCCGTGCATAACCGAAATAGGGAATGACCGCGGTGATGCGACGGGCTGAAGACCGACGCAATGCGTCGATAACGATCAACAGTTCCATCAAATTGTCGTTTGCGGGGTAGGATGTTGATTGCAACACAAAAACGTCTTCCCCCCTTACGTTTTCGTTCACTTCAACAAAGATTTCTTTGTCAGCGAATTTGGTTACAACACAATCTGTTAAAGGCGTCTCCAAATATTCGGAGACTGCCTTGGCCAGCGGAATGTTGGAGTTCCCTGTTACCAGCTTCATTTGCCCATGCCCTTTGAGATAATTCTGATCCACGCCTAAAGTTTGCTTATACCCCACAGGCGTTGGGTTCAACACAGTCAAAAGTTGAATCGTGCGTTTTGCTTAATTTTTGTCACAAAATTGCAATGGCAGACAGTTGTCGGCCGGTTTTTGTGTCCAAATGTGTGGCTTTGCGGTGGGAGAAATAGGTCTCATTCTTCGCATATGTGCAAATGTCGAGATGTGCCGCGGTATGCAAGTGTGCCGATTCGAGTTGGTGCATGATGGTGCCGGGCAGGTCAAAGTGGGGTTTGGTCGCACCAGGAGGATAGGGGAAATGTCCCTCAAGTTCGGGCCAATCCTTGAGCACGTTTGCCTTGAACTCGTCGCCCACCTCATAGTTTTCCGGGTGGATACACGGGCCAAGCACCGCGTGAATTTTGTGGCGATTGGCGCCCAGCTCTTCCATGGCGTCGAGCGTGCGGTGTACAATGCCGCCCACGGCGCCTTTCCATCCAGCGTGGCACGCGCCGATCACCTTATTGTCCGGGTCGCAAAACAAAACTGGGCCGCAGTCAGCTGTTTGGATGCCGATGGCGGTGCCGGGCACATTTGAGACGATGCCATCCGCCTCGGGGCGGTTGTCCCAGTCGGCTTTGCCGTCAAATTGCACAACATTGATGGAGTGCACTTGTTTCAATAGCCCAAATTTACTCGGCTGAATGCCCAGCTGGTCAGCAATTATGGTGAGATTGGCGGTGACGTTTTCTTGGCTGTCACCTTGTTTGATCGACACATTCAAGCTGTCAAATGGTGCAGGGGAAACCCCGCCCGCCCGGCCAAAAAAGCCGTGGGCGATGCCGTCAAAACTCAAATGGTCTGCTTTTTGCGCGATATCCGTCATCAGCTTGCCTCAAAGGGATAGGGTACCATATTTTTTGATCCAATGGCCTGCACCTTGAAAAGCTGGCCCATTTGTTTGTCACCAATAAGACGTTCAAGGTCATTTTCAACCTTTTGTCTGGCGTCAGGAATATGATCCATGATCGCCTGCGCCCGCATTTCAATCCCCATGGCTTTGAGGAAGTCTTTTTGGCTGATCAGCGGACAAATATTGAGCTTGTCTCGGTCCAGCGTTTCGCTCAGCGCTTCAAAATCCACATGGCTGGTGAGGTCGGCGGCGCCCGGATGGGCCAGCGGGTCGACCATTTTATGCTTTTCCAGCGCTTGCAAGGTGTCGCCGGTTTGGGTTTCGGCATAGCCGTAGTCGATGGCCAAAATCGCCCCGGACTTTTCCGCCACCAGTGCGCCCAACTCTTCCATGTTTTTTTGCGCCGGATAGGCCATTTCCCAGATGGCGTTTTCCTCTGGTTTTGCAATTTTTGCGGGGAAAGCGTCGGTCGGCATGGGGGTTGGGGATAGGCCCCAAACGCGGTCGTCATCTTTCAATCCAATCACGCGTTCAAACCAGTTGCCGTTGGTGTATTGGAATTGTTTGATGGGAAGCGCGTCGAAGAACTCATTGGCCACAACAATCAAGGGGCCATCAATGTCCGCCAGCTGGTGGATCTCTTCCACCCAATTGAGTGGTGTGCCTTTTATGGCGTCAGCCTGCGCCTGTTTCAACACTGGGTTGGTTTCCAGCAATTGAATGCTCAGGGCGTCCATCATATCGGGCACGCCTTGGAAAATGCGCACCATATCGGCCATGAGCGTACCACGACCCGGGCCCAGTTCGGCGAGGGTAAATTTTTTCGGCTTGTCCATTTGCTGCCAGATTTGCGCCACCCACACGCCCAGCATTTCGCCAAACATCTGGCTTATCTCGGGCGCGGTGATGAAGTCGCCTTGACGTCCCAATGGGTCTGCCTTGCGATAATAGCCCAGTGTGGGATGGGTGAGGCACAAATTCATATAGGTCGACAAGGACATCGGGCCCTGCGCCTTGATTTGCACATTGATCAAGTCTGAGAGGCTGAGGTGATCATTCATATGGCGCGGCCTCCTTTTTTGGTGCGAGCCGCATTGATCACGAGCGCAACGCCGATCAGCCCAACCGGAATGGAAAGGACCATGCCCATGGTCAGGCCATATGGTAACAGGCCGATGTGGGCGTCCGGTTCGCGTACAAATTCCACCAGAATGCGCGATAGGGCGTAGATGATGGCGAAGAGACCCGCCACCAAGCCCGGCTTGCGCAGGGCCATAGCATTATGTGTGGCGATGCGCAGGATGATGAAGCACAGTAGACCTTCTAAAAGTCCTTCATAAAGCTGGCTGGGGTGGCGCGGATCCGGGCCGCCTTCTGGAAAAACCACGCCCCATGGCATGGTGGTGACGCGACCGTATAGCTCGCCATTGATAAAGTTTGCGATGCGGCCGAGCAAAAGGCCGATGGGGGCAATGGCCGCCATCAAATCGAGGGCAGATAAGGGGCTTTGCTTCAAATATCGGGCGAAAAAGACGGCGGCGAGGGCAACGCCAAATAAGCCGCCATGGAACGACATGCCGCCTTCCCACACCGCGAGAATCGACAAAGGATTGTTGAGATAATAATCGCCGCCGACCAGAAGCGAATAAAACAGCACATAGGCCAAGCGACCACCCAGAATAACGCCGATGATGGCCCAAAACACAAAGTCTGTCAGCTGTGTCGCGGTCATGGGCGGGGTGGATTGATGCCAAAGAGGCTTTTGTTTGATCAAGACGCGGCCATAGAAAAAGGCGAATCCAATGCCTGCCAGATAGGCCAGTGCGTACCAGCGGATGGCCAGAGGGCCGATGGAGAGGGCGATGGGATCAATATTGGGGAAGGGCACGTTGGTTCACGTTCCTTTGTTGTTTCGTTTGTGGCTCACGCCCATTTTAAAAACACTGGCGACAGCTTGCCGCTCCATTGGGGGCTGGTCAAGCAGCGATTGCGTGCTTACATAAGCTCTATATAGAAATCGAGTACCCTTTTTGAAAGGCAGGTACAAATATGCGTGAAGGCAATAAGTTTTTCGACGATTTGAGCAAGCTGATGAATGATGCTGCGGGTGTTGCAGACGGCGTGCGCCGCGAGATCGAAGTTGCGGTCAAGTCACAAATGGAGCGCGTTGTGAACGATCTTGATTTGGTCAAACGCGAAGAGTTTGAGGCGGTCAAAGCCCAATTGGCGGCGCAAAATGAAGAGATTGAGCAGCTGCGCAAAGATATTGACGCGCTTAAAAAGTAACGGTTTTGTGTCAATTTGAACCGGGATTCCGGTGGATAAGTCACTCATCTTAACGCCTCATTAACCATCTCGGGCCGATCATCAACAAAGAATGATGTGGGATTCTCCAATTGGCGGGTTTCGCATTTGATGGTCGGTGCTACGCTTTGTTGTAACGCGGTAGATTCGCAAAAGCGACGCACCTTTCTTGGCGCGTGGGTCCAGAAGCAGACCCGAATATCTTGAGTATCTTTGCGTATCTAATTCGGGCAAAACCGTTTTTGCCCCCTGCAACACGAGCTTTTTTGCGAGGCGCATTATGTCGCTATTAGAGATGGAACACGACCGGGTGGTGCACCCGGTGGATATTATTGAGCACATTGCCGGCATCAATGATTGGGTGTTTGAACGGCAAGATGCCGATGAAATTTCAATCTCTGTCAAAGGGAGTTGGAGCGACTATCACGTTTCCTTTTCCTGGATGGAAAATTTGGAATCGCTGCACATTGCCTGTGCATTTGATCTCAAGGTGCCAGAAGCCCGCCGCGCCGAAGTCAAACAATTGATCACGCAAATCAACGAGCAATTGTGGATTGGTCATTTTGACATTTGGAGCAAAGAAAATATGGTGCTGTTCCGTAACGCGCATTTGTTGAGCGGCGGCGCAGAAGTCTCTCCTTCGCAATGCGAGGCCTTGTTGAACTCAGCCATTGAAAGCTGCGATCAATATTATCAGGCCTTTCAATTTGTGGTGTGGGCAGGCAAACCCGCTTCAGAAGCGCTGTCGCATGTTATTTTTGAAACAGTAGGTGAAGCTTAGATGTTGGGTGATGTCGGTCCGGTTGTTCTTGTCGGCGCAGGTAAAATGGGGATGGCAATGGCCGACGGTTGGCTTGATGCTGGCCTTTCCCCTGATCGTTTGATTTTGGTGGATCCCAATCCATCCTCGTCTGTGCGCCACAAAGCCTCAACAGTCGGATTGACCATCTATCAATCTGTGCCGGACAAAGACGCACAGGTCATTGTGTTAGCTGTTAAGCCGCAGGTGGCTGACGATGTGTTGGCGTCTATCAAGCCAGCGATTGGCGATGATAGTGTGCTGATTTCAGTGATGGCGGGCATTTCCATCGCCAAGATGGAAAAGCTGTCAGGGTGCGCCAAAGTTATCCGCGCCATGCCGAACACGCCTGCGCAAATTGGCAAAGGCATCACAGGTGTCTTTTCCAACCGGGCGGTTGATCCGCAAGATCGAATGATTGCTGACAATTTGCTTGAAGCATCGGGCGATGTGGTGTGGTTGAACGAAGAAGATGACATCAACAAAGTCACTGGTGTTGCCGGTTCGGGCCCTGCCTATGTGTTTTACATGGTTGAAGCCTTGGCGGAGGCAGCTGAAACCAATGGTATGCCACCGGAAATGGCGATGCGATTTGCGCGGCAAACCATTGTTGGTGCCGCAGGGCTGTTGGAATATGACAATCAGACAAGCGCCGAACAATTGCGTGAGAATGTAACGTCTCCGAATGGCACAACCTATGCGGGATTACAGGTGCTTATGTCCGAAGATGGGCTGGTGCCCTTGATGGAAAAGACAGTGCGTGCAGCCGTCGAGCGGGCGCGGGAGTTGGGCGAAGATGAGTGATGCAATTGCGCCGGAAATCGTCTTTGACGATTTCATGAAAGTGGATATCCGCACAGGCACGATCGTGGAAGTTCGCCCCTTTCCGGAAGCGCGTAAGCCTGCGCATATTATGTTGATTGATTTTGGCGATGATATCGGCATCAAAAAGTCCTCGGCGCAAATCACTGTGCATTATCAGGCCGATGAGTTGGTGGGGCGACAGGTGATGGCCGTGGTTAATTTTCCGCCGCGCCAAATTGGCCCGCTTAAATCAGAAGTACTCACCTTGGGCTTCGCCGATGAAAACGGCGATATCGTGCTTGCCGCGACAGACAAAATGGTGCCCAACGGCCAGCGGTTGATGTAGCTTTTTGACGGTGCGGGGCCGTTTTTTGACGGTTTTCTAGAGCGGTTTTGAATAAAATTATAATTTTTCAGTATAAATTGGGGAATCCCCCACTAATCCGCGCTCTGCAGTAACCTTCGATCAATCATTTCGTCACTACTCTAGCGTGTGCGCTGTTTTTATGCAGTCAATTCGCGGAGTTGAAGGAATTTGTATTGAATTCTGTTGGGGTTATTCAAAGCGGTAAAATCTTTTTCGCTTCATTTCTGTTGTTTTTGGTTTTGGCGACTGGCGGTGTTTGCCTGGCGCGTCTTTCGCATGACGTGGCTGTGTTTTGGCCCGCCAATGCGGCCATGGTGGCGCTGTGCTTAATCTATGGTTTGTGGCATCTGCCTGCGGTTTTGTTGGGTGCATTTCTTGGCAATATCGCAACGCAATTGCTGTTCGGCGACCCGCTGATATTGATTTTAGGCTTGCCATTTGCCAACGGCTTGGAAATTCTTTTGGTGACGGTTGGGTTGCGCGCGTTGAAGCTGGACGAAACGCCGATCGAAACGCCCAAAAGCTTTATGTATTTTCTCGGGGTGCTGACATTCCTCGTGTTACCCGGCGCGGTGATTGGGGCCTCCACAATTCATACAGGATTTGGGCTGCCCTTTGCCAACAGCCTGATTTATTGGTGGGGTGGTGACACGCTGAGTTCCATCATTGTTTTGTTGCCCCTTCTTTCTACCGGATGGCCGCGCTGGAGCGGTTTTGCATTTGACCGCAAAACGCTTTTGCCTGTCCTGAAATCGCTGACAATTTTGTTGCTGTGCTCGGTGTTCAGCATGTTGACGCTGCATGTGCTTAACTTGCCTTTGGCGCTGGCCTTTATGGCGCCAAGTTGCTGGCTCGCTTTGCAAGGCAAGCCTTTTAAGGTCGCCGCTGTTGGTTCTGTGTTGGTGATTGGTGTGTCGCTTCTGGTCATTTTCGGGCTGTGGCCGCAAAACAATTCCGGGTTACGGCTGCGCGATCAGGTGTTTGAAGCGCAATTGCTCACCTTGCTGGCCATATTGCCGTCCTACGCCATTGCGGTGGCCATATCTGGTTTGGCCCGTTCGCAAGAGCAGATCGAGAAGAGCAATATGCGGCTGTCTGTAACTTTGGCCAATATGAACCAAGGTGTGTCGTGCTTTGATCGCAACTTTAAGCTGACCGTGTGGAATGACAAATATGCCCATATGTTCGGCATGACGAAGGCAGATGTTTATGCCGGGGTGTCGTTTTTCGACCTGTTGGCCGTCCAGGCCAGGAATGGTGATTTTGCCGGTGCGCCCCGTCAGTTGTTGGAGAATATTATGCGTGATGTGCGCCAAAGCCAGGAGCACGTTGCTGAAACATATTTGGGCAATGGCCGGATCATCAAATCTGTCCATTCGCCGACGCCCTTGGGCGGGTGGATTGGGACCCATGAAGATATTACAGAAAAGCGCATGATGGAGAAAAAGCTGGCCTATGAATCCATGCATGATGCGCTGACAACGCTGCCCAACCGTCGCTATTTTGATAAGGAAATTGCACGCAAGGCAAAAGCAGCGCACGAGATCGGGTGTCCGCTGACGTTGTTTTTTGTCGATTTGGATCACTTTAAGCAGATCAATGACAGCGTGGGGCATAATGCGGGCGATGCATTGCTTCGGCATACAGGGGAGACGATCCGAAAGGTGATTGATCCAGCGGACTTTGTCGCCCGCCTTGGCGGCGATGAATTTGCTATTGTTTCAAAGCGATTTCAATCCTTGGAGCAGGCAGGGCAATTGGCGAACACATTGAACGAGGCGTTGCGTGCCCCATGGGTCTATAAAGGTAAGAAAGTGTCCTGCGAAGTGAGCATTGGCATCACATTGGGGCGGGGCGCTAAACTCGATATTGAGCGGTTGCGGGCGGAGGCGGATATCGCACTTTATGGTGCCAAGAGAGCCGGACGCGGACAACACAAGGCATATGTGCAGGGGCAGCGGGTCGCTTAAGTTGGCCCCTCCATGCTAATTTTGAATAATATTCAGATTTTTAAGTTTGCTGTGATCTTCCGGATCGATCATTTCAACAAAAAACCGCGCCACCGTTTCTTTGGTTTCGGGGGGCAATTTGTCCAAAGCCTCACGCATCCGCTGCGACTGGTTGGCCGAAAGGGCGGTGAAAAACTCTGCGCCCTTAGCGGTGGGAAAAAGCAACCGTTTGCGGCGATCTTTTTGCCCCATCTTTTGTTCGATATAGCCATTGTCGATCAGTTGCCGCAACACGCGGGCGAGGCTTTGTTTGGTAATTTTTAGCAGGTCGAGCAAGTCCGCGACGGTCATGCCGGGACGCAAATTGACGAAATAAAGCACCCGGTGGTGGGCACGGCCAAAGCCTTGTCTCGACAATAACGCGTCAGCTTCGTGCACAAAATCACGATATGCGAAAAATAAAAGGCCCATTAAATCAAGGGGCATAGCATCCATAATATCCTTTGAAGGATGATCAGAATCGGAATTTATGTCAGCCTTGTTGACATTTATTTTATTGGCTGTCATGCTTCACCCTGTTCACAGTTTGATTTACACTTATCCCAAAGCTTGGGCCATTTGCCAAGATCGGCAGCTTGTCAAATGCAAAATATGCCGCTTTATGGCTCAGCATAAGTGATTTCAAACATAATTTCGGGCCAAAAGCCGATTTGAGGGAGAAGAAAATGGCCGGTGTACCTTTAGACCAACGTGATGGTTGGATCTGGTTTGATGGAGAGATGCGCGAGTGGAAAGAGTGCAAGGTGCATGTGTTGACCCATGCTTTGCATTACGCGTCGAGCGTGTTTGAAGGGCAGCGGGCATATAATGGCGAAGTGTTCAAGTTGCACGAGCATTCTGAGCGCTTGCGCAAATCCGCCAATATTCTGGATTTCGAAATTCCATATTCGGCTGACGAAATTGATGCCGCTTGCCGCGAGGTGTTGGAGAAGAACAATCTCACCAACGCCTATATGCGCCCCTTGGCGTGGCGCGGGTCGCATGAGTTGGGCCTTGGCGCCCACAACAACCCTGTTCATTTGGCGATTGCCGCATGGGAATGGCCGAGCCTGTTTTCCATGGAAGAAAAGCTCAAAGGTGTGCGCTTGGCTTGGTCTGATTGGCAGCGTCCGGCGCCAGATTCTGCGCCATTCGCGTCTAAGGCTTCAGGTCTTTATATGATCTGCACCCTTTCAAAGCACGCCGCCGAAGCCAAAGGCTATTCAGACGCATTGATGCGCGATTATCGCGGTTATGTGGCGGAGGCGACTGGCGCGAACGTGTTCTTCATCAAAAATGGTGAAATTCACACGCCAAAGCCTGATTGCTTCTTGGATGGCATTACCCGTCGCACCGTGATTGGGTTGGCGAAAGAGCAGGGCATCAACGTCATTGAGCGGGTGATCATGCCTGACGAAATTGGCGATTTTGAAGAATGCTTCTTGACCGGTTCTGCGGCTGAAGTCACGCCTGTTGCTGAAATCGAAGGCACCATCTTTGAGAAGCGCGACATTTGTCAAAAAATGATCGAGGCTTATGCAGATGCGGTGCAGCCGAAAAAGGCAGCTGCTGAATAAGTCAGCCTTTATCAATTTGAAAAACGCCGCTTCATTTGAGGCGGCGTTTTATTTTGTCCATTTGTCTTTGGCAGCTTCGTCCTTGTCTCGCGCCTCGACCCAGTGGGCGCCGTCCGCCCCTACTTCCTTTTTCCAGAACGGGGCATCGGTTTTGAGCCAATCCATCACATAATTGGCCCCGTCGAATGCGGCTTGTCGATGAGAACTCGCGGCCATCACTTGCACAATGGGCTCGCCGACTTTCATTTCACCAAAGCGATGCACCACTTGGATCGCCAGCAGGTCAAACTTGTCGACGGCCTCTTGGGCAAATCGCTCAATCTGCTTTTGCGCCATTGTGGGGTGATGTTCAAGGATCAGGGCTTTGATCGGCTGCTCCGGTTTAGACCGCACCAGACCGGTAAAGGTCGCCACGGCACCGGCTTCGGGTATATCTCGGGTGAATTGATTGACCAAATCGCCCGCATCAAAAATCGCAGCCTGAATGGTGACGCTGATGCCCATCATCCCCCCGTCATCGGTGGGAAGATTGAAAGCTCTTTGGCGCTGCCGAGGGGAGTGTCGAGTTCCACCAACTCATCGTCGAGTGCCGCCCGAAAAACGGTTTCAGGCGGCAGGACGAAGGCAAAATCCTCGTCGATGGTGCGTAAATGGTGCAACACATCTTGTACCGTCTTCACACTGTCCGGCAGCTCCAGCTGTTGCTCATCGCGGTTGAGCCGTTCGCGAATCCAAGCGAAGTAGCGAATGATCATTTGCCGCTCGCTCCTGCTGTCAGCTTTGGCCATGCCCCGGCGAAATATTCATAGCCGGTATAAACCGTGAGAAGCGTGGCCACCCAAAGTAGGCCGTTCGCGGCTGAGGCAACGCTGGGCACCAAGGGCACCAGCATGAATATGCCAAGTGCCACAAGTTGCAGGGTCGTTTTGTATTTTGCCAGCTTGGAGACGTGCACTGTGATTTGTGCATTGCCCAAATATTCGCGCAGGCCGGCCACGGCGATCTCGCGGAACATGATGGCGATGGCCAGCCATGTCTCGATTTGGTTGAATTCGCCCGTATAGGCAAATGCGATCAGCAAGGTGCCGACGAGCAATTTGTCGGCGATAGGATCCAACATGCGTCCCAGGTCCGACACAATGTTCATTTTGCGGGCGAGATAGCCATCGAAATAGTCGGTAATACACGCCACCACATAGAGCGCAAAAGCCACCTGGCGGGCCACATTATTGTCAATAAACACCAACCAGATGATGGCGGGGATCGCCACGATGCGGAAGATGGTCAAAAGATTGGGCAAATTCATGAGAAAGCCTTTGTGCCAGAGATTTTGGCCGAGTTTATGATCTATTGAAATGGTCGTAAATGGTCTGCGCCATTTGTTTTGATATGCCGGGTACTGACTGTAAATCGGAGAGCGCCGCGCGGCCGACAGATTTGGCCGATCCGAAATGGTTGAGCAAATTGCGCTTGCGGCTGGGGCCGATGCCTTCAATCTCATCCAGTGGATTTTTCACAATGGCTTTTGAGCGTTTGGCGCGGTGGGTGCCAATGGCAAAGCGGTGCGCCTCGTCGCGCAGGCGTTGAACGTAATAAAGCACCGGATCGCGGGCGGGCAACATGAACGGTTCGCGGCCCTCAATGAAAAAGGTTTCGCGCCCCGCATTGCGTTCTTCCCCTTTGGCGATACCGATCAAGGTGACTTTTTGCGGCAAGTCGAATTGCTCAAGCACTTTGCGCACCGCATTCAATTGTCCCTTGCCGCCATCGATCAGCAGCACGTCTGGCCAGTCCGGCATGTAAGCGGGGTCTTTGGTCAGTTCTTCGTCTGGCTTTTCATATTCGGTCACCAAACGTTTGAAGCGGCGGGTCAGCACTTCGTTCATCATGCCAAAGTCGTCGCCGGGCGTCAGTTCCTCTGACTTGATGTTGAAGGTGCGGTAATGCTTTTTGGAAAGCCCCTCACGGCCTGCCACCACCATCGCGCCTACGGCGTGGGTGCCTTGAATGTGCGAGTTATCATATGTCTCGATGCGTTTGGGCGGTTCATCCAAATTGAATGTTTTTGCCATGCCTTCAAGCAGGCTGGTTTGCGAGGCACTCTCCGCCAATTGCCGTCCAAGTGCCTGCCGCGCATTGTCGAGGGCATGTTCCACGAGTTGGCGCTTTTCGCCGCGCTGCGGGGTTTGCAGATCAATTTTGCGATCAGCGCGGATCGAGAGGGCTTCTTGCAACAGCTTTGGATTGTCCACCGGGTGAGACAGCAAAACCACCTTTGGCGGTGTGCGGCTTTCATAGAACTGCGCCACAAAGGCCTCCAGCACTTCAGATTCTTCTAAACTCTTGTCGGCGCGTGGATAATAGGCGCGGTTGCCCCAGTTTTGGTGGGCGCGGAAGAAAAAGACCTGAATGCAGAAGCGGCCCGCTTCTTGGTGAATGGCAAAAATATCGCCTTCGGAAAGCGATTGCGCGCTCATATCGCCTTGGGATTGGATCAGCGCGAGCGCAGATATCCGATCGCGCAGCAGGGCGGCGCGTTCAAAGTCCAAATTCTCGGACGCCTGTTGCATTTCTTTCGACAATTGAGCCTGCACGCTTTTGGATTTGCCGGACAAAAAGTCGACCGCGTCTTGCACCAGTTTTTGATAATCTTCGATTGAGATTTCGCCGGTGCAGGGTGCGGCACAGCGTTTGATCTGGTGTTGAAGGCAGGGGCGGGTGCGCCCTTGATAATAGCTGTCGGAACAATTGCGTAACAGAAACGCTTTTTGCAGCGCAGCGATGGTGCGGTTCACTGCGGTGACAGACGCAAAGGGGCCGAAATAATGTCCTTTTTTGCGGCGCACGCCACGATGTTTCGTTAGTTCGGCGGCTTCGTGCTCCGTCGCCAGCAAAATATAGGGGAAGCTCTTATCGTCGCGCAGCAACACGTTGTAGCGGGGCCGCAGGCGCTTGATCATGTTGGCTTCAAGCAGCAGCGCTTCACTCTCGGTATTTGTGGTGACGAATTCCATCGAGCGGGTGGCGGCGATCATGCGGCCGATGCGCACCGAATTGCCCTCATAGCGGGTGTAGTTTGTCACCCGCGCTTTGAGGTTGCGGGCCTTGCCCACATAGATCACATTTTGCTGGTCATCCAGCATGCGATAAACCCCAGGCCCGGTGGGCAGGGTTTTCACAAACTGTTTAATGATCTCTGGGCCGGGGGATGGGGTCGCTTCACTCATTGCGACTCAAATATAGCGCAAAAACTAATTTGTTTCACCAAGATCGGCCCAAATGAGATGTTGTCCCCCATCCATCGCGATCATCTGCCCGGTTACGGATTTTGCCCTCAAAAAATAGCGGATCGTGTCCACAATTTCGTTCAGCGCTGGCCCGGTCTTAAGCGGTAGGCTTTCCAACTCTTCTTTGAAATCTTCTTCAGTCTGATGCTCATTCTGGAGGGTCGGGCCGGGGCCAATTGCATTAACGCGAATGCGTGGGGCAAGTCCTTGCGCCAGTGTGCGCGTTGCGGTCCAGAGCACAGATTTAGAGAGGGTGTAGCTGAAAAAGCTCGGCTTGAGCGCCCAAACCCGTTGGTCAATCATATTGACGATGAGGCCCGCTTGATCGTTTGGCAATTGGGCCGCGAAATGTTTGGCCAAAAACATGGTCGCTTCAGCGTGCACGCTGAAATGCTTGTGCCACATTTCGTGGGTCAAATCGTCGATAGTGTCTGGCTTGAACAGGCTGGCATTGTTGATCAGCCCGGTGATCGGGCCAAAATGTTTCGAAGCGCGCTCAATCAGCGTGTCATATTGCTCGGCATCTGTGAGGTCTGCGCCCTCAATGGCGGCGCTGTAGCCCTTTGCGTTGAGCTCGTCTGCCAATTGGGCAGCCTCAGTGTCTGAGTGGTTATAATGGATAACCACATTGTGGCCGTCTTCGGCCATGCCTTTTGCCATAGCTGCGCCGATGCGATTAGCGGCGCCTGTGATGAGAAATGTTTGTTTTTGCATTATCCAATGGGTAGCCCTTCAGCCAGTTGATGTCCAATTTGAAAGACAACTACAAGATAAACAACATAGGCAATGCTCATCGCCCCGCCCTCAATCTTGCCGATTGAGCGGTGCATAAACACGACGGGGGCCAGGCCGATGGCGATAAACAACATCACCCAATAATCAAACACCATAAAGTTCGGTGCCACCTGCAGCGGCACGATAAGCGCTGTGATGCCGAGAATGGAGAGGATGTTGAAGATGTTGGAGCCAACAGCATTGCCAATAGCCACAGCGGATTGACGCCGCAGCGCGGCGGACATACCTGCGGCCAGTTCTGGCAAGGAGGTGCCCAATGCAACGATGGTCAAGCCCACCGCGCTGTCGGCAACGCCCCAAATGGCCGCAATGTCCAACGCGCTATCGGTGGTGAGTTTGCCGCCAAGGGGTAGACCAATAACGCCGATGATCAAATAGATCGCGATCTTTTTGGGATCTTCGGGCGCATCGTCGATCTCGTCCATGAGCTCTTCGATGTTTTGGCCGCGTTTGCGCATCTTGTTGGCTTCAAAGCCGTTATAGAGCAGGTAACCTGCCAAAAGCCCCAAAAAGATCAGTCCGTCCACATGGTTGATCACGCCGTCAACGCTCAACACAATCAACAACACTGACACCAAGATCATAAAGCTGGTGGAGCGGCGTAATCCTGTTTGCTTGCAGTCGATAGCGAAAAACAATGCCGGGAAGCCTAGAACCAGCAAAATATTGGTGATGTTTGACCCGACCACATTACCGATGGACAAGCCTGAAGCGCCATCAAGCGCGGCAGAAATGGATACCACCAGTTCGGGTGCGGACGTGCCGAACGCCACAACGGTTAAACCAATTACAAGTGGGGGGATGCCCATTCGAGTCGATACGCCAACAGCGCCACGAACCAACAAATCGCCAGTTACAACTAGCGTGGCCAATCCTAAGATGAGCAGAAAATAGGGCATCGCAACCTTTTCATATGATCATTCGCGACAGGTAGTGACAAGAAACGTCGCAAAACACAAGAGCACCTGATATGGTATGTGTGGAAGAGATTTAAAGGTATTGGATGGAGTTTCCAACCTTTTCATCAAAATTTGTTTGGTATGGCTTTTTCTCGGTATTGTTTCTCACAATTTTGTTAACGCACTGGCTCTCGCTTTGGTTTTGCGCCTAGAATATTTTTTTGTGGAGCGCTAGATGATTACGACAACTCATATATTGATTGCCGGTGCCATATTGACCCGGCGCGACGCGCCCAAAAAGCAAAACATGCTGGCCTTTTTCGGCGGCTTTTTTCCGGATTTTTCGGTTTTTGTCATGGTGGCGTTTTCCGCCATCACGGGTGTCGGTCGCGGCAATATGTGGCGCAGCCCGGACGGGATGTATTGGCAAGAGCCGTGGCAGAGTTTTTCTGCGATCTCCAATTCCATCCCGCTTTATGCATTCCTGATCATTCTGGGCTGGATGCTGGCCATGTATGTGCCGCTATATCGGTATTATTGGCGCCTAATCGGTATCTTTGCTGCTGGCGCAATGTTGCACGTCGTGTCAGATTTTCCCGTGCATACGGACGATGCCCATGTGCATTTCTGGCCCATCACCGATTGGCGGTTCTTCTCTCCGGTTTCATATTATCAGCGGTCCAACTATGGCGACATTGTCGGTGCGGTGGAGTTGGTGGTTGGCGTGCTGCTGGCGGCCCTCTTGATTTGGCGTTTCAAGAATTTGTGGGCGCGCATCTTTATCGTTGCTTTGCTCGCGCCATATTTTATCTCGCTTGGCTTTATTTTCCGGTACTTTGTGCATTAGCTTTTGGTTTGGCCAACGTGGCAAGGCCAACCCCTGCTAAAATCATCACTGACAATAGTCCGAACTTCAGCGTCAGCGGTTCGCCCAAAAACAGCACGCCAGCAATGGCGGCCAATGCGGGCACGCTCAGCTGCACAATGCCAGCTCGCGTGCGGGTGAGGCCGGGCAGCGCTGTGTACCAAATGGCATAACCAACGCCGGACGCAAGTGCGCCGGATGCTACGGCCAAAGCCATGCCTTTGAAGCTAACCAAGGCTGGGCTGAGTTGAAGGGCTATGATCGGGACGATCACCACAGAACCGATCAAAAAGGCGCGCCAGAAATTGCCTGCTGTGTCCAATGTGGGGTTTTTTGAGCCGCGTCCCCATAGGGAATAGATGCCCCAAGTAACACCCGCACAGGCCATTAAACCGACAGCTTGCAGATCCGGAGCCTGGTCGAAGCCGGGGCTGACCAGCGCGACAAATCCCACCAGTGCGATCACCAAGCCAACCATTTCCAGCGCCGAGGGGCGATCGCCTTTGGCGATGGCTGTACCAAGCATTGTAAATTGCACCATGGCAAACAGAATAAGCGCGCCCATACCTGCGCCGAGCCAAAGATAGGCAATTGAAAAGCCGAGCGCATAAACAAATAACGCGATGGCGCTTGGCCAGGTCCCGGCGGCGGCAATATCGCGCATTGATTTGCGATTGACGATCAGTGCAATCAGCATCAGGGTGATCGCGCCGGACCCAAGCCGCATCAGGGTAAAATTATGCGGGTCGATGGCGTTTTCTGCCAAGGCTGCTCGGTTCAACAGCGAGTTGGCCGCAAAGGCAAGCATTGCGGCACCGGTAAGTAAGAATAGGCGCACGTCTAGTCCTTTGGAAAGATTTGTGGGAACGTCAAATCAGCATTCTCATCATAATCAAGGCCGCATGTGGGTTGGTAGTGATATTCGCGCAGTTGCAGGCCGTAGCCCGCCCATTGCCATGTGCCTGCGCTGCCGCAATCGCCCAAACCGCGAAATTTTAAGAATGACGAAATCGTCAAACGATGTGGGTCAAGATACGGGTTCACCAAATAGTCCACCGCGGTCCAGCCACTGGTGTCGCCATAATCGACGAAATGCTGCACCGTCGCGGTTTGCCGGGTTGGGTTCCAAATATAGAAGCGTGAAAGCAAATTATATGCGCCGGAAGAGCAGGGCAGCATAAACAGGCTGTTATCCTGATCCAGCTGCATAACTTCCCAACCGGCGTTCTCTACATCGATTGGTTCGAAATCGCACACATCGCCCTTAAAGTGCAGGTCTGCAACGGGTTGCGGAATATTTGACGGCGGGGCGGGCAAGGCGAAGGCGCGCTCGTAGTCGGCCGGTGCATAGCCCGCAACACGCGGACTGCCGACGGCATCCTGCTGGTCATCGATCCACAGCATAGAGGCGGTGAGGCCACTCAGGGAAAACTGCAGCGATTGGCGCCCAGCCTCAGTATCGAGTTCAATGGTGAGCGTTTGTTTGGCCAGCATCTTTTGCAGCAGCCGCGTGGCGTCATTGCCGAGGAAAAACAGGTCATTAATCGCGCCATACGCCGCCAAACTCAGCGGCCGATTGAAATAGAGTGTGTCCGGACCGTCTTCCACCACCAAGAAGCTGTCTTTGGTGGGCATGGTGGCAACGGTGGTCAGCGAGATTTCCCAATCGCGTGCCTGTTGGGCCCGTCCGACACGCAAGATGTAATCCGCGACGGCGCCGCTGGGCGGATTGGGGTTAATGTAGGTGGTGGCCGAACAATAGCCCGTTGTGGGGCGGCAGGCGGTCAACCAATCTTTGAAATACGCACGTTTTTCGCCAAAGGTCTCCGCACTTGCGCCCAGGGGCAGACTGACAGCAAGGGTGAGCAGGGCAATGCCGAAGGGCTTGAGAAAGCGGTGCATGGGAGAACCTCTCTATCGCGCTGATTTTACGTAAGCGCTGGACAAATCTTCGATATCGACGGAATGGCTGGCCGCCTCAGGCAATCGTTTCAGCAGCAAGGCATGCAGCGCGCCCGTCAGCTCTTTTTTCGTCGCCTCATCACGCCCCGGCAGCAGCTTAATGGTGGCGTGGACAAATCGGTCATTTTCCAACGCTTGCACATGATGCTGATAAGGCAGGGCCCGTACTTTAATGGCGCTCGGATCTGGAAATGTCGGGTGGCTAGCGATCTCATCAAAAATGGCTTCACACATTGTTTGGATGTCTCGCTCGCCAGCCAGGTTTTGCGCGTATTCAACAATAATGTGCGGCATCAATGATTTCCTTTTGTGATGGGGACATTTCAAAATGTCATCCCCCGACGATGTATTTGGCATAGGCAACGTATCGTTTCGCTGTTAGCGTCGCCCTTTAGTCTTTGCTGCGACTATATCGTGGTTCCGCTTTTTGTGAATAGGGATTTCAAAATGTCTGTGCTTCAGGTGCCGGCCGACGCGAATGTGGCCAAGGGGATCAGTTTGACGCTTGCCGCCATTCTTGTGTTTGGGGTGCAGGACGTGATGGTCAAGATCATGGTCAATGATTATCCCTTTACCCAAGTTGTGATGGTGCGTTTTTGGGGCGTGGGCGTGTTTATTTTGGCCTGGCTGTGGCGCGAAGGTACGTTGCGTACGGCGCTGAAAAGCAAAAAGCCGCTGTTGCAAATCACCCGTGGCACCTTGCTGGTGACTGATATTTGGTGCTTTTCCGCGGCGCTGACTTTTTTGCCGCTCGCCGACACGCAGGCGATCTTTATGCTGTTTCCCATTGTCACCACGATGCTGGCCATTCCCTTATTGGGGGAGCAGGTGGGGCTGATCCGCTGGGTGGCGATTGTTGTCGGGTTTATCGGCACCATGATCGTGATTCGTCCCGGCTTTCAGGAATTCAATATGGGCGTTATCTTCCAGCTGGGTGCCGTGTTCAGCTTTGCTGGCTATACGATTGTGACCCGCATGCTGGCGTCCCATGACCGCACGTCCACCTCCATGGCCTATATGGCGCTGGTGGGCATTGTGCTGTCGACCGCTGTGGGCATCACCACCTTTGAAAATTTCGGCCCCAAGGGTTGGTTGATGATTGGCGGAATCATCATCACTGCCAATATTGCCCATACGCTGTTCACCATGTCGCTGCGTGAAGCGCCGGCCAGCATTTTGCAGCCGTTTAATTTTATGATGTTGCCGGTGGCGATTGTGTTCAGTTTTATTGCATTTGGTGATTTGATCGATGGGATCAGCCTGATCGGTGCATTGATTACCGTAGGCGCTGGCTTGACAGTGTGGTGGCGTGAGCGGAAGAAAAAAATACGGACAGGTGCGAGCATTCGCGGAGAGATCAGATAGGGGATGATCGCGAGGTCATGCCCAGCACCTGTCCGATTTAAAAAGACGCAACCCGGATATTCTGGGCCCTTGCGAGGCATGAGATGAATGCCGCCCAGCCTATGCCGGGGTTGCGTCTATTCTGTCGGTCCGTAGCTACTCTGTTACTGACCGACAGTTTCTTTGCCTTCCCCTCCAAACCGGGTGGCAAGGAAACTCATTAGGGCGCCAATGATCAACCCGTCTACAATTGACCAAGCGCCGGAAGAGAAAATACTATTTTCTCCAAACATGGCGATGGCCACTGCATCGAACTGCGGTTGCGCGATCATCCACAAGACCAGCATCATAAAACCGCCGATCATTGGGCCACGCACCCACCAGGGCATTGGCATGTGCAGCACCGGATGGTAGGTGAACACACCCATAATCCCGATAAAGCCGCCCATCATAATAAGGTAAAGTGCCACGCCAAATCGGAAGGTAAGTGTGACTTCCGGTGTGATCATCGGCAAAATGAAAAAAGCGATCAAACCAAAGACAAGTCCGATGGTTTTACCAATCGCCGCCCGCCTTATAAGTGAAGGTTTTTCAAGCATTCTTCCTACCCTTTCTTTGAATTTAACTGAATTAAATGGGTCTCTATTTGATATAAATCAAACAGCGGGCAGAAAGTTCAATATTGTTTTTTGGCGATTGGGCACGACAAATGGCTCGACTGGTCGATACCGTCGAGGGGCGATTTGCGGCGCACGAGGTGATGTTCAACTCGGCATCCTAGGGAATGTGGTGAGTTCAACATCACCTCGTGCAGCAAGGATTTTTCCGTGGCTTATCTGCTTTTGGAGGGCTGACCCTAATATCTCCATCAAGCGCGAACGCCTGACGCCCTTGGTGGCGGGCAAAGCAAGATAAGCTGGCCACCCCCTCGCGTCCGAAGGTGTGCCTTGCTCTTTTCCCACATGGGGCAAGCCCCATCTTTCCCCTTGTCCGTCAACAAGCCGCTGGAAAGCGTTGGTGCGAAAAGTGGGGCTATTATACCACCGGCCAGAGGGGCGGGGATAAGTTTTTGATTGACTCAGTTAGTCAATTTGCTAATTGAATAACTATGGAAGAAGATTTTGTGTTTGTGGCGAACGCTTTAGCCCATGAGAAGCGATTGAGAATTTTGGAATGGTTGAAGGACCCGGTGGGGAATTTTCCACCTCAGGTTGATGGCGACCTGATCAAAGACGGGGTTTGCTCCATGTATATTGCCGACAAATTGGAGGTGAGCCCACCCACCGCGTCGCAACATTTGGCGCTGTTGCGCGATGCCGGATTGGTCAAAGCCACACGGATCAAGAAATTCACCTTCTATAAGCGTGAGGAAGCGGCCATCGCCGCCATTGCCAAGCGCATTAAAAACGAACTTTAAGAGCATTTCAGGGAAAAGCTATGTCAGACGAATTGGCGCTTTTGGCCGAAGCGGATCGGCTTGCGGCAGATTATTTGCACTCGGTAGCAGAGCGGCGGGTGTTTCCTACCCAGCAGGCGTTGGATGATTTGGTGGCGTTTGATGAAGAGCTGCCCACCGCGCCAAGTGCGGCAGGGGACACGCTCAACATGTTGCGCCGCTATGGCGATCCGGCCAGCGTCACCAGCAATGGCGGGCGCTATTTTGGTTTTGTGATCGGGGCGAGTCTGCCGGAAGCTGCCGCCGCGGAGCGACTGGCGCTGGCATGGGACCAATGTGCCTCTTCATATGTGAACTCGCCGGTGATGGCGAAAATCGAAGAGGTGGCGACCAAATGGGTGCTGGAAATTCTGGACCTGCCGCGTGAAAGCCAGATTGGCTTTGGCACCAGCGCCACCGCGTGCGGCCTTTCGGTTTTGGCCGCCGCGCGACGCACGCTTTTGGCGCGGCACGGCTGGAATGTGGATGAAGATGGGCTTATGGGCGCCCCCGAAATCAAATTGGTGGTGCCGCAAACGGTGCACATCACCGTCAAGAAGGCAGCGCGGCTGCTCGGGTTTGGCATGAACCGCCTGATTGAGGCGCCTTGTGATGAATATGGCCGAGTGATCCCGGAACAATTGCCTGCGCTGGATGATAGAACCATCCTCGTTTTGCAGGCCGGTGAGGTGAATATGGGCGAGTTTGATCGTTTTGCTGAGATCATTCCCATGGCGCAAAAAGCGGGTGCCTGGGTGCATGTGGACGGGGCCTTTGGGCTATGGGCGCGGGCCAGCACATCCAAAAAGGCGCTGACCGACGGCATTGAACTGGCCGATAGCTGGACCACGGATGGGCATAAATGGCTCAACACCCCATATGATGGCGCTATGGCCATTTGCCGCCATGCGGATGAACTGGCGGTAGCATTGAATTCAGACGCGGTTTATTCGACCGCCGAACCTTATGCGCAAAAGAATTTGGTGCTTGAGTTTTCGCGCCGAGGCCGTGGCATGCCGATTTGGGCCGCGCTCCGCAGCTTGGGCCGCGAGGGGGTGGACGAGATGGTCACCCGCCATTGCAACCAAGCGCAAATGCTGGCCGAGGGGCTGCGGGCAAAGGGCGTGACCGTGCTGAATCGGGTTGTGCTGAACCAGGTGCTGTGCACGCTGGGCGATGCGACGAAAAATGAGGCGCTGCTCAACCGGGTCACCGAAGAGGGTGAAGTTTGGTTTGGCCCATCGAAATGGCAGGGCGAAAGCGTGTTTCGCCTGTCGGTGTCGTCTTGGCGCACGACAGATGCGGATATTGCGCGGGCGGTTGAGGTGATTGGGCGGGGGAATCAAGAAGTGTTGAGCGGCCCTTATTCGCAAGCAGACAGTTCGCGCGCAGTAATGGTCAGCGAGGAATAATTGGCTTAGCATAGAAAAGCGAATCCAAATATTGTTAGATTTTAAGCTATAGAAACTGGAATATTTATGAAAATTGCTACGGCGGTATTAGCCATAACACTATCGTTTTTCGTCTCGCCTGTCCTCGCTGATCCGCAAGCTGATGCTAAATATATTATTAGCCAAACTATGACGCGTTCTATGTTTGAAGGTGCGATCGCTGCCCAGCGTCCATTAATTTTGGGAGCTATACAAAACGACTTGAATGGCAAAAACATTAAGCTCACTGATCCGAATAAGTTTTTGGACTTGTTTATGGAAGAATTTTTGGGTGAATTTACAGATGCTATGCAAGAACAAGGTGCTGCGCTTTATTTAGAGAACTTCTCAGATAAAGAACTGGCAGATCTTGCCGCATTTTTTAAGACTGATTCTGGAAAAGCCTATTTACAAGCATCTCCAAAATTGATGTTGGAGGGTGCGCGTATGGGGCAACTTGCCGGGCAGAAAGCTGGGTTGAACGCTGGTAAACGTTTAGCCAAGCGAATTGAATCAGAAAACCTAATCGTTGTTGATGATCCAAGCAATTTATCCGAGTTGCTCGAAGCTATCAAATAGACCCTCAGGTGTTTTCTAAGGATGAACGCTTCCGATCACCCGCTCGAGAAATGAGCTGGTGATTGCCTTGTGGCTAAGCGCAAATGGATTGCCGGATCAAGCCTTGCAATGACGTGCGGGAGAGTGGTGGTGCGGTGCGCATTAGGAGATGCTGCTTGGACCCTCGGGTCAAGGCCGAGGGTGACGAAGGTAGGGTGCTGGTGCTGTGACTGATGGATGGTTCGGGCCGTGGTCATTGCGCTCGCCCGTCATTCCCGCGTTGGTGGGAAGCTGGATGGGACTTTCCTCGAGTAAGTTGTTGGCCTTGTGTTTCTTGGTTTGTATATGCCTGGATCCCCGTTTTCACGGAGATGACGGGTGTGGGGTGGCAGCGGTGGCCGGAAATATGCGCATGAAGTGCCGTGTGAATGACCGCAATTGGATTGCAAGATCAAGTCTTGCAATGACGTGCGGGAGAGTGGTGGTGCGGTGCGCATTAGGAGATGCTGCTAGGCCCCGGACTTGATCCGGGGTCCATGCAGCGCTTGTGATCGGCAATGGTGTGACTGTTTTTTTCAGCGGTTTGATTTAAAAAATGACTGACCAACCTCAAAGGCGATAACCCTTATGCAGGAGCGAGACCGGGCAGTGCCTAACGCTTAGACCGAGCTGGCTTCATTCGCGATTACATCCAAAAACACCTGCCCATAGCGGTCGAGTTTGGATTTGCCGATGCCGTTGATTTCCAGCATGGCGTCGAGGTTGGTGGGTTTGGCTTGGGCCAGTTCCACAAGGGTGCGGTCGTGGAAGATGACGTACGCGGGGACCTTGTTGGTTTTGGCCAGTTCGCTGCGCACGGATCTTAGCGTGTTGAGCAGGGTCTGGTCTTCTGTGTTGAGCGGCACGGATGTCGCGGCGCTACTGCGGGCTTTGCGTTTGGTGCGGAGGGGTTTTACGTAGTGCCGCATGGGCAGGGCGGGTTTTTCTTTTAGGAAGTTGCGCCCGGCGCGGGTGATCATAAAGCCGCCATGGCCTTCGGGATTGAGGCACAACAGATTGCTGGCGATCAGTTGGCGGAAGACGTTTTGCCATTCGGGTTTGGTCAAATCTTGGCCGATGCCAAAGGTTGGGAGTTGGTCGTGGCCAAACTGGGTGATGCGATCGTTCTCTGTGCCGAGCAGTACATCGATCAGATAGGCGATGCCGAACCGCTCGCCGGTGCGATAGACGCAGGAGATGGCTTTTTGTGCCGGAATCGAGGCGTCGAAGGTTTCCGGGGGCTGTTCGCACGTGTCGCAATTGCCGCACGGATCGCAATTGTCGTCGAAATAGTTGAGCAGCACCTGCCGACGGCATTTGGCGGTTTCGCAAAGGCCAAACAGGGCACCAAGCTTTTGATGCTGAATGCGCTTTTGCTCGGACGGGGCGGTGGAGGCTTCAATCCATTGGCGTTGCTGGGCGGCATCTTCCAGCCCATAGAGCATCAGCGCATTTGAAGGTTGCCCGTCGCGCCCGGCGCGGCCGGTTTCCTGATAATAGGCTTCGATATTTTTTGGCGTGTTCATATGCACCACAAAGCGCACATCGGGTTTGTCGATCCCCATGCCGAAGGCGATGGTGGCGACCATGATCACCCGCTCGCCTTGCAAAAAGGCCTGCTGATTTTGCGCGCGCACTTCGCTTGAAAGCCCGGCATGATAAGGCAGCGCTTCGATGCCCTGTTCACACAGCCATGCGGCCATCTCCTCAACATTTTTGCGCGACAGGCAATAGATGATCCCGCAATCCTCGGGGTGCTTATCCTTGAGGAAACGCAGGACCTGATTGCGGGGGGAATTGCGCAGGGCAATTGAATAATTGATGTTTGGACGGTCGAAGCCGCCGATAAAGCTGCGGCCATCGTCGAGCGCGAGGCGGTGAACAATGTCAGCACGGGTTTGCGCATCTGCGGTGGCGGTGAGGGCAACGCGGGGCACGTTGGGAAAACGTTCGGCCAGCATCGAGAGCGCCGCGTAATCAGGGCGGAAATCGTGGCCCCATTCGGAGACGCAGTGGGCTTCGTCGATGGCAAACAGGGCGATGTTGCATTTGTCGAGGAAGGACAAAAAGTCTGGCATCATCAGCCGTTCGGGGGCGACATAGAGCAGGTCAATTGTGCCGTCGCGCACCTGCCGCCGCACAGCGCTCACTTCTTCGAAAGTCATCGTTGAGTTGATCGCGGCGGATTTGATGTTCATCTGATCAAGGGCGTTGATCTGGTCTTGCATCAAGGCGATCAGTGGCGACACCACAACCGCAACGCCTTTGCGGCAAAGCGCCGGGATCTGATAGCAAAGTGACTTACCCGCGCCCGTTGGCATCAGCACAAAGGCATTGCCGCCCTCGACCACATGATTGATGACGTCTTCCTGCTGGCCGCGAAAGGCGTCATATCCGTAATAATCGCGCAGAATGCTGAGGGGGGTGTTGGTCATAGGCTCAAAGTTAAGACAATAAGATTGGTCGCGGATTCGCGGGCAACTGTAATGCAGATTGAGCCTGAATGATATGCGACCGTGCGGCCTTCAACCGTTATGTTTGGTCGCAATGGAGAGGACGGCCCCGCAATTTGCGGGGCGCGTCAATTTTGGCTGTTTAGCTTGCGGGCAAAGCGCTTGGGCTGAACTGGCACATTTCGCCAGCGCGGGCCATGCTTTCGGTAAACCCAGCGGGTGAGAACAAGCCGTAAAGCACGGTTTCGCCGTCTGACTGGCGTTCCATCGCAAAGCCGATCGAGTCCGAGGCGCCGTTAAGCTCGGTGATCATTTCCGAAACGAAGCCGCTGGTCATGGACGCGTTGTAGCCGGTTGGGCCGAGGTCGGCGAGCATTTCGTCGCTGAGCCATGTGACTTCCCCGTCCACTTCGAGGGCGACATAGTCATTTTCACCCCAAGGTGCGCCTGTTTCGCCGGGCCATGGCGCATATTCATAGCTGAAACCTGCGTTATATCCTTGGTTTTCAAAGCGGAAGACGAGCGCGCCAGAGGTGTCGCGGGCAGATCGGGTTGTGAAGACGTAACAAACCTGACCGATTTTGCTGGCGGCCCAGTCGCCGCTGCTGAAGGTTTGAGCGGCGGCAGGAGAGGTGAACCCTAATCCAACCAGCAGGGCCAAAATGATGTAACGCATGTGATTTCCTTGTTTGATTGCTTTAACTGATTTTTAGTTGAGCTTCAGGGGTTGGTCAAGAAATCAAACTGATCAAAACTAATTGATCTTATTGAGGGTTTTTGTGATTTTGGGCGTGTAGATGCTTTAAAAAAGACCGCGGCAGTGAGCTTTTTTCGTCTTTCTTGCGGCGCGGAGATCTGGACATTAGTGGTGAAGGCGTGGCGGATGATGAGGGAATTCACCATCCGCCAGAGATGTTATTCGCCCAGATGCGAGTCCATCACGTCGAGTTCCATTTCTTTCAGGCGCTTGACCTCATCGCGGAGGCGGGCGGCTTCTTCGAACTCGAGGTTGGTGGCGGCGTCGCGCATTTTGGCTTCGAGGTCTTTAATCGTCGCAGCGAGATTGTCGCCCACATGCACATCACCTTTAGAGAATTTGTCTTTGCCGGTGGCCACGGTGACGCGGTCGCCTTCATAGACGGATTCCATGATGTTTTTGATGTTCGATTTGATCGATTGCGGCGTGATGCCATGCTCTTCATTGTAGGCGACTTGCTTTTCGCGGCGGCGGTTGGTTTCGGCTATCGCCCGTTCCATAGAGCCCGTGATGCGATCGGCGTAAAGCACAACCCGACCGTCCACATTCCGCGCGGCGCGGCCGATGGTCTGGATCAAGGAGGTTTCAGAGCGTAAGAAACCTTCTTTATCCGCATCGAGAATGGCGACGAGCGCACATTCGGGAATGTCCAACCCCTCACGTAGCAAGTTGATGCCCACCAGCACGTCGAAGGCGCCCAGACGGAGATCGCGGATGATTTCGATCCGCTCCACCGTATCCACGTCCGAGTGCATATAGCGGACCTTGATGCCTTGCTCATGCATATATTCGGTGAGGTCTTCGGCCATCTTCTTGGTCAATGTGGTCAGCAAGGTGCGGTAGCCCTGCTTGGCGACCTTTTTCACCTCGTCGATCACATCGTCCACCTGATTGGTGGCCGGGCGAATTTCCACGGGTGGATCAATAAGACCGGTGGGGCGAATGACTTGCTCGGCGAACACGCCGCCGGTCTGGTCCATTTCCCAATTGCCCGGGGTGGCCGACACATAGACCGATTGCGGCCGCATGGCGTTCCACTCTTCAAAGCGGAGCGGGCGGTTGTCCATGGCGGACGGCAGGCGGAAACCATATTCGGCCAACGTGGCCTTACGACGGAAGTCGCCGCGATACATGGCGCCCAGCTGGCCAATGGTCACGTGGCTTTCGTCTACGAACAGCATAGCGTTGTCGGGCAGATATTCGAACAGGGTTGGGGGCGGCTCGCCGGGCTTACGACCGGTGAGATAGCGCGAATAGTTTTCGATGCCGGCGCAGGAGCCGGTGGCTTCCATCATTTCCAGATCGAAGAGGGTGCGCTGTTCCAAGCGTTGTGCTTCAAGGAAACGGCCTGCGCCGTTGAGTTCTTGCAAACGGCCTTGCAGTTCGGTTTTGATGTGCTTGATCGCTTGCGTCAGGGTCGGGCGCGGCGTCACATAGTGTGAGTTCGCATAGAGGCGGATATGTTTGAGCTTGGCGGCTTTTCTGCCGGTGAGCGGATCAAATTCCACGATTTCTTCAATCTCATCGCCCCACAGGGTGACGCGCCAGGCGGCGGTGTCATAGTGGGCGGGGAAGATTTCGATGGTGTCGCCGCGCACGCGGAACGTGCCGCGGGTGAAGGCGGCCTCGTTGCGTTTATATTGCAGCGCCACCAGCTCGGCGAGCAATTCGCGCTGGTCGATCTTTTGCCCTTCAGACAGATCGACGATCATGGAGGTATAGCCTTCCACCGAGCCGATACCATAGATACAGGACACCGAAGCAACGATGATCACATCATCGCGTTCGAGCACGGCGCGGGTGGCCGAGTGGCGCATCCGGTCGATCTGCTCATTGATGGTGGATTCTTTTTCGATATAGGTGTCGGTGCGCGGCACATAGGCTTCAGGCTGGTAATAATCGTAATAGGATACGAAATATTCCACTGCGTTGTTGGGGAAGAAGCTCTTGAATTCGCCATAAAGCTGCGCGGCCAAGGTTTTGTTGGGCGCAAGGATCAAGGCCGGACGCTGTGTTTGCGCGATCAGCGACGCAACAGTGAAGGTTTTACCGGAACCTGTGACGCCCAAAAGCACCTGATCGGTTTCGCCATTTTCAATGCCTTCGCCCAGTTCGGCGATGGCCGTGGGCTGGTCGCCCTGTGGTGTAAAATCTGTCGCCAATTCAAAGCTGATGCCGCCTTCCAACTTTGGCGGGCGGGAAGGGCGGTGAGGTTGCCATGCCTCGGTGCCTTCCACTTCTTTTCGGCCATGTTCAATCAGATCCTGCAGCGCTTGCACAGTCGCGGTGACGCCACCCGATGAGCCAGTGAGCGATTTTGCATTCTCTTTGCTTTTGGCTTTGGCCTCGGGGATATGGTTGAACCCGGCCTGAGGCATCTCGGAAAAGCCATCCAAGTTGGTGGGCCGTTCCACCGCGTTCGCCTTGGACTTTGGCGAGCGCTTGGACATGCCGGTTTTGGTGTCCGGGTTAGAAGTTTTTGTGGTTTTCCGCTTGGCCGCATCGGCGTCAGCCCGATCCAGCGCCCGTTTGTTTCTCAGGCGCTGCTGCGGCAAAGGCTTCGAAGCCTCAATCTCTTCCGCTTTTTCGATTTCACTGATGAACTCGTCGATGGAAAAGTCGGCCTTCTGCGGCCGTTGAGATTTTTTATCGTCGCTCATGAAAACTACCTTGGTGCGGATGTGCTGCAGATACGGACCGCGAGTCTGTTGAGGTCAGTATAGGGAATGTAGGTTGGAACGTAAAGAGAACAAGGTGGGTTCCGCAAGAAAAGGAAAATCTGATAATAATGTTGACAGATTGTCGCACCTGGGTGCATTTATGCTGCCCCGCCGACTCTTTTTTCTCCATCCGCATCGTATGCGAAGAAGGTTTTCATGACCGATATTGATCAATCCGAAGTTGGGGCCGTGCCTCTGACAGATGACGCCCCCGACCATTCTGGCCGCAACAGGCTGGTGATCGCCCTTTTGCTGGTGTCCACCTTTGTGGTGTTTCTCAATGAAACCATCATGACCGTGGCATTGCCACGCTTGATGTTGGCGTTGGACGTGACGGCGGGTGCCGTACAATGGTTGACGACAGCCTTCTTGCTGACCATGGCTGTGGTGATCCCGGTGACGGGGTTTTTGATCCAGCGGATGAATACGCGGCCGATTTTTATTTTGGCGATGAGTGTTTTTAGCGTCGGTACATTTATTTGTGCGGTGTCGCCGGGGCTGGAGCTTTTGATCTTTGGGCGTGTGATTCAGGCCGTGGGCACGGCGATTATGATGCCGTTGCTGATGACCACGGTGATGACCCTTGTGCCCCCTGAAGGTCGTGGCAAAACCATGGGCAATATTTCGATTGTTATCTCGGTTGCGCCCGCCATCGGGCCAGCCATCTCCGGCTTTGTGCTGAACTTTATGGAGTGGCGTTGGCTGTTTATTCTGGTGCTGCCCATTGCGCTGTTGGCCTTGGCGGTGGGTGCCAAATATATGAAGAATGTGACGGAGCCACGCTATGCGCCTTTGGACATTTTGTCGGTGATCCTGTCTGCGATTGCCTTTGGTGGCCTTGTTTATGGCTTGTCCGGCTTGAGCGGAGAAGGCACGAGTGATATTGCAGGAGTGCCAAGCTGGACACCGCTAATTGTTGGCGTCGTCGTTATGGTCGTGTTCGTCTTGCGACAATTGTCGTTGCAGAAAAAAGATGCGGCGCTGTTGGATTTCAGAACCTTCCAGTCTCGACTTTACACCATCTGTGTTGCCATGCTGGCGATCAGCATGGCTGTGTTGTTGGGCACGGTGATTTTGCTGCCGATCTATACCCAGAATGTGTTGGGCATCGATGCGCTGCAAACCGGGTTTCTGCTGATGCCGGGCGGGTTGTTGATGGGGCTGGCGGCCCCAACGGTTGGTCGGCTTTACGACCGCTATGGCCCGCGTCCACTGGTGATACCGGGTACCTTGCTTGTGTCGGCGGTGCTATGGGCCCTCACGCAGGTGGGCGAAACCACCAGCGTTTATAATATTCTGGTGGGTCATATGGTGTTGAGCCTTGGTTTGGCGCTGGTGTTTACGCCGCTCTTTACGTCGGGCCTTGGCTCGGTTCCCGCGAAACTCTATTCACACGGCAGTGCGATGTTGGGCAGCATTCAACAAGTGTCTGGCGCGGCAGGGGTGGCCTTGTTTGTGGCGGTTATGTCGATCCAAACGCGGATGGCTGGCGAGGCAGGATTGGACGCCATACCTGCGCTGACCAGTGGCATTCGCTGGGCGTTTATGTGCGGCGCGGTGATTTTTACATTTGCCGTGGCCGCTGCATTTTTTGTGCGTCGCCCTGCCGATGCGAAAGAGGCTGCGGCTGCCAACCACTAAGCGCGGCAGCCACATGATTGCATTGCATTTGAGAAGGGCCCAGCGATGGGCCCTTCTTATAGGACGCCCTGCACGGCGATCATGATGATCACGCTGACCAGCCAATAGCCTGCATCCACCAATTTTGCGTAGCTGGACTTGCCGGAAAATGAATTGCCGGACCATTGCAAAATGGTGAAGCCAATGACGGCCAAAATGGTGGTGAGCAGCAGGTTTTGTGCCGCCATTGCCGCCACAAACCAGGCCACGATGATCAGCCCAATGACTTGCGCAGCCATTGCGCCCATCGGCATGCTTGAGGCGTCATTCATTTCAACGCCGCTGCCTTCAGCCCATTTTTTGCCAAACAGCTTTGGTGAGTACCAAAGCCAGCCCGCGATGAATGCCAAAACCGCCCCAACGATTATGGCGATCCAGCTGATATTTGTTGTAATTTCTTCCATAATGTCCCCCAGAACATTGGAGGCAAATATGGCAAATTGCCTGCTGGTGCCCCCAAACCAACGATTAATGAATGCATGGGTGCGACATTTTGGCAAGTCTGATGGGTTTTAGGGCCGAGCAGCTTATGTCGACCGCTCGGCGATTGGGTGGGCCTAATCTACGAGGAAATAGGTGATGGTGGTGACCACGCGTACCTTTTTCTCGATTTGACGATCTGGCCGATCATTGGGAATATCGACCGCTGGCAGGATTTGGAAAACGCCCTGATTGGCGGTTTGGATATTGCCGACTTTGGAGTCTGATTGGACAGCAAATTGTTGTGCAGCTTCGCGGGCGCGTTGGGTGGCTTGCGTGAGCATGTCGCCCTTCAAGTCGTTGAGGCCCGTAAAGACAAAAGACGGGCCGCCGGACCAAGCGTCTGACGAGAACACGACACCAGCGCGGAGCAATTCTGTGATGTTGCGGGCGGCTTCTGCGAGTTGGTCCACTTCATTGGTGGTGACCAACAGATCTTCTGTGAGGGTGAAGCGGGCCTCTGCGGGGTAATTTGCCCCATTATAGCCTGTGAACCGATCTTCCACCTTGATGTTTTGCACCAGAATGTCATCGCCGCCAAACCCTTGTTCGCCTAGGAAACTGCGAACGGACTGTTCGGCCAGCTCCAGTTCAGCACGGGCGGCGTCTAATGTGGGCCCTGTCGCGACAAATTTAATCGGCCAGAAGCCGAGATCGGCTTTAACTTGCTGCTCCGCTAGCCCTTTGACGGTGACGGTGCGGATAGGTTCGCGAGATCGTTCCAAAGATTGGCCAGCCAACCAGCCAGCACCGGATACGCCAATGGCGAGCAATATAGCAGAGATAATAATAGCGATGCGCATGACGGTCCCTCCCGAGCTTCGGTCCAGCAAAGTCTACAATCGCGGCTAAAATACGACAACACCCCCGGTCCATAGGATCGGGGGTGCCGTAGCGCTCACGCTATCTTCAAAGTCTACTGGACTTTGATAGATGAGATTTCATTGTTCATCCGTGGTCCGATCCGACGGAAGCTGCGGTCCACAGTGCGGCATAGGCCACGATAGCGGGCATGTTCACAGGCGGTCACTTCAACATCGCCAAAGACACGCATGGAGCTGATCTGGTCGTTCCAGCCACCCCGCAGGCGGCGGACAGATTCACCTTTGTCTAGGCAGAAGCTGCGGCCGCGGAAGCCGGGTTCGCTGTAAAAGCAGGCGCGTGCTCTTTCTTCAGGCTCTGGACGATTGCCGAAACTGAACTTGAACTCACCGTCGCTGCCAAATTGAAATGAGAAGCTGGGATCGCTACTGCCGCTGCTACCGCCGCTGCCGATGCGTTCCAAATATTGCTTGGAAACCCAACCATCAGGACCATTGTGTGTGATGTAGCACCAGCTGCCAGAACAGCGATTAACACTTACACGTTCACCGGTGTAAAGCGCATCAACAACGCTACGGTTGGTGCTGGGGCCGGAGCGGATATTGAGGGCAGTGGTTGCGCGGGCTGTGTAAGCATTGCTTGAATCGCCGCCACCATCATTGCTGCCGCCGCCATCGCCGCGGCGCTGTAGATATTTCGAAGACACCCAGCCATCTGGGCCAGTGTGCGTGATATAGCACCAGCTGCGTGAATTGGTGCAGCGTTCAACGTTCACCCGCTCACCAGCATAAAGGGCGTCAACTACCCGGAAATTGGTGCTGGGGCCCGACCTGACATTCAGTGCTGTCTTTGATGATGCAGGGAAAGCCATTGCAGCGCCGGTAAAGATCATGACGCCAGCAAGGGCCAAGCTGGAGGTTTTGATAAGTTTACTGAGGCTCATTTTTTCTCTCCCTAAATGATTCAGTTTGTTTCTCATATGGGAGATAGAACGATATTGCGCCTGAATGGTTGCTGAACGGCATCGTTAATATTCCGTTCATCTTAAAATATGACGGTGTCGAGCCAAAGGATGTGCCGGTTTAGGTGCTGATAGGGACTATTTATTTACAGGGGCCGGTTTGCCGGTGGCGTCCAAGGCGACATAAACGAAGGTGCCATCGGTCACTTTGACCCGATCAGTGGCGCGGTTGCGGCGGGCCCAGGCTTCCATATAAACGCTGATGGACGTTGTGCCGGTTTTTTCAATTGTTGTGTAAACACACAATACATCGCCGATTTTGACCGGGGAGATGAAGGTCATCGCCTCGATGGCAACGGTGACGACGCGTGAATTGGCCCGTTCCGACGCCGCAATGCCGCCGGCAATGTCCATCTGGCTCAATACCCAACCGCCGAAAATGTCACCTGCCGGGTTTGTGTCCGCTGGCATGGCAACAGTTCGCAAGGTCAACTCGCCTTTTGGCTCTTCTTGATGGGGCATTGTTTGTTCAACCTATCCTAATTGGGCCAATGAATCGTCGTCGTCATCATCCAAAGTTAGCGCTGTGTTGGCGTTGGGCTCAAGTCGAAAACTGGTCACCACACCCGGATCGCGCATTTTTTCTTCCCAATGTTTGCGGCACATGGATACGTAAATCTCTTTGCCGATGGCGACTTGATCGCCTTCACGCATGGGTTGGCCATGCTCATCATAGCGCACCACCATGGTGGCCTTGCGTCCGCACTCGCAGATGGTGCGGATTTCGCGCAAAATGTCGGCAATGGCCAAAAGCTCAGCCGAGCCTTCAAACAATTTACCCTGAAAATCGGTGCGCAGCCCGTAGCACATCACCGGTATGTTCATATGGTCAGCAACACGGGCCAATTGCCAAACCTGCGTTGCGGTGAGGAATTGCGCCTCATCCACAAAGATGCAATCGACCTTTTTGTCTTTGTTGGCCTTGATGATCTGATCAAGCAGATTGTCTTCGCTACTATAGAGATTGGCGGCCACGTCCAAACCGATGCGTGAAGAAATCTTTCCAACACCCCCGTCAGCGTAGAGCGCTGAGGTGTAAAGCCGCGCGTTCATGCCGCGCTCTTGATAGTTGTGGGCGGCCTGCAAGAGGATTGTGGACTTGCCCGCATTCATCGCTGCATATGAAAAATAGAGTTTGGCCATGCCTCTTATCCCGTGTTGGGCCCCAATAAGATTCGATCATTTCATTATGAACGAGATCGCCGCAATTTGAAGGGCGCGGCGGGTGTAAAAGCGCAGTTCGTCACAGTTTTCGCGAATTGGGCAGTTTGGCAAAAAAAGAAGGCCGCTGGCGGAGCGGCCTATGGCATGCATTCGGGGGCGCATGCCGGTTGCAATTTTTGGGGGCTATTGCAACTGATTTGTTGAAGACGGGAATGCTGTTTTCAACATCGACAACGTTATGGGTCGACTTTTACATTTTGGTGTCGGCAATGTGTCGGATTTGTGACAATCCACAGGCCGAGGAACGAGTTGGTCTGAGCAATGGGAAAATAATTCGCCCTTTGCTGTCGAAATCAAGCTTGCCCAATCGACATATCTCTAGTTGCGTAAAACGAGGTATAAAGCCAGGAGGGAGGCACGGAAAATGAATATCGAAAATGTGCAAGCGTTTTTGGCCGCGCTGGAAAAGAATAATGAAAAGGCTTGGTTTGACGACCACAAGCAGACCTACCAAGATGATATTGTGACGCCGATCCTGTCGCTTGTGGCGGCGGTTCACGAGCCTTTGGCTGCGCTCAACCCCCCGTTGCGGGCGGAAGCAAAAACCAATGGCTCATTGCGGCGCATTTATCGCGACACCCGATTTTCTAAGGATAAAACCCCCTATAACACACATGTTCATCTGGTGTTTTGGGCTGGCCACCATGCCACGAAATCACCCGGCACGCACATTGCACTACACAAGGATGGATATGGGTTTGGCGCGGGATTTTGGGCGCTCGACAAGGAACAATTGGCGCGAATGCGGGCGCAAATCGTTTCTGATGAGGGCAAAAAGATTTCGGATGTGGTGGGTGCCGTTGAAGCGCACGGGGTGCAATTGATGGCACCGCAATTGGCGCGGGTGCCGCGCGGGTTTGATGCTGACGTGCCTTACGCCAATTGGTTGAAATATAAGGGCTTGGTGGTGCGCAACGCGCGGCAACCTTATGACCCGGCAGTTTTCAACAATGTCGACAAGCTGCGCGATTTTGTGGTGGAAATTTGCGCCAACATGTCGCCGCTTAACCGTTATTTGATGGAACATGTGTTTTAATTGATCGTTGCCTGTTCACAATCGCGCCATGATCCCTATGTACTGAACATCATGCGGGCGGCGCTTGAACAAGGAGATTTCAATGCGCGGAATTAAAACATTATTGGTAGCTGGCCTTTTTGGTCTTTTTTCAACTGGCGTATCCATGGCGCAAGACATGAATCCGGAAGGCATTTGGCAACCGGCAAACAAAGAGTCGCGCTATAAGATTACTTATTGCGGCGATGACAACACCAAGCTTTGCGGTCTTGTGCACTGGATTCAACCAGAGCACCAAAATGCTGAGAACACATCGCTCTTGGGCACCTATTTGTTTTCCGAGCTTCCACGGCGTGGCGAGAATAAATGGCGCGGCAAGATCACGCTAAGAGGCCACACCATTCGCGGTAACGTGACACAGCTTTCGCCTGACAAGCTGAAAGTTGATGCCTGTATGCTGATATGGTGCGAGGAAGTGACCCTCGATAAATTCTCAGACCTATAATTCGAGATTGGTGACCGGGTCGATCGGGTGCTTTTGCTTCCGCTTCGCCTGAATGATCGGCACGGTTTCAACCAGCACGATGGCGATGAAAATCAAAACAGCGCCAAAATAACCCACCAAGCTTAGGCGTTCGCCCAACACCAGGGCGGCGCCAATGGCGGCAAACAAGCTCTCCCCAGATAGAATGATGGCGGCATTGGCCGCAGGCACATGTTGCTGGCCGATGGCCTGCAGGGTGAAGCCAACTGCTGTGGACAGCAGGCCCGCATAAACAATCTCTTTCCAACCTAATTGCAGCACTTCAAGGCTGACGGTTTCGAGCGCGAAGCCGCCGCCAAGACTATAAAGACCGGCAAGGATAAACACGAATGCTGACACCGTGATTGGCCGTTTGGTCAGTGCAGCGGTATAGCCGAGCATCATGACGTGTACGGCCCAGAAAATCGCGCTGCTCATGACGAGGAAATCGCCGACGACAAAATTGTCGAGGCGGGCGCCGTTGAGCAAATAAAGGCCGAGGAGCGCCAGGGGCGCGCAAACCCAAACGATATAGTGCAGCTTTTGTCGGAAAAACAGGGTCAAGATAAACGGCACAAAGAAGACGTATAGCCCCGTCAGGAAACCTGCATTGGTGACAGTTGCAGTCAAAAGGCCCGCTTGTTGCAACCATGAGCCGAGGAAAAAGGCGGCACTCAGGATGAAGATGAGGCCCCATGCCCGTTTGGAGATCGGTTCGGCCTGGCGTTTATGTTCGAACCACGCCAATGGCAGAATGACGATGCCGCCGAGCAAATAGCGCGACGCCAAAAAGGTGAGCGGCCCCATGGAATCCATTGCGGATTTTTGCGCGATGAATGCAAATCCCCACACCATGGTGGCAATAATCATGATAAAGGTCGCCATGGAGCGGGGCATAGGCATGTTCCGTTTTGCTTGGAAGGTTGTCAGAGCACCTGATCGAGGGCGCTGATCAATTGGTGAATTTCGGCTTCCTCTGTATAGTGAACAAACGAGGTGCGCAAGACGCCGTGATTTGGATCGACATCCATGCCTTCCATCAACCGATAAACATAGAAGTGGCCGCCCGCTGCCATGATTTTATGGTCAGCCAAATCGCGGGCCAATTCGAGGCCAGGCTTCTCACAAATCATAGAAATGGTTGGCACCCGCGCATCCAAATCATCGGTGCCGACAAGGCGCACTTTGTTGGACGATTTCAAATAATCTATCAGCGGGGTGAGTAGGGCGGTTTCCTGATCTCGCAAAGCGTTGAAGAGGTTGCGCTCCCCATTGTTTGGTGCCGCGATGTTCAGATCTTTTGCAATATCATCAAAATAGGCGGCGATGCCGGCGCTGGCGGCGATTTGCGCGTGGTCTGGACCCGCTGGCACAAGGCGTTTGCGCAAGATGCCATCATTGAAGAAGTGACCTTGGTTTGGCAGCGCCTTGGCCAGTTCAGGATCGATGGCCATCAAGCCCTGGTGGGGGCCGAAGGTTTTGTAGGTGGAAAACAGATAAATGTCTGCGCCCAAGGCCGACAGGTCAGGCATGGAGTGTGGCGCATAGGCGACGCCATCAACAATGGTTTTCGCGCCGACTTTTTTCGCTGCCGCACAGATTTCGGCCACAGGATTGATCTCGCCAACAATGTTTGAGGCGTGTGGGAACGTGATCAGTTTGACTTTATCATCCAACAGATTTTCAAAGGCAGAAAATTCGAGGGATCCGGTGGCAGGATTGACCTGCCATTCACGCACTTCAAGGCCTTTTTCAGCTGCCATGCGGCGGACAGCGCCGGTATTCGCCTCGTGATCCTGATTGGTGACGATGATCGCGTCGCCAGCGTTCAGCACTTGGCCAAAGGCGTGGGCCAGCGTGTAGGTGTTGGCGGTGGTGGAGGGGCCAAAGTGAATCCAATCCACATGCACATTGAGCAAGCGCGCCATAGAATCGTGCCCATCATCCATTTCCGCACCTGCTTCTTTTGATGCAGGATATTGGCCGTAGGGCTGCAATTTGTGCGCTGTGAAATAGTGATTGTAGCGATCAATCACTTGTTGGCACATGTAGGCGCCCCCAGCATTTTCAAAAAAAGCCCAGCCTTTCAGGTCATTTTCGGCAAAAGCAGGAAAATGCTTGCGGAAAATTGATGGGTTTACAGGCAAATTCATGGAGTCCCCCTCATTTGGTTGTACCAAAGTGGTATCGGGCTGGCTCGGGCTTGGCAAGGCGGTAGGGCGTGAAAAAAATTGATGAGCCGTCCACAATATTTCATGCAAACGGCTCAATCAGATAACATTTGTGGCGTTGGGAGAGAGGTGCTGGCGGCCCGGGGCACGATTGGGCCACCAGCGACAGCGTCACATAATGTTTACGGGTTGGAACTATGCGTCGCTGTCATCCTCACGATCATCGTCGTCATTGTCGTTTGGACCGTGTTTACCGCGCTCACCTTTTTCACCGCGTTCGCCTTTAGGACCTTTCTTCGCCATTTCAGCCTGTTGCTCGTCGGTGAGTGTGTCGTAGAAATCGGCAAAGGCCGGGGTGATTTGGCTCATGGCATCAAGCTGTAGCTGCATCATGGCCTGCCGTTTTTCCATACGCTCCACCGGGGAGGTGACTTCACCCTCTTTTAGGGGCGCGCATGCCTCTGCGGCTTCGGTTTGCGCTTCGGTTACGGCGGCTTTGAAGCTGTCAAAGGCGGCGGTTTGATCGGCGGTCAGTTGTAGTCTCTCCGCCATTTTATCCAGACGCTCATTGGCCCGTTCCGCACCTTGTGGCGCACAAACCATGCCGAGGAAACCGTGGCCGCCGCGAACCATGCGATGTTGGCCGCCTTTCTTGCCTTTGTGCTGCTGCTCAGCGCGTTGGCCTTCGCCATGATTATTGGCAGAAGCAGTCATTGGGGCTAGCGCTGACGCGGTAAGGGTGCCGACCAGTGCGGCGGTGATGGCAAGTGTTGATAGCTTTTTCATTTTGATCTTCCTTTCGATCCATAGAGTGCGTCTGATCGAGATTGAAGATAGGGAAGCTCAACTTGCCGGAAGTTTGCCACCACATGACAAATTGGTAAGTTTGGTAAGATGCTGGCTAAGGCACTAAAAAACCAGCCCTTTTATCAAAGGGCTGGCCAAAACAAAAGCCGATTTGGAGGGGGGAGTTATTTGCTGGTCGGCTTTTTGCTTTTCCGCACACGCACCGGGGACGTGCGGCGCGTGGCGTTTGTCGTTGTCCGCCACAGCTCTACAATGATGGCCAGACAAATGACGAGAGCAGGGATAATAATGCCAAGGGCGACTTGGTCCGCAGGGTTGTGTGTTGCCGCAAAGGCAGGGCTGGCAACTGCGCCTGCTCCCAAGAAAAGGGCAAATCCAATAGTGAGGGGGGTTAGGATTTTTGATTGCTTCTTCATTTATTCGCTCCTTTGAACAGGGTCGAATATGCAGACGAACTGAGGGAGAATTTTGGATGAAATAAGAAAAATTGCGGCAGAAATTTAGGCCAATTTGTGACTGCCATAAAGCTTAACAAAATATGCGTTGCCAAATAGCAACGAAATTGGTTCAATCCCGTTTAAATCCCCATTTCGCCGCTCATGACGCCAGGGCGGAAAAGCTATATGCTGGCGTCACTTAAATGAATCAATTCCTTAAAAGGCCATCAAAAATGGAAAAAGTCTCCGCTGCTCTGCGTCGCATCAAGCCCTCTGCCTCTATGGCGATCTCTCAATTGGCATTGGAAAAGAAAGCGGCGGGTGACGACGTGATTGCCCTGAGCGCGGGGGAACCCGATTTTGATACGCCGGAACCCATTCGCAATGCGGCCAAGCGGGCGATGGATGAGGGCAAAACGCGCTATACGGCTGCGAGCGGCATTCCGGAGTTGAAAGCGGCGATTGCCCGCAAATTTGCGCGGGATAATGGAATTAAAACTGACCCCGCCAATTGCTTTGTCGCCACAGGCGGCAAGCAGATTATCTATAATGCGATGATGGCGACCTTGGATGAAGGGGATGAGGCGATTATCCCCGCGCCTTACTGGGTGTCCTATCCTGAAATGGTGCGGTTGACCGGGGCGACGCCAATTATTCTGGCGGCGGATGCGGCTCAGGGGTTTAAAATTACGCCTGCACAATTGGACGACGCCATCACTGACAAAACGGTGTGGTTGCTGCTCAATAGCCCTTCAAACCCCACCGGGGCGGTTTATAGCGCAGATGAACTGAAGGCATTGGCCGAGGTTTTGCGCAATTATCCGCATGTGATGGTGCTGATGGACGATATTTATGAGCATCTTGTTTATGGCGACGCGAAATTTGCGACCCTGGCAGAAGTGGCGCCCGATTTGCAGGACCGCATCGTGACCATGAATGGCGTATCGAAAGCCTATGGGATGACCGGATGGCGGATTGGCTATTGCACCGGCCCCAGCTGGCTGATGGCTGCGATGAACAAGCTACAGGGACAATCCACCTCGAACCCATGTTCAATTGCGCAATGGGCGAGCGTGGAAGCGCTGGAGGGCGATCAGAGCTTTTTGGATAAGTGGCGTGACGCGTTCAGCAGCCGCCGCGACTTTGTGGTGGATCGCTTGAACAAAATTGAGGGCATGAACTGTTTGACGCCTGATGGGGCGTTTTATGTCTATCCATCCTGCGCAAGCTTTATCGGCAAAGCGCGCGCGGATGGCAAAGTCATCGAGAATGACGAGGATTTTGTGATGGGCTTGTTGGCGGAGCAAAATGTGGCCAGCGTGCATGGCGGCGCTTATGGCTTGTCACCCTATTTTCGGGTGTCCTATGCCTTGTCTTTGCCCGAGCTTGAGCGGGCTTGTGATCGGATTGAAGCCTATTGCGCAGGGCTGAATTAGCCGTGCGCGGATTAATCGCGACATTAATGGCGGGACCAACCGCAAGGTCGCCCCGGACTTGATCCGGGGCTAAACTTTATGTGTGCTGTGCCTTTGGCCTATTGACGTGCCGCCTTGCGGGCATCGGCATTCGCGAGAGTGTCGAGGAAGACTTTGCGTACGGCGTCGCTGTCCGCTGAGGTGCACACATGAACGCGGCGAACACCGTCATTCACTTCCACCGTGTTGCCCACTTCATTGCCGTCAGGCACCGTGTTCAACGCAACATGTTTGGTGTTGAACAATTCAGGGTCTGTCAGCGCGATGATGGCGGCTGGGTCGTGCAGGGCGCAGCCTTGCAGGCCGACATTATTCACGTAGAAATTGATGTAATAGGTTGAAATCTGGCTCAAAAATTCGCCGATTTCTGGCGAGCTTTCGCTGACTTTGGCAAAGTCGTCCAATGTGCAAACGATTTGCTGGGTTACGTCCAAGCCGACCAAGGTGACATCCCATTCCGCATCGAACACTTTTTGCGCGGCGTGCGGATCGTTCCACACATTGGCTTCTGCAAATTCGGTGACGTTGCCGGGGGCATCGACCGCGCCGCCCATGATCACAACGTTTTTCACGTTTTTGGCGATCGCGGGATCATGCTCAAGCGCAAGGGCCAAATTGGTCAATGGGCCAACGGCACAAATGGTGATTTCGCCGGGCTGCTCAGCGGTCATTTCGCACAAGAACTGGGCGGCGCTGCGTGGGTCTTTTTTGCGCGATGGATTTGTGCGGGGATAATCGCCAAAGCCTTCAACGCCATGCACGAAATCGGCGTGCGGGTTGGGTGTTTGCACCAAAGGAACTGGTGCACCTTCGGCAACAGGCGTGTCCGCGCCGACCATCTCGGCCAGATGCAGCGCATTGCGGGTGGCTGTGGTGACCGGCACATTGCCGAAAACCGTCGTCATGCCCAACAATTCAAGGCGCGAGTCGGCATATATATGATGGATGGCCATGGCATCATCGATGCCCGGATCTGTGTCCAAAATGATTTTATGTTGGCTCATGAATTGGTCTCCAAAAAGGTTTGAACTTCGTCATATGTGGGGATGGCGCTGGCCGCACCCAGGCGGGTGACCTGGATGGCGCTGGCGGCGCTGGCAATTTTGAGGGCGCGCTCTGGATCGGTGCCCTTATCGAACTCTGCGAGGAAATAGCCCAAAAAGGTGTCGCCTGCGCCTGTGGTGTCGATGGCGTCCACCTTAAAGCTGGTGCTGGTGAATGTGCCCGAGGGCGTGCGCAGCTCTGCGCCTTTTTCGCCCTTGGTGACCAGCACATAATCGCATTCGAGTTGATCAATGGGCTTGCCGGAGGCTTGCGCCAATTGCTGGGCTTCAATTTCGTTGACCGCGATCAAATCCACATGCGGGATGATGCTGGCGGCGCGTTGTGCGTCAAAGGGGGCCGCGGCATAGGCGATCTTCATGCCGTTTTTTTGAGCGACATTGAGGGCGTGGTCGATATTGTTGGTTTCGTTTTGAAACAGCAGCCAATCGCTCGCAGTGGCATCGGCCAGTGCGGCTTCAATCGCGTCATTGGTGAAGGTTTGGTTGGCGCCGCCATTGAGGACAATATTGTTCTCGCCGCTATCATCAACATAGATGATGGCATGGCCGGTGGGCGTGTCCGTGACGGCAACTTTGCCTGTGTCGACACCTGCATTTTTTAAAATGTCGAGGACCCAGCCATCATCTGCGCCGATTTGGCCGAAATGCTTGATATCGCCATTGGCGCGCGCAATGGCGATCGATTGGTTGGCGCCTTTGCCGCCCAATCCCTTCTCAAATGATGTTGCGGCCAATGTTTCGCCCGGCTGGGGAAAATGGGGCACGCGGTGGACATAGTCGATATTGATTGACCCAAAATTGATGATGCTCATATCCAACCTTACCTACTGGTCGACAATTTATTTGACCTTTTGATCAAAAAACAATCCCGTTGTCGAGCATGATCTTCCTCACGAGGAATTTATCTTTGATCATTTGCCCGTGAGTGCAAACCCGTTTTAACTGGCATAAGCACAAATGGGAGATCACTTCATGCATATTCGTAAATCGCCAAGCTGGCAACTGAGTGAAGCGGAGGCGACGCCTGAAACCGTCTTTCTCAACCGTCGCCAAATTATGGCTGGCGGATTGGCCGCTGGCGCTATTGCTGCCAGCAGTGGATTGAATATTTCGAAAGCCTTTGCCCAAGAGGGGCGCGCGGCGCTTGAGGCGGATCGGAATGAATCGTTTGAACTGGATCGTGGCCTTACGCCTGAAGATGTGAACCTCAATTATAACAATTTTTATGAGTTCGGTTCGCACAAAGAAATCGCCAGCGCCGCGCAAGCACTGGATCCGCGGCCGTGGGAAATCACCATTGATGGGATGGTGGAAAAACCGATCAAAATGGATGTTGATGACCTGATGGCGAAAATGACGCTGGAAGAGCGTCTTTACCGCCACCGTTGTGTGGAGGCATGGTCGATGACGGTGCCATGGATTGGATTTCCACTGCGCAAGCTTGTGGAGATGGCTGCCCCAACATCGGGTGCGAAATTTGTGCGCATGGAAACATTTAATGATCCTGATGTGGCGCGGGGAATCAAAACCCAGCCCTGGTATCCATGGCCCTATGTGGAAGGGGTGACCATGGCCGAAGCCCAAAACGATCTGTCCTTCTTGGTTGTGGGCGCTTATGGCAAGGTGGTGGCCAACCAGATGGGGGCACCGTTGCGCTTGGCGCTGCCATGGAAATATGGCTTTAAGTCCATCAAATCAATCGTCAGGTTCACTTTCACCGATGAGCGCCCCGTTAGCTTTTGGGAACAATTGCAGGCGCGTGAATATGGCTTTTGGGCCAATGTGAACCCTGAAGTGCCGCATCCGCGCTGGAGCCAGGCCACAGAGCGTGTGTTGCATACCGGCGACCGCGTGCCCACCCAGCTGTTCAATGGCTATGCGGAGCAGGTGGCAGGTCTTTATGAAGGCATGGATGATTTGGGCGACGCGCTATATCGCTAGATAATCCGACTTGAGAACGGGAAGGGCTTGCACATTGTGCAGGCCCTTTTTTATTGGCCCCAAAACCAAAAAAGGCCCCGCACAAAGCGAAGCCTTAATTGGTACAGCAAACAACGAGGGAGGAGGGACGTGTTTGCTGTTCTTTTGAGAGTTGAGTTCGCTGGGAGGAGGATGCGTTCTCAACTCTTATGTCCCTTATATGCGTCCGCCCGGTCAGATTTACAAGCGTTCAAATTGCATATGGGGGATGCGCTTTTTGCATAGGTAAGTTCAAAGCGCAAAAAAAAAGGCCCCGTCATAAAGACGAGGCCTTGAATAGTTTTTGGCAAACATCGAGGGAGGAGGGACGTTGCTTGCCATCTTCAAAAAGAGCGTTGCGCTAGGGAGGAGAAACGCGCTCAACTCTTATGAAGGGGGATATGAGGTATCGGCGTTGATTTTACAAGGGGCAAATGCGCATGGGAGCCGTGCGCTTTTTGCATGGGTCGCGTTTTGACTGTCTAAGGCGTTGAATTTGATCAGATATTGGGGCGAAAACTGGCGAGTTTGATGCCGAAACCAACAAAGACCACACCCGTGAGGCCTTTAAGCCAGCGTTGGAAGCTGCTCTGGCGCGCAAAGCGGCTTAGCCGCGCGAACAACAAGACCATCGCGCCAAACCAGATTGCATTCATGGTGGAATGAATAAAGATCAACAAGAATGAACTGGCCGCGCTTGTTTCACCGACGGTGATAAATTGCGGAAACGCCGCAAGGTAAAACATCGACACTTTAGGGTTGAGCGCATTGGTCAGCAGCCCTTCAAAATAGGCATTGCGCAATGTTCTTTTACGCTTTGCCGGGGTCACTTTTGCCGGTGCAGAGACACCCTTGGCAGCAGTGTAGAGGGCTTTGACGCCAATCCAGCACAAATAGGCTGCCCCCAGATATTTGACGAAGGTGAAGGCCGCCGCAGATTGAACCAATATGATGGAGATGCCCAAAACGGCCAAGGCACCATGCAAGTAAAATGCGGTGATGAAGCCTAAAACGTTGGCAAAGCCTGCGGCTTTACCTGAAGTAGGCACTGTTTTGGCAATAAGGACGCCATTTGGTCCTGGTGAGGCGACGAGCAACGCGGCCACAAAGGTGAACGTTAAAATTTCAGACCAGGCCATAACAACTCCATCTCGCTAAGTCGGCATAATATGCGCTGAGCGCGTGCGTCGGGCAAGAGCGGATCTTAGAAAATGGAGCTATGCGTTGGGGCAAAAAAAAGACCTCGCCGGGAGGAGGTGGCGAGGTCCTTTTAAATAGGTTGGGCAGACATCGAGGGAGGAGGGACGGTGTCTGCCGAAAACGATCTGACAACTGGGAGGAGGAGGACGTTGTCATCACGTTATGTCCCTTATATGGCCCATAGGGTTGGGTTTGCCAATGGGGTTTGGTGCATATGGGGTATGCGCAAAATGCATGGCTGCAAATTAGGTTTGCTGATTGGTGTCGATTTTGGCCAAAAAAAAGCCCCATCCGAAGATGGGGCTAAAGAATTCAAGAGGAAACCTCTTACAAGGAGGGAATAGCGAAAAAGTTGAGGGAGGAGGAACAACTTTGTGTTTCGCTTTTCTTGAGGCGGGTTATGAAGATGGAATTAACATTTGGCAAATGTTAATTGCGCATATCAGCCATGCGCCATATGCATATGTAAAATTTCGGCTGATTTAGAAGGACCAGTCGCGGGCTTTGGAGACCAAAAAGTCGCGGAAAACGCCGACACGCTTAGAGGCTTTTAGCGCAGGTGGATAAACAAAATATGTTTCAAATTCAGGGGTTTCCACGTCATCAAGCACTTGCACAAGGCTTGGTTCGCCCTCGGTAATATAGTCGGGCAACATGGCGATGCCAATGCCTTCGCGTGCGGCTTGCATCATGCCATAAATCGCGTTGACGCGCAGAATGGGCTGGCGCGGATTGTTCTCTGGGCGGCCCAATCGCTCCAAATAATTCACGTCACCCAAATATTCGGGACTGGGATTCCCAAAAGTGATGATGCGGTGATTGTCTAAATCCTCGACGCATTTCGGAATGCCAAATTTCTCCAAATAGGAGGTTGAGGCATAGAGGTGGAAATGCACAGTGAACAGCTTGCGCTGAATCAGCTCTGATTGGTTGGGGCGGTGCAACCGAATGGCGACATCCGCCTCACGCATAGCGAGGTCGAGCTCAGAATCATTGAGTTTGATTTCCATTTGGATGGTTGGATAACGATCCAAAAACTCATCAATGCGCGAGGTGAGCCATGTGGAGCCAAAACCAACTGTCGTGGTGACCAAAAGTGGCCCGGACGGCATGTCTTGGCTTTCGGTCATTTGCGCTTCTACAGACTGCAATTCCCAAGCCATGCGGTGGGCGGTGCGGAACAATTGCTCGCCCACCTCTGTCATCACCAGCCCGCGGGCGTGGCGGATGAACAGTTTGAGGCCAAGGCTATCCTCCAAAGAGGAGATTTGACGGGAAACCGCCGACTGGCTCATGCCCAAACGCTCCCCCGCATGGGTGAAGCTGCCGGCTTCGGCGACGACATGAAAAACCCGCAGGCGGTCCCAATCAATGGCCATTATTCAGCAGCCTCGGCGACTTCTTGCTCGGCCAAGAATTTCTCAGCCTCCAAAGCGGCCATGCAGCCCATACCGGCAGCGGTGACGGCCTGACGGTAGATATCGTCGGTCACGTCGCCTGCCGCGTAAACGCCGGGGATGTTGGTGGCGGTGCTGTCTGGTGCGGTGACCAGATAGCCGCCATGCTTCATTTCCAACTTGCCTTCAAACAAGCTGGTGGCTGGGGCGTGGCCAATGGCAATAAACACGCCGTCCACGTCCATTTCGGTCACTTCACCTGTGTTGCGGTTTTTGACCTTCGCGCCCGTCACTGTGCGCGGAATGCCCTCAGTGCCGAGAACTTCTTCCAACTCACTGTCCCACAGCACTTCGATCTTTTCATTTTTGAACAGGCGTTGCTGCAAAATCTTTTCGGCGCGGAACGAGTCACGGCGGTGAATGACGGTGACCTTTGAGGCAAAATTGGTGAGGAACAAGGCTTCTTCAACTGCCGTGTTGCCGCCGCCAACCACAATCACATGCTTATCGCGATAGAAAAAGCCATCACATGTGGCGCAAGCAGAGACGCCAAAGCCTTGGAAGGCTTGTTCTGACGGGATGCCCAGCCATTTGGCTTGTGCGCCAGTGGCGATGATCAAGCTGTCGCAAGTGTAGATGGTGCCGCTATCGCCGGTGAGGGTGAAGGGGCGTTTGTCCAAATCCACATTGATAATGGTATCGGTGATGTTTTTGGTGCCCATCGCTTCGGCTTGTGCTTTCATTTGCTCCATCAGCCAAGGGCCTTGGATCATTTCAGCGAAACCGGGATAGTTTTCCACTTCCGTGGTGATGGTGAGCTGGCCACCGGGCTGGATGCCCTGAATGACAACAGGTTCAAGCATGGCGCGTGCGGCGTAAATTGCGGCAGAATAGCCTGCGGGGCCGGAGCCAATAATCATGACAGGAGCGTGCATAAGCGCAACCTTCTTTTTAAGCATTGATGTTGTGTATAGTTTAGGTATCGCCACGCCCGGTTGCAAGCAGCGGCGATGCGGCGTGCACAAAAAGAGAAAAGAAAACCCCGGCTTTCGTGAAAGCCGGGGCAATTTGTCTCACAATGCCGATGGCATTAGATATATTTAATTTCCAAGATTTCGTATGAATGAGCACCGCCGGGGGCCGTGACTTCAACGCTGTCGCCAACTTCTTTGCCAATCAATGCACGTGAAATGGGGGACGAAATGGAAATTCGGCCTGCGCTGGCGTCGGCTTCAGGGTCGCCAACGATCTGGTAGGTTTTTTCCAATTCTGTATCTTCGTCAATCAGCAAAACAGTAGCGCCAAACTTAACGGTGTCGCCGCTCAATCTTGACACATCAATGACATCCGCAAGCGTCAGGATGCTCTCAAGCTCCTGAATGCGGCCTTCATTGAGGCTTTGTTGTTCCTTTGCCGCATGATACTCGGCGTTTTCTGATAGGTCGCCATGGGCGCGCGCTTCAGAAATATCTTGGATGATGCGCGGGCGTTCAACTGACAAGCGATTGTTCAGTTCTTCGCGCAAGGCCTGGTGACCGGAAACGGTCATAGGGATTTTGTCCATAAAGCTCACATCCTTTTAGTTGCGCTTACACAAATCTTGTTCTGGCCGGGCAAGCCCGACCAAATTGGTCTGTTGCAAACGGTCGCTAAACGAAAAATCGGCCCCGCATTGTGGAGCCGCAATACTTGTTAAATTTAAAACCGCGACTGGCCGAATGACAAGTCGCGATTAAATGTGGTGTGACCACCATAATCTGTCAATGGTGGCATAAATCTGGCAAAACGCCAAATTTAGTCAGCTGCAACCAGCTCGCCAGCAGATGATTTGCCAGAACGTTGGTCTTGCAGAATCTCGTATGACAATTTTTGACCTTCGTCCAACTGAGCCATGCCAGCTTTTTGAACAGCAGAGATGTGTACAAACACGTCGTTGCCGCCATCATCTGGTTGAATAAAGCCATAACCCTTTTGGGTGTTGAACCATTTAACTGTACCTTGAGGCATAATGTATTCCTTTCGCGAATTTAGTGCCAGTTTCCCCAATGCATCGATTGCACTGAGGCTGTAATCGATGTTGGTAGAAACGGTTTCGTTCGCGGAGGTAGCTCCGGCCAGGTCGTTCGGCCAATAGTCGATTTTTTAAGGGTAAGATTTATTTGTGACATTTTCAAGTCAAAACAGAATGGAAATGCGAATAAAATTCACATGCTTTCAGCAACAATTCGTTTATTAAGTAACGGTGATGATTGTTTTTTGCTTCTGATAATATCGCCCAAAGTTTTATCGCTCAGCACATCAAAGAAAGCGGTGCGGGCCGAAGTAAACAGGGCAGTCAATTCACAATATCCGGCAAATTCGCATGCACATTTTTTTCTATCGAGGCATTCCACGAGAGCAAAATTGGGCTCAGAAATGCGAATGAGCTCGGTGATTGTTTTGTCTGGTGCGACTTCACTTAAGCTGATGCCGCCGGATTTGCCGCGTGAAGTGTGCAAAATGTCGTGCTTGGCGAGGTGATGCACAATCTTTGTGAGATGGTTTCTCTTGAGCTTCAATATGTTGGCAACCTGAGAAATGGTCATCTTGTTGGGGGCCACCATGCCCAAGAGCATCAGAAGGCGAAGGCTATAATCTGTTTGCGACGTTAGATGCACAAATTGTCTCACTCATTCGAATTGGCCAAATTTGAGGTTGCGTTCTCGGCCTGTTTTTGTAAAGATGCATTTAATATACATGTTTTGGAAAGTGTTTCAAATGAGTTTTGCGCAGGTCCATCGAGAGAATTATCGACGCCAGGCCAAGTCCTATGGAATCGACGCGGAATTTGTGTCTCAGATGGTCGATGGCTTTTACACCAAGGTGCGCAATGACGAGGAGTTGGGGCCCATCTTTGATGCGGTGATTCAGGATCAATGGGAGCCGCACTTGGTCAAGATGAAGCAGTTTTGGCGCGCGATTGCCCTGAAAACAGGGGAATATGAAGGCCGCCCCATGCCTGCGCACTTAAAGCTGAAAAATGTGACTAAAACGCATTTTGCCCGTTGGTTGCAGCTTTTTGACGAAAATTTGGATGAGGTTGCCCCCACGCCAGAGGCGAAGGCTTTCTTTCAGGACCGCGCCCGCAATATTGCGCGCAGCCTTATGATGGGCATGTTTTACGATCCAAACGAAGAATTGGGAATATCGTCATGATGTATGTTGTTTACGCCTTCATGGGATTGACCGTTTTAATGATGAGCATTTTTGTCATCGTCGTGTTTTCTGAACGGAAACACTTTAACGAGCCGCAGATCGCGCTGAGCCGAGATCCGGTGGGGCGGCAGTTTATTCTGGCCGCTAAGACGGGTTTTTGGTTTTGGAAATCTGTGCTCGTGGTGGTGACATTGCTCTACATATTAGGAGTGATCGGATGATGCATTCTCCTTTTCACCGATTTCTCCTGATGGCCCCCTGGCTTTTGCTTTGGGGATTTGCACCCATGCCTCTTTATATTTGGGCATGGTTTGCACTGACTTGATAGGCGCCCTTTAAGATCTCACGCCGTTGGTCTTGTGCATGCAATGTGGGCAGCCTATTGGTCGGGCTGCCCACTTTTTTTGCTTTATGCGGCAAAATAGTCTTGAACCGATGTTACCTTCACATTGTCGGTTGAGTAGGCAACAATGCCTTCAACAGCCGCAATCGCGCCGGCGATTGTGGTGTAGTAAGGGATTTTGTTCAGCAATGCGGTGCGCCGCAAATCGCGGCTGTCGCGCAAGGCTTGTGCCCCTTCAGTGGTGTTGATCACCAACTGCACTTCACCGTTTTTCATGGCGTCGACAATGTGTGGTCGACCTTCAAGCACTTTATTGACCTTTTCGCACTCAATGCCGTTTTCAGACAGGAAGCGCCGGGTGCCGCTGGTGGCGATCACCTTAAAGCCGGTTTCCTGCAGCTTTTGGATAGACGCAAGGATTGCCGCTTTATCCTGATCACGCACGGACACGAACACTGTGCCGGACTTTGGCACCTTGGTGCCGCCGCCCAACTGGCTTTTCGCGAAGGCGATGGCGTAATCATTATCCAAGCCAATCACTTCGCCTGTGGAGCGCATTTCTGGCCCCAAAACTGTATCGACGCCGGGGAACCGCGCGAACGGGAAGACTGCTTCTTTTACGGCAATGTGCTTCAGCTTACGCTCTTTCAGATTAAAGCTGGCCAGGCTTTCGCCCGCCATGATCCGCGACGCGATTGCGGCGACCGGATAGCCAATCACTTTGGCAACGAATGGCACCGTACGCGAAGCGCGTGGGTTTACTTCGAGGACATAGAGCTGGCCATCTTTGAGGGCGTATTGCACATTCATCAAACCGCCCACACCAAGCGCAAGTGCGAGATCTGTGGTCTGGCGTTTGATTTCGGCAATAGTTTTTTCATCGAGGGAGCGTGGCGGCAGAGTACACGCACTGTCACCAGAGTGGACGCCAGCTTCTTCAATGTGCTCCATGATGCCCGCAACAAACACGTCTTTGCCATCGCACAGGGCATCCACATCAATCTCGATGGCGCCGCCCAAATAGCTATCGAACAGCAACGGGCCTTCGGCCAGCACAGAGTTGATCTGGCCAGTTTTGTCGTTGGGGTATTTTTGGCGAATATGCGGGGGCACCAACTCCGTGAGGGTGCCTTGCACATAATCTTCGAACTCATCCGAATTGTGCGCAATGACCATGGCGCGGCCACCCAACACGTTGGATGGGCGGATAACCAGCGGATAAGAAATGTTTTCCGCCACGATCCGCGCTTGCTCCAGCGAGTGGGCAATGCCGTTTGACGGCTGGGTCAAGTCGAGGTCGTTCAATAGCTTTTTGAACTGGTCCCGATCTTCGGCCAAATCAATCATTTCAGGCTGAGTGCCGAGGATTGGGAAGCCTGCGCGCTTAATGTCGTTGGCAAGGCCAAGCGGTGTTTGACCACCGAACTGAACGATCACGCCAGCCAAAGTGCCTTTGGATTGCTCAGTGCGCAGAATTTCCAGCACATCTTCTTTGGTGAGCGGCTCGAAATAGAGGCGATCTGATGTGTCATAGTCGGTGGACACTGTTTCGGGGTTGCAGTTGACCATGATGGTTTCATAGCCCGCTTCCGCGCAAGCAAAAGAGGCGTGACAGCAGCAATAGTCAAACTCGATGCCTTGGCCAATCCGGTTTGGACCGCCGCCCAAAATGACGATTTTCTTGCGATCACTCGGATGGGCTTCGTTGACCAATTCGCCCGCGAATGGCACTTCATATGTGGAGTACATATAGGCTGTCGGTGAGGCGAACTCTGCCGCGCAGGTATCGATGCGTTTGTAAACCGGATGCACGTCAAGCTCATCACGGATGACCTTGATTTCGCGTGGCTTTTTGCCGGATAAATCCGCCAAGCGCGCATCAGAAAAGCCCATGCTTTTCAGCTTGCGCATTTGCTGGGCGTTGTCGGGCAGGCCATGCTCAAGCACTTTGGCTTCCATTTCGACAATGCCGCGGATTTGCTCCAAGACCCATGGATCGATGGCGCAGGCGCGGAAGATAAACTCATCGTCAAAACCAAGCCGCATGGCTTGTGCCACCACCAAAATCCGGTCCGGTGTTGGTGTGCCAAGTGCCGCGCGCACGGCATTTTTGTCGTCGCCAGCGCCAAGGCCCTTAATGTCGATTTCGTTAAAGCCAGACAAGCCTGTTTCCAAAGAGCGCAAGGCTTTTTGGAAGCTCTCCTGGAAGGTCCGGCCGATGGCCATTGCTTCGCCCACAGACTTCATGGCTGTGGTCAGTCGAGGATCAGAGCCCGGGAATTTCTCGAAAGCAAAGCGTGGAATTTTGGTGACCACATAGTCGATGCTTGGTTCGAAGCTGGCCGGGGTTGCGCCGCCGGTGATGTCGTTTTCAAGCTCGTCCAAGGTGTAGCCCACAGCCAAGCGCGCAGCAACTTTGGCGATTGGGAAGCCGGTGGCTTTCGAAGCCAGCGCGGATGAACGCGACACGCGGGGGTTCATTTCAATCACGATCAAACGGCCATCGGCAGGGTTCACGGCGAACTGCACGTTTGAGCCGCCTGTTTCCACACCGATTTCGCGCAGTACCGCCAAAGAAGCGTCGCGCATGATCTGATATTCTTTATCGGTCAAGGTAAGCGCCGGGGCTACGGTGATGCTGTCGCCCGTGTGCACGCCCATTGGATCGATGTTTTCGATGGAGCAGATGATGATGCAATTGTCCTTTTTATCGCGGACAACTTCCATCTCATATTCTTTCCAACCAATGATGCTTTCTTCCACCAACACTTCGTTGGTCGGGGATGCATCAATGCCTGCTTCTACGATCGAGAGATATTCCTCGCGGTTGTAGGCCACGCCACCGCCAGTGCCGCCCATGGTGAAGGACGGGCGAATGATGGCTGGCAAGCCAACAAATTCGAGTGCTTCCATCGCTTCGGTGATGTTGTGGGCCAACATGGATTTAGCGGTTTCAAGATTGATCTTGTCCATCGCGGCGCGGAACAATTCACGGTCTTCCGCTTTATCAATCGCTTCGGCTGTCGCGCCGATCATTTCCACATTATATTTTTCCAACACGCCCATTTTGCGCAGTGACAAAGCGCAGTTCAAAGCGGTTTGGCCGCCCATGGTGGGGAGAATCGCATCAGGGCGTTCTTTTTCAATGATCTTGGCCACCACTTCCGGGGTGATGGGCTCCATATAGGTCGCGTCCGCCATGTCCGGGTCGGTCATGATGGTGGCCGGGTTGGAGTTGACCAAAATTATTCGGTATCCCTCCGCCTTCAGGGCTTTACAGGCTTGGGTGCCTGAATAGTCAAATTCGCAGGCCTGACCAATAATAATGGGTCCGGCACCGACAATTAGAATGGAGGAGATATCTTCACGTTTTGGCATAGCATCACTCGGCATCATTCAACACGTTGGCATGCAAGGAACCAATGTGCTGGGTTGCGATTCATAAATATGTGGCTAAGCGGGCGTTTTAGGCGCAAAAATGCAAAAGGGAAACCCCAAAGGCGGAGAAAATTTTTGTTTTGTCGCATTAGTTTTAGGATTCTTTTGAATATGCGCCATTTTCGGAGGTTTTTCGTCGTGGGATGACGGGTGTTGCCGCGTATTCGTAATTGGCGTTTGGGGCGTCTCTGTGCGTGCGTAAGTGTGGCGTTGAGGGCATTTCATAGCTTCAATCCTTGATAAAACGAAATTCGCGCCCATTTCCTTGGAAACAGACCAACCAGAGGCGGGACATAAAATGCGCTGGCAGCATATTGCAATATCAATCGTTGTGATTCTGATTTTGGCCATTGGCGCGTTTGTGTTGCGCTATCCCGTTATGCCGCCGCAATTGGATTTGCCGGAACGGGCAACATCCTACGAGGAGATCGGCGAAAAGCTGCAACAAGCGGTTGAGCAAAATGCGCCGCCGGGCATTGCTGTCTCGGTGATTGATCGTGAGGGCATTCAATATGCCGCCGAATTTGGCGTGGCCGATGTGGCGAGTGGCCGCGAGATCAAACGACAATCGGTGTTTCAGTGGTGGTCGCTGACCAAGCTTTTTACCATGGTCGCCATTGTGGAACTGGAAGAGCAGGGCAAGCTTTCACTTGATGATCGGGTGCAACAATATGTGCCATTTTTCGAGCTGGAAGATAAAGCCGCTTCCCAAAGCATCACCATCAAGCAGCTCCTGTCCCATTCGTCGGGCCTAAAAGATGTTGGTCCCGCTATTTTGGGCTGGGTTCATTTTGATGGCGATCCGCATCCTAATCAAACAGAGTTTTTAGCCGAGAAACTGCCAGATCATAATGGCATGTTGGCGGCGCCGGGGGCGGAGGGGCATTATTCCAATATGGGATATTTGGTACTGGCCGCAGTGATCGAAAAAGCCTCTGGCGCGCCTTACGAGCAATATGTGACCGAAGCGATATTGGAGCCGTTGGGCATGGACCGGACCGGCTTTGTCTATTCAGACCTGATGGCGGAAGATGAAGCCATCGGCACCCATCCGCGCGATTTTATGAGCCTGTTGGCGGGGCAATTTGTGGATATGGGTCGTGCCATTCGATCGCATGAGGCCGGCATGATGAGTTTCAATCACGTCTATAGCGACCAAAAGGGGGCGACAGGCCTGATTGGACCAATCGAAGATTTGGAAAAGTTTTTGCGCCTGTTGTTGAACGGCGGGGTGCATGATGGCCAGCGGTTGATCAAGGCACAGAATGTGGATCGGATGGTGCAGCCGATTGTGGCGGCAGCGTCTAGCCCTGTGCCCGACAGCGAAGGTGTTGAATTTGGTTTGAGCTTTTATCTGAAAGACACAGACCAGGGCAAAGTCGCGATTCACGGGGGTGGGGGCATGGGCCATGTGGCCATGATCCGCCTTTATCCAGATGCTGGCAAAGCGGTTATTGCCCTCGCCAACAGCACCTATTTGGGGCGCACCATGGGGGATGAGTTGGCGGCTAAGTTGGGGGCGATTGCACGTTAGGTGGTTGCGGCAATGGCTTTTTGCGTCGGATCATATCCTTGGACGCGATTAACGCGCCCACGGTGATGAGCACACATGCGGCGCCAATGGCCCAAGAAAATTCGCCCATGCCAAAGCCGATCAGGATGAGCGTTGATAGGAGCGGGGCAAGATATGCGCCCGCGCCGAGCAATTGGATATCGCCTTTTTTCATGCCCAAGTCCCATGTGTAAAAGGCAATGCCCAAGGGGCCCAAGCCAAGACCGAGCACGGCCAGCCATTGCCCAAAATCGGCAGGCCACACCGTTTGCTCCCAAATCAAATGGCAAAAGAATGATAGGACCGCCGTGGCCGCGCAAAATCCAGTGACGGCATTTGTAGGCACGTGTGCAACCCGTCGTGACAACACAGAATAGCTTGACCATGTGAGCGCGCCACATATGCCAATGGCGTAGCCAAAGGCATATCGCGGGTCGACCTCGATGCCGCGGCCTTTGGTGACGATAAGCACTGCGCCGCCGAGACCCAACAATGCCCCCAAGACGTGATGCGGTTTAAGCCTTTCGTCTGGCAACAGCGCCGAAAACAGGACGATCAGCAAAGGCCATAAATAATTGATCAGGCCAGCATCCACCGGCGGGGCGTTGCGCAAGGACGTGAAATAGAAGAAATGGTAGCCGAACAGGCCACCAATGCCAAGCAGCCATACCAAGACAGGTTGTTTCATCTGCATTATGGCGTTTGGGTTTTTGACCCATCTGGTGGCACCAACCAAGGCGCCAATCGCAAAAGCCATGGCGCACAGTTGGAAGGGCGGCACACGCCCGCTGGCGGCTGTAAAGAGCGCCAGAAACGACCAGTTCAAGATGGATGTTGCGCCAATGAGTGTGGCCTGATTGCGAGTCATTATTTCGGTTGTGTCGCCTGCATGGATGGGCGCTGCGCAAACGCTTCATACCATTCATTCAAATAGGGATAGGGCGCAAGCCAATCATGCTTGCCCAAACGGAAATGCAAATAGCCGATGGCGCAGGCCAGCGCGATTTGCGCTGTCGACAGATCGCCTTCGATCTTGTCCAGCTCGTTTTGGGCTTGCGAGAGTGCACGATCAATGGCGCAGCCCCAACGTTGCTGCCATTGCTCGGAGTGCTGCTCTTCGGGCTTTCGCAAGTCGATGACAATATTCAATGCGCTATCCAAAAGCCCATCGAACAGTGCTTCATGTCGCCGCATGGCCCAATGGGCATTGCCGTCCTTCGGCATCAGGCGCGGGCCTTCGCCGATTTCATCAAAATAGGCGCAGATCACCGGGCTATCGAACAGGGTTTTGTTTTCGCCATAGATGAGGCAAGGAATTTTGCCCAGCGGATTGAGATGATTTAGCTTTTCGGGCTCGTCCAACGGGCTGACATGCAGCTCTTCTATGCCTTGAATACCTTTTTCAAGCGCGGTGACGCGGCATTTGCGGGCGTAGGGGGATGCATGTGAGATCAAGAGTTTCATAACAGCAGGCCTTTGGAGAATATCCGTTTCAGAGCGACAATTTAAAGCCTTCATGGGAGCGGTCAAAGCCCAAACGTTCATAAAAGCGGTGGGCTTCGGGACGATTTTTTGAGGAGGTCAGCTGCACCATGCCCGCGCCTTTGGATTTGGCGAAGGCAATGGCCCACTCGATCATTTCGCCGCCCAAACCTTGGCCACGATGGTCCGCGCGAATATGCACGCCTTCTAATTGCGCCCGCAGGCGACCGCGCCCCGCCAAACCTTGCAGCAAATTGATCTGCATGCAGCCGATTTTCTCACCATCCAGTTCGGCGATGAAGAACATGTTGTTCGGGTCTTGCTCGATCAAATCAAAAGCGCGCTGATAGGTATCATTATCGGCCTCGTCCGCATCATCAATATTCACCCGCCCCGGCGCGTTGCCGCCGATGGACAGGGCGAGAATGGTTGCGATGTCGTCGCGGGTGGCGGGGCGAATGGTGAGATTGGACATGGTGAGACCTGACGGAAAGCGGAGAGTTTGAGTCACCGAAATAGATAAAACACAGCATTGGTGTGCGCAATTAAAACTTGGACTTTGCGTGATGGATGCGTGCAAGATTTGTGGCCTGCCACGAACTGAAATTTGCGCTTGCGGATAAGAATGTCATTTCAAAAGACGCATTAGTTGTTATTCTTGCGCCATGAAAACTGATCAAAATTTCGCATTTGCGTATGACATATTCAAAGATGGCACATCGAAGAAACTTGATGTAAATGCCACCTCCGCGGCAGATAAGGCATCATCGGCGCAGGGCTTCAAATGGGTCCATGTGCAGGGCAATATCGACCAGCTTCGGTCTGTCTTGAATGAGCAAGATCTGGACCCGCTTGTTGTGAATGCGCTTTCAGCAGAAGAGACGCGGCCGCGGTGCACGCCCAGTGAGAAGGGTGCCATTCTGATTTTGCGGGGTGTAAATTTGAACGAGGGTGCGGAACCTGAAGACATGATTTCCATCCGCATTTGGGTTGAGCAAAACCGCGTGATCAGTTGTGGCATTCGGCGCCTTAAAGCAATTGACGATGTGGTGGATATGATCACCAGCGGGCGGGCACCGAAAACTTCGGGAGATTTGGTGGCTGTTTTTGCGCTGCGGTTGGCTGATCGGGTGGAGCCGGTCGTGGCTGAGCTTAATGAGCAAGTTGATGGAGTGGAAGAAAATCTAGCGGATGCAGAAATGCCGGTTGTGCGCCGCCATCTGGCCGAAATCAGGCGCTCTTCAATCATATTGCGCCGGTATATGTTTCCTCAGCGTGATGCGTTGACGACATTTGAATTGGAAGGCTTTAGCTGGATTTCCAAATTGACGCTTAGTCATTTGCGGGAAGCGGTGGAGCGGGTAACCCGTGTGTGTGAAGAGTTAGATTCAATCCGCGATCGGGCGCAAATCATTCATGATCAGATCTTGGATGAACGCGCCGAATTTATGAACAAGCAAATGCTGGTCCTGACCATTGTAGCGGCGTTCTTTCTGCCCGTCGGTTTTTTGACCGGACTGTTGGGCATGAATGTTGGTGGCGTGCCACTTATGGACAACCCTTTCGGTTTTGCCGCGGTTTGTGGGTTTATTTTGTTTGTGTTCGGGATCGAATATTTGATCTTTAAAAAGTTGAAGTTATTTTGAGGTCTCAAACTGTCTCAGAATTGAGACCCGGCGCTGTGGATAAACGGTTTGTGGCGCAGACGTGAGACGAATGGCAATGGCAGCTATGCGGACGAAGCGCCATTTTCCTGCGGTTGCGCGAGTGGCCGCTTCAGGATTGTGCTACGGCCAACGAGTCGTGATCCGTTACTCTTCAATTCTAGCTTGCCAAGTTTCGATCAGAAATAAGGCCATGGACCCAGCTAGGTTAACCGTCAAAGCGGCATGACGCGGCTTGAATGAAATTCGCGAGCGCCCCCCAGCATGGGCATCGCCACCCTTGTTGCGCAGAGAACCAATACTCTGAACGACGCTCTGGCAGTTTCCCAATATCGTTTTAAACACTTCCTCCTGATGCTGCGATGGTGCGAGCTTCAAGACCTTTGCAGCTTCACTGTAAAGTTTCCGAATATTCCACTTTGCCTCCCACTTTCCGCCGTTGTCTTCGATGATGTGTTTGCAGACCTCTTCGAGTAGCGTACTTGCGGCGGTAACGGCACCTTCCGGGTCAGTGGCTCGTCTGTCCAAAGCCTTCGCCCAAAAAGCTTGGACAGCAGGGGCATCATAGACATCAAGACCATCTGTGATCGTGGTGTCTGCCGCACCGCCACCGGATTCTAGGAAAGTCAATAGTTTTTTGAAAGACTCGGTAACGTGGCCTCGCCGTTTGGCCCAGGACCCTGAGCCGCTTGCAACGCTTGATAATGCCGACTGCACCGAAGCGGCATCATTTGAGAAACGCACAAAGTCCGGCAAAAGCCGTTTGATTGCCGGGTCTTCCATTAGCCTTCTTCTGGCCATTTTGTACTCAGGTTCCGAACCACCATTGGTCGTCAGGCCAATAATGTTGTTTCTAAGGAAAATCGCGCATTCAAAAAGGTCGTCAGGAATTTCTAGTTCACCGAAATCGCCATAGGTCATCAGCTCCCCCCATACTACATACCGCGCGAATGTGATCACAGTAGCGAACTAGGGGCAAGGTCTCAAACTTTTGACCTTTCCGGACACCGGACATTAGAGGAAAGTGCTGCATCCAGTAGGTTGGGCTCGAAGCCGACATCTGGATAACGCCTAATTACTAGTTAGCCCCAGCTTCTGCATACGTCGGTACATGGTGGCGCGGCTGATGCCTAGGTCTTTGGCGGCGAGGGAGACGTTGCCTTTGGTGCGGGCGAGGGCGCGGCGGAATTCTGATTTTTCGGCGCTTTGCAAATTGGTGCGGGCCTCGCCTGTTTGCACAATATCACTGATGGGCGTTGGGTCGGCCAGCATGGCCTGATCGACGCCGAAGGCGCGGCGGGCATGGCGGTTGGCACCGATGACGAGATCGTCTTGATCGACAGCGAACAAAGCGGTGGCGTTCAGGTCCTCGGTGGGGGCAATGATGACCCGTGCATCGTTATAGGTGGCGCGGAAATAGTCTTGCTCGATGCGCTGGGCGGTGTCGGCCACCACTTTGCCGAACACATGGGCGATGCCGCTGGTCATGTCGTTGCGACAGCTGGAAATGTCGAGCACAGCAATCATTTTGCCTTCATTATCAAAGACTGGCGCGCCCATGCAGCTCATCATGGTGTTTTGACTTTTGAAATGCTGGTCGCGGTGGATGACCACTGGGCGTTGCTCTGCCGCGCAGGTGCCGATGCCGTTTGTGCCTTGGTTGGCTTCGCTCCAAATAGCGCCTTTGGTGAGGCCCCATTGGTTGAACATCATATCGTCGCCCGCTTGCGAATGGGCGTTGAGAATAACCCCATCCATATCGGATAGCACGACGCAGCAGCCGGATTGGCTGACGGTTTGGAATAGTTTTTCGAGGGTGGGGCGGGCCACATGCATCAGAAAATCGAGTTGGCCAAGCGCTTCGCCCAGCTCGGTGCTGGATACTTGTTCGGCGCGCAATTTCTGCTCTGGCGTTAGGCCATAATGCAGCATGGAACGTCGCCAAGATGCGGCCAAACTAGACTGAGTCGCACTGCGATCTTTTTCGACAATTGAACGGACATAATCCGCATGCGAACGCGTGGTAGCCATTATCAAAGTCCTCCCAGCTAAAAGATTAGCAGAAGAGATTGCGCTGCAATAGGGGGGTAAATCCGCTCTGGCGGTGTGGACGGCGATTTGCGACCCAATCTGTCGCGAAAGTGAGACAGGTTGAGACGGTGCGATGTTGTGGATGGGCTGACCTTAATGGGTGGCCCATGCATGGTGATCTTCACCCCTTTTGGGAGAAAGGGATTTGAGGAGGATAGAATGAACAAGATTGATATTACCAAATCTGCATCGCGCATCTACAAGGCCAAATATGGCAACTTCATCAATGGTGAATTTGTTGAGCCGAAATCTGGCAAATATTTTGAGAACACATCGCCAGTGAATGGCCAAGTGCTGTGCGAAGTGGCGCGCTCGAACGAAGCGGATATTGAAGCGGCGCTGGATGCTGCGCATGCGGCGAAAGATGCCTGGGGTCGCACCAGCCAGGCAGAGCGGGCAGTGATGCTCAACAAGATTGCGGACATTATGGAAGCCAATCTGGACCTGTTGGCGGAAGCCGAGACATGGGACAATGGCAAGCCGATCCGCGAAACAACCGCAGCTGATTTGCCGTTGGCGATTGACCATTTCCGCTATTTTGGCGGCGTGATCCGGGCGCAGGAAGGCTCGATTGCCGAAATCGACAATGACACGATTGCTTATCACTTCCATGAGCCCTTGGGCGTTGTGGGGCAGATCATTCCGTGGAACTTCCCGATTTTGATGGCGACGTGGAAACTGGCGCCGGCTTTGGCGGCGGGCAACTGCGTGGTGCTGAAACCTGCCGAGCAAACCCCGGCCTCCATTATGGTGTTGCTGGAATTGATCGCGGATGTGTTGCCGAAGGGCGTGCTGAACGTGGTGAACGGGTTTGGCCTTGAAGCGGGCAAGCCTTTGGCGTCCAGCAAGCGGATCGCCAAAATCGCCTTTACTGGCGAGACCACAACAGGCCGCCTGATCATGCAATATGCCAGCCAGAACATCATTCCAGTGACGCTGGAATTGGGCGGCAAATCCCCGAACATCTTCTTTAAAGATGTCACCCGCGAGGATGATGATTATTTTGACAAGGCGATTGAAGGCTTTGTGATGTTTGCGCTGAACCAGGGCGAAGTGTGCACCTGCCCAAGTCGCGCCCTGATCCATGAAGACATTTATGATGAATTTATGGAGCGAGCTTTGAAGCGAGTGAACGCGATTGTGCAAGGCAATCCGCTGGATTCAGCCACGATGATTGGGGCGCAGGCGTCTTCCGAGCAGCTTGAGAAGATCTTGTCTTATCTCGATATTGGTCGCCAGGAGGGCGCGGAAGTGCTTGCCGGTGGCGGGCAGGCGCATTTGGGCGGTGATCTGGAGAACGGCTATTACGTTCAGCCGACCGTGTTTAAGGGCGATAACAAGATGCGCATTTTCCAAGAAGAGATTTTTGGACCCGTTGTGTCTGTGACCACCTTTAAGGACAATGATGAGGCGCTTTCCATTGCCAATGACACGCTTTATGGCCTGGGTGCTGGCGTGTGGAGCCGCGATGCCAACACGTGCTATCGCTTTGGTCGCGCCATTCAAGCGGGCCGTGTGTGGACCAACTGCTACCACGCTTATCCGGCCCATGCGGCGTTTGGCGGCTATAAGCAGTCTGGCATTGGCCGCGAGAACCATTTGAAAATGCTGGATCATTATCAGCAAACCAAAAATATGCTGGTGAGCTATGCACCACAAAAACTTGGTTTCTTTTGATCGAACGGAGCGGGGCTGAGCGATCAGCCCCATTCCTGGAGGAGTAGCATGACACAGCAAAAGGTTACCGCGACGGACGCGGCGCTTGAATTGATTGAAGAAATCAAGCGCGATCACGGCCCGATCATGTTTCATCAATCTGGTGGCTGTTGCGACGGTTCTTCGCCCATGTGCTACGCGCAGGGGGATCTGATGATCAGCGATGATGATGTGCTTTTGGGTGAGATTGGCGGTGCGCCATTCTATATTGGCGGCGATCAATTTGAGGCGTGGAAGCACACCAATTTGATCATCGACGTGGTGCCCGGACGTGGTGGTATGTTTTCCCTCGACAATGGACGCGAGAAACGGTTTCTCACGCGTTCAGAAATTTGCTCACTTTAGTTTCACTCTCTCCTTCCTAGGGTTTGAGCAGCATGGTCCGGTGTGTCCCCCCGCATCGGACCATATTTATCCCCGCCATTTTTCTGGTAAGATGCGTCCCTATTTTAGTGCGCGTTTTTTATTTTTACTTTGGCAGGGAGGGATCTCATGGCTGAGATTAAATTTGCCGTATGGAATATGGAGTGGCTGAATAATCTTTTCACCGGTGGCAGCAATGGCGCCCCAAGCGTTTTTAAAGATGATGCTGATTTCGCGGATCGCAACAAGAAGGTGACCATTGCCGAACGCAAGGCCGATATTGCATTGGCGTTGCAGCATATCAATGCCGATTTGATGGTAATTGTGGAGGGGCCGAACAAAACTGAAGAATTGCAGCTTCTGTTTGATGAGCTGGCCCCCGGCGATTGGCAATGTTTTATCCAGACGTCGAAATCAATCAACGGGCCGGGCCGCACGGATGTGTGGAGTTCGTCGCAATGTGTGGGCATTGCGGTGCGCGTTGATGGCAACAAGTTTGATGCGCAAACGCCGATGCGCATTTTTGACAGCATGGACGAAAATAGCGGCGCGATTTTTGAGGCGAGTGAGCCGTTCTGGATGGATGTGGGCACCGATAAAATCCCCGAATGGTTTCGGTTTGAGCGACGTCCCGCCTATGCTGAAATCAAGTTGGTGGATGGCGAAATATTTCGCGTGGTGGGGCTGCACCTAAAAAGTAAGGGCATCTTTTCGGCCCATGAATGGTCGCGCTGGTGGGCGATGGCAGATGCCAACCGGGAACGGTTACTGGCGCAATGTCGGCAGTTTCGCATGGCGTTTTTGGACGGCTATTTATCGGACGACGAGACCAAAGATATCCCGTTGATCGTGTGCGGTGACATTAATGATGGCCCCGGTTTTGATACCAGCGAAATGAAGCTGAAAGCGAGCGGGGTGGAAAGCCTGATGGGCTCGGTGTGGCACCCGGGTTTGGTGCTGGGCAACGCGCTGTTTGATCGGTTGAGCGATAAAGACAAGGCGCGGCTGAACTTTGAAGATAATTCCACAACTTCGTTTGCCGATCCGATCTTTAACCACACCTATCATCGGGTGTGGATTGACCACATTCTTTACAGCCGCAATGGGCCGGATAATTGGGTGAAGGATGCGGATATTTTACGCCAGATTGGTGATGATGGCCCGAAATATTATGAAATATCGGACCATTATCCGGTGGTGGCGCACATTGCGCTCTAAGCTCTTGGTGCGCCCCGCCTAGGCAGGGTGCTCCATATTTCGCGCGGCCTCATCGCAAATTTCATACCATGAGGGTTTTTCGGCGACGAATTCGTGCATCTGGTTTTTCAGATCAAGTTCGCTGTCGATCGCATTGGCAGCGATGGGGAAGCTATCGTCATTTGAAAGAATTTCGCCCAGTGACGTGCCGCAGTTTTTGCAGAAATTGCGCTCATATTTATAGGGTGCTTCTGGCTTGTACGTGGCCACTTGGTCTTTACCTTGCACCCAAACCAAATCGTCTTTTTTAACAAAGATGATCGCGCTGGCGCCCACCTTTCGGCAGCGAGAACAATGGCATGTGCCCAGCATGGAGGGTTTGTTTTTGAGCTCGAACTTCACCGCGCCGCAACAACAGCTTCCTTTGATCATGTTTTTTCTTTCACTTTGGATATGGGTTAAACTGATTTGGTTTTCAGTTGGAACATAAAGTGAACAAAATAGAGTCGTCAAGCTGGAATGTTTGTTTTGAAGCCAGCGGTTTTGATCGTTGTTGTGTGCCGCATTGCTTCAACAAAAAACCGCACCCAAATGTCTTTGGGTGCGGCGCGTTTTGAAAATGTGATTTTGAATTAGTACCAATCGCCCATTTTAACTTCAGCAGCGGCGCCAACCATATTGGCGAACTCTGCTGGGTCTTGCGTGCCATTGTCACGGCCGCGATAGTGATAGGGGTAAACCACTTTTGGTTTGAACTCTGCCACGGCGGAAGCGGCAGCTTTTGCGTCCATGGTGAAGGGCAAGTTCATGCACACAAATGCCAGATCAATATCTTCAAGCGCGCGCATTTCAGGAATGTCTTCCGTGTCGCCGGAAATATAGAGGCGGAAGCCATCCAGTGTGAGGACATAGCCGTTGTCGCGGCCTTTGGGGTGGAAGTTCTTGCGTTCTTCCGTGGTGTTGTATGCGGGGATAGCTTCGATATTCACTTCATTGAAGCTGGTTACGCCACCATTGCCGATTTGCATGGCATTTGCTGTGAGGTTCTCTGGCAACATGTCAAACACAGCCGGGTTGGTGAGCAGCTTGGTGTCATCACCAATCAATGCGCTGAGCGTTTCCGCATTATAGTGATCGCCGTGTTCGTGGGTGATTAGAATGAGATCAGGCGCAGGCAGATCCGCATATTGCGCTGGATCGCCAACTGTATCCACATAAATAACGCCCTCAGGTGTTTCCAACACCACAGATGCGTGGCTGATCGGATGAACTTTGATCATGCCATTATCGGTTTTATACTCATGCATATTGTGACCATCTGCCAAAGCGCTAAAAGGTACAAATGTGATGCCGCCAGCGACGATTGCGCCGGTGCGTAAAAAGTCTCTTCTTGAAAATTGCATTTTAGGCCTCCCTTATAATGATGTCATTGTTACGCGGAATTGTGGCGATTGGATGAGATTAACAAAAGATTGAATTATGAAAAGACTGTTCAATTTTTTGGGGCATAAAAAAGGGCAGCGTGATGAAACGCCGCCCTACAAGCCAGGTTAGGATGCTTGATTTCGTTTGCGTTACAGCGTGATCCGATAGGTTCCGAACCCGCTATCCGCTTGGCCCACATAGTCGATCTTCACCGCTGTGACGTCTTCCACATGTGCCTTTGCATTTGGACCAGTTTCAAACAAAACAGTTGTGTTGTCGAGAGGGGCGAGGGACCAATTGCTATCGGCCTGTGGGTTGATCGTGCCTTTTTCAACGATGTAGCGCACGATCACATCGCGGTTGGTGTCCGGCCCCACAAAGATGATGACATCATCGCCAAGCCCAGGGAAGCTGCCGCCGCCAGATGCGCGGTAATTGTTGGTGGCCACAACGAACTTCTGATCCATGTCGATCGGTTCGCCATTGTAGCGCAGATCCACAATGCGTGATGCATCCGGGTTGATAGCGTCGCCGCCGCGTGGTGGATATTTCGACGGTTGCGACACGTCGATTTTGTAGGTGACGCCGTCAATCACATCGAAATTGTAAGATGGGAATTCATCATTGATCAGTTTCTGATCAGTTGACCCCGGTTCCACCTGATTAAAGATGCCTGCGGAGCGCTCCAACCATTCTTTTACGCCACGGCCATCGATCAACACCGCGCGCACGGTGTTTGGATAGAGGTAAAGGTCAGCCACGTTTTTAATGGCCACCGGCCCGACGGGAACGTCGGTGTAATAATCCGGACCACCACGGCCACCGGCTTTGAACGGTGCGGCTGCGGACAGGATGGGCAAGCCTTCCCACTCGGTGCCGCGCATCATTTGCTCGGTGTACCAAAGTTGGGCCTGGGAGACGATTTGTACCGAAGGATCGTCGGCGACGAGTGCAAAGTAAGAATGCAGCTTGGCTGCGGTTTCGCCCACGGCGGTCCGCACATATTCAAGCGTTTCATCATGGGTTTTCTGCACGGAGGCCAGAACAGCAGGTACTGATTCAACCAAAGGTTTGACTTCGCGTTCTATGCGCTCATAGATCGGGCGTGCTTCTGAGGTATGCGAGATGATCTTCCACTCATTGCCGCTTTTCTCGATCAACAAATCGATCAGACCCATATGGGATCCCCAGAAACCGGGCATCACAGATGGCTTGCCCTGCAATGTGCCGTTGGTTGTGTCCACGCCTTCAATGCCGTCATATTGTGAGCTGGGGAACACATTGTGGTGGTGGCCGGTGAACACAACATCAATGTCCTCAACGCCAGCCAAATAAAGTGACGCGTTGCCCATCATATCAGTTTGCGGTTCGCCGCTAATGCCAGAGTGGGAGAGGGCGACAATCAAATCGGCGCCTTGTTCTTTCATCAAAGGCACATAGGCCTGAGCGGTTTGTACAATGTCGCGGGTGGTGACTTTGCCGTTCAGATGCTGGTAATCCCAAACCATGATTTGCGGCGGCACAAAGCCGATAAAACCGACTTTGACAGTGTGGGTTTCCCCTGCGCCATCGGTGATTTGCTTTTCCAAAATCTTGAATGGCGGCAGCAGCGTTTTGTCTTTGGTGGGATCATCACCCAATGTGGTGCCCATCACGATGTTGGCGCATACAAAGGGGAAGCTTGAGCCCGCAAGTGCTTTTTCGAGGAACGGCAGACCATAATTGAACTCGTGGTTGCCGACGGTGGCGATGTCGTAGCCCAACGTGTTCATGGCGGCGATCATGGGGTGCAGGTCACCCTCTTTAAAGCCGCGCTCATAGGCAACATAGTCGCCCATCGGGTTGCCTTGGATCAGGTCGCCATTGTCGACAAGCATTGTGTTGGTGGCTTCGGCGCGAATATTTTCAATAATTCTCGCGGTACGAGCCAGGCCCATCGTGTCGTTCGGGCGATCGGCATAATAGTCATAGGGGTGGATGGCGACGTGAATATCTGTCGTTTCCATCAAGCGCAAATGAGCTTGTGCGCTATTGGCCATTGCAGAAAAGGGGTGCATGGCAACCAAGGTGCCTGCCCCAGCCGCGCCAGCAAGGAATGCGCGGCGAGAAATAGAGTTAAAGTGAGACATAGTTCCCTCCATTGGAAAAATGCGATGTAAGTAAAAGTCGATCGCTTGGGCCTTCGTTGGCGGGCACATTTGACGCGGTTCGATGACGGAATGATGTATGATTTTTGACAGTTTGGTCAAAATTTAATTTTGGTGCGGTGGATAAGTGGACAGGCCCTCCAGAAAGTGGCAATTAAATTAGATGGTTAAGTGAGGATGATTGAATCATGAAATGGGAAGGTCGGCGGCGTAGTCGCAATGTTGAGGATCGCCGTGGCCGGCGATCGGGCCCCTCTGGGGGCAGATCTGGCCGTCGGGTCCGCATCCCGATGCCGCGTGGCCGCGCGGCGCGTGGAGGTGGTGGCGGACTTTTGATGCTGCTTGTGGTGCTTGGTGTCGCCTGGCTGCTGGGGATCAATCCCCTGAGCTTAATTGGCGGTGATTTGAGCAATAGCGGCGGGTCTTACACGCAACGACCGAGTGATAATCTACCCATGGCGGATGCGGGTGAGGATCGGTTGCTTGATTTTGTCGCGGTCAATCTGGCTGAAACCGAAGATCTTTGGACATTGGTGTTTGAACAGAATGACATGACTTATGTGCCACCAAAGCTGGTGTTGTTTTCAGGGCAAACCACGTCTCCGTGTGGGGTGGCCAGCGCCCGAACAGGGCCGTTTTATTGTCCCAGTGATCAGAAAATCTATCTTGATCCGGCATTTTACGCGCAATTGCGCGATCAATTCGGGGCGAGTGGTGATTTTGCACAAGCCTATGTGTTGGCGCATGAGGTGGGCCATCATGTGCAGCAATTGGTTGGCACATTGCCTGAATTTAATCGATTGCGTGGTGCGTTGCCGCAAGAAGAAGAGAACGCCTATTCGGTGCGCATAGAGTTGCAGGCAGATTGTTATGCGGGGATCTGGGCCAATTATGTTGGTGAGCAGAACTTGTTGGACCGCGGCGATATTCGTGAAGCGCTTAATGCTGCTGAACAGATTGGCGATGACACGCTGCAAAAGCGCACCCAAGGATTTGCCGTGCCAAAGACGTTCAGCCACGGCACGTCAGCCCAGCGCATGGAATGGTTTTCACGCGGATATAAAACCGGCGATGTGCAGGCGTGCGATACGATTGGTTGATAAAAGTTTAAGGATTAAGCTTAACAAAAGCTAAAGATGGTAGGCGCGTGCGAAGCGAGTGATAATGGCGGCGACTGAACAAGGAACCGCAAATGACTGTTTCGCACACTGACAATGCTATTCGAGCTGGTGCTGAACGCGATGTGACGCTGGATATTTTCCGCGCTGCGGCCATTCTGCTGGTGATCCTTTATCATTATACAGCGCGCTTGCCAGCGACTGTTTTCGGCGCGGCTGAGCCGTTGGCTCTGCCCGTCGTTTTTGGCTGGGTCGGCGTCTATTTCTTTTTCATCCTGTCGGGATATTGCATTTTCTACACGTTGGAGCGGGCGCCCACAATTTGGCGGTTTTTCGCCAAACGGTTTTCGCGGATTTATCCGGCGTTTGCAGCCGCAGCGATCTTATTGTTCGCGCTGGATCAGATTGTGCCGTTGCCGCTATTGCCCCAATTCGATTTCAGGCCCACTCAGCCAAATTGGACAGATTTGATGGGTAATCTGCTGTTTTTGGGGGGCATTTTTGAATGGGTCAATGGTTCGTTTTGGTCGATCACGGTCGAGTTGCAGTTTTATGCATTGATCGGTTTCTGCGCCATGGCGTTTAAGAACAGCAACCGATTGGTGGAATTCTTTCACCGATTGAGCGTGGTGTTGGCTATTTTCTGGCTATTGACGTTTTGGGTCGGCCTTGCGTTTGATCCGATATGGAAAGTGGCGACTGGCTTGCGACTGGTCCTGATCGCGCCGTTTTTGCCTTTCTTTGCCCTTGGTGTGCTGGGCGCACAATTGGCCAAAGGCCGCTGGCATTTTTCAAACGCCTTCAAACTGCAAATGCTTTTGGCCAGTTTGGTGGTGTTTAGCCAAGCGGCAGGGATTTCGCCCTATTTATTTGGACCCAGAACTTTGCTGCCCGTGATCATCACATTCTGGCTCATCGTTTTATTTCGGTCTTTTGCCGAAGGATGGCGACTGCCACACATTCCATTGATCACACCAAGCCTGACGCAGGTCGGTTTAGTGAGCTATTCCTGGTATTTGCTGCATGAAAACTTGGGCTATTTGTTGCTTCGTGCAATGACGCCGACGTTGGGTTATGCAATTAGCCTGCCGCTTACGATCGTTTCAACTGGGGTTGCGGCGTTCTTATTCTCTTGGGCATTTGAATGGCGGTTCCGCAAAGGTGCCGAGTGGTTTGCGGAGGGCATCTTGATGTTTATCAGCAGGCTATTGCCCAAAAAAATAGGCGAGGGGATGGCTTAAATCCCGCTCGCCCATCAATCTTATTTTGTTAAAAGAGGTGGTTATGCCGCCTCTTTTTTGTGTGATTTCACATTGTCCATAAAGCGGGCAAACAGATAGTGGCTATCGTGCGGGCCGGGGGATGCTTCAGGGTGGTGCTGCACAGAGAAGATCGGTTTATCGTCAACCATCAAGCCGCAGTTTGATCCATCAAACAATGATTTGTGGGTTTCGGTGATGCCTGCTGGCAAAGTGTCGCCATCCACAGCGAAGCCATGGTTCATGGATGTGATTTCCACTTTCGTGGTGGTCAAATCCTTCACCGGGTGGTTGGCACCATGGTGACCCTGGTGCATCTTTTTGGTTTTTGCACCCAAGGCAAGGGCCAGCAATTGGTGGCCAAGGCAAATACCGAAAATAGGCAAACCGCTTTCAATCAATTCTTTGATGATCGGCACCGCATATTCGCCAGTGGCGGCCGGGTCGCCCGGGCCATTGGAGAGGAAGATGCCATCGGGATTGAGGGCCAGAATGTCTTTTGCCGGTGTTTCAGCGTTCACAACGGTGACCGTTGCATCTTGATCAACCAGGCAGCGCAAAATGTTGGCTTTGGCGCCATAGTCGACAGCCACAATGTGGAATTCAGCTTCCTTCGGATCGATAACCCGTTCTTCCCACTCCCAAGAGCGTTCATTCCATTTGTAGGTTTGGGCGGTCGAAACCGTTTTGGCCAAATCCAGATTTTCGAGGCCTGCAAATTTGGCGGCTTCGGCTTTCAGGATATCAATTTCGAAATTGCCTTCAGGATCGTGCGCGATGATGGCGTTGGCAAAACCTTTGTCGCGGATCATGGCGGTGAGGGCGCGGGTGTCGACGCCGGAAATGCCGATAATATTGTTGGCTTTGAGCCAATCGTTCAAATGCTCGGCTGAGCGATAGTTTGATGGGTTGGTGATGTCGGCTTTGAGTACACAACCGCGTGCGCCGGGAGCGGATGCCATTTTCACTGTTTCCACATCTTCCGCGTTGGCACCGATATTGCCAATGTGGGGGAAGGTGAAGGTGATGATTTGTCCGGCATAGGACAGATCGGTCAGGATTTCCTGATAGCCTGTGATGGCGGTGTTGAAACACACTTCGCCGACCGCATGGCCCGTTGCGCCGAGGCCTTGGCCTTCGACAATTGTTCCATCTTGAAAGATTAGAAGTGCTGTAGCTTTGGTTTCTTGCCAACCCGACATTTCGGCCATTCCTTTTGATCGCTGAATGTAACCGATCCACCATTTGGGTGTGGCTTTAGGGCAGCTCTTTGTCTAGCTGCGCGTAGGCTCACCCGATTTGGTCTGGATCGGATGGACACTAAGGGAGCAGGCGCAGAAAATCAACCGATTCCATCAAAGATTTAACTGTTTAAATTCAGTCGCTTAGATGTTTTTATAAAGAGGCATTGGCATAAAGGTTAGCCTTAGGTATAACTCAACCCTTGTTTCAACAGCAAAAGATGATGCTTCATGCGAGACCAAATCAACCAAGCCCTTAAGCAAGCCCTGAAAAGCCGTGACTCAAGTCGATTGGGCACATTGCGCCTGATCAGTGCGGCGATCAAAGATCGTGACATTGAAGCGCGGGGCAAAGGCAAAGAGGCTGTGGACGACGCAGAAATTTTACAGATTTTGCAAAAAATGGTGAAGCAGCGCGAAGAATCTGCCGCTGTTTACGCCGAAAATGGCCGCGAAGAACTGGCTGAGCAAGAACGGGCTGAGATCAAAACCATTCAGGATTTCTTGCCCAAGCCTTTGAGCGAAGACGAAGTGGACGCCGCCATTGACGAGGCCATTGCGCAAACTGAGGCGCAAAGCCTGAAAGATATGGGCAAAGTTGTGGGTATTTTGAAAGCCAAATATCCGGGCCGTATTGATTTTGGCCAAGCCTCCAAAAATGTGAAAGCCAAACTGAACGGCTAAACATGTCAGTATTTGAGCCTCAACTAACCCCAATTTCCGAAGGTCATGTGGCGGCATTGCTGCGCTTTGAGCGGGGTAATGGCGATTATTTCGCCGAGTTTGTGCCCAAGCGACCACTGCGCATGCTCACAGATGAGGGCATGGCGGAAGCGGTGAATATCCTTTGCGAAGAAGCGAGGACGGGGCGAGGCGCATATTATGTTGTCTTTGACGGCGATGACATCGTGGCGCGGTTGAACCTTGTTTACGATGGGGAGCGGGCAGACCTTGGCTATCGCGTGGCCCAAAGCCATGCGGGGCAGGGGGTGGCCACCGCCATGGTGCGGCAGGCGCTTGAAAAGCTGCGTGACGACGGATTTGATGTGGCCACGGCGCACGCTTTATCGTCCAACCCCGCTTCAATCCGCGTGTTGGAAAAGTGTGGCTTTGGCGTTTCCCGAATTGATCAGGATGGCGGCGCGGCATTTGGTTTTGAGGGCGATATTGTCCACCTTGAGCAGATGCTGATCGTCGAACCTGTTTGACTTGCACCATTGGGTATTTGCTTTTCCGTTCCCGAGCGCATTAGATAGTTCTATTGTCACTTATTGAAACAATGGCACCTCAATGTCGGGGTGCCCGGAGGCGAGCATGCGGCATTTTATTTTAGGTCTTTTTTTGAGCTTGGGGTTAGCGGGCGGTGCCCATGGGCAGGCGGCGCAGCCATCGGAACTGAGCGCCATTCTGGCAGAGCAGGGCGTCTCTGGCGGTCTCGACTATGCTGCCGAACAGGAAAACAGCGCACGCAAAAGCTTTATGCTCGGCGCGCTGCACACGCTAGATGCGGTGCAATATATGCTGCATTCGCGTTATGAAAATTATTCAGGACGCTTGCCGTTGGTGCCGGGTGGCCAGACCGTATTGAGGGTAAATCCCAATTCAGAATTTGACCCCGCCTTTATCGAGATCGGCCTGACTGGCGCGCTGGAACGTCTAGCCGAGGCGGAGCGGGCGCTTGCAGACATAAGTGAAGACGAATTTGCGCTGACGATTGATTTGAATGATGTGTGGTTCGATGTGGATAAGGACGGGGTGCGCGCGCCGGACGAATCCATGGGCATGTTTATGGCCGGGTTTTTCGAAATGCGGCGGGCCGCAGACGTAGAGTTGCCGATTGTGCAGTTTGATCGTGCCGACGCGCAATGGCTGTTGGCTTACACACGTGTGATGCAAGGCATGGCAGAAATGGTGCTTTCGGTTGATCCGACATCTGCGATCAAGAAGGTGACCGATGGTAGTACCCGGATGCGTGAATTGGGAATCTTGGAACGCGACCCGATATTCGGCGACGAAAACATTATTGATACGATCGCCATTATCGTTACCGCGTTGCATGGTCAGCCGGAAGTGGCACGGACACAAAAGGCGCTCACCCACTTTCAAGGCATGATTGCCGCTAATAAAGAGTTTTGGCGCTTGGTGGCGCTGGAAGAAGATGATCAGGCTGAGTGGTTGCCCAACCCAAACCAAAGTTCTGCGTTTGGTGTGCCTGTGACAAAGGAGGTCGCCGATGGCTGGCAGGACGTTTTGGCCGAACTTGATGCGGTGTTGGCTGGTGAGGCGTTGGTGCCGTTTTGGCGAATCGAGGGGCGTGACAACACCCAAGTGGGGATCAACATCAATAAGCTTTTGACTAACCCAGGGGATTTCGATCTGCTGTTGATGGTACATGGTGCCGCATTCGCGCCTTTTATGGAGAAGGGGCGCGTTGTTGATACAGATGTGATGCAGCGCTTTTCACGGATGACGGGCGGCCAAGCTGGTATGTTCGCCTTGTGGTTTAATTGATAGGACACCATGCGATTTAGTGACCAATTTTTAGATGAAATTCGTGAACGCCTGAATATTTCGCAGGTGGTGGGCGAATTTGTATCTTGGGACAAGCGCAAGTCGCAGCCCGGGCGCGGGGACTTTTGGGCCTGCTGCCCGTTTCATGGGGAAAAGACCCCGAGCTTTCATGCTGATGACCGCAAGGGCATTTATCACTGCTTTGGCTGTGGCGTTACGGGCGACCATTTTCGCTTTCTGGTGGAAAAAGGCGGTTTGAGCTTTCCAGAAGCGGTGGAACGGCTGGCGGGGCAGGCCGGGGTGCAAATGCCCGCGCGTGACCCGCAGCAAGAAGCGCGGCAGCAAAAGCGCAATAGCCTTTATGATGTGATGGATTTGGCAGCGCAATATTTTGAACAGGCGCTGGCGGCAAATGTGGGCGCGCGGGCGCGGGGCTATCTGAATGAACGCGGTGTGTCACCGAAAATTCAAGAGCAGTTCCGGTTGGGCTTTGCGCCAGACAGTCGCAATGGGCTGAAAGAGTTTTTGGCGCAAAACCAAGTGACGGCGCAGCAAATGATTGCCTGTGGCCTGCTGGTGGCGGGTGACGATATTGCCGTGCCATTTGATCGGTTTCGCAACCGCTTGATGTTTCCGATTGAGGATTTTCGCGGCCGCGTGGTGGCGTTTGGGGGGCGAGCGATGTCGCCCGAGGCGCGGGCGAAATATCTCAACTCGCCCGAAACCGAACTCTTCCATAAGCGCCGCACGCTTTATAATGGCCAAATGGCGCGGCAGGCGGCCCATGATGGCAAGCCGCTGGTGGTGGTTGAAGGCTATATGGATGTGATTGCCTGTGTGCAGGCGGGATTCCATGGGGCTGTGGCCCCCCTTGGCACCGCTCTCACAGATGAGCATTTGGGTCTGCTGTGGAAGATGACATCAACGCCTGTGCTTTGCTTCGATGGCGACACGGCCGGTCAACGCGCGGCGGGGCGCTCGATGGATGTGATGTTGCCGATGCTCAAGCCGGGCCAAAGCGCTAAAATCGTGACCCTGCCCGAAGGCGTTGACCCTGATGATCTGATCAAGGCAGAGGGGCGTAAAGGCTTTGAAGATCTGCTGGCCAGCGCGGTGCCACTGTCGCAAGCGATTTGGAACCGCGAGACGCAGAACGCCAATGTGGAAACGCCGGAAGCGCGGGCCGAGTTAGAGGCGCGGCTGCGCGGCTTGGCCAATGAAATTGCTGATCCATCGGTGAAAAAGCATTATGGGCAGGCCTTTAATGACATGCTGTATCGCTTTTTCCGGCCGCAAGGGAACAAGCCCTATCGCCGGGGTGCTGGCGGCGGAGGCGGACGCAATTCAAATTTTGGATCGATTAAGACAAATGGCCGCAAAAGCTATGCGCCGAGCTCGAGCCTGATGCAGCGGCTGAAAAGCACAAGCGTCGGGTCCATGCATCCGCGCGAGGCGGTTATTTTGCTGGGATTGATCAATCACCCGGAATTGGCCGAGCAACATTTGGAAGATTTGGCGAATTTGGAACTAACCAGCCAAGTGGCCACGCAGATGCTCGACATGTTGGTAAACGCGGTGGCGATGGACCCGAACGTGACCGCCGCGCAGCTGAAAGAGGCGGTTGAACAGCGCGGTTTGACCGAGGCGCTGGCCACGATCCATGACCAAGTGCGGCGGCAGGGCATTTGGCAGGTACAGGAAAAAGCGGACAAAAGTGATGCCGAAATCGGCTTAAATCACGCTTTGGCCTTGCATTATAAATCAGTTCGATTAAATAAAGAACTGAAAGCGGCCGAATTGGCACTTGGAAATGACCCAAGTGAAGAATCTTATGAACGGCTACGCGACATACAGAACCAACTATCCAGTGTTGATGGCACGGAAGCTTTGATTGAAGGGTTTGGTTCGTTATCAGGGCGCTCGACGCGGGGTCTCTAAGCTTTTTAAAAAAAGCGGAGGGTCGGTCGGCGGTTTTCGCGTATTTGGCGTTCAAATACTCTCCATGGTAACGAATGTGAAATGAGATTTGGATATGCGCTAGGGTAGAGCAAATATCCCTCCCTTGTTCGGAGCGAGATATAAGCAGGCAATTCTGCCATCCCCGCGTTCAGGAGAACAATGAATGGCGACTAAGGCTAAGGAAAACGAGAAGCAGGAAGGCAGCGCCGAAGCTCAAGACGGTCCGCTCCTCGATCTTTCCGCATCATCTGTAAAGAAAATGATTCGGGCCGCCAAGAAGCGTGGCTATGTCACTTATGAAGTGCTCAATGAGGTTTTGCCCTCCGATCAGGTTTCTTCAGAGCAGATTGAAGATGTGATGGCGATGCTCTCTGAAATGGGCATTTCCGTGATCGAAGAAGATGAAGCCGAAGAGCGCGAAGCTGAAAAAGAATCCAGCAGCACCGAGCTTACAGTTGCAACCGGCACCGCCGTTGCGTCTAAATCCAACGCCCGTGAAGGTTCAGACCGCACGGACGATCCGGTGCGCATGTATTTGCGCGAAATGGGCACAGTGGAGCTGTTGTCTCGCGAAGGCGAGATTGCGATTGCAAAACGGATTGAAGCTGGTCGTGAAACCATGATCGAAGGGCTTTGCGAAAGCCCCTTGACCTTCCAGGCGATTATTATTTGGCGCGAGCAGTTGGCCGAAGGCGAAATTTTGCTGCGCGACATTATCGATCTGGAAGCGACTTATGCTGGCCCAGACGCCAAAGAAGAGCCAACCATTCCGGCAGAAGGCGAGACCAATAAGCCGGCTGAGGAAAAAACGGCTGAAGAAAAGCCTGACGAAGGCGGCGAAAACAGCGACGACGATGATGATGATGACGAGTTTGAAAACAACCTCTCATTGTCAGCCATGGAAGCTGAGCTTAAGCCGCAGGTTGTTGAAACCTTTGATCTGATTGCGAACACTTACGCCAAGTTGCGCAAGTTGCATGATGAGCAGGTTGAGCAAAAGCTGGCCTCCAGCACGCTGACCGACAAACAGTTGAAAAAGCTGAACTCGCTGAAAGCTGAAGTGATTGCGGAAGTGAAGTCACTTTCCCTGCACAATGGCCGGATTGAAGCGCTGGTTGAACAGCTTTATGACATCAACAAAGGTTTGGTGCGCATTGAGGGCCGTTTGCTGCGTTTGGCGGAAAGCTATGGCATTCAGCGCGAAGACTTTTTGACCGAATATCACGGCAACGAGCTGGCGCCGGACTGGGTGGATACCATTTCCACACTGCCAAAGCCGGGCTGGACCAACTTTGCTGTGGCCGAGCGCGACATGATTGAGGAGTTGCGCGAAGAAATCAAAACCCTTGCCACTGAAACGGGCATGGACATTTCTGAATATCGCAAGATTGTGCACAAGGTACAAAAAGGTGAGCGCGAAGCCGCCATTGCGAAAAAAGAAATGGTTGAGGCGAACTTGCGCCTCGTGATTTCGATTGCGAAAAAATACACAAACCGTGGTTTGCAATTCCTGGATCTGATCCAAGAGGGCAATATTGGTTTGATGAAGGCGGTTGATAAGTTTGAATATCGCCGGGGCTATAAATTCTCGACTTATGCCACATGGTGGATTCGTCAGGCGATCACCCGCTCAATTGCGGACCAGGCGCGTACGATCCGTATTCCGGTGCATATGATCGAAACGATCAACAAAATCGTTCGGACATCGCGTCAGATGTTGCACGAGATTGGACGCGAGCCGACACCAGAGGAATTGAGCGAAAAGCTGCAAATGCCTTTGGATAAGGTGCGCAAAGTGCTGAAGATCGCGAAAGAGCCGATTTCTTTGGAAACGCCAATTGGCGACGAAGAAGACAGCAATTTGGGCGATTTTATCCCGGATTCAAACGCGGTGCAGCCGATCGACTCTGCGATCCAATCCAATTTGCGTGAAACCACAACACGGGTTTTGGCGTCACTGACACCTCGTGAAGAACGTGTGTTGCGGATGCGCTTTGGTATCGGCATGAACACCGACCATACGCTTGAAGAAGTGGGCCAGCAGTTCAGCGTGACTCGGGAACGTATCCGTCAGATCGAGGCGAAGGCCTTGCGCAAACTGAAGCACCCAAGCCGCAGCCGCAAACTGCGTAGCTTCTTGGATAGCTAAGGTAGTTTGCTTTAGGCTTGAGAAATTAAAAGGCGCTCCTGATGGGGCGCCTTTTTTCTTTTTGGAAATCTAGGTCAGGTTGCCTGCGGTGCCTGCCACCATGCGTAAGAGCAGTTCAGAAAGTTGCTCCAGTTCTTTTTGCGACCAGCGGTCTTGGAAAACATATCCTGCATGTTTGGCAAAGGTAGTCTGGGTTTCGGCGAGCTTGGTTTGGCCCGCCTCGGTGAGGGTGACATAGGACAAGCGTGCATCTCGTTCATCCACCTCGCGACCCAGCAGGCCGATTTTTTCCAGCGGCGCGGCCATGCGGGTAACGGTGGAGGCGCTGACATGCATGCGCTTGGCCAGTTCAACACGCGCAAGGCGATGTCGTGGCGCTTTGTGCAGGTGCAGCAGCATAAAATATTCGTTTACCGATAGGCCATGCACCGCAGAGAATTCGCCAGCCAAATTTGCTTTTAACTCGTCGCCGGCCTGTAGGAGGCGTAGAGCGTTGATCGTTTGAATATCTGTCATGCTTGCAGTTATATTGCAATATACTTGCATGTGCAAGCATACTGCAATAGGTAGGATGGGTTATTTTGAATGGGAGATTTGTGATGGATTATGAATTGATGTTTTCGCTGGTTGGGGTGTTCTCGATGTTGGGCTGGCTGGTTTTACTGTTTTCGCCTTGGATGCCCACATGGTCGGACAGGATTGCGGGATTGGTAATTCCGGTGGCGTTGGCGATATTTTATGTCGCGATTGCAGTATTGCTGCCAACAGAGCAGGGTGGCTTTGGCAACTTCGCTGAAATCGAAGTTCTTTTTGCTCAGCAATCAGCCTTGATGGCAGGGTGGGTTCACTTTCTGGCATTTGATTTGCTTATTGGCGCGTGGATATGCCGAAAGGCGCGGGCGGAGAATATCCGTTTCTGGTTTGTTGTTCCCTGCCTTCCAGTGACATTCTTATTCGGCCCGGCTGGATTCTTGCTGTTCACGACGATCCGTGGCGGCCATATGATGCGACACAAGCAAACGCAAAATGTCGCGTAGCTTGCTTTGCGTTTTTTCGCAGAGGCGTGAGATCACCTCAGCACTCAAAGCTCTGCACTGGATCGTCACCAAATGTGTCGTGATATTTGCCATTGGTGAAGGTTGAAATGGAGTTGCGCCAGAAGGCTTGGGCGCCAATGTTTTCAGTGATTTGTTCGACGGTCCAATGTCCGGGGAAGGCGCGGAAGAGCTGATGGGTTGCGTCGCGGCCAATGCCCGAACGCCTGAACTTTCGCATGACGAAAAACTGCTCCATATCATATTTCCGTTCGCCAAGTTGATGCACTAGGGCTAAGCCTGCTGGTTCGTCATTCACATAGATGAGACGGGGGAAGCGGTTGGGATCTGTCCACATTTCAGTGAAGCAGGGATTTGAGCCGTACAAACCATCTGCCCCTATGACGTTGCCCGCGATTTCGCTGAAGTCATAGCCGTAGAGTTGCTCGAGTCTGTCGAGCAAGGGTTTATCTTCCGGCTTTGGTTCGATCAGCTTCAGCAATTTGAAACTCCTTTGAGACTCGGCGGCACATAATTTGCATCCTAGCAATGGCTGAACACGGGTGTATAGACACTGGTGGCGCGCATCCATAGATTGAATTTTTGATTTGCGGTTCTGGAGGTGTGGTGTGACCCAGCATAAAGGCGGATGTGCTTGTGGCAAGGTGCGGGTGATGGCAAGTGGACAACCAAATCGGGTTGGCGTTTGTCATTGCATGGATTGTCGCAAGCATCATGGGGCTTTGTTTTACGCTGCGGCGATATTTCCCTTTGGTGCGGTGGAGGTGACTGGGGAAACCAAAAGCTATCAAGGGCGGCATTTTTGCCCAGCGTGTGGTGGCTCAGTTTTTGCGGTCACTGATGATGAAATTGAATTGCATTTGGGGGCGTTGGATGCGCCCAGCCAGTTTGTGCCTGACTATGAAACATGGGTTGAGCGGCGCGAAGATTGGTTGCCTGATTTTCCAAACACGGTGTGTTTTAAGCGGGATCGTGCATAGGTGAGGGCGTGCTGGCGACTTAAATGACCAGTTTGTACATCTCTGTGCCTTCTGTGGCTTCACCCTCCTCGCGTTGGAACCCGGCCTTTTGCAGCACTTTCGCTGAAGCGGGGTTGGTCGTTTCCACACCGCCCCATAGGTGGGCTGGCAGGTGCTGGGCGCGATACCATGCGACTAACCCGGCAACCAGCTCTGTTGCGTAGCCCTTGCCCCATGCGTTTTCGCTCAACAGGTAACCCAGATGGATCTGGGGTGGTTGGGGCGGCTCTTGAAATCTGGCCAAGATCAAAAAACCGATCAGAGCGGACGGATCGCTTGTTCTGATCGCGAGTAGATCACTTTCCGCCAAACGTGCAACGATCCAGTCGTCAATGGTTTGGGTGGCGGCATCAAATTGCAGTGGCGCGGGCAGATGCTTCAATACGTTCGGTGTCAGGATTGAGGTGAGCGCTTTGCGATCAAGGCGATTCAGGTCGGTACCGGACCATGGCGTGACGCGCAGGCGCTCTGTTTTAAAGTCTGGCAAATGGGACATAGATTGCTCCGGTGGTGCGAGTTTTTGCTGACTTGACATTATCATGGTTTCTGATAGATAGGAAGCCTTACTAACTAAGAGGGCAAAATGCTACTTGTTCAGTTTTTGGAGTTGGCGCACAGGAAAGCGCATCGTGAATGGGTGCGGGCGGCGGCAAAATTGTCGTTGAGCCATAGTGAGTTTGAATATCTGAGTGCTATTCGGGATCAAGAATCCTACAAGACGGACAAGGACAATCATGGGCAACATTTGCAAGATGTTGTGGAGGCGATGGGCGTGCGCAAAGCCTCGGCCAGCGCCATGGTGTTGAAGCTGGAAGAGCGTGGATTGGTGGAGCGGGTCGATTGCCAATATGACGCGCGGGCCCAGCATATTTTGCTGACGAAAGAGGGGCGCACCCTGCTGAAGCAAGGAGATTCCATTTATGCGACCGTGATGGCGCAATTGATGTCGGAATTGCCCGCCGATGATCTTCATGCTGTCGCAGATGAAATGAAGGCAGCAGCCAATAGAAGTTAGCTTCTATTTGGTTTTAAAAGTCAGTCAGGCTTCCTGACTGAATGGTGAAAGGAAATGATGTGAACATTGAATTGGTTTTGATGGGCGTGGCCCTATATATTTTGATTTGGGAAAAATTGCCGGAGTGGGGCGATTGGTTTAACCGCTTGATCGCGGAGCTGCCTTCGCCGTTGCGCTCTTTATATGAGCAATGGCACTGCCCTTATTGCGTTGGTTTTTGGATGGCCTTGGTGTTGCATGGTCTCACTGGCATCTGGACCTTGCCGGCGTTGGGTGAGCTCCCCAGCTATTTGGGTCATTTGGCAGTGCCGCTTGGGTGGTTTTTGGATGCGCTGGTCACCGCAACATTGATTTACACGGTGGTCATCGGATTGCGGGCGTTGGGCCTGCCTGCCATGAAGGCGCATTTGATGAAGGATGAATTCATGAAATCAGCTTTTGGTGGCGACGAAAGTGCGGCGCAACCAAATGCGCAAGAATGATGAATGGAGGCGCCCTCCTGGCAGGGCGCCTTTTCCCTCAGTTGGAGATCGCGACGGCGCGGCGGCAAAAGTCCGTGCCCAAAATCTGGTCTTTGATAAAGGCGGCGACATCGGCGCGGCTGATTTTAAGAGTGAGCCTGCGTTCCCCCGGCCCAAAGCCGGTTTTGAAACGTCCCGTTGCCTTATCATCTGTAAAGGCGCTGGGGCGAACAATAGTCCAATCCAAGCCGCTATCACGCACCATGGCCTCTTGCCATTCATGGTCTTTGAAGACGGGGGCGAGCAGCGCACCAAACATGATGCGTTTCCAAAAGAAATTGAGGTTCTCCCAGCTTTCATGGGCGCCGAGGGTGGATTGACAAATAAGGCGTTTGACGCCGTGCTGCTTCATGGCGGCAATGACATTGGCGGTGCCGACAGAGCGGATGCGGCTTTTGCGTGACATACCGGCACCAAGCGTAATGATGACCGCATCGTGTCCTTTGACGGCATCTGCCACTTCGGTGGCGTTGGTGGCGTCGCCCGCCTGAAGGGTGAGGGCGGAATGCTGAACATTTAGCTTTTGCGGGGTGCGGGCGAAGGCGGTGACTTGATGGCCATCGGCCAGGGCCTCTTCCACCACCAAGCGACCAATAGTGCCCGTAGCACCAAAGATTATGACTTTCATTTCTTGTTCCTTTGCGTTAGTCAAGGTGAACTTTACACGGTGACAACTTTACACCGTGTCAATTAACGGGAGATTGACACCATGTCAAGTGACGGTCGCAATACGCGTGCGCGCATTTTGGAGTCTGCGGTGGAATTGCTGGAAAGCGGCACGGGCAGTGCGGTGCGTATTTCAGATATTGCCAAGGCGGCCGGGATCAGCCGGCAGGCCGTTTATTTGCATTTTCCAAAGCGGGCGGATTTGCTAACAGCGGCGACGCGCTATCTTGATGAAAAGAATGATGTGGATGCGCGGCTTGCAGAAAGCCGCTCAGCGCCGACCGGGTTGGTCCGGCTTGATGCCTGGGTGGCCGTGTGGGGCAATTATATTCCCGAAATCTATGGCATCGGCAAAGCGCTGATGGCCATGATGGACAGCGATGAGGAAGCGCGGGTGGCGTGGGAGGATCGCATGCAGGCGGTGCGCCATGGCTGCGCGGCGGTGGTGGGCGACTTGGCGCGGGACGGACAACTTGTTTCTGGTCTAAGCCAAGAGAAGGCGACCGATATTTTGTGGATGCTGCTTTCCGTGCGCAATTGGGAATTGTTGCGCCAAGAATGCGGGTGGACGCAGGATCAATATGTAGAGCACCTGAAACAGGTGGCGCGTGCTAGCTTGGTGGCCGGGGCCTAGGCTGCTTCTGTCAGCGCTTCATTTTCGCGTGATTTTTGCCATACATAAAGCTGCACCAAAATCGGCGCGAGCTTTTCGCCTGTGGCGGACAGGGCATAAATCACCCGAACGCGGCGCTCATCTGTCGGTGTGCGGGTGATCAACCCGTCAGCTTCCAACTCGCGCAATTGTTCGGTGAGGACCTTTTTGCTGGCTTTGGGCAGGGCGCGGTCAATTTGCGCAAAGTGCATTTGCCGTTCGCAAAGCATATGCAGCAGGATGGGTTTCCACTTGCCGGAAAAGGTTTGCACGGCGGCGGCCACCGGGCAGGTGAGTACGTCGTCAGCATAAAATTCTGCGGGGTCGATTTTAATCATTTTACCGAGCCTATCATTGTGTGCACTTAGCATAATCCTTGCGGCAACAGATGGCTATAGGGCACAAATTTGTAACGGATTGTCATCGTATTTTCATGGCCCTAAATGGGGGGAAATGGAGATGAATGATGAGCTATAAAATTCAACGTGTGCCGATTTTGCCTTTGGGCATGATCAATGCATTTTTGCTGCAAACCGCCATGGGCGCCGTGCTGGTGGATACGGGGTTGATGGGCACCGAGGATAATGTGGCGGCGCAGCTTAAAAAGCTGGGATTGGGCTGGCACGATCTCAAATTGATTATCGTGACGCACGGGCATGTTGACCATGCGGGCAATGCGGCAAAGTTGCGTGCGCTGAGTGGCGCGCCCGTGGTGATCCACCAAGCGGAAGCAAAATATTGCGCAGGCGAAGCAGAGATGAAATTGTGCCCCACTGGATGGGTTGGGCGCTTGCTTTATCGCCGGGGTATTCCTTTGCGGCCCTATGACTATTTCTCGCCCGACATTGTGATGCATGATCATGACGAGTTTGACTTGCGCCCTTATGGATTGGAAGGCCGGGTGGTGTTTACGCCGGGACACACGCCGGGGTCCATTTCAGTTTTGATGGATGACGGCCATGCTTTCGTGAGCGATCTGATTGCTTCTGGATTTGCACTGGGCGGTTTGCTGCCCGTGGATCGGCCACGGCGTCCGCCATTTGAAGAAGAGCCGCTTGAGGTTGCCTCAGCGTTGGAGCAATTGTTGGCCAAGGGCAGCACAGATTTTCATTTGGGGCACGGCTTTAAGCTGAGCACAAAGGCGGTCGAGCGGCATATCCATACGCTGCGGAATCTTTAATTTTGGCCGGTTTTGGCAGCAATGTGGCCGCCAAATCACACGGGCAACGACCACAGTGAATGGTAGAATTGGCCGAATTCGGGATAAGATTCTGTAATGACTCACAGATTTTTTGTGATTGGGTTTATTCGGAATCGGCCAACTTGCGGATGGGGTCAATTAACCTCAATCGCAATAAATGATTCAAGCATAATGGGTTAGACCATTTTCTTGAATCAGATTGTCAGAATGTCGAAAGCTGTTGGATTTACATCGATGTTCAAATGCGCGAATCGAATGTCTGTTTGCGCCATATGAAGGGCGAATCCAGAAAATGAATCTGGTTTCAAATGTTTAGCGTAGTTTGTTGAATCAGTTTATCAGGCACAACCAACCGATGGAGGCCTTTGAATATCGTTTAAAACTTAGCGCGGAGTTAAGGTTACAACCGAGACGGTTTGGCCATATGAAAAGCCGTGTTATAAGCGGGGCCAAATCAAATCCCGGAGTGCACTATGTCCTTTTTTAAAAAACTATTTGGTGGCGGTGATAAGGCTGAATCTGGCCCAAAGATTTTGGGTGAAACCACTGTTGAAGGACTGCGCATTGTGGCCATTGAGATGAGAGCTGGGCAAGAATATCAGCTTTGCGGCCGCATTGAACGCACCCATGAAAATGGCGATATGGATGCCGTGCAGTTTATTCGTGCGGACAAATTGACCAGCGCAGACATGGCGGAAAAAGCGACCTTGGCCAAGGGTGAACAGATCATCCGGGAACGTGGCAAAACGCTTTTTGATGGGGGAGAGAATGTCTGATCCGTCCAGTCGGGGACCGGAAAAACGCAGCCTTAAACATCATCTGTTGAACCGACTTTTATATGCGGTAATTGCTGCCGTGATTTTCGGTGGGTTGGTGTTTTTTATTGATGGCCGTTTCAATCCCATTACGATTTTGACCTTTATGGCGATCTTCTTCGTGGCGACCGTTGTTGCAGATTTTCTAGGCAAGCGCCTCTGATTCCTGCTCGACCTCTTCATGGTCGGGCGTGGTGGTGAGGCCAAGGCTGATTAAGACGCCCAAGGCGGGGAATGCTGTGAACACCATTAGGAGTGCCGCCCCCGCATTGCGCGCGGCCTCGACAGTGAAAATCTCCCCTGCCACAGCTCCATCAAACAAGCCAAACGCAATGGCGCAAAAGCCTGCGATGGCGGCGCCAAATACAGCGCCTGTAAATTGAATGGGTGTCATGGCGCCTGACGCGATGGATTTGTGCTGTCGTGGCGATTGGGTGATGATGATTTGTCGGATCAACGGGCTGGACGAGCCATAGCCCAAGCCGGTGGTGATCAGCCCAGCAAGGACCAGCCAGAAATAGCCTTGCCACACTGCGAAAGCGCTCAGCAAACCACCTGTCATGATCAAGGTTGCCCCCATGCGAATAAAGGCGATGCGCAGCGACATGCGTTCAATGCGATTGGACGTCCATGCGGCCAATGTCCACGAAAAGGCGAGCGAAGCTGCGGTGTAACCTGCGGCCAGCGGCGACATAAACCAAATCGATTGCAGCAGCGCAACGATATAAACCGTGCGGCCGGATGCGCCGACGGAAAATAGGCCGAGCATGGTGAAGCTGCGGCCCATATTGGTGCGCAGGGAAAATAGGTTGGGCGGCATAAAGCGTTCTGCCGCTTTTTGGTCCAATGCTGCGAACACAACCATCAGGGTGCTGGAGGCGGCGATGATCAGTGCCAGTAAGCCCGTATTGGTCATCTGCCCGGCAAAGCCAGTGATCAAAAGGGCGGCGACCAGCAACAACAAACGGCGCACTGGAAATGGTTTTGGCTCGTCTGCCGATTGGGTGGCTTTTGGCAAAAATTTGTAGGCCAATAGGATCAGGATCAAGACAAGCGGCAGGTTGAACAAAAATGCCACGCGCCAGGACACATATTGCGTGAGCAGTCCGGCAAAAAGCGGTGTTGCGGCGGCGGCGACAGACCATAAGGTTGAGCTAAGGGCAAAGATGCGCGGCAGGAGCCGGGCGGGCAAATGGTCGGCGATGACCACATAGACCAAAGAGATCAACATGCCTTCGGCCAGCCCCTGCAAACCGCGGGCCAAGATGACCAAGGCAAGACTGTTGGCAAGACCGCCCATGATCGAGCCGACGGCCAGCAGGGTGGCTGCGGCCACAAAAATGGGTCGTGCGCCAAACCGCACCTTAAAATTGCCCGCCATCACGCCAGCGCTGATGGAGCCGACTTGGAAGAGGGCAAACAGCCAGAACATCAGTTCACGTCCACCCAAATCCACCACAATGGAGGGGGCGATCACAGTGGTGATAAAGCCATTTACCGCGTGGGAGGTGACCACCAGAATGTTCATCAGGGTGATGGGCAGAAAAGCGGTGGAGAAAATACCGGCTTTTGGATCTGTGTCAGCGGTGGTGAGCATGGGCGAACCTAGGTGATTTTGCGCGGTGGCGTTTTGGGCAGGATATGCGGCAGACCCAGCATTGGCGTGTGCAGCACAAAGAACAGCACTGACATCAATGGTGCGGAAGATTGTACCCCATCTGCGGTGAATAGGCCATTGGGTGCATCGGGGTTGATCAGGGCAATATTGAGGGCGACCAAGCCAGCCAATGCGGCGCCAAAGGCAGACGCAGCATTATCCATAGGGGGCAGCATGGCGGCGGCCCGGTCGCGCTCTCGACCGCGCACAAACTGCACGGCGATCTTTTCAATAAAGATGTTTTGCCAGCCCAACCCCAAACCCAAAAGGGTCAGGGAAAGCAGGAACAGGGGCAGGCTGGCAAGCTTGAGGGCAATAGCGCTGAGGGCAACGCTGAGCCATATGGCATAAATGCCGATGATGATCCAACGGCGCTGGGCCGGATAGGTGGACACGCCCGAGACTGACCAGGATCCGACAGTCCAGAACGCGGCGGGCAGGGCGGTCATGTACCCGGCCAAGGTCAAATCTATGTTCCAAAGCGTTTGCACAAAGGCCACGTTATAAAGCGCGTTCGCCGTGTTCAGCACGTTGACCAGCAGGGTCACCATATAGGCAATGGCTACCGGGCTACGCGGATCAAACAGGCGGAGCGGCAGCATCCGGCGCTTGCTGTGGCGCTCAGCGCGCAAGCCAATGAAAACCAGGCCCGCGGCTGCGATCAGCAAAGCGGCGATGGGCAAGGGGTCGGTGAATTGGCCAATAAAGCACAGGATGGTGATGGCCAGAATTAGCGGTAGCAAAACGCGCATGTCGGGCTTGGTTGCGGCGCCCAATCGTTTGGTGTCGGGCACTGCAAAAAACGCCTGTACGGCGATCACGAGGCCAATGACAAAATTGACCAGAAAGGTGCCGCGCCAGGTGAAAAAATGCTCCAATATGCCGGCGGCCATGGGCCCGATGGCGGCAGCGAGCGCCCACACAATGGCCAATATGCCGATCATCCGGGTCATTAAATTGCCCTTATAGCTGTCGGCCAACACCATATAGGCAAGGGAAACCAATATGCCTTCGGCAAAACCCTGGATGCCACGCCCAATGATGATCACTTCAAAGATCGGCGCAAACCCGCCAATGCCGGAGCCAATCACCAGCAGAATAGCGGCGAGATAAAAACTTTGGCGGGCGCCAATGCTGGATTTAAGATTGATGGTGAGCATGCCGCCCAAAATGGCCATCAACGAAAAAAGCGCGGTTGACCAAAACAAGATTTTCGCGCCTCCAATATCCGCGACGATCGTGGGCAACACTGTGCGCACCGCGAAAATGTTTATCGCGTGGGAGCCGATGGCGATGACCAACGTTAGTGTCAGCAATGCACGCCCCTCTTTAAGCAGATCTGCAAATGAGGTCTTTTCAGCGTTGGCATCGTCGGACTGATCGGTCATGGCGCTTCTATTTAATAAGAAAAAACTTGCCTTATATTAGAAAGGTGATTTGACAAGTCAAATCTTTTTTTATTAAATCCCCTCAACAATGGAAAAGCGCATGAAGCATAGCGAAGATAAAACGATTGAGCGATTGCTCTATCTCCTCAAATCACGAGGTGGACAAACAGCGGTGAGCTTGGCGGAAGCCGTGAGCACAACGCCTGTAGCGGTGCGTCAGCACATGGAAAAGCTGTTGGACCAAGGCTTGGTGATGGGGGAAGACCGCCGCGAATCAGTGGGGCGACCCAAGAAATATTGGAAGCTGACAGAAAAGGGCCATTCGCGGTTCCCTGATCGCCATTCTGATCTGACCATGGAGCTTTTGGGCTCTATTCAGGATATTTATGGTCAAGAGGGCATCGACAAGCTGATTTCCGTGCGTGAACGCAAAGCATTTGACCTTTATCGCGACAAGGTGGCGGCGCAACCCACCCTGCAGGGCAAGGTGGAAGCGTTGGCTGACTTGCGCGAGCGCGAGGGCTATATGACCGAGGTTGAGCCTTGCGATGATGGCTATTTTTTGCATGAAAATCACTGCCCTATTTGCGTGGCAGCGACCACGTGCCAGGGATTTTGTCGCTCAGAACTGAACCTATTTCGTGATGTTCTTGGCGATGATGTGCGCGTGGCCCGCGAGAGCCACATTGTGAGTGGCGCGCGGCGCTGCACATATCGGATTGTAGAAGCGCACTAAGTTTGATCTAGTGGGACAAATTTCGCGAAGGAACAGATTCCTTTGCATAAAACTGACCCATTTGAGAGGCGTTTATGGCGGAAACCGCTAAGCCAAAAATTGCAGTTGGCTGGGAAGAGTGGATTGGCATGCCAGATATTGGCCTGCCTGCGATTTTGGCGAAAGTCGACACAGGGGCACGCACATCAGCGCTACATAGTTTTGCCTATGAAGAGATTGAAATTGATGGGCAAACACATATTCATTTCGGTGTGCAGCCGCTGGCTGATGATCCTAAACTTCACGTGTGGTGCAATGCGCCCTTAGTTGCGTATCGGGAAGTGATTTCCTCCAACGGCATGGCCGAGATGCGTCCCTTTGTTCAAGTGGAGCTACATTTGGCGGGCCAAAGCTGGCCAATTGAATTGAGTTTGACCAATCGTGAAACCATGAATTATCGCATGTTGCTGGGCCGCACCGCCATGGAAGGGCGGATTATGGTCGACCCGTTTGGCGCTTGCATCAATGGTGTGCCTGAGGGAGATTTTTATGGTCATCATTTGGCGGAAAGCACCACCAAAAATCTTTCTATCGGTATTTTAACCTGCGCGCCGAATGCTTATTCCACGCAGCGTCTGGTGGAAGCGATTGAGCAAAAGGGGCACCAAGTCGATCTGGTCGATATTGCACGCTGCACGTTGCAAGTGGATGCGCAAAACCCAACTTTGTTTCTGCGAAACGAACTTTTGCCACGTTATGACGCCGTGATCCCGCGCGTTGGCACACCGATCACGCAGCATGGGTTGGCCGTTGTGCGGCAATTCGAGTTGATGGGCAGCTATGTGTTGAATGGGGCCTCATCCATTGCGGCCGCGCGGGACAAATTGTGGAGCTACCAATATTTGGCCAAAGCCGGCTTGGATGTGCCCTCAACCTTTAGCGCGTTTCACGGGCGTGATGGCCGTGCCATGGTGCGCAAAGCGGGCAAGGGGCCATATGTGCTCAAATCGCGTAAGAGCGAACGTGGTCGTGGGGTATTGTTTGCCCCGGACAAGACAATGGCCAAGAGCCTATTGGATGCGTTTGATGACCTTGATGAAAAGCTGCTGGTTCAGCCGTTTTTGCAGGCAGAAGACAATGCAGATCTGCGCATCATGGTTTTGGGCAAAAAGGTGATTGCTGCGGTGCGCCGGGTGGCCAAAACGGGCGAATTTCGGGCCAACTTCCATCAAGGGGGCGTGACCCAAAAGGTCAAAATCAACAAGCAAGAGCGACAAATGGCGTTGCGGGCAGCCAAGGCGCTGGGATTGCGTTTTGCCGGCGTCGATTTAATGCGTACCGACGCGGGCCCTGTGGTGATGGAGGTCAATGCCTCTCCGGGGCTGGAGGGCATTGAAAGCGCGACGGGTCTTGACCTGAGCGGCAGAGTTATCGACTATGTGGTTGAATATGCGCGTCCATCGCCGCCGGCGCTTCAGGACGTGCCACAAGCTGAGTAGAGCGATGCTGTTTCGGTTAAGCCGTTTGATGCTGTTGGTGACGTTTCCGCTGTTGTTGGCGGGGCTTTCTGCATGTGTAGAACGGCCCGGCAAGCCCACCGAGTTGGAGCAGGCCGTGCGCGACAATGCCGCCCTCAAGGTGAAAAAGATGCTGGAGGAGGGGGCAGACCCTAACCATGTTTCGGAAAGCGCTGGCCCCCTCATTTATATCGCGGCTGGCCCGAAAGGTGGCGCCGAAGTAACATTGGTGTTGCTGCAAGCGGGTGCCGATCCAAACGCAGCCAATAGTGACGGACGTTTGCCGCTGCAAAATGCGGCAAGCTGGTGCAGCATCAACACGGTATCATTGTTGCTGGAAGCGGGTGCAAATCCTCATAAAAAAGGCAAAGACGACAAAACTGCGCTTGACGATACGTGTCGGCAACCGCAAAGAGAGCGGGAAATCATTTTGGAAATGCTGCGCACGGCAATGAGTGAATAGATGGATTTATTGACATCGTTGTTTTTTGAATATGGCGCGCTGGCGCTAGCTGGCGTGGCGGCGGGGATCATTGCTGGGCTATTGGGCGTGGGCGGTGGCATCGTGATGGTGCCGGTGATGACCACCATTTTTGCCGCGAGCGGCATGGATGAAGCGGTGATTTTGCATGTCGCGGTGGCCACGTCGTTGGCGGTGATCGTGCCGACAGGCACGTCGAGCGCGCTTGCCCATCACCGCAAAGGTGCCGTATCCGGTGAATTGCTGAAATTGTGGGCCCCCTTTATGGTTGTGGCCTCGTTTCTGGCGGGCATTAGCGCAGGTTTTTACTCGTCTTTGGTGATGCGCTTGATATTCGGCATTATGGCGATTTTGATCGCGGTGAACTCGGTGGTGCCGATTCAGAAAAAGCTGATGGAGCACCTGTCCGATTCTGCTCGAACGCACCGCACCAGTGCCGCGATCATTGGTTATATCTCATCTTTGATGGGGATTGGTGGCGGCTCGCTGAGCGTGCCGACAATGACAGCGCTTGGGCGCACCGTGCATCAAGCGGTGGGCACCAGCTCAGCACTTGGTGTGTTTATCGCGGTGCCTGGTGCGCTTGGCTTTGTGCTGTCAGGATGGGGCGTGGCGGGTGTGCCTGATTATGCCCTTGGCTATGTGTATTTCCCCGCGTTTCTGGCGCTGGCGGTTGGGGCCATTTTGTTTGCCCCCGTGGGGGCAGCCATTGCCCATCGTTTGTCAGGCATTTGGCTAAAACGGGTACTCACGATCTATTTGCTGATTGTTGGCACGCGGATGATCTTGAAAGCGATCAGCGGATAAAGCGCGCCGCCCAGTGGGCCACGCGCTTTTGGTCCAGCCTATTCGGCCTGGTCAATTTCCCACTGTACATTCACAGTGACAGAATAAGTCATTTCGCCAGCTTCAACCGGCACAGCCATTGCTGCATCAGCCATTTCCATGCGCGCACCCATTTTCATCATCGGCGCGGGGCTATAGCTCTGATTTTCTGAAATGTTCATGATGTTGCCCAGGTCAACACCAGCAGCAGATGTATAAAGCTCGGCTTTTTCAATCGCGTCCTTCATGGCGTTTTGACGCGCTTGTTTCATCAATTCATCGGTGTCGGACACACCAAAATTCACTCCATTGATGGTGTTGGCCCCCACGGTAACGGCTGCATCGAGCACGCCGCCCAAGCTATCCAAATCGCGAATGGCAACGGTGACATTGTTTGAAACGCGGTAGCCTATAATTTTGGGCGGCATGCGATAGCCGTTTGCGTCGCGCTTGTCGGTATGCACATAGTTTGGGTGCACAGAAAAGCCAGAGGTCTGGATGTCTTTATCTTCAACGCCGGAGCTTTTGAGGACGTCGATCAGAGCGGCCATTGCTTCGGAATTGGCGGTAAGCGCGTCGCGCGCGGTCTCGCCATCTGTGGCGACGCCTGAGGTGACCGTTGCCATATCCGGCACGGCCGAAACATCGCCCACGCCTTGGATGCTGATGGTTGAGATATAGTCTTTTTCCTCTGCAAATGCAGCAGGGGTGGCAAGGGCGGCAAGGCTGATTGCCGCAGTAATTGGCAGGATCGCTTTATACATTTTCCATCTCCGATTGGATCGATGGCGCTGATCCTGCCAAGGATTTGCGACGCTTTTGCGGCATCAATAGGGTGCTATTGTGACTCGGCTTCTTCAGCTTCCTCGTCAGCACCTTCCTGCATTGCTTCAGGGTCATAGTCAGGCGAAAACTGCATCAGATATGCAATCACATCTTCGCGGTCTTCTTCTTTTTTAAGCCCGGCAAACGACATTTTTGTGCCTTTAATATAGGCGCGTGGCTTTTCCAAATATTCGCCAACTGTCTCTTCAGTCCAGACCAAGCCTTCTTCGCCTTTAGCGACCAAGGCTTTAGAATATTTAAAATCCTGTGTGCCCGCGACCATGCCAAAAATATCGTTCAGCGCGGGGCCGACGCGGCTCTTTGCGCCTTCGCCCACCATGTGACAGGCTTTGCATTTCTTGAAGACTTTTTCGCCTGATTCAACATCGCCCTCGGCAAATGCTGGCGCGCTGAACGCCATGAGAGCAGCGAGGGCAAGGGTAAGTTTTTTCATCTCATAATCCTCCGCGATTTAAGATATGTAGACTGTAGGTCACTACAATCACTGAAAGCAACCGGGTAGGTTGTCACATGGAGGATAACGTCTAATCGACGCAAAAGGTCCGAAACAGTCCTTCGATATTTGATCGCACCGAACTCTTGTCCAGCGAGTAATAGATCGCTTTTCCCTGCCGTCGTGTGTTGACGAGCCCCTCTTGCCGAAGTCGCGCCAATTGCTGCGACACTGCGGCTTGGCGCGCGTTGAGCAGCGCTTCCAGGTCTGAGACAGAGGCCTCGCCCTCCGCCAAACGACACAATATAGAAAGACGCCCCTCATGGGCGATGGCCTTAAGAAAGATGGAAGTTTGATCGGTGTCCAAACTGGATTCAGATTTTTGGGAGGCGTTTCCCTCCAAATTGACCGCTTGTAACGTCATTGTTCCCTCAATTGAGCTTATTGCTCTTATTTTTTTAAGTACGTACTTGATTGTTGCGCAGGATAAGCTATGACAGCAACCGCTATCCCGAATATTCCCCAAATATGGAATCGTGCATCAATCTAAGATTAACGATATGCGTACTTACCTATATGATCAACTCGTAATCGGCTAATTATAGGGAATTCCCTAAAACGCATTCTTAGAAATACTGTGATCGTTGCAGAAAAGTCTTCCAATTGTTTATGGCGCTTGCTATGAGCGTTTTCGGGTTGGGCCTGTAGCTCAGTTGGTTAGAGCCGACCGCTCATAACGGTCTGGTCGTAGGTTCGAGTCCTACCGGGCCCACCATTTTTCTTTCTCCTTTGATCTCACGCCAGTTTGCTGCGCTCACGCTCCGATGGAGCGGCGCGAACAATCACCATTCCAAAATTATGGCGACGCTGGTCAATGCAATTTGGCTATTATAAGTTTGGATATTCGATTGGTTTGCGTGCGGGAGGTTGCCATGATGATCGCGGATGTCGAGGACTATTTCACCAAGGGCTGCGGCCGGTGCGACAAGTTTGGCACGCCGGATTGTGTGACGCGCACCTGGATCGATGGCCTGAATCAGTTGCGGCGCATTTGCAATGAAATGGGACTGGAGGAAGAGGTGAAGTGGGCGCACCCGTGCTACACACATGCGGGGCGCAATATTGCCCTGATTGGTGCCTTGCGCAATGAAATCCGCTTTTCCTTTTTCAACGCCGCGCTGCTCAAAGACCCTGAAGGGATTTTGGAGTTGAACGGGCCCAACACCCAACATGCCAGTATCATCAAGATCAGCGACAATGCGGATGTGGAGCGGCTGGAGCCAACCATTCGCGCCTATATCAAGGAATTGATGGAGGCTGCAGAAAAGGGCATCAAGCCGCCAAAGGTGGAGCGTGAGATTGACTTGCCTGAAGAGATGATTGATGCGCTGGATAGTGACCCGGAGCTCGCCGAAGCCTTTCACAATCTAACGCCCGGGCGCCAGCGCAGCTATGCGATCAATCTGAATGGGGCGAAAAAGTCGGAAACCCGGATCAACCGGATCACGAAATTCCGCGATCATATTATCGCAGGCAAGGGCGCCATGGAGCGCTAAAAGCGCTTGATCAACTCATATTGGCTGACGGTTTTTTGCGCGCCCAAGTGGGTGAGAAAGCCGATGGTTTCGTGGTCGGTCTTGTCGATATTGATAAAGGCGAGTTTGGGCTTTTCTATTATTTGCGCGGCATGGCGCAACAATGATTGCCCGATATGGTTGCGGCGTTGGTTTTGGGCAACCGCCAATTGATAAATCGCACCGCTTGGCGCCACGGCCAGATAGCCGACCAGTTTCTCATTGGCATATGCCGCGAGGCACACCGCTTCTGGCGCGGCTTCAACGGCAAAATCCTCATTTTGCCAAGAGGGCATCACATCACGAAGCGTAGTTGTGTGCGGGGCGATGGTCGCCCAGTCCACCTTTTTGACTTCACAATCTGAGTCCGGCCAATCGCCTATCTCTAGGGAAAAGCAATCAAATTCGCGATTTATTTCGTGCCCCTGTTTTTGATAAAGGCCAAGGGCGCGCTGGTTGCTGGTGAGGCATTCAAACCGGATGAGCTTGAAGCCTGCCTTGATGATTTCAGCTTCTGAGCGGGCAGCGAGTTGCCTGGCCATGCCCTTGCCGCGATGGGCAATGCGGGTGCCACTGGCAATCAAATGAGCGCGGTGATCATGGGTGCCGATAAACCAAACGGCCAGCACCTCATCCCCCTCCACGGCAATGGAGGACAGCTCGGGATCAAATTGGCGCTGAGCCAGCATGGCGTTGAATTGATCCAGCGTGGGTTGCAGCGGAATGTCATAATCAGAAAAGGCATCAAGCATGGCCGCGTGCAGGGCTTGCCGATCGATATTTTGCGCATTCCTGATTTCAATGGACATTAAAGTTCCTCCAATTTCCACCAAATGAGGCCCGAGAGCAGGATAAGAAATAGTGGTACAAAATATGTCATTTCAATGGACAAAAACAATCCGCCAATCGTGGCGATAGAGCCGCCGAGTAGGATTGCTGCGGATTGCCCCGAAAACACCACTGACGTGGCGAACCCCATACGATCGGGCGCGCATCTTTGCGCATAGCTGATGCCGACACCCAGCGCTGAGGCCGGGATGAGAGCGTAGAGGGCTTGCAGGGTAATCACTTGTTCCAATGTTTGCACAAAGGGGAACAGGCCGAAGTGCAACATGGCGGCGACGAAACCGATGCCAAGGACAAATTTTCTGGTGCGCCGTTTGGCCAAATAGATGCAAAAAGCTGTCGCGGGCACTTCAACAATGGGAGTGGCTGCGAAGGCGATGGTGAGATCCACCGGATCGCTTGAAATATTTGCATCAATGAACAGGGCGAGATTGGCCAGCCGCACAATGTCGCCCGATAAAACAAGCGCAACAAACAGGGCGATGAACAGCAAGTTGCGTGGCACGGCGCGCCAGCGCAACCAGCTAAAGCTTTCGCTTTTTTCTTTAGGCTTGTTGGTGACAACGCGGGCAAACATCCAGATGGCGGCGCCCATGATCAAATAGCCTACCGCTTGCAACTGAAAGATGTTCCGATATGTGAGGCCATAGGTCAGCAGCACACCGGCGATAGCAGGCCCCACAACCCAGCCGGCGATGAAACCAATGCGCAGCTCGCCGCTTTCAGTTGCCTTATCGCCAAAGCGTTGATGCTCCCGCTCTTGCGCCCACGCAAAGAATTGAGCATTTGCCGCTGACATAAAGGGCATGGCGATGCACACCAAAATCAGCACGAACCAAGCGGTGGTGGCCAGCGAGGTGAGCGCATAGCTGATGCTGAGCACAACTGCGCCGAGCGTAATGATGATGCGCCGTTCGTTCATACGATCTGAAAAGTCACCGATGAGCGGCAAGACAAATAGGGCAATGATGGAGGGCAGGGCGAAGGAGAGGCCATTTTCAAAGGTTGAACCGCCCAGCACTTGCGTCACAAAAAGCGCGCGAATGGGGAAAGACAACACGCCAATTGTGGCCATTAAAAACAGATAGAGAAAAAGCGGCGCAGCAGATCTACGCGCTGGCGAAAGCGAAATAAAAGACATGGATATACTGGTGCTAGAGGGATAGGCCCCTTCCTTCTAGCAGGACAAACATTGGTCTGTAAATGGTATCTTTATGGCGTGGCTGTGAAGTCGAGGACGAGTTTGCCGCTGACTTTTCCGGTTTTGCTGTGGCGAATGGCTTTAGCAATTTCGGTGAACGGATAGGCCTTTTCGATGTGCGGGTGGATGTTGTGTTGCGCCAGGAGGGTACTGATGTGGGCCAGCGCAGCGGGATCGGGCCGCACCCAAAGGGCATGTTCCTTTTGCTTGCGAAATCTGTTCAGCAAAGGGGCCATAAGAAGGTTTTGCGGCGAAGGCAGTGCCGTGGAGAATACACCGTTGGGGCGGAGAGCTTTACGGGCTTTGTCGAAGGTCATGGTGGAAGCCGTGTCCAATATGCCGTCATATTGAATATCGCCCTTGATCGGATCAACCTGGGTATAATCCATCACAAAATCGCAGCCCAATTGCTTTGCGAGCGCGATGTTGCGGGTGCTGCACACGCCGGTGACGCTTGCGCCGCTGGCTTTGGCCAGCAAGACCGCCATATGCCCCAATCCACCACAACAGCCATTGATCAGCACATGATGTTGGGGTTGGGTTTTAGCCTTTTGAAATAGAAATTGATGGGAAGTGAGGGCGACCAGCGGCACGCTCGCCGCTTCAATAAAGCTCAAATTTTGGGGCATGGGGGCGATATTGTCCGGCGACACTGCCATCAACTGGGCAAACGCGCCGCCCTTGAAGGCGGGCACCATGCCAAAAACTTTGTCGCCGGGCTGATAAGCGGACACATTGGCGCCCACCTGCTGCACCGTGCCTGCAAAATCTGCCCCCAATATGTGCGGCGGTCGCCGCCAACCGCTGAACGCGCGGGCATCTCCACGCAAGGTTTTCCAATCCACGGGATTGAGGCCCGCCGCACTGACCCTCACCAATAGCTGGTCAGGTCCGATATTTGGCGCATCAATTTGGCCGATTTGAAGCGATGTTTCATTGCCATATTGCGTGGAGAGGATAGCGTGCATGATTTTACCCAAACAAAACTGATCATTGTTCAGGTTATATATGAGCAATGATCAGTTTTTGCAAGGTGTGAGGTTTGATGGCTAGGGAGGGGCGTGGAAATGGCGGCTTTGTGAGCTCTTCCGACATTCAAGCTTCTGGTTTGAGCGTCGGCTTTGAACATTGTTTGTTTCTGGTCGGTGGCTTGCTCTGGTGCCGCTCAGTGGCCGTGCGCTTCCTCACCACGCGCCATCATCAAATGATGTTCACGGTGATGGTCTTGGCTCGCCATCAATCCGAAAAATCCAAGTCCCTTGATACGTGCGATAACCGAAGGGTTGTCGCTGGTCACACGCAATTCGACACCATCTTCAGTTTCTGATGCCGCAACCGTCCAGCGATCATCACTAGCGAGTTGCACAGCATGGGCGGGCACCATGCGCCGAAGCGTAGCGATGGTTTCCGCGTCGCCAGTGACGAAGGCGCTTATGCCATTCGGTAGATTGGTTTCCTCAACCACTCCGTCCGAGATCAGCCGGTCCATATCCACCAAATGCATGCGGAGACCGGTCAGATCAACTTTGGACCAGTCCGTTTCAGGATCGGCCTCTAACACGCGCACGACTTCTGACAGGGCTGCAAAAGCGCCTTGGCCGGGTTCTCGGAGGATGGCCTCGTTCATCGCCGAACTCTGCCCATGGGTTGAATGATCTACATCGTCACTATGCCCGGTATGGTTGGTTTGCGCGTATGCGAATACGGCACTGCCAATCCAAACCATTGTTATCAGAAACATCTTGGTGCGCATTTTTGCTCGTCCTTTCAAAGCTATATTCAAAGACTATTCGACGCGCGTCATTCGGTGTATGATTTCTATCATGTCTAAGCGGCTCGAATTATTTAATGGCGCGTTTTCTCGCAAATTGGCAAAAGGTGCAGCGGTGTTCCGTCAGGGGGACCGCGTTCAATCCATGTATCTGGTCCGATCTGGAGCTGTCGCGCTAGAACGTCCCATGGCTGATGGTGTGCCGCTCACACTGCATACGGCGACTGCCAACATGGCACTGGCCGAGGCGTCCTTATTTGCTGAAACCTATCATTGTGATGCTGTTGTGCGCTCTGACGCCGAAGTTGCCAGCCTACCCCGACCAGCTTTTCTGGATGCTATTCAGCGCCGCCCCGATGCCGCCCTGAGCTTGATAGAGACCTACGCAAAAGAAGTGCAGGCACAGCGGGCGCGGATTGAAATCCTGCGCCGACGTCGGGTTGCCGACCGGTTGGATGCATGGCTGGAACTTCATGATGAACCACCCAAGGGTGAATGGATCAGCGTAGCGGAACAGATCGGTGTGTCGCCACCTGCGCTTTACCGCGAGCTTGCACGGAGGCGAGGCTAAAGCCGATCTTCGCTGCATTGCATCGATTTACGTAAAACGAGCTCACAGTGGCCGTCAGAAATGCGGACATAGTGACCAGATAAAAGCTTCCCGCAAATTACCGAAAGGGGGCGGGAAGTGGTCATTCACAACGATGATTAATAAAGCTGCCGAACAGCATGAAGTGGATCTTCACTATTGTCGGATCCGAAACGCAATTGCACTGAAGCGCTCAAGCACCTAGTCATTTGCTTTAGCCGCCAAGGATTGGGAATATTGGCCGGGAAAATTCTTCAGCTCACAGAAGAACTGATATAGTTTGATGCAGTCAGCACGGTGTTCATGTTGGTATTCCTCAACCACCGGACTGCGTTTTCCAGCGACATGGGCCGGGCAACGCCGTAGCCCTGGATTACCGAACCGCCTATCTGTCGGAGGAATTCCGCCTGTTCGAGATACTCGACGCCTTCAGCGATGACATTTAAGTCAAGATCCTTGCATAGATTGACAACGGCTTTCAAAATTACTTGTGCGGTCTGATCTTGGGGGCAGTCCTGCACCAGCGCGCGGTCAATCTTGACACCGTGGATTTTCAGTCGTGCGAGGTTGGCAAGCCCTGAATAGCCGGTGCCAAAGTCGTCTAGCTCCACGGCAAATCCGGCCTCAGACAGCGCGCTTATTGACCGTGTCGTTGCATTATCGTTGTTTTCAATCAGGATCGTTTCGAGTACCTCGATGGCGAGGTTTTTAGGGTTTAGGCCGCGCTGCTCAACCTCCCACTTCAGTTCGTCAACATAATCCGGCCGATTTAGCATTTGTGCAGAGACGTTCATCGACATGCGTAAATGCGGGAAACCGGCGTCACGCAAGGTACACAACGCATCGAGTGCGCCTTTTCTGGCGATTGCATCGACGTCTACCAGGCGGCCGTTCTTCCCAGCCACATCAATGAATTCAGCTGCTGCAAGCAAACCCCTTTGCGGGTGATGCCAACGTATGAGCGCTTCAAAACCGGTTACTGTTCTGGTGGAAAGGTCGAATTGCGGCTGCAACACAATCCCAAGCTGATTGTTAGCAATAGCCTCAGACAATGAAGCGGAAAGTTCGGTGCGACGCGATACGATTTCCCCAATTTCATTTGTATATGAGAGCAAGTCGTTTCGTCCGTTGTTTTTTACTTCATAAAGCGCGGCATCGGACTGCTTAATCAGTTCTTCCTTTTCGCGTGAGCCTTCGTTGGACAAGGCAATGCCGATACTCGAACCGAGGACAATATTTTTGTCGTCCCAGGGGATTGGCTGCCTCAGATCGGTGATAATCCGCTTGGCCACTCTTTCAAGAACGGGAAAACCCGAAACGCCCGGACAAACTATAATAAACTCATCGCCACCAAACCGAGAAACCAGATCGTTACGGCGGGTGTGGGTTTTCATTACATTGGCGGCGTGCACGAGGACGGCGTCACCAGCAGCGTGCCCGAGCATGTCGTTCACTTCTTTAAAGTGATCTAGGTCGACATGCAGAATACCGACCTCACCGCTTTCGGCGCTTGCCTCACGCAAGGCATCAGACAGGAAACTATTGAGTTTCATTCTGTTTGGAAGTCCAGTGAGCACATCGTGTTCAGCCCTGAACTGAGATTCCTCCTTGGCGCGCTTGAGACTTTCCTCACGTTCGATCTGCTCCGTGACATCGCGTGAAATGACAATTATTTTCGGATCGCGGGAACCGTCATATTCGACGACGGCAAAGCTCAATTGGTTCCAGAAATATTCGCCGTTTTTGCGCACATTGCGTACGATTTCCACAGAGTCGAGAATGCCAGAAGCGATGTCGTATTTGAACGCCGCAATGCTTTCCGCAGACATCGCGTTTTCGGGCGGAAGGAGAAGCTCTTGGGGCTTGCGTCCCCGCAATTCTTCGGCACTGTATCCCGTGACGCGCGAATAGGCCGGGTTCGACCATTCGATGCGGGCGTAGATATCCTGAATGAGGAGTCCATCGCTCGCATGGCGCGCGATCATTTCCATCACTGCATTTTCGTCTTTCGCCAGCTCCAGCTCTTGCGTCAGGCGCTCGATCTGAGACGTATGTCGGTCCGCGAGCGTTAACATGCGCAAGGCAAGAAAATCATATCTGGCTGCTGCCAGAACGATTGCCAACTAACCACTGACGATAAGAATACCGGCATATCCATGCTCATGTACCTCCCTCGATTACTTATAAAGCAGAGTGAGGTGATGATCTGAAATTTGGGTAAAAGATTGTGCAAATCAATCGGCGTAGTTACCGGTACGTTAAATGGCACCGTCCGGAAAGACAGGTTGCTAAATACATTTTCTCGGTTTGTCGAGGTGATGGCAGACGCCGACCGACCAGCCGCTGTCATGGGCCAGAAACCATGCGAACAGATTGGATCGTGTCCACCATTTCTCAGCCGCCGAGTGGAGCACTTGTCTTCCCTTACTTGCGCATTGGTAACTCGCCGCGCGCGATTAGCTGCCTTGGGCGGTGGGCGATTGGGCGCAGGTGGTGCGCCCAGCCAATTGGTTATGATGCAACGGTTGAGGGGTAGCCTGCGGCGTCCAGTGCGGCGAGGATTGCTGCATTGTCGGCGGTTGAGGTGACGTCGATTTTGTTGGCGCTCAAATCTGCCTTCACGTCAGCCGAACCATCAATTTCCTTGATGGCTTTTGACACTGTGGCTTCGCAATGTCCGCAGGTCATGTCGGGTACATTAAATTTTGCCATTTGTTCGTCCTTTCATGGTTGTTACTGCTCAATAACTCTTCCATTTGCTGGAAGGTCAAGGGTTCATTTTTGATTTTTGGCTCTTGACCTTACAGTAACTGCAAGCCGCATCAGTGCGTTCCCGCATTGATAAAAAAGGCATGGATATGAGCAGTTCGGACAAGCAGAAACAATTGATTCAGGAACAGATTCTGGTTTGTAAGGCGGAATTGATTGAGTTGCAAAAAACATGTTGCATGAGCAAACGAAGCGAAAAGATGGTTGGCTTGATCGAAGAGGTTGAGCAATTGGGCGCGACGCAGCTGGCGCAAGCGACAATAGCACCCGACGACGCCGCCGATTTTATCGCACAAATCGAAAAGGTTGGCTCAAAGCTGGGCATACTTTACGCCACCTGCTGCACGCCAACGCGCGAGCCGATTTATGCGGCGATGTTCAAATCCTTGTCCAAAATCCATTTGAGATTGCTGAGGTTGCAGCACGGCCGATAGACGCCCATGCAAAGCCGCTAGTTCAGCAATGCCTGAACGCGCAGGCGCAAAGTGAATTTAAGCTCTTCGGCGAGCAGGCGGCGTTGATCCTTGGGCATGTGCAGCGCCAATTGGGCGCTGGTGCTGGCATTGTGCAGCAATTGCCAAAGGGCAATTTTGGTGGCGGCTTTATCTGTTTGCGGCGCCAATTTGTGTAAAATGTCGGTTAAATACACAGCGTTGGATTGGCTAGTTTCGGCGTCCAAAGTGCATAATTTGGGGTCGGCCTGCATGGCGGCCCACAGCACGCTGAGGGCAGGCTCTTGGCCAAATAAGGTGAAAAAATCATCCACCGCGGTGCCGATCTGCTCCAAAAACTGTTCGATTGTGCCAACATCGTCAAAATGCTGGCGTAGCTGATCCCGCGTCAGGTCCAAATATTGTTGCATGATGTGCTGCAGCAGTGCGCTTTTGTCGGGAAAATACTGATAGATGGTGCTGATCGGCAATTCGGCTTTCGCCGCAATTTCGCGCATGCTGACCGCGTCATTGCCATGTTCGCCAATCAATTGCCGTGCGGTTGCCAAGATCCGCTCCACCTTCTTGCGGCTGCGTTCTTGCTGGGGAATTCGGCGATCAGTATTTGGGGGCATCGTGGAAAAAAGCCGTGACATATTGAGGCCAAAACATAGCTTGCCGGGCGCCTATGGTCCAGATGTTTGTTTCAGCAGAGCGCTTGCCGCAAATAGAACTCAAGCTGTTTTTCGTCGATGTCTTTTGCCGTGACTAATTTGAGGTGACGGCGATATTTACCTTTTCCTTCCAGGTGATGGTTGGGATCGTCAAACGTCGCGCCGTTGGAGAACTCAAAAGAGGCATGGTTTTCATAACAAAAGAGGCCGCCTATCGCGCTTTTGGGATCGCCCGCCACCGTTTCGATAAGTGTGCCGCCATATTTGCTGGTGAAGCCCGCATCGGGACAAAGCGCCAAAATCAACTCGTTCACCTTGTTGGTGATTTCATTTCCGATTTCTGGGGTCATGATCTTACTTTCTGACAGGTGATGCGATTTCGACTAGGCAGCCATTCAAATCCTTCACGTAGGATACAGTCTGGTTCCAAGGCTTTTCCTCCGGCGGGGAGAGCGGCAAAGCGCCATTTTCAACCGCGTGGGCATAGGCTTTGTGCACATCTTCGCAAACCAGGCAGATTTCCCAACCGGCGCTTAGTTTGTCTTTCCGGTTTGGCGTGATGGCGAGGTTCGACAATTCCGCTGCTTCCTCGCCTGCAAAGGTGAGGGCTGTGTCGCCGGTTTCCATTTCCGCGTAAAGATTGCTTTCGTGAATGAAACGACGCGGCAGGCCAAAGGCTTTTTCATAGAAAGCGACGGTTTCGAGCACATTTTCGACATAGATGATGGTATAGCCAAACTTCATGATTTCGTCCTTGTTCGATAGGCTGAAACTAGCGCACAGCGCCTCGTTCGGATTGAACAAATCGGACATGGATTGGCTTATGCCATTAAATGACGGGCAAGCCGGGCAAGGATAGATTTGACGGGATGCGGCTGGGCGAAAACCCGCCGAATTTTTGGAAGGCGCGGATCATGTGGGCTTGGTCGGCATAGCCGCATTCAAATGCCACATCCGCGTTTGGCAGGCTAGCGTTTTGCAACAGGTTAAGGGCCCGGTGAAATTGAATGATCCGGGCATATAGCTTGACGGAAAGGCCAACCATGTTGCGAAAGGTGCGCAGGATATGTCGGGTGGAGTGGCTGGTGCTTGTTGCCAGCTGATTGATGCTGATCTGGCCGCCACTTATATGAATGAGGTCAATGAGCTGGTGCACCAAATGCCGATCATTGTCGAAATTTTGCAGCGGCGGCAGCGCCAATAGCGCATCATGAATGTTGGTTTGCGGCGTGATTGTGTTGATCAACGCGGCAAGGTTAGGCAACTGTGTGATGGCGTCATCGCCGGTCAAAATCTGATCTTGCGCGTTGGGCAATTGATCGCCCCATAAGGTGCGCGCATTTGCCGGATAGATCCGCAAGCCTGCCCACCCATCCCCCGGCGCATAGTCAATGCTAAAGGGCGATGTGGCGGGCCCGGTGATAATGGGGGAGATGCTGGCGGGGGCGTGATGTTCATCCACCGTGAAGCGCAAAATAACGTCGCAACACCCGTCGGGCAGAACAATGGACGTGCCCACATGATCAGCAATGAACGACCAATGGGCTGCGGTGTGTCGTCGCGATTTGGGCGTGAACAATTGTTCATTGTAGCCGATGGGCAGATGCATAAGCGGGCTTAATCGCCGGATATGGACTTAAGACGCGATGCTTGAAGGATAGCCTGCTTCGTCCAAGGCCGCCAGAATGTCATCATTGTTCGCCGTTGATGTCACGTCAATTTTGTTGGCGCTCAAATCAACTTTCACGTCTGCGGTGCCGTCAATTTCTCCAATTGCTTTCCGCACAGTGGCTTCGCAATGTCCGCAAGTCATGTCAGGTACGTTGAACTTTGTCATTGAGGATTGTCCTTTCGAGTTTATTCTTGCTCAATAATCCTTCCATTTACTGGAAGGTCAAGCGTTAGTTTTTTCATCTTTCGTGTTAACCTTACAGCTGCTGGAAGCCGCATCGGTTTGGTTTTGTGCGGAATGGCGAGGGGCATTTATGGGTGATACGAGCAAACAAAAACAATTGATTGAGGCGCAAATTCAAGTTTGCAAAGCTGAATTGGTGGAGCTGCAAAAGACGTGTTGCTTGCACAAGCGCAGTGAAAAGATGACAGGCTTGATCGAGGAAGTTGAGCGCCTTGGCGAGGGGCAATTGGCGCTGGAAACCATGACGCCGGACGATGCCGCGGCATTTACTGTTCAGCTTGAAGCGGTTGGGGCGAAACTAGGCGTGCTTTATGCCACCTGCTGCACGCCAACCCGTGAACCCATATATGGGGCGATGTTTAAATCTCTGTCCAAAATCCATCTCCGGTTGCTGCGATTGCAGCATGGGAGATAAGGAAGGCGACTGACTTTCTACGCCGTTGTTGTTTGGTTTTCCGGTTTGTCAGAATTTCTCTAACTTTGACCAGAAATACCCGCCAAGTAGAATGGTGAAAATGGGCACCAGATAGGTCATTTCAATGCTGAGCCATAATCCCCCGAAAGCGGCGATGGCGCCACCCAGCAGGATGGCAAGGGATTGCCCTGCAAATACAAATGAGGTGGCAAAGCCCATCCGGTCCGGTGCGCAGGCCTGCGCATAGGCAATGCCGACCCCAAGCGCAGAGGCTGGCACAAACGCATATAGGGCCTGCAAAATAACCACTTGCCCCAAAGAGGTGGCGAAAGGGGACAACCCAAAGTGGATAAGTCCTGCCACGACACCTATGGCCAGCACGTGTTTTTTGGATATGCGTCTGGCCAAATAGATGCAGAGCGCAGTGGCGGGAACCTCCATAAGCGGCGTTGCGGAGAAGGCGATGGTGACATCAATGGCGGCGGTTGAAATGTTTTTATGGATAAACAGAGCCAGATTGGCCAGCCGCACAATATCGCCCGACAGAACCAGGCCAACAAACAGTGCGACATAAAGCAGATTTTGCGGCATGGAGCGCCAGCGCAGCCAGCTGAAACGCTCGCCCGTTTGTTTGGGTTGGATGGTCTTGGCGCGGGCAAAGGCCCAAATCAGGGCGGCGAGCGCGATATAGGCAAATGTTTGTAGTTGAAAGAGATTGCGATAGGTCAGGCCCCATGTAAGAAGCAGCCCGCCCACCACAGGGGCAACCACCCAGCCCGCGATATAGCCCATACGCAATTCACCGCTCTCTGTGGCTTGGTCACCAAATCGCTCTTTTTCGCGCTCTTGCGCCCAGGCGAAAAACTGGCTGTTTGCAGTGGCGAAGGCTGGGGTGAAAATAAGGGTGAGCATGATGAAAAACCAGGCGGTATGCGCCATGGAAATAACCATAAAGCTAGCGGCAATTATCAGAAGGTTGATGCTGATAATTATACGACGGTCGCGTAAGCTGTCAGATCGGTCACCCATCCACGGTAAAATAAATATGGAGGCTAGAGCGGGTAAAGCGAATGAAAGACCATTTTCAAATTTGCTGCCGCCCAACTCTTCAGTGAGAAACAAAGCGCGAGTTGGAATTGAAATTGTTCCGATTGACGCAAGAAGAAACAGATAAATGAACAGCGGCGCAGCGGATTTTCGCGCCGGGGAAAGCGATAGGAAACTCATAATAGTAAAGCCGAAATTCGGAAGCAGTAAAAGATTTTGTGAGGGTAGCAAGACTGTTTTGGGTCGGCAATGGGTATTGTTGGGTGGCGGAGAAAGTGTTTAGGCCTGGTCTAGATCGCCGGAAACAGATTGGTACGTTTTACTTCGCCATAGGCAAAGCTGGTTTCAATGCCAGCGACGCCGGGAATCCGGTGAATGGATTGGCGGGTGAAGCGTTCATAGTCTTCGAGGCTGGCGACGATCACGCGCAAAAGATAATCCCAATCGCCGGTCATCAGATGTGCTTCTAGAATTTCATCGATATATTTGATGGCGGTTTCAAATTCGCCAACGGCTTGTTCTGTGTGGTGCTGCAGTTTGATGCGGACGAACACGGTGACGGGCAGGCCATAGCGTTTTTGATCAACAATGGCGCTATAGCCGCGAATGATGCCTTGTTGCTCTAGATTGCGCAGGCGACGCAGGCAAGGTGAGGGGGAGAGGTTAACCCGTTCAGCCAATTCCTGATTGGTCAGGCGGCCGTCGCGTTGCAGCTCTCGGATGATTTTTTGATCAGTTTTATCCATTCTGTCGCTACTCCTTGGCAGAATATTGCTGAAATGTACCACTTTGGGGTCAATTTCGCCAGAACATTGCGTGCCATTTCTTTTATTCTTTTGGGTAAGAGAGGACCGTTCGGTCCGCCACAGCAATTGGAGGTGCGCGACATGACCCACAATAATAAAAACCAAGGTTTTGCAACTAAAGCCATTCACCATGCCTATGACCCGCAAGATGAGGGCGGTGCGCTGACACCTCCTCTGCACTTGACCTCGACCTTCGCTTTTCCAACAGCGGAGCATGGCGGGGAAATCTTTGCTGGTGACCGCGAGGGGCATGTTTATTCGCGCATCTCCAACCCCACCAATGATTTGCTGGAAAAGCGCATGGCGGTGCTGGAAGGCGCGGAAGCGGCACTGGCCAATGCATCTGGCATGGGTTCTGTGACGTCTGCCTTGTGGACCTTTGTGGCGCCGGGCGATGAGATTATTGTCGACACAACGCTTTATGGCTGCACCTTTGCTTACATGCGCCACGGGCTGCAAAAGTTTGGTGTGGACATCACCCATGTGGATATGACCGACCCGCAAAATGTGGCCAAAGCTATCAGCGGCAAAACCAAGGTGGTTTATTTTGAAACCCCGGCCAACCCAAATATGCGCCTGGTGGATATTGAAGCGGTGAGCGCCATTGCGCATGAATTTGATGCCAAGGTGATTGTCGACAACACTTATTCAACGCCATATTTGACCCGCCCGATTGAGCATGGTGCGGATTTGGTGCTGCACTCGGCCACCAAATATTTGGGTGGCCATGGCGATGTGATCGCCGGGCTGATTGCGGGCCGCAAGGAAGATATCGATCAGGTCCGCTTGGTGGGCATGAAGGATATGACGGGCGCGGTGATGGCGCCGTTCAATGCCATGTTGATTATGCGCGGCTTGAAAACCTTGCAATTGCGCATGGACCGCCATTGTGCAAGCGCGATGGAAATCGCCAAGCGTTTGGAACAGCACCCGATGATTTCCAAAGTCTATTTCCCCGGCCTGCCAAGCTTTGAGCAGCATGAGCTGGCGAAAAAGCAAATGGCTGATTTTGGTGGTATGATTGCGTTTGAACTGATTGGCGGCATGCAGGCGGGCATTTCCACCATGAACCGTTTGGACATGATCCAGCGGGCGGTGAGCCTTGGGGATGCGGAAACCTTGATCCAGCACCCCGCCTCCATGACCCATTCGACCTACACGCCGGAAGAGCGTGCCGAACATGGCATTTCCGAGGGCTTGGTGCGGTTGTCCGTTGGGCTCGAAGAGGTTGAGGACATTTGGGCCGATTTGGAGCAGGCATTGCCGGCAGCAAGAGCGCAGGTTGCGTAGGCTAGATCAAAGGGAGTGGGGCGATGAGCAAGAAAATAGAGCAGCTCAAAGAGCTGGAAGGGCAGATTTTGTGGCTGGCGTGCTGGATGGTGCATCATGCCAACCATATCCGCCCAAAGGGTGACCAGCAGATCAAGATTGGTGGACATCAGGCGTCTTCTGCCTCGATCGTGTCGATCATGACCGCGCTCTATTTTAGTGTGCTCAAGCCCGAAGATCGGGTGGCGGTGAAGCCGCACGCCTCGCCCATTTTCCATGCGATCCAATATTTGATGGGCAATCAAGAGCTGGACCGGATGAAGAATTTCCGCGGCTTTGGCGGGGTGCAATCCTACCCCAGCCGCACCAAGGATATTGATGATGTGGATTTCTCCACAGGCTCTGTTGGGTTGGGGGTCGGCATCACAGCTTTCGCCTCGATGATCCAGGATTATATCCAGCACAAAAGCTGGGCCGCCGAAAAGCCAATGGGCAAAATGGTGGCGCTGGTGGGCGATGCGGAAATGGATGAAGGCAATATTTTTGAATGTCTTCAAGAAGGCTGGAAGCATGATCTGCGAAATGTGTGGTGGATTATCGACTATAACCGCCAGAGCCTGGACGGGGTGATCCGCGAAGGTTTGTGGAAACGGCTGGAGCCAATTTTTGAAGCGTTCGGCTGGGAGGTTGTGCGACTGAAATATGGGGTGAAGCAACGCGCGGCGTTTGAACAGCCCGGCGGCGACAAGCTGAAAGAATGGATCGATAATTGTCCGAACCAGCTTTATTCGGCGCTGACCTATCAGGGCGGCAAGGCTTGGCGCGCCCGTTTGCTGGATGAGATTGGCGATCAAGGCGATGTGACCAAGCTGATCGAGAGCTATTCCGACGAAGAATTGGGCGAGCTGATGAACAATCTGGGCGGCCAGTGCGTGGAGAGTTTGGTCGAAGCTTTTGAAAGCATCGATCATGATCGCCCGACGGTATTTATTTCCTACACCATTAAGGGCTGGAGCACGCCGTTGGCGGGGCATAAGGACAATCATGGTGGGTTGATGACCACAACTCAAATGGATGAATTTAAGCGCCAGATGGGTGTGGCTGACGGTGAAGAGTGGGAAAAATTCTCACTTGTGAAAGACGCGGCGGCGATCCAGAAGTTTTTGGATCAGGTGCCGTTTTTCGCCCAAGGCACGCGCCGCTTCTCCGCACCATCGGTTGAGGTGGGCGCACCCGTTGAATTGGCCGATCGGGAGATTGCTAGCCAAGCGGGGTTTGGCAAGATTTTAGATGAGATTGCCAAGAATAACCCGACTTTGTCGGAGCGGATTGTGACCACATCGCCCGATGTGACGGTGACGACCAATTTGACCGGTTGGGTGAACCGTAAGGGTCTGTTTGCCCGCAACGAGCTCAATGATGAGTTTAAGGACCAACGAATTCCGTCAGCGCAGAAATGGGCGTTTTCGCCCGATGGTCAGCATATTGAGTTGGGCATTGCCGAGATGAATTTGTTCTTGCTGCTGGGCGCAGCGGGACTGTCTCACTCGGTGTTTGGCGAGCGCTTGCTGCCCATTGGCGCGGTTTATGATCCATTTGTGGCGCGGGGCCTGGATGCGCTCAATTATGCCTGTTATCAGGATAGTCGCTTTATGATTGTGGGCACGCCATCGGGCGTAACGCTGGCGCCGGAAGGTGGCGCGCACCAATCCATCGGCACGCAATTGATCGGCATGAGCCAAGATGGGCTGGCGGCGTTTGAACCTGCCTATGTGGATGAATTGTCGGCCATCATGCATTGGGCCTTTGACTATATGCAGCGCGATGGCGAAGGCGACCCGGACGAGCGGACATGGCTGCGCGATGAAACGGGCGGCTCTGTTTATCTGCGCTTGTCCACCAACCCGATTGAGCAGCCACAATGGCGCAAGGATGACGCGTTCAAGCAGGGCGTGATTGACGGGGCTTATTGGATGCGTGAGCCGGGGCCGAATGCAGAGATTGTGATTGCCTATCAAGGCGTGGTGGCCCCGGAAGTGATTGAAGCGGCGGGGCGCATTGGCGAAGATCGTCGCGACATTGGGGTTTTGGCCTGTACCTCAGCAGACCGTCTGAATGCAGGATGGACCGCAGCGCAGCGGGCGCGGCGGCGGGGACAGGCTGATGCCCAATCCCACATTGACCGGCTGTTGGCGCAACTGCCGCCCCATTGCACGATCATCACGGTGACCGATGGGCACCCGGCAACTCTGGGCTGGCTGGGCGCTGTCGCTGGCCATCGCACGGTGCCGCTTGGCGTGGAGCATTTTGGGCAAACGGGGACCATCGCTGACCTTTATGCTCATTATGGCATCAATGCCGATGCGATTGTGAGTGTGGCGCAAAATATCGTTGCGGGACGGCCCATGCGGCATTTGCGAGAAGTCATTTAGGCGCTATCGGGGCTTGATAAATAAAGGTGAGGCTTTAACACTAGAGCCTCACGATTGTCCCTGTCTGTCCCAAAGAGTTTAAAATGAAACGTTCCCGCATTAATGAAATTATGGCTGAAGCCGATGAGATGATCCGGTCTTTTGGCTTTGTGCTGCCGCCCTTTGCTTATTGGACGCCGGAAGAATTTAAGGCCAATGTCGAAAAGGCGCGGGCCTTGATTGATGCGCGGTGTGGTTGGGATATTACTGATTATGGCGCGGGCCGGTTTGATGAAATGGGCCTGTTTCTCTTTACCCTGCGTAATGGCCGTTTGGCGGACCTGCAGCGCGGTGGCGGCATGTGTTATGCGGAAAAGCTATTGATCTCGCGGCAGGACCAGCTTTCGCCCATGCATACCCATGTGATCAAAGCCGAAGACATCATCAATCGCGGCGGCGCGACCATGGTGATCGAACTGTTCGGCTCCGACGATGAGGGCAATTTTGCCGAAGATCGCGGTGGCGTGGTGCTGTGTGACGGCATTGAACGGCCTTTTGAGCCGGGCGAGAAGCTGAAGTTTGCGCCGGGTGAAAGCGTCACCCTGATGCCGGGCGACTGGCATGCCTTTTGGGGCGAGGGCGGCGATGTGCTGATTGGTGAAGTCTCCACCGTCAATGACGATGAAACCGACAATATTTTCCGCGAGCCGATTGGGCGGTTTGCCGAGATTGAGGAAGATGAAGCACCGATGCATTTGCTGGTGAGTGATTATAAGGGTTATTTGGGGTAATTTACGCCACACCCGGCGTCATCCTCGGGCTTGACCCGGGGATCTAGGCAGGGGCTACTCAAGACGCACAAATCTGATGAATTGCCAGTGAACAATCTGGCCTGGATTCCCGCCTTCGCGGGAATGACGGCGTCGTGGCTTGTTGCGGCCCATTACACCCCCGGCGTCACCCCAAGACTTGATCTTGGGGTCCATTTCACGCTGGCCGGGGTGCAGGGTAGAAGTTATCGGACGAATAGTTTCCTACATAAAGGCATTAGGTGCCGAGCTGTTGTCCGCAAATGGATTGCAAGATCAAGTCTTGCAATGACGTGGGTGCGATTGGCAAGAGAAGTGCTGTCGCCTGCGAGTTCCTGATTAAAATACCGTCGATTTTACCCGTGCGATATGGGCGCGCATTTCGGCTTTGGCGCCTTCGACATCTTTGTTTTTGATGGCGTCGACGATGCGTTTGTGGCCTTCCAGTGAAATCACTTGGCGTTCGCGGTTGTCGTAGATTTTGGTTTTGGGGGGCAGAAGCGAGCGGTTGATGTTTTGCGCTAGCTCATAAAGGGTGGCATTGCCTGTGGCGGCGGCGAGGGTTTCGTGAAACTCATGATCGAGTTTTCGTAGCTCAATCCCATCACTTGTCTGGCCCTGTTTATCGAGAATCGCTTCCAGCATTTCGATATGTCGGGGTTCGCCCATTTCTGCGGCGAGGGCGGCCAATTGTGGCTCCATGATTTCGCGCAGTTGGAAAATTTCAAGGGCGCGGCGGGAGCCGGTATTGGTGGTGACGGCCAAGGTGCGCATCAGATCGCCGCGGGTGGCGGACTGGATGTAGTTGCCGCTGCCTTGACGAGCAGAGAGCACACCTTTTTCCTGCAGTACGCGGATGGCTTCGCGCAATGAATGGCGGGACACATTGAAGATTTCAGCCAATTGCCGCTCAGGGGGCAAGGTGTCTCCCGGGCCGAGATTTTTCTCTTCGATCATGACGCGAATTTTTGCGATCACTGCCTCATAAGCGCGCTCGGGCGCTGGCTTTTGGGCGGTATCTTGCATGTCGGGCTTTGGTGAAGGTGCCAAATTGTTCCCCGCTTTCAATTGGTTTTTATGATTTTTAGCGTAAATCCAATGAAATGCAATGTTTGCATGAGCTTAATTCACAATCCGAGTTCCCCAGTGGCTCAAAAACGAGCTTGTGGCGTGTTGACGCGACGGGCTTTGCAGTCAATATTGGTGCAACCAATTCAATAAGATACCTGCTCGAAAGGGCGATAGGGAGGCCAAGCCATGCAAGCATTTACAACCCGACCAGAAATTCGTGGTGATTTTGGCGTTGTGGCCAGCACGCACTGGATTGCCAGTGCTGTTGGCATGGCGGTGCTGGAACGCGGCGGCAACGCGTTTGATGCGGCGGTGGCTACTGGGTTTGTGCTGCAGGTTGTGGAGCCACATTTGAACGGGCCGGGCGGCGAGGTGCCGATGATTATCGCCAAGTCTGGCGAAGCACCACAAGTTGTGTGTGGGCAGGGTGTCGCGCCGGAAGGGGCGACCATCGCCCATTACCGCAATGAAGGCTTTGATATTATGCCAGGCTCTGGGCTGCTGTCCGCGGTGGTGCCTGGGGCGTTTGACGCCTGGATGATGGTGCTGCGCGATTATGGCACGATGAGTGTCGAGGATGTTTTGAGCTATGCCATTCATTATGCAGAGGCGGGCATTCCGCTGGTGCCCAATATTGTGGGCACGATTGGCAAAGTGAAAGATCTGTTCACCGACCATTGGCAAGGCTCCGCCGCGATCTATTTGCCAGACGGCAACGTGCCCAGCTTGAACGGCAAGTTTGCCAACCCGCAATTGGCGGCGACTTATCGGCGGATTATTGAGGAATCGAAAGTGGTGAGCGGCCGTGAGGCGCAAGTGGATAAGGCGCGGGACGCGTGGTATCGCGGTTTTGTGGCCGAGGCCATTGGCGATTTCTTTGCCAATAATGAGTTGATGGACACATCTGGCCGTGTACACAAGGGCGTGTTGACAGCGGATGATATGGCCAACTGGCAGGCCAGTTATGAAGCGCCGCTCAGCTATGAATATGGCGGATATGAAGTGTTGAAAGCCGGGCCGTGGACGCAGGGGCCCACCTTGTTGCAGCAATTGGCGCTGCTCAGGGGCTTTGATCTGGATTCGCTGGATGAACGCGACCCGCAATTTGTGCATCTGGTGACCGAAGCCGGCAAATTGGCCTTTGCCGACCGCGAAGCCTATTATGGCGATCCGGACTTTGTGGATGTGCCGATGGATGTGTTGCTGAGCGAGGACTATAATGATGCGCGGCGGCAATTGATTGGCGATATGGCCTCCCTGCAATTGATGGCGGGGCACATTGGCGACGCAGCGCCGTTCGCCATTGATCGCCCCAAGGGCCAGACCGAAGAGGGCCGCAACAATACCAGCATGGGTGAGCCGACAGTGGCCAAATTTGACCATCAGGAATTGGGCGAAAATGGCAATGTGAAGGGTGACACTTGCCACTTAGATATTATCGACCGCTGGGGCAATATGGTGACCGCCACGCCAAGCGGGGGCTGGTTGCAAAGTTCGCCTGTCGTGGAGGGCTTGGGCTTTTGCCTGACCAACCGGGCGCAAATGTATTGGTTGGATGAAAAGGCGCCGAGTGCCTTGGCGCCGAAGCGGCGGCCGCGGACAACGCTTTCGGTCAATATGGCGCTGAAGGATGGTCAGCCAGAGCTGATCTTCGGCACCCCGGGCGGGGACCAGCAGGACCAATGGTCGCTGCATTTCTTCTTGCGCCATGTGCATTTCGGCCTGAATTTGCAGGAAAACATCGATTCACCGGGCTTTTTCACCAATCATATTACCTCCAGCTTCTATCCGCGTGAGATCGATGCCGGGCATTTGGAGGTGGAAACCCGTTTTGGCCAGCAAACTATTGAGGCCCTGCGGGCGAAGGGCCACAATGTGGTGGCCGATAGCGACTGGGCCATTGGCCGGATGACCGCAGCGCAGACCAGCGGCGGCTTTTTGCGGGCGGCGGCCAATCCGCGGCAAATGCAAGGCTATGCGGTGGGGCGCTAATTGGCGCCGATTAGGGCGGAATTCATGGTGGAAATATGCCGTGAGAAATGCCATGCTTTGCGCGTCGGTGGGATGACACTTCCAATCAAGGGACAGTTTTAAAATTGGCAGAGAAGTATGATGTGGCCATTGTCGGCGCAGGGATTGCGGCGGCAGGCATAGGTGCGCAACTGGCGCAGCGTGGGCTGAAAATTGTTCTGCTCGAATCAGAGGACCGACCCGGCGTGCACAGCACAGGCCGATCCGCTGCGATTTTCGTGCAAAATTATGGCAATGACACCATTCGGGCACTCAGCCGCGCGTCATTCCAATATTTCCAAAATCCGCCGAAAGAGATTTTCGATTACTCCGTTTTGGGTGATCGGGGCATTTTGTTTGTGGCCAATGAAGCGCACAAACCGCATTTGGACGAGTTGCTGGCGGCAGGCGAGGGGTTGATCCCTATCAGCGTGGAGCAGGCGATTGAGATGATGCCGCTGTTGAACAAAGAGCAACTAGTGGCCGCAGCGCACGAACCCAACGCGAAAGATTTGGACGTGGCGGGCCTGCATCAGGGCTGGCTAAAGCAGATCAAGCAAAATGGTGGCGAAGTGCGCACGGACAGCGAAGTGCTTTCCGGCAGCAATGCATCGGGCCATTGGGTTTTGGAGACAAAGTCCGGGCCAGTCGAAGCGGACAAAATCGTCAATGCCGCTGGTGCGTGGGGCGATGTGGTGGCTGAACGGTGTGGTGTGCGCCCGGTTGGTTTGCAGCCCAAACGGCGGTCGATTGGTGTTTTGCCCTCGCCACAGCCAGAGCAATCCATGCATTGGCCAATGCTGGTTGATGCCGGGGAGACCTGGTATATGAAGCCCGATGCGGGGCAGTTTCTGGTGTCGCCCGCCGACGAAGATCTGGTCGAGCCGCATGATGCCTTTGTTGACGATATGGTGTTGGCCGAAGGGCTTTTCCGCTTTGAAGAAATGATGAATTTTGAAGTGACCCGGCTGGAGCATAGCTGGGCCGGGCTGCGGGTTTTTCCGCCAGATGGTACCCCAATTTCTGGCTATTCAGCGGACCAAAAAGGCTTTTTCTGGCTTGCAGGGCAAGGTGGATATGGCATTCAGACCTCCGCGGCCCTGTCAGAATTGGCAGCCTGCCAATTGATGGAAGTGGAATTACCTACATTTGCAGAGCAATGGTTGGTGGACAGCCTTTCGCCTGCGCGATTTGAACACTAAGAGGAAGAAAAAATGAGCATTAAACGCATTGAACCCGGTTCACGCATGAGCCAAGCTGTTATCTTTGAAAATATGGTCTATTTGGCCGGCCAAGTGGGCACGCCTGCGGCCAGCATTGAAGAGCAGACCAAAAGCATTTTGGACAAGATTGATCGCTTGTTGGCCGAATCTGGCACGTCAAAATCAAATGTGTTGAAGGCGGAAATCTGGCTTTCAGACATGAAGCATTTCAACGAAATGAATGCGGTTTGGGATGCATGGATCGATCCAGCCAACCCACCTGCGCGCGCGTGTGGCGAAAGCAAGTTGGCGACGCCTGATTTTGATGTAGAGATCATGATCACCGCCGCTAAAGTTTAGCAAAAATAGGGCTGCTGATGCCAATTGCGCATTTGTTTATGCAAAAGGGTCAATTGGCAGCCCGGTTTGTTTGCGGTATGACTTGCTTTAGGGTTTAAATAATGCGCGTTGCGCACAACCTAAAGGCATAAGGTTTCAGGGGAACAGCATGGCAGAAATCGAACGCGAAGCAATGGAATATGATGTGGTGATTATTGGCGCGGGGCCTGCAGGGCTTTCGGCGGCGATACGCATCAAGCAAAAAGCGGGCGATGATGTTTCTGTGGTGGTGCTGGAAAAAGGCTCCGAAGTTGGCGCGCATATTCTGTCCGGCGCGATTTTGGATGTGTCCGGCCTGAATGAGCTGATTCCTGATTGGCAGGAAAAAGATGCGCCGATCAAAACCGCTGTCGGCACCGACCATTTCCATGTTTTTTCTGAAACCGGCAAAAAGACCATTCCGCACGCGTTTATGCCGCCGCTTTTGAGCAATAAGGGCTGCTATATCGTGTCCATGGGCAATGTGTGCCGGTGGATGGCCGAGCAGGCTGAAGCGATTGGCGTTGAGGTGTTTCCCGGCTTTGCGGCGTCCGAACTTGTTTATGGCGAAAACGGCGAAGTGGCGGGCGTTGTGGCGGGCGAATTCGGTCTGAATCCGGATGGCACGCCGGGGCCAAACTATGAGCCGGGCATGGAATTGCGCGGCAAATATGTGTTTTTCTCAGAAGGTGCGCGCGGGTCTCTGTCGCAGCAATTGATTGAGAAGTTTGATCTGGCGAAAGATGCTGACCATCAGAAATATGGTCTGGGCATGAAAGAGATTTGGGAGATCGACCCGTCCAAGCATAAGTTGGGGCATGTTGAACACTCCATGGGCTGGCCGCTGGACAAGGATGCGGGCGGCGGCTCCTTTATCTATCATCTGGAAGATAATCAGGTTTATGTCGGGTTTGTGGTGCATCTGGATTACAAAAATCCGCACCTGTTCCCTTATGGCGAATTCCAAAAATTCAAGCACCATCCACATGTGGCCGAGCTGCTGAAAGGCGGTCGCCGCACTGCCTATGGTGCGCGGGTGATTTCAGGTGGCGGTGTTCAATCGCTGCCAAAAATGGTGTTCCCAGGCGGCGCGCTTTTGGGTTGTGCGGCAGGCACGCTCAATTTTGCGCGGCTTAAAGGCAATCATAATGCGATGCTGTCTGGCATTGCGGCGGCTGATGCAGTGGTTGAAGCATTGAGCGCCGGACGCTCGGGCGATGAGTTGACCGCTTACGAGACCGAAGTGCGGACTGGCCCGATCTATAAAGATATCGACAAGGTGCGCAATGTGAAGCCTTTGGGCAAAAAAGGCACATTGGGCGTTATGCTTTCCGGCATGGATATGTGGTGGGCTTCATTGTTCGGCAAGCCGCTTTTGGGCACACAGAGCCATGGCGTTTCTGACGCGGCAGCCACAGGCAAAGCGGCGGATTATCCAAAGCTGACCTATCCAAAACCGGACGGGGAATTGAGCTTTGATCGGCTGACGAATGTGAGCTTTTCGTTCACCAACCACGCGGAAGAGCAGCCTTGCCATTTGAAGCTAAAAGACCCGTCTGTGCCGATTGAAAAAACATTGCCGGAGTATGATGAGCCTGCGCAGCGTTATTGCCCTGCCGGGGTTTATGAAGTGGTGGAGCAGAAGGGCGATGATGGCCCGAAATTTGTGATCAACGCTCAAAACTGCGTGCACTGCAAAACCTGCGATATCAAAGACCCGGCCCGCAACATTGTGTGGACCACCCCGCAAGGCGGTGAGGGGCCGAATTATCCGAATATGTAGGTTGCGATTTGGGCCAGACGCGCACTTGAGGTGCCGATTGGCTTGAATGACGCTGCCTGTCATCACACACCCACGTCATTACCGGACTTGATCCGGTAATCCATTTGCGGTTAGCCAGTTGGCGATATGTCCGCGAATTGGCTCTGACATGGGTCAAAACCACAACCCATTTTTCACCGGGCTACAAATGCTGCATGGACCACCGGGTCAAGCCCGGTGGTGACGGGTGAGGGGAAACACGCGTGTGGGGCTTCGCCTTAGGTTCCCAAATGGTGACCTTTTGGCCACCATTTTTTCTTTCCAAACACCTTTGGCTTATTTTTGATGAAAATTTTTCGATCACATCTTGCCAAATCTAAATCCGGCTGACAGATTTTCAGCCATACTAATTTCTGGCCTCACGCGCGATTTGCGCCTCTCAGGCGATCCAGAACTATATGATCGAGGGATTTAGCTGTGGCACAAGTGCAAAATGCCCAGGGCGCGGGCAATATGTGGACGGATGAGGCGCGGACGACGTTTAAATTGGCGTGGCCGTTGGTGTTGGCGCAATTGGCGCAGATCGGGTTGAGCACATCAGATGTGATTATGATGGGCTGGCTTGGGCCTGAATTTTTGGGCGCCGGGGCGCTGGCGCACTCCTTTATGTTTTTTTTCCTGATTTTTGGCATGGGGCTGGTGACAGCTGTTGCGCCCATGATGGCGAAGGCCATTGGTGAGGAAGATGAGGTTTCGGTGCGCCGCACGGTGCGTCAGGGCTTTTGGGTGTGCATTGCGTTCAGCACAATCGTCATTCCCTTTATGCTGCAAATTGATCATATCTTTTTGCTGCTGGGGCAGGAGCCAGATATTGCGGTGCTGGCGGAGACCTATGCCCGGGTTGGGGCCTTTCAGTTTTATCCCTTCCTTCTGTTCGCGGTGATGCGGTCATTCTTGGCGGCGCATAATATTACCATGGTTGTTCTGTTCGCCACCTTGGTGGGGATCGTGCTCAACATAATTGGCAATTATGGCTTGATGTTCGGCAATTTTGGCCTGCCGCGGCTGGAGCTGTTGGGGGCTGGTATCTCAACTGTGATTGTGCACAGCGCCACCTTCCTGTTTGCGCTGTTTTATGCGCTCGCGCTCAAGCGGTTCAAAGATTACAATCTGTTGCAGCGCTTTTGGAAACCGGATTGGCAGCGCTTTTTCGACGTGATCCGTGTGGGCGTCCCCATCGGTTTTATGTTGATGGCGGAGGTCGGCATGTTCTCTGTGGCCGCCTTTATGATGGGCTGGCTGAGCAAGCCGGAGCTGGCCGCCCATGCGATCGCGCTACAAATCACTGCGATTTCATTTATGGTGCCACTGGGCATTAGCCAGGCCACCACGGTGCGTGTTGGCATTTGCCATGGGCGTCGGTCGCCCATCGGGGTGATGGTTGCTGGCTGGACCAATATCGCCATGGGTGTTGGCTTCATGGTGTTCACCTGCATGTTGTACATTCTGTTCCCTGGTTTTTTTGTCCAGTTCTTCCTCAATCCGGCCGACCCGGAGAATGTTGCGGCGTTCAACTTTGCGGTGACCTACATCATGATTGCCGGCGTTTTCCAATTGGTGGATGGCGGGCAGGTGATGGCAGCGGCCTCCTTGCGTGGCCTTTCAGATACCAAAGTGCCGATGGCAATTGCTTTGTTTGGCTATTGGGTTGTGGGCATTCCAGTGGGTTATTTGCTCGGCTTCGTGTTTGAATGGCGCGGCATTGGCGTGTGGGCAGGCATGGCGCTTGGCCTTGCGGTGGTGGCTGTGTTGTTGACCATTCGGTTTGCGCAGCGCGATCGGCTGGGCTTGGTGCGATATGGGTAAGTTGTTGCTCAACCAATTGTCATTTGGTTGCATGGCAAATTCGATGTAGAATTGGTTTGCGCCTACATTTATTTTAAGGTTAAAATGATTTAGGGCGCATGCGGCTTAGAATTTCGGCTGCCCTGAACAAAGGTATGACGCATCAACCGCTTGACGGTTGCACGCGGGAGGGGGAAGCTAACGCCATGACAGAGAAGTTGCACAACATTATTGCGCCCTATGTGGGCGAAACAGGCGGCCTGATTTCGGCGATGCACGCGGTGCAAGCAGAGTTGGGTTATTTGCCTGAGGATGTGCTGCCCGTGGCGGCAGACCTTTTCAACCAAACCAAAGCCGAAGTGAAAGGCGTGATCAGCTTTTATGCTGATTTCCGTGACCAGCGGGCGGGTGCAAATCATGTGCGCGTTTGCGTGGCGGAGAGCTGCCAGTCTGTGGGGTCACGTGAGCTGGTGGCGGCGCTGGAGGAGCGCTTTGCCCTGAAGCTGGGCGAAACGGATTTGGCGCGGGAGCTGACGATTGAGCCGGTTTATTGCCTCGGGCTTTGCTCGGTGTCGCCTGCCGCCGAAGTGAACGGCAAATTGGTGGCTAAGGCCGATGCTGATAAAATCGCCAAGCGGGTGGAGGCATAGCATGATCAAAATTTACGTGCCTTTAGACAGCGCCGCCGTTGCCCTTGGGGCCGACGAGGTGGCCGAAGCGATTTTGAGCGAAGCGCAAAAGCGCGATGCCTCTGTGCAATTGGTGCGCAATGGTTCGCGCGGGATGCACTGGTTGGAGCCGCTGGTTGAGGTTGAACAGGAAGGCAAGCGGATCGGCTTTGCCAATGTGGATGAAGGCGACGTGTCTTCTCTGTTTGAGGCGGACTTTTTGACCAAAGCTGATCATCAAAGTTGCATTGGCGAAGTGGATGAGCACCCTTTCTTGGCGAAGCAGGAACGGCTGACTTTTGCGCGCTGCGGCATTATCGATCCGCTGGATATAGACGCTTATGAAGAACATGGCGGCTTGGCCGGGTTGAAGCGGGCTATTGAATTGAACCGCGAGGAAATTGTCGGCGATGTGATGCTATCCGGACTGCGCGGGCGCGGCGGTGCTGGCTTTCCGGCGGGCATCAAATGGAAGACCGTGAGCGAAGCCGAGGGCGACCAGAAATATATTGTCTGCAACGCGGATGAAGGCGATAGCGGCACTTTTGCGGACCGGATGATCATGGAGGGCGACCCGTTTTGTCTGATTGAAGGCATGGCGATTGCCGGGTTGGGCGTGGGCGCCACCAAGGGCTATATCTATCTGCGGTCCGAATATCCGGTGGCTCTTAAAGTATTGAATCAAGCGATCAAAATTGCCCAAGAAAACAATCTGTTGGGTGACAATGTTCTGGGATCGAATCAGGCATTTGATCTCGAAGTGTTTGTCGGTGCGGGCGCTTATATTTGCGGTGAAGAGACCTCGTTGCTCGATAGTTTGGAAGGTAAGCGCGGACAGGTGCGGGCCAAGCCACCACTGCCAGCGCTGGAAGGCCTGTTCGGCAAGCCGACCCTTGTGCACAATGTGATTTCCCTGTGCAGCGTGCCGATCATTCTGGCCAAGGGCGGTGAATATTACGCCGATTATGGCATGGGCAAATCCAAAGGCACTTTGGCGTTTCAACTGGCGGGTAATATTGCTCAGGGCGGTTTGGTGGAGAAAGCTTTCGGTCTCTCGCTGCGCACTTTGATTGAAGATTTTGGCGGCGGCACGCGAAGCGGTAGACCGTTTCGCGCGGTGCAGATTGGTGGGCCGTTGGGCGCTTATTTGCCAGAAGACTTGCTGGACCTGCCGATGGATTATGAAACGCTGGCCGAGCATGGCGCGGGCGTTGGCCATGGCGGATTGGTGGTTTTTGATGATCAGGTCAATCTGCGCGAGCAAGCGCATTATGCCTTTGAATTCTGCGCAGAAGAGAGCTGCGGCAAGTGTACGCCGTGCCGTGTCGGCGCGGTGCGCGGCACCGAGGTGATGGACCGCATTGCCAAAGGCGAGGATTGGGCGCAAAATATGGTGCTGCTCGATGACCTTTGCGAGTTGATGGTGGATGGCTCTTTGTGCGCCATGGGCGGGATGACCCCGATCCCCGTGATGAGCGCGAAAAAGCACTTTCCAGACGATTTTGAGCCAGACCAAGCTGTCCGTGCAGCGGAATAGGAGGACGATATGTCGATCCTGAAAGAAAAAGATTTTGGCACCCCCGCATCGAAATCCGACAAACAAGTGTCGGTGACCATTGACGGGTTTGAGGTGAACGTGCCTGAAGGCACCAGCGTGATGCGCGCGGCGGCGACAGTGGGCCTGGATATTCCCAAACTCTGCGCCACCGACAGCATGAATTCGTTTGGCTCGTGCCGCTTGTGTCTGGTGGAAATTGAGGGGCGCAAAGGCACCCCGGCGAGCTGCACCACGCCTGTGGCCGATGGCATGAGCGTGTCCACCCAAACGCCGCGCTTGGAAAAGCTGCGCCGCGGGGTGATGGAACTTTATATCTCCGACCACCCGCTCGATTGCTTGACCTGCGCCGCCAATGGCGATTGCGAATTGCAGGATATGGCGGGCGAGGTTGGCCTGCGCGATGTGCGCTATGGCTATGAGGGGGCAAATCATTTTGATGCGCCCAAGGATGAGAGCAATCCCTATTTCACCTTTGATCCGAGCAAATGCATTGTGTGTTCGCGCTGCGTGCGGGCGTGTGACGAGGTGCAAGGCACTTTGGCGCTGACCATTTCTGGCCGTGCGTTTGACAGCAAGGTGGCGTTGGGCACGGAAGATTTCTTTTCCTCTGAATGTGTGTCTTGCGGCGCTTGTGTGCAGGCCTGTCCGACAGCGACCTTGGAAGAAAAGGCTGTGATCGACCATGGGGTGCCGAACCGCACTGTGTTGACGACATGCGCTTATTGTGGCGTGGGCTGTTCGTTCAAAGCGGAGATGCGTGGCGATCAGGTGATCCGCATGGTGCCTTATAAGGATGGCAAGGCCAATCATGGCCATTCCTGCGTGAAGGGCCGTTTTGCCTGGGGTTACGCCACCCATAAGGACCGGATCACGCAACCCATGATCCGCGACAAGATCACCGATCCATGGCGCGAAGTGAGCTGGGACGAAGCAATCAAATTTGCCGCTGACGGCTTGAAGAAGGCGCAAGAGAAATATGGGCGTAAGTCCATTGGCGGCATCACCTCTTCACGCTGTACTGCGGAAGAAGTGTGGGTGGTGCAAAAAATGATCCGCACCGCCTTTGGCAACAATAATGTGGATACCTGCGCGCGCGTCTGCCATTCGCCCACCGGCTATGGTTTGAAGCAGACCTTTGGTACCTCCGCCGGGACGCAGGATTTTGACTCCGTGGAAGAAGCCGATGTGATCATGGTGATCGGGGCCAACCCGACCGATGCCCACCCGGTTTTTGCCTCGCAAATGAAACGGCGGCTGCGTCAGGGGGCGAAGCTGATCGTGGCTGATCCGCGCAAGATCGATTTGGTGCGGTCTGCGCATATTGAGGCAGATTACCATTTGCCGCTGAAGCCAGGCACCAATGTGGCCCTGATCAATGCGATCGCCCATGTTGTCGCAACAGAAGGCTTGATGGATCAGGGTTTTGTGGATGAGCGCTGCGATTTGCAGAGCTATAAGGAATGGTTTGATTTCATCACCGATGAGATCAATTCACCCGAGAGCGTGGCGGCGGAATGCGGCGTGGATGCGGATGCGATCCGTGAAGCTGCTCGGCTTTACGCGACAGGCGGCAAGGCTGCGATTTATTATGGCTTGGGCGTCACCGAGCACAGCCAAGGCTCTACTATGGTGATGGGCATGGCCAATTTGGCGATGGCCACTGGCAATATTGGCGTGCGCGGTGTAGGCGTGAACCCGCTGCGTGGGCAGAACAATGTGCAGGGCTCATGCGATATGGGTTCCTTCCCGCACGAACTTCCTGGTTATCGCAGTATTGAGGATCAAGAGGTGCGCGGCAGCTTTGAACAGGCCTGGCAGCGTGAGCTCGATGGTGTGCCGGGATTCCGCATTCCCAATATGTTCGATGAAGCCATTTCAGGCCATTATAAGGGCATGTATGTGCAGGGCGAGGATATCGCTCAGTCTGATCCCAACACCAAGCACGTGGAGGAGGCTTTGCGCTCGCTCGATATGCTGATTGTGCAGGACCTGTTTTTGAATGAAACAGCGCGGTTCGCCCATGTCTTCTTGCCGGGCACCAGCTTTTTGGAAAAAGACGGCACCTTTATCAATGCCGAACGGCGGATCAACCGCGTGCGGCCGGTGATGAAGCCTGCGACTGGGCTGGAAGAATGGGAAGTGACGCAGCGGCTGGCCAATGAGATGGGCTATGCCGAAATGAACTATACCAATGCCAGCGAGATCATGGACGAAATTGCGGCGCTGACGCCGACATTTGCCGGGGTGAGCTTTGAGCGGCTGGACCGCGAAGGCTCTGTGCAGTGGCCGTGCAATGATGATGCGCCGGACGGTACGCCGATCATGCATGTGGATGGCTTTGTGCGCGGCAAGGGGGCCTTCGTGGTCACTGAATATGTGCCGACCACCGAGAAAACCAACCGCAAATTCCCGCTGATCCTGACCACGGGTCGGATTTTGAGCCAGTATAATGTGGGCGCACAGACGCGCCGGACCTCCAATATTGATTGGTGGGGCGAGGATGTGCTGGAAATTCATCCGAGTGATGCCGAAACGCGGGGCATTCGCGATGGCCATTGGGTGTCCTTGCGGTCGCGCAAAGGCGAAACCAGCCTTCGCGCTGTGATTTCCGAGCGGATGGCACCGGGTGTTGTTTATACGACCTTCCACCATCCGGAGACGGGCGCGAATGTGATCACCACGGAAAATTCCGACTGGGCCACCAATTGTCCGGAATATAAGGTGACGGCGGTGGAAGTGGCTCCGGCCAACCACAAGTCCGCGTGGCAAGAGCAATATGAGCTTGAAACGCCAAGTTTGCGCCAATTGATGGACGAGTCGAAAGAGCCGGCTGAATAGTGGCGGATAAAGATCAAGAGGTGGCGCGGGCCGTCGATATCGACATTGATGGCGCGCGTGATCAATGGCAATTGGCGAATGAGTGCCCGTTGGCCCTGGTCTATCACCAGCGCAACTATGCCGTGATGCTGGCCAGCCCGCGGGATCTAACAGACTTTGCCTATGGTTTTTCCATCAGCGAGCGCGTTGTGTCCGACGCGTCGGAGATTAAGTCTGTGCGGGCCGAGACAAATGTGCTGGGCATTGATTTGCATATGGAGATTGACGAGAAGCGGCTGGAGCGGCTGGATTTAACCCAGCGACGACGACATTTGGTCGGCGCATCCGGCTGCGGCCTGTGTGGGCTGGACAATGCGGATCAGTTTTTAGCGAGATTGCCTAGGGTGGCGGCGGTAAGGCCAACCACGGACGCGATGGATAAGGCCATGGCCGCCTTCTCGGCGCATCAACAGCTTAATCAGCAAACCCATTCCGTGCATGGCGCGGCATGGGTGTCGCTCGCGGGTGACATTATCGCGGTGCGCGAGGATGTAGGCCGCCACAATGCGGTGGATAAGCTGCTCGGGGCACGGGCGCGGGCCGCATTGGCGGGCGAGGCGTTTCCTGACGGATTTTTGATGGTCTCCAGCCGTTGTTCCTTTGAAATTGTGGAAAAGGGGGCCCGGCATAATGTGGGGGCGCTGCTGTCGATTTCCGCGCCGACCGCTTTGGCGCTGGATAAGGCGGAAGAGGCGGGGCTGCAGCTTTATGCGCGCGCGCCGCAGGGAATTGCTAGGTTTTAGTGCCCACCCGTGCGTCAGTTTTGCCCTCCCGTCATTCCCGCGTAGGCGGGAAGCCAGATGGGACGATCTGCGGGCAAACCGTTAGTTTATGTGCTTGGTTAGCACTTGACTGGATCCCCGCCTGCGTGGGGATGACGTATGAGCGTGGGGCAGGGGCTTCGCCCTAACTATGGTTCCAATCATCCGGATCATCGGAATTGTTGGGCGACAGGCCGATGATATCGCCATCGGTGGAGCAGCCGAGGCCGAGTACGGTGCGGTTGGCATAGCCGAAATAGGCGGTGACTTGGTTGATCTCTAATATTTCACCATCATCATAGCCTGCATCACGCAAGGCGGCGACATCGGCTTCCACCATTTCGCCGGGCTGATTGTTGAGCTTTTGGGCGTAGGCGAGGGCGGCCAATTCTTGATGTGAAAGCGGGGCGCTTGAGATGTCATGGCGCTCGATGGCGGCTTTGATCGCGTCTGCGCGGTCGTCATGATTGAGATTTCGCTTCATGCCGACGAAATGATGCTCGAAGCAGTAATTACACTTATTCAAATAGCTGACATAGGTGCCGATACATTCCAAAAACCATTTTGGAATGGTGTTGTTGGCGTGGTGGAGCACATATTTATAGATCGCCATATGCCCTTCCATGGAATGGGGGCGCAAAGAGTGCATCATCATGATATTATCGACATTATTGTCGGGCCCGGTCACACGTTGATAAAGCTGCTTTAACCGACCGGTTGCCTGATCGAATGGAATTGTCTTGATCCACGCCATAAATCTATCCCCCCAATGGTATTTCTATCGTTTGGCTATATTGTCGGACAATAATGTAGATTTTTACGCATTTATACTGAAAAATTCACTGAAAACTGGTAGAATTGCATTGCAATTTGGTTGCAAAGAGAACTCTTTCTTTTTAGCGTGCGCGCTAGGGCGAAATTTTTTGGGGGTAACTGGTGTCAGAATCCAGCGTAGAATCTGTTGTGCAGATGATCACTGATGCGGTGCGGACCGGGCGTTTGGCGCCGGGGATGCGGTTGGTCGAGGCTGAGTTTACTCAAAATCTGGGTGTGAGTCGCAGTACGGTGCGTGAAGGCTTTCAGCGTTTGATTGCTGCGGGGTTGCTGATTTCAGAGCGCCATCGTGGCGTGAGCGTGCGGCAATTTTCGCGTAAACAGGTTCAGGACCTATATGTTTTGCGCGGCACGTTGGAGGCATTGGGGGTTGAATTGGCCACGCCATTTGTGCAGGCGTCGCCGGATCATGTGCTTGATTTGCAGCGCCAAATGGATGCGGCGGAAGAGGCGCGTGACCTGACGGCATTTTCCCAACTCAATACTGAATTTCACCATTATTTGGCAGAGCTGGCTGATAATGAATATCTGCAAAGTGTGATTTTGCAGTTTGAAACGTCAATCTACTGGCTGCAATTTCGCGTGTTGGTGGACCAACAATCTGTGTTTCGCACCAACCAAGATCACCGCGTTATTGTGGAGCATATGGTGGCGGGGCGCAGCATTGAAGCGGCAGCCGCCATGCGCCAGCACATTCTGAATGCGGGCGACATGGTGCAAGCCTTGCCCAGCAGTCATTTCAAGCTAGAGCCCGCGTCCCAAGCCTAATATCGATTTTGAGTGGTGGCGTTCGGTCTCTGCTTGACAGAAATGTGGTTTTTGATATTGTCAGACAATAATAGTAGACAATAACTGGGGGATGGGATGGTTGACCAGCAATTCGGGCAGGATTTTGAGCCGATTGACTTACCTGACTACAAAGAGATGCCGGTGGCGGAAATGCGCGAAGCGGCAAAGGCTTTTTATGAGGACATTAAGCAGCGGCACACGGTGCGGGAATTTTCTGACCGACCTGTGCCGCGCGACATCATTGAAACGTGCTTGAAGGCTGCGGGCACGGCGCCGAATGGCGCCAACCATCAGCCGTGGCACTTTGCGGTGATTGGTGATGCTGACATGAAAAAGCGCATCCGCGAAGAGGCTGAGATTGAAGAAACAACCTTTTATGCCGGACGCGCGGGCGAAGAATGGCTGAAAGCGCTAAAGCCTATCGGTACGGATCGGTCCAAGCCGTTTTTGGAAAAGGCACCTTGGCTGATCGCTATCTTTGGCGAGCGGCGCAGCTATGGCGCAGATGGCAAGAAATATAAGAATTATTATGTGCCCGAATCTGTGTCCATCGCCACGGGCTTTTTGCTTGTCGCTTTGCACAAAGCTGGCTTGGCCACGTTGACCCACACGCCCAACCCGATGAGCTTTTTGAATGAGATTTGCGATCGGCCGACATCGGACAAGCCGTATATCTTGTTGGTGGTGGGGTATCCGGACGAAAACGCCAAGATCCCGCGTCATGCGACGGAGAAAAAGCCCTTAGAAGAGATCGCGACCTTTTATGAATAAAGGTTTGGCCTGATCAGCCATTGAGCTTCGGCTCTAAGCGAAGAAAGGTCAGCTCTGGACAGCTGACCTTTTTCATTTACAGGTCGGAAAAATTCTCGACCATAAAGTCGATGAACACACGTGTTTTCAGCGGCAATCGACGACGGTGGGGATAGAGCACATAAAGCGGTGTTGTATCGATCACTTCATCTTCCAGCATTGGCACGAGGCTGCCCCGCTCCAACGCCGGGTTGAGGATAAAGGTGGGCAGATAACAATAGCCAACACTTGCTTCGGCCAAGGTGACAATGGTGTCGCCATTGTTGGTGCTGGTGCGGATGGTATCCGGCGCGACGCGGAAATTTTGCCAGTTTGGCGAATTTTGGCGCAAGGAATAGGTGATCGATGGCCAGTTTTTCAGTTCGCTCACATCCTTTGGCTTGCCGCCCATCTTCTTTATCAGCTCCGGGGAGGCGGCCAGCTTATGGTGTGTTTCGGCAAATTTGCGCACGATCAGCGAGTCCGATCCCGTTGCGCCAATGCGGATGGCCATATCCATGCCTTCCTCAATGATGTCGACATAACGGTCAGACATGTGCAAATCGACCTGCACCTTATTGTGGCGCTCGAGAAATTTAGGCAGAAGCGGGGCGACATATTGTGACCCGAAAGTTACCGGCACCGCGATGCGTAGGCGGCCTTGTGGTTCCAGGCTTTTTTCGGCAAAGCGACTCTCAATTTCGGCGTTTTGTTCCAAAATATTGCGGCAATGCTCAAGATATTCGCTGCCCGCTTCGGTGAGTGAAACGCGCCGTGTGGTGCGATTCAGCAGCCGAACATCCAGCCGTTCTTCCAAAAGGCTTAGGGTGCGCGATACGATGGCTTTTGAACATCCAAGCCGTTCTGAGGCGGCCGTGATCCCGTGGTTTTCGGCAACAGCGACAAATGTCTGCATTGCGTTGAGCATGTCCATTATATTACCCCTTCAAACAAAAGGTCAGGATTAATTATTATTCAGCTAATCTTCGCGAACAATGTCAATTGGACGATTTGCTATATTGCTCTTTAATCTAATGCGTAAAATTAGCTTATCTGTTCACATATACGGAACAATAGAACGGTCGGATCAGTTCCATAAAAAAACCGCTCAGGAATTTCCCGAGCGGTTTCCAATGCTTTATTTTTGATTGGTCAGGCTAGACCAAAAAGCTGTCCGCGCTGACGAAATCATAGCCCAAATCGCGGGCCACTGGCGCGCAGGTGACTTTGCCATCGCAAACGTTCAAGCCGTTTTTCAAATGCGCGTCGTCTTTCAACGCTTGCTTCCAGCCTTTGTTGGCGATTTGCACCGCGTGGTGCAATGTGGCGTTGTTCAACGCGTAGGTTGATGTGCGGGCAACCGCGCCGGGCATGTTGGCCACGCAATAGTGCACCACATCGTCGATGATGTAGGTTGGGTCAGCGTGGGTGGTGGCTTTTGATGTTTCAAAGCAGCCGCCTTGGTCAATCGCCACATCCACCAACACAGCACCTTGCTGCATGGTTTTCAGCATTTCGCGGGTCACCAATTTTGGTGCAGCCGCACCGGGGACCAACACAGCGCCGACCACCAGATCAGCCTCTGCCACCAGTTCTTCCAAAACTGCTTTGGTGGAATAGACCACTTTCGCACTGGCTTCGAAATGGTTGGACAAGCGCTCGAGTTGCGCTGGGTTGCGATCCAGAATGGTCACGTCAGCGTGCATGCCAACAGCCATTTGCGCAGCGTTAAAGCCAACAACGCCACCGCCAACAACAACGACTTTAGCCGGGTGTACGCCAGGTACGCCGCCCATCAAAACGCCGCGACCGCCATGTGCTTTTTCCAAAGCGGCAGCGCCGGCTTGAATGGACATGCGACCAGCCACTTGGCTCATTGGCTTGAGGAGGGGCAAGCCGCCAGCGCTGTCAGTTACGGTTTCATAGGCGATGCACACGGCGCCACTCTCTACCAAGTCTTTTGTTTGCTCGGGATCGGGTGCCAAGTGCAAATAGGTGTAAAGGATTTGGCCGGGCTTGAGCATGGCGCGCTCATTGGCTTGTGGTTCTTTGACCTTTACGATCATATCGGCAATGTCGAAAACTTCTTTTGCCGTGCTCAAAATTGTCGCGCCAGTTTGGGCATAAACTTCATCAGCTGCGCCGATGCCGTCGCCTGCGTTGGTTTGGACATAAAGCTCATGGCCGTTTGCGATCAACTCAGCCACGCTCTCTGGCGTCAAACCAACGCGATATTCATGGTTTTTGATTTCCTTGGGTACACCGATTTTCATTGGAAACTCCTCCGCATTTGAATTTGAGGACAAGTATAGGTCAACTTCAACCGGAAAAAATTGCAATTTTGTGTACGTACAACTACAATGCCTGTAAAATTTCTCGTCTTTATGGAGTAAATCGGCATTTTTTCCCTTGATCAGCTAGATAAGCGAATAATTCGGTCTTTGCAGGCAGATTGCCGAATTTCAATGCAGGAACTTGGTGAGCAGGTCGGGTTATCAACCTCTGCATGCCACCGACGTGTGAAACTTTTGGAAGAGCGAAAGCTCATCTCCGGGTATCATGCCCACCTTGATCCCGATATTTTGGGTTTTGGTATGTTGTTCTATGTGGAGGTGAGTTTAACCGACCAGAGCGAGGCGACTTTGGTTGAGTTTGAGGATGCGGTGCGCTCGGCACCGGAGATTCTTGAAGCATCGTTGGTGGCGGGGGCGTCCGACTATTTGTTGCGGCTCGTGTGTGAAGATGCGGATCACTTTGAACGCCTGCACCGTACGCGCCTGTCGCGTTTGCCTCACGTGGCGCGCATTCAGTCCAACCTGGCCATTCGGGTGGTGAAACCCATGACTGGTTTGCCGGTTTAGCGCCTCGTCAGTGCGCGGGGGCGCGTGCGCCCCTCACGCCGTATTGTTGCTATCGGCCAGCCACGCGGCCTTCGGGGCGATATTTATCCATCACCTGATCGAGCATATTGTTGGTGATGTCGGCATTGGCCTCTTGCAAGCAAGGGAGTAGGATCGCCTTGTTGGCTTTTTCCCGTGCACCCGTTGGATTTGTGCCTTTAGGGGCGGGGTTCACATCATTAAAGCAGGCGACGAATTGGTCGGCAGCGATGTTAAGGTCGGCGGCAATGGCCGCAACGGGGCGCTTTGGATCATTGTCCAACATGCCCGGGCCTGCGGCAATAGCAGGGGCAGTAAGGGCGGCGACACAGAAGGTTGTTGCGACGAGTTTTTTCACATTGATTGATTTTTGCATTTCAGATTTCCTTTTTTCGCCCCTTGGCAAAAACCTAGGGTGAACGCAGGTTGGACACAACTTAAGGATTGGTCATTTTGCGGTAAGGTTGCGGCAATGTTGGGCGCAATCTGCGTGAGGAAATCTTGGTTTGGCCATTGCTCTTAGCCCCGGTTTCGCTTAACAGAGGGGCAATATTAAAGCGGTTTTCGGAGTTACATTCTCATGGCGCGTCAATTTATCTATCACATGCATGGCATGTCCAAAACCTATGCCGGCGGCAAGAAGGTGTTGGATAACATTCATCTGAGCTTTTACCCGGACGCCAAAATTGGTGTTTTGGGCCCAAATGGTGCGGGTAAATCTACACTGTTGAAAATTATGGCTGGTATCGACACAGAGTTTCAGGGTGAAGCTTGGGTGGCCGATGGCGCTAAGGTTGGCTATTTGCCACAGGAGCCGCAGCTTGACCCATCTTTGGACGTGCGCGGCAATGTGATGCTCGGCGTTAAAGAGAAGCAAGACATCATCGAACGTTATAACGAATTGATGATGAACTATTCGGACGAGACAGCGGAAGAGGGCGCTCGCCTTCAAGATCAGATCGATGCGGAGAATCTGTGGGATTTGGATTCACAGGTTGAAATGGCGATGGAAGCCTTGCGCTGCCCGCCAGCTGATGCGGCCGTTGAAAACCTTTCCGGTGGTGAAAAGCGCCGTGTTGCTTTGTGTCAGCTCTTGCTTTCAGCGCCTGATTTGCTGCTGCTCGACGAACCGACCAACCATTTGGACGCGGAAACCACCGCCTGGCTGGAAAAGCATTTGCGTGAATTCCCTGGCGCCGTGTTGATCATTACCCACGATCGTTACTTCCTCGACAATGTCACGGGTTGGATTTTGGAATTGGACCGCGGTCGCGGCATTCCTTATGAGGGCAACTACACGGCCTATCTTGAGCAAAAGGCCAAACGCTACAAGCAGGAATCTGCCGAAGATGCTGCGCGGAAGCGGGTTTTGGAGCGCGAACAAGAATGGATGGCTGCGTCACCGAAGGCGCGTCAGGCGAAGTCGAAAGCGCGTATTAAAGCCTACGATGAGTTGGTTAAAGCCAACGAAGCGCGGACCCAGTCCAACAAAGCGCAAATCATTGTGCCGCCTGGCCCACGTTTGGGTGATTTGGTAATTGAAGTTGAAGGCTTGAAAAAAGGCTTTGAGGATCGCTTGTTGATTGACGATCTGAACTTCAAACTGCCTGCGGGTGGTATTGTGGGCGTGATCGGGCCGAACGGCGCGGGTAAATCAACCCTGTTTAACATGATCACCGGCCAAGAGCAGCCAGATGAAGGTAGCATCACCATTGGTGAAACGGTTAAGCTGGGCTATGTGGACCAGAGCCGGGATTCCTTGGACGCCAACAAAACGGTGTGGGAAGAAATCTCTGAAGGCAATGACATCATCACGCTGGGCAAGCGCGAGATGAACAGCCGGGCCTACACATCAGCCTTCAACTTCCGCGGCGGCGATCAGCAGCAAAAGGTTGGCAATTTGTCAGGCGGTCAACGCAACCGCGTTCACTTGGCCAAGATGTTGAAATCTGGCGCGAACGTGCTGCTGCTCGATGAGCCGACCAACGATTTGGATACGGAAACTTTGGCGGCGCTGGAAGAGGCGTTGGAAGAGTTTGCCGGTTGCGCCGTGATCATTTCTCACGATCGGATGTTCCTCGACCGCTTGGCAACGCACATGTTGGCGTTTGAAGGCGATAGCCATGTTGAATGGTTTGAAGGTAACTTTGCGGATTATGAAGAAGACAAAATCCGCCGTTTGGGCCCCGATGCGGCAAACCCGAAACGCGTGTCGTATAAACCGCTTACGCGATAAAACGGTTATTCTGATTCAATTAGACGCCCCGCTTTTGCGGGGCGTTTTTTTTTAAAACACCACCATGTTTTTAAAGTAGCTCGGCAAGTCTGCCGTGGCGATGTTGGTCAAATCCTTCGGCACATCATCGTGCAGCTTTTCTTCCAAATGCTTATTGAAGTGCTTGCGCATTTCGCCAAGGCTTTGGGGTGGCGCCGCGATGATCAAGCGATCAAATTTTTTCTCCTGCGCCGCTTTGTTCATATGCTCAGCGACTTCGCGGGAGAATTTTTGATGCTCCACATCATCAGGATCGGTTTGTTGTTCCATCGCACTGCGTCCCTCACCAGCAGAGGGGAACGTGCGGCCACGATCATTGGCGACAATGTCGCCTGTTTTTAGCGCTTCGCGCGCATGTTCGTGGTCGGAAAGTGGCGTCAGCCCTTTGTTGGGGCCCGTGTTTTCGTACACTTTCGCTTCGGTGCCGTTGGCAACGAGCAGCCATGTGATAATCGGTTTCATAGAATTGCCCTTTCCTTTTTGAGTTAAGGTGCACAAGATAAACGCACAGAGTCGGGATCGGGTTTCATTCACAATCGAGATTTACGGCTCGTGTGCTTGGGGATGTTCATCATGGCAGGATTTACGGTTGAAACCAATGGTGCAGCTCTGTTCGGCGTTGAACAGGGATATGGCGCACCGATCGTTTTTCTGCATGCCGGGGTGGCTGATCACCGTATGTGGCAACCACAATTGGATGCGCTGGGGCTCGAGCTGCAAGCTATTGCCTATGATCAGCGCGGTTATGGCCGCACCCAAAGTGCTGATGTTGCCTATTCTGACGTCGATGATTTGTTGGCCGTGCTGGATCATTTCAAGATTGGCCGTGCCATTTTGGTGGGGTGTTCGCTCGGCGGTGGTTTGGCGCTGGCCTTCGCTTTGACGCACCCGGATCGGGTGGCGGGGTTGATGCTGGTTGCAGCGTCTATTCCCGGTGCGCCCGCCGTTGAGCGTGATGAAGCTGAACTGCAGCTCGCGACGGAATATGAGGCCAAAAAGGATTTAAACGACCTTATTGCGCTCAACCAGTTTGAAGCACGTTTATGGCTGGATGGGGCGCATGGTGCCGAGGGGCGGGTGCAAGGGCAATTGCGTGAATTGTTTTTAGATATGAATGAGTTGCAGCACAATCATCCCCCATTGAATCATGGAGCACCACGGCCTGAATGCTATTCGCGTCTGGGGGAGCTGCGTGTGCCAGTCTTGAACGTGGCTGGGACGTTGGATTTGACCTATTTCGCGTGGTTGAATGACCAGATTTCAGATGCACATCCGCATATGCAAACCGAACTCATCGCTGATGCGGGGCACTTGCCGAATTTGGATCAACCCGAAGTTTTCAATGCGGTGCTGAGTGAATTTCTGGCCGGGGTGTGAGCCACCGATCGTTTCTATTGATGGGGACTATTTAACAGTTTGATTGGTCAAACCAGTGAAAAAAGTGTAATCGGACCGCACACCCTTTGAAAGGCTCATTGATGACCACTGATGAAACAGCACGCCAGACGCAACTGGGCGCCATGGCGGCGATTTCTGCTTACACCTCTTGGGGCGTTTTCCCGCTCTTTTTTCGACTGTTGGGCGACGTAAGTCCCTATATTGTCGTGGCACACCGGGTCTTGTGGTCCGCCCTTGTGGTGGCGTTGTTTTTGTATGCCGTGAAGCGGTTGGGTGAAATCACGGCTGTTTTCAAATCAAGAAAATCGGTGCTCTTGCTGATTGCATCGACCATCGCGATTTCAATCAATTGGGCCATTTTTGTGGGCGCGGCGGGCACCGAGAATGTGCTTTCAGTCAGCTTTGGTTATTTCATGACGCCACTGGTGAATGTGGCATTGGGCATGATTTTGCTGGGCGAGCGTCAAAATAAATTTCAAACCGCTGCCATTGGGCTGGCGGTGATCGCGGTGGTTGTACAGGCCATTGGGTTGGGCGGTATTCCCTGGATTTCCCTAGCGCTGGCCAACAGTTTCGCCTTTTACGGCTATTTCCGCAAAACAGTGGATGTCGGCGCTGCGCCGGGTTTGTTGCTCGAAACCTTGCTGATCGCGCCATTTGCAGTGGTGCTGTTGATGGTGATGGGGCCGGCCTATCCCATGGCGACGCCAGAGGCGGGGTTGCTGATCTGGTTCCTGTTGTTCATGAGCGGGCCGTTGACCGCGGGGCCGTTGATCTTGTTCTCCTTTGGCGCAAAACGTTTGCGCATGACCACGATTGGCATTTTCCAATATATCGCGCCCTCCATGCACTTTGTGTTCGCCGTTTGGCTGTTGGGCGAGCCGCTAAATGCGGCGCGGATGTTTAGTTTTGTGTTGATTTGGATATCATTGGCCATCTTTACCTATGACTCATTTACTCGCCAGCGGCAGGCATCGCGGGCGCGCAAGAAAGTGCTTTTATGACCAAGCTGCCTGCCCAAAAATTTACCGCCGAAATCGCAGATTTGTTTTTGGCCGCCGGGGACGATTTTATTTCCGCGTCGGTGCCTGAACTCGAACTGAGTTTTGAAGGGATTGTGGGCGATCATCATGCCGGGTTGACGCGTAAGTCTGGCGGACGCGAGCCTTGGTATAAGCGCGGCACTGAAATGCGCAATGAGCGGCAGGTGTCGCTGTTGTCGGTGGAAGAAGTTGCCATCATTGCCGAGCGGTTGGATGTTGAGCAAATTGATGCCGGGCGTATTGGCGCGAATATGCTGGTGCAGGGATTGCCGCAATTCTCGCAAGTGCCGCCGCGTACGCAAATCTTTTTCCCGTCAGGCGCGGTGTTGCGGATTGACGGCTATAACGCGCCCTGCAAAATCGCGGGCGCCGCGTTACAGGCAGACTATGAGGCGCGCGAGGATATTGAACTCGGATTTGTAAAAGCGGCTGAAGAGTTGCGTGGATTGGTGGCTTGGGTGGAGCGGCCGGGCATTGTGCGCCAAGGCGATGAGATCAAGGTGCGGGTGTGGCCGCAACAGCTTTATAATCAACGCGTTTAGCAGGCATGGTTAGGCACGCGCTGGCCAATGCGCTGCCAAGCGTTGCGATTTGACGCAATTGTTGCTTTTGGGTTGAAGTGCGGCGCCACACCATCGAAATGGTGCGGTGTGCACCGGGCGACTGAAGCTCGTGCAACGCAATATTTTCACTGCGAATTTCGCGATTTAGGCAGAGGGCAGGCAAAAGCGTGACCCCGAAGCCCTTGGCGACCAGTTCAACAATAGTGGCCAATGATGTGGCGGCAAAGGGGTGGTTCTTGTCGTCGCGCTCGGTCGATAGGCTGCACGCTTCAATTGCCTGATCACGGAAACAGTGTCCCTCAGAGAGCAAGAGCAATTCTTCTTTTTGCATCGCATTCAGATCGATGGGGCTTTTGAGTTGTTTTTGGCGGGCGGCCGCCAGCACAAACGGATCGTCAAATAGTGCCTGGGCTTCAAATCGCTCAAGGGGTGGTTTGGTGCCAATAATGCCGAAATCCAGCTCCCCATTGGCCAGTTGATCCAAAAGCGGCTCGGTTTGCATTTCACCTAAATTGAACAATTGGGTGGGAAAGTTTTCCGCCAATGTCGTCAAGAAGTGGGGCAGGAAATAGGGTGCAATGGTTGGGATCAGTGCCCCGCGCAGCGGCGCGGACAAGCCAAAGCGGGCTTCATGGGCCGCTTCTTCAAGGCTATCCACCTGATCGATGATCCGCGCTGCCTCTTGCAAGAACACTTCGCCAAATCGCGTGGGAATGACATTTTTGCCCAGCCGTTCAAACAGCTTTTTGCCGCAATGATTTTCCAGCACCTGAATCTGTTGCGAAAGGGCAGGTTGCGTCACATGGCACTTTTCGGCTGCCGTGCCAAAGTGCCCATGTTTTTGCACGGCGAGTGCGTAACGCATCTGTTTTAATGTCATTGTTGCCATAAGAAAAACTTATCAGAATATAAAAATTAATCAATTTGAATTTATTCGGTAGGGTGCCTACCTTTTAATCAGACGAACAATTTTGGATGACGAAAGGGAGAAACATGAGCAAGAAAACATTGACCACCACAGCTGGTGCGCCGATTTCAGACAATCAGAATTCGATTACTGCTGGTGAACGCGGGCCGCTGCTGATTCAAGATTATCAGTTGATCGAAAAGTTGGCACATCAGAACCGGGAGCGTATTCCGGAGCGCGTTGTGCACGCCAAAGGCTGGGGTGCATTCGGCACATTGAAGATTACCGGCGATATTTCCAAATATACCTCGGCCAAAGTGTTGCAGCCGGGCACCGAGACGGAGATGCTGGCGCGGTTTTCCACAGTGGCTGGCGAATTGGGCGCAGCGGATGCTGAGCGCGATGTGCGTGGTTTTGCGCTGAAGTTTTATACTGAGGAAGGCAACTGGGATCTCGTGGGCAACAATACACCTGTGTTTTTCGTGCGTGATCCGTATAAATTCCCTGACTTTATTCACACTCAGAAGCGGCATCCCAAAACCAATTTGCGTTCGCCAACAGCGATGTGGGATTTTTGGTCCCTGTCGCCAGAGAGCTTGCATCAGGTAACGATTTTGATGTCTGACCGCGGGTTGCCGACGGCACCGATGCACATGAATGGCTATGGGTCGCACACCTATTCTCTATGGAATGAAAAAGGGGAGCGTGTGTGGGTGAAGTTCCACTTTAAGACCGAACAGGGCCACGCGCATTTCACCAATGAAGAAGCTGCGAAAGTGGTTGGCGACAGCCGTGAGACCTATCAGGAAGCCTTGTTTGGCAGCATTGAGGCCGGGCATTATCCGCGCTGGAAAGTGCAGGTTCAGATCATGACGGAAGAGCAGGCGGCAACGTTTGAGCACAACCCATTTGATTTGACCAAGGTGTGGCCACACGGCGATTTCCCACAAATTGATTTGGGCGTGATGGAGCTTAACCGCAACGCCGAAAACTATTTTGCTGAGATTGAGCAGGCAGCCTTCTCGCCTTCAAATGTGGTGCCAGGTATTGGCTTTTCTCCTGATAAGATGCTGCAAGCACGTATCTTTTCATATGCTGACGCCCACCGTTATCGTTTGGGCACGCATTATGAGGCCCTGCCAGTGAACCAGCCAAAAAATGGGGTGCATCACTATCACAAAGATGGCCAGATGAACTTTATGGGTCAAAAAACAGGCCATGTGGATGCTTATTATGAGCCGAATTCAATTGATGAAGCGGCGAAGGAAGCACCGGAATATAAGGAACCAGCACTGCCGATAAGCGGGGATGCGGACCGTTACAACCATCGGGACGGCAATGATGACTTTTCGCAGCCGCGCGCTCTGTTTGAATTGTTCGATGCGGGTGAAAAAGAGCGCCTCTACTCCAACATCGCAGATGCGATGGGCGGCGTGCCGCAGCATATTATTGATCGACAATTGGCCTTGTTTGATCAGGTGCACCCAGACTATGGCAATGGCGTGCGTAAAGCATTGAAGGGCTAGGTCGCCACGTAATAAATAACAAATTACTGAAACGCCGTCCCGCCTCGGGGCGGCGTTTCGTCGTTAATGAAAGGTGAATCTATTCGATCAAATTTGCTGCAAACTTTATCTGAAACGCCAGCATTTACTTTAATCCACCTAAGGTAGTGTGAGAGGAATGGCGCAAAGCGCTCAAGGAGGTAGCAATGGAACTTGATCATTCCAAGGGGACAGCGTTCGCGAATTTTAGAGCGCTGACAAGCGAAACCAATACGGCGGAATGCGAGCAACTCATCCGCAATATGGCCACTTTGTTTAGCAATGTGGTTGATCGCTGCGATGATGAACAAATCGCCCAATATGACGAAGTGCTTTGTCAATTGGCCGAAATGGTAGAAAAAGAAGCCCGCGCCGAGGTTGCGCAGATACTGGCGCCGCTTTCGCGAGCGCCGGGCACTGTCGTGATCAAGCTGGCGCACGATGAAGTTGAGGTGGCTACACCTTTGCTCGAGTTTTCTTCTGTCCTTTCTGACGATGATCTTATCGAAATCATTGAGTCGCAGACCGAGGGGCATCGCTTTGCAATTGCGGGGCGAGAAGCCGTTGCGGATCGCGTGAGTGGATCGATTTTCAACCATTCTGAAAAGACGACAATCGTTAAATTAATGGAAAATGAAAATGCAGAGATCGGCCCTATCGCTGGTCCCGCATTGATCCAGCGTGCCGCAAAAGACGATTCGATTGGCGAAAAACTGGCCTACCGCAAAGATGTGGACTGGCGTTCAATCTATGAAACGCTTGATAATGCGAGCAAACGGGTGTTTTCGACCTTGGCGCGCACGCATATGCAGGTGGACCGGGCAAATGTTGACGAAGCCAAAAAGGTGGTGGTCAACAAAATTAAAGAGCGCGTGGGCTTCAACGCAACCGAATGGACGATTGCTTGGGGACAGGTGCGGGCACTGCAGGATCGCCGCAAACTTGATATGGTGGCATTGGAGCGTTTTGGACGCTTTTCATATGGGCACCATTCAGCGGCAGCCATTGCATTGCTGTTGCGCATTCAGCCTGAAGTGATGGTCAAATGGTTTGCCAGCCAGGATGTTGGCGCGTTTACCGTTGCGGCGCGGGCGTTGAATATGACGCCAGCGAGCTTTGCGAAAGCGATTGAAGTTGTGCCTTGGCGTGAAAAACTGAGCCCAGAAGATCTGGAACTGGCCTCTAAGCGCTATGAATCACTTTCATTTCATGATGCACGCGAAATTTTCGAAATGTGGCGGGCGCATAGCTTTCGCCGCCCACAGCAAAATAGGCAAGTAGCCTAAAGCTGCGGTGCGATAGCAAAAGCATCTATTGGCTTAGTCAATTAGGCCTTGAGCCCAATCAATTACATTTTGGATGGTAGTTGTTTGGAGTGAGCAAATTCGCCATTGCCGATCAATGCGGCGTTCAATAACGCCAGCAGATTCCAATACACGTAGATGACGCGAGATCGCCGGAGCGGTAATGCTGTGTGGCGAAGAAATCGCGCCAACAGGCAATTCGCCTTTTTCTGCCAATTGTTCAACAATTGACAATCTAACTGGGTCCGCAAGTGCACTCAGAATCACACACATTTTGTCGCGATTTTTTGACGAGTTATTTGCCGTAGTGTGACGTTCGTTTGTCATCTTTTTAACGACTCTTATTTGTTTGTTGGTTTAATTGAAGAGAACCTTCACGTGGGGTAATAAAATTACCTCCCCCGCTTTAACCTATTTCATTGCCAAATTCTGTATTTAGGATATAAAGAAACCTTTATATCATATGAGGTAGTTGTGGCGAATCTGCGCGAAATGGTGGAAATCTTGAGGTCTGCGGGAGAGTTTACCCGTTTAAGGCTGCTTGCTCTTTTGTCAGAGGGTGAACTTTCGGTAAAGGATTTAACCGAGATTTTAGATCAAAGCCAGCCTCGGGTGTCTCGGCACCTCAGATTATTGACCGAATCGGGTTTGATCACGCGACATGCCGAAGGGGCGTGGGCGTTTTTTCGGCTGTCAGACGAGTTAGAGTCTTCAGCATTGGTGCAGCATATTCTTGGCCGCCTGGATCTTGAAGACGAGCTGTTGGTCACTGACCGGCAGCGCTTGGCGGCCGTGCGACGGGACCACCAGGCGCGGGCAACCACCTTTTTTGCCAAGGTCGCGAAGGACTGGGACCGATTGCGCACATTGCATGCGCCGGATGAAGCGGTGGAAGCCAGCATCCAGCAACTGCTTGCTGGTGCGCATTTTGATATGTTTCTGGATCTGGGCACGGGCACGGGCCGCATGTTGGAATTGTTGGCTGATCAGTTCACCAAAGGAATTGGGCTTGATGCCAGCCGCGAGATGATCTCGGTTGCCCGCACCAAGTTTGAAAAGTCCGGACAAAAGAATGTGCAGGTGCGGCTGGGGGACATTGGCGATCTTTCGGAATATCGCGACAGCGCCGATTTTGTGATGCTGCATCAGGTGCTGCACCATTTTGATGACCCCGGCCTTGCGCTGCAAAATGCGCGTCTATCGTTGAAGCCGGGCGGCGCGATCATGGTGGTGGATTTCATGCCGCACAAATTGGAGTTTCTGCGGGAAGAGCAGGCGCATCGTCGCCTTGGTCTTTCCCATGTTCAAATGCAGGCCTGGGCGCGTAGCGCGCGTTTGGAAGTGATGCAGTCGCGGGAGATACCTCATCCCGGACCCGACGATGGACTAACCGTGTGCATTTGGCACCTAACGGACAATAGCAAGAATTGATTTTATTATGAGCGATACACCTATTTTTTCGACCCCAGACCGTTTGTCTCGCCAATCCGAAGAGGAATTGGCCAAGCTGGACCTATCATTTGAATTTTTCCCACCGAAAACCGACAAGATGGAAGCGCGGTTTTGGGAAACCTTGGAGCGATTGGCGCCATTGTCGCCGCGTTTTGTTTCAGTGACCTACGGGGCAGGTGGCACCACCCGCGGACGGACCACAAAAATGGTCTCCCGGATTGAAAAAGAAACTGGCGTAAAGGCCGCCGCGCATTTGACGTGCGTGGATGCCACCAAGGACGAAGTAAATGAAGTTGTGCGCGGCTATAAAGAGGCTGGCATTTCCCGCATTGTTGCGCTGCGTGGTGATCCACCAGAGGGGGTTGGGCAGCCGTTTCAGCCGCACCCTCAAGGCTATCGCAATGCCGCTGATCTGGTGGCGGGCATCCGCACGATTGGCAATTTCGACATTTCGGTGGCGTGCTATCCAGAAAAGCACCCGCAAAGCCCTGATTGGTATGCGGAATTTGAGAATTTGAAGCGCAAGATTGATGCGGGTGCCAGCCGTGCCATCACCCAGATGTTCTTTGATAATGATCTTTATTTGCGGTTTGTCGATCGGGCGCGCAATGCGGGCATTGAAGCGCCGATTGTGGCGGGTATTCAGCCGATCCATAATTTTACGCAAATCTCCAATTTTGCCGGTCGGTGTGGTGCAACAATCCCCAATTGGATGGCGGAGCGATTTGAGGGATTGGAAGATGATCCAGAGACCCATGCACTTGTTGCGGCGGCCGTTGCGGCGGAGCAGGTGACTGAATTGGTGGACCGTGGGGTCACTGAATTCCACTTTTATACCATGAATCGGTCGCCTTTGGTTTACGCATTGGCGCGTCTATTGGGGCGCCGTCCGCAAATTTCAAGGGGCTAAAACCTCGTTTTAATGTCTGGAATCGGACATAATGTCGCCTATATCTGGCAACCAGTTGGCTGCGGGAGGGTAAAAATGTCTGTTTGGACAGTAATAGCGCATAAAATTGGGTCGTTTTCAGAGCGCACGGGGTTGGCGGGTTCGCTTGCCTCGTTGCTTGACCCTGAGACGTGGCTTTTGGGCGGCAAGGAAGCCGCCTTTACCCTTTCGTTGGTGGCTCTTTCGGCGAAAATGGCCGCAGCGGATGGCGTGGTCACGGCTGACGAAATCCGTGCCTTTCGCGAAAATGTCGAAATTCCCGCCGGGGCGGAAGAGCAAGTGGCACGGGTGTTTGATTTGGCGCAGCAAGATGTGGCCGGGTTCGAGACCTATGCCCGCCGGGTTGCGCGATTATTCCAAGATAGTCCGGAAACATTAGAACATGTGATGGATGGGCTATTTCATATTGCTGAAGCTGACGGGCTTATTCACGAAGACGAGTTGGCCTATCTCGAAACCGTCGGCGTCATATTCGGTTTGACCGAGGATGAGTTTGATCGGTTAAGCGCCCGGCATATGGTGGCGGGCGATAGCGACCCTTACTTTGTTTTGGGTGTGGATCGTGACATTGCTGATGATGAATTGCGTGCCGCTTATCGCAAATTGGTGTCGGAGCACCACCCGGATCGCCTGATGGCGAAGGGGGTGCCCGCCGAGTTGGTGCAACTAACGTCGAAAAAGATGGCGGCGATCAACCATGCATATGACCAGATTTTAGAAAGTCGTCAGGCCAATTCGCCAGAATCTGCATAATGCTTGACCCGGCGCACATGCGTCCCTATTGAAAGCGGGTCAGTTGGTCGGGCAGTCGCTCCTTTTTAGGAGAGGAAAGTCCGGACTCCATGGAGACACGGTGCCGGATAACGTCCGGCGAGGGCGACCTTAGGGAAAGTGCCACAGAAAGCAAACCGCCGCGTTTATCGCGGTAAGGGTGAAAGGGTGCGGTAAGAGCGCACCGCGAAGCTGGCAACAGGTTCGGCATGGTAAACCCCACCGGGAGCAAAACCAAATAGGGATGGCATAGTGCAGGCTTGCCTGTGCGGATCGGTTTCCAGATCAGTCATCCGGGTTGGTTGCAACAGCCACTTGGCAACAAGGGGCGCAGATGAATGGCTGCCACGCAGATTTTTCTGCCTTACAGAATCCGGCTTATAGACCAACTGACATTTTCCATACCAATTTCCAAATTCGGTGAAATTTGAAACCTAATCTTAAGGCTCAGTTAGCTATATTTTGCCGATAGGTCAAAAGCGCTTATTAGGTGCTGTGCCGCGTATTTGGTTCAACAGGAGTATCACAACTGATGGTTCAACATCAGGACGAGAATAATTTGTCGTCAGATCAATCGCATATTCCTGTTCTCATTCAAGAAGTTATTGAAGGTTTGGCGCCTGTTGCCGACAAGTGCATTGTTGATGGCACATTAGGCGCGGGTGGATATTCACGTTCGTTTTTGGATGCGGGTGCGCGGGTGATCGGGATTGATCGTGATCCGTCCGTGATGCCGTTTGTTGATCAGTTGAAAGCTGATTTTGGTGATCAATTCCAGTTTTTGGCCGGGCAATTTGGACAAATGCAGGCGCTGCTTGCAGACGCCGAGCTAACCGATATTGACGCGATTGTGCTTGATATTGGTGTGAGTTCGATGCAACTCGACCAAGGTGAACGCGGCTTTTCCTTTATGCGCGACGGGCCGCTGGATATGCGCATGGAGCAACGCGGCGCAACGGCCGCAGATATGGTCAATGGGTTGGAAGAGCGCGAGCTTTCCGATTTGATTTTCGGGTTTGGTGAAGAAAAACGGGCGCGGGCTGTGGCCAAAGCAATCGTTGCGGCGCGGGAAAATGGCCCGCTGACCACCACCAAAGAATTGGCTGATTTGATTGAAAAAACGCTGGGGCGTGGCAAGCCGGGCAAGGCGGCGCATCCTGCCACCAAGACGTTCCAGGCCCTGCGGATCGCCGTGAATGCCGAATATAATCAATTGGTGCATGGGCTCTTTGATGCGGAAGCATTGCTTCAACCCGGTGGAAAATTGGCTGTCGTAACCTTTCATTCGATGGAAGACCGCATTGTGAAGCGCTTTTTTAAGCCGCAGGTGCAGCAGTCTCGCCATATGCCAATGTCTGAGGCTGCGCCACAGACGTGGGATGATATTTCGAAGCCGGTACGGCCATCAAAAGAAGAGTTGAACCGCAATCCCCGCGCACGGTCGGCCACGTTGCGCTATGCAACGCGCAATGATGTGCCTGCGCGTCCATTCAATATTGATGGGCTTGGGGTGCCGGGAATGGCGAAAAAGCAAGAGATAGGGGCGAAAACGTGATGCGTTGGGTGAACCTTGGTTTGTTGCTGACGAGTTTTTGCGCGCTCATTTTGGTGTATGCGCAAAAATATCACGCAGAGGATTTGAGCGTGCAAGTGGCTGCGCTTGAAGATGACATTGCCGAGAAAACACAGGAATTGGGCACATTGAAAGCGGATTGGGCCTATTTGAACCAGCCCGGTCGCTTGCAGCCGATTGTGGAGCGCCACGCGGCGGTGCTTAATCTTGAGCCGATTAAAACTGAACAATATCAACGCATTGAAGATATCCCGATGCGACCAGCAGGCCCGGACCAAGATGGGTTGGAAGCGCTGCTGCTGTCACTTGAGGCGGGTGTTGATCCAAATGAGATGTCTGAATTGCCCAGCGTTGGTCCCACCCCACCGGAGCGTCGCCCATGAGTGATTTAGGGACAACACATAGCTCGACCATCACCCTTGAGGGCGCGCGTAAGGCACGTCGTCATATGACCCAGAGCCGCATTCGGCTCTCGCTGATTGTGGCGCTTTTGCTGTTTGGTGTGGTCGGTGCAAGGTTGATCAACATCGCCAACACCGAAGTGGCTGAGAATAATTCCGGCCACGAACGTCCCGCTTTGACAGCGACACGGCCAGAAATATTGGATCGTAGCGGGCGTCAATTGGCGGTAGACATTCAGGTGCCCAGCCTTTTTGCGGAGCCGCGCCGCATTGTGGATGTGGATGAGGCGGTAGATGCCTTAAGCGCTGAACTGCCGCAAATGGACAAGAAGCTGTTGCGCGAACGGCTGGATGGTGACGAAGGTTTTGTGTGGTTGCAGCGCGAACTGACGCCGCAGCAAAAAGCGCGCATCTTGCGATTGGGCATTCCCGGGGTTGATTTTGTGACCGAAAGCCGTCGCTTTTATCCCGGTGGCGCTGTGGCATCACATATTTTGGGTGCCGTTAACGTCGACAATGTCGGCATTGCTGGAATTGAGCGCTATTTGGATGGCCAAGACGTTGCCTTGCTTCAAGAGTTGGGGCTGGCGCGCAATCGGTCATTGCAGCCGGTCAATCTTTCGATTGATCTGCGGGTGCAGCACATTATGCACAATCAATTGATGGACGCGTTGGATCGTTACCAAGCCATTGCCGCTGCTGGCGTGATGATGGATGTGAACACGGGTGAGATCGTGGCGCTGGTCAGCTTGCCCGACTTTGATCCGAACGAGCCTGCCAGTGCGCTGGAAGAGGGGCGGTTGAACCGCATCACTGCCGGTAAATTCGAGCTGGGGTCAGTGTTCAAAACCATGACCATGGCGGCCACCTTGGACAGTGGCAAAGTGCAAATCACGGATAAATTTGATGCCACAAAGGCTGTTCGGTTCGGGCGCTTTTCGATTGGTGACTTCCACGGCAAAAACCGTGTGCTGAGTGTGCCGGAAGTCTATAAATACTCGTCCAACATTGGCACGATCAAAATGATGCAAATGATTGGCAAAGATGCATATCGGTCCTTTTTGGGTAAAATGGGCTTTGAGGGTGCGCCAACCATCGAACTGCCGGAGCGGACTTCTTCAAAAATTGCCGACAGTTTTGGCGAGGTGGAAGCCGCCACCGCGTCGTTCGGGCATGGCTTTTCTGTAACGCCGTTGCACCTTGCAACAGCCATCAGCGCCTTGGTCAATGGCGGCAATTATGTTGAGCCGACCTTGTTCCCGCGCGATGAAATTGCGGCGCTTTCCAGTGCAAAACAGGTCGTGAGTGAACGAACCAGTAACTATATTCGGTATTTGATGCGTCTAAATGCGTTAGAAGGCTCCGGCCGTAAAGCCTCTCCTGATGGTTATCGCGTAGGTGGTAAGACAGGAACGGCGGAAAAAGTGGTTGATGGCAAATATTCCAGCGATAAAAGCTTGGCTGTTTTTGCCTCAGCGTTTCCCATGGATGCGCCAAAATATGCAATGGTCATTCTGGTGGATGAGCCGAAACGAGAAAATGAACAAAGTGGTCGCACCGCCGCATGGAATGCGGGCGAGGTGACAGGTCGGATCATAGAAAAGGTTGCACCCATGTTGGGGGTTATGCCAAACCATGATCCGGAAATAGATGCTCAGCTTGTGCCTGTTGAGCTTCGCCAGTTGGGGGAAATATGAGTTTTTCCATTAAAAAGCTTTTGGTTGGTGCTGAGAGCGCTCAGGAGTTTATGGATCTTGATATTGAAGGGATTACTTCTGATTCCCGACATGTGACTAAAGGTGATGCCTTTTTTGCCCTGCCTGGTGAAAAAGTGCATGGCAATGAGTTTGTCAAAGATGTGGTGCGGCTTGGCGCAGTTGCCATCGTCACAGACCGGGGTTTGGACTATAATCCGGGCGTCCCGATTTATTTGGTCAACGATGTGCGCGCAGCTTTTGCGCGCGCTGCACGTCGGGTTAATGAACCGCAGCCGGCCTACCCCGTGGCCGTAACGGGCACCAATGGCAAAACGTCAGTGGTGTCGTTCCTGCGTCAAATCTGGATCGACAATCATTTGAATGCCGCTTCTGTTGGCACCTTGGGCATCGCCACCAAAGATAAACACATCGAAGGTGAGTTGACCACGCCCGGGCCGATGCAATTGCATCAGGAATTGAGAAAACTCAAAAACGAGGGTGTCGACCATATCGCGCTTGAAGCGTCTAGCCACGGGTTGGACCAGCGCCGTTTGGATGGCATGAAATTTCGTGTTGTTGGCTTCACCAATTTGTCTCGGGATCATTTGGATTATCACGAAACGATGGAAGCCTATCACGACGCAAAATTGCGTTTGTTCCGTGAGCTTTTGACCGAGGGTGGTACCTGCGTCATCAATATGGATGATGATGAGGCGATGCCGTTTATGATGGCCGGACTGGAGCGCGGCGGCACCGTGCTGACCGTTGGCGAAAATGGCGCTTATTTTGAAGTGTTCTCCGTTGAGCCGGAAGGTTATTCCCAACGGGTCAAGGGCCGCTTGGTGGGCGAAGATGTTGAGTTTTTGCTGCCGATGGCTGGCAAGTTTCAGGTCAGCAATGCGTTGGTTGCCTTCGCCATGGCCGTGGCCACAGGCGTAGATAAAGATGACGCGCTTGAATCATTGTCAAAGCTCGAAGGGGCCAAAGGGCGGTTAGAAAAAGTGGCTGAACACAAGGGTGGCGCGGCATATGTTGATTATTCGCATACGCCAGATGCCCTCAAAACCGCGTTGGAAAGCCTGCGGCCGTTTGTGACCGGCAAGCTGATTGCTGTGTTCGGTTGCGGTGGCGATCGCGACAAGGGCAAGCGTGGTCCGATGGGTAAAATCGCTGTCGAGTATGCGGACGTGGCCATTTTGACTGACGACAATCCGCGTACCGAAGACCCGCAAGCCATTCGCGATGAGGTGATGAAGGCCGCACCTGAATGTAAAGATGTGCCGGATCGCCGAAAAGCCATTGAAATGGGTTTGGAGATGATGGGCGAGGGCGATGTGCTTTTGGTGGCAGGTAAGGGCCATGAGGATTATCAAATCATTGGCACTGAGAAGCACGATTTTTCAGATCATGAAGTTATTTTGAAGGCTATTGGATAGACGTGGCAAGTTTGTGGACCATTGATGAGATTTGCCGGGCGACAGGGGCGCCCCTAGGCAATCTCGCACCGGACCGCGAAATCTTTGGCGTTTCCATAGATAGTCGAACGGTTGCCGCGCACGATTTGTTCGTGGCGATCAAAGGTGATCAATTTGATGGGCACGACTTTGTTGTGCAGGCGTTGGAAAAGGGCGCAGGGGCGGCGTTGGTCAACGCAAAGTTTGCGCAGGCGCATCCGGAGATTGAAGGCCTTCTTGTTGTTGATGACGCGCTACAGGGGCTGGAACAGCTAGGTATGGCTGCCCGCGCCCGCGTGTCGGGGCATGTGATTGCGATCACGGGCAGTGTGGGCAAAACGTCCACCAAAGAAGCCGTTCGGATTATGCTCGAGCAATTTGGCAAGACCCATTATTCGATCAAATCATTCAACAATCATTGGGGCGTGCCGCTGATGCTGGCGCGTATGCCGGCGGACACCGACTATGGCGTGTTTGAGCTGGGCATGAACCATGCGGACGAAATCCGCCATTTGGTTGCCATGGTGCGTCCGCATATGGCTGTGATCACCAAGATCGCGGCCGCACATTTGGAAAACTTCCCCGACCTTTACGGCATCGCTGATGCCAAGGCCGAGATTTTTGAAGGTTTGGAGCCGAACGGCCAAATCTTTTTGGGCGCTGATCATGATTATTTGCCCTATTTGCAAGGCCGCGCGGCGGGCTTGGGGCGTCACGAGGTAACAACTTACGGTTTTGCACCTGGGGCCGATTTGCGTTTGGGGGCGCCCAAGCTGGCCGATGGGCAAATCTCCTCGAAATTTTGTTTTCGCGGCAATGAAGGCACATTGCTGGTGCCGCAACTTGGCGCGCATGCGTTGCCCAATGCGGCTTGTGCTTATTTGATTGGTCGCGCGTTTGACTTGAATTCGGACAGCTTGATCGATGCGTTGCGCGCCTATGTGGCACCGCCGGGGCGGGGCGAAGTGCTTGAGATGGCCATCGACGACAGCACATTTGTGCTTGTTGACGAGAGTTACAATGCGAACCCCTCGTCAATGCAGGCCGCATTGGACACGTTGGCGCAAACAGCGCATCAGGGCCGCATTTGCGTGATCCTGGGGGATATGCTGGAGCTCGGCGAAAAATCCCCTGAGCTGCACCGCGCGTTGGCAACACCCATTCTAACGCTTGGGCCGGCACAATGTTTTTTGGTGGGGCCGATGATGGCGCATCTACGCGATGAATTGGACGCGCAGGTGCCTGTGGATTGGGCGGAAAACCGCGAAGGGCTTTTGTCAAAATTGGCAAATTGGCTTGCACCGGGCGACTTAGTTATGGTCAAAGGGTCGAACGGGATTGGACTGGGGGCGCTGGTTCAGGTGTGTCGCGAGAAGTGGCCGCCGGTTAAAGTTTAAGCGCAGTAGAAGGGTTAAAGCCTACACATGTTCTATTTTCTACAGCAATTTGGCGATGTTTTTGCGCCATTTAATGTGTTTCGCTATCTGACCTTTCGCACAGGCGGCGCAACTATTACAGCTCTGTTTTTCGTGTTCTTGTTTGGGCCGCAATTAATCAATGCTTTGCGCCTGCGCCAAGGCCATGGGCAGCCCATTCGGGAAGATGGACCGGCCAGCCACTTGATCACCAAAAAAGGCACCCCAACCATGGGTGGGTTGATGATTTTAATGTCATTGACCGCTTCGACCTTGTTGTGGGCGGATTTGACCAATGGCTATGTATGGATCGTGTTGGGCGTAACGGTCGGTTTCGGCGCCATTGGGTTTTATGATGACTATTTGAAGGTCAGCAAGGCCACCAATTCCGGCTTTGGTGGGCGTCAACGCTTGGCATTGGAAGCCGCCATTTCCGGCCTGGCTTGTTTTTTTGTGACCCAGTTGGGTGACGCGCCGTTTTCAACGTCGCTGGCCTTCCCGTTCATCAAGGATTTCATGCTCGATCTGGGCTGGTTTTTCATCATTTTTGGCGGCTTTGTTATTGTCTCCGCTGGTAATTCAGTCAATTTAACGGACGGGTTGGATGGTTTGGCCATCGTGCCGGTAATGATTGCGGCAGGGTCCTTCGGGTTGATCGCCTATTTGGTGGGTAACGAAATCTTTTCCGGCTATTTGTTGATCAATTTCGTGCCGGGCACAGGTGAATTGGCCGTGCTCTGTGGCGCGTTGATTGGTGCGGGCTTGGGCTTTTTATGGTTTAACGCGCCGCCAGCTTCCATATTTATGGGCGACACGGGTTCGCTGGCGCTGGGCGGCATGTTGGGCGCGATTGCGGTGGCCACAAAGCACGAAATCGTCTTGGCCATTATTGGCGGTCTGTTCGTTTTGGAAACGGTCTCTGTGATTGTGCAGGTGATTTCCTATAAGACGACGGGCAAACGCATTTTCAAGATGGCACCGATCCACCACCATTTCGAGCATTTGGGGTGGACAGAAAGCCAGATTGTGATCCGTTTTTGGATTATTGCTTTTGTTTTGGCCATGGTTGGTCTCAGCTCATTAAAGCTTCGTTAAGCAAAATCATCATCATTTTCTTTACCAAACGGCAAATGGTTGCGAGTTGGTAACCACTTTTGGTGTAATTTTATTCACCTAAAGTTTTTTGATTTGATTTGGTGATGGCATTTGATGTTTTCCCGCGAGTTTTCACGAGAGCGTAAAACACCCTTGGCTGAATGGTGGTGGACGGTGGATCGTCCGTTGCTGGCAGCTTTCTTTGCCTTGATGGGGGCGGGGGTGATCATGTCCTTTGCGGCCTCGCCAGCGGTTGCATCCCGCTTGGGCTTGAGCGAGTGGCACTTCATTGTGCGCCACATCTTCTTTTTGCTGCCGGCGACAATTGTAATGATTATGGGGAGTTTTCTGACCCCACGCATGGCGCGGCAGGCGGCCCTTCTGGTGTTGGCCTTTGGGTTGATAGCGCTGGCAGGCACCTTGCTAGTGGGCTACGAGGCGAAAGGGTCTCAACGCTGGATTGCGGTTGGTGGTTTTTCTTTTCAGCCGATTGAATTTGTGAAACCAGCCTTTGCGGTGATTTCGGCGTGGTTGATTTCGGAAAAAATGCGGTTGCAGGATGTGCCGGGTCATTCGATGACCATTATGCTGCTTACGATCATTGTTGGCATTTTGTTGTTGCAGCCCGACATTGGCCAAACAGCGCTGGTGGTGTTCACATGGGCAGGGCTTTTGTTTATTTCCGGCATTAGCTGGTGGCTGATTTCGCTTTTGGGCGGCTTGGCACTGGCCGCGATCACGGGGGCTTATTTCTTTTTCCCCCACGTGACACGGCGGTTTGATGCCTTTTTTAACCCGGAAACCGGTGACAATTATCAGGTTGAGAAGGCCTTACAGTCTTTGCTGGAAGGGGGCTGGTTTGGCCTTGGCCCGGGGGAAGGCGTTGCCAAGCGTTCATTGCCGGATGCCCACGCCGACTTTGTGTTCTCTGCGGCGGCGGGTGAGTTCGGCATTTTGTTCTGCTTGGTGTTGGTCAGCCTGATTGCCTTTATCGTGGTACGCTCCTTATTGCTGGCGCAGCAGCAAACAAACTTGTTTGCGCGGTTGGCCGTGAGCGCGTTGGCCATCCAGTTTGGCGTGCAATCGGCGATTAATCTGGCGGTGAATTTGAACCTTATTCCGCCGAAAGGGATGACGCTGCCATTTGTTTCTTATGGCGGCACCTCAATGATTGCCGTTGCTTTTGGGATGGGGCTTTTGATAGGGCTAACCCGCAGAAAACCACAGGAGACCATTCCGTCCGGTTTGCCGATTTCGCGGCTGACTGTTCGGCAGGAAGCACTATGAGCAAATTTGTGATGGTTGCCGGGGGCACCGGGGGGCATTTGTTTCCCGCTCAGGCATTGGCAGAAGAATTGTTGCGCCGAGGGCATACGATCTATTTGATGACTGATGCCCGCGCCAAGAATTATGGCGGAGATTTCCCAGCGGTCGAGACGATCATTGTGCCCGCAGCCACACCAAATTTGCGCCATCCGATCAAGGCTTTGAAAGCCGGGTTCACCATTCTTGGTGGTGTGCGTAAAGCGCATAAAGCGCTCAAACGCATCGACCCCGATGCGATTGTCGGATTTGGCGGCTACCCGACATTTCCGCCTTTTTTGGCGGCCTCATTGTTGGGCATTCCCGGCGTGTTGCACGAGGCCAACTCGGTGCTGGGGCGTGCCAATCGCGCGTTGGTGCGGTTTTGCGAAAAGCTGGCGCTGGGGTTTGACGAGACAAAATATGCAGAGCCCTATAGCAACAAAGTTGTGCTGACCGGCAATCCGGTGCGCGACATGGTGCATAAGGTTGCTGAAACGCCCTATCCACCGCTCGGCCCGGATCATGATGTGCGCATCACCGTTTTTGGCGGATCGCAAGGGGCGCAGGTTTTTTCGGACGTTTTGCCGGGGGCGATTGCGGCGCTGCCGCGGGAATTGCGCACACGGCTGAAGCTGGTGCAGCAGTGTCGCGATGAAGATTTGCAGCGTATGGTTGAAGTCTATGCGCAAGCGCGGGTGAGTGTTGAAGCGGCGACGTTTTTCAAGGATTTGCCGCGATTGATCTCGAAAAGCCATTTGGTGGTTTCGCGGGCAGGGGCCTTGACGGTAGCGGAAATGGCCGCGATCGGGCGCCCATGTATCTATGTGCCATTGCCAGGTTCAATCGATCAGGACCAGTTGAACAATGCCAAGCGCATGGAAGCGGTTGGCGGCGGCGTGGTGATGGAGCAAGCCGCACTTTCACCGCATTCACTTGCCACAAAGATTACAGAATTATTGGCCGATCCTGCCCAGCTGCAGCAAATGGCAGCAAATGCCAAGCAAGTCGGGGTGCCAGACGCGGTTCAGCGCTTGGCCGATCTCACAGAACAGACCGCAAAAGCGGGATAAAGGAGAGCATTGATGAAGATGCCACAAAATATAGGTCCAGTGCACTTTGTGGGCATTGGCGGGATCGGGATGAGCGGCATTGCAGAAGTGTTGCACAATCAGGGCTATCAAGTGCGCGGCTCAGACCTGACGCAAAACCCCAATGTGACGCGCTTGCAGGAAAAAGGCATCGCTGTTGAAATTGGCCAACGGGCCGAAAATCTCAAAGATGCGGCTGTTGTTGTCATTTCGTCGGCCATCCAAAAAGACAATCCAGAATTGATGGAAGCGCGGGCGCGCGCCTTGCCGATTGTGCGCCGAGCCGAAATGCTGGCCGAGATTATGCGCTTTAAGAACGCCATTGCCATTGGCGGCACACACGGGAAAACCACCACAACTTCGCTGGTCTCCACTTTGCTTGAGGCCGGGCGCATGGATCCGACGGTTATCAATGGTGGCATTATTAACGCCTATGGCACCAATGCGCGCTTGGGCGATGGCGAATGGATGGTTGTAGAAGCGGACGAAAGCGACGGCACCTTTGTCAAATTACCTGCCGATGTGGCGGTGGTGACAAATGTCGATCCTGAGCATTTGGACCATTATGGATCGTTTGAAGAGGTCAAAAAGGCCTTTATTACCTTTGTGGAAAATGTGCCTTTTTATGGCTTTGCGGTGATGTGTATGGATCATCCCGTGGTGCAGGCCTTGGTGGGGGAAATCACCGACCGTCGTGTCATCACCTATGGGCAAAACCCACAGTCTGATGTGTTGCTGAAAAATGTGCGGGTGAAAAACGGTCACAACGTGTTCGATGTGACCATTCGGCACCGCATTCAGGGTGGTGAAACGCAGATTGACGGGCTCGAATTGCCTATGCCGGGCATTTACAACGCGTTGAACGCGACAGCGGCGATTGCCGTAGCCAATCGGTTGGGTGTGTCGCCGGAGGATATCCGCAAAGGCCTGATGAATTTTTCGGGCGTGAAGCGCCGATTTACAACGACGGGCATTGTCGACGGTGTCCGCATTATCGATGATTATGCGCATCACCCTGTAGAGATTTCTTCTGTTTTGACCGCGGCACGCAGCGCCGCCAAAGGCGATGTGATCGCCGTGATGCAGCCGCACCGTTATTCGCGGCTTGATGATTTGTTTGAAGAATTTGCGGGCTGTTTCAACGACGCCAACACCGTGCTGATTGCGCCAGTGTTTGCAGCGGGGGAAGAGCCACGCGAAGGTGTTTCCAACGCTTCACTTGTGGAGCGGATGCGGGCGAAAGGCCATCGTGATGCCCGTATCTTGGAAGGACCAGAGCATCTGGCCAAAGTGCTTTCTGAGCGCGTGAAGCCTGATGATTATGTGGTGTGTCTGGGGGCAGGCAACATCACCCAGTGGGCAGCAGCGCTGCCTGACGAACTCAAAACTTATATCGGTGAGAAGTAACTTATGAGCTTTCCAGATTTATTGCCCCAACTTGGTGACTGGACGAATGACATTCGTGGTCGTTTGATTCCAAACCAACCTTTGAATGAAATTACCTGGTTTCGTGTCGGCGGCCCGGCACAACTTTATTTCCAGCCTGCAGATGAGGCCGATTTGCAGCTGTTTTTGAAAAATTTGCCCAAAGATATCAAGCTGACGGTGATGGGGCTTGGCTCCAACCTGTTGATCCGTGATGGCGGTTTGGACGGTGTTGTGCTGCGGCTTTCGGGCAAAGGCTTTGGCAAGGTTGAAGCGTTGGGCGACCACAAATTGCGCGTGGGTGCGGCATTGCCCGACGTGAAAGTGGCGACGGCCGCTGCCGAGCATGGCATTGATGGTTTGACCTTTTATCGCGGTATTCCGGGCGGCATTGGCGGGGCGCTTTATATGAATGCGGGGTGCTATGGCACTGAAACCAAAGACCGCATGGTGGAGTTGCGCGGTGTAAACCGCGACGGCGAGATCGTCACGCTGACCAATGCGGATATGGGCTATAAATATCGCAAGAATAATGGCCCGCGTGGCGTTGTTTTCACCCAAGCTGTTTATCAAGGGTTTGAAGGCGAGCCGGACGACATTAAAGCGCGGATGAAGGAAATCACCGAAACCCGCGAAGGGTCGCAACCCACGCGCGCCCGCACCGGCGGCTCAACCTTTAAGAACCCTGAGGGACATTCTTCTTGGAAATTGGTGGATGCGGCGGGCTGTCGTGGCCTTAAGGTTGGCGACGCGCAAGTGTCGGAAAAGCACTGCAACTTCTTGCTCAATTTGGGGGAAGCAACGGCGCACGACATCGAAACCCTTGGTGAAACGGTGCGCAATCGCGTGCGGGAAAATTCCGGCATTGAACTGCGCTGGGAAATTCGCCGCATGGGCCACTTTGTGCCCGGGCAAGAGGTCAAGGAATTTCTAGATGGTGATGTGTTCACCGGGCAGGTGTAAGCATGACCAAACATGTCGCAGTTTTGATGGGCGGCTGGGCCAGTGAGCGCGAAGTGTCGCTCTCATCTGGTAAAGCCTGCGCCGATGCGTTGGAACGGTGTGGTTATCAAGTGTCCCGCATTGATGTGGACCGTGATTTAGGCCACGTTCTCGAAGAGCTGAAACCTGATGTGGCCTTTAACGCGCTGCATGGTCGTTTTGGTGAGGATGGCACGGTGCAGGGGCTGCTGGAGATTATGGGCATTCCCTATACCCACTCTGGCGTTTCCGCGTCATCCATTGCGATGAATAAGCATTTGTCGAAAGTGTTTTTCAAAGCCAACGGCATTCCGGTCACCGACCATTTTGTTGCGTCGCGAGACGAAGTGGCCCGCAAGCATCAGATGGAGCCGCCCTATGTGATCAAGCCTGTGGCGGACGGATCAAGCGTTGGCGTGTTTATCGTCAAGCAGGGCACAGAACATCCGCCGCAAGAAATCTTGCGCACCGATTGGAAAAGCGGTGAAGAGCTGATGGTCGAGCGTTACATTGCTGGCCGCGAGCTGACATGTGCTGTGATGGGCGGTGTGGCCTTGGCCGTGACCGAGGTGATCACGGATTTAAACTTTTACAATTACGAAGCCAAATACGCACAAGGGGGATCAAAGCACATATTCCCTGCCGATGTTTCATCGAATATTTACCAAACTGCGCAGAAACTAGCGCTAAAGGCACATGAGAGTTTGGGGTGCAAAGGGGTGACCCGCACAGACTTCCGTTTATCCATGCATGGTGGTGAAGAGGGCGATTTGATTTGCCTTGAAATCAACACGCAGCCGGGTATGACGCCCACCTCGCTCGTGCCGGAAATGGCCGCACATGCCGGGCATGATTTTGAAGATTTGGTCCGCTGGATTTTGGAGGACGCCTCTTGCGAGAGATAAAGAAGCCACAATCGCGCGCGCTGGCACTGCCAGCGCCTATGCACTATTTGCCAGCCCTGCGCAAAACCAACCAGTTGGTGGCGCGCGGGCAACGCACTTGGGTGTTGCATAAGCGATTGGGCGTTCAGCTTTTGGCGTTGTTTATCGTGGTGCTTGTGTTGGGCGTCGGCATGATCAATCGCAACCATTTGGTGAATGGGGCAACGGTTGTGACAGAGAGCGCCGCCAGCCTGTTTGCGTATGCGGGCCTTGCGGTGTCCGAAGTGTCGCTCTCTGGATATGGCCTAACCAAAGAGGCCGCGCTTTTTGAAGCGATCGGTTTGCAGGGCAATATTTCGCTGGTCAATTTTGATGCAGAAGCAGCGCGGCAGCGCATTGAGGCATTGCCCTCCATAAAAAGTGCGACCATTCGCAAGATCTATCCCAATTCTTTGAACATCGAGCTGGTGGAGAAAACACCGATTGCGGTGTGGCGCATTGATGGGGTGAGCTTTGCCATTGATGCCAAAGGCGACAAGCTGGTGAGCTTGGAGCAGGGGGGCATTGACGGATTGCCGCTGTTCATTGGCGACGGTGCTGCTGACGATGCAGCCAGCTTGATTAAAGCGCTTGAACCATACGAATTGTTGCAGCAGGATTTGTTGGCGGTGAGCCGCATTGGCGATCGTCGTTGGGATTTGATCTATGATACGGGCCTGCGCATCATGCTGCCTGAAAAAGATGTCGATCAAGCACTGGCAAAGATCGTGGCATTGGATACTGAAAAGCAATTGCTGTCTCGCGACATTGAAATTTTAGATTTTCGTTTGAAAGATTTTATCGCTGTGCGTCCCGTAGACCGCGCAGGCACCGATCAGGATGAGGCCAACACCCAATGATCTCTGAGGCAATGACGGCGCGGCTCAAGCCGGTGCAACCAGGCAAAGCAAGCTTGGTGACCGTTTTGGATATTGGCTCGACCAAGATTTGCTGCATCATTGCACGCCTAACGCCGCAGCCTGAAGGCAAGGCATTGCGCGGCCGCACGCACCAGGCCGAAGTGCTTGGCTTTGCATTTGGCCCCTCTGCGGGCGTTAAAGGTGGCATCGTGACCGATTTGGACGCGGCTGAGCACGCTGTGCGGTCGGTGGTCGGCATGGCCGAGCGCAATGCCGGGGTCACCGTACAATCCTTGATTGTCAATATATCAGCAGGGCGTTTGGGGTCGGAAACCTTTGCCGCAACAGTGTCGCTTGATGGCCACGAGGCGGAAGCGCGGGATTTGGCAAAAGTGCTGCAAACCGTGAATGAGCGTTCGATCCGGGATGAACGATCCGTGTTGCATGCATTGCCCATCGGCTATTCGTTGGATGGCCATAAGGGCATTCAAGATCCGCGTGGCATGGTCGGCGATATGCTCGGCGTCGATGTGGCGGTGGTGAGTGCTGAAACACTTTCAATGCGCAATATTGAGCTGGTGCTTAATCGCTGTCACTTGCAAGTTGAGGCCTTTATGGCCACGCCTTACGCCAGTGGCTTGGCATGTCTGGTTGATGATGAGGCACAGTTAGGTGTGGCGATTGTCGATTTTGGTGGCGCCACGACCACTATGAGCGTTTTTAAAGATGGTTATCTTGTTTACGCTGATTCGATTGCGGTTGGCGGACAGCACATTACTCACGAAATCGCGCGGCAATTGTCGGTTAGCTTTGAAGATGCAGAACGGCTCAAAACGCTGTTCACCTCCGTGTTGCCAGGGCAAAGTGATGAACGTGATATGGTGTCCATCCAGCCTGTCGGATCGACGCCAGACGAAGCGCCGACGCAAATTCCGCGGACCACGCTTACCCGGATTGTCCGACCTCAAGTGGAAGACATATTGACCCTATTGCGCGACCGGATGGTGGCGACAGGTATGATGGATGTGTGTGGTCGTCGATTTGTGTTGACGGGCGGGGCCAGTGAAATGACAGGCTTGCCCGAAATCGCTCGCCGTGTTTTGGCGCGCAATGTGCGGCAGGGGCGGCCATTGGGCGTTGCCAAGTTACCCACCGTCGCCAAGGGGCCTGCTTTTTCAACAGTTGTGGGCATGCTGATCTATCCGCAAGTGTGCGAACTTGAATTTGTGGAGCCCACCGCCAAGTCTGGCGAGCACGGCAAATTCGGCTGGTTCAAAAATATCGGCCATTGGCTCAAGTCGAGCTTCTAATCCCTGATTAAAAAAAACAGTTGCGCTTTTGGCTTAAGCTGCGCCTTTAACACTCTGTTATGCTAAACAAATTCTTGCCTAGTCGGTCACAAAGTGACCCAAAATGCATTAAAGTTAATAAAAATGATGCAATTGTTAGGGAGTGCTTAACGTTCTGGCAGTAATTTTAGAGCCAACGGAGCACAATGGGGCCAGAAATGAGCATCAAACTTCAAATTCCAGATATTCAAGAACTCAAGCCACGTATTACGGTATTTGGCGTTGGCGGTGCCGGCGGCAATGCGGTGAATAATATGATCGATTCGGGCCTAGAAGGGGTCGAATTTGTTGTGGCCAACACAGACGCCCAAGCGCTCGCACTGTCTAAGGCAGAGCGGGTCGTGCAACTCGGCGTTGGCGTCACCGAGGGTCTCGGTGCAGGCTCGCATCCCGAAGTGGGGCGCGCAGCAGCTGAAGAGACAATTGACGAAATTTCAGATCACCTTAACGGGTCGCACATGTGCTTTATTACCGCCGGTATGGGCGGTGGTACCGGTACAGGTGCAGCGCCTGTCGTTGCCCGCGCAGCCCGCGAGCAAGGTATTTTGACCGTTGGCGTGGTGACCAAGCCTTTCCAATTTGAAGGCGCACGCCGCATGCGGTTGGCAGATGATGGCATTGATGAGCTACATCGCCATGTTGATACGCTGATTGTGATCCCAAACCAAAATCTCTTCCGTGTGGCCAATGAGAAAACGACATTTGCGGATGCGTTCTCCATGGCTGACGAAGTGCTCTTTTCCGGCGTTGCCTGCATCACCGACTTGATGGTGAAAGAAGGCCTGATCAATCTCGACTTTGCTGACGTTCGTGCTGTAATGCGCGGCATGGGCAAAGCCATGATGGGCACAGGCGAGGCCGAAGGCGAAGATCGTGCGCGTCACGCCGCTGAAGCTGCGATTGCGAACCCATTACTGGATGATATTTCCATGCAGGGCGCGCGCGGGCTGTTGATTTCGATCACTGGTGGTTCAGACCTCACACTTTACGAAGTTGACGAAGCAGCCAGCCGTATCCGTGAAGAAGTTGATTCAGACGCCAATATCATTTTGGGCGCGACCTTTGATGACAGCTTGGATGGTCAAATCCGCGTTTCGGTTGTGGCGACTGGCACAGATGCTGCCATGGTGCAGGCGATGGACCCAGTTGAGCCAAATGCTGATCGTGCCATTCGCGTGAACCGCGAGGCCCCAGCGACCGCGACAAAGCCTGACCATGAGGTAAAAGCGGAAGCACCAAAAGCCGAAGCTGCACCTGCGGATGAGCTGGATATCGCCATGCAAAAGGCGGTGAACCAGGCTTTGGGATCGAAACCAAATCATAAGGCACCGCAAAAGGATGATGTGACCGTTGAGCCATATCGCCCGAGTGCAGAGCCTGTCGCGAATATTGACGACGAACCTGCTCCTCGCGATGTGGAGCCACGTCAGACTTATGTGCCTCAAAGTGCAGAGCGAGTTGCACCGCGTCGTATGCCGCGTGCGGATGAACTGCCACGGGTCGCACAAGAAAGCGTTGCTCAAGCGCAACAAGAGGTGCAAAAAGAGCCGGGCAATGCTCGTGCCCTTTTCCGCCGCTTGGCCAGTAATGTAGGGCTGCAAGGCAAGGAAGAATTCGACGAGAAAAAAGCTGATGACGCAATGGCGCGGAATGCCGTGGAAGCTAGTCCTCAACGGCCTTCCAAGCCCCAAGGTGCGCAGGGTCAGCTTGATCAAACTGGGCGTCCAGCACCCCAGCCAACTGCACAAAAAGAGCAGTTAGAAATTCCAAGTTTCTTAAAACGCCACGGTTAGTTTTAAGGGCATAAAAAGAAAAAAGGACCCGAGGCGGCTTTCGTCTCGGGTCTTTTTTGTTTATCAAGTTTTAAAAAAGGCTGGGATATAAAACCCGATAAGCCGGAGTAGTAGATGAACAGATTTGCAACCAAGCAGTGCACCGTGGGGCGTGTATTAAGCTTTACGGGCATTGGCGTACACAATGGAAAGCCATCCAGCTTGACCATTGAACCCGCTGCCGTGGACAGTGGATATGCGATCCGTCGAAAACTTGATGACGAATCCTATTCAGCCACGATGCCCTTGCATCACAATCGTGTGTCGCGCACCTATTTGTGCACTGCAGTTGATTTGGGTGACGCTGGCACCGTGTCCATGATCGAACACATGGTTTCCGCACTTTCCGGCATGGGGATCGATAATGCGTTGATCACCGTTGAAGGCAATGAGTGTCCTGTGTTGGATGGCAGTGCTGGCAAATATGTGGAAGCAATCGTTGCCTCCGGCATCGAAACCCAACCTGCCGAGAAAATGTTCATTAAGATCAAACGTAGCGTTACCGTGCGTTCGAATGATGCTTTTGCCGCACTCGAGCCTTATAATGGTCGCGCGTTTGATGTGGAAATTGACTTTGAAAGCGACGTCATCGGTCGTCAGAGGATGATCTTTGATTGGTCGCCTAAGCGCTATGTTGACGATGTGTCTCAGGCCCGAACATTTGGCTTCATTAAAGATGCGAAAGTTCTGCGCCAGGCTGGCTATGCATTAGGCTCATCCTTGGAAAACTCCATTGCCGTTGATGAGGGGAAAATCCTCAATCAGGATGGCTTGCGCTACGAAGATGAGTTTGTACGCCATAAGCTACTGGACGCGGTTGGCGATCTCGCGTTGGCTGGAATGCCGATTTACGGCAAGTTCCGGTCTTACAAAGGTGGCCACGGATTAAATGCACTCGTGTTGAACTCTTTGTTCGCGAGCGAGCAAAACTATGAGATTGTTCCTGCAAGTGCGTTGCCGCTTGAATTTGATGCCCTTGAGGAACTGCCTGCAGGGCTGGAATTGCGCGGCTATATCCGTTCAGTTGGCTAAATCGGCATATTCAATCTTGTATCTTGCCTTAGTTTCGTTCATTTTCCCCCCTACATCGTGCTGATGAGTGTGGGTTTCGGTTGATAAAGGCTTTTTAATTATGGGTATTGCAAACCTTCAAAACGGCGTTGCAAAAACTTTGATACGCGCAGCATTGGTTGGCGTTTTGGCCACATCATTGACCGGTTGTGCTGGCATGAGCCTGTTCGGCAAGCCCAAGATTACCGAAGAAGAGATCATTCCCGCCGAAACGCTTTACGATAAAGCAATCGATTATGTGGAGCGTGAACGCTTAAAATCTGCGCTTGAGACTTTTTCAAAGTTGGAGCGGCAACACCCTTATTCTGAGTTTACCGAGCGTTCGCGGATGATGACCACGTTCATTTATTTCCGTTTGGGTGATTACGACCGGACCATTTTGGCTGCAGACCGTTTCTTGGCGCTTTATCCTTCGTCGTCTGAGGCACCTTATGCGATGTACCTGAAAGGGGCGTCGCAGTATAATCAGATCAAAGATTTGACTCGGGATCAGCAGACTGCGCAGGACGCAATTGCGACATTCCAGTCTATTATCAACAATTACCCCGACTCACGTTACGCCAAAGATGCGAAAGAGCGCATTTTGATTGCGCAGGATCAGCTTGCCGGCAAAGAGATGTCTGTTGGGCGTTATTATCTAGGCAACAAGCAATATACTGGTGCGATCAACCGTTTCCGGACTGTGGTAGAGGATCATCAGACCTCAACACATGTGGAAGAGGCGCTGTTGCGCTTGACCGAAGCCTATATGGCGTTAGGACTGGTACAAGAGGCGCAAACCGCTGCTGCTGTTTTGGGACACAACTATCCCTCTAGCGAATGGTATCAGGATGCGTATAAACTGCTGCAAAAGCAGGGTTTGGCCCCTGAGGTAAACGAGGGTAGCTGGTTGGCAGGATCGCTGAACGGCTAGCCCAAAATATGGGTTAATCGGGCATGCTATCAGCCATTTCAATACAAAATATTGTACTGATCGATCAGCTAGATTTGCCGTTAGAGGGCGGCATGACCGCCCTAACTGGTGAAACGGGCGCCGGTAAATCCATTCTGCTTGATTCGCTTTCATTGGCCCTTGGTGGGCGTGGCGACAATGGTTTGGTGCGCAAAGGCACCGAACGTGGCCAAGTCGTGGCCAGTGTCGAGTTGCCCATAGACCATGCGGTTATGAACATGCTCAAAGAAAATGAGCTGATGAGCGACGGCGAGATTATTTTGCGCCGGGTTCAATATGCCGATGGGCGCACGCGCGGCTTTGTAAATGATCAGCCGATTTCTGCCAAATTGATGCAAAAGATTGGCCAAGAGCTGATCGAAATTCACGGCCAACATGATGATCGCGCTTTGGTTGATCCCTCAACCCACCGCCATCTGCTCGACGCGTTCGGTGGGCACCAGAAGCTGCGCGCCGCGACCCAAGACACCTATAAAGCGCTCACGGCGGCTCAGGATGCCCTCAATCGTCAGGAAGCGGCAGTGGAGAAAGCGCGGGCTGACGAGGATTATGCACGCCACGTGGTGGCTGAGCTGGAAGAGTTGAACACCGAAAAAGGCGAAGAAGAAGAGCTAGCAGCACAGCGGCAACGCTTGATGGAGCTTGAAAAAGCCGCTGATGAAGTGCGTGACGCCGATGAGGTCATCAATGGTCCTTCGGCCCCTTCTTCTGCTTTGGCAGGGCTGATGCGGCAATTGATGCGCAAGGGTGATGGCGAACAGAACCTATTTGGCGCTGTGGTGGAAAATATTGATGCGGCGCTGGTGGCGCTTGATCGCACCTCGGAAGCCCTCGAAGACATTAAGCGCCAAATGGAATTTGACCCCATGGAGCTTGAGGGGGCAGAAGAACGGCTGTTTGCTCTCCGGGCCGCCGCACGCAAGCATCAATGCTTGGTGGATGAGTTGCCGGATATTTTGACCAAATATCAAAAGGCCATTCATGACCTTGAGCAAGGTGATGAAGATTTGACCCATCTGCGCGAGGCGTTGGCCAAGGCGGAAGCTGAATATCGTGGCGCGGCGATTGAGTTGAGCGAAGCGCGGGCAAAAACAGCTGCTGACCTCATCAAAGCTGTGGAAGCTGAATTGCCCGATCTGAAATTGGGGCAGGCGCGGTTCTTGGTCGATCAAAAGATTGATGAGGAGCGTGTCAGCGCAAGTGGTTTTGACGTGATTGAATTTCATGTGCAAACCAACCCTGGCACCAATCCCGGCCCGATGATGAAGGTGGCCTCTGGTGGTGAGCTTTCACGCTTTTTGTTGGCGCTGAAGGTGGTGCTGGCGGACAAGGGGTCAGCGCCTGTGCTGATTTTCGATGAGATCGATACTGGTGTCGGCGGCGCGGTGGCGGATGCCATCGGCAAGCGCTTGGCGCGGCTTTCGGAAAAAGTGCAGGTTTTGTGTGTCACCCATGCGCCGCAAGTGGCGGCGCGGGCCAGCCAGCATTTGCTGATTGAAAAGCAGGTGGTGGACGAGGGGAGCCTGACCCGCACCCATGTGAAGCCCTTGGATGAGGCGGCACGCCGCGAAGAGATTGCCCGCATGTTGGCGGGGTCGGAGATTACAGATGAGGCCCGCGCTGCGGCCAATAGATTGCGTGATGAGGTGGTGGCGTGAGCGACAAAAAGCCCGTTGAGGAGCTGACCCGGCAAGAGGCCATGGAAGAATTGGCACATTTGGCGGAAGCCATTGCCTATCATGATGAACGCTATCACCAACAGGATGCGCCAGAAGTCTCAGACGCAGAATATGACGCGATGCGCCGCCGCAATGATGAGATTGAGGAACGGTTTCCCAATCTGGTGCGGCAGGACAGCCCGACCAACCGGGTGGGCTTTGAGGTCGCTGACGGCTTTAAAAAAGTCACCCACCGGGTGCCTATGCTGTCGCTGGGCAATGCCTTTTCTGATGAAGACCTCGAAGATTTTGTCGATCGGGCCAAACGCTATTTCGCCCGCGATGCCGGGCTGGAACTTGGTTTTACCGCCGAGCCGAAAATCGATGGGCTTTCCGCCTCGCTGCGCTATGAAAATGGCGTGTTCGTGCAAGGTGCAACGCGGGGCGACGGCACCGAAGGTGAGGACATCACCGAGAATTTGAAAACCATTGCCGACATTCCAAAAAAGCTTGAAGGCACTGATGTGCCGGATGTGTTTGAAGTGCGCGGCGAAGTCTATATGTCCCACGCCGAGTTTGAGCGCTTGAACAAAGAACTCGAAGCGCAGGGCAAGGACACTTACGTCAATCCGCGCAACACAGCCGCTGGCTCGCTACGCCAACTGGATTCGAGGGTGACGGCGGCGCGTAATTTGAATTTCTTCGCTTATGCTTGGGGCGATGTATCTGAGTTGCCCGCAGAAACACAGTTTGATGTGGTGCAAAAGCTGGGCGACTGGGGCTTCAAAATCAATCCGATGATGAAGCTGGTGACCAGTGTCGAGGAAATGATTGCCCATCACACCATGATTGGTGAAGAGCGGGCGTTGCTCGGCTATGACATTGACGGGGTGGTTTATAAACTCAATCGTCTGGATCTACAGCAGCGGTGGGGCTTTGTGGCCCGCGCGCCGCGGTGGGCCATTGCCTATAAATTCCCGGCAGAAAAAGCGATCACGCGGCTCAATGATATTGAAATTCAGGTGGGGCGCACGGGCGCACTGACCCCGGTGGCGAAGCTGGAGCCGGTGACGGTAGGCGGTGTGGTCGTGTCCAACGCCACCTTGCACAATGAAGATGAGATTGAGCGCAAAGGCGTTCTGATCGGCGATATGGTGACCATACAGCGGGCGGGCGACGTAATCCCGCAAGTGTTGGGGCCTGTGCTGGATCATCGTCCGGACGATGCGCGTATGTTTGAAATGCCGGAAACCTGTCCGGTTTGCGGATCGCCTGCGGTGCGCGAGGTGAACGAAAAGACAGGCAAGCTGGATGCGGTGCGGCGCTGCACGGGTGGCCTGATCTGTTCGGCGCAGGCGGTGGAACATCTCAAGCATTTTGTGTCGCGCAATGCGATGGATATTGATGGCCTTGGGGCCAAGCAGGTTGCTGCCTTCTTTGAAGAGGGCCGTGTGAAAACCCCGGCTGATATTTTCACGCTGCAGGAGCGCGACGAAGCGGCGCTGCAAAAGCTGAAAGACCAGGAAGGCTGGGGCAGCACTTCGGTTCGCAAGCTGTTCGAAGCCATCGACGAGACACGCACGCCAGAGCTGGATCGGTTTATCTTTGCGTTGGGCATTCGCCATGTAGGGGAAACCACAGCGGCCATGTTCGCGCGCAATTTCGGCAATTTTGCAGATTTTGAAAAAGCAGCCCGAGACGCCGCGGCTGGTGATCACGCTGCGCGGGAAAGTTTTATCGCCATTGATGGCATTGGCGAAACGGTGGTGAATTCACTGGTCGATTTCTTTGCCAATGAGCAGAATATGGAAGCGCTCGATAAATTGCTCGAACAGGTCAATCCCAAGACCTATGAAGTGGTAAGCGCTGACGAGAGTCCCGTAGCGGGCAAAACCATTGTCTTTACCGGCAGTTTGGAAAAAATGTCCCGTTCAGAAGCCAAGGCGATGGCCGAGCGGTTGGGCGCGAAAGTTTCTGGTTCTGTGTCGGGCAAAACCGATATTCTGGTGGCCGGGCCGGGGGCTGGTTCTAAACTCAAAAAAGCGCAAGATTTAGGCGTGACGACCATGGACGAAGATGGGTGGTTTGAGCTGATTGAAGGGCTTTAGAGGATGGCACGGGCGGCATTAGACTATTTGAACGATCCGAAATATGTCGTGCAAGTGAACCCGTTGCCCGCGGGCACCCATTGGGGACCGGAAGGCGCGCCAATGGTGATTTCAACGCCGCGCGAAATTTATGATTTGATGGCGCGTGTGCCAGAGGGCCAATTTATGCTGGCCGATGATCTGCGCGATTATTTGGCGAAAAAGCATAATGGATTTGTGACCTGTCCGCTCACCACTGGTATTTTTATGAATATTGCCAGCAAAGCGGCTGAGGAGTTGCGTGAGCAAACCGGCGAGGTGGGCATGGCCTGGTGGCGGACCGTGAAAAAGGCTGGTGCGCTGAATGAAAAAGCGCCGGGTGGGCCGGAAAATCAAAAGAAATTGCTTGAGGCTGAAGGCCATGAGCTGCTGCCAAAAGGCAAGAAGAATTTCAAATTGGCGGATTTGGAACGCAACCGATTTATCCTGTCATAAAGAATTTTCATTAGACAGAGTGTCAATTTTGTCCAAGACTTGCGGCCTTGATCATTTAGGCTGTGGCTATGGATTTACAATCGCAAGAACACGCAACATCAGTGGATTTATCCCGAGGTGAGCGCGCCAAATTTTGGCGCGAGGCGCGGCATTGCGATTTGGAATGCCTCACCGCCACCTTCCGCACCCACCGTTATGCGCCACACACTCACGATACATTTGTGATTGGAGCTATCGTTTCAGGCCAGCAGCAACATAAGCTGAAGGGCAGTGAATCTATTGGCGGTGCGGGGTCGGTTTTTATGATCAACCCTGAAGAAGTGCATGATGGTCGGCCGCTGGAAGGCGGGTACAGCTATCGCATGCTTTATCCTTCGGTGGAGTTGATGCATGAAATCGCGCGGGATTTGCCTGGTGCGGCGCCGAGTGGCAGTTTGTTTTTCCAAGATTTGATGGTGCAAGACACGGCTTTGGCGACGCACCTTTTGCGCCTGCATGCGCAATTGGAACAAAGCCTTGACCCACTGGAAAAGGATGAAGCAATTTATCTGGCGTTGGGCGAGGTGATTGGTCGCTATGGCAGTTGGCGCAAAGAGCCGATTGTGGGGCGTGCACCTAAAGCTGTGCGGGATATGTGCGATTATATGCAAGCGTATTTCAATCAAGATGTGGATCTGGATCAATTGTGCGCCTTGTCTGGCATGTCTAAAAGCTATCTTGTCCGGGTTTTCGCTAAACATATGGGGCAAACGCCGCACTCCTTTTTGACCGATGTGCGCGTGCGGCAGGCGCGGGCGCAATTGGCGCTGGGCCATGAGCCAGCTGACGTGGCTATTGATTGCGGCTTTTACGATCAAAGCCATCTTAATCGCCACTTTAAAAAACGCATTGGTGTTGCCCCCGGGGCCTACCGCAATATCGCTTAGAATGGATAGATGAATGAGTGAGATCAGTGGCGAAATGCCTCTGCGCGAAAGCGATTATATTGCCGGGATCAAGCATATTGCGCCGCTCTTGGTGGCCATGGTGCCAATCTCATTGGTGTTTGGTGGCTTGGCCGCGCAAAAGGGCCTGAGCCCTTTGGAAGTCGGTTTAATGAGCGCCGTGGTTTTTGCAGGCGGGTCGCAATTTGTGGCCATTGATTTTTGGGCCAGCCCGGTGCCATGGGCCGCGATTATCTTTTCGGCATTGTTGGTGAATGTGCGCCATATTTTGATGAGCGCCTCTCTGGGCCTCAAAACTCGGCATATGGGGTGGGGCAAGCAGATGATCGCCTATATGTTTTTGGCTGATGAGATTTGGGCCTTGTCTGAACATCGTGGGCGCAAGCAACATCTCAGCTTTGCGTTTTATATGGGGCTGGTGACGCCATTCTATCTCAATTGGGTGTTGATGACGGCCTTTGGCGCGTTGCTGGGCAAAATGTTTGTCGATCTCGACCCGGCGCAATATGGGTTGGATTTTGCCTTTCCGGCGATCTTTATCGGCCTGATTGTGGGGTTCTGGAAAGGTAAGAGCACCGCCATGGTGTTGGCGGCCAGCGGGGCGGCTGCGATCCTCACCAAAACCTATGTGGATGGCGCATGGTATATCGCGGCGGGTGCAGTGGCTGGCATGTTGGTGGGCGCGTTCACGGCTGACCCTGAAGAATATAAGGGAGCATTGGACCGTGGCTGAAGTGTTTAGCGTTGACCCAATGGTTCTGGCCACCATTCTCGGCATGGGACTGGTGACCTATTTCACCCGTGTTGCGGGTCTGGTGATTGTGCGGTTTTTCACCATTCAAGGGCGTGCCCGTGCCGCCTTGGAGGCGGTGCCTGCTGCCGTGCTGATGGCGGTGATCGCGCCGACCATTCTGGCCACTGGCCCGGCTGAAAGTCTCGCCGCATTGATCACGTTGTTGGTGGCTTTCCGTTTGCCGCTTTGGGCGGTTGTGGTTGTGGGCGTGATATCTGTCGTGGCATTGCGGAGCGTGTTTGGTCTATTCTAGGTTTGATTCTAATTCTTGGGATAAGTCCTTATGACCAAAGCAAATTTCTACATTATCATGATGGTGCTGGGCACCGTTTTGCCGTGGCTGTTTTTCGCGCCCTATTTCGCGCAAACGGGGTTTGATATCGGCCAATATTTCCAGAGTCTGTTTATGGCCAACGGGCTTGCCGCCGGGTTCAGCATTGATGTTTTGCTGTGCATTGCCCTGTTTTGGGTCTGGTCGTTTTGGGATGCGCGGGAGCAAGGCATTCGTAGCTGGTGGCTGGTTTTGCCAGCCTGTTCATTTGTCGGCTTGTCGTTAGGTTTGCCGCTCTATCTCTATTTGCGCGAAACGCAGCTCAATAAAGCCCGATAAGGGCGAACAGCGCACCGGCAGCACCGCCGGCTAACACCAATATCCATGCGGGCCATTTTAGCCGCCAAAGGATTGCAAAGCCGATCAGGGCGATGGTCCAATCCAACGGTTGGTTGAGGGCCTGCATGGCTATCGGATTGATCAGGGCTGCCGCGAGTAGGCCAACCACCGCCGCATTGGTGCCGAGCAACGCTTTGCGGGCGATTTGATTGGTCCGCAGCCCTTGCCAGATCGGCAGGGCACCATAGGTGAGCAAAAAGCCGGGTATGAAAATGGCGGTGGCCCCAATCAGCACGCCAGTCAATGGCGTATCGCTGGCCATGGCGCCCAAATAGCTGGCGAAAGAGAAGATCGGGCCGGGCAGGGCTTGGGTGGCGCCATAGCCAGCCAAAAATAGATTTTGATCCATCAGGTTCGGCACCATTTCAGCTTGCAGCAGCGGCAGCACCACATGGCCGCCGCCAAACACCAAGGCCCCGGCCCGGTAAAAAATATCGGCCAGCGCGAATGAGGTTTGGTTTGTGCTCGCGGCAAGAAGGGGTAGGGCAATAAGCAAGATGAAGAAGCTGGCAATGGCCGTGCCATGCGACCATGCGAAACGCGTGGCCTGTTCGTTGCTTTGCGCTTGGGCGGAAGGAGCTTCCAAAATCAGATAGCCGATGATTGCGCCGAGAATGATGGCGAGGATTTGCCCCACAAAGCCTGTGAGCAACAGGCAAAGGATCAGTGCGCCCACGGCAATGAGTGCCCTGTATGTGGTGTTGGCGAGGCTTTGGGCCATCCCGAGTACGGCATGGGCCACAATCGCCACGGCGATCAGCTTCAGCCCGCGGATCAGGCCCTGGCCAAGATCGCCTTGCAAAAGCGGGATGACCGCCGCGAAGCCCAAGAGAATAAGGATGGAGGGTAGGGTGAAGCCCAGAAATGCCGCGATGCCGCCCAAGATGCCGCCGCGCTGCACGCCGATGGCAAAGCCGACCTGCGAGCTGGCGGGGCCAGGCAGAAATTGGCACAGCGCTACCAAATCAGCATATTGCGCATCATCAAACCATTTGCGCCGGTCCACAAACTCCGTGCGGAAATAGCCCAAATGGGCCACCGGGCCGCCAAATGAGGTGAGGCCCAGTTTCAGGAAGATGCTGAAAAGTTCAAAAAAGGCACGCATGGTCGGTCCGTGTCGGCAGGATGATGCGTGCCTTTTGCTTTTATATGGCGCGCGTTGCCTGTTTTAACCATTCTTGCTTGTCATCTTCAAGACGGTCGGCAATCAGCTCATAGCATTTCTGATGATAATCATTCAGCCATTCAATTTCTTCCGGCGTCAGCAGATCTTTTTCGACCAGGCGTAGATCAATTGGCGTGTAGGTGAGGGTGTCAAATTTCAAGAACTTCTCGTTCTTTTCGCTGGGCACCACCATGATCAGATTTTCAATGCGGATGCCATATTCACCTTCAAGGTAGAAGCCCGGCTCGTTGGAGAGGATATTGCCTTCTTCCAGCACATTGTGATTGACGCCAGAGATGCCACAGGGCCCTTCATGCACACCCAGCAGTGCGCCCACGCCATGGCCCGTGCCATGTGCATAGTTCAATCCTTCATTCCAGAGGAACTGGCGGGCCAAAACGTCGAGATGCGCGCCTGTTGCGCCTTTGTGGAAGTGCACGCGGCTCAGGGCGATCATGCCTTTGAGGACCAAGGTGAAATGCTTGCGCTGGTCGGGCGTTGTGTCGCCCGTGGCCATGGTGCGGGTGATGTCGGTGGTGCCGTTGCGATATTGGCCGCCACTATCCACCAGCATCAACTCGCCCGGATTGAGCGTGCGGCTTGTATTTTCAGATACGCGATAATGCACGATGGCCCCGTTCGGGCCAGACCCGGAGATGGTTTCAAAGCTGATGTCCAACAGTTCATTGGACTGGCGGCGGCAATCTTCCAGTTTTTCGACGATTTCAATCTCGGTGAGTTTGCCTTTCGGGGCCTCATCATCGAGCCACGATAGGAAACGGGCCATCGCCAGCGCATCTGATGTTTGCGCCGCTTTCATGCCTTCAACTTCTGCCGCATTTTTGCGCGCTTTGGCGATCACCACCGGGTCTTTGTCTGTGATGATGGTTGCGCCAACGGACTTGGCGAGATTGACCAATTTGATGGGGGCCGTTGCATCGTCAAACCAAACGCTGTCGGTATACATCGATTTTAGCGCTTCTTCGAGCTCTTCAATCGGTTCCAGCACGGTCACATCGCTTAATTCGGCTTGAATCACAGGGTTGATTTTTTCCGGCTGCACGAAAAAGCGTGAGGCGCCGGATTGTGGCACAATCGCGAAGCCCAGGCTGACGGGCGTGTTTGCGATATCACTGCCGCGAATGTTGAGTAGCCAGTTGGTGGATTCTGGCAGGGTGAGCACCAAATAGTCAGCGCCTTTTTCAAGCATTTGCTTTTGCAATTCGGCGAGCTTGTCGCTGGCGCTCTTGCCGGTCTGCGCCACTTCCAACGTATAAATATCGTTGGTTGGCGGTGCGGGGCGGTCTTTCCAAATCGCGTCGACCAGATTGCTCACTTCAACGAGCTTAATGCCTTTGGCCGCGAGTTTTCGGTCCAGAGTTTCGACTTCTTTGGGGGTATGCAACCAACCGTCATAGCCAACTTTTTGCCCCTTTTTAAGATTGGCGATAAGCCAATCACCTGTTGCCGTTGGGCTTAGGTCAACAATTTCAAAGACATCGGTGTCTGTCTGGGTGGGGGCCTGCAATGTATAGCGCCCGTCTACGACCAGGGCAGCTTTATCTTGCGCCACGATTGCGGTGCCGGCGGAGCCTGTGAAGCTGGAAATGTAGCTGAGCCGTTCGTCGCCAGCCGGTACATTTTCGCCACGATGTGCATCGGCGCGGGGCACCAAAAAAGCATCGACTTTTTTGGTTTTCATCTTTTTACGCAATGCCTCGACACGCGGGCCAACCAGCTCTGGATTGGCGCGTTCTTCAAATGTTTGAAATCGGTTTGCTTTTGTGTTGGCAGACATTGTCACCGTGGTCCTTTTGGTCATACGTGCATACGTCCCCGCCAAAAATGGACGAGCCATGCTTTTGTTGCATGGCTGGAGTGCGAAAGCAGGGGCTACTAAAAAAATTTTACCGCGCTACATTGGGTTATCAGATTACGAGATGCAAGTGGGTTCGCCCAATTTGCCAAGGAGAAATAAGATGACACATAAATCAGGTCTTTTCCGCAATATGTTCGACGCGATGGTGGCAGCACGTTCTAAGCAAGCAGAGCGCCAAATCGCCCATTTCATGAACGCGAATGGTCGCGACTACAAATAAGCGAACAAAAAGTTCGCCTGCATAATTTAGATAGGGTTTAAGAAATGACTGAGAAAAAAAACTTCTTCCGGAATATTGTGAGCGCGATGTCTAAAACACGTGATTTTCATGATCCACGCGAGCAGCAAAACTTTGTGGCAACACAATCGTACCGCAACTTGCTGGGTTCATATGATCACACAAACGGCTTCTAAATAGCCGTAAAAGCCGAGCTATTCGGCTTTTAGTGTTAGGATCGACCAATCACCCTTCTCGCTTTGTGCGAGGAGGGTTGTTTTTTGTGCGGTGTAGGCCGCGATCACATCTTCGGCCTGCCGCGTTAGCAAGCCTGCCAGAATGATTGTCGCGCCGGGTTTCGCTTGTTTGATCAATTCCGGGGCCAATTCGATCAGTGGTCCGGCCAGAATGTTGGCCATGATCAAATCAAAGGGGCCATGTTCGGCAAATATCGGATGATCAAACCCATCAGCCGTTTCAGCGATGATTTGATCCAGCACGCCATTGATCTCCGCATTTTCAATGGTGACCTCAACCGCTTTGGGGTCAATGTCGGTGGCCAGAATATTCAGTTCGGTGCGTTTGGCGGCAGCGATGGCCAAAATCCCAGTGCCCGTGCCCAAATCCAAAATGGCTTCTGGCGTGTTGTCTTGCAAATATAGATCGAGTGCCGCGAGGCAGCCGGAGGTGGTTTCGTGGTGCCCGGTGCCAAAGGCTTGGCCAGCATCAATTTTGATGGGGATCACATTCTCGTCGCTCGGTGCGTCATCATGCGAGCCATGGACATAAAATCCCCCCGCCTCAACGGGCTTCAGCCCTTCCAGCGAATGGGCCACCCAGTCTTTGTCCGGCACCGGGGCCACTTCAAATTCAACATCGTCGCCCAACACTTGCTTGGCCAGTGTATTGAATTTTTCAATGTCCGGCTTTTCATCGCATGTGGCTTCAAACACCCAATGTTCGCCATCCGGGCCTTCATAGGCCACAGCGGAAAGCGCCATATCTTCCAGTTCACTGACCGCATCGACCAGCTTATAGGCTTCTTCTTTGGTTAGGGGCACGCTGATCTGGTTAAGTGACATGGATTAAAGTCTCACGGTTTTTGAACAAAGCTTTCCAGCACCTTCTTGCGGCCCACGGAGGGAAAGTCAATGCTCAGCTTGTTGCCATCGACGGCGGCGACGGTGCCTTCGCCAAATTTCAAATGCAGTACTTTGTCGCCCACCTTATAGCGCGATGAGGAGGCGGGATTGACCGACCGGGCCACCAATTCGCCTTCGATCGTGGGGCCGCGGTCTTTGCCACGGCTTTGATGTTGCCGTTGGGCGCGTTGCCAACCGGGTGTTTCATAAACGCTTTCAAATGGATCACGGCGATCAAACTTGGTGGCCTGATCGCGGCCGCCATAATTGATGCCACCATAGGAAGAGCCTGTGTCTTTGACTTCCACTACATCGGCAGGCAGTTCATCAAGGAATCGGGACGGAATGGCAGATTGCCACAAGCCATGAATGCGTCGGTTTTGCGCCAGGCTTAATTTGGCGCGTTTACGCGCCCTTGTGATGCCCACATAGGCGAGGCGACGTTCTTCTTCCAGTCCAGCCTTGCCGGATTCATCCAACGCCCGCTGGTGGGGGAACAGGCCTTCTTCCCAACCGGGCAGAAACACAGTGTCGAATTCCAAGCCCTTGGCGGCGTGCAGGGTCATGATGGACACGGCATCGTCCGCATCGCCGCTGTCGCGGTCCATTACCAGCGAGATATGCTCCAAAAAGCCGCCAAGCGTTTCAAACTCTTCCATAGAGCGGATGAGTTCTTTCAAGTTTTCCAACCGTCCCGGCGCATCGGCAGATTTGTCATTCTGCCACATTTGGGTGTAGCCGCTCTCGTCCAAAATGGCTTCAGCCACTTCAGAGTGGGGCAGGGTTTGCAACCGCATGGCCCATTCATCAAATTGGCTCAGCAGGCCGCGCAGGGTGGAGCGTTGTTTCGGCTTTAGCTCGTCTGTTTCCACCAATTCGCGGGTGGCTTGTACCAGCGGTATGTTGGCCGCGCGGGCCGCATCGTGCAGCATGGAAATGGTGGCGTTGCCCAAGCCGCGCTTGGGCACGTTGACAATGCGCTCAAACGCCAAATCGTCAGCTGGCTGGGTCACAATACGCAAATAAGCGAGGGCGTCGCGGATTTCCTTGCGCTCATAAAAGCGCGGACCGCCGATCACGCGATAGTTCAAGCCCAGCGTAATGAAGCGATCTTCAAATTCGCGCATTTGGAACGAAGCGCGGACCAGAATGGCCATGGAGTTCAGCTTATGGCCCTGGCGCTGCAATTGCTCGATATCTTCGCCGATATTGCGTGCTTCCTCTTCCGAATCCCATACCGAGGTCACGGCAATCGGTTCGCCTTCTTCGCCCACATCGGTTTGCAATGTTTTGCCCAACCGGTCTTCATTGTGGGCAATCAGATGGGAGGCTGCTTTCAGGATTTTTGAGGTAGAGCGATAGTTCCGTTCTAGGCGGATTACTTTGGCGCCGGGAAAGTCTTTCTCAAAGCGCAAAATATTGTCCACCTCAGCGCCGCGCCAGCCATAGATGGATTGGTCGTCGTCGCCCACCACGCATACATTGGCGGTTTCGCGATGTTCGTTGGGTTGCGCCAGCAGCCGCAGCCACAAATATTGCGCCACGTTGGTATCCTGATATTCGTCCACCAAGATATATTTGAAGCGCCGATGAAACTCGGCCAGCACAGTTGGATTGTCTTTAAAAAGACGAATGCCTTCCAGCAGTAAATCGCCGAAATCGGCGGCGTTCAGCACCTTCAAGCGTGCCTGATATTGCTGATAGATTTTCACCGCTTTGCCGTCGGCAAACACGCCTGCATCGGCAGCGGAAAGCTGGCTGGGTTGCAGCCCTTTGTTTTTCCAGCCATCGATCACATGGGCCAGTTGGCGCGCGGGCCAGCGTTTTTCATCTACATTTTCGGCCTGCAGCAATTGCTTGAGCAGCCGGATCTGATCGTCTGTATCGAGAATGGTGAAATCGGACTTGAGGCCCACAAGTTCGGCATGGCGACGTAAGATACGGGCGCCGATGGAGTGGAAGGTGCCCAGCCAGGGCATGCCTTCAATGGCCCCGCCGACGAACTTGCCGATCCGCTCTTTCATTTCGCGGGCGGCCTTGTTGGTGAAGGTCACCGACAGGATTTCGCCCGCGCGGGCCCGGCGTGTCGCCAAGATGTGGGCGATGCGTGTGGTGAGCACACGGGTTTTGCCTGTGCCTGCACCCGCCAACACCAGCAAAGGCCCATCCACGGACTCAATCGCATTGCGTTGTTCCGGGTTGAGGCCCTCTAAATAATTTGGTGTTTGCGCGCCCAATTGAGAAGTGATCGGGCCAGCGCCTAAACCTTGTGGTTTTGCTGGTCTATCGGTCATTCGGTCCGTTTCGAATCTCTTTTTGTTCTTTATAGGGGAGACATACTTATTTGTATATGTCGAGAGCCAAAAGCCCTTGTGAGGCTTGCGCTGTGCAATGTCAAATTCGTGCAACGCTATCGTTGGGCGGAAATTCCGATGCCAATGCAAAAAGCGGTTAAATTTGAATCGGTTGGCGAAGGCAATGAATCTATTGATTCAATGCTCATTGTCTTCTGGTCGGCGATGGGATTGCCAGTGGCTTCATACCGAAAATGAGAGTCAAATGAATCGCTTGCGGCGGAAACTCATTATGGCGCGTGAGATTGGACCCGCGTTAAGGAAAGGCGCGGGTGTGGCAGTTAAAAGAAGAATTTAAAGCGTTGGATTGACTTGAAAATTTGAATTGAATGACCACCTGAGCATGAGATATTCTGTCGCCATTGGGGGAAATGATGAAAGCTGCTGTTTGCCGGGCCTATGGGCCAGCCGAGAATGTGAAAATCGAAGAGGTGGACAAACCGACCCCGGCGGACGATGAGGTGCTGGTGAAGGTGATGGCTTCAACGGTGGAAATTGCGGATGTGCGCATCCGGGCCTTGCGTGTGCCAAAAGGACTGTGCTTGATGACGCGGATGGCGATGGGGTTGTTTAAACCGAAATATCCGGTTTTTGGGCTGCAATATTCAGGCGTGATTGAAGCGGTGGGCGCGAATGTAAAGGCGTTTTCCGTGGGGCAAGCGGTTGTGGGCTCCAATGGTTTTCATCTTGGGGCGCATGCCGAATATATTACGACAAAGCAGGATGGGGCTCTGGCGCTTAAGCCAGAGAGTTTGACGCATGAAGAGGCTGTTGCCGTCCTATTTGGCGGCAGCACTTCGCTTGGCTATTTTGATGCTGGCGGCGTGAAGGCAGGCAACACTATCTTGATCAATGGTGCCTCAGGTGCGGTGGGCGTTGCAGCTGTTCAGCTTGCCAAACATTTGGGCGCGACGGTCACCGGCGTGTGTTCCAGCAAAAATGTGGAGTTGGTCAAATCGCTGGGTGCTGATCATGTGATTGATTATACCAAGGAAGACTTCACTGCCACCAAAGACAAGTTTGACTTTGTGATGGACAATGTGGGCAATGCCTCCTTTGCCAAGGTGAAACATATGCTCAAGCCCAATGGCAAAACATTGGTGGTGATTTTTGCGAGCGCGATTGAGATGATCAAAGTCTTGACCAACAAACGGGCGATCATGCTCTCAAGTGACTCTGAAAAAGAGGTGCTGAGCGGCAAAATGTTTAGCCGCCTGATGCAATTGGCCGAGCAGGGGGCGTTAGAGCCGGTGATCGACACCAGCTTCCCCTTTGAGAAAATTGCAGACGCGCACCGTTTGGTGGATGGTGGTCATAAGGTTGGCGTCGTGCCGGTGCGCATTGCGTCCTAAGCACCATTGACTGTTCCCACAACCAATTGCCGCATGGCGGCATTATAGTGCTGTTCATCTGCGCCATCGGCGATGGCGCGAGCAGCTTGGTCAAATGCGGCTGACAGCAAATCTGCGATCGCATTGAGATGCGTTGGCACAGCGCCTTTCTGCTCGAACGCGGCTTTGAGGCCCACAATCAGTTCCTGCCGCGCGTTCTCTCCGTCAATTTGTGCCATTTCCTCATTGCCCAAAAAGGCGGGGCCAATATCGAGCAGCAGTTTGGTGCGGCCGGGCACCTTCATGGCGCGGAAATAGGCTTCAGTGCCGTTGATCAGTGAGGTAAGGGGATCATTGATGTCGAGGTCTGCCTTGGCGATCTCTTTGGCAATTTCTTCTGATTCCATCACCAGAATAGCGCGTAATAGGTCGGCCTTATCCTTGAAGTGGTGGTAAAGCGCGCCCCGCGTCACCTCAGCATTTTTCACGATGGCGGGCGTGCCAGTTTCTGCATAACCCTCTGAAATAAATAGTTTTCGTGCCGCTGCAATCAATTGCGCACGGGTGGTCTCTGACCGTTCTTTATTCGATCTGCGGTTTTTTGTTTGCATACATACAGCCTGTATGTTAATTGAAATATACATACAGATTGTATGTTATTTTCGATTGGGAGAAAAGAGATGAAAACAACTTCCTATTATCCGGTGATCATGGTGGAAGATGTGGCGCAAACGGTGGCGTTCTTCACGCAGCATTTTGGGTTTGTGCCGCGCTTTGAGAGCGACTGGTATGTGCATTTGCAATCCGAACTTGTTGAGACAAGCAATATTGCGGTTCTGCAATATAATCATCCGACCGTGCCCAAAGCGGCGCAGGCGAAAACGCAGGGGCTCATTCTCAATTTTGAAGTGGAGGATGTGGACGCCCAATATGAGCGGTTGAAGGGCGCAGGTTTGCCGTTATTGCTGGATATTAAAAGCGAAGAGTTTGGACAGCGGCATTTCATAACGGCTGATCCAAATGGCATCATGATTGATGTGATTCAGCCCATTCCGCCGAGTGCAGAGTTTGCAGCGCAATATGATCCGTCTGCTTTGCCCCAAGGTGAGGGGACCGCGCCTTAAAGGTGTTCTTCTCGGCTTTGTTCGACCAGCGCTTTGTTGAAGCTGGCGAGCGCCTTGACGTGGGTGACCCACCCCACTTGCTTCATGCGTTTGCCCGATCCATCCATCACGGGCAAGCGCGATTCATCGGCCGCATCAAAGGCGCGCAGCGCCGTTTCCAACGTATCGCCGGTTTTGAGCCATGGTTTGCCCGACAGAATGTCAAAGGGCGGCTCATCCTCATTTTTGACATAGGGCGACATAAAATCGCGCACCCGATAATATTTGACGAAATGGGCGTGCGGCCCTTCTTCCAGCATGATGCCGCGCGTGTAGAGCTGCCAGTAAAAGAAGGAGCGGCCCATCACGGCCTGAGTGAGGCCGGTAGCAATGGACACGGCAAACAAAAGCGCGATGGAGAAGGCGAAGCCGCCTGTCAGCTCAAAGATCATCACTGTGGTGGAGATGGGCGCCCCCAGCACGGCAGCGGCCACAGCGCCCATGCCGATGATGGAATAAAGCGCCTCGGATGAGGCGAGCTCCGGGAATACGCTGGCGGCCATAAGGCCAAAGGCACCGCCAGTCATCGCGCCGAGATAAAGGGCAGGCGAGAAGATGCCGCCGCCAAAGCGGGATGCCAGCGTGATGGCGGTCGCCGCGGTTTTCGCAATGATTAGCGTCAGCATGGTCCAAAGGCCCATCTGATTGGTGAGAGCCGCGTTTGTGGCCTCATAGCCAACGCCTAACACTTGCGGGAATCCCAAGGCGATAATGCCAACCAGAAAACCGCCAATTGCCGGGCGAAAATAATCGCGAACGCGGAAGTGGCGGGCCACCCAATCGGTGCCGATCAATGACGTTTGAAAGGCAATGGCTACGGCAGCGCAGGTAAGCCCTAAAAGTGCGAAGGCGGGGATCTCCCAATAGGATGTGATTTGAAAATCTGGCACCAAAAAGGCCGGGTTGTCGCCGAACCAGGCGCGGGACATTGTGGACGCGATCACAGAGGCGATCACAATCGGCACAAAGGCGGACATGGCGAAATGGCCCAATATCACCTCGTGGGCGAACAGCACGCCGGCGATGGGCGCGTTAAAGGACGCCGAAATCGCGGCGGCAACGCCGCACCCGAGCATAATCCGCCGGGATGAGGGGGGCAGTTCAAAGAAACGAAACAGGGACTTTGATACAGAGGCTGCGAAATAGACCACTGGTCCTTCTCGGCCCGCGCTGGCCCCAAAACCCAAGGAGATCGCTGAGATGGCGCTGGCGACGATGGAATTGCGCAAAGATAGCTTTTTGCCAGCATGGGTGCGGGCCTCGATCACGTCGGCGACACCACCCGGGCGCGCATCTCGTCGCCAAAAATACATGATGATGCCGACAATGACACCGCCGATAACGGGGCCCGCAATGACGTAATACCAGGGCAAAGCGGCCAGGCGCTCCAAATAGAGCTCAGAGGCGGTTTGAATCCACAAATATTGGACGGCCCCAATGGCGGAGCGAAACAGGATGGCGACGGCGCCACCGGTGACCCCGGCGGCAATGGCGAGTAGCCACAATTTTGGCTGTTGCGTGGCCTGAAAGCTTGCAATGTGCGGATGCACCCATTTTTGAACGACGCGGTAGATCAGGCGGGCATTTTTGGCCATTTTTGTGGTGTACTCTCCTCCAACACATATTGCGAACCGTTCTTAATTGATAAGCCTTAATTTGGGGTAAGGGCAAGAGTTGCACCAAGAAATTGGCCAACAATGCCAAATTTTTGCGCGGAAATCTTGAATTGAGGGCGTGACGTAGGTCGCCGAAAGTTTTAACCTTTTGGCAAGTTTTGTTTAGGGTTTGGATCGCTCGTGTTAAATCGCGTTTACATTGCAATCGGCATCTTGCTCATTTTGGTCATGGCCGCGGCCTTTGTTGTGCCCCGCTTTTACGACTGGAATGTCTATCGGGATCGCGTTGAGGCCATTGCTGCTGAGGCGTTGGGCACTGATGTGGCGATTCGTGGTGATTTGTCGTTCACCTTGCTGCCTCAGCCGCAAATGACCATCTCCGACATTGTTGTTGGTGATGAAAACGCCCCGCTTTTGGAAGTGGAGCGCGCCGACGCGCACCTCAATCTCATGGAGTTTTTGCGGGATATTTATGCCGTCCAGCGACTGAATCTAGATGGGGTCAAGCTTCACCTGACGCTGGATGAGCGCGGCGGGTGGCGCATGCCCATTCAGTTGCCGCAAGATGTGCCGCAGGGCAATGTGTCGATTGAGGATGCTGTGTTGAGCAACGCTGAAGTTGTCTTGGCTGACCAGCGCTCGGGTGAGAGCTGGCGCATGCAGCAGATCAATGGACATTTGAGTGCAGCCGGGCTGCGCGGGCCATTCGCTTTTGAGGCGACAGGCACCATGTCGGCCCAGGATTATACCATTCGCTTGACCAGTTCAGAGCTGAACCCGAAGGGCAATATGCGCTTGAGCGCTTTTGTTGCGCCCATTGATCGGCGCTTTTCTCTCGATGCCGAGGGCGTGCTTTATACAGGGGGCGCACGGGCACGCTTTGAAGGGGAAAGCGATTTGCGGGTGAAGCCACAGCGGCGCGATGAAAATGATGTGCGTGGCGACCTGACATTGAAAACGCAGATCGCGCTGGATGCTGAGGCGCTGACCATTGAAGAGTTCAATTTGGTGCCTGATGAGAACCGCGCCGGCACGCGGCTGGTGGGCAATGCTGAATTGTCCTTGGGCGCCGAGCGACAGTTTGATGCGTTGATTTCAGGCGGGGTGGTGCCGCTTATACCGCAGGACGCGCTGCGCGACCGTACAACTGATCCTTACGCATTGGTGGAGCTGTTGATCAATTTGCCACCGCCGCCAGAATTTGATGTGGCAGGTGGCAATCTGCAAGTGGATATTGGCGAGCTTGGCTTGGGCGATTTCTCCTTGCGCGACGTAGCGGCAGATCTCGCCTTGTCTGGTGGCAAGTGGCAGGTGCAATCATTTACCACGCGGCTGGCGGGCGATAGCACCTTGTCTATGTCGGGGGAACTGATTGAAGCACAAGGGCATGCGGCTTTTGACGGGGCCTTTTCCTTTACATCAGAGCGATTGGACGCTTTGGCGCGCGGCTGGCGCAGCTTCACCGATGATAATCCGCTCTTTGGTGCCACGGCGCAAGGCAATGGCCGTTTGCGCCTGTCTTCCAGCGGGGTCAATATTGCAGCCGAAAAATTCAGGTTGGATGATGACGAGTTCGACTTCGTGGTCGATTGGCGGGAAGAGAAGGCCCGGCGATTGGTGTTTAATGCGGACTTTGGCCAATGGGGCGCGCAAAGCACAGAACGGCTTTTGGCATTTTTGCCTGAAGTGGGCAGCGATCAAAAATTCAATCAAACGTTTCCGCTTGGTCGCTTTAAAGTGAATGCCGACCAATTGGTGTTTGATGAGATGCCGTTGCGCGGTGCAACATTTAGCGGCAAATGGTCGAAGGCGGGTATTGAGGTGGATGATTTCACCGCCAACGATGTAGCGGGCGTGTCGATCCAATCGTCAGGCATCTTGGCAGGCACTTTAGAGAAGCCGCAATTGTCTGGCACCGCGCGGTTGGATGTGCAACCCAGCGCAGATGTGTCCCGTTGGGCTGCGTTTTGGCCGGGGGGAATGCACCCAAAACTCGTCGATATCCTTACGACCAACCGGCCAGCCCGATATGAAGTTGAGTTGATGGCGCCGCAAAACCAAGCGCAAAAGATCTCAGTTGAGGCCGTGAATGCGGATTTGAAATTGGATGCTGCGTTTGATTTTGGCGAAGGCATTTTCAACGCGGCGACGGCGCCATCGGTTGGGGCCGTGTTTATTTCTGCGCGCCACGGGGCGGCTCTTTTTGACGGGTTGCAATTGGACGGCGGCGATTTTGAGCAAAGCACACCGGCGCAGCTTTCTTTCGAATATCAGGGCACTTTGTCCAATTCAATTGAAGCTGAAATTGGCTATGAGGCCGGCAGCACGGAGTTGGGCTATAAAGGCTCTCTGATCGTGTCTGATCTGTCCAACCTTCGTGGCCGAGGCAGTCTGCAGGGCGAAGTGAGCGATATGGAAGGGTTCTCCACACTTGTGGGGCTGAATGGTCTCTTCCTGCCCGATCTGAAGGGCAGCGCAACGCTCAAATTCACCGGACAGGAAAAATATGAGCTGACGGACATTAAGGTGCGGGCGGCAGATGAGGATGTGACGGGTCAACTCAGCATGAGCCGCTTGGGTGAAAGCGCTGTTTATTCAGGCGGCTTGCGTGTCTCACGCCTTAGTGTTGATGGGTTGGCTGAATATCTGGGCGGCCCCACCGCAATGCTCAATAGCGGGGCGCAGATTTGGCCAGATGGTCCGTTTAATATTGCTGCGAATGGGCGCAAGCACCGAGGTCGAATTGACATTGATACCCCTTTGATTATGGCGGGGGATCGTCCGTTCCTCACGGGGGTGAGTTTCGATTTGAGCTGGACCGCCAATGAAAACCGCATTCGCAACCTTTTGGGCGCGCGGGGGGAAGGTGAAGTCGGGCTGGACGTGACCATTTGCTGCTATGGCAGCGAAGCACAAAAGCAGTTGAACGGCCGCTTCCGGCTGGATGGTGTGGCGTTGAGTGATGTGTTGGTCGGCCCTGCATCCAACACCTTGTCGGGCTTTATTGATGGCGCGGGTCGCTTTTCCACGCGCGGTGGCGATTTTGCACAGATGATCACGGGCCTTGGTGGTGAAGGCAGTTTTTCAGTTGTCGACTTTGCGATCGAAGGGGTGAACAGCGAAATCTTTGCCAAAATTGGTGCCATGGACAATTTGACAGATTTATCGCCGGAAGCGTTTAAAGCGCAAATCGATACGGATTTGGCGCAAGGGCGCATAGACGTGCCTGAGGCGGAAGGCCTGTTCACGGTGGCCAGTGGCAAGATGTTGCTGCGGAATTTCTCCGTGGAAGATGCACGGGCGCGATTGTTTGGTGATTTGACGCTTGATCTTTCGCAATTCGGATTGTCGGGGGATTGGATGCTGACCCCCACACAAGCGTTTGGTGATGGCAGCGTGCTGAGCGAAAATGCTGCCCAGATTGCCTATCGTGTGGCGGGGAATTTGTTTGCCCCGATTGTGGATGTGGATGTCGGCCCCATGGCCGACGCGATCCAAATGCGCGCGTTTGAACTCGAAGTTGAGGAGCTGGAGCGGTTGCGGGCTGAGCAGGAGGCCCGCTCTCGGGCGCAAGCGGAAGAGCAGCAGCGGCGCATGGCGGAACAAGCTGCCCGTCTGGCCAAAGAAGAGGCGGCGAAGGCACAAGCTGAGGCTGAACGACGCGCGGCAGAGGAAGCAGCGCGACAGCAGGAGCAACAGCAAAATACGGATGTACCGCCACTCGAACTCAATGTGGACGAGCCAATCGCATATGACCCGGACACAGGGGAGCCGATCTATTTTGATCCCAACGCGCTATATCTTGAAGAGCAGGCACCGCTGGATTTGACAGACGGGCTGGAGTAGATCGTCAAACGTCTGACGAGTCAGGACCAGTTTGCTTTTGCTGCAACCAATCCAGAACGCTGAGGCGCAGTGCGGAAGCCAAATTGGTTTCGACGCGGGATTGGTCAATGCTGGCGATAAAGTCGGCCAAGGACAGGTTTTGTTCTTTGGCCATTTTTTCAATGAGCGTCCAAAACTCTGGCTCAAGCGCAACGCTGGTGCGGTGGCCGGCAATGGTGATAGAGCGCTTTTTCATCAAAGGGTTGGCTAGGGTTTCTTGCGGAAAGAATCAAGGCTAACAACGTTTTCGCCTTCTTCTTCTTCGCCCTTATCTTCAGAGGGGGCTTCGTTCTCCGCAGCAGCTTCGCCTTTGTCGCCATTATCTGCGGCCAACTGAGTGGCGGGTAGATCTTCAAGGTCTTCTTGGCTTTCGCCGTTCTCGTCCATCACGTCGAATTGCAGTCCAAACTGCACGGAAGGATCGAAAAAGCCCTTAATGGCGGAATAGGGGACAACCAAAATTTCTGGCTGGCCATCAAACGACAAGCCAACTTCAAAACCAGTTTCATGGGTTTTGAGGTCCCAATATTGGTTTTGCAGCACAATGGTCATTTCATTTTTGTACTGATCCAGCAAACGCTGGGAAATGCGCACGCCTGGTGCGGTGGTTACGAATGAGATGAAGAAGTGATGTTCGCCTGGCAACCCCGTTTTGGCTACTTCGTTCAGCACTTTACGGACCACCCCGCGCAACGCTTCTTGAGCCAAAATATCGTAACGAATGAGGTCTTCTGCCATTTGGGCGCACCTTTTTGCTGTCGAGAATCTCTAGAGCTGCATAACAGACTTAATTTGCCATGAAATGCAAGGGGATGAAACCTTCATCTAAGAAATAATTGAGGCAATAAAGTGCAGGCTTCTGTTGCCAGGTGCCTGCGAACCCCGCCTAGTCCTTGCTAGAGGAAAAGGGCTTTAATTCGAGGTGTCGAACCGCATTACGCAGCTAGACGTGCCTCAGCGATGTTGTCATTTGCAACTATCATAATGGTCCGATACGGTGGTACCATGCCGAGCGAAAGATAACCCTTTACACCCTCGTCGATCCTATTTCGCCCCCATAATCAGCGACTTATCAAAAGCCGATCCGATATTTGGTGGAGGCGCCGGGTACCGCCCCCGGGTCCGAATGGTTTATTCCGATTTCCATTTATCGCCATAGCTGTTGCCAGCACCTCCTATATAGGTGCTTTTTTGCGGATTGCAAAGGGGCGAAAAGTGTAAACAGACTTTACAGTTGGGTTAAGCTGTGGAAATGTTTTGATATTCAGCCGGGGGGCTCGAATTTGCGGCAATTGGTTCAAGAGAGGAACGACCTATGAGCAAACACCTAGAAGAAATCCAAAAATATGATGCAGGCGCTGATGCGAGCATTGTTGACAATATGGCGAAAACCTATCGCCTGGTTTTGTCAAAGCGCGATAGTGCCTTTGTCGCAACATCTGATCCGGATGAGTTGAAAACAGTGCGTGAAAACTTTTTGAAGAAGAAGTTGGGCCTTACGGACAGCGACGACAAATTGGACGCGGTGATTGCCGAAGTGGCCGAGGAAATGAAGGCTGATCGCATGAAAGAGCGCCTGACATTTTATTATCTGTGCGCCAAGAAAACCGGCAAATTGAGTGTATTTGCCTAATAGGTCTGCTCATTTGATGTTTATGGCGCCGCCTCATTGATTTGGGGCGGCGTTTTTTCTCGCCTTTTTGTGATTGGCTTGTGATGCGACCGGCTTCTAAATTCAAATGGTGACATCAAGGTGTAAGGGATAAAGCATAATGGATCGTCGTCAGTTTTTAGGTTTGAGCCTTGTGGGCGTAAGTTTTTTAGCGGTTTGCCCAGCGTTGGCGCAGTCCTCCACCGCAAAAATCTTTACTGGCCTTGTGCCGGGCACCGCTGTTGGCGGCTACGACGCGGTGGCCTATTTCACCCAGGGTGAGGCCGTGAAGGGTGATGCAGGCATCACATTGGACTATCAAGGCGCGACGTGGCGCTTTTCGAGTGCGGAAAACAAAGCCATGTTTGAAGCCAATCCGGAAAAATATGCGCCGCAATATGGTGGCCATTGTGCCTTTGCCGCCGCGAAAGGCTATTTGGCCAAAGGCGACCCCGAGGCGTGGCACATTGAAGATGGCAAGCTTTATTTGAACTTTAACAAGCAAGTGCAGCAGATGTGGTTTCAGGACATTCCGGGCTATATCAAAGCGGCCAACGCCAATTGGCCGGGCCTGAGCAAATAGGTTTAGCGCCCATCGGTTGGGCAAAAGCGGCGATTTTGGCGTACATCACCAAGAGAATCGCCTATATTTGCGCCCATGCAAGCTTATTTAGACTTACTCACGCATGTGATGGAAAATGGTGTGGACCGGGGCGACCGTACGGGGACCGGTACACGTGGTGTGTTTGGCTACCAAATGCGGTTTGACCTTGAGAAAGGTTTTCCGCTGGTGACCACCAAAAAACTTCATTTGCGCTCAATCATTCATGAGCTTTTGTGGTTTTTGATGGGTGAGACCAACATCAAATATTTGCAAGATAACAAAGTGCGCATTTGGGATGAATGGGCCGATGAAAATGGCGATTTGGGGCCAGTATATGGTTCGCAATGGCGTTCATGGCCTGCCCCCAATGGCGAAAGCATTGATCAGATCACCAAGCTGATCGACGGCATCAAAAACAATCCCAACTCGCGGCGGCATATTGTGACGGCGTGGAACCCGGCAGAAGTGGACAATATGGCGTTGCCACCTTGTCATTGCCTGTTCCAGTTTTTTGTGGCCGAGGGTAAATTGTCCTGCCAGCTTTATCAGCGGTCGGCTGACATATTTTTGGGCGTGCCTTTTAACATTGCTTCCTATTCATTGCTCACGCACATGGTGGCGCAGGTGACGGGGCTGCAAGTTGGTGAATTTGTGCATTCCTTTGGCGATGCCCATATTTATCACAACCATTTTGATCAGGTGCGTTTGCAGCTTACGCGTGCGCCGCGTCCCTTGCCAAAATTGCTGATCAATGAAGAACGCACATCAATCTTTGACTTTGCTTATGAAGATTTCGGCTTTGAAGGGTACGACCCATACCCGACGATCAAAGCGCCCATTGCGGTATGAGCGGAAAATCACTCGCTGAGTTAACAAAAAAAGTTGCCGAAGTATCAGACACCTACGCGCAGCGCTGCAGCATTGAGCGTGATGATGACTGGTATTTGATTAAAATTGGCGAAGAATTGGGTGAGCTAAACGCAGAGTATTTGCGTATGACTAACAGAGGCCGGTTTGACGCGACGCACACAAGGGATAAGGTGCAGACAGCATTGTCAGACGAGCTGGCCGATGTTTTTGCGCAAATATTGCTCTTTGCGCAGCACAATCAGATCGACATCGAGGCGGCATTGGCTCGAAAATGGTTTAAGTATTTACCGCAGGAAGAAAACTAAATGACAACGCCAGATGAAATCAAAATCGCTTTGATTGCGGCCGTTCCCAAAAACCACATTATTGGTATTGATGGGGATATGCCGTGGTATTTGCCGTCAGATTTTCAGTTTTTCAAGGCGACAACCATGGGGAAGCCCATGGTGATGGGGCGCAAACAATATGAAACCGTGGGGCGTCCGTTGCCCGGTCGCACCAACATTGTGGTGACGCGGCGAGAAGGGTATCAACCCGAAGGGGTTTTGGTGATCAATGATATTGATGCGGCAATTGATCACGCGAAACAGATCGCAGCGGCTGATAAGGTTGATGAAGTGATGATCATTGGCGGTGGCGAAATCTATGAGGCCACAATTGATCGTGCAGATCGCCTCTATATTACGCACATCGATTCAGCGCCGGAAGGCGACACGGTTTTTCCAAAGATCGACAAGAGTTGGGTTGAAGTGGATCGCCCAGCTTTTGAGCCGCATGAACGGGACACACAAAGCTATTATATCGCAACATATGAGCGCCAAAACTAATTTGGTGCAGCGATTGATTGAAAGCTATAGGTTTCCTATATAGTTGAGACACAAATCTATGCAAACTGAAGGGTAACAAATGCCTTGGAATGAAAATAACAGCGGTGGACCTTGGGGACAGGGGCCAAGCGGCGGTTCGGGAGGCGGTGGCGGTGGGCCACGTCGTCCTAGCGGTCCAAATATTGAGGACCTGTTCAAGCAAAGCCGCGAACAGTTTAAGGGCGGAATTCCGGGGGGCCGTTTGGGCATTCTGGCGATTTTGGTGTTTATTGTCGTGTTTTGGCTTTATCAAAGCATCTATCAGGTTGAAGCGCAGGAAGTTGGCGTTGAACTGTTGTTTGGTGAGCCCAAACAAGAATTTTCGCAATCAGGTTTGCACTTCCATTTCTGGCCCGTTGAAACTGTTGAGATCGTGACAACCACCCAAAACCAAACACGTATTGGTTCGGTGAGCAGCTCACGTTCAAACCAGCTTTCTGAAGGCTTGATGCTGACAGGTGACCAAAACATCGTTGATGTTGGTTTCTCTGTTCTATGGCGGATTTCAAACCCTTCTGACTATTTGTTTAACGTTGCTGACCCTGATGGCGTGTTGCGCCGGGCGGCGGAAAGCGCGATGCGTGAGGTTGTCGGTCGACGCCCAGCGCAAGACGTGTTCCGGGACAAACGTGCGGAAATCGCCGTTGAGGTTGAGCAGATCATCCAGGAAATTCTCGATTCATACGGCGCCGGTATAAACATCAATGGCGTATCCATTGAGGATGCGGCTCCGCCAACCGATGTGGCTGACGCTTTTGATGAAGTGCAGCGTGCAGAACAGGATGAAGACCGTTTCCAAGAGGAAGCTCGCCAATATTCAAACACCCGTTTGGGTCAAGCCCGTGGTGAAGCTGCGCAATTGCGTGAAGAAGCCGCTGCTTATAAAGACCGCGTGGTGAAGCAAGCACAAGGTGAAGCAGCTCGCTTTACCTCTGTTTATGAAGAATATGCCAAGGCACCAGGCGTGACCCGTAAACGGTTGTTCCTTGAAACCATGGAAAGCGTTCTGTCCAAGTCCGACAAGATCATTCTTGAAGGCGGATCGGGTGTTGTCCCTTACTTGCCGTTGCCTGAAGTTCAGGCGCGTCGCAACACGAACACGGGGAATTAATCATGGGTAATCGTGCAATTATTTCTATCGTCGTCGCGATTGTGGCAATTTATTTGTTCTTCTCGTCGATTTTCGTAATCAATGAGCGTCAGCAAGCGATCGTGTTGCGGTTTGGTGAAATTACACGCGTGGTGCAAGAGCCAGGCATTAATTTCAAACTGCCAACAGACATTGTTGAATCGGTTCAAATCATCGAAGACCGCAAAATGCGTTATGAATTGGAAGATATTCGTGTGCAGGTTTCTGGCGGCAAATTCTATGAAGTTGATGCGTTTATCATCTATCAGATTGTTGATGCGCAGAAGTTCCGTGAAGCTGTATTTGGTTCAATTGCAACTGCTGAACAGCGGATTGATACCCGCCTCGAATCTGCATTGCGTCGGGTATATGGTTTGCGCCGTTTCGAAGATGCCTTGTCAGAAGAGCGGACATCAATGATGCGCGAAGCGGCAGCTTTGATCCGGACTGAAACTGAGGAAATCGGTATTGAAGTGGTGGATGTGCGCATTACGCGTACGGATTTGACCACTGAGGTTTCTCAACAGACCTTTGACCGGATGAAGGCCGAACGTTTGGCTGAAGCCGCTCGCTTGCGGGCGCGTGGTCAAGAGTTGGCTCAAACCTTGCGGGCGCAAGCCAACCGTCAAGCTGTTGAAATTGTGGCGACTGCTCAGCGTGATGCCGACATCTTGCGCGGTGAAGGCGAAGCGGAGCGTAACAATATCTTCGCTGAAGCGTTTAACCAGGATCCTGAGTTCTTTGAATTCTATCGTTCAATGCAGTCATATAGGCTCGCGCTTGAGGACAATGGCACAACCATGGTTCTGAGCCCGAATTCTGAATTCTTCCAATATTTCAGCTCTGATAGTGTTGGAGAATTTGAGAATGTGCCTGATGCATCGGCACCTGCGCAAACTGTGCCTGTAGAAGAATCTACAAGCGCGCCAGCTGAAGGCCAGCCTTCGGATCAGTAATGAAAGATCTTTTCATTGCGTTGGCATTGGCTATGTGCTTGGAAGGGCTGCTTTATGCAGCCTTTCCACAGCAAATGAAACGCGCCATTGCGTTAATGTTGGCCACACCTGAAGCACAAATTCGTGTGATCGGGCTTACAACAGCCATCATTGGCTTTATTGTGGTGTTTTGGTTGCGCGCGGGTTAGTTGATCCGCGGGCACCGCATAATTCGGCAGGGAGGGGCCAAATGCGTGCATTTGAATTTAAGCTGAGAACAGCGGCGTCTATGGCGTTAGCTGTTTTTTTTATGGCCTTTGTTCCCTTTTTTGCCACGGCTCAAGGGCCGGTCTCCTTCGCGCCATTGGTGAAAGAGTTGCAGCCCGCGGTGGTGAACATATCCACCACCCGCATGGCGCAGCGTCAGTTGGGGTTCGAGTTTCCCGAGCTGCCGGACAATTCGCCGTTACAGGATTTGTTTGAGCGGTTTCAAGAACCTGATTTTGAACATCAGGAGCCGTTGGAAAGCCGCTCGCTCGGTTCCGGCTTTGTGATCGATGGGGACGGGACCATCGTTACCAACTATCACGTTATTGAAGGCGCGACCGAGATTTGGGCTTCGTTTATCGACGGGTCACGTTTGCGGGCGCGTATTCTTGGTGTTGATCAAAAAACAGACATTGCCGTGCTGAAGGTCGAGTCCAAACGCCGTTTGCCCAATGTGCGGTTCGGCGATTCAGACGCGGCGGATATTGGCGATTGGGTGATGGCCATCGGCAACCCGTTCGGCCTTGGTGGCTCGATCAGCGCGGGCATCGTGTCCGCCCGCAATCGCGATATCAATTCCGGGCCGTACGATAATTTCATTCAGACTGATGCGGCGATTAATCAGGGTAATTCTGGTGGACCGCTCTTCAACGTTGATGGCGAAGTGATTGGCATCAACACGGCGATTATCTCGCGTACTGGTGGGTCACTAGGGATTGGCTTTTCCATTCCCATCAATTTGGCGAAGCCCGTGATTTCACAGCTTATTGAGTTTGGTGAGACACGGCGCGGCTGGTTGGGCATCGGCATTCAGGATGTATCTGAAGATATTGCGTTGAGCCTTGGTCGCCCCAATACGGATGGCGCTTTGGTGCTTTCGGTTAATCCGGATGGACCGTCATTCGGCACATTGAAAGAGGGCGATTTAATCTTGAAATTTGATGGCCGTGCGATCGAGCGTATGCGCGATCTGCCTCGTTTTGTGGCGGAGACCGATGTGGGCAAGCGGGTGCGCGTTGAAGTTGAGCGCCGCGGCAAAGTGCAAGTGTTCGAGATTGAATTGGGGCTGTTGGCGCAAGAAAACCCGCTGGATGGCTTGGAGGATATTCCACTTGATCCGCCGCCTGAAGGGTTGAGCGAAATGCTCGGCTTTGAGTTTGAAGATTTGACGTCGGAAAATCGCGAGACGTTTGGGTTGGATCAGGACGTTGATGGCGTGTTGATCGTAAAATCCTTGCCGCAAAGTGATGCTGAGGAAAAGGGCATCCGCGCAGGTCACCGCATTGTGGAAGTCAATCAACAGCCGATTTATTCAGCCGCAGAGCTGCGCGCCTTGCTGGGCACGGCCATCGAAACTGGCCGCGAGGTGATTTTGCTGAAGATCGCTGATCCGGTCGGCAACCGTCGGTTTGTGGCCATTCGGCTCAATAAATAGGCCTAGCGGACGAAATCTTCGTCCGGATAGCCTTGCAAATAGAGCAAGCCGGTGAGGTCGGAATGATTGAAGCGATATTTCGCTTCTGCCGCCACAACTGGTTTGGCGTGGATGGCCACGCCCATGCCCGCGGCTTTGATCATTTTCAAATCATTCGCCCCGTCGCCGACGGCCATGGTTTGGCTGATGTCCAGTTCATGGGATTTGGCGAGGCTGTTGAGCTTTTCCAGCTTTGTGTCTTGCCCCACAATTGGGCGAGCCACTGTGCCTGTCAAAATCTCATCTTCAAAATCCAGCACATTCGCAGTTGCTTCATCAAAGCCGATGCGCTTGGCAAAATAATCGGCAAACAAGGTGAAGCCGCCTGAAACCAAGGCGGTGTAAGCGCCATAGGCGCGCATGGTTTGCACCAAAACGCGGCCACCGGGGGCATAGGAAATCTGCTCGCGCCGTACCTCTTTGATTTTGGCGAGGGGCAAGCCTTTGAGCAATTTGACGCGGGCATCAAGTGCCGCTTCAAAATCCAATTCGCCCCGCATGGCGCGTTCTGTGATTTCCGCAATTTCTTGTTTGATGCCTAAAGCGTCGCCCAACTCATCAATGCATTCTTCATTGATCATGGTGCTGTCCATATCCGCGATCAGCAATTGCTTGCGGCGTTTTGGGTCATCCACCAAGTTTACGTCGACGCGCTTATCGGCAAATGCATCAATGGCTGTTTCCAGCGCATCCTTGGCCTTGAAGTCACCTATCTCGCATGCCACCTCTTGGTGTAGCCAGTTTAGCTGCCCGCCAATGTCGTTTTTAACCAGCTCGACAGTCTTTGGGTCGAGATCGGGGTTGGCGGGGTCGGTGGAAAGCACTAAAACGGACATCTAAGTTCCTGCGATTGGTTGATGAGGTGAATATGCAACGCGCATTGTTGATAGCGGGTCCAACGGCCAGCGGCAAGACGGCATATGCCATCGAGCGTGCAAAGCCTGAGGGGGCGTTGATCATCAACACCGATTCCATGCAGGTATATGACGTTCTAAATGCGTTGACAGCAAGGCCATCAGCGGATGAACTGGCCCAAGCAGAGCATAAATTGTTTGGCCATGTCAGTCCGGCGCAGCGCTATTCCACTGGCGGATGGTTGAACGATGTGGCCCCACTTGTGGACGACGCGGCTGCTTCGGGGCGTATGTTGATTTTCGTTGGTGGCACAGGGCTTTATTTTGATGCCTTGATAAATGGATTCGCCCAGATACCGGAAATACCTCAAGAAGTGATTCAAGAAGTTGAAGCAGTGATTCAACCGATGGGAGAGGCCGAACGGGCCGCCTTTATCGCCGCCAAAGATCCGAAAATGGCAGCGCGGTTGCAAGCGCCTGATCCGCAGCGGGTGGCGCGGGCCATCTCGGTGATGGAGGCCACAAACCGCTCTCTAGCTGATTGGCAGGATGATGACAATGCCCCAAGTTTGCTTGAGGGCTGGTCACTTGAAAAAACAGTGCTGAATCCGGAACGGGACTTGCTGCGCGCGCGCATTGCGAAGCGATTTTCAATGATGATGGATGGGCCTGCGATGGAAGAGGTGAAAGCGCTACTGGCGCTTAACCTTGATCCAAGCCTGCCGGCCATGCGCGCGATTGGAGTGCCCGAACTTTCTGCGGTGCTGCGGGGCGAAATGAGCCTGGACGAAGCCACTGAAAAGGCGGTGACGGCCACGCGCCAATATGCCAAGCGTCAACGCACATGGTTTCGCACCCGGATGAAAGATTGGCACTGGATCGATCCATTTGCATAAAGGAGGATAAAATGCCCTTACTTCATGTCAAAGCCTTGCCGCAATCCACACAGGTCAATGTGCCTGAAGTTTTGCGCAAAACCTGCATTGCCATTGCTGACGCCTATGGCTGTCCGGTCGAGTATGTTTCAGCGACATGGCAAGAAATCGCACCCGACCATTATGTGGTGGGTGGCCAGGGCGGCGCGGTCCGTCAGCCAACCCATACGCATCCCCCTGTTGCGGAGCTTTTATGCCTGAAGGGTAAAGACGAGGCGACCATTGAGGCAACGCTGCAGGCGGCAGGTCAGTCGCTGGGTGAGGGCCTTGGTTTGGGCGGCAATGTCTTTGTGACCTACCATCAGGTGGGCAAGGGACGCATCTATGACGATGGCGCTGTTTATAAATAGCTATCCGTAGCGAGACACCATATTGAGGCTCAGTGATGGGCCGGAAGTGATTTTAATGCAATTGATCAATCAGTTTCGGTCCATCCCGCGTCCTGCGCTGATCTTCGGCTTTGCCAATTTTGTTATTGCGGCCGGGGCGTTCGTCTTCCCCTTTATGGCGCTGATGCTCTCGCAAAAGCTGGGCTTTTCGGCCACGCACACAGGTCTCATCATTTATGGCGTGTTTGCCGCGCATTTTCCGGCGCAAATCTTGGGCGGTTGGCTGACAGATCGGTTTGACCCAAAGCCGATTTATGTGACGGCCATCGCGCTCGAAGTCATCATCACCATTTGCGCAGGCTTCTTTGCAGAGACCATCCTGTTGATCGGCTTTTTGTTTCTGATCAACTTTGCCAATGGCATCATGATCCCCGCAATGCAGGCGTGGCAGGCCAATTTTTCGACCGCGAAAAACCGCAAGATTGTTTATTCGGTCAGCTATTATGGCTTCAATATTGGGTATGCGGTGGGCCCGGCAATTGGCGGGCTTTTGTTTGCCGATTATTTTCGGTTCATGTTTTGGGGGGACGCTGCCACCACGATATTGGCGTTGATCGTGGTGATCCTGTTTTTGCCCGGCAAGTTTGACCATGGCGAACAAGAAGAGGTTGAGAAAGAACGGCCGGTAGAAGGTTCGGTTTGGCGCTTTTTGGTGACGCGGCCAGATTTGCTGTTCTTTGCGGCGCTGATGCTTGGCATCAATATCGTATATGGACAGCTTACCGTGGCGCTACCGTTGCAAATGGAGGAGACATTTGGTGCGGACGGCGCAAAGTTTTATGGCTGGCTGCTGATGGTCACCGCCATCACCGTTCTGGTGGCAACGCCGATCATAGCGCGGGTGACCAATCTGAATCGCACCTTGTCCAATTTGATGATGGCTGGTCTATTTTATGCGATCGGCTTCGGGTTTCTCGGCGTGGCTAATCATTATCTGCTGCTGATCATGTGTGCGATTGTCTTTACAGTTGGGGAAGTGTTGTCGGTCACCAACACCAATACCCACATTGCCAATGAAAGCCCCCGCAATATGCGCGGGCGTCTTTCGGGTTCAATAGGGCTGACAATTGGCTTCGGCTTCGGGGCAGCGCCCGCGCTCAGCGGCTGGTTTATCGATCAGTTTGGACTTGCGGTCTTGTGGCCCAGCGTTGCCGCGCTCGCGCTGATTTGCGTGTCGGGATTGGGAATTTTGCGTCGCACACAAAAGAACTAGGCTGTTGGATCAGTATTCCATGTCATCGCGGTCATAAAGCCCATCGAGATTGTAGCTGTTGTTCACGGGCGGAAAGGCCTGGTTGTCATAATCTGGGTCGGAAACAGTGCAGTTGCGACCACACAGCAAGATTGCTCTTTCGCGCCGCCGATCATTTTTCCAGATGCGACCACCGGGTGTTGAGACATAGCCATCGATCTCTTCGTAAATATCGGCTTCCAAATCGTCGGAGGAGGGCGTTTCGGCGTCTGCATCCCAATCGAACGCCCCATGGGTGTGGTAAGATGCGATAATCTCGACCATATCATCGCTTGGATCGGCGCTGCAGCTATCGGCCCGGCCGCGCTTTGGTTTTGTGGCGATGAGCTTGCCTGCTGCGTTCAGGCCGAAATAGCCGCAATATTCGCGGTTGTTGGCGATAGACATTTCCTGAATGGGGGCAAAGAATTTGGCCAAATAGTTGGAAGAAAGGGATTGAGCAAAAGCGTTTGATGTGAGCGCCAATGATGCAAGTATTAGCCCGGCCAACAAAAGCATTGGTGTCCACTGACGGCTTATCGTTTTTTCCATTTCATTCCCATATATTTGTCGCCCGCCGCCAGCTCTTCCAGCATTTGGTTTAAGCGCTTATCTTTGGTTGCTGGCCGCACCGCGCGATTTATCCAGGACAAATAGTCGTTTCGCTGATAGGCCGGACGTTCTTCATACGCCGCCTGCAGACCATTGTCCCGCAATGCTTTGGCCACCGCTTCTGGCATCGGTTGAATGTCGCGTTGTAGATTTTCAAGCTTCGTCGTTTTGGCCATAGTTCCAATTTTAGCAGGAACGCAAAAACTTGAAAATAGAGCGGCTAAAGCACGTTGAGTGACTTTGCACCGGTGAGTGTTACCAACTCGTTTGCGCTTGTCTGAAAAACGGATTTGGGGTGGCCCGCTGCGGCCCATAGCTCGTCATACGCGAACAAGGTCTCATCGATGAAGATGTCGACTTGCCCCGTTGCGCCGAGCGGCGACACGCCTCCAATGGCAAAGCCCGTATGCTCTCGCACAAAATCAGCATCCGCACGGCCCAGCTTTTCCCCGATCAAGCGGCCTGCGCGTTTTTCGTGCACGCGATTGGCGCCGGAAACGAACAGCAAATAGGCTTTGTCGCTTTCGGCGCCGCGAAACACCAGGGATTTGACGATTTGTGCCACTTCGATGCCTAAGGCGTCTGCTGCTTGCTGGGCGGTGTGGGCATTGTCGTCCAGGCGCACAATGTCCGTTTTCAATTTGTGGGCGCGCAACACCGCTTCCACGCGCTGTTCCGATTTACTCAATTCGGTCATTAAAGCTTTATCTCGTCTTCGTGCGCGACAAACTGGATATAGTCGCCGCGATTACATTCGTAAATATAGTCGCGCAGGGCGTTGGATTGTTTAATCTCGGCTTCAAAATCGCCAATGATCGCGCATTTGAGGTGGTAATTGACCAGCTTTTGGGTCACCTCGCCAGCCAGCCCGGACCGCAGGTCAAAAAAGGTGGGATCGATTGCCGATTTGGGCAAGACTAATATGGTCTTGCCCTCATAGCCTGCGTTGCCAATATGATCCATAAAGTCACCCACTTTCGCCATGGGCGGATGATCGGCTGGCACCGCATATATTTGGTCAGATGCGGTCATCTTAAACCTTTGCCAATTCCAACAGAATTGCTGCGTGAGAACGAATGCCACGGCGCAGGCAAGTGAGTTCATATTTCTCGTTCGGGCTATGGATATTGTCATCGGACAAGCCAAAGCCCACCATAACGCTTTCCAAGCCGAGCATATTCTTGATGGCGCCGACGGCTGGGATGGAACCGCCCATGCCAATCATTTTGGCTTCGCGATTATACTCAACTTCCAAGCCTTTTTGAGCGGCCTTGAGGTAAGGGCTGTCAATCGGCAGTTTGAGGGCGTAAGCCGCGCCGTGATTTTTGAAGGTCATGGTGAAATCTGCTGGCAAACGATCAGCGAAGAACTTCTCGATATTGGGCAAGATTTTGGCTGGGTCCTGATCACCCACCAAGCGGCAGGACAGTTTGACGTGCGCTTCTGAGGCGATCACGGTTTTGTGGCCTTCGCCAATATAGCCACCCCACATGCCATTCACATCGCAACTCGGGCGCGCATAGATGCGTTCAATGGTTGAATAGCCTTCTTCGCCCGCAGGTTGCTTTAGGCCAATCTCGCCCAAAAACTCAGCATCATCGAAATTGAGAGCAGAAAGCGACGCGCGCTCTGCATCTCCCAGTGCCGGTGCGCCCTCATAAAAATGTGGGATTTGGATTTTGCCATTTTCATCGTGCAGTTGGGCCACAATGTTGGACATGGCGTGCAGCGGGTTAATCACCGCGCCGCCATACATGCCGGAATGGAGATCACGGCTCGGGCCTTTGATGCTGATTTCAGCGTCGATCAGGCCGCGCAAAGAGTAGGTGATGGCGGGGGTGTTGATGTCCCACATGGCTGTGTCGCACACCACACAAACGTCAGCCGCCAGCAGGCCTTTATTCTGTTGCAAAAACTTATCAAGGCTTGGGCTGCCGGTTTCCTCTTCACCTTCCAGCATGATTTTGACGTTGCACGGCAAATCATCATGGGTTGCGATGAAGGCGCGGAACGCTTCGATGAAGGTCATCACTTGCCCTTTGTCGTCTTCAGCGCCGCGGGCAACAATCTTTTTGCCGTGGGGGCTTTCAACGATGGCGGGTTCGAAGGGGGCTGTGTCCCACAACTCAAATGGATCGCCGGGCTGCACATCATAGTGACCGTAATAGAGCAAGGTCTTGGCGTTCTTGTCTTTTGACTTGCGCTCAGCAAACACAACGGGGTGGCCGTCGGTTTCGATCAATTTGATCTCAAATCCCATGCCGTTGAGTTCGTTCATCATCCAGTCGGCGGCTTTGCGCACATCTGCATCATAGGCCGGGTCTGTTGAAACAGAGGGGATTTTCAGCCACTCGATCAGGCGGTTTACGCTGTTGTCGAAGTCCTGCTCAATGTGAGAGGTGACATTATCCAAATTGAAATTGCTCATGGCCAGTCTTTCTGATTTCGGGATCGAGGAAGGCGTGTTTTGCGCAGTCTTTTCATTTTAGATGGTACGGTCAAGTAGGAGAGGTGTGAATTTCAATGAGATTGAAATGGACGATTGTGCGCAAATTGGTACTTGACCAATGAATCTAGTCGCTCTACCAATATGTCCAACGTAAATTAATTGAGGCAAACGATGCATCAGGCACTCGTACTCGTGATTATTGGCACCGGCGGCGCGAACATCTAAGTGAGGTTCGTGAGTGTCGGTGCATGCCAAGGTCCCAAAAGGGGCCTTTTTTTATGGCCAATTTAATTGGCATGAGCGCGATTTGAAAAAATTGCACAAGGCTTGAGGAGAAAGAAGAGCTATGGCTGAGCAAATGACCGGAGCAGAAATGGTCATTCAGGCACTTGTCGATCAGGAGGTCGAGCATATTTTCGGCTATCCCGGTGGGGCAGTGCTGCCAATATATGACGCGATTTTCCAAAATGACAAAGTCGAGCACATTCTTGTGCGGCACGAACAGGGCGCGACCCATGCCGCAGAAGGATATGCCCGTTCAACTGGTAAATGTGGCGTGGTGCTGGTGACCTCTGGTCCTGGCGCAACCAACGCGGTGACAGGTCTCACCGACGCTCTTCTCGATTCTATTCCTATGGTCTGCATCACAGGGCAGGTGCCCACACCCTTGATTGGTTCGGATGCCTTTCAGGAATGCGACACGGTTGGGATTACCCGCAACTGCACCAAACACAATTATTTGGTGAAGTCGGTTGAAGATTTGCCGCGCATTTTGCATGAAGCTTTTTATGTGGCGACCTCGGGGCGGCCGGGTCCGGTTGTGATTGATATTCCTAAGGATGTACAATTCGCCTTGGGCAATTATGCCAACCCCAATATTTCCAGCCACCCGACATATAAGCCACAAATGGAAGGCGAGTTGGACGCGATCAAAATCGCCGTGGATATGATGCTGAAGGCCGAACGCCCAGTGTTTTACACCGGCGGCGGCGTGATCAATTCGGGTGACGATGCCACCAAAAGCCTGCGTGAAATGGCGGAGCTGACAGGCTTTCCTGTGACCTCCACATTGATGGGCCTTGGTGCCTATCCAGCGGATGGCGAGCAATGGCTTGGCATGTTGGGCATGCACGGCACTTACGAAGCCAATATGGCGATGCATGATTGCGATTTGATGATCTGCGTTGGCGCCCGTTTTGATGACCGGATCACGGGGCGCATCGATGCGTTCTCGCCAAACTCGCGCAAAATCCACATCGATATTGATCCGTCTTCGATCAATAAAAACATTGTGGTGGATTTGCCGATTGTGGGCGATTGCGGCCATGTGTTGGAAGAGATGGTGCGCTTGTGGCGGGCTAAAACGAATGCGCCGCGCACTGAAGAAATTCAGCCCTGGTTGCAGCAGATTGATCAATGGCGCGCTGTGAAATCATTGCGCTATGAAAAATCAGATAGCGTGATCAAACCTCAATATGCAATTGAGCGTTTGTATGAGTTGACCAAAGATCGTGATGTTTACATCACCACCGAGGTTGGCCAGCACCAAATGTGGGCCGCACAGCACTTCCATTTCAACCAGCCAAACCGCTGGATGACCTCAGGCGGCTTGGGCACCATGGGGTATGGTCTGCCCGCATCGGTTGGTGTGCAAGTGGCGCACCGTGACGCGTTGGTGATTGATATTGCAGGCGAAGCCAGCGTTCAAATGACCATGCAGGAAATGTCGACCGCGGTTCAATATGGCTTGCCGATCAAGATCTTTATCTTGAACAATGAATATATGGGCATGGTGCGCCAGTGGCAGGAATTGCTACATGGTGGTCGCTATTCCAGCTCTTATTCTGAAAGCTTGCCAGACTTTGTGATGATGGCGCAGGCCTTCGGCGCGCATGGCATCATGTGTGATGACCCAAAAGAGTTGGACGACAAGATCATGGAAATGATCGAGATCGATAAACCTGTTCTGTTTGATTGCCGGGTGACGAAAGAAGAAAACTGCTTGCCGATGATCCCATCGGGCAAGGCGCACCATGAGATGATTTTGCCGGACACGGCAGATATCGGCAACATTATTGATGAGAAGGGGAAGGTCCTTGTTTAAGCCAAGTTGGGATTTGGAACGCAGCCAAAGCGTTGAACGTCACACATTGACCGTTCTTGTTGATAACGAGCCAGGTGTTCTCGCGCGTGTCGTTGGGCTTTTCTCTGCCCGTGGGTTTAACATCGACAGCCTCACGGTTTCAGAAACGGAGCATGATCGGCATCGCTCGCGCATCACGATCGTTACTGTCGCGACGCCAAAAGTTCTGTCGCAGATCAAGTTGCAGTTGGAACGTTTGATTCCAGTGCACCGGGTGCATGATTTGACTGCCGAGGGCGAGTCATTGGAGCGTGAGCTTGCGCTGATCAAAGTGGCAGGCAAAGGCGAAAACCGCGTGGAAACATTGCGTTTGGCTGAAGCCTTCCGCGCCAATGTTGTGGATGCGTCAATTGACAGTTTTGTCTTTGAGATCACCGGTCGCCCGTCAAAGGTCGAGCAGTTTATCTCTTTGATGCAGCCTTTGGGCCTTGTTGAAGTGGTTCGTACGGGTCTCACCGCCATTTCGCGCGGCAAAGAGGGCATGTAAGCCCTTCGTGATAATCAAAGAAAAGGCGGCCTGGGGCCGCCTTTTTTATGTCCAGATGGTTTCTTGACCATCCTCCAACACATGCACCACGCCTTGCGGCTCTTTCAGGCGCAAGATCTGCGCATCTGTGAGGCCGAGATAAATGCCACGGATCACTTTGCCGATTTGGCCGTGGGCCACCGCGATGGTAGGGCCATTCAAGCTATCAAGCCATTGGGTGGCGCGCTTGCGCATATCATCCATTGTCTCGCCACCAGGTGCGCCGAAATACCAGTCATAATCCGGCTTGCCATCCATATGGTCGGGAAATTGTTCTTCCATTTCGGGACGGCACAGGCCGCTCAGCTTGCCCAAATCGATTTCCTTGAGCAAATCAACGGGCGTTGGATCAAAAGCGAAATGCTTTTTGATGTTTTCAGCTGTTTCCAGGGTTCGGCCAATCGGGCTGACCATCTGTGCATAGCCATCCGGTGTGCCCAGCTCACGTTTCAGGATTTCACCCAGCTTTTGCGCTTGGCCACGGCCTTTCTCGGTGAGGGGGGAGTTGAGATGACCTTGGGTGCGGCCAGCGAGATTCCATTCGGTCTCGCCATGGCGCATAAAGATAATGCGGGGATAGGACATAGATATTTTTGCTTCTTCGACAGGGACAGTGGCGTTTTTATAGGCGTTGATGTGGCTGAATACAAATCGCTTCTAGCGGGAACCGTTCGGTTGCAGATTTGTCATTTCGCTGTTGCAATTCACCAATAGTGAGGTTGCCAGTTTCAGCAAATTACCTTACCGATTGGTTGGAACAATTACACCTATCGTGTTTCTTCGGAGCAGCTATGACCGCGCTTTCAGTCAATTTGAACAAGGTTGCCTTGTTGCGTAACCAACGTGATTTGCCTTGGCCTAGTGTTGTGGGTATGGGGCGCGTGGTGCTGGATGCAGGCGCTGACGGAATCACGGTGCACCCGCGGCCCGATGAGCGGCATATTCGCCGGTCCGATGTGCCGGAATTGGCGGCATTGGTGAAGGAGGAGTATCCGGACAAAGAGTTTAATATTGAAGGCTATCCGGATGATGAGTTTCTCGATCTGGTGATTGCCAACAAGCCGGATCAAGTGACATTTGTGCCTGACTCGCCAGATCAGGCCACGTCCGACCATGGGTGGGATGTGCGCGGCGCCCATAATCTGTTGGTGCCAGCGATCAAGCGCATGAAGGATGCCGGCATTCGCGTTTCATTGTTTGTGGATGAGGACCCCAGCGTGCCGCCGGATGCGGCGGAGATCGGCGCGGACCGTATTGAAATTTACACCGGCCCCTATGGCGCCAGTTTTGGTACGCCGATGGGCGATCACCATTTGCAGCGTATGCGGGTGACCGTGCAAGCCGCGCTGGCCGCAGGCCTTGGTATTAATGCCGGGCATGATTTAACGTTGGAAAATCTACCGGCCTTTGTTGAGGTGCTGCCTGAATTGCATGAGGTGTCCATTGGCCATGGCATCACGGCCGATGCCTTGTTGATGGGGTTTGCCGAAGCGGTGCGGCAATATAATAAGGCACTTGGAAAAGCCTAGCCGCCAATCACACTAATTTGATCGCGGAACTCTGATCGGGGCCATCCGTTCCTCCTTCAACAGATCACGGACACAGGATTTGTGACCGTCATTGTTTAAAGGAGAAATAGATATGCTCAATATTGGAATTATCATGTCGACCACGCGCGATGATCGATTTGCGAAAAAGCCTGCGCAGTGGATTTTGGACAAAGCGCGTGCTTATGAGGGCATAGAAGCTGACCTCATTGATCTGCGCGATTTTGATCTGCCCTTTTTCAATGAAAAGGCGACAAATCTATATGCGCGCTCTGAAGATGCGCGTGCCGTGCAATGGCAACAAAAGCTGGACAGATATAATGGCTTTATTTTTGTCACCGCAGAGTACAACCATTCCATTCCGGCGGTTTTGAAGAACGCGCTGGACCAAGCCTATGTGGAGTGGGTGCGCAAGCCTGCCGCTTTCGTCGGCTATGGCGGTGTGGGGGCATCGCGCGCCGTGGAACATCTGCGCGGCATTGTGAGCGAGTTGCAAATGGCGCCCATTCGTGAAGCTGTCCACATCGGTGGCGGTGAGTTTATGAAGGTTAGTCCGATGGGCGACGACAAAGACATGTCAGCAATTGATGAGATCATTGCGCCAAAAGCCAATGACTTACTCGATGATTTGGCATGGTGGGGTGACGCGCTGAAAGTAGCGCGGGAAAAATCATCGCCGAAATATGAGGCAGCATAGGCCGCCTAAGCCTTTGCGGCGTCACACATTGTGCAGCTGCTTAACCTTTTGATGCAGATCAAGGCAGGGTGGGGCCAAAGTGCCCCACTATAGGTTTATGGGATTGATCAGACACAGGAGGTCGAGATGATCAAGGATGTATTGGTATATTTAGATGGGTCAAAAGAAGATGAGGTGCGCTTGTCATATGCCGAGCCGATTGCCCGCCGTCATGATGCGTTTTTGACAGGCCTTTTGTGTGTTGAAATTCCAGATGTGGTGAGCGCCGGTGATGGGGTGTTCTCTGTTGGGCAAGTGGCTGCAGAGTTGCAGCAGGAAGCCGAAGAGCAGGGCGACAAATATGAAAAAGAACTCGACATGCGGTTCGCCAAACATGAGTTTAGTTCCGACTTGCGCCGCGTGAGTGCTACACCGTCCTTTATGGGGCAAACGATTGCCAATGAAGCACGGCTGGCCGATTTGATCGTGGCGACACGACCTTACAAGCACTATTCGGAAAAGCCTGAGATTTTTGAAAATGTCTTGTTTAACTCCGGACGCTCCTGCCTGTTTGTCCCGCCTGCAATTCCTGCGAGTGACGGACCTTACAAAAACATCGTTTTGGGTTGGCGCAATTCAAAAGAAACAGCGCGTGCCGTTGCGGATGCGATCCCATTTATGCAGCGTGCGGACCAAGTGACCGTTGCCATTGTGAGCGATGATGAAGCGCCTGAAGAGCGTGGCATTGAGCCTGGTGCCGATATTGCGCGGCATTTGGATCGCCATGGGGTCAATGTAGAGGTGCGCAACATCAATGGGTGGTCAGATGCGGCCGCCGCATTGTTGAACGAAGTTGGCCGCATAGACGCCGACATGATTGTCATGGGCGGCTATGGCCATTCTCGGTTCCGTGAATGGGTTCTTGGCGGCGCAACCCGCGAGATTTTGAGCAAAGCAGAAGTGCCGGTTTTGATGGCACACTAGCTGAATTCAATTCAGCATCGGGGTAGAAGGGTCGCATTTTTGCGGCCCTTTTGTTTTGCGATAAAGGCGCTTGCGTTGGCGCAAAACATGGCGTTACTCTCTGGGCTCAAAACCACATGATTTCCTATCAATGTGGCCTTTCGCACTAAATCTGGGGAGACGGGCATGGGCGCCTATTCTGAGTTGAAGAAACGATTTGCACAAATTTCAGCAATTGAGGGGGCAGCCTCTATGCTGAGTTGGGATGCAGAAACCATGATGCCCAAAGGGTCGGCCGAGGTTCGGGGCGAGCAATTGGCCGCATTGGCAGGCGTGGCGCACGAAAAATACACCGCGCCGGATTTGGGCGATCTGATTGCAAAAGCCAAGGAAGAAAAGCTTGAGGGCTGGGACGCGGCCAACATCAAAGAGATGGAACGTGTTTATTTACACGCGAATGCGGTGCCAAATGATTTGGTGCATGCGCTAAGCAAGGCCCAGTCTGAAACCACGCATGTGTGGCAACATGCGCGGCCTGAGAATGATTTTGATAGTTTTGCTGCCAAGCTTGAGCCCTTGCTAGGACTAATACGCCAGGCAGCCGACGCCAAAGCCGATGCGTTGGGCCTTAGTGCATATGATGCGCAATTGGACACTTTTGATCCGGGGATGCGCACCACCAAAGTCGATCAATATTTTGATGAGTTGGGTGCATTTCTGCCGGACTTTTTGAATGAGGTCATCGAGTTTCAAGAAACCCATCGCCCGGTGAAGCCGCTGGATGGTGAAACGCCTGTTGGCGCGCAAGAAGCACTTGGTCGCCGCTTTATGGAGGCGCTGGGCTTTGATTTTAATCATGGGCGCATTGACGTGTCGGCGCACCCTTTTTGCGGCGGTGTCCCGGGTGATGTGCGCTTGACCACGCGCTACAATGCCAATGCGTTCTCCACCAGCCTCTATGGGGTGCTGCACGAAACAGGTCATGCCATGTACGAGATCGGCTTGCCGGCGGAGTGGCGCGGTCAACCTGTGGGCAATGCCCGCGGGATGAGCATGCATGAAAGCCAGTCGCTGTTTTTGGATATGCAGCTTTGTCGGTCCGATGCATTTTTGGCTTACGCATTGCCAAAAGTGCGGGAGGCTTTCGGTGTCAGCGGATCTGCCTGGGAAATGGAAAACTTCAAACGCTCAATCTTGCGGGTCAAGCGCGGGCTTATTCGTGTGGACGCGGACGAGGTGACTTATCCGCTGCATGTGATGTTGCGCTATCGCATTGAGAAATCACTGCTCAGCGGCGATCTGCAAGTGGCTGACTTGCCCGGCTATTGGGATGATGAGATGGAAAAGAATATTGGCGTGCGCCCCGATTGCGTTGGCAATGGCTGTATGCAGGATATTCACTGGTCAGGCGGCGCGTTGGGTTATTTCCCCACATATACAATCGGCGCGATGACCGCTTCGCAATTATTTAAGGCGTTGCAAAGCCAGGTTACCGGCTGGGACGACAGCGTGCGTCGTGGCGATTTCACGTCGATCTTTGAGTGGCTGCGCACCAATGTGCACCACCGTGCATCCTCTGTTTCTATGGATGAAATGGTGTCAGATGCGACAGGTTCGGTTCTGGATGTTGAGGTTTTCAAGCAGCATCTGCATGAGAGATATTTGACCGCCTAAATTGATATTTCGATACGAAGAAAAGGCCGGCATTTTCATGCCGGCTTTTTTGTATTCAATTTTGTCTGATAATTCAGTTAGTTAAATTGTTACACTTATATGATTACATCTTTAATTAATTTGATTGTTTTCCGTTTTTTGGAATGGAGTGTTTTTAGCTCAATTTGTGCAGAACAATTAAATTTTTTCTTTGGTCGAATCTCAAAAGGTGTCTCAGGCAAAGAATTAGGGTGGGGTGAAGATTGATTAGTCGCGTGGCGAGCTGGTTCAAGGCTGCGGTGTTGATTGATGGTTCAAACGAACCGTTGATGCGCGCGCAGTTGCGAATGCTTCGTTTTCGACTCCCTTTCGTTTATTTATTGACGTTTTCTGCACTTTTGGTGGTCGCACAGCGGCGCTTGGTGGACGGGTTTGACCCGGTCATTGTTATAGGTACGGCCATTTTGGTCGCGGTATCATTGTGGCGTATCGTTCATTGGGTCCGATTTAAGGGCAAAGAACTCGACGCCCAACAGCTTCAAAAACAACTTCAAAATATCGTCTACGCTGCGGCCGGCTTGGGCATTGTGTTCACCTCCTGGGCGATATTTGCCATGTCACAATCCAGCACAACAGCGCACAAAGAAGTTGGGTTTTTCGTTCTGTTGTCGTTGCTCGGGGCCTTGTTTTGCCTCGCCTATTTGCGTCAGGCGGCTGTGGCGCTCGTGGTCAGTGTTGGTGTGCCGCTTTATGTTTGGAGTTGGATCGCGCAGCTTGACCTGTTTTCTGCCCTGACCTTCCATTTTTTGTTTGTTGTTACAATCATCACGCTGGTCACACGCAGTTTTGGTTTTGATTTCGAACGGTTTATTGATCACCGAACGCGCCTTTATGCCGCAAAAGCGGACGCGCGCGCCCAGGCCAAAGAAATGCGTGATTTGGCCTTTAAGGACATGTTGACAGATCTGGCCAACCGACGTGGCTTTTTTAACTATTTGGAAAAGCACTTTCCGACGCGATCAGATCAGGTTCTCACCCTTGGGTTGATCGACCTAGATGGTTTCAAGCCGATCAATGACATTTATGGTCACCCGGCGGGGGATGATTTGTTGTGCAAAGTGTCGCGCCGTCTGGTCGAGTTTCTCGGCGAAGAAGTTTTCGTTGCGCGGGTAGGGGGAGACGAGTTCGCCCTGATTACCCGCCACAAAATGTCTGACCATGAAGTGGTTGCACTGGGGCGGGCGGTTTGCGCAGCGCTTAAGGTGCCGTTCGTGTTGAAAACGGGCGTGCAGGTTAAACTCTCTGCCTCAATTGGGTTTGCGCGGGCGGGCATTGACGCTGCGGATGCGGAGAAATTGTTTGAACGGGCAGACCACGCCCTATATTACGCCAAGACCTACAATATCGGCCATGCCCTGTTGTTTGAGCAAAAGCATGAACGGATCACGCGCGATTCAGCCGAGATTGCTCAGGGGCTAAGGGATAGCCAGTTCATTGACGAAATGGAAATGGTGTTCCAGCCCGTGGTGAGCGCCGCCAACAATAATATAACGGCTGTTGAAGCGCTGGCCCGGTGGCACCGCCCTGATGGGTTGGAGATATTGCCCAATCGGTTCATCCCGGTGGCCGAGGCGATGGGGTTGATGAATAAGCTGACATTGGCGCTGTTTGAAAAAGCCACCGATTCAATGCTGAAGCTGCCCAAATATTTGCGCCTAAGCTTTAATCTATCTCCCGCTGATGTGATTGAGCCGCATGTGGTTAAAGCGTTGATTGAGACCACGCGGCAAAAAGGCATTTCACCCAACCGCATTATTTTTGAGATTTCTGAGAACGTGCTGCATGACCATTTGGAGCAAGCTGAAAAGATGCTCAATCAATTGAGCGATTTCGGCTTCACGATTGCGTTGGATGATTTTGGCGGACGGATTTCGAATTTTAATCATCTGCATCAATTGCCGATTGATGTGGTGAAGCTGGATTCGGAGCTCATTTGTGATTTGCGGTTCTCCACCCAAAGCCGGATTTTGGTGCAAAAAATTGTTGAACTTGCCCAAGGTTTGGGTTTGCGGGTGGTGGCGCAGGGCATCAGTTCCAGCGATCATTTGCATGTGCTGGAAGGCTTGGGTTGCCAATATTATCAAGGGTTCCATTTCGCCCGTCCCATGTCGCATCAAAAACTGGTCAATTTGCTGCACACTCAGGATGGGCAGCTTGGCAAGCAGGGCGTGGCATAGATTTTTTACAAAAGCGGGCTTTAATAGACTGTATTTTCCCTTTTGCACCTTTGCGGTTTCTGCACAACTGCTAAGATGCGCCGAACTCTGTCAAATTTCGGGAAAATATTATGAAGCTTGAATCACTCGCCCTGCATCATGGCTATGAATCAGAAGCCACCACCAAGGCAGCGGCTGTGCCGATTTATCAAACGACAAGCTATACGTTTGATAACACACAGCATGGCGCCGATCTTTTTGATCTTAAGGTGGAAGGCAATATCTACACCCGGATCATGAACCCGACCAACGCGGTGCTGGAGCAGCGTGTTGCCGAGATGGAAGGTGGCATTGCCGGATTGGCGTTGGCCTCTGGCATGGCTGCGATTACCTATGCCATCCAAACCATCGCTGGTGTGGGCGACAATATTGTTTCTGTCAGCCAGCTTTATGGCGGCACCTACAATTTGTTTGAGCACAGCTTCCCGCGTCAGGGCATTGATGTGCGCATGGTTGATGCCAGCTTTGACGGCATTGAAAAGCTGTTTGATGAAAACACCAAAGCGGTGTTCTGCGAAAGCATTGGCAACCCGGCTGGCAATGTGGTCGACATCGAAAAATTGGCTGAGATTGCCCACAAGCATGGCGTGCCGCTGATCGTCGACAATACGGTAGCATCGCCGTTCCTTTGTCGCCCCATTGATCATGGTGCTGACATTGTTGTGCATTCATTGACCAAATATATTGGCGGCCACGGCACAAGTGTTGGCGGCATTATCGTTGATAGCGGCAAGTTTGACTGGGCGGCGGATAAGAAGCGCTTCGCGGTTTTGAATGAGCCAGATCCATCTTATCACGGTGTTGTTTACACTGAGGCGCTTGGGCCTGCAGCCTTTATTGGCCGCGCGCGTGTCGTGCCGTTGCGCAACACGGGTGCCGCTCTTTCTCCCATGAACGCATTCCAGATTTTGCAAGGTCTTGAAACACTTGGCCTGCGCATGGAGCGTCACTGCGAGAATGCCCAGAAGGTTGCTGAGTATCTTGAGGCGCACGACAAGGTGAGCTGGGTGAATTATGCCGGCCTTAAATCTTCGCCATATAATGCGTTGGCCAACAAAATCTCCGGCGGCAAGGCCTCGGGCATTTTGAGCTTTGGCATTAAGGGCGGTCAGGAAGCAGGCGCTCGCTTTATTGATGCGCTGGAGATGATTTTGCGGCTGGTGAATATTGGCGACGCCAAGTCACTTGCATGTCACCCGGCCTCCACAACCCACCGTCAGCTCAATGATGATGAACTGAAAGCCGCTTGCGTGCCGCGCGATTTGGTACGGATCTCCGTGGGTATTGAGCATATCGATGACATTATCGCTGACATCGAACAAGCGCTGGACAAGGCGTAGTTCATAAAGCGAATGAATTGATCGGGGCGCTTCGGCGCCCCTTTTGTTAACCTGCTGATTGTGTGGGGCAATTCTTCCTTGCATTCGAAGGTGTAACTTTTTGTTGACATTTACCGAACCGTACGGTACGGTTCCATATCAAGTTGAGCGACTCGGTTTCAATTTGGCCGTAGGGCCGTTGAGTTGGGTTGCAGATGGGCGCGGCAATTCGCGACCGATCGATGGAGGTAAAATTGTCGGCTGCCATTAAACTGGGTGATGAAGAACTGACGCAACGCCAACAGGACGTGTTGGATATTGCTTTGTCCTTGCTGGTTGAAGTGGGTGACAAATTGACGATGACTGGTGTTGCGCGGCGCGCACGCTGTTCAAAAGAGTCGCTCTATAAGTGGTTTGGCGATCGTGATGGATTGTTGACAGCAATTGTGCAGTGGCAGGCGGCGAAGGTGCGTCCGGTGCCGTTAGGGCCACAGCGCATGAGCATTGAAGCATTGCAAGCCAATCTTGAACGGTTTGCCTATGACTGGCTCAAAGTGATTGCAGGCGACATTTCGGTGGCGCTGAATCGTTTGGCCATCACCCATGCGGGACCGTTGAGCAATTTGGGACACACGGTTTTAACCAATGGCCGCTTTGCGGTTGGTAAACGGTTGAAGCCTTTGTTGAAGGCAGGGCGGGGCGCAGGGTTGCTTCGCTTTGACGACGAGGAGGAGGCGTTTCGGACCTTTTTCGGCCTGGTGCTGAGAGATGTTCAAGTGCGGCTTTTATTGGGTGACGAGTTTGAGCTTTCAGATCAAGACGTTATCCGCGATGCAAAACGGGCGACTGAGCAGTTTTTGAAATTGTACGGCGCTTAAAAATAACAACCAATCTGCCCCACGCAGATAAGAACCAAAAAAACGATATTAAGGGGAAACGCAATTATGCGTGTTTATTACGATCAAGACGCTGATCTAAATCTAATCAAGAGCAAAAAAGTTGCCATTATTGGTTATGGTAGCCAAGGTCGGGCCCATGCGATGAATCTGAAAGATTCTGGCGTGACTGACATTGCGATTGGTTTGCGTGAGGGGTCATCCACCGCGAAGAAAGTGGAAGCTGATGGCCTTAAAGTGATGAGCGTTTCTGACATCGCTGCGTGGGCAGACGTGATGATGATGGCCACACCTGATGAGTTGCAGGCCGACATCTACAACAATGAAATTGCACCAAACATTCGTGATGGCGCGGCGATTGCTTTTGCCCACGGTTTGAACGTGCACTATGGCTTGATTGAGCCAAAAGACAGTGTTGATGTGATCATGATTGCGCCAAAGGGCCCAGGTCACACAGTGCGCGGCGAATTTGAAAAAGGTGGCGGTGTGCCTTGCCTTGTGGCGATCCACCATGATGCGACCGGCAATGCGCAAGATGTGGCATTGGCTTATGCTTCTGGTGTTGGTGGCGGCCGCTCAGGCATCATCGAAACCACGTTCAAAGAAGAGTGCGAAACCGACTTGTTTGGTGAGCAGGCTGTTTTGTGCGGCGGTTTGGTTGAATTGATCCGCGCAGGCTTTGAAACATTGGTAGAAGCTGGTTATGCGCCTGAAATGGCTTATTTCGAGTGCTTGCACGAAGTGAAATTGATCGTTGATCTGATTTATCAGGGCGGCATTGCCAACATGAACTACTCAATTTCGAACACAGCCGAATATGGCGAATATGTTACTGGCCCACGCATCGTGACGTCAGAAACAAAAGCCGAGATGAAGCGTGTGCTTGAAGATATTCAATCAGGTCGCTTTACGCGCGATTGGATGTTGGAATGTAAAGCTGGTCAGCCTAGCTTTAAGGCAACACGTCGCAATAATGACGCGCACCAAATCGAAGAAGTTGGCGAAAAACTTCGCGATATGATGCCATGGATTAAAGCTGGTGCTTTGGTGGACAAAGCCAAAAACTAGCTTTTGAAGGGGTAAACCCTAGCTCTCCCAGAGCTAACTATAGGGGCGCTTCGGCGCCCCTTTTTTTATTCAAACTTCGTTAGTCGTGGTCGTGTAAACTGAAACTGTTTCAATGGATCGAACGATTCAGTTTCGGAGTGTGCATGAAATATCCATTTATGATCGCGGACGTGTTCACGAAAGAGCGCTTTGCTGGCAATCCGCTGGCCATTGTGTTCGAGGCGGATGGCTTGCCCGACGAGACCATGTTGAAGATTGCACAAGAGTTCAATCTATCTGAGACGATATTCGTGCATAAGCCGCGCACTTTGCGCCATTTGGCAAAGGTGCGGATATTCACCCCAACGCGTGAACTTCCCTTTGCGGGGCACCCAACGGTTGGCGTTTCAGTAGCCCTTGGCCTGCGCCACAGCACCAGCGCGGTGCGATTGGAAGAGCAAATCGGCACCGTCGTCGCTGTCATGACGCCTTCGGGCAAATTGTCGGGCCACGCGCGGTTTGGTTTGCCAAAACTGCCGGAGCGGGTTGGAGAGGTTTCCAACGTTGATGATGTGGCCGAATGTTTAGGGCTTTTGCCGCATCAAATCGGATGTGGAGATCTGGTGCCTGCGGTCTATTCGGCGGGGGTTGCGTTTACAATGGTGCCGGTGAAAGACGCGTCAGTGCTTAAAGAAATCAAGTTTCAACGGCGGGGTTGGGTTGATATATTTGGCGACCAGTCTACCGGCGTATTTGTTTATAGCCCCACGCCACTGGAAGATGATGTTGATTATGCCGCCCGCACCTTTGTTGACTTGAACGGCTTTAAGGAAGACCCGGCCACGGGCTCAGCAGTCTCTGCCATGATTGGACAATTGATGGATCACGGTCGGTTTAAAGAAGGGCAGACGGATTTTGTGGTGCGCCAAGGGGTTGAAATGGGGCGTCCGGGCTTTATTGAAGCCCAAGCCAAGGTCGAGCAAGGCGCGTTGGTGCATGCGGGTTTGGGTGGCCATGTGGTCATCACAGCGCACGGTGAGCTGGATTTGTTGAGTTAAGTTGGCTGGCACTGGTCGGATTTGGACAAAAATGTCTAGAAATCTTAACGCGTCTCGATTAGACTTGCAGGTGATTTGAACCTAGTTTGCGTTAAACAGTTTTGGGTAGGCTATGACCCGTATGTTGCACAGCACTGATTATTCTGACCGTCGCCTCGTGGCCGACGGCCTGTTGCTGCGCGCGCAAAACCTATCTCTAGACCTACTCCTTATTAGCCCCTGAGTACCGACGGTTCTCATCAGGGAGAACGGGTATTTAGGGGAATTTGCACACCAAAGGTCAATTTTGGGCGATGCGCCCTGTCTAGAGAAAAGTTTTGAAAATGAGCGAACAAACACAAAATACCAATACCGATCAGGTCTTTATCTTTGATACCACCTTGCGCGATGGCGAGCAGTCGCCGGGCGCGACCATGACGTTTGAAGAAAAGCTGCAAGTTGCAGAATTGTTGGACGATATGGGCGTCGATATCATCGAGGCTGGTTTCCCCATCGCCTCCAATGGTGACTTTGAGGCGGTGGCTGAGATTGCCCGTCGGTCGAAAAACTCCGTCATTGCTGGCTTGGCGCGTGCCATCCCCGCCGATATTGATCGGGCGGCTGAAGCGGTGCGCAACGCCAATCGTGGTCGTATCCATACATTCGTGTCCACATCGCCAATTCACTTGGCGCACCAAATGCGCAAGACTCAGGATGAAGTGTTGGAGATTGTCACCAAAACCGTGACTCAGGCCCGCAACTTGATTGATGATGTGGAATGGTCCGGCATGGACGCCACCCGCACACCGATGGACTTTTTGGCCAAATGCGTGGAAGCGGCGATCAATGCTGGTGCGACCACCATCAATATTCCGGATACAGTCGGCTATGCGGTGCCGGAAGAATATTACAACATGATCAAAACCTTGATCGAAACTGTGCCCAATGCCGATAAGGCGATTTTCTCTACACATTGTCACAATGATTTGGGCTTGGCCGTCGCCAACTCGTTGGCCGGGGTGCGCGCGGGTGCACGGCAGGTGGAATGTACGATCAATGGTTTGGGCGAACGGGCAGGTAACGCCGCGCTTGAAGAGATTGTGATGGCGATTAAAACCCGCGGCGATACCATGCCCTACCACACGGAAATCGATTCAACCCATTTGGCACGCGCGTCAAAGATCGTGGCGGCAGCGTCAAACTTCAATGTGCAGTTCAACAAAGCGATTGTGGGTAAAAACGCCTTTGCGCACGAAAGTGGCATCCACCAGGATGGCATGTTGAAGAACGCTGAGACCTACGAAATCATGACGCCGGAAAGTGTGGGCATCAAAGCCACTTCCTTGGTGATGGGTAAGCATTCGGGCCGCCATGCATTCAAGGAAAAGCTGAAAGAATTGGGCTATGAGTTGGGCGACAACGCCTTCCAGGAAGCCTTCCAACGGTTCAAGGAATTGGCTGACCGTAAGAAGCACGTCTATGACGAAGATTTGGTGGCCTTGGTTGATGATGAAATGGGCTCAGTTGAAGATAAGATCAAGCTGGTCTCCATGAGCGTGAGCACGTCCACTGGCGGCGAGCACCGGTGCGATTTGGTGCTGTCGATTGAAGGCGAGCAGAAATCTGTCAGCGTCACGGGCACGGGCTCAGTTGATGCGATTTTCAATGCCATTAAAGCGGCTGTGGGTGCTGATCCGCACTTGGTGCTCTATGGCGTTGATGCGGTGACCGGCGGGACCGATGCCCAGGCCAACGCCCATGTGCGTTTGGAAATGGACGGCAAGATTGCGTCAGGGCGTACCGCAGAGCCGGACACTTTGGTGGCGTCTGCACGGGCCTATCTGAACGCTTATAACCGTTTGTTGGTGGAGCGTGGGGCATCTGCTCAAGGGGCGATGGCTGGATAGTCCACTTGACTCATAGGGCAAGAGATTCAAGCCCTTCAAATTGACTCATAGGTCAGCTTGCAGCTTGCTGCTGATTTGACTCATACGGAAAGGTGCCGGAATTGTTTCGGCACCTTTTTTGACGTTATGGTGATTTGTAAGTGAACTTTGTCGGCGTCATGTTCGTTTCCATACAAAGGAGAATGAACATGCGAGCATTTATTTATATCGCTCTAGCAAGTCTGATGAGCGTCGGTGCGGCGCAGGCCGTGGAAGAGCGCGCCACATTCGCAGGCGGATGTTTTTGGTGCGTCGAAGCTGATTACGAAAAAGTCGAGGGCGTCACGGAAGCCATCTCCGGCTATACGGGTGGCACCGTGGAAGACCCGACTTATGAGCAAGTGACCGCTGGTGGCACGGGCCACTATGAAGTGGTTGAGGTTGTTTTTGACAATGACGTGGTGAGCTATCGTGAACTGGTCGATATTTTTTGGCGCACGGTGGATCCTGTTGATGTGGGCGGTCAGTTCTGTGACCGTGGCAACAGCTATCGCACGGCCGTATTCACCCGAACAGCGGATCAGGAAGCTGCGGCGCGGGCCTCAAAAGAACAGGCTGAAGCGGCGCTTGGTCAGCGTATTCTGACGCCGATCATTGAAGATGATCGCTTTTACAAAGCTGAAGAATACCACCAGGATTACTACACCAAAAATCCAATACGCTATAATTTCTATCGCTTGACGTGTGGTCGCGACAAACGCGTGAAAGAGCTTTGGGGCGACCAAGCCTATCAGGGCATAGACGCGAAATAAGCAATGAAAAACTCAGGGCGAGGCGGTGTGGTTCATCGCCTCGCCCGTGGTGTTTTGCTTAGCTGAAATTGCCTTTTACCAGCTCGTCTATTTCGTGCAGAACATCCACGTCCAGCGGACCAAATTCAAGCGCACCTGCATTTTCATGGGCTTGTGCTTCGGTTCTAAAGCCGGGGATGGGCAGGGCGCGATCACTTTGAGCCCAAATCCACCCCAGTGCGCCTTGAGCCGTGGTGCGGCCACCAGTTGTGAGTAACTCACGTATGCCCTCGAGGCGCGTTTGGGCTTCTTCCTCAGATTGCACATTGCCCATCTTTTTCATCCAAGGTGTGCCGCTTGAGCGCACGTCATCCTCACCAAAACTGTGGTTGAGTTTGTAGTTGCCGCTCAACATGCCCATGGCGAGGGGCGCGCGGTTGATGGAGACCAAGTCGTTCTCTTCCACCAGGGCCAATGTTTCTGTGGCTGGCGTGAAGAGGTTTAGATCATGCTGGATTGAACGATAGTTCTTGCCGCCAAGCCATTGCTTGGAATGGTCTGGATAGTCGCTCGACCAGCCATAGGCGCGGATCAGCCCTTCGGAGACGAGCTCTTCTAAGGCGCTCTGCGTTTCCTGCGCGTCATCGCCATCCAGATCATCAATGTGTAATTGATAGAGGTCGATATAATCGCGGTTTAGACGGCGGAGCGATGCTTGCACAGCCTTGCGGATATAAGCGCGGTCGGCGCCCCGGCCAGTGACCTGCTTTGTGTCCTCGTCGAACTGATTGCCAAACTTGGTGGCCACAATGATATCATCGTGTCCTTTAAGGGCCTCGCCCAACACTTTTTCCGAGTGGCCAGCGCCATAAACGTCGGCTGTATCGAAAAAGCGGATTCCAGCGTCAAGTGCGACTTGAATGGCGCGTTTTGATTCATTGTCGTCGACCACGCCCCAGCCGACGGGGATGGCATCGGCCCAAAACGGGCCGCCGATGGCCCAGCAGCCAAATCCAAGGCGTGGGATTGTTTGACCATCCCAAAGTGTGATTTCTTCCATACTCATTCGATCCTACTTTTCGAGTTGGTCTAATGGCAAGTAGGGGGCCTCGCGGGCCCTTAGGTCAAGACCTAATTATTCATCGGTGGTCGGGCGCACCAATTGAACATGCGGGAACGGAATAGCCACGCCGGCCGCATCCAATGCCAATTTGCCTTTTTCGTTCATGGACATGGCGGTTTCCCAATAGTCTTCTGTTTTGGTCCAGCAGCGCAGTTGCAGATCAATTGAGCTGTCGCCAAGGCCCATGACATAGACCACAGGTTCCGGTGCTTTCAGTACACGCTCATCTTGCGCGGCGGCGGCCAGCAGGGCCGCACGGGCCTTCGATATGTCCGCGCTGTAATCGATGCCGACACTGAAGTCGACGCGACGGGTCATTTCGCGGTTGTAATTGACGATGGTTGCGTCCCAAATCTTGGAATTTGGCGCAAAAAGAAATTTGCCGTCCAGGGTGCGCATGCGGGTGGCGAACAGGCCAACCTGCTTGACGATGCCATTGATGCCGTCGGCTTCCACATAATCGCCAACATTGAAGGGGCGCAGCCAAAGCAGCATCACACCCGCTGCAATGTTTGACAGGGTGCCTTGCAGCGCGAGGGCAATGGCCAAACCTGCGGCGCCGAGCACCGCGAGGATTGAGGCCGTTTGCACGCCCAACTCACTCAGCGCAATGACAATCGCAATGATGAGCACCAAATAGCGCACAATTTGCGAGATCATCGGCGCAATTGTCTCATCAAAGGCCTTGTTGTGGGGCAATACCCTTATGATGGCGGAGGAGAGCCAACCTGAGGCAAACCAGCCTACAATAATAACAATTATGGCGACGATGGCGGCCATGCCATAGGTGGAGCCCCATTCAACCGCTGATGTGACGATGGATTCGAACTGCATAATGCGCTGATTGACCTATGCTTTGGTTAGCTTGGATTGTTGCAGCATAATACAAAGCATGGCGGTGAGAACAAGCTCTTGTGTTTGCTTTATCCGCGCCGGGGTAAAATGATTATCTTCATGCAATAGATTTAGTGAACCCACAGTCTTGCCATCAATAATGATGGGCATATTCAAAACGGAAGTACAGCCGTGGGCCGAGAAAAACTCTTTGTCGGCGAATTGCTCGTCCATTTCGTCCAAGCTGTTGGCGACAAAGGTGTTTTGATTGACAATCACGTGCTCATGCCAAGGATTTTTCGTGATCGGTTTGCTGTCATCGGTGGGGTATAAATCTGGGCGATTGGTGTAGATTCGACGTGCGCGACCCGCTTCAAAATCAAGCCACATCAAGGTGACAAGTTTAGCGCCGACCTGTTGTTGTACTTCTTGTTCTAAACGCGCGTACAAGTTGGTTTCGGCGTCGGGTTGCGAAATGATTCTGGCCAATTCTTGCATTGTTATATTGTACTCTTTAGAAATTGCCGCGTGAATATTGGGTTTTTTCCCTAGTATTTGGCGACACAATGTGATTTTTAAGCGAGGCTTTATCTAAAGCCGTTGAAAACTGAGAATCGTCGTGTCACGGACTATTCCAGCAGAACAGTAAAACAATTTTTGTTATATCAAAAATTTTTCGATAGGTAACCGAAAATATGACAAAAGGCTCTTCCAAAACCCTCAATGCGCACACAGGTCAGCCATTGATTGGCGCGCTTATTCGTGAACGGCGGCGCAAATTGAACATGACGTTGAAGGCGTTGGGTGAAGCGGCAAACCTATCTGTTGGCTTTCTCAGTCAGGTGGAGCGGGATCAAGCCACGCCCTCTCTAGGGGCATTGTCGCTTATTTCGCGCAGTTTGGATGTGGAGATGGAATATTTCATTTCTTCGCCGGCTGTGATCCGTGGGACCACCAAGTCGGGTGAACGCGAGAGCTTTTCTGTTGATGATTCGTCACTGAAATATGAGCGCTTGGGCGCAGATTTTGCCGGAAATGTTCTTTCGTCCTTTATTATCACTGTGCCTGCTGGCTATCAGTCGGAGACGGTCAGTCATGAAGGCGAAGAGATTATTTTCATTCTTGAGGGTGAAGTGACCACCGATGTTGAGGGTGAATCTGTGGCGCTGGCAGCGGGCGATAGCCTGCATTTTCGGTCCACACGGCAACATAGCTGGCGCAATGTGACGGATCGGGATGCGCGTATTTTGTGGACGGGTACTGTGCCCATCTTTTGGTCTGGCGGTTCTGCCAAATCTTGATCTGCCGCATCTGTTTGCTGAAAACGCGAATATGGGCTTTTAATCAAAGGATTCTTGGCTAAACTCAGTTATCGACACTGTTTGCCGACAGTTGTGCAGTTTCAAATTGACGGTATAGGTATTTTATTGGTATCTTTGGCGGGCAGCAGCCTGTGCTGCCGAGTCTTCTTTATTTGTAGGCGATATGAAAATGCACCGTTGTGATCAAAAGCAATCAGTTTCCAATTGGTGTATCTTGGAGGAATAGAGTGGACGACTTGGCAGCACCAGAACATGATCCAGCGCAGCTTATTGATCATTTGAAATCCGCGTTGACCCGTCCAGGCGCACGTTATGGTGTGTTGACCGAGGGGTTGCGCGACGCCATTGAGCGTGGCGTGCTTGGCCCAGGCGACTTTTTGCCTGCTGAGCGCGAGTTGTCTGAAAAGCTGGGTTTGTCTCGTGTGACCATTCGGAGTGCATTCAAGCCATTATTGACCGACGGGCAATTGGTGCAAAAACGAGGATTAGGCACCTATGTGCCGCGCAATCGGCCCCGGTCGATCGAAAAATCCTTGGCGTTTTTGAACGGGTTTTCCGAAGACATTCGCAATCGTGGTATGGAGCCGAGTTCTAAGCTGGTCTTTAAAGGGGTGGTGTTGCCACAACCTGATGTGGCCATGGCTTTGGGCGTGTCATTTGACACGTTGGTTTCATGTTTTCGGCGTATTCGTTATGCGGATAATGCCATCATGGCGTACGAGCTTGCCTATTTCCCCACCTCGATCATCAATGCCGATCATGTTGCCGAAGGGGACTCGCTTTATGAGTTGCTTCAGGCCGGGGGCTATCGTCCGGTCAAAGCGCAGCAAAGTCTTCGTGCGGTGAATTGCACGGCGGAGTTGGCTGGGTTTTTGGGCGTGAAAGAAGGTGACGCGGTTTTGGATATCGAGCGTCGCTCGTTTGACCAATCAGGTGCTGCAATGGAGTTTACGCGATCCTATTATCGTGGGGATCGCTACGTATTTGCAACCGAAATGCGGGCGGAGTAGCGCCGCATAATACCGAACGACTGGAGATTAAGGTGCGATTGGTCATTCTAGAAAATGCCGAGGCCGTAGCCGATTTTGCGTGTGATTATTTTGTTGATCAGCTTAAGGCGCAGCCGAATTCAATTTTGGGCTTGGCGACCGGGTCATCACCTGTTGCGCTTTATCAGCGCTTGATTGGGGCCAATCAGCGCGGTGAGGTGAGCTTTAAAGATGTCACCAGCTTCAATTTGGATGAGTATATCGGGTTGGCGGGCGATCATGCGCAGAGCTACCGCCACTTTATGAATGAAAAATTGTTCGATCATATCGATATCGACAAGGCGCGCACCCACGTGCCTGACGGTGCCGCCGCTGATCCGAATGCGGAGTGCGTGCGCTATGAAAAAGAGATCCAAGCGGCAGGCGGCATTGACCTGCAATTGTTGGGGATCGGCGTAAATGGGCATATCGGCTTTAACGAGCCGTTGTCGAGCCTTGCGTCCCGCACACGGGTCAAAACACTCACCAAATCAACGATTAAGGCCAATTCACGATATTTTGATGCGGATGAGTTCCAGCCAACCGATGCGATTACCACCGGGATTGGCACCATTTTGGATGCGAAGGAAGTGCTGCTCTTGGCAACAGGCGCAACAAAGGCCGAAGCGGTGCGCGGGTGCGTGGAAGGTCCAGTTTCTGCGGCGTGTCCAGCTTCTGCATTGCAAATGCATCAGCATGCTGTTGTGGTTGTTGATGAAGAGGCAGCCTCACTTTTGAGCATGAAAGAATATGCGCAGTGGGCCGAACAGCGTCATATCGAGCTTGAGCAAGCCTAGCGGTTTCCACCACCCTTACCAAATCTTATCACTTGTCGTGTTTTAACTAAGTTTGGGTAAAATCGTCGTCAATATACCGAGACTTCAGTATAGATACGACGGGGTTGGCCCGAGTTGGATCGTTTGATGGGTGGAATGGCATTGGCTGTAGAATTAGATCAGGTGACCGTTGATCAATCCTTGCGCGTGGAAGAGATGGACGCCGCCAGTTGGGATGCGCAAGCGCATCTGTTTGATGATGTTTGTCAGGAACAATTGGACGTCTTCGCCTCTGAGCGTTGGCCGGCCATGCAGCTTGATCGTTTGAATTTTTATGCTGGTGACCGCCTCGTTGCGGGCTGTTTGGTGATGCACCGCACTGCGCCAATGGGGCTTGGTGGTTTGGCCGTTTGTAAATGGGGGCCGATACTTCTCGACAATAGTTTGCCCAGCGCGCTTGCCGATTATCAGGCCGTTGTGGATTGGCTTAAGCATGAATATGCGGTGAAGCGGCGTTTGATGCTGTCCATCTTGCCGCGCGCCGTGCCAGTTGAACCAAATCCGGCATTCGAATATCTGCGCGAAAGTGGCTTCAAAAAAGGGGCTGGATTGCCCTTTCCCAATCGCTATTTCGTCAATGTCGATCTCTCTGATGATGAGATGCGCGCCAGCTTTAATCAAAAGTGGCGCAAGCATTTGCGCAATTCAGAAAAAAATGAAATGCGGTTTGAGCATGTTGGCCCAGACAAAATGTCAGAATTTAACGCGCTTTATGAAGAGATGACGGCGCGCAAGCAGTTTCCTGATTATTCCGCCTATGACTCGCTCAACCATTTGATGGACAATATTGATCCCTCGATCCGTCCTGAGATTTTCATGGTCTATCATGAACAGGAAGCGGTGGCTGGGGCGATTGTTTTCGTGGGCGGTGACACGGCCGTTTATCTTTATGGCGCGACCAATGATAAAGCGTTGCCAATGCAAGCGGGCTATTTCATGCATTGGGAAATCATGCGTTGGTTGGGCACTCAGCCCCGGGTCAAATGGTATGATTTGGGCGGTACGGATGGCTTTTTGGGGCTTCACCAGTTTAAAAAGGGTATGGCGGGCAAGGCGGGTGCGATCACCACGGTGCCCCCGGTGATGAATTATGCCCATTGGTTTGTGCCGCGTTTGGTTGGTGAAACCCTGTTTTTGATCCGCGATGTGAAGGCGAACGCGATGCGGTGGGTCAACTCATTCCGCAAAAAAGGGCCGAACGACTAGAGCACCGGCCCCAACGTGCCAATCACATTATGCCAAATTCGTACGGGCAGTCGCCAGCTGCTCACTTCTTCCAGGTGAACTTCAATAGAATTTTTCAAATATTGCTGTTGACGCTCGTTCACTTCGCTTGTGAATTTTTTGTCATAGATGATGGTGTTGTTTTCATAGTTTAGATCGAAGCTGCGCAAATCCAAGTTTGACGAGCCAATCATGGTTACACGGCCATCAATGGTGAGGCATTTTGCGTGCAGCAACCCACCGACATATTCATGCACCCGGATGCCTGCGGTCAACACTTCTGGGTAGAACGATTTGGCGGCGGTGGCGACCACCCAGCTGTCATTTTTCCGCGGCACAATCATATTGATTTTCACGCCGCGAATGGCCGCAGCACACAAGGCGTTGAGCACGATAATGTCGGGCACAAAATAGGGGGTGGTGATGTTGATCTCTTCATCGGCCGATTGAATCAGCGTTGCGAACAAATGCGCTGCGGCACCGCGCCGTTCTGTCGGGCCATTGCCATTCACTTGCGCCACAAAGCCATTTTCAACAGGTGTGCCATTGAGCGGAAATGAATCTAGATGCGCGTCGGCGCGGCGGCTCATCCAATCGCTCGCAAATAGCAGCTGGGTTTGGTTGACCACGGGGCCTTCCATTCGCGCCATAATATCAATCCATGGGGCATATTTTGCCTTTGGGCGAAATTCTGGATCTGCGCAATTCTGGCTGCCGCAATAAACAATTTTGCCGTCAATAAGCGTGATTTTGCGGTGATTGCGCAAGTCAAACCGGTTCAACAGGTGCGTTGCGATCATGCTTTCAAACGGCATGGCGGTTTCTGTTTGCACGCCCGCGCGTTGCATCTTAACCCACAAATCAGATTTGAGCAGCGCGCGTGAGCCGATGGCATCGGCCATGACGCGGCAGGCGACGCCGCGCTGTGCGGCCCGGATCACCGCTTCGGCGATTTCGGTGCCGGTCGTATCCGTTAGCCAAATATAATAGAGCAGATGCACATGGTCTTTGGCTTGATCAATATCTTCAATGATCCGTCGCCGCGTTTCGTCGGCATCGGCCATCAGTTCGGCGCTGTTGCCATCGGAAAGGGGAAAGTCATTGATGGTTTGGGCATATTCGAAGATGGCATGATAGCGTTGGGGCACCTTCTTATAGGGGGCCGGGTCGCCGCACAGCTTTTCATGCTCCAGTTCTTTCATCTGGGTTAGCAAACGGGCTTTGCTGGAGCGTAGCTTTTGCGAGATGTGCACTTCACCCAGCAGGGCGTAAAGCACTGTGCCGGCCACCGGAAGGGTGATGACCACAATGAACCAGGCCAGCCGTGCGGAGCTGGAAATGTGCTTGCGGGCGAGGATGCGCAAGGTGATGCCCGACACAATCGCAATATAGACCGCTGTCCCAAATGTGATGATGTTCAGCACTTATGCTCGATCCTTTGATGCGCTTTTACAAATTGCGTTGTACGCTAAATGCGCTGCAAATCTGGCATGTTAAAGGAGAGGGGGCAAGATTTACGTCTTATGGGCGGGGTTTGATCGTTGTTCACGCTTTTCAAGCACGGCGCTGACCGACGCTGTGGTGCAGACCACATAGGGCACACAATAGGTGAGCGCAATTTTGATCAGGTCTGTCATGAGCAATTGCCCGATCATCAAGCGGTCATAATAATTGATCAACATCAGCAGGGTGCCCACAATCAGCGCCGTTTTGAGGCACCGTTTGCGAATGCTCGGCAGCATTGCTGTTTGCAGCCACACTTTCATATTGCCCCCTATTTGCCGAAAATTTTGAGGACTTTGCGTTTGAGACGCTCGAGGCGCCCAGGCACCCGGAAGGGGCGATAGCCGGGCACCGTCTTCTCCATCTGGATCTCAAAAATTTTGTAATCTTCGCCGAAAATATGATTGTTCAGTTGGGCCACCTCGGTCCAGCCATAGCGCGCCAGAATGATGTTGGCTTTTTCGTTGGTTGTGCGGGTAAAGGTCACTAATTTATGCCAATGCCCATTGTCGAACATTTGTAAAAAACTCTTGTTGGCCTTGATCGCGATGGTTGAAGCGCGGTGTTCGGGCAAAATGTAGGACCAGTACAGAAACACGACGCCATTGTCGGGGCCGGAGATCATGATGCCCACTTTTTCATCGCCTTTGCGCAGAACGAACAGATGTTGTGGGTCATATTCCCAAAGCGCTGTGATGAAGTGAATGTTCATGCGTTCACGTTCGGCCTGTTTGAAGGCGTCACAATAGAACTCAGATTCGTCGATGGCGCGGTGCACCATGTATAAAACCCAATCGATTTCATCCTCACGTGCAGGTTGAAAATTTGGTGTTTTTGCGTCGGACATGTCCCAATTCCCCATTTGGTGTTGCGCCAGTTTGGGGTAATCTTCTTTAAAAGTGTTGAATATACGTGGTCGGTTGCACAATAATTCAGCGAAAACCGGTCTAAATCGGGGCTGGTGATATTGACCGATGGCCCCGCAACCATTAGCCCTTTTAGCACGGTGTTGTGGGGACAACTCACATATTCAATTTGGATGTGTGTTGACCGTATTCAACTGGAGGTCGGCAACGGTCTCTTTATGATTGGATTGATCGAGGAGGAACCGTCCAATGAGTTCGGACATTTACCAACCACCTAAAGATATTGTCTCACGCACATTGACCACAAAGGATCAGTACGACGCGCTTTATGCGCAGTCGGTCAATGATCCTGAGGGATTTTGGAAAGAGCAGGCTAAGCGCATCGATTGGATGAAAGAGCCGACCAAAATCAAAAACACGACTTTCGAATACCCAGATGTGTCAATCAAATGGTTTGAAGACGGCGAGTTGAACGTTTCAGTTAACTGCATTGACCGTCATTTGAAAGACCGCGCTGACGAAACCGCGATCATTTGGGAAGGCGACGAGCCTGATACAGATGAGCATATCACTTATGCCCAGTTGCACCGTCGCGTGTGTCGCTTTGCCAATGTGTTGAAGGAATTGGGTGTGAAAAAGGGTGACCGCGTCACCATTTATTTGCCCATGATCCCAGAAGCGGCCTACGCAATGTTGGCGTGTACGCGCATCGGCGCCGTTCACTCCGTTGTGTTTGGTGGCTTTTCCCCTGAAGCTTTGGCGGGACGGATTAACGACTGTGACAGCGCTGTTGTTGTGACCGCTGACGAAGGTCGTCGCGGTGGCAAAACCGTGCCGTTGAAGGCCAATGTGGACGAGGCGCTGAAGCATGCCCATGGTGTTGAAAAAGTGCTGGTGGTGGAAAACACTGGCAACGACATCAAAATGAAGGGTGGCCGCGACGTTTGGTGGCACGAGGCTGCAACTGGCGTTGACGAGTTTTGTAAGCCAGAGCGGATGAATGCGGAAGATCCACTATTTATCCTTTACACTTCTGGCTCTACAGGCACGCCCAAAGGTGTGCTGCACACAACGGGCGGCTATCTTGTTTATACCTCACTGACCCATGAAGTGACGTTTGATTACAAGCAGGGCGACATTTATTGGTGCACTGCCGATGTGGGTTGGGTAACAGGCCACTCCTATATTCTTTACGGCCCATTGGCGAATGGGGCGACCACGCTGATGTTTGAAGGCGTGCCAAACTATCCGGATGCTTCGCGGTTCTGGCAGGTTTGTGACAAGCACAAAGTCAATATTTTCTACACTGCACCAACTGCCATTCGGGCTTTGATGGGCGCGGGTGATGAATATGTTGACGGGGCGGACCTTTCTTCCCTGCGCATTTTGGGTTCTGTGGGTGAGCCAATCAACCCAGAGGCTTGGGAGTGGTACAATAAGCATGTTGGCCGCGGCAAATGTGCGATTGTGGACACGTGGTGGCAGACCGAGACGGGCGGGTTTATGATCACGCCGTTGCCAGGTGCGACACCAACAAAACCCGGTTCAGCCACAATGCCATTTTACGGCGTACAGCCTGAGATTTTGGACCAAGAAGGCAATGTGCAAACGGACACCAAAGCTGAAGGTGTGTTGTGCATCAAGGACAGTTGGCCAGCCCAAATGCGCACTGTTTATGGCGACCATAAGCGGTTTGTATCGACCTATTTTGAGACCTATAAGGGCTATTATTTCTCGGGTGACGGCTGTCGTCGAGATGAAGATGGCTATTACTGGATCACAGGTCGGGTCGACGATGTGCTGAACGTTTCTGGCCACCGCATGGGCACGGCTGAGATTGAAAGCTCGCTGGTTGCACATGATAAGGTTTCAGAAGCGGCTGTTGTTGGCTATCCGCACGATGTGAAGGGGCAGGGCGTTTATTGCTATGTGACCTTGATGTCAGGCGAGGAACCAAGTGAAGAGCTGAAAAAGGAATTGCGCAATTGGGTACGCAAAGAAATCGGCCCGATCGCGTCGCCAGATTTAATCCAGTTTGCACCAGGATTGCCCAAGACACGTTCCGGCAAAATCATGCGTCGTATTCTACGTAAGGTTGCGGAAAACGATTTTGGCTCGTTGGGTGATACCTCAACTTTGGCTGATCCATCGGTGGTGGACGATTTGATCGAAAACCGGGCAAACCGATAACTCATTGTAGTTGATCGTATTTTAGGCGCTGCGTGGAATTTTTCACGCAGCGTTTTTTTATTCTTTTGGTTAAATAATTTACCTTTATTAACCTCGTTTGGTTTCAAAATTAATTGTTAACGTCCTGTTTGCACTACCATTCTTAGTATGAGGTAGGTTCAAAAACTGAGGCAGGATCATGGGCAGATTTGCCAAAATAATATTGTTTTTCGCAATCATTTTAACAAGCGTTTCGGCGCACGCAGCAATGGCGGAACAGTGGACAGCCAGCAAGTTGCGCGGAGCCGTATTCGTTTATAGTGGTGCGGAGTGGCAACAAATCTTTCGCGGATATGTGGTGGACAGCTCTTCCGCGATTCAAACGGCACCTAATGCACGCGCTGTTTTTACACGTGGCAAGGAGTCAATTGATGTGCGGGGCGATACACGTATTCGTATTAAGGATCGCGTGGGCGCACTTTCCACAATTGTTGAACAGGATTTCGGTGAAATCACCGTGGATGTTGAGCGCAAAAATGTGCAGCATTTCGCCGTGCAGGCACCGTTATTGACTGCGGTTGTGAAGGGCACAAAATTCACCGTTATCGCCAGCAGAGAGGGCGCCGCTGCACAAGTGCTGGTGCGTCGCGGGCGGGTTGAAGTGCAAGACACCGAACTCAAGGTCAAGATTGATGTCAAAGCGGGCCAAAAAGCACAGCGCAGCGCAGGCATTAACGCAATTGTTGAAGTTAGCGGTCGCGGTAAAGTGGAGCCATTTATCTCCATGGCGAGCAATATACCATTGGCGAGCAGTGGCAGCGAACTGCGAGAGAAATTGGGCATTGAGGCCGGGGCAGGCGCAGCGAATGCGCAAGGTGACAATGCTGGCAGTGCGGCGCAAGTGGCTGGCGCACCTGAAAATGCCGGCAGTGGCGCCAGCAGCGCGAGTGATGCTGGGCAACCTAGCGATGCGGGCAAACCTAGTGACGCGAGTAAGCCAAGTGATGCGAGTAAGCCAAGTGATGCGGGTAAGCCAAGTGACGCGGGTAAGCCGAGCGGTGCAGGTTCAAGATAGGACATTTAGCAGCGCTAAAACGCATTGAGATCAGTTGGTGCCGCGGCGTTTTTTTGATGAGCGGTATGTTTAGTATTGTTTAACTATCTCTCTAATCAACTTGAGCACTTAAGAACTTGTTTTGCCCGGCTGACGTAATGTTTTCAGACGAGATTTGGAGAGGTGAAGCATGATCAGAATTACGAAATTGATCCTTGTTTTCTTTGCGTTTGTGGTGCCGTTGGCGGTGTCCCATGGATTTGCAGAGGAGTGGGTGGCCAACAAGTTGCGTGGTGGCGTTTTTGTATTTGATGATGGTGATTGGCAGCAGATTTTCCGGGGCCATGTCGTGGACAGTTCAGCAGCCATTCAAACAGCACCAAATGCACGTGTTGTCTTCATGCGTGGCAAGGAGTCAATTGATGTGCGGGGCGACACTCGCATTCGTATCAAGGATCGTGTGGGCGCACTTTCAACTGTAGTCGAGCAGGATTTTGGCGAAATCACCGTCGATGTTGAAAAGCAGAATGTTCAGCATTTTGCTGTTCGGGCGCCGCTGCTTACGGCTGTTGTTAAGGGAACAAAATTCACCGTTAAAGCCGATAAGAACGGCAATGCGGCCGAAGTGCAAGTGCGCCGAGGTCGTGTTGAAGTGCAAGATAATGAGCGAAAAGTCAAAGTTGACGTCAAGGCAGGTCAACGCGCTGGACGACAAGGCGGCACCAACGCAATTGTCGAAGTTAGCGGACGCGGTTCGATAGAGTCATTCTTTGGCATGGCGTCCAATAAACCCATCGCCAACGATATTGCCGAACTTAAAGCCAAGCTCGGGCTTGAGAATGCGGCGTTAAACGCCAGCAAGCAGCTAAGTCAGTCCAAAGCCAAAAACGAAAATGCCAACAACAGCAATGTGGGCGGTAATAGCAACGCTGGTGGCAGTGGCAGTAGCAACGGAAATGACAAGGGCGATGCCGGGAGTAACGGGAAAAGCGATACCGGGAACAACAACAAAGGCAACGCTGGAAGCAACAACAAAGGCAATGCTGGCGACAATGGAAAAGGCAAGGGACGATAGTTCCTGCTCTTGAAGTAAAAGATTGATTGCGTGAACGGGCCCTTTGTAAAAGGGGCCCGTTTTATTGTAGCGTAAAGTGAATAGCAACCAATTCATGGTCTTATGGCTTTGAATTGTCGGCGCACTCACCCGGGTTGGAGCCGCCAATCATCGTAATTGGCTTACGAGTTTGGGACGAAATGGCGCTAACGCTTAAAAAGATATTGACTTTGGTTGCGGTGACAGCCTTTGCGCTATTGGTCGAAATGGTTGGCGGCTTGGTGCCTTTTGATCGATATTTTAACGAATATCATTATTCGATGATCAATGAGCCCGTCTCAGAAAAATTTGTGATTGTTGCGATCGATCCTGCCAGTTTGGAAGAGGTGGGACAGTGGCCATGGCCGCGGCGTGTTCACGCGCAAATCATTGATGGGTTGATCGAATACCAAGTCGACGAGATCGCTTTGGATATTGATCTATCTCAGCCCTCGAATGCGCTTGATGATCTGAGGCTTACTGAAGCGCTTGGACGCGCTGGGGGCTTTACCTATCTTGCGAGCTTCAATCAATTGGTGCGCCAGCGTGATGGCACTGTGGCCATCGCAAATTCGCTGCCATTGGCTCAGTTTCGTGCTTATGGCGAGCCGGTTATTGTTAATGTGCGTCCCGATGATGATGGCAAGATCCGGGAACTGGATAACGGGGCACGTATCGCGGGTGAAAACATTAAGAGTTTGCCTTTTGCCGTCAGTCAATATCAGGCGCCTGAGGCGCAACCATCGGTTCTCGTCAATTATGGGTTAGATCTCGCTCGGATTGACGTTATCTCCGCCATTGACGTGATCGAGCGTCGGGTTGAGCCCGAGCGTCTGGCCAATAAAACAGTTTTGGTGGGCGCCACAGCTGTTGAGCTTGGGGACATTGTTTTGGTGCCCAAATATGGTCACATACCCGGCGTTGCTTTGCTGGCACTCGCCGCCGAAAGCCGATTAGAGGGCAATCGACTGACATCGGTCGGCAGTTGGCCAGGTGTGCTGCTGGTGTTCGTCATGTTGCTGGCGCTTGTTCTGCGCGGAAAGCCCTTTTCAATCTGGTCGTTGGTTGCGACTTATGTTGTCGCCTTTGTCCTGGTTGAGTTGCTTGCCTTTTACGCCCTGTCGCAATTTGGCTATTTGATAAACTCGGCGGCGGCGCACACTGTGGCGTTTGGCGTGATCGTACTGTTTTTCTTCTACGAGCTAACCGTCCGACGTGCTGCCATTGAGCAAATCAGCATCGAAAATGTGCGCATGCAGGCCATTCTCGATCGTGTGGTTGAGGATAATTTTGACGGCGTGATCATTATTGATGGCCAAGAGAGAATTGTGTCGGCGAGCCGCCCCGCCGAAGAAATATTGCAGGCGCGCGCTGGACTTGCAGGGAAGAAAGCGCAGGTTTTGCCAGGGCTGTTCTTCAAAGAAGCGGTGCGCCTATTGCGGCATAAGGTGATGGCGGGGATTCCAAGCAAGGTATCCAGCCTGCATCATTTTGAGCAGGGCATTTATGCCGACAAGGGATATCCGGGACGGCCGGTCGCGCTCGAATATTCGATTACCGTTTCGCGCATTGATCTTGGCCATGGGGTGAATGAGCAGGTGGCATGTTTGACGTTTCGTGATGTGACCGAGCGTCTCAATCATGAGCAACGCCTGTCCTATTTGGCCAATTACGACACGTTGACGGGGGCATTTTCGCGACAAAAACTTGTTGTCGAGTTGGAGAATTATTGTCGACCGCGTTCCGCAACACCGCGCGATATGACCCTATTGTTGCTTGATCTGGATCGCTTTAAAAACATCAATGATAGTTTGGGCATCAGTATTGGGGATGAGTTGCTCCGGCAAGTGGTGAAACGCTTGGGTAAGCTGGGTCTATATAGTGTCACCCGGTTAGGTGGGGATCGGTTTGCAGCAGTCTACCCACATTTGATGGAAGAGCATGAGGTGCCAATCTTGGCCAACAAGGTGCTCAGCGCCATCGTGTCGCCTTATACCATCGGTGCGCACCGGGCGTTGATCGGCGCCAGCTTGGGTATGACGGACACCAACAATTCCGGCTATTTTGCTGAAGATTTGCTTACCCACGCCGATATGGCGCATTCGGAGGCCAAGTCGATGCCGGGGAACAGCTTTTTCCCCTATCGTAGTGAGCTCAGCGCACGGGTTAAAGATCGGCAATCTATTGAGGTGGCCTTGTTGGATGCGGTTCAGAATGGGCAATTGTTTTTGCAATATCAGCCGCAGGTGGATTTGGCCACCAATCGCATTATAGGCGCGGAATCCTTGGTCAGATGGCAGCACCCGGAACTGGGTTTCGTCCGTCCTGACCGGTTTATATCGGTGGCGGAAGATAGTGGTATGATCATTGAAATTGGCCGATGGGTGCTTTTGCAATCTTGCATGGATGCTGCGAAATCCACTCGCGGCGGACGCATTGCGGTGAATGTTTCGGCGGTTCAGTTCGAATATGGCGATGTTCTTGGCGATATCGAATATGCGTTGAAGGAATCTCAGCTTGATCCGTCGCGACTGGATATTGAAATTACTGAAAGCGTGTTTGTGTCCAAACAGGACCGGACCATTGGCATTCTCGACTCAATTATTGAGCGCGGTGTGGGTATTGCCCTCGATGATTTTGGCACGGGCTATTCATCCTTGAGCTATTTGAGCAAGCTGCCGGTGAATAAGATCAAAATTGATCAGGCCTTTGTGCGCAACTTGCCGCAAGACCAACATTCAATGGCGATCATTGATGCTGTTGTTTCGCTATCAAAGCATATGAACAAAAAAGTGGTGGCTGAGGGCATCGAAACGCAGGAGCAGGCGGATATTTTGCGGCGCGCTGGCTGTCATATCGGGCAGGGCTATCTGTTCGGCAAACCGTTGGGCCGCGAAGAATTCTGTAATCTGTTGGAAAGCTATAATGCGCCACTGCAAAAAAATGCAGTTTAGCAGCCCAAATTCAGGCATATTCCTCACGCATTGATAGTTTTTTGATTCACAGAGCGGTGCTTATGCGTCTTTTTATTCTCGCGGCGGTTGTTTTCGCCCAACTTTCTCTCCCAACGATGGCGCAATCCCTGCGCGAAAAAGCCGGTCAGATGATCATGATCGGCTTTCAGGGCGATCAAGCGTCCGGCCAATGGCACAATGGCGTCAAAGCCTTGGCTAAAGAGGGGAAAATTGGCGGTGTATTGTATTTGAAATACAATGTCGCCTCGGTGGATATGGTCAAACGCAAAAATGCGGATTGGCAATCCGTGGTGCCATCAGCTTTGCCCTTGCTGATTAGTATTGACCAGGAAGGCGGCAAAGTGGAGCGGCTGACCAACTCGGTCGGGTTCGCTGAAATCGCCAGCGCCGCCGATGTAGCCAACTCCATGAACGCCAGATCGGCACAAACGCTTTATGAAAATCTGGGGCGCCGTTTGGCTGCGTTGGGCTTTAATGTGAATTTCGGGCCGGTGGTAGATGTAAATGTAAACCGCAACAACCCGATTATCGCCAAATATGGGCGGTCATTTTCAGCAAACCCTGATGTTGTGACTGACTATGGCGCTGCGTTTGTGAAGGGTCACAAGGCGGCAGGCGTTTTGACAGCGCTGAAACATTTCCCGGGGCATGGGTCCAGTCAGGCCGATAGCCATTTGGGCTTTGCTGACATCACGGACAGCTGGCGGGATACGGAATATGTGCCGTTTCAAAAACTCATCAGCCAAAATTTGGCGCAAATGGTGATGGTGGGGCACCTTTATCACAAGAGCTTTGCTGAGGCGGCGAGCAACGATTATCCCGCCAGCCTATCGCCTGTCGCGATTAATGGCGTGTTGCGCCAAGGGCTTGGCTTTAATGGTGTTGTGGTATCCGATGATTTGGAAATGGGCGCGATCACAAAGCATTATGGCTTTAAAGAAGCGGTGTTGGCGGCGGTGCGCGCGGGCAATGACATCTTGCTTTTTTCAAATACGCGCGAACCAAGCCTTGAATTGCCAGACAAAATACTCAATCTATTGATCAGTGAAGCGGAACGCGACCCGGCTTTTGCTCAGATGATTGAGCGAAGTTATGCACGCATTGTGGGCATGAAAGGTACGTTGGCCCGATAGGTCCTTTGCCCCAGGCAATGCAACAAGGTAAGGTGTCACAAAAATGACGCCTGAATCGGGTTGAGTATTTGGGGCGCAGTAGAAATGCGAGCGTAAAAGAATGATGCAAGAACACGAAACCCGGCATGTAAAAGCCTTGTTTATATCCGATGTCCATTTGGGCATGCGGACCATCCGGGTGGACCAGTTGATCGACTTTTTGCAGGTTCATGACGCTGAAACGATCTATTTGGTTGGCGACATCCTTGATGGATGGCGCTTGCAAAAATCCTGGCATTGGCCTTCAAGCTATAATCTCTTGGTGCAACGACTGCTGGAGAAAGCCCGCAAAGGCGCGCGCCTTATTTATTTGCCGGGCAATCATGATGAATTTTTGCGCGACTATATCGGCACCCATTTCGGCGACATCGAAATCATTGATCGCGTGATCCACCATGCTGCCGATGGCAAGCAATATCTGGTGATCCATGGCGACCAGTTTGACGTGGTGGTGCGCCATGCCAAGTGGCTGGCCCATGTGGGCGACTGGGCTTACAACGCGGCCTTGCGCATCAATATTCTGGTCAACTGGGTGCGGCGCAAACTGGGCCTGAATTATTGGTCTTTGTCCGCTTGGGCCAAACATAAGGTCAAGAATGCGGTGAGCTTTATCGGGCGTTATGAAGAAGCGCTGGCGCATGAAGCGAAAGAAACCGGCGTGGATGGCGTTATTTGCGGCCATATTCACCATGCGGATATGCACGATACTTATGGCACACGTTATATCAATACGGGTGACTGGGTGGAGAGTTGCACCGCGATTGTCGAAAATCACGATGGTCAGTTTGAATTAATCCATTGGACCGACATGGCCACCAAACCCCAACAAGAGGCGCGCCGTAAAAAGGCGCGTGAAGTTGCATGACAAGGCTGCTGATTGTCACCGATGCTTGGCACCCACAAGTGAACGGCGTTGTACGCTGTTTGGACAAGGTGGGGCAGGAGCTTCGGGCAATCGGTTATCAGGTGGACTATCTGACACCTGAGCGGTTTTGGACCATGCCGCTGCCTACCTATCCTGAAATCAGACTTTCATTGGCATGGTTGGGCGAAATTGGTCACATCATAGAACAATATGATCCGGACCATATTCATATTGCCACCGAGGGCCCGTTGGGGCTGATGGCTCGTTATATTTGCACCGCCCAGCATTGGGCATTCACCACAAGTTATCACACAAGATTTCCAGAATATGTCGCGGCGCGCATCCCTGTGCCCTGCGAATGGTCATACGCCTATTTGCGCTGGTTTCATGAGGCGGCAACCCACACGCTTGCGCCGACGCGCTCGGTTGTTGAAGACTTGAAAGATAAAGACTTTCAACATGTTGTTGAATGGACCCGAGGTGTTGATTCAACGCGATTTGTGCCGGGTGAAAAAACGCTATTCCAAAATTTGCCGGGGCCGCACCTTCTTTGCGTGGGGCGGGTGTCGGTTGAGAAAAATGTTGAGGCCTTTTTGCGGCTAAATGTACCGGGCACGAAAATCGTGGTGGGTGATGGGCCGCAACGGGCGGAGTTGGAAACCAACTATCCCGACGCAGTTTTTGTGGGGCGCAAACAAGGGGAAGAATTGACGGCGCATTATCAAAGCGCCGATGTTTTTGTTTTCCCATCTAAAACCGATACGTTTGGCAATGTTATGCTTGAAGCGATGGCCTGCGGTGTGCCTGTGGCGGCTTATCCTGTGATGGGGCCGATTGATGTGCTCACAGATCCGCGGGCGGGTGTCATGGATGATGATTTGGCCGTGGCGACCGAAAAAGCGCTTAAGTTGAAGCGGGCTGATGCCCACAGCTTTGCCTTAAATTACAGCTGGGCGGCCTGTGCAGCGCTTTTCCGGCAATATCTGGTGCCTGTGGCCAGCGGACGCGAACGCGCAGCGTAGAGCGCCACTGAGATCGTTTTAACACCAAAAACATACCTTCGGGCTTGTCAGCTTTGGCAAATCAGCGCAACCTTATGGTCTTAACTCCATTAGGATAGGCAATTTATGCTGTTTTCAGTGCGCGAAGCGTTCTTGTCCCATCAAGGACGCACCTCAAGTTTCTATGCCTTCAAATTCTTGGCCGTCGGCATTGCCGTACCGTTTCTGCCGCTTTGGCTGAAGTCGGAGGGGCTGAGCGATTCCGATGTGGGCTTTGTCAATTCGGCGCCCATCTGGATGATGGTACTCATCAATATTTTTGTTGGTCGGATTGCTGATAAGGCGAGCGACTGGCGACAGGTGATCATTGCGGCAAGCGTTCTTTCGGGCTTGGCGTCAGTCACCTTGTTTTTTGCCCAGGGCTTTTGGGCCATCCTGTTTTGTTGGACGCTTACTGTTTTGCCCTTCATGGTGGGGGCGCCGGTGACCGATGCCGCTGCGGTGCGGATGGCGCGTCGGCGCAATCTGGATTTTGCGATGATCCGTGTTTGGGGCACCGTTGGCTATGTGGCCGCCAATCTCTTTTCGGGGTGGATGCTCAATCTTTCAGGTGTCGGCATTTTCTTGCCGCTGTTTGTCAGTTTCTGTCTTATCCGCGGTCTTATGTCCTTGCAGCTGCCCAAGTTTCGCAGCAAAGCGCCAGAAGATGAAACAATCGGGCCCGAAGTGGTGGTGGCGCCGCCACATCGGCTGCAGGCGCAAGAAATCAAACATGTGTTTCGACCTTGGTTTGCGTTGGCCATTTTGGGGTCAGCGTTTATCGTCGCGTCCCACGGTCCGCTCTATGCATATGGCTCGATCTTGTGGGATCGCTCCGGGTTGCCCTCCACCATTATTGGCCCACTCTGGGCAATCGGTTCGGGTGCGGAAATCCTGACATTCTTTGTGTTTGCCCGCGTGGCAAAACGCTTCTCCGCCCGTCATCTATTGATATTCGCCGCTGGCGTCACAGCTTTACGCTGGTTCGGCATGAGCTTTGATCTACCGGTGTGGGGGTTCTTCTTGCTGCAAATGCTGCACGCCATCACCTTTGGCATCACCTATTTGGGGACGCTCAATTTCGTGGCAAACTGGACAGCAGAGAGTTTTGCGGCGGAGGCTCAGAGTTTGGTGCAGGTAACAGCGCAGGCGAGTTTGGCCACCTTCATCGTGATTTTTGGCTTTGTGTTCTCGGCATTTGGCGCGCCCACTTTTATGATGTCTGCATTGCTTGCGGCGATTGGCGGCGGTTTGATTTTCACCTCGCTCATATTGGTCAATCCACGCAGCGAAGCCTAGCGATAAGGCGTTACAGATATTTGATCACCGCAATGAAAAACGGCGCCCAAAGGGGCGCCGTTTTGTTTTAGATCGTTATTCTTTGCTTAGTTCAAACGCCCTTGGGCATGAGCCAGCATTGTATAAATCTTGCCGCGGTCTGAGGTGAGCAAGGCTTGTGTGTCGCGCACAGGGTCAGCGCCGCTGGCGGCATCACGGAGCAATTGCTCGAACTCGCCCATAAAGTCTTTTGCCGTGCCCGCAAATTCTTGATCTTGCTTCAATGCTTTGCGCACATCATCAAAAATGCTTTGTCCGGGCAGGGTATAAAGGCGACGGGAGAACACACCGCTCTCACCATTCTGGTAGCGACGCCATGCATCGACCAGCGTTTTGTGGTCAACAGCTTCAACCATCTCAGCGGTCAGGTTTTTCAGGTTGCCGCCGCGACGTGCGCTGCTGGCCTGCTGATTGGCAGACGCGTTGCGCAAAAGGCTACGTACCCAGCTGCCTTGCTCATCATCTTGCGATGCGCTTGGCGCTGGCTGTGCGGCACGCTTGCGTTCCGCTTCTGCGGCGCGTGCATCCTGCTCCTCAATCTGCTTTTCCAGCAAGGCAGCCAATTGCTCAGAGGAAATATCATCCTCATAGCTTTGTTCCGCCTTTGGTGCTTGCGGTTGAGGGGCAAGCGGAGCTCTTGATGCAGGGGCCGCTGGCTGTTCTTCGCGTTTTGGCGCAGCCTGTGGCGCAGGGCGCGGTTGTGAAGGTGCCTCGGCCCGTGGGGCGGGGCGTTGCTCAATTGTTGGCGCAGCCGGTGCCATAGACGCCGTTTGGCGTGGCGCGGCGGGCTGTGCGTTGACAATCTTATTGAGCTCTTCAAGCGCTTCGATTTGCTCGGCCACAACCTGGCGCATCTTGGCCGCGCTGGCTTTGGTTTCTTCTGGCAATTCCATCACGCCACGTTGCAACTCTGAGCGTGTTGAACTCAACTCTTCGCTCAGCTCTTTTGCGGTTACGCGCATGGCTGATGATGTATCGTTGAACCGTTCTACCGCAGCCTGGATAGATTGCTGCATTTCGTCGATCAAAGATTTTTGTGCCTGTTGCAGGGCTGTTGTGGCCCGTTGGCTCTCTACGCCAGCAGTCTCTGTCATATCGCGAAGATTTGTGGAGACAGCTTGGGATGCATTGCTGACCGTTTGCGTGAGCGTGTCTTGCGTTTCTGAAATGCGGTTTTCGGTTTCAGCAACAGTATCTGACAGCGATTTTGCAAAGGTGCGCAAGCGGGCGTCAATCTCTTCAGCGCGTCTTGTGAACCCAGCCACCAGAGCATCCATTGCTGTGCGGCCACCTTCAATGGTGTCCACTGTAACAATAGAGGCGTCTGTAAGCTCTTTGGCTGCAGAGGTGAAGCCAGAGGTTTGCCCTTCAAGCACATGCTTGATTTCGCCTACCTCTTCGAGCAAGCCGTGAATAGTGCTTTGAAGCGCGTTCACATGTTCGCCCATCAAGCGGCCTGCATCGTCTGTGCCCGCCAATGCTTCGCGCACCGCGTCTGAGTAGCGTGCTGTGTGCTTGGCCACGCCATCTTCGAGAGAGGCCAAATTGTTGGTTGATGTTTCCAACACTTGTTGCAGCAGCATGTTTGAATCGTTGAGCTTGGACAGGGCTTGGGTAACATCTTCTTCGATACGTGATGTTGAGTAAGCCATGATTTCTTCGGCGCCGCGGGCATTTTGCTCCAATGCACTGCGCAAAAGGTTTTGCTGGTTGGCCAGGCGCTCTTCGATGTCCGTGGTTTTCTTGTCGATCAGTTTTGACAAGGTATCGGACTGCACTGCCACCACTTGGTTCATGGCGCGGGCCTTGTCGCTGAGTTCTTCTGCGGTGTTCACCGCCCGAACGGACACAAGCTCTTCCATTGTGCTGGATGCGGTGCGCAATTGCTCCATAGCGCCACGGATCACCAGATCCATGCGCGATGCGGTGCGTTCCACATCGGACGAAATGTCCGTGGTGAGACCAGAGAGTTTCTCGTCCAGTGCCGCCACAATCTTGTTGGCGCCGGCATCCACATTCTCAAGCGCTTGATCGAAGCTGCTTGTGAACGCGGTGTTCATTTCACTCAAGCGAGTTGCTGTCTCATTTGCCCGCTGTGCGATGGCATCGGGCAGGGTACCCAATTTGTCATCAATGGTGCGCGACAGATGCTCGGTTGACATGGACATGCGCTCTTCGCTCTCGGCCACACGGGATTCGATTGAGCTTGAAAGGCTTTCGGTCGCGCCAGTGATGCGCTCTTCTGCGCCGCGTGCACGGGCTTCCATCGCATCTGACAGGCTTTGTGTCGCCGCTGTGATGCGCTCTTCCGCTTCCTGGGCGCGATCCTGCATGGATGTGGAAATATTGTTGGCTGCAGCGGCCAGGCGTTGCTCTGTCGCGGAGAGGCGGCTGCCGATGGTTTGGTCCAGATCGCTTGTTGCTTTTTCGAACAAGCCAGTAGAGCTGCTGACTGCATTCTCCACACGACCCGCTAGGGTTTCGGTGCTGGCTTCGATGTTGGAAACCGCGTCGGTCACTTTACCAGCGACACCAGTTTCAGCATCAGACAAGCGCGCGATGGCCGCATCAATTTGGTTGCCCAAATTGTCGTTTACGCGGGCCACTTGCTCTTCGATCATTTGTGACACGTGGTTGGAACGTGATTCCATTGTGTCATTCACATCGCGCAAGCTCTCATCAATGCTTTCGCGGAAGAGTTGACCGGATTTTTCAAAGGTTGAACCCAACTCTTTGGTGCGGTTTTTCATGGTCGCATCAAGGTCTGCAGCGCTGGTTTGCAGCACAGTGTTGAACTCAGATGTACGCTGATTGATTGTGCTTTCAAGCGATTGTGCGTGCTGTTTGAACCCTTGCTCATTTTCATTGAGCGTGGTGATCAAGCGTTCGCCCTTTTCACTCATGATCTCGTCCATGGAGTGGAGGCGGCTGTCCAGAATAACAGCAACTTCATCCACGCGGCTGGTCAATTGTGAAATGGTGTCCTGACCGGCGTTGGCCAACAATTCGCGGGCATCATTGGCACGTTCGTCCAATGTGCCACCCAATTGCAGCAGTGCAGACTGAACTGCGCTTTCCAAATTATTGGTCTGGATTGAGATGCTCTCATCCACGCCAGAGCCAAAGTCAGCCAAGGTGCGCTGGGCGTATTCTGCATTTTGCAAAATCTTGGACGCCAGGTTGGAGCCAACATTTTCCATGTTGGTGGCGATTTCTTCGCCGCGCAGGTTGAGGTCGACCAGCACAGATTCACTTGAAGCGCGCAACACGCCTGAAAGCTGGTTGGTGCGTTCTTCAATGATGCTGGAGAACTCTGATGTACCATCTTCCAATGATTGGGTGAGGCGGGCAATGCGGTCGTCGACATTTTCTGTAAAGCCGCTTGCGCCGCGTGCCAACACGTCGTTGAGGGCGTTGGTGCGATCCTCAATGGTTTGGGCCAAATTGGTGTGACGCTCGCCAAACGCGTCCATCATATAAGTGGTACGTTCGTTCAGCAGATTGTCCAGCTCGTCGCGCTTGGAATCCAAAGTTTCGCTGAAGTTGGTGGCGCGGGCGCTCAAAACCTGGTTGAGGCGGGCAGTGCGGTCTGCCACTTCGCTTGAGAGCTGCTCGGTGCGTTCCACCAAGGTTTTGTCGAAGCGCTCGTTTTGCTCTGAAAGCGTGGCGCCAAGCTCTTGCGTGCGCAAGGATACTTTTTCGGACAATTCGTCCGCGCGCATGGCGAGAGTTTGGTCAAAATTGTCACTGTGCGCCGATAGCGTGCTGTCGAGCTGTTCGGTGCGTGCCGCCACCTTGTCGGCCAGTTGATCGGCGCGATTGGCCAATGTTTGGTCAAACTGAGCGCTTTGTTCAGCCAATGCTGACGCCATGGCGGCTGTGCGCTCATCCACGACAATATTCAGCTTTTCGGTGCTGTCATCGAGCGATGTCACCAAATCCGTGCGGCGGTTCTCGATCGTGTTTTCGAAACGGTCGCTTTGTTCCTTAAGCGCATTGGTGAGCTGATCGCCTTGTCCTGCTATGGACTGGGTGATGTCGCCGCCCGTTGTGCGCAATTTGTCCACAACGGCGCTGCCAACTTCGTCCAATTGCTGGGAAAAGCCGGAGTGTACGTCTGAAATTGCCTCGCGGACGCGTTCAGAATTGGTCACCACCGCATTGCGCTGATTGGCCAGTTCTTCGATGAGGGAGCGCATGCGCAATTCATTGTCGGCATAGGTGCGTTCAAGTGAGTTCACTTCATTGTGCACCATCACCTCAAGTTCGCCAGCGCGCGACAGAGCGCGTTCCAGCCCGTCGCCAATGGCGTTGACTTCGCGGCGCACGGCTTGGCCCACAGTTGTGATCTGTGCCGTGGCTGTTGATTCAGGCTCGGTGAGGCGCAGGGCCGCTTGGGTCATGGATGATGCGGCCAGGCGCAAATCCTGGGCGCGTCGCACAATCATCGCGATGGCAAAAAACGCGAGAACCGGGATCAATAGAAGTGCGGAAAAACCGGCAAAGTCCGGCGATTGAGCGAGTGTTGCGAATTGGGTGTTGGCCAGATCTGCGCCAAAACGCATATAGCCAAGCGTGCCGATAATCGCGATCCAGCATACTGATGCCAAAGCCGCCAACCAGTATGGCACGGAAGAGGGCTTGGACTGCATGGAATAAAGGATGCCGGCGGCGGACGACCGATCATCATTGGCAACAGAGGCGGCACGACTGGCGATGCGCTCAGCTGAACGCGAACGACTTTCGCTGGTGCGTCTGCCCCGGCTGTTCTTTTCATCTGCCTTGGGTTTATCCAGCTTAGGTGCCTTGCTGGATTTTACATCAGAATCTGATTGGGACTCCAGTGCGCTTTCCACCGCTGAAAAAGCCAGTGTGGCTGGATCATTTGAAGAGTTTTTGTTCTTTGCCATACTCAATACTACCTTTTGCGTCCGCACAATGCCCGGCGAACTTTAGGGTGAGCTGAGGCAAGTTTTGTGCAAAATAACACAGCCGGAGCGTCCTCCGGAACTTGGTAAAGCATTAAAACAATAATGCATTTTGGGCCACAGTACCCAACGCCGCCGAACGTTGGTATCATGCCTTTATACACCAAATGAAGGTGATCGAGACATTTTTATTAAAAATTAGTTAACGCGCAAGAGTGCCAACAATTTAAAATGTTTATGCCAATCGGCAACTTACAGGCTTTAAAGCTTGATTCAACCTTGTTTGATATGTTGTGGATAGTTTAGTTTGCGAGGAGTTAAAGTCCGTGGCTGAGTTAGCATTTGATCATGGCACATTAGTGGACCCAATGGCGAAGTCGCCGCGACGTGCAATCGATCTGGCGTTTTTAGCACGGCAGACCATGGGCAACAAAAACCTCGAGAGCGAAATCTTGCAGCTCTATCGGACGCAATTGCGCAAATTCGAGCCAGATTGGGCCAAAGCCCGCCTGTTGCCAAACCTTACGATTGCCTTGCATTCAATGCGGTCTGCTTCGTTGGGTGTTGGTGCCGGGGCCATTGCCGAGTTAAGCGGTGCGGCTGAGATTGATTTGCGCGAGGAGCGGGGGCAAATTGACAAGATATATGATCAGCTTGCCCAGTCTGTGGCCTACACACTCCAGTTTATCGACGATATCTTAGGCGAATAGCCGCACTTATCTCGCCCCATTGAGGTTGTCATGAACGCGTGAGAGCGCTATATGGCGGCTGATCAGAGATAAGGGATAATGTTCATGGCAAAAATCACATATGTTGAAGCCAATGGCACCAAGCATGAAGTTGAGGCGGAAAATGGCTCGACTGTCATGGAAAACGCCATTCGCAATGCGGTGCCGGGTATTGTTGCGGAATGCGGCGGCGCGTGCACTTGCGCCACCTGCCACGTTTATGTGGACCCTGAGTGGGTGAGCGTAACGGGCGGACCATCCATGATGGAAGAAGACATGTTGGATTTTGCTTTTGACGTGAATGACCGTAGCCGCCTGTCATGTCAGATCAAGGTGAGTGACGAAATGGATGGCCTGGTCGTCCATGTTCCGGAAAACCAAGCATAAGTCTGGTTTGGAATTTCATTCCTAAAATCGTCATTTGGCGCAAAAATTCTATAAATGGGGCGGATTTTGAGTTTTAAATGCTCACCGCCCCTTTCTTTTTGGGTTGTCTTTTCTCCTTTTTCCTGCGAAAGGGGAAATAAAAAAGCTATTTTATTTCAGTAGCTTGGCAATAGATCATGCCTCATTTATTTTAAGGGAAGAAATAAGCGAGGCACGATGATGACCAAACTTGGCATTTTCCCAGTATCGATGAAGGTGCGGGGCAAAAAAATAGTGATTGCCGGTGGTGGCCCCGAAGCGTTGGCAAAGGCCCGCTTGGCGGCGAAAACCGATGCCCACACCATTGTGGTTGCACGTAAAATCTTTGCCGATTTTAGCGGTTTGGACGTCACTGTTTTGGAACAGCCTTTCACCGATGCGATTCTTGACGGTGCGGCGATGGTTTTTTCAGGTGATGAAGGACCAGACGCGGATTTGGCCAAGGCCGCCGCCAAAGCGCATCGCATTCCGCTCAATGTGGTCGATAAGCCTGATGAGTGCGATTTTTATACCCCTGCCATTGTGGACCGGGCGCCATTGTCCGTTGCGATTTCATCGGAAGGTGAAGCACCAGTTATGGCGCGGATGGTGCGGGCCAAAATCGAGGCCTTGTTGCCACTGTCTTTGGGGAAAATCGTGAAATTTACAGGTGGGTTGCGCCACAAGGTTGAGCGCACCATTCATTCAGGCGACCAACGACGCAAATTCTATCAGGATCTGCTGGCATCGCCGAAGTTTGAACGTTTGGTCGCTGATGATGAGGACCAAGATGCGCACATGTTTGCGGATTGGCTAATGCAAGCGCGTGCCGAGGGCGATGGCTTTGTACATTTGGTGGGCGCAGGCCCGGGGGCAGAAGATTTGCTGACGCTTCGCGCTCAGCGTGTGCTGCAAAGCGCTGATGTCATCGTGCATGATCAATTGGTGCCAGACGCCATTGTGGAGATGGGCCGTCGTGATGCGGAGCGCATTGCTGTTGGTAAAGCCAAAGGCCGTCACTCCTTCACCCAAAAGCGCATCAATCAGATGCTGGTCGATTTGGCCAAGCAGGGCAAACGTGTGGTGCGGTTGAAGTCTGGCGATCCGATGATCTTTGGTCGGGCAGGCGAGGAAATTGCGCATTTGCGGGCCAACAATGTGGATTTCGACATTGTGCCAGGCATTACCTCGGCTTTGGCTGCGGCGGCTGACAGCGAAACCGCTGTTACATTGCGCAATGTTTCTTCAGGCATCGTGTTTGCAACAGCCCATGGCGCTGACGGTCAAGTGGTGACCCATTGGGCGAGCCTGGCAAAGTCCGGCATTTCATTGGGCATTTATATGGGCAAGTCGATCTTGGCAGATGTGGCCAATGATTTGATTGCCCACGGTTTGGCAGGCTCAACCCCGGTGGGTGTTGTGGTCAATGCGGGCCGTGAAAACAGCACCCGTCATTTGGGCACTTTGGCGGGCGCGGAACAATTAAAAGAACAATTGGCCGAAGGGCCGGCGATCGTTTTCATTGGTGAAGCGATTGCCAGTGGCAATTGGCAACAGTTTGAGGCGCAACTGCCTCAAACATTGCAAGTGGCATAGGTGGGGCAATGAAAGTAATTACAGGCAATGAGCTTTTGTCCGGCGCCGTCGTATATTTTTACGGCGAAGATCGCTGGGGCATGGATTTGCAGCAAGCGCAGATTTTTGACGATAAAGCGCCGGAAGTTGATGAGCTTTTGGCGGCTGCAGCCAAAAAGGACAAGGTGGTTAGCCTTGAAGCTATTCCGGTTGAAAAGCACGACAATCAATTGGTGCAAACCAACCGCCTGCGCGAACAAATTCGCGCCAATGGCCCAACCGTCGGCACCTATGGCCGCCAGCATTTGAGTGAGGCTGACTATGTATCGCTATGATGAATTTGACGCCGCCTTTGTGCGCGAGCGTACTGCCCAGTTTTCAGATCAGGTAAAGCGTCGTGTGGCAGGTGAATTGACTGAAGATCAGTTCCGCCCGTTGCGTTTGATGAATGGTCTTTATCTGCAATTGCACGCCTATATGTTGCGGGTTGCGGTGCCTTATGGCACGCTGAACTCGCGCCAAATGCATAAATTGGCGCATATTGCCCGCACCTATGATCGTGGCTATGGCCACTTCACCACGCGGCAGAATATCCAATATAACTGGCCGAAACTGCAGGATGTGCCGAAAATTCTCGAGGAATTGGCGGAAGTCGAAATGCACGCTATTCAAACTTCGGGCAACTGCATTCGTAATGTGACGACTGACCAGTTTGCTGGGGCAGCCCATGACGAGATTATCGATCCGCGCCCTGTGGCTGAGATCATTCGCCAATGGTCGAGCTTGCACCCGGAATTTTCATTCCTGCCGCGCAAGTTTAAAATCGCCATCACTGGCGCGCCGCAGGACCGTGCCGCAGTGAAATTCCATGATATTGGCTTGATGGCCAATGAGAAGGACGGTCAGGTTGGCTGGCGCGTCTTTGTGGGTGGCGGTTTGGGCCGGACGCCGATGGTCGCCAAGGAAATCAATGATTTTGTACCGCACGAAGATTTGCTGGCCTATCTGGAAGCGATTTTGCGGGTTTACAATCTGCATGGTCGTCGCGATAACAAATATAAGGCGCGGATCAAGATTTTGGTGCACGAAACCGGCATTGAGCAAATCCGTGAGGAAGTTGAAGCCGAGTTTGCGCAACTCAAGGACGGGGTTTTGACCCTACCGCAGGACGAGCTGGACCGGATTTCAACCTATTTCGCCGCCCCGCCATTCGCCGCTGATGCTGATGATGTGTTGGATGCGGAGCAGCATGCCTTGGAGAATGCGCAATATGCGAAGTTCTTGAAGCGCAACCTGTTTAAGCACCGCCAGCCGGGCTACACCTCCATCACCATTTCGTTGAAATCGGTGGGCGAGGTGCCGGGTGACGCCAGCGACGCGCAAATGGATGCCATTGCCGAATTGGCACGCGATTATAGCTTTGACGAACTGCGTGTCAGCCATGAGCAGAACTTGGTGCTGCCGCATGTGAAAAAGTCCGACGTGCGCGCCATTTATGAGCGTTTGGTTGAAATCGGCTTGGCCGAGGGCAATGCTGGCTTGATTTCTGACATCATCGCGTGCCCGGGGCTTGATTATTGTGCCTTGGCCAATGCCCGCTCTATTCCGATTGCGCAGGATATTGCCAAGCGTTTCGCGGATCGTGAAAACGAATTTGGTGAGCTGAAAGTCAAAATTTCCGGCTGCATCAACGCTTGTGGTCACCACCATGTGGGCCACATCGGTATTCTTGGCGTGGAGAAAAAAGGCACTGAGCTTTATCAGATCACGGTGGGTGGCGATGCTACCGAGCAGGCCGCTGTTGGAAATATTCTGGGCCGCGGTGTGACCGGTGATGAAGTGCCTGACGCGCTTGAAAAGCTGTTGAACGTATATATGGATCAGCGCGAAAATGCCGATGAGCCCTTCCTCGATGCATTCCGCCGTTTGGGCGAAGCCCCATTCAAGGAGGCGCTTTATGGCTAATGCCAACGCCGCGCAAGCCTTTGTGCCCAAGGAACGCCTGAGCGACCTTCAATTGGTGGCCTTGAATGGCATGTTCGATGAGCGTGACGCGCTGAGCGTGTTGCGCTTTGCGCTGGAAGAATTGACGTCGCACCCCATCGCGATGGTCTCTTCTTTCGGCGCAGATTCTTCTGTGCTGCTGCATATGGTGGCGCAGATCAATCCGCATCAGGAAGTGCTGTTTTTGGAGACGGGAAAGCATTTCCCCGAAACGCTTGAGTATGTCGAGACTATGAAGCAGCGCTTGGGCCTGACCAATGTGCGCTTTTTGGAGCCAGACACCAGCGATTTGGCGCGGTTCGACCCTAAGGGCGACCTTTGGCAAACCGATCCTGATAGCTGCTGCCACATTCGCAAAACCGAGCCATTGGATGCGGCATTAAAGGCCTATGGCGGCTGGGTGACCGGGCGCAAACGCTTTCAAACCAATGATCGCGGGGTGCTGCCGCATTTTGAATTGACCAGCGATGAGCGCATCAAGGTCAACCCGTTGGCCTATTGGGATTTTGAGGATGTGAAAGCCTATCGCGCCGAGCATGATTTGCCGCCACATCCCTTGTTTAATGTGGGCTATTTGTCTATCGGTTGTGCGCCGTGTACCTCGATGGTGAAGGAGGGGGAGGACCCTCGTTCCGGTCGCTGGCGCGGGCGCGACAAAACCGAATGTGGAATTCATTTTGATGTGAGCGGCAAAATCGCAAAGCCGCAGGCCAAGGGACAGAGCATGAAGACGCTTTTTAAGGACGGTCAATTTGTTGAAGATCAATGGCGTGATCTTGCGGAAGATGAAGCGTTGATTGATCTTGATCATGTCTTTATGCCGTTTTCCTTATATATTGAGCACAAAGATCGTTTGGCGGGCAATAATGGGGCGCTTGGCCTGATTGTACAGCCCGGCGATGATGTGCATGAAATTGGGGACGATGTGCATCGCTTTGCAGCGATTGCGGTTGAGTTTCCCAAATTCGCTGATGGTCGGGGATATTCCTCTGCCCGCCTGTTGCGCGAGCGATATGGCTTTGAGGGCGAACTGCGCGCCCGGGGCGACATATTGACCGACCAGGTGCAGTTTTTGCGCCGGTGCGGCTTTGACAGCCTGGTGGTTGTTGACGGACCAACGCGAAACGCACTAGAAAACGATGCCATTGCAGGTGTTTCGGTGTTTATGCAGCCCACAGGCCGCGACATTGAGGTGCCCGCGGGCACACGCCCTTTCTTGCGGCGGGTGAAATAATCTTTTTGGGGTGGTCCAGCACCCTTTAAACCGCAGGCGGTCCAGCGCCTGGAATAAGACACGAAGTGAGTGAATAAATGAGCGAACAAGAGATCGTCACCGATGTGGTGATTGTCGGTGCGGGTCCTGTTGGACTTTTTGCGGTGTTTGAACTGGGCCTTCTGGACATCAAATGCCATTTGATTGACATTCTGGACAAGCCAGGCGGCCAATGCGCTGAGCTTTATCCGGAAAAGCCGATCTATGACATTCCAGCCTTTCCCGAAATTTCCGGGCAAGAGCTGACCGATAATTTGTTGAAGCAGGCCGAGCCATTTGGCCCGACCTACCATTATAACCGCATGGTCAATGAGATTGAGCGTCAGGATAATGGCGACTTCATCGTGAAAACTGATGCGGGCGAAACCTTCCGTTGTAAGGTTGTGGTGGTTGCTGCTGGTGGTGGTTCGTTCCAGCCAAAGCGCCCGCCTGTGCCGAACATTGAAGCGTTTGAAAACCAGTCTGTTTTCTATGCCGTGCGCAAAATGGATGATTTCCGCGATCATGACATCGTGATTGTTGGCGGCGGCGACAGTGCGCTGGATTGGACCTTGAACCTTGCGCCTTTGGCCAAAAGCCTGACGCTGGTGCACCGTCGCGATAGCTTCCGCGCCCACACCGACAGCGTGAACAAAATGCGCGCCTTGGTGGACGAAGGCAAAATCAACTTTGAGCTGGGCCAAATCGCTTCGCTTGAAGGTGAAAATGGCCAGATCAGCGCGGTGAACATCAAAAATGCTGACGGCGAAAAAAGCTTGCCGGCGACCCGTTTGATGCCGTTCTTTGGCCTGACCATGAAGCTTGGTCCTGTGGCCAATTGGGGCCTCAATCTGCATGAAAACCTGATCAAGGTGGACACGGAAAAGTTCGCCACGTCGGAAAAGGGCATTTTTGCGATTGGTGACATCAATTATTATCCGGGTAAGTTGAAGCTGATTTTGTCGGGCTTCCATGAAGCGGCGCTGATGGCGCAGGCGGCCAAGAAGATCATCCACCCGGATGAAAAAGTTGTGTTCCAATACACAACCTCATCCACCAAACTGCAGAAAAAGCTTGGGGTGAAATAATGCATATTTACGTCACCGACCATAATGGCAAGGAACATGAGCTGGAAGCGCTGGACGGCTGGCGCGTCATGGAAGTGATCCGCGATTGGGGCTTGCCCATCAAAGCCGAATGCGGTGGCGCATGTGCCTGTGCAACTTGCCATGTGTTTGTTGATCCCGACTGGCAGGACAAACTCCACGCCGCCTCGGACGAGGAGGAGGATATGCTCGACATGGTGCCTGATGTGAAGGACAATTCTCGTCTTTCCTGCCAAATTCTGATGAGCGAAGAGCTCGATGGATTAAAAGTGTCTCTGGCGCCGAGCGCAAAGCCCGACGCCGAGGTTGCATGATTCTCGCTCACGGTTGAGCGCTGGTCGGTGCCTTGCACCGGCCAGCTAACCTGCGCGGGCGCGGCGCAAAAGTGCGCCGGGCTGGGCCGCCCAAGCCTTGTTTAGGTGCCCCTGGCGTTTGCGCTTATGGGGCTTTTTTATGCGTCGCCACCGGTCGCTGCGCTCGCACTTTTCTGCCCTCACGCCGGACGGGCTGGCTCGGCATCCCCGGCATTATTACGCGCCGCCACCGGTCACTTCGTTCCCGTCCCCGGCATCCCCGCCGACTGGTGCCACGCGTCAATGCTTTCCGCGCCACAAGCCACACTCTCAGCCGTCACCCCAAGACTTGATCTTGGGGTCCATTTCACTTGTCCGCTTGCTGAAGTGGTGGCGTTTTTGCCTTTGGTGCTCTTACAAGCTGACAACTCAAATGGATTGCAAGATCAAGTCTTGCAATGACGTAGTGGGGCGGATGTGCCTTGCCAGCACGTTAATGGTTTTTCATTGCCGCTTCCCGCCCACATTCGCGCAGACACACCAAAGCGCCTGACATGCGGCATGCATTCAGGGGACAAGGTTTGCGGGGCACGAGACGTTTCGGGGCTCGTGGTTGCGCAGAGAATTGAGACCGTTCACGTCTCGCGCCAGCGGCGTTTTTCGCGTTTTGGCCTGATTATGCGGGGTGCTGACCCAATAGTCCCGGCCGCCCCGATGCGTTGCACCGGACGGCCCGCCCTCGGTGTCGGGCGAAATCAAATCGAAGGCGCGGTGCGTCGCGTCCGACCCACCAACCGCTTCTCCGTTCGTCTGTTTATTGCCGCCGCCGGTCGCTGCGCTCGCAGTTTACGCGCTTACGCCGCGTGGCTGCCGGGCACCCCCGGCATTTTTACGCGCCGCCGTCGTTCGCTACGCTCACTACCCCGGCACCCCCGCCAATTGGAGGGCCGATAGCGGTCGCTACGGCCGCATTTCCTGTCCTTTCGCCGGACAGGCTGGCCCGGCAGAAGGGGTATGCGATCGCTTTGCTTGTGCCGATGCTCGGCATCCTGCCGACTGCGCGACAGGGAAACAGATATACCCCGTTGTCCGTCAACAACCGCGTGGGGCAGAAGATGGCGCCATTTTACCACGGGTTTTGGGGGCGGGGATAAGTTTGTGGGGCGGGTTGAGCACGATGACATAGTTTCTCGCGTGATTTGCTCTGAAATACGACCTATTTTCAGTGAGTTGCATCTATTGGAACGCGATAAATGTTCGTCGAGCGTATTTTGGGTTCACAATTTCTGATTGTGGATTTGGGGTCACTCTACTCTCTTTGTGATGTTTTTTTTGAGAACCCGAAGATGTGATCAATTGCTCCCCATATTTTCATAACTTTGTCGATTAAAAATAGAGTCAGGGCAATAATTGGAAATACTATGAGAACTCCGCGCACAACCGAAGTGAAAGGGAGCCAAAAAGGCGGCCATTTGTCCGCGTTTGGTGAGAAATATCCATCAACCATGTGAAGATAAGTGGTCGGTAGACGCAAAAATTGGTCCCAAGTCCCGCCTGACGCCAAATTCTTTCTTAATGTACCTTCCTCAAAGTAGGTGCCATGTCCATATTCACTCTCCCTGACGTTCACAACGCCATCACCTTGTATTCCCACTTTTCCAGATGGCCCGGACGCTGGTATGAGCCATGGTGCTACTGTCATTGCTAAGTCTTTGGAGCTACAATGATTTAGCACTGCTTCACATTTCCCAGACTTGATATGTTTCGAAAAATTGTAGTTTGGAGGGACCACACCGCCAGCTAGGATTATTCGACCAAAGCGAAGATCATTGAACATCGGATGATCTAACAATGTTACTAAAACCAAACTTCCAAAACTGTGCGCAACTATATCTGGAGCCTCAGTGATTCCGTTTGATTTAGCGTGCTTCATGGCTTTTCGAATACTATTCCCGAGTTCAACTGCAAGCTTGACGTGCCAAGAACGTATCATGACGCCGTGGCGTGACATTGGATATTGATACATCAAGATTGGCACATGGTATTTGATCTTATTACTTACCAGCCACCCGAAGTCTCTGTGCCACTCGCCAAGAGTATTAAAGCCATGAAGAGCAATAAGCCAGGGTACATCCCGACTCAACTGACCTAGGACAAAGTGCTTGACTACCTCTGTCGGTCTTTCGCCGGACTCTTCAAAATTGAGCCCGCAATTGCTGCATTCAGGATTCGCATTAACGTCGTAGTCGATGGGATTGCCACAATTGGGTGCGGGGCAAGAAAGCAAGATTTCTTGCTTTACCACCCCTAACTGGTGCAGTTCACGGAATAGCGCCATAACTTTTCGAATTTCGAAGCCTGCATCGGTAAATGCACCTGTTTCGATTTCGCGCGAAGTGCCTTTGATTATTCTTTCTTGTACCGCATCGACTAGGGCCTTGGAATGCTTCTCCTTTAACGAATCCCAATCCATCGTTGTCAACAATGCTCCCAGATTAAGTCGTTTAACAAATATACATCACGGCGTTTGCATTGAACCCAAATGCGAACTCTGCTTTCTCGCCCAATTATTTCTAGGGTCAAGGGACAACTTAGATCTTCATGAACTTTATTGCTTAGTCTAAATTTTCCGTCGGCATTGGGGAAATCCTCTCGACCGACAGCACGGGCGAGATTCCGTATCGCTTCAACGCTTTCAATTCCCCCTTCTGGAAGTTGTGTAACCAGATCGGCATACCCCCCTTCTGCGTGGAGTCTGTTGGCTTTTGATGTGATTTCATTTGGCCTTTCTCGGAACCCATGAACTGATGTGCTTAGAGGAATCTTTGCTAACTCGTTCTCGACAAAGTTCAGTTCTCTCAAAGTTTCCATTACTATGCTTATTGCATTTTCATGATTTGAATCTGAATTGGGTAGCTGAATGAATAGAGTTGAGTAAGGTTTTCGAAAATTCCATTCGAACCTCAAAACGGTTCTTTTTGACCTTACGAGATAAGCTTGAAACTCGTAGGTGTCGCCATCTATCTCTTCCGAATAGTCTTTAGATTGAGCTCGGCTTCTGTAATTGATGCCCTTGTGCCAGCTAAACGTTACGGAATCTGCATCATATTGAATTGAAGTTAACTCTAGCTCGTCAGGGAAATCTACCAAGTCGGACTTGTTTATCAGGCCTGAATACTCGGAATTCTCGATTAGCTCTAGAACGTTATCTGGGTCGATATCCGGTCTTTCTAGAAAATATATGTGTTGATTTCCCCAGCCCTCAACTTCGGATAACCAAGCTTCCAGCATGTCTTGAGTTAAATGCTCTCTATCTATTGCGGAGAACAGATTCTCAAGAAAATCATCCTTTTTGGTTCCAATTTTGATTTCATGCTCTCGAAGCAATTCTTTGATGAACCGGTTCCCTTGTGATATTACAATCGATCTCACAAGTTGCTTTAAGTCTTCTTTGGCCAAATCGGGCATTCTCAGTATCCAATTATACTTTACAATAATAATTGGATACTAATGTAATTTAAGGTGGATAAATAGGGAAGGTAGGCGAAAACTTTAGCTCACTCCCCAACAACAACCGCTTTCTTCTCCAAAACTGTCTCACGCCCCTCCATCGGATGGCGCGGGATCAGCCGGGCCAACAACAACGAAATAAACGCAAATCCCGCACCAGCCAGGAACACCGCCGCAGGGTTGGTGATCCAGATAAGACCAAACACCACAGGGATAACCACGGCGGCGATGTGGTTGATGGTGAAGGCGACGGAGGCGGTGGGGGCCATGTCGCGGGGGTCGGCGATTTTTTGGAAATAGGTTTTCAGCGCAATCGCCAGCGCGAAGAAGAAATGGTCGATCACATAAAGGCTGGCGCCGAGGATTGGGTCATTAACGAACGCATAGGCGGTGAACACCAAAATCAGGCCGATATATTCAATGGTGAGGGCGGTGCGTTCGCCAAAGCGGATGATGGCGGCGCCGATTTTGGGCGCGAAATACATGTTGAACGCCACATTGATGAGGAAGAGGATGGAGACCTCGTGCACCTCAAAGCCGAATTTTTCCACCATCATCCAAGCGGCGAACACCACAAAGATTTGGCGGCGAGCGCCGGACATGAAGGTGAGCGCGTAATAAAGCCAATAGCGTTTGCGCAACACGATCTTTTTGATCTGCGGCACGTCTTCCTTAAACTGCGGGAACCAAAAGACCATAAAGGCCACCAGCGCCAGCGTGAGGCCGCCGAAAATGGCGAACAAGGCCGTATATGGCAGTTTGGCCCATTGATAGAGCCAGATGATCAGGCCGAACACCATCAATTGCCCGAATGAGCCCACCGCGAGAATAACGCCCAATTGGCGTGGCGCGGTTGCCTTGGGCAACCATTGCAGCTGCAAAGACTGGTTCATCGTCTCATAATAATGAAAGCCCACGGACATGATGAAGGTGGTGATCAAAAGGCCCGTTAACGTCGGGAAATAGCCCGTGACGGCAACGCCTAACCCCAAGAGGGCGAGCGAGATCAGGGCAAAGGTTTGCTCGCGTAGCAAGAGCAGCACAAACACCGCGGTGAAGGCGAGAAAGCCTGGAATTTCCCGAATGGATTGCAACAGGCCCATATTGGCGCCGGTGAAGGCGGCCTTGTCGTGGGCGAAATTGTTGAGGAAATTTTGCCATGCGGCAAAACTGAACTGCATGGCGATGGCCATGAGGATCAGCATAAAATAGGGCGAGCGCAAAAAGGCGCGATGCTTGACAAAGATGCTCATTGATTTGGAGTAGGCGGACTGGTCCAACCAGTCAAGCGCAAAAGTCGTCACCTTGTGTCGAAATTGCGATTTGCCAAGCGACCTATAAGGTATGCACACTTAGGTCGGAGGACGTCTTATGGACAAGCGAGTTGTGGAACGCCAGGAATGGTTGAAGGCGCGGCAAGAATTATTGGCGCGGGAGAAAGAGCTGATGCGGCTTCAGGATGAGGTTGCGGCAGCACGGCGCAAACTGCCCTTCGTCAAACTGGATCAGGATTATGCGTTTGAAACGGTGCGGGGACCGGAGCGATTAGAGGATTTGTTTGGGCCGCATGATCAGTTGTTGATCTATCATTTTATGTATGGGCCGGACTGGGAAGCCGGTTGCCCGAGTTGTTCCTTTTGGGCCGATAGCTTTGATGGCAATGACGCGCATTTTGCGGCGCGCAATGTGGCGTTCAAAGTGGTGTCGCGCGGGCCGTTGGATCGGTTGCAGGCTTATCGAAAGCGGATGGGATGGCGTTTCGATTGGGTCTCTGCGGCCAGCAGCCCGTTTAACTTTGATTTTGGCGTGTCGTTTGAGGAAGCGCAGCCGGATAAGCAATATAATTATCGTCCGGCACCTGACCTCGTGGGCGAGCGGCCGGGGATTAGTGCTTTTTACAAAGATGATGCGGGCATCTACCACACCTATTCAACATTTGGCCGTGGCGTTGAGCCGGTGAACAGCGTTTATGCCTATCTCGATATGGCGCCAAAGGGGCGTGACGAAGCCGAGTTGGATTATACGATGGCGTGGGTGCGCCGACGGGATGAATATGGCGCTTAGGACGCGTTTTCCGTTTGATCCTGATCTTTCGCCAGCCGGGTGAGGGCGGGGAGGAAATCGCTGACCGCGGGGCCTTTTTTTAGCATATAGGGCAGCGGGCGGATCACGGCGATGGCGGCGATGCCGACGCGCACGGTCATCAACCCATTGATCACCCCTTCACCCAGCTTGGCGGACAGGCGGGCGGCGAGGCCGTGGCCCAGCAATTGCTGCACCACGCTGTCGCCCAAGGCAATGCCGCCGGTGAGCGCCAGATGGGCCATCACCGATTTTGACATTTCAATAAAGCCGAAAAAGGAAGGGCGGGCGCCATAGAGCTGGGCAATGCGGCGGGTGAGGCGCGCGGCTTCATAGAGCACGAACATAATGTCAAAAAAGGCGCGGGGGCTGACCGCAGTGACCAGCGAAATGCGCTGGGCGGAATTGGCGATGATGGCCTTGGCCTTTTCGTCGAGCGGGACGAGCAGGGTGCGCTCGGCAAATTCCAGCAATTGGTCGCCATCCAGAATGTCTTTTGCGTGGCGGTCAAACTCGGCCAATTGCCGGGCCATGGCTGGGTTGCCGTCATAAAGGGCGCGGAGTTGCTCCACCGCCTTTTGCGCCTCGGGCAGGTTTTTGCCACTGTGGGCGGCGCTGGCCTCGTGCTTCAGCTTGGCGAGGGTTTTGAGGCGGCGGAGGCCGAGAAATTCGCGGATGATGAGGCCCAACAGGGCGACCACCATCAGCGCGACAAGGCCGAGGCCGACATAGCCGAGGGCCGGATAAGCGCTGAACAGATCGCGCACCAGCCGCTCGAGCGCCAGGCCGATGCCGAGGGTGATCAGCAGGCTGAGGCTTCCCCAGAACAGGCGCGGCCAAAAGGAACGTTTTGGCGCGGTGGCGAGATCTGCCTCCGGCTCAATCTCGGTGCTGACATTGATGGCCTGATCGACCTCAAAGGCCAGCGGGCCAATCTCGTCTGTTTCGGGCTTTTTCTTCTCGTCCTTGGGGGAGAGATCGACGGCGAACGGATCGGTCATTGCAATTTATCTCCCAAGAGGAAATCGAGCGCGCGGTCCAGCCGGATATGGGGCAGGCCGGATTTTTGTCGGGTGGCATTGTCGAGCACGGGCGGGCGGAAGCGGAGGAATTTCAGCTTGCCCTTATAGCTTTGCTCATCCTCAAAAATTGAGTCCGGGTTTTCCGGTAAGTTGCCGGGATATAGGGCGATTTCGCTGTTGCCATCGTAGGTTTTATCGCCCAGGCTTTCACCTTTTTGCGGCGTGCCGATGATGGTTTTGAGCATTTTGCCTTCATGCTCCACTTCCCCCTCATGGGTGGCGCGGATGGCGGCGAGGGCCATGGATTGGGTTTCGGCCCCCTGATAATGGGCGCGTTGGCGCGCGCCTTTGACCAGCAGGCCGAGTACCTCGCCCAACCGATCATGATTGGTGTGGGGCATATGATCTGCCTTGGTGGCGGCGAAGAGGATCTTGTCGATATGGGTGGAGAAAAAGCGGGTCCACAGCGGATTGTTGCCGGTTTTAAAACAGGTCAGAATTTCGCCGAGGGCCTTTTCCAAATCCGTCACTGCATCGCTGCCGGCATTGAGCGCGGTGAGGGCGTCGACCAGAATGATCTGACGGTCCAGCCGCGCGAAATGATCGCGGAAGAAGGGGCGCACGACGATGTTTTTATAGGCCTCATAGCGGCGCTCCATTTGTGCATAAAGGCTGTCGCTTTTCGGCGTGGCGTCCGGCGCGGGCAACGGCGCAAAGGTGAGGGCGGGGGAGCCTTCCATATCGCCGGGCATCAGGAAGCGACCGGGCGGCAGGGCGCTTAAGGCATGTTCGTCGGCGCGGCAGGACTGCAAATAGGCTTTAAAGGCGTTAGAGAGGCGTGTGGCCAGCTCTTCATCCAGCGGGGCGGTGGCATCTGCCTTCAAAGTGAGGTTCAGCCATTCCTCGGCGATATTGGCGCGGGCGGGGGCGTGTGCCTTTTGCAACGCATCGTCCGACCATTCGCGATAGTTTTTGTCGAGTAGGGGCAAATCGAGCAGCCACTCGCCGGGATAATCGACAATATCCAGATGCACTTCGCGCGGACCCGCCCAAGCGGTGGCCCAATGGTCGGGCTGGAATTTGAGCGTCAGCCGCACCTGCGAAATCTGCCGGGTGGATTGCGGCCAGTGGCGATCTTCACCCTTGAGGGCTTTCAAGTGCTCCTCATAAGCAAAGCGCGGCATGGCGGCGTTTGGGTGCGGGCTCAGCTGCGCGCCAATCAGCCGCCCTTCAGCCAGTGGCCCGAACAAGGAGAGATTGTCGCCCTCGATCAGATTTTGAATCATGGAGGTGATGAACACGGTTTTGCCCGCGCGGGACAGGCCCGTGACCCCCAACCGAATGGTGGGCACAAACAGGCCGGTGACGCTGTCGCGCATATTATCCAGGGCGATGCGGGTCTCATCGGTCCAATTGGCCATCAGGCAGGATTCCTCAACTCAAATGCTCCCCCTTAAGGTAGGGATTTTATTTTATGGGGCAAGGGGTTGGGCGTAAAGCTTCGTGATTTGATTCACTTGTTTCGCGCCAATGTTTGCGCTAGCATCGGCCATGGTTGGCAGAACACCAAGGCGTCGCTGCTCCGGGTTTGGAGTGCTAAATCTGCTTTAATTCACGCAATGCATTTGGGTTTTATATTCGATGCCGCGTCGTTAAGTCAGCGACCAACGACATTCGATGCGGCAGCTAGGAATGTAAAATGACAAAGCAAGCTATTCCGCTTTATGCAGCGGATATTTCTCAATTTTCTCGCAGTTTAGCCAAGCAATTGAGCCAGGACGAGGCGGTGCCGAGCCATCTTAGCTTGATGAATATGCTGGCGCGTGCGGCGGGGTTTCGCAATTTCCAACATATGCGGGCGGCGCATAAGTCGGGCCAGAAAATGGCCTATGGCGCAGAAACCGCGCAGATTGATCATGCGTTGGTGTCGCGCTGTTTGCAGCATATTGATGCCAACGGGGTGATGCACCGCTGGCCTTCGCGACAGCGGGTGCAGGAGACGTGCATCTGGCTGTTTTGGGCGGCGCTGCCCAAAGGGGAGCATTTGCATGAGCGCGAGGTGAATGCGCTTCTGGATCAGGCACACAGTTTCGGCGATGCAGCGCTGTTGCGGCGGATGATGGTTGGGCTGGGGATGCTGACCCGCAATCGGGATGGATCGGATTATTTGCGGGTGGAGCAGAAGCCGCCTGCGGAGGCGGTGGAGTTGATCCGGCAGGTTAAGGCGCGACGGGTGACTGATGTCTGACGTGACCATTTCGGTCGTCATTCCCGCGAAGGCGGGAATCCAGATGTGACCTTCTATTTGCTTTGTGCGCCTTGGGTTGTTCCTGTCTGGATCCCCGGGTCAAGCCCGAGGATGACGCGGAGTGCTTTGGTGTCTGCGTAAAAGAAAACCTTCTGTGCCGAGCTTTGTCGTGAAATGGATTGCAAGATCAAGTCTTGCAATGACGGTGGGTGAGGTTGGTCTGACGGCGACAGTTCTCACTCGAAGCCTTGGGCTTTGTAGTCTTTCAGCAATTGCTGGTACCAGCTTTTGCTGAATTTGATCAGGTCGAGGCCGTAGCGCATGGTGGCGAGTTGGAAGAAGGCCATTTTTTGGAACTCGGCGGGGACTTTTGAGAGGTCTTGGGCGTGGAGCATGGTTTCCAGCGCGGCGATCCATTGATCGGCTTCGTCGATATAGAGCTGGATGTGCGGGGCGACGTCGCCTTCGATGTGGCCGAAATAGAAGAGGCGCAGCATGCTTTCGTCTTTGGTTTTGAAGACGGCGACGGGCTCGCTGATCCAGTCTTGAAAGGCTTTCGCGCCTTTGGCCGTGCGCGAATAGATTTTGCGCACGCGCTTGCCGTTGGCCTCCTGCCGCACAGTGACCAGATTTTCCCGCTCCAGCTTTTGCAGGGCCGGGTGGATGGAGCCAAACGATGTGTTGTAAAACATCGTGGTGGACCGCTCCATCGTCTTTTTCAGATCGTATAATGTGGCGTCTTGGAAGGCCAACAGGCCAAGAATGATCTTATCTTGAATTGGTTCTAACCCTTCAAATCGTGCTGAACGAGTGTGGTGCCTTCAACTTCGGTCATTTCTCCTTGGTTGCGCAAGGTGGAATTGAAGAACTCAACAAGGGAATGATTTAGGCTGTTACGCATCACTTGATGATCAACTGGCCCCAACATGCCGAAGAATTTCAGGAATGAGATTTCATTCAGGTCGCTGAAATTCATGTGGGCTGCGCCATCAAACACCAGTTCGCAGCCATTGGTGGATTTGGCGATTTGCTGGTTCACCCAAGACATATCTGACTTGATGCCCGCCTGATTGTTGGCATTGCCATAGGCGAAGCAGAACGCGCCGTTGGGGGCGTCTGCGATTGACCAGGTGAAAGCGGGACCGTCTAAACTGTAAGAAGCGCTGACGCGGTCATCTCGCATGTTCATGTGGGTGGCCACCGCGCCGCCGAAGGAGTGGCCAAAATAGCCGATTTTATCGAGGTCTAGGGCGCCTGCGACAGTGGTGGGGACAGTGCCGGATTGCAGGTCGGGAGCCTTGTTGAGCACAAGCTTGTTGTTGTCGATCCAGTCTTGGAACTGGCCGCTGATTTCACCAAAAGCGTCGGTTTCGAGGGCGGCCATGGCGGTGGTCCATTCGTCTATGGTGGCGGCTTCGCGCAGTTGGTCATAGCCTTCGGCCTGGCGGGCCAGCAGGATCTCGGCTTCGCCGGGGGCATAATTGGCAATGTCTTCGGCTTTGAACACCGCTTTGTCGCCTTTGTAGCTGACGAGGCTGTGGCCCGGATGGCTGATGGCGATCACCACATAGCCGTGGCTGGCCAATTCGATCACCTGATGGCTGTTCTGATTGGCGTACATGCCGTGGCCATGGTTGAAAATCAGCACCGGATGAGCGCCTGCGACGGCTTTCGCGCCAATATAGGCGGGCAAGGGGCGATCATCCTGCATGGCCGCTTCCGGCATGCCGAAGCTTTTCGCCATTTGGGCGGCGAGGGTTTTTGGCATGGCTTTGGGCTGCTGGTCGGTCGCTTCCGTCGCGGGGTAGAAAATTTGCACATCTGCCCAGCGGTCGCCTTGCTGCAAATGGGTGCGCTGGTAGCCAACCAAATGTTGGCCGGTTGGGTCTGGCAGGGCGGGTTGCAGTATATTCAGGATTAGAAGGGCGCCGCCCACGATCAAAATGAGGGGGATGGCGATAAACCAAAGCCGTTTCATCGAACTTCTCCAAAGGTAAAACTTAGGTCTATATATATCTAGTAGATATATTTGCAAGAGGGGAACGGGTTTTGTCTTGATCCTCGGAACTTTATTTTGCGCTCGCGCCGCGCAGGCTGGTCCGAGGATGACAGCGGCTGGAGATGGCTGTGAGTGAATGATTTAACTAGGTGCCGTGTGGCTGGTCGCAAATGGATTGCAAGATCAAGTCTTGCAATGACGTGGTGGGTGGGGAGATGTGGGTGCAAACATTTCGGGTGCGGCATGGATTACCGGGTCAAGCCCGGTAATGACGTCGGGAGAACACGGATTGTCCTAACGTCAACTTGGTGTGCCAATGGCGGGGGTGCCGGGGACGGGAGCGGCAGCGACCGGTGGCGGTAGGAAAAGTGGCGGGGGTGCCGGGGACGAGAGCGACAGCGACCGGTGGCGGCTAAAAAAAAGAGCCAAGCAAATGCTTTTAAAACAAATGCTTGGCTCTGGTGTTTCGAGATTTGATTCAGCTTATTTGGTGCCGATTTTATTTAGGTCATATTCGGTGGTTTGATACATTTGGTTGATCCAGTTGCCGAACAGCAAATAGGCGTGGGAGCGCCAGCGGTTTAGGGGCTCTTGGGTGATGTCGTCGTTCGGGAACGTATTGACCGGAGGTGGTGTGTCCAAGCCAGCTTCTTTGTCCCGCAAATATTCTTCCACCAGTGATTTGTGATCATATTCCAGATGGTTCAGCATAAAGAGCTGCCGATATTTCGGGTCGTTGAGGAGGCAAAGACCTACCTCTTTGGAGTTGATCAGCACTTCGAGATCGTTGGGCACGGAGGCGTGGTCGATATCGTTGATGCGGGAGACCGGAATGGCGAAATCGTCTGAAAAGCCCAAAAGGTATGGCGAGGCGTGGGTGGCAGCTTGGTGCCGATAGATGCCGAATGCCTTTTTGGGGCGACGGAAGCGCTGCACATGGTGGAAATGGTGTAGCGCGGCTTGCGCGCCCCAGCACACAAACATGGTGGTGTGCACATTGGTGCGGGTCCAGTTCATAATGTCGACCATTTCGTCCCAATAGCCGACATCTTTAAAATCAAGATGGGCGATGGGGGCGCCGGTGACGATAAAGCCGTCAAACTTGCGGTCCTTCACTTCGTCCCACGTTTGGTAGAACGCTTCCAAATGATCTTGCGCGACATTCTTGGACTGGTGGTTGGAAATGCGCACAAGCGTCAAATCCACCTGCAGTGGGGTGGCGCCGATCAGGCGGGCGAACTGGGTTTCTGTGCGCTCTTTGTTGGGCATCAGATTGAGCAAGCCAATTTGCAGCGGGCGGATGTCCTGGGTGGCGGCGCGGGTCTCGTCCATCACCATAATGCCCTCATTCTCCAATATTTGACGCGCGGGCAAATGATTAGGAATCTTGATGGGCATTGGAGTACTCCGATTAGAGATTATGAGGTTTTTTGGTTTAGGCGGTTATGAGAGATTGTTCAAGCTTTGTTGCGACGCGTGATGGCCTTTGCCATCATGGCGTCGAAATCAGCTGGGTCTCGCATGGTCGCCAAATCAGCGGCTTCAATGACATAGCCGTGCTGATCAGCAATTTGCTGATAAAGGGGCAGGCGGTGGCGCAGGGCAGAGGCAAAGCCCCAAACCATAAAGGCGTCCGGGTCCACATCCTGATCATGGGCAATATTATTCTCGCGCTTGAATTGTTCCCATTTCTGGTCGAGCAATTGTGGCGCGTAATAGATCGGCTTGGGCGCCTTTTTAAAGCGGGCGATCAGCTTTTCTTCATCCTCTTCGGTACCGCGAATATAGAGCAGGGCCGATGAGCTGGTGACGGCTTCCAACACGGGGTCTTGTGGGTCGTCGAGATCGATCACTTCACAGAACGAGCCAGAGCTATCGGCGATGAAATGCTCATAGCCATAGATGCGCTTGGCGCGGTCTATAAAATAGGGCGTGTCGAGCATGGCGGATATTTCAGCCACGCGATGTTGCGCCTGGCGGCGTTTATATTCGTCAAACGGGATGCCGCCTAGCTCCGGATTGCCGGGCTTGCCCAGATAGGTGGAGAGGGGCGAGAGATTATTGAAGGTGATGTTGGAGCCAATATAGATGCTGTCGGTGCGCAGAAGATTGGCCAAAAATGGGTCCTTCATGGCGCATTGTTTGAAATTATCAACAATGTGCTCGCCCATATAGCGGGTGCCGATGCGATAATCGACGGAATAGTGGAACCAGTTCTGATCGCGCAATTTGTTGGCGAAATGGGTTTTGCCCACGCCAGACATGCCAAATGCGGTGATGCATTTGCGGGGCGCGTTCAAAAACTCATCTGGCGAATTGAAAATCATATTGCGGTTCCATTGTTGCTTATCCGGTCTTAGCGGGTTTCGCAGGGGCGCTCAAGTCACTGATGGGATTGGTGGTTCGGCAATTTTGGCGCAACTGGGCAAAAATTGCCTCTGAGATGGCAAAAGATTCCCCTTTTTTGCGCCCATTTATGGTTAGCGGATTATTAACATCAATAAAATCAATGAGTTAAAAACTGGCACCGCTCTTGCATTACTTAGTGTGGATTTCGATGTCCGCATCGACAGTAAGGAGAAACAAATGGGTATCTATGGGGCGCTATCCACTGCAGTCACAGGGCTTCAAGCTCAGTCATTCGCGTTGGAGCATATCTCTGGCAATATCGCCAACTCGCAAACAACGGCCTATAAACGGATTGAAACTGACTTTGTTGATTTGATCCCAGATGCACCGGTTAGCCGCCAGGTTGCTGGGGCGGTGATGGCTCAGTCGCGTGCAACCAATGATTTGCAGGGTGATGTGACCACTGCGGGTCGGAACACATATATGGCGATCAATGGCGATGGTTTTTTTGTTGTGGAACAAAAGATCGGCACCAATGATGGTAATGCAGTGTTCGGCGGAACAGATTTTTATACACGGCGCGGCGATTTTGACGTGGATAAAGAGGGTTATTTGGTCAATGGGTCGAATGCCTTTCTAAAGGGCCTTCCGATTGATAGCGTGACCGGCAACGTGGCCGGCTCTGTACCCGAAGTGATCCAGCTCGATAACGCCTTTTTGCCTGCGCAGCGGACTGCAGTATTCAATTATCAATTGAACCTGCCGCAATTACCGAAAAATGCCGGCTATGACCCGATAAACCCCAACTCCGAGCTATTGGATACGGCGGACTATACGGATGATCCGACCACGGGTGGTGGCGGCTTTGTGACCGCGAACGAAAGCGACAAATTCCTGTCTGACTCGATTGCAGGCGGGGCGATCACGGTTTATGCGGAAAACGGTGCGCCAGCCAATGTACAGTTGCGCTGGGCCAAGACGGATTCCTATGCCAATGGTGGCTCAGACACTTGGAACTTGTTCTACCAGTCCGACGCGGATGCGACGGGCACTGACCCGCAATGGCAGAATGTTGGAACAGATTATGTGTTTGGCACCAACGGGTCTTTGTCCCCCACCATCGCCTCGGTGAGCTTGACCGGCCTTACAATTGACGGGATCAACATTGGTGACGTGACGTTGCAGCATGGCAGTAACGGGGTCACTCAATTTGCTGATCCGAACGGTACGACCGAAGTGACCAAGCTGTCGCAGAACGGTTATCCTGCTGGTGAATTCGTATCAGTGGAAGTGAACCGGGAAGGCCGGATTGTGGCCAACTATTCCAACGGTAAAAAGGTGGAACTGGCGCAGGTTGTGACCGCCAACTTCAACGCGGTCAATGAGCTAAAGCGCTATGATGGCGGGCTTTATTCGGCGACTTCAGAGTCAGGCACTCCGATCTTGGATATTGATGGGAACGTGACTGGCGCGGCGCTGGAGCAGTCGAACACCGATATTTCGGAAGAATTCACCAAATTAATTGTGACGCAGCAAGCCTATTCGGCCGGGACACGGATTGTGACCAGCTCGGATGAGATGCTGCAAGAAGCATTGAACATGGTGAGATAATGAGTTGGGGCGGCTTAACCGCCGCCCTTTTTAATTGATGCGCTAAAGGGTGACCTATGGGCCTTTCTGTAACATTGAGTAATGCTTTATCGGGGATGGATGTAAACCAGCGTAGCCTGGACATCGTTTCGCGAAACGTTGCCAATTCGGGAACGCCTGGCTATCACCGACAAAGCGTTACGCTGATTGATAATTATCGCGGCACCAGCTCCAGCGTGCGGGTGGCGCAAATTCAGCGCGCTTATGTACAATCGTTGGAATCACAAACGCAGCGCGAAACCAGCCTTATGGGTGCGCTGGATGTGCGCACAGAATTCTTAGGGCGGCTTGAGCTGCTATTGGGTAAGCCCGGCGACATCAACTCGCTGGATACCCAACTTGCGAACTTCAAAGGGGCGTTGCAGCAAATGGCAACGAGCCCCGAAGACTTTGTGGCGCGTGCCGATGTGGTGGATCGTGCTCAGAGCATGGCGGAATCGCTGAACTTTTTGTCGCGGTCTGTGCAAGGCATGCGGCAAGAGACGGAAAGCCAGATCTTCACCCATGTGTCGGACCTGAACCAGAATTTGGAGCTGTTGTCCAAGATCAACCAAGAGTTGATGGACACTACAAAGGTTGATGACACCCGCCTGAGCATTATGGATGATCGTGACCGCCTGCTGGCACAGGTGAGCGAGCTGATCGACATCAATGTGCAATATAACGACAATGGCACCATCAATGTGATGACCAAGACCGGCGTCGGATTGCTCGATGGGGAAAAACACTCCACCTTCAAGTTCGAAAATGCGGGCAGCTTGTCGCCGACATCCCTTTATGATGTCGACCCAGCCACAAGCGGCGTTGGCAGCTTGAAAGTGGTGACGCCAGCCAATCTTGAAATTGATGTGGTGGCCCATGACCTGCTGACATCAGGGCGGATTTCGTCACTTCTTGATCTGCGTGATAACCGGTTGGTGACCGCTCAAGATCAGTTGGATGAAATTGCCGCTGGGTTGGCGCAAGCCATGTCGACCATTGATACCGACGGCACAGCCGTGTCGGCGGGCGGGGAAGATGGTTTTGAAGCTGATTTGGGCAATATGCTGCCCGGCAACAGCTTTACGGTGAAATATGAAGTTGGCGGCGCGCAACAAACCGTGCGCGTGGTACGCGTTGATGATGCGTCCAAACTGCCGATGGACAGCACTGATGAAAATGGGGTGCGCACCATTGGCTTGGATTTTTCCGGCGGCATTGGGGCCGTTGCGACTGACTTGAATGCGGCTTTGGGCGCTGCGGTCACCGTGTCTAATCCTGCGGGTGATGTTTTGCGCATCATGGATGATGGCGTGGCTGATACGTCCGACATTCATTCGATGGTGGTGCAAACCACAGCGACCGGCACACAGGATGGCGGCCTTGGCATGTCACTGTTTGTTGATACCTCTGGCGCGTTCACCAACTCGTTGGATGGTGTGTCGCAAAAGCGCGGCTTTGCCCTGCGCATGATGGTGAACCAGGAGGTGGTGGCCGACAATAGCCTTTTGGTGCAGCATTCAACCTCACCATTAACGCCAATTGGGGATTCAGATCGACCCAACTATTTGGTCGATCGATTGAATTCGATGACTTTTCGGGCCGAGAGTGCCGCGCAAGGGCAGGGGGCATTTCGCCTCAATGGTAGCGTTGAGGAAATTGTGCGGCAAACGCTCAATTATCAAGGCAATGACATTGCCACCACAAAGCAAGCGCATGAGCATCAAGGCAAGCTGATCCAAACGTTGGAAATGCGAGCGGAAGACGCCTATGGCGTGGACATCGACAAAGAGATGGGCAAATTGCTGCAACTCCAAAACGCCTATGCCGCCAATGCGCGGGTAATGTCGATCGCGCAAGAACTGCTTGATCGCCTCATGCAGGCGTTTTAGGCGTGAGCGAGGGAGACGATAGATGATTGTAAATAACTCACTGTTTCCTGCGAAGTTTAGCTATCGCGCGATCTCGGATATGCGCAATGAGCTGGACAAGCTGAACCAACAATTGGCCACTGGTGAACGGGCGCAAACCCTTTCAGAACTTGGGGCTGATCGGGTGGTTGATATGACCTTGCGCGCCCGCACGAGTGCCCTGGAAACCTATCAACACAATTTGGACAATGTAGATATTCGCTTGAACTATTTGGATGATGTGATCAGCCGTATCGACCAAATTGAGAATGAAACACGTTCTTCAGCCCAACAGGGATCGTTTGAAATCAACGGCGTGAACATGACGGCGGCGCAATATCTTGCGGAAAACCGGATGAAAGAAGTCATCGACTTGTTGAACTCGGATCTGAATGGGCGTCACCTTTTGGCGGGCAACGCAACGGAAGAAGACCCCGTTGCCAGTTTTGACGAATTGATGAATGGCGCCGACGGCAAGGATGGTTTTCGTACCATTGTTTCGCAGCGCAATGAAGCGGATTTGGGCGCGTCAGGGCTGGGCCGATTGACCAATGGCGTGGCCGGCACGACTGTCACGATCGCTGAGGATGGCACCCATCCATTTGGATTTAAGCTAGATAGCCTTTCCTCGGACGGAAGCTCAACGACTTTGACTGGCCCCGCAGGTGCGCCGCCCAGTGCGACTATAGAGTTTACCAGCCAACCCGCCGACAATGAGCGCATTATGATCGGCCTGGATTTGCCGGATGGCACCACTTTTACGCTTGAACTGAAAGCCGTGGCCGGCACACCGCAAAGTCCCGATGAATTTCAGATTGGCGGCTCGATTGCGGATACGGCAGCGAACATGCAAGCCTCGCTCAATGAGCGCTTGGGGCATTTTGCGCAAACCAAATTGACCGCAGCATCGTCATATGCCGCGGCGGATAGTTTTTTCAATTCCAATGGTGAAGCGTCCATGCGGGTGGATGGCCCACCCTATGATAGCGCCACCGCATTGGTTGCCGCGACGGATGCCGACACGGTAATCTGGTATAAGGGCGAAAGCTCCACCAACCCTCGCTTGACGTCGCAAGCGCGCGTTGATGAAAGCACGCGGGTAAACTACGGCGTGCAAGCCAATGAGAGTGGTTTTGCCGAGTTGATGCGCTCGCTTGCCGTGTTTGCCGCGGACGGCTACTCACCATCTGACCCCAAAGCAAGTGAACGCTATGAGGCGATGAATGGCGTTGTGCGGGAGCGGTTGGCAGAAACCAATAATGGTGTGGCTGGTTCAATTGAAGTTGTTCAAATGGAATTGGGCCTGGCCAAAACGTCGGCCTCGCGCATTTCTGAACGCCACGGCCAGCAAAAAGCGGCACTTGAGACGATGCTCGCCGATATTGAGGGGATCTCGATGGAAGAGGTCGCCATGCAAATCTTGCAGCTTAAAACGCGAATGGAAGCAAGCTATCAAACAGCTTCAATCGTCAACCGTCTATCGATGGTCAACTATATGAGCTAGCACGCTAATCTGGGATGTTGCGGCATTGTGACCGCAATATCAATTCGGATTTGGGGCCGCCTATCTGACGATGTGGCGGCGCACAAACCAACAATAATGAATAATCAAGTCTGACTACAGAGCTGGGTGAGCGCCTTTTGGTGCTTCTTCATCCTGATTTTGCTGCGTGCGCAAGCCAGCGGCCAGCTCTTTGTTGATGTTGATCAGCACATCCAGGCGGCGTGCCTCAGGATTGGCCAAGGTCGAGATCGTGTGATTCATGACGAAAATGCCCAGATTGGCGACATTTTGCTTGATCAAAGTCGGCAGTGGATTCTCGTCGCTTGTGACAGATGTCATAAACACGGTCCACAATTTGCGATTGTAGGTCAGTGCGCCATCAAGTTCTGGCTTCTTATTGTCCCAATCATCGCGAATGCGCTGCAATTGAGCTGCCGACTTGGAGAGCAATGATGCCTCCAGTTCGCGTGGACTAGCTGTTTTCTTGGCTGTTTGTTGGTACGCCAAAGCCGCCTGTTGTTGCATCGCCGATCAGCTCCCGTTCGTATTCGATCAGTTTTTTGGCTTTCTTCAGAGCTTTATAAAGCGAACCAGTTAATATCTCATTATTAATTTCATCAACAATTGGAGTCGTTGACGGAGCCGCTTTTACTAAGTCATTGACAAGGCTGAAATATTCTTCCTGCACTTTATCAACATCATCATCGAGATACATTAATTGTACGGCGAAATAGACTCTTTTGGCCGGAGAGGACGCATCCTCAACGCGCATAATGTCCTTTTCCCGCAGAATCGGTGATCTGCCGGAGACATAAAGGCGTGTGCGTTGATCGGAATTGGTGATCACGCAATCACCCACAATGAGCCGTTCCTTTGGCTTTAGTTCAACTTTTAGGGCCATGTCGTCCTCATGAATTTACGCCGAACTCGTCCGAACCGATCTTACTGGAAGAGTCTTAAGACGTTCTGATCTGCTTGTGATGCCATGGAAAGGGCGGTGGATGACAATTGCTGCCGTGTTTGCAAAGCCAAAAGGTTTGCCCCTTCTTCATTGGTATCTGCCAAGGTCAGCATATCCGCCCCATTCGCCAATGTCGAAATCATTTGTTTGGTGAAATTGGTGCGGTTTTCGACCACGGTGAGGTTGGTGCCGAATGTTGACGCCTGATCACGCAGCAAATTCAGTGATTCCGTAATGTCATTGAGAACGGCATTCACTGAGGTTTCTGTGTCGAACGACCCGGCGACATAGCCTGTGCCGGTGACGGTGGTCATATCACTTGTGGCGTTGGTGTCGTCTAAGGTGAAATTGCCAGCCGCTGTCGTGATCGTCACGGTTGTGCCATCGGAGGAGGCGGAAACATCTGGAATGGCGTCCAGCGCGTTGATGATATCAGCGGCGGTGGTGGTCGCGCCATATTCGATTGTGTAGGTGTCGGAGCCAATCGTAAGGGTCAATTCATCCCCAGCTTCACGGCCAGCGATAAGGTTGGCTTCAGTTACAGTTCCCGTGGATGACGTGCCTGTGATGACATCATTGAGGCCCAAGAAGGTAGATGTATCTGTAAGATCAATGGCTTCGATGATGAGCTTTGAGGTGCTGTCTTCATTAAAAACAACGGCCAGATCGTTACCGGTACCCGCCAACAGGTTTTTACCATTATAGCCAGCATCGCGCGCCAAATCTTCGATTTGTTTCAACAAACTATTGTATTCGTTCGCAAAAACGCGGCGATCTTCGATCTTATTTGTCTGGTTGGCCTGGTTCGCCTTGGCTTTCGCAGCTTCCACCAAGTTCACCACATTGGTGATGCCTGTATCGGCCGCCTTAAGCGTTTGCACGCCTTGGCCCATAGAATCGAGCAGGCTTGCCAAATCGTTGGCCCGGCTGTTCAACCCTTGCGATGTAAAGAATGAGTTGGGATTATCAAGCGCCGAGTTGACCTTCAGGCCAGTGGCCAGTCGGTTTTGTGTCCGCGCCATCATGTCTGCTGTGCTCTGCAATGACAAAAGGTTTTGCCGTACAGATTGCGAGAGGGTTACATCTTTCATCGCGAACCATCCTTCCTGGAGTTGTTAATAGAGTATTGCCACGATTCTTCGTGACAATGAATTGTTAACCTTACTGAAAGGTTAACGCATATTAACAGAATGGTTCAAATTGGGTCAGTGGCGTTGATTTTCCACATATTAGGCGGAAAAAAGTGCCTAGTGAGTTGAAGCAAAAAAAAGACGCCGAATAGAATCGACGTCTTTCTTGAAGAAATAGCTCTATGAGCCATAGTTTTGTGTTGTGGCTTAACCGAAAAGCCGCAGCACCGCTTGATCCGCCTGCGAGGCGAAAGAGAGTGAGGTGGATGCCAATTGTTGCCGTGTTTGCAACGCCAGCAAGTTCGCACCTTCTTCGTTTGTATCTGCAAGGGTCAGCTTGCCCGCACCTTCTTCCAAAGTGTTGATCAAACGCTTTGTGAAGTTCTGACGGTTTTCAACCACGGTGAGGTTGGTGCCGAATGTGGATGCTTGTGAGCGCAGGGTGCCCAGGGCATCGTTGAGCGTGTCGAGCGACGTGCTGATTGAGGCATCGGTATCGAAAGAGCCTGCAACATAGTCAGTACTTACAGCAGCTGCACCGAAGTCTGCAGTTGCATCAGTGTCGTCGATTGAAACTTGTCCGTTCTCAGACACGATCTCAATGTTGGTGCCGTTTACCGTCGCTGTGATGCCGTCAAGGGCGTTCAATTCGCCGGCAATTCTGTCGATATCATCGTCAGAAAAGTCAACTGTGCCGATTGATGATCCACCAACTTGCACGTCCAGCGTATCACCCGCTTCGTCACCAGCAGTAAGCTGGGCTTGCGAAATGGTTGTTGTGCCGCTTGTGCCGATGGTTAAGTCAGCCAGCCCCAAGGCGCCGGAGCTGTCGGTATAATCAACAGCGTCAATTGTAACTGATGATGTGCCGTCTTCGTTGAAGATTACAGAAAGATCATTGCCCGTGCCCGCAAGAAGGTTCTTGCCTTTGTAGCCAGCATCTTTGGCGAGATCTTCGATTTGTGTCAGAAGGTCATTATACTCTTGGGCGAAGCGGCGACGGTCTACAATTTTGTTGGATTGCAGGGCCTGGTTGGCTTTACCTTTGGCGGCTTCCACGAGCTTGGTAATGGCCTGAATGCCATCATCGGCCGCTTTCAACGTTTGAACACCTTGACCCATATCGTCGAGTAGGCTGCTCAAGTCAGAAGCGCGGTTGTTCAGCGCAGACGCTGTAAAGAATGAGTTGGGGTTGTCGAGAGCCGAGTTGACCTTGAGCCCGGTGGCCAAACGATTTTGCGTTTTGGACATCAAGTCGGCTGTGCCTTGCAGTGATAAGAGGTTTTGCCGCACTGCCGCGGACAAATGGATCATTGTCAAAGTTCTATTCCTTCATGGTTTCTAGGCCCGATTCTGGGGCACTTATGATCATGAATGAGGATGGTTAATCGAAGTTTAATGCGCGTTGCAAAATGCGGAATTTGTTGCAAAATGCGAAAATAAATAAAACGCAATAAAAAAGGCGAACCGAAGTTCGCCTTGAAAAAAGTAATATTTTATAATGTGTTAGAAGAGTCGGAGGACGTTTTGATCTGCTTGTGAGGCGAAGGAGAGGGAGGTCGACGAAAGCTGTTGCCGCGTTTGCAACGCCAGCAAGTTCGCACCTTCTTCGTTTGTATCTGCAAGGGTCAGCTTGCCCGCACCTTCTTCTAAGGTGTTGATTAATGACTTTGTGAAGTTCTGGCGATTCTCAACAACTGTCAGGTTTGTGCCGAATGTCGATGCTTGTGACCGCAATGTGTTCAGAGCGGTGTTGAGTTTATCCAGTTCGGCGTTGATGGCCTCATCGGTCTCAAAACCACCAACAACACTCTCAACAAAATTTGATGAAGTCGTCGTAGCGAGATCATTAGTTGAATCGGCGTCATCAATTGAAACGTTGCCTTCAGTATATGTAACTGTCAGCGATCCGGTCAACGGACCGGGGACAAATGTTGCTGACAGACCGGGAACGCCCGCAGCGTTAATTTCATCGGCGATCTGGTTGGAGTAGGTGAGGGTTCCGTCACCAGGATCTCCGGCTGCGATAAGAGTCGTGCCGTCTCCATCTTCGATAATAAATGTATCCCCGGCGTCACCATTAAAGCCGTCATACAAATCCTGATCGCTGATGGTAAATGACCCTGGCGTGCCGGCGATTGCCGTTGCTAGAGAACTCAAACCCAATGAAGCGGAGGTATCAGTGTAGTCTACCGCGCTAACGCCAAGTTTGCTGGTACCATCTTCGTTAAAGATAACGTCAAGGTCATTGCCTGTACCTGCAAGAAGGTTCTTGCCGCTATAGCCTGCGTCCTTGGCTAGTTGCTCAATTTGCCCCAATAACTCATTATATTCTGCGGCAAATTTTGAGCGATCAGCTGTGCTTGACGATTGTAAGGCTTGATTGGCTTTGCCTTTTGCTGCCTCCACCAGTTTAGTGATGGACTTAATGCCTTCATCCGCCGCTTTTAGTGTTTGAATGGATTGTCCCATATCATCCAAAAGCCCGCCAAGATCATTAGATCTATTATTGAGAGCTGATGCTGTGAAGAAAGAACTGGGATTGTCCAGCGCAGAGTTCACCTTCAAGCCAGTGGCGAGGCGATTTTGCGTTTTGGACATCATGTCTGCGGTGGATTGAAGTGACAGGAGATTCTGCCGGACCGCGGAGGATAGCTGTATGCTCATAAACTAACTTCTGGTTTAAACTGGTGCCTATCCTAGGCACCTAATCCTTAGCAAGTTAAGGGTTAATCAGATGTTAATAAGTTTGATAAGAATCTGAAAATAATCAAAAAAATGGGCGGTGCATGATCCGCACACCGCCCATTGCGATAAAGTACGCAATACTAAATTCTTTATCCTTAGAACAAACGCAACACGTTCTGATCCGCCTGAGAGGCGAATGAAAGCGAAGTAGAGGAGAGCTGTTGACGTGTTTGCAACGCCAGCAAGTTCGCACCTTCTTCGTTGGTATCTGCCAAAGTCAGTTTGCCTGCACCTTCTTCCAAAGTGTTGATCAAACGAGTTGTAAAGTTTTGACGGTTTTCAACAACTGTCAGGTTTGTACCGAAGGTTGAGGCCTGAGACCGCAATGTGCTCAAAGCATCGGTGATGTTGGCAAGGGAAGCGTTGATGCTTGCATCTGTATCGAAGCCGCCTGCAACATAGTCAGTACTTGCAGCAGCTGCACCGAAGTCTGCAGTTGCATCAGTGTCGTCGATTGAAACTTGTCCGTTCTCAGACACGATCTCAATGTTGGTGCCGTTTACCGTCGCTGTGATGCCGTCAAGGGCGTTCAATTCGCCGGCAATTCTGTCGATATCATCGTCAGAAAAGTCAACTGTGCCGATTGATGATCCACCAACTTGCACGTCCAGCGTGTCACCCGCTTCGTCACCAGCAGTAAGCTGGGCTTGCGAAATGGTTGTTGTACCGCTGACACCGATGGTTTGGTCAGAGAGGCCAAGCGTGCCGGTGGTGTCGGTATAATCAACCGCAGAGATGTCCAACTTGGATGTGCCATCTTCATTAAACAGAACTGACAAATCGTTGCCTGTACCAGCCAACAGGTTTTTACCTGAGTAGCCTGCATCTTTTGCCAAATCTTCGATTTGAGTCAAAAGTTCGTTATATTCGCCAGCGAACTTGTTACGGTCAGCTTTAGAAGAAGACTGCAGTGCCTGGTTTGCTTTACCTTTAGCAGCTTCAACCAACTTGGTGATCGACTGGATACCTTCGTCAGCGGCTTTTAAGGTTTGAACAGATTGACCCATATCGTCCAAGAGGTTGGTGAGATCACCAGCACGGTTGTTCAATGAGGAGGCAGTGAAGAAAGAACCGGGATTATCAAGGGCTGAGTTGACCTTGAGGCCAGTGGCCAAGCGGTTCTGTGTTTTTGACATGAGATCAGCTGTGTTTTGCAACGACAGTAGGTTCTGCCGCACGGCTGATGAGAGTTGAATTTGACTCATTTTACTTCCTTTTCTAGGTACTCGAGTTCCTTCCTGGAACAACTAGAAAATGAATGAATATGCCTAATGAAGAATTAATGCCAGAATCAGAATATAAAAAAAGGCGGACCGGAGCCCGCCTTCAAAATAGTCTTGTCGTTTCGGCTTACAGCAAACGCAATACGTTTTGGTCTGCCTGAGAAGCGAATGACAATGAAGTTGATGCCAGTGTCTGACGTGTTTGCAACGCCAGCAAGTTCGCACCTTCTTCGTTGGTATCTGCCAAAGTCAGCTTGCCAGAACCTTCTTGCAATGTGTTGATCATTGACTTGGTAAAATCTTGACGGTTTTCAACAACTGTCAGGTTTGTACCGAAGGTTGAAGCCTGTGACCGCAAAGAACTCAAGGCATCTGTGATGGTTGACAGCGTCGCGTTGATGCTTGCGTCTGTATCGAAGCCGCCTGCAACATAGTCAGTACTTGCAGCAGCTGCACCGAAGTCTGCAGTTGCATCAGTGTCGTCGATTGAAACTTGTCCGTTCTCAGACACGACCTCAATGTTGGTGCCGTTTACCGTCGCTGTGATGCCGTCAAGGGCGTTCAATTCGCCGGCAATTCTGTCGATATCATCGTCAGAAAAGTCAACTGTGCCGATTGATGATCCACCAACTTGCACGTCCAGCGTATCACCCGCTTCGTCACCAGCAGTAAGCTGGGCTTGCGAAATGGTTGTTGTGCCGCTGACACCGATGGTTTGGTCAGCAAGGCCCAACGAGCCTGATGTGTCTGTGTAATCAACCGCAGAGATGTCCAACTTAGATGTGCCATCTTCGTTAAATACCACTGACAAATCGTTGCCTGTACCAGCCAACAGGTTTTTACCTGAGTAGCCGCTATCTTTGGCAAGTGTTTCGATTTGGTTGAGAAGTTCGTTATATTCGCCAGCGAACTTGTTGCGGTCAGCTTTAGAAGAAGACTGCAGTGCTTGGTTTGCTTTCGCCTTAGCCGCTTCTGCGAGCTTGGTGATAGACTGAATACCTTCGTCGGCAGCTTTAAGAGTTTGAACAGCCTGGCCTTGGTCATCCAACAAAGATGAAAGGTCAGAAGCGCGTGAGTTCAATGATTGGGCTGTGAAGAAAGAACCTGGGTTGTCCAACGCAGAGTTCACTTTCAAACCTGTTGAAAGACGGTTCTGCGTTTTGCTGAGAAGATCAGCAGTGCCTTGAAGGGCGGTGAGGTTCTGACGTACGGCAGCTGATAGTTGAATAGCCATGATACTAAATACTCCATTCTGGCTTACAAACGGGCCTTCCTGGCCCGCGTTTTGATAGAAAAGTTTAAGTCAATTCTTTGACCGCCACTTCCCGCGATATCCCCCATAAACCACTGATCAAGTGAACTAAACCTTAATCAGAAGGCACGAGGAATTCTTATGGTAAACCGCCGTTTAACTGGCATGGTTAACAGCGGTTTTACAAATACTTAGCCCTTAATTGTCTCGAGCTGACGCAACAGGTCTGGAGAGGGAACCCAGCGACGATTGATCATCCTTGGAAAATCAATATGTCCTGGCTCGCCTTCATCCGCATTGGCTGCAAGAGAGGCTTCAAACAATAAACTTGCTGGTGCTGCCGGTCCCACTAGTTTGGGGATGTCTGGCAGCCCGTCGTCGGCAACTGGATTAACGCTTTGAGGATTTGCAGGTGGCGCTGCTTGTGCGCTGCCTACCTGTGCCTTTGAACTGGCCGCATCCTGCGGTTTGTAATCCTGTTGAGGGCGGGCTGTCCCATTAAGGGCGGCGCCGCCTTGGAAACCGGCGGCAGATTCTATTCTGACGGTCACGGCTCTTCTCCATGAATTTAACTGGCATTTCTTGCCTCAGACCATCATGGAGAAGAGAGTTTTCAGATAAGTAATTTGTGGAGGGGTTATTTAATTTAAATTCGAATTAACTTGTCTTGTTGATCGAAACACCTTGCAAACTCTGTGCCTTTGGTCCGGTGGAGCCGTTTATACCATAGGTTTTGGGCTTTTGTGCTTGTCCCAACTGTGCCGCCACGTCACCCACGATTTCCTCGGAGAGAGATTTGGCTGTGGCCAGCACCCGCATATTCTCAGCCATCTGGGTGGCCAGGGCTGATTGATGCTTTTGCAGGGCCATCAAAAGATGGGGTGCAGTTTCTTGCAGTGTTTTCGCATTGTGCTGGATCGCACGCGCGAGCCCGACATATTTTTGCGCCAACTCTGCCTTTGGTGCCGCAAGCTCGCTGGCCTCCAACAAACGACCTGCGCGCAGCAGCGTGGTTTCATTGTTCATGACGTTCACGAGTTTGGTGAGCGTTTCAGTTGCCTCTGCGCAAACTTCTTCTGGCTCGCCAGGCAAGGGCACTGGTGGTTTTTTGGCCAGTGTTTGCGCTCTTAATTGATGTGAGTTCATTGTTGATACGCTCCTGATACAAAGGCAGGGTTAGGCTGCGCGGTCGAGCGCGGCGTGTTGATGGATTGTTGTGATAAGATGAGATCGCGCAAAATGTCGTCTGCAAGGCCAAGGCCGCCATTGTTCGCAATGTTCTTGGCATATTCCTCGCCCAACATGCCGCGCCAGGTTTCTTCTGCGTAGCCGCCGCCAAATTCGCTTTCGGTTTCGGTTGACTTGACCATCTCGCTCATCAATGTGTTCAGAAAAACGCCTTCAAGCTCGGTTGCTTTTTCCTTCAATGCCGCAAATTGCGTATTGGTCATGTTGTAGGGTTTTTCGACGGGGTAATAGGTGTTTGCAGTGGCCATTAGATCACCTCAATTTCAGCTTGGAGCGCGCCAGCAGCTTTGATGGCTTGGAGGATCGAGATGAGGTCGCGTGGTGAAATGCCCAGCGCGTTCAACCCATCGACAAGTTCCTGCAAGGTTACGCTTTCATTCAAGGTCGCCAGTTGGCTGTCGACCTGATCAACTTGAATTTCGGTGCGCGGCACCACAACGGTTTGGCCGTTGGCAAGTGAATTGGGCTGATCAACTTGCGGGTCTTCAGTGATGGTGACGGTTAGATTTGACTGTGCAATCGCGACAGTTGAGACGCGCACTTCGCGCCCCATCACCACAATGCCGGAGTTTTCGTCGATGACAATTTTCGCTGGCAGGTCCGGGGTGATGACCAGCTGTTCGATGTCAGTGATCAGATCCACAATGTTGCCGTTAAAGCCGCGGGGCAGGGTCAGGTTTACGGTTGCATTGTCTAGCGGAACGGCCGTTGGCATGCCAATCAAATTGTTGATGGCCAGCGCAATGCGGCGGGCGGTGGTAAAATCTGGATTGCGCAGGGCCAAGCGCACCGCGCGGCGCGCACCCAAATCAAAATCGACTTCGCGTTCAATCAGCGCACCATCTGAAATGCGGCCCGTGGTGGGGACGCCGGAAACGATGGTAGCGCCGTCACCTTCTGTTTGAAAGCCGTTAATGGCGATTGGCCCTTGTGCGATGGCATAGACTTCACCGTCCGCACCCATCAAGGGGGTAACCAGCAAGGTGCCGCCTTGCAGGCTTTTGGAATCGCCGAGGGCCGAAACGGAAACATCAAGGCGAGAGCCTTGGGTTGAGAAGGCAGGCAGGTTTGCTGTGACCATGACAGCAGCGACGTTTGCGGTTCGCATATTGGTGCCGCGCGTATTCACGCCCATGCGCTCCAGCATTGCGACAAGGCTTTGGCGTGTGAACGGAGCGTTGTTCAGGCCATCGCCTGTGCCGTTGAGACCAACAACCAGGCCGTATCCAACCAATTGGTTTTCGCGCACGCCTTCAATGTTGACGATATCTTTAATGCGAGCAGCCTGCGCCGGCAGGCTCAGCAGCAGAATGGCCACTGCCATCCCGGTCCATTTTATCGCTGTTGCAAAAACTGCTTTCATCATCTTCCCCATTTTGTTTTGTCCGCTCCAATTCCCCAATCGGGTGCGGGACACCATTATAAATGCGAAATCTGTGCCAACTGCGGTGCTTTCCGGCTAAATTAATGATTTAATTGAATAAAATTGAACTGATGCGCGTGGTGCTTTCGTTTTTGACTGGAAAATGATAGCTTTTGTAGGTAAATCATGCCTATTAGATGCAATAAATGCAGCTTAGTGGGTAGAAAGTGCCCAGTTGGATTTTTTGAGGCCTAAATGCGCATAACGGACACCAACAGAACCAACCGAACTGCTCCGAAAAAAGCCGCCAAAGGCAATTCGGAAGGGCAGAAGTTTTCGGTGGGCGGTGACAATAAGGCTGAGCAGGTTCGACATCGGGCCTCGGTTGAAGATGTGGGCAGCGTTGATGCCCTGTTGGCGCTTCAAAGCGTTGATGACCCTTTGTTGGCCAAAAAGAAGAGCGTTAAGCGCGGTCATCAGCTTCTTGATGGACTTGAGCGCTTGAAAACGGATCTTTTGGTCGGCAGGGTCAGCGAGGATCGGCTGGCCAATATGCTCAAAATGCTCAAGAATGCGCCAGACGCAAAAGATCCTGAACTTCAGGCGGTCATCGAAGATATCGAATTGCGGGTTCAGGTCGAATTGGCCAAACTTGGCCGTCTGTAATCCATTGGGCCGCCAAATTTGTGGATAACTCTCCGTCATTTTACCGTCATTATAATTGACTAGAGCGCTATGCAAATCGCGACTTGCCGCGATGGCCATTGGTGATTATATATGGCCCACATTAGTTGAGGGAGTGAGACTCAATGTCTATGGACTTGGAACGCGAGATCGCTGCACCTGAGTTGGATGCGCAGGAATTTGACAACTATCGTCCGAGTGAGGATGAAGAGTTCATGAATCCAAAGCAGCTGGCCTATTTCCGCCGTAAGCTGCTGGCATGGAAAAACGATATTTTGCGTGAAAGCAAGGAAACATTAGATGCCTTGCAAGAAGAGAGCCAAAATCACCCGGATATTGCAGACCGGGCATCGTCGGAAAGTGACCGCGCCCTTGAGTTGCGGACACGCGACCGTCAGCGCAAACTGATTTCGAAAATTGATGCAGCGTTGAAGCGTGTTGACGATGGGTCTTATGGCTATTGTGAAGAAACTGGCGAACCAATTGGTTTGGCCCGGTTGGATGCACGCCCGATTGCAACCCTTTCCCTGGAAGCGCAAGAAAAGCACGAGCGCCGCGAAAAGGTTTATCGCGACGATTAAGCCTAAAGTTTTTAATCGCTTGATTTGACTTATAGATATAACTTAGGACAAACTATTCTTGTGTCTTAGCGGCAGGCACGAATTGGTGCAGTTGAATTGTACCTTGGCGTGGTTATTCAAGGGTGTAACGCTATGACAGCACAGGCTGGGCGGATAATAGAAAAGGGGCAGGCCAAGATTGTAGGGCAGCCAGCTTCGACGATCTCGCCTGATGACTGGCCAATTTCGCAGCCCTATGATGTGGTATTTTATCGCTCCCGCGGCCCAAAATCGCGCGTCAATGTTACCTTTCAACACGCCTTTGATTTAGACGCCTTCAAGTCATCCCGCAAGTTTACCCATTGTGCCTTGGTTGGCTCTGAACTCACAGCCATCGAGGCTTATCCGCGCGCCGTAAAGGGGTATTATACCGACATGCTGCACCCAGGTGGGGTGCGTTTTGTGCCGGTGATTGACCTTTGCTATGACAGCAAAAATCGTTATGCCGATTTTATGGTTTTGCGCAGCCCGGATTTGCGGTCACCGGATACTTTTTTTGGTGCCGAAAGCATGATGAGCGCATGGCGCTATATCGAATCAAAATATAGCCTGCGCCGATTTTTGGGGTTTGGCCGGGGCCCAAAGGACAATCAAAATGCCAAGCAAATCAAAGAATGGTTGTCCTGTTCTGACCTGGTTTTGAAGGTTTTGGCCGATTCCGAACGTTTCGGCATGAAATTTCGTGAGCGGACGACACCGTCGGGCCTGGTGGCACAGCTTAAAATGCGCGGCTGGCAAGATGTTACAGCCGATTATGCACCTGAACGTTTCGAGATTAAGTCGCGGCAATACATGCAGCGCTTTGGCCTTTCCGGTGCCAATCGGGCTGGTGTTGATATTTTTGCGCTGAAAATGGCGTGGAACTTGGGCACGTTTGGCCAATCGATCCAGCGCCAGCAATATATGGTTGAAGAATATATCAACCGTCGCCTTTCCAATATTTGGCACCATGATGATGATGCCAAAAGCTTTTTAGAGCGCTTTACGGCGGATCACGCCATGGGGGTTCTCAAGCAAATTCGCTCTTTGCGGGCGGATGATTTTGGCGACCATATCGACCCGCTTTTGGCGGAGCTTTCGCAAAAGCGTCACTTCCTAAAATAGAGCGGCCACCAGTCGCGCATCATTGTTGCTGGGCGCAGCCCAAAGCAGGATGTGACGATCTGCCTGTTGCTGCCGGAATGCAGCAGACAGATATTCCCAGCATTTTCTGTTCTTAATATCTTGGACAGCCCCATTGTGCGCCGCTTGAAGCCCCAACCATTTCCCTTCAAATGATTTAGATCGGAACACATGGCGATGCTCGTGCGTTTTACAGAGTGAAGGATGTGATTGTCCCGGTGGGCCACGTTGTGGGTCTCATGGGGCATTTTGGTTGCATCTCATAACTTTTGGAGGCAGATATGACAGAGAAAGATCAATATATTCAAAAGGCTAAGGCTAGAATTGATCAATGGGACGCTGAAATCAAAAAGATGAAGGCGCAAGTTGAAGAGGCTGAGGCCGACAAAAAGATTGAATATCAAAAGGAGCTTGATGAGATGCGTGCAAAGCGCGATGAAGCTCAAGCTAAACTTGATGAGTTGCGCGATGCCGGCGACGATGCCTGGCAGGATATGAAAGGCGGATTCGAGCAAGCATGGACCAATATTTCAAGTGCATTTGAGCGCGCGAAATCTCGCTTTAAATAAGCCCAATGAAGTGGCTTCACGTGACCCGAAAGATTGAACGGCAGAGCGCCTATTATTTCGGGTCAGGTAAGATCAAAGAACCATCTTCACTCAGTGGCCAGTTTGGGTTCATGGCAAGTTCCCAGATATGGCCATCTGGGTCGGCAATATAGCCCGAATAACCACCCCAGAATGCTTTTTCAGGCTTCTTTATCGTTGTCGCTCCTGCGGCAATTGCCCTTTCAAACGACGCGTCCACTTCACCTTCGCTATCAAAATTTTGCGCCAAGGTTATCGCGCCTGTGCCAATTGCTGTCACGGGGCGCTTTTGGTCATCGGCCAGAGCGTTGATTTCATAGAGCGCCAAGGCAAATCCGTTCATTTGAAAAAAGCATATATCGTCCAGGCTGCGTGCATGTGGGGACCAGCCGAGATCCCGGTAAAATTGGATCGATCGCGCCAAATTCGCAACGCCCAATGTGATCAGGGAAACGCGCTGATTGGGGGCAGGGTTGGACATTTTTAAACCTTTGGCTTTGCTTCGAGCTGATCCAAGCGAGCGATCAGCTTTTTCGAAATGGCGTTGAGTTGCTCAATCTCTTTATCATTCAGGGCGGCGAGGATGTTTTGCTCATTGCTGATATGTTGCGGCAGGATTTGATCAATCTTTGCCAACCCATCGCCGGTGAGCGCCACCAAGTTTGACCGTCGGTCATTCGGGTTAGCGCGGCGCTCAATCAGGCCCGCCTTTTCCAGCTTATCAATTCGGTTGGTCATGCCGCCCGAAGACACCATCGTTGCTTCATAAAGCGCGGTCGGGGACAGGGCAAAGGGCGCACCAGATCGCCGCAAAGTGGCCAAAACGTCAAATTCGCCCGGCTGCAATCCATGTTTTGCAAAAAGTTGATCAATGTGATCGCGCTGCGCCCGTAGCGCTAATTCCGCAATGCGCCCAAGGGTTTCCATGGGGACTGTGTCCAAATCTGGACGTTCATTTTGCCATTGTTGGGCGGCCAGCGAAGCGCGATCCATACTTTTCCTCTTTATCTTAATGTTAAGATACTTTATATCAAGATAAATTCTATTTCAAACGGATAACGAGTATGACTGACCTGTCGAAAATGCCAACCATTGATGTAAATTCATCCCCAAAGCCGAGATTTTGGCACAATCTGGATCTTGGCATGCTGGCGTTACTCTTCATTGTCGGTTCCTTTTTGGGACTGACCGCGGTGTTGGGCAAGGTCGCCATTAACACGGGATGGTCGCCAACGATCTATCTGGCGCACACCACTTTGGGCGGCGGTTTGCTGATGTTGGCGGTGACGGCGCTGTTTGGCCATCGCGCCAAATTTGATGCTGCCATGTGGCGCTATAATCTGATGTCGGGACTGCTCTTTGTGGTGCCCAATCTTATGTTCTTTTTTGCTGTGCGGTATGTGGGGGCGGGGTTTATCGCCTTCGCCACCGCGTTTGCGCCCGTTCTGACCTTTTTTGTCGCCGTTGCGATTGGTGAGGACAGGTTTTCGCGGGGAAAAGTGTTGGGCGTAGCGATGGCTCTATCGGGCGCAATGTTTTTGGCAGCGGGCAAAATGATGGACGCGACAATTGATCCGGTATGGATATTTGTCAGTCTGCTGGGGCCAGTATTTTTGGCATTCGGCAATATTTTCCGCTCACGCTTTTGGCCAGCTGGGGCCGCACCGTTGGCCTTGGCGCCGTGGATGCTGATCTTTGCCGGGCTGATTAGTTATGCAATTGCGCTTTTGACAGGTGAAATCATTCCGGCTGACTTGCAGCCGATTGGCTTTGTTGTGATGGGCGCGCAAATGCTGTGCTTTGCCGCAGGATTCGGGTTTTACTTTGTGCTGCAAAAGCGCGGCGGCCCCGTCTATTTGAGCCAAATCGGACCCGTGATTGCTTTGGTTGGTGCGCTATTGGCGGCCACCTTCTTGCGGGAACAGTTGACCTTGTTGGTGGTGCTGGGTGGCATCGCCGTGATTGCCGGGGTGGTAATCTTCAATGCTGCCAACTTTGGCAATAAGTCAAAGGCTTAATCCCAGCAAAAAGGGCGCGACCAAATTGGGGAAAGTCGCGCCCTTTGGGGAAGGGCTGATCGCAAATTGGGGAAAGCGATCAACCGATATTATGGCTTGCCTTAGAAGGGGAGAATGGCGTCCATAAATTGCTGGCCATAGCGTGGCTGTTGAACATCTGTGATTTGACCGCGGCCACCGTATGAAATGCGGGCCTGAGCGATCTTTTCAGATGGGATTGTGTTGTTGGCGCCAATATCCTCTGGGCGAACAACCCCGGCCAGGATCAGGTCGCGTACTTCAAAGTTGACCCGCACTTCCTGACGCCCTTCAATCACAAGGTTGCCATTGGGCAGAACCTGCACCACAACTGCGGCGATTGAGGTATCCAAGGTTTCCGAACGATTGACCGAACCATCGCCCGTGTCGGCAGAGCCGGAGCTGAGTTCGATTGCGCCGTTGGCTGATACATCAGGCACTACTGAGTTGAAGATGGAGCCGACGACACCGCCTGCGCCTGCATCATTTGTGCTTGTGCGTGCGCGGGAGGTTTTGTTGGCAATCTGCGCCTTATCCGCAATGGTCACATCCACAGTAAGAATGTCACCCACTTTGCGGGCGCGTTGATCTTTAAAGAAGCCGCGCTTGCCGGAAATGAACAGCGAGTTTGGCTGGTAGGCCACTTTCTCGGGCTCTGGCATGGGCAGGGAAACCGGCTTGTATCCTGCTTGTGCCTGCGGGTTCTCAATTGCTGTTAGCGACGGCGCCTGGCCAATGTTGGCGATGCGGTTGGCGGTGGTGCACGCAGTCAGAGATGCGCCAAGAGCAATGAGGGTGATGAGCTGGATGAGTTTCATTTTTCTGCTCCTAATTCGCTGCTGCTATTTTGGCCGGACCACTCGGAATGGTCACAGTGCCAGCGCCCGAAACGATGCCCTGAATTGGCTTGTTGGACATCAGATTGAGAACGGTGACAGGCTCGTCGATGGCTGCTGATTGCAAGGCCTTGGCCTTCACGGTGAGGGTGAGCGCACCCTTTTTGAAATAAAGGGTCACAAGGTCATTGCGGTTGATCACATCTGGCTCGGCCACATCAGAGATGCGGATCGGGCTGCCGCTGCGCAAAGAACGGGTAAGGCTTTTGCCAACCAAATCTACAAGCAGCACAGGGCCTTGTGCCCGGATCACTTGTTCTGAAGCGGGGCGCATTTCAATATCGCTTAGCTTCAGGATCTCACCCTTGGAAATTGACTGAGTGATGAATGGCGCTTGCACCATAATATCGATCCGGCCATCGACCCGAAGGGGTTGCTTGTGACCTGAAAGGGCCAAGCGGGCGGCGAATGTGCGTGTTTCGGGCCCAACTTCAAAATCGAGCACCATCACTGGATTGTCAGATGCGCCGTCGGCAAAAAGGCCTTTAAGCGCTGTGTTGAGACGGATTTTTGCCGTTTCGCCTTCCAGCAGCAATTGGCGGTTGATCAACTCGTCATTGACCAGCTGGTTGACGAAGTTGGCGTCAATTTTCACGCCAGCGCGTTCCACCCGCACTTGGGAAAGGCCCGCAGTATCATAATTTGTAAAGCCGGCGCGTTGCGCGGCCAAATGAACAGAGGTGAGGGGAACCGCGCCGACCGTGCCTGGTGCAGGGCTGCGGAACAAAGCTGTTTCCGCATGAATGCCCGCATTGTCGAACATATCGCCAACGGTGACCACTTTTGTGTCCACCACGATGGATGGCTTAAGAACAGGCATCGCCAGAGCCGCGTGGGCCATAAGGCTAGCACTGATAATAAGCGCTGTTTTGGTGAGTGTTTTAAACATGATGTCAGCCTACCCCTAGCGGATTTGCGATGTGGCTTGCAGCATCTGGTCAGCCCCGGAAATAACGCGTGCGTTCATTTCGTAGGCGCGCTGCGCGGCGATCAAATCTGCAATCTCGGTTACGGCATTAACGTTGGCCAGTTCGAGGTGAGCTTGCAGCATGTTGCCGAAGCCATCCTGGTTGGCTACGCCGTTTTGTGCCGGGCCGGATGCTGCGGTTTCGACATAAGTGTTGTCACCCGCACTCTCCAAGCCTGCTTTGTTGGCAAAGCGGCTCAGTTGGATTTGTCCTAAGGCTGTTGGTGTTGATTCATTGTCCAAAAAGGCTTCAACGGTGCCATCGGCTGAAATCGAGACGGCGCGCGCATTGGCGGGAATGTTGATGCCGGGCTGGACCAAATAACCTTCAATGGTGACCAACTGGCCGTTTGAATCGCGTTCGAACGAGCCGTCGCGGGTGTAGCCGGTGCGGCCGTCCGGCAGATCAACAGAGAAGAACCCTTCGCCACGAATGGCAATATCGAGCTCTTTTTCCGTCGGTTGAATATTGCCCTGGCTCATAATGCGCGGTGTGGCGCCGGTTTTAACACCAGAGCCGATCTCAACGCCTGTAGGCAACTGGGTGCCTGCAGCGGAGGTTTGCGACCCCGCACGACGATAGACCTGATAGAGCAAATCCTGAAAATCGGCACGTTGGCGTTTAAAGCCGGTGGTGCGCATGTTGGCGATGTTGTTGGAGATGATCTCCACGTTCCGCTCTTGCGCCGACATGCCTGTGGAAGCGATATAGAGTGCCTTCATGATTTAATTCCTTTCGCTTTCACTTAAGCTTTAGTGTCGCCGAGCTTACGAATGGCGGTGCGCCGCAACTCGTCCTGGCGTTGTTGCATGCCCGAGATGGATTCATAGGCCTTGGTGACGCGGATCATTTCTGTCATCTCGGAGACGCCGGAAACGTTGGAGCGTTCGATGGCCATTTGCACAAAACGGGATGGATTATCAAAAATGGGATTTTCGCCCGAAAACATGGTGTCGCCTTCGCGGCGCAGGCTTTGAGGATTTTCAAACTCTGCGACCCGCAAGATGCCCTTATCGCCAGCAGAAGAACTGACGCGTCCGTCTTCGGTGATGGTGATGCCGGTTTCGCCTGGGTTAAAGGTCAAAAACCCACCATCGGCGAGCACGTTGTAGCCTTCAGACGTAACCAGCTCGCCGCGCTCATTCAGTTGAAAAGCGCCGTTGCGGGTGTAGCGTTCGCCAGCAGGTGTGGAGATCACGAAGAAACCGTCGCCTTGGATGGCGATGTCTAACGGATTGCCTGTTTGCGTGATGCTGCCGGAGGCAAAGTCATGAATGGTGGCCCAATCCTGCGTATAAGAAAGCGGTTGGTCCATCATTTCGAAATCTTTATGACGGGCGACCGGCATGACATACTCTTCGAAAAGAATGTCCATATTTTTGTAACCGGCTGTGTTCAAGTTGGCCATATTGTTGGCCACAACGTCCATTTGACGCCGCAATGCGATTTGTCTTGATAGGCCGATGAGCTGTGCGTTTTCCATGGCACCTGTCTCCCCAATTTAATTGTTGGCCGTTTAACTTCCCCAAGTCAGCGGGCCTGCCAATAACAATGCGAGGATCGTGCCAGTTTTCTAAGTTATTGATTTATCACAATTATTGATAAAGTTTTATTCAAAATCGCAAATCAATATTTTCTAGGTGGCAAAAATTACCGGGCAAAAATTGCCGCAAAATGCAAAAAGTAACTCTTCGTTAACCTTCTCGACCTTACCACTAGTATGTATAGGCAATGTGCGCCCAGCGCCTATGATTCTTGAATAATTGAGGTTTGGCATGGCCAACGAAGACGCAAATACCGCCCCCGAAGATGGCGAAGAAGGCGAAGCCGGAAAAAAGAAACCACCATTGATGGTTATTATCGGTGCTGTTGTTGCCCTTTTGGCGGCAGCTGGTGGCGGCGCATACTTCTTTTTCTTTGCCGGCAATGGCAGCGACAAGCCCGAACTTGCGGAAGTGCGGACCAGCGTTTTTTATGATTTGCCGACCATCACCGTGAATTTGAATGATGATGCGGACAATGATGAAGTGTTTCTCAAGCTCGCCATCGCGCTGGAGCTATCTGATGAAGCCCTGATCGACATTGTGGAGCCACGCATGCCGCGTGTGTTGGACACATTTCAGGTTTATCTGCGCGAGTTACGCCGCTCCGACCTTGAAGGGTCTGCCGGCATTTATCGCTTGAAAGAAGAGTTGCGGCGCCGGGTGAACCTCGCGGTGTTTCCTGCACAAGTGGACAGCATTCTGTTCAAAGAAATTCTGGTTCAATAAGGTTACATCATGGCTGATGAAAATGACGATCTAATGAGCGCCCTGGACGAAGAACAGTCCAAGAGTGACGATGATATGGCGTCTGAATGGGCCTCGATGATTGAAGGCGAGGGCGACGGTGACGGTGATAGTCATGCCGACCGTATCCTCAACCAAGATGAAATCGATAATTTGCTGGGCTTCGATCAGGCTGACTTGAGCGAAGGCGAAATGTCTGGCGTGCAAGCGCTGATCAACTCGGCGCTTGTGTCATATGAACGCCTGCCCATGTTGGAGATTGTGTTTGACCGCTTGGTGCGGTTGACCACAACATCATTGCGCAATTTCACATCTGACAATGTTGAAGTTTCACTCGACAGCATCACCTCGGTGCGGTTTGGGGACTATCTAAACTCAGTGCCGTTGCCTGCCATTCTGACCGTGCTAAAGGCCGAAGAGTGGGACAATTTTGGTTTGATGACGGTTGAAAGTAACCTCATCTATTCCATGATTGATGTGCTGCTCGGCGGGCGTCGGGGCAACAACACCATTCGGGTTGAAGGGCGTCCTTATACAACCATCGAGATGAGCCTGACCCAGCGCATGATCGAGTTGATCCTCGATGACATGATGAAGGCATTTGAGCCGCTAACGCCCGTGACCTTCAACGTTGAGCGCATGGAGACCAACCCGCGCTTTGCCGCGATTGCGCGCCCTGCCAATGCCGCCATTTTGATTGAGCTGCGCATTGATATGGATGATCGCGGCGGCAAAGTTGAGATTTTGCTGCCCTACGCGACCATCGAACCCATTCGTGAGCAATTGCTGCAAATGTTCATGGGTGAGAAGTTCGGCCGTGATCCGATTTGGGAAGGCCACTTGGCTTCTGAAATCTATCGGGCAGACTCTGAGTTAGAAGCAGTGCTGCATGAGTGGGAAATCCCGCTGTCGCAGGCGATGAATATTTCTGAAGGTGACACGCTGATGTTCGAGCGCACGCCGACAGATCCGGTAACATTGCGTTGTGGTGATGTGAAATTGACCGAAGCGCAAATGGGCCATATTGGCAAAAATGTTTCAGTACGTGTAACCCGTCCGCTCAATCCACCAAAGGTGACGATGGCTGTTTTTGAGGCGATGGACGAGCAGGGGAGTGACTAATATGGGTGGTTTGGCTTTTGGATTGATCGTGGAAGGCGCCGTGGCCATTTTGCTGATGCTGACCATCGGCTATTGCTATGTGCTTAATGTTCGTTTGAAGCGGCTGCATGCAGACCGGGATGCGCTGCGGGCGATGATCACAGATTTGGTGCGCGCCACGGATATGGCGAATGGTGCCATTCAAGGCATGAAGCAAACCGCGGCCGAGGCGGATGCGCAATTGCAAGCGCGGCTGCAGGAAGCTGAAGGCTTCAACACTTCAATTGCCCAACACGTGCATGCCGGCAACAGTTTGCTGGAAAAAATCAGCCAGATTGCCAAAACCGCGCGCGAAGCAGAAGCCGAAAAGGGCTTGCCCGCGCGCGAACAATATACGCCCGAAGCACCGCGCCAGCCCAAAGCGCGCAATGCCTTGTCGCAATTGGATAGATACACCCGCTCAAAAGGTGAAGCCGCATGAATTCTGTCCGCCTGCTGCCTGTGGTGATCGTCGCCGCAAGTGCGTTGTTTTTGTTTAAAGTTCTGGGCGTTGTTTCAGGTGATGGATATACCCTTGGCGGCGCCCAAACGGTTATCGCGCAGGAAGCCCCGGCGGAGCCTCAGGATGCCGAGGTTCAAGAAGACGACATGGCGAAGGAATCCGGCAATAGCTTGGCTGATGATGCCAGCATGACCGAGGAAGAAATGGCGGCGGAGGAAAAGCCCACTGATGCTGCGCCAATCACGTTGATGAAAAATGGCGACATTGTTGCGTGGGAGTCCGAAGATGATCTTGCCGACACGGAACGTGCAATTCTTGCGCGCTTGAGCGAGCGCCGCAAAGAGTTGGATACGCTTGAGGCGCAACTGCGTGTGCAAGAAGATATTGTGCGCGCGGCAGAAATTCGGCTGGAAACCAGAGCGGCAGAATTGAAGGAAATTGAAGCACGTATTCAACAGCTTGTTGACCGGAAAGAAGGCTTGGAAGATGAGCAATTCCAATCGCTTGTTTCAATGTATGAAAACATGAAGCCCAAGGATGCAGCCCGCATTTTTGATCGCTTGGATATGTTGGTTCTGGTGCGGATGGTCGAGCAGATGAATCCGCGAAAAATGGCCTCAATTTTGGCAAGCATGGATGGCGAGAAGGCCGAAGCATTGACCATCAACCTCGCCAACCCCAATCTCCAGCAGATGGAAACGGTGCCAAATCAAGATGGTGGCCTGCCACAAATTGTGGGGCAATAAGGGCTGAAACGCTGGTTTGGTAAGTAAAGTATTAATCGCTAGGCGTTAGATTTGTCCCGACGATTAATCGTGAAGAGGCCCATCCCGCAAATGGTGTTGATAAAAGCCATGCAAAAAGCGTTGTGCCGAGCGTTGGTGCTATCCGCGCTCGCAGGCGGGATTGCTATGTCTTTTGCGCCGACCTTTGCCTTGGCGCAAAATCAACAAGAGAAGCAGCGACTTGAACTTGTGGCGCAGGGCCAGCCGGGCTTTGGGCGCATTATTCTTAAATTTGTTGATCGGCTAAATCTGCCGTCATACTCCATTTCGACCAGCGGTGGGGTGATGAGCATTGAGTTTTCACAACCCATCGATGTGCAATTGCCTGATGTGACAGAGCAATTGGGCGAATATGTTGCTGTTGCCCGGGTCGATCCGGATTTAAAAGGCATTCGTTTTGGTCTGAAACAGGACTATCGCATCAACCGGATTGAAGCCGGTGAACGTTTGTTTATTGATTTTATCCCCCGTGATTGGCAAGGGCTTGACCCTGCGTTGCCCGAGGATGTGGTGGCGGAGCTGGCTTTGCGCGCCGAGCAGGCGGCCAAGTTGGCGGAGCAGCGGCGCAAAGAACGGATCGCGCGCGAAACCAAGCCGAACGCCATTGTGCGCGTTGGCCGACATCCCACATTCACGCGCGTTAAATTTGAGTGGACAATCGATACTGAAGCCAGCTGGACCGAGACCGTCAAGGGCGGCGCGCTAAAGTTTGAGTGGCCGGTGGATGTTGATCTCTATCCCATTCAAACCGAATTACCTGAGGAAATTGAAAGCGTTAGCAAGGAAGTAACGCGCGATGGATTGATCGTGCGTTTCGAGCTGACTGAGAATGTTGAGCCGCGCTTTTTCCAAGAGGATAAGAGAAATTATACGCTCGATTTGGATTTCTCCACGCGTGAGGACGTTGGGGTGCCGATCACCGAGGTTGCGCCAGAGCAGCTGCCGGAAGAGATCGCCGATAAGGATGAAGTGGCAGCACAAGAAGAGGAAATAGATCCGCTGTTGCGCAAGACACCCTCCTTGTCGCGCCAAGTGCGGATCACGCCGTTTGTGAACAAAATTGGTGGTACGGTTCGCCTGATTTTCCCATTTGAGCAAGACACACCAGCAGCCGTATTTAAGCGGGGCGAGACCGTTTGGATGGTTTTTGACACTCATGTGGCGATTGATCCGCCTGCGGACACGGAACTGCTGGGGGGGATTGCCCAATCTATCGACGTTGACCAAGCGGGGGAAACCCAGATTGTGCAAATGACCATGAACGCGGATCGTTTGGCGACATTGGGTGCTGAAGGTCGGTCATGGGTGTTGTCGTTGGGTGATATTTTGATTGCACCAACTGAGCCGATGACGTTGACACAGGCGCAACAAAGCGATGGGCGCACAGTTTTGGTGGCGGACATTTTGCGACCTGGCCGGGTTCACCAGTTACGCGATCCCAATGTGGGCGATATGTTGCAGGTGGTTACGGCTTACCCGCCGTCACGCGCGATCGTACGCGACCTCGAATATGTGGATTTTAAAGCATTGCGGGCGGTCCACGGCCTGGTCATCAAGCCTTACCATTCCGATGTTCGGCTGGAAATTGACGGGTCGGAAGTTATTATCGATGCCGAGGGACAGCTTATGCTGTCTTCTGCCACAGACATCAATCGTGAAGCGCCTGAACAAGTTGGCGAACGCGTTGGGTATATCGATTTGACGGCAAGCGAAACGCGGCCGAATGAATATGTCAAGAAGCGTGAGGAAATTTTGGCCCGTGCGGCTGAGGCTGAAGGCGCGGCACGCGAGAGCGCGCGGGTTGAGTTGGCGCGATATTATCTGGCAAACCAGCTCACACATGAAGCACTCGGCGTATTGCAGGTTTGGGAAGAAGACACCAAACGGCCAAAGCTTTATGAGGAAGCCAAGACTGTGCAAGCCGCAGCCAACGTGTTGGCACATCGCTATGAAGAAGCGCTGGAAATACTGCTTGAGGATGAGTTTTTAGAGGCTGCTGATGCCATTATTTGGCGCACCATTGCCCGGGCCAAACGCGGTGAATATGAAATCGCGCGGAATGATGCGTTGTTGGCCGAACAGGCGGTTGAGGCCTATCCACTTTGGGTGGCCAATGAGTTTTTCTTTTCCGCGGCGCGGGCGGCGCTTGAGCTAGGCGATTCCACTTCGGCCATCCGCTATTTGGGTGGGATCGATTTTAGCACGCTGAGCAGAGAGGATTTGTCACGATATGATTTGCTCGCCGGCCGCGTAGATGAGGTTGATGGCGAATATGCGGACGCGCTGGATACTTATGGCGGCGTGCTGAATATGGATATTCGCCCGACCTATGCGGAGGCCGTGTATCGCACTTTGCTCGTGTTGGAAAAGCAAGGCAATATCGATCTCGATAAAGCGGTGGCGACCTTGTCCATCCAATCGCTGGCGTGGCGCGGTGGCGAGTTGGGCGCCAACATCCAAGAGCTTTACGGGCGTTTGCAGTTCAAAAACCAGGACTATCGCGGTGGTTTCGAGACGCTGGAACGCATGCAAGTTGTGCACCAGGATACGCCTCAGGAAACGCGTCATTTTGAGCTTTCGCGCCAGATTTTTGAAAATCTGTTTTTGAATGGTGAAGCAGATCGGTTGGAACCCATCCGGGCGTTGGGGCTTTATTATGACTTCCGTCGCTTAACCCCAGCTGGCGCCAAGGGCGATGAAATGATCCGTAATTTGGCGCGGCGTTTGGTGCGCGTGGATCTGCTCGATCAGGCCGCGGAGCTGCTTGACTATCAAGTTGAAAACCGGCTGGAAGGGGTGGCACGCGCCAAAATTGCGGCTGACCTCGCCATCATCCACATTGCCAATCGGCGCGCTGATCTGGCGCTTAAAGCGCTCTACAAAACGCGTCTTGCCAATTTGGTACCTCAGCTGGAACGTCAACGTCGGATATTGGAAGCAAAAGCATTGATCGATGCGGGGCGTGATGAGCTGGCTGTCGACATATTGCGGAAAATTGAGGGCTTTGATGCGCGGTTGTTGGAGGTGGATGCCCATTGGGCAGGACGCCGTTATCGGGAAGCGGGCGAGCTGATTGAGCGCATTTATGCGGACCAATATACGGATGGCGGCTCTTTGCCCACAAGCGTGCGTAATGACCTTGTGAAAGCGGCGGTCGCTTACACATTGGGTGGTGATGAGATCGGCCTCACGCGATTGCGGGCCAAGTTCTCTAATCGCATGGCATCGACACCAGAGTGGCCCGTGTTTGAGTTTGTGACAAGCAAGACAGCCTTCGGCACATCTGAGTTTAAGGCCTTGGCAAAAGAGATTGCTGATGTGGATTCGCTCAACTCATTCCTAGCCGCTTATAAAGAGCGCTATGGCACCACCGGGGCGTTGGCGCCTGATCAGGACATTTTGTAGGGCAGGTGCTTGGTCAGCCAATATAGCTGCGGATCAATGAACCTGCGACCAGGTTCCAGCCATCGACCAGCACAAAGAAAATCAGTTTAAACGGCAATGAAATCACGATGGGCGGCAGCATCATCATGCCCATGGACATGAGCACTGACGCGACGACCATGTCGATCACGATGAAGGGCACGAAGAGCAAAAAGCCGATTTCGAATGCCCGGCGCAGTTCTGAGATCATAAAGGCCGGCACCAGTACGGTGATGCTCAGCTCTTCCGGGGCTTCCGGAATAGGTGTTTCCGTCAGGTCCAAAAATAGCTGCACATCCTTGTCCCGCACATGGGCGCGCATGAACTCGTGTAGCGGGGCGATGGCCTCTGGCACGGCCTCTTCAATCAACATGTCCCCGGCCACCAATGGCGCAATGCCTTGATCGTAGGATTGTTGCAGTGTGGGGGCCATGACGAAGGCGGTGAGGAACAGCGCCAAGGAAATCATCACTGAGTTTGGCGGCGCGGTTTGCAGGCCAATTGCTGTGCGCAAAAGGGACAACACCACCACAATCCGTGTGAATGAGGTTACCATAACCAGAATAGACGGTGCCAGCGACAGAATTGTGATGATCCCGATGAGCTGAACAGCCCGCTCGGTCAGGGTGGTTTGGTCATCAAAATCAATGGAGATATCTTGGGCGAAGCTGGGGAACACCAATAGCGCCCCCAGCATCAGAATCACAAAGCAGAATGTGAAAGATTTTGCGCTGAACCAGCCGAAGGATTTTAGCCGTTCAGCCGTGAACAGTTGCGCCGGGGACATTGTCGCCGGCGCGAGGCGCAAACTAATCTTGTTTGGCTTTGTCTTTCCCATGGTCTGACGCTGTGTCGGCTCCTTCGTGCTCGCTGGGAGCGTTTTCAGCGTTCAATTTATCTGAGTCGGCTTTCGCTTCTTGATTTTTATTGTCAGAAACCAGGCTATCCACGTCTTTTTGCTTGCTGCCACCGCGCAAGAGGCCCGGATATTTGAGGGTTTTGGCGCCTGACTCAGGTGTGGACCGCGCCAGCTCCTGCAGCTTTTCAATTGGGGCAAGGTTTGGCATTGGGGTGACATTGGCGCCTTTATTGGCTTGGGGCTCACGCAGGGGTGGTTCAACCCGATCTTCGAGTGGCGATACAGGTGTTGTGCGTGAAGGGCCTGCTGGGCGTGGCTTTGCGACAATTGGCGGCGCGGTTTGCACGCTCTCGCTTGTCTCAACTTCAGCCTTCATATTTTCATTTTTGGGTGGGTCCAGCTTAGACGTGGCGACCGACCGCTGGGTTTCGGTAGGGCTTTGGAACCCGCTTTCGATGAGCACGTCATTGGGGCCGCCAATCATCAACAAATGTTCGACATCGTCGCGGCGGATAATTACCAATTGACGCTTATTGTCCACGGGTGCGGATTGCAGCACCGCCAGGCGACGCAGTTTGGAGCGCATGCCATCGCGGCTGGCGCGAAAAACCACCTTGATCAGCCAAACGACCAGAATGATGGCCAGTACGGTGATAAACAGCCCACCAATCACAATGGCAATATTGCCCAAATCTTCGCCTAAAATCTCAGTTAAAAAACCCATTGTCGCCTCTATGTTCGTCTCTTGTGATGTGTGGCATAAGAAACCTATCTGGTCAAAATGTGGTGATCACATAAAAAATGATGCTGGCAAAAAATGCCTAGCGCAAGGGTCAATCGGGGCCCTGATGCATTTTGAAACATTATTGCCCGGCATTTATTGAAAATTGCACAGATTATTAACGCCGCGTTAACCATTTGCCCGGCAATATCTGCCTAGCATTAAAGCGAGGTAGGTATGTCGATTACAAAGATGCCACTTTTCGATGCATTGACGCAGAAGATGAAGTGGCACCAGACACGGCAAACATTGTTGGCAGAGAACATTGCCAACGCAGATACGCCTGATTTCCGCGGGCGGGATCTGAAAGAGTTCGACTTTGCCACCCACCAGTCCGACTTGAAGATGAGTACGGTTTCGACTCGCGTGACCAATGTGAACCATATTTCCGTGGTGGGGCAAGGCGCGGACGGATTCGGCGCACGGCAAATGAATAACTTTGAGATTACGCCTGAAGGCAATGGTGTGGTGCTTGAAGATGAAATGATGAAGGTGTCCACCAACCAAATGGACTACCAAGCGGCAACTGCCGTTTATAAACGCTCGTTGCGGTTGATTAGAACTGCGCTGGGTCGCTAGTAGAAATAGAGGTGAATGATGTCTTCTGATTTTATGAATTCGCTGAAAATTGCGGCCACTGGCTTGCACGCTCAATCGGCGCGGATGCGGATTATCGCTGAAAACATGGCGAACTCCAGCTCTGCGGCGAAGGAGCCGGGGCAGGACCCGTATCGGCGTAAGGTGCCGACATTCGAGGCGGTTTATAACAATGAATTGTCGGCGAATGAGGTGAAGATTGGGCGCGTTGCCTATGATCAAAGCGACTTTCAATCGCGTTATGAGCCGGGCCACCCGGCGGCGGATGAGCGCGGCTATGTGCTTTATCCAAACGTGAACAGCTTGATTGAAACAATGGATATGCGGGAAGCCCAGCGCACTTATGAAGCCAACTTGAACGTGGTGAGCGTCACCCGGCAAATGTTGGGCGGCACGCTGGACATTTTACGCGGATAATTACGGGAAGGGCTGAGCAGCGCAAAATTGGGGAATGGCGCGCTGCTTAATGCCAAACAAAATTGGGGAATAATATGAGCGTACCATTTGCAGCAGCGTCCAACGCATATGCGAGCGCAGCACAGCTGGGCAACACCGGGCAGCAGGGCGCACAACTGGCGCAAAAGCCGAGCAACGGCCCAGATTTTGGCGAAATGCTGACCCAATCTTTGACAGAAGTGGTCGAAACTGGCCGTGTGGCCGACCAAAAGGCCATGGATCTTGTGAATGGTGATTCAAACGTGGTTGATGTTGTGACCGCGATCTCCGAGACTGAGATTGCGATGGAAACGGTGGTGACGATTCGTGACCGGGTGATCACCGCCTATGAATCAATCATGCAGATGCCGATCTAATTGGCATAATTAGGAGGCGTTGTTGACCGGCGCACAAGTTCTCGACGTTGCACAAGACGGTATTTGGACACTGATTTATGTGTCGGCTCCCTTGATGATTGTTGGGCTTGTGGTGGGCGTTGTGATCGCGTTGTTCCAGGCCCTGACCCAAATTCAGGAAATGACTTTGGTGTTTGTGCCAAAAATTTTGGCCATTTTCATCACGATGCTGTTGATGCTGCCTTTTATGGGCGCGCAACTCTCAGGGTATATGGACAGGGTGGTTGATCTGATCATCACCGGTGGGTAGCCATGGATCTCAGCATCAATTGGTTGCCGCAAACCGTTTTGCTCTATTTTTTGATCTTTGCCCGCTTGGGCACGTTGATCATGTTGATGCCGGGATTTTCATCAAGCCGCCTGTCTATTCGGATGCGATTGACGCTGGCGCTGACCTTCACATTTATTATGTATCCCTTGATTTCAACGACCTATCCGCAAACCAGTTTGGCTTTTTATCCGATTATTGCCTTGCTTGCTTCCGAACTTGCCGTTGGTTTGGTGCTTGGGGGGACCGCGCGGTTGTTGACCTCTGCGGCGCAGGTGGCCGGTTCAACGATTGCGTTTCAGACCGGTTTGTCTTTCGCCCAAACATCTGACCCCACACAGGGCGGTTTGCAGGGGGCGATTTTTGGTAACTTCATCGCCGTTTTGGGGGTGACGCTGATCTTTTCGATGGATTTGCACCATCTTGTGTTGGCAGGGATTTATCATAGCTATGAGATTTTTACGCCGGGGGCGCCAATCCTTTTGGAAGATGCTGCGACCATGGCGTTGGAGGTGATTTCCTCCAGCTTTGTTGTTGGGGTGCAAATGTCTGCGCCGTTTATTGTTTTTGGCTTGGTGTTCTATTTCGGCTTGGGGCTTTTGGCCCGTTTGATGCCGCAATTGCAGGTGTTCTTTATCGCCATGCCGGCCAATATTGCGTTGGGGCTTTTGCTGTTCGCCTTGCTGCTCAGCGTGATGATGGTGCTCTATGTCGAACATCTTGAGCAATTCTTTATGGCACTTGTTGGGGTGAGATAATGGCTGACGAACCGGATAAGTCCGAGAAAACCGAGGACCCCTCCGAGAAAAAGCTGCAAGACGCGCACAAACGGGGGGATGTGGCGAAAAGCCAAGAGCTGACCACCTGGTTTATGCTGCTCGGCACGGCATTGATCTTTTCGCTGATGGCACCGTTTACGGCTGGCACGCTGACCGGGATGTTGAAAAACGTCATGGCGAATGCGGACCAATATGAAATTGGCGAAGCCGGGTTTGCCGGATTTTGGAATGAAATCGCTGGTACCGTTTTGTTGGTGGCGCTGGTGCCATTGTTGATCCTGGCAGGTTTCGCGCTTGCTGCAAATCTGGTGCAACATGCGCCGGTTTGGTCGCTCGATCCGCTCAAGCCGAAATGGTCGAAAGTGTCGCCGTTGAGTGGTGCTAAGCGTTTGTTTTCCAAAGATGCATTGGTGAATTTCGCCAAAGGTTTGGCCAAGCTTTCGATCGTGTCTTTCATCATGTTTTTGGTGATGTGGCCGGAGCGTGATCGGCTGGACACGTTGGTGACGGCAGACCCCGCCACTTTGATGCTCACCTTTCAGGAAATGGGCATCAAAATCATTCTGGCGACGTTGGCGGTTGTGACAGTGGTGGCTGGATTAGACTTTATGTATCAGCGCAACAAATGGTTTGAAAAACAAAAGATGACCATGAAAGAGGTGCGCGACGAATATAAGCAAATGGAAGGTGACCCAAAGGTCAAAGCCAAACTGCGGCAAATTCGGGCTGAACGGGGGCGCCAGCGCATGATGCAGAATGTGCCCGATGCCAGCGTGGTGATCACCAACCCGACCCACTATGCGGTGGCGCTGAAATATGAAGCGGGCATGTCTGCGCCGATCTGCATGGCCAAGGGCGTGGATCAGGTCGCGCTTAAAATTCGGGAATTGGCCACGGAACACGATATTCCAATTGTCGAAAATCCGCCGCTGGCGCGGGCGTTGCACGCCACGGTTGAAATTGAGGAGGCGATACCTGTGCAGCACTTTAAAGCGGTGGCGGAAGTGATCGGCTATGTGATGCGCTTGCGTCGTGTGCGCTCCTGGAGTGCAAAATCGTCATAAAAATACATCTCCTTCGGGCAAAAGCCCAAATAAATCGCCACATTCACTTGTGGTTGGACGCAATTGGCGCAAAGATTTATGAAGGGTTAACTTTGGTGATTCTCAATGCCGAAGTAGAGTAGTGTGAGAGGGCATGGACGATGGCGGTGACCCCGCTCCAAGAGGACACATATCCGCAACCAGCTGTGAAAAAGCCCCTGGGGAATCCTGGGCTTTGGCGCGTGCTGGTCTTGACGCTCTTTTTTATCGGCTTGGCCGTTGTTTATGCCGTCTATGGCGATCAGATATCTGCCGACATTTTGATGCTGGTGCTTGGCCTGTTGGCTGTGCTCGGCGTGTTCAGCCTATTCGGGTTGGCGGCCGGGCTGTTTCGCCTGTCGCATCATGATGATGGCCCCGCGCTGCAAAACGCGATTGTGGATAGCCTCGATTATGGCGCTGTGGTGTCGGATCGGGATGGCCGGTTGGTTTATGCCAATGCCGCCTATGGCGAGCTTGTGGCCGGGTTGGACCGGACTGCATTGGCCAGTGTGCCGCGGCTTTTTGCCAGCGCGCCTGAGGCCGCAGAGCCGATCTATCGTTTGTCGCGCGCTGCTCAGGAAGGGCGTCGGGCGGTCGAAGATATTCGTTTGACCACGTCGCTTACTGGTGAAAACCCAGAAATGCCCATTTGGTATCGTGTGCGCGTGCAATCGCTGCCTGCTGTGGACCAAGCTGGGGGGCGCGCGCTCGTCATGTGGAGTGTTGAGGATATTTCGCGCGACCGTGCCAAACAAGAAAACATCTTTTTGGAACTGCAACGCGCGATTGATTATCTTGATCACGCGCCTGCCGGGTTCTTTTCCACCAATGGAAATGGCCAAATCCAATATTTAAACGCCACTTTGGCCAATTGGCTGGGCTATGATTTGGCGGAGTTCGATACGGGCTCCATTCAGCTTTCTGAAATTGTGCGCGGCGATGGCTCTGGCCTATTGCTGGGGGGCAGTGCTGACGGGCAAATCAAAACCGAAATTATTGATATTGATCTGGTCAAGCGCGATGGCACCAATTTGCCCGTGCGGTTGCTGCATCGGGCTGCCCGCCTGGCCGAGGGCGATTTGGGCGAAACACGCACGCTGGTGCTGGACCGTTCCAAAGGCGCGGATCTTTCCGAAGAATTGCGCACGGCTGAAGTCAAGTTCTCACGCTTTTTCAACGACACCCCGTTTGCGATTGCTGCGGTGGATTCACAGGGCCGTATTTTACGCACCAACGCGCCCTTTATGCGCACATTTGACAATGAGCGTGGCGAGCGACCGATTGATCATTTGCCGTTGTCCGACTTCGTTTCTGACGATGCGAAAGCGAATTTGTTGACCGCGTTGGAGCAGGCCAACGCCAACCATTCCACAATCGAGCCGGTGGATGCGGTGCTGAAAAGTGACGAGGAACGCAGTGTGCGGCTTTATGTTTCCGGCATTGAAGACCCGGATGAGCAGGGCGAAAGCGCCATTGTTTATGCGCTGGACACCACGCAACAGCGGGTGCTGGAACAGCAATTTGCACAAAGCCAGAAAATGCAGGCTGTTGGCCAGTTGGCAGGCGGTATTGCTCACGATTTGAATAATATTCTGACTGCCGTTATTGGCTTTTCGGATTTGTTGTTGCTCAATTTGCGCCCCAATGACCCGTCGTTCAAAGATACGATGGAAATTAAGCAGAATGCCAACCGCGCTGCTGGGTTGGTGCGGCAATTGCTGGCGTTCTCACGGCGGCAAACTCTGCGCCTTGAAGTGCTGGAAGTGTCGCTGTTGGTCGATGATTTGACGGTGCTGTTCAAGCGGTTGATTGGCGATAGCATTAGCCTAAGCGTCGATCACGAAGCCGAGCTTTGGGCCGTGCGGGCCGACCATGTGCAGCTTGAGCAGGTGGTGATCAACCTTGTGGTCAACGCCCGTGATGCGATGCCTGACGGTGGGTCTGTGGATATCCGCACGCGCAACGTGACAGAAGCCGAAGCGGCCACCTTCAATTATCGCGGCATGCCGGCGGCTGACTATGTCTTGATCGAAGTGGCCGATACCGGCACTGGCATGAGCCAAGAGGTGCAAGACAAGATTTTTGAACCCTTCTTCACCACCAAAGATATTGGCAAGGGAACGGGGCTTGGGCTGTCGACCGTTTACGGCATTGTGAAGCAGACAGGTGGCTTCATTTACGCGGATAGCGAATTGGGCCGGGGAACAACATTCCGTATCTTCTTGCCTAAATATGCGCATGTGCCTCGCGAAGCCGCTGATCGGGCCATCACGCAGAAAGCGCGCGATCTTACAGGCAAAGAGCGCATCTTGATCGTGGAAGATGAAGATAGCGTACGCGCCTTCTCCGCACGGGCATTGTCGTCAGCGGGTTATGTGGTGCATGAGGCCGATAGCGGCGTGGCTGCGCTTGAAGTGCTGGAAGAAATTGACGGCGAGATTGAACTGTTGATTTCCGATGTTGTCATGCCAGAGATGGACGGACCAACCTTGTTGGGTGAAATGCGCCAGCGTTATCCGGATATCAAAGTGATCTTTGTTTCGGGCTATGCGGAAGAAAATGTGCGCAAGGGCCTTGAGGATGATGTGAGCGTCGAGTTCCTGCCAAAGCCATTCTCGCTCAAACAACTGGCTGCCAAAGTGAAGACTGTTTTGGAAGGTGAGACTGAAGATCAGGCTGATTTGGATTAAGCGGGATCGTTGCGAATCTGATTCTTTGGCGGTTTTCTGGTTTCCGAACAATCCTAAGTTGCGACAGTTGTAACTAACGCAAATGGTTAATTTGCATGTGTTTTTGGATCAAAAATAGAACAAATATTCAAACTGATGTTATTTCAATTACTTAATTAGATTGACAACGCCCTTAAAATATGAGAACAAATATAGTACAAACTGTATTTTTCCCTTGGTCCGAATAAATTTGCATGGACCTCAGGACTTTGGAATAAGGAGAGGGCATATGGCAAATTCACAACTTCGCGTCGTCGAAGGGGGATCTATGGATAAGAAGAAGGCTCTTGAGGCCGCGCTCTCTCAGATTGAGCGAAATTTCGGTAAGGGCTCTGTTATGCGCCTGGGGGAGAATTCTGCTGTTGAAGTGGAATCGATTCCTACAGGTTCGTTGGGGTTGGACATTGCGCTGGGTATTGGCGGTTTGCCGCGTGGTCGGGTTATCGAGGTTTTTGGACCTGAAAGCTCAGGTAAAACCACGCTGACCTTGCATGCGATTGCAGAAGCGCAACGCGCTGGTGGCATTTGTGCCTTTGTTGATGCTGAACACGCGCTGGACCCGATTTATGCCCGTAAGCTTGGCGTGAATATTGATGATTTACTCATCTCACAACCAGATACTGGCGAGCAAGCCTTGGAGATTGCCGATACGTTGGTGCGTTCTGGCGCCATTGATTTGCTGGTGGTCGACTCTGTTGCGGCATTGACGCCAAAGGCCGAGTTGGAAGGCGAAATGGGCGATAGTTTGCCCGGCTTGCAAGCGCGCTTGATGAGCCAGGCCATGCGTAAATTGACCGCCTCTATCTCACGGTCGAAAACCATGGTGATTTTCATCAACCAAATTCGGATGAAGATTGGTGTGATGTTTGGGTCGCCGGAGACCACAACAGGTGGTAACGCGCTGAAGTTTTATTCATCTGTGCGCTTGGATATTCGCCGCATCGGCGCGATTAAAGATCGTGACGAAGTGGTGGGCAACCAGACACGGGTGAAAGTGGTGAAGAACAAGTTGGCACCACCATTCCGCCAGGTTGAGTTCGATATTATTTACGGCGAAGGCATTTCCAAAACTGGCGAGTTGCTTGATTTGGGTGTGAAAGCCGGATTGGTGGAGAAATCTGGGTCTTGGTTCTCTTACAATAGCGAGCGCTTGGGCCAAGGGCGTGAGAATGCCCGCCAGTTCCTGAAGGACAATCCACAAATTGCTTATGAAATTGAAAGCGGCGTGCGCGAGAGTGCCGGCCTTTTGACCGAAAATATGATTGCCCCACCGCAACCAGACAAAACCGAGGCTGATGATAGTCTTGAGATTGTCGATAAGTCCGACAAATAGATGTTGGATTAATTTGTCCTTGCTGACATTTAGGCGCCGAAATTTTTCGGCGCCTTTTTTGTTTGTATTGTCGAACTTTAACCGCCACTCAATTGCTGGACAGGGCGAGTTGTGGCGTGTAAAACCGCCTGAAGTTCTGACTTTTGTGCAAGGCCGACAGAGATTTATGACCAGCGTAAACGATATTCGATCGAAGTTTCTTGATTACTTCCAATCACATGATCATGAATTGGTCGATAGCGCGCCATTGGTGCCGCGCAATGACCCGACCTTGATGTTTGTGAACTCCGGTATGGTGCCGTTTAAAAACGTGTTCACCGGCGTTGAAAAGCGCGACTATTCTCGGGCGACAAGCGCGCAAAAATGTGTGCGCGCAGGCGGCAAGCACAATGATTTGGACAATGTTGGCTTCACTGCACGCCACCACACATTCTTTGAAATGCTGGGCAACTTCTCATTTGGCGATTACTTCAAAGAGCAAGCCATCGAGCATGCCTGGCACATGGTGCATAAGGAATTTGGTCTTCCTAAAGACAAGCTATTGGTCACGGTTTATCACGAAGATGATGAAGCCTTTGATTTGTGGAAAAAGATTGCGGGTCTTAGTGATGATCGCATCATTCGCATCGCCACCAGCGACAATTTTTGGATGATGGGTGACACCGGACCATGTGGTCCATCATCGGAAATCTTTTTTGACCATGGTGACCATATTTGGGGTGGCCCTCCGGGCGGCCCGGAAGAAGATGGTGACCGCTTCATCGAGATTTGGAATTTGGTGTTCATGCAATATGAGCAGCACGCCAATGGTGACCGCACTGATTTGCCGCGGCCGTCAATTGACACGGGCATGGGGCTTGAGCGGATCGCCGCCGTTTTGCAAGGCACCCACGATAATTATCAAACCGATATGTTCAAGGCGCTTTTGGCTGGCGTGGCCGATGTCACCAACACGGATATTGGCGATAAGGGCGACCAAAGCCGCCGGGTAATTGCCGATCATTTGCGCTCCATGTCATTCTTGATTTCCGAGGGTGTTCTGCCGTCGAACGAGGGCCGCGGTTATGTGCTGCGGCGGATCATGCGTCGTGCCATGCGCCATGCGACTTTGTTGGGGGCCAATGAGCCTGTGATCAACAAATTGGTGGGCAGCTTGGTGCGGGAGATGGGCCAAGCCTATCCCGAATTGTCACGCGGCGAGGCGATGATCAAGGAAACGATCAAGCTTGAAGAAGAACGGTTCTTGAAAACCTTGAGCCGTGGTTTGCAGATTTTGGAAGATGAGACTGAAGGCTTAAGCGAAGGGGCGACCCTTGAAGGGGCGACAGCGTTTAAGCTCTATGACACTTATGGCTTTCCGCTGGACCTGACCCAGGATGCATTGCGCCAGCGCGGCATTGATGTTGACCAAAAAGGCTTTGATGAGGCCATGGCAGCGCAAAAGGCTGAGGCCCGGAAAAACTGGTCAGGCTCCGGGGATGCAGCTTCGGAGGCGATCTGGTTCAAAATTGCGGATCAAAAAGGGGCCACTGAGTTTCTCGGATATGAAACCGAAAAGGCGGATGGCGAAGTACTTGCCATCATTAAAGATGGTGCTGAAGTTGAGGAACTGGCTGCGGGTGAAACCGGTGTTCTGGTGTTCAACCAAACGCCGTTTTATGGCGAAAGCGGCGGTCAGGTTGGCGATACCGGACGTGCCCACGAAGAGGGCGTTGACGTTACCATTTCCAACACCACCAAATCAGCCGGTGTGTTTGCCCATCATGCGAAGGTGAATGAAGGAACGGTCAAGGTTGGGGATGCGCTGCATCTCAGCGTTGATGCGGTACGGCGTCAGTCTATCCGTTCTAATCACTCGGCCACGCATTTGCTGCATGAGGCGCTGCGCGAGACTTTGGGTGACCATGTGGCTCAAAAAGGCTCAATGGTGTCGCCCGATAGGTTGCGTTTTGACTTCTCACACACCAAAGCGGTGGGTGCGGAAGAGATGAAGCAGATCGAGCAAATGGCCAACAGCATCGTGCTGCAAAACAGCCCCGTTGAAACACGTTTGATGGAAGTTGATGACGCTATCGAAGCGGGTGCAATGGCTCTGTTTGGCGAAAAATATGGCGATGAAGTGCGCGTGGTGTCGATGGGCAAACCGCTCAACGACAATAAGGGCAATCAGGCTTACTCGATGGAGCTATGCGGTGGTACGCATGTGAAGGCGACTGGCGAGATTGGGGTTGTGGCTGTTGTTGGTGAAAGTGCTGTGGCCTCAGGTGTGCGCCGCATTGAAGCGCTGACGGGCGATGCAGCGCGGGCGTATTTCGCCGAGCAAGAGGCGCGGGTGCGCCAGATTGCTGATCGGTTGAAGGTGGCGCCAAAAGATATTGTTTCGCGCGTTGACGCGCTGCTGGACGAGCGCAAGCAACTTGAGCGGCAATTGGCAGATGCACGGCAAAAGCTGGCCATGGGCGGCGGCGCCGGTGGTGGCAGCGAAATTGAGAAGGTTGGCGAGGTCAACTTTATGGGGCGCGTGGCGGAAGGTTTGCCGTCAAAAGAATTGCGCGGACTGGTTGATCAGGGCAAAGAGCAGATCAAATCGGGTGTTGTCGCGATTGTTGGCATTGGCGACGACGGCAAAGTTGGCGTGGCCGTTGGGGTGACCGACGATTTGAAGGACAATCTGAGTGCCGTTGATTTTGTAAAGGTCGCGGTTGAAACCTTGGGCGGCAAAGGCGGCGGCGGTCGGCCTGATATGGCACAAGGTGGCGGCCCGGATGCGGACAAGGCGCAAGATGCGATTGATGCGGTGCGGGCCAAGCTGGCTGAATAAAGGCTGCTGACATCAAAGAAAATAAGGCCGCCTTCCGGGCGGCCTTTTTTGTGCGGGCATTTAGGCTTTTTGAAGTTTGTGAAGCCGAGCGGTCAGCGCTTCAATCTCTTCAGAAAGCAAATTTCCGTTTTTAAGGTGGCTGATATGCTTTTTAATGATTGGTTGCAGCGGTTCGCTGAACAATTCTTTTCGTGCAGCGCTTAGATTTTCCAAACAATGGACGATTGTGCTTTGAATTTCAAAAATTTCGCCTCCATCCCGCATCATGGGCACAAAGAGCGTGGTCAAAACCTGGTCGAGCGGTAAGGGGGCGATCCAAATATGTTCATAATCTGGAGTGTCAATTTCCTTTGGGGTGAAGCGAAGGAGTATCCTTAGGCCACGCCGCAGGCAATCCGCCGCTGTGCCGGGGTCGTTGATGGCTTTGGAAAGCGCTCGGGCGCCAGTTTCGGCCAAAACGACAAAGCCGAGTTCCGGGTCTTGTTCAAATGTACGTTCGTTCGCAAGGTGGAACATGCGGCGAATTTTCTTTTCTTGGTCTTTTTGCAGCTTTTTCGAGCACCATGCCAAGGGCAGGGTGGGGCACGCAAATGTGCCGGGCTGGGCAGTGAGGAAGATGCGGGCATCCAGTTCCTCCGCATATTCATTCAGCGCGTTCAAATCTACATGCTGCACATATTCAGGATGCTGTGCGTGGATGGGCGTCCAGTTGGCAGTCTTGAGCTCGCTTTCGCGATAGGGGTTGCACCCCAGATGCGGATCAATTTGCCAATTTTCCATTGTCGAAATGGTGGCTTTTTCAACCCGGTCGAGCGTGTCTGGAATGCGTCCAAATACACGCAGTAGATCGATCCATCTGATAAATGATGTGAAGATGATAATGAGGATCACCAACGTCATCGCCAAGAGGATGACGCGGCCGCCTTGGTCGTAAACGCCCATGTGCAGCGCAATAATGCCAACCAGCGCGAAAATGAATGAGCCCAAAAACGTGGTCAGGACATTTTGAGATGTTTTGTCTTTAAGCAGGAGCTGTGTGGCGCGGGGCGTTGTGGATTGCGCGGCGCTCGACATGGCATTGGCCATGATCCCCAACGAGAATGTTGAAACGGCCAACATGGACGACGCAATGATGTTGAGAATGGGCTCAACAGATTGGCTGCCCATATTCCAAATCCATTGCTCTGGAATGAAGGGTTTGAGCGCGACGGCGGCAAGCGCTGTTAAAATGGCCAGCAGCGAGAAGGCGGTGAGCCTGATCCAAATTTCCGATAGCAGTTGTTTAAACAGGAAATAGAATTTGGAAATGAACATATCTGGCCACGCTACAATGAGATCGAGATCTCACTTTATAGCGGATAAATGAGCGTGCCTATGGCCAATTCGCTCTGTGACCGCCACTTGCTGTCTACAATAAAAAGGGGAGGCGCGCATGTGGGCTCCGATGCCGGCTATTTCAGTTCGATTTCACCACCGCTTGAGGTGTTGGTTTCTGTTGTGCTTGGATTGCCGCGCACGTTAATGTCCGCCCCGGAGCTGGCATTCGCTTTCAGATTTTCGCTGGCGAAGACGCTTGCGTCGGCGCCAGAGCTGGCGTCAACCAAAACGCTGTCGCACTCAAGAGAACCAGCATCGAGATCCGCGCCGGAGCTGGATGAAAATTCTGCTTCGTCGCAGGTGCCAGCAAGCTCAATATCGGCGCCGGAAGAACTGTCGGCCTTGACCGAAATCGCCGTGAGACTTTTGGCGTTCAAATCCGCACCAGAACTGGCGTGAAGTTCAATATTTTCCGTCGAGAACGTTTCAATCGCAAGTTCAGCGCCCGCGCTGGCATGTGCCGCGCTCAAAAAGGGCATGGTGACAACAACTTTGGGTGACTGACCTCCGAAAAGGCTGGTCAAGCTTTTGAGCAGGCTTTCCTCTTTGCGGTGGATTTTTAGCGTGGTGCCTGTTTTTTCGATGACCAGGCTATCTAGAAGCTCTTTATCTGCCGCTGTGGCTTGGATCGAAAAACTGTTCGATTGCACCAGAGAACCTTCAACAGATTCTGAAATTTCGATCTTGGAGAAGTCCGTAAAATCATACTCGCGCGTTTCATCAGCGAAGGCGGGATTGCTTGCCACAAAAAACGCGCCCAAAGCGAGCCCCAATGCGCCAACTGTTGCCAGAAGGCGAGTAGACTTAAAATGGGCGGTTTGGGTGGTTGCTCGAGAGGAAGTGTTGCGCATAAAAATACCCGTTGTTTGTGTACCTCATATATTGGGTTTGAAAACTTTGAAACAAGGGGCGCAGGCATATATGTTTTGCGGATCAGGTGCCCGGAATATTGAGATTTTCTCAGGTCACCAGTTTATGCGCGGTGAGTATTTGATGCTCGTTGCTTTCCGTTTGGCCCAGCGTTCTGGTGTGCTCTTCGTAGATGGTGAAGTCTTTTGGCAGGACAGTGCCCTTGATGGCTGAACGGGTGAAGATATGTCTTGTGTTTTCGGGGCTGCGTTCAAACCAATCCGGGTTGTCAAATGTGCCAGCAAAAACGCCGATCACCTCGGGGAAGCGCTCGAATGTCTGGTATATTTTCGATCCGCAATTGCCGCAGAAATTGACATATAGGCTGAGGCCACTCTCATCTGATTTGTGCGTATATTGTTTCGGCTCGCCCGCAAGCAGTTCGATGTTGTCGCGCATAAATATAGGCTCGACGAGAAAGGCGGTGCCGGTGGAGCGCTGGCACATGCGGCAATGACAGATTGTGGTGTGGATAGGCTGGGCGGTGGCGCGGTATTTAAGATCACCACAAAGACATTGGCCCGTTTCCGAAATCGTGCTCATTGGGGTCCCATTTCAGTTTCGCATGAAGCGCTATGTTAGCCTGAAACGGATCAGCCGCCTACGTCTTAAATGGAACCAAACAAAAAGCCGCAAAGACAATGTCTTCGCGGCTTTTCTTGAATCAGTTTATGAGGCGATTACGCCAAAGCTTTTTGCAAGTTCTCGTCGATTGCTTCCAAGAAGCCAATGGTTGAGAGCCATTCTTGATCTGGGCCAACAAGCAGGGCCAAATCTTTGGTCATCTGGCCGTTTTCGATGGTGTCGATCACGGTCTTTTCTAAAGTGGCAGCGAAGTTGGCCAACTCTTCATTGTCGTCCAGCTTGGCGCGGTGGGCGAGGCCACGTGACCAGGCAAAGATTGACGCTGTGGAGTTGGTTGAAGTGGCTTCACCTTTTTGGTGCTGGCGGTAGTGACGTGTCACGGTGCCGTGCGCCGCTTCGGCTTCAACAGTTCTGCCATCTGGTGACATCAAAACAGATGTCATCAGGCCGAGTGAACCAAAGCCTTGTGCAACTGTGTCTGACTGAACGTCGCCATCATAGTTTTTACAGGCCCAAACATAGCCACCTGACCACTTAAGGGCAGAGGCGACCATGTCGTCGATCAAGCGGTGTTCATAGGTGATCTTCGCTTCGTCGAATTTTTCTTTAAATTCTGCTTCAAAAACTTCTTGGAACAGATCTTTAAAGCGACCGTCATAAGCTTTCATGATGGTGTTTTTAGTCGACAAGTAGCAAGGCACTTTGCGGTTTAGGGCATAGTTCATGCTGGCGCGGGCGAAATCACGGATGGAATCGTCCAAGTTGTACATGGCCATTGCCACGCCTGAACTTGGCGCATCGTACACTTCGTGCTCGATTTCCTTGCCATCTTCACCAACAAATTTGATGGACAGCTTGCCTTTGCCTGGGAATCTGAAGTCTGTGGCGCGATATTGGTCACCAAAGGCGTGACGGCCGACGATGATCGGCTGTGTCCAGCCCGGTACCAAACGCGGCACGTTGCGACAAATGATCGGCTCACGGAAGATCACACCGCCCAAAATGTTACGGATGGTGCCGTTTGGCGAGCGATACATGCGCTTCAAGCCAAATTCTTCAACGCGATCTTCGTCTGGCGTGATGGTGGCACATTTAACGCCAACACCGTGCTTTTTGATGGCGTTTGCGGCATCAACGGTGATTTGGTCATCGGTCGCGTCGCGCGCCTCAATGCCCAGATCGTAATATTCGAGATCGATATCGAGATAGGGGTGGATCAGTTTGTCTTTAATGAATTGCCAGATGATCCGTGTCATCTCGTCGCCGTCGAGTTCGACGACAGGATTGGTTACCTTAATTTTGCTCATGAGAACTCCGCAAAGCTAAAAGTTGGGAGGCCCGCCTTGCTTTAGACGGGTGTTCAGCGCCCCTATAGCATTTGTGGGGAAAAAGGCAAAGACTGATTGGTGCACAAATGGCATCATCATATGTGCTTGACGTGTGTGTAAATACACGGCAAAAGGGATTTATGAGCAAATCGGGCCAAATTCCGGACACACAAAGTCAGGAAGCGCAAAAAGAGTTGGAACGATGTGTGCTGCGCAACACGCGCGCCGCATCACGCATGATGACGCGCAATTTTGCCAAGCGGCTTGGTCGGTTTGAAATCACGACTGAGCAGTTCTCGCTGATCGCGTCACTGGCCGGGGCCGAGCATGATTCTGTTTCAGGCTTGGCCGATTATCTGGCGATTGAGCGGTCTACGCTGTCGCGCAATCTTTCCTTGTTGGAGCGCAAAGGCGTGGTGCAAAAACGCCGAGCCGACAAGGGCAATGGGGTGGTTTACAGCCTAACGCCAAAAGGGCAGGCGCTGTTTGAAAAGATGGTGCCCCATTGGCAGGCCGCGCAAGATGCGATTTTGGAGGTTGTAAGCCGTGAGGAGTTGGACGCGGCGCTGAACGTGTTGCAGCGCGTGGCCAAATTGTAGCCATATTTTTGGCCATTCAATGTGTATATACACGAATGGTGGGCGGCAGGTTTGAAGGTGCTGGGTTGCGATTGAGGGTGCGTTTGTTGTTGGCGTGAGACGCTGTTGAGGCTGCCGCATTTGGCGAGCCTACAGTTTAGGTTTTAGCGCGGGTGCGGGAAGTAGAAACTTACCGGTTCGTGCGGCCCGCGACATGGGCTTGCTGGGCGTTCAAGTGGTGACGTGTGGATAGGGCAGACACAGTGTCGGCCAATGGAATGGGGCGCCTGATTGGGTGTGCTTTAGTGTATATACACGAGAATGGAGAGCTATATGCGACCGAATAATGATGATCCGATTGTGGTGACAGGTATGGGGGCGGTATCGCCCCTGGGCGTTGGTGTTGAGACCAACTGGACGCGGCTATTGGCAGGGCAGAGCGGCATTGTGAAAAATAACCGGTTTGATGTAACCGATTATAGCTCTAAAGTGGCCGGACTGGTGCCCAGCAAGGCAGATGATCCGCATGGATTTGACGCCAACGACTTTATCGACGCCAAAGACCAAAAGAAGATGGATTTGTTTATTCAATATTCCATGGCGGCGACGGAAGAAGCATTGCAGCAATCCAAATGGGTGGCTGAAACCGAGGAGCAAAAAGAGCGGACGTCCACCATTATTGCCACCGGTGTGGGCGGGTTTCCGGCGATGACAAAGGCCACCGAGACCATTAGAGAACGTGGCCCGCGGCGATTGTCACCGTTCACCGTGCCCTCCTTCTTGGGCAATATGGCGGCTGGACACATTTCGATCCGCTATGGCTTTAAAGGAGAGATCGGCTCGCCCATTACAGCTTGTGCCGCCTCGGCCCAAGCCATCGGCGATGGGGTGCGTCTTTTGCGGTCAGGCGCGGTGGATGTCGCCGTGTGTGGCGGGTCTGACGCGTGCGTTGATCCCGTGGCGATTGGCGGCTTTGGCGCGGCGCGGGCGCTCTGCACGAAATATAATGATGAGCCCGGAAAAGCGTCACGTCCCTTTGATGAGGACCATGCGGGGTTCGTTTTGTCGGAAGGGGCTGCCACCTTGGTGCTGGAGCGCGAAAGCCATGCGCGGGCACGCGGTGCCAAGATTTTAGGCACGGTTGAGGGCTATGGCACATGTGCTGATGCCTATCACCTAACCGCGTTGGCACCAGGCGGGGCCGGCGGTGTGCGCGCCATGGAACTTGCATTTAGGGATGCCGGCATGGTGCCCGACCAAATTGATTATGTGAATGCCCACAGCACGTCCACCCAAGTTGGCGACGAAGCGGAAATAGAGGCAATTCACACTGTGTTTGGCGACAGGGGTACATCACTTGCAGTTAATTCGACAAAGGCCTCGGTGGGGCATTTGTTGGGGGCTGCTGGTGCGATTGAGGCGGTCTATTCCCTTATGGCGTTGCGGGAGCAAACGGTGCCGCCCGGGATCAATATTGACCGGCCGATGGAAGCAGCTGCGCAATATGAACTGGCCAAAGAAGGTCCGGTCAAGCGCGACATAGACTTTGTTTTGTCCAACGGTTTTGGCTTTGGTGGCGTGAATGCGACGCTTATCTTTGGTCGTGCATAGCAGCCTGTAAATCGGTGGCCACCTTGTTGAATTGGCGAAAAGCGGTGAGGTGGCCCTCGGCCTTAAAGACTTGCACTGTGCTGGCGCGAGTTGATCTTGTGCTGCCTCTTAAGCTTTACTTGGGGAGACGGCCTGTGATCACTGCCATCAATGTTCCCCAGCCGGTGAAGGCTTTTTGGCCTTTGTCGGCAAGGGCATAATGATCGGGTTGATCATCGGCGCAGATTTCGCGGGTGAGGGTCCAGCCTTGTTGATCGTCAAACAGGCCCTGGCCGAACGTGAAGTTTGATGATTGTTTTGGCTTATGCCAAACGGAGGAACCACATTCAGCGCAAAAGCCCCGGCTGGCGATTTTTGATGATTCCCATTCCTGCACAGGGCCGTTCAACTCGATAATCTCGTCGCACACCACCCCCATCCAGAGGCCACCGCACCACTGGCGGCACATCTTGCAATGGCAGGCGCCATAGGTGTCTGGGGCTTTCACTTTGAAGCTGACCGCGCCGCACGCGCATTTTCCGGTTTTTATCTTTTGATCTGACATAGGTTTTCTCGCGATAAGTATGTGGTCAGATTATCGGAAAAAGCGGCAGGCGCAATAATTATCACCATCACTTGTCCTGCTTGTGGATCATGGCAATGGGAGGATGACAGGCGGGCATCGGCTGTTTAGATTGCCACTGAAGGTGAGGGCTTATGGACCATTCCAACTATGTGATCGATCAAATGATTTCCGCCAAGTCCATTGCGGCGCGGGTGGAAGAATTGGCCGACGAGATTTCGGCGAATTTCAAAGATTCTGACAAATTGATTGTGGTGGGCCTATTGCGCGGTTCGTTTGTGTTCATCTCCGATTTGGTGCGCGAATTGGACTTGCCGGTAGAGGTCGATTTTTTGGAAACCTCATCTTACGGCAACAGCACAGAATCTTCGCGCGAAGTGCGGATTTTGAAAGATTTGCGCGGCGAGATTGAAGGGCGTGATGTGCTGGTGGTGGAAGATATTGTGGATACGGGCCACACGCTCAACCATGTGCTGCATATGCTGGAATCGCGCAAACCGCACCGCCTTGAAGTCTGTGCGTTGCTCGACAAGCCCTCACGGCGGGAAGTAGATATTAGCGCCACGTGGACCGGGTTTGAAATTCCGGACGAATTTGTGGTGGGCTACGGTATCGATTATGCCCAGCGCAACCGCAATTTGCCCTATATCGGCAAAGTGCGGTTTACAGGGTAGCTTTATCCAGGCTCATCATAAAATCGTAGGGCATATAGGGGTGAAGGGGGGAGCGTGCCGCACGCTCTTTTGCCAAAATGCTGGGTGCATCTAGCGAGGCTATTTCAGCACTTTTGTCAGTCGGGATGTCGCCAGAAAGCTGCAGCGCTAAGTAACGGCCACAGCAAACGCGCAAAAATGAAGCAAAGTTCTCTGGATCATGGCCTGCTTCTGTTGTTTCGCGGAACAGGCGGGTGACCAATTGGCCGACGGATAGTCCATCTCGCGCCCCAATTTCGGTGAGAACCTGCCAATAGAACGCCTCCAAACGCACGCTGGTGGACATGCCATCAATGCGCATTGACCGCGTTTGATTTTCCCAAAGATTTGTATCAGCCCCGACAAACAGTTGGCACATGTCATCCTCCCAATTCTGCGCGAGCGACCCGCGCAGAAACCAATTCAGCAAAAATTGCGTCTGTTGGCAAATCAGTTATGGGTAATCTCAGTGCCGAGAACAGTGAGAAACTGTGCGATCCATGCTGGATGGGCAGGCCAGGCTGGAGCGGTGACAAAATTTCCGTCCGTTTTCGCAGCGGTGACGTCAATATCTGCAAAGGTCCCGCCGGCAAGTTTTACTTCAGGCGCGCACGCGGGATATGCGGAAATATTCTTATTTTTGATCACATCTGCTGCTGCCAATAGTTGCGCGCCGTGGCAAATGGCAGCGATTGGCTTGTTGGCATTGGCAAAGTGTTGGACCATCGCGATCACCTCGGCATTTAGGCGCAAATATTCTGGTGCACGTCCGCCGGGAATAACCAAAGCGTCATAGTCTTCAACCTTTACGTCTGTGAATGTCGTGTTTAGCGCAAACCGATGGCCGGGTTTTTCGGTGTAAGTTTGATCGCCTTCAAAGTCGTGTATGGCTGTTGCGACGCTGTCGTCTGCTGTTTTGTCCGGACAAACAGCATCAACATGGTGCCCAACGGCAAGAAGGCACTGGAAAGGGGCCATCACTTCGTAATCCTCAACGAAATCGCCCACGATCATAAGAATTTTTTTCGCACCCATCATATCCTCCTCAAGATTGGTGTGAGGAGAAAGCATAGTGAGCGCGGGCCTGTTGCGGGTGTTATCCCACTACTACAAGCCTATTTCGGCGGCAGGGCGCCAACAAACTGTGTCGCCAAGGCGATCCATGTGCGCAACGCTTCGTCATCGGCTATTTTGTCCGGATGCACATGGACAAAACCTTTCATTGGTTTGCCTGTAAAATCCATTTCCTTTGCGCCGGGGCGTGAAAGCGCCTCGTCATAAAGTTCTGGCCCGACGCGCACCATCAGGGTGCCGTCTTTGTGCGGCCCCACAAGCATGTTGCCATTGAGCATAAAGGCGATGCCCCCGAACATTTTGCGCTCGGACACATTTGGGTCGTCGCCAATGACGGCGCGGATGCGGTCGGCTAGTTGTTCGCGTTCGGTGCTCATGTCATATGGTCCGCTGTTTTTAGCTCGGGGTCCATGTAGTCCCAAATGGGGCGCTCTGAAGAGTAGAGCGCAATCTGTGGCTTGAACCAGTCTGAATTGTCGAAGGCACCGACGGCGATGCCGATGATGTCTGGCAACTTCTCATTTTCCGAAAAGAGCCGCGATCCGCATACTGGGCAAAAATGGCGGGTGCGCATATTTCCAGAGTCGGCGGGCGCATCAAAAGATTTGGTGTCGCCTTTGATGTGGACCTGATCCTTTTTGTAAAAGGCCTGAACCAGATGGCCTGTGCCCGAAAGGCGACGGCATGCATTGCAATGGCAAGCCGCCATGCGCACCGGTTCTCCGGTGACCGTGAAGGTGACTTGGCCGCAATAGCATTGTCCCTTATTTTCCATTGTCTTCCCCCCCTGAAGATCTAATTGTCGCGATAGGTGGGGTATTGCGCCAACCCATCGCTTGTGTGGTCCCATTCGAATTTTGTACGGGAAAATATCATTGATTTCGGCGGCAGATCATTGGCGGCGTCACCCAACAGCCCGAGTGGGATAAGGCGGTGGCCCTTTAACCGGCTTGACGTGCCAAAAACTGGTGTGCCGCATCGGGCACAGCGGTGGCGATGCACCGTGGCGCCACTATCTGCCTCGGTGGCATAAGAAGTTGTGTCGCCTTCAAATTCCAATTGCTCATCGGCCCAAAGGGCGAGCGCTGTATGGTCTGTGCCCGATGCCTTTTGGCAATCGCGGCAGGCGCAAAGCATAGTTGTTTTGGGTGCGCCAAAGAGGGTCAGTTTTGCTTGACCGCATGCGCATTCCACGCGAATATCATTTTCTTCCATCAAATGAGTTTGGCGCAGTTTAAGCGCTGAATCAATTCACTAAATTGCGAGTTAAGTCCTTATTCATGAAGATTTTTGATTTGCCGATTGAAACGGAACGACTGATTTTGCGGCGTGTGCGCCATGACGACTTTGAGCCGTTATTTCCCATCCATTCCGATTCTGATGTCTGTCGTTATCTGCCTTATGAACCGCGCGATGAGGCCGGTATGCGTGAGGCGTTGGAAAAGCGGGTGGCGCTGGACAGGTTGGAGCCAGGCGGCGATCCGTTGTTTTTGGCCGTGGAGTTGAAAGAGACTGGCGAAGTGATCGGTGAAGTGCTGCTGTTTTATCTCAATGAAGAGGCGCGGCAGGGCGAAGTAGGCTATGTGTTCTCCCCCGACTTTCAGGGCAAAGGGTACGCCATGGAGGCAACGCGCGCCTTTATGGATGCTTGTTTTAAGGAATTTAATCTGCACCGCATTTGCGCGCGTTGTTCTGCGGCCAATACGCCATCTTGGCGATTGATGGAAAAACTCAAAATGCGCCGCGAGGCGGATTTCCGAGAGCATGAGCTTTTTAAGGGCGAGTGGGACCACATGTATATTTATGCCATTTTGGAAGATGAATGGCGGGCGCATTTCAACTAGGCCTTGATTTTTAAGGCCTGTCCGCCCTATGTGTCTGCGACTTATTTAAAGGACAAGGACCATGGCAGGCACGGATAGCTCAAAAGGAATTGAGCTGAAACCCACCCCGGCGGTAATTTTGTGTGAACCGCAATTGGGGGAGAATATTGGCACGGCAGCGCGGGCCATGGCCAATTTTGGCCTGTGGGATTTGCGCATTGTCAATCCGCGCGATGGATGGCCCAACGAACGGGCACGGAGTGCGGCGGCGAAGGCTGACCATGTGATTGATCGCGTGCAAGTGTTTGATCGGGTGGAAGACGCAATTTCGGATTTGAGCCTGGTTTATGCTACGACTGCACGTTCTCGCGATATGTATAAACCTGTCATTGGGCCGGATGAAGCGGCCAACCACATGGTGCCGCATATTGGCGCTGGGCAAAAAGCGGGAATTCTGTTTGGCCGCGAACGCTGGGGGCTGAACAATGAGGAAGTGGCGCTTTGCGACACGATTGTCACCTTGCCCGTGGAGCCAGCCTTTGCATCACTGAACATTGCGCAAGCGGTTTTGGTTTTGGCGTATGAGTGGCGTCGGGCCGCGAATGGCGCGGCGGACCTGCCTTTTGGCGGTGACCTTGGCGAACCCGCGCCGCGCGAACAATTGGTCGGCTTATATGAGCATTTGGAAGACGCGCTGGATCGGGCCAACTATTTCAAAGTCGCCAATAAGCGTCCGTCCATGGTCAACAATATTCGGTCGATGCTGGGGCGTGCTAAGTTCAATGTGCAGGAAATACGGACATTTCGGGGTATTATTGCTGCGCTGGATCGGCGACATGAGCGGCCCAATCCTTATCGGAAAAAACAAAGACAACAAAAAAAGGACGCCGAATAGGCGTCCTTTTCAGTTTTGAAGGTCGTTTTAGATTAGGCTTCGATCAAACGCCGGCGATATTCGCTGGCGGCATAGACAAAGCCTGCTGTGATCACCAAGCCAATGAACATGTGTGTCCAATTGAACTGATTGAGCATGGCGATGATGAAGCTTGCCGCATTAAATGATTCTTGCGTCGCAACTTCTTCCAACAGGTCTTCATTGGCGAACATGTTTTCCAAGCGATAGGTGATGAAATTGCCAATATGGCTTTCAAAATTATCTGCGCTGAAGCGGAAGATGCGTTCGGCCAAGACCATCAGGCCAGGGACCACAAAGGCCAATGGAATGCTCCAACGTTTGAATACGGTGGACAGCAGCGCCACCCAAGCGAAGAAGGGGGCATACCAAAGCAAGGCGAGCAACACCAAAACCGCAGCTGAAATGCTCATCTGGATATAGGTGCTGACAAAGCTGATTGGATCAGCCGTGCTGACACCAGGCACAAAGCCTGCAATCCAGATCGAAAACAGATAGGCCATAACACCGGCGATCAGCATCCAGACGCCAATGGCCATCGGAAAGATTGTACCACCGGCCAGAACCTTTGATCCAAGGATCTTCAGGTCTGATTGCGGCATGCTTTTCCAAAACAGCAGGCCATTGTTTTTCCGGTCGGCGCTGAATGAATCAGCGTAGTAGAAGAACAGGGCAATCATTAAGTAGATCGTCCAAAGCACAATGGCGATGCCGTAAAATGCCGTGAACAATGTGGCCTTTGAATCCATTGTGGTGAATTCAGCCTGAATATCGCTATGGCCCAATATGATGGCGGAAGCGAAGACCGCAATTACGATCATAGTGATGACGGCCGGTGCAATCAAAAATGCACCGCGATGTTCTAAAAATTCCCGTTTTACGAGCGCGATATAGGGTCTCATATGATCTCTCCCTTACGGGTATCTTCACGCTGCATCAGCGCGACAAACAAATCTGAAATGGTTGGGGTGCTGACCTTGCCATAGGGTTCAAGCTGATCGGCGGCGACGCCGTCAAACACCATAATGGTCTGGCCAAATTTCTGCTCGACATAGATGGGTTTGAGCGCGTGCAGCGCATCCAGTTCCTTCTCATCAGTGACAAGCTGGTGATAGCGGGTGCCCACATCTTCCATCGGGCAATCCAGCACCAATTCGCCATCTTTGATGAACATAATGTCGGAGAGCATAAATTCGATCTCGTCCACCTGGTGGGTTGTGATCAGCAATGTGCGCTCTTCGTGCATATAGTCTTCCAGCAACCGCTTATAAAAGCGCTTCCGATAGGTAATGTCCAAGCCAAGGGTTGGCTCGTCCAAGACTAGAAGTGAAGCGTCGATCGCCATGACGATAGCAAGGTGCAGCTGAGCGACCATACCTTTTGATAAAGCCTTGACCTTTGCATTAGCGCGGATGTCTGTGCCCTCAAGAAATCCATTTGCCTTCTCCCTGGAAAAGTTGGGGTGTATGTCTTCGACCAAGTCGAACAGTTCGCGCACTTTCAAAAAGCGCGGCAAGCTGGCCACATCTGAGATGAACGCAATGTCGTTCATCAATTCAGCACGGTTTTGATAGGGATGTTGACCCAAAACGGTGATGTCGCCTTCACAGTCTGTTAGACCGAGGATGGCATTCAGCGTTGTGGTTTTACCCGCACCATTGTGCCCGACCAAACCGACAATGCGGCCCTTTGGAATGGTGAAGTTCAGTCCGTGCAAAATCTCTTTTTTGTTGAAGCTCTTGCGTAAATTGCGGGCTTCGATAAGGGGCTTAGCTGTTGTTGTCATATTTCGCCTCTATTCCGTCTCGTGCCGCATAAGATCTTCAATATCGAGACCTAGTGCTTTGATTTGTTTAACGATGCGGGGCCATTCATTTTTCAAAAATGCCTCGCGTTCATGTGCCAAAAGCTGATTTTGTGCGCCATCTGCCACAAACATTCCCAAGCCTCGTCTTTTTTCGATTACGCCCAAATCCACAAGAGACTGATAGGCTTTGGTGACCGTGAGCGGGTTGACCGACAAGTCTGTCGCAATCTGCCGCACCGAGGGTAACGCTTCGCCTTCATTGACCGAACCTGAGATAATCATGTCGGTCAATCGCTCTCTGATTTGAACAAATATCGGCTGTGTTTCATTCCAATTGTTCATTGTGTCTCACTCATCTAGTGTATTAGAGTTGTAGCACACTAAATGGGAGATGCAAGCGCTTTTTAAAGAGGCGGGGGCAAAAAAGTTGCACAATATGGCTCAAAGCCCGGAAATTGGCGGGTTTAGTGGTTGACTTTTTTGGGGGTGTGATCTACTTCAGCGCGATCAATTGGTTGTTTCAATCAATTGTGCACCCGGGATCTTCGGTTTTCATGCGCGGTTTATCCGCAGCAAGCGTGTTTTTCGCAAGGTCTGTCGGTTTCGACTCTATTATAGGGACGGAGCAGAGGAGGGCGCAGTCATTCATTACGATTTAAAGAAGGACGAGCGATGTCTAAACGCCATTCTGAGAAATATAAAATTGACCGCCGCTTGGGCGAAAATATCTGGGGCCGTCCAAAAAGCCCTGTAAACCGTCGTGAATACGGCCCAGGCCAACACGGCCAGCGTCGTCGCGGCAAGCTTTCTGACTTTGGTCTGCAGTTGCGCGCCAAGCAAAAGCTTAAAGGCTATTACGGCAACCTTACAGAAAAATCATTTAAGCGTGTTTATAACGAAGCAACACGTTTGAAAGGTGACACTGGTGAATTGTTGATTGGTTTGCTTGAGCAACGTTTGGACGCATTGGTGTACCGCGCCAAGTTCGTGCCAACCGTGTTCGCTGCCCGTCAGTTCGTCAACCACGGCCACGTTTTGGTGAACGGCAAGCGTGTGAACATCCCTTCATACCGCCTGCAAGTTGGTGATGTGATTGAAATCCGCGAAAAATCAAAGCAAATCGCGATGGTTTTGGAAGCAACACAATTGGCCGAGCGCGATGTGCCTGATTATGTTGACGTTGATCACTCAAAGATGACTGCTTCTTTGACACGCATCCCAACATTGTCAGATGTGCCATATCCGGTTCAAATGGAACCAAACTTGGTTGTTGAATTTTACTCTCGTTAAGTCGAGACGAAGATCAAAGAAAAGGCCGCCCGTTTGGGCGGCCTTTTTTTTGTTTGTACATTTGTAAATCGTTCTACATAGGAACATCTGGGAAATCTGGTCCGCCAGGAATTTCCGCTTCAAATTTGCGTAGACGTTTATAAACTGACATCAAGCGGATAATCTGTGTCCATGAATTGGCCAAGAACTGGAACGAATCCTCAACTTTCGTAAACGCATTGTACACTTGTTGAAAAATACCAAATGTAATCGCTCCGGTCAGAATTGACGGCCCAAGTGCAACCAGCGGAATGAAATTGGCGCCTTGTGTATAAAGGTATCGAGCCACATTGAAGTAAAGATAGTGGAAGTAGAGTCGAAAATAGTTCTTTCGGACATCGCCGAAAAGCTCTGCAACTGATCTCGGATCTGCGCGTTCTGCATAATCCTCACCATAGACCAGTTCTTTCCTGTATGCGGCTTCCACCTTCTGGTTGTTAAACTCTAATCCGGGAAGCTTTACGCCAACAGCAGCAAGCAAAACTGTGCCAAACGCCGCAGACACTAGCGCTACCCAAACAAGAGAACCGTTGACCTCACCAACGACGGGCAAGACATTGGCTTGTTGAGACAACCCCCATAGAATCGGCAAGAAAACTGCTAGAGTCATAAGTGCATAGATGAAACTTGCGCCAAGATCCTCAACGCCGGAGGCAAAGCGCATCGTATCTTCTTGAATACGCTGAGATGCGCCTTCCACCTCTCGGAGATGTTCCCAATGGGACATGTAGTAGAAGTTCATCGCCGTCCGCCAACGGAACACGTAATGTCCGGTAAAAAAAGCGAGAATTACCGCTACAGCAATATTAGGCAGAAGGATAAAGGCAACAAGCATCAAGTCGCCGAAATAGTCTTCTCCACTAACGCTGCCAGGTTCAGCTAATGATTGTTGGACTTGATTGTAGAAATCGCCAAACCAGTCGTTCAACCAAGCACTGACCTGAACATTGGCGAACAGAACCAAGATGATGGTCACCGAACCGACAACTGACCACCAATACCATCTGTGACGCTGGATAAAGTACCAAGGTATACAAAATAGATATGAGGTCATGATCACATATTGATAGAGCCAGACTTTCTGGTTTGTCAGAAATGGCGTTGGGTCGTCTCCGGGGTTGGGTGTAATGATCGGGTCAAGGCTAATGGCGCTTTGCAGGGCCGAGCCGATGGTGAACCAAATCAAAAAGCACAGCGCGGTCCAGATAACGGCGCTACCAAAGAATAGTTTTGGCGTTGGAAAAAACGATCGGAACATATGAATCCCTCCCAAGATTTGTCACAATTAGATGCAAATATTCTGAGGTGTGCAAATGGAATTGGCCGATCTCATGAATTTATTAACGGCAATTGTGCTAATTTGATCAAATGGTGTAACATTAACGCCGTATTTTGAGTTTTTTGCTATTTTTTAGCGTTGCTAATGACCAGATTTAGCTTTTTTGTGGGGTTTTTATGCGCGTCAAGTTTGATGACTTGCTGGAGAAACTACCGGGACCGGCGACACGCAAGTGGCCGAACGGGGTGTGGTTTGCGCCTGCATTCAACTCCGATACCCTTTCTGTACAGCTTTATACGCCTAAGACTGGCACATACCCGACACCGCCCGGTGTGAATATCATTTATCTGGCGATCCGTGGCCGCGCGGATGTTTCCATCTCAGGTGTGCGGCACGACATGCAGATTGGTGATGTGGTGCCTGTTGAGGCTGATGTGCCCCACGAATTTGTGAGCTTTACCAGCGACTTTGCTGTTTATGTGGTGTTTTGGCGTTCATTGGCGCAAATCAAGAAGCGCGAGAAAGCGAAAGCCGAAGCGAAACGCAAGGCGGAAGAAAACGCTTAGCTGCGCCTTTATTCTATGTGAAAATGGGGCTAAGGGTGGCGCAGGTCACAATTAGAGCAAAGCCCATGGATCAAGCCACAACTCCAATTTCCCGATTATTTGCCGATATGCCGAAATCTGTGGAGTTCGGCAAATTGCGTAAGCGATTGCTGCGGCAGGTGGAAACTGCGCTCAACACCTATCATATGCATGAGGTGCGCGGGCGTTGGTTGGTGGCGCTATCGGGAGGCAAGGATTCCTATGGCCTTTTGGCGCTGTTGCTCGAGTTGCAAATGCGCGGGGTGATCGAGCAAGATCTTCTCGTTTGCAATCTTGATCAGGGGCAGCCGCATTTCCCAAAAGACGTATTGCCCAACTATTTAAATGATTTGGGGGTGGCGCATCGCATAGAATTTCGCGACACCTATTCCATCGTCACCGACAAGGTGCCGGAAGGGAACACTTATTGTGCCTTATGCTCTCGGTTGCGCCGGGGCCATCTTTATCGCATCGCGCGGGAGGAAGGCTGCTCGGCGCTGCTTTTGGGGCACCATCGCGACGATATGTTGGAAACCTTTTTGCTGAACATGTTTTTCGGCGGGAAAATGGCGACCATGCCGCCTAAGCTGGTCAATGATGAAGGTGACCTCGCGGTGCTGCGGCCTCTTGCGCTTTGCGAGGAGTCAGACCTGCAAAAATTTGCTGACGGTATGCAGTTCCCGATCATCCCGTGTGACCTTTGCGGGTCGCAGGATGGTCTGCAGCGGCAAATGATGAAGCAGATGCTGGCGGATATGGAAAAGAAATCGCCAGGGCGCAAGGACCGCATGTTTGCGGCCCTACAAAATGTGAATGCCAGCCATTTGTTGGATGCGGACCTCTTCGATTTTGGCCAAATCAATCCGCAATAATCATTCGCCCGGTGCGATGACTGCAAAGTGTGGCGCCCGCTTTTCGCGAATTGGCAGGTGCAGCGCTGCGGAAAGCAAGCCAATCATCATGCCCAAATACCAAACCAAATCATAATTGCCGGTCAGATCAAAGCTGACGCCACCGAGCCAAACGCCGAAGAACGAACCGATCTGGTGCGATAGGAAGGCGAACCCATATAGCATGCCCATATATTTCGGGCCGAAGAAATTGGTCACGAGAGCCGCGGTTGGCGGCACCGTGGCCAGCCACAAGAGGCCTGTAACAGCGGCAAAAACATATGTTGTCCACTCGGTGATGGGCAGCAAGAGAAACAGGCCGGTGATGACAACGCGGCTGAGATAGATGCTGGCCAGCAAGAACTGCTTTGGCAGGCGCCCGGCGAGATAACCCGCGCCGAGCGAACCGACAATGTTGAATAAACCAATCAATGCCAGCGCCCAACTGCCCACGGTGGGGCTTAGCCCGCATTGCACCAAATAGGCCGGCATATGCACGGTGACAAAGGCCAAATGGAAGCCGCACACGAAAAAGCCCGCCACAAGCAGCACATAAGATCGGTGCTTGAAGGCTTCGCGCAAAGTTTCGAAAAGCGGCATGTCGCGCCCATCATCGGCTTGATGTTCAGTTTTGCCGCGCAAGAAGAACGATAGCGGGATGATGGCCAATAGGGTGATGGCAAAGATCAAAAGGGCGTTTTGCCAGCCAAAGCCGTTGATCAATTGTTGGCCTACGGGGGCGAAGACAAATTGACCGGCGGAGGAGGCGGCTGTGGCGATGCCGAAGACAAAGCTGCGCTTTTCGGCCGGTACGGCGCGCCCAAATGCGGCCATGACCACGGCAAATGATGCTGTGCCGATGCCAAGACCCATCAACAAGCCCGCGCCCAGGAATAGGGTCAGTTCGGTGCCGCCATAGGCCAGCAGCAACACGCCCAACGCATAGATTATTGTGCCAATGATCAGGGTTTTGGCGGTGCCGTGTTTATCCGCAAAGCCACCTGCGATGGGCTGGATCAGGCCCCAAATCAGGTTTTGCACGGCAAATGCCAGACCCCAAGTCTCCCGCGACCAGCCAAACTCAGAGGTGAGGGGCAAGGTGAACAAGCCTGCCGTGGAACGCACGCCAAATGACATCATCGCGATCAAGCAGCCTGCAATGATGATAAAACTAAGCGGCGTACGGATCGCGCCGAGGGGGGTGGTGAGGTTTGTTGTGCTCATGTTCGTGCTCGCAAGATTAATGCCGATAATTTGCCTTGATGCATTGAAATGGGCAAATCACAATTTTTGATCGCCCAAATCTATGTTTGGAGTTTATCGATGGCGAGGTTCAGGTGATTGGATCAAATTGCGGTTTGAACAATTTTCCCTTTTCGGCAACAAGAACGAAGCACATGCTTATGCTGCCCAAAATGACATAGCCCAACGCGATTGGCAGCACCGAGCCATTGTAGGCCTGGCCGATAAATGTGCCGAGCAAGGCGCCGCCCACCGTTTGCATAAAGCCGAACACGGAGGCGGCTGTGCCAGCCACGCGGCCCAATGGCTCCATGGAGAGCGAATTGAAATTGGTGCCCATCAGGCCGAACAGGAACATAACGGGCGCTTGAATGGCCATAAAAGCCCATAGGGGCAGGGCGTTGAGAAAGGCAAGTATCGACCAGAGCAGGCTCAATGAAATAAAGCCGATCAAGGCGCTATGAGAGAGCTTGCGCATGCCAAAGCGGCCCACCATACGCGAGTTGGTGAATGAGGCGATCGACATGACCGTGGCGATGGCGGCAAATGCCGCTGGGAACCATGGCCCCAGCCCATATAGTTCGCCGTAAATTTGCTGTGAAGGCGCCAAAAACCCAAATAGAGCGCCCAGCGCCACCATATTGGCCAGGCCGTATGAAAGCGCCATACGGTTTGAGAAAACGATGGCAAATCCCTCAATGATGATTTTTGGACGGAACGCACGGCGGTTTTCAGGCGCCAAGGTTTCGGGCAGGCGCAAAATGGTCCAAATCGCGGCAAAAATCGCAATCAGCGCCATAGCGAAATAGATGAACTGCCAGGGGCCGAAGAGGATAATCAGCTGGCCGAAAGTTGGGGCAAGCACGGGCATGATCATAAACACCATCATGATCAAGGACATGACTTCGGCCATGGCACGACCGCCGAAGCAATCTCGGACCATGGAAAGTGCCACAACGCGGGATGCGCCCGCACCCAGGCCTTGAATGACGCGCATGAACAGCATCGCGTTTAGATCGGTCGTCATCGCACCGCCAATCGCGGCAGCAATATAAATGGTCACGCCGATAAGGAACGTGGCGCGGCGGCCGATGGCGTCGCATAAGGGGCCAAAGAAAAGCTGAGAAAAGCCAAAGCCGATCAAAAAGAAGGTGACAATAAACTGGCGGTGATTTTCGGCCTCAACCTGCATCGCTTCGCCAATCATGGGCAAAGCGGGGAGCATCACGTCAATGGCCAGAGCGTTAAGGGCCATAATCAACGCAGCCAGACCGATAAACTCAATCCGGTTAATGGAAGGGTTTAGTTTTGCAATTTTCATTGATCACCTGAATAGGAGTTTGGCCGAACGAAGAGTTGGGAGGATTCGCGAAGCTGATTTAGGGAATTAAGTTTAATCATGCCACCAGTGACAAAAAAGCGCAATAGGTTTGACCAATTGGTTGACCAGACGATCAAAGCGGCATAGTTCACTAGCAACCAAGGAGTGCCTATGCTGGGTGTGTTTGAAAGTATTCTGCCTGTTTTCGCGGTTATCGTGTTGGGCTTTTTGCTGCGTCGGTTCAATTTTGTTGAGGCGAGTAAATGGCAGGTGGTGGATGAGCTGTGCTTTTGGATTCTATTCCCGTCGCTGCTGGCAAGCACCCTGATCAATACAGATTTGCGCACCATTGAGTTCGACAAAATCTTTTATGTGTTGCTGGGCATGATCCTGACAATCTCGGCCCTCATGCTCGTGCTTTACCCTTTTTTCCGCAAAACCATGCGGCTTGGTCGTCCACAATATTCAACATTGTTCCAAACCGTGACCCGGTGGCACGGTTTTATCGCGATGGCATTGGTGCTGAAGTTTTTTGGTGAGCCAGGATTGGCGGTGATCGCTGTGGCATTCGTGGTGCTGGTGCCGGTGCTGCAATTGGTCAATGTAACCGTTTTATCTATCTTTTCAGACAAGCATAAATTTAGCTATTTCAACGTGTTGAAGCAAATTGCTCGCAATCCGATTCTGCTGGGTTGTGTTGTGGGCATGGTGGTCAATTTCGCGGGCATACCAGTGTGGGACCCTATATTGACGTTTCTTGATTTGCTGGGGCGTGCAGCATTGGGCATTTCCTTGCTGGCGTTGGGCGCGGGTTTGAGCCTGCGTGCGGCGTTGAAGCCGAGCCCCGTTGTTGGGGTTGCCCTGGTGGGCAAGCTGGTTTTGGTGCCGTTGATCATGTTTGGCTTCGCCGTGCTGTTTGGGGTGACGGGCGATGCGTTTATCATTTTGATGATTAGTGCCGGGGTGCCGACGGCGATGAATGGTTATGTGTTGGCCAAGAAAATGGGCGGTGATGCGGAGCTTTATGCATCAATCGCGACCGTACAAACGGCCGCGTCATTTTTCACGCTGCCCTTGATTATTTTACTGGCACGTTGGTGGGTTGGGGCGTAGCGGGCTTTATGCGCGTGCCCAACATGCTGGAAATGCAGGCAAGCAAGCCGACGACCATAAAACCTGCTGCGATTGGCGCCACCGTATCGTTGTAAAAGCTGCCGATAATGGCGCCCACGACTGCGCCGCCGGCGCTGGAAATAAAACCCAGTACTGACGCTGCGGTTCCCGCAACCCGTTTCATCGGAATCATGGCCATGGTGTTTTGATTGATCCCTGCGAGGCCGAAACAGAAATTGATCGGTTGGTGCAGCAAAACCAGCAGCCACAGCGGCAAAACACCCATGGTAAGTGAAAAACCGAGCCAGATGGCGCCCAGCGTGGCAAAAGCGGCGCTGGCGGCAAGGGCAACTTTATGGATTTCAAAGTGATCGAGCAGCCTTGAATTGATCAAAGATGCGATGCCGATATTTGTGGCGGTGAGGGCAATCATCAACGGATAGATTGGGCCAAGGTCGTAAATCTCTAAATAGATCTGCGGGGATGTGCCCAAAAAGCCGATAATAGCGCCAAGCAACAAAGCGTGGGCCATGCCAAATAAAAGCGAAGAGGGGGTGGTGAAAACAATGCGGAAACCCTCATAGATAATCTTGGGCCGAAAGGCGCGCGTGTTTTCAATTGAAAGCGTTTCTGGCAGGCGCAAAAACACCCAAAGCAGCGTCACCACGGCCATGATGGCCATGAAGGCGAAAACACTTTGCCATGGGAAAAACAAAATCAGCAATTGGCCCAAGCTGGGGGCAACGATGGGCATGGACATAAAGACCATGACGATCAGGGACATTGTTTTTGCCAGTTTTTTACCTTCAAACACATCGCGGACGACGGCAAAAGCGATCACGCGGGAAGCCCCCGCGCCAAGCCCTTGAATTAGCCGCAGTGCCAAAAGCGAATTATAGTCGCTGACAAAGGAGGCAAGGGCGACGGGGACGAAGAAGATGAGAATGCCTATGAAGGCAGTGTTGCGGCGGCCAATCGCATCTGACAGGGGGCCATAAAACAATTGGCTAATGCCAAAGCCGATCAGATAATAGGTGATGACCAATTGTTGCTGATTGTCGCCAATGGCGCCCAGCGAGGTTGCGATTTCGGGCAAGGCAGGCAACATGATGTCGATGGCCACGGCGTTGAGCGCCATCAATGTGGCGGCCAGCAGCACAAACTCGATATAATTGGTATTTGGATTGAGTTTTAAACGCATCAAACATCGCAAATAAATGAACTGCTTTATTGATGCGATAGGTTTGACCAATTGGCAAGCCCTGACAGCACAATTGCCGTCAGGGCTAAGATTCTTTAAGCGGGCAATTTGCCGTTAATGACGTAATCGAGAATTTGCACCACTTGAGCGGGTGTATCGATCACGGCAAGCGCCGCAGCGTCGACTTCTTTGAGCGCGTGCTGGTGCTCGTCGCCATGCATCACGATCAACGGCAAGCCGAGTGCGGCCGCATAGCCCGCGTCGAACGCAGCGTTCCATTGCTTATATTTGTCGCCGAAGCGCACAACGACAATGTCTGCTTCGCCCAATAGTGAGCGTGTGCGGATGGTGTTGAGCTTGGCGCCTTTATGGTCGTGCCAGAACTTGTTTGGTTCTTCGCCCATAATGGCGACGCCACAATCATCCGAAGCACCGTGATCCGTCACCGGAGCGGAAAACTCGACGGGCAGGCCAGCAGATTCGCAGCCTTTTTGGATTTCCGCACGCCAATCGGTGTGGATTTCGCCCGAAAGATAGACGTTCCAAATACGGGTCATTAGCTGGCCTGTTTGGCTTTGATGCCTTTGTCTGCCAAAAGCTGCTGCAATTCGCCCTCTTGCGCCATTTCACGAATAATGTCGCAACCGCCAACAAACTCGCCTTTTACATAAAGCTGCGGAATGGTTGGCCAATTTGAGAATTGCTTGATTCCTTCGCGCAATTCGTCGCTTTCCAGCACGTTGGCGCTGGCATATTCAACTTCCAAATAGTTCAAAATTTGCGCAACTTGGCCAGAAAAACCGCACTGAGGAAAGTCAGGCGTGCCTTTCATAAACAAGAACACGTCATTGTTTTTGATTTGGGTGTCGATAAATGCGTTGATGTCGCTCATTTTTTGTTTCCTTTACATTCGGGGTTAAGGCCCGACAAGGTGACCAGTTCTGTGCCTAAATAGGACAGACAGGATTAAATGTCGAGGATCAGTCTCATCAATTTTGTCGCAGGGCGCGCATTCGCTCCATAAAGGCCTTGACGGCATAGGGCGGATAGTCCAGGAGCTCGCCCATCTCGCGCTCGTCTTTCACATCATGTTCGCCATAGATTTGATGCTTTGTGAGCAGCTCAACCAAACGATCTTTTTCTGTCTCGGCGTGGGGCAAATAATAGATAACTGGCGTGACCGGCACAATGTCGATTTGGCCGCTTTCTCGCATCCTCTTCTCCAAATGATCCGTATGTGCTTGCCACACAAACCGCTTGATACGGCCACTCAAAACATAGGGGCGAAAGGTTTCTTCGGGATCATTGTCGGCGAAATAGGAGAGTTTTTTTGCCCCTGCCAGCATCAATTCGAGCTCGTGCCCCTCATGGGGCGGTCGTTGGAGCAGGGCTTCCATGTCATAAACGGGAATAAAGACCCCGCCACGTGTGATTTCTTCACGCTCTTTGACGACGTGAAAGCCTTCATTTTGAAAGAAGCTCAATGCGGGATGACTGGAGGTGAGGGTGATTTTTTCGGGCCGCCCCTTCAAAATCTCCTCAAGCGCTTTGTTGATCAACGCTGTGCCAACGCCTTTGTTTTGATGCTCGGGGTGGACGAACAGCGCCATAATTTCATAGCCGCGATAGCCACAAAACCCTACAGGCACTTCATTTTCATCTATTGCGATATTGAAGATTTCGCCATCGTCTGCTGAATGTTTGTAGCCTTCAGGCTTGAGGCCATGTGCCCAGCTTTCTAGGGCTTTTTGATCGTAATAATCGTCCTTTACAGCAAAAATAGCGGCCCGATGAATTTCGGGTAGTTGGGCCCAATGATTTTCGCCAATAGGGACGATTTTGTATTTCATACAATCAACTGGTCTTTCACCCACGGGTGATTGAAAAAGTCATCTTCCGACACAAAAAGGGCGGCATCCCAATTTTGCGCTACCCCAGCATCTACGTTTTTTTGCCCGTCGTCAAAAAATAATGGTTTTTCGGTTTGCGGGCCAAGCAGTTGATCTACCTTTTTGAAAAAGGCCGGATCGGGTTTGGCGACGCCGAGGCGCGCGGCGTAGAACATATCGTCAAAGATGTGCCCGAGTTTGAGATCGTGCCACAAATAGAAGGCGCGCAAGTGTTCTTGGTTCGTCGCAAGATAGAGTTTGACGTCCGCTTTTTGCTTGAGCTGTTTGATGCCGTCGAGGAGCTGTCGATTTACGGGGGTGTCGTTTTTGAACCAATATTCAAGCAGATCGAGGCTGTTGATGTGGCCTGCATTGATTGTCGGTAGGAAAGCATCCATTGCGGTGACGATGGAGGTTTTGCCGGTAACAATTTCAGCGTAATTCAGACGGAAAAATTCATTGAATGAATCACGGCTGATGCCGAAATCCATTTCAATGTGCTGGCTCCACACCCGTTGACGCGCGGGGTCTTGGTGAAACAGGGAGTGGATGACCACGCCATCCACATCAAAAAGAATGGACCGCACCGGAATTATTCCGGTGCGTTTGTTTTCAGGGCAAGGGCGTGAAGTTCGCCGCTATCCAGCACTTGTTTTAGTGCTGCATTGACCATTTGGTGCTGTTGCACGCGGGATTTGCCGCGGAAGGCTTCTGCCACAACAACAGCGGTATAGTGATGGCCGTCATCTGTATCCGCATTCACTTCTGCGCCTGGAATGGCTTCAGTGATCAAACGTTCGATTTCAGCGGTACCAATAGACATAAACAACAATCTCCAATCAGGCGGCTATTGCGCCGCTTCTGCTGCCATATAGTCTGGGAACCAGCTTTCATGGAAATCGCTGAGTTCCGCAACCGATACGGCAAATATATCTTTTGCTTCCAGCTTATCGCCCCCCACGGTGCCCAATTGGGTCACCGGCACATTTTGTTCCTTGGCAGCGGCCAGAACCGACTCAAGATTATCAGATTTTACCGTCACGATATAGCGGGCTTGATCTTCGCCGAACAATTCACCCAGATCATTTGAAAGCTCAAGCTGCGCGCCGATTTTGCCCTTCATGGCCATTTCAGCCAACGCCACTACAAGGCCGCCATCCGACAGATCGTGACACGCGGTGAGCTGTTCTTGATCGATCAGTTCCCGGATCAAAGCGCCATGCTTGGCTTCTTTGTCTAGATCGACAGCAGGGGCATCGCCTTCAATGCGGTTAAAGCAATCGCGCAGTAGGGCGGATTGGCCAAGGTGGGTGCCTTTTTCGCCAATCAAAAGAATCACTTCGCCTTCTTGCTTGAAGGAAAGAGTCATCATTTTTGCCCAGTCTTTCAGCAGGCCAACGCCGCCAATGGCTGGGGTTGGCAAAATGCCAATGCCGTTGGTTTCGTTGTAGAGCGAGACGTTGCCAGACACGATTGGGAACTCAAGCGCGCGGCAGGCATCGCCAATGCCGAGAATGGCTTGCGAGAATTGCTCCATAATTTCTGGCTTTTCGGGGTTACCGAAATTCAGGTTGTCGGTTGAGGCCAAGGGCAGTGCGCCCACGGCGGACAGGTTGCGCCAGCATTCGGCCACAGCCTGCTTGCCGCCTTCGCGCGGGTTGGCTTCGCAATAGCGTGGCGTCACGTCTACGGAGAAGGCGAGGGCTTTTTTGCCGTCTGCACCTTCTACACGCACCACGCCAGCGTCACCGCCGGGCACTTGCACCGAATTGCCTTGGATCAGATGATCATATTGTTCCCATACCCAGCGGCGCGATGCGCCGTTGGCGTTGCCGACAAGGGTCAGCAACGCTTGGGCGACATCGATATTGCTGTCGATTTCGCCAAGGGCTGACGGGGCAGGATAGTCTTTGCGCGGGCGATCATATTCGGGGGCTTCGTCACCCAAATCTTTAATCGGCAAGTTCGCAACTTCGGTGCCTTCATGGATGACACGGAAGCGCAGATCGTCGGTGGTTTTGCCGACGATGGCAAAGTCGAGATCCCATTTGTGGAAGATGGCTTTGGCCACATCTTCTTTTTCGGGGTCGAGCACCATCAACATGCGCTCTTGGCTTTCAGACAACATCATTTCGTATGCTGTCATCGCTTCTTCGCGGGTGGGCACATCGTCAAGATAAAGCTCCACGCCCAGATTACCTTGCGCGCCCATTTCCACGGCAGAGCAGGTGAGGCCCGCTGCGCCCATATCCTGAATGGAAATCACGGCACCGGTTTGCATCAGCTCCAAGCAGGCTTCGAGCAGGCATTTTTCGGTGAACGGATCACCGACCTGAACGGTGGGGCGCTTTTCATCAATATCGTCGCCGAACTCGGCAGACGCCATCGTCGCGCCACCCACGCCATCGCGGCCGGTTTTGGCGCCCAGATAAACGATGGGCAAGCCAACGCCTTTGGCGGCGCAAAGAAAGATTTTATCGGCATCGGCAAGGCCCGCGGCGAACGCGTTGACCAAGATGTTTCCGTTGTAGCGTGGGTCGAACTCAACTTCACCGCCAACTGTGGGCACGCCGAAGGAGTTGCCATAGCCGCCAACGCCAGCCACAACGCCTGATACGAGGTGGCGGGTTTTTTCGTGATCGGGGGCGCCAAAACGCAGGGCGTTCATCGCCGCAATGGGGCGGGCGCCCATGGTGAACACATCACGCAAAATGCCGCCAACGCCTGTGGCTGCGCCTTGATAAGGCTCAATGTAAGATGGGTGGTTGTGGCTTTCCATTTTGAACACCACGGCCTGACCATCATCAATGTCCACAACGCCTGCATTTTCGCCCGGGCCGTGGATTACGCGGTCGCCAGTTGTTGGCAGGGTTTTCAGCCATTTCTTTGAGGATTTGTAAGAACAGTGCTCGTTCCACATGGCAGAGAAAATGCCCAACTCGGTGTAAGTTGGTTCACGTCCAATCAGCTCAAGGATTTTGGCGTATTCTTCTTCATTGAGACCATGGTTGGCGATCAATTCAGGGGTGATTTCGATATTCTGATTTTTCAACATTTACGCCACCGCTGCCACTAGGCTGTCAAAGATGTAGCGGCCTTCAATGCCGCCATGGGCTGCTTCGATAAGGTTTTCCGGGTGGGGCATCATGCCCAACACATTGCCCCGCTTGTTGGTGATGCCTGCAATGTTTTCAATGGAGCCGTTCGGGTTGGCTTCAAGGGTGACATTGCCGTTTTCATCACAATAGCGGAAGGCGATTTGGCTGTTATCTTCAAGCGCTTTCAGGCCGTCCGGATCGATGAAGTAATTGCCATCATGGTGGGCGATGGGGCATGGGAATGCCTCGTGGCCCTTATAGGCTGAGGTGAATGGTGAAGTTGTGTTTTCTGCTTTTAAATGAATCACTTTGCACAAAAACTTCAAATCCCGATTCCGCATCAATGCGCCGGGCAGGAGGCCTGTTTCAGTGAGGATTTGGAAGCCGTTGCACACGCCCAAGGTCAGCCCGCCGCGATCCGCATGTTCCTTCACCCGTTTCAGCATGGGCGAACGGGCGGCAATGGCGCCAGCACGCAGATAATCGCCATAGGAGAAACCGCCGGGAACCACCACGAGATCAACGTCTGGCAAGTCGCTATCGCCGTGCCAAGCTAGATGTGGTTTTTCTCCCGTCACTTTTTCAAGTGCGGCGATCATGTCTCTATCGCGGTTGAGGCCGGGGAAGACAATCACTGCAGACTTCATGAGCGTGATTCCTTTTCGGTGTGCAAAGGCACAATTTGCATCTGCGCTATGGGCGCGAAAAGATGCGGTTGGGTTTGGCTCTTAATGGTTCAAAAAGCCCCCAAAAAGCAAGAGGCGCGAGAGGTCTCGCGCCGCTTTTTTCAAAGAAATACTGGTTTTTTTATAAAACTACTCAGCCGGAGCGCTGTTTTTGATCGCTTGGTCAGGTTTTTCCCGGCCTGCCTCAAGTTTTGCCCATTCAGGACGGGTATACAAAAACTTGCCAAATCCAATTTTCTGGATGATCTCATAGACAATCAATGAAGATGTGGCCGCGGCGATAATGACCAGCAGACTGATCGCGCCGACATCGTTGATGACGCCGATTTTGAACAGGATCGTGCGGACGATTGCCATTGGGATGACAAAGGCGACATAGACGGCCAAAGAGCGTTCACCCACCCATGCGAGGGGCTTGGCCAAGTTAAACCGCGCCAGCAATGCGGCAAACACGCAGATGGCGGTGGCGCCCATAAAGGCCAGGATCAAATGAATGCCGGGCCAAGAGGCGAAGCCGGTGGTGACATGGTCTGGTTGTATGTCGGCGGTTGGCCAGAAGACGAGGCCGAAATTGATGCCCGCCCAAGCGACAAGCCCAAGCGTGGCCAACATGGCATGATTCTGTGCCCAACCGGTCAGTTTGAAGATTTGTGGTGCCAGCGCATAACCCGCATAGAAGAACACGTAATATTCCGCAAAATAGGCGATGACGGCGCTATCGTTGGGTGTTGGCAGCATTTGCAGCACAGCGGCTACAGCAAGTACCAACCAGTGGGGGACATGATTATTGTACAGCCATTTGGTGGCGGCTGAGAAGAACGCCAGCATATAGATGAACCACAATACGGAGTAGGGTTCGAACAGCGCGAAGAAGATGCCAGAGAAAAAGCCTGCGATATCGCCCGATGCAATGACGGTTTTGAAAAACATCTGGATCAGAGCCCACAGCGCATAGAAATAGAGATAGTGCACCACGCGCCGATCGGCATAGCGCCCCCAAGAGCGCGCAATCACGTAAGACAGGAACAGTCCTGAGATCAAAAAGAATTCAGGCATCCGGAAGGGAGCAGAGTAGGCGACTGCATAATGCATGAAGCCAATTTGCCCGGCATCCGCGCCCACGCCCAAAGTTGAATGCAACATCACCACGAGGAGGATAGATATCCCCTTGGCTGCATCGACCCAATCTAAACGTTTTGTGTTTGTCATCTATTCCCGCCCTATCAAGTATAGTTGAAGGTGTTATACAATGGAGGGGTAAATAAAAAAACGAAAACTGTGTCGCGCGGTTATATTTATGAAATTTGAGGTTAATTTATCAGATTAAAAGTTAAAGTTTTACAGTATTTGTTAACGATAAAGGGGCCATTCGGCCCCTCATTTCTGTTCGCTAGAGGCGATATGATCGCCCAAAAAATGGCTTAAGAGATCGGTACCGTTCCGTACGCGCCTGCCATGATTGCCAAAGCAAGAAAAAAGCCGGCAGTTAGTGAAAGCCGTTTAATCATAATGTCTTATCCATCCGGTCACGTAGAGTATCCGTGCCGTCCCTATCAACTGTTTGTGACGATTTGATTTGTCTTATAGACGCGATTGTCGCCACATTGCTCGCACAATGCCGCGACAATCGTTAAAAAATGTTTGGTTAATTAGTCGACAATCTCGATTGAGTAGTTCTCAATTACTGTGTTGGCCAAGAGCTTTTCGCACATTTGGGCCAGTTTTTCTTTCGCCGCTTCGTGGTCTGTTTCTTCCAGCTTCACGTCAAAGATTTTGCCTTGGCGAACCGCGTCTACCCCTTCAAAGCCCAAGCTCGACAAAGAGCCTTCAATTGCTTGGCCCTGCGGGTCAAGTACGCCATTTTTAAGTGTTACAAAGATGCGTGCGTGCATGTATTCAAATCTCGATTTTTGACTATTTTACAAGGCGTGGGCCAGTGGCCAACGCGTTATCCGCTTCTGAAAGAATGCCCAACCGTTGAGCAACTTCGCGATAGGCATCCACAAGGCCACCCAGGTCTTGGCGGAACCGATCTTTATCCAGCTTATTCTGTGTTTTGATGTCCCACAGGCGACAGCTATCAGGCGAGATTTCATCCGCCAGAACAATGCGCATGGTGTCTTCTTCATAAAGACGGCCAAACTCGATCTTGAAATCAATAAGCTGGATGCCCGCGCTCATGAACAAGCCGCACAAAAAGTCGTTGATGCGCACGGCCATGGACATGATGTCATCAAGTTCTTGCGGGTTGGCCCAGCCAAAAGCGGTGATGTGTTCTTCGGCCACGATCGGATCGTTGAGCTTGTCGTCTTTATAATAAAACTCGATGATTGAGCGGGGCAGGCGGGTGCCGCTTTCAACGCCCAAACGCTTGCAAATTGACCCTGCAGCGACGTTGCGGACCACCACTTCCAGTGGAATGATTTCAACTTCGCGGATCAATTGTTCGCGCATATTCATGCGCTTAATGAAGTGTGTGGGGATGCCCAGCTCGTTCAGGTGGGTGAAGATGAATTCGGAAATGCGGTTGTTTAACACGCCTTTGCCGTCAATCACTTCGTGCTTTTCGCCATTGCCAGCTGTGGCATCATCTTTAAAATGCTGCACCAGGGTGCCAGGCTCTGGACCTTCATAGAGAACTTTCGCTTTGCCTTCATAGAGGCGACGCCGACGGCTCATGATTTATACCCACGATTCCTGAAATGTATGTATGGCCGCTTCATGTCCCTTTTTGGGGGTAAAAAGCAAGCCTTTAATCAATTTTCACCGCATTCTTTCAGTCTTTTGGTGTTTAATGTCAACTTTAAGCGGCCAATTGCCACGAAATTGAAGATTCATCGAAGATTGAGCTGCAGAATCGTTGATTTTCGGAGCTTTTGGCTTTATCTCGGTGCAAGAGATTTTGTTAAGGGGCAGTCCCTTTTATTTCACGGAGACCAAAATGGCCGGATTTGACGATCGCGAAAAGGCAGAAGAAGCCAAATATGCCCATGACGAGGCGCTGAAGTTTAGAATTGAAGCTCGTCGTAACAAGTTGCTGGGCCTTTGGGCCGCTGGCCTTTTGGGCAAAACTGACGATGCAGACGTGAGCGCCTATGTTACCGAAGTGGTGGCTTCTGATTTTGAAGAAGCGGGCGACGAAGACGTTTACCGCAAAGTAAGCGGCGACTTTAAAGCGGCTGGTGTGAATGTTTCCGAGGCAGATTTGCGCGAAAAGATGAGCACGCTCTATTTGAAAGCCGAAATGCAAGTTAAAGAATCCAGCTAGGCTTTTGCACGATTATTGAACGCTTTAGGGCCCGGACATTCGTTCGGGCCTTTTATTTTGCTTGATTTTCTGGAAACGTGCACGCCAAGGGAGATAAGTGATGCGAATTGGTTTTGGTGTGTTGTCGAATGTGAGCTACAGAAAGCTCTATAGTGCGCAAGTGATCGCATTGGCGGGCACAGGTTTAACCACCATTGCCTTAGCGCTTTTGGCATATGAATTGGCCGGTGAAGCCGCAGGGCAGGTGCTGGGCATCGCGCTCACCCTCAAGATGATCGCGTATATTTTTATCGCGCCGGTGATTTCGGCAATCATTCCCGGTGCGCTGCGCAAACAGGTGTTGATTGGGCTGGATGTGGTACGGGCGCTTTGCGTGATGGCGCTGCCGTTCGTTACTGAGATCTGGCAGATTTATGTGTTGATGTTCTTGCTCAACGCTGCCTCTGCTGGCTTTACCCCCACTTTTCAGTCGATCATTCCGCAATTGTTTGACCACGACGATGATTATACCAAAGCCTTGAGCCTTTCGCGCGTCGCTTACGATCTGGAGAATTTGCTTAGCCCCACCATTGCGGCCATTTTGCTGTTGTTTGTGAGCTTTGAAAGCTTCTTTGTCGCCAATTCTATCGCATTTTTGCTGTCGGCGCTGTTGGTGCTTAGTGCCACAGTGCCGCCCTTGTTGCTGGAAGAAAAGCGGGACCCGTTTCGTCGCAAACTGACGCAAGGCTTTCAGATTTATTTAAAAACACCGCGTTTGCGAGGCGTGTTGCTGCTCTATTTGGTGGTGGCGTTTGCCGGGGCGATGGTGATCGTGAACAGCGTTGTGCTGGTGCGGGAGCAGTTTGGCTTGGGCGAAAGCGCGTTGGCGTTGGCCATGGCGACATTTGGCGGTGGCTCGTTGCTGGCTGCATTTATGGTGCCGCCATTGGCGCGTAAGTTTGGTGACCGCAACGTGATGTTTTGGGGCGCAGGTACATTGTTGGCGGGCATTGGCCTTGTGGCGCTCGGTTTCGGTTGGTTCAACTACGCTTTGATGCTGTTGGTGTGGCCGATATTGGGCCTGGGGTATAGTTTTGTGCAAACGCCCGCTGGGCGCGTGTTTAAACGCTCGGCCAATGAAGAAGATTTGCCCAAATTATTGTCTGCACAATTTGCTTTGTCGCACGCCTGTTGGCTGTTGGCCTATCCGACTGCGGGATTTTTGCCGAGTGTCGTGGGCATGGGCAATACATTGGTGTTGATCGCAGTCCTATGTGCCGTCGCGCTTTTGCTGGGCGCGCGGGTTTGGCCCAAGGAGAGTTATGCGCCGCTTGAGCATAAGCATGAAGAACTCTACCACGATCATGTGCATTTTCATGGGGAGCATCACCAGCATGAACATGAGGGATGGGAAGGGGATGAGCCGCATGCACATCCGCATCGGCATGAGGAGATTGTGCACAGTCACGAAATCAAGATTGACCGGCACCACCCCGTGTGGCCCACCCGAAGTGCGGGCTAGATCCGCCGCATCAAATTTGCAAATGCCATCAAACCTTCGGGCCAAGGGCCAAAGCCGGCTTTCGGGTTCACATGGCCGATTTCGCCTGCATTATTGAAATTGGCGCCCCATGCCGCTGCCATCTGCGCGGCCGCTTCCACATCGCAAAATGGATCATTGCTTGAGCCAATCATCAGTGAGGGAAAGGGCAATGGATCTTGCACAATTGGTGCGAATTTTTGCGACTTCTTGGAGACGTTCTTGTTGTTTTCAATATCCAAGGGCGCCACCAAAAAAGCCCCGGCGACTTTGGTGTCCGTTAGTTTTTGCGCGGTGCGTGAAATGGTGTGCACACCAAGAGAATGCCCCACCAACACCACAGGACGCGTGCACATCATAATGGCGTGATGCAGTTTATCGGCCCATTTTTCCGGGTCCGGATTGGTCCAGTTTTCTTGTTCCACCAATTGTGCGGTGGGCATCTTTTTAACCCAGTTGGTCTGCCAATGATCGGCACTGGCGCCGCCCAAACCGGGCACAATCAATATGTCTGCTTCAGCGATTTTCATATCTCTGTGATGCCGATTTTTATGTTGTGGCGCAAGGAAAAATCATCGTTTTAAGCGACTGCATCGAAAAATATTGACAAATAGTAAGTATTTGCTTACCGTAAGCAATGGCTAACTAAAGGTGTGAAGATGGAACAGCAGGCGTGGGACGCATTGGCAGACCCGACACGACGACAGGTCTTTGAATTGGTGGCGAGGACGCCAAGCCATGTACAAATTTTGGCTGACAAATTGCCTGTGAGCCGCCCGGCCGTGTCGCAACATTTAAAAGTGTTGCGGGATGCGGGGCTGGTGGGGGCCAAGAAAGAAGGGACCCGGCAAATCTATTTTGCTGATCAACGCGGGTTGGCAGGGTTGCGGCGCTGGATGGAACAATTCTGGGATGAGGCCTTGGCCAATTATCAAGCGGAATTCAGGGAGGGAGAGAATGACTGAACCAATGAGCGTTACCAAAACGGTTATGGTGCCCGCAGATGCAGGGAAGGCGTTTGACGTGTTTGTGGCGCGGATGGGCAAATGGTGGCCGAAGAGCCACTCCATCCTGCAAAATGAGGTGCAGGATGTGGTGGTGGAGCTTAAGCCTGAGGGGCGCTGGTATGAGCATGATGGGCAAGGCAATGAGGCCGACTGGGGCTATGTGAAGAGCTTTGAACACGGCGATCATTTGCTGTTGTGTTGGCAACTCACGGCTGACTGGGCGCGTGATGAGGCGCTGGATACCGAGGTCTATGTGACCTTTGAAAACAAAGGCGATATGACCGAAGTGACGCTGACGCACCGTTTGTTGGAGAACTATGGCGATCGGGCGGCAGAGATGAAGGCGGCGTTCGAAGCGCCAAATGCCTGGGCTGATATGATGACGAGCTTTGCTGAGCGGTTTGACGCGCTGGCGGCTTAGACTGCGGCGCGTTTGGCCAACAGGCGACCGCCAAACACATTCAGCATCAGCCCCAGCAAGATGATGGTGCCGCCGATGATGGCGGCGCTGTTCATGCTTTCGCCCAAAAAGATCGCCCCGGACAAGACGCCAAAGACTGGCACCATGAGCGAGAAGGGCGCGACCAGACTCGCTGGATGCTTTTTCAGCAACTGGTTCCAGATGCCAAAGCCCAAAATGGTTGAGGGGTAGGCCAGATAGAGGGCCGCGCCGATGGCGGTGAGCTTTGGTTCGGTCAAGCTGGTCCAAATCGCTGTGTGATCTTCCAGCATAAACGAGAGAATGAAAAGCGGGATGGGCGGCACGAGGCTGCCCCAGACCACGAAATTCAGCATGTCCACCTGACCTGCCTTTTTGGTCATGATGTTGGCCAGACCCCAGGATGAGGCAGCGGCAACGCACATCAAGAAGGGCACTAGGGCGCCGCCATTATAGCGCTCGGCGGCGATGATGCCGATGCCGGAAAAGGCGATAAAGGCGCCCATGATCTGCCAGCTTTTGGGTTTTTCGCCCAACAGTAAAAACGCAAACAGGATGGTGAAAAAGGCCTGCAACTGCAGCACAATAGAGGCCAGCGATGCGCTGACGCCCCATTTCATGGCGGTGAACAAAAGTCCAAATTGAATTACGCCCAGGAACATGCCGAACCCGATGATCAGCGACCAGCTTGCCTTGGGCTTTTTGATAAAAAATATCCAGGGCAGCACCACAAGCGAAAAGCGGATTCCGTTCAATAGCAGGGGCGGGACATCTTCCACACCGACCTTGATCACAACGAAGTTAAAGCCCCATATGGCCACAACCAGCAGGGCGAGGAAAAAGTCTTTCAGGGGCATCGAGGTCGGTCCGGGGATCAAGTTGGTGTTTGGCGGCGATTAGGACAGCGCCGACGAGTTTGGTCAAGCAGGCACATTTTCCATACGAAGAAGAAGTGGGCCAGTAATTCGTTTTATTGAATGTGAATTTGAAGGGGAATTGAATATATTTCAGACAGTTACGGTCTGATGTTTGGTGCATATCATAATTTGAAATGCCAAGATCAAAAGTGCTGATCGAAGAAAAGCCCGGCAAAAATGCCGGGCTTTGGAGTGCTTATTCGCCGAAGACGCGGGCGAAAATTGTGTCCACATGTTTGAGGTGGTAGCCATCATCAAACATATCATCGATTTGCGCATCGCTCAGGGCGTTGGCCACTTCCTCATCCGCTTTCAAGAAGGCGGCAAATTCGCCTTCGCCGCGCCACACCTTCATGGCGTTGCGTTGCACAGCGCGGTAGCTATCTTCGCGAGACAGGCCGGCTTGGGTGAGGGCCAACAAAACGCGTTGCGAATTGTGCAAGCCGCCCAGTTTGTCCATATTGGCTTTCATGTTTTCTGGGTACACGACCAGATTTTCGATCACGTTGGTCATGCGGGCCAATGCGAAGTCGAGCGTGACGGTCGCGTCTGGGCCGATCATGCGCTCAACAGAGGAGTGTGAGATGTCGCGCTCGTGCCAAAGGGCAACGTTTTCCAACGCTGGGGTGACCATGCCACGTACGATGCGGGCCAAACCGGTTAGGTTTTCGGTCAAGACGGGGTTGCGCTTGTGCGGCATCGCGGAGGAGCCTTTTTGGCCTTTGGAGAAGAACTCTTCAGCTTCCAACACTTCGGTGCGCTGCAAATGACGCACTTCGGTGGCGAGGCGCTCGATGGATGAGGCAACTACGCCCAACACGGCGAAGAACATGGCGTGACGGTCGCGTGGGATCACTTGGGTCGACACAGGCTCGATGGCCAAGCCCAGCTTTTCCGCCACATATTGCTCGACGGAAGGGTCGATGTTGGCGAAGGTGCCAACCGCGCCGGAAATGGCACAAGTGGCGATTTCTTCGCGGGCGATTTCGAGGCGCTTTTTGCAGCGATCAAATTCAGCATAGGCTTGGGCCAGTTTAACGCCGAATGTGGTTGGCTCAGCGTGAATGCCGTGCGAACGGCCAATGGTGATGGTGTCTTTTTGCTCATAGGCGCGCTTTTTGAGGGCGGCGAGCAGCTTGTCCATATCGGCCAACAGCAAATCTGCTGCGCGGGTCAATTGCACGGAGAGGCAAGTGTCCAACACGTCAGAAGAGGTCATGCCCTGGTGCACGAAGCGAGCTTCGGGGCCAACAATCTCAGCCAAATGAGTAAGAAACGCGATCACGTCATGTTTGACTTCGCGTTCGATCTCATCAATGCGATCCACATCGAACTGAGCGTTTTCGCCCTTTTCCCAAACCACTTTGGCGGCATCATCGGGCACAATGCCGAGCTTGGCTTGGGCTGAGGCGGCGTGGGCTTCGATTTCGAACCAAATGCGGAATTTGGATTCTGGTGACCAGATGGACACCATTTCATCGCGTGAATAACGGGGGATCATGTGGTTTGGCTTTCGCTATTTTGGGATTTAGAGGAGGATGACTTTAGCGTGCTGGCAAGCACGGCGCTGAGGGCCAACATTGGGGTGATGACCATGAGGCCAATCTTGATGTTGGTCGCTTCGGCAACAAAGCCAATGGAAATGGGCCCCACCAAGAACCCGCTAAGGGCCAAAAAGGTGAGGACGGCAACATTGCTGGCAGAGCTTTTGCCCGGGGCGTTGGCCGCAGCGGTGACCGCCAGCGGAAAGCCAAGGGCAATGCCACAGCCCAGAAGGGCAAAGCCGAGCAGAGCGAGCAAGGCATTGGGGGCAAAATAGATAATGCCCAAGCCGATGACGCCAATAATGGCCAAGGTGCGGGCCAGATCGCTGGTGGCAAAATGCTCACGCAATTTATCGCCAGTGAGGCGGGTGAGGGCTGCAGCCAGCGTAAATACGGTGAGTGACAAACCAGCAAAACCAGGTGAAGCGCTGTGCACGTCGCGCATAAAGATCGCGGCCCAATCGGCCACAGCACCTTCAGTCAATGTGGTGCCAAAGGTGAACAAGCAAATGCCGAGCAGCAAAATATGCGGCATGGTGAAGCCCGATTTGCGGCTTTGCACTGTTTTTGGATCGAGCACTGGCTGGTCCAGATTGACTTGCTTGACCGCATAAAGGCTGGGCAACACCAAGACCGCAAATATGGCGATTTCCATCAGGAACGGGTCAAAGCGGATCGCTGCAGATGCGGAGCCGACGAGCGTGCCCGTCATCAAGCCAAGGCTCCACAGGCCGTGCGCGCGGCTCATCACCAGCTTTTTGCGCTGCTTTTCATATAGATCTGCGGAGACGTTCATGCCCAGTTCAAGAATGGACAGCGTGGCCCCCATGATCGCGAGTGAGATGAACAGGCTGACTTGAGAGTTGGCCAAAAACGGCAGGGCCATCGCCAGGAAAAACAGCGGATAGAAAATCAGCATCGTTTTTTGTGCACCGAGCAAATCGCCGATGCGGCCAGCCACCAGCAAGGCACTGAGCGTGCCAATGGGGGCGCCGATAAGCGCCACGGCCAATTCAGCCGGGCTGAGGACCAGTTTTTCCTGCACTTCAGGAATGCGTGGGAGCCAGGCGCCAAGGGCAACGGGCTGAGAGAAGAAGACAAAGAAGAGCCAATTTCTCATGGACATAATATAATAAGCCTTTTTACTATCGGCTTTGCAGACCTAATTCAGCTGCGCGCCGGATGTCGTTGATACGCGGCGCATAAGTGGCAGGGTCGTTTCCTTTATAGATCGCAGAGCCAGCAACAAGAGCGTTGGCGCCTGCACGGGCGATTTCTTCCGCATTATCCGCGGTCACGCCACCGTCAACCTCAAGATCGATCGGGCGATCGCCAATCAAAGCTTTGGCCTGCATGATCTTTTCAAGCGCTTGAGGAATGAAAGACTGGCCACCAAAGCCCGGATTTACACTCATAATAAGAATAAGGTCGAGACGGTCAATCACGTTCTCAATCACCGAGACAGGGGTTGAGGGATTGAGGGAGACGCCGGCCTTTTTGCCCATGGATTTGATGGCCTGCAATGAGCGATCAAGGTGCGGGCCCGCTTCTGCATGCACTGTGATGATGTCTGACCCAGCCTTGGCAAATGCTTCCAGATAAGGATCTGCAGGGGCGATCATCAAATGCACGTCCAAGATTTTCTTGGTCACGGGGCGAATGGCTTCCACAATCATGGGGCCGATGGAGATGTTTGGCACGAAGTGGCCATCCATCACATCCACATGCACCCATTCGGCGCCGCCTTCATCAATGGCGCGCACTTCATCGCCCAAACGCGCGAAATCAGCGGAAAGAATGGAGGGGGAAATCTTGATTGGCAATTGGCTCATTTGGGGGCTCCCCTGATCTTTAGCCATCTATATTTGGGATATGGCAAGCGAGGTAGCACACTGCTTGTCAAAAGCCAATTGCCTAAAGGGTGAAATATCACCTCTTCTCACAATTGCGTTAAAGCGACATTCGGTCGCTTGCAAAGATGGACTAACAGGTACAAAAGAGCATAGTTTTGAATCTCGCCGAAGGACTTTGCGATGATTTCCATAAGCCTACCCGTTGTGTTTGGTGCGGGCGTTTTGAGTTTTTTGTCCCCTTGCGTGCTGCCGCTGGTGCCGCCCTATCTGTCTTATATGGCGGGCACGACATTCGAGCAGCTGCAGGATGAGGGCAACACGGGCAGCAAGGTCTGGTGGCGGACAGTCACGACATCGCTTTTCTTTATCATGGGCTTTTCGACCATCTTCATTTTGATGGGCGCGTCGGCCACCTTTTTGGGCAGCGCGTTGCGGTCTGCGCTGGATTGGTTGGTGCCGTTGGCAGGTATCGTCATCATCGTGATGGGTTTGCATTTTCTCGGTCTTTTGCGGATCAATATGCTTTACCGCCAAGCGCGGATGAACGGACCAACTACGGCCACTGGGCCGCTGGGTGGTTATGGGCTTGGCTTGGCCTTTGCCCTTGGCTGGACGCCATGTATTGGGCCAATCTTGGCGGCGATTTTGCCAATTGCGGGCACATCAGAAACAGCGTGGCAAGGCGCAGGGCTATTGGCTGTTTATTCCGCGGGATTGGGGCTGCCGTTTTTGGCTGCCGCTTTGGCCATCCGACCTTTTATGAACTTCTTCCAGAATTTCAAAAAGCATCTCGGGACAGTGGAAAAAGTGATGGGCGTGTTCCTGATCATCACGGGTATTTTGTTCCTGACAGGCGATTTTACCCGGATCAGCTTTTGGTTGCTTGAGACGTTCCCCGTTCTCCAGAACTTCGGCTAATTCTGTGCCCATTTCGCGTTGAGCTTTGGCGTCGGCGCGGCCTAGAACAGCTTCAGCGCCCGCAGGGAGGCGTGGCCATCCTTGGCGATGATGATGTGGTCGTGCAGGGTGATGCCGAGGGGCTTGGCGATGTCGGCGATAGCGCGGGTCATTTGAATGTCCGCGTTGGACGGCGTCGGATCGCCAGAGGGGTGATTATGCACCAAAATCATCGCGGTGGCTGAGAGCTCTAAACAGCGTTTGATCACTTCGCGCGGATAAACCGGAGTGTGGTCCACCGTGCCGATCTGCTGCACTTCATCGGCGATGAGTTTGTTGCGCTTGTCCAAAAAGAGCAGCCGGAACTGCTCTTTATCCTCAAAGGCCATCTCCGATTTGCAATAGTCGATCAGCGCGTCCCATGAATTGAGGATTGGACGTTCGGGCAGCGTGTCCTTGGCGTAGCGCTTGGCGGCAGCGTGCATGATTTTGATTTCCATGGCAGCCGTGGGGCCGATGCCGTCGACTTCACACAACAATTTCACCGGGGCCGAAAGCGCTTGCGAGAAGCTGCCGAAACGGTCAATCAATTGCTTGGCGATGGGCTTGGTGTCACGACGAGGCAAAATGCGGAAGAGCAACAGCTCCAGCAATTCATAATCCTCAAAAGAGGAGCCCAGGTCTTTTTCAAAGCGTTGGCGCAAACGGTCGCGATGGCCGTGATAATGCAGCTTGGGCTTTTTGCCCGGCGCTGGTTTATCGGCTTGGGACTCGTCCGCGTCGCTCATCTACCGCCGCGCTTCAAGGGGATTGAACAGGCCATTGGGTGATTGCGTAAAGATTTCGCATCCATGCTCGGTGATGCCAATGGAATGTTCGCATTGGGCCGAGAGGGTGCGATCACGGGTGACAGCCGTCCAGCCATCGCCCAGCACTTTCACGTCGGGGCGGCCCAAATTGATCATGGGCTCGATGGTGAAAATCATGCCCGCCTTCAGTTCGGGGCCAGTGCCGGGATCGCCAAAGTGCAAAATGTTGGGCTCGTCATGGAAAAGGCGACCAAGGCCGTGGCCGACAAAATCACGCACCACGCCGCAGCGTTCGGCTTCGGCAAAGCTTTGGATGGCGTGGCCAATATCACCAGTGGTGTTGCCGGGTTTGGCGATGGCAAGCGCACGATCCAGGCTTTCATAGGTTACTTCGATCAGTCGCTCGGCCTTGCGCGAAATGTCGCCAATCGGGAACATGCGCGAGGTATCGCCGTGCCAGCCATCAACGATCAAGGTGATGTCGATATTGACGATATCGCCGTTTTTTAGTGGTTTTTCGTTGGGGATGCCGTGGCACACCACATGGTTGATGCTGGTGCAAATTGAATGGCGGTAGCCGCGATAGTTTAACGTGGCTGGCACCGCATTGTTGTCCAACGCGAATTCGAGGGCGCGGCGGTCCAGCTCAGCTGTTGTCACACCGGGTTGCGCAAATTCATAGAGCATATCCAGCGCTTGCGCGGCCAAAGCACCTGCTTTGCGCATTCCTTCAAAGCCATCTTCTCCGTGCAACGGAATGATGCCGGGGGTGCGTTTTGGATCGGGTTTTGCTGCAGCGTAGGTGACCATGTGTTGCTCTTAATATTGGAATTTTTGACGAACCTACCGCTTCACTGGCAAAATTGGAAGAGGATGGTTGAGGCAAATTTTCGTCTGATTAATTGTACAATCATAACATAGAAATTCCACGCCCGCATTCAAGGCAGTTTCGGCGCCTTTGGCATATGCCGGGTCCAGATCGCTTGCGAAGCTGAATTGAGTGCAATCGGTGCGTTGAACGAGATAAAGGTTCACCGCGCGGTGACCTTGCGCCACCATATTGCCAAGCTCCATCAAATGCTTCGCGCCGCGCGCCGTTTTACTGTCAGGAAACTCGGCCATGCTGCCCTGGCGGAGGAGGTGAACGTTTTTCACTTCCACATAGCAATCCGGCAGGCCATCACCGGTCAGCAAGAAGTCAATCCGGGATTTATCCCCATATTTTACTTCCGGGCGGATCTCGTCATAAGCGGCCAGCTCTTTGATCTGTTTGTTGTGCAGCGCTTCGGCGACAATGCGGTTGGGTAGAGCCGTGTTAATGCCCACGAGATGGCCGTCGACTTCGGTCAACTCCCACGAATATTGTAGTTTGCGCTTTGGGTTGTCCGATTTCGACAACCAGACCGGTAGCCCTGGTTCTTTCAATCCCAGCATGGCGCCGGGGTTGGCACAATGGGCGGTGATGATCTCGCCATTGTCCAGCCGAATATCGGCCAAAAACCGCTTGTAGCGTTTGATGAGCGTGCCCTGCAAAAGGGGAGAAGGGAAATCCAAAGCGGTCGATCCAACGTTAAAATGATTGCAATTCAAGTTCGATCCTTTATTTCAAAGAGATGATGACAAAACAAGCTCAAGCAAAAACCGTCACTGCTGGCATGCTGGTGGTTGGCGATGAAATCCTATCTGGTCGCACCAAAGACAAGAACATTGGCACGATTGCCGATTTTTGTGCCGATCTCAGCATTGACCTGAGCGAGGCACGCATTGTGGCCGATGAGATCGATGAAATTGTTGAGGCGCTGAATGCGCTCCGCGCCAAATATGATTATGTGTTCACCAGCGGTGGCATTGGCCCCACCCATGACGACATCACGGCCGATGCGGTGGCGAAAGCCTTTGGCGTTGAACTGAAGGTAGATCAGCGGGCTATCGATGCGATGCAGGCGCGGTTTATTGATTATGAGATGACAGCAGGGCGGTTGCGTATGGCGCGAATTCCCGAGGGTGGCGAACTGATCGACAATCCCGTTTCGGGCGCACCAGGCATCAACATTGAAAATGTTTATGTGATGGCGGGCGTGCCGAAGATTTTGCAGGCAATGTTAGAGAGCATTGCACCCACATTGCAAACCGGTGTGCGGCAATATTCCGTGTCTGTGAACTCACAAGTTGGGGAAGGTGTGCTTTCAGAGCCACTTGCGGCATTGCAATCTTCATACCAAACGGTAAAAATCGGCTCTTACCCACAATTGGGGTCAAAAGAATATATGACCCAAATTGTGATGCGCTCGAGCGATGAAAAAATATTGGAGCAGGTGCGCCACGAAGCCCAGGCGATTGTGGACGATCTGTTTGAAAAAGCAAAAAAGGGACAGGGACCCACAATATGACCGCACCGCAGAATAAATCATTCCCGGTTTCTTGGGATCAATTCCACCGCGATAGCCGCGCTCTGGCTTGGCGCTTAATGAATGAAGAACCGTTTGATGCCATCGTGTGCATTACCCGTGGTGGCCTTGTGCCCGCGGCGATCATCGCACGTGAGCTCGGTATTCGGGTGATCGAAAGCGTTTCAGTCAAATCATATGACTATAAAGATCAGGGCGAATTGGAAGTCGTGAAACCGATCTGCCAGGAAATCGTTGATCTCGACAAAAATGGTCGCGTGTTGATCATTGATGATTTGGTGGACACGGGCAAAACTGGACGCGCCGTGCAGGCCATGTTGCCTAATGCGCATTTCTCCACCGTTTATGCCAAGCCTTTGGCGCGGGATTTGGTCAACAGCTTCGTGACCGAAGTGTCGCAAGACACGTGGATCTATTTCCCTTGGGATATGGATGTGTCTTATGCACCGCCGATCCGCGATGGAGTGGGCGACTAAACCCTTTTTGATCAGATAAGGCCCGCAGGCTCATGGATACACTCATTTTAACATCCACGATCGCCGAGGAGATACAGCTTTCGATCGCGCCTGTATTTTTGTTGACGGCGATTGCTGGCTTTTTGAACGTGCTGGGTGCCCATCTTTCGCGGGCGGTTGATCAACTTACTCTGGATGAGGGGTCGGCTGCGGGCAGTGCACGTGATGTGCGGCGCATTCATTATATCATTTGGTCGAGCCGCCTTAGTGTCATGACCGCCATTTTGGTGTGTCTTGTTGTTATTTTGATTTTCCTCGGTGACCATGTGGAGCCAGATTTGACCGGCTTCATCTCGTTTAGCTTTGTTGCTGCCATGTCCTTGTTGACTGTCGCACTTATACTGTTTTTGATGCAGTTAACCGTTGCGCGGGAACGGGCATTGATCATAGCAAAGGCTGGAAAGAGAGATGTCAAAAAATGACGAGCGCACAGATAGGAAATTAGAGCGCGAGCAACAGTTTGCCTTCCTGGAAAGCAATTGCGGCGTCACCATCAAGAACTTGTTGTTCAAGCAGCAGGGAGATGAGGGTAGCAGCGCGTTTAAGCAAAACTATGCTGAGCTTCTAAATCTCCCGGAAGTTGCTTATTGGAAGAACAAAATTCCCAGCACCGCTGATATGACAACGATCCTGGGGAGCAGTGACGCGTGCTTTGAGAACAGTTTCGGTCGGCTCCTGTCCTTTGGGTTGTACACCAAAGATATTCTCTCATCTGATTTGCGGAAGACTTATCTCGATTTTGTCAGTGATGACAATGACACAAGTGTTTATGGCACTTTAGCGCGCTATCTTGTGGCTGGTTATCTTTTTATCGGTGGAGATGGAGATAAGACCGCCCGCCAAGTGGTGTTGGATCGGATTGACGCGCTTTATGACTTTGTCGTCAATTCGCCTTTGAAATTCGATATTTATGTAGAACCTGACGGGTTCTCTATTCCGAAAGCCTACCGTTCCAAGCAGCTGGTTAATCCGGCTTTATATGAAGATGGCGCCTTTGCGCTTCCGCTTGTCCATGACATCTTTATTTTCGCGCATACCAATCACAAGCTGCCAGACGCCTATCAGACGAAAATCAAGGTGATTGTGGATTATGTCGCGGATCCGCAATATCAGGATTTCGATTATGGCTATGGTCTTGTGAAATATGGGCAGAACAAGTTCCACTTTATGGGATGGAGCGCCCATATGCCGCTTTTCAACGATACGCTCTCCGTTGACTACTTTAAAAAGGGGCTCGTTTTCAGGATGCCGCTTTTCTCAACATTTGAAAATCCCAACATCCGTGCGTGGCGCGCAAAGCTGCGTGATTACTTCGAAGCTTTCCGGATTGAAGATGGCCTTTATGGCTTTTCAAACGATCATTTACCTGAAGTCAAAAATTCGTACTTTTTGAACGGTCGCCATACTTCCCTGAACGAGAATAGGCGACGCAAAACTGGCAAGATTGTTGAATCAACTTTTTATGCCTATTGGGCGGGGCTTTGATCAGGTTTATCTAAGACAGGTTTGGAAATAGGGCCGCGATTTGGGCGGTGCCAATCTAAGATGTGTTGGATCAACGCCACCTTGGTGGGGATAAACTATTGTCTAGCCCAAAGCCGTGCATGCTCAATTTCTTCGAAAAAGGCCACTTTGCCGCCATTCTCAGCCGGGCGCACAAATTGTGCGGGGGTAACGAAAGCGATGCGGGAAATCGGTTTGCCTTCGCCTGCAAATTCACCAAGCATTTGTCGCATCACACCTAAAAGCGTGGCGCTTTCAAATTCGTGTTGATCTGTATCCAATATGAGCGTGATTTCGTGCTTGGTCAGATGCGCAGCTATTTTTTCGGCCAGCGTGTCGCGCAATGCCGTCAGGCTTTGCATCGTGATGAGGCCTTCGACACTTTCTTCAATGATTTGCGAATTGTTTTTCGAATGCGAAGGTGCATTGGTCATTTTATGAGCCGAAATAAAATAAAGAATAATAGAAAAGCTTTGGTGCGGACGACGGGACTTGAACCCGTAAGCCGGTTAGGGCGAGGGATTTTAAGTCCCTTGTGTTTACCAATTTCACCACGTCCGCAATGTCGGGTGACCCCGAGAGTGGCATTTTCATAGTCGAAAAAAAATCACATTGCAAATAGGAATCGCCGCCGTAGAGGAAATGGGTTGGCGTGGCGATTGATCGCCCGCGGGCTTCGGTATAGTGTCTTGACTTTATTCGACAATGTCTAACCGCACCAACGGAAAAATCCTTATGGTTGATCAGCTTTCAAAAATTGTTCCAGTGATTATGGCTGGTGGACGCGGGACGCGGTTATGGCCGATTTCGAGGTCGTCTCGGCCCAAGCAATTTTTAGCGCTGGCAGGGCGGGATAGCCTGTTTCAAGAGACATTGCAGCGGGTGGCTGATTCTGACCAATTTGCTGCGCCAGTGATCGTGACCAATGAAGAATATCGGTTTCTTGTGGCGGAACAGGCACAGGAAGTGGGCGTTGAGCTTGGCGCGATTTTGCTGGAGCCAGCAGCGCGCAACACAACGGCTGCGATTTTGGCGGCGGCCCTCTATCTCAAAGATAAAACTGATGATGATCAAGTGCTTTACGTACTGGCGTCTGATCATAAGGTGACCGCCGATGCCGGATACACCGATGCTGTGGTGCAAGCGACGGCGTGTGCAGAGGCGGGGGAGCTGGTGACTTTTGGTATTGCGCCGACCGAATCTGCAACTGGATATGGTTATATCAAGCAGGGTGAAAAACTGGAATCTGGCGGACATCGGGTGGCTGAGTTTGTTGAGAAGCCGCAGCTAGAGCGGGCGCAGGAGATGTTGGATGCGGGCGGTTATTATTGGAATTCCGGCACCTTTATGATGCCGCGCGACGTATTCATTGCTGAATGCGAGCGGTTGGCGCCGGAAACCAGCGCCGCTGTGGGTGATGCTGTTGCCAAGGCGACAGCCGATTTGGATTTTGTGCGCCTCGACAAGCAGAGCTTTGAACAAGCGCCCGACATTTCTGTCGACTATGCCATATTTGAAAAAACCGATCGTGCGGCTGTTGTGCCGAGCGCGTTTTCCTGGTCAGACCTTGGCAGTTGGGACGCGGTTTGGAAGGTCGGCGACATGGATGCCGGCGGCAATGTGGCGCGGGGGCAAGTGACGCTTTCAGAAACGGAAGACAGCCTTGTTTATTCGGATTCCGCGCATGTCGCGGTCCATGGGTTGAAGAATATCGCTGTTGTCGTGAGTGAAGACGCCGTGTTTGTCGGTGATCTGAATGCGACGCAGCGGGTGGGCGATATCGTTAAACGGCTCAAAAGCAGTGAGGAGACCATGGCGCTTACCGAGACCCACAAAACCAGCTATCGCCCCTGGGGCGGCTATTCTTCGCTGGTGCTGGGCGAGCGGTTTCAGGTGAAGCGCCTGTTTGTCAAACCGGGCAAGCAATTGAGTTTACAAAAACACCATCATAGATCTGAGCATTGGGTTGTGGTGACTGGCACAGCGGAAGTCACGGTGGGCGATAAGGTGGAGCTTTTGGGTGAAAACCAATCCGTCTACATCCCACAAGGCGAGGTGCACCGCCTGGCCAATCCGGGCAAGATCATGCTTGAGTTGATTGAGGTGCAAACCGGTTCTTATTTCGGCGAAGACGACATCATTCGGCTTGAGGACGAATTTGGGCGGAGTTAAACGTCGTTGATCACTGTTTCCAGCGGTCGACCCACACATTGGTAGTCAAAACCGTGTGCCTTAGGGGTCTTCCCGTCATAAAGATTGCGCAAATCCACCAGAACGGGTTTGCGCATTTTCTTTTTGAGCTCTGCAAAGGGCAAGTCACGGAATTCGTCCCATTCGGTCACGATGACCAGTGCGTCAGTGTTTTCGACGCAGGATAGGGCACTGTCGCAATAGGTTATATTGCTCAAATGGTGTTTGGCATTGTCCATGCCTTTGGGATCGTAAGCGCGGATATTTGCGCCCATATCTTGCAGCCCTTGAATGATTGAAATGGCGGGCGCTTCGCGCATATCGTCTGTGTTGGGCTTAAAGGTCAGGCCCAGAATGGCGATGGTTTTCCCGTTGACTTCATCTTCGCACATTTGCGCAATTTTGCGCGACATGGCGCGTTTGCGATATTCATTGATCGACACGATCATCTCAATAAGCCGCAGCGGGCGATCATGGTCTTGTGCGGTGCGGACAAGGGCCAAGGTGTCCTTTGGAAAACATGATCCGCCATAGCCGGGGCCGGCATTGAGGAACTTTTCGCCAATGCGCGGATCAAGGCCGATGCCTTTGGAGACGCCCTTAATATCCGCGCCGACCACTTCACACAGTTCGGCCACCTCATTGATATAGGCGAGTTTGAGCGCCAAGAATGAGTTGGCGGCATATTTGGTCAGTTCACTGGTGCGGCGATTGACATAAAGGGTGGGAAATCCCTTTTGCTCAAAGGGTGCGTAAATCTCGGCCATAATTGATTTGGCTTGATCGCTTTCGACACCAATAACGATGCGGTCGGGCTCCATGAAGTCCTTAATGGCGGCGCCTTCGCGCAAAAATTCCGGGTTGGAAACGATGTGGAAGTCCATGTCGGGCCGAGACGTCTCGGCGATTTCCTGAACCTTATCGCCAGTGCCCACAGGTACTGTGGATTTGTTGATGATCACCAAAGGGCCGCTGGCGTGTTCCGCGATATTTTGGGCCGCGGCATAAACATAGCTTAAATCGGCATGGCCGTCGCCTTCGCGCGAGGGAGTGCCCACGGCGATAAAGGCTGCGTCGGCACCTAAGAGCGCTTGAGCAAGATTTGTGGTGAAGTGCAAATTGCCTGCCGCACGATTGGTTGCCACCATGGCGCTGAGGCCCGGCTCGTAGATGGGCACATTGTTTTGATTGAGTTGCTCAATCTTGGCCGCGTCAAGGTCGACACAAATTACTTCATGGCCGACCTCTGCCAAACAAACACCAGACACCAAGCCCACATAACCAACGCCAACAACCGCAATTTTCATATATCACTCCCGTGCCTCATCGGTTCTAGCCACTCTTTCATGGAATTTATACGACAATGTCGGGCAAATGGTCGATTTTTGTCGCATCCGCTTTGAAATTAGGGGCGAATTTTTGCACTATGGCGCAAAAAAAGGGGATCGATATGAGCATTCCATTTATCGGACGCGCTGAAATTGAAGACAAGCTGAGTTGGTCGAAAGTCGCAGATGCGATCTTTGACGGGCATAAGCGGAGCAAAGCACGCTTGGGCGATCTGTTCCTCAATCGGGAAGAAGATCAATCAACCATGCTAAATCGTGCTGCGTGGATCGACGATCTAGGCTTGGCGATGAAAGCGGTGACGGTTTATCCGAAGAACGCGCAACGTGAGCCAGCCATCCCCACCATCCACGGCGTCGTCATCCTGTTCGATGATGAAAGCGGGCAGGTGAAAGCACTCGTGGACGGGCAGCTTGTGACCAAGTGGAAAACGGCAGCCGATTCCGTGTTAGGCGCTCGGCTTTTGGCGCGTCCGGATTCGCGCAAACTTCTTGTTGTTGGTTCTGGCGTGGTCGCTGAATCGTTGGTGGATGCCTATCGTGACGTTTTTCCAGATCTAAGCCAAATCCAGATTTGGAGCCGCACCCATGCGAACGCGCAAGATTTGGCGGCGAAAAAGGGCTGTGAAGCCGTTGAGGATTTGGCGGCTGCGGTAGGGAATGCGGATATTGTGACCAGCGCGACGATGGCGCGAGAGCCCTTTATTCAGGGTGCGTGGGCGCAGAGCGGCACCCACTTCGACTTGATCGGCGCCTTCAAGGACGGCATGCGAGAAGCGGACGATGCACTGCTGCAAAAGGCCAGAATCTTTGTCGATTCGCGCGAAACCACCATCGATCACATTGGCGAGTTGAAAGACCCGATTGCGCGGGGCGTGATCAGCGAAAAAGACGTGCTGGCGGACTATTACGATATGGTGCAGCCAGATTGCGCTATGCGCACCGACGCAAGTGACGTCACATTGTTCAAAAATGGTGGCGGGGCGCATTTGGACTTGATGGTCACCAACGCGATCTACGACATTTGGAGCGCGGCGCAATAGCGTTATTCGTCAGGCTCTTTGGTGGTCGTTTGTTGACCAAATAGCTGCTTTCGCCTGAAAAGAAGGCCGGCCTTGATTGCTGTGTAGGTAAACCAAATGGCGCCAAAGGTTACCGCAATGCCCGCTGCAAAGAAGGGTACGCCGGGGAAATAGGTGAACGCCTTGGGCGATGTGGTGAAGTACGAGAAGAGCTGCGTCGCCGCCAAAGGGCCGATAATGGACGTGATGGAGTTGATGGCGTTTATGCCGCCTTGCAATTCGCCTTGCGCATTGTCGTCAACGCGGTTGGCCATTAGGCCAGTGAGGCCGGGGACCACAAGCCCGCCCATTGCGCCCATGGCGAGGAAGAAATAAAGCCCCATCGGCGTGTCGATAAAGGCCATGCCGAAAAAGGCGAATACCGCGAAGCTCATGCCCACAAGAACCGTTTTGACTTCACCCAAATACCGCATGGATGGCCGGATCACTGCGGCCTGCACGATGGCAAACATGACGCCGAATGCGCCAAGCGAATAGCCCACTTGCGACGGCGACCATTCAAACCGCTCGATGGTGAAAAAGTTCCAGATGCTGGGATAAGTCTGGGCGGCGAGTGAGAAGAAAAACAGTACCGCAATAAAAGACAGTACATAAGGATATTTGCGTAGGGACATCAGCGTGCCCAGGGGATTGGCGCGCTTGATCTCAAAGCGGCGACGCTTGCGCATGGTCAGGCTTTCGGGCAGCACGAAATAGCCATAGACCAGATTGACAAAGGCTAAGACTGCTGCGGCAAAGAAAGGAACGCGGGGACCGAACTCGCCCAATTGCCCGCCGATGACTGGGCCGATGATGAAGCCAGCGCCGAACGCCGCGCCGATGAGGCCAAAGTTTTGCGCGCGTTTCTCACGGGTGGAGATGTCGGCAATATAGGCTGTTGCCGTTGATACGGCTGCGCCCATGATGCCTGAAAGCACCCGCCCGACGAACAGCCAAGCAATGGTGGGCGCAAATCCCATCAAAATATAATCCAATGTAAGGCCAAGCAGCGAAAACAAAAGGACGGGTCTGCGGCCAAATCGATCGCTCAAATTGCCGAGAATGGGTGAGAAAACAAACTGCATTAATGCGTAGACAAATAGCAGGAACCCGCCATAAACCGCAGCTTCAGCAACAGTGCCGCCGGTTAGGTCTTCGATCAAGTGCGGCAAGACAGGGATAATGATCCCCAGCCCGATGATATCGATGAGCACAGTGATCAGAATAAAGGCAAGCGCCAGCTTTGAATTCTTAGCAGCTGTCATGATGTTCCTTTAGGCGGGCATTTCGCGTCAGTAGACATGCTGCATATAGGTGACGCGAGTCAATTTTGAAACCGCGGTGAACAAGAAAACTATCAACTATATATGATTTTGTGAACAATCCATTGTCTGTTTGGGGCTTTTTGTAAATCAAAATGAGACTATTTCTACTTCAAACGTAAATGGAGGCGAAAATGACGTCGAACCTAAAATATGCCGCGCAAACGAGTCGGGGACATTATGTGCAAGAAGGTGAAGGGATTATGGTGCATCGCTATATCGGTACACCCGATATTGATGTGATCAATCCCTTTTTGATGTTGGACTGGTTCAAGGTTGAAAGCCCAAAAGGACCAATCCCAGGATTTCCCCCGCATCCACACCGCGGTTTTGAAACAATCACGCTTATGCTGAGTGGCAATATGGGACACCGCGATAATATCGGCAATGTTGCTGAAGTGGGCCCGGGCGGCGTGCAATGGATGAAAGCAGCTGGCGGCATCATTCACTCGGAAATGCCGCGTGTTGACGGCGACGAAGATTTGTCGGGCTTGCAGTTCTGGCTCAATCTGCCTGCCGCGCAAAAAGGCGATACGCCCGAATATACAAACTTGGACGTTTCCAAGCTGGAGGTGGAAAAGCGCGACAAAGCAAGCATGCGCGTGATCGCGGGTGAAACCAGCCAGGGCACCAAGGGTCACTTTTTAGATCGGGCTACACGACCGTTCATTTTAGATGTCAGTTTGCAAGCTGGTGGCCAACTTGCCGAACCGCTCGATGGGCGCCAAGGCTTCTTGCTGGTGGTTGAAGGCACGATCAGCATGAAGGACTCCAGTGGCGACAATGCATTGTTCGGCGAGGGGAGCTTGATTGAGCTCAGCACGTCCGGCGACGCCATCGACGTGGTGAGTGACAGTGGTGGCCGATTTGTTCTTGCGACAGGTGAAGCATTGAACGAGCCGATTGCAAAAGGCGGGCCATTCGTCATGAACACCAAATCGGAGATTTACCACGCGTTTCAAGATTTTTCGGCGGGGAAATTCGGGCCAGCCTTAGAGTAGGCCCTCAAACGGATCGTGCTTATAAATCCAATCTAGGCGTTTGAGTTGCGCGTCAGGCGACTGACGTGCAACCACCAAATCCCGCGCCCAAGATTTGGGCGGGCGCATATGGAAGATTTTGCCATTTTGCGCTGATTGCTTTTGCACCTTGTCCACCCGCGGTTTGCGCAAGGATTGATATTGCGCGAACGCCTTCGCATTGTCCGGCTCGGCCGCCAATAATACGGCCAACAATCCAGCATCTTCCATGCCCATGGCAGCGCCTTGCGCTTGAAACGGCAGCATGGCGTGGGCCGCATCGCCGATAAGCGCCACGTTATCCTTGTACCAGTGCTCGCAGGTCACGCCGAAAAGTGGCCATGGGGTAAACTGATCATAAAGTGAATCCAGAATCGGCGCTAACACGCTGTTTTCTTTAATCGAAAGTCGATTGGGTCCGAGCTTAAGCTCTGCACCACGTTCGATGGATTTATGTTTATGTCGCGAAAACAGCGCGATGTTGACTTTGCGCTGATGCGGCAATGGATAGAGCACCACATGATAGTCTGGTCCCCAAAATAGGGATGTGTGGTTCATGGGCAGATGCTTTGCGACATCGTCAATATCTGCCAAGGCGCGCCATGCAACATAACCGGTGAATTGCGGCTTTGGGCCGCCAAGCAAGTTTATCCGTGTTTCAGAACGGACGCCATCAGCACCGATATGGGCGCGGGCGGTCACCGGAAAGGGGGCGCTGTTTTTGTCTTTGAGAAGAATCGATACACCACCATTTGCTTGGGTCGCGTCGATCTCTTCCACACCGAAATGGATCTCGATATTGGCAAACTTTTTGGCCGCGCGATAAAGGCAATCAAGCAAATCTGCGCGATGGGCAACAGCATAAGGCACGCCATCATAGCGTTTGGTGGCAAAGTCACCCAGCTGGACGCTGTTGATTGGTGATGTGCGTTTGTGCGGGTAGATGTCAATTGCGTCCGGTGCAAAGCTGTTGGCTGCGAAATCGTCGCCCAATCCTAACGTGTCGAGCACGCGGCGGGCATTGGGGCTGATTTGCAGGCCTGCACCAAATTCACTGGGCGCGTCTTGCCGTTCTGCCACCACGACACGAAAGCCGAATTTGGCCAACGCAATGGCCAGGGTCAAACCGGCAATGCCAGCGCCCGCAATGGAAATGGTTTTACTGCTGTTGGCCATGTGGCGATCCAGCTTATTTTTGTGGGTTAGGCCGACTTCTTATTGTAAGCCGCTTCTGCGGGTGACGCCGCAGCGCTATCCAGTTCAGCATTGAACACATAGTGGGTGGAGCAATAAGGACACACGATTTCAGTTTCGTTGCCCATGTCCAAATAAACATGCGGGTGATCAAAAGGTGGCAGCGCGCCGATGCACTTAAACTCTTTGGTGCCGATCTCGATTTTAGCGACGCCCATGCTGTTCTGAAAATGTGGTGTGATTTGATTTGCCATTGTCTTACAGACTCATTGCCCAATTGAATGCGAGAGGTTAAGTGTGGCGGACATTAACGAACTCGTTTGAAAAAAACCAGTGCAAAGACGGTGAGAAATCACAAAGTTTTGCTTGGGCTGGACGAATAAGGATTGAAGCGGGATGCCGACATTTACATCTGAGGGCTACGAGATTGCATTTTCCATCTATGGGGAAGGGCCAACGGTGCTTTTGGTGCACGGCTTTGCCTCCAATGGCAAAGTGAATTGGGTTGATACCGGTTGGGTCGAAGAACTGGTGGATGCAGGATATCGCGTTGTCACCATCGACAATCGTGGACATGGCAAGTCTGAAAAGATCTATGATACTGCGGCTTATCCCTCAAGTGAGATGGCGAAAGATTCTATCAATTTGATCGACTATCTGGGTGTAAAGCAAGTTGCGATTATGGGCTATTCCATGGGCGCGCGCATTTCAGCCTATGTGTCGATGACAGCGCCGGATAAAATCGCCTGTGCCGTGTTTGGTGGTTTGGGTGAGCGCATGACCGTGGGTATGAGCAATTCAACCACGATTGTTGATGCTTTGCTCGCTCCAACCTTGGATGAAGTGAAAGACCGCACCGGGCGTACGTTTCGTATTTTCGCTGAGCACACCAAGAGCGATTTGAAGGCGTTGGCGGCTTGCATGGGCTCGTCGCGGCAAAAGATTTCACAAGAAGACGTGGCTAAAATCGATGTGCCCGTTTTGGTTGCTGTGGGCAGTGATGACGAAGTGGGCGGACGCCCCGAACCATTGGCCGCGTTGATGGACAAAGGCGAAAGTCTTGTGATTGAAGGGCGCGATCACATGCGCGCGACTGGGGATAAACAGTTTAAAGAAGGTGTGCTAGACTTCTTTTCTCGGGTCTACCCAGTTGGGTAAGACCAACGATTGTGCATAACGAATTGGAAATGGCTATGGCTGGTAAATTAAACCGCGATGAGAAACCCAGAATTGTTGACCCGGTGTGGCACGATGTGTGCGCCGAAGCGCGACAAATCATGGCCGATGAGCCTGCCTTCTCAAACTTTGTGATTTCCAATGTGCTGAACCACAATAGTCTTGAAGAAGCAATGGCTTATCGCCTTTCAGAGCTGTTGGAACATGCCGATGTTTCGTCGTCGATCATCCATCGAGCGTTTCAGGATATGCTGCAGGCTGAGCCAAAGCTGGCGCATTATTTCCGGACGGATTTGGCCGCTACGCTTGAACGTGATCCCGCCACGCATCGCGCGGTGGAGCCTTTGCTTTATTTCAAGGGATTTCACGCCATTCAGTCTTACCGTTTTGTGCATGAGCTTTGGAAAGTGGGGCGCAAAGATTTCGCCCAATATTTGCAGAGCCGCATATCACAAGTGTTTCAGGTGGATATTCACCCGGCGGCGCGCATTGGTGCAGGCATCATGGTTGACCACGCCACGGGCCTTGTGATCGGCGAAACGGCGGTTGTGGGCGACAATGTTTCGATCCTGCATGCAGTGACGTTGGGCGGCACGGGCAAAGAGGATGGCGACCGGCATCCGAAGATCGGTTCTGGCGTGATGATCGGGGCCGGGGCAAAAATTCTTGGCAACATCAAAATCGGTAATTGCGCACGGGTGGCGGCAGGTTCCGTCGTGCTTAAAGATGTGCCGAAATGCATGACAGTGGCGGGTGTGCCAGCGAAAGTGGTTGGCGAAGCCGGCTGCGCTGAGCCTGCCTTGCGCATGGATCAGATGCTGACAGATGGGCCCAACTAAGGATCAGTCTGGATGGACGCGCGTGTGAATGAGGGACCTGCACAGGCCGTGTGGGCCAAAGAGCAGGCATTTTTAACGCAAACTGACGCCGTTGCGGATCTGTTTGCGCCTGACTTTGTGAGCTTTGACACAAAAGGCGACGCGCTGGACGGTGCGGAATTTGCCGATCTTGTGCAAACACAAGGGGCGCAGGCTGATGCCGTCGAGCTCATGTGGTGTGAGCAGGGGGCGCCTGACAGTTTGTGCCTTGCCTTTAAAATGCCTAATCAGAATGGCCATGTCTCCACACATCTGTCACTTTGGCGGCAAACTGGTCCAAACTGGCAAAAACAATTCCATATATTTGTGGAAGGTGAGGATAGTTTGCAAAAAAGCGCGCCCACAGGTTGAGGCGCGGGCAAAACTGGCTATCTTGCCCATCGAAATGAACAAGCGGAGTGCATCATGACAAAAGAAGAGTTGGAAAACCTGCAAAAATATCTGCGGGTGAAATTTGGCAATCCGCAATTGCTGGTAAAAGCGCGTCCGAAAAAGACAGATTCAGCCGAAGTTTATCTCGGTGAAGAGTTTATCGGCGTTATGTATTTGGATGAGGATGAGGGCGAGCGCTCGTTCAATTTCCAAATGGCAATTCTGGACATCGATTTGGACGAAGTCGCAGGCTAATCTGCCTTTGTCAGTATTTTCAGTTTGGCGCGCATTTGTGCGTCAAACTCTTTCCACTGGGGCAGATATTGCTCTGGGAACTTGATGATCGCGGCGACCCGTTTGTTCACAAGTTTTGTTTCCAAACAATTTGGCGCTTTGAACTCTTCCGCTAGTGGTTCCACACATTTGGCGACAAAGGGTTGTGGCCGCAATGGATCATACCAGACGCTTTCATTCTTATAGCCCTCACCATCTTTTAAGCGTCTGCCAACGAGCCCGTATTGATACGTGGCCGGATCAGATGAAAAGCGGTGGATATACAGCGCATCAAGCAAATAGGCGCTGGGGGTGGTGCGGCTGGCGGGCACCAAATCGACATTGATCTCGGCCACTTCAGTCTCAAGCTGGATGGGAATCAGCAGTTCCAGGCTCTCTAACGCACGCTGCGTGTCGTCCAATGTGGACGCCAGCCAATTTTGCGGCACATAAACTTCGCCAAAGCCCAACGTGACCTGACGCTTTTCTGCAATAAAGTTGGGATCAACCCGCTCTTTTTCGGGTTCCAGGGCATCAATCGCGTAAATTATCCCCAGGCCTAAAATCGACAATAGAGCCATCAAGAACAGGGTGTTCATGACAACGCTTTGTTTTTGCTGCTGTTTTTTACTTTTCTTGCGAGCCAACTTCCATCTTTCGGCATTAACCATGCGCGTGTTTGAGACGTGACTTTTGATGTAGGCGGAAATATGTTTAATAAAACGTTAAGAAATTGCCAAAATGCAAGCGGGGAAGCGATGTCCATTGAGTTTTTAATTGCACTTTACATTGTTGGTGTCGGGTTGGCGGTTTCTGGTATTGGCACCTATTTGTACCAGCTTGTGTTCAAGCAAGAGGCGATATTGCGGTTTGATGGTGAAAGCTATCTGGGCGCATTTGGCCATCTGGCGATGAGCTTTTTTTGCGGCCCGATGATCATGCTGCATATGGGTTGGCGTAGTGAAGGGCAAAGCTCTTTGTCGATGAGCGGCGTTTTGCTCTCAGCGTTTATCGCGTTTGGTTGGAGCTTCATTACAGGCTTGTTGGCGCTCAGCGTGTTTTTGAGTGTTATCGGGGCTTAGGCCCATGGTGCCCATCTATCAACTGGGTGCAGACAGCCCCACGATCAACTCTGTATTTGTAGCGCCCAGCGCCAGCGTGATCGGTAAGGTCACCGCGGCAGCAAATTCAAGCATTTGGTTTGGCGCTGTGTTGCGCGGCGATGCGGACCAGATCACGATCGGTGAGGGCAGCAATGTGCAGGACAATGCCGTCGTGCATTGCGATCCTGGTTTTCCAGCCATCATTGGCGATCATTGTACGGTGGGCCATAGCGCCATCGTACACGGCTGCACGCTCGCGCGTGGTGTATTGGTTGGCATGGGGGCCATTGTGATGAATGGGGCTGAAATCGGTGAGGGGAGCATCATCGGGGCCGGTGCTATTGTAACTGAAGGCACAAAGGTGCCGCCCTTTTCCGTTGTGCTGGGGCAACCGGGGCGTGTGAAAAAGACGCTTGAACCTTCCAGCATGGCGGACCGTCTTGATCAGGCAGAGCGCTATATTGAACGTGCAACGCTATTTGCCAGCGATTTGACCTCAGAATAGGCGAAGGGCCAGCTCGGGGAAGCTGACCCTTCTATTCGGCCGAGAGTGTCAGGGGTTGGAAGGGTGGCCGAATTAGCGTGACGCGAGGATAACCTCACGATTGTCTGCAAGCTCCATCCAGCGGCCCTGATGCTGCTGAGACTGACGCTTGATGTAGGTGTAATTTGTTTGGCTCCAGACTTTGATCAAGCCTTCTTGGTTATCCAAGATAAGGTCGCCGCGATCTGTGCGCACGGTGAGCACCGCATGGCCTTCGCCATTGGCTTGCTTCACCACAGTGATCAACAAAGTGCTCGGGGCCCAGCCGCGCTCAATCAAGCTGCGGCGTTTGGCCAGGACATAGTCTTCACAATCGCCATATTCGCGTGGATATGTCCAAAACTCTTCGGTTTGGTAGAGATCAATGTCGTTGATCGGGCGGATTGCGTTGTTCCAGTGCGCGTTGACCTGCAACAGCTCATCCCATTTGGATTGGCTCAGATTTTCATAAGTGACCAAATTTGAATTTTGACCGCACTCGTTTGGGCGGGATTGGCAAAACTGAGCATGTCCGATTGGAATTGTGGTTTCGCGTACATCAAGCACAAATGCCTGGTCTTCGCTGATGGCCAGTGCGGGTGCCGCCCACAAGGTCGGCAAGACGCTAATGGCCAATAATAGGTTTCGCGCGGTGGCGTAAAAGTTCTTCATTTCAAATCTCCCTGACAGAGAGCAGAATGAAGAAGAGACTTTTCGGCCTAGCGAAAAAAAACGTTGGGTTTTAAATCAAGGTTGAACCATTAGATTCAACGCTTGTTAAGCATGAAAAAGCCCCGATCAGCGGGGGCTGCGGGGCATGGACAAAAAACTGAGTTTTGATCTTTGTTAGTTGGTGTGCAAGTTCCGCTGCACAACGGTGAAGACTTCTTGCACGGAAGAGAATTCTACCGCGATGCCATCATCAAAGTGACGCACCACGCGGGCGCGCATCCGGCCCAATGTGACCGGCGTGCCCATTTGCGGGCGCACATCGATTTCAATCGCCGCACCGGACAATGAAATATCGATGATTTTACAATTGTACTTGCGGCCATCGTCCAAAATGATGCTGGAATGGCGAATATCCGGCACCTGTCGATCATGCCGACGATCTTCTGGCAGGTTGAGAATGTCTTTGTTGGCAAACCAGGTGAGCTGCGCGGCAATGTTGTCACGTTTGCGGGCCGAAACGTTGACTTCCATATGAAAGCCCCCGTCAATCAGCTCAATGATTGTGCCTTCGATGCGACCAATATGGTCGAGGTAAGCGATGATTTTTTCGCCGACATTGCCGCTGGCCGGGGCAATGACATGGGCATCGCCAGGTGACATCTCGATGATTTGACATGGGAATTCGCGCCGGTCTTCCAGCATATAGCGCCCCAAAAGCGATACCTTTACGCTTTGAAAGCGAGATGCATCAAAGCTGTTGGCTATATGAGTGTCCAGATTTTGAGCGGTCGCGTTCAACATACTCACAAGATTATCCACAAAAGTACGACTGTGGACAAACCATATCGGTTTTAAGTTAACCGAGTGTTAGTGAGTTGAATTTGTTCGAAAAACTATTGCTTGCCGCCGTCGATCACCGCGAGGTGCTGATATCGGCGTGCTGAACGACCGAACACAGACACTGAGCCGCCATAATTTTCCTGCAAATCGACAAGATCATTTTCGGGCGCTACGTCAGCTTGCATGTCGCGGCCGGAGAGATCAGTTGGATGATCGTCTGGCCAAATCAGGCGCAAGCCTGTGATTTTTTGATCCATGATGGGATGGGTACCAAACCAATATGGTTCTTCAACAGCTGTAATGGCGCCGATGATGCGGGTGTTTGTGGCCCCATTGTGCCGCAAAGGCAGCAAAATGCTCTCAAAGGAGAGGGGATGATTATGTTGGCTTGTGCCGGTGAAGGTCACAAGAGCCGCGGCGTGATCATCTGTCACAGCTTTAATCAATGTCTCAATGGCATCGCGGTCTTTGCGGCGCCACAAATCGAGGAAAGGACGTGTTTTCAACTCGCGATTGTAAGCAGAGCAAATGTGGGAACCAGCCAGACGGAAATTGAACGCGGTGCCCAATTTGTCGGCTTCCAGAATAAAGGTATTGGCCAGCGCATGACGAATCTTAGTAGGGTCCACGTCGCGACGCTCAGGTGCGCTGCGGGTTCCCCGTAGATTGTTCCAGTAATTATAAAGTGTGCGCGTGCTTAGCTTTTGCATGGTCTCGTTTCGCCCCACTGGTTCGTCAAATCTGATGAGAATTTAGACGCCGCTTTTTTTGGTTTGTAAGTTGAGGCCAATGTGACTCAAACAAACGGAAAAATCGCCCTTAAACGTTTATTAAGGTTAACGCGGTGGGCAAGGTGTGGAAAAATTCGAAAATAGCGGGCATAAACGGGCAGTTACACGGTTTGGAGTCGACATGAACAATCCACAAGATGATCAAAACCCGCAGGAATCAGGCGGAAATCCCCCAATAGTGAATTTACCGCCCACGGTCACGGCACTGATCATCTTTCTGGTTCTGTTGCATCTAAGCGCCAACCTGATTCTGTCCGAGGAGTCATTTTACCGGTTTTTGTTAACATTTGGCTTTGCGCCGTTGCGGCTGCAATTTGCACCGGAAATGCCCGGTGGCGTTGGCGCATTGTTCTGGACACCGTTCACTCACGGCTTTCTTCACGCAGACTGGATGCACCTCATATTCAACGTATTATGGCTGGCGGTTTTTGGGACACCAATTGCGCGTCGCTATGGCCCGTTTGGCTTTGCTGTCGTGTTTGGATTGGGGCTCGTTGGCGGTGTGATCGGTTATTTGCTGGTGCACTATAATTCTGTCGCGATTCTAATTGGCGCGTCTGGTGCCGTATCGGCCCTAATGGGGGGCGCGTTGCGCTTTATGTATCAACCGCTGATCAAGGAAGTGGATAAAGAAACAGGCGAGGTGCGTATTTTGGGGCGTCGGCTGGCCACACCTTCAGAATTGTTGAAAGACCAACGCGCAGTTGGGTTCACCGCTGTGTGGATGGGCGTGAATGTTTTGTTTGGCGTGTTTCCACAATTGATGGGCATGGAAGGCGCCAATGTGGCCTGGGAAGCGCACATCTCAGGTTTTGTGGCCGGATTTTTTGCCGTGGCGTGGTTGGAGCGGCGATTGTTCTAACGGCTATTTGTAGCGCTCATTGGGATCAAAGAGCGGCTTGATGCCCAAGTCCTTGACCGAAAAACCATCGTCATCCATGGCAACAGCGCGATAAAAGCAAGTTTTGCGGCCCGTGTGGCAGGCGGCCCCGGCGCCACGCTGGGTGGCACGCACTTGCAATATATCCTGATCGCAGTCGACACGCATTTCCACGAAGTCGAGCAGTTCGCCTGATGATTCGCCTTTTTTCCATAAGCTGTTGCGCGATCTGGAGAAAAAGTGAACGAAGCCTGTGTTGAAGGTGAGGCGCAGTGCCTCTTCATTCATATAGGCGGCCATCAGAATCGCATCTGATTCAGCATCAGTCACGACGGCAAGAATCAGTCCGTTCGCGTCGAAGCGGGGCGCGAAAGAGGTGCCTGCTTCAAGTTCGGTTTTGGAAAGGTCTTTTGGATCGGTCAGTTTGCTCATAGGCACGTTATAAACAGCGCCTATGAGGAAAGCCAGACTTGATCGCGCTTATTTTTGCATCGCCAAGAGGTGGAAAAAGCGATCCTGCTCTTTCGGTTCTTCGGCAAAAACGCCGGTAAAGCGCTGCGTCAGGGTTGTCGCGCCGTGTTTTTTCACGCCGCGTAGGGACATGCACATATGCTCTGCCTCAAGCATCACAGCGGCGCCCCTTGGATTCAGATTATCGTTGATCGCATCGATAATTTGCTGGGTCAGGTTTTCCTGGGTTTGAAAACGCTTGGCAAATACGTCGGTGACGCGGCCAAGTTTGGACAACCCAACGACGGCGTCCGTTGGCAGATAGGCAATGTGTGCTTTGCCGACAAAGGGCACCATATGGTGCTCACAGTGTGAAAAGAATGGAATGTCTTTCACCAGCACCATGTCATCATAGCCGCCAACATCGCGGAATGTTTTGTTGAGCACTTCTTCCGCGTCCAAGGTGTAGCCTTCGAAGAATTCTTCATAGGCTTTTGCAACACGTTTTGGGGTTTCCAACAAACCTTCGCGCGTTACATCTTCGCCAGCCCATGCCAGCAGGGTACGCACGGCTTGCTCTGCCTCATCGCGGGTGGGGCGAACAACTGATTTGGTGGTCGGGAGGTCTTTTCTTATAGATTTTATGGTCGCATCCATGATCATCTCCTGATGGCGTCGACCTTATATACGGGACCAGAGACTGAACGGTTTACTCATTTCACACGCCAAAGTGAAAGACCGGGCACTGGCTTGGTTTTGCTTGAAGCGCAATATATGATGCTTATCTAACAAGAAACAAGTGTTCTAGCGCGCGAATAGGTTCACAATGTCGTTTGGCGATATCTACAATCAAAAAATTCTCGAATATGCAGGCAATCTGCCGGACTTGCCACGTCTGGATGCACCGGACGCGAGCGCGCGTCGGCACTCACGCGTGTGTGGATCTACGATTGAAATTGATTTGAGTGTCCGCGAAGGGGTCGTTGCGGCTTATGGTCATGAGGTTGCAACTTGTGCGTTGGGCCAAACAGCCGCGTCAATTATGGCGCATCATATTCTGGGGGCCGCGGCAGATGAGTTGCGCCTGGTGCGCACTGAAATGCTTTCGATGCTGAAGGAAGATGGACCGCCGCCCAGCGGTCGGTTTGCCGACCTGAAATATTTGCAACCCGTCAAAGATTTTCCGCAGCGGCACGCCTCTGTAATGCTGGTGTTTGACGCGATTTGTGACGCGCTGGATCAAATTGAATTACAGGCGAAAAGCGCGTGAGCATTTTGAGGCTGATCGGTCGGATTATTGATTTCCCTTTTCGCTGGCTCGCGATTGGCCTAATTACACTTTACCGCTATACGCTTTCCGCTTTTATGGGGCGAACGTGCCGCCATGCGCCGTCTTGCTCCGAATTTACGCTGTTGGCGATCAAGCAATATGGATTTTGGCCCGGCGGCTGGATGGGCGCAGCGCGGATCTATCGTTGTCGGCCTGGCGGCACCGAAGGTTTTGATCCCGTACCTGAATCTTTGCCAAAAAAGGCAAAATGGTATGCCCCTTGGCGCTTTGGGCGCTGGAAATAATTTCAAAACATGCTAAAGCAACCTCTTTGACGGATCATGCCGCATGATGTGGCATGGCAATTTGACTTATATGAAGTGGAGAAAATGATCATGGTCAATGTGTCGTTTCCTGATGGTGCAGTTCGAGAATATCCTCGCGGTACCACCGGCACCACGATTGTTGAATCTATTTCAAAGTCATTGGCGAAAAAAACCGTTGCCATGCGCGTCGATGGCGTGCTGACCGATCTTTCTGACCCGTTTGAGCAGGATGGGGCGATTGAGTTTGTGCAGCGCGATGATGAAGCTGCGCTGGAATTGATCCGCCACGATTGTGCGCACGTGTTGGCTGAGGCCGTGCAGGAGCTATGGCCCGATACTCAAGTGACCATTGGTCCAGTGATCGAAAACGGCTTTTATTATGACTTTGCGCGTGACCAGCATTTCACCGAGCAGGATTTTGAAGCCATTGAGAAAAAGATGGCCCAAATCATCGAGCGCGGTGCGGAGTTCACCAAGGAAGTTTGGGACCGCGAGGAAGCCAAGCGCGTTTTTGCGGCCAAAGGCGAAGATTATAAAGTCGAGTTGATCGACGCCATTCCTGGTGACGAAGACCTGAAAATCTATAAACAAGGTCAATGGTTTGACTTGTGCCGTGGTCCGCATATGCGCAGCACCAAGGATGTTGGTGTGGCCTTTAAACTGACCAAAGTGGCCGGTGCCTATTGGCGCGGGGACAGCAACAATAAGATGCTGTCGCGCATTTATGGCACTGCTTGGGCCAACCCAAAGCAGCTCAAAGCCTATTTGCACATGATCGAAGAAGCTGAAAAGCGCGATCACCGCAAATTGGGTAAAGAGTTGGACCTGTTCCATTTGCAGGAAGAGGCGCAGGGCTCAGTGTTCTGGCATCCCAAAGGCTTTAACATCTATAATCAGATGGAAAGCTATATTCGCCGCAAGGTGAATGCTGCCGGCTATAAAGAGATCAAAACCCCGCAGCTGATGGACAGCAAATTGTGGGAAAAATCTGGCCACTGGAGCAAATTCCGTGAGGATATGTTCGTGGTGCCGGATTTGGAATTTGCCTCGGATGCTGAACAGTTGGATGTGGCGCCTGATTCCAAATTGATGGCGTTGAAGCCGATGAACTGCCCTGCGCATATTCAGGTTTTCAATCAAGGCATCAAATCCTATCGCGATTTGCCATTGCGTTTTGCTGAGTTTGGCTGCTGCCACCGGAATGAAGCGCATGGTGCATTGCACGGTTTGATGCGCGTGCGGCAAATGACGCAAGATGATGGTCATATTTTCTGTCGTGAAGATCAGATTAGTGCGGAAACAGATGCCTTTTGTGCTCTGCTGGATTCGATTTACGAAGATATGGGCTTCACCGACGTAAAGATTTTGCTGGCAACACGGCCAGAGCAGCGTGCGGGAAGCGATGAGACCTGGGATAAGGCTGAAAAAGCACTGGGTGATGCGATTGCGTCCACAGGTCGAGATTTTGAAATAGCCGAAGGCGAAGGTGCTTTTTATGGGCCGAAGCTGGAGTTCCACTTGAAAGATGCTATTGGCCGTTCCTGGCAGTGTGGCACGCTACAGTTGGACACTGTGCTGCCTGAGCGTTTGGATGCATCATACATCGCGGAAGATGGTTCCCGTCAGCGTCCGATCATGCTTCATCGGGCGATTTTGGGCTCTTTGGAACGCTTTATCGGCATTTTGATCGAGAACCATGCTGGCCGTATGCCGATGTGGTTGGCACCAACCCAGGCGGTTGTTGCGACCATCATCTCAGATGTTGATCCTGCGGCCATGAAGGTTGTTGAAAAGCTGAAAGCGGCGGGCCTTCGGGTTGAGACCGATTTCCGCAATGAAAAGATCAATTATAAGGTGCGCGAGCATTCGACCCAGAAAGTGCCTGCCATTCTTGTGCTTGGTGAGCGCGAAGCCGAAGAAGGCACGGTCTCCATTCGTCGCCTTGGCGAAAAAGGGCAAAAGGTCGTCAGCGTTGACGAGGCGGTCGCGGTCCTAGCCAAAGAGGCAACACCGCCTGATTTGGCATAGTCTTATAGAGCGGCGCGTAGTTTTTGAGCTTTTGCTTCAGAATATGCGCCGCTTTCTACAGCCAAAACTTTCCCCGCGCGATCGATCACCACAGCATAGATCTGATTGGTTGGCCCCAGTCCCAGATTTGCTCTAAACCGCGACACATTTGTGTAAAGTGTGATGGTTTTGGCGCGCGTCGCTTGTGATGGAATGCCAGAGCGCATGCCATTTTGAATAAAGCCACCAACAAGACGCAGTGCCGAAGGCAAAACAGGCAATTCATAAAACTTTGCGTGACCATTTTGCTCCAGCTGCTCGGCAAAAGGCAGCCACGTGTTGACGTCGGTTTGCTGCTCCTGCTCGAAGGCGATGAACAGCAGGGAGCGGTTCGCGACGAAATCCTGCGGCAGGGTAACAGCCCGCTCATTCAGATCTTTGGATTCGATGGTCGGGAATTGTTGCGCCAGGGCAGGTGTGGCGATCGCAAAGAAACTGAGCAGGGTTGCTAGAAACAGTTGGCGTGTGCGCATTGTCTTCTCCATAGGTTGAGAAGGATACGCACATGCATCGATCTTGGATCGGCTATTGCGTTATAATTTCGATTTCGCGCGGCAGGCCAGGCAACACTTCGAATTCGCGGTTGAACACTCGGTCGCCCAGTCGGGCCAGCAAAATATATTCACCTTGCGCCAAAACGGTGGCCGGAAATGCCGTTGCTTCCTCATAAACGGTTTCGCCCGAAGGGGTTTTCACAATCCAGCTTGTATCAGCAATCGCCTCGCCACCTGGCTCTGAGACCAGCTTAAAGGTGACTTGGGCAGCTTTGTGATAAAGCGTAGCTTCGGTGAGCTGGCCGGGGCGGACCTGCAAATCAGCCTTAGCAGTGGCATTGATGCTGCCGAAATAAGAGGTGACCGAATAGGTGCCGGAGTTCAGGTGCAAAAGTTGATTTGGCTGGACGGCACGGGCAACCAAAACGGACTGTCCTTCGGCATCGCGGGTGTGGACGTTGAAGCGCAAAAAACGGTCCGGGATGTTGATGTCGCCAGAAATGGCGGCATTCAGCTTTAAACCGCCGACATCGAGGATGATATCGAGTTGATTCGGGCCGGGCTCAACAGTCACCGTGTCTGAGGCTTGGGCACGCCCATAGGCCGCGTGCACCACATATTGCCCAGGGGACAGGCTAAAGATTGCAGGGGTTTCTTCCGACTTATCGAGAAGCTCCAACTCCCCATTGGCATTGGGCGTTGTGCTATAGACCCGCCACACGATCCCTTGCGGAATGATTTCACCATCTTCTGCGATTTTCGCGGCGATGGTGACGGGTTGCGGTTTGCCGGGTTTTGGCACGTTGGTGACGACCGGAACTGATGTGCCCGTTGCCGCGGGCTGCTCGTCAGGTGTTGTTTCACCGCTGTCGCCAATGTCTGCAGGGCGAGGGGGAGGCACTGGCGCACTCTCCTGGCCGAATGCGGGCGCAGTTGATCCTAACAGACCGATGGCAAGGAGCATTGAGGCTGCCCAATGGGCGGGGAGGCGATGAATCGTGACCATAAGTGCACTTTAGCTCAGATTTCGTTCAAATTTTGGCAATGCATATTCAGATTAGGCATTAGCTATGACATAAGTGCAATTGGTTTACAAAGACACTAAGGAAAAGCCGATGCCGCAACATGACGCGCTGATTGATTATTTGAAAAACCGTCGTTCTGTCACCGCCCCATTTTTGACCAATCCCGGCCCAACCGTGGCCGAGTTGGACCAGATCATGGAAATAGGTGCCCGTGTGCCGGATCATGGCAAGATCGTGCCGTGGCGAATGGTTGTTTATCAAGGTGCAATGCGCGAGATCGTTGGGGAAAAGCTGGCGGATATTTGGCAGCAGAAGCACCCTGAAGCTGATGATGAAACGCTTGACGTTGAACGTAAGCGATTTTTGCCTGCGCCGCTGACGATTGGCGTTTTGGCGCGACCGCAAAAACACCCAAAAGTGCCCGAGTTGGAGCAATTGCTCTCCGCAGGTTGTGTGTGCTTCAATTTGGTCCATGCCGCACACGCCCATGGCTATGCTGCGCATTGGGTGACGCGCTGGTTTAGTTTTGACGCGGATGCCGCGACCATGTTGGGCGCTGGGGCCGACGAGCAGTTTGTTGGATTTGTGCACATTGGTACGCCAGAGGTGGCACCTCAGGAGCGTGATCGCCCAAGATTGAAGGATGTGGTGAGCTACTGGCACGAATAATTGGGCAAATGGCAGCAAGTTTGCTATGATTAATGTGTTGTAAATATTCGTTTTAGGGGGCGAACATGCCCAAAGTTGACGCAAATAGCCTGCCGCCGGAGCTGACCCGTGCGTTGACGCGCGCTGGCGACAAAAACGGCGTTGATTTCGGCTATTTGCTTCAAACGGCCATGCGTGAGAGCTCCCTTAACCCAGAAGCGCGCGCCGCAACATCATCGGCTGTGGGGCTATTCCAGTTTTTGGAAGGCACTTGGCTGGAGGTGATTAAGGAAGAAGGGCCCAAGCTGGGCTATGGCGATCTGGCTGAAAAGATTGCCCGCACAGATCGCGGGTATGAGGTGAAAAACCCGCAGGAAAAAGCCGGGATTTTGGCGCTGCGCGAAGACCCGGAAATGGCCGCTGATTTGGCTGCCGCCTTTACCCGCCGCAATGGGGAATATCTCAAAGACAAATTTGGCCGGATGCCCAGCCCCGGTGAATTATATATCGCCCACTTTTTGGGTGCAGGCGGGGCACAAAAGCTATTTGAACTGGGGTTGGAGCAACCAAACGCGATTGCGGCTGAGCATTTTCAAGCACAGGCAAAAGCAAATCGTCCAATCTTTTATAATGGCGATCAGCCGCGCACCATTAAGCAGGTATATCAAGTGTTGGTGCGGCACCACGCGCCGGAAAATGCGGACCAAGCCGCCGCGACCCAATTCGCGGCGCAGCAAATGGCGCTGGATAATCAGGGGCCATTTTCTGTACGGCAACCCGCCAGCCTGGTGAACCCGTTTGAATCGCTTTATCGCGCCACAGGGGTGCCCTCAACCAATGCATATGCACCCACCGAAGCGGGGGCAGGCAAGGGAAAGCAGAGCTTTTTCAGCTCGTTCTACAAGAAATAGCCGTTGAAAGCCGTCACCTTATTTATGGTGAACGGTTCTTTAATTCTTGCACGATATTTTGATCTCCAGTGTATGAGTTCATAAGGGTAAGTTGCGTGCTTGGTTATCAAGATTATCTTGATCTTTCTCAATCACCCCATGCTGAAGAGCGGGGGCAGGCGGCGCGCATTGCCGCGCGTGCCTATCTTGATCACGACGGGCCCGCAGATGAACATGCGGCCCTATACGCGGCTGTGCTGAGCTTTCTTGATGATACTAGTGTGAAGGTGCGTGCGGCACTGGCTTATGAGTTGCTGCATTCAGATTATGCACCGCGACCTGTGATGTTTGCGCTGGCCCAGGATGACCCGATTATCGCGACGGCCATTGTTCAATATTCGCCGGTATTGCGCGAGGTGGATTTGAATGTATTGGTCAAGGCCGGGGATGAGGCGGTTTTGCTGTCTATTGCCGGACGGGCCAGCCTTTCACCAAGATTGATTGCCGAACTTTTGGCAAAACATTGCCGCGCAGTTGATCTGCGGTTGATTGAAAGCAATGGTGAGTTGCTCTCTGAGAGCAGCATGTTGGAACTTTGTGACCGATGGGCTGACGATGCGGAAATGCGTGGTGCCTTGCTTCGTCATGTCGATTTGCCTGCTGCTGGTCGATATTTATTGACCGAACAGGTGGCAGAAGATCTCGCTGCCTCTCGCTATGTAAAGGGTGCGATACAGCCTGTGCGCTTGGCCCGGCTGATGCGCGATCTGGTGGATGATGCGACCACTTATATCGGTGATGATATCGCTGATAAGAGCGCATATGCCTATATTGAGGCCCTTGTGGAGAGTGGTCGCCTTACGCCACGACTATTGATCCAATCCTATTTGGTTGGTCGACACATGTTCTTCTCGTCATGTTTGGCACAATTGGCGAAGGTGCCTGCGCATAAGGCCAGCTCAATTTTAGCGAAGGGCTCTCGCCGCGGCATGTTTGCCCTGTTCATGAAATGCGGATTTGAAGCGCCATTGAGCAATTTGATGTGCCGTCTGGTGACGGTTGGGCGCGCTCATGATCTGGCTGTCGATCAGGCCGCGCGACACTTTGTTGTGTCGCAACTGATCACGGCGCTGATCGATGAGCATGATGGTGACTTACCTGATGTGTTGGTGCCGCTCTTCGCATATCTCAATGAAATGAACGTGACGTTGGCCCGTAATGCGGCCCGGGGTGTTATGGCCACATTCTGTGATCGGGCGCCACAAGAGGCGCGCTTGGCCGTGACACGATTGAGGGGTGAAGCCCTCGCGTTACCCGCGGCCTAAAACGCTAATAGCCAAACTGTTCGTTCAACACCCGCTCGTCCAAGCTGTGGCCTGGATCGAACAGGAGCGTGACCTTGTGGCTGCGGTCTTCTTTGATGGACACTTTCGTGATCTTTTTAAACGGCTTGCTGTCGGCCACCGCGTTGACCGGGCGTTTATCCACTTCGTGAGGAATAAGGGTCACTTCCGCGCGGTTTGACAGAATCGCGCCGCGCCAGCGCCGTGGGCGAAATGGCGAAATGGGGGTGAGGGCCAATAGCGGAGAATCGATGGGTAGAATTGGGCCGTGTGCTGACAGATTGTAAGCAGTAGACCCGGCAGGGGTTGCGACAAGAATGCCATCGCACACCAACTCGTCCAACCGTGTTTTGCCATCAATAAGAATTTGCAATTTGGCCGCCTGGTAAGATGAGCGCAACAGCGACACTTCGTTTAACGCCAGCGCTTCGTGTGTTTCGCCTTCTTTGGTGGTGACCTGCATGCGCAAAGGGTGGATGTCCGATTGCTCGGCGGCATGGAGTCTATCGCGCAAATTTTCTGTATGAAACTCGTTCATCAAAAAGCCGATGGACCCGAAATTCATGCCATAGACGGGGATATTACGGTCCATCACCCGGTGCAGAGTTTCCAGCATCAAGCCATCGCCACCCAAAGCGACAATGATATCGGCGTCGTCAAATTCGCAATTGCCATAAAGAACAACCAGTTCCTGCAAGGCGGCCTTGGATTGATCAGAGCCGTTGGAAATAAAGCAGATCTTTTCAAATTTATTTCGGGTCACGGCTGATGATCCTTGCCAGTGCTGTTCAGAAGCTGACCTATTGATTGCATACTCTTGGGACCAAGTGGAAGTCCAATTCGGTGAAAAACACATTGTTTCTCTTAGACTTCTGAAATTTCGAAAAATTTTTGAAAAATCAGTCTTGCGCAAACTAAAATTGGGTGCTAGCAAGCGCCTCGGAGCCGGTTTAGCTCAGTTGGTAGAGCAACTGATTTGTAATCAGTGGGTCGGGAGTTCAAGTCTCTCAACCGGCACCATTTTCCCCACATTGATCATATTCAGTTCCAGCGTGAATGCGTCGTGCTTTGTCCGACATTTTTGTGTGTTGCTTCGGTGTGTGCGTTCTTAACCTTAATCGTCAATATTTAATGCTTTCCTTTGCTTCAAAGGCTAGATTGTAACTGGTTTTCGCTCCATCTGTGGACTGGATGGCGTGAAATCGAGCTAGAACAAGTAGTTGTTCTTTCTAGTTATTTAACTCGTTTGTGATTTTTTTGGTCGCGAGCGTGGACAGAGGTGTGTTGGATGTCAGGGAATAAAGTGCCGCAAAAAGGAAAAAGGCAAACGCGTGTGTTGCTGATTGGCGATGATATGCGCTCCTTTTTGGCGAGCGCACGTTCACTTGGCCGCCTTGGCGTGGAGATACATGCCGCACCTTTTGACTGGCACGCGCCAGCTTTGGCGTCGAAATACATCAAGCAGGTGCACTATTTGCCGCGCGTGGGCAGTTGGACCAAAAGCTGGTTGAGTTCCATTCAGGGACTGCAAGAAAAGCACAAATATGACTTGGTCATTCCATGTTGTGAACGATCATTGCTGCCGCTATATGCGCAGCGCGACAGGCTGTCGGGCGTGAAGATTGCTCATCCCGGTGATCTGGCGATGACCCAATTCTTCGACAAAATCGAAACCCGTGATCTGGCGAACAGCCTCGATATCCCGGTGGCAAAGGGCGAGGCGGTAGATTCGGGCAGCCGTGCGGACTTGTTGGTTGAGCGATATGGCTTGCCGCTAATGCTGAAGGCGCGTCGTTCTTATTCCGCGCAGAGCCTTGAGGTGCGGGGCGATGTGGTGGCGATTAAGTCCAAGGCCGCGCTTGAACGTGCACTTGCAGCGATCGACGATGAGAATGCCTATTTTGTTGAACAAATCTTTCCGCAAGCTGGAGAGGCTTCTGGCCTAGGGGTGTCCGTGGCAGCTCGCGACGGGAAAATTATCAGTGCATTCCAGCATCGGCGTATTACAGAAAAGCCAGGTGGTGGTTCCAGTTCAGTGCGCATCAGTGAGGCGCTGGATGCTGACCTGTTGGATGCAGTTACGCGCCTTTCTGAGGCTGTGCGTCTAAATGGCTTGGCAATGTATGAATTTCGGCAGTCTGTCGATAGCGGCGAATGGGTGCTGCTTGAGGTGAATGCGCGGCCATGGGGGTCAATGCCTTTACCACTGGCGCTCGGCATTGATTTTCCTGCGATGTTTTTGGATGTCCATTTGCCGGAGAAACGCGTTTTTAAAACTGATTACCGGGAAGGTATTGTTGGCCGAAACCTGATGTTGTCGTTGATCCATTATATGGAAGACAAAGAGCGGTCGAATCGATATTTCCCCTTGTTCGCCATTTCAGAAACGCTCAAGCATATGTGGCGTTGTGCACGACGTGTTGAGGTCTCTGATAGTTTTGTTTGGGATGATTTGCGGCCAGCACTTTTTGAATATGTGGCGTTGGGCGGTCGGTTTTTGCGGCGCAGTAAATGGTTTAAACAAGGCAAGCCGGAACGGCGGGTTTTGCCATCGCGGCGTGACGACCAACAATATGTTAGCCTTGGTGTTGAGCATCAACTTGATTCTCAATTTGACAAACAGCCGGAAAAAGACCGCAAGGTTAGCTAAAGGGCGATAGTTTATTGGCACTCGCGCGCGCCTTTTCAAAATTTAGAACAACATCCGGATTTGCTTCGATTGCGACCCTTGGGGTGCGCTTGGGTGGGGCAGGGATCGGCTTCTTGTCGCACATTGCTTTGGCGCGCTTGATCGAACCGGCTCAGTATGGCGTTTACGTTTTTGCTTGGACTATTGTCGTGCTGCTGGGGACGTTCTCTGGCATTGGGTTGCCTGTTGCGGCAACCAAATTTGTCGCGACATACCAAGATCAGCAAAAGCAAAGCCATCTCAGTCTTTTTACCCGTTATGCCGCTATTGTAGGCTTGCTGGTGGCGTTTTTTGCGACCTGCCTCATGTTTGCGGTTAGTTTTTTTGCGCCTGAGCATATTGTTGAACCTATCTTCCGCCCAGCCTTATTGATTGGCGCATTTTGCATTCCGCTCTTCACATTGACAGAAGTTGGGAAGGGCGTTGCGCGTGGATTTGGCCGAAATGTTGTCGCTTATGCGCCAGCATATCTATTTCGTCCGATTCTCATCCTTCTAGGGGTAGCCGTACTGATATTAAGCGGGTGGACGCTAAATGCTGTGCATCTGGTCTACATTTCCCTCATTGCGCTTTTGCTGCCGCTTTTATGGCAATGGTCATTTATGCGCGGCACGCTCAGCGCGCGCACCGAACACGCGCCGCGTGAAGTGGGGTTAAACCGGGTTTGGTTGATGACGGCGCTGCCGCTGACGGCGGTTGAGGCCTATAATCTATTGCTGGCCAACACAGATATACTGGTGCTCAAATTCTATGTGACGCCTGCGGATTTGGCGGTCTATTTTGTTGGCACCAAAATCGCTGCTTTGCTCAGTTTTGTGACATTTGCGATCAGCGCCAGTGCTGGAAAACCTATCGCCGCCGCTTTTGGACGGGGCGATATGGATAAGGTGCGCCAGTTGACGCACCATTTTGCCAATCTCGCCTTTTGGCCGACATTGGCCGGCTTTGTTGTTTTGCTTATCGGTGGTGGGGTGCTGCTCTCTTTGTTTGGCCCGGTATATGCGGACGCCTATTTGCCCATGATCATTTTGGCATTTGGCGTGTTGCTGCAAAGTTTCACCGCGGCAGCCAAATATTGCATGGCGATGACCGGGGGGCAAAAACAGATGTCGGTCGTTTTGGTCGTGACGCTCGGCCTCAATTTATTACTCAATCTTGCGCTTGTGCCGCCCTTCGGCATTGTTGGGGCCGCGACTGCAACGGTGTTGGCAACATTGGTGTCGATCATTGCCTTGTTGGTCTTGATTAAGAGGCAGATGGGGTTCTGGGCGATCTCAAATGGTGTGCCGACAAAACTGAACCTTACGTCAGACGCCTAGCTTCACGCTACGTTGAATCAATACATGAATATATTTGAATAAGTGATTGTGTATAAATCTTATTCCGCGGCTGTGCGTGCCAGATAAACGGTCTGCTCAAAAGCCTGGCCGGTGACTTTGTTGCTAAAGTGCACAGGCTCTGCCCAGACTGAGGCGAAGACAGTGCTTAAGCGATCAACGAACCGCTGGTCGGTTGCATCGTTTGACCAAAGGCCGAATATGCCGCCGGGTTTGATGTGTCGCGAGAGGGCGCGTAGACCCTCGGGTTGGTAAAAGCTGTCGCTTCGGTCATCAAGCAAATTGTCGGGCGCATGATCAATATCCGCAAGGATTGCATCAAAGCGGCGGTTGAGCTGTTCAGGGTCAAAACCGTTCCCTGCGGCCATGGCAAAAAAGTCGCCTGCGATCAGCCTTGTGCGGGTATCACCGGACACTCTCCTGCCCATCGGTAGGATGCCTGATTTGTGCCACTCAATGACGGGCGCCAAATAGTCAACGACCAACAGGTTAGCCACATTCTCGTTCTTTAAAACCGCTTCAGCCGTATAGCCGAGCCCCAAACCGCCCACCACGATGTCGAGTTTTTCTCCCTTGCAGGCCGCCGTGCCTTGGGCGCCCAGTGCGACTTCTGAATCGGTGAATAGGCTGGTCATCAGATATTCGTCGCCCAGCATGATCTCATACACATCGATATTGAGCGCAGGGTCATGGCGTCGTCGTAGGCTAAGCGGGCCGATGGGGGTGGGGCAGTAGTCTAGTTCTTCGAAAAGTCGGCTCATATCATGGTCGCTATTGGCGCGACCGCCTTTCAGCTTGGGTACACGTCCGGCGATAAGCCAAGTGTGTGTTTGAGGGGTAGGTATAGCCTACCGGGAGGTGATTTCAAAAAGCATATCCGCTGCCACGCCCAAAAAATAAGATTCGTTGATGGGATTGCCATTGATCAGCAGGACCAAGGTCGCGTCGTGTTCTGGATAATGACGCTCAAAAGATTCGTACCCCTCATAGGCGCCAGAATGGCCAAGCCAAACGCCCCATCTATCGGTTTCTATGCCTAGACCCAGCCCATAGCTAGGATTTGATGATGAGCCGGTGCGCATTTGAGCCAGCATGTCTGGCGTCAATATGGATTGTGATTCAAACAATGCCCGCAAAAATAGCCCCAAATCTGCGGCAGTGGTGACCACGGGGCCATCGCCAAGTGTGCTGGCCCAAGCCATCTGGCTCGCATCAGCGCCAGAGATTTCATAGCCGTGCGCCAGGTTCTTTGCCCTCGCATTGGCGCCAACCGTGCTTGCCGTCATCCCGGCGTTGCGAAAGATATGTTTTTCTAACGACTGTTCGAGGCTGCCATCCAGCTGAGCCAAAACATGGCCCAGCAATACATAGTTGGTGTTGGTATATTCAAAATCTGTACCGGGCGCGAATGCAGCTGGCTCGTCATAAGCAAATGTAAGCGCTTCGGCTGGCGACCAGCGTTTGGTGGGGGTGGCCGTGCTCTCATCGATAAAGTCATCGGTCAAATATTCGGCCAAACCAGATGTATGTTGGAGCAACTGGCGGATGGTAACCTGATCCGCATTCTCGAGTTGTTCTATGTTGTCCAAGTTTTTGATATGGGGCCAGGCGCGGCCATCCAACTGTAAGTGGCCCCGCTCTGCGTGGCGCAGAATGGCCGCTGCCGTCATCATTTTGCCGGAGGAGGCAATATAGAATCGCGTTTGCGCCGTGGTTTCAATCTGCTTGTCCCTATCCGCATATCCAACCGATACTTCGACAGTTGTCCCGTTCAAATGGGCCCAGAAAACTGCGCCTTCGACCTGTTGTTCGGCCAAGAACTGGTTCAGTTTTTCCTCGATCAATTCCGATTGTGCGAAAGCGGGAAATGCTAGAAGGAGAGCCACAAGGGCAAGAAACAATCTTCCAAATGCAGCCATTGGCTTTTCGCCTTTGCTTTGTTTGCGCCTCAACGTGTTTATCGTGAAGTTGCGGCAAACAAGGCGATTGCCGCTGCATTTGAAACGTTGAGCGATTTGATCGGCCCGGGCATATCCAGCTTGACCATTTGATCGCACAGGTCGCGCGTGCGCTGGCGCAGGCCCTTGTTTTCAGCGCCTAGGACAATCGCAAGTTTCTCTGACTTAAGGTCTGGGGTGAGGGCGGTTTCTGCCTCCGAATCGAAGCCAAGGCAGGTGAAGCCGTGATTTTGAAGTTCTTGAATGGCATTGCCCAGATTTTTCACCTCAATCAGTGAGGTGTAATCAAGGGCGCCGGATGCGGACTTGGCCAAAACACCGGTTTCCTGCGGCGCAAAGCGCATAGTGGTGATCACCGCGTCTGCCCCGAAGGCGCAGGCTGTACGCAGGATGGCGCCCACATTGTGCGGATCGGTGATTTGGTCCAGCACCACGACCAATGATTTTTCGTGCAAATCCTTTAATGCATCGCGCTCAATCGGTTTGACGTGCAAGGCAACGCCTTGGTGCACCGCGTCAGTGCCCAGCATTTCATCCAGCTTTTTCGGGGTAACGTCTTTGACCTTAACCGAAATGTTCGCGCCCGCCTCTTCCAGTTTGGAAATGGCATTGGGTGTTGCATAAAGCGTGTGTTTGAAGCGATTGGTGTTGGCCAGCGCGGCGATAACCGGGTGCAGCCCATAAATGTAGAGCTGCCCATCATCAGCGGGGAGGCGCTTGTTGGGGCGTTTTTTGTAAGTTTTCGGGTCGAAGCGTTTTTTCTGGTTCATAAATATGGCGTAGCGATTTTGTGGCTTTGGGTCCAGCAACAATCGCACAGATTGGGCGAGGGGAAGAGGAAAACTTCACTTAAGTGGAAAGAACCATAAAAAAACAACAGATTGGGTGTTGACAGAAGCGGGCTTGGTGACCATAAATCGCGCCGTTGGTTTCGTCACGAAATTGACAAGACTCTTTCTTCAAGAGTGCTGAAATGCTTGGAGGGGTGGGTGAGTGGTTAATACCACCAGACTGTAAATCTGGCGCCTTAGGCTACACTGGTTCGAATCCAGTCCCCTCCACCATTCAGCTTGCGTTGCGGGTATAGCACAATGGTAGTGCAGCAGCCTTCCAAGCTGAATATGCGGGTTCGATTCCCGCTACCCGCTCCAAATACCAATATTTTATCTTTGTATTTCAATTAATTGCAGAAAAAGTGTCCCACGGAAAAATGGGGCATGGGACACCTACCAGTCCATGGCCTCAAGTTTTGACATCGCGTCCTTGGCCAGTTTCCATCTTTCCACACCCTTTGTGTAGACCTCTGATGTTTTGGCACTCGTGTGGCCGTGAATCGTCATGATCTGATATTGAGTGCATCCCTCTTGCGCCAAAAGATGGGCTGCGGCTTTTCTGATTCCATGACTTGATCTGTTTTCAAGGCCCGCTTCCCGACACCATCTCCTAAAATGCTGTCCAAGCGCGTCAGGTGATGCGTAGGGCTTGCCGTGCTTTGTAAGCAGGTAAGTAGCACCTTGAACCTTTGCGGCTCTTGTGGCCTCAAAAAGAGGCGGCATCAGAGGGATTTCTACCGGAGCCGAGCCTTTTTTCCGCGGCTGCCAGCCCAAACCTAAAATCCCATCCTTTTCAAATTCATTCCCGCGGCCAAGCGTTACGGCGTCACTAATCCGGCAAGCTGTGAACGTGAACAGAGTTAGGCATAGATGGGCCTGAGAGCCTTTCTCATGCGTTTCGCGGTATTTTCTAAGGTCTTGTACCGTCCAAGGCACCGCTCCGCCCTTGCCGCGGTATATGCGCCCAACGCCCGCGGCGGGGTTGACTGTGCATATGTGAGGAATTGCTTCTTTGTACATTGCACTCAATGCGTCAACGATGTCATCGGCCAAAGCTGGCGTGTGTTGGAACTTGTCACGAAGCTTTACAACTTCGTGTGTTGGCATCTCAAGCCTATAATCTCCACATTCTTCGATTACACGCTTGAAAAGCCCTCTGCGCTTTTTGAGGGTGAGGGGTGATGCATTGCCCGCGGCAACCTTCTTTTCCAAACTTTCCAAATGCAGATAGCAAAGCCACGCCATAGATCCGCGGATTGACTTTTGAACTGGCGTTTGTGTTGGCTTAAGCTGAATGCCGCGACGGGCGGCGTGATAGTGTTCGTGAAATTCAGGGTGTTCCGGGGGAACCGTAAGAGTGATGCGTTTCTTTTTATCCCCTTCAACCCGCACACGATAGCGCAGATTGCCAGAAGCCATTTTTTCAGGCGGCAACAAGCCGGGGAAATTCAATTTCACGTCGATCACTCTTTTGGCCATTCTTTGGGACCGCGATTCTTGTCTTGATTTGCCGCGGCGTCAAGCTCGTCTGCCAACAAGATGCGGCATTCTTTAACCCCAACTATGAAGCCGCTGACGGGCAACCCCGCGGCTTTGGCCTCTTTTGCTAGCCGAATAGCCCGCTTTCCATCGGCATCAGTGAAACTTGCGGTTCTACTCATTCATCCCCTCCATACTTTGCCAGTGGAATAGGTGCGTCTATGTCAACTGTGTTGGTCATTTGTGGCTCTCCAACAGATTAAGGCCATCAACGATTTGTTTAGCGCGTGTCTCAATTACTTGCCGCTCTTTCGCCTTAATGCCAGATGCTCTTGATGTAGGCGGCATGTAGCAGATAGGCTCATTGGTGAGCGCACAACGAACGGTCATGTCTCCGTCGGAGTCGTATTCCACATATGGCATGATCTTTTTGCCCTTGCTCATTGCTTGCCTTTCGTAAAATCTTTCGTAGCTGTTTCGTAGCCTTTCGTACGACTATTCATCTCACCGCTCCTTGGTGGGGAGGGATTTCAACGCTTGCTTCTGTATTGTGGAAGCGCAGTTCATGCAGTAATCAGACCCGATTCCACTAGCTTCAAAACGATAGCTGGGAGGATTTAGGCAATCGTCCGTGGCACATGTTCTCGTCTCGCTCTCGCGTGGCGACAAGCGAAACCAGTTTTCACAATCTGCTAAATCTGCGGGTTCATCGCTCTCACCTTCTGGCGCATTGGTGGGGAGATCAGAAATGTCGCCTGATATGTCCAAAGCGCATCTGGACCGCGCAAAGCAACGACCTCGTCCCGGACTATTGCTAGGGTGGGTCAAACCGTTTTGCTCGTGCATAATGGCGACATCTTTCGCTAGCTCAGCACATTCATCCCGCATATCCCGCCGCCCTTCCTCACGCGCTGCTGCTAGGGCTTGGGCGATGTTTTCGGCGCATTCTTCAAAGTCGTCATCCAACACGTTCTTGAAATCGTGTAGCAAGGACCGACCTTCATCAATTTGCGTTTGGGTGAGTTCCTTTTCTTTTGGTTTGGTCATTCAAAAGCACTCCAAATTAGCGTCTCATAATGTTTCTGGGCGTCTACCTTTGCATCTTCAATCGTCGCTCGGTTTTGTCGCCCGTCCGCGCTTGGAATGGTCTTGTTGTTATGTAAAGGGATGTAGCCGCCATTCTCCGCGCTATTTATTAGATAAAACCCAACTGGTGTTCGCGCTGCTGGTGCGCCATAGCTCGTTTTACCCCAATTTATTGGACTGATGTTCGCCTGAACATATTCAACGCCCTTTGTTGGCGATGCTGATGCGTAGACTCGCGGCACCTTGTCGTTTGGGTTTTCATGCGGCTCGAACACAGCCCAAATCCGCTTTGGCGTTTTGTTTTCTTTTGGTGTGGTCATGATTGGTCCTTTGCTAAGACGAGTTCGCCAGTCCTGTATGCGTTCACAAGTGTTTCAGCGAATGCAGCGTCGTTGGCGTGTCTAAATTCAGCTAATCGATAAGGTTCACCACCTACCATCGCTGACATATTGTGTGAGCTATCTAGATGCTTTCGGTTTTGCATTGCTAAATCCTGCCACGGCCCGTTGAATGGGTTAAACTGGCCCCAAACGCCCGGCGTTGCAGCCTTGTCCAAATCATCCAGAAAATTCGCATATTTATCTGTCATCACATTTTATCCAGTTGCTTTACGTTGGGCTATGGGCGTTTGAAGTTTACCTGATACCAAGTGTCGCCTGGCTCTGCCCCGCCGAAATCATCATCGTGCTTTTCGGGGTCATAACCACCTTCAATCTCAACAATCATGCCATGTTTGATTGCTTTTTCTTGCAACTCAAATCCTTCAATGTCGCCCTGAGGCCAAGCCTCCATCACGTCTTTTGCAAATGCTTCAAAGTCTGGTTTCTTGCTCATGTTCGCCTCAATCGTTTATCTGCTTTACGCTGGGTTGGTAGGGCTGGCCTAGCTTGCGCCCCTTGTTCTGAAATGGCCGCGATTGTATCGGCTTGCCCGATCTGACCTTCTTGCCGCTCTTGCGCTTCTTGGGTTTCTCAGGATCAAAGCCCGTCACAAATAGAAGCCCACGCGCCACACGGTTCGCTTGCGTCTCCTGGAGGCCGCGAAGGGCGTAGAACAGCCAATCTTCTTGGCTCAATACAAAGTCGCCCTGACCATCAAATACTTTATGACAGTTGAAACAGCCGTCGACTGTGCTTAGGTCGCTTGCCTTGCATCCCATGCCCTTGAAGCGGTCGCGCACATGACAAGAAACCGTTGTTTCAGGCCCGGCGCACGTCACACCAGCAATTCGCAAAGTGCAGGGCTGGCCTCTAGCCGCGTCTGTGTACTTCTTGGAGTGGATCATTTGGCCTTCTCCTTTGCCAATTCCAAAGGCGATTTGGGAGGAAGTAGCGGGCCAGCTGGTTTAGGGTCATAGCGCGACAAGTATTTGCGCTGTTCTTCCAGCCAAACCTTGTATGGATATTGGCGGCGCACACCGAACGGGTAGGCGGCATGAAGCGCTTTAGTACGTTCATCAAAAGAAGCGTTTGCTGGCAACTTCGCATGTGTCGCCCATATCGTTCTGATAGCTTTTTGCCTCCAATCACCCATATTGCTCTCCTATGCTGCTTGGCCCATTACAAGGTCTTCTAGAAAGCCCAGAACGGCCTCTTTGCTCTCCTGAAATACCCGCTTGCCCATTGCTTTTGTGGATTGCGATTTGGCGGTGAACACCTGCACAACACATTCATTGACGGTGACAATTGCAAAATCATCTGAGGGCTTTACGAAGGCGGCGATCCGTTGTGCTTCTTTCTTGCTGGATGCAACCAATGACCGCTCGTCATAATATCCGCACTTAATCAGCGCCCACTTGCGCAAATGCTCGTCAGAGGGAAAATTATCTTCGATCAATTCTGGCAGGTTCAGCCAATATTCACGCACCGCCGCGAAATATTGGCGATGGCTTTTGATTGAGCGCTCCTCTTTGACCTCAAGGTCGTAATATTCCCCAACAACAAACGTGTTGTCACATTCCTTTTGAAGCCGTGGCATTGGCACCATCGCCAAACCATCCCATTGATAAGTGATCATGCTACCGCCTCACTTTCCCCGCGCTGGCGCAATTCAGTTTCGAGCGCGTTCAATTCCTCTAAAAATGTGGTCACGGCTTTGCGGATTTCGCTTTGCAATTCTTCATCGCAATCAACCCGAATGATGTGCAGTGACGCGTTGGCCGGCAAACGCGGGTCAAATGATACGAAGTCGCACCATTCGCGCCCTGTGCATTCCATCTGCCATTGCATTTGCAGCGCATATTTCCGGTCAATCTTGTCGGCCCGCATTGTCTCGATATGCGTTGCGGTGTTTGGGCATTTGATCTCAATCAGCCCTTTATCACCGACAAGACCATCAGGACTTGCGCCAGCCATTGTAATGCTTGGGTGAGGGATAAACCCCACCTCCTGCACTGATCGATCGGTCAACACTTCATATGTGGCGCGGGCTTGGGGTTCGCATTCATTGCCCCATTCAATCGCTGCATTTGTGAAACCTTCACTTGCTTGGCCTGAAAGACGTTCGGCCACCAGTTGCGCCATGTAATTTTTGCGCGTGACGCTTTCGGCATTGCCGCGCCCTTTAGACATTACATCGACAATTTTTGAGGCTGTTACCATTCCCAAACGGGCCTGAAACCACTCAGGTGAGCCTTGCACTACATTATCCATTTTGCGCCCCCTGGTTTTTCTTTTTCATCGCCAATAGTTGTTGCGCTGTGCCAAATTTGGCAGTGGGCAATTGCGTCAAGTTGCCAATTTTCATGGCTTTGCAGAAAGCGGCAATGTCGGTTGACGTGTCATCAATCAATGCTTGCAGCATGTCGCGTTGCTCCTCTGAAATTGGCTTGGCGCCAGCCGCTTGCCCGTCATCATCATCAAGTGTTGTCAGGTCGAAAATGGACAGGGTGAGATAGCGCCGCCCATATGACATAGAAGACCCAAAAGCGTGGGTTTCGGTCTTGTTGCGGTTGCCCTTAATGCCTATGCCATCGCTTGGCACGTCCATCTGATAGGTCTCTTTGTGACCGCCATTGTGGCGCAATGTGCAGATCACGCGGTAATGGCCTTCAATCTGGGCCTCGCCCTGTCCAAAGGATAGCGAAAATCCATGCTTTGAAATGACAGGTTTGATTGCCGATTGAATATGCTCAAGCGTTGTATAGTTTGAGCCTGTCTGATTGTTCTTTGCGTTCTTGACAATTGGGGCCATTTCACTTTGTGCCGTTGTCAGCGCTTCGTTAAACTGGCGTTCGGCCTCCGATTTTGCCATCCGCTCTTGCATCCCGATAAGGCGCTCAAACTTATCAATGTCCATATCTGGATTGCTTGCGGCTTGCATAATGCGGTCCAGCAAAGTGTTGCCTTCGTGCGTTTGCACTTCGTGGTGTTCGTCTTGTTTTGCTAGTGCGCTCATATCTAAGCCACTCCATCTGTTTGATTGTTGAGGGGTACGATTGGCCAGCGCCTGGCGTTCGGAAAGCGGCGCTTCACCTTCGCCCACTGCTCACGCGTGACGCGCAAGGCCCATCTTTTGTTGTCTGTGGTTAGGCCGCTGCAAACCATGTGCAGGTATTTGTCGCCTATCTTGACTAGCCATTGCTGGCGGGTTTCAACGCGGGTGATGTTCATGAACTCTCTCCTGTGTTTGAGAAAGCCCCATGCATCTTTCTGCTAGCTACGCAGTAAGCGGAAAACGCTTCCTTAGCCGTGGGGAAGATGCCCAGATTAGTATTCTTCTTGTTGACCCTTATCTGAGCTTGAAACTTTCCCGTGGCCTTGTGGTGGCTTACACCCTTGTAACCAGATGAATTGTCACGCCTCTTTGAAGCATTTCGGCAGTTCTCAGCCTTGCTGGCTTCGCGCAAGTTCTCCCATCTATTATCATGCCGAATTCCGTTAATGTGATCGACGCACTCTGCAGGCCACCTTCCTGTCATGTAGAGAAATGCAATTCTGTGTGCCCTGTATCTGCGCCCATTTATAACGAAGACCACGTAGCCATATTCCGTTTGGGAGCCTATTTTTTGCCCTTTTCTGGCGTTTGACCCCCGATCTTGAGCCCAAGTTAGGATTCCTGTTTCAGGATCGTATTTGATGATTGAAAATAACTCTTTCTGAGTAAGCTCACTCATATTCACACTCCTTGAGCCGCATAGTGGGCGGCATCTGCCAAAACAATCATGAGGGTGATCACAAAGACAAAGGCTCCGGTGTATAGGGTTTGGATGGGGGTGAGGGTCATTGGATCGCCTCGATCACTTTGCTGGCTTCATCAGTCAGACGGTAGCGGCGCATCTGTTGGTCAATCTTGCACTCAACTGCGCCAGCCTCCCGCATGACACGAAGGTGCCTAGACATTGCAGGGTCTGTGAAGCCGAACTTTAGCTTTTCTAAAATGTGGCCAACGGGTGCCCATTCATTGCCGCGCAGAAAGATCGCGGTTTGCAATCTCGCTTCATTGCCTAGGGCGTTTAAAAGCTTCGCCTTATCCATTGTCTTTCTCCTTGGCCTTATCGGCGGTGCGTTTTTTGATGAAACGGGCCAATGATTGGGCATCGCCGTGAAATTTCTTGGCGCACCAAATCCATTTGCCAGTTGAAGGCCAGTAATCCAGACGGTGAACGTTCAGGACTGTTGACCAGTGATATTCGGTGTGTTTCTGCCAGCGGCACGGCCACTCAATGGCTTGTGCATCACTTAATCGCTCTTCTTTGCGATGCTTTACCGATGCATCCCATTCGCGATAATATTGCGCCATCTCACCCATCATTCATCTCCCTGTGTGGGGTGGGCTTTGGAAAGGGCGGCGCGGCCTTTAAGCGTGGCAGCAACGAGGGAACGCGTAGGCCTAATTGCATTGATCACTTCAAGCACCTCTTGAAGTGCCTCATACAGATCAGGTGCAGCTGCGATTAAGCGGGCGTTGGCCTTTGTCTCATCGGAGTTTTCTTTGCCCCAATTGCCTTTTTCAGCACTCCAAAGAAGGGCAGGGTATACTTCTACGATTGGGTTAAAGTATTGATCGCGGGGCATTGGCTTTACCTTTTTCCCGTTTCCGGTCACAGTCCAAGGCCCCTTTGTAAATCTCTCAGCCATTCCAGCCTCCTATAGTGCGTGTGGGGTGAGGGCGGACTAAGCCGCGACCTCGTTGATCAATCCGTCTAGATATGTGTCGGCGTGGAGAGTAATGAGCTGGCAGGGGCTTTCAGTCTTTGCGCCCTCAAAGCAATAAGCATCGGCGTTGCGCTCATAGTGCCAATCGGCCAAAGCGTGGGCGACTTCAACAGTCACATCGTCCGCGCTTTCTTCACCGTCTTTATGGCCAAGAATGGTGCAATCAATGCCGTAGCAAGTTGCCTGATCAAGCAAATCATCAATGTCGGTAAAAACGAATGTTTCCAGCACTTCACTGCCTTCAACGATCACCGCTACAAATGTTTTGTATTGCTCTAACTTGCTCATGCTCTATCTCCGTTCGTTGAGATAGAATGTACGATTATCGTATATAGCCTGTCAAGCGCAAAATGTACGATTATTGTATATTTATTATTGCGCCGTGAGAATCGCCCTGCTATAAAGAGGGTGTACAAACTTGATGAGAGAAAAAGTCACTCTTAACCCGGGAGGCTACCATGTAACCCCAATTGAGTTTCCAGCGTTTAGATCAGGACATATATATATCGTGAGCGGGGGTTGGCGTTTAGACGCTAGCCCCTTTTAAGTGTCGATCAGAGATCGGCGCACACGACCAATGACATTCGCCGCTCCGTCTATATCTGGCGGGCCAACGTCATGATAAGAAGCGGGTTGAAAAGGTGGGTTTTCATTTGGACGATATCGCTTGTACGTTGCATGACCTTCTTCATCAGCAACCACATAAAGTGCATTCGGCACAAGTTCGCGATCATCCAAGTCAACGAATATAATGCTGTCTGGCGGGCTGATTTTATTCATGCTGTCGCCCGATACGCGTAAAGCGATCCAATTACCCTTTGGCAGACCAGCGGTCTCGACTGGTGGAAATTCATCGAAATCAACAACAGGCGCTTGCTCTGTTAGCTGTCCGGCACTCACCCAGGAAACGAGCGGCACAGTCATTAAGTTGCGCCTAACCGTTTGGCTTTCGACGCCTGTATATAGCTCGACAAATTCCGGTAGGGGCATTTTGAGAAATTGAGCCACAATGGGCAGTTCGGTCACCTTAAGTTCGCGCGTGCCTTTTACCACTTCATGCACACGGGCATAGGGTAGATCAAGCGCTCGACCAAGCGAAGCCTTAGTCTCGCCTATCTCTTTTAACCGATTTGTTATCCAATCTCTCATATCGCGATTATTCACTTTTTACATAAAATTGGGATATACAAAATTCGTATAAATAGTGCTTGACTTGATATGTACGATAATCGTATATATGGATTATGAGCAACGTAGACAAAATTATTCATGCATTCGGTGGCCTTCGCCAAACGTCCAAAGCATTGGGTCATAAGCACGCGTCCACCGTTCAGCATTGGGTCAAAACCGGGGCAATCCCGCATTGGCGCATCCAAGAAATCGAGCAAGCCGCCGAGCGCCATTCAGTGAGCATCGATGATGCATGGCTGAACGATTTTCGACAGGGCGCAGCATAGGAGAGGGTGATGGATAATCCAGTACTAAAGCAAATGACCATCGAAAATCTAAGGTCAGAAGCCACCGCAATGTATGAGGCTGCTCGAAAGTTAAAGCTGATCACAGACAATCTGGACGAGCACCTACCGGGGGCTGATTGGAAAGCGGGTCGTAACCTCGAACATGCACGCCAAAATGCATTGAGAGCGGCTGAAGCCATCGAAAACACCTTGGATAAGGTGAAATAGGGGGTCGCAATGGAAACCATAGCTTTGAGTTTTGGTGCGGTTGCTTGCTTCATTCTGGCATCGATCTGCGTGATTGTCGCGTTCGCGAATTGGTTTGAGAGACCATACGGAAATTCACATTTGGGTTGGTTTGGTGCTGGCATGTGCGCCTTTATTGGCTTTGCCACCTGTTTGGTGCTGCTATGACCTTCCTCCTAGACCATAAGTTCCTACTGGCATTTTTGCTTTTCTGCTTTGCACTTCGCATTGCCTTTAACGATGTAAGCGTGGGGGTGTGGGTATGACTTGGCGCCAAGCGGCAAGACGCGTGATCATGGAAGTCCATCAGTCTCTTCCAGATGATGCAACTTTGAAGCAGCGCAAGAAAGCGTTGTTCGACGCCTATCCTTTCGGATTGCGCAGGTGGTTTCCGTACAAAATGTGGTGTGAGGAACAAAAGAAATACCTCGCTAATTACGGAGGGCCCGCACCGAGGAGCTCCAAACAGGAAGAGAGCCATCTTGTCTATTCAGAGGAAGGCCAACTCAAGTCAAAACTCGACCTATTTAATGAGGCTAATCAATCATGACCCGCCAGCAAACCACACCAAGCAGAGAAGGGGCATTTTCTCTTTCGGGGAAGTGCTTGGTATGGCTTGCGGGTGGACTGCAAGACTTGAAACCGTTCGTTTCAAGATGGCGCGGCGGTGCGAGCGTCGGATACTCAATACTGCCGCGCCCTTTTCCACTTTGCAAAATCTATAACCCTAGCCGTTCCCTCCCTAGCGGCAACTGGGCGGCGACTTGTCGACTCCTCCCGACCTCCAAGGGTCGTCGCCCTTTTTTCTTCTGCAATCGTTCGGAAAAGGCGCTCCAACGCCTCGTCCAATGGTTTGAATTCATTCGTCACTGTGCGTTCTCCGATGCACTCCGTCTTCCTTGGTCTGACACCATTCAATCAGATCGAGGAACAAAATCTTGCAAAAGAATTACAAAAATTTGGAGGGGCGAAAAATGACCTACATCGATGCCTCTGACAGCAAGGGCGATATTCAAGAATACATTCGGAAAACATGGCCGCGCGATAACAACATCTCAGCAGCGCCTAAATTCCAGAACGCCATCAACTCCATTCTAAGGCGCATGAGCGAAAAGCGGAAAGAGCAGCTAGCTATTTCTCGCCGCCGCGCTGAATCCATCATTAACGGTGAAGCCAGTGCCAAATATCGGTCTTGGGAAAACGCCGCCATTCAAGAATTATTAGAAGGGGCCACTCATGAAGAAAAAGTGTCGCTTAAGCGAATTGACGAGCTTATGGCCGAAATCCAATCCATTCGGGAATTTGTCGAAAGCCAACAGGTTAGAGGCTAAAGGCGTTCAAATGGTTGAGCGGGGCCACAAACTGGCCAAGCGTGGAAAGCAAAAAATGGTGGACGGGATAAAGCTACGTCAGCAGCCGCCCATGCCTAAAAACCATGTTCCCAAATGGGTTTGGTATTTGGCTGGCGCTGTATCAGCAATTGCCATTTTGGCTGCTGCTCTTTTTGATTTTGGGGTGATGGCATGATCCATCTGACCTGCAAACACATGCCGCCAAGCGTGAATGCTTGCTTCGCCAATAACCGCAAAACAGGTGGCCGGCACAGAACAAAACGCTACACCACATGGGCCAATGCTGCTGGTTGGGAATTGAAACCCCAAAAGCGCAATGCCTTCATTGCTGGCGCCTTCACCATCACCATTGTTTTGGACCGCAAGAGTTTTCGCAAGGGACGTGACATCGACAATATCTGCAAGCCGATTTTGGATTTGCTGCAAACCCTTGACTTCATCAAAGACGACAAATTTTGCGAACGTTTGACCGTTGAAAAAGGCGCGGTTGAAGGCGGCGGATTTGAGATTTTCCTAGACGAAATTACCGTGAAGGAGGCCGCATAGTGGGCGAAATATCTATGGATTCCCCGAAGGCTCTAAAAGCTCAAAAGCTAATCCGGCAAGGCAATAGCTATCACGAGGTTGCTAAGGCTTTGCACATTGGCGTTTCCACCGTTTATCAGATCGCCGCTTTCATTGAGTGGGGTCAGCCAAAGCTGGCGCACGTTTCATTGATAGAGCGCATGAAAGCGGGGCAGGTATGAGCCTACCCTATTTCCCTATGTACCCGTCCGATTTCGAGGCCAAGACATCGCACTTGACCCTTGCAGAAGATGGCGCATATAACCGCCTGTTGCGCATTTGCTGGATGACGCCAGGATGCACAATACCGGATGACGAAGCATGGATTATGCGCCGCGTTCGAGCCCTTACCGATGAAGATAAAGAAGCAGTTCGGACCATTTTGGCGGAGTTTTTCACCGTCGAAAACGGGCGCTATAGCAATGCTAAACTGATGCAAATTTGGCGAGAGTCAAACAAGGCGCATGAGAAGCGGAAAAATGCCGGGGCTAAAGGCGGAAAAGCTAAGTCCTTGAAAAATAACAATACAGCGCATAGCAATGCTGTAGCAAAGCCCAAGCAACCAGAACCAGAACCAAATAAAGAAAAAGAACTATCTAAAGATAGCCCAAAAAAAGGTTCTCGCGGCTCATGCTTGCCTGATGATTGGCAACCCTCAAACGAATTTATCGACTGGCCAGTTCAAAACCTGAATTGGACCATCAATCGATCTCAAGCCGAAGCGGCCAAGTTCAAAGATTACTGGATCGCCAAGACCGGGGCAGGGGCCACCAAAAAGGATTGGCTGGCAACGTGGCGCAATTGGTGCCGCAACGCGAGACCGCCCGGACCCGATCAAATCCAAAGGCAAGAAACCGCAACCCAAAAACTCAAACGCGAAGCGCAAGAACGCTGGAACTTAAGCACGGAAGGAAAGCACCATGACCAATCGCCCAGAAATACTAGCGGTCCTCTTCGACTGGTTGCAAGTTCCACCGAGTAAGTCTGACGACACCGTGGGGTATTTGCAAAAGCTGGAAGAGGTGGCAATTCGCTACCCCGAAAGCGTTTTGCAAGTGGTGGTTGAAGATTTTAAATTTGACCGCGTGGAGGGCCAAAGCACGACTTGGCTACCCGACCCAGTGCTGTTCGCCAAGCAATGCAACAAGCGCAACGAATTGAACGTGTGGCGAGAAAAGCGGGCGCGGATTAACAGCGAAATAAATGCCGATCGCGCCCTGACATACCAACCACCACAGGAAACGCCAGAACAGCGACAAGCGGCATATGAGCGCTGCATGGCCAAGCTGAACTTGCCCGGCGAAGAGGATCAGTTTGAACAGCGAGTGAAGGCCCAAAGCGAGGACTATGTGCCGGACAACGGCATCCAGGCCGATTACGACGGTTTACCCCACCCACAAGACCCACGGCCACTTGCGGAGCGCCTCAAAATAGGTGCGGGCGGAAATTACGCCACACGGAACACCAAGGCAGCGCCTGAGTTTCAAAAGGCTGGCGATCTGGCAAAGGGGTATGCGCAATGACCCACCTCACAGCACCAAAAGGGGAGGCAGCATAGATGACCGATCAAAGCAAATACCAAATCGCCATAGAGGCGATACGGACGAAGCGCCATTATCAAACCGAATTGGCTGAAGCTATGGGTGATGATAAGTGGCTTAACATGCCATCGTGTGGTGATCTCTCTGCGATACATCGGGTAATGAAACGCATGTTTTCAGAATACCTATCTTTCGATGTCGGGCATAACATTCATGGTGTTTGCTTTGCCAGCATCAGAACAAGCCCGAAAATCGAAAAGAATTGGTATTCTGACGAAGATAGCTTCGAGCCATCCCCCGCCAAATCCCTACTAATAGTCATGCTTATGGCCTTAGAGGAAATGGAGAAACGTAATGATTGATGAACTCCAATGGGCAATTGCCAAAAAGATTTATGAGTGCCGAAATGGGGCGGGATGCGTACCTTGGCACCGCCTCCCAGCTCTAACGCAAAATCCATACTTGAGTGACGCTGCTGCGGCTATGTCAGCCATGAAGGAAATGGATAAGCGGGGTGAAGCGTGATGAAGTGGGAATCTCATGGATATGTTGGCGTGGTTGGAAAGTGGTTCAATATCGGTGACGAGGGTTTTGGGTGCACCATAATGATCAAGCGCAAGTTGGCAGCTTGGGCCATTGGTTTTGAGTTCGTCAAACGCGGGTTCATCGTCTATATCGGACCATTTCTTTTTGGACTCGGAATGATTAATCGAGAGGATCGATCATGACCCCACGAGACCGCGCAGAAAAGATAGTAGAGCGCTTTTTAAGCACACCCGAGGGCTTTGCCCCAGACGACAAGCAATCGCTTATTGCGGCCATAGAGCAGGGCATGAATGAGGTGCTGGAAGATGCGGCGACTAAGCTGGATCGGTTTCTGATGACTAGAACGTCACTTCAAGTTGAAGGCGTTGTAGATGCGGTGCGTGACGTCAAATCCCTGAAATCCAATACCTCCCCCCGAAAAACGATTACAGACAACCAAAAGGATGAAAAACGATGACTAACACCGAGGAATTGATCGCAGAAGGATTAACAGCCTTCACGCTAATGGCCCACAACAACTCTAGAGCCGCTGGATGGTACAGCGATTTGGAAACAGGCGAAGCGCTTGATCGCAATGTACCGGAAATGATGGCGCTAATTCATTCCGAAATCAGTGAGGCACTAGAGGCGTTCCGAAAGAATTTGAAGGATGAGAAATTGCCTGAGCGTGACGGGGTTGAAGTGGAGCTTGCAGACGCGATGATCCGAATTGCCGATTTGGCTGCATATCTTCGTTGCGACATTGGCGCAGCGGTGATTCAAAAGATGCGGTTCAACAAGACGCGCGAAGATCACAAAATTCAAAATCGCAAACAAGGTGGGAAGAAGTTTTAATGAGCGGATCAGTCAACAAATGCATAATTGTGGGGAATCTAGGCGCTGACCCTGAAATTCGCCACACCAATGACGGGCGCAAGATCGCCAATCTACGGATCGCCACAAGTGAGAAATGGCGCGACAAAAATTCGGGTGAGCAGAAAGAGCGCGTTGAGTGGCACCGGATCACAGTGTTCAGCGAAGGTATTGCAAAGGTGTGTGAGCAGTATTTGCGCAAAGGATCGACTGTTTACGTCGAAGGCCAGCTACAGACCCGCAAGTGGCAAGATCAGGATGGCAATGATCGCTATTCCACTGAAATCGTACTGCAAGGCTTTAATTGCACCCTCACCATGCTAGGCGGCAATAACCAGCCCAAGGGTGAGGGGCAGCAACCGGATTATGGCGATCAGCCCGCAGACGAAGATATTCCATTCTAGGAGGTGAGAAGATGACCGAGAGCTTAGGCGAGGCACTGCCAGCCAAGATGAAATTTATTCGCGAAGAGGTAATCCCGGCTTATCAGTCGATTGGACCAGCGGGAAATTTAGCAATTGCGATGATGAACCAAAGTCTAACCATTGCCGAAAAGGCTTTGGCAGAGGGCGATTTGGTTCAAATGATGCGTTCGTATGAGGACTTAAAGGACTACAAACTGTAACCCCACCCACACAGAAAGGATAGAGGATGACATTTACTATATCATTTGGTTGGTGGTTAGCCCCAGCTTTGACCTCAATGCTCTTTTTCGTGCTGGCGGTAGGGCTGACTAATTATCTCGAAAAGAGTCCGGAAGGGCGGGGCATTATCGGCGCCGGATTTAGCGGAATTGCAGCTGTCGCCTCGCTGATAGTTTGGTTGATCTGGGCTGTGTTAAAATGAACGATAAACAGTGACACCACCACCCAAATCACGTAAAATGAAAAGCGCAATGACAAAAGAAAAAAGACTTTATGATGCTCTTTCGGAACTAAAGCACGCCATGACAGAAATTGGCGTCGCTCGGTTCAGCATTGTTACGTCTGATAAAGAGCACCATAGAGAGATTTGGCAAAGCGATTTGGGTGGCAGTCATGCCGAGCCACCGCACCAGTTCCACTATTGCGGCATTTCATTTGAGACCACAACAGAGGTCAAGGAACAAGTTGCCTTGGAAAAGAAGGCGATGATTGAATCCTTATTCTACGGCCTGATTTATGAGGCCGATTATTCAGCGGAATATCTAAAGAAAATTCTAGACGATTTCTAATATGCCATATGGCACATAAAAGGGGTATATGTGCCAGAACTTTCAACCCATAGGGAGGGTCGGAAGTATGATAAATGAAGCTAAACAAAGCAGAAATACGCTCAGCCCGCGTTGATGACCCGTCTCTATCACATTCAGAGATCATCTATCAGCGCCAGCTAAAGCCCAATAACCCACACGTTGGCAAAACCTTTGCTGATGTAAACATGCGGACATTGATAGGCGGTTTAGCGAGTGTGCGTCATGTTCCGGTTTATCGACAGAAAACAGCAGCCAAGTTTAAGATATTGGTTGAGGCTGGCCAGGTTGGCGGCACCAAGGCCCAAGACTACACCCGCGAAATCGTGGACAACAGCGGCATTGATCCCGAACTGGTGTTCATTATTGGCGATTCAAACCGTCATGAGCTTAAAGAGGCATATCAGGCGCTCGGCATGATTCGGGGCAGGGTTCTATACCAATATATCGTTGATGGCGTCTCCTGCGCATCTCTCGCCCTCACATGGCGGCGATTACTTGAGGACTGCAAGGACCGCAAGGCAAGAGAGCTTATGCAAGCCTATCTGTATGACTGCTTGGACGTGCTGGCGAAACTGTGGGGCTTTAAATCATGAAATTGGCACTTGAATAAATTCAAATAGGGGTTGACCTGCTTGCCAACCTTTGCTACAGATATGTTAATGACCCGTAAAGGGTCAAAAGTGATTTGGGATTGAGGCAATGAGCCGCGAAGTTTTGTTTTCAGTGACAGCCAAAGATTGCCGCTTCGATTATTATCGAGGGTCAGGCAAGGGTGGCCAGCACCGTAACAAAACAGATTCAGCCGTGCGCTGCACTCACATCGAGAGCGGCGCGGTCGGCAAGGCGGAAGATAACCGAAGCCAGCATAAGAATAAGCAAACGGCTTTTCGACGCATGGCAGAAACCCAACGCTTCAAAGATTGGCATAAGATTGAAACAGCGCGGCGTTTGGGCCGATATGTCGGTATTGACGACGAAGTTGATCGCCAAATGAAGCGCATTCGAGTTGAAGTTAAAGAAGGCGGTAAGTGGGTTCCTGACCCTGCCTTCACATAGTTACTGGCGCGGCGCTGAAAGTAGAAGCGCTAGGTCACGTGAATGACTGCATAGCTTGGGCCAATCCTTGGTGAAAGCCTAAAAATTTGTTCGGGGGTTAGGGTTCCCAGTAAGCCGTGGTACTTGCAGCAAGCAGGAGTAACGCCCTGCCGCCAGTAAATACATAGCCCTCGCTTCGGCGGGGGTTTTTCTTTGCCTCAATAAAGGAGGCCAGCATGACAGACATAGAGCTAATGGAATACCTGCCAGAAGAGCATGAGCTTGCGATTAAATCCAATCGCCTCGCGCTTGAGGCTATCGTATGGGACATGGTTGACGTTGCTGGAGTTGATGACGTGGTGACAGATCTAAAGCTGTTGCTGGAAAAGCTAGAAGCGAGGCTGAATTGAGTTTCCATGAATTTGCAGACTAATCGAAAGGGATGCCCAATGCGCATCATTACAGAACACAAAGTTAATGCAGCCAATGACAAGTTGGAAATTTCGGTAATTGACGAGCCGGGCGTGGCGGGCCGATATCCATTCCAATAAAAAATCAATGTTTTTGGGCACATTCACTAGTGAGCTTGAGGCTTTCAAGGCTTACTGCGAAGCATCGAAGCGCTCCCATGGGGCGTTCGGCAACACAAGAGGTGTTTAGATGGCCGCTCCGCTTGGTAACAGCTTCTGGAAGGCTCGTTCATCACATGGACGCAAGCCTATCTTTGAATCTCCTGATCAGCTTGAAAAAGCCTGCCAAGAGTATTTTGATTGGGTAGAAGCTAATCCGCTGTACGAAATAAAGCCGTTCAATACAAAGGGCGGCATTGTTCAAGAGCCTGTTGCCAAGATGCGCGCAATGACCATCGCGGGCCTTTGCATCTTCTTGGACATTGGGCAAACAACATGGTCTGAATACAAGGCGAACAAAGATTTTGCGGGGGTCATCACGCAAGTGGAGGACATTATCCGTACGCAAAAGTTTGCTGGCGCAGCTGCGGATCTTCTAAACCCAAACATTATTGCGCGCGATTTGGGACTTGCTGACAAGAAAGAACATTCAGGGCCAGAGGGTGGCCCAATGGAGCATAAAGCGTCTGATAAGGACTTAGCTAGGGCCATCGCCACTATTCTCGCCAAAGGCATCAAGATTGAACCAGACGCTTGATCTTTCACAGATTGAGGCCGTTATTGCTTCACTCACAGATGAACAGAAGAGCGAACTTCGCACACTCGTAAAGCCTGAGCTTGAGAAGCCGTTTATTGCTACGCCGGGGCCGCAACTGAACGCGCTTATGAGCGAGGCTGATCTAATCCTATATGGAGGCGCTGCAGGCGGAGGGAAAACGGCGTTAGAGGTGGGCGCCTTTTTCCTAGGGCATCAAGATGGAATTATCTTTCGACGTGAGGCCACGCAGTTAGACGGAATTATCTCTTTCGTTAAAGAGTTGGGCGAGGGGAGTTTGGGCCGATGGGTGGGCGGCTCAGAAAGCGTATTCAAGTTTGACGATGGGCGCACGCTAAAGGCGGCAGGCCTCAATCAAACTGATGATTGGCGAAAGCACGCGGGCCGTGGCCGCGACTACATGGCGTTCGATGAAGCGGCGGAATTTGAAAAAGAACAAATCTTCTCACTTCTTGGCTGGCTTCGATCCACGAAAGAGGGGCAGCGCTGCCGAGCTATTCTAGGGTCAAACCCTCCTCGTGGCGGTGATGGCGGGTGGATGATTGAAGAGTTCGCCCCTTGGCTTGACCCAATGTTTGACGACCCCGCTGAACCGGGCGAATTGCGTTGGGCTATTGTCGTAGGTGGCGAAACTGAGTGGGTCGATGCAGCAGGCGAATATGAACGAAATGGCGAAGCATACACAGCGCTGAGCCGCACGTTTATTCCGTCATTGTTGGATGACAACCCATATTTGAAGGATTCAGGCTATAAGGCGCGCCTCCAAAGTCTGCCGGAGCCTTTGCGCTCTCAATTGCTCTACGGTGACTTTATGGCGGGCCAAAAAGACCATGATTGGCAGGTCATTCCGTCGCGTTGGATCGAAGAGGCTCAGGAGCGCTGGCATAATCGATCTATTGTTGGTCGAGAGATGGTTGCGATTTCTGCCGATATTGCCATGGGCGGCGCCGATAACCTCGTTATTGGCTCGATTTTTGATGATTATACAATACCCGAGATGACCATTATCAAGGGCATTGATGTTACCAGCCCGTCTGAGATTGCAAAGCATATTGTGCGCAATCGTCGCGATAGCGCAGATGTGAGTGTTGATTATACAGGCGGATGGGGTTCTGGCGTAAAAAGCCATTTAGAGCAGGACCAGGGCATAGATTGCTTTGGCATTGTCTATTCGAAAAAGTCGCTTGCAAGCGCGATTAACGGCGGTTTGGGCTTCATAAATATCAGGGCGCAGATGTATTGGCAGCTTCGGGAGGCCTTAGACCCTGAAAGCAAGACACACGTGCCAATAGCTTTGCCGCCTTCGGCGAGATTAAAGGCTGAACTTGCAGCGATTCGATACAAGATTACTGGCGATAAAATCCAGATTGAAAGCAAAGACGAAGTCAAAAAGCGTCTTGGCCGTTCAACTGATGAGTCTGACGTTTTGGCCATGCTTTTACACAGGTTTGGCCAAGCACAGCGAAACAAGGTTACCGCGCACCGGGGCAGCGTGAAAGTTAATTTAGGCCATGCGAGCCGAAAGAAACGGAGACGTTAAAATGGGTGGTATTTTTGGCGGTGGTGGCCAGAGGAAAGTAGAGCCAAAGCGGATGCCGGATCGCAACGACCCGCGCCATATCGCAATTGAACGCCGCAAGAGGCAAGAGATTTCAAATCGTTCTGGCCGCTCTTCGACAATTCTCAGTCGACCAATGCAGGGCGCTCCAGGCACGCAATCTTACAGCAATACACTTTTGGGCGAGGCTAAATAGATGCAAGACATCGCAAATCGCCTGAAAAACACCGGTGACACGCTATTTAACAAAAAAAGCGAATGGGATGAGCTTTGCCAAGAGATCGCGGAGCACTTCCACCCTTTGCGGGCCGACTTTACGACATCATTCAATCTTGGAACTGACTTCCAGACTGATCTGATGGAAAGTACAGGCGTACAAGCTCGCGAGACGTTGGGTAATGCGCCAAATGCCATGTTGCGTCAAGGTAACTGGTTCCGCGCCCATACAGGCATTGAAACGATTGATGATGTGCCAACGAATGAAAAGTGGCTGGAAAAAGCGACCAAGCGGTTTCGCCAAGCACTATATGACCGCCGCGCAAATTTCGTCGGTGCTACCATTGAGGCTGATCATGATTGGGTGACATTCGGCAACCCTGTACTTTGCGTCCAAACAGATTCAGGCCGTGAGCATTTGATCTTCAAAGCCTATCATCCGCGTGATTGCGCATGGATGGAGAATGAGCGGGGCGAGGTCGACCACCTCCATCGCAAGGCGCCAATGACAGCGCGTGCAATTATGAAGCGCTATCCAAAGACTGCTCACGATACTGTCAAGCAATTGGCGACAGAAGACGGGTCAAAGCATGTTCAAGTGCGTCAAGTCGTTCTGCCTGTTGACGAGCTTAATTATGATAAAGATGACCGCCGCAAAAAATTTGGCGATAATGAGTTTGCTTCGATCTACATCGATTGCGACAACAGCGTTGTTCTAAGCGAGTCGGGTCTAAAGCGCTTTAACTTTGTTGTGCCTCGTGCAAGGCGCGCTGGTCGCTTCCCGCAAGGGTTCAGCCCTATGACGGTGGTTGCGTTGCCTGACAGCCGATCACTGCAGGTTGTGACCGAAACGCTTCTAGAAACTGGTGAGAAAGCCGTTGACACCCCGATCCTCGGCAATGCGAACGTCTTCCGGGATAATCTCAACTTTTACGCTGGTGGTTTCACCAGTGTGGATCTAGGGGAGGGGACAAAGCTAAGTGATCAGGTTATGCAGTTGCCGCCTTCTGGTGATTTTAATGTCGGATTGCGGATGCAGGAAGACTATCGCCGGATGATCCACGAAGCATTTCTATTGAACAAGCTGTTCCTACCAAACGTACGCGAAATGACAGCGTTTGAAACGGCGCAGCGGATGGAAGAGTTTAGACGCGCGGCCTTGCCATTCTTTGGGCCAATCGAAGCGGAGTACCATTCCCCATTGCTTGATGTATCGTTTGATATGGCACTCGAGTTGGGGATCTTCAAAGATTTGATCAGTGAAATGCCAGATGAGTTGCAAGACGTTGACGTCATCTTTGATTTCGAAAGCCCGCTTCGCGAGGTCGATGGCGCTAAAAACCTGGCCGCGTTTAAAGAGGGCTTGCAGATCACTGCAGCGGCCGCGCAGGTCGACCAAAGCGTTACAAAATCAATCGATTGGAGCAAGGCGTACGATGATGCGATGCGCGGTGCTGGCGCAAAGGCTGAATGGTTTAGCGATGAAGACCAAGTGCAAGACGATAAACAGGCCGATAAAGCACTTCAAGCAATTGAGCAGGCGGCGGTTTTGGCCAATTCGGGCGCGCAAGTTACGCAGAATGTTGCTGAGGCAGAGATGGCAGCGCAAGAGGCGGGATTAAATGCAGCCTAAATACCCATGTGATGATAGCCAGCGGGCAGCAGCTATGGCTGTGCGCCAAGGCACAGCGAACGACACTCAACAAGTGGTGTTCTTTAATTGGATCGTTCAGCAGATTGCTGAGGTTCAAGGCATGTCTTTCAGGCAAGATCCATACGAAACAGCATTTAACGAAGGCAAGCGCTTTGTGGGTCAGAGCATTATTGATGCGTCAACGCCTTCAAGCAACCCAAAACCAAATCCATAAGAGGCGAACATGGATCACATTCTAAAACGACTATTGCTTAATGGCGCTCATGAGGCGCCTTTTTTTATGCCTGCTGATGATGGCGGTAATTCGGGCGGCGACGCAGAGACTAACGCTCAAGACAAAAAGCAAGCCACAGATGATCAAAGTCCGTCCGATGGCGAGAAAGATCAGCAAAACGATGACGCCACTTTATTGAGTGACGACCAGTCTCAAGACGATAAGCAAAAGACTGATGATGCGGATAAGTCGGAAGGCGAGGAAGACCAAAAGGACGACAAGTCATCTGATGATGGCGAAAAGCTGTTACTGACGGATGAAATGCGCGATCAGATCGCGAACGGCGACAAAAAGGTTCGAAGCCTTCTTAGTCGCTACACCACACTGCCCTCGATGGCACGCGCGTTGGCTGAGGCTAACCGCAAAATCTCACAAGGCAATAAAGCGCCTGAGCGGCCTGACCCTGCTGACAAAGAAGCGATGCAAAAATATCGCAAAGAGATGGGGCTACCTGAAAGCGCTGACGGCTACAAGCTCAATGATAGCGTTTTGAAGCGGCTTGGGGACGACGATAAGCCAATGCTGGCAGACTTTACGGAGTTCGCCCATGAGCGCGGCGCAACACCACAGGAGCTTGATCTGGCCATTGAATGGTATGCAGAACGTCAAGAAGCCGCGATGGCTCAGGAAATTGAGGCCGACCGGACTGCTAAAACGAAAGCAGAGGACGATTTGCGGGCAGAGTGGGGGCCCGAATACCGCGCCAACCTTTCTATGGCGTCGCGTATGGTCGAATCTATTCCAGGCGTTGGCCCTGATTGGAATAATCTCAAGTTGGAAGATGGTCGCAAGCTTGGCAATATTCCAGAATTCATCACTCACATGGCCGAACTCGGTCGCCGGGAATTTGGCGACCCAGTTTTTGCCGATTCAGACAGTGAAGCCGCACACAACTCGCGCAAAGCTGAGCTTGAAAAAATTCGAGATTCCGACATCGACAAATGGGATTCAGACTCATCGTTGAAAAAGGAACTCACCGAGATCTACGCGCGCGAGGAAAAGCGCAAGAAGTAGTGTCTATCTAACCTTGAAAGGCAAAGGTCACCCCTTAATTGGCCCCGGCGCTTTTCTCTTCACCTGCCTATATGCAAGCCCCGTACGTTTTAGCCGACACCCTGCGATCGCAGCACGGATAAACACGCGGACACCCTTCGCAGCAATGGCTCTGTTCTTTTAATGAAAGGATCGGGTACAATGTCTGTAGAAGCTGCAGTAATCCAGTACCGAAAAGAAATGGTCGCCGCCTTTGCGCAGCGCCAATCAATGCTCCGTATGGCCACAACTAAAGAAATGGTCATCAAGGGCAATCAAGCCACGTTCCTCGTAGCGGGCAATGCAACTGACCGTGCTATTACGCGCGGCGCGAATGGGAACATTCCATATAACAACCCAACCAACTCGCAAGTCACTGCAACTCTTGAAGAAAAGCACGCACCTTATCGCTTGACAGGCTTTAATGTGTTTGCGTCTCAAGGTGATCAGGACAAGTTGATGCGCAACGAATCTGTAGGCGTGATCAACCGCGATGTCGATTTGACAATTCTAGATGCCCTGTCAGCGGGTACCGTAACATCTGGCACGGGCGCAGTTACATTGGCGCAGCTTGGTGAGGTTCAAGCAACTCTTGGCGAGGCTCATGTTCCTATCGATGACCAGGAGAATATGTTCGCTGTTGTTTCACCAAAGCTCATGACGAATCTGCGCAACTTAGAGCAATTCTCAAGTGCAGATTATGTCGAGATGAAGCCGCTTGCCGGTCCAGCCAAAAAGGTTGCGCGTTGGTATGGATTCAATTGGATTGTATCCAGCTTGGTAGATGGCTTGGGCACAAACTCTGAGACCTGTTATTTCTTCCACCGTGACGCCATTGGTTACGCGGGCGATGTCACCGAAGACAAGATCTTTGCTGGCTACAACGAAGAGCAAGGTTTCTCTTGGTCTCGCGCCGAAGTTTATCACGGCTCTAAGTTGCTCCAAAACAGTGGCGTGGTGAAATACACCCACGACGCGACGGCATAATTTTAGGGAGCTTCGGTTCCCTTTTCTTTTCTAAAAATCGTAAAGGGCTATTCAAATGGCTTATGCAACAACTAACCCGCCCAATGTGGTTGCGGGCGATGTAGGCACAAACAGTGTTTGGGTCTATGCATCAGAGGACATCCATACAGATGTTGATGCGACTGACTATTTTTCCAACGGTGATGCGCTTGGTATGCGCGTGAATGATGTTGTGATTGTGGTTAAAACCACTGCCACCATTGGCGCAACTATCCATGTGGTAACCGCAGTGACAACTGACGGCGCGGCTACAATCTCACCTGCAATTCTAGCTTAAGCGTATTGCGGCCTAGCGGCCATGGTACGCCTCTATCGTGGTCGTGGGGCGGGTTTATTCCGCCCCAAAGCCACAATCACAAAATGAGGCAATTATGACAAAAGATTTCAAGCGGTTGCCATCCTCGGCAATCCGCAATACTGCCGATTATTCTCGTGCACACTATCATGTAAACGTTGGCAATGATGTAACATTAGAAGACCTGTTAAAGCCTGTTTTCTGGTCGCATCATGACGGCTTACTTTTGCCCGGCACATTGATTGACGTGTTATCCAGCGATTTTTCTTTGGATGTGCAGCTTCGCGTAATCTCAAACGTGGATCGCATTGTGAAAGTGCGTGTGCTGCGAGAAAACATTCAAGAGGGACGCAATAGTCGTGATGATCTGGAGGCGGCTGAGGCTATCGTTGAAAACCTCCCAGAAGGGTACAAAATTACGCACTCCAATCGTTGGGGCTATGCCGTTGATTTAGATATCGATGGTAAGGCTAGCGGCATCGCCAAAAGCTTGGAGACGAAAGAGCAAGCGGTCAAAGCCGCGCAAGCGCATTTCAAAGAGATGAACGGCGAAACGGACTCTGACGAGTAAGGATTTGACGCATGGCGGATAAGCTTTCAGTTTATAATGAGGCGTTGCGGCATGTACGGCAGCGTGCCTTGGCTTCGTTAACCGAAGAAGGTAAAGCCCGCCGTGCGCTTGATCGTGAGTACAACAACTCGGTCGATGACGTATTGTCTAAAGGGCTTTGGAACTTTGCCTTTAAAAAGGTAGAGATTTCTGCAGACACAGATTTGGACCCCAACTTTGGTCTGGATTATGCATTCACCAAGCCTGATGATTATGTGCGGTTGGCAAGCATATCGGACTCGCCAGAACTCGAAAGCGGGTTGCTTCGTTATGATGATGACAAGGATAACTGGTATGCGGACGTCGATACGATTTATGTAAAATATGTCTCCAATGATACCGCATATGGCTATTCAATCAATGATTGGCCGCGCCCGTTCGCCAAGGCTGTAGCAGCAGATTTAGCTGAAAAAGTTGCCTTGGAGATTACTGGGGATGTCAGCATCCGTAACTCAGCGGTTGTAATTGCACGCGACGAGCTGCACGAAGCAAGGCGGCTCGACGCGGTAGACGAGCGCGTGAAGTTTGCGCCCGCAGGCACGTGGACCACTCGCAGGTTTGGCGCCCGTCGCCGCAGCAAGCGGGATCGCATGTAATGGGCCGCGTTCGTACACTTCACCACGCCTTTAATATTGGGGTTGTGGACAAGGATAAACTGCCGCGCGTTGATTTGGAGCGAATGCGGTTGGCCGCCGAGCAGCAGCAAAATTTATTGCCGCTAACCACTGGCGCTATGTTCGTACGCCCGGGGACAGAGTATATTGCGGAAACGCCTTCCAGCGAAGAAGTCCTGTTGCGTGAATTTGTGTTCGGCGCCACAGACTCGGCATTACTAGAATTTGGCGATGAGAAGCTGCGTATTTATAACAGTGATGCGCTGCTTACGCGTGGGGCTGTAACAAGTACGGTTGGCAGCGATCTGATCGATTATACGGACATCTCCACAGATGGGGGAAACGTTCAAGATACAGGTATAGCCTTTGGCGCAACGTATGGTTTTACAGGAATTGAGTTGAACGTCACAGGCCAGGGTGGCATTGCTGGTATTCGGCAGGCGGTGAGTACTTCAAATGCTAACGAACAACATGCCTTGCGGATTAGAGTACATTCTGGGTCGCTGCGTTTCAAATGTGGTAGTGCTACGGGCACTGATAATTTTTTCGCTAAAACAACGTTGAAGCCGGGCACTCATTCTTTAGCATTTACGCCGACCACTTCCAGCTATTACATAGAATTCACGCGAGAAGAAAATGGTGTCGGGGTGTTGCAGTCTTGCCAGGTAGAAGCGGCAGGTGTCGTGGAAATTGATGCGCCATGGACCACAAACGATCTGCAGAACGTGCGATTGGCACAAAGTGCAGATGTTATATTTGTCGGCGTCGGAATAACAGGGCGACCGCAGAGAATTGAACGCCGCTCTGCTGAGTCTTGGAGTATTGTTGAATTCGCGCCTTTTGACGGGCCTTGGGCTAATTATATCTATGCGGCAGAAGATCAGATCGAATTTAACAGCACTGAGTTTTTTCAGCTAGTGAAAGGAACAAGTTCCGGCCCCAATTTAGGGCTGGACAACCATCCAGCCGTAGGGCCGAAGGACTTTGTCAAGGTTGAGCATTCAGATCGCGGCGTAAACACCGTTCTATCGGCAGAAGCGCAGTTCACAGATCCAATCAGAGTTACAGGCATTAAATCGGCAAATTGGCATGATCGTGAATGGACATATACAATTTCAGGTACATGGACTGGCACATTAAAATGGCAACGTTCATTTGATGCTGCCGATTTCGGGTATAAAGATTTTAGAGAGTCTACTGCTTCCGCAACCATAGACATCACAACCAATAAGACCTCGATAAAAAATGAAGACGATGACGACAACGCTATTGTCTACTACCGGTTAGGATTCAGCCGAGGGGACTACACATCTGGTAGCGCTGAAATAGATATTTCCTATGGTGGATATGGCGGCACGGGTATTTTTAGGAAGCATTATGAAAGCCTGACTGTCGGCTCTTTAGGCAACGTTATTTCGCCAATTAAAGGTACCGGGTTATCATCTGCATGGAAGCCTTGCGCCTGGTCATCCTATTATGGCTTTCCTTCTGCACCTGCTCTTTTTGATGGCCGATTGTTTTGGATAAGGTTCGATAAGATATGGGGTTCCATTTCTGATGCGTATGAGAGCTTCGATGAAGACTTTGAGGGCGACGCGGGCACTATTGCCAGGTCGATTGCTACGGGCGGTGTGGATGGCGCCCAATGGATTTTACCACTGCAAAGGCTGGTGGTTGGCACGTCCGGCGCCACGATAAGTGCACGCTCTTCCTCATTCGATACACCGCTCACGCCTTCCGACTTCACCCTACGGGCGTTCGATAGTGTTGGCTGCGCCAATGTTGATGCAGTCAGTGTGGACAATCGCGGGATTTTTGTAGAGCGTAGCGGGAAAAAGCTTTTCCACCTCGTTTTTGACGGAGGGGAAAGAGACTACAAGGCTCACGAAATATCGAAGCTGACAAACGACATTTTTGATGCGGGTGTAAAGCAGCTTGCTGTACAGCGCAGACCAGAAACGCGCATTTGGGCGGTTCTAAATGATGGGTCTGTTGTTTGCTTGGTCTATGAGCCGGAAGATGAGGTGCTAGCGTTTACGACTGTAATTGTCGCTGACGGTGAGGTAGAAAGCGTCGCCGTGTTGCCTGGCAGCAGCGCAGATAACGTCTATTTTAGTGTGAAGCGAACTATCGACGGCTCTACTGTTCGATATGTCGAGAAACTGGCTAAAGACAGTGAAGCGCTGCCAAATAATATCTGCGTCTCATTGGATAGTAGCAAAATCTATCGGGATATTTCATCGACTGCCACTTTAACAGGGCTGGATCATCTTGAAGGTGAAGAGGTGAGAGTTTGGGCTGATGGATCGCCTCTAATCGACACCTATACTGTCACAAGCGGACAGATCACGCTTTCTACAGCGGTTACAAACGCGGTTGTCGGCTTGCCTTATACGGCGCGTTACAAATCAGCGAGGCTGGCGTATGGCGGCGAGGGCGGGACTGCGATGGGCCAGATCAAAAAAGTCAACAACATAAACATGGTGCTAACGGAGTTCGTCCGCGATGGTGTAAAATACGGTCCAGAATTTGACAATGCAGATCATCCGCTTGATCCTTTGCCGGTACTGGTAGACGGAGTAAGCGCCGACGAGATTTCATCTACTGTATTCGACGACACAAAGTTAGAGTTTGACGGGGGGTGGGATGTAGATAGTCGCGTCTGTTTGGAGGTAAGAAGCCCCAATGTTGCAAAATTTGTTTCACTTATTCTTGATGTAGAAACTAATGGGTGAGATCGTGAAATTGGTTGGGCGCTCAGGTGATATTTTGGGCGATGATTTGGATGCGCCGATTTTCGGGTATGCGAGCATATCAGATGGGGTTGACGCATTGGGCGGACTCGCTTGGATCGAAGGAAAGTGCTGGATGTGGTTTTCGAGCGCTAAGCCCCAAAATGTGTCTGCTCTTCATGTTGTGCGATGCGCAAAGCAATTGTTGCGCCGTGCCGTGCAGGTCGGTGAAATGGAAGTTTACACCCCCCGAGATGCACAATTCGCCACCTCATCGCGCTTATTAAAGCTTGTGGGCTTTAAACTCGCCTATACGGAGAGCGGCAAGGAGATTTATGTATGGCAAGCTTAGCGACTATCGCTACAGTGGTTAGCGCGGCTGGCACAATTGCTGGCGGCATTGCCGCTAATGCTGCAGCCCAGGATGAAGCGCGCCAACTTGAGGCCAAGGGCAAGGAAGAATTCGCCGCCTCTCAGCGCGAGGCAGAAATTAAGCGGCAGGAGGGCCGTTTGATTATGTCGCGCCAACAAGCACTAGCTGCTGCATCTGGAGCTGGAGCGGGTGATGACGCCCCCACAATTCTAAAACTTATGAGCGGCACAGCAAGAGAAAGCGAATTTAACGCACAAGTCGAGATGTTTGGCGGGAAAAGCCGGAAATCAGGTCTTTTTAATGCTGCATCCAATCGCCGCCGCGAAGGCGCAGCCACATTATTAGGCTCCGTAACCAAGGCTGTCGGTGGCGGTATCAGAGGGTTAAATACAAGCGGGGCATTTGGTTAATGGCAAAACTTCCAACAAAAGAGAACCTTTCGCGCCCGGGTTCTTTTCGGACAGGCACAACGATTTCATCCGCAGACACGTCAGCTATTGGTCGCGGTATTGAGTCGCTTGGTGCCAGCCTAGGCGTTGTTGCAGAAGACATTCAGCGCAAGCAAAACGCTATCGATATTTCACGCGCTGAGGCAATCTATACTGAGCAGTCACTTGCCCTCCAAAATGAGTTTGAGCGTGATGGTGATTATTCTACCTTCGATAAGCGGGCGCCTGAAAAATCATCGAAAATCGTAGAAACTGCGGCGGATGTTATACGCGATCCGCAAATGCGAGAACGTTGGCGCTTGAGCCAGCAGCCCAAAGTTGCGCGGCTAAATGACAGTATTTTTGATATGGGTAATGCCTTGCAAGAGCAGGCAGGGCTGGTTGCCTTCAACGATGCACTAGAAACCAATCGCCGGATATACGTCGATCCCGATACGAACGAGCAGCAGAAAAATCAGGCTCTGGCTGATATGGAAGCTAGCATTGAGGTTGGCCTTGGTTCGGGGCTACTTACACCAGCGCAAGCACAGCGTACGCGGCAAGAGTTCATCAATAATTCGCAGTTCAGCCGTGGCTTGTTGGCAGTTAAACAAAATCCTGATGTTGTTGCGGCTGGCAATGATTCCGCATCTATCCTGCGAAGCTTTGAAGGGTTTCGTCCTAAGCCATACTGGGACGTAAACGCATACCGCGTTGGCTATGGCTCAGATACAGTAACGCGGCCAGACGGCACCGTTGAAAAAGTGCGCCCTGGGATGGTTATCACGCGGGCCGATGCCGAGCGAGATTTGCAACGCCGCATTGGAGAGTTTCAAAGCGTTGTTATAGGGCAAATTGGCCAAGACAAATGGAACTCATTTTCGCCAAACATTCAGGCAGCGCTTACATCGGTTTCATACAATTACGGTTCCTTGCCCGATCGCATCATTGATGAAGTTGAGAGCGGCGACCCGCAGTCGATAGCTTCTGCAGTTGCAGGCCTTGCAGGTGACAATGAGGGGGTTAATCGCAATCGACGTATGCGGGAGGCCCGTATCATCCAAGGCGACATTAACCCGGCTTGGTATGAGTCCCTTTCACCCGAGCAGCGCCAACAAATAGACGCTACAGCGCAAAAGACTTTTGCAGATCGGCAGGCGGCTGATGTAGCGGCAATTCGGGCCGAGCAAACTCGTAGATCCGAAGCTCTTGGCCTTGGTATTCTGACAGGTGAGGTTGTTGCAGAAAGCCAAATTCTGAATGATGAGTTTTTAGATGATGGTAAAAAGGCCACTTTGTTGCGCTCGTTTCGTTCTGAAAACCAAGACCAGCTTGCCGCTATGGGTTATATTGAAGGGTTGCATGCTGGCTCCGCGCCACGGCTTAACCCGCTCGATAGCGATCAAAAGAAGCTGGGCAACAACGCATATGAGCGATTGGAAGGCCAGTTAGTCAGCGAAGAGGCGTCACGCGAGCAAATAGACGCACTCTCAGCCTCTTTCTTCGACAATTCCGGCATAGTCCCTGACCGAACACAAAACCGGCTGCTGAACGATGTTTCAAGCGGTAATCCGCAACAGGTATTGCAAGGCGCCCAGCTGGCATCACGGCTGTTTCAGATTGATCCGTTTGCATTACGACAAAATGCGCAAGGCGACAAGATCGCGGCCACGGCTACGGCCTATGACTTTTACACGCAGGATATGGGACTGCCTGTCGAAGCTGCTGCGCAAAAGATAATCGCGCTGAATGACCCTGAAAAACAGGCAAAGCGCGAACAATTCCTGAAAAGCGATGACGCCAAAGAGTTTTTGAAAAAAAACAGCAAGCCGGGCTCAATCCTGAAAAATATTGGGCAGGGCGGCGTGCCTGTTGTCGGCAACCTAATCGGCATGGGTGCCGCGCAATTGGGCTTTAATCCTTTGCAGGAGGCCGCAATTACCGGTGAATATAAAGAATTGCTCAAGGAGGCTTATGTTGAAGCACAGGGCGATGGCGATTTGGCCAAAAAGTTTGCAGCTGATCGTTTTAATCGTCTTTACGGACCAACTGAAATGGACGCGTCCGGTGATATGTCGATTGTTCGTCTGCCACCAGAAAAGACCTACCCGGTCGGGGCCGATGGAACACACCAGTATATTCGGCAACAGGCTGCCGATGCGCTATCGGAAGAGCTGGGAGCGGTGATTGAGCCCGGCGATGTGTTCTTGCAACCATATGATGGCACAGAAAAAAGCCTCGAGCTTGGGCAAGCGCCACTTTACAAGGTGCTTTACCGCGCAAATAGCAGTGATGTTGTGCAAGAGTTCAACTTTCCATTTTCTGCAGATCCTCGTGCTGAAATTGATGCGGTGCAAGAAGAACAGGCCGACCAGATTGAAACATCGCGTGAACGCAGTGATGATGTGCGAACCGGCATTGAAGAAGAGAACAGAATTAAAGACGCGGTTGCAAAAGCCAAAGAAGGGGGCGCCAACCCCGGCGAGGTGCGCGAGATGGCACTAGAAGAAATTCGCAAAATTAATGAAGATCGCCAAAAACGCAATGAACAGCAACAGACAGATGACCCGCTACTCAATGAGAGCAACTTTATGTCGCAAATGGGCCGTGATATGGGCATTATGGGGGGCAATTAATGCCGTTTAACAAAACGCAGCCATTATATAGCGCGCCAGGCACACCGGGTTTGTCGCAATATGATGAGCCCGAGCCCGCATTTTTGGAAACGTTGGGCGCCGCCTATCGGCAAGAGAATTTGATCGGTAGCGCTTTAACCTATGCGCCAACGTATTTTGCGCGCCAGAGTGAAGAATTTCAGCGGCTCGATCCTGACTATGATGTATTTGACGATTTGCAAGGCTATGAGCAATATAATCGTCGCTTTGTAGGGGTCTATAATCAAAAGTCGGCCGAAATAATCAAACAACAAATCGATCAGGAAATTGAGGATAGAAAAATCCTTGATGCGTCGGGGTGGGTAGGCATTGGCCTGTCTGGCGTTGCCGCAATCACTGACCCGACTATTCTTTTACCAGGCGGTGCATTGGTCAAATCGGGCCGTGCCGGGTTCAGCGCCACAAAATCTGGTGTCAATGTTGGGCTTGCGTCTGGCTATGCTACTGGCATTCAAGAGGCTGGTTTGCAGGCCACGCAAGAGGTGCGGACTGGTGAAGAAACAGTGCTTAACATTAGCGGAAGCGCTTTGCTGGGCGGCATTTTGGGCGCCACGGCTTCTAAATTCATTAATGCCCGCGACTTCAAAGGATTGGGCGATAGGACGCAAGCAGAGTTTGCAGACGATGGGATGAATGTTTACGAGGTTTCTGACGCTTTGGTGCAAAAGGCTCAAGGTGTCGGTGCAGCCGCTTACCAGGACCCGCTTAAGGCCATAACGCTTGACGACTTGGACGTTGGGGGTAATGCCGCAAAAAAAGTTGCCGATGCGACTGCCGCTTTGCGCATTAATCCAGGCGTGCAAACAATGCTATCTCCGTCAACAGCGGTGCGACGTATCTATAACCAGTTGGTCGACAACCCCATCTATACCCGCATGAATATGGAGGGTGAAACCCTTGGGTCATCAGTTGAAAACTTGGTCAAACAATACTCACGCGGAGCTTTGGGCGAATGGATCGGTGCTGTTGCTGGCCGCAATGGTCTTTATCGAAAAGCTCGCCAGGCCGGGTTTGGTGGCACTCGAACGGATTTTAACAAGGCCGTGGCCGTCGCTGCACGTCGAAACGATATTGACCCCAATGGGAATGAGTATGTCACTCAAGCGGCAAAGCTGGCGCGTGACAAGATTTTCAGCCCATTGCTAAAGCGTGCGCAGGAAGTTGGCGTATTGCCTGATGACATTGAGGTGCGCACCGCTCCAAGCTATGTTTCACGGCTTTGGAATCAGCAAAAGCTTATTGCATTTGAGCCTCAATTCAAAGCGCGGGTGAAGAAATGGGCCGACCAAGTTATTGCCAAGCAAGAGGTGCGGCGTGATGAGGTTGATTTGTCCAAGCGTATCTTGGGCGCGGGTGATCTGCAAAAGAATATCGAGCGCCTGGATGCACGTCTTGAACGCGTCGTGTCTCAAATAGACAAGCGGGTATCGCGTCGAGGCAATGTAACCGGCAAGCAAAAGAAAACGTTAGGTCGCCTCAAGGGCACATCTGAGCAAATGCCAAAGATGAGTGCTGAGGAAGTTGTTGGCACCGGCGATGCAAACAAACGGTTTCTTGATCTATTCAAAGAGGCGCAAGCCGCAGTGAAGCCGCAGTCCTTTAGAGATAGATTTCCGACTCTTCAGGTGGTCAAGGATTTAGGTGGCGTTAAAACCGGCAGCACCTTAGCTTCTGAGCTTAAGGCTATGGGGGTCACACCAAAAACGCGACCGGGGCTATTCCGCAAAAGTGGCGGGCTGTCTGATGTCGACAATTTGGTTAAATCCGAAAATGAAATTTTCACAAACTTGCCGGGGGATGGTTCTGGTTTTGTTGATCGGCAAGCCGTTTTAAACGCTATTTCTGATGAAATTGGTGGGTCGCCGCTGAGAACAGACGAGATGCTTGAGGCCGATTCCATTGCGGAAAGCATATCAACGGTTGTGCAGGACTGGCTAGAGGTCAATGGGCTACCTTCCGATGCAACATTGGCTGATGTAAAGCGTATGCTTGATGCTCCACTAGAATTTGAAGGCGCTATTCTTGATCTGGCGAAGTTGGATGAAGCACTTGAAACCTTTGACTTGAAAACTGACGACCTGCGTCTGACGCAATCGGCGCTCGACGCTGAGCGAAAAGCCTTGCAGGGCAAGATTGACACTTTAAATGATGAGATTATTCGGCTTCAAGGCCAGCGCGGCACGTCTCCGAACACAAGGCGTCTTATCGAGTTTTCACTTAAAAAGCGCGATTTGGCCGTACTTAAATCCAAAAAACGAGGGCTTGAAAAAGAAGTATCAACTCTCCGTCGCGCCAGCGGTGTTGGGGTCGAAGATAAGCTGTCGGCAAAACTTTCTGACTTGACGCGCATTAATGAGCGTATTCGCGCGACACAGGCAAATGCTGATAAGCTCGAAGCCCGGTTACCCAAAACGCCAGAGGGTATGCCAAATTTTGTCAATGAAGCGGATCGGGAGGACTACGTTAAAGAGGTCGTAAACTCGATCTACGCGAATTTGACAAGTCGCGGCAAGGGCGATGTGCCTGCTTATATTGTGCCAGTTGAAACCGGATTTTTGAAGGGGCGTACCTTTTCAATTCCTGATGCCGATATTGAAGAATTTCTTGAAAACGACATAGAACTGATCTTGCGCCGTTATGCCCGCGACATGGGCGCGGACGTGGAGCTTGCAGGTAAGTTCGGTCGGGCGGATATGAAAGACCAAATAAAGGAAATAGAGGCCGATTATCAGGTTTTGCGCGATAAAGCTAAAACGCCAAAGGAACGTGACGCGCTGACCAAGGCGGAAAAGGCCGATATTGAGCGACTGAGCGCGTTCCGCGATATGATGCGTGGCACCTACCGGCAAGCAGAGCAAAGCAGTGCATGGGGTGGATTGACCCGAGCGGCGCTGACTTGGAACTATATTCGCCTGTTGGGTGGCGTTACGCTATCGAGCATGTCTGATGCCGCGCGGCTTATTGGCGTGCATGGCGTTCGGGCAACAATGACCGAGGCTCTGCCTTCGCTGATTTCCAATGTGCGAGCCGTCAAGATTTCAAAAACTGATGCGCGTGAACTTGGCGCTGTAACTGAAATGGTGCTGCAAGGCCGATTGGCCAGCTTGGCGGATCTGCAAGACCCTTATCGGTATGGGTCAAACTTTGATCGCTTTCTGTCAAACTCATCAAATATGTTTTCGAAGGCAACAGGTCTAGGCTGGTGGAACGATACGGTTAAAACCATGGCAAGCGTCATGACACAAAACCGCATTCTCAAGCACTCGCTGAATTATGACAAAGCACCGGCTGCTGAAAAGAAGTATTTGGCATTTCTTGGTATTGGCAAAAAGGAAGCCCGTCAGATTGCCGAACAATTCAAGCGGCACGGTAGCGTTGATCGAGGTATTCATGCCGCTGACGTGTCAAAATGGGATGAGGCCACGCGCCGTATTTATGGCGCCGCACTCAATAAAGACGTTGACCGAACGATTGTAACAAAGGGTGTATCTGATCAGCCACTTTGGACCCGCTCCAATTGGGGCAAGTTGATCATGCAGTTCAAAAGCTTTGGGCTCGCATCGCATCAGCGCGTTCTGATCGCCGGATTGCAAGAGCGTCCACACCGCATGGCAGAGCAACTGGTGTTTGCCAGCGCAATCGGCATGATGATTTCATGGCTTAAGTTTATAGAGCGCGGCGATCAGGGCCGAGCAGACCAACTTGTTGAAAATCCCGGGCTTTGGGTGGCAAACGGATTAGATAGGACTGGCATATTGTCAATCCCTTTCGAAATTTCCAACACGGCTGAAAAGTTGGGTTTGCCAGTGGGTATCACTAAGGCAATTCAGGCGGCGGCAGGCGATGAAGATCAAAGCGGCGGTGTAAGTCGATATGCCAGCCGAAACCAGCTTGGCGCCGTGCTAGGGCCAAGTGCCGGGTTGTTTAAAGACCTCTCAACGATTGCCGCGCAATTGAGCAATCAAGAAATCACAAGATCAGGCGTAAATGCGATGATCAGACAAGTGCCAGGCGCATCGTTGCCAGGCGTTCGTTCTGTCATGCACCAAAGTATTAAGCCGCTTGCGCAAGAGGCTGTAGAATAGTTCCTAGCACCCGAATATTGCGCGGATGAGTCCGTATCCCGGAAGGATTACAGAGAAAAGCCAATCAAACCACGCTAAATCATCGGTGTCACAACTGACGCCCATTACAATAGTCCCGCCTGGGAAATATGCCAGCAAGAATAGAGCCAGAATGGCTAAACTGGTAAGTGAGTCTAAAATATTTCGCATCTGTATTTGCTATCCGTCTTCATCATCCTCAAAGGGAATTTTGCCAGTAGAAATAAAATAGTCGGTCAGAATGCGCCGTATGGCGTCTGGTCGAGATGGCCGACCCTGTTGCTCTTTGCGAAACGAGTCAAGTGCTTCGGTCATTTCATCAGTGAGTCGTATCGTTACATTATTGTCCGGCATGTCTCTGGCAGTATTGATTAAACATGCTGGCATCGTAACCGGATTGGCGGGTTTGTCTAGATCATCCCTTATTGAGGGTCGGCCTATTCGGGGTTGCGCCCTTCCTCTAGTGCTTTGAATTTGAGTATGTACTTCTCGAGTTCTTTAGACCGCTCTTCCATTTCGATGGTCGCTTTTTCCATCCGAGTGAATGCAGCGTCGAATGATTTCTCAGTAGGGTGCAAATTGAAGCTTTGCTCTAAGCGGGCAATAATCTCGCTGTTTAGCGAGTTGCTGTTTTCATTAGCGACCTTCTTGAGCTTGTCGCGCATTCCGGGCGGCATTCGCAGCATAAACTTATCCCACTCGGCAACGGGGTTCTTTTTCATAGCTCACCTAAAATAATGTCAGAAATGCCATATTGCATTTGACAGTGAAAATAAATGGTGTCATATATGCCATTAGTGTCAAATTTGACATCAGAAAGGAATTAGAGTGAAAGATAACCCAAAGTTCATTGTTCGGTTTCCAGACGACCAGATGCGCGAGCGCCTAAAAGAACGGGCACAACGCAACTATCGGTCAATGAATGCTGAGCTTGTAAAGATTCTTGAGCGGGCCTTGGCCAGTTCTGAGGCGGTGGAGGGTGACGGTCTACCAAACAATACACCCTCTACCGCGAACTAAACCCGCTCTTGCTGGAGCGGATCAACCAAACGGCAACAATGAAAGGACATGCCGCATGGACCTACAAACAAATAATGCACAATCAACTGATCTGCAAGTTATGAATTTTCACGGTGATCAGATCACAACTTTTGAACTTGACGGACAGCCACATGTTGCGATGCGTCCTATTGTTGAAAACCTTGGGCTTTCTTGGGGTGGTCAACGTGACAAAATTCGAGCGCAATCTAACAAGTTCAACTGTACGGATATCCGTACGACTGGCAGAAATGGCAATTATATCAAGATGTTGTCAATTCCAATTAAAAAGCTGAATCTGTGGTTGGCTTCGATCAACCCGAACAAGATCAAAGACAAACAAAAGCGTCAGCGGATTGAACTTTATCAAGAGGAATCTGCGGAAGCCCTTTACTCCTATTGGCATCAAGGGATCGCAATCAAGGGTGATCTTGACGGTGTTATCACTGATCTTGACCCAAAAGTTATGAACAACCTTGGTGGTATGTTCAAACGCGTCCTTAATAAAGCCATGAATGAGGTGGTGCCGTTGTTGGTTGAGCAGCAACTAGCATCGAAAGAGATCGGCATAGTTTATGGTGTAACGACCTACGACATTTACGCAATGATCAACTTACATGATCGCACAGGCTTGCGCGGACTTGGCACATACATCTCGAACAGATTAGCGCGTTACCACAATGAACGTGGCATCCCGATAAAGGCACGAGATTACGGTCATATGGCCTCGGTACGTGTTTTTGACAAGCTAACCACCAAAGATTGGTTGGCAAGCGGCGGTCGCAAATTGATCAGTGATTATATTGCTGAAAAGCGTGGTCAGCCAAGTTTGCAGCTCTTACAAGGCGGCAAGTAGCCTTAAAACGCTACTTAATTCAAGAGTATACCCCAATGGGGGAAATATAAAACGGCAATGACGGGTGTTGGAACCACCCGCCACGCCTAACCGCAACGGACCTATAGAGGAGGGCCGCATGGCTAATACCGTTAATAACAAGACACGATCACTTTTGCCACTAGATTTATCTACACTGTCAATTCCAGAGCTTGGGATCGCATATGCCGCAGCACAAGCCGCTGATCTGGCCCTGCAAGGCGTTATGGGATCGCCAAACTGCGATATTGATAGCAAAGTTGGCGACTGGGTTAATGAGCAAGCCGAAGCCTTCACATGGCGCTGCCAAGAAATTCGCAATGAAATGCTCAAACGCGACAAACCGGAAAGCGACACAGAGGCCGGTATTCGCCGCGAGGTAGTGCTTGGTTATGCGCTGCGCTGCGGCGAGACAACGCAAGAGCTAATCGCGCTCACAGTTGAGTTAGATCGAGCGACACAAATTGCGGCATAGGTGCAACATGACAGACGAAGAATTTGAACGCTTTCTCAAAGGCTTGAACGCCAAGCAGTTGGAAAGCTTTATCGATCGGCTCATCTCGGAAACCACTGATTTGGCTGAGGAGGCGGCATGAGAACTTTAATAACAACATTGCTCGCGGTTGCTGCGCTTACCCTGACGGGATGCCAGTCAACAGGGAAGTTGACATCTAAGCCGGAGCGACCATCGCCTGACCTGGAAAAGCCCGAAACGCCGAAGCCGCAGACGGGACCAGTTGAGCGACCTTCGCCGGATCTCACTTAAGTTCTAAACGACAATAACATCAAAGCGATATGCGACCCCGTCAACTTTTGGCGGGGTTTTTTAATGGGGGCTTGAATGGCAAGCGTACAAATTAACAGAACCGATGGATTAAGCGCAGCAACAGCCCTTAAAGGGCCGTGTAGGGCTGCCACAACGGCCAACATTTCATTGAGCGGTGAGCAGACCATAGATGGGGTTTCTGTTGTTGCGGATGATCGAGTTCTAGTCAAAGACCAAACGGATGCTTCGCAAAATGGGATCTACGTTGCGTCAACCACAGATTGGCGCCGCGCCAAAGACTTCAAAAACTCGAATGATGTCCAAAAAGGAACGTTAGCCTATGTGACCGATGGCACGGCGAACGGCGACACAGTTTTTGTTGTTACCGCTAACAATCCTATCGTTGTTGGCACTACTGACATTGCAATCTCTGAATCCACGCCCGAAATCGGGGATGGGGAGGTTACGACTGCAAAGCTTGCTGACAACAGCGTAACAAACGCCAAGCTAGCTGATATGGAGACTCAAACAATTAAGGGTCGCACAACGGCTGGCACGGGATCACCAGAGGATTTGACACCTGCACAGGCCCGCACCGTAATGCAGATCGACCGCAGTGCGCCATGGTATCAAGTACCCTTCGGATCAAGCACACCCGAAAGCGGCGCTGGCATTTACACTTATGCGCACTTCCCGGTCTTGGCGTGCGGCCGAAATATTTTAGGAGTGCTGTATAAGTATGGCAATCAACATGACAGCGGGGAGCATGAAGGCGTTAGCGCCTCGCAGCAGCCAGCGGCTGGCGGCACACAAAATCTCACAATAGATGGTACATATGCATCCGGTGGAGCGGCAACGCCCCCCGCTGCAACCGAAGTCGAGGTTATCTCCGATGCGGATGACAGCGCCCGAACTTTTACGGTGTATGGCACCGTAGGAGGGTCGGTGGACTCCGAAGCGATTTCCGGGCCAACAGCTGGAGCTTCCGGCGTGGCTACCACGAAGGTTTTTGAAGATGTAACCCAAGTGACAGTTGACGGAGATACCGCTGGTAATATCAAAGTTGGTTTTAAGCTGGTCCCGCAAAATGTGTCCTACAGGTATTCGACAGACGGGGGACAAAGCTGGTCCGCCAAGATTGATATCTTTGACGGGATCGGCGCTGGGGATACTGTTTACTATTGGCCCGCGCTTGGTACACTACAAGACCTGAGTTTTATAGCGCTGTGCAACAAGCTGGTGATCGGATCAGGTCCATGGACACCAGTGATGAGAAAGTCCTACGACGGCATCACATGGGATGCAGATGACACCACCATTACGATCACTGGCGATGTACCCGGCGTTGTTGAATTTTTTGGAAAAGTCCAGCGCACCCCTTCGGGGCGGTTAGTCGTGGGGGCTTACGATGGTGATGAGTCATTTGTCATGTATTCTGATGACGATGGCGATAACTGGGTATCAAAACTGCTCGTTACTGATGGAGCAACTCAATATTCAGAGGTCACCGTGGCAATCATTGACGAGCTAAACTGGATTGCAATGGTCCGAATAGACGGTGTAACAGGATCAATGTTGCAATTGAAAACGGTAGACGGTGGTGCAAACTGGACCAATCAAGGTCAAACAAACCTTACAGTTTCAGGGGGTTATCAAAGCCACGATCTGACGACAGTATTTGTCGGCGGAAAGACGTATCTTGCCCTTGTCTATATGGCGCGGGAAACAGTTAGTGCCCCCGCACCAAACGTAAATTCCATGTGCTTTCGGTTTGCTCGTGCGGATGACGCTATATCAGCGGCAACCAATTGGTCGCACGAAAAAGTGCTGGTAGACAGTACTGAAATGCTTTCTGGCTATTCTGCACCTGGTGGTGAAAATTCATTGGCCGGATACCCATCTATGTGGGTAAACCCTGAAAGCGGATTGGCTCTACTCGCATATGGTCGAGAAACGCTATTTTATTACCAAGCGCAAGTTGAGACAAAAAAAGTCGATATTTCCTCGGAGATCGCACGATATACGCGAAAACCTTTTAGCAGATTGCGCATTGAAGATGATGAGTTCGCCACCACCATTCCTCTGCCCATCAATAGCGGTGGAACAGGCTTTTTAATGGCGGGAGGAATAGGGCGTTGGATACATTTTGCTTGGGAGACAACAGGTACATCTGAAATTGTATCAATTGAAGAGGGGGCCGCTGGATCTAGCATGACGACAACAACCGGTACCCCAGCCGGAACGACAGGAACCGATGGTCAAATCACTCTTTTCCTCGACACCTCAACCAGAAAACTTGCGGTCGAAAACCGTTTAGGGTCGGCCATTTTCGCCAACCTTGAGGTCAGCATTGACGAGAGTTGATAATCTTAGGTTGGGCAGTTACTGGCAAGGGTGCGCGCAAAATCTTCCGACCTAACAGGATGAAAGGCGTTTCGATAAACCGGAAGGTGATCCCGCTGGCTATCACCGTAAGGCCGAGCGCCGCCGCCGCGACGAAAAGGTTCTGCACCACGGCACCGTCTTGTCGTAGAGGCAGCAAAAGAAACACAGCTGGCATATGAAGCAGGTAAATGCTGTATGAAACCTTACCCAAATAGGAAATCGCGGGGGCTTCAAAAACCCTATCCCACAAGTTGGGTTGTGATATAAGGACCATATAGCATACTCCTGCCGCCAACATCACAACTAAATATTCGTCAATAACGCTTGGGATAAACCCAGCCTTATTGCTCAACAGGGAAAGCTCCATAATGGGACGCTCTATAACTAGAAACGCTATCGTGATTATGATCGCGGCGGTTGATGCTGACAGCACTGCGAATTTATTTATCTTAAGATCAACAAGCAAGACATAGGCGATTATGCCAGCAATACTTCCCATGAAACCACGCGCCATTGAAATGTTTGTTTTCCCCAAAATCCAGTAGAACAGTGCGATCATAACCGCGCACCCGATCAGGGTAAGCAGTCGCGTTTTAACGGCGCGAAAAATAGCGATGGCACAAAGTACAGTCACTGATACGGCAAATATTTCCACCGAGATCGACCACGCAGGCGGGTTAATGTGGCCTGGGGGCGGGACGAACAATTCTGAGGTCAGAGTTAGTTCGCCAATCAGCGCAAAATTGAAATGCTTACCCGCTTCCAGCCAAGTTGGGAAAAGTTCACCTCTTGTCACGATAAAGGCCAAAAAGACCAGAGCAATGCTGAAATATAGCATGGGTATAAGCCGAAACAGGCGGTTGGCGAAAAACTGAGTGTAGGTGAATTTTTTGGTTCGGTACGAATGAAATAGCACCATGCCAGAGAGTATGAAAAACAAGTCCACCGCAAAGCTGAAATTAGGAATAGGAGCGGGGAGCCATTTGCCCACAAAGGTGGCGTATGTATGCCCAAACGCGACGACAAGAGCAAGAAGCCCTCGAATACCGTCCATTGATTTTAAGCGCAATGCGGGAACCGTGTTCATGGGCGGGTTCTATACACAATAGAGATCCCAGTGTCTAGCGGGCCGCTAACAAATGTTAATCATTGGGTGCGGCCATCCTAAGGAGGCTGCGTTTTACTTCAAGCAGATACGCAGCGACTAAATCAATCAACTCGGAGAATATTATGCAGCGCAATTTTGCAGCAGCTCTTAAGCTCGTTCTTAAGCACGAGGGCGGTTATGTCGATCATCCGTCTGACCCAGGCGGTGCGACCAACCAAGGCATTACCAGAAAGACGCTTGCGCGGTGGCGAGGTCTCAAAGACTGGCGGCAACTGCCTAAGTCGGAAGTCAAAAACATTTCGGCTGATGAAGTGCGCCAAATCTATAAGGCACGGTATTGGGATAAGGTGCGTGGTGATGATCTGCCATCGGGCCTTGATTATTGCGTCTTTGACTTCGCGGTTAATTCTGGCTGGTCGCGGGCGGCGATTGCTTTGCAGCGTGTTCTTGGGGTTGCGGACGATGGAGTTATCGGCCCAGTCACGCTCGAAGCAGTTTCCAAAGCAAACACCAAGCGGCTCATAAATAAAATGTGTGATGACCGCATGCGCTTTTTGAAACGGCTACGGCACTGGTCTGTATTTGGCAAGGGCTGGTCTCGGCGTGTCTCAGGTGTGCGCCGTGATGCATTGGCTTGGGCTGATGTGTCTACAGCACCCACACCACCAGAACGGCCACAGGCTGCAAAGGATAGCCCGCTGATGCGCTTTCTCACTTTCATCATCAACACCATTCTGAATTGGGGCAAAAAATGACTTTTTTGAAGGGCTGGCGCACGCGCCTTGTTTCATTGGCTGGCGTCACGCTGGCATTTTTAGAGCTAATCGACCCCGGCCTTTTGGGCAACGCTTTGGGGCCTGATTGGAAAAATTGGGTGATCTTCGCCTATCCCGTAATTTATGGGCTGTTGCGTGAAGTGACAAACACACCAGCGGGTAAGAAGTCATGAAGCTGATACTCATGATCATAAAGTTTCTCGCGGGTGGTTGGAAGGACTATCTCGAACAGAAACGGCAAGATCGCTACGCCGCAATGAGCGACGAACAGAAAACGTTGCATAAAGAAAATGCGGATGAGCGCAAAAGCCGTAGAGAAGTCCGGCAGGCCACCGCCACATTTTGGGAAATGCGCGTGATCACATTCCTTATCGTGTTTCCGTATGTTGCGCATCTTTGGTCCATTTGGATGGACACACAATTCAAGTTGGGGTGGGCGGTTGACAAGTTCCCTGAACCTTTCGCCTCACATCAAAGCACTATCTTGCTCTCATTTTTCGGTGTTTCCACGGGATTAGGGATCGCAAAAATAGCCTCCGGCACCATCGCTTACATGGCGAGGCGCAAATGACAAATACGGGACATTTCACTATGAAAGAAGCAGGGCAAACCATGATCGCGGCACTTGGCATCTTGTCAGCTAGATGGCTTGATTTACTGGTGGGAGCCAATCAAATCCTGCTGGGTGTGGGAAGTCTGATCGTGGTTTGGTTCACGGTCTATAACCTCTATTTGCGCAACAAAAAACTGCGCGAAGATTTTAAAAATCACAAGAAATAGGGGGCTCTTATGGCCAACCCCGGTTTGACCCGTGAGCAAATGCAGCAAGCGGTGGATGCATACGCGCGAAACCACGGCAATATTACAGCGGCGGCACGGGATTCCGATATGCCGCGAAGCACTTTCAAGGATCGATTGGGGCGTGCACATGCCAACGGCTTTCTACCCAACCTGACGCCAGCAAAGCCTCGCATTAGGGTTCCAGCCCGATCGACCTATGTGCCACAGCCCGCAAGCCATGGCGAAGCTATCCGGGTGATGGTCTTTGGATGCTCTCATGATAGCCCCTTGATCCCAGATAAGTCGCGCTATCTCCATATGGGGCGGCTGGCCTCTGATCTGCGACCAGACTACATTGTGAGGCTTGGTGATGACTGCGACCTAGACAGTTTGAGCAATTATGCGGTTCCCGGTTCAGCCGACGATTTTGAGCGTCCAGCGTTTCGGCGTGAAATGGAAAGTCTCGAAGAGGCCGAAGCGGCTTTCGATAAAGATGCCCCGGACGGTTCGGACATTCCGCGTGAGCGGCTAAAAGGCAATCATGAATATCGCGCGGACCGATTCGAAAACAACAACCCCAGTGCACAGGGCGTTTTTACAGGCGCGATCGATCAAATCTATGCCCGTTTCGGCTGGTCTGTAAAGCAATACAAAGAATGGATATTCTTGGGCGGCGTGGGCTTTACCCATGTTCCCATCAATGCGGCCGGGCGCGAATATACAGGCCAAAACCCGTCAAACATGATCGCCAACCACTCCACGTTTTCGGTTGTGTGGTCGCATACCCACAAAGGCGAGTTTCTCAACCGCCCAAAGATCGGCATCGGTAACGGCATTCAGGTTTTTAACACTGGCTGCTCCATGCCCCAAGGCTACATCAAGAAATATGCTGGCGTATCCACCACAGGCTGGACCTATCGCTGCAATGAGTTGACCATTCGAGACGGGCAGATTGAAAGCGCTCGGTCCTGGTCAATGCTTGAGCTTGAAGAAAAATACGGCGACTAACGCAACATATAGGAGACCTCAAATGAAATGGCTTATTGGCGCTTTGATGGCGCTTTTTTTATGTCTGCCCGCAAGCGCTCAATCATGCTTGACCTTCGATGCAGCGGTTAAAAACCTGCGAGAGTCGGGCGGCGAGTATTTGGATCTGATTAATACCGCCTCATACGCCAAAAACATGGCGGGCCTGCTGATCTATGCCTTTAAAGGCGGTGTATTCATGACCCCGGTTGTTGAATTGGATGATGGCACCCTATGCGTTATCCCGCAACCCCTGCGCATTGCAAAGAAGCTGGAGACCATTGATTCATGAGCGAAGGACGTAAAGACGACGGCGGCAAGCCTCGCATGGATTTGCTGCCCCCTGAACTGTTGTTTGGTGTTTCTCAGGTTTTAGGCTTTGGTGCTGAAAAGTACGCGGCCCGGAATTGGGAGCAGGGAATGAGTTGGGGTCGCGTATTTGGCGCTTTAATGCGCCATATGTGGGCTTGGTGGGCAGGTAAAGGCCCAACAACACGAAGTTTCCTGTTTGGCGATGTGGACGCTGAGACCGGATATTCTCACCTTTGGCACGCTGGCTGCTGCATTGCTTTTCTCATTGCCTATGAGGAGCGCGGCATCGGTGAAGATGATCGTCTCGGCGATTAGCAGACCGGGGCGGCACATTATATAAGATGATCTGCGACATCACCTACAGCTTGACGCATAATGTTCGGGTGATTTTGTGCCGTTCTAACCGCGCACGCCCTTAAAGCTACAAGAGCCTCCTCTAAACTGTCGCACTCACCAGAGTTCGCGACGGGGCGACCATCCACCAGGCCACCCCATCTACCGTTCCATTTCCATTTGCCTTCTCTTGGCCCATGTTCGGCGCGGGTAACCCTACCTATAACCGCATCACCAAAAAAGACATTGCGCATATTAGGCTCGTGCCATTCGTAGGAGTCGGGTTTGTGGTGCCAAGCGGGTTTCATGAATCGATCATATCACACGTCGGATTTCGTGGGACACCTTTAATCTAACCGATTGATTCCATTATGGGCGGTTTGTAAACAATGTGGGACACCCTGCCATTGAATTTTAAGGGCTTTTGTCGTTATGCGTAGCCCGCTACCCGCTCCAAACTCCCTTACATGTGTAGTGCTGCTTTTGTGCCGTTTAGCTTTCGTTGAAACGCTTGTTGCGTTCGCGCCGCGTCAAATATTTGTTGGACATTTATGCGCAAGTGCACCAGTCGGCACTGCGAACGTCTAGCTATTGTTAAGTCTTTAACAACCAGTTTGCTTAGCCAAAGATTCAAGGTTGCCACCCTATAGTGCCGCCAAATTGGTATCGGGGGTGAGCATGTTTATTGGTAATCTTGTGCGGAAGTTTAATCTTGCGATGGGTATTTATGCCATCAGCGGTTTGATTGTCTTGGCGTTCGCCTTTTCCAACTTTTACATTTTGAATGTTGCTGGAAACGTTGCCAATAAGGTGCAATGGGATGGCGAAAGCCACCTTGTGCGCAATGAAGTGCTCTTGCAAGAACAGTACAGCGCATCGGTGCAAGCTGAGGTCTCTTATTGGGATGACGCTGTTGAGGCGGTTTATGGCGACGAAATTGACCTGGAATTCGTCGAGGACGAAATGCAGGAATGGTTTTGGGAAGACAATGATGTGCCCCAGGCCGCGCTGGTCGACGAAAACGGGATGCCGCAGCTGTTCATTTTTGAAGGGGAGTTGATGGCGCCAACCGACGCGCAAGCATTGATTGATGCCCAGCAGGATTTGATCGTTGAGGCGCGTGACCGCTATTTTGCGTTGCGCAAGGCGCGTGGTGATGGTTTTGCCACCTTTGGTGACCCGATCTATGGGGACAAGCCGCTTTACGCCGCAGATTACCGTATTGTTGAGGGACAGGTCGGTATTGTTGTGGCGCAGGCTGTTGTGCCAGATTTTGAGCTTGCTGTTCCCGACGGCAACCCTAGAATTCTGTTGACCTTTGATACGCTATCCACTGAGCTATTTGGTGATATTTCCGCGCAACTCGGATTGAATGACTTCAACATTCAGCCTGCCAGCAGCGCTTCGCCGCAGGCGACTGCGCTTGTGATTGGGGGATCAGCCGAAACGCCGATGGTGGCCACATGGAATGTGGCCCAACCGTCACAAACCATATGGAACCATGTTTTGCCTGTTTTCTTGTCTATCCTGGGTGCGATTGCGGTGGGGCTAGGCGTGATCGCGCTGCTCTACGGGCGTGTGGCACACAAAGTGCAGACAAGCGAGGCTAAGAACCGTTTTCTGGCCCAGCATGATGCATTGACTGGTTTGCCCAACCGTTTGCAGTTCGACAATGAGTTGGATGTGATCATTGCGGAAGGGGCGTTAGACCGTTGTGCGATTTTGTGCATGGATCTGGATAAGTTCAAACTTGTAAACGACACCTACGGACATCCGGCCGGTGATGCGGTGATTCGAACGGTTGCAGGGCGGGTTGCAGATATTATCGGTGATAAAGGCATGGCCGCACGCGTGGGCGGTGACGAGTTCATTATTCTATTGCGCGATGGCTTGGACGAAGAAAGCGTGATGATGCTTTGTGACAACCTTATCGATAGCGTTTGTCAGGATGTAGTGTTCGACAATGGCCGAGCAGCGGTTGGTGCCAGCATTGGCGTTGCGTGGTGGCCTGATGATGCAATGACGGCGAAGACTGTGATCCGCAGTGCGGACGAGGCGCTCTATCGGGCGAAGTCCAATGGTCGTGGCCAAGCTTGCCACGCTGCTCGCAAGGATGATGATTTGGCGGCAACCGCCTAAATCACGACTTGGTGCTGGCGTTAAGTTGTATGTGGGTTAATTAATCCTTTCTGATTTTCTAGCCTACCATTGAGCGAATGCGCTTTTCTAACCCATTGTAATATATGGTAGAAAAGAAATTGCCATTGTGACTATTCCATTTTTAATAACTGGGTTTATTAAAAATGGAGGTTCTTGGCCTATCCCATCACTTCAGAACGAGAAGAGCGCGGCGATGTACCGTGCCATAGGCGTATTTTTAAGCAGTTGTTTATTGACATGCGATACGTTTAAGGGAGTGAAATTGGAGCAATTATCTCATGAGTGCACAGCGGACTACTCAGGTTGAGATTGATCAAATACTTGCAGATGCGCTTGAGTACGGCCAGATAGGCGATTTTCAAAACGCGCTTGAGCTGGCGCAGCAAGCTTTTGCGATGGCAGCAGACGGTGCCCATGAAGACGCTTTTTGCGATGCGGGCATCCAGTGCGCGATGGCGCTTGGCTGGCTTGGACGTTCCGAAGAAGCGATTGAATATGTTCAGCGCATTTTGCAGCGCGTTGTGAAGCGTGGCGATCAGGTGCGGGAAGCGCGGGCGCGTGCCGTTTACGCCAACGTGTTGATTGAGATGGGCCTGGATTCCGAGTGTTATGAAGAAGCGTCTCGGGCAGCGTCCATGGCAACCGAGCCGGAGCAGACAGATGTTTTGCTCAAGGCGATGGATTTACAAGCCATTACATTGATCTTCGGCGATAAATTTGAAGCGGCGGCAGCGATGCTCGACGAAGCGATCATGATTGCTGATCGGTTTAACTTGCCGCGCGTTACCGCAACATTGGTGCTTCACCTGGGTCTCTTAAATACCCGCATTGGCGAAATCATGCTGGAGCAGGGTGACACAGCGGGACATAAGGCGAAGCTCAAAAAAGGCCTCGAGCAGACAAGAGAATCGATCGAATTGGCGCATGCCTCGGGCAATAAACGGGTTGAGCTTGTTGGCTCGGCCAATCTTGCTGAGTTTATGGCTGACTTTGGTCGCTTTGAGGAGGCGGATCGCTGGATCGAACACTGGTACAGCTTGAGCGATATTGCGACACCGGGGAACTGGGTGCATCTCTATTATACAGTGTGTGACCTTGAACAGAAGCGTGGCAATATTGAAGCCGCGTTGGAGGCTGGCCAAAAAGCCATTGAGACAGCCAAGAATATCTCGTCCGCAGACAATTATGCCAATGCAATGCGGCGATTGTGCAATGCGTATGAAGCTGCTGGGGACTTCAAGTCCGCTTTGGCGATGCATAAGACATTCCATAATGAATATCGGCGTCGCACGGCGGAAAAAGGCCATTGGCAGGGCAAGGTTGACGAGCTGAATCGAGAAATGGAGCGCGTTAAATCGCTGCTGCAAGATGCATCGAGCGATATGGAGCGGTTGAAAGAGGAAGCAATGACCGATCCGTTGACCGGGCTGTCCAACCGCCGCGCATTTGATCAGCATATGGATATGCTGTCGAACCGCCAAAATGCAAAATATGCCATTGCGGTGCTCGATCTGGACCATTTTAAAGCGGTAAATGACGCATTTTCGCATGTCTTGGGCGATGAAGTGCTGCGCAATGTTGCAAAGTGCTTGATCAATGGCTGTCGCGGTACAGATCTTATTTGCCGGATCGGTGGCGAAGAATTTGCCTTGATCCTGAAAAGCTCCACGCCCACTCAGATTTATAATGTGTGCGAGCGGTTGCGAGCCGCTGTTGAGCAGTTTGATTGGGCAGATTTGGCGCAAGGTTTGGAGATGACCGCAAGCATTGGTGTGGCGCATGCCGAGCCGGGTTTGTCCCCGGCAGAGGTGTTTGCGAAAGCGGATAACCGTTTGTTTTATGCAAAGGCAAAGGGCCGCAACCGGGTTGTCACCAGCATTTCAGCGCTTGAGCGCGATGTGCATGAGCTTAAAGTGGTGGGCTAAAACCGCCGCGGTGGTTGTAGTTTGACCTTGGATTGATAGGATTGCCTGAATTCTCTCAATCCAAGGTTTTTTTATGCCCTACAACAAGACGACACCAGACGGTAATTTCTTCCGTCTTACGATCCAGTCCGACGCATTAGCCGAGAACATGTTGGGCGATGCAGATCACCGCGATGTTCTGGTTTATGTGCCTTTTGGCCATGATGGCAAAGACCTCCCCTTACTCGTTGATTTGGCTGGCTTTACCGGCAGCGGTTTGGCGCACGCAAATTGGCGAAACTTTGGCGAGAGCCTCCCGCATCGATTGGATCGCTTGATTGCTGAAGGTGAATTGCCCCCGGTGGTCGTGGCCATGCCAGACGGTTTTACCGGGCTTGGTGGCAACCAGTATGTGAACTCCAAAGCGATGGGGCGCTGGGAAGACTTTTTGATCGAGAATATGTTGCCTGCAATTGAAGATAAGTTCGGATGCGGCGGGGAAGGTCGTCGCGGTCTGTTTGGTCGCTCGTCAGGCGGCTATGGGGCGATGTATCATGCGTTGAAATATCCTGATGTGTGGTCAGTGGCAGGGGTTTATTCGGCAGATATGGGGTTCGATCGGATATTCTTGCCGGATATGCCCAAAGTGTTGCGGGCGTTGGCACCACATGAGATGAGCTTTGAGAAGTTCCTGAAAAGCTTCGAGAAGGGGCCACATTATAAATCAGACGATATTCATGCGCTGATGTTGTTGGCCATGGGGGCAAGTTATGATCCTGATCCGGATGCGTATTGCGGGGTGAGCCTGCCTGTAGACCTGCATACCTGCGAGTTGGATTCTGAAAAGTGGGCCGCTTGGGCTGCTTACGATCCGATTGTGATGCTTGAGGAATATGGGAATAATCTGAAAAAGCTCAAAATGCTGTGGATCGAGTGTGGCGATCAGGATCGATTCAATATGGTCTATCCGGCACGACAGATGCATAAATTGCTCAAGAAGGGTGGCATTAAGCACACCTATGAAGAATTCCCCGACGATCATTTTTCGCTCGATTATCGTTATGATAAATCGCTGCCGCAATTGGTGAAGGCGCTAAATAGCTGAGAAATATATATTAATTTATCAAGGTCGCTTCGGCGGCCTTGTTTTTTTGCATTTTAAAATTTTACCCGGGTAATATTGACTCTTTAAAATTACCCGGGTAAAACGCTGCCAACGAAAGGAACATGTGATGTATTATTCACCTGACGAATTGTGCGCGGCTTTTGTCGGCTCGGAGCTGATTGCTACCGGCGCGTTTGCTGAAGTGGTGCACGAAGTGAAGCGCCACCATGATGCCCATCCAAATGATCTGATTTTGATCTTCGACCACAAGAATTCACGTCCGATTGAGGTGGATTTGCGTGGCAGCATGGAGGAGGTGTTTGAACGCCTCGAAAAGCAAAAAAAGCCGCTCGAGCCAAAAGTGAAGGTCAAAAAACCCGGACGTCCCAAGTTGGGTGTGGTGAGCAAGGAAGTCACCTTGCTGCCCAAACATTGGGAGTGGTTGGCGCAGCAGCGGGGTGGGGCGTCTGTTACCCTTCGCCGGTTGGTGGGCGAAGCCATGAAGGCGGCTGACCCTCTTGCGGCCCAACGTAGCGCTCAACAATCGACCTATCGCTTGATGACAGCGGTGGCCGGGGATCTGCCGAATTATGAAGACGCCATTCGGGCGCTTTTCGCGGCCGAAAAGGACGATTTTTTCAATATTATTGCGGACTGGCCCGAAGGGTTGCGGCACCACATTGTGCAAATATCTGAGGTGGCATTTGACCCTTCTTTGGCGTCCGAAACCCAAGAAAGTGAGTCAAAATGACTACGCAAGCTATTGAAGATAATAAATATTTGACGCAGCCGATGGGTAAACTGTTTGTGGCAACAGCTGCGCCCATCGTTTTGATTATGGCGGTGAATGGCCTGTTTAACTTGGTGGATGCCTACTTTTTGGGCGTTTATGTCGGGGCGGCGGCGCTGACCGCGGTGACAATGATGTTTCCGCTGCAGATGCTGATTATTGCCATGAGCAATATGATCTCGAATGGTTTCGCTTCAATCGTGGCGCGTCGATTTGGTGCCAATGATTTGCACGGGGCTGCTCAGAGCTTTGCGGTTGCCATCATTTTGGGCATCGGCATGGCGGCTTTGTTGATGGTGTTCTTCGTGTTTGGCGGCGAGCGCTTGGTCGCGTGGGTCACCGAGGGCAATGATGAACTGGCCCGCATGGCGTGGACCTATATGTCGATCTTGATGTTCACCTCGCCTTTATTGTTCATCCTCTCCGTGCAATTTGATGCGTTGCGGAGTGAGGGCAAGATGGGCGTGATGGCGCTGATGTCGATTGGTGTGACCCTATTCAACATGATCTTCAACTATATCTTCATTGCCCTTTGGGGCTGGGGTGTTGCGGGGTCTGCTTGGGGAACCGTGGCCGCACAATTGCTGGCATTGGTGTTGCTGATGGGCTTTCGTTTGCGGGGCGGATCCAAGTTGGGCTTCAGCCTACCGCCGCGGTCGGTATTTGTGAAATTGGTCAAAGAAAATCTGGCCCTGGGCGCGCCGCTCAGCTTGAATTTCCTTTCCATTTCGCTCGTCGCCGGCATGGTGGTGGCCATGTTGAAGGCCGTCGACACCGCCAATTATGAGGAATTGGTGGGGGCATATGGGATCATCACCCGGTTGATGACCTTCTCATTCATGCCGCTGCTCGGGGTGTCTATGGCGTTCCAGTCCATTGTGGGCAACAATTATGGGGGCCAATTGCCTGAGCGGGTGAATGCGAGCATTCGCGTGGCTCTTACCATTGCGGTGCTATATGCCCTGACCATGGAAATCATCTTCATCACCCAAGCCAGCGCGATTGCGGATGTGTTTGTTGATGATGCGGCGATGATTGCGCAAGTTGCTCGGATTTTGCCGATCTTGGTGATGTTCTTTTTCATCGGGGCGCCGATCAATGTGCTCTCAGGCTATTTTCAGGCCATTGGCGATGCGAAGCGGGCGGCGATTTTGGGCCTCTCACGCAACTATTTGTTTGGCTTGCCGCTCCTGCTGATTATGCCGCGCTTTATGGGAGAATTGGGCGTTTGGGTGGCATCACCTGTGGGGGATGTGCTGATGTTTGGCTTGACCGTGATTGTGCTTCTTTCCATGCAACGCACACGCGGCTATCGCTTCGGCATGTTTTTACCTGTAAAAGCATAATGTATGCTGGGCTTGCGCCAGATCAATTTGGCGCAAGCCGTTTGATGGCAAACTTATTGTCATCCAAACAAGAGGTGACCTATGCGAGATATTGAGGCCTACAAACAAAAACTATTGGCGCGTCAAAAAGAGCTCGATGTGCGTTTGCACAATATCGAAGATCAATTGGACGACGAGCCGAGCCCCGATACAGAAGAACGCGCGGTTGAGCGCGAGGATGATGAAATGCTCGAAGGGCTGGGCAATGCGGGCAAGGAAGAACTTGAACACATTGAACACGCGCTAACGCGCATTGAAAATGGCACCTTTGGCATTTGTGTCGAGTGTGGCGATGAGATTTCTGACGAGCGTCTCGAAGTCATCCCATACGCCACCAAATGCAAGAAATGCATGTAGGCAACTATCTGTCGGAAATGCCACCGGCTTTGTCCGCATGGTTTTCATTTGCGGCATTGTGCTTCGCGATTGATCGATAGATAGTTGATCGACTGACGCCAAACTGACGGGCGATTTTATGCATGGGCTGTCCCTCATTTGTTAGCTGTTGCGCCAACGCGATTTGCGCAGACGACAGCGATGAAGGGCGGCCCAAAGTTTTTCCGCGCAAATGTGCGACACGCATGCCTGCTTTTGTGCGTTCGGAGATGAGGGCGCGCTCAAACTCCGCCAATGCGCCCAGCATATGAAACATCAAGGTTCCTGATGGGGTTGAAGTGTCAATCTGTTCGGTCAACGACTGAAAGCCAGCACCCAATGCCTCCAGCTCCTTGATCAATCCCAAGAGATCGGAGAGGGATCGGGACAACCGATCAAGCCGCCACACGATGATCTTGTCATCGCGGCGGAGCACGCTCAGCATCTGGTTGAGGGACGGGCGTGAAATCTCTTTTCCAGAAATACCTTCGTCCAAAAAAATGCGGTCACAGCCGCATTTCCTGAGTGCAGCAATTTGAAGATCTACGTTTTGCTCTCCGGTTGAAACGCGTGCATAGCCAAGCAGCATTGTGACCTCCCGTTAAGTATTGATTTTGCTTATAAATTGTTCTTGTTTTGTTCTAAAATGGTTCCCTTTTAAACCATGCGGACTGAATAATGTCAAGCGGCAAATAAGAATATTTTCCTATCAATTTTATCTATTTATGTACGTGTTTGCTGGGTTAGCGAGGGCAGCTTGCGGCGTGCTTTATGCCTGTTTTCCCGCGGCGCCGTGTCGCGAAAAGGAACGCTTTAGAACAGTGAGTCGGTGGTCGGCTCACACTGAAGCGGAAAACCTTTAAGGAGACAATCATGTCTAACGATCCAGCCGCTCTCGGCACGCAATACTCACTGAAAGTGAACAACCAGAATTCGCTTCTGCAAACCTTTGTGCTGTTCCAAAAAATGCCTGTAACGTCGAAACCTTCAACGGACCCCATTTCCCTCGCGTGGATTGTGGGCTCGGCAGCAGGCGGGAGCGTGAGCAACCCCAGCATTTCCCAGTTCAATTGGTTTATCGACTATTCAATCAATGCTGGCTATTTGCAGCAGGAAGGCACAAGCGCCAGCCCGCGTAAGTTCCAAACGGCAACGCAAATTCCGGTTAAGGTCGACGATACCAACCTGGTGAATGTGAGCTATGACGGGACATTCCCGAACGGGGCGCCATATTTTGACGGCGTGCCCGGCAACACCACATCGGGCATCATCGCTGCCAATTCTGATGACAAAATTCCAACCAATGCGGCGGCAAGTTCCGCCCAAATGGATTTGGCATTGGGCATTGCAATGAACCGGAAGCCTGCTGTGTCCGTGCAGTTGCTGCCGAACATCGACTATGTGTTCACGCCGCACCCTGAATATTACATCATGTCCGCCAAATATAGCGAAGGCGATGTGATCGATATTGAGGAAACTTCGCACGCTTACAAGGTGGAGTTTGATGGTGTTACCGACATCACGCTGAATTTCACCGAGCAGAACTTGTTCCAACAAGCTTAGCGCGAGACGCAACGGCGGATTGCCATCCCAAGGTTAGATTCCTTCCCTGATCTAACACGGTGCGACCGCTGTGCAGGGTGGGGTGCGCGTGGCGCACCCCACTTTCTCCCCCAAACAAACTGAAGGACAGAAAAATGAAACATTTCATTCGTTTAAAACTGAGCATTTTGATGCTCGCCTTGCTTGTGCCCTTGGCGCAGGCGCAATGTTTGCCCAACCCGTTTCCATTGGGTTGGCTGACTGCACAGGAATTGGCTGGTGGGCATACGATTGCGCGGCATGTCGGCAAGACCGATGCGCAATTGGTCAATCGGCTAATTAACTCGCCCAATATCCAAAATGCCAGTACCTATACTGATCAACAAACAGCCGAACTGGCCATCACAGCCGGGCTGACGGGCGTGCGTGTTGCGGTCAATAATTGGGCCAACAATGCGCTGCATGGTCAGCGTCGGGTTGATAATTTTGTTGCAACAGCCATTGTTGGTCGTGTCGCCTTTCGGCCAGCCAGTTTGCAAAATATTGTGAATTCGGATCGGTTGCGCACGGTGATCGAGGCTGATGGTCATGGAGGATGTTTTCTTCTAACATCGTTTCCAACCATGCCACCCGCTGGTTCGAGCGCATTGAGTGAACATGAGGTTATGATGGGTAATGACGCAGCGCAGAAATATGCGGCTTTGGCCGGATATTTGGCCGGGCAGTTTGCCGATAGCGATTTGGCGGGTGTTTCCGATGATGTCGCGGCGAAGTCTAACCTGACCCATGTATCTGCCGAAGCGCATCGCTTGGTTTTGGCTCAAGGTGCCGATTTCCTGGCTGACCCAAAGCATGATCCACGACTGATCGAGGACTGGGCAAACCGTCGGTTCGGGACCCCAGATGGTGCCACGCGTTGGCTTGCCTATGTGCTGGAAGAACTCAGCGTCGCATTGGATAGCATGTCGGCTGAGTAAGCTGAGTTAACGAAAACGAATGGGCGGTCAAGCTGATTGGGTTGATCGCCCATTTTTATGATCATCGAAAGTGGGATTGCTGGGGGATATTGATAATCTGGCTTGACCGCAAATTATCTGCCGCGCATGGTCCGGGCGGCAATGGAGAATGATTTATGACTGATAAACGCCCTGTAATACTTGATTGTGATCCCGGACAAGACGATGCGCTGATGTTGTTCTTGGCGCTGAATGCGCCTGAGCTTGATGTGCTGGGCGTTGTAGCTGCCGGGGGCAATGTGCCGTTGACGCGCACGGAGATCAATTGCCGTATTCTGGTTGAAATGGCAGGCCGCAAAGATGTGCCGGTTTATGCTGGCTGCATGGGGCCGCTGGTGGAGCCATTGTTCACGGCTGAATATGTTCATGGCGAGACTGGTATTGATGGCATCGAGTTTTTCGAGCCGAGCTTGCCAAAGCAAGACCAGCATGGCGTTGATTTTATCATCGATCGTTTGCGTGCGGCGGTGGATGAAAGCGTTGAGATGGTGATCACCGGACCGATGACCAATTTGGCCATGGCGCTGAAAAAAGCACCGGATATTGCAGGCAAGATCAAGCAGATTGCCATTATGGGCGGCGCCTCATTTGAAGCCGGGAACGTGACGCCGTCAGCTGAATTCAATATTTATGTGGATCCGCATGCGGCGGATATTGTGATGAAATGCGGTCGCCCCATCGCCATGTTTGGCTTGGATGTAACTCATAAAGTAATGACCAGCCCAGAAATTGTCGGCCGATTGAATGCTTTGGGGAGTAGGGTCGCAAGATCTTGTGCCGGAATGCTTGATTTTTTCGGGCAATATGATGCCGCGAAATATAGCGCTGAGGGCGGCCCATTGCATGATCCGTGCACGGTGGCTTGGATGTTGAAGCCGGATTTGTTCAAGTTAAAGCCCTGTCATATCGCCATTGAAACCCAAAGCGAATTGACCCGCGGTCACACGGCGGTTGATTTCTGGGGTGTGACGGGCAAGCCGGCAAATGCCCAATGGGCCTACGACGTGAACCGCGATCAATTCTTTGATTTTTTGATCGAACGCATCGGCAATTATAAGTAAAAAGCCGACGAAAACCCTGCGAAAATGGAGCAAAGTGGTTCGAATAGGCATTGGCGTTTAATAAGTTGAAAATTAGGGCTTTTGTCTTTGCAAAATTTGGGGTAATAGACGCAACGAATTCCGGCAGGGGACCTGTCCCGTGTTTATTAATTAGCCGGATGCTAAGCGAACGGAGATTATACGCATGGCGAAGGAAAAGTTTGAGCGGAACAAGCCGCACGTAAACATTGGGACTATTGGTCACGTTGACCATGGTAAGACGACCCTGACAGCAGCGATTACGAAAGTATTGTCTGAAGCGACAGGTGGTCAAGGCACAGCTTTTGACGAGATCGACAAAGCGCCAGAAGAAAAAGCACGTGGTATTACCATTTCCACAGCGCACGTTGAGTACGAAACAGACGGTCGCCACTATGCGCACGTTGATTGCCCAGGCCACGCTGACTATGTGAAAAACATGATCACTGGTGCGGCGCAGATGGATGGTGCTATTTTGGTTGTGAACGCAGCTGATGGCCCAATGCCACAGACACGTGAGCACATTTTGTTGGCCCGTCAGGTTGGTGTACCAGCGCTGGTTGTGTTCTTGAACAAAGTTGACCAGGTTGACGACGAAGAGTTGTTGGAATTGGTGGAAATGGAAGTTCGTGAACTTTTGACCACTTATGAATTCCCAGGCGACGATATTCCAATCGTAGCGGGTTCAGCTTTGGCAGCTTTGGAAGGCCGTGACGACGAAATCGGCAAAAACAAGATCCTTGAGCTGATGCAGGCTGTTGACGATTATGTGCCAACACCAGCACGTCCTAAGGACCAGCCATTCTTGATGCCAATTGAAGACGTATTCTCAATTTCAGGCCGTGGTACAGTTGTTACCGGTCGTGTTGAGCGTGGCGTGATCAATGTTGGCGAAGAAGTTGAGATCGTTGGCATTAAAGACACACAGAAAACTGTTGTGACAGGCGTTGAAATGTTCCGCAAGCTGCTGGATAGCGGTGAAGCTGGTGACAATATCGGTGCTTTGATCCGTGGTATTGACCGTGAGCAAGTTGAGCGTGGTCAGGTTTTGTGTAAGCCAGGTTCAGTGACCCCACACACCAAGTTCATTGGTGAGGCGATCATTTTGACCAAAGACGAAGGTGGCCGTCATACGCCATTCTTCAACAACTACCGTCCACAGTTCTACTTCCGTACAACTGACGTGACTGGTGTTGTGACGTTGCCAGAAGGCACCGAGATGGTGATGCCTGGTGACCGTGTTGAGATGAACGTTGAGTTGATCGTGCCGATCGCGATGGAAGAGCAATTGCGCTTCGCTATCCGCGAAGGTGGCCGCACTGTTGGCGCCGGCGTCGTCGCCAAAATCATCGAGTAGTCTTTTTAAAAGACCAATCGCATTTTGAAAGGCGGTCCATTTTGGGCCGCCTTTTTTGTTTGTTCGCATTTATTGCAACAGTGTGTGTACGAAAAGGGCGCGGATTTGGGCGGCCGCGTAACACATTCTTCACGAGTTAAATCCATTCTTTTTTTAAATATCATTAAGTTTGAATTTGACTGGGAGTTGCAGCATTGACCGTAGATGATTTGCGCATGAGAGGGACGGTTGTGATTTCGATTGCGTCCTTGGTTCTTTCGCTGTGTGTGGCCGTTGTGGAATATTTCGTCCAAGGTGGTTTTGGTTTGGGCACGGGCTTGGCATTCGTTGGCCTGCTTTCGCTTGCCGGGGCTTATCTTTGGAACCGCACGTCACCCGCTTTTCGCTATCTCGCTGTAACCGTGATGATGGCGCAGGTGATTGCCCTGTTGATTGCCACACAGGGGCAATTCTACCAGATCGATATGCACATGACCTTTTTTGCCGCCCTTGCGGTTTGCGCCTTGCTGTATGACTTTCGGGCAATCCTGGTTGGCGCGACGGTCGTAGCCGTTCACCATTTGGGGCTTGGCCTCACATTTGAATCCTTGGTGTTTTACGGCGGTGGCTCGCTCGGTCGTGTGTTGTTGCACGCTGTGGTGCTTGTTTTTGAAGCTGTGGCCCTAGTGTGGATGACATGGAACACAACAAAGCTATTGGCATTTGCGGATAGCAAATCCGAAGAGGCCGCTGCGCAAGCAGACCAAGTTCGGGTGATGAGTGAAGAAGATGCACGCAAATCGGAAGCTAACCGCGCAGAGCGTACGCGCATGCTCGAGGCGCTGCAGCAAGAGTTTGGTGAAGTTGTTGCTTCTGCTAGCAAGGGTGATTTCTCCCATCGCGTTAAGAGCGAGTTCAACAATGAATCGTTGAACAAGCTGGCAGAAGGCATCAACACATTGGTGCAAGAGGTGGATCGCGGCGTGTCAGAGACCGGGCGCGTGTTGTCGGCGCTTGCCGATGCTGACCTCACACAGCGTATGACGGGTTCGTACCATGGTGCGTTTGACAAACTAAAGCGCGATACAAATCGCGTGGCAGATAATTTGTCGGAGGTGATTGGTCAGCTTAAACAAACCTCGGGCACACTGCGCGCGGCAACCAGCGACATTCTTTCTGGTGTTGTCGACTTGAATGAGCGCACCACCCGGCAGGCGACCACATTGGAGCAGACCTCTAATGCGATGTTCAAAATGTCGGAAACCGTTGCCGAAAATGCGACTAAGGCACAAAATGCACGCGGGTCAGCGCGAAAAGCGCAAAGCACGGCGGATGAGGGGGCTTCAGTGATGGCGCATGCCAATGAAGCGATGAGCCGGATCACGACTGCCTCCAGCAAAATCTCAGAAATCATCTCGCTGATTGATGATATTGCGTTCCAAACGAACCTGTTGGCGTTGAATGCTTCTGTTGAGGCGGCACGGGCCGGTGAAGCAGGCAAGGGCTTTGCGGTGGTCGCCGTTGAAGTGCGACGCCTGGCGCAATCGGCTGCGGAAGCATCGTCGGACGTGAAGGCACTTGTTGAGCAATCGGCCAGCGAAGTGAATGGCGGGACACAATTGGTATCGCAAGCATCTGAAAGCCTGACTGGTATTGTTGAGGCTGTGCGGGAAATGACTGGGTTGATGGAAGACATTGCTGAGCACAGCGAAACGCAGGCCTCTTCGATTGAAGGTGTGACAAGCTCGATGCAGCAGTTGGAGGAAATGACCCAGCATAACGCCGCCTTGGTGGAAGAGACCAATGCCGCCATTGAGCAAACAGAAGCTCAGACTGCAGAGCTTGACCAAATTGTCGACGTGTTCCGTGTGTCCGGACAGGCGGCGCTGCCCACCAAAATGTCAAAAGCCTCGTAGGGGCGAAACCGAATGAACGACCAAGGTTTCCATCAGGATGAGCGCCCACCGCAATCGGACAGTGACCGCGGCGGTTTGAGCGCCTTTCTGCCAGCGATGGCCTTGATGGTGGTCATGTTTGGTTTTGGCGTCGTCGGATTGGCCAAGGCGCCAGATACGGGGGAAATGGCGGTCGTGTTCCCGCCCTTCCAGAGTGAAGCCGACTATATGTCGCGCATTGTTGCGTCGGGTGCTTATTATGTTGCGCCGAGCCGCATTGCCAATATTCATGTTGTAAAAGTGAATGATGCGACCACACGGGCGCGGCTCGGTGAACTTGGCGCGCTGTTCTTTCTTGCGGCAAATGGAATTTGCGGACCAATTTCTGACGAAAAGAGTTGGGCCACTGCGGCAGCGGGCTAACCCGTGAATGTTTAGAGTTTGGCAGAATGAAAGGCGGCCCCGTGGGACCGCCTTTTTTCGTGTTTATCGGACCCCGAGGAATATCGGCACTGGCCGATATTGATGAGTGCCGCCCTGAGCGTTGTCGCTGCCCACTGATTTGTAGGTGACAGCACCATTGCTAAAGACGAGTTGTGAAGAGCCGGACCCATCAAGGGTGAGGGCGGAGTAGGCGCCGTTCGCGATCAATAAGTCGGCCAGCCCTTTGAGGGTTGTGCCACCATTGGGGTAGGTGCCACCATCATTGCCATTGTTCACTATGGCCAAGATCAGCGTTTTGCCGTCTTGCGTCAGGCCAATGCCCGCACGGGCGCGGTTGGTTGTTGGGGCAATGCCGCTTGACTGGTCGTTAAACTGGCCATCCGATACCAAGGTGAAGCCGGACACCGCATTTTGGATGTTGTCCCGCTGGGACGACACGGCGTTGTTGCCCAGGATTTCAGCATATATGCCGGTTGATTGCGCGTGAGCGGGGGTGAAAAACGCCATGGTTTGCGTAGCGCCGCCGTGCACCGTTCCGTAAGTTGAAACGGTTTCGGTGTTGCCAATGGTCCAGCCCAAAGCCGTTGTGCAGGGCGTCGTATAGGGGTTGCCCGCATTGATGTCGAAGAAGTTGGCGTTGATGAAAAGCCGGGCTGAGTATTGGTTGCTCCAAGGGCCATAACCTGTGCTGTTGGCGACAATCGGTTCCACCGGATTTTTATAGGTGGGATTGTTTTCGCAGGTGGTCGGTTTGTTCGGTGCATTGAGCACCAATTGGGCCCGTGGCAAATATGTGCGGCCAATCCATGCGCCATCAACCTGCTTGTTTGGCGGATTTGAACCGGTATCTAGAAAGTTCACCTTGTCACAGCAATAGAGCGAGGCGGGTGCAGATACATAGACGCCATAATAGCCGTAGCCTGCCGGTTCGGGCCGTCCGTCACCATTCACGTCCACCATGAAACGAGGGCTTTCGCCAACCACCCATGCCTGGTTAGAGCCAAAATCATTTACCCACTGCTTTGCGGTGGAATAGGTTACGTCCTGATCTTGTCCTTGTGCTAGAGCCACCTGCATGCCCGGGGCATTGAAGCCTACAATGTCGGCTTTGCCGTCCGAATTTACATCTGTCATGATGCGCAGCGTGCCGTCATTGGTCCAGCCGCTCCCGAGGCTAAACTGGTCGGTCAGGGTCGCGAATGTCCATGAATTGGCCGTGTTGGTGCCGTTGGAGTAACCGACATAGGTTGCCGTATCACCAAAGCCGACCAAATCGGCTTTACCATCACCATTCACATCTGCTGCGGTGCGCAAATGTTTGGCATTACTCCACATTTGGTCCGATCCAAAATTGGCCACTACCAAGCTGGCGGCATTGAACGTGTTGTTGGATTGGGCGAGGGACACATAGGTACCTTGAATGCCATATCCGATGATGTCGTCCTTGCCGTCAGCGTTCACATCAGCAAGCAGGCGGGTATATTCTGTCGTGTTCCACGCTTGATCAGTTCCATAATTCTCGATCCACCTTGTGGCATCGCCAAACTTGCTGTTTGTAGGATCAGCTAAGCCCACATAAACACCGTCGGTGCCGAAGCCCACCGCATCCGGATGGCCATCGCCATTGACATCGCCAAGTGTGCGAATCCAATTGCTGTTTGGCCAAACGGAGCTGGCAAACTGATCGGACCATCTGGTGGCGGCATTGAAGGACGTGCCCGTGGAAATGGCGACATAGACGCCATCATTGCCAAAGCCGACCAAATCGTCTTTTCCGTCACCGTTCATATCTGCGGTAAAGCGCGGATCGGTGCCCACGCGCCAGCCATCCCCATAGCCGAAGGCGCTGACCCACACATTAGGATCATTGATAAAGGACGTGCCGTTAGAAATGCCGATGTAAACGCCGGTTTGGCCGAATGCGACCACATCCTGCATACCGTCGCCATTTATGTCGCCAAACATCCGAGGGTATTTGGAAGAGACCCAGCCGCTATCGGTGTATCGACCATAGTGGGCGAGCCACACTTCGTTTTGTGACCAATCGTCATAGCGTGAACCGTTCGGGTCGGCCGCAGAGGCGGGGGCGCCCAGAGCCATTGCGGAAAGCAACGCGCAAACGCCGACGCTTTTCCAGTTGAATAAAGACATAAAATATCCTCTCAAAATTCATATGAAGTAATTATCGCGCGTAGGGCCCCGTTTTTGGCTGAAATATGCCTGACCCGCTGTAAAAGTAGAGATTGGTTATTGGTGTTGATTTGATTATCCTGATTACAGCCGCAATTCGTTCGCCTGATTCAGTTTGGCGATTTGCATGTCAGTTATTGACCATGGGCAGGTGGTTGGACAGTTGGCCCAACTATGTATGTAAACAAGCGGATTGTGAGCCTAAGTAAAACTGGCTATGCGCCCGAGGAGATTCGTTATGATAAACATGATTTTGGCTGTGCTCGCGCTGTACCTGGTGCAGCTTTTTACGCCCGCGATAGTGCGGTTCTCGCAAATTGGCTTGAACCGATATGTTGGCAGTCGTGATGATTTGCCTTCGTTGCCGCAGGCTGGGCAGCGGGCTGAACGGGCGCTCAGCAATCTAAAGGAAAGCCTGTTTCTGTTTTTGCCACTGGCGATTTTGGTGATCGTTCAGGGGCATGAAGTGGATGCGCTGGTTGGGGCAGAAGTGTTTTTGGCCGCACGTGTGATCTATGTCATCTCCTATATTCTGGCCGTGCCGTGGTTGCGTTCAATTGTGTGGGTGGCTGGATTTGTCGGCCTGATCATGATGGCGTTGCCACTTTTTGGATAGAAATTTCAAAAAAGCACATAAATGGACTTGAAAGAATGCGCCGTTGGCATTAGACCATGCCAGCGGCTTTTTTGCCGATTTGCAGGGGTGTAGCTCAGTTGGTAGAGCATCGGTCTCCAAAACCGAGGGTCGTGAGTTCGAGTCTCTCCGCCCCTGCCATTTAAATCACTGAAATTGTTGGTTTAAATGATGGCTTAGGAAATAACCTGATCCAAGGTTATGCAACCTATTTGGTAGGTTATGCATTTTTGTTCCTGATTCCTACCACATTTCCCCGCGCATCATTGATCACCTTTTCGATGCATTCGACCATCTCAATCACGATTTTCTTGCGCTTTGACGTAATCGTATAGTGTTCGGTCACGTCTTTTGGTGCGTGGGCGACGAGATATTTGATCTCATCGGCATATCCATGTTCATCAAGGATGGTTTGCACCGTTGTGCGCAATCCGTGATATGTGCCGCCGCCATCGATGAGGCCTTGTTCTTCCAGCCGATCCCTGTATTTTCCCCATGAGGAGCGAAACCCGTCCGGTGTCCATGGCATGCCCCTTGAGTTCACGAATATCTGCACGCTCTTTTCGTTGGGCTGCTGGTTGATGATTTCGGCCATGGTCGGCGTGATGTATAGCCAAACAGGCTTAACGCGTTTGCTTGTGGTGGGCTGCAACCAGTTCCCGAAATTGTCGCCCCTTATGTTGGCTTTGGTCAGGGTCAGCACGTCTCCCTCACGCAAGCCATAGAGTGTTGCGGCATAAATAGGGCCGATAAGCTGCGCTGGGGCGTTGTCTATGATCGCAACAAGTTCTTGTGAGGTGTAGGGGCGGTTCGGGCGCTTTTCGCCTCCTAGGGCCTTTGAAATGCTTTCGGCAGGGTTGACGTCCATATATTCGTATTCAACACCAAATGCGAAAACCTTCTTGAGTACAGTGACCAGACTATTTGCGAATTTGGGCTTGCGCCTGTCGCGGGCATTGTCGCGGGATATGGCAACAGTCGAGCGCTTGATTTCGACCAGCTTTGTGTCCAAGGCATCAATGGATTTTAGATATTTGAAAACCTGCTCATAGTCTTTACGGGTGCGCGGGCGCAGATTTCGCCAATGATCGGAGCGCTTCACATATTCTTCGATCAATAATCCCAATGAGCCGGGTTTCGATTTGGCTTTCCTATGCAGTTTGTCAAGCCGGTCGACCTCGGCAGCCAGGGCGGTGCCCTCTAACGTGGGGTCGATGGGCGTCCCGCTGGCGCGGTGATAGCGCCGCAACTTGCCGTGACGGTCCTTATATTGGTTCAAGCCTTTAATGCGCACTATTCGCCCTGTCACTTCCCAACCCCCTCAGTTCCGGTGCAGGGGTGGAATCTTTGAATTGATCTATCCATTCGTCAAGGCTTTTCCGATCGTACAAGATCCGGTTGCCGAAATTGATTGGTGATACATTGGCGTGTTTTTTGAAATGATTGGGCGACATTCCGCAATAGGCGGCGGCTTGATCTGTGCTTAGAAGCCGGGCGCTCGGAAGTCCTATCTCTCGCTCGTTTCCCATCATAAAGCCTCCAGAATTTGCCCCAAGTAAATGCACTGATATGTGGCGCCAGAAATGTCGAATACCCGGAACGCATACCGGGGCCCGTCATCATCAAATTGCCGCGGGAAGATATCCCCGATATTCACAGGTTCGCCTTTATCAATGATTGGCTCATCGCGAATAAAGGTAAACTCGTCACCTGGCTTTAGGTTTTGCCAGGGCCGGGGATTTCGACGGGCTATTGCCATGCCGGCACCTCGTTGGTGCGTTCAGGCTTTTCATCGTCTCGTCGCCCGCCGTGCACTTCCTCCAAAAACTTGTTGAATGATTGGAAGTGCCCAAGCTGGCAGTCGATAGAAGAAACCCAATAAGCTTGCACCCAAGAATGATCAAAGTGCACCGTCCCGCCGCGTATGACGTTCTTCAAAGCATTGCCTAGGTGCATTTCGTCGGGTTGGACCACCTCCAACCGGCATTTGCCGCGGAGGCGAGGGGGTAGCATGCGGCGAAACTGTTCAAGCGTCTGGCTTGACGGAAACACAACGATATCGCCTGGCTCGACGTGGTGCATCATATCGGTTGATCTGCCGGTCCCGCGCAATCCGCTTTCCAATAGCTCAAGATTGCTTTTGAGCATACCGTGAATGGTGGCCATGCGTTCGTTGGTTGAGGTCATTGATCCTTACCCCTCTGATCGCCCTTGCGCTTTTCGCGCACGGCATGTTCAAGTTTGGCCGCTGACAGGATAACCGGCTTCAACTCATCAGGGGCGTCATCAAAAGCAACAGTCCGCTTTGCTTTGCCACCATTTAGGCGGGGCAACAGGGCTCGGGGAATCGCCTCCCAGTTAGACGGGTCGCAATTAGTTTTGTCGCCATCCAGACACTTCAAAGCCTTGCCTTTTGGCACAGATCCATGCTTCTTTTCCCAAAGCCAACGATGCTTAAGCACATAGCGGCGTTCAAAGCCGGTGTGCGGGTTAACTTCATCAACACTGATCTCGACATAGCCCTCCTTTGAAACACGTTCATGGCCTAGGTAATTCGTGTTGTGGGGTTTGTGACCCTTTTTGAATTGCGTCTCCGCTGCCCGTCCTCGCGCCGGATGCGGCTTTCCTTTGTTGTATGGTTTGTTGCCCTTCGGGAATTGGCCAGTACGACCGGTTTTCCAGCCTTTGCGCTTTCGGAGTGAATGGAGGTTTGTCGCTGACACATCACATCGGTTGAACTGCGCGCAGAAAGCTGCGTGATATTCGCTGATGACCATCCGGTGGTTTTCTTCCAGCCATGCCAATTCTTCATCGTTCAAGTCGGATAGTTTGTTTTTCATGATTGGTTTCTTCCATCTGTTAGGCGCTTCATATGGTCGTCAATCACATCGATCATACGCTTGCCGTTATCGGCCACCATGTATGGTGCAAAGACGTGATCGAACTTCAGAACGTCGCATTCCACCGCTGTGATTTGCCCTTTGATCCAATCCCTTAAGATCGATGATGTGGCCGTTACGCCTTGTTCAAGGGCTTGCTGTTCATATGCCTGCTTTGATTTCTGCTTACGGCTGGTCCAAGGGTTTTCTTTGAGATACATCGCAGCCCAACCGGCGCCGGATGCATTCATCTCCACGCGACGCCCTTGATGCTCGAAATAGAGTGTTGTCGTGTGGTTGTCGTGATCGTCCATAAAGCCGATCTTGGAGCATCCGAACCGGCGCAAAATCTTCTTGATTTCGTCCTGCGCATTGGCCGCGTTGGCTTTAGCATAGGGTATTGTCATGCAGCACCACCTTTCGGACCAACCATCTCGGAAGGCGGCAAGGGGATATCAGCATTCATAGGCTTCCAAAGATGCAAGCAGTTGGCGTGAAAGTTCACATGGTCGCTTTCGGCAACATGAATCTGCATGGCGACCTCATCGGGCTCAAAGAAAAGGTTCTTGATGTGTGACATTTCCGGCCAGTTTGGGCATCGGTTCTTGCGGCTGACAGAAACATGCTCCCAGCCGCCGCCTGTGCTGACGATGACGAAAAGCTGGCCGCCGTCGATCGGTGATTTGATCGCGAAGCAACCGCACCCTGGGAAAAATGACCGGCCATATATTCGACGCTCGGCATCAGAAATCCGATAATCTCTCAGTTCGGAAAGGTCTTTCATGCCGCCACCTCATTCACGTTCGTGTGGATGACCTCAAAGATATAGGCGGCGACCCATGGATTGGCGTCCCAGCCAAAGCCGCGTTTGGCGTTCAGTCGGTCCCACAGATCAGCAAATGCATCGCCGGCGTACTCGAAACCCTCGTCGTCGTCATGCAATTCAGGCACACGATACCGATAGCCGTTGATTTCGCTTGGACCGTTCGGGGTGCCGACAATGTCTACAATTTCCCAACTCTCGATAACGCCTTCGCTTAGGGCGTCGTCTTCGCTGATCTCCTGCAGCCGTTGAATGCGGACATCTGTTACACGCAAAGTCAGACGGCTAGCCCATTTGGGCATGTGGATCGATGGTCGGGGTTTTTCCCAATCGCCATGTTTTGGCGAGCCGTCAGCCCAATACCAGACTTCGTCGTGAAAATAGAGGGAGCCTTCCCAGGAAAATATATTTCGCTCAGATGGGGCGGTGTTGCGGAATACGTGGTTTCCGCTCCAGTTTTCGCGCACCCAAAGCAGGTCACCGACTTCATATGGAAGTTTGTATGGGCCGCTTAGACTGCCGGTGCTTTCATAGTGCATGATGCCACGGCGAAATTCGCCGGGTTCCAGTTCAATCAGCCTCTCGTCTGGCGACGTGATGGCCACCATGTTTCCCATTACAGCCGTGATCTTGGCAATTCGCCGCGTTTGTGTTTTCCTGCCATCTTTGATGGCGCGCACCATCTCGCCACTAAACAAAATTGGCTTAATGCTCATTGCAATTCCCCATTCGCCCGATCGATCTCGTCTTTCATGGTGGCAATGTGCCGCCGCAATGATTTGAGGCTGGCCCGATCAAAGCCCGCTTGACGCTGGCGACTATCGATCGCGGTTTGCGCGCGCTTGATGATTTCGTTCAACCGGCGACATTCCGAAACGTTCTCATCAAGTGACCGTTGTAAATCGATCTCTTTTTTGTTGGCGTCTTCCAACTCGGCCGAAAGCGAATTGTGGTAGTTCAGATCGGCGTGGTGCTGTGCCTGGGCAACTTTACGCGCCAGTTCATCCATGTTGACTTGATCATTCATGATTGCGGTTCCTTCTTTTTGGCTTCACGTTTTGCCCTGGCTTCTGCGCGCTCTTTTCGCTTCTGTGCAGCTTTGGCGCGTTTTTCTTCACCCTCGGCCCACCAGCGCTCGGCTTTGCCGATTGCCTCTTGTTCGGTTGGCGCACTGAACGCGATGGGCAACAGATTTTTGCCTGACAGCCATTTGGCGCACCACTGGATAGATGCGGGCGCATTTTCGCTTTTGTAGGTGATGATGTTCATGCCTTGCCCTCCGCTTTGGCGATGGCTTTTTCGATTATGTTTGGCGTTTCAAGCGCAGGATCAGGAGCGTCAGGCATGGCGATGTAGCCGTATTCAATGCCGTTCTCTATGAATTCCTCAGCCCGCTTCAAGGCCTCCAGCATCTCTTGCTCAAGAGGGCGGTGGTTCCACTTTTCAAGCGCCATCTGCTGTGCGTGCTTTAGGGAAACGGGTGACCCAGGTGCGACTAATCCGCATTTGCTGCATTTCACCCCATGATCCAGCAATTCGGCTTTACCGCGGCACCAAGGCAACGGACACGGCTTTAGCTTCTCACTCACAGTGCCACCTCCATTCCCAATTCCCGCGCCAACTGCGCTGTGCGCAAGAACTTCGCCTTGGCGTATAGTTCTATGGCGGGCGCGGTGCGCGGGCCCATATTCTTCAGCCGCGTGAATATCTGTTTGATTTCGGGGTCATCCTGCACCGGTTCTGGCAGATAACGATTTGCCTTGTGGACAGTGGGGCATGTCTCGCCACGTGATTGATTGCAATCAAAGCAAGCCGCCACAATGTTCTTGCGCGCGTTGGTGCCCTGGTCAGCTTTCCGCTGCAAATGCTCGGCGGTGCAAAGCCGGAATTTCAATTCTGTACGGGTCAGGCCCAAGCGGCGCATTGCATCAAGTCTGTGCTCGGCCGACCGTTCCCACATGCGGCGATTGCAATAATAGCAGCGACCGCCCTGCCGGATAAATGATAACTGGCGATACCGTACAATCCGTTCGCGTTGTTTAGCGCCCATGGCTGACCACCTCCCAAGATTTGATTTCTGAATACAGATAGGCAAAGCAACCCACGAAAACGACGCGACAAAGCGGGTCATTCAGGCGTGCACTGATCGGGCCTTCGCGGAAAACGTGATTGCCATTGCGCATCACGCGGATGCTCACCCATGCGTTTCGACGGGTGAGGCGTCGGGCTTCGTCCGGGGAAAGCGATCGATCCTGAAAAAGACAGGGATCGGTGACCGGAATTGCATCGAGTGCTTGTTTAAGCTGTTTCATCTTTCCACCACCGTTCCATCGAGTTTTCTCTTGAATTTGGAGTTGCGCGAACCCGGCATACGGCTAGGCTTGCGAATGCCGAGATGCTTTTTGCGGATTCGATCTGACTTGGCCTTTGCCTTGCGATCTTTCGCCGTTTTGGGCTTGTGATACTTGCGCAAGGCGGGCCGCATATTGCTTTCTCTATGCTCACCGCCCATGCAAAGAGGGACCACATGCTCAATGTCCCAATCCATGCCTGGCAAAATCTTGATGCCGGACAGGTAGCAAATGCCGTTGTGACGCTCGAATACGCGAAGGCGCACTCGATCAGGAACTTTGGCGTCCGGGCTAGATCCGATCCATTCTTCTGTGGCTCGGCCTATGGGGTTCTTGATCTTGGTCATCAATGCACCCCATTCAATCGCATGTTGCGGTCGCGCTGCGCCTTAAGCTCACGCTTGGACCTCTCCCACTCCAACAGTGCAACCTCGCGCGGATAAGCAGCCTTGAACCGGCCCAACTCGTCGGCGTAATCAATGTCGTTGGTATCCACCGCGCACAGACTTTCACCAAGCCGCCCACCATCACACCCGTATCCTGGGTAGTGAGCCGCCAAATAAAGAGGGCAAAACTGCACCTCATTGGTTTGTTTAAAAGGGCACTGTCCCATGGTCATGATCCGAACCTCGCATCATCTTCATATGCCTCAATCGGCGGCGAAGGCTGCCAGCCCACAGACTTGTCGGGCGGTATGGTCAACTCAACGCCCTGTTCGGAAAACTCACGGTGTACGTGGTCTAAATAGGTCGCAAGCTGCTTGGTGTTCATCTTTGACGTGATCGGCCAATCGAACGGCGCTTTCATCAGCGCCAGCTTGAACGGGTATGGCGCGGGCATCACTTTGGCGTCATAGGCCTCGCGGAAATCTTCATCCACTTCGCGCAAGATCGGGACGCCATGCCAAAGTTTGCAGTGAGCCCGCACGTCTTCTGTGCTGTCGAATGATCCCGGCAATTGCTCCGCAATTTCCCCGTACCATTTGAACGCCAGTTTATTTTGAGCAATCGAGCGGCGCCCGCCCTGTTTGATGGTGACGGTAAATGGCGGCGTTTGCTTACCAATGAAGGCAAGCAAACGGTCCATATCAAAGTCGGTTTCAATAATTCGCTGCGTCATCTAAGCCCCCATCGTCTTGATCCAGCCGCGCAAGCCAGTCATCCTTTAGGTTGAGCGCCCGATCCAAGGCGGTTTCGTCATCGGTGAGCGTCGACTCCACATCGAACTCGGACCAGATTTCTTCGATCACTTCGGCGGAATCGGCTGTGGCAAGTCGTTCGTCCAGTTCTGTGATGAACGCCTCAACGTCGAAGACCTCTCCATCAGGCTCAATGGCTTCGTCTGCCTGTTGATCCTCCATTGTTGGAGTGGGTTCTGGCGGTGTTGGGGGCGTCAGCGGGGTAGGTGCCGCGCCGCGCATATCGCTATGCTCTGCGGCGTCCTCGATCTGGATGGCCTCAGATAGTTCTGGCGATTGCGGAAGGCGCTTGTTCAGCTTGCGGATAACCGTCTTTTTTGACATTTCCACTTCATCCGTCGCCCATGGTGTCGATTTGATCCTGCCAGCGGCATATGCCTTCCAGCCATCCGACCGGTCGCGGATTTCTTGCGCTTGCTTGACTGTCAAGGTTTCAAAATCAGTCTCGCCGTTTTTGTATTTGACCACGGCGTAAAAGCCGACGATTTCCCCGCGCTCTCCGAACACATCAGGCCGATGCTTGAGGTTTTTGTGATCGCCAAGGTCGCACTCAAACAGATCATTTTCATGCACCTCATGCGCATAGATCATGTTGATTTCGCCAGATTGACGGGCCAGCTTAATGAGCCCGCGATATCCAACACGAAGCTGAGGCTCTGTGCGTCGCGCCTTGCCATTCCATCCCGCAATTAAATAAGCCTCGGCAAGATGTGGGTCGAGATAGAGGCCAAGGGCAGCCGCCTTGGAGACTTCGCGGAACACTAGGCGCGGATCAAGCTGCATAAGGTCAGGGTTCGTCATCAAGGCGTTGACCAGGTTGCGCTCGAAGCGTTCAGGCTTTACGTGGGTAGGCAAAGAGTTGAAAAGCTCTTGCTTGCGGTCCTGAGGCAAAACCAAGGCGCGAAAAGCGTCCAGCTTGGTTGGTTTTTCGATTGTTGCGACAGCGTTGCTCATCAGCTCACCTTTGCCTGTTCATCGATCGACACGCCGGGCACTTCAAAGCCCTTTTTCACGGCGCGCTGTGCCAGATCGATCATTGTTTGTTTCAATTCAGGGTGATCTTTCAGGAACGCATAGAGCGCCCCCTGATCCGAAATGCCGGTCACCACCTTGACGACCGATACAGACGCGGCACGGCCATAGTTGCCTTTGATTGGCGCCGGTGCCGTTTGTTCGGGGGTGGTGTCTGTTTCTGGCGGCGGCGTGGCGTCGGCAGCCTTTGGGCGCCCCATTTCTTCATCACGTTTTGCCGCTTCTTCAGTTTCGCGCCGCTGCTGTTCAAGCCGAGCCTGTTCTTCGCGTTGCTTCTTCAGCTTTTCGGTTTCATAGGCCGACATAGCCTTTTTGATTTTTTCCGCGTTCGCCTTTGCATCTTTGACAAGCGGTTGCCATTTGGCATCGACAGCCTTGCCTGCATCCAAGTGCGGTTTCTTTTCGGCAGTGCGTTTTTTGTCGGCCTCGTTGGAAAGCTCATTGAGGCGCGCGCGCAATGCCTGGGCCTTGACCTGGGCTTCATCGCTTTCGATTTTCTCAAACTCGGCAATGCCAGCTTTGGCGCTTTCGATCTGATCTTTGAGCGCTTCAAGCTCGTTTTCAGGGTCAGAATTGCGCAGATCGTTTGTTGCGGTCGGATCGAAAATAGGCGCATCGCTCCAAGGCTCACCGTTTGAAACCCGGTCATACTCGGCCTTGGTGATTGGCTTGTCACATACCCATGTCCAGAGATACATGGCGTCTGCTGGTTTGCCATCGACGAGGGCCACCCAATCGTCGCCATCTCGCCAGATAGCAACAGGAACGAAGGGGCCGTTCTTTTTGAGACGGCGGCGATAAAATCCCGATTGTGGGTCGCCTTCGTGCACTGGTGGTTTATCGCCCGCCAACGCCTTTTGCCAATAGGTCCAGTCTTGTTGGTCGGTATTCTCTTGATGAGCCATGTCGTTCATGGGTTTCTCCTGTGGGTTTAAGTGTTCGCTATACGCCGGGGGTTTGCGCCCACCAGTAGGCGTCAGCGCAAACAATCATGAGGGTGAGGGCGACGGTGCTAGCGCAAAGGACCACAAGGTCAGCTATGTGCTTCCAGTTGGGGTTTCGGGTCATGGCTCACCTATGATCTGTAGCGAAGCTGCTTGGCTTCAATTTCGGGGAAAAGCGCGCGGGCCTCGGCTTCGGATATTTTGTTGCCGCCAGCGCGGACGCCTTCGGCCACCTCGGCCTGATAGATGTCGCTGTACAAGCTGATATCCCGACAAATCCCACGATAAGCTGCGCAATCACCAACCTCGTCGTTGACCGAAAGCACGGTCATCACCCACAAAGGCTGGCCATTGGTGAAAATTGGCTCCCAGCCGATGGCGGGCCATATTTCCTTTTGAACTGATAGGGTCATGATTGCTTCTCCAATTCCCGCGCCCGTTGGCGCTTTTCGATAAAACGAGCAAGGGACTGCGCATCGCCGCGGTATTTCTCGGCGCACCAAATCCATTTGCCAGTTGAAGGCCAGTAATCCAGGCGGTGAACGTTCAGGACTGTTGACCAGTGGTGTTCTGTGTGTTTTTTCCACTCGCATGGCCAATCCATGGCCTCCGCATCGCTCAAGCGATCGCCCTTGCGCCGCTTCTTTGCCGCATCCCAATCGCGGAAATAGTCGCCCATATCACCCATCGCTCTTGCTCCGGGCTTGGAGCATGGCATCGGCCATGACATAGGCGTATTTGGCGACCAGTGGTTCCGACCCATCCAACCCATTAAGGCATGGAGCCGCTGCTGTGGTGATCATCCCCGCCAGCGCTTGCCCTGCGAAATAGTCGCGTAGGGTTTTTTCTTCTGCCAGCGGCTTTCTTGCCAGCGGGTCGCCGTGACGATACCAAAGGTCGTAATGGCCCTGCGCATCCTTGTGTGTGTATTCATATCGCCAAGCCTCACCATCATCGATCACGATACCCTCGTGGGCTTTCAGTCGGTCGTCGATCGACCAGTCGGCGTGATATGCCTTCATGCGTTCGGTCATCTATTCATCCCCCTGTGTGGAAAGGGCGGCGCGGGCGCAATGGATCGCTGACCACGTTTCAGCCGTTGCATCCATGCTGTGATCATTGGCAAAAGCCTCAAGGTGATCAGTCATGCGTTTAAGCTCGGCATAGAGACAGTCGTGCTGCTGAATGACTTCATCGACTGCTTGACGTGACACCATAACCATCACGCCTTCCTCGTCCGCTTGTTGGTAGCTTTTCAGCGCTTTCATTGCAGGGCTAACCATTCCAGCCTCCTTAAATAGCGTGTGCGGTGGGGGTTAGTGCTGGGATAGCCACGATGCATGTGTGAACCGCTGTTCCAGATGCCTTGAATGAGTGGTCAGGTAGGCGCTCAATCGTACCGCCTTGACGCTCAACAAAAGCGCGAAACTCGCGTGTTAGTCCGTTATCGCGGAACATCACACTTGCCGACATGATGGCGACCAGAAGCCCGCCTGATTTCAGAAAACGATGAGCGTGATTGACGTGGTGAACATCAGCCTGGCGGGCGAAAGGCGGGTTCATCACAACGCGATCAAATCTCGCGTGATCCGACCATTCCAAAAAGTTGGCGTGAATAGCCTCCAGCTTCGGGTCAGCATTCAGAACGGAAAACCGCTTTGTATCGATTTCAACGGCGACAACCTTGCCCCCAGCGCGTTCGGCGGCGATAGCGATATTGCCGATGCCAGCGCTTGGCTCCAAAACGGACATGCCAGGTTCAATCCTGGCCAACTGAATAACTAAGCCGACGACCTCTTCGGGGCTATCGAACTGCCCGAAGTCCTGTTTGGTTCGCGCATATTCGCCGGTCAAAAGTATTGGCTCGATCGCGTCCAACGCCTCACCATCGAAAATGTGGGCTTTAGCCTTGCGGTTCCACTTGCCGCCAGCAGCTTCTAGAACCTTGTTCGTCTCAACATAGAGCTTGCGGTCAAGCTGGCCTGTGAGTTGCAATGCGCTGCCATCGATGATTGCGCGATCCAGAACTTCCATGACTGGCTGTGGCACTTGAACGGTCATTGGTCTCTCCTAAGATATCGTGTTGTTAAAGTGCGGCTTGGCGGTAATCTGATTGCAGCCAGCGCTGTTCACGCGCCGACAAGCGATCTTCGCGGCAGCCGTTGTCGATCAGTTCTTCGAGATATGTTTCGGCATGGAGATTGATCAGCGCGCAGGGGCTTTCGGTCTTAGCGCCCTCAAAGCAATAAGCATCTGCGTTGCGTTCATAGTGCTGATCTGCCAACGCTTGGGCGACCTGAGCAGTTACATTGACCGCGCTTTCCTCGCCTGGTTCATAGGCAAGAACGGTCCAGTCAATGCCGTATTCGGTGGCTTGATCAAACAATGCGGCAAGGTCAGTGAAGATGTAATTTTCCTGTACTTCACTGCCTTCGGCCAGCACCGCCATAAACCATTGGCACTGATCCAATGGTGTTTGATCTTCGACCATAAAAATCGAGGTCGTTTTTGACCCCGTATTGTTCGCGTCGCGATGTTGGTTTTGATGCGTTCTTAACATGCTTCAATCTCCGTTTCTGGAGTTGAAGGTATTATTTGTACCCTAGCTTGTCAACCTTAAAGGTATAAAAAGTATCTTTTGCAAATAAATATTAGGTATTTAAAGAATCCGCTTGAAACCGATTACACGCGGTGCAAAGCTGCGGGCATATTTTAAGCGATTGAATTATTTAAGCTCTTGGGAGAAAGGGATGAGGTGGTTTTTAAAGGGACTTTTAGCTTTGACACTATTGGCGGCGACCGCACCGGCTCGCGCTCAGGAGGTGTCGTTTCGCGCCCGTTTGATTGACCAGCATCTAACTTCAATTATGCGCGGAGCGGAAATTGCGACCACGGCAATCGGTGAAACGTTCATAACGTCTCGCTCAAACGATGAAGAATTTCATGCATATCTAAACCGCATCAAAGCTCAGTTGCCAGAGGCCCGGGCAGTATTGGTCCTGGGGGCAGACGGAATGCTCCTGCATGACAGCTTTTCATTCCCAGCCCTCGAGCTAGATTTATCGCAACGGGTGTATTTCAAAGAGGCGGTGGCGCGGAGAGGGGCAAGGCTCTATGTCGGCACCGCCAAAATCGGTAAGTCGTCTGGCGTTCCGTTTATCCCGGTAGCCAAGGCAATCTATGACGGACCAGATCTGGTTGGTGTGGTCACGTTGATCATTACGCCGGCAAGGTTGCTGCAACAATCGCGCTGGGATGATTGCCTGTATTGCTATGTGGAGATTTTACGCGCCGATGGCCAAACCCTCACATCATACCCATCGAATGCTGAACGCCCGGAAGATTTTTTAATGTCGCTAGATCTTCAGAACGCAAGCGTTATGGGCTTTAAACGAATGATGTTCCATGAATTGCCGACCAAAACCTCTTGGATCAAGAACAAAGATTATCCGCTTATAACGGTATACTCAGAAATCGAACCGCACTGACGCTGTGTCTACCTGCGGGGTATCGGTTAGCTTCGCCCCAGCAACGAACGAACCCAAAAGGACTATTATCAATAGCCCCGCAATTGCCGCTTGTATTGCCAGCTTGCGCGGTTTCGTTTTTTTAGTGGATTGGTTTAGATTTGCGACAGTGGTCGCCAGCTTTGCCTGATACTGTAATTGCTTCATTATATATACTCAAAAAAAATACTATGGAGCATTTTAGGTTGATGGAAGTCGAAAAAGCAAGGGCAGTGGATTGCCCGGCCATCGCGAGAATCCACGTCGATTGCTGGAGAGAAGTCTATCCATACATTTCAAAACAGGTTCAAAACCAGCGTGGTTACCACTTCAGGCTTGACCAGTGGAAGGATGTTGTAAGTCGCGAAGCGCGGCATGAAGCCCTATTTGTTTTGCGTGAAAGCGGCCAAATAGTTGGGTTTGGTTTTGCAAAGGAAAATAAAGATGTTGCGCTTCCAGCTTTGGGCGAGCTGCATGCTGGCTATATCATGCCACAGCACCGGGGCGGCATATCTGGCCCGCTTCTGATGCAAAAAATGGTGATCGCACTTATCCAGCAGGATCTGGCGCCAATATCGCTTTGGGCGTTCAAACAAAACCGCGTCAGGGCTTGGTATAAGTCCTTAGGCTGGGTTTCAATGGTGGCCCGCGATAGGGTTGTGGCTGGGGAGGCAATCCCCGAGGTGGGCTATATCCATCCCAATTTGGATGAACTATTGAGCCGCCTGGATACTATTATTGAACGCGCCCGCGCTATGCCTAAGGCGCAATACGCCGCATCTGGAACTTGACCACATTTTGCTGATCGTTGTCGGCCGCGCCAGGTTCTTCGATCCTGTAGTCGAGTAGATCGACAAATGCGGACGCAAAATCGTCAGGGTCGTAAGGTATGCGCCCATTGGATGCATTCACAATATCCCGGGCGACAGCGCGAACATGGTCTCGGATTTCGTCCAGGTCAACCGACACGCTTTCCCCCGACAGCATCTCGCCCGTTCCGAATAGCAGCCAATCCAAACTCACTCCGAACGCTTTTGCATATTCCTGCGCTCTGGTTGGGTTGAACCCATTGCGCCCGCTTTCGTGTGCTTTGTAGCTGTTAATATTCCAGCCAAATTTATCGCTCACGGGTTGCGGGCCACGAAAGCCTGCATTTTTACGGGCTGCGACCAAGCGTTCTGCGCGTTGCTCACGCTCAATTTTTTCGTCGTATGAGTTCATGTTACATCTCATACCCTAAGCGTCGGGTATAAATCACACCAAAGTTGTTGACAGTTGAGGGTATTGTTTGTACCTTCTGCCCATGACACACGCATCTCTCATAGATAATTGGCCATCTCTAAGCGAATTCGCCGCGGACATTGGCATCAAGTATGGCACCGCCAAAGCAATGCGGCGGCGCGGGGCAATTCCAGCAAACCGGTGGGCGGCAGTCGTGAGTGCGGCTGAAGAACGCGGGTATGAGCAGGTCACTTTCGAGAAGCTGGCGGAAATCGCGGCTGATCGACAGGAAGATGCGTAGGAGAGGGCAATGAGTTTTTTTGTTAAACTTGCCGGGTTCATTTCCATTGGCATTTCATTCTTGTGCTTGGCCATCGCTATTCGCGAGTTTTTCAACGCATATGAGCCAGACAAACGCATTATGGCGGCATTGCTAGCCGCCTGTTTGGTATTCGGCTTTGCTGGCCTAGATGCTTTTGGGGTTTGGCAATGATCAATCATTTCGACACTGTTTGCTATTGCTGCTTGGCCTTCATGCTTGGCCTTTCCGGCGCGGCTTTCGCTATCAGCGCGGGGGTGGTGTGATGGTTTGGGCGCTTCTTGTTGTCATGGTCCCAATGCATTGTTTTGCATTAATTGGCTGGCACGGCGTTGATACGGGCTCTTCCAAGTTTGAGCGTGACGGCTGGAACGGGCTTTTCGCCTGTTGGATTGTTGTTTTTTTAATCTTGACAGCGGGGGATTTTCTATCATGACCCGCCAGCAAACCACACCACACAGAGAAGGGGCACACTCTCTTTCGGGGCGTGTGGCGTGGCTTGTTGGTGGAAACCTTCAAGATGAGCGGTTTTCAGTACCGCTTTCTGTTGGTGTGCGGCGGCTGAACGCGTGCGGATGCTCGAAGCCGCCGCGCACTTTTCCACTCATTCAAATCAATCACTTTGGCCGATCCCCCAGCCCAGCGGTCAAAGTGGGGGCGGTCGGCTCTGTTGTTTCCTCCCTTGGCCGCCGCCCTTTCTCTTTTGAACTGCTGAAGCAAGGTCTCCAACTCCTCGGTCAGTTCGTTCGTGTTCTCAAAATCCATGGTGCGTTCTCCAATGCGCTCCGTTTCCTGCAATCAGTAAAAACGATGCAGGGAGCAAAATCTTGGAAAAGAAATACAAAATTAGAAGGGGGCGAAAAGTGATACCTGTAACCGCCTCGGACTGCCGGGAGAAGATCAAAATCTATACAAAGCGGCGTTGGCCGCTGGACAATGACAAGTCAGCAGCACCAAAGCTGCAAATTGCCATCAACAACATTTTGCGGGACATGACCGGGGATGACGAAGATCGTCAGTCCATATCGGTTCGCCGCGCCAAATCATACTTAAACGGGGAATCCTCAGCCAAGCTTCGAGGCTGGGAGGTCGCCGCCATTCGGGAACTTTTGGAAGGGGCCACCGATGACGAGAAACAGCTTTTTGACGAGATCGAGGAGCTTCGCGCGGTTATTGCGCGGCAGGGCAAGATTATCGACCGCCTCACTCATTGGATGGACAGCCAAGGTTCTTAGAAGCTGGTCAGTTTCTTTGGGTGCTTTTGCTGTCGTTCTTGGTTTGCGGTCGGCTCAAATCCACAGAAAAGCGCGAAAGGATTTGGACGATGCCTGAACTCGAACAGGAAACAGGACTGCCAAAGCTGAAACCGCTGACCCGCAAACAGGTCGCGGAGATGATCAGCAAGGTTTCTGGCGTCGCGGATCATTTCGGCAACATGCCGCATAAGGATGCGCTGGCCGCCACCGCCCAATTGGAAGATTTGGAATCCATGCTGGCAGAAATTCTGCCGGGCCATGAGCGCATAGATAATTGCGAAGGCTGCGGCGCGGCTTTGGGGGCCGATGATCCTTATGGCTGGGACACTGAAGGTGTTCGGACCTGTCCCGCATGCGGCGAAGCTCAAAGCAAACCCAACCTTAGCCTTGTCACAAACCAGGAGAAAAACAATGTCAGCTAACCCAATGTCCAACACTTATGATGATGACGACTTGAAAGCGGTTGTCGACGAGATCGAGGCCTTTGAAGCCAAGAAAGAAGAAATTATGGCAGCGGCGCGAGGCGAATGTGCCGGCATTGCCAAAAAGATCAAAGACACCAAGAAACGGGCAAAGACCGAACTTCGGATTCCGGGTAAGCCGCTAAGTGCTTTGTTGAAAACCCGCAAGCTTGAACGGCAAATCAAAGAAGTAGCCGATGGCGTTGATGAAGATGAGATCGAAATCTTCGAAGACATGACAGGTCAATTCTCTTTCTTGAAGCCCGCCAATGACGATCAAACACCGGCTCAGGCTGCCGCCTCGCAACGCCGTGAAGAGGTGGACGAGCAGGAAGAGCGAGAACACGAAGAGGGCGAGAAAGAGCTTAATAAGCTGGAGTCTTTGCACTGATGAACCTCTTGGCTCTCGATATTGCGACAACAACAGGTTGGGCCTTCGGGCCCATTTCTGAGGGGTCTTGTCCTTCAGCGTCCGGCCATGAACGTTTGGCTAAGGCCGGCGCGTCAAATGAACAGTGCTGGCGTTCCACATTTATGTGGATCAATGCGATGTTGCGAGAACATGACCCCGACATGGTGGTGATAGAGGCAAAGATCAAAACCCCCAATATGAAAGGCAAATCAAGTCCGAAAGTGGATGAACGCCTAGGGGGCATGCAGTCTGTTATCCGAGCCGTAGTGTTTATGCGCCAGCGAGTGACCGCTGACCAGATACCCCCGGCAACGGTGCGCAAGCAGTTCTTGGGCTTAGGCAATCTACCGAAAGACACCGCCAAAAAACTTGTTCATTCGCGCTGTCGTGAGCTTGGCTGGATTGATGCTGGCAACTTGTCACTTGATGAGACTGACGCGATGGCACTTTGGGCGACCTATGGTTGCATCAATTCAATCGAGTTTCGCAAAGGGTTTGAGGTGCGGATGCCTTCCAATTCAGCTCACATCATTGACGTGGCCGCGAAGAAAGAAGCCGAACGCGAAGCGCGAAGAAAAGCGAACTCCCAACCCAACACCAAAGCGCCGGCGTTTTTCGTCGGCGATACTGAAGATATTCCATTTTAGGAGGGGCAAATGAACGATATTTTTGATCAGGCTGAAGCCAGGATTTCGGAGCTATCCCAACAGATCGACGATCTTAAAGCGGCGGTTGCTGCTGGCCGCGCCTCACAGAAATCACAAAAGCTGGCCGCTGAGCTCGTCGAAGGGCTTCTAAATGGGTCTACAGGCCATCTACTGGCCGCTGATGTGCCTATGCTCGGGGATGACAAGACAAAGGCGCTGACGCCTATCGAATACCCCGGCAACTGCAACGTGCGCACCGCCAAGAACAAACCGGCCAAAGAGCAACCTTCCAGAAGCAATGTGCGCAATGCGATGGACAGGGTTGCTGAAGTGTTCAACGCCGAGCCGGATCTAAAGCCGGAGGAAATCAGTAAAAAGGCTGGTGTGCCGCTGTCCACCACGAAGGTCTATGTGAACAAGCTGAAGAAAAAGCTCAAAGGCACAGCGAAAAAGCCCGAACCACATTCTGATATTTGTCGGGCTCCAGAGAAAGCCGAAATCCGGCCCAATCTGAATAATGGTGATTTCGGCCGCACCAAATACCCGATTACCCCAAAAGCCACAGGAACGAAGTTCCGGCTATTGGATCGGGAAACCAAAATGTTTCTGCATGAAGATTTGAAATCCATGACGGATGACAAGCTGAACTTCACCAACAACAAGGCTTTCGCCTGGACCGGCACAGAACAGCAAATGAATGCGGTGCGCAAACAGTTTCCGGCCACGATCGACTGTATCGAGCGTGTGGTGCCGCAATGACGGTCACAGCTTCCAAATATGCGTTGCGTGAGAACGACCATTATGAAACCGAAGCCTGGGCTGTCGACGCATTGGTTCGGGCCTGTCCATCAATCAGCAACAGCAGGGTATATGAGCCAGCGGCAGGCAACCATGCCATTGTCGACGCTCTCGGAAAATACAATGTGGAATCGATCACAAGCGACATCAAAACCTATGATCAGCAGCACGACTTTGAAGCAGACTATTTGACAAATGATCAGTGCCTTGATGTGGCTTGTGAATGTGACTGGATTGTTACCAACCCGCCATATGGACGGCAAAACCGACTGGCCGTAAAGTTCGTCGAACGTGCTTTGAGAGTTCGTCGAGTGAATGTTGCGATGCTCCTCACGGCCAAGTTTGATTTCGGCAAAACTCGACGCCACCTTTTTGCGGACAATAAACGGTTCGCGGGGAAGGTTGCCTTGCTTGATCGCATTTCGTGGGCAGGTAATGGCAAAACAGGCACCGAGGATCATGCCTGGTATATTTGGTCAGCAATCGGCGATCCTTATAATGGCCCGACAATGCGTTGGGAAGCGAGGGGTGCTGCATGACCCCCCCCGTCTATGAACTGACCATCCCCGAGATCAATGAACCGCAGATCAGCAAGGTTGTGAATGCCGATTTCGACTTCATGACCCTTTCAAGTGAATTTCGGGCTGAAGCGGTGCATTTGCAGCACAGTTTCCAAATGGCGCGCAATACCTTTGGAGCCGACGCTGTGTCACCCAAAATGCTGCGCTGGGCGTTTTTGCTTATGCGCGCCGCATCCGCCTTTGAAATCATGCATCGCGACCCCGAAGCGTTCAAAGCGCTTTTTAAGGAGGTGGTATGACCGCAGCATTGGCACATAGCGCAGATCATAACGAGTCCACGCTCGAGTTTAATATCATCGGCTCATTTATCATGTCGCCGGAATCCTTGATGACGTATGCAGACCAGATCGATGCTGAATGGTTCGAAGATGAGGCATGCGCGACGCTTTGGACGATTATGGCCAACCAGGCGCGCGAAGGGCTCGTTTTTTCGTGGTCTTCGCTGTTGGCTGAGTTCGAAGATCATATGGAAGACCGCAAGCTTGCGTCAAAAATGCTTGCGCATATTGCTGCGATGGCCATTCCGGTCGGTTTAATCAATGGTTCGATTGACTATCTCAAAAAACGGTGGATGCGGCGCAGTCTTCGCGAAATAGCGTCTGAAATACAAGTGAACGCCAACAATCCGCAATACCGACCAAAGGACGCAGTGACAGACGCGATCGCCGCCCTCGATCGGGTGCAATCCAGTTCAACCAGTGCCCGCGCCCTGACGTTGGGCGCTGCCAATACAAAATTGGCGAAGAAAATGGAAGATCCCGAAGCGGCTGCCGGGGCAAGCACCGGGCTGAAAGCACTGGACGAAAAGGTAAATGCTTTTGCCAGAGGCGAATTGTTTGTTTTGGCGGGCCGCCCTGGGATGGGCAAAAGTGCGTTTGCGCTTTCCACTTTGCGCAATACCGCCAAGCTTGGTCACGGCGTCCTGTTTTTCAGCTTTGAGATGCCGGAAACAGAGGTTTCGGCCCGCATGGTTTCTGACGAGCTATACGGCCAGGACCGCGATGCATTCGCGCCTTCTTTCTCATTGATAAACAAAGGGCGTTTGTCGCCGGACAATAAAGCCAGGGTCATATCCAAATTTGAAGAAACTGAAGAGCTGCCATTTATCATCGAGCCTTCACCTCGCTTGACAATGGCTGAAGTTACGGCGCGTTCCAGAGAAAAGAAAGCGGCCCTACAGAGTAGGGGGATCGAGCTTGAAGTCATTTGCATCGATCATTTGGACCATGTTGAGCCTACAGGGCGTTATCGCGGCAATAAGGTGGAGGAAGTCGCGGAAGTGTCAAACGCGGCCAGAGCCCTAGCTAAAGAGCTAAATTGCTGCGTTCTGTTGCTGTCGCAGTTAAACCGGTCGGTTGAAAGCCGTGATGACAAGCGACCTCGCATGAGCGACCTACGAAATTCGGGTGCTTTGGAGCAAGACGCGCATGTCGTGATGTTCGTTTATCGCGACTATCAGTATCTCAAAGATGACCCCACCGCCGAAGAAGACGCGCTGGCGGCCAAGAATGATCTCGATTTGCTTATCAAGAAAAACCGCAATGGCGAAACGGGGGATATCAAATTCCATGTTTCCATTGCCCACAACGCCGTGAGGGACCGATATGGCTCTGCATAGTTTTGACCCTGAAGTCGCTAAAATTGTCGGTGTGAATGCCGCCACGATTTATCAAAATATTGCCTTTTGGATTGAGAAAAACCAAGCCAATGAGAAGCATCTCTATGATGGGCAATATTGGACCTACAACAGCGTCAAGGCGTTTGGCGAACAGTTCCCCTACCTAAGTGCAGATCAAATCCGCAACGCATTGAAAAAGCTTGTGGAACAAGGGTTCATTGTGAAGGGCGACTACAACAAAGCAAATTTCGATAAAACTCGCTGGTATGGGCTTGGCAAAAAAGCCAATTCGATTTGTGAAAAATCCCAAATGGAGATGGTAAAAAAGGCCAATGGAGTTGGCAAAAATCCCGAACCTATACCAGATAGTAAACCAAATATTAAACCAGATAGAAATCAAAAGAGATCGATCGATCAACGTTATCAGGACGAAACAGATCCGTTGTGGGTTTATTTTGTTCAGAACGTTTGGGCTCACTGCTGGCGAACAGGCGATAGTCGGAAAAACGCCTTCAAATCCTTTGCCAAGCTGACCAAGCCGCAAAAGCAAGCGCTGGTCGAAGCGTTGCCCGCAGCAAAGCGCCTATTCCTAACCAAAGACAATGATTTCCGCCCAATGATGGCGACCTGGATTAACCGAAACGGCTGGGAGGAAATTCAAAATAGGTCCGCTGCCCATCAATCGCCGGATCAAAGCGCGAGCGTCGATTGGGAAGCGAGAATTGCACATTGGCGAAGCGACAATACCTGGTTGCCCTCATGGGGGCCTCGACCGGGTGAGCATGGTTGCCAAGCCCCTGCCGATCTGATCGAGACCAAACCGCAAGATACAACCCAAAATACGTTGTTTTAGAGGAGAATTGACCGATGGATATGCACGAACACACTTGGCAGACCGACGAACAGCGTTTGGAAAACCTACGTGGCCAACTGGCTGCCGCCAAACATGACAGCGACCATTTGCCATTCGGAAGCAATGCGCAATGGCGGCGCCGGATCGAAGACATTCAGGCCGAGATTGCCGAGATCGAGGCCCGGCAGCATGTGGAGGGCGTGTGATGAGGTGGATAAATGAAAGCGTTTTCGGAATGCACCGGTGGGTGTCCGGTGATTACCAAATCGAACAAAATGGGCCGTTGGATTTTACCGTGTTCTGTGTCGGTGAAGAGATCGGTTTTTCCGGGTCGCTAAGCGACGCAAAGACGCAAGCACAACGACATAAGGACCAATCATGACCACACCTAAAGACAAAGATATAGAGGTGGCAGAGACAATTTATTTGAATTTTTCAAATGATGGAATGTCCTTGCCTTATGCGACAGCAGAAGATGCGCGGGATAGCGCAGGGACAGATATTATCGCCGTTGCTGTCCCGTACCAACTTTCTTCAACCATCGCCCAAGCCCTAGCAGCCGCCCGTGAGCAAGGGCGGCGGGATATGCGGGATGAGATCGTTGGGAAGTTGCAAAGCAAGGCAGATGCAAGCCGCATGGCCCCGGTGCGCGGTCTTTTAAAGGACTGCGCTCAGGAGTTCCGCAATCTCCCCACCAATGCGCTAGAAAGCGAGGTTGATGATCTTGATACTCGCATGAAAGAAGCTGGAATGGTGCCACTATCAGAATTGCTGGCTGGAACGCAACTTGACAGGTGGCGCGTTCATACTGGCGTGACCGATGTGCAGTCATTCTTAGAAATAGCTGAAAAGAAGCATGAGAGCTTCACCAAGTTATTCATCCAATACGAGGTTGGCGACAAAGAGCCAGATGAGCTTTACGAGTGGGTTTTGGCGCACAAGGCAGTATGGGGCGATGTAGTTTTTAACCTTCGCGCCGCCATTGAGAAAGGCAAGCAATGAGCGATGAAACCCAGCTCGGCATGTTTGGCAGAGAACCGGAACGGTTGGGGCACCCGCTGTTTACCGAGCGGTGGGGCAATCGCAAGGCCTTCTGGATTGGTTTGTACACCGGTCAGGGGCTATCTGCCCCGGCCATCGAAAAAGCACTTGGTGAGCAAGATACGGCCAACGTGATCGCCCATATGGTGAATGTTTGGGGTTATCGGCTGGCGGGTGACCAGCACACTTATGAAAAGGTGAGGGTGCCCATGGCAGCGCGGCACCGGACGATGCTGGCAGAAGAAGCGATGAAGCGCGAAATGGAGTTACCGGAATTATGCCGGCGCGTGTTGGTTCAGGTGGCGGCCGATGATCTGTGGAAGGCGGTTATTGATGGTTGAGCAACCAAGACGCCCAGTTTTGCGTTGGCATGGTGGTAAGTGGATGCTTGCGCCGTGGATTATTGAACATTTCCCCGCACACCAAGTCTATGTCGAGCCTTTTGGTGGGGCCGCCAGCGTCTTGATGCGCAAAACCCGCTCATATGCCGAAATCTATAATGATCTCGATTGTGAGGTCGTAAATCTTTTTCGCGTTCTGCGTTCAGACAAAGCAAAACGTCTTGTGGAAGCTGTTCGTCAAACACCATTTGCGCGGGATGAGTTCAAAGAAGCATATCAGAGATCATCGGATCCAGTTGAACGGGCGCGGCGCTTGATCATTCGTTCGTTCATGGGGTTCGGTTCAAATGGCCACAACCGGGTGACAGGATTCCGCGCAAACAGCAATCGATCCGGCACCACCCCGACGCATGATTGGGTGAATTATCCTGATAGCTTGGCAACGGTGGTGAAGCGTTTGGAAGGGGTGACAGTTGAAAACCGCGATGCGGTCGACGTGATGGCGCAGCATGACGCGCCAACAACGTTGCATTATGTCGATCCACCCTACGTTATGGCCACGCGAGATGGTGGCGAAGATTACGCCCACGAAATGGACGATCAGGACCACGCGGAATTATTGGAATTCCTTAAAAGTCTTTCAGGCATGGTGGTGCTTTCTGGTTATCCGCACCCCCTTTATGAGGTTTCGCTGAATGGTTGGCGGCGCATTGAGCGCAAAGCGCTTGCTGATGGAGCAAAGCCACGCACAGAGGTTTTGTGGATCAATGCCGCTGCTGCTCAACGCCTTGATGAGAAAGAACGACAATTGACTATGTTTGGAGCGGCGCAATGACCAAAATAACCATCGACACCAACACAAAGCAATGGACCGCTACGAGCGTTCGCAAAGCTCTTGCTCAAGCCTTCAAGGTGCTTAACGCCACCACCGGGCCCGTTGGCCACAAGCGTTTGAAGTCCGCCATGCCAGAATATCAATACAGCGCGGCCGACATAGCTGAACAGCAGCATATGGAGCTTGCGGCCCGTCGCCGGGGCGAAACCACCATGGCAAAGCGCCGAGCGGCAATGATCAAGCCGAACAGTCACGAAATTAGCCGGTCGGATCTGATCCTTTTTGGCAGAAATGGTCGAAAGCCCTGGTTAAAGCTAGTGGCGGCATATCCCGATCACCAGCGAGAATTGATCGCCGCCGTGCTGGGCGCAGCGAAGGGCCACAGCGCAAGAATGGTTGCCAGGCGCATGGGAGTGGCGGAAAGCACTTTTCGCTTGCACATCAATTTTGCAGCGGCCACAATCGCAAAGCAGTTGAACCGGGCCGGTATCGAAAGATGGTAGAAATTGGCAATAAAGAACATTGGGTCGATGTCTCCGTTGTCGGCAGTCCCTACGAGGTTGAGACGGACGTAAACAGCAATCGGTTCCGGCATCGGCAGTCGAGACATATGGATTGGATCGACGGGCACCCGGATGAAAGTGAGACCTTCTACACTCAAACCATAACGGTTAGCCAAAGTAAGTTGCCTGTAGTCGTTCAACCTGGTGGTTGGTTGATGGAGCATAACGGCAATTGGATGAAAGGGGCCAAGATCGTTGATGTTCGGCAGCTTCTTGGTGGAAATTTAATCATTACCGTGACTGAAGTGATTGAGCGGCGAGTGCACGATATGGGAGTTGGCAAGCTTTGGTTCGTCTCTGGAAAGGATCAATGATATGCCAATCGTTAGCGCAAAAGATTTTAACTTGTCCGTCCAGCAAGATGATGGTTCATTGATATCGCTCAAGCCGGGCCAAAACCCGACTGTTGACCCCAGCAATTTGAAAATCAATGGAAGTGTTTACATTGATGGGATAAGAGAAGGGCGCATACTTTTCGTTCTTGAACGGGAGATGGCTATCTCTCTCGGGGTAGGTTTCAAACGGTGACATAAAGTCGGCTTTGAGATGTTGCGCAAATCACGCATAAATACGTGTATTCCCAGTAAGATGGAAGAATTGTTTCAGAAATTAGATTCGCTGCCTTCGGGCGGCGTTTTTTATGGCTGGCGCTGCAATTTGCTTAAGCAGCATGGGAAAAACCACAGTACGCAACGCACTGCCCCACATCTCGCAAGAGGTGAAACGAATTTGGGAATAAGCGGAGATAGCGAGCGGATACGGGTGCCTAGCAGGATAGAGGACTTCCTGCCGCCAGCAACCTTCGATCTGACGGGATTTATTCGCTCAAACCGAAAGGAAAACCGATGAGAAAGCCATATGTGCTTCGTTCGTTGATTTATTCGTTGTCGATTGCAATGATTTCAGGACTGAAGGCGGTCGCCGAGGCCGCCATCGATCGGTCGATTGAATTCACGGTCCATGCCTTGGACATTTTGATTGATTATGTGGTCACCCGACCGCTGGACGCTCTCCAAGCCCTCCGCTTCGGCGCTATGGCCCGCCAGTTGATGACCTTGTTTGAAGATCGATGGCGTGGCGCCAAGTCAATTACAGATAAAGCGCTGACGCACGACAAATTCGGCTCCGGCCAATATCAAAGCCAAAACAACCCCATTCTTCAGTGTTAGCCAGGTAGACCGAAATCGTTCCAAGATCATAGCCCCGCTTCGGCCAAACCGTTGCGGGGTCTCTTTATGGGGGTAGCATGCAGCCAGCAAATGACGATCACTGGCCGATGAAAAACTATGCAGATATTGCTCACGCGATTGTGGATCATCATTTCCCAAACGGTGGAGCACCCAGCGGGCTTAGGGTTTCAATAATGGATGCGCTGCACAAAATGGAAGACGTTGGCGTGAACTGGGCATTCCGCGCACACGACCACGATCCGGTGAAGTACAAAGGCCCGACAGCGCAGGAAATCATAGATTACTCGCTGGGGAAGTCTCCGAAAGAAGCAGGAAAAACAGAATGACATGCATTGTTGGGCTGGTCGAAAATGGTGATATCTATATCGGCGGCGATAGCGCTGGGGTTTCCGGTTCACTAATGACAGTGCGGAAAGACCCTAAGGTTTGTCGCGTGGGCGATTTTATCATCGGTTTCACTTCATCGTTTCGCATGGGGCAACTGCTGGCGCATTCGTTTGAGCCGCCCAAGCACTACGATGAGACAGATCTGTACGATTATATGGTCACGTCATTTGTCGATGCAGTTCGAGACTGTCTGAAGCGCGGCGGGTTCGCGCGCGTCGATAGCTCTGCGGAAGAAGGCGGGACTTTTCTGGTCGGTTATAAAGGGCGCTTGTTCGAGATCGAATCCGATTACCAAGTGGGAGAGGCGTTGAGCGGGTACGCCGCATGCGGTTGTGGCCGTGAGGTCGCCTTGGGTGCGCTATTCGCCACAAACGGCCAAAAGCCGAAGGATCGGATTAAGACAGCGCTTGAAGCTGCCGCGTCACTCAATGCCTATGTGCGGGCGCCATTCAATGTTCTTTCGGTGTGAAGGTCTCCAAAATTACGGGGTTTAGATAATTAGATCGTTGGTTAAGTGGCCGGTAAACTGGCCGGTTGATCAAGATAGGCGGAAAGTATGCCCAGACTCAAAAATGCAAGGCATGGCTTTTATGTCTATACGCTGACCGATGCCCGCAACGGCGAAGTATTCTATGTGGGTAAAGGATCTGGTGATCGCGACAAATCTCACATTCGTGATGCTCGCAGTTGGTGCGGTGTGAACCCATTTAAGACCCGGCGCATTCTCGAAATCGAAGCGGAGGGCGCAGGCGTGAAAATTGATCGTATCGTCACCGGCCTAACCGAAAGTCAAGCGTTTAGTCGCGAACGTGAAGAAATTGACAAGATTGGCATCGAAAATCTGACCAACATAAAACCGGGTCAGCGCAGCGACGATGAGCGCGCATTGCTTCAGATCGAACAAGGTCTAGCGCAGTTGGCGGGGCGGGTAGCTTCTGCCTTCAATGGAGTGCCAACAACCCAAGAACAATGGGCCGTGGCTTTCGGTGTTATCCGCGAGCTTCGCGAAATGAGGGTAAACATATTATCTGGAATGGCGAATACAGGAACAGAGCGGTTGGACAATGACCCTAACAGCGAAGCAACAACGGTTTGTTGATGAATTTCTTGTCGACCTCAATGCAACTCAAGCCGCTATTCGGGCAGGATATAGCCCAAAGACCGCTCGACAAGTTGCCAGTGAAAACCTGACAAAACCTAACATTGCTTCGGCAATCGCTGCGAGGCAAAAGAAATTGGCTGATAAGGCTGAATGGACAGCCGCTGAGAGGCTTTCTTCTCTCAAGGCTATCCATGATGCGCAAAAAGAAAATGACGCGCGTGTGGCCATTTCTGCCATCGCGGAGGCGAACAAGATGCAAGGGTCTCATGCCCCGGCTAAAAAAGAGATCGCCGGTCCGCACGGTGGTCCAATCCCAACCATGGATGTGACAAACCTGACCGATGACCAGCTTGCAGCACTCGAGGCCGCGTTCAGTGGCATTGCCGATGACACCGAAGGAGATGCTTCAGAAGGTTAGGGCCGAGCGTCAACGCCGAGATGCTGATAGCCGCATCGCTGAAGAAGCAGAAGCCGCTGGCGTGTCGTTGTCGGCGTATATTAAAGGCGCCTGGCATGTTTTAGAGCCGGGCCGGGCCTATTCCCATGGGTGGCATATTGATGCCGTATCTGACCACCTAAAGGCGGTGACCGACGACCAAATCAATCGGCTGATTATCAATGTGCCGCCTGGCACAATGAAGTCGCTGACGGTTGGTGTTTTCTGGCCGACCTGGGAATGGGGGCCGTTGAACAAGCCCTGGCTGCGCACGTTGGCCACGTCATATAAGGAATCGCTGGCCAAACGTGACAATATCAAGGCGCGCCGGTTGGTGCAGTCGGATTGGTACAGGGCGCGGTGGGGTAATCAGTTTGATCTGATGCCGGACCAAAATTCGACACTGAAGTTTGAGAATGACAAGTCCGGTTTTCGGGCTGCTATGTCCTTCGGATCTCTTACAGGTGAGCGTGGCGATCGCGTAATTATCGACGATCCGCTTTCGGTTGGCCAAGCGAAGTCCGACGCGGACAGGTTAAACGCGCAGGAAACGTTTCTTGAGGCGGTGCCCAACCGTTTGAGCGACCCCAAGAAATCGGCCATCGTCATTGTCATGCAGCGCTTGCATGAAGGTGATACAACCGGCGTGGCGCTGGCAAAAAAGCTTGGTTATGAGCATTTGATGCTTCCAATGGAGTATGAGCCGGAACGCCGCTGTTACACCGTTGTGAAGCCCTCACACATGAAGTCAAAGCCCATCAAGGCGCGCTACGATGCGCAAAAGCAAGTTTGGTATCCCGAAGATGCCGAAATCCCTGAGGGCCGCCGCGAGTATGTAGAAAAAGCGCAGATGAAGACGGTCTATTGTCAGGATCAGCGCACCAAAGACGGTGAATTGTTATTTGAAGACCGGTTTCCGCGCACCGTGGTTGAGCGCGACAAGGTTTCGCTGGGGTCTGTTGGTCATGCAGGACAAAACCAGCAACGCCCAGCGCCGCGTGGCGGGGGTATGTTCAAACGAGCATATTTCAACACCGTGAAAGCTGTTCCGGCAGGTACGGTTTTTTGTAGGGGTTGGGACTTGGCTGCAACAAAGGATAACCCGACTTCAGCCCGCACAGCCGGGGTGGTGATTGGCCGGATGCCTGATGGTCGATTTATCGTTGCCCACTGCACCGCGGAGCGAGAAACTCCGGGCGGCGTCCGAAAGCTGATCAAAAACACAGCCGATCAGGATGAAGCCAAATTCGCTGGTATTCGCATTTCATTGCCAAAAGACCCCGGTCAAGCGGGTAAGGATCAGGCGCAGCAACTCGTTACAATGTTGGCCGGTCACAATGTCCGGGCGACACCTGAAAGTGGCGACAAAATAACTCGCGCGGAGCCGTTTTCAGCTCAATGCGAAGCCGGAAACGTGGATATTCTCGAGGGCCCTTGGAACGAAATGTTTCTGGATGAAGTCGAAATGTTCCCCGGTGGCAAGCTGAAGGACATTGTCGATGCAAGCTCCCGGGCCTTTAACGAGATAGCGCCGGTTCAACAATTTGAATGGTACGTAGGATCGTAAGGACATATTTATGAAGCTTTTAGATCCCCGTACTTGGTTTAACCGCGAGGAAAAGTCTTCCTCTGCGGGCTTCGTCGTTTCTGGCGGACAGGTAGGTCAGCCCGTTTGGACCAAGCGGGACTTCGGCCAACTGTCCGAGGAAGCCTTTATCAGAAATGCGATCGGCTTCCGGTGTGTTTCAATGACTGCCCAGTGTGTCGCATCCATTCCTTGGATATTGAGCGACGGCAAGGGCAAGGATGTTGATGAGCACCCGATGCTTGATCTGTTGCACAAACCGGCGCCCGGCCATACCAAAGCTTGGCTGCTGGAGTCTTTGGCCACATATTGGCAGTTGGCTGGCAACTCATATCTCGAGGCTGTAGGGCCGTCGCGCCGAAAAGCGCCGCCCCGCGAGCTTTGGTCGTTGCGTCCCGATCGAATGAAAGTAATTGCGGGTCAAAATGGCTTGCCCCAGGCGTATCGATATGAAGCGGGCGGCAAGCATAAAGATTGGCAGGTCGACCCAGTAACCGGATTTTGTGAAGTCCTGCACGTTCGCCGCTTTCACCCAACCGATGATTGGTATGGCCTATCATTGGTGGAGCCTGCGGCCTATGCCGTCGACCGCCACAACGAGGCGGGCGCTCACAATATGGCCGTGCTGCAAAACGGGGCGACGCCTTCTGGCGCTATGGTTTTCAAACCGGTGAAAGGTGCCGATGGCATGTATCAATCGGCCCCTGAAGACGTGATCAAAGAGGCCGAAAAGCGGATGCTCGATCGGTATACAGGATCGCGAAACGCGGGGCGCCCGATGACCCTTGGCGGGAATGTGGATTGGGTAAGCTTCGGCATGACGATGGAGCAATTGCAGCTCACGGAATCCAAGCTCGACGCAGCGCGTGATATTTGTGCAGCGTTCGGGGTGCCGATTGAATTGCTGTTGCCTGGTCAATCGACATACAACAACAAGCGCGAGGCAAAGCTGGGCTATTATGAAGATACAGTTTTGCCCCTTTTCAATGACCTGACCGACCATCTCAATGGTTGGCTGTCTCCACAGTTTCAAGAAGATTTGTACCTGAAGCCTAATCTCGATGAGATTGAGGCGCTATCTCTTCGGCGCGAGCAACGCCAAGAGCAAACCACCAAGCTGTGGGACAGCGGGCTTATTTCGCGGGATGAAGGCCGCGAGGCCATGCAGTTCGAGCCGCAACCCGACATGCCGCAGCGCAAGGTGGACGGATCTGTTCTTTCGTCGCTGGTTAAGGCGGCACAGGATGAACCGGCAATGTATTTGCCACTGTTCACCTATTTGAAAAGCGTCGGCTTGATTGGTGATCAATCATTTGAAAACTGGTTGCTCGACGCTCCGGACATGGTCGGTGACGCAGAAGACGCTGTGGCCGCGCTTACTGACCAATCCGGCAACGAAGATGAGCAGGAATAAATCTGATGATGATCGGACGGGTAAGAGACGCGACGCGGGTGCTTGGTAAATCACAAGGGTATTTGGGGTTGCCGGTTCGTGACGAAATTGTCAATGACGGAACCGCGGGCATGTGCACCAGCATGGTGACGGCTTGGTATCCGAGCGTTGAAGAGTTGAAGGCTCTGGTGAATGGCGCACCAGTTCATTTGCGGGTTTTGGGCGCAGCTCACCCGCCAGTAAAAATTGAAGTTGGCCCGGAACCCGAGCCTTTACCGAAAACCGAAGGAGTGCAGGAATGATCCGCATTGAAACCAAAGACGGTCAGTTCAATGGTGAAATCGGGGGCGTCCTCGAGCTCGACACCAAAGCCGTAAATGAAGATGGCCAGTTCGAAGGCTATGCCTCCACATACGGCAATGTTGACAGCGGCGGGGATATCGTTCGCGCCGGCGCATTTGATGAAAGCCTGCGAAGTCGTCCGGCGTCGCGTGTACGTATGCTTTGGCAGCATGACACACGGTCACCAATTGGAACGTGGGTTCAAATGTCTTCCAATCAGAAGGGGCTGTTCGTTCGCGGTCAGTTGCTGCTGAGCACCCAAGCGGGCAAAGAAACCTATGAGATGATGAAGGCCGGGGCCATTGACGGTTTGTCGATCGGTTACCGGGTTACAGACTATGAATACGATCGGGACAATGACATTCGCACCATCACGCGTGCTGAATTGCTCGAAGTGTCTGTGGTTACCTTCGCAATGAATGAAATGGCCACGGTAAGCGCGGTGAAAAACGCAGCGAATATCAAGACCATTCGAGAATTTGAGACTTTCCTACGGGACGTAGGTGGGTTCTCTCACGCCCAGGCAAAATCGATTGCCAGTGGCGGATTTAAGTCGCTGGAGCCTCGGGACGAGGACGGCGCAATGAGTGCTGATGAAATCAGCGCACTTTCACAGCTCGCAGAAAAAATGCGAGCTTAGTTCTCTCCCAAAAAGGAATACCAAAATGAATAAGCACTTGCTTAAAGGCTCGGCTAGCGCTTCAGCGCGTCCAATCGAGCGCAAGAACGATAATGGCGGCGGTAATCGCGCCACAGGATCGGAGTCGAAGAACGCAATCGAAAACTTCATGCATGCGTTTGAAGAGTTCAAGCAGGCCAACGATGATCGTCTGTCGCAAATTGAAAAGATCGGCACCGCGGATATCCTGTCGGAAGAAAAAACCGAACGGATCAATGCTGTTCTGGATAAGTTCGAGGACGTGAACCAAAAGGCCACAATGGCTGAGAAGAATGCCAAGGCTCTCAAAGAGCTTCAGGAAAACTTCGACGCCCTCGAAACGGCCATCAAGCGGTCTCCTACAGGTAACACTGAAACCAAACAGGATCGCGTGAACGATTGGGCGCGGGCTGTTGTGGCACACCACATCATCGGCGCGGCCAATTTGTCGGAAAACCAGCGCAAGGCCATTGAAGATGTAGAGCAGGAGTGGAAGGCGTTGAACGTCGGCACTTCTAGTGCTGGCGGACACCTTGCGCCTGCCGAGTTCGTACGCGAGATCATCAAGGCCGAAACCCTGTTGAGCCCTGTTCGTTCACTTGCGCGGGTTCGCCAAACTGCCAACCGGTCCGTTGAAATTCCTAAGCGCACCGGTCAGTTTGCCGCGCAATGGGTTGCCGAGCATGGCAGCAAATCTGAAACCACTGGTTTGACCTATGGCTTGGAAGAAGTGCCAACTCATGAGTTTTATGCACTGATCGACATTTCCAACCAAATGCTTGAAGACAGCGCATTCAACATGCAAGCCGAGATCAGCGAAGAATCTTCAGAGCAATTCTCTGTAGCTGAAGGTACAGCATTCGTGACCGGCGACGGCATTGGTAAACCAGAAGGCTTCATGACAAACAGCAATGTTGGTGAGACCAACCAAGGCGAAGCTGCCGATTTGACTGACGGTGATGGCCTCTTGGAGCTTAAGCATGCGATTAAAACCGCATATGCGCGCAATGCTTCATGGGTAATGAACCGGACAACCATCGGCAAGGTCCGCCGTTTGAAAGACGGTTCGGGTAATTATCTGTGGATTCCAGGCGTTGCCCAGGGCGCACCCAATACCATCGATGGCGATCCCTATGTGGAAATGCCGGACATGCCAGATGTTGGCGCGGGCCTTTATCCGATCGCATACGGCGATTTCCGCCGTGCGTACACTTGGGTTGACCGGGTGACTATGGAAATGCTTCGCGACCCGTACACTCAGGCCACTTCCGGCAATGTCCGCTTCATCATGCGCAAGCGCGTGGGCGGTCAGGTTGTTTTGCCTGAGGCGATCCAAAAGCTGAAAATCTCCGCTTAACGAATTGGTTGGGGCTTCGGCCCCGGCCCCCGTTTAAATCCAAATAGGGAGTTAGCCAAATGGCATCTCGCGACCTACACAATATCATTCATCCGGTGCCTTTGATCGCCCCTGTGGCGGCCCGCACCGATAACACGGCCATTGTTTCGGCCATCATCGACACGTCTGGTTATGAGGCTTGTGAACTCGTTCTTATCACAGGCACCAACACAGATGCTGATGCGACCTTCGCAGTTTTGGTCGAGGACGGCGACAATGCGTCCCTGACCGACAACGCTGCTGTTGCTGACAGTCAATTGATCGGCACTGAAGCCGATGCGGGTTTCACGTTTGCTGATGACGTTGAGTGCCGCAAGATCGGTTACAAGGGCGGGAAGCGCTATGTGCGCATGACCGTTACGCCTTCGGGTAACGATTCTGGCAATATCTTTATTGCCGGTGTCGCGATCTTGGGTAATCCGCGTCACGCGCCGACTGACAACCCACCATCATAAAATAACGGGCGGGGCTGTGGTCCCGCCTTTTGCCTGATTTAAAAGGAGGGCCTCATGCCCAACACATCAAACTATGCTGAACAGGGCGGCGAAACATGGATTGTCGGTGGAACGCTAACCATCAACGGCACCTTGGTACTTGCCAGCGGCTCTACTTTCACTGATAGCCGCTTCATCGCTTCCGAGAGCGTGGCTGCCGATGAACTCGCCATTCCAGTCACCGCCCGTTATGTGGCCAAAACCACAGGTGCCGACGCGGAGGCGTTAACTCTTGCCGACGGGACACCGGGCCAAAAGATCAACATTGCATTGGTTGCTGATGGCGGCGGCGATGGCACGTTGACTCCGGCAACCTGTTCGGGGTTTGCGACAATCGTGTTTGCAGATGCTGGCGACATCGTTGATCTGGAATATGTCGACGACACGGTGGGGTGGATTTTGGTCGGCTCCGCTGGTGTTGCTGCGCCACCAGCAACTACGGTTTAAACCGATGTTTGTAGAACGCAAATCGGTTGATGTCACGACTGATGCGTCCGGCGATGGAACGGGTTATATCCCGGTCTCTCAAGGGCGCATCTGGTCCATTCATTATGTCAAAGACGATTATGCAACCGGCGTGGATTTTGACATCACGCTCGAGGCAACCGGCGAAAGCCTTTGGACCGAGACAGACGTGAATGCCAGCAAGTCAGATTATCCGGTTGCCCCTGCCAACCTGGATACAGGCGGCGCTTCGACACTAACCGAGGTGCCTATCGTTGCCGCCCATGACCGCATCAAGATCGTGGTCTCCAGTGGTGGCAACGCCAAAACCGGAAAATTCATTGCACTGATTGGATAAAATCATGACCGAACTTCATGTACTCAAAAACTTCACCTACTCAACAGACGGCGTTACGTCTCATGAGGCGAAAGTTGATGAAGTCCCGAACCCCGCAATTCCCGAGGATCTGCTTCCCGGCCTTTTGAAAGAACGGTACATCTCGCTCGATGGTGAGAAAAAGGCTCCGGGGGCCCCGGAAAACAAGATGAACTCAGGTTCTCAGGAAAACAAAGGGGGTGCAGGGGGCGACAACAACTCTGGCGTCTACACGGCCAAACATGTGGGCCGCGGTAGCTGGTTTATCTTCAAGGGTGATGAAAAGCTGCCTTTGAAATTGACAAAGGCCGATGCCAAAGCATTTAACAAACTGCCTCCCGAAAAACAGGCGGAGTTTGTTGAAGCGCAATTGGCCAACGAGTGATGTGTAACTGTCGGTCGTACAATCGCCCCGAGCTGGGCGGTTCTATGGCCGAGACACCCGTTAGATATCGGGATTTTTTCCCACACTCGCAAAAAGAGTTTGTTTGTCTGGACACCTGCATCGTTGAACAGGTGAAGGCGGTTTGGGCTGCTGGCATAGAAACGGGCGGTTGTTGTTGCGGGCATAATCATGCCGTTACGCCACAGTTGTTCGTGCGGTTTCCCAAAGACGTGGAACGCGCTTGCCAGGTTCTGGCTGAGACTGACTCCCGGGACTGGAATGTGCTGGTTTGGTCCAAGTCTGGCCAACCCCAACCAAGGATGGATCAATGACTGTTCGTCAAAACCTGACCATTCGGCAAAGCGAAACATGGTCATACGTTTATACCTACGGCGGGAGTTCTCCGATCGATCTAACCGGATATACCGCAACATTCAAAATCGCGGGTTGGGGAACCGGCAGCGTTGCCCTTGGTGGAGCGGCCGGGACGGTTACGCTTTCTCTTACATCAGCCCAAACAGAAGACTTGGGCGAAGGAAGTCTGACCGGATATGGCGCATTTGCCGATGCGGTCCTGGGCAACCGGGAGGAGTATGAACGGGACGAGCTGCAAGACATTGTGCGGGCCTACACGGTTCACATCACATCAGGCGCCGGTGATGTAACACGCATTCTAGAAGGCACGGCAACCATCATTCGCGACGTTGACGTTTAAGGGGAAACCAATGGCACTTACCGTTGAAGATGGCACCGGCGTCTCCGGCGCTGAAGCTTATGTTTCTGTTGCCGACGCTGACACCTATTGGGGTAACCGCACTCATTCAAGTTTTTATACGACTTGGAACGCAGCATCGTCCGGCGAAAAAGAGGGCGCGCTGCGCGAAGCAGCCGGTCATTTGGATGCTCGATATGGTCGGTTTTATCGCGGCCACCGCAAAGGATATGTTCAGGGCCTGCAATGGCCACGAAGCAATGCATTTGATGATGCGGGCTTTCTGCTGCCCGAACTGCCGCAAGAAATAGTGGATGCGAATGCGGATCTCGCCGTTCGGGCCTTGAGCGCTGCTCTTTCGAGCGATGCGGCCCGGGGCGGAATGGTGAAGCGAAACAAGGTTGACGGAGCGGTTGAGCGAGAGTTTTTTGAAGGCGCATCTCCAGAGACGAAATATGGCCAGATCGAAACCATGCTGGGGCCCGTTCTGAATGGCATGCAGCGCGGCGGAAGCTGGCACTGGAGGTAAGTCGTGGGCTTTTACGATGACATGCAAGCCGTTGCCACCGAACTGTTGACAGAGTTCAACCAAGGCACGGTCACCCTCAAGCGCACAACGCCCGGCGCACCAAACCCGGATGAACCCTGGGAGCCTGTCCCTGACAACACAGTCACCTATCGGCTGAACAGCACCACCAGGGCAGTGGCCGACAAGTTTATTGACGGGACCACAATCTTTGCCACCGATGCAATGGTGACAGCTTCTGCTGTCATGACCAAAACTCATGTTGACGGTTCGCCCGTCACAGAAGTTGAAGAGGCATTCGAGGCGAAGCCAGGCGACCAGATCAGCATTGATGGAAAAGAGGTCGAAGTCATCCGAACCATGCGCGTACCCAAGGCGGGAACGGCAATTGTTTGGAAGTTCATTGTAAGGGGATAAGAGTTGCATTCAGCGTTGGCTGAAGGTAATATTTGAACATGAAAACAACTTCATCAAATCAATGGCTACCTGATCCGACTAAAATAGCCGCTGGCATGGCTGAGTTCGCTAAATCAGTCAGGCTTTTGGGTCTTATCAAAAGCATAACTACCACTTCGCTAAACGGTGGCAAGAACGGCGCCCTCGTCGCGATCACGGTCAAGAAGGCAATCACAAAGCAAGAATGCGTTGATTTGATTGAGCGGTATAAGCCAAGGGCCGCGCCATATGGACAGGTTGCTATTCACATGCCTGTACCAGAAGGTCGAGCACTGGCTGGCGAAGTTCTGCCGTGGGGTGTGTTCAACTTTAAGAGCGGGGTTGCGTCCAAGGCGGGACTAAACTTCAATGACAGTTTGCTTGAATGATGGCGAACTTTGAAGTTCTCACATTTAATGAGCACTCTCAGAAGTGGGAGCCAGTCGAGCATGAAGGGTTTTCGATAGAGGGGACGGTTGAGGCTAAATTCACCGGGACAATTAAATCCGATCAAGTTGATTGGGTTGCTTGGTGGAAGTTTTGGGCAGAGGCGCAATAAGATCATGACAGTCATTCAGCACGGTCGAGATAGCTTTGAAGATACAATCGATAAGGCTTTTGGGTATCAAATCCAAACCGATGACGAGTTCTGTACCCGCCTTTGGTCATCACTCACCAATATAGAATGGTTGAGCGGTGAAAAGATCGTATCATATTCGTTTCGCGAAGCTGGTGGGTTGATCGCAGGTATTAGAGAAGATGGCAGCTATATAGATTGGTACTGTTCAGGTCCGGCTGCTTCGGTTGATGATCACATTGCTGAAACTTTAAAGCAACATGGCTGGAGATGGCAGCATGTAAAGACTGATGGTCCTGTGGTGACGGTGGACGACTTTGAAGCACTGGTTCAAAAGGAAGGCGTTATGTCTGCGCTGCGGGGAATTGGTGCGATACAGATCAAGACATGTTAGCCAAAGCCTGCCATACAATCAAAGTTCCCAGCCTCGCATAGCGGGGCTTTTTTTATGGGGTTAACATGGCGCGTAGACCATCACTCAGAAAGCAGATCGATGCTTTGCTGGACCGATATAATCCAGTTGTCAAAACGGCCTTTCTGGAGAGTATTGAAGACATTCGGTCAAATATCGTTTTACGGGTCTTCGCTGATCGATTGAAACGCGGTGACATTGATGGCGCGATCGATGCGCTCAACCTTGAAAGAGCGGCGTTTTCGGCCCTTGAGGCGGCGATCGCTCAGGCATATGCATCGGGCGGGGCGTCTATGGTCGGCAATATGCCAACTCTGATTGATGCCGAGGGCGAAAAGATTGTATTTCGGTTTGATGTGCGCAATCCGCGCGCAGAGCAGTGGCTAAGGGGGCATTCTTCAAACCTGATCACGCGGATCATTGACGAACAAAAAAACAGCATTCGCGATGTTCTGGTTGATGGGCTTTCGCGCGGACGTAACCCCAATCGCTTGGCGGTCGCTATCGTGGGTCGCGTTAATCGGGCCACAGGAAGGCGTACAGGCGGATTAGTCGGTTTGTCGGGCATTCAGTCGCAATATGTTCAATCGATGCGTGACGAGCTCGTCAGTGGCAGCAATGCAGCATTGCGAAATTATCTAAGCCGTGAATTGCGTGATCAGCGGTTTGACAGCACCGTTGCGAAGGCTTTGCGAGAGGGCAGAGCTTTGAATGCTGACACGATTGATCGGATCGCTGGCAGATACGCTGACCGGCTGTTGGCGCACCGTGGCGAAACCATTGCCCGCACCGAAAGCTTGGCGAGTATCAACGCCGCGCGCAAAGAAGGATTTCGCCAAGGGCTCGAAAAAACAAACTATGGGTCAGATCAGGTCATCCGCACTTGGGACAGCGCCGGGGATAGCAGGGTACGGCATTCGCACGACCTTATGGATGGTCAAACAGTTCAGGGATTGGAAGTTCCATACATCACACCAGATGGCGCAAGAATGATGCATCCCGGCGATACTTCGTTGGGGGCGCCAGCGAAAGAGATTGTCAACTGTCGGTGCATTGAACGTATCGAGATAGATGTGTTTGGAGAACAGGCCTAAATGCCCACATTCAGCGCGTCCATCTCCGCTTGGGTAAAGAAGTCCAGGCAAAGAATTGATGCCGTGGCAAGGGGGAGTGCGCAGGACGTTGCCCGCGGCGTTACCAAGCCGGTTGCTAAAGGCGGCCACATGCGAGTGGATACGGGGTTCTTGCGGGCCAGCTTTATGGCGTCAACGTCTTCAATGCCGCAAATTAACCCTTACGCTCGACCGCCTTCTGATGCACCGGAAGGGTCGTACAGCCCGAGTGAAGATGATGTTTCGTTGGTGATTGCCGGGTGGGACGCCGGGCGAGAGGTTCTGTTCCTGGGTTTTACCGCTTCTTATGCGATACCTCGAGAGTATGAAGATGGATTTGTTCGGCTTGAGGTGCAAAAGTGGCAGGAAACGGTAAATCGAAACGCTTCCAAGGCTATTCGCGCTTTTCCGTAAGGATCAAGAGGGCCCGTTGATAGCGTTCAAGGTCACATCTGGCGCTGGCCAGCAATAATTCAACGTCTTGGGTTTCGACAACTTTGCCGCCGAGCAACTCGCTTGCTTGGTGGAATAGATCATGGACTTGTTCCGTTGTCAGGGGCTTGTCGTCTTTTCTCATAAATGAGGTTGTAGCATGGCAACGCCAACACCGGAAGTCGCTATTTGGTTGGCGCTTAAAGCCAGGCTGGACGCTTTAACACTGTCGCCGGCACTGCAAATTGATTATCCGAACGAACATTTTACACCGCCAGCCGGTGAGAACTATCTGTCGGCCAATATCCTGCGCAATGATCCAAGTTTCGCGACCATGGGCAGCACAGGCAAAACCCGGCACCGGGGAATTTTCCAGATATTCCTTTACGCCAAAAAGGATCAAAATTTTGCTGTCGCTTCCGAAATCGCTGGCGACATTGCGAAGCACTTTGAACCGCCACTGGATCTGACAAACAACGGGTACACCGTGCGGGTCGATCGCCCGCCAACGGTAGGGTCGGATATTTCCCGGGCCGAAGATCCTAAAATGCGAATTCCAATCTCGATCCGCTATAGCGCGGACGCTAACCGAAGCTGAGGCAACCAATGACGATCAAAATGAAAGCGGCCAAGCGCTTCCGCTATGGCAAGCCGCTTGCTTGGCTAAACCCCGGCGACACTTACACGGTCGCCAATGAACCGTTGGCCAAAAATCACGAAAAATCAGGGCGCGGTGTCCGCGTCAATGATGAACTCAAGCCCAAAAAGAAAGGGGATTAAGTCATGGTACAAGGTCAACGATTTAAGCAGTCGTTGTGGTATGTCGAGGAATCTACTCCCGGCACCACACCAGTTACACCAACGCTGGTTGAAATCCCCATTGCGGGTCATCCTTCGTTGAACGTGGAAAAGGACAATTTCCAGTCCGAACGCATTGGCAACCGAAACCGGACGCATTTGCGGCACGGTACACGGCGGGCTGCGGGCGAAATCCCCATCGAGCTGGCATACGGTGATTTTGACGCCCTCTTTGAAAGCGTCATGTGTTCATCCTGGTCAACTGATGTGCTCAAGGTTGGGGAAACGCTCAAGTATTTCACGCTCGAGCGCCGCTTTGACGACATCTCAGAGTTTCAGCCATTTACCGGCTGCTTCATGAATGGCTTTAGCTTTTCAGCTCAGCCCAACGGCATGATCACCGGTGCTTTTAACGTCCTCGGACTGGGGGGCATGAGCGCAGCCGCTGCCACGGTGGCCACCACCTCGACCGCGACAGCGGGTAACGATCCGTTCGACGGCTTTACAGGCACTTTGACTGAAGGTGGCTCGGCCGCAAACATGACGGCTTTGGAACTGTCGATCAGCAACAACGGTGTTTTGCCATATGTAATTGGCTCAGATACCGCGCCCCACGCCAATATTGGGATGTTCGACGTGACCGGAACAGCAACAGCATTCTTTGAAACCGAAGCTCTGTTGAACAAGTTCTTGAATGAAACTGAAAGCGCTTTGACCGTCGAGTTTCAGGGCATCACAGGCGGGGATCTTCAGTTCGATATTTCCTCGCTCAAATACACTGCTGGCAGCATCACGGAAGCTGATGAGGGTTTGCTCGCTCAACTTCCGTTCACTGGCACCTACAACACTGGTGATGCTTCATCGCTGGTAATTACGCGCACCGCCGCATAAGGATCAAATATGACCAAGAATTTTGATTTTAACACCAATTTCGTCTCTGTCGACAGTCAAGAGAAAGGGGCGGAATTCGAAGTATATAGCGATGCTGGTGAACCGACCGGCATGTTTATCACTTTGGCCGGCCCAGACAGCACTCGCCGCAAAAAAACGCATGCCCGTCTTAAGGATTTTTATCTGAAGTTTGGCATCAGCGCGCAGAAGGACGATCCCAAAGGTCGGAAAGCTCGCCGGGCAGCAGCAGCTCAGGGTTCTAAATACACTGGCGACACCTCAAACGAATTGCATGCAATGCAAATGGAAGACGCTGTTGCAGCCACCATTTCATGGCGTTATCCTGATGGTTTCGAGGGGCCTAAGTGCACCGCTGAAAACGCGATCGTTCTTTATAGCAAACACCCGACACTGCTTGAGCAGGTTCTTGACGCTGCGGACGATCTCAACCGTTTTATGAAGAGCTGACGGAATCACTGGTAGAATGTATCTCGTTTAAGGCGAAATACGATTTGCCGGACGAGAATGGTTTTAGCCCCCGTCAGCACCTAGCTGCAATCGATCGAGATAGCGAGGAACCCGAACCTATATCGCACGAATATTTGATTGACTGGTTTCTCAGACTATCACGGCGTCGGCCAACTTCGACCAGCGGGTACGCGCCACTGACATTTGAGGGCATCGACGCTTGGGTGCGATTGAGTGGCGAGGCGCCGGAACCCTGGGAAATAATGATGATCGAAAAAATGGATGATGCCTGGTTGTCTGGCGTTGCCGAGGCACAAGCGAAAAGGCGTGATGCGAACACTTAGGGAGAACGGAATCCGCCCAATATGAGCGCATCATTGGCTTTTTCGAGGAATGCATCATCCATTTCGGAGCTGCCGAAACCGTATCCCGTAAACACTACCGATGAAGTGTCTTTGAAGTGGCATTCGATCGTTTCTTCGTAGTCTGCGCGCCCGTCGCGTTTCAGGGTCATTTTGACATCAACCAGAGGCTTGCCCAGGCTCGCATAATCAAGAACCTTATTGATCGTGACGTTGCTTGGCTTTCTCGCCATCGTTTTAACCAAATATGAGCAGGCTTCAGCTTGTGGCGTAAGCCCGCCAGCCAATGCCTGCGTCGAAAACAGCATCCCAAAAACAAGTATCGCCAACCGCATTTGTCGTCCTCTCAATTTGCGGAGGACGCTATCGCACATTGAAAGCGAGGGCAACTCATGATGGACTTGTCAGAACTAGGCCTTGCGATCAGCTCAGACGGCGTTGTGGTTGCGAATAATCGGCTGGAAGAGTTTGAAAAGCGCGGTTTTGGTGCCGAACGAGCTGCAAACCGACTGGCGCGAAGCGCTGCCAGAATGGCCGCCCAGTTTATCGCGGTGGCGGCGGCAACATTTAGCTTGAACAGGACAATCAACACCATTTCGGGTTTCGAGAAATCTATCTCGCAAGTGCAGGCCATCACCCGAGCTACGTCTGTTGAAATGGATCGACTGCGCGATGTGGCCCGAGAAATGGGCGCAACAACCGAGTTCAGCGCTTCGCAAGCAGCGGACGGCATGCGCTTTTTGGGTATGGCAGGTTTTACAGCGGCGGAAAGTATTGCATCTATCCCCGCTGTCTTGGATCTGGCAACGGCTTCATCGATGGGCTTGGCGCAATCCGCTGACATTACCTCGAATATCATGTCGGGTTTCGGCATTGTTGCGGAAAACTCGGCCGAAGTAACTGACGTTTTGGCCGCGGCATCTAGCCGGGCGAACACCAGCGTTTCGCAGTTGGGGCAGGCGATGTCAACGGTCGCGCCCATCGCATCGTCATTGGAAATCGAGCTTTCAGATACTGCTGCCGCAATCGGCGTTCTTTCTGATGCTGGTATTCAGGGAGAACGTGCCGGCACAGCAATGCGTGGGGTGTTGGCTTCATTGGCTGGCCCAACCAAGCAAGCTGAAGAAGTGTTGAAGCGCCTAGGCCTAACGATCCAAGATGTGAACCCAGCTACAAACGATTTGTCTGTTGTGCTTGCCAGGTTGCGCGAAGCAGGTCTTTCCACCGCTGACGCCATGACAATCTTTGGTCGTGAAGCTGCAAGTGGTGCCTTGGTGCTGGTTGAAGCAGCCGATCGGGTGAGCGAGTTCGGTGAAGAACTGTCTAAGGTCGATGGCGAAGCCAAGAGAATGGCCGAAACCATGCGAGACAATTTGGGCGGTGACCTGAAAACTTTGGCGTCAACGATTGAATCAGTGATCTTGACCATGGGCGAAGCCGGGTTGACCGGTGTTTTGCGCGCATCAACACAGGCTTTGACCGAAATGTTCCGGGCGCTTGGCGATAATATGGACAACGTAATCATAGTCATTGCGACATTGAGTGCTGGTTTAGGCGCATACGCATTGGCCGCGGGCGGTGCCGCGATCGCCACAGGCACACTCACAGTCGCGGTCGGAACGTTTGCCACAACCTTGGCCGTTTTGACTGGCCCCGCGGGCTTGTTCGCACTGGCCGTTGCCGGACTGACAGGATTTGTGCTTTGGACCGGCAAGTCAAAGGACGCGATGCTTGATTATAACGACGTTGCGGCTGACCTTGTTGAAGTCCAGGGTAAACTTGAGCAAAGCTCCGGTGATGTTTCTGAAGCATTGGCCACCGAGGCCCGGGAAAAACTGAACTCGGCTGAAGCAGCGCTCGAGCTGGCAGCAGCCGACCGGGAAGCAACGCTTGCACATATCCAATACCAAAAAGCATTGCAGGCCGGTGCCAATGCATTGGAAGAAACATATGGGACGATCTCTGCCGGCACGATCGTTTCCAACAGCCAAGGCGAGATTGATGCTGCAATGGCGGAGCTTGATCGCATTCAATCCAAGATTGACGAAATCAACGCCAAAAAGGTTCAAATCGAGATTGTGGTTGGAACCGTTCTATCCGGCAGCTTGGTGGGCGAGCAATTCGCTTCAGCACAAGAAACAGTGAAAACCGAAGAAACGGATTCAGGTGGTGGGGGCACCGTCAGCACCGGTGGAGGTGCGGGCACCACATATTCTGATCTCATCGCAATGGCGCAAGAGCGTATCGATCAGTTGGCGGTAGAGGCTGAAGCACTTCAGCTCACGACCGGCGCGGCTGCAGCTCTAAGATTTGAGCAAGAAATGATTGCCCAGGCCGCAAATGACAATATCGCGCTTGGCCCAGCGCAACTTGAGCAAATCGCTTTGCTTGGGGAAGAAATGGCCAAGGCTAAACTCAAGGTTGAAGGGGTGCAGCTCGCGCTGTCGCAACGTTCGCCCTGGGAAATTGCCCGCGACGAAATTGCCCAATTGAACGAAATGCTCAAGCTTGGCGCGATTGAGTGGGACACATACGCTCATGCGGCGTTCCAAGCCAAAGCGGAAGTGGCAGCTTCAGCACTCGGGCTGGCGAGTGGCCTTTCTGGCGCGCTTGCTCAAATGTTCAAGGACAATAAAGCTTTCGCGATCGCAAATGCCGTGGTCAACACGGCTGAAGCGGTAACAAAGGCCTTGGCCACTTATGGCCCCACGCCTTGGGGTTTCGCTGCTGCTGGTGTGGCGGCCGCGTCAGGCGCTGCCCAAATCGCGGCAATTTCGAGCGCTCAACGGGGGTCGGGATCAGTTCCGAGCGTCAGCGGCGGCGGTCAATCTTCGGCGCCGCAACAGACAGCGCCAGCGACAGAGCCCCAGCGCACAACCAATGTGACTTTGGTCGGAAATGGGTTTTCACCTGAACAGATCGTCGAATTGCTTAATGAAGCATTGGGCGATGGTCATAAAATCAATGTAAACACGGCGGCTTAATTTATGAGCATTGTCTTTTCAGGTGCGTATACGCTCGCGCGGGCCACAGATGCCGAGTCCGGGCTGCCGCGTATCTACCACCACAATCTCGTGGCGTTCGATACGATCACGGCCGAGCAGGAGACGACAGCCAATCCAGCCACCAACCTGGCCAATTCCGACACCAGCCTTTCGTGGAAATCGGGAAGTACCGCGAGCCAAAAACTGACGGTGCTTTTCGATTACACCGATCCGATCGATTATGTCGCGTTCGCACGGCACAATTTCGCTGATGGTGGCGCTTCAATTACCTCGATTGAAATTCTCGATCCGGGGGGCGATCCTGATACGCCGGGAGATTGGACGGAGGTCGTGGGGGCCAATGTTCTGGCTGACAATCTGGCCACAGTGTTTCAGTTCACGGCCACAGTTGCCAACGGTCTTCGCATTACTTTGAACCCGGGCACGGTAGCACCCGAAGCGGCTGTTATGTATTGCGGCACATCTTTGCCCCTAACATACGGTTTGCCAGTTGGTCACATGCCGATCAAATACGCCCGGCAATCGCGGGGTTTCGGAGCAACAGCAGAAAGCGGCGATCGGCTGGGCTATGTTGAATTGGGCGCGACCCTATCGGGCAATATCGTGCAAAAGGATTTGGACCCTGTTTGGTATAGGGAAAATCTAAAAGACATTGGAATGGAAGGAAAACGTTCGACGTTCTTTTTCGCGTGGGACCCAGAGAATTACCCGGACGAGGTGGCTTACTGTTGGACGACCAATAATCCCATACCGATCATCAATCGGGTAACAGGAGAAATTGATATTACGTTCGAAGTTGACGGACTGGCCATATGACACAATCGGTTGCCTACGTCGAAATCGACATTGACTATTGCTCGTTAACCTATGGCACATCGCCTTGCACGGCGGCCATAGGCGTAACAGGCACAAAGAAGTGCTTTAACAGCCTCAAGACGTGCCAGGACCGCGCCAATTTTACCAATAGTCCAGTGACCTTGCGCTTTGGCACCAACACCGATTTTGATGCTTTGCCGTATCTGGCGGGGTTTAGCTTTCAACCGGGTAGAATTGCGCCTGGGAAAAGCTTGGGTGTTCGATCCTCTTTGACTGTCACGCTTTCTGATCATCCCCATTCAGACACTGGCGATGGATATGACAAATATATCAGCGACCGCGGAATCGATCCGTACACGCAGGGGACACATTGGGGAAAGTTTCGTCCGCGTCAGCCTTACCTTAGAGCGCGGACCCTGAGGTATATACAGGGCGTCAAGGGGCAAGACATCGCGGATATGGAAACCCGCACCTTCACGATTGAGGGGTTTAACGGTCCTAACCGTGATGGCAAATACACGATCACTGCGAAAGACGATCTTAAGCGGGCAGATGGCGACCGCGCATTGTATCCAGCACTTTCTCCCGGGTCTTTGATCGCGGACATTACCAGCGGCGACACCAGTGCAACGCTCAGCCCATCTGGTATTGGCGACAGTGATTATCCAGCGTCAGGATATGTGACGATCGGCGGCAAGGAAATTTGCTCCTTCACTCGCTCAGCGGACGTGCTCACATTGACACGCGGGCAATACAACACCGACGCGATAGCGCATTCTGGCGGCGACCGTGTGCAGGTGGGCAAAGAATATTTAGCACAAGACCCGGCCGATGTTTTGAATGATCTATTGGTCAACGGTGCCGGGGTCGATGCAAGTGAAATACCGCTGAGTGAATGGCAAACCGAAACTACTGACTATTATGGACGGGTGATCTCCGCACTAATCCCTGAACCGACACCAGTTGACCAGTTGGCTTCGGAGATTATTGAGCAGTGCGGCTTGATGGTGTGGTGGGATGATCTGGAGCCCGAGGTGCGTTTGCGCGTATTGCGTGAAATCCCGACCGATGCTCTGCGCTTTGATGACACAAAAATCTTGCAAGGCTCGCTGCAAATCACCGAGCAACCGAATGAACGCGTGAGCAGGGTTGAAACATATTACGGGATGCGTAACCCGGTAGAAAGCATCAAAAACAAAGATAACTATCGGGCGTCTGAGCTTTATATTGACACAGAAGCAGAGGAAAACGACGGGAAGGCCATCCGGCAAATCCACAGCCGGTGGATCGCAACTGGGGGCAGTGCGGCGGCTGAGCGCGTTAATAAGCTTATCATCGGTATGTATCGTGATGCGCCACGCAAATTCACGTTCAATATTTACCGCCACAGCGACCAAGAACCCAAAATGGGCGATGGCTGCATTATTTCGGACCCTATGTTGGTGACGGACGAGGGCGTGAGAGTTGATGTGCCTGCGCAAATCCTGAGGGTTAGCCCAAGGCGCGACTATTACGAAATCGAAGCGCAAGAATTTCTATTCGATGACATTGAGCCGCTTGATCCCAATGATCGACCAATCACAATCAGCTCGAACGATTCTGACGTAAATCTGCGCACTTTGCATGATGCGCTTTATCCGGCGCCAACTGGCGGCGAGGTTGTAACCCTCAATGTCAATTCAGGTGTGGTGATAAAGGCCAATGCGGTTTCGACATATGCGCTGAATATTGGCAGTTGGCCGGAACTTGACACAACGGGTGATATAACTAACGGGTCGGCGGTAGTAACCAATATCCCGGACACATCTTCGCTGGTTGCCGATATGTTTGTGAGTGGCGTCGGAATACCGGACGGCACAAAGATATTGAGTGTAGACAGCGGCACTCAAGTTACATTGGACGCTAACGCTACCAGCACAGCAACGACAAGCGCTATTAAATTCCACTTGGTCCGCATTACCGTTAATCAGAACGGCGTCTTAACAGGCAAAGGCGGCAAAGGCGCGAACGGGCGCGGAGGCGACAACAACCCTGGTTATGATGGGCAGGACGGGGGTGATGCTTTCTATCTTCGCTATCCAATCAATCTCAACGCCGATTCCGGCGCAACGATCCAAGGCGGAGGCGGCGGAGGCGGCGGGGGCGCTGGTGATTATATAGGCTGGTTCGGACCTCAAGCAAACGGGGGCGGCGGAGGCGGCGGAGCTGGCTACGGCTTAGGCGGCACTGGTGCGCCCGGCGCGCAAAATGGCGCCGCTGGCGGGCTAGACACTGGCGGCGCGGGCGGTAATTCAAATCAGGGTCAGCCAGCAGGTGATGGCGGGGATCGCGCCCAAGTGGGCGGTGATGCGTCGGATAGTCCAATTACGGGCGGTGACGGCGGCGCGGCGGGGCAAGCCGTTGATGGCTGGTCCTATGTCTTAGAAGGCACGTTCTCAGGCACCTATTACGGGGCGAAAGTCAACTAAATGGCAAATCAGGAAAAGCGCAAGCGCGTTGCTCTTACAATTAAGGGCGGCGGCAAAAGTCGTGCGCGAAACAATGGCGGTGGCAAGCGTTTAATCGCGCCAGACCGCATTATAGGCATCGTTCAGGACCAAAATGACACCTGGGTGCGGCACGAGTACGAAAACACAGATATCTCCGCACAAGAGGGCTTAGAAGCGCTCCTGGCGCAAGCTGGCGATGAACTGATCAAGTTGACACCCATAGGCTTTGCAAACGGGCAAGGCGAAGCGGTTCATCGATATGGCGATCAAATAGCAGTCAACGTGGATTTTCTCACAATCCTGTCGGATCAGGACGAGCGCGGCGCGATTGTCGCAATCGATGGGTGTCAGCGCGAAATCGTCGTGAGTGAGACGATTTCACAGATCGAGGCACTAATCAATGGCGTTTGAAAATGACGGTTGCACCGGCTGATTTGATGGCTGGCCGGGCGGTCCTTCGTGGCGGGCATGTTGCGAAGTCCACGACTGGAAAATGCACTCCAACACAGAACTAACCGAATGGATCAACGCAAATCTGGAGCTTTGGTGGTGTGTCCATCAAGTCGATGCGTTCATGGGCTTGATTATGGCCGTGGGCGTGTTCTCCCCGATTGGCTTGGCTCTTTTCATTTGGGGCAAAAAGAAAAAGGGCGTTCGCTAATGGCATTGGCACGATTTGAGCATGATTTCACGGATGATGAAGGCAATCTGATTGCGGTTGCTGGAACCGTGACAGTGCGCCGCGAAGATACGGGGGAACTTGCAATCCCTTATTCTGACCGCGATGGAACAACGGGTCTCGGTAATCCTTTCGCTGTAAGTGATGGGCAAGTCGCCTTTCATGTGATCGGTGGGTCATACAAAATCACATTGACATATGGCGCTGAAACTCGCGAACTTCGTTATCAGGCAATTGGCACGGCAGCAGAACAAGATGCCGAGGCATTGGGGAAAGCTGGATATGCTTTCGAGTTCGAGGCTGAAACCACTTCACCACCTTCTGCTTCATCAATCCGCGCAAACAACGCTGATTTGAGCGCCGCAACCAAACTCTACATCGATGATGAAACACTGGGCGAAAGCGATATTTCAGCAAGCCTTTTGGCGCTCGATCCAGGCGGCAACCTGGCCAAAAACCGCATCCGCTTAACAGTAGGGGCTGTTGATGCTGTTTTCGATGTAGATGTGGCGACTGATCAAACTACATATGTCGAGCTAGATGTGTCCAACCATGACGGTTCGACTTCACTCAATGTCGGCACTTGCCGGGTAAATGTTGAATGGGCTGGCCAAGATATTTCGGATGCTGCAATATTTGAAAAAGTCCGCAGTGTCCCATGGGGTCAAATACCCTTCGGATCAAGCACACCAGAAAGCGGCGCTGGCATTTACACTTATGCGCACTTCCCGGTCTTGGCGTGTGGACGAAATATTTTAGGAGTGCTGTATAAGTATGGCAATCAACATGACAGCGCCTCGCATGAAGGCGTTAGCGCCTCGCAGCAGCCCGCTGCGGGCGGCACGCAAAACCTCACAATTGAAGGTACATATGCATCCGGTGGAGTGGCAACACCCCCCGCTGCAACCGAAGTCGAGGTTATCTCCGATGCGGATGACAGCGCCCGAACCTTTACGGTGTATGGCACCGTAGGGGGGTCGGCAGACTCCGAAGCGATTTCCGGGCCAACAGCCGGAGTTTCCGGCGTGGCTACCACGAAGGTTTTTGAAGATGTAACCCAAGTGACAGTTGACGGGGATACTGCTGGCAACGTCAAAGTTGGCTTTAAGTTGGTCCCGCAAAATGTGTCCTACAGGTATTCGACAGACGGGGGACAAAGCTGGTCCGCCAAGATTGATATTTTTGACGGGATCGGCGCTGGGGATACTGTTTACTATTGGCCCGCGCTTGGCACACTACAAGACCTGAGTTTTATAGCGCTATGCAGCAAGCAGGTGATCGGATCAGGTACATGGACACCAGTGATGAGAAAGTCCTACGACGGCATCACATGGGATGCAGATGACACCACCATTACGATCACTGGCGATGTACCCGGCGTTGTTGAATTTTTTGGAAAAGTCCAGCGCACCCCTTCGGGGCGGTTAGTCGTGGGGGCTTACGATGGTGATGAGTCATTTGTCATGTATTCTGATGACGATGGCGATAACTGGGTATCAAAACTGATCGTCAATGATGGAGCAACTCTGTATTCAGAGGTCACCGTGGCAATCATTGACGAGCTAAACTGGATTGCAATGGTCCGAATAGACAATGTAACAGGATCAATGTTGCAATTGAAAACGGTGGACGGTGGTGCAAACTGGACTAACCAAGGACAGACCAACCTTACAGTTTCAGGGGGCTATAAAAGCCACGATCTGACGACAGTGTTCGTCGGCGGAAAGGCATATATCGCCCTCGTCTATATGGCGCGAGAGACAGTTAGTGACCCCGCGCCAAACCTCAACACCATGTGCTTTCGGTTTGCACGTGCAGATGACGCTATATCAGCGGCAACCAATTGGTCACACGAAAAGGTACTGGTAGACAGCACTGAAATGCTTTCTGGCTATTCTGCACCCGGTGGTGAAAAATCATTGGCCGGATACCCATCTGTATGGGTAAACCCCGAAAGCGGATTGGCGCTACTCGCATACGGTCGAGAGACGCTATATTATTACCAAGCGCAAGTTGAAACAAAAAAGGTCGATATTTCCTCGGAAATCGCACGCTACACGCGAAAACCTTTCAGCATATTGCGCATTGAAGATGATGAGTTCGCCACCACCATTCCTCTGCCCATCAATAGCGGTGGAACCGGCTTTTTGATGGCGGGTGGAATTGGGCGTTGGATACATTTTGCTTGGGAGACAACAGGTACAGCTGAAATTGTATCAATTGAAGAGGGGGCCGCTGGATCTAGCATGACGACAACAACGGGTACACCGGACGGAACAACCGGGACCGATGGTCAAATCACTCTTTTCCTCGACACCTCAACCAGAAAACTTGCGGTCGAAAACCGTTTAGGGTCGGCCATTTTCGCCAACCTTGAGGTCAGCATTGACGAGAGTTGATAATCTTAGGTTGGGCAGTTACTGGCAAGGGTGCGCGCAAAATCTTCCGACCTAACAGGATGAAAGGCGTTTCGATAAACCGGAAGGTGATCCCGCTAGCTATCACCGTAAGGCCCAGCGCCGCCGCCGCGACGAAAAGGTTTTGCACCACGGCCCCGTCTTGCCGTAGAGGCAGCAAAAGAAACACGGCTGGCATATGAAGTAGGTAAATGCTGTATGAGACCTTGCCCAAATAGGAAATCGCGGGGGCTTCAAAAACCCTATCCCACAAGTTGGGTTGTGATATAAGGACCATATAGCATACTCCTGCCGCCAACATCACAACTAAATATTCGTCAATAACGCTTGGGATAAACCCAGCCTTATTGCTCAACAGGGAAAGCTCCATAATGGGGCGCTCTATAACTAGAAACGCTATCGTGATTATGATCGCGGCGGTTGATGCTGACAGCACCGCGAATTTATTTATCTTAAGATCAACAAGCAAGACATAGGCGATTATGCCAGCAATACTTCCCATGAAACCACGCGCCATTGAAATGTTTGTTTTTCCCAAAATCCAGTAGAACAGTGCGATCATAACCGCGCACCCGACCAGGGTAAGCAGTCGCGTTTTAACGGCGCGATAAATAGCGATGGCACAAAGTACGGTCACTGATACGGCAAAAATTTCCACCGAAATTGACCACGCTGGCGGGTTAATATGCCCGGGTGGTGGGACGAACAATTCTGAGGTCAGAGTTAGTTCGCCAATCAGCGCAAAATTGAAATGCTTACCCGCTTCCAGCCAAGTTGGGAAAAGTTCACCTCTTGTCACGATAAAGGCCAAAAAGACCAGAGCAATGCTGAAATATAGCATGGGTATAAGCCGAAACAGGCGGTTGGCGAAAAACTGAGTGTAGGTGAATTGTTTGGTTCGGTACGAATGAAATAGCACCATGCCAGAGAGTATGAAAAACAAGTCCACCGCAAAGCTGAAATTAGGAATAGGAGCGGGGAGCCATTTGCCCACAAAGGTGGCGTATGAATGCCCAAACGCGACGACAAGAGCAAGAAGCCCTCGAATACCGTCCATTGATTTTAAGCGCAATGCGAGAGCCGTGTTCATGGGCGGGTTCTATACACAATAGCGATCCCAGTGTCTAGCGGGCCGCTAACAAATGTTAATCATTGGGTGCGGCGGTAATCCTAAAGAGGCTGCGTTTTACTTCAAGCAGATCCACCGCAAATAATTCATCACATCGGAGCATAACATACAAAGCAACTGGCCGCAGGTCATTGCTTGGCTTGTTCTAAATCCTGACATTGGAGATCATCATGGAGTTCGTTGGCACTGGTCGACGGCTTGCCCAAGGGGACGTGGGCGAGGCGGCGCGTGAGCTTGGCGTCGAAACAGCCGTGCTTTTGGCGTTTCTCGAAGTAGAGGCGCGGGGCAGGGGCTTCGACAGCAAGAACAGGCCTACACATTTGTTTGAGCCGCATGTCATGTGGCGCAACACCAAGGGGGCAATTCGACAAGCTGCTGTTGCGGCCGGGGTGGCCTATCGCAAATGGGTTCCCGGCAACTATCCCCGCGACAGCTATCCGCGCTTGCGTAAGGCCATCAACGTTGCCCGCGAACCCGGTTTTCGCTCGGGGTCATATGGCTTGCCGCAAATTCTAGGCGAAAACCACCGCTCCGCTGGCTTTGCATCTGCTGAAGCCATGTTTATCGCCATGAAACAAGGCGAACGCGAACAGCTCTTGGCCATGGTGACTTTGCTCAAGGATTGGGGGCTGGCCAAACACCTGCGCGGCAAAGACTTCACTAAGCCGTCAAGTTGGGTGCCAGCGGTCAAGCGTTACAACGGGTCCGGCTATGCCCGGCACGGCTATCACAAGCGGTGTGCAAAAGCATACATCAAGCACGCCAAGGGCATAGATGCGGCAACGGGCAGCCGCTATCCGACCAAAGTGGTTGTGCCAACTGGGGCCAAATTGCTGGTCAAGGGCATGAAAGGCGAGGCGATCCGCAACTTGCAAGCCGATCTGGCGGAATTGGGGCACAAGCTAGATATTGATGGCCGGTTTGGCGATGAGACCTACAACGCCGTGATGGCGTTCCAGCGTTCCGCTGGCCTGGTGATCGATGGCAAGGCGGGCGACGAAACAAAAACAGCCATCGCCGCCGCTCTCGAAGCGCAGGGCGCGCGAAAAGACGTTTCAGGCGACAGTCACCCGGAAAATGAAAAACGCTCACTGACGGGCTTGCAAAAGCTCTTTGCGGCGATTGTTCGGTTTGTCGCCAAAATCATCTCCAAGCTGAATAAGGATTGAATAAAATGGGACCATTTATCAGAATTGCGCTGCGCTATCTGGCGGGCGGTCTAGTGTTGAGGGGGGTGCTTTCGCCAGAAACCGCTCAAGAGCTCTCTACCGACCCGGATGTAATTTATATCATCACCCAGGCTGTTGATTGGCTGATGGTGGTTGCAGGCACTGCTTTGGCAACCGTTATCGAATGGGCCTATCAGAAAGCCAAGCAATACGGATGGGCGACATGATGGCAATCCTCTCATTCATTATGGAGAACTTGGGCGGCTGGGCTATCGGCGCGGTCAGCATTTTGATTGGCGCGGTCGGTCTCTATTTCAAGGGCCGGGGCGATCAAAAACGGCGAGAACAGGAAAAGCGGGCTCAAGCTCGCATTGAAGCCATGAAAGAAAGAAAGGAGGTGGACTATGAAGTGGACAACCTTAATGACGATGATCTTGATGATCGGCTTGCTAAGTGGATGCGCGACGGTGACGGGTAATTTCTGCGATGTAGCAGATCCGATCCGACCATCAGTCTCAGACGATTTCACCATAGGCACCCAGCGCCAAATTCTCGCACATAATGAATACGGAGCCCGCGCTTGCGGCTGGTAGAATACTTTAGGAATTACCGATGAACAGTTCTCAAACCACAAACATTGAGCGCTTGTTGGGCGAGCTACTAAATGAGACGAGATCACTGCGCCGTGACTTTGAGCGCGACCGTGTGGACGCGAAAGAAAGTCGGACCCGCGTATATAATCGGGTCGAGCGGCTCGAAGAAAGTATCGAAATCACGGCCAAGGTTGCAGCGCAAGCGCGCGAGGCATCGCAAAAAAACACCAGTACGATCGATAAGGAAATCAAACCCCAAACCGATCGGCTTAAAAACCTTGGTGTGAAGGGCGGCGGTTTCTTGGCCGGAGCTGCCCTAATGGGCGGACTTGTGAGCGCCCCAATTGTGCAAGCAGTGGTCGCAGCCTTGGAAAAGCTTTCTCGCTGACAATGATCTTGCAGCGATGATCACCCTTCCAAGACTTTGAGAAGTTGTTTTTCTGCCAAGACACTCAGCATTTGACGTGATGCTTGCTTGCTGAGTTTAATTTTTTCACGCTCTGCATCAAACACGGTTTTGTGCCGAGTGTTATCTTTCCCACCAATGCCGATCATAGCGCCAAATCGTGCGCGGCTCACCGGCTTACCTTCTTCCCCCAATGCTTCGCGGGCCTCCACAATGATGGGGCCGCTAAACTGCACCTCTTCCCGCATCCGGCTTGTATAAAGCCTTGCCAATTCAGCATTGGCAAACCAGCCGCTTGGTTCCTGAAGTGTCGCCAGCCAGGACTGCGCTTCTGCAACGTTTTTCAAATCGGGCGCATCCTTTATTGTGCGCAAACGTGACAACAGGGCGTCATTGGTTTTTTCGCTGTAGATGGCCGGAATAACGCCATCTGGCAGCACTGCAATTGCTACGGGCATCGCTATATCTCCTTTTGGGTGGTGGGGCGGCATCGCCGCCCCGTTGTGATCTATTCGATTATTTGGGCTTGGCCATCTATCGAAATGAAAACTGCCAACTGATCGGTAATGGCCAACACGTCTTGCGCGATTGCTACCAAAATTTCAGCATCAGCATTTTTGTCTTGTGTTGCTGCTGAAAAGATCACTGTAACGGGTTCTTTGAACAACTCACCGTCGTTGCTGATCCAGCCGCCTTCAGCGTCGATCGCGGTATAACCACCAAACACATTGCAAAAGTTTGCCTTCACACCATCAATGACAGGTGAGAGACTTTCGCCTTGGTTATTGTTTTGGGGGATAATGATCTCGACTTTATTCATCAACTTTCTCCTTTGTTGTGGGAACTCAATCCCTGTTGACCTTTTAAATATAGGGGTATTTACCCCTAAAATCAAGCCCTAATTTTCACTTTTTTCATCTAACAATTCTGCCAGATACGCTTGCTTCTGTCCCCGCGCATAAGGGTCATGCTCAAAGGTCCAGAGAATGACGTGGGGGTGGCGGTTGGCTAAATCGATTGCGGTTTCCCTTAGGCATTCAAGGGCTTCGTCCATGGTATCGCAAATGCCGCTATTGGTGACTGGTTGCCCGTCAATCAACCCGCCCCAACGCCCGTTCCATTTCCATAGGCCCTCTTTTGGGCCATGCTCATAGCGAGATACACGGCCCATTGCCGCATCGCCAAAATAGACGTTTCGCAAGTTGGGCTCATGCCATGCTGGGGAATCAAGTTTGTGGTGCCAGTATGGTTTGTTCATGTTGGAAATATAGGCTTTGGATTGAAGGCCCGGCAACGCAAAAGGTTATGCAAAAAATCTACAAGTCATTGATATTCACTGCAAGGTTATGCAGAAGAAAACAGGCTAACCCATTGTTTCTTATATATCGAAAATCGGTCTCCAAAACCGAGGGTCGTGAGTTCGAGTCTCTCCGCCCCTGCCATTTTCCAAACATATCAGATTTGCTGGATCACGTGGCTTTGTGCTGGTGACGCCAATATTGGCGTGAACTCGGTAAGGGTGTAGCTGGCCAACTTGGCTTGAACCAATGGGTCGGTGTCCAGCAAGGTGCGCAGCGCCGCTTCAGTGGCGTGGGTGGACAAGATGATTCCCCCCGTGCGCGGCACTTTGGGGCCACCGAACATTAAATCACCCTGTTCATATGCGGCGCCCAGATGTTTGCGGTGGGCTGCGGTCCGTTCCGGGGTGAGCGCGTCAAGATCATTGAAATGAAAGTCGATTAGAAACATTGGATTGCCTTTGCTGGTTATCGATGCTACTTTTTTGGTAGCGATAGTGCTACTAATATAGAAGCGGTGATATGTCTAGCGTTTTACCAAACCAAACTGTGCGTGGCTCAACTAGCGGCGTGCCCATTATGGCGCTCTTTGATATTTTGGGGCGCAAGTGGAACATGCGCATTATGTGGGAGTTGCGGGCTGGGCCGCTTACTTTTCGGGCTTTGCAGGCGCAATGCGGTGGGGTTTCCCCATCCGTGATGAATGGCCGGATCAAGCAACTGCAAGCGGTGCAATTGATTGGTGTGGGCGAGGGCGGCTATGTGCTGACGGATTTGGGGCAAGAGTTGATGGATCGGCTTGATCCGTTGCGTGCCTGGTCGGCTGATTGGGTCGAGGCGTTGGACCGGACATCCGAAAGCGATTGATTGGTTTGTTACCAAAAGTTCATTTTATGACAAAAGCTTAACTAGGTTCTTGGCTGGTGTTTTCGTATCTTTGTCGCAAGGGGCGAGAAAGATAACTCAAATGACCAGTTTTAAAAACAAGCATTTAGGCGCCGGGATCGCCGCTCTTCTCGTGATGGCCAACATCACATCACTTCCCGCCGCAGCCCATGAAACCAAATTGCCGCTCGGCGATGGGCAAGTGTCCAGCCAGCCCAAGCAAGACCATGTCTATTCCTGCAAAACGCGCTTTAACCCCAATGCGCCCGGTGCGCGGGGCAGTGGCGGGTGGATCAAAGGTGATTATTGGTATCCAGAGCTGAAGCCAAAGGTTGATGGCGATGTGGTTTGGTCCAATTCGCAGATCAAAGTCCAGCTTTCAGGCAACACCCGCCAAATCCGAGCCAATAATTTGCCGAGCCATGGGACGGGCGTTTATCCCGTAAAGCGCAATGATGATGCTTATCGTTATGATCGCAACCCCAATTCAATTCGATCGCAATCGATCAATTTGGAACTGCCAGCTAACCCCGAGCTTGCCTCGCGTGCGTCCTGTGTGCCGATGGGTATGATTGGTGTCGCACTTACTGGCGCGGCGATTTATAACGCGCTGGATGCCCGTGGAGATGACGCGCCAGCCCACGAAATTCAGGATGAATGTGGCGGCCACCCAGAGCGACGCGGGCAATATCATTATCATAATGGGTCCGATTGCATGATTGAGCAGGACCCGGGACCGGGAAAGCACAGCGGCTTGATCGGTTATGCGCTGGATGGATTTGGTATTTATGGCAATCAGGATCGCGACGGTGCGCATTTGAGCAATGCGGATTTAGATGCCTGCCATGGGCATGTTGGCGCAGTAAACTGGGATGGGCAGCTTGTGACGATGTATCATTATCATCTGACCGACGAATATCCCTATACGCTTGGCTGCTTTGCCGGCACGCCGGTGCGGGGGCGGTGAAGGTGAACTTAGCGCTGCCCGCAATGACATTTTTGCGGGCAGCGACGTGTTTAAAATTAGTTGGTGATCTTGTCGACCATTGTGCTGCTGGGCAAGCAGGTGACTTGCACTTTGTAGTGCATTGAGGCCGCTTGCTGGGTGGTGCTGGAAATAGACCAGCTATTGTTTTTCGCCTTGCGTTTGCGTGCAGCGACGGCGTCCAGCTTAAAATAGGCATAGGCTGTGGTCATTTGCTTTTGATTGAGCACGCTAAACCGTGAGCTGCCCTGTTGGCGCTTGCTGGCAAGCAAAGCATTGCACCGTTCAACAGGATCTTTGCCAACCCAATTGAGTTTAGAAACTGGAATGTGTGGATCATAACCAATTTCCCAGGTGCGGAGGCTGCCTGAACCAACATCGCGGCCGGTGAAGCGTTTGATCCATTCGCCGGGGCCTTGTGCTTCAAAATAATTTGTTGCCTGCAACGTGCCCAGCGCAGCAGCAACGATGCGTTCGCCGTTGGTGGCGCGTGCCCTAAGTTTAAAGATAAAGCGGTGGCTGTTGGTTTTGATACTGGTATATTCGCTGCCATTGGAATTGACTTCGATTGGCACAATGTCGATACCATTCATGCTGATGGAGACAGATTCAATCCAATCTGCTGAATAAGAAGCCGTTGGTGCGGTGAGGGCGGCGATCAGCCCGAACGCTGCCAGTTTTTTGAATGTATGTTTCATGAGTTTCCCTTTGCATATCCTCGATGTGGGGCAAACATGCAAAAGTGAAGCTGAATTGAGACTGAACGTGATATTTAGGTTCTAATTGAGTCAGTTAGTGACGATGGCGTGGCCACACTTTTGCCCTACCGGAGGTGTGTTTTTGAATGCGTGGATTAAAGAAAATTGCATTGCCAAGCAAAGGTTAGTGAGTATAATAATAGACTAATTCGAACCGGTGCACCGAACGTGCGACTTTATATATTTAGATTCCTTTCCTTCTGTTTAGCGAGTGTTGTGTGCCTTATTATCATTTGGCTCGGCCACAATGTATATTCCACTTACTGGGGAGCGAGAGACGGGTTTCCTGGCTTTTTTTACGAAGCCGCGGCGTGGCCTCAACTTTCGCAACCTTTGAGTGGCAAAGAAATTGCGGCACTGAGGAGTGCAAAATATAATTGGTGTTATGGTTATGATCCCTCTAGTGGGCTTTGCGAGGTGATTACACGCTATGTGGGGTCAGATAGTCGGCCTACATTTTTCGGTCTCGTTAGAGATGAGGCACGCTCTGGTAGGACCATCATGCTTATTGTAGAGGTTGAACAAGAAACAGATGTTGATGGTAAAGAGTGTTTAGTGTTCAGCGAAGGACTAGACAATATCAAAATTGCTACGGCAATTAACCCTTTGCCAAACAAGCTTCATTCAAATGTGAGAGAGATTTACCAATCAGAACGGCGGAAAAATGAATTGCGTCGATTGGCATCACCAATATTTTTGGCACTTAGAAACCGGTGTACACAATCGCAGCGAATTGGCACAACAGCGTTGGGTACTCCCATAATATATGATCGCACCACTCGATCAGATGCGAAAGGCCGGACGACTGTGGAATATGCTATTGCGCATTTAATGACGAGGGATGGGGTTAGGGCCCTCGATCTTTTGCTTCATTAATCTGCCTTGAACTGCGGTAACGTTTACGTCTTAAGAGGGTTGCGTTTTCGTATGCTTTTAGCTAAGAAGGCGCAACCAGCCGTGCGGGACTTTCGCGCGGCTATTTGGTTATGGGTATCTGTATTTGTGAAGAAACGGCTGTAAGTCGTTGAAAAGTCACAGTTTGAACAGTCAGGATAAGATATGGCACGGACGAATCCTTTTACATTTTTGCAGCAAGTTCGCGCAGAGGTTACGAAAGTCGTTTGGCCAACCCGTAACGAAACATTGATTTCAACTGTTATGGTTTTGATCATGATCACATTGGCCAGCCTGTTTTTCTTGGCGGCGGATCAGATTAATTCATGGGTTGTTGGATTGTTGCTCAGCTTAGGCTGAGGTTTAACTAAAAGCGGTAAGGTTTTAAACGCATGGCAAAGCGCTGGTACATTGTCCAGGCCTACTCAAATTTTGAGCGTAAGGTTGCGGAATCCATCAAAGAAAAAGTGGCGAGCACGGGGCTTGATCATTTGTTTGATGAGGTGTTGGTGCCCACCGAGAAAGTGGTGGAAGTGCGCCGCGGACGTAAAGTCGATGCAGAGCGCAAGTTCTTCCCTGGCTATGTTTTGGTGAAAATGGAATTGACGGATGAGACATTCCATTTGATCAAGAACCAACCGAAAGTCACAGGCTTTTTGGGTTCTGATCATAAGCCAATCCCGATTTCGGAAAAAGAAGCCCAATCTATTCTAACTCAAGTGCAAGAGGGCGTTGAGCGTCCCAAACCTTCTGTTAGCTTTGAGGTTGGCGAGCAGGTGCGTGTTTCTGACGGTCCTTTTGCAAGCTTTAACGGCTTGGTTGAAGAGGTTGATGAAGAACGCGCGCGGCTTAAAGTTGAAGTTTCTATCTTTGGCCGGGCGACCCCGGTTGAGTTGGAATATGGTCAGGTTGAAAAGCTCTGATCATTTGAATGGTGCGGGAGAGGGTGTTGGTGTTGCCACATCAATGCATTCAACCTCGTGACCGCACTGTCGTTAAATCGGTCTCACATTGAGGCCAACTAAATAAAGGCACGACAAATGGCAAAAAAGATTGAAGGCTATCTCAAGCTTCAAGTGCCGGCGGGCAGCGCCACGCCGTCACCTCCAATCGGCCCTGCGCTAGGTCAGCGCGGGTTGAACATCATGGAATTCTGTAAAGCGTTTAACGCGGCTTCGCAGGAAATGGATAAAGGCGCGCCGGTTCCGGTTGTGATCACCATTTTTGCGGATAAGAGCTTCACTTTCGAGATGAAGATGCCGCCTGTGAGCTATTTCTTGAAACAAGCTTTGAGCCTGAAAAGCGGCTCACAAAAGCCTGGTCACGATGTAGCTGGCACGATCACACAAGATCAGTTGCGCGACATTGCAGAAAAGAAAATGAAAGACCTGAATGCGGATACAGTTGAAGCGGCAATGGCTCAAATTGCTGGTTCTGCTCGGTCCATGGGTCTAGCGGTAGCGGAGTAAGCGATATGGCCAAACTTGGTAAACGGACTAGAGCTGCCCGCGAAGCAGTTGATCGTAAGAAGCTTTATGATTTGAGCGAAGCGGTTGCTTTGGTAAAAAGCAATGCTGGCGCTAAATTCGACGAGACCATCGAAGTTGCGATGAACTTGGGCGTTGACCCTCGTCACGCTGACCAAATGGTTCGCGGCGTTGTTTCACTTCCTAACGGCACAGGCCGTGACGTACGGGTTGCTGTTTTTGCGCGTGACGCGAAAGCTGACGAAGCTAAAGCTGCTGGTGCAGACATTGTTGGTGCAGAAGACCTTGTTGAAGAAGTTCAAAAAGGCAATATCGACTTTGATCGCTGTATCGCGACACCAGACATGATGCCTTTGGTCGGTCGTTTGGGTAAAGTTTTGGGTCCTCGTAACCTGATGCCAAACCCAAAAGTGGGCACAGTGACACCTGACGTGAAAACTGCTGTTGAAGCTGCTAAAGCTGGTTCAGTTGAATTCCGCGTTGAAAAAGCTGGTATTTTGCATGCTGGTGTGGGCAAAGCCTCATTTGATGAAGCCAAATTGGTTGAAAACATCAAGGCCTTTGCTGACGCTGTTTCAAAAGCAAAACCTGCTGGTGCAAAAGGCACATATATCCGTCGTGTGGCGTTGTCTTCGACAATGGGCCCAGGCGTGCATATTGACGTTTCAAGCGTTCAAGGCTAATTGAACGCCACCATATGCGCGTGGCTGATGTTACGCGCATCAAAGTTTCAGGCGAAAGCCTGATGGAGGAACCCGAGAAATTGGGTTCCTTAAAGTCCTGTCCGAGACTGTGGGTGCACCTTTGGTGCTTAATCGATAAAAGCCTGCAATAGATGGGGTGAGAATGAAACAGATTTGGCGTTATGCCATGTGTGTTTGGTTCGAACCGGATTGGTTTGGCGTTATTGCCGCTGATCTACAGGCATTTCACCGTTGCTTGGGGAAGTTTGGTTTCGGCCAATGCTTAAACAAGCAGCAAATCTGCAAATAGTTCGGAATTATTCCGGGCTTTAAAGTGGAGAGAAGCAGTGGATAAAGCGGAAAAGCGTGAGCTCGTCTCGTCATTGCACGATGCATTTAATGCGTCAGGTTCTGTCGTCGTAGCTCATTACTCAGGCTTGTCAGTTGCCGACATGGAAGATCTGCGCGTGCAGATGAAACAGGCAGGTGGTCAGGTCAAGGTTGCGAAAAACCGCCTTGCCAAGCTCGCTCTTGAAAATGCAGAGATTGCGGATTTCAGTGAATATCTCACTGGTCCGACTGTTCTGGCATATTCGGAAGACCCCATTACGGCAGCGAAAATCTCTGCCAAGTTCGCCAAGACCAATGATAAATTGGTTATTTTGGGCGGCGCAATGGGCGAAACGAAACTGGACGCCGCTGGCGTTGCAGCATTGTCAGAATTGCCATCTCTTGATGAACTACGTGCGAAACTTGCTGGTATGCTTACACAGCCTGCTGCCAAGATTGCATCTGTTCTTCAAGCTCCAGGCGGTCAAGTTGCCCGCGTGGTCTCGGCATATTCACAAAAGGGCGAAGCGGCATAAGGCGCTTCGCAACCACCCACGGTTCGAAACATTTAAACACAAAAGAGGAATACAATGGCTGATCTAGAAAAGCTCGTTGAAGACCTATCTGCCCTTACAGTTCTTGAAGCTTCAGAATTGTCAAAAATGCTTGAAGAAAAATGGGGCGTGTCAGCTGCTGCTCCTGTTGCAGTTGCTGCAGCCGGTGGCGACGCTGGCGGTGCTGCTGCAGAAGAGAAAGACGAATTTGACGTCATTCTTACTGGTGCAGGCGACAAGAAAATCAACGTGATTAAAGAAGTTCGCGGCATCACAGGTCTTGGCTTGAAAGAAGCTAAAGATCTTGTTGAAGGCGCACCTAAGCCTGTTAAAGAAGGCGTTGCGAAAGCAGAAGCCGAAGAGCTTAAAGCAAAGCTCGAAGCTGCAGGCGCTTCAGTCGAACTTAAATAGTTCTTTTTGGGTGGCGAGCCTTCGCGGTTTGCCACCCGAATTTGCTGGCGTAATTCAGCATATAGGTTTGATTTGTTAACCAAATCAGACGAAGTTGCGGAAACCTTGATATGAGGGCAGATGTCCCGAGCACCGTCGGCTGATTGTCGGTGTTCTGGACACTTGCCCTTCAGGCATTTTAAAAAGCATAGGAGCGGGCATGGCCACCACCTATAATGGTCGACGTAAGGTACGGAAGTCCTTCGGCAGCATTCGTGAAGTCACGGAGATGCCAAATCTCATTGAAGTTCAAAAAGCTTCTTACGATCAATTTCTATTGGTCGACAAACCCGATGGCGGGCGCGCCGACGAGGGTTTGCAATCTGTTTTTAAGTCGGTTTTCCCGATCACAGATTTTGCCAATACGGCGTCATTGGACTTTGTGTCCTATGATTTTGAACAACCAAAATATGATGTAGACGAATGTCGTCAGCGCGATATGACCTTTGCGGCGCCGCTGAAAGTGACTTTGCGTCTGATCGTATTTGAAGTTGATGAAGAGACCGGCGCACGGTCCGTTAAAGACATTAAAGAACAAGATGTTTATATGGGCGATATGCCGTTTATGACATCTAACGGCACATTTGTTGTGAACGGTACCGAGCGTGTGATCGTTTCTCAAATGCACCGTTCACCTGGTGTGTTCTTCGATCACGATAAAGGTAAATCGCACTCCTCGGGCAAATTGTTGTTTGCGGCGCGGATTATTCCTTACCGTGGTTCATGGCTCGACCTCGAGTTCGATGCGAAAGATATTGTTTTCGCCCGTATCGACCGTCGTCGTAAGATTCCAGTGACTTCATTGCTCAAAGCTTTGGGCATGGACGCTGAAGAAATTTTGGCCACATATTACAACACCATTTCATTCGAACGCACCAAAAATGGCTGGCGTCAGCCATTTGAATGGGAAAAGTTCCGCGGCACCAAGCCAGCATTTGATTTGATCGATGCAGACAGTGGTGACGTTGTGCATGAAGCAGGCAAGAAATTGTCAGCACGTGCAGCGAAGAAATTGGCTGAAGGCGGCATGACACACATTTTGGTGGAAGACGCCGAATTGTTTGGCAGCTATGTGGCTGAAGATTTGCTCAACCTTGAAACCGGCGAAATCTATGCCGAAGCAGGTGATGAGCTTGATGCTGATTTGCTCGAGAAACTGGTTGAAGCTGGCTTGGACGAAATTCCAATGCTCGACATCGACCATGTGAATATCGGTGCTTATTTGCGCAACACATTGGCGGTGGATAAGAACGAAAGCCGCGAAGATGCGCTGTTCGATATTTATCGCGTGATGCGTCCGGGCGAGCCACCCACCGTTGAAACAGCCGAAGCGATGTTTGAATCATTGTTCTTTGATTCAGAGCGTTATGACCTTTCTGCTGTTGGTCGGGTGAAAATGAATATGCGTTTGAACGTAGAGTGTGAAGACACTGTGCGGACATTGCGCAAAGAAGACATTGTTGAAGTTGTTCGCACATTGGTTGATCTGCGCGATGGTCGCGGCGAAATCGATGACATCGACAACCTTGGCAACCGTCGTGTGCGTTCAGTTGGCGAATTGATGGAAAACCATTACCGCCTTGGTTTGTTGCGCATGGAGCGCGCGATCAAAGAACGTATGTCTTCTGTTGAGATCGACACTGTGATGCCACAGGATTTGATCAACGCGAAGCCTGCGGCTGCTGCGGTGCGTGAATTCTTCGGTTCATCACAATTGTCTCAGTTCATGGACCAGACAAACCCATTGTCTGAAATTACCCACAAGCGTCGTCTTTCAGCGCTTGGGCCAGGTGGTTTGACCCGTGAGCGTGCTGGCTTTGAAGTGCGTGACGTGCACCCGACCCACTATGGTCGGATCTGCCCGATTGAAACGCCTGAAGGTCCAAACATTGGTTTGATCAACTCATTGGCGACATTTGCCCGCGTCAACAAATATGGCTTTATCGAAACCCCTTATCGTAAGGTGGAAGACGGTAAAGTGACTGACGATGTTGTTTACCTCTCCGCAATGGAAGAGGCGCGTTACAACATTGCGCAGGCGAACGCCAAACTGACAGACGACAGCGAATTCCAGAACGATCTGGTCACTGGCCGTCGGGCAGGTGAGGTGATGTTGATCCCTCGCGAAAATATCGACTTGATGGACGTTAACCCGAAACAGGTGATTTCGGTTGCGGCATCGCTTATTCCATTCTTGGAAAACGATGATGCGAACCGCGCTTTGATGGGTTCAAACATGCAGCGTCAGGCTGTTCCATTGTTGCGTTCGCAAGCTCCGTTCGTGGGCACAGGCATGGAGCCGGTTGTGGCCCGTGATTCTGGCGCTGCGATTGTGGCGAAGCGGACAGGTATTGTTGATCAGGTGGATGCGACACGTGTTGTTATTCGGGCAACCGAAGAAACAGACGCATCAAAAACCGGCGTAGACATTTATACCTTGATGAAGTTCCAACGCTCCAACCAGTCAACTTGCATCAACCAGCGTCCGTTGGTTGTGGTGGGTGACCATGTTGAAGCTGGCGATATTATCGCTGACGGTCCTTCAACCGATCTTGGTGATTTGGCACTTGGCCGTAACGTGCTCGTCGCGTTTATGCCTTGGAATGGCTACAACTACGAAGATTCGATCCTTCTTTCAGAAAACATCGTGAAAGATGACGTGTTCACCTCAATCCACATTGAGGAATTTGAAGTGATGGCGCGGGACACCAAATTGGGTCCTGAAGAAATCACACGCGACATTCCAAACGTTTCTGAAGAAGCTTTGAAAAACTTGGACGAAGCAGGCATCGTGCACATTGGTGCTGATGTTGAAGCTGGTGACATTTTGGTGGGTAAGATCACACCAAAAGGCGAAAGCCCAATGACACCAGAAGAAAAACTGTTGCGTGCCATTTTCGGTGAAAAAGCCTCTGACGTACGTGATACATCATTGCGTGTTCCTCCTGGGGATGCAGGCACTGTTGTTGAAGTGCGTGTGTTTAACCGCCACGGTATCGACAAAGACGAACGTGCGATGGCTATTGAGCGTGAAGAAATTGAACGCTTGGCGAAAGACCGCGACGACGAACAATCCATCCTTGATCGGAACGTGTTTGCACGTTTGAAAGAGATGTTGTTCGGCAAAGAAGCAACAGCAGGGCCAAAAGGCTATGTTGCAGGCACCAAATTGAACGATGCAATTTTCGAAGCGCATCCACGTTCTAAATGGTGGCAGTTTGCGGTTGATGACGACAAGGTCATGTCTGAAATTGAAGCCCTTCAAGGCCAATATGAAGACAGCCGTAAGCAGCTTGAACAGCGCTTTATTGACAAGGTTGATAAGCTACAGCGTGGTGATGAATTGCCACCAGGCGTGATGAAGATGGTTAAAGTTTTCGTTGCGACTAAGCGTAAGATCCAGTCTGGCGATAAGATGGCTGGCCGTCACGGGAACAAAGGTGTGGTTTCTCGCATCATGCCAATCGAGGATATGCCTCACTTGGCCGATGGCACACCAGTAGACATCGTTTTGAACCCGCTTGGCGTGCCAAGCCGGATGAACGTTGGTCAGATTCTTGAAACACACATGGGTTGGGCTTGTGCCGGCATGGGCAAGCGCATTGGTGAAATGTATGACACTTATCGTCGTGCAGAAACCAAGGACGTGACCCCGCTGCGTGATGAGTTGAACCACGTTTATAAAGACGATGACTACGTTGAAAATCTCGATGATGACAGCGTTGTTCGTTTGGCCGACTATCTGCAAAACGGTGTTTCTATTTCAACACCTGTGTTTGATGGTGCCAAAGAGCCTGACATTGTAGACATGCTTGAGCGGGCAGGGCTTGAAGGTTCTGGTCAATCTCGCTTGATCGACGGCCGGACCGGTGAAGAATTCCACCGTGACGTGACCGTGGGTTACATCTACATGCTGAAATTGCACCACTTGGTGGACGATAAGATCCACGCGCGTTCTATCGGGCCATACTCACTTGTGACTCAGCAGCCATTGGGCGGTAAGGCACAGTTTGGTGGTCAGCGCTTTGGTGAGATGGAAGTTTGGGCGCTTGAGGCTTACGGTGCAGCGTACACCTTGCAAGAAATGCTGACGGTTAAGTCAGATGACGTTGCAGGGCGCACAAAGGTCTATGAAGCGATCGTACGAGGCGATGATACGTTTGAAGCAGGTATTCCAGAAAGCTTTAACGTGTTGGTCAAAGAAATCCGGTCTCTTGGTCTCAATGTTGAATTGAGCTCCAGCGAAGACGATGGTGACGATGACGGAGATACGTTGGAGGCTATTGAAGAGTCTTCACAGGATGCAGCTGAATAAGCCGCGGACTGAACACGTAACTCAATCGCTTAATTTTTAGCAGCGGGTTGAGGATGAGCGGCGATTTCATCCCACCCCTGCATTAAAGGAGACAGGAAAATGAACCATCAAGTCATGGATCTTTTCAATCCGCAGGCCCAAGCTCAAGTGTTTGATCAGGTTAAGATCAACATCGCGAGCCCTGAGAAAATTTTGTCATGGTCGTATGGCGAGATCAAAAAGCCTGAAACCATCAACTATCGTACGTTCAAGCCTGAGCGGGACGGTCTGTTCTGTGCGCGTACTTTTGGTCCACAAAAAGACTATGAGTGCTTGTGCGGCAAATATAAGCGCATGAAGTTTAAAGGCGTGATCTGTGAGAAGTGTGGCGTTGAAGTCACCTTGTCACGCGTCCGTCGTGAACGCATGGGCCACATTGAACTGGCCGCGCCAGTTGCACACATCTGGTTCTTGAAATCATTGCCATCCCGTATCGCGCTTCTGCTCGATATGACATTGAAAGATGTTGAGCGGATTTTGTATTTCGAAAACTATGTGGTGATTGAGCCCGGCCTCAGCCCGTTTGCTGTGAACCAGTTGATCACGGAAGAAGAATATATCGACGCCCAAGACGAATATGGTGCCGATGCCTTCACCGCGATGATTGGTGCGGAAGCGGTGCGCGAAATGCTTGCGGCGCTCGAGTTGGAAAAACTCGCCGCAGAATTGCGCGTTGAAATTGCCGAAGCCACAACTGAGCTGAAGCCGAAAAAACTCGGCAAGCGCTTGAAAGTGGTTGAGCACTTCATCGTTTCAGGCAACCGTCCTGAATGGATGATCATGACCGTTGTGCCGGTTATTCCACCTGAATTGCGCCCGTTGGTGCCGTTGGATGGTGGCCGTTTCGCAACGTCTGATTTGAACGACCTTTATCGTCGCGTGATCAACCGGAACAACCGTTTGAAGCGTTTGATGGAGCTGCGTGCACCTGACATCATTATTCGTAACGAAAAGCGTATGCTGCAGGAATCTGTTGATGCGTTGTTCGATAATGGTCGTCGTGGCCGCACCATCACTGGCGCCAACAAGCGTCCGCTTAAATCTTTGTCAGATATGCTCAAAGGTAAGCAGGGCCGTTTCCGTCAGAACTTGCTGGGTAAACGCGTTGACTATTCTGGCCGTTCAGTGATCACCGTTGGTCCTGAATTGAAGCTGCACCAGTGTGGTTTGCCAAAGAAAATGGCTTTGGAATTGTTCAAGCCGTTTATCTATTCACGTCTTGAAGCCAAAGGCTTGTCTTCAACCGTGAAGCAGGCGAAAAAGCTGGTTGAAAAAGAGCGTCCTGAAGTTTGGGATATTCTGGATGAAGTGATCCGTGAACACCCTGTGATGTTGAACCGTGCGCCGACGTTGCACCGGTTGGGCATTCAGGCGTTTGAACCGACATTGATCGAAGGTAAAGCCATTCAGCTTCACCCATTGGTTTGTGCCGCGTTTAACGCTGACTTTGACGGTGACCAAATGGCCGTTCACGTGCCATTGTCGCTCGAAGCGCAGTTGGAAGCACGTGTGTTGATGATGTCTACCAACAACATCTTGCACCCTGCGAACGGTTCGCCGGTTATCGTGCCATCTCAGGATATTGTTCTGGGGCTTTATTACCTCTCATTGATGAATGACAATGAGCCAGGTGAGGGCATGGCCTTCGGCAATATGGGCGAAATTGAATATGCGCTTGAAAACGGCGTCATCACGTTGCACACCAAAATCAAGGGTCGTTTTAAGACCATTGATGCCGATGGCAATGAAGTGAGCCAAATTCACGAGACCACACCAGGTCGGATGATGATTGCGCAATTGCTGCCGAAAAGCCCGAACGTGCCATTTGAGGCATGTAACCAGTTGATGACGAAGAAGATGATTTCGGCGTTGATCGACACGGTTTATCGTGGTTGCGGGCAGAAGGACACAGTGATCTTTTGTGACCAAGTCATGGATCTCGGTTTCCGTTATGCGTGTAAGGCGGGTATCTCGTTCGGTAAGGATGACATGGTTATCCCTGACACCAAAGTGGGTATCGTTGAAACAACCCGTAAGCAGGTTGAAGAGTTCGAACAGCAGTATAATGACGGCTTGATCACACGCGGCGAGAAGTACAACAAGGTTGTTGATGCTTGGGCCAAATGTGGTGACAAGGTTGCGGATGAGATGATGAGCCGGATTTCTTCGGTTCAAATTGATGAAGAAACCGGACGTCAAAAGCAGATCAACTCAGTTTACATGATGTCTCACTCAGGTGCGCGTGGTTCGCCAGCGCAAATGAAGCAGCTTGCTGGTATGCGTGGTTTGATGGCGCGTCCGGATGGCGGCATCATTGAAACGCCAATTATCTCAAACTTTAAAGAAGGTTTGACCGTGAACGAGTACTTTAACTCGACCCACGGTGCCCGTAAGGGTTTGGCGGATACTGCGATGAAAACTGCGAACTCAGGTTACCTGACTCGTCGTTTGGTTGACGTGGCGCAAGATTGCATCATCACCGACAAGGATTGTGGTTCTGAAGAAGGCCTCACCATGACCCCTATCATCGATAGTGGTAACGTGATCGCGTCTTTGGGTAGCCGCGTGCTTGGCCGTACAACGGCTGAGGATGTTGTTGATCCGAAATCAGGTGAAGTGATTGTTGCGCGCGGCGTGATGGTTGAAGAAGCTGATGTTGAGCGCATTGAGGCGGCCAAAGTGCAGTCGATCAAGATCCGTTCAGTGTTGACTTGTAAGCAGCGTCAAGGCGTTTGCGGCACCTGTTATGGCCGTGACCTTGCCCGCGGTACCCCTGTGAATATGGGCGAAGCGGTTGGCGTTATTGCGGCGCAGTCTATTGGTGAACCTGGTACACAGTTGACCATGCGGACCTTCCACATTGGTGGTACAGCGCAGGTTGTGGATAGCTCCTTTATTGAGGCGAACCACTCTGGTGTTGTGTCCATCAAATCTGGCCAAGTGGCTGAGGATAGTGAAGGGCGCACCGTTAACATGAGCCGGAACCTTGTTCTTGCCATCTCAGATGATGATGGCAATGAGCGCGGAACACACAAGGTGCCTTATGGTGCGTTGTTGCGGATCAAGGTTGGCGAAAAGGTTGATGCTGGTCAGCGTATTGCTGAATGGGATCCATATGTGCGTCCGGTCTTGGCTGAAGTTGAAGGTGAAATCGCCTTTGAAGATTTGGTCGAGGGTGCGTCTGTTTCTGAACAAACTGACGAGAGCACAGGCTTTACCAAACGCTTGGTGATCGATTGGCGTTCTAACCCACGTGGCGAGCACTTGAAGCCTGCATTGGCCATTACCGGCAAAGACGGCAAGCCCGTTAAGCTGGACCGTGGTGGCGATGCACGTTACTTGCTCTCAGTGGATGCGGTGATTGCTGCTGATCCTGGTTCAAAAGTGAACCCAGGTGACGTTATCGCCCGTACGCCTTTGGAAAGTGCGAAAACAAAAGACATTACCGGTGGTTTGCCACGGGTTGCGGAATTGTTTGAAGCGCGTCGTCCAAAAGATCATGCGATTATCGCCGAGATCGACGGTATCATCCGCTTTGGTCGTGACTACAAAAACAAGCGTCGCATTGTGATTGAGCCTCATGAAGAGGGTGGCGATCCTGTGGAATATCTCATTCCAAAAGGTAAGCCGTTCCACCTTCAAGAAGGTGACACCATTGAGCGTGGCGAGTATTTGTTGGACGGTAACCCAGCTCCACACGATATTCTGGCGATTAAAGGCGTTGAAGAGTTGGCCAAATATTTGGTCAATGAAATTCAAGAAGTTTATCGCTTGCAAGGTGTGGGCATTAACGACAAGCACATCGAAGTGATCGTGCGTCAGATGCTTCAAAAAGTTGAAATCACTGATCCAGGTGATTCAGGCTTGATCAAAGAAGAGCATATTGACCAAATCGACTTTGATGAGTTGAACCAGCGTTTGGAAGCTGATGGCCGCAAGCCAGCACAAGGTGTGCCGGTTCTGTTGGGTATCACCAAAGCTTCATTGCAGACCCGTTCGTTCTTCTCAGCTGCATCGTTCCAAGAAACGACACGCGTGTTGACCGAAGCTGCAGTGAGCGGCAAGGCTGATCCGCTTGAAGGCTTGAAAGAGAACATCATTGTTGGTCGTTTGATCCCAGTGGGTACAGGGGCGTTCACCGCCGCGACCCAGAAGATCGCTGCCAAGCGTGACGATCTCATCTTGGCCGAGCGTCAGCGCCAGGCCGAGGAAGAGCTGGCAGCAAAGAATGCCTTGCGCATTGAAGCTGCGGCGGAAACCTCAACTAACGGTGCGGGCGAATAGCTCAAACTGCAGTCTGATGGCTAAAGTGTTTAAAGGGCGTCCATTCGGGCGCCCTTTATTTTTGGGAATCGATTCTGATGAACAGTGCACAACGGAATCAGCACCTTGAATCAGCGGCAAATTGATTCAATTATGAGCCTTTATTGCAGACGAAAAGTCGGCAATTTTTGCCCCAAACTGGGCTATGCCGACAAAGTAGGCGTTAAGACGATCTTAAAGGCGGTTTTTTCGGCCATATTTGAAAAAATCAGCGATAACCCTTGACGTAGAGCCCGGTTCGATTTAGTAACGCCCTACCTTCGCGGTAGGTCGTGAAGCATTTGATCGGTTTCGGCTAACAAAAAAGTCCTTACCCATATGCTTCAAACACACCGTCGGGTAACAGACGCGACAATTGCGAGACACAAGATCTCTGGGTAAACAGCCTAGCGATCCTCTGTTTTATAATGGTGCCGCCGAGCCTTCGGGTCGATGGGGAGCGCCATTTGGTTGTTGTGATCTGGTGAATTGAGTTTTGAACGGATGGAAAGAAGGTTCGAGCAATATGCCGACCATTAATCAGCTGATCCGCAAGCCTCGGCAGGCGAAGCCAAAGCGGAACAAAGTTCCAGCTATGGAAGCAAACCCGCAAAAACGCGGTGTTTGCACACGTGTGTACACAACGACCCCGAAGAAGCCTAACTCAGCGTTGCGTAAGGTCGCCAAAGTGCGTCTAACCAACCAACGTGAAGTTATTTCTTATATTCCGGGTGAAGGCCACAATCTGCAAGAGCACTCTGTTGTTCTTATTCGTGGCGGTCGTGTCCGTGACCTTCCTGGTGTGCGGTATCATATTTTGCGTGGCGTTTTGGATACCCAGAGCGTCAAGGATCGTAAGCAGCGTCGTTCTAAATACGGCGCTAAGCGGCCTAAGTAAGGAGTTTACGTTCAATGTCACGTCGGCATCGCGCGGAAAAACGTGAGATTAACCCGGATCCTAAATTCGGTGATCTCGTCGTTACGAAATTCATGAATTCGCTCATGGTAGATGGCAAAAAGTCAGCTGCCGAGCGTATTGTATATGGTGCATTCGATGCGGTTGAATCGCGTACGAAGCAAGACCCAGTTGAGGTGTTCCATCAGGCCCTCGATAATGTGCGTCCTGCGGTTGAAGTACGTTCTCGCCGTGTTGGTGGTGCAACCTATCAGGTTCCCGTTGAAGTGCGCACTGAGCGCCAGCAAGCATTGGCCATTCGTTGGTTGATTTCTGCTGCACGGGCACGTGGTGAGAATACAATGGTCGATCGTTTGTCTGGTGAGTTGCTCGATGCACTCAACGGTCGCGGTCAGGCTGTTAAAAAGCGTGAAGATACGCACCGGATGGCAGACGCCAACCGTGCCTTCTCACATTACCGCTGGTAAGTTTTTAAAGGTATCACGATCATGGCTCGCGATTACAAGATCGAAGACTATCGCAATTTCGGCATTATGGCGCACATTGATGCGGGTAAAACCACAACAACTGAGCGCATTTTGTTCTATACAGGCAAAAGCCACAAAATCGGTGAAGTTCATGATGGTGCGGCCACCATGGACTGGATGGAGCAAGAGCAGGAGCGGGGGATTACAATTACCTCTGCGGCCACAACAACCTTCTGGGAAGGTCGTGATGGCAAAAAGCGTCGCTTCAACATCATCGATACACCAGGCCACGTTGACTTCACTATTGAAGTTGAGCGGTCTTTGCGGGTGCTTGATGGTGCGGTAGCATTGCTTGATGCCAACGCTGGTGTTGAGCCTCAAACCGAAACTGTTTGGCGTCAGGCTGACAAGTACGAAGTGCCTCGTATGATCTTTGTCAACAAAATGGACAAGATCGGTGCTGATTTCTACAACTCAGTAGAGATGATCAAGAAGCGCTTGGGTGCAACACCTGTTGTAATCCAGTTGCCTATTGGTGCGGAAAACGATTTTGCTGGCGTTGTCGATCTGATCGAGATGAAAGCTTACGTTTGGCAGGGTGAAAACTTGGGTGCTGAGTGGGATATCGTTGATATTCCTGCAGACCTTAAGGATCGTGCTGACGAATTCCGTGAGAAAATGATCGAGACTATTGTTGAGGTCGACGAAGAAGCTATGGAAGCTTATCTGGAAGGCGACATGCCTGACAATGATAAGATCCGTCAGTTGATCCGTAAGGGTACAATTGACGTGCAGTTCTTCCCAGTTCTTTGTGGTTCTGCCTTTAAGAACAAAGGCGTACAGCCTCTTCTTGATGCAGTGGTTGATTTCTTGCCATCGCCAGTTGATATTCCTGCGATTAAGGGTATCGACGTTGCGACTGAGGAAGAAGTTTCTCGCGAAGCTTCTGACGAAGTTCCACTTTCTATGCTTGCCTTTAAGATCGCGAACGACCCACACATGGGTACATTGACGTTCTGCCGTATCTATTCAGGTGTGCTTGAAGCTGGTGGCGCGTTGGAAAACACGGTTAAAGAGAAAAAAGAGCGCGTTGGTCGTATGTTCCAGATGCACTCTAACAGCCGTGAGCAGATCCAAGAGGCATATGCCGGTGATATTGTTGCGATTGTTGGTTTGAAGCAAACCACAACTGGCGACACGCTTTGCGCACCGAACGCAAAAGTTATTCTTGAGCGCATGGAATTCCCTGATCCGGTTATTGAGATTGCGGTTGAGCCAAAATCTAAAGCTGACCAAGAGAAAATGGGCTTGGCCCTTAATCGCTTGGCTGCCGAAGATCCTAGCTTCCGCGTGAAATCAGACGAAGAGAGCGGCCAGACAATTATTGCTGGTATGGGCGAACTTCACCTTGATATTCTTGTTGATCGCATGAAGCGTGAATTTAAAGTTGAAGCGAATGTTGGTCAGCCTCAGGTTGCCTATCGCGAGACGATTACACGCGCTGTTGATCACGATTACACACACAAGAAGCAATCAGGTGGTTCTGGTCAGTTTGCGCGCATCAAGTTCACTATTGAACCTGGCGAAACTGGTGTTGGCCTTGATTTCTCTGACACTGTTGTTGGCGGTAACGTTCCTAAGGAATATATCCCAGGTGTTCAAAAAGGTGTCCAATCTGTGATGGGCGCAGGTCCTTTGGCAGGCTTCCCGTTGGTTGACGTGAAGTTCGTGTTGAACGACGGTGCATATCACGACGTTGACTCCTCTGTGATGGCCTTTGAGATTGCCGGTCGTGCCGGCTTCCGTGAAGCTATCCGTCAAGCTGGTCCAAAACTTCTTGAGCCTATTATGAAGGTTGAAGTGGTAAGCCCAGAAGAATACACCGGCTCAATCATCGGTGATTTGACCTCCCGTCGTGGGCAGGTTCAAGGCCAAGACGTGCGCGGCAATGCGACCGTGATCGACGCCTTCGTGCCTTTGGCAAACATGTTCGGTTATGTGAATACTTTGCGCTCTATGAGCCAAGGTCGCGCTAACTTTGTGATGGTGTTTGGCCATTATGAGCAAGTGCCACAAAATGTGGCTGATGAAGTCATGGCGAAACACGCCGGTTAATTTGAATTGAAACGCCAGCACTACGCTGAACGAAATACGGAGAGAGCGATATGGCGAAGGAAAAGTTTGAGCGGAACAAGCCGCACGTAAACATTGGGACTATTGGTCACGTTGACCATGGTAAGACGACCCTGACAGCAGCGATTACGAAAGTATTGTCTGAAGCGACAGGTGGTCAAGGCACAGCTTTTGACGAGATCGACAAAGCGCCAGAAGAAAAAGCACGTGGTATTACCATTTCCACAGCGCACGTTGAGTACGAAACAGACGGTCGCCACTATGCGCACGTTGATTGCCCAGGCCACGCTGACTATGTGAAAAACATGATCACTGGTGCGGCGCAGATGGATGGTGCTATTTTGGTTGTGAACGCAGCTGATGGCCCAATGCCACAGACACGTGAGCACATTTTGTTGGCCCGTCAGGTTGGTGTACCAGCGCTGGTTGTGTTCTTGAACAAAGTTGACCAGGTTGACGACGAAGAGTTGTTGGAATTGGTGGAAATGGAAGTTCGTGAACTTTTGACCACTTATGAATTCCCAGGCGACGATATTCCAATCGTAGCGGGTTCAGCTTTGGCAGCTTTGGAAGGCCGTGACGACGAAATCGGCAAAAACAAGATCCTTGAGCTGATGCAGGCTGTTGACGATTATGTGCCAACACCAGCACGTCCTAAGGACCAGCCATTCTTGATGCCAATTGAAGACGTATTCTCAATTTCAGGCCGTGGTACAGTTGTTACCGGTCGTGTTGAGCGTGGCGTGATCAATGTTGGCGAAGAAGTTGAGATCGTTGGCATTAAAGACACACAGAAAACTGTTGTGACAGGCGTTGAAATGTTCCGCAAGCTGCTGGATAGCGGTGAAGCTGGTGACAATATCGGTGCTTTGATCCGTGGTATTGACCGTGAGCAAGTTGAGCGTGGTCAGGTTTTGTGTAAGCCAGGTTCAGTGACCCCACACACCAAGTTCATTGGTGAGGCGATCATTTTGACCAAAGACGAAGGTGGCCGTCATACGCCATTCTTCAACAACTACCGTCCACAGTTCTACTTCCGTACAACTGACGTGACTGGTGTTGTGACGTTGCCAGAAGGCACCGAGATGGTGATGCCTGGTGACCGTGTTGAGATGAACGTTGAGTTGATCGTGCCGATCGCGATGGAAGAGCAATTGCGCTTCGCTATCCGCGAAGGTGGCCGCACTGTTGGCGCCGGCGTCGTCGCCAAAATCATCGAGTAGTAAATTTTTCAAGCGCTTTGCGGCGTTCATTTAGAGCGCCGCAGCGTTTATTTCGGGAAACATCGACATGAATGGTCAAAACATTCGTATCCGGCTGAAAGCGTTCGATCATCGAGTCCTCGATAGCTCGACGCATGAGATTGTGAACACGGCTAAGCGCACAGGCGCTCAAGTTCGTGGCCCAATCCCGTTGCCTACACGAATTGAGAAATACACTGTCAACCGTTCGCCGCACGTCAATAAGAAGAGCCGCGAACAATTTGAAATTCGGACTCACAAGCGTCTTTTGGACATTGTGGAACCGACTCCACAGACAGTGGATGCGCTTATGAAGTTGGACTTGGCGGCCGGTGTGGACGTCGAGATCAAACTTTAGAACTTTAGAAAAGGTGTAAACCGATGCGTTCAGGTGTGATCGCACAGAAGCTGGGCATGACCCGGATCTTTACAGAAGAGGGCAGAGATGTCCCTGTAACAGTCCTTGGTCTTCAGAACTGCCAAGTTGTCGCTCAGCGGACGGCGGACAAAAATGGTTATACGGCACTTCAATTGGGTGCGGGTACAGCCAAAGTAAAAAATACAAGCAGAGCGGCCCGTGGTCACTTTGCGGTAGCAAAAGTTGAACCAAAACGGAAAGTTGCGGAATTCCGCGTTTCCGAGGACAACATGATTGAAGTTGGCGCCGAAATGTTGGCTGATCACTTCCATGTTGGCCAGTTTGTGGATGTGGCTGGTACATCAATCGGTAAAGGTTTTGCCGGTGCGATGAAGCGTCACAACTTCGGCGGGATGCGGGCAACACACGGTGTGTCTATCTCTCACCGTGCCCACGGTTCGACAGGTCAGTGTCAAGATCCAGGTAAAGTCTTCAAAGGTAAGAAGATGGCTGGTCACATGGGCGCTGTTCGTACAACTACTCAAAACCTGAAGGTTGTGAAGGTTGACGTAGAACGCGGTTTGATCATGGTTCAGGGTTCTGTTCCAGGTTCAAAAGGTGGTTGGATTATGGTCCGTGATGCGGTTAAGAAGCCTGCATCTGCTGATGCGCCAACACCTGGTTCGTTCAAAGCGGCTGAAGCAGCTCAAGCTGAAGGGAGTGCTGAATAATGGAACTTTCAGTTATATCTCTCGACGGTAAATCTGCCGGCAAAGTGAACTTGTCTGACGACGTATTCGGCCTTGAGCCACGTCAGGACATTTTGCACCGCATGGTTCGTTACCAGCAGTTGAAAAAAATGGCTGGCACACATGATGTGAAAAACCGCGCTGAAATCCGTGGCACAACAAAGAAATTTGTTCGCCAAAAAGGTTCAGGCGGGGCACGTCACGGTAACCGTAAGGTTCCAATTTTCCGCGGTGGTGGTCGTGCATTCGGCCCAACACCTCGCTCACATGCGATCGTGTTGCCAAAGAAAGTTCGTGCGTTGGCACTTAAGCATGCATTGTCTACAAAAGCTAAGTCAGGTGACTTGGTGATTTTGGATAAAGCTGAAATCAAAGAAGCCAAAACATCAGCTTTGAAAAAAGCGTTTGGTGAGCTTGGTCTAGACAACGCTTTGATTATCGGTGGTTCAGAACTTGATCAAAACTTTGCGCTTGCCGCACGGAACATTGGTCACATCGACGTTCTGCCCGCTCAAGGCATCAATGTTTATGACATCTTGCGTCGCACAAAATTGGTGTTGACCAAGGCTGCTTTGGAAAGCTTGGAGGCTCGTTTCTCATGAGCATGGTGAAAGCATACGATATTATTCGCAATCCGGTTGTGACTGAAAAGTCCACCTATGCGTCAGAGCACAACCAAGTTGTATTTGACGTGGCGATCGATGCGACCAAGCCTGAAATCAAGGCAGCGGTTGAAGGGTTGTTCTCTGTTAAAGTGAAAGCCGTCAACACTTTGGTCCGCAAAGGCAAGGAAAAGCGTTTCCGCGGCCGCGTTGGTCAGCGCAAAGACGTGAAGAAAGCAATTGTGACATTGGCTGAAGGTCAGTCAATTGACATTGCGACCGGACTATAGGCAGGAAAGATTAGAAAATGGCTTTGAAGCAATATAATCCAACCTCGCCAAGCCAACGTGCGCTGATCGGTATCGACCGTTCAGGACTTTGGAAGGGCGGTCCAGTCAAGAAATTGACTGAAGGTCTGACAAGCAAGGGCGGTCGCAACAATTCTGGCCGTATTACCATGCGTCGTCAGGGCGGTGGTGTTAAGCGTGCCTACCGTGTGGTTGACTTTAAGCGTCGTAAATATGACGTCGTCGGCACGGTTGAGCGTTTGGAATATGATCCAAACCGCACAGCGTTCATCGCGCTTGTAAATTATGATGATGGCGAGCAAGCCTACATCTTGGCGCCGCAGCGTTTGGCTGCTGGTGACAAGGTTGTGGCCTCACGCAACAATGTTGATGTGAAGCCAGGCAATGCGATGCCATTGGAAAAAATGCCAGTGGGTACCATTGTGCACAACGTTGAGATGAAGCCTTTAAAAGGTGGTCAGATTGCACGTTCTGCCGGTACGTACGTTCAATATGTTGGACGTGACCAAGGCATGGCTATCCTGCGGTTGAACTCAGGTGAAACGCGGTTGGTGCCAGGCTCTTGCATGGCAACAGTTGGTGCAGTGTCTAACGCTGATCACTCCAACACCAATTTGGGTAAAGCTGGTCGTAAGCGCTGGTTGGGCAAACGTCCTCAAGTTCGTGGTGTTGCCATGAACCCAATCGATCACCCACACGGTGGTGGTGAAGGGCGTACTTCAGGTGGTCGTCACCCAGTGACGCCTTGGGGTAAACCAACTAAGGGCAAGCGTACTCGCTCTAATAAACAGACGGACAAATTTATTGTTCGTTCACGTCATCAGAAAAAGGGCAGGTAGGTCACTATGGCACGTTCTGTTTGGAAAGGTCCGTTTGTTGACGGATATCTGATCAAAAAAGCGGAAAAAGTCCGTGAGTCCGGCCGTCACGAAGTGATCAAAATCTGGAGCCGTCGCTCTACGATTTTACCACAATTTGTGGGCCTCAATTTTGGTGTTTACAACGGCCAGAAGCACGTACCAGTTCTCGTAACTGAGGAAATGATCGGTCACAAGTTTGGTGAGTTTGCACCATCTCGTACCTATTATGGCCACGGCGCCGACAAAAAGGCGAAGAGGAAGTAACAATGGGTAAGCCAAAGCGTGAACGTACGCTTAAAGACAATGAGGCACGGGCCGTGTTGCGCATGTTGCGCACGAGCCCTCAGAAATTGAACCTCGTTGCAAGCGCTATCCGGGGTAAAAAGGTTGAGAAGGCTTTGGCCGAATTGACCTTTTCTCAAAAGCGCATTGCAAAAGATGTGAAAAAGACATTGGAAAGCGCCATCGCCAATGCTGAGAACAATCACGGTCTGGATACAGATGCGTTGGTCGTTGCTGAAGCATATGTGGGCAAGTCCTTGGTGATGAAGCGTTTCCGTCCACGTGCTCGTGGTCGTGTGGGTAAGATTTTGAAGCCTTTCTCACATCTGACTATCGTTGTTCGTGAAGTCGAGGAGGCCGCATAATGGGTCATAAGATTAATCCAATCGGTTTCCGTCTTGGTGTTAACCGGACTTGGGACAGCCGCTGGTTCGCTGATAAAGGCGAATATGGTAGCTTGTTGCAGGAAGATTTGAAAATCCGCAAAATGCTTAAGAAGGAACTTAAGCAAGCCGCGGTTTCTAAAATCGTGATTGAGCGTCCACACCGTAAATGCCGCGTGTCTATTCATACAGCACGTCCTGGTATTGTGATCGGTAAAAAAGGCGCTGACATCGAGAAGCTGCGTAACAAAATTCGCAAGTTCACCGATTCAGAAGTACACATCAACATTGTTGAAGTACGTAAGCCTGAAACGGATGCGAACCTTGTTGCACAGGGCATCGCGCAGCAACTTGAGCGTCGTGTATCTTTCCGTCGTGCTATGAAGCGTGCAGTGCAAACTGCAATGCGTATGGGCGCTGAAGGTATCCGGGTGAACGTAGCTGGTCGTTTGGGCGGCGCAGATATTGCGCGGACTGAATGGTATCGCGAAGGTCGCGTTTCTTTGCACACATTGCGTGCTGACATTGATTACGGCACTGCGGAAGCTGAAACAACATTCGGGATCATCGGGATCAAAGTTTGGATTTCAAAAGGTGAAATTCTTGAACATGATCCAATGGCTCACGAACGTCGTGCGATTGAAGCTAGCGGTGGTGGCGATAAGAAGCCTCAGCGTCAGCGTCGTCAGCAGGCTGCAGGCTAAGGAGTTTACTGATCATGCTGCAACCTAAACGTACAAAATTTCGTAAAGCGCACAAAGGCCGCATCCATGGTGTTGCCAAAGGTGGTTTTACATTGAACTTTGGGTCTCATGGCCTTAAAGCTCAAGAACCTGAGCGTGTTACTTCACGTCAGATCGAAGCTGCACGTCGTGCAATGACCCGTCACATGAAGCGTGCCGGTCGTGTTTGGATCCGCGTGTTTCCTGATGTACCTGTAAGCTCTAAGCCTACAGAAGTTCGGATGGGTAAAGGTAAAGGTTCACCAGATTATTGGGCCGCTCGGGTTAAGCCAGGTCGGGTCATGTTTGAAATCGATGGTGTGTCGGACGAAGTTGCACGCGAAGCCTTGCGCTTGGCAGCAATGAAATTGCCGATCAAAACACGGGTTGTTACCCGTATTGCGGACTAAGGGGCACGTCTCATGAATGCGAGTGAAGTGCGGGTTAAGACCGCAGACGAGCTAAAGCAAGAATTGGTTGATTTGAAAAAAGAGCAGTTCAATCTGCGTTTTCAACGTGCAACCCAGCAGCTTGAAAATACCGCGCGTGTTCGGCAGGTTCGCCGTGACATTGCTCGGATTAAGACCATCCTGCGCGAAAAAAGCGTAGCAGGCCAGTAGGAGCGTTTTGATGCCAAAGCGTATATTGCAAGGGACTGTGGTCTCTGACAAGAACGAGAAAACTGTTGTGGTACGTGTTGAACGTCGTTTTACGCACCCACTTTTGAAAAAGACAGTTCGTCGTTCAAAAAAATATCAGGCGCATGACGAAGCGAATGCGGCCAAGATTGGTGACATTGTTCAAATTCAAGAATGTGCACCGGTTTCTAAGAATAAAAGATGGGCCGTTATTCAGGCTTCGTAAAGAGCTTTAGAATATCGGAATGAATGTTGTAAATCGGTTGTTTAGAATCAACCAAAATATAGAAGGCAGCCAGTCATGATTCAGATGCAGACGAATCTCGATGTCGCGGATAATTCCGGTGCGCGTCGTGTTATGTGCATCAAGGTGCTGGGCGGTTCCAAGCGTAAATACGCTTCTGTGGGCGACGTAATTGTTGTGTCCGTTAAAGAAGCTATTCCGCGTGGCCGCGTTAAGAAGGGTCAAGTGATGCGCGCAGTAGTTGTGCGTACGGCGAAAGACATTCGCCGCCCCGATGGTACCGTGATCCGTTTTGACCGCAATGCAGCGGTCTTGGTGAACAACAATAAAGAGCCAATCGGCACACGTATCTTTGGACCAGTTCCTCGCGAATTGCGCTCAAAGAACCACATGAAGATTGTCTCACTTGCGCCGGAGGTGCTGTAACCATGGCTGCCAAGATTAAAAAAGGCGACAAGGTTATCGTTTTGACTGGCCGCGACAAGGGCAAAACTGGTGAAGTTTTGCGCGTTGCGCCGGAAGAGAACCGCGCCGTTGTTCAAGGTGTGAATTTGGTGAAACGTCATCAACGTGCAACACAAACAAATGAAGGCGGCATCTTTAACAAAGAAGCGCCAATTCACTTGTCAAACATTGCATTGGTTGACCCGAAAGAAAACAAAGCAACTCGTGTTGGCTTTGTGGTCAAAGATGGCGAAAAGAAACGCGTAGCAAAGCGTTCAGGAGATGTGATCGATGGCTGAGAATTACGTCCCACGTCTACGCACACATTATAACGATGTTGTGCGCGCTGGCCTAACTGACCAGTTTAATTACCAAAACCACTTGCAGGTTCCAAAATTGGACAAAGTGGTTTTGAATATGGGTGTTGGCGAAGCTGTAAATGATACCAAGAAAGTTAAGTCTGCCTTGGCTGATATGGAAGCTATTGCCGGTCAAAAGCCGATTATTACATATGCGAAGAAGTCTATTGCGGGCTTTAAAGTGCGCGAAGAAATGCCTTTGGGTGTTAAAGTGACTTTGCGTAAGACGCAGATGTACGAATTTGTTGATCGTTTGGTGAACATTGCTTTGCCTCGCGTTCGGGACTTTCGCGGGCTAAACCCAAAAAGCTTTGACGGCCGCGGCAACTTTGCAATGGGTATCAAAGAACACATCGTCTTCCCTGAGATCAATTACGACCAAGTTGATCAAATGTGGGGTATGGACATCATTGTGTGCACCACTGCAAATAGCGACGAAGAAGCCTTGGCGCTTCTTAAAGGCTTTAACTTCCCGTTTCGTCAGTAGTCGAAACGAGACGATCGAATAAGGATCAAAGAAGATGGCAAAGAAAAGCGCCGTAGAAAATAACGAGAAAAAGCGTCGTCTGGTGGACAAATACTCCGCTAAGCGTGCTGATCTCAAAGCGATTGTTGACGATCGTTCTCTTCCTATTGAAGAGCGTTTCGCTGCAACATTGAAGTTGGCTGAATTGCCACGCAACAGTGCAGCTGTTCGTGTACGCAATCGTTGTGAAGTTACAGGTCGGCCACGTGGCTATTACCGGAAACTCAAAATGTCACGTATTTCACTACGTGAATTGGGTAACGAAGGTAAAATTCCTGGCCTCGTCAAGTCGAGCTGGTAAGGAGACATAAGCGATGAGTTTTACTGATCCGCTTGGTGATATGCTAACACGTATCCGGAATGCCCAAATGCGCAACCGGACTACTGTTTCAACACCTGCATCTAAATTGCGGGCACGTGTTTTGGACGTTTTGAAGTCTGAAGGCTTCATTCGCGGCTATAGCGTGACCGAATTTGAAAACGGCTCTGCTGAGTATAGCGTTGAGTTGAAATATCTCGACAATCAGCCAGTGATCCGCGAAATCCAACGTGTTTCAAAGCCAGGTCGTCGTGTGTACGCTTCTGTGAAGAATATTCCACAAGTGGCAAACGGCCTCGGGGTATCCATCGTTTCAACACCTAAGGGTGTGATGGCTGACCATGAAGCACGTCAAAATAACGTTGGTGGTGAAGTGTTGTGCCGCGTCTTTTAAGGCGTTAAACACACTGATCTCACTATTTAGCTACGGTTTGAACCGAAAAGGCAAAAGAACATGTCGCGTATTGGCAAGAAACCAGTCGCCCTTCTAGATGGCGTGACGGTCACAATCGAAGGCCAAACGGTTAAGGCAAAGGGCCCTAAGGGCGAATTGTCTGTTGATTTGGTTGACTTGGTGACAGTTGAAATGACCGAAGAGGGTGTCCAGGTCACCCCCGTGAACGATAGCAAACAAGCGCGTTCTGCTTGGGGTATGTCACGTACATTGGTGAACAACATTGTCACTGGTGTGAAAGAGGGCTTTTCTAAGAAGCTGGTAATCAACGGTGTTGGTTATCGTGCTCAAATGCAAGGTACTGACCTTAAGTTGGCACTTGGCTTTTCACATGATGTGATTTTCAAGGCACCTGAAGGCATTAAGCTTGAAGCACCACAGGCAACTGAGGTTGTTATTTCAGGTATTGATAAGCAAGCGGTTGGGCAGGTTGCTGCCAATATCCGTGAGTTCCGGCCACCAGAGCCTTATAAAGGCAAAGGTATCCGTTACGAGGACGAATATATCTTCCGTAAAGAAGGTAAGAAGAAGTAAGGGCGCAAGAGAATGGCGAATATGTCTAGCAAAGACCGCCGCAAGGCGAGAGTACGTCGCGCAATTCGTTTGCGCGCAAATGGTCGTCCACGTTTGTCGGTTTTCCGTTCGGGCAAAAATATTTATGCCCAAGTTATCGATGACACGACTGGCCACACTTTGGCTGCCGCTTCAACTTTGGACAAAGATCTTAAAGTTGAAAATGGTAGCAACCAAGATGCTGCACAGCAGGTCGGCAAACTTGTTGCTGAACGTGCTGTAAAAGCCGGCGTTGGCGATGTGATTTTCGATCGTGGTGAATATCTATACCACGGCCGCGTGAAAGCTTTGGCAGAAGCTGCACGTGAGGGCGGGCTGAGCTTCTAAATGAATGCGCAAGCCAAAACAAAACAGAATTTAAAGAGAACTGGTTGAGACGATGAGAGACAATCAAGAGCGCGATAGCGAATTTGTTGATCGCCTGGTCCACATCAATCGCGTGGCGAAAGTGGTGAAAGGCGGCCGTCGTTTCGGCTTTGCTGCACTTGTTGTGGTTGGTGATCAAAAAGGCCGTGTTGGTTTCGGTCATGGTAAGGCGCGTGAAGTGCCTGAAGCGATCCGTAAGGCAACAGAGCAAGCCAAACGTCAAATGATCCGTGTGCCATTGCGTGAAGCGCGTACATTGCACCACGATGTGGCGGGTCGTCACGGTGCGGGCAAGGTGTTCTTGCGTGCGGCGCCTGCGGGTACTGGTATTATTGCCGGTGGTCCAATGCGTGCGGTATTTGAGACGCTTGGTATTGCGGATATTGTGGCCAAGTCACAAGGTTCAGCAAACCCATATAACATGGTTCGGGCAACATTTGATGCTTTGAAAAATCTGGATAGCCCACGCTCAGTTGCTGCGCGTCGTGGTTTGAAGGTTTCTGAAATTCAAGGTCGTCGCCGGGAATCTGACGTTGGCGAACAGGTGAATGCGTAATTCGCGTCACTGACGTTTACGGAGTTGAGAAATGGCTGAAAAAACAGTAACTGTTGAGCAGATTGGTAGCCCGATCCGCCGGACACAAGATCAACGTGCCACGCTTGTTGGTCTTGGTCTGAACAAAATGCATCGTCGTCGTACACTGGAAGATACTCCAGCTGTGCGTGGGATGATCAAAAAAGTTTCGCATCTCGTTCGCGTTGTCGACGAGAAGTAATAAAAGGGTTTTGTCATGCGACTGAATGAGTTGGCCGACAATAAAGGTGCCACAAAGAACCGCACACGCATTGGTCGTGGTATTGGTTCTGGTAAAGGCAAAACCGGTGGCCGCGGTGTAAAGGGTCAAAAGTCACGCTCAGGTGTATCCGTGAACGGGTTCCGTGGTGAGCAGACAAACTTGATCCAGCAAATGCCTAAGCGCGGGTTTAACAATCCGTTTGCGAAAAAGTTCAATGCCGTTCGTCTTGATCGCATTCAAACTGCGATTGATTCCGGCAAACTTGACGCCAAGGGCGTGATTGACGCAAAAGCATTGGTTGAAGCGGGCGTTATTCGTCGCGCTAAAGACGGTGTGCGTTTGATCGCTGGTGGCGAATTTAAAGCGTCTAAAGTGACCTTTAAAGTTGACCATGCGTCAAAAGGTGCCCAAGCAGCTGTAGATGCTGTTGGCGGCAAAATCGATCTTCCAGCGGCGGCGGAGTAATTCGCCGCTTCTTCTCATTTATTGAGGATGGTTTATGGCTTCGGCAGCAGAACAACTTGCCCGAAATATGAATTTTTCGACCTTTGCCAAGGCAAAAGACCTTCAACAGCGCATCCTGTTTACCCTGGGTGCGCTTTTGGTCTATCGGTTTGGTACATTTATTCCAATTCCAGGCATTGATGGGGACGCTTTCGCGGCGACCTTTGATCGCGCACAAAACGGCATTTTCGGCATGTTCAACATGTTTGCCGGGGGCGCGGTTGAGCGTATGGCGATTTTTGCGCTAAACCTTATTCCTTACATTACCGCCTCTATCGTTATTCAGGTGTTGACCACCGCTTCGACCCGTCTTGAGCAGCTCAAGAAGGAAGGGGAGCAGGGGCGTCGTAAGATCAACCAATATACCCGCTATCTCGCGGTGGTGTTCTGCGCATTGCAGGCCTACGGGATTGCTGTTGGCTTGGAAGCCAGTGAAGGGGTTGTAACCAATCCTGGCTGGTTCTTCCGTTTGTCTACCGTGATTACCCTTGTCGGGGGCACAATGTTCCTGATGTGGCTGGGTGAGCAAGTGACCGCACGTGGTGTAGGTAACGGCATCTCCTTGATCATTTTCGCAGGTATTGTGGCGACATTGCCAACGGCTATTGCACAAACGCTCGAATTGAGCCGGACTGGTGCTTTGCCAACAGTTGGTGTGGTTGGCCTTTTGGTGCTCGCGATTGTGGTGATCGGCATCATTGTGTTCTTTGAAAGGGCACAGCGAAGGCTGTTGGTGCAATATCCAAAGCGCCAGGTGGGCAATAAGATGTTCCAAGGGGACACATCTCACTTGCCGCTGAAGCTGAACACTGCTGGTGTTATTCCGGTGATCTTTGCGTCATCCTTGCTGTTGTTGCCTGCAACAATGGCCGGCTTTGCCGCTCAAGGTAACGCACCGACCTGGTTGACCACTGTGTCTGCTGTTTTGGGTCGTGGCCAGCCGCTGTATCTTGGCCTGTTCGCGTTCTTGATCTTTTTCTTTGCGTTCTATTATACCTCAATCGTGTTTAACCCGACTGAGACAGCCGACAATTTGAAAAAATCTGGCGGCTTTATTCCAGGTATTCGTCCGGGTGAACGGACCGCGCAGCATGTGGACTATGTGCTCACGCGGATCACGTTGGTGGGCGCAACCTATTTGACTGCGGTTGCTCTGATCCCAGAGGTTTTGGTGTCGCAGCTTGGCGTTTCTGCCTTCTTGGGGGGGACGTCTCTCCTGATTATGGTGACGGTGACGCTGGATACGATTTCACAAGTTCAAAGCCATCTGATTGCGCAGCAATATGAGGGCTTGGTGAAGAAATCTCGTTTGGGAGGACGTCGTAAAAAATGAGGCTGATTTTGTTGGGCCCGCCAGGTGCGGGTAAGGGGACGCAAGCACAGTTCTTGACTGAGAAGTTCGATATTCCGCAATTGTCCACTGGTGACATGTTGCGGGCAGCGATTGCCGCTGAGACCGAACTTGGGCTGAAGGTAAAAGACATGATCGCCCGTGGTGATCTTGTGCCTGATGAGATTGTGGTTGGCATTATTTCAGACCGTATTGATGAGTCTGATTGTGCAAATGGTTTCATTTTGGATGGCTTTCCACGCACAACAGGTCAGGCGGAAGCGCTTGATGATCTGTTGGACGAGAAGGGCATTTCGCTCGACGCGGTTGTTGAGATCCGTGCTGACGCTGACATTTTGGTGGGCCGCATTTTGCAGCGTGCTAAAGAAAATGGCGGCGCCCGTGCAGACGACAATGAAGAAGTGTTGCGCAACCGTCTTGATGTTTATCAAGAAATGACAGCGCCATTGGTTGAATATTATTCTGCCAAGGGCTTGCTGAAAAGTGTTGACGGCATGGCTGGAATCGAAGAAGTCACAGCCTCAATAATGTCTGCGCTGAACGCCGACTAAAATTTGGAGCATTTGGGCCGATAAGCGTGTTGACTTATGGCCCAAAACTCGGTTATGAACCGCGCTTAGTCATACGCAATGCGATGGACTGGGTCGGTTTCTTGAAAAAAGCAGGGGATCGGTATCCGGTCGTTTGTTGTTGTTTGGGCGCAAATCGAAAAGTTTGATTTGCATTAACTAAGGAGATCAGGGACGTGGCTCGTATTGCTGGCGTCAATATCCCAACGAATAAACGTGTAGCTATCGCGCTACAGTACATTCACGGGATTGGTGCAACAAAAGCGTCTGAAATCTGTGGCAAAGTTGGTATCGCGGCCGAGCGTCGTGTTAACGAACTTTCTGATGCCGAAGTGATTCAGATTCGTGAAACAATTGACAGTGACTACATGGTAGAGGGTGACTTGCGTCGCTCTGTTGCGATGAACATCAAACGCTTGATGGATCTTGGTAACTACCGTGGGTTGCGTCATCGTCGTGGTCTACCTGTACGTGGTCAAAATACGCACAATAATGCGCGTACACGTAAGGGTCCTGCGAAGCCTATTGCAGGCAAGAAAAAGTAAATCTGAAAGGCGCTTCAATCTTGAGGTGCCTTTTGTTCGGTGGAGCCACCGCTTAATAGTGCAGTGGCGTTGAGATCGCTTTAAGGAAAAAGAATGGCTAAAGAAGCTCGTGTTCGCCGTCGCGAACGAAAGAATATTACTTCCGGTGTTGCTCACGTAAATTCTACTTTTAACAACACCATGATTACCATCACAGATGTGCAAGGCAACGCGATTGCTTGGTCGTCTGCTGGTACCATGGGCTTTAAAGGCTCGCGGAAATCAACTCCATATGCTGCTCAGGTTGCTGGCGAAGACGCTGCAAAGAAAGCCCAAGAGCATGGCATGAAAACTTTGGAAGTTGAAGTTTGTGGCCCAGGTTCTGGTCGTGAATCAGCGCTGCGCGCGTTGCAAGCTGCTGGTTTTACAGTCACAAGCATTCGTGACGTAACCTCCATTCCGCACAACGGCTGTCGCCCACGCAAGCGTCGTCGCGTGTAGTTTATTGTTTTGCCCATTTTGGCCAATTAATCGATTGGGCAATTCAATAGGTTCTTACATTTCAATGTGGCCATTGGCGGATGTGCTGCATATGGGAAAGGGTTAAACTATAATGATCCAGAAAAACTGGCAAGAATTGATTAAGCCGACAAAGCTGGACATTGTACCGGGAAATGATCCGGCGCGCGTTGCCACTATTGTCGCTGAGCCTTTGGAAAGAGGTTTCGGTTTGACATTGGGCAATGCTTTGCGTCGTGTTTTGCTGTCTTCGCTGCAAGGTGCTGCTGTAACAGCCATCCAAATTGATGGCGTGTTGCATGAGTTCTCATCTGTTGCAGGTGTGCGCGAAGACGTTACCGATATGGTGCTCAATGTCAAAGACATCGCAGTCCGTATGGAAGATGAGGGACCTAAGCGTCTCGCTTTGACCAAAAAGGGACCTGGTGCGGTGCTTGCTGGCGACATTGAAACAACTGGCGATATCGAGATTTTGAATCCAGAACTGGTTTTGTGTCACCTTGATGATGGTGCTGAAATCAACATGGAATTCACTGTAGGCAATGGCAAAGGCTATGTACCTGCAGATCGCAATCGTCCTGAAGATGCACCGATTGGCCATGTAGCAGTGGATTCACTGTTCTCGCCAATTAAGCGTGTGTCTTACAAAGTTGAAAATACCCGTGAAGGTCAGGTGCTTGACTATGACAAGCTGAACCTGACAGTGGAAACAAACGGTGCAATTACGCCTGAAGATGCTGTGGCTTTCGCTGCACGTATCTTGCAGGATCAATTGAACGTGTTCGTGAACTTTGAAGAGCCTGAAAAAGAGGTTGTTGAAGACGCCATTCCTGAATTGGCCTTTAACCCAGCCTTGCTCAAGAAAGTTGATGAGCTTGAATTGTCCGTTCGTTCAGCAAACTGCTTGAAGAACGACAATATCGTTTACATTGGTGATTTGATCCAGAAGTCGGAAGCGGAAATGTTGCGCACGCCGAACTTTGGTCGTAAATCACTGAATGAAATTAAAGAAGTTCTGGCGCAAATGGGCTTGCATCTTGGTATGGATGTAGCCAACTGGCCGCCTGAAAACATTGAAGATCTCGCGAAGCGTTTTGAAGATCATTATTGATCTTTAAGTGCCCCGCATTGAGTTGACAGGAGAATAGAATGCGCCACCGTAAAGCTGGTCGCAAGTTGAACCGGACAGCAAGCCATCGTAAAGCGATGTTTGCTAACATGTCTGCTGCTTTGATCAAGCACGAGCAGATCGTTACAACTTTGCCCAAAGCCAAAGACCTTCGTCCAATCGTTGAAAAACTCATCACATTGGCGAAAAAAGGTGATCTGAATTCACGTCGTATCGCAGCGTCTCGCATTGGTGATGAAGCCATGGCGAAGAAGTTGTTCGACGTATTGGGTCCTCGTTATCAAGATCGTCAGGGTGGTTACACCCGCGTGTTGAAAGCCGGCTTCCGCCATGGCGACAACGCGCCAGTTGCTGTGATCGAGCTTGTTGATCGTGATCCATCAGCACGTGGTGCCGATTCAGGCCCAACTGCTGATCGTGATGAAACTGAAAACGCCGACGCAGCGTAAGCTTTAGCTTCATTTCGAAGAGATTTTAAAGCGCTCCCAATTTGGGGGCGCTTTTGTTTTGTCTGACGCAAATTTGATCTTATATCTGCCTTATTGCGTTTTATCATCAGGCGCGACTCGTCAACGACCCAGGGAGACCGATTGTTATGCGATCAAAACTGCATATAAGAGCCATTGCGACGATGTTTGCATTTATTGGGGTCTTGGCCCCAGCGTTGGCCCAGAATGCGCGTGAGGTGCCTTTGGATCGTGCACAGGTGCGGCTTAGCTTTGCGCCTGTGGTGCAAAAGGCGTCGACTTCAGTCGTGAACGTCTATGCGACCAAAATGACGGTGCAGCGTGACTCCATGTTCGATGATCCGTTCTTTCGGCGCTTTTTTGGTGAAGACAGTCCATTCTTTGAACGGCGTCCGCGCAAGAGCCAATCTCTTGGGTCGGGGGTCGTGGTTCAGTCTGATGGGATGATTTTGACCAACTTCCACGTGGTGGATGGGGCGGATGATATCCGCGTTGGTTTTGCTGATGGGCGCGAATATCACACCGAAATGATGTTGGCGGATAAAAAGACAGATTTGGCTGTGCTGCGCATTAAGGACGCGAATGGTGAGAAGTTTCCTGCACTAGAGTTTGCAGATTCTGACGAACTACTTGTCGGGGACTTGGTATTGGCGATTGGCAATCCGTTTGGTGTCGGGCAAACCGTGACCAGCGGGATTGTATCTGCTTTGGCGCGAACCGGCGTGGGCGTTAGCGACTATCAATTCTTCATTCAAACCGATGCGGCAATCAACCCGGGCAATTCCGGCGGGGCGTTGGTGGATATGAATGGCCGTTTGGTTGGCATCAACACTGCGATTTTCTCGCGCTCTGGCGGGTCAAATGGTATTGGCTTTGCCATTCCTGCCAGCATGGCACAGTTTATTTTGACGGCCGCGCAAAATGGCGGCGAGTTGGTGCGGCCTTGGTTGGGCGCACGACTGCAAGAAGTCACGGGCGATATTGCCCGATCTATTGGCCTGCCGCGCAAGCGCGGGGCCTTGGTCAGTGAGATTTATCCGAATGGCCCGGCTGACGATGCCGGTTTGAAATCCGGTGATGTGATTTTGATGCTGGATGATCGGATGGTCGAAGACCCTGAAGCCTTCGATTTCCGCCTGTCGACCAAGCCTGTCGGCGGCGAAGCAAACCTTTTGGTGCTGCGCAATGGGCGCGATATCGAATTGCGTTTGGCACTTAAGCCTGTCGATAAAGATGCCGAAATCCGGCAAATCACCGTGAAAGGCAATTCGCGTTTCACCGGGGCGACAATGGTGCAGTTGAACGGATATTATCGTGATGAGCTCGACCTAGCGTCTTCGATTGAAGGCGTGTTGGTGCTGCAAGTGCAGCGTGGCTCTCCGGCGCAACGCATGGGGCTGCGCCCTGGCGATGTGATCCGCGCCCTCAATGGGGAGCAAAATCTCACCCTTGATCGCTTCCAAGAGCTTGTGGGCGAGGGCGCTCGCGGCTGGCGTTTGACCATTCAGCGTGGTAATCGAGTGATAAACTCGTTTATCAGTGGATAGTCTATGCCCGATTTATTTGGCGATGATGCTGGATCATCGCCCAATGAGCAATTTGAAGATCGGCCGTTAGCAGATCGGTTGCGCCCCAAAACCTTGGATGAGGTGGTGGGGCAAGACCATTTGTTGGGCGAAGATGGCGTGCTGACGCGGATGATCAAGGCAGGGCGCCTTGGCTCACTCGTGTTTTGGGGGCCGCCAGGGTCTGGCAAAACCACGGTCGCACGTTTGCTCGCCGATCAGGTGGATTACCATTTCCATCAAATTTCAGCTATTTTTTCCGGCGTAGCCGACCTCAAAAAGACGTTTGAAATGGCGCGCCAGATGCGGGCCAATGGCAAAAAGACCTTGTTGTTCGTGGATGAGATTCATCGCTTCAATCGCGCGCAGCAAGATAGTTTTTTGCCCGTGATGGAAGATGGCACCATCGTATTGGTGGGCGCGACCACGGAAAATCCATCATTTGAGTTGAACGCGGCGCTGCTGTCGCGGGCGCAGGTTCTAAGCTTTCGCTCTCATGATCGTGATGCGGCGGAGCAAATGATTTCGCGGGCTGAAAAGCTGGAAGAGCGCGACGCGCCGCTGGACCAAAATGCGCGGCGGGCGCTGTTTGAAATGGCCGATGGCGATGGTCGTGCCTTGTTGGGGCTGCTGGAAGAGGTTTATGCCGCCACGGGCGAAGGCGAGGTGTTGGACCAGCAAGCGCTTGAGGCCTTGGTGCAACGGCGGGCGCCGGTTTATGACAAAGGGCAGGACGGTCACTACAATCTGATCTCAGCCTTGCACAAAACCATTCGTGGGTCCGATCCGGATGCGGCGCTTTATTATTTGACGCGGATGTTGGTGGCGGGCGAAGACCCGATGTTTTTGGCGCGGCGGTTGATCCGCATGGCGGTTGAAGATATTGGTTTGGCCGATCCACAGGCGCTTGAGCAATGTGTGGCGGCGCGGGATGCATTTCATATGCTGGGGCCACCTGAAGGAGAGTTGGCGTTGGCGCAGGCGACGGTTTATTTGGCATTGGCGCCGAAGTCGAATGCGGTTTATAACGCGTTCAACAAAGCCATGCGGGTAGCGAAAACCACCGGATCACCAACGCCGCCGAAGGTGATTTTGAACGCGCCGACAAAATTGATGGAAAATGAAGGCTATGGCGACGGGTATATTTATGACCATGACGCGCCAGATGCCTTTTCGGGTCAGGAATATTTTCCCGAAAAACTGGGCCGGCAAAGTTTTTACGAACCAGTTGAGCGCGGGTTTGAACGCGATTTGCAAAAGCGGGTAGATTATTTCAAACGCTTGCGTTTGCGGCGGCAAACGGGCAAAAGCTAAGCAACTGAGAATTTCGAAGTGAGAAAGGGCAGTTCATGTCCTATTTGTTGGTCGGACTAGGTGGCGCGTTTGGGGCCATGGGCCGATTTGGCGTTGGCCAATTGATCATGCGGTGGGGGCTGACAGGATGGCCTTATGCAACCCTTGCGGTCAATATTGTCGGCTCGTTCCTTATGGGGCTTGTTATTGCGCTTTTGGCGCGGACAACCCCGGAATGGTCGCATTCAGCGCGGTTGCTGCTGGCTACCGGATTTTGTGGTGGCTTCACCACCTTTTCGGCGTTCTCTTTAGATTTTATCGCCCTTTATGAGCGCGGCCAAATGCTGTCGGCGCTTATGTATCTGGGGCTTTCTGTAATTTTGTCCATTGCTGCTTTGTTTGCGGCGATGGCGTTGGTGCGCGGGAGTGCAATTTAAAATGAGTGGTGTTCAACATCGAAAAGTGACGGAAGAAGAAGACGGTATGCGGCTGGACCGCTGGTTTTCGATCCATTTTCCGGATTTGCCGTTTTCACGTCTGAACCGCATTATCCGCAAAGGTGAGGTGCGCGTGGAAAAAGGCCGGGTGAAAGCCAATCAGCGGCTTGAAACCGGGCAAACCGTGCGTGTGCCGCCGATTAGCGATGCGGGTGTGAAACCACGCAAGCCAAAGCCCGTCGACGAAAAAGACGTGAACTTTATTCGCGATATCACACTTTATGAAGATGACGACATTTTGGTGCTGAATAAGCCGCACGGTTTGGCCGTGCAGGGCGGGACGGGCACCAAACGGCACTTGGATAAGATGCTGGAGAGCATCCCCAACAAAAAGGGTGAGAAGCCGCGGCTGGTGCATCGGTTGGACCGAGACACGTCGGGCTGCTTGCTGATTGCGAAGTCCCGTTCTGCGGCCTCGCATTTCGGCAAAATCTTCCGGTCGCGTTCGGCCCGCAAGATCTATTGGGCGATCACCGCCCATGTACCGCACCCGAAGCAGGGCAAAATCTCTTGCTTTCTCGCACGTCGCGCCACAGATGACGGCGAACAGATCCAGGTGGTGGATCAGGGCGAAGATGGTGCGCAGCATTCTGTAACCCATTATTCGGTGACTGATGATGCGGCGGGCCAAGTGGCTTGGGTGACGCTGAAACCTGTGACCGGCCGGACGCACCAATTGCGGGTGCACATGTCTCAGCTTCGCACGCCGATCTTGCATGATCCGCGCTATTTCTCCTTGGAGAACTGGGAAGCGCCTGAGGAAACGGGCAAGGGCCTGCATTTGCATGCGCGTCGCCTGGCCATTCCATTGGCCAATGGTCAGCGTTTGGACATTACGGCGCCATTGCCGCCGCACATGCAGCAAACCTTTGATTTGTTCGGCTTTAATGCGTCGCAATATGACCCACAAGATGATGAATTGGATGAAGATTGATGCGTCTTGTCGTTTTTGATGTCGATGGCACGATTGTCGATAGCGCCCATATTATTATTGATGCGGCGCACTATGCGTTCGAAAAAGAAAAACTTTCTATCCCGACCCCACATGCCGTGCGCTCTGGCATCGGCTTGAAGCTTGAAACGGCGATCGGGCATTTGCTTGAGGAACATGATGATGTGTTGGTGGATCGCCTTGCGGGCCACTATCGCGATTATTTCTTCGGTAAGGTGACGGACGAGCCGCATATTGAGCATATTTACGATGGCGCCTATGACGCGATCCATCGGCTTGGCGCGCATGAGAAAACCCTTTTAGGCATTGCTACGGGCAAGCATTTGCGCGGCATCCACCGTTTGTTTGATAATCATGATTTTGGACACCATTTCGTGACCCTGCAGGCCGCAGATAATAACCCCTCCAAACCGCATCCGGGCATGTTGCACAATGCGATCAATGAAACTGGGGTTGAGGTTGCGCGCACCGTGATGGTTGGCGATACGTCATACGATATGCAAATGGCCAAAGCTGCTAATGTCAAAGCCATTGGCGTGGCGTGGGGCTATCACGATAAGGCAGATTTGCTGGAGCATGGTGCGGATGTCGTGATCGACAAATATGAACATATTGATGAAGCAATTGACGGACTTATTGGCTGATGCGTGAGATTCTTAAAGAGGCAGAAGCACATATCAATGATGGTTATGGCCGGGCGCAGGAACACGCCAAGCAGCCATTGCCCAAGCGTTTCTATAAAGAGGTGTCGACCGACGAACTTGATGGCCAGCACCGTGTGTTGCTGGACGGTAAGCCGATCAAAACACCCGGCAAAAAGACCGTTGGTTTTCCTGATCCCAACTTGGCGCAGCTGGTTGCAGACGAGTGGGCGGCTGTCGAGGAGAAAATCGACCCCGCCAAAATGCCACTCACGCGGATCTGCAATACGATTGTTGAAAGTGGTGATGAATATTTGGCACCCGTGCGCGCGGAATTGCTGAAATATGCCGCCAATGATTTGCTGTTTTACCGCGCCGAGGGGCCAGACAGTTTGGTTGAGCTGCAGCGGCAGCATTGGGATGCGCCATTGCAGGTGTTTGAACGTGAGCACGGTGCCACATTCAAGTTGGCGGCTGGCGTGATGCACGTGGCACAGCCGCAGGCAAGCCTTGAAAAGATCGGGGCGCTGATCAACCGCTACGGCCTTTATTCCGCCTTTGCTGCGATGTCCATTACCTCGATCACCGGTTCGGCATTACTGGCCATTGGCCTACGCGAAGGGCATTTTGATGCGGAACAGGTTTGGACTGCCGCTTATGTCGATGAGGACTATCAAGCCAGCCAATGGGGCGAGGATGATCAAGCCATGGCCGCGCGCGCCTATAAGCGCAAAGACTTTGACGCCGCGGCTCAACTGTTTGATCTTTTGAATCCGGAAGTCTAGAGAAGTCGTTGAGGCGCATGACCTATTTCGGCCGTGCGCCGGGATCTTTTGCCCGACGAAAAAAAAAGCCGACGCAAGCGCCGGCTGACTTCGTAATTCGATTCCGTAAGCTGTGTTAAGTCGCTGACTTAGCTTTGTGATTTGGCTGCGTGTTCGCGAAGCCATTCCACGATTGCCGGTTCGATTTCTTCCAGCGGATCGGTGACGAATGCGCGTTCATGGGCGTAAGGGTGGGGAATGGTCAGCCGTTCGGTCTCGATCACTTTGCGGCCATATGCGATCACATCAATATCGATCAGGCGTGGTCCCCATTTTTCGTCGCGCTTGCGCCCCATGGCCACTTCAATCATTAGGGCGCTATCCAACAAGCCTTCAGGCCCGAGCGAAGTTTCGATCTCAATCGCCATATTCAAAAATGGGTTTTGATCGGTTTTGCCCCAGGGGTCCGTCTCAATGATCGTGGATTTTTTGATGATATGAATATCGGGATGCGCATCCAATCGGCGCACGGCTTCTTTTAGCTGTGCGCGCGGGCGGCCAATATTTGCCCCAAGGGCCAACCAAGCACGTGCCATTATGCGGTCTCCCGGTCGCGGACGATTTCGATGGCAAATTCACCTGCAACCACAGGAATCGGCGCTTCTGGCTTGCGCACACGCACCTTGATCCACTGAATGGTGGGGAAGGCGTCAAAGAGTTGGTCAACAATGTGTTGGCCCAGTGCTTCGATCAGTTTGAAGCGGGTTTTGGTCACCACTTCATTGAGCAGTTCGAAAATGTCCGCATAAGAGATTGTGGTCTCCACATCGTCGCTGCGGCCCGGTACGCGCAGATCAACACCGCACTCCAGATCAATGCGAAAGCGTTGACCTAGCGTATTTTCTTCCATCATCACCCCGTGATAGCCATAAAAGGCGAGATCGGAGAGGATGATTTTATCTTCGACACGGTTGGTGCGAACCATAATTAAACGTCCTTTGGCGGTGGCGGACCATAGAGCATGGCCTTCACGACATGCAGCGCATCGAGATTCTCGCGCACATCGTGCACGCGGAATATATGCGCACCTTTTTCATATGCAAGTACCGTAGAGGCGGCGGTGGCCGCAACCCGTTCTTTTGGGGTATTGCCCAGCAATTTGCCAAACATGGACTTGCGCGACGTGCCAATCAGCAGCGGATAGCCAAGGGCATGCAGTTCGTCGACCCGACGTAGCAATTCGTAGTTCTCGTCAAAGTTCTTGGCAAAGCCAAAGCCGGGGTCCAAGGCGATTTGAGATTTGGAAATGCCTGCGTTTTCAGCGATTTGCAGACTCTTCTCAAAGAACCGATTCATCTCGCCGATCAAATCTTTTTCGCGGTCGCGGTCTGGATCCCAGTGCATCAATATGGCCGGGCAGCCATAATGGACGGCCACATCAGCCAATTCTGGATCGCGCTGAAAGCCCCACACGTCATTGATGATCTCAGCACCAGCTTCCATGGCTTGTTGGCCAACAATGGCCTTATAGCTGTCGATGGAGATGGGTACGGTGATGCCTGATTCTTTGAGGGCATCAATGGCCAGCAAGACGCGGTCGAGCTCTTCCTGAGCCGCCACAGCTTCGGAGCCGGGGCGGGTGCTTTCGCCGCCAATGTCCAGAATATCCGCGCCTTCGGCGACCATCTTTTGGGCTTGGGCGACGATCTTATCGCGGTCGGTGAAGTCACCCCCGTCAGAAAAGCTGTCGGGCGTGACATTGAGAATGCCCATCACAAGGGGATCGCGCCCCAGGGTGCGTTCACCAGACTTGAGCTGCCACGTAAAGTCCTGATGCATCATTCTGCAGCGGGTTTGGCCACAAATTCAGGCTGTGCAGGCTCGCCATAAAGGTCATATTCGTCGCTATCGACCAGTTTGACCTTCACCATGTCGCCGGGCTTTACGCCTTGAACATCGTCGATAAACACCTGCCCATCAATATCTGGCGCATCCCATTGGCTGCGGCCGAGGGCGCGGTTGTCTTCGGGTGCGACATCGTCGATCAGCACATCAATCTCGCGGCCAACCTTCTGGCGCAACCGCTCGGCGGAAATGGCTTGTGCCTTCACCATCAAGCGATCATAGCGATCTTGTTTGATTTCATCGGGCACAACGCCTTCAATTTCGTTGGCCACGGCGCCGGTCACTGGCTCATATTGGAACGCGCCCAAGCGATCAATTTGGGTTTCGTCGAGCCAATCCAGCAATTGCTGGAAATCGTCTTCGGTTTCACCCGGGAAGCCGACAATGAAGGTGGAGCGGATCGCCAGATCAGGGCAGATGTCGCGCCAAAGTTTGATGCGATCGGCGGTTTTGACTTGATTGGCCGGGCGGCGCATGGCTTTAAGCACATTTGGCGCTGCATGCTGGAACGGAATGTCGAGATAAGGCAAGATTTTGCCTTCGGCCATCAGTGGGATGGTCTTGTCCACATGTGGGTAGGGGTAAACATAGTGCAAGCGCACCCATGCATCTAATTCGCCTAGCTCTTCGCAGAGATTGTGGAACCGCGCTTCCACATCGCGCTTATGAAAGCGGGAGGTGGCATATTTAATGTCTTGGCCGTAAGCGCTTGTGTCTTGCGAAATCACCATGATTTCTTTTACGCCCGCTTTTACCAGCCGTTCCGCTTCATAAAGCACGCTGGCCACAGGGCGCGACTGCAAATCACCGCGGATAGACGGGATGATGCAGAAGGTGCAGCGGTTGGAACAGCCTTCTGAAATTTTCAGATAAGCATAATGGCGTGGCGTTAGGCGCAAACCATCGGCAGGCACAAGATCTTCGAAAGGCTTGTGCACGGGCGGTAAGTTTGAATGCACCGCCTCAACCACGGCCTCATATTGATGCGGCCCGGAGACGGCGAGCACCTTTGGGTGCGTGTCGCGGATCAACTGCTCTTCCGTGCCCAAACAGCCGGTGACGACCACTTTGCCATTTTCATTGATGGCTTCGCCGATTGCCTCAAGGCTTTCAGCTTTGGCGCTGTCCAAAAAGCCGCATGTGTTGACGATCACCAAATCCGCGCCCTCATAGGACTGCGAGAAATTGTAGCCCTGCGCGCGCAGGGTGGTCAGAATGCGTTCTGAATCGACGAGCGCCTTTGGGCAGCCAAGGCTCACAAGTCCAATGGTTGGGTTCTGGTTCATCCGTTCGGCCTTTAATAGGATTTGAATGGGCTTTCTAACGCACTCAAATCCTACGTCAAGCACAAGTGCTGTGGCTTAGGAGAATGTGCTAATCACCTCATCCAACTGGTCGCACATAAAATCGGCATTTTCGCGGCTAAACACCATGGGCGGCTTAAATTTCAGCACATTGTCCAGCGGACCATCGGTTGAGAGCAAGATTGACCGTTCGCGCATGGCGTTGACGATGGCACCCGCCTTTTCCGTCGCTGGGGTCAATTGCTCATCTTCAACCAATTCCATGCCGAGAAACAGGCCGTGCCCGCGCACGTCGCCCACCAGATCATATTTGTCTTTGATCTCGTGCCAGCGGCCCAAAATGTAATTGCCCAGCTCTTTGGCATGTGCCTGCAAGCCTTCATTTTCAATCACATCCATCACCGCCATGCCCACAGCCATGGAAACCGGATTGCCGCCGAAGCTGTTGAAATATTCCATGCCGGTGTTGAACTTGTCAGCCAATTCCTTGGTGGTCACCACGGCGGCGAGGGGGTGGCCGTTGCCGATGGGCTTGCCCATCACCACAATGTCGGGCACCACATCTTGCAGTTCATAGGCCCAGAAATGCTCGCCCACGCGGCCAAAGCCGCATTGCACTTCATCAGCAATGCACACGCCGCCTTCGGCACGCACGGCTTCATAAACAGCTTTGAAATAGCCTTCCGGGTAAGCGACTTGGCCACCAACGCCTGAAATGCTTTCAGCGATAAAGGCGGCTGCGCCATTGCCGGTTTTGGATTTGATTTCTTCGATGCGCCGTTTCACGTCTTCCGCATATTTGGCGCCTGCGTCATTGTCGCCATAGCGATAGGGGCCGCGGAACGGATCGGGGAATTCGGCAATATGGGTAAAGTCAGGTTGCGGGAAACCGCCTTTGCGCTTGAATTTATAGGGACTGACATCCACCGTCCCTTGCGAGTTGCCGTGATAAGCCCAATCCAGCACAATTGTGTCTTTCTGGCCCGTGGCCTGCCGCGCGATGCGCAGCGCCAGTTCATTGGCCTCGGTGCCTGAATTGACGAAATAGGCGACCGAGAGCTGATCAGGCATTTTTGAGGTGATGCGTTCGGCATAATCCAGCACCAACTCGCTCAGATAGCGCGTATTGGTGTTGAGGATTCCTGCCTGCCGCGAAATCGCCTCCACCAGATGCGGGTGGCAATGGCCGATATGGGTGATGTTGTTGACCCCATCCACAAAGGCACGGCCCGCATGGTCGTACAAATGTACGCCTTTGCCCGACACCATTTTAAGCTTTTTCTTATACGAAACACTCAGAGACGGGCCGAGCAAGTTGGCGCGGCGCTGCATCAGCTTGTCTGGTGTTTGCTCATCAATTTCAAAGGTTTGCGGTGCCTGGTTCATCAAAAGATTCGGGTTAGGGCAGATTTGCTGCCACACATCCCACATGCTTCTGTGTGCCACGCCGTTGAAATTGGTGGATTGGCTCAACATGGAGGTCATGATCTGGAAATGCAGGTGCGGATACCAACCGCCATTCACGTCCCAATCACCAATATGGCCAATTAATTGGCCTTTCTCGATCTTGTCGCCCACATGGTGCAGATCAAAGATGGAGCGGGAGAGGTGCCCGTAAAGCGAATAGAACGGCACGCCTTTATCGGTCTCATGTTTCAGTATGAGGGTTGGGCCATAATCCAGCTCAAATGCATTGTCGTGCACGGCATAGACTTCGCCTGCCATTGGCGCGTGCAGCGGTTCGTCCGCATGCACAAACACATCGACGCCCATGTGAATGGTGCGGCGTTCTTTTGACAGTTTGGAGGCAAAAGCATCGGTTTGATAGACCGTGCGGTCTTCGCCATAGCGGCCAATGCCAAAGCGGGCCTCTTCTTTGGCGCATTTTTCATCAAACCATGCGTTAAAGGCCTGGTCGCTGAAGGGCGGTATCGTCGTGTCGCTGCCATCCGCCGGGATGATAAACCGCGCTTCATATTTGAAGTCTGGCTTGAACAGTGAAGCTGTATTGGGCTGATTTTGCTCAAGAAAGTTGATGATGTGGCTTGCATGATCCACAGCGTCCAAGCCCGCTGCATGGCGGAACAGCGCTGTCATAAAGCGTGGGTCGACATCGTCCAGCCGATCAAGCAGCTCAAGCGCTGGCTTTTGCGACACCAGCAAATATTCATTTTCCGGGTGGGCCTTGATCTGGTGCGAGGACATCGCCACGCTGACGGTGAGGCGCATGCGGATCAAATCAAACAGCACATCCAGTTCTTCGGCAAACAGCGGAAACTCAGCGCAATAATTGCTGACCAGTGCTTTCGAAGCGGCAAACAGGTCATCCTGATCCATCAGCGCGTAGGCCATGGTCACGGCCAGCTCATTGATTTGGCGGCCATAGCACATGTCACCGAAGTCGATGAGGCCGGTAACCTTGCTTTCGTCAGCTGGGTCGATCACCAGATTATTGTCATTTGCGTCCTGATGGATCACCGCCATGCGCAAATGCTGCAATTTGGGTGCGGTCTCTGCGCGATAATGCGCACACAAGTGTTCGGCGCGTTCACGATGGGCTGGATTGGCGATGGACGGGAAATATTCCTCAGCCGCCAGCGCGTTGTCCAAGTTCCAAATAAAATCAGGGCGATGGGCAGCAGCGTCGAAAAAACCGCTCATGCTTTTTGAAAATTTGCCCATGAAGCGGCCAAGGTTGGCAAGGCGGTCGAGAGAAACGGGCTTTTGCGAATAAAGATCACCCTCAAGGAAGGTCAACATGCGGATATGGTATTCCTGCTCACCTTTTTGCGCCACAAACATATTCTCGCCCGTTGTCGTAGGCACTACGGCAGGACAGCCTTCAAAGCCGCTATTTTGTAAAAAGGTGAGGCTGTTATTTTGGAGCTCGAGGAAGTCAACATCTTCGCCAAGGTTGGCAATTTTAAAAACAAATCTGCCTTTGTCGCTGGAGACAGCGAAGTTTTGATCGCGCTCGCTTTCAAGGGCGCGTAGATCGCCTTTGATGCCATATTTGGCGCTCAATAGCTCTTGGACATCATTTTCAGTGAATTGTGGCGGGGCGAACTCAAAAGCTGACATTGGTGCTTTGACCCTTGGTTGGATGTTGTTTTGATTATCATATCCAATTTTACGGTGGCGTGGAGCCAAAACAGGGGTGAATTTGCACGAAATATAAAAATGGGTTCATGCAGAAACTGCATGAACCCATCAATGTCAAAATACCTAAATGCGTTTAAGCGTCTGGCTTCTTCGCCGTCTTGTTGGCGGTTGCGGGGCGCTTCGCAGTGGTTTTGCGTTTGGCGGGGGCTTTTCGAGTTGATGACTTCGCCGTCGTGGTGGTGCGTCGAGTTGATGCCGCGCGAGATTTTGTGGTCCGTGCTTTTGGCTTCGCCGCTGGTTTGTCCGCCGTGCTGGACTCGTCATAGTCCGTATCTAGTTCTTTATAGGCGTCCTGCACGTCATCTTCCGCCAGCTCTTCCAACGCGTCTTTCACATCATCAAAGATTGAAAGAGCGGGGCGTACGGGCTGTTGGATTTCCATGATCTTTTCATTCTTTTTAAAGAACACAAGCAATGTTTCACACAGCACGCGCAGGGCAACAAAGCCACCAAGGCCAAAAATGCCCACTTCCAACAGGCCCCAAAGGCCGGAACCAAAAGAATCAGCAAAGGTTGCGAACAAATGATTGATTGACCAAAGGACGATTGTGCCCAAGCCAAGCAGGTAGAGCAATTTGATGATTTTGGGGGCGATCATCCGATCAAGATTGAAGATGGTGCCGCTTGTGGCCAGTTTTTTCATATCGTCAGGGGTCATTTTCTCACCTTTGTGTGGGTGTTCGCGCTTGGTTGGTTTAGCTTTAGCATAATTCAGTGAAAAATGGCCAGTCTACCGGGGGTTAAACCCGAACGGTGGGCCCAAAAATGCGTTCAAAATTGCGGCGCAGGGCGCTATCGAGTTCGGGCATGGACGCCAATTGGCCCAAATCTTCAAAGCTGGTGACGCCTTGGTCGGTGATGCCGCAAGGCACGATGCCGTCATAGTCTGATAAATCCGGGTTTAAATTGATCGAAATGCCGTGAAAGCTGACCCAACGTGAAACCCTTACGCCGATTGCGGCGATCTTGTCTTCTTTATTGAAGCCTTTTTCAGGACGCTTGACCCACACGCCCACGCGGCCATCGCGCTGTTCGCCAACAATATTGAAGTCGGCCAAAGTGTCGATCACCAATTGCTCCATCGCCCGCACGAAGGCGCGCACGTCGCGGCCACGGTGTTTGAGATCAAGCATCAAATAAACCACCCGTTGCCCAGGGCCATGATAGGTGTATTGGCCGCCACGCCCCGCATTGAATACGGGCAGCGCGTTGGGATCTGTTAAATCGGCTGCTTTGGCGGAGGTGCCAGCGGTATAAAGCGGTGGATGTTCCAAAAGCCAGGCCAGCTCGCCCACTTCGCCGCGGGCCAAGCGGTCCACATGATCTTTCATGCGCGCCAGCGCCTCGGGATATTCGACCAACTTGTCGGAAATTTCCCAATGAGTGGGGCGCTGATCATCGCGCATTATTGTTGGATTTTGAGACATATTTGGCCGCGAATTTGGATTTTGTTAACACTTCAATAACCATGGGCGGTGCAAGGTCAATTGCATCGCCTTTGGTTTATGGCATAAACCGTTGAGGTGCAATGACTTGATTCTGTCGCTTGGGACCCAAAATACATGGACGCATTAAAATCCATTGATGTGAATATCACCGTTGAACTTGGCGCCACCAAGATGCCGATTCACCATTTGCTGCGCATGGGCCGCGGTGCTGTGATTGAGTTGGATGCGACTGAATATGATCCTTTGAAAATCTACGCCAATAAGACATTGGTGGCGATCGGCGAGATCAAGATTGATGAGGGGCAACTCTCCATTGAAGTGCTGGAAAAAGTCACAAAACAACCTTAAGCGAAAAAAGCTACAAATTTGGCTTGTGCGCCATGAAGCCATTTGATACATGGTGACGCGCTTAAGACGATTATGCGGTCGTGGCGGAATTGGTAGACGCGCAGCGTTGAGGTCGCTGTGGGGTAACACCCGTGGAAGTTCGAGTCTTCTCGACCGCACCAAATTGTTTTAAAAGAACCTGCCTTTAGGGCAGGTTTTTTTATGGGGTGGGGGAAATTGGTGACACAGGCGCACAGTCGGCAAGACGCGTATAGGTTTTTGCCTATCAAGGCATTGATGTTTTTTGTGGCGGTGTTGCTCGCCTTGAAATTGGGCTTTGCCCTATTCACCAAAGTGGCGGCAGACGAAGCCTATTATTGGCTTTGGGGGCAACATTTTGATTGGTCATATTTTGATCATCCGCCGCTGAATGCCTGGTTTTTGGGGCTTAGCGATGCCGTATTCGGCACCAATGTTGTTGGGCTACGATTTCCCGCATTTTTGACCTTTATTGGCACGCTCTATGTCATGTGGCTGTTTGCCAAACGCTTGTTTCCCCAAAACAGCAAACAAAGCTTTTTAGTTATTGTGATGGTCTTCTTGGCCTCGCCAACTTTGTTTGTGTGGACAACAATTGTCTATCACGACCATCTGATGTTGTTTCTGTGCCTTGCTGCAACCTATTGTTTTACAGACTATTTTGCGCGCTTCGCCGCAGATGAAAATACCGACGTTAAAATGCTTTATCTGGCAGCGCTGCTGTTGGGGCTGGCCGGCCTGACCAAATATGCGGCGGCATTTTTGGGCATTTCAGTTGCATTGGTGGTGATATTGAGTACGCAACTGCGTCCACTCCTATTGCGACCGCACATCTACTTGGCTGGGTTGCTGACTTTTGCCTGTATGTCGCCGGTGCTGGTTTGGAATCTGCAGAATGACTGGGCTTCATTCCAGTTGCACTTTAGTGATCGCTATGAATTGAAAGCATTTCAGGGGATCAACGCAGCCACATTTGCGCGTTATTTGTTTTCCACTGCGCTTTATTTCGGCGTTTTTCTTTTAGTACCGCTCGTCGGCATTTTCTGGCCGCGTCGCTACGAAACAGATTTTGCTAAACTCGGCGTGCGGCTGGCGCAAATCACGATTCTAACCTCTATGGGCATTTTCGTGGTGTTTGCAGCGCGGGGCACGGTGCATTGGTATTGGAGTGATCTCGCCTATGCCTTGATGATCTTGTTTATGCTGCTTTATTTGCGTTGGGCATGGTTGATTTGGGCGCATGTGCTTACCAGCTTGGTCATCATTCTTTATGGCGTGGTGACCTATGCGCTGGTGCCAGCGGAATATTATTTCGGGGCGGGCAATCTGGAAGTTGGCCGCATGTATGGATGGGGGCAGGTGGTCCCGAAAGTTGAAGAATATCAGGAAGAGTTGGGTATATCCAATGTCGGCGGTACGCTTTATGTCAGTGCCGGGCAGTTGGCATATTATCTTGATCGTAAAGACATATTTGATTTCGCCGCCAAAGAATCCCAGTTCAATTTTTGGGATCAAAAGAATGTACCGGCCGGTGAAGATGGACTTGTGGTGCATGATCCATTTGGCGATTTGGAAACAGCCAAAAAGCGATTTGAAAAGCTTACGCTGTTGGAACGCTTGGACATCAATTTATTGGGTTTTTACGTGCTTTGGTATGAGATCTATCTCGGCGAAAATTCAACACCTATTGATGACGAAATCGAGAAGGTGCCGCATGCACCAAAAGCTAAGCTTTGACGTGGTCAAATTCTCTAGTAATCTTGTGAAACTTTATTTGATGTACACAGATATGACGAGCCAGGCCGTCAAATTGTTACGGCCTGGCGCATGATTTTTCAAACTTTCGGCTTTAGGTTTTAATCAGTTTCCGGATGCCCGCATCAAGAGAGAAGAGACCCGGCCCGCAAATGAAGATGGTGAGGGCGGCGAGGGCCCATTGGGCGTGAAGCGCCCAGGCGCCGGGGTAAACGAGCTGGATGACACAGGTCATGCCCAAAAGGCCAAGGCCAGCGAAGCGGGAGAACAGGCCAATCACCAATAAGACGGGCAGGATGACTTCGCCGAGGGATGCGAAGTAGGCCAGCAATTCGGGAAACGGCATGTCGTAGGCTGTGCCAAGGATGTGCAGTTTATATTCCTGACTGAACAAATATTTGGCGCCGGAATTGATTTGGGTTGGGAACTCTGCCCATTTGGTCCAGCCAGAATTCCAGTATGGTCGTGCAACAAAGAACCGAACAGCCAACAACGCCGCTGAGAGCGCGATATAGGCGGGGATACCGAAGCGACGTAACGGTTTGAATTCTCCAAAAATGGTCGCAATCATTTTAGATGTCCTTTTTCAGTTCGAAGCGCTCAATTGCGCCGAGCGCCAACAAATTGGTGAGCAGGTCTTGAAGATCAAAATTGGGCGCGGACCTTTGACCGATGTCGACGGTCGTGGCGAGCGAAAAGCCGGCTACCAGTGCGGTAAGGCCTGCCTTATGCTGTGGATCAATAGGTGTTGTCTTAACGCCCCACTCCGGGCGACAAATCAAGGTGATTTGGGCCTGTTCAAAGTCAACTTTTTCGAGCGTTTCACCGGCTTTCGCGCGGCTATGTATAGTGTGCGCTGGAAAGCGGGAGGCAGACCAAAAAAAGCTGGGGTGAAACTTTATTTTGGCGCGATCCAAGTCTTCTTGCGGCACGTTGGCGATGGATTCTGGATCGAATGCCGGCCCGTCGGCGGCGTGATAGGATTTGATTAGCTTATATTCAATGTCGGCAATGTCAGCGAGAAAGGGAACTTGCTGCGCCGGTTTAAAGCTGCCCAAGAATTGCGCGAACTGGTCGCCATAATAGATCATTAAGGGGGAGCTTGGGGGGAAGTTAAACGCATATTCGCGGGCGAGGGCGCGGAAAAACTCCTCGCCGACCAGCTTTTGGCAAGCAGGGAACGTGCTGGCCAAATTGTCGATGAGGCTGACCATCACATTGTTGCGATAGACGCCAAAGCGCTTTGGCGCGGCGCTTCCCGCCGGATCAACCAGATTGCCCGGGGCGGCTTCGTCGGCGTGAAACAAGGCCCGGGCAAAGTCGGTCTGGTCATTTCGAAAATTAGGCGAGCGCATGATCAGCGGTCTCCCCGGTTTCGTTCAGCATGGCGTCGCGCGCGGCATTGGCCTCAGCGTAAAGTGTTGGCCAATCGGGCACATCATTGTCCCACTCAATCAAGGTGGGGCGGCGCCCAGCTTTTTTGACCACATAGCGATAAAGCGCCCACACTGGCGGCGCCACCTGACGGTCATGACTATCGATAAGCAACGGCGCATCGTCGTCGTCCGTGTCTGTGGCATGTCCGGCCAAGTGAATCTCGCCTACAGCGTGCAAGGGGAAGCGATCCAAATATTCGTAGGCATCGAGCTTTTGATTGTTGGCCGAAATGTGCACATTGTTCACATCAAGGATCAGCCCGCAGTCGGTGCGCTTTTGCATTTCCGTAATGAAGCTGATTTCGTCCATCTCCGTATCGCTAAACGCCACATAGGTGGATGGGTTTTCCATCAAAAGTGTGCGCCCCAACGTGTCTTGAATCTCATTCACATGGTCGACAACGCGGTTCAGCGTCCGCTGGGTATAGGGGATCGGTAGCAAATCGTTCAGGAACAGCATGTTGCGTTCCGTGTCATGGCTGGACCAAGCCAGATGCTCAGAAACGAGCTTGGGTTGGTATCGGTCCACCAGCTTTTTAAGCCGCATTAGGTGCGGGCGGTCTAGGGGGCCGTCGCTGCCGATGGAAAGGCCAACGCCGTGAACCGAAAGATCGTAGTTTTCATCAAGAGCGCGCAGCATAGCATGGGGTGGGCCGCCATCGCCCATATAGTTTTCTGCGTGCACTTCAAAAAAACTGAGATCGGGTTGTGCCGCTGCGATGTCGGCATAGTGCTCTGGTTTAAACCCGACGCCGATTTTTGGCTTGTTTGCTTTATGTTGCATGGTTCCGTCCCTTTTGAATGACGCGGGGGCGCAGTGCCCCCGCGCGAGAATGGAAGAGTAGACCCTTCGACTATGACATGTCGCGTTCAAGGGCTTCCAAAGAACCTGTGCGATCGCCTGGGAGTACTTTTGCCCAGAACTCATCATTTTCACAAAGGCCAGCAGGAACCAGTGTCCACGCATTGCCTTGGTAGTCTACTTTTGATGTGCCAGCGCAAGATGTACCTGGGCCTGCGGCACAGTCATTTTTGCCTGCAACGGAAACACCGAAACACTTTTCCATGTCGCCTTCAGCGTGTGCTGGTGCAACAGATGCGGTTGAAGCTACTGCTGCTGCGACGGCGCTGGCGACAACGAGACCTGTGGCTGTTTTGGCTTTAGACATGTTTTCCTCCAATGAGATTTTAATAAACAAATTGTTGCGCAGATTATCTGCTGGTCCATTTGTGTCCGACCCAACGAAAAAAGGAAAATAACGCTTGTGGTGATTTTTATCACTTTGGTGTGAGTGTGATGTGAGCGCTTGGTGCGAGAAACGTATTTTCTCTTTCTTTTCTTTGTATTTGCGGCGTGATCGTGCTGCATTTTGCCATAATTGAGTGGCCATTTGGCTGCGAATTATGTAACAGATGAAGCCTATCGCAACACACATCCAAGGGAGCATATATGTCGAATGTAGGTGAAGAACATTGGGCCGACGATGCTGAATTGGATGCGATCCCGCCATTGCGCGACGATGATGATCGGCTAAATCGCGATTGGATTGATCAACTCGTTGATTTGATTGCCATTCAAGATGGCAATGAGGTCGCGCGGTATATGTCGCCGCTGCACGCATCTGATGTAGGTGACGTGCTTGAGGCGATTTCGCCGGCTGATCGGTTTGAGCTGATCAATCTTTTGGGTGAACTGTTCGACTATTCTGCCCTGACAGAGATTGACGACTCGGTGCGGCTTGAGTTGATGGACTTGCTGCCGAACAATGATATTGCCCGCGGTGTTCAAGAATTGGACAGCGATGACGCGGTTTATATCTTGGAGGATATTGAAGGCGGCGACCGCGAAGAAATCTTGGCGGCCTTGCCAACATTCGAACGGCTGGCGCTGAAGCGGTCACTGGACTTCCCCGAAGAAACTGCCGGTCGGCGCATGCAGACCGAGTTTATCGCCATTCCACCCTTTTGGACGGTGGGGCAAACCATCGACTATATGCGGGAAGCCGACGATTTGCCGGACGATTTCCATCAGATCTATGTGGTGGACCCCAGCTACAACCTGTTGGGCACCTTGGCGCTGGATCGGATGTTGCGGGCCAAACGCCCCGCTGTGATTAAAGACATTATGAATTCGACCATCATTGAGGTGGAAGCCGAAGAAGACCAGGAAGAAGCTGCGCGCATGTTTGAGCGTTATGACTTGGTTGAAGTGGCGGTTGTTGATGAGACGCGCCGTTTGGTGGGCGTGTTGACGGTTGATGACATTGTCGACGTGATCCAAGAAGAGGCTGGGGAAGACATTAAGCGCCTTGCTGGTGTTGGTAATGAAGAGATCTCTGGCAATGTGTGGAATGCGGTGCGTTCGCGCCTCACGTGGCTCGGTGTGAACCTTGTGACCGCCATCATGGCGTCTTTGGTTATTGGCATGTTTGATGCGACGATCCAGCAAATGGTGGCGCTGGCGGTGTTGATGCCCATTGTGGCGTCAATGGGGGGCAATGCTGGCACACAAACCATGACGGTTGCCGTGCGCGCGCTGTCGACCCGCGAATTGGACAGCTACAATGTGCGGCGGTTGATCACCCGTGAGTTTTTGGTGGGTGTGGTTAATGGCGTGGTATTTGCGTTGGTGATTGGTGTGGTGGCAGCCATATGGTTTGCAAACCCATTGCTTGGTTTGGTGATTGGTGCGGCCATGGTGATCAATATGATTGCCGCCGGTATTTCGGGGATTATGATCCCGCTTACCTTGGATAAGCTCAAGATCGATCCAGCTATTGCCTCCAGTGCATTTGTGACCACGGTCACGGATGTGGTGGGCTTTATGGCGTTTCTTTATATCGCGGCGCACGCGTTCAATCTGTTTTAAGTTATCCCAGACTTATCCACTATGACTGCCGCGCAGGGAAGCCATGTGCATTTTGCACTTGCTAGTTTGTTCATATCTCGTTAACTCTTAGGCCTCTCGCGAGTTAAATACTGGCGAGTGGGGATTAACAACAATAGGAGGCGACATGCGTAGCCATTCTAAGGCAGTATGTTGGCGAGCCGCGAGCTGGACGTTTGTAAGTCTTTTATCCGTCGGGTTCCTCGTATCCGTTCTAGTCAGTGCGTAATTGATTGCTGGCAAAAAAAGATTTCATAGGGTGCGCTTACTCAGCGCACCCTTATTTTTGTGCTGTACCAAGTCACTCGCCCTGATTTGAGGCGGTTTCGCATTGAAATTGCCGATCTGTCACGGCAAGTTGGTGTCTATGATTCATTTAATCAAACTATGTGTCGGTATTAAAACAGTCGATGAGCTTGTTGCGCGTCGAGCGTTTTTACGTGACAGCGGCCAAGCACGACAGGATGGCTTGAATCGGCACCGTACGCGGATGACCCCAAAGCGGCGCGAAGAGCTGTTGGACGGTGGATCGCTCTATTGGGTCATGGGCGGTAAAATATTGGCCCGGCAAAAGTTGGTGGATTTGGTTGACGCCACGGATCACGAAGGCAAATCCTGTTGTGATATTTTGATGGCACCCGAGATTATCCGCACCGTGCCGCGCCCCAAGCGGCCGTTTCAGGGCTGGCGCTATCTTAAGCCAGAGGATGCGCCAAAGGACATATCGCAGGGCCAGGATGATGATCTGCCGCCAGAGTTGGCTGCGGAGCTGGATGCCCTAGGCCTGCTTTAACACATTGGTTTACCTTCTGTGTTAAGGTAAAAATAGAATTAACAAAACTGGTGGCTTGCGCCATTTTTTGTTCTGACGCACTCTTGTCTTCGTAATGGGAAGAGGTGACTCGTTTATGGCCGAACGCTCTGGCGCACATGTTATTGTGTTGGGGAATGAAAAGGGGGGATCTGGCAAGACCACGACCGCCTTTCATTTGGCTGTTTATCTGCTTTATCAGGGCTATAAAGTCGCCACCATCGATACGGACAGTCGGCAGCAAACCCTTACCCACTACGTCAAGAATCGTCGCAACTGGGCGCGTGTCCATGGGCTGACGATCCCGCATTCAACACATTACCATCTGCCAAATGCCAAAAATGACAGCAAGGCCGAACGCGAGCGCATCGAGTTTGCACTGTTTCGGCAAGCCGTAGGTGAAGTGGAGGGGCGTGTTGACTTTCTGATTGTGGACACACCTGGGTTTGATACCCATTTGACCCGCCTCAGCCATGCTTTGGCAGACACGTTGGTCACGCCTGTAAATGATAGTTTGATTGATTTGGACGTTTTGGCCGATATCAATCCGGTATCGTTGGAAATCCGCAAGATCAATCATTATGCACGGTTGGTGCAGCAAGCCCGCAAAGAACGTTTGGCGATTGATGGACGAACCATCGATTGGGTCATTGTGCGCAATCGAATTGCCACATTGGCGTCGCGTAACATGCGCAATGTCCAAATGGCAATCGAGCATATTGCACGTCGTTTGGGCTGCCGCATGGCCGATGGCATCGCCGAGCGTGTGGCCTTCCGGTCGCTGTTTGCGTCCGGTTTAACGGTGTTTGATGCATTAGGTGATGATCTGTTGCCCGGCGGCGGTGTGGCGCAATTCAGCGCCCGGCAAGAATATCGCCATCTGGTTGATGCGCTCAATCTGCCCGTTCGTGAACGGCTGGAGGAGCGGCAGGCGCGGCGGGCCGAATGGCAAAAACGCGTGATGGAACAGCCCGTTTTTGAGCATATTGCCGGCCCTTAGGTCCGCGGTGCCCTATTCGTCGTGATTAGGTGCTTGATAGTCCCACTGAATGGCGCGATTGCCGCTTGGCGAATACACATCCAATTCAATTGAAACTGTAGGCTTCAGGATACGACGCGTACGGCTGGACAAAGCCAGCACGGAGTTGAGCAAATCACCTACGGATTTGCGCGCGCTTTTGTCGACCATTTGCTGTGCGAGCCCCAAAAGGGTGGCGCGGCGCAGCTTATAATCATCAGAGGCCAGTGGCGATTTTGGCGAAAACGCTGCCAAATTCTTCAAGCTGTCATCATTTTGCATTGAGTTACTCCATACAACTTACTCATGCGGTGTTTCTTTTACCCCGGCAGTGCCAAGCACTTGATGTTTTTATCCTTGAGTGCCTGACAAGTTTGAATCGCCTCTGTTTCGTTGGTGAAGCCCATGACTCTTGCCCGGAAATAGGCTTGGCCATTTGTTTTGATGGGCTGAACGGCGGACCTTAGATCTTTGAGATCGTCCACTTCTTTTGTGGCGCTGGCGAGTATTTCATTCGCTTCTTCTGCGCTGTGTGCTGCGCCCAATTGTAGGGTCCAGCGATCAAGTTGAGCTGTTTTTGTGTCCGGAATGGCGCTGGTGATGTCCGTGCCAACGGATGCGGGTGGCACAAGGCTCACGGGCTGTTGTGTTGACGGACCACCTTGGATCAAATTGCCGAACAAATCTAAAGGTGTTAGCGACGATAGCGACTTGCGCTGTGGTGTGTTCACAGGTTGGGGCGCTGGGGCGCTGCCTTGTGGCGCACGCAGTTCAATAGGTGCGGCCACTTTGATCACGCCTAGTGGTTTTGTGCTGTCGCCCATCAACAAATCGATGGGGCGATTTGGCGGCGCGGGTGCGGGCACGGCAGGCGCAACAGGTTCAATGCTGGCCACTTGCACCGCTTGTGCTTGCGGCGTTGTCAGCGCCGGTGGTGTTGGCACGGGTTGCGGTGTTGCTGTGTCGGCCAAAGCCATAACCGCTGGCGGTGTCAGAACGTCGCCGCCGCCCAAAGAGGCTGGCCGTGCGGGTGGTGTGCCTTTAATTGCCAGCGACACTGGGTTTGAAGCCATACGGATCACGCCGCCTGCGCCAGTTGGGCGCGGGATGCTGGCTTGACGCCAATAATCGCCGCGACGGGCCTTTGGCATATATTTCTTGATCAATTCGGCAACTTTGGCATTGCGTGAACCGCCTGAGTTGAAGCCAAACGCGGCCACGATCACGTGACGGTTATTCACGCGCGCTGAGGTCAACAGGTTAAAGCCAGCGGCATTGATGTAACCTGTTTTGATGCCATCCACGCCCTTAACCGAGCGCAGCAGGCGGTTATGGTTGCCATAAGTGTTGCCGCGATAGCGGAACGAAGAGGTTTTGAAATAATGGAAATGCTGCGGATAGTGCTGGAAAATAGCCATCCCCAAGCGTGCCTGGTCGCGCACAGTGGTCACCTGACGTGAATCGGGCAAGCCCGACGGATTTTTATAGGTGGTGCGTGACATACCAAGCGCCCGCGCAGTTTTGGTCATGCGGTCGGCAAATTTCGGTACAGAGCCAGAAATGTTTTCTGCGACAACGCGTGCCACGTCATTTGCTGATTTTGTCACCAGCGCTTTGATGGCGTCTGAAACAGTGATAGACGTGCCAGGCTTCAAATAGAGTTTAGATGGGACAGCGCTTGCGGCGTACTTAGACACTTTCAGCTTTGAATCGAGGGTCAGGCGGCCTGCCTCCAGCTCTTCAAAAACAATATAAAGCGTCATCACCTTGGCCACGGACGCCGGGTAGCGTTTTGAATCTGCGCCATGGGAATAGAGTGTTTGGCCCGTTTTGGCGTCCACAACTATTCCCGCATATTTACGCAGATTGGCGCTTTGACCATCGACGACGGAAAACAATAAAACAGCAAAAAGCGCCACCACGAATAGGAGGCGCTTTAAGGTCGAAACTGACAGGTGCTGATCAGACTGGTAAACCACTCTGTACTCCAACTCATTCGGCCCCTTGCAATAGGGGAGCCGTACGCGAAACTTACAAACTCAACTCAAGATCCGAATATAGATTTGGCACCCTTACGAATGAGTAAAATTGTCGAAAAATTTGAAAGAAAAATTTTCCGCCGTGTTGTGTTCACAAAAATGAGACTAAACTGATCACGGATTTGACGCGTTTTGCCCTTAACATCGTGACAAAATTGTCTACATAATAGGGGGTCGGTGATTTGTGTTGAACACCGACAGACTGAAACGGAGAAGCACTTGAATATGACCAATGTACAGATGCCAAAATTGGGCCTTGGCTCAGCAAAGGTATTTGCCATGGCAAAGAAGGATGAAGACGACGAGGATGCCGGGATTGGCGTGGCAACAAAAACACGCACCAAAACCCAGCGCCCCAGTCTTTATCGCGTGCTTTTGCTCAATGATGATTATACGCCGATGGAGTTTGTGATTGCTGTGCTGCAACAGGTTTTTCACAAAAGCGAAGAAGAAGCGGTGACCATTACGATGCATGTGCATAATAATGGTGTGGGGGAGTGTGGCGTTTTTCCATACGAAGTGGCTGAAACTAAGGTAACACGCGTCATGGACGCGGCGCGTAAACACCAGCATCCATTACAATGTGTAATGGAAAAGCAATAGGAGGCATCTATGCCCTCATTTTCCCGCGGACTAGAACGTGCTTTGCACAACGCAATGACTTTTGCGCGTGATCGCACACACGAAATGGCGACTTTGGAGCATTTGTTGTTATCATTGATCGACGACACGGATGCCATTGCGGTTTTGGATGCTTGTGATGTCGATCGTGAAATCTTGCGGCGTGATCTGGAAGATTTTCTGGATGAAGAACTAAACGGCTTGATCACCGATACGGATTTAGACCCCACACCAACTGCTGCGTTCCAGCGGGTGGTTCAGCGCGCTGTGATCCACGTGCAATCGTCTGGTCGAGACGAAGTGACCGGGGCCAATGTGCTGGTGGCAATTTTTGCTGAGCGCGAGAGCCATGCGGCCTATTTCCTTGAGCAGCAAGATATGACCCGGCTCGATGCCGTGAACTACATTTCGCACGGCATCAGCAAAGCCGGCATCACCGAAACGCGGCCCGTGCGCGGCGCAGAAACGGAAGAGGAAGCAGCGGCTGGACAAACCGGCTCATCGCCCTTGGACGAGTTCTGTGTCAATTTGAACAAGAAAGCTGAGGACGGCAAAATCGACGTGTTGATTGGCCGGAAATCAGAGCTTGATCGGACCATTCAGGTTTTGTGCCGTCGCTCGAAAAATAACCCGATCTATGTGGGCGATCCGGGCGTTGGTAAAACAGCGATTGCCGAAGGTTTGGCGAAGCGCATTGTCGATAAAGAAGTGCCAGAGGTGCTGAACGATGCCACGATTTATGCGCTCGATATGGGTGCCTTGTTGGCGGGTACACGCTATCGCGGTGACTTCGAAGAGCGCCTGAAAGCCGTGATGAAAGCGCTGGAAGCGGAAGAAAACTCGGTTTTGTTTATTGACGAAATTCACACCATCATTGGTGCCGGGGCGACATCGGGCGGCGCATTGGATGCGTCGAACCTTTTGAAACCGGCTTTGGCCTCAGGCGCGGTGCGCTGTATCGGGTCGACCACCTATAAAGAGTTCCGCCAGTTCTTTGAGAAAGACCGCGCGCTTGTGCGGCGGTTCCAAAAAATTGATGTGGTGGAGCCTACGGTTTCAGAAGCCATCGATATTATGAAAGGGCTGAAGCCTTATTTCGAGAAATATCACGAGGTGGAATATACTGGCGACGCCATCAAGTCAGCGGTGGAGCTCTCTGCCCGTTATATTAATGATCGGAAATTGCCGGATAAGGCCATCGATGTGATTGACGAAAGCGGCGCGGCGCAACGGTTGAAGCCATTGGCTGACCGCAAGACCATCATCGACACGGAAGATGTAGAAGCCACCATCGCGACGATGGCACGGATTCCACCGAAATCAGTGTCTAAATCTGATGCGGAAGTTTTGTCTAATCTTGAAGACAATCTTCAACGTGTTGTTTTTGGTCAAAATGCTGCGATCACGGCTTTGTCCTCTGCCATTAAACTGGCGCGGGCCGGGTTGCGTGAGCCTGAAAAACCGATTGGTTCTTATTTGTTCACCGGGCCAACAGGCGTGGGCAAGACCGAGGTAGCCAAGCAATTGGCGGATACGCTCGGGCTTGAATTGCTGCGCTTTGACATGTCCGAATATATGGAGCGGCATACGGTTTCACGTTTGATCGGTGCACCTCCGGGATATGTTGGCTTTGACCAAGGTGGGTTGCTCACCGATGGCGTTGACCAAAACCCTCATTGTGTTGTGTTGCTTGACGAGATTGAGAAAGCCCACCCAGACCTGTTCAACATTTTGTTGCAGGTGATGGATCATGGCCAATTGACCGATCATAACGGCAAGCAAGTCAATTTCCGCAATGTGATTTTGATCATGACGTCCAACGCTGGCGCGTCTGAAATGTCGAAAGCACCGATGGGCTTCACTCAAGAGCGGCGGACGGGCGACGATGAAGAAGCGCTCAAGCGTTTGTTCACCCCGGAATTCCGCAACCGGCTGGATGCCACAATCTCGTTTGCACCATTGCAGACAGATGTTGTGTCGTTGGTGGTCGACAAGTTTGTGCTTCAGCTTGAAGCGCAATTGGGCGAACGCGGCGTAACCATCGAATTGACACCGGAAGCCAATAAGTGGATTGCCACACGCGGCTATGATGAGCTGATGGGCGCGCGGCCCTTGGGACGCGTGATCCAAGAACACATCAAGAAACCATTGGCGGATGAAGTGTTGTTCGGCAAGTTGCAGAATGGTGGCACGGTGCAAGTGGGCGTGGATAAGAAAGAGGATACGCTTAAGCTGACCTTCTTGCCGCCACAGCCTGCACGGCCAAAGGCGATCACGGGGCCAAAGTCGGGCAAGAAAGCCCCGCGCAAAACTGCGGCGAAGAAGTCGACTGCCAAGTCGAGCACGCCGCGGAAAAAGCCATCAGGTACGCGCGTGCCGAAGGCGAACAAACGTGGGCCTAAGTCCACGCAAGACAGCGAATAAAATAAAGGCCGGGCAATTTGCCCGGCCTTTTCATTTGTCTGTATAATTTTTTAATCTAGAGCGCCGCTTTGATTTTTTCGCAATTGGCGGCCAGTTCGTCATTGGCGGTGGTGCCGCTCACATGATCCTTGCGCTTAACATTGTCGTGGCAGGGGATCAGGTGGAAATGCAAATGATAAACAGTTTGGCCGGCGCTTTCCTCACTGGATTGGCGCAATAAAATCCCATCAGCGTCCATCGCTTGTTTCACCGCTTTGCCAATTTTTTGCACGCGCTTGATGACTTCAGCCAGCATTTCCGGATCTGCATCCAGCAAATTGCGGGTGCCTTTTTTGGGCACCACCAGCACATGGCCAGGCGCTTCGGGCATAATATCCATGATGGAAATGCACACATCGTCTTCATAGACTTTGTGGCTTGGGATGTCGCCAGCGATGATCTTGGTGAAAATATTGTCGGGATCGTAGCTCATTGTCAGGTCCTAGGCACTCTTGTTGAATATAGGTGCTTTGCGCACGGATTTTGGCCAAGGTATAAACCGGAAACGGATGTAGTTCCACACCGCAAGGGTGGTGTATGTCACCGGCACATAAGTGAAGCCACGGCGGATAAAGAATAGGGATAGGGCCGCGGCCACGTCGGCTGACATGAGGCCTTTGCCCATGCGCGAGGTGAAGGCGGCCGGCACGATGTGACGATAGGTCAAATCAGGGCTGGTGTAAAACTCCCGCGCCCGCGCAGCAAATGCCTGCTTTGAGGTCGCGTAGGGCTTGAGCGATTCAATGCCCATATCCCCATGTAATTCAATCTCAGAGCCAACGGCCCAAATCTCCGGTGGGGTGAGGCGGTCTTTGCCGATGACGCGGAATTTTTCGATCAGGTCTACGAAGCTTGTGTAATTGGCGGTCCAGCAATCGTCTGACTTTGAACCATGGGCCAGCACCAAAATATCGGCCTTTCGCATTTTTTCGCTGAGACCATCATATTTGTCGATTTCATAGTCCTCGCCGAATTTGGCAGTATCCACAATAGCGCCCAGCTTTTTCAGCCGCGCCGTGAGGGCTTGGCCATAAGCGCCGGAAGCCCCGGTCACCAAGAAGCGCTGGCCCTTGATTTGGCAATTGGTGCCGAAAATCACATCGAACAGGCTTAAAAATGATGAAAAGAATTGATTGGGATAAACATGGTGCAGGGCATGATAGGTGGGGGTCACGAACACATGACCACGACGGCCATTGAGGCGATCCATGTTCATGTGGTTTACGTCTTTACCCTCATCGCGCACGCGCAAAACAAACAGGCCCGTATGAACCAGAATCACGAGGGCGACGGCGATCCAGTCGAAAAATACTACCAGCAGCAATGTGCCGAGGATTGAAACGATAAATTCAGGCACCAAATGGCACCAAAGATTTGCTTTGGCCCAATTGGGGTGAACGTTGATCTCAGCGTCGAGAAATTTGTGGTGCACGTCATGCCAGCGAGAAAACTCGCGCAAGAGGGCAAATCTTGAGTGCTGCCAGCGGTGCAGCAAATAATGCACCATATCGAACAAAAAAGTCGATAATGCAAAAACCAGAGCCGCTTGGAGAGCGAGCGTGAGAAAATAAATAAAGTTCATTTTGTGCCCCGACCTGAATGTCACAAAAATGTCAGATGTCACATGATTGTGGCGAACTTACGTTATAGCACAAGCCCCGGAAAAGACTCACTCTTTCTTAAATGGGGTGTAGCCTTTCAACAGCTCTTGGTCGAGGGCAATATGGCGGCGCTCTTCGTCCAGATAGTCTTTCACCGCTTCGCGGAAGCCATCATGGGGAATAAAGTGCGCCGAACGTGTGGTGATCGGCTCGTAACCGCGCGCAATTTTATGCTCGCCCTGTGCGCCAGCCTCAACCGTTTGCAATTTTTTTTCAATCGCATAATCAATGGCTTGGTAGTAGCATAGTTCGAAATGCAGATTGGGAATGTGCTGGTTGCAGCCCCAATAGCGACCAAACAGGGTGTCCCGGCCGACAAGGTTGAGGGTGCCCGCGACATAGTCAGTGCCATCATGGGCCAGCATCAGCACGATTTTGTCGCCCATACTTTCGCCAATCAGCGAGAAAAAATCCCTGTTTAGATAGGGTTGGCCCCATTTGCGGCTGCCCGTATCCATGTAAAACGCGAAAAAGCTGTCCCAATGATGTTCTTGGATGTCTTTGCCACTTAGCCATTCGATTTTCAGGCCGTGATCATGCACGGTGCGCCGTTCTTTGCGGATCGCTTTGCGCTTGCGCGACGCCAATTGGGCCAAGAAGTCATCGAAAGACTGATAGTTCTGGTTGCGCCAATGATATTGCCGATCATGGCGCTCCAGCCATTGGTGTTCTGTGAATAGCTCCAAATCTTCTGGCGGCAAAAAAGTCGCGTGTGCGGACGATAGATTGAGCTGCTGGCATGCCCGCTCAAGCCCGTCGATCAATAAGGATTTGGTGCTGCTTGGCGCGTCTTGTTTGGTCAGCAATTTGGGAGCCGTTGCCGGGGTGAAAGGGATGGAGATTTGCAGCTTGGGATAATATTTGCCGCCAGCGCGTTGAAACGCATCGGCCCAGGCGTGGTCAAACACATATTCCCCTTGGGAGTGGCCCTTCAAATAGGCGGGTACGACGCCGAGTAGCTCGCCTGTTTCCGTTTCCACGCTCAGATGTTGGGGCTGCCAACCTGTATGGGCTGCAACACAGCCGCTTTGTTCGAGTGCGTGCAGAAAAGCAAATGAATTGAACGGATTATCGTTGCCTGCCAGCGCTTGCCAGCGGGCGGCGCCAATCTCTTGGATGCTCGCATTTGTTTTCAACACAATTTGGCTCAATTGGATACCAGCTCCTTCACTCGCTGGTCGGGCAGGGGTGATCCGGTTGTTGGATCAATATCTTCAAAAACCACTTGATCGGCCTCGGCTTTGGCTTTTTCGAGCCGTGCTTTGGAATTGATGGTCCAGCTCATCACTTGTCGACCTGTGGCGCGATAAAGGCGCACCGCGGGTAAATCCAAGCTGTCGACATCGCAGGACAAAAAGTCGGGTCGCGTGAGCGGCAGGTGCAGCAAATGGCGCAGGGCAAACCCTGTTGCCGCCGACTTTCCTTCTGGTGTCTCCCGTTCCACGACAATCCCCTTTGGCCACTTGTCTTTTAAACGATTGAGTTGCCTGATCAGATCAGGGTCAAAGCTTTTAAAACATAGCACGCCCATATAGTCTTTGGCGGCATGGTGGACGGCATTGGCCAGTTGCGCATTGCGGGCCTCTTGGCTTTTTAGTTCAATGATAAGGGGCACGCGGCCATCCACCAGCGCCAGCAATTGCTGGAACGAGAGTATGTGGTCGTGATCCGCGCTTTCTTTCAGCGGAATATGTGATGCCTGACCAGCGCTGATGTCAGCCACCATGCCTGACTGTGGGGTGAGGCGGTCGAGTTTTTCATCATGAAAAACAATTGCTTGATCATCGCCCGTTAACTGAATGTCACATTCGATGCCAAAGCGGTTGACGATGGCGGCGATAAACGCCGCTTTTGAATTTTCAGCAATGCCATGCGCAACCTGATGCAACCCGCGATGGGCAATCGGGTGCGCAAAGATTTGTTTGAGCATCTGACTATGGTGCGATTTCGACGATTGCTTCGATTTCAACGGCTGCTCCCAGTGGCAATGAAGGCACACCAACGGCTGCGCGTGCATGGCGGCCCTTTTCGCCGAACACTTCACCAATCAGGTTTGAGGCGCCGTTTGCCACAAGATGCTGATCGGTAAAATCGGGCGTGCTGGCCACATAGATCGATAGTTTTACAAACTGCACAATGTCTTCAAGTGGCACATTGGCGGCGGATTTGATTTGACCCAGAATGTTGAGTGCGCAGATTTCTGCGGCGGCTTGGCCTTGTTCCACGTCTATTTCATCACCCAGCTTGCCGGTGGTCAAGCCGCCCTCATTCATTGGCAGTTGGCCCGAAATATATAGAATATTGCCGCTGCGTTTGAACGGCAAATAGCTGGCCAGTGGCGCTTTAGGAGTGGGCAGAGTGTGGCCCAGGTCTTGAAGTTTGGATTCAATTGCGCTCATTGGGATTATCCTTTTGCGAATCTTTTTTGCGTTGTTCTTTCTCATATTTGGCGCGCATCATACGCCCACGCAATAGGGCATCATCGCCGAATTTGGCGCGGATATTGTCCATCGCGCGCTCGGCTTTGGCTTTGCGGGCCACATTGGGGTCCAAAAGATCGTGCGGATCTTCCGCCGATATTGGCGCGGAGAGACCGGAGACACCAATGCCCAACAGGCGAAAGGCGGTCATGCCAACCTCTTTTTTCAGCAAGGCCATGCCTGTTTCAAATATGACATGGGCCAATTGCGTTGGTTCAATCAATTGGCGTGATCGGGTGCGGGTGGCAAAGCCCGCCGTTTTAAGTTTAAGCGTCACCGTATCGCCCGCAAGGGTGCTTTTTTTGAGCCGCGCCGATACCTTCTCACTAAGTTTTAGCAGTACATTAGAAAGCTCGTCAAAGTCTGTGATATCTTTGAAGAAAGTTGTTTCATTTGAGACTGATTTGGCGCCGCGGCTGGATTTGATTTTGCGCTTGTCTTCGCCTTGAGAAAGGTAGAACAGGCGCGCGCCGATTTCGCCATATCGACCCGCCAATTCCTTTAGGCCCATTTCTTGTAACTGTCCAATGTGGGTGATGCCATCATTTTCCAGTTTCTGGCCGAACTTTTTGCCAATGCCATAAATCACAGTGACGCGTTGCTTGGCCAGAAAGTCTCTGGTTTCTTGCTTGCCAATCAAAGCAAGGCCGCGCGGTTTATCCAGTTCAGAGGCGATTTTGGCCAAAAACTTGTTGTGCGATAGGCCAATGGAGATTGTCACGCCAATATCACGTTCGATTTCGTTTGCCAGGCGGACCAGGATTTCAACTGGCGTCGCTTTATGCAGCAATTGGGTGCCAGAGAGGTCGAGAAAGGCCTCGTCGATACTGAGGGATTCAACCAAGGGGGTCAAATCCAGGAATTTGGCTTTGATCTGCTTGCTGACCTCAACATATTTCGCCATGTTTGGTGGGATGAATACTGCATTTGGGCAAAGGCGTTTCGCCTGAAAAATCGGCATGGCGGAACGAACGCCGCTCATGCGGGCAATGTAGCAACAGGTCGAAACCACGCCGCGCTCACGTCCGCCCACGATCACTGGCTTGTCTAGCAGATCGGGATTATCCCGTTTTTCCACCGCCGCGTAAAAACTGTCGCAATCCACATGGGCAATGTCGAGGCTGAGCAGTTCACTGTGGCGCGTCAGGCGCACGGATTTACATTTTGGGCAGCGGGTGAGGGCGCGCTCATGCTCTAAATGCCCGCAATCGCGGCATATGGTGGGGATGGCTTTATCTGTCATGACCGTTCAGCGTGTAATAGGCCCGCATGACCTCTTCCGGGGTCAGCCGTGCGTTTGCGCACATGGACAAAAGCGCCGATTCATTTTGCGCAAAGAACTCCAAGAGGCCCGAGGCCAAGCTCTCCGGGTCGCCGCCGCGCATTTCGTCCGGTGAGGTGCCGGTTTCGGTCATGAACTGGCCTAAAAGCTCAGGTTCTGCAATGAGATGGTTTAAACACGCATCGGCGATAAACTGGATTTTTTCGGGCGTGCTTTCAATCATGGCGCGTCTTTCATTACGTCTTTCGTAAGGTTTTCTTGTTATACGCTTTTGTAATGGAAGGGCAAAAGCGTTTCGCAAAGATTTGGGGACTTTATGGCAAAGACGGTGATGATCGTTGAAGACAATGAGCTGAATATGAAGCTTTTCAACGATTTATTGGAGTCACGGGGATATCGCACAATCCAAACCCGAAATGGGATGGAAGCGCTTGATTTGGCGAAGGCACATCACCCGGACCTGATCCTGATGGATATTCAATTACCGGAAGTGTCGGGCCTTGTGGTCACCAAGTGGATCAAGGAAGACGAAGCTTTGCGCTCGATTCCGGTGATTGCGGTGACTGCGTTTGCGATGAAGGGCGACGAAGAGCGCATTTTGGAAGGCGGCTGCGAGGGATATATCTCCAAGCCGATTTCATTGCCGCACTTTTTGCAAACGATCGAAGGATTTATTGGGCCGGGCAAATAAGTCGTGTTGGCCTTTGTGAGTTTTTGAGTACGGGACGAGTATTATGACCGCGCGAGTATTGGTAGTTGACGACATTCCAACAAACATCAAACTGTTGGCCGCACGCTTAACTGCTGAGTATTTTGATGTTCTGGAAGCGACCAGTGGCCGCGAGGCGATTGATATCTGCGATCAGGGGCAGGTTGATATTGTGTTGCTTGATGTGATGATGCCTGAAATGGACGGGTTTGAAACCTGCCGACGGCTGAAATCTAATCCGAAAACTCAGCATATCCCCATTGTGATGGTGACAGCGCTTGATCAGCCCTCAGACCGCGTGAAGGGCCTGGAAGCTGGCGCCGATGATTTTCTGACCAAGCCGGTTGATGATGTGCAGCTTATGGCGCGGGTGAAAAGCTTGTCGCGGCTGAAGAATTTGACCGACGAATTGCATTCACGTGCCCTGACAGGGCAGTCAATCGCCATTGAAGACATTGTGGGCATGACCCAGCGCATTGATGCGACAGGCGGCAAGCTATTGTTGATCGAGAGCGATATTCGCGCCGCAGAGCGGTTGCAGGATATTCTGGATCGCGAACATGATGTGATGATCCTTACACGTCCCGAAGATACGCCAATGGTGCTGGCTGAGCACGAGTTTGAGTTGGTGATTGTATCGATGTCTTTGCCTGATGTTGATCCTTTGCGTGTTTGTTCGCAAATTCGCACGCTCGAGAAAACGCGAAACATGCCGATTATTCTGTTGGCCGACGCGCCGGATAAGCCACGCGTTGTGCGCGGGCTTGAGCTTGGGGTGAATGATTTCATTCTTCGTCCGGTTGAGCGCAACGAATTGTCGGCACGGGTGCGGACACAAATTCGGCGCCATCGTTATGCGGCTGAATTGCGCAAAAACTTATCTTCAACCGTCGCCATGGCGGTTATTGACGAGCTGACCGGTCTTTATAATCGCCGCTATTTTGATCGTCATTTGGCGGTGCAGCTTGAGAAGTCGAAGGAACATGAGCGCAATCTTTCGCTGATGATGCTGGACATCGACTATTTCAAAGCGGTGAATGATACGCACGGCCACGCCGTAGGCGATGCGGTGTTGAAGGAATTTGCATTGCGCTTGCAGCGCAGTATCCGAGGCGTGGACTTGGCGTCCCGTTATGGCGGCGAAGAATTTGTCGTGATGATGCCGGATACGGATTTGCATCAAGCGGAGATGGTGGCGGAGCGCGTGCGCAAGTCCATAAGCAATGAAGTGTTCGAATCTGAGATTGTAGCGCCGTTGTCGATTACGGTGAGCATTGGCTTGTCGATCTATGAGGCCGAGCATGATACCCCCGAAAGTCTGATGAAGCGTGCGGACATCTCGCTTTATCGCGCGAAGCGGGAAGGCCGCAATCGCACAGCCTATGACGCTGCGTAAGGGATAAGAATGCAACGCATTTGATTTAAATTTTATGCGTTATCCCAAAGACTTAACCTTAATTCGGGGTGTTAAGGTTAAGTCTTTAAGTTAATCTATCGTTTATATTCCAAAATTGTAAAATTTGCTTGGAAAAGTCGGTGTGCCATCGTATTTGCAAAGGGCGCCATTCTTCATTGGATGGCTTGCCTCGCAGATAATTTGCTCAGGTCCGCCGCAACTTCCTGAGATCCTGCGAGGGGGCAGTTCCGGCTCGGTTTAAGAGTGGCCTCTTCTGGCCGAGCTGGATCGCCCAACAAAAAACCCGCCTCAAAAGGCGGGTTTTTTAATTTCAGCATTTCAAATCAATTTACTTGATTTTTGATTCCTTGAAATCAACATGCTTACGCGCAACCGGATCGTACTTTTTCAAAGTCAATTTTTCGGTCATCGTGCGTGAATTCTTTTTGGCTACGTAAAAGTAGCCCGTGTCAGCTGTTGAAACCAGCTTGATTTTTACAGTGTTGGACTTGGCCATGCCTACATTCCCAAATAAAAGGCCACGCAATGGTGCGCGGCGATCTGTCATCATTCCGTTGGCGGCAACCTATGCATTTCCAACCAAATGTCAAGTTCAAAGCACAAATATTTGTGCCGGTCGGCTTAGTCCACGCCAATGCGCGTGCTCCGTCGCTCCATGAGCAGCACATCGCGCCATTTTCCCGCCATCGGGCCATAGGTCATCTTGCCGATTGCCCGGCGTCGTCCAATAACATCGAAGCCCATTTTATCATGCAGCGCTATGCTGGCCGTGTTTTCGGGAAAGATATGGCCAAAAAGCGTCCAGTAGCCCTTTGCCTCTGCGGCATCAATGATGTCCCGCATTAGCCTTTTGCCAATGCCGCGCCCCTGGGCCGCGCGATCGAGGTAGATCGATATTTCACCCACGCCCGCATAAACAGGGCGAGCGGAGCTTTGCACAATTGTGGCCCAACCCAACACGTCTTCGGGGGAGCAGATGACGCCCGCCACGCTGCGGTCGGTTAGGTAGTTGTTTTCAAATTCACTCCAGACCATGGCCACTTCACGAAACGAGGCGTGGCCTGTGCCTAAACCCATTTCGTGGATTTGGGTGATTTGCTCCGCATCTGCCTTGGTCGGAACGCGAAATGTAAGGTTGTGGTCACTCATGTCAGGTCCATCGATTAGCGACATTACATAGCCCCAGCATATCGAGCGTGGTGTGTTATATCCATGCACTCAATATCCACAGCAAGAGTAAACCTATCAGCGCCTGCACTATAGCGCCACCAGAGAGCAACAAGATGGCTTGGCGCTCTGTGGTCAAATGCGCCAAGGCATCGCGCCTGACGAGCCAATAGAAGCTGTCATTCGGCATGATGGCGATAAATGAACCGAGACAGATCGCAAATGTTGCGATGACGGGGGAGATGTCGGCGCCAGCGATAATAGGGGCGGCAACTGGGGTGATGGCGGCGAAGGTGGCCAAGCTGGAGCCCTGGATCAGTTTAAACAGCATGGTGAGGCCAAAGAGGTAAAACAACAGCCATTGGCTTTGCGCGATGGTGGCGATGTTGCTCAGGTCCAACTGCTCCGTCAGCACAGCACCGAAGGCACTGGCGCTGCCGATCAGCAAAATAAGCCCGGCGGTGCGGCGGCTGGCTTGTTCCAGGCAGGGGCGCCATTCATTGGCGGGGAGCTGCGCCAAAGCAAATAATGCTGCGGCAATCAGAGCGCCTTTGGGTTGGGTCAGCAGATCCAAGAGTGGCAAGCTGGAAAAATCAACAAAGAAGCCGATGGCAATGAGGCTCACCAAAATCACAAACGGACCGAGATTTGTGCGCCAATTAAATTTCGATTTTTGGTCTGTCGGGAACGGTATGGCTTCTTTAGTGTTGCTGGTTGCTTCCAAGGTGCGCGGTGCCATCACGCGCGCCCATAACAGACCCCCAAGCCAAACCGGCAGCAGCAATAAGGCGCCCACCCAAATGATTTTGGGGTCGTTTTGCGCGCCTAAAGCTGTTGCAACCAATAGCGGGCCAGCGGGGAAAAGCAATTTGAAGCCGGCATAAGCGCCGAAGGCAATGGACAGTTTGTGTGTCGTGTTTGTTTGCGCTGCAGGTGCCAGCGCGGCATAGGCTGTGTCAGGACACACCATACCAGCGCCGGAAACAGGGGCCAGTCCCATCATTGTGGCGATGGTTCGGGTGGAAGGGGTTTGATCCAGTTTTGCGATGACGGTGGCCAGCGTGAAAGCAGGCAAGAGGATCAATGTGAATTCGCCGAGCGCCCGTCCAAATCCAGCGTTAAAGCTGCCAATGGTTTCCGCCGCGCTCAGATTGGACATCAGCGCGAGTGCCAACGTTGCGCCCACCATCCAAAACACGAAGGGGATTTGCTGCAGATAGGCCCATGGTCGCATGGTTTGCCTTGTTTGAGGCGGCGCGGTGACTTGATGTGTGCTTGATTCTGACATTTTGGGCCTTTCACATGATGTGCTAGGCTTATGCTAGATTAGGAATGCCAACTGTAATAATGAGAAAAAGAGCGTCTTTGCATGAGTAGAATTCATTCTGGCCCCATTGCGGTGCGCGCGCTTGAGATATTTGACGTTGCCGCGCGATTGGGCAGTTTTACCGCAGCAGGGGCGGAACTTGGCATTACCCAAAGCGCCGTAAGCCGACAAATCGCAGACCTTGAAGCGAGGTTGGATGTGCAGCTCTTTGCGCGGTCAGGGCCAAACCTGTCGCTTACGCCAAAGGGGCGCGAGCTGGCCGCAGGTGTTGGACAAGGCTTTCAGCAGATTGCGACATCTTTGGCGAAGATTCGGACGCCCACTGAGCATATTGTCACCTTGTCCATGCTGCCGTCAGTTGCGGCAAAATGGTTTTCCCCCCGGCTGGGCGACTTTGTGCGTCATCATGGTGATATTGATTTGCGGATCAGTGTGGGGCGGCACTTGGTTGATTTTCGGGCAGAGCATATTGATGCGGCCATCCGCTATGGGCGAGGCGATTGGCCGTTTCTCAACGCGACCCTGCTGGCAAAAGAGGAGGTTTTTCCAGTGTGTACGCCTGAATATGCCACGCGGAACAGTCTTTGTGTGCCGAAGGATTTAGCGGGCGCCACTTTGCTGCATACGGATATCTTGGATGATTGGTCGGCCTGGTTTCGCGCCGCACACATTTCTGTTGAGGTGCCAAGCCGGTTGCCGCGCATGGAAGATGATAATGCCGTGCTGCAGGCTGCGCTTTCAGGGCAGGGCGTTGCGTTGGGGCGTTCGGTTTTGGTGGCGGACGATTTGGCCGCGGGACGTCTGGTTGCACCCTACGAGATGAGAATTCCGGCCAGCTATGATTATTGGTTTGTCTATCCGGCAGAAAAGGTGCCCACGCCAGCGCTTCAAGAGGTGAAGCGCTGGGTGGTTAATTCATTCGACAAGCTAGCTGGCAATTAGCGGCCGTCGATTTCTTCGGTGTGCTCCGGGTCAAACCCATGTAGATAAGTTGCCCATTGGATGGCAACTACCGCGCCTTTGATGGAGGGGAGCATGGCCAATGATGAGAACAGGGCCATCGGCACGAAGATATACAAATACATCATGGGGTCCCACTCATAGGCCATATCGATGTGCAGAATTGCACCGACAATAATATGGCCCACAATCGCCATGGTGATATAGGGTGGGGCGTCGTCTGCCCGGTGGTGATACAATTCCTCACCACATTTGGGGCATGTGTCGTTCACCTTCAAATAGGCACGAAACAGCTTGCCTTCGCCGCATTTTGGGCATTTGCAGGCCATGCCATTTTTCATGGCTGACCAAATCGATCGTTTCGGCTTTGCGCCGGTGGTCATCTCTAAACTCATTTTGCACTCCGTTTGCCACGTTTACGGGCAAACCCTTTGGATTTTGTCCCAAAGGAACGTTTTGAACGTCCACGGCCAATCGGTTTGGTTTTTTCGCCCTTTGAAAGCATTTCAAAGCGCAAAGAACCAGCCAACGGCACGGCTTCCATAAGCCGAACCTCAACCTGATCACCAATGCGGAAGCGTTCTCCTGTGCGTTCCCCTATCAGTGCTTGTTGCGACTCATCATGAACGAAATAGTCGGTGCCAAGCGTCGAAGCTGGTATAAAACCATCTGCGCCGGTTTTATCCAATCGGACAAATAGTCCCGCCCCGATAACGCCAGCAATGCGCCCATTGAATCGGGCGCCGATTTGGTCTGCGAGGAAATAGGCCAGCAGGCGATCACTGGTCTCACGCTCGGCCATCATGGCGCGGCGTTCCGTCATCGATATTTGCTCACCAATCCCGGCCAGCTTGCTTTCTGCGCCGGGCTTGAGGCCATCATCGCCCAGTTTAAGCGCAGAAATGAGTGCGCGGTGCACGATCAGATCAGCATAGCGGCGAATCGGCGAGGTGAAGTGCGCATAGCGGCGCAGATTCAGCCCGAAATGGCCATAATTCTCGTTGGTATATTCCGCTTGCGCTTGTGAACGCAGCACCAGCTCGTTGACCATGTGCGGGTTATCGGTGTTCGCGGCTTGCGCCAATACCTTGTTGAAATGCATCGGTTTGACGTTTTCGCCAATCGAAAGATTGATGTCCAAACTGGCCAGCGATTCTTTCAAGCCGATCATTTTTTGTTGCGACGGCGCATCGTGCACGCGGTAGAGCAGGGGCGATTTCTTCGCTTCCAGCGTTTCCGCCGCGGCCACATTGGCCTGAATCATCATTTCTTCGATCAGGCGGTGAGCTGTCAGCCGTTCTGGCACAAACACATCTTCCACCAACCCCTCTTCATTCAGCCGAATGCGTCGCTCTGGCAAATCGAGGGCCAGTGGTGAGCGTTGTTTTTGCGCTTTTTCAAGCGCGGCATAGGCCGCGAATAGTGGCTTGAGGATTGGCTCCAGCAAAGGCTCCGTCTTGTCGTCTGGATGCCCATCGATCGCGGTTTGGGCTTGCTGATAGCTGAGTTTTGCGGCTGAGCGCATCAATACGCGGTGGAAATGATGGTCGAGCTTGTTGCCGTCCTTATCAATCTTGATGACCAGCCCCATGGCCGCGCGGTTTTCACCTTCGACCAACGAGCACAGATTGTTGGAAATCCGCTCTGGCAGCATCGGTACCACCTGGTCGGGGAAATAGACCGAGTTGCCACGAATAAGCGCTTCTTTGTCCATGGCAGATTCGGGCCGCACATAATTGGCCACGTCGGCGATGGCGATATAGATCAGATAGCCGCCTTCATTTGCGGGGTCATCATCCAGTTCAGCATAAACCGCGTCGTCATGGTCCTTGGCGTCAGCCGGGTCAATGGTGACAATGGGAATGTGGCGCCAATCTTCGCGTCCCTCAAGGCCCGCAGCTTCTTGTGCTTCAGCTTCTTCGATCACTGAATTTGGAAAACGGTAGGGAATATCCTGATTGTGCAACGCGATCAGGCTGATGGCCTTTTCGCTTTTTGGATTGCCAATAATGTGTGTGACGCGGGCGCGGGGCACCATCATGCGGCCAGACACATATTGCTCGACTTCCACCAGGTCGCCTTCTTTGGCGTCGCCTATATCCCCTTGATGGATTTGCATTTCCTTGCCCTTGCGGTCCACAGGAATGAGGCGTGCGCCTTTGTCTGTTTTCCGAACAATGCCGATCAGCGCCTTTTTCGGCTTATCCAGCACTTTCATGGGCCGGGCGGTATAAATGGGGTCTTTGTTTTCGTCGCGGTCAATACGCGCCAACACCCGATCGCCCGGCGCGGGCACCGCGCGGTCGTTTTTGCCCTTAGAAATGAGCACCTTTGGCCGGCTTTCCTGATCGCCATCCCACTTGGCGGGGTAGCCAATCATGTGATCGCTATCCGCATCAAAAGGGATTTCAATCACGGTGACAGAGGGTAATTCCGCTACGGGGTGATATTTTTTCTTGTCCCGTGTCAGCAAGCCATCTTCTTCCATCTCTTTTAGGAGTGCTTTGAAGATGATGCGGTCATCGCCGCGAATACCAAAAGCTTTGGCCAAATCGCGCTTGCTGGCATGGTTTGGAAAGCGAACAATATAGTCCACAATCTCTTCGCGCGTTGGCATGGTGCCATCGCGGTTTTGTTTGGCGCGGAAATTAGGTTTTTGCCGCGCCTCAGGTGATTGTTTCAGGCGTGACGTTTTATCTTTTCCTGCCATTTTAATCCTTCAATTATTTCTTATGACTTCGCCGCCGCCTTCTTCTTGGCCGGAGCCTTCTTTTTTGCGGGGGCTTTGCGTTTTTTCTTTGCCGGGCCCTTGGCCGCTTTTGCTGCAATCAGCTCAAGCGCTTGCTCCAAGGTGACGGACTGTGGGTCAGTGTCCTTGGGCAGGGTGGCATTAATTTTCGCATGGTTGACATAAGGGCCATATCGGCCATCTTTTACGGTTATGGGGCCACCCTCTGGGTGATCGCCCAATTCTTTTAATGTTTGCGCGGCGCCGCGACGCCCGCCTTTGGCTGCTTTTTCAGCCAGAACGGATACGGCGCGGTTCAAGCCTACGCTGAACACTTCTTCAATATCCGACAAGTTGGCATAAGTGCCATCGTGCAACACGAATGGGCCATAGCGGCCAAGCCCTGCGGTGATCATTTTGCCCGTTTCGGGGTGTTCGCCAACGTCACGGGGAAGGGAGATCAGTTGCACGGCTTTGTCGAGGTCGATGCTGTCCGGGGTCCAACCCTTGGGCAAACCAGACCGCTTTTTCTCGCCATCAACTTCCATTTCGAGATAGGGACCGAAACGGCCCTTTTTCAATTCAATATCGACGCCATATTCGGGGTGCTGGCCCACCACACCTGTGCCATCCGCTTGGCCGGCTTCGCCTGTGGCGCTTTCGCCCAATTGGCGGGTGTGTTTACACTCTGGATAGTTGGAGCAGCCGATAAAGGCGCCATAGCGGCCAACTTTGAGAGATAATTGGCCGGTGTCGCAATCTGGGCATTTGCGCGGGTCGCTGCCATCTTCCTTTGGCGGGAAGATATGGTCGCCGAGCAAGGCGTTCAAGGCGTCGAGCACTTCGGATACGCGCAAATCCTTGATTTCGGTGACATGTTCGGAAAAGTCGCGCCAAAAATCGACCAAGACTTTCTTATAGTCGATTTCACCCGCTGAAATGCGGTCGAGCTGTTCTTCCAAATTCGCCGTAAAGCTATATTCCACATAGCGTTCGAAAAAGCTTTGCAAGAAGGCGGTCACCAATCGGCCCCGGTCTTCCGGGATCAAGGTGCGCTTTTCCAGCCGCACATAATCACGCGCTTGCAACACGCCGAGCGTCGCGGCGTAAGTGGAGGGGCGGCCAATGCCCAGCTCTTCCATTTTTTTGATCAAGCTGGCTTCGCTGAAGCGGGCAGGCGGCTGAGTGAAATGCTGTTCAATTTCGCATTTCTTCAGCGCTGGGTTGTCCCCTTCGGCCAGTGGTGGCAATTCGCGGCTGTTCTCATCGTCTTTTTCGGTGGTGGAAACACCATAGAGCGACATAAAGCCGGGGAAAGTGGTCACAGACCCAACAGCACGGAGCGTAATCTGGTCGCTGCCGCCAAGCACATCGATGTCGGCGGTGGTGCGTTCAATTTCAGCAGCGCGCATCTGGCTGGCCATGGTGCGTTTCCACACCAATTCATAAAGGCGTGCCTGATCGCTTTCGAGGTTCTTGGTGTCTTTAGGATTGCGCGACAAATCTGTTGGCCGGATCGCTTCGTGGGCCTCTTGCGCGTTTTTGGCTTTGGATTGATAAATCCGCGGCTTTTCGGGCAAGTAGTTGCCGCCAAACTCTTTTTCGATCTGCGCACGGGTGGCGTTGATCGCTTCAGGGGCGATTTGCACACCATCTGTCCGCATATAGGTGATCAAACCAGCTTCATAGAGGCGTTGAGCCACTTGCATGGTGCGCGAGGGGGAAAACCCTAAGCGGCTCGATGCGTCCTGCTGCATGGTTGATGTGGTGAACGGCGCATAGGGATTGCGCTTGGTTGGCTTTTTCTCAACCGACTTGATCTGCAAGTTACCCGCTTCAATGGCGCTTTTCAGCGACGCGGCCTGTTCCTGTGTCGCGATCTCCAACTTGTCGGTCTTCTTGCCGTTGAGGGCGTAGAGGCGCGTATCAAAGTCTTTGCCGCCTTGATTGAGCGTGCTGGTGACGCTCCAATATTCTTGCGGCTTGAACTTTTCAATCTCTTCTTCGCGTTCACAAACAAGGCGCAGCGCCACGGATTGCACACGGCCAGCGGAGCGTGAGCCGGGCAGTTTGCGCCACAGCACGGGCGACAGGGTGAAGCCCACCAGATAATCGAGCGCGCGGCGGGCCAGATAGGCATCCACCAGCGGCGTGTCGAGTTCGCGCGGCTTTTCCATCGCCTCCAAGATCGCCTTTTTGGTGATGGCGTTGAATACGACGCGGCTGACTTTTTTGTCTTTCAGCGCTTTTTTCTGTTTTAACACTTCCAGCACGTGCCACGAAATGGCTTCACCTTCGCGGTCAGGGTCAGTTGCGAGAATCAGTTCATCGGCGGCCTTTGTGGCCTTGGTGATTTCAGTGAGACGTTTTTTGCTGTCGCTGTCGACTTCCCATTTCATGGCAAAATCGTCATCGGGGTCGACGGAGCCATCTTTAGATGGCAGATCGCGCACGTGGCCAAATGAAGCCAAAACTTCATAGTCTTTGCCCAAATATTTATTGATGGTCTTCGCTTTTGCAGGGCTTTCGACAATAACCAGCTTCATTCAATCGGTCCTTAGGTCCTAACGTCAAATCGGCGGCAACATGGTCTTGCTTTGGTCCAATTGTCAATGACCAAACGGTAAAGTGCCTCTTTGCATATTCGGTTTTGCCGCGTGTTTGGATCAGTTTTTAGGGGCGCAGCGCGACAAGCTGACCCGCAGATCGTTCAAGTCGACCAGCGATTTCCAAATCCAACAATATCGTTGAGACGATTGCCACCGGCAGCTTTGTATGGCGCACAATATCATCGATTGGTGTTGGTGTGGGGCTTAACGCGCTGAGCACCTGTTCGGTTGCATTGGGGGCTTGTTGCGTTGAGGTGTAGATAGTGTCGAACTCATCTTCTTGCAAGAAGCCTTGTTGCTTGGGTGGGCGGCTTTGTTCCAATTCTTGCAAGATATCATCCGCATGTCGCACCAAAGTTGCGCCGTCGCGGATCAGCTTATTGCCGCCTTCGGCGCGGGGATCGAGCGGGAAGCCAGGTAAGGCCATCACTTCACGATTTTGCTCAAGTGCCATGCGGGCAGTGATCAATGACCCGGAACGGATGGCGGCTTCAATCACCACGACGCCCAGAGAAATGCCCGAGACAATGCGGTTGCGGCGCGGAAAGTCCTGCGCTCGCGGTACGCTGCCAAAGGCGCGTTCGGTCATCAACACCCCTTTGTGTCGCAGGATATTTCGGGCAAGTTCGATATTGCTGTCGGGATAGATATGATCAATGCCCCCGGCGAATACAGCGATTGTGCCCGTATTGAGCGCCGCCGCGTGCGCCGCGGCATCAATGCCTTTGGCCAACCCGGAGGCGATGACATAGCCAGCCTCGCCCAGCTGATGCGCAATTTGCTTGGTGACGCTCGTGCCTGCCGCGCTGGCATTGCGCGCACCCACCACCGCAACTGCTTTGACGTTGAGCAACTCCTTGTTGCCCAGGACAATCAGAACCGGCGGGGCGTCGCTGATATGTTTGAGGAGCTCTGGATAGGCAGGGTCGATCAGCGTGACGAATTGTGCGCTGAACTTGCGGGTGAGTTCAATTTCCTGTGCGATCTTGTCCGGCGGCGCCAGTCGGATCGCGCGTTTGGCCGTTGATCCTTTGATAAGATCGGGCAGCGCCTCTATCGCATTCTCAGCTGAGCCGAAGCGATTGATCAGCCGCCTGAACATGGCGGGCCCGACATTGTCCGACCGGATAAGCCGGAGCCAATCAAAAAGCGTTTGTTCGCCAATTTCTGTTGATTGCGCGGTGCCGTCCATTAGCGGCACCAGCCAAATTGCTTATCACGTCTCGCCGTTGGCAGCTTTTGCGCCGCCGATTTTGGTTTCTGTGCCATCGAGTAATCTTAAAATATTGTCTTTATGTCGGTAGTAAAGAATAAGCGAGAGTATGGCACAAGCAGCGCTTAACGCAACGCCGGACCAGATATAGGCAAAAACAGGCGCCGCTGCTGCAGCGCTGAGCGCGGCGAGTGAAGAATAACGGCGCAGCACAGCAACAATAAGCCATGTGGCGCAGAACAGCAGGCACACCATCCAGTTGAGGGCCAACAGGGTACCGATATATGTGGCAACGCCTTTGCCGCCTTTGAAACCCAACCAAATCGGCCATACGTGACCGGCGAATGCGGCAACGCCTGCCAAGAGAGCAGCCTGCTCGCCAAATGCATAGCGCGCCAACAGCACGGCCAGGCCGCCTTTGCCGGCATCGCCGATCAGGGTGAGCAAGGCCAAATCTTTCCGGCCTGTGCGCAGCACGTTGGTGGCGCCGATATTGCCGGACCCAATTTCACGGATGTCACCCAAACCAGCCAACTTGGTGAGCACTAGGCCAAAGGGGATTGCACCCAGCAGATAGCCGCCAGCGATTGCAATGATGAAATTTACATAGTCCATGATGATCCCCGTCAAATAGTATCGGCCAAAGGCTTATGGCGCAGTTGTGCCATCTTGTTCGAAAACAATATTGCCGTTCACCCATGTTGTGGTCACCTTACCGAATAGGCGAGCATGTTCAAAGGCTGTGTTTTGCGAGCGTGATTTGAGGTCGGTTTCCGCCACGACCCATGGGTAGTTGAGGTCGATCTCAATCAAGTCCGCCGCTGCGCCTTTGGCCAAGCGGCCTGTTTCAAGGCCCAACAACTTGGCAGGGTTGATGGTGAGGGTTTTGAGAAGGTCCAGAAGGCTGATTTGTTCGTCATGCACCAAACGCAGCGCTGCACCCAGCAATGTTTCGAGGCCAATTGCGCCATCGGTGGCTTCTGCAAATGGGCGGCGCTTGCCCTCTGTGTCTTGCGGGTCGTGAGCAGAATGCAAGATATCGATCGTGCCATTGCGCAAACCTTCGACCATCTTTTGCCGCTCGTCCTCAGCGCGCAAAGGCGGGCTGAGTTTGAAATAGGTTCGGTATGACCCAATGTCATTTTCATTCAGGCACAAATGATTGATCGAAATGCCCGCGCTGATGTTTTTATTGCTTTGCTTGGCATAGGCCATCATATCGGCGGCTTTGCCGCAGGAAATCTGCGCGGTGTGATAGCGCACGCCAGTCATTTCCGCCAGTTGCAGGTCCCGTGCCAGGGGTATGGTTTCGGCTTCGTGGGGAATGCCCTTCAGTCCAAGCCCTGTGGCCAGGATGCCAGAATTCATGACGCCAGAGCCGATCAGTTCGCGATCACCCACTTGGTGGATGATCGGCATGTCGAAATTTTGCGCGTAGGTAAAAGCATTTTTCAGCATGGCGGTGCTCTGGATCGAGCTGTTGCCATCCGTGAAGGCGCGTGCGCCAGCTGCTTTCAGCAAACCAAATTCCGTGAGGTCTTGTCCTTTAAGCCCCTTTGAAATGGCGGCCGAGGGTAGAATTTTCACGCAGGATGTGGCTTCGGCGCGACGGATGATAAAATCCACAAGCGCGCCATCGTCGATCACCGGGGTCGTGTCGGGCATCAGCAAAAAGCTGGTAACCCCGCCAGCAGCGGCGGCATTGGAGACACTTTCCAAGGTTTCGCGGTGTTCGCGGCCCGGTTCGCCTGCAAAAACGCGGGTATCGATCAGGCCGGGGGCAATCACATTGCCTTGGGCGTCGCGCGTTTCGATCCCTTCAGGGGCATCAGGTGCGTTTCCCCAATGGATCTCTTTGATTTTGCCGTTCTTAATCCAGATAGCACCGTTTTCATCTTTGCCGGAAGCAGGATCAACCAAGCGGGCATTTTTGATGATCAATTCGTTTTTCATCAGCTTGCCTCCCCATTGGCCAATAACGCCTCTAAAACGGCCATCCTCACAGCCACGCCCATTTCCACCTGTTCGGTGATGACGGAGCGGGGGCCATCGGCAATGGTCGGTGCAATTTCGACGCCGCGGTTCATGGGGCCAGGGTGCATCACGATGGCATCATCGTTGGCAAAGGCCAGCTTGCGCTCATCCAGGCCATAGAAATGGTAGAACTCTCGCACAGAGGGGATCATTTTGCCTGAGGCGCGTTCATGTTGCAGGCGCAGCATCATCACAACGTCGGCGCCCTTTAAGCCTTCTTCCATATCGGTGAAGACTTCGGCGGCCATATGTTCAACCCCTGTGGGCAACATGTTCTTCGGCGCGACGACGCGGGTACGTGCATTCATGGCGCCCAGCAGCAAAAGATTGGAACGGGCGACCCGCGAATTGGCAATGTCGCCGCATATGGCCACGGTCAGGCCGTTCAAACGGCCTTTATTGCGGCGGATGGTCAGCGCGTCGAGCAGGGCTTGTGTTGGATGCTCGTGAGTGCCGTCGCCAGCGTTGATCACTGAACAAGCCACTTTTTGTGACAAAAGCTCCACAGCACCAGATGCGGCATGGCGCACCACGATCACATCCGGTTGCATGGCGTTCAAAGTTGCCGCTGTGTCGATGAGGGTTTCGCCCTTTTTCACTGAGGAAGTTTGCACCGCCATATTGAGCACGTCCGCGCCCAAACGTTTGCCTGCAATCTCAAAGCTGGATTGGGTTCGTGTAGAGTTCTCAAAGAACAGATTGATCTGGGTGCGGCCCTTAAGGCTATGTTTTGCCTTTCTGGGTTGCCGGGAGATGTCCACCATCGCTTCGGCTCGATCCAGCAATTCAGTGATTTCCACTGGATTGAGGTGCGATATGCCTAAAAGATGTTTTTGAGAAAAATGGTGTTGAGTGGGCACGTTGGTGCCAGACGCATTGTCAGAATTTGTGCGCGAGTTGGGAGTCATTTGCCTGCCATTCCAAATCGGTTTATCGGGCATAACCCAATGCGGCGGTCATAACAAGTGAGCTGGCTCCATATCCTTAAAAAAACTGTTGGCGCTTGCTGTCTAGATAACCCTGCAAAATGTAGCTGGCGGCCAGTTTATCAACCACTGCCGCTTGCTTGGCGCGGGAAATGTCTGCCTCGATCATGGTGCGCGTGACCGCGCTGGTGGACAGGCGTTCGTCCCAGAAGGCCATGAGCAGATCTGTCTTTTGAGCAAAGTTGCGCTGGAAGGCGCGGGTGGATTGAACGCGCGGCCCTTCGGACCCGTCCATGTTGAGCGGCAGGCCAATTACAATCCCCACAACGTCATTATCGCTGATGATGGCTAAAAGCTGCTCGGCGTCCTGCGTGAATTTTTTGCGTTTGATGGTGGAATGCGGGGTCGCTGTATATTGCAGCCCGTCAGAGATGGCCACGCCTATGGTTTTTGTGCCCAAATCCAGGCCCATCAATCGGCCTTTTCCGGGCAATTCTGCCGGGTTATCAACTGACATAAAAATCTCTCATAAGTTCCATTGCACCGTGCCCAAATCTGTATTAGCATTTTCATATACTGATAGGAATTTTAATTATGCGTATTACTTGGCTTGGTGAAAATGTTTTGCGTCTTGAGCTTGGCTTAGAGCATTTTTTGATCGCGAAAAACAAACAAAATATTCAGGATATTGATGCCGGGAAAGCAGCGGGGGCGAAGATCATCGCCTTTGAGGACGAGCTCACGGCACCTTTTACGGCTTTTTCGGGCCAGGAGCCTGCTGCAAGACCGCGCCGGTTAATCGATCAAGACAATAGTGCCGGTGACCTTTATCTGCAGGGCGAAAACTTCCTCCTGATTGACAGGGTGGGGATAGAACGCCTTATCATCGTGATTGATGGGCTGGAAAGTGGTATACTGCCTGCAGATTGGGTATCGGATGCTATAGTCATCATTGCGGCGGCCGAACGAGATGAATTGATCAAGAGCTTTAAAGAAATTAAAGCGAAAAAATCGATGACTATTCAGCCCAGACATTACCTTTTGGCCATACCCACGCCGGACGAAGAGCTATTCGAGCGCTTTGTATGCGCCGTTGGGGATAGTCCCGCTCAAATATTGGAGCCGGGTTACGCTGTCGAGATTTGATCCCGTCAGTTGAAACAGAAAAGAAAATGGAGGAACCTTGCTCTCTAGATTCTTTATAATTTTTGGTTTGCTTGCTGTGTTTGGACAGCACGTCGGTGCCAGCGAGTATGAAGATTTACTCAATGAAATTGTTGCCGGGCCGATCGCTGTGGTTGTGAGCCGTGATCAAGTTCGTGCGGCAATCGCGCGGCAGAACAAACAAACCGAGAGCTACTCGCAAAATGAAATCTTGGCGCTGGATGAGAAATGGCGTGCTGAATTGCAAGCGGAGCATCAGCCCCTAATATCCAATGTCCTCGAGCGGGACCTGTCTGACTATTTAAAGCGTATTCAGCGCAATAGCGAAGGGGTGATCACGGAGATTATCATCACCGATGCCGTGGGTCTAAATGTGGGGCTGAGTAAAGTGACCTCAGATTATTGGCAGGGCGATGAAGAAAAGTGGCGAGTGCCTTTCCAGTCCGGCCGCATCAATCTGGGCGAGGTTTCTTTGGATGACTCTACCGGTAAAGTACAAGCCCAAATCAGTGTTCCAGTCAGAGATAGTCGTAACCAAACCATAGGCACAGCCACCTTTGCTGTGCGTGTTGGTAGTGATTGATCGGCCTTTATTCTATTTTGTAACTAATTTCTAACGGTGCCATCAGATTTTTCGGTGAAACCGTTTCAAATTGGACCTTCGTTAACCCGATGGGCTGCACCCTTCTATGGTCTTGTAGAAGGAGATCGAGAATGCGTAATTTGGTATTGGCGACGGCTATTGTTTCTTTGGGTTTCGTTCAAATCGCTGCGGCGAACGATTATGAAAACTTACTGAATGAGATTGTGGCGGGCCCTGTTGCTGAGGTGGTGAACAGTGAGGCTGTTTGGTCATCTGTTGTGCAGCAAAATGAAATGACGGCCGGATATGATCAGGCGAAAATTGATGAACTTGATGCCCAATGGCGCGCAGAGGTTGATGCCGAGGACAAGCCATTTATCAATGAGGTCATGGATCGGCCATTGTCGAATTACCTAAAATCAGTGCAAGCGAACAGCAATGGTGTGTTGACTGAGATTTTTGTGGTGGATGCAAAAGGGCTTAATGTTGGTCAAAGTGCAGTGACTTCGGATTATTGGCAGGGCGATGAGGACAAATGGTCCATTCCTTTCAATAGTGGTGGTGTGGATCTTGGTGATATCGAGTTGGATGAATCGACACAGGTGGTGCAAAGCCAGGTGAGCGTGCCTGTGCGCGATGACACGGGAAAAATTGTAGGCACGGCCACATTTGCCGTACGTGTTGATCAAGAAAACTAAGTTTTCCGAATCTTTATTGCTCCATGGGGCCGCATTGCGAGAAGCAGTGTGGCCCTTGCTTTATGGGGATTAGGGATCAACATGTGTTTTTTGCTGATCTTTGGTTGCGAGATCGGCATCGCATTGCTAAAAGCGGACGATCTAATTTCTATTTCAGGAGAATGCCATGTCGGTTGATGCCGATACCGTAAGACGGATTGGCCGTCTTGCCCGCATTAAGATTGAAGAAAATGATGTTGAGAAGCTTCAAGGCGAGCTGAACGTTATTTTGGGCTTTGTTGACCAATTGTCTGAGGTGGATGTTTCGGGCGTAGAGCCGATGACATCTGTTGCCCCCATGGCGTTGCGCCGTCGGGAAGATCAGATCACGGATGGTGGTTATCCCGAAAAGATTGTCGCCAATGCGCCGTTGAGCGAAGACGACTTCTTTATGGTCCCCAAAGTGGTTGAATAGGCCAACGCCCTTCAATTTCTCATATCCTCAAGATTGCAGAATATAGCGCTGCGCGTGGAACGAATTCATGACGACTGAACTGACAAAATTGAGCCTTACAGACACTGTAAAAGGCTTGAAAAATAAAGACTTCACTTCGAAAGAGGTCACGGCGTCTTACCTTTACGCCATTGAAAAAGCGCAAAGCCTTAATGCTTATGTCGCTGTCACGGCGGATCAGGCGCTGGATATGGCTGAAAAAAGTGACGAACGCTTGGCCAAAGGTGAGGGCGGTGCGCTGGAAGGTGTGCCCCTTGGCATTAAAGATTTGTTCTGCACCAAAGGTGTGCACAGCCAAGCCGCGAGCCACATTTTGGATGGCTTTAAGCCTGAATATGAAAGCACTGTCACGCAAAATCTTTGGAATGATGGCGCGGTGATGTTGGGCAAACTCAATATGGACGAGTTTGCCATGGGCTCATCAAACGAGACCTCCTATTACGGGCCCGTTATCAATCCATGGCGTGCTGAAGGCGGCAATAAGGATTTGGTGCCTGGTGGTTCTTCTGGCGGTTCTGCATCTGCCGTTGCCGGATGGCTTTGTGCAGGGGCCACAGCAACAGACACCGGCGGTTCAATCCGTCAGCCAGCAGCATTTACGGGCACGGTGGGCATTAAGCCGACCTATGGCCGTTGTTCGCGTTGGGGTGTTGTTGCCTTTGCGTCGTCATTGGATCAGGCTGGCCCAATTGCCCGCACGGTGGAAGATTGTGCGCATTTGATGACCTCGATGGCAGGCTTTGACCCGAAAGACAGCACGTCAGTTGATTTGGCTGTGCCAGATTTTGCCGCTGCCGTTGAGCGTGGCGTGAAAGGCCTTACCATTGGTGTGCCGAAAGAATATCGCGTTGAGGGCATGCCGGAAGAGATTGAGAAACTTTGGCATCAAGGGCTTGAATGGTTGAAAGCCGAAGGTGCGACCATCAAAGATATCTCTTTGCCACACACCAAATATGCTTTGCCAGCTTATTACATCGTGGCCCCTGCGGAAGCCTCTTCCAACTTGGCGCGTTATGACGGCGTAAAATATGGCTTGCGTGTGCCGGGCAAAGACATCACCGACATGTATGAGCAAACCCGCGCCGAAGGCTTTGGCCGTGAAGTGCAGCGCCGTGTGCTGATCGGCACTTATGCGCTTTCCGCTGGTTATTACGACGCCTATTATTTGCGGGCGCAAAAAGTGCGCACCTTGATCAAGAAAGACTTCGAAGATGTCTTTAATGATGGTGTGGATGCAATTTTGACGCCAGCCACGCCTTCAGCTGCCTTTGGTGTAGCCGATCAGGACATGGCAACAGATCCGATCAAAATGTACCTGAATGACATTTTCACTGTAACGGTGAACATGGCTGGTTTGCCAGGCATTGCGGTGCCTGCGGGTAAAGATGGGCAGGGCCTTCCATTGGGGCTTCAGTTGATCGGCAAGCCGTTTGATGAAGAAACATTGTTTGCGGCTGGCCGCGTGATCGAAAAAGCGCACGGTGAAGATTTTACCCCCAAACAGTGGTGGTAAGTTTGGTTCGCGAACAAATATCAAAAGCCGATTTGTTGGATTGGATTGATGCAGGCACGCCCATTCAGGCGTGCCTTCTTTTTGAGCTAAACTTGGTCGATGAAGACTTCACCGGCGCAAAGTTTGAAGATTGCGTGTTCGAGGAGACCGACATAAGCGAAGCTGAGTTTATAGATGCCAGCTTTATCAATTGCGATCTGTCCAAAGCCAGTGTGAAATCGGCGAAGTTCGACAATGTGAGCTTTGAGAATTGCCGCTTCTTCAATAGCGAATCCCATAAGGGAATCAGCTTTGAGCGAGTGGAAATGCGCGACGTTCAGTTTGAGCAATGCAACCTTTCCAACGCCAGTTTTATGGGCACCAAACTTTATGAGGTGCGGTTCGCTGACTGCAAAATGATGGGCGTTGATTTGCGCCGCGCCATTTTGGGGCGCGAGGTGGGCAACAACAAGATGTTGCGCGATGTGCGGTTTGAGGATTGCCAACTTGATTATGCCAAGTTGAATGAGTTGAATTTCGACGATTGCAAAATTGTACGGTCCCGCTTGATGGGGGCTGATTTGTCAAACAGCAGTTTTTACGGTGCCGATTTAAGCGAAAGCGATTTGGCAAATGTGCTGCATGATCGCACCAATTTTGAAAATGCCAATCTGCAAGGCGCAAATCTCGACTCTATTGATATCACCGCCCTTTCGGGCATTCGGAATATGAAAGTTTCCGAAAGCCAATTGGCGGCGATCATTTCAAAATTTGGAATTCATGTGGTTCCGGGATAAAATTCATTTTGTATCTTGAAATCTATAAAATGTAGTATATATGCTATATTATGTTTAATATAAGCACCGATGGAGCTGCATGATGTATAGTTATCCCAAATATGAAAAGAAATCCCGAGACTTTAAGTTTCTAAGTGCCATTGGATATGTCCGCTTTATCGAGCGCATGGCTGACTCGCAATTGGGCGAGGGCTTGCAAAGCGCTTTGGCGCGCCGCCTCACGGCGATCGCTTTTATCCTTGGGGCAACGGGTATCGGCATTGTGTCAGGCTTGCTTGTTTATGCAACGGACCAGAATTGGTCGATGTTGCCCCACTTTGCCTTGCTCGCCATTGCTGTTTTTATTGCGTGGCTTTCTGAGGCGGCGATGGTCATTCAGGTCAATCGCGCCATGTTTAAGCATTTTGATGAACGCATGGAGCAGATTTATCTCGAAGCCAAAGCGCGATCGCATAGCCTTTCGGTGGTGATATTTGCATTTTCGCTGTTTTTTGCGCCCGCACTCTTTTTGACAATTCAGAATCTTGATGTGGCATTCGCCGTTTATGTTGCATTCGCGATCCCGATTTGGGTGGTTGTGGCATCAGCGCAGCATATTGTGTTGAGCTGGATGCTTGGCGCGTCTGGTGAGCAATCGGTTGAGGATGATCTATGAGCAGCAAACAGGTCAATTTTTACAATCGGGTGAAAATGCTGCGGGTTGAGCGGGGGCTTTCGCGTCAGCAATTGGCGGAGCTGATCAATGTGCATCCGCAAACGATTGGCTACATCGAGCGTCAGCAGTTTAACCCAACCATTGAATTGGCGCTGAATTTATCAAAGGCCCTGGGCGTGGGGTTGGACGCCATGTTTAGTGCAGAGCCATTTGAATTGGTGGATGAGGCCGCGCTTCGGCCCTCCGCCAAAACCAACAAATAGGGCGGCACAAGGCCGCCCTTCAGATTTACCGATTGTTGAGTTGACTGCGCACCAGTTCAAGTCCGCGTCGTGTGATCCGGTAGGGTTGGCCACCGGATGAGGCAATGCATTTCCTGCGTTTCATCTTTTGAAACAGCGGGACATTGATGGCCTCGAGCCGCCAACCCTCGCGGGTAAGGCATTCAACCTTCGTCACTTTTTTATGTTCGTTCTTTGTCACGCGCAGCACGCCGCCTTGCGCCAAATGGTGCAAGATGTGTTGCTCTTCTTTTGATATGTCCATTGATATTCTGTCGATCTTTGCCTTGATCTTTCAAGGCGCAACAAACCCGTAAAGCCACCAGCCCAATCGCATGATGTCTTTAAATTCGTTTTAGACCTGCGCTTGCGGCAGGTCCTTAGCGGGTTTCCGACAGTTGTTGCATTAAAACTCCGTAGGTTCGGAAGGGAATTTTATCCAATAGTGATTTGCTCGATTTGGTCTAGTCTCAATCTTATTTTCAATTGTAATTGCGCAGCGAGTGCGGCAATTCGGCAACGCTGCATCGTGCGTTGCAATTTCGCTGTTGCTGCTTAAAATTGGTGGAAAAAGGGGATGGGAAACTTGGCCAAACAAAATGTGGTTCGGGCGCTGACAATTGGTGTTGCGCTCATGACAGGGTCTAGCGCCATGGCAATTGAAGCTGGATCTGAGCGACAGGATGAAAGCGGCGTGACGCAAGTATTTGTGCCTGCGGGGTGCTTTCAAATGGGAACAAATGAATCGGCGCTAAGCGCGTTTATCAACAGTCTGGACGCGCCAGAATGGGCCGCGAATGCGGCGCCGAAATATGAAACACCGGCGCATAAGGTTTGCCTGACGAACGATTATTGGATTGACCGCACAGAGGTCACTAATGCGGCCTTTGCCGAATTTGCAGCCGCGGGTGGTTATGAAAAGCCAGAATATTGGAGCGAAGCAGGCAAAAAATGGTTGTCAGGGCAATATATCGCCATTTTGCCACTGCCTTGTGACTCCTCCGATAAACCGGATCATCCACGTGCCTGCATCACATTTTTTGAGGCTGAAGCCTTTGCCGCTTGGCGCGGTGGTCGATTGCCGACTGAGGCTGAGTGGGAATATGCGGCGCGCGGTCCAGAAAGCCGGACCTATCCGTGGGGCGATGATTGGGTTGCTGAACATGCACATATTGTTGGCCAAACGAGAACATCGCCCGTGGGCCAATATCTGGCGGGCGCCAGTTGGGTTGGTGCGCTCGACATGTCTGGCAATGTGATGGAGTGGGTGCAGGACTGGTTGGGCGAGGGGTATTATGAAAGCAGCCCGGTCAATGACCCAACCGGCCCAGAAACAGGCTACAAAAAGGCTGAAAAGGGCGGCTGGTGGGGCTCAAATCCGTTTGTGGGACGGTCGGCTTACAAGCATTTTGAGGATGGCCCTTCCTATAATGATGGGCACATCGGTTTTCGAGTGGTGACATTGGCGGAATAGCGGCAAAAATGGACTGAAAAAGCCTGCCACAGCAATAGACAATTGGGGCTAATTGCTTTAATCCAAATCGTTGGCGCGCCTTGTTTGGCGCGTCTTATCGTAAATGCGGATTTTGACCAGATTGAGCGAATTGATGAAGACGCCTAAAGACTGTCACACGAAGGACGATGTACGCGCCGAGATTGATCGGCTGGACCAGCAATTGATTTCATTGTTTGCGGAGCGCCATGCCTATGTGACCCGAATGGCGGCCATCAAGACCGACCCGCACGAAGCGTTTGATCCTGCGCGCATTGAAACGGTGATTGAAAAAGTGCGGAAGCGCGCTTTAGAAAAGAATTTGGACGAGGACCAAGCCGAGCTGATTTGGCGGACCTTGATCGACTGGAACGTGAATTTCGAAAAGGGCGTCATTGCCGCCCGCCGCAGCCAAGAATAGCATAAGAAGAACAAGCGACAGCGCGAGTTAATCCTATCGCGACATCAAGCGAAGAGAAGAAAATATGACACTTGTTGATACACGCACGCCCGACCCGAAAAAGTTTATCAGCGGCGCAACGGGCGATTGGGAAATGGTCTTGGGCTTAGAGGTGCACGCGCAAGTGACCTCGGAATCCAAACTGTTTTCTGGTTCATCAACCGAGTTTGGCCAGCCACCCAACAACAATGTGAGCTTTGTGGATGCGGCGATGCCGGGCATGTTGCCAGTGATCAACGAAGAATGTGTGCGCCAAGCTGTGCGCACAGGTCTTGGCCTTAAAGCACAAATCAACAAGCATTCTATTTTCGACCGCAAAAACTATTTTTACCCCGACCAGCCACCTGGCTACCAGATTTCTCAATATCTCGACCCGATTGTTGGCGAAGGCAAGGTTTTGCTCGACATGGGTGAGGATGGTGAAGTTGAAATCGGTATCGAGCGGCTGCATTTGGAGACTGATGCGGGCAAACTAATGCACGACCAGCATCCAAATATGAGCTTTGTCGACCTCAATCGCGCTGGCGTGGCGCTGATGGAGATCGTGTCTAAGCCCGACCTGCGCTCTTCCGACGAAGCCAAGGCCTATATCAATAAGCTGCGCACTATTATGCGCTATTTGGGCACCTGTGACGGCAATATGGAGCAGGGTTCGCTGCGGGCGGATATCAACGTTTCCGTGCGTCGGCCCGGCGGTGACTTTGGTACACGCTGCGAAATCAAAAATGTAAACTCTATGCGGTTTGCCGGCCAGGCGATTGAATATGAAGCCCGGCGTCAAATCGATATTTTGGAAGATGGCGGCGTTGTTGACCAAGAAACGCGGCTTTTCGACCCCAAAACCGGGGAAACCCGCTCCATGCGCTCTAAAGAAGATGCGCAGGATTATCGCTATTTCCCGGAACCAGACCTGTTGCCGCTGGAATTTGACGATGCCTTTATCGAGGGCTTGAAGGCTGGCTTGCCCGAATTGCCCGATGAAAAGCGGCATCGCTTCGTTGAGGAATTGGGCCTTACACCATATGACGCCAGCGTGCTGGTGGCAGACCGTACATCGGCTGATTTCTACGAGAAAGTTGCTGATGGACGCGATGGCAAATTGGCGGCGAACTGGGTGATCAACGAATTATTTGGTCGCTTGAACAAAGAGGGCCTTGAGATTTCCACCAGCCCTGTGAGCGCCGAACAATTGGGCGGCATTGTCGATTTGATTTCCAAAGGTGATATTTCAGGCAAAATCGCGAAAGATTTGTTTGAGATTGTTTGGACCGAAGGCGGGGATCCAGCCAAGCTTGTTGAAGAGCGCGGCATGAAGCAGGTGACTGACACGGGTGCCATTGAGAAGATGGTGGACGAGATCGTTGCCGCCAACCCAGACCAAGTGGCCAAAGCGCAACAAAATCCAAAGCTTATGGGCTGGTTTGTGGGCCAGGTGATGAAAGCATCGCAGGGCAAAGCCAACCCGCAAGCCGTGAATGAAATTTTGAAGTCGAAATTAGGACTTTAAACTGATGGTCGCGGGTCCGATGGCATTTTCGATCCGCGACGCTCGCCTTGCCGATGCAAGTGCACTCAGCGTGATGATGCGGCAATCCTGGCGCGAAAGCTATCGCGGGCTGATGCCCGGGCACCAGCTTGATGAGATTTGCGAGATGTGGTTGGCGCCGCGCAATTTTAAAGAGCGTATCGCCGACAAAAATGCCGCCAATATTCTGGCCATAAATGATGGATTAATCGTTGGCCATTGCTATGCGTTGCCGCGCGAAAACCGATCTGTTTTGATCGGCTATCTTTATGTGTTGGAAACAGCGCAAGGCGCGGGAATTGGCACCACGCTTCTAAATGCAGTGCTCGAGGTATTTCCGGGCACTGTGCATTTGGAACTGGCTGTTTTGGAGAAAAACCAGGCCGCCATCGGATTTTATAAGCATATCGGATTTTTTGAAGCTGGGCCGGAGCCGACGCCAGAAAATGAGCCGCCCAGCATCAAGATGACCAAAGTTCTTTAAATTTTTTTCCCAGGAGATTTTTATGAGCAATAAGGTTTCGCGTATTTTCTACACAATGCTTGCACAAGATGTGGAGGCAACAGCCACTTTTTATACCGACATTTTGGACCTGAAGCGCCATTTCGACAGTGATTGGTTTGTGATTCTCACCCCGGCAGATGGCCCAGTGATCGAATTGGCGATCCTTGACGCCAACAACCCGATTGTCCCCGAAGGAATGGCTGCTCGCGCCACTGGCGGTATTCTCAACTTTGTCGTGGCGGATGTTCATATTGCCCATGCTGCGGCGCAACAGGTGGGTGCCAACATCATTTCGCCACCCACAGCCATGCCCTATGGGCAAGAACGCATGTTGATTGAAGACCCAAATGGTCAGATGATCGATGTGTCGTCGCCCACCGTGCCAATGCAGGAATAGCGCATGATGGGGCGGCAAGCCGCCCCAATCCTTTATGCAGCTTGCTTTTCCAAATTGGGAAAATATTGCTGCGCCAGCCGATCCATGTACTGCACCAAATTGGGCTTTTGCCGTATATGTTCAGCTACCGGTGATTGCGCCGGGCCGTAGGCGAAATTGACCAATGAGCCGATAACACTGGCATCGATAAGCGTTGGGGTGTTGCTGAAAAAACAGGCGCTGTCGCCTAAAAGCGTGCTCAAATCGTCGATGATCTGGCAGCCGATCGCCACCACTTCTTCCTCTGTGTGGCGGCCAATGCCCTGGCCATAAAGCGTGTTGTTGATCATTTGCTCTGCACCATCGCTAATCTCTTTGCGCATCGCGTCATCGGGCATATGGCCAAAGAAGATCGACTTCATAATTGCCGCGTTCTCTGGCTTGCGCCAACGGCCATATACGAGCACCCAATAGAGCTTTTCTTCCACTGTTGAAATCACCATGTTGCCCATGGCGCGGTCCGTTGCGTTTAGATGGCGTTGCGAGTCAAAACCGTGCTGTTCCCGCAAATATTCGGCAATAAAATTGCTGTCTCCAAGCCGTTCGCCTGCGTCTTCGATGAAGGGTACTTTTTGTTTCGGCCCTTCGCGCGGGTCGCCTTGCACATGGCGTTCAAAATCGAGCTCTGAGAGTTGCAACAGCATGTCGAGTTTGGCGCAAAAGGGGCTCAGGCAAGGGGTGCCGGGCGCAACGGGCGGTTGGAAAAATTTGATCGTCATATCTGCATCCTTTGATTTGGCTTGAATGACGATTAAAATACTGACACGCTACTGACAGCGTTGTGTCAGCATGGAGAATTAAATTGCGTCGCGCAGATCGGTTATTACAAATTGTGCAGATTTTGCGCCGCGCCAAATACCAGCCCATTTCGGCGCAAAAGATCGCTGAGGAACTTGAGGTCACGCCCCGCACCATCTATCGCGATATGGCATCGCTGGAATCTGTCGGTGTGCCTGTGCGCGGCGAGGCGGGGGTTGGCTATGTGCTTGAAGATGGGCTGGATTTACCGCCGCTTCTTTTCAATTCGCTCGAGTTGGAAACGTTGATGCTGGGGGCGCGTTGGGTGGAAGCGCACGGCGACGCTGATCAGCAAATGGCAGCCAAAGATATTGTGGCCAAGATAGCGGCTGTCTTGCCGGACCATTTGCGCGACGAATTTTACGATGTGTCGCTTTATGCGCCGCCTGGCAGCACGGAAACCTATGTTGGTGTGGTGACCTCCGGGCAATTGCGGCAGGCGCTGCGCAGCGGGCAAATCATCGAGATTGACTATACCAATGAGGCGGGCGCCCAATCGCGGCGGCGGGTGTGGCCGATATCGCTTGGTTATTTTAACTTCAAGCGGCTTTTGCTCGGCTGGTGCGAGTTGCGGCAGGATTTTCGCGCCTTCCGGGCGGACCGCATTCAATCCATTGATGTTCTCGACCAAAAATTGCCCAAAAGTCGCGCTCAGCTGAAGAAAGAGTGGTGGGCAGTTGAAAGCAAGCGCCAACCTCATCTTGTTCGACATACGATTTGAGGTGCTGACGTGCTTATCCGCCGCACAAGGGCTGATGATGTTTCTGGGTTGAAGGCGATGCTGCAGCAGGTGTGGCATCAGACCTACGCGCCGTTTTTGGGTCGTGCGCGTGTCGACCAACTCACAACAATGTGGCACACGCCTGAAAAGCAGGCGGCCGAAACGACTGCAGAAAATTGTGTGTCCTTGGTTGCCGAAAATATTGACGACATTGTCGGCCATGCTCTCGTCGCGGACGAAGGTGAGGGGCATTTGCATCTCAGGCGACTTTATCTCCAAGCGACCTACCATGGTCATGGTGTTGGCGCGCAATTGCTGAATGCAGCGCTGTCTGCATTTCCGCAGGGAAGAAGTGTCCGCCTTGAGGTGTATGAAAACAATGCGCGGGCGGTGGCGTTTTACAGGGCGCAAGGCTTTGCCGTTTGCGAAAAATTGCGCGATGAATTTGCGGATGATGAACTTTATGAATTTCGGATGATCAAGGCGCTTTAGCTTGGTTTCACTTTTAATCTGATTATAATTTCGACATGGACAGTGAAATCCTTATTCGCCCTAGTCGGGCGGACGACATTGCAAAGCTGAGAACCTGTATGGCGGCCATTTGGCATGAAACCTATGACGGGTTCATTGGTGCAAAGCGCGTTGAGCGGTTTGTGAGCTTGTGGCTGACGGATCAGCAATTGCGCAAGGAAGCTGAGAGCGACGCCATTCTCTCGTTGCTGGTAGTGGATGGTGACGAAATCGTCGGGCAGATTTTGATGCGTGAGGTAGAACCCGGCATTGTCCGGGTGGCGCGCCTCTATCTTGCATCTCGATATCACGGCTTAGGGCTTGGTAAGCAGATGCTGGACGAGGGCATTGCCGCGTTTCCGCAAGCCCATTTGGTGCGGTTGGAGGTTTATGAACCCAACCATCGAGCTGTTCGATTTTACCAGGCCTACGGCTTTGTTGAGAAAGCTCGCGCCCCGTCTGAGTTTGCACCAGAAGGCGTCAACGAGATTTTGATGGAATTGACACTCTAAATGCTCGGTTTGGCCTTCTTAGGCAGTAGGAAAGGCGGTCCATCGATCATCAAGGTTCTCACAAAAATTGCCATCATGCGAAACAGATGCACGGGTAAAATCGGTTCGCGGACGATGAACTCTATGAGTTCAGTATGGCCAAGCTAGTGTGAGTATTGAGGCCAACTGTATGGGCCCCTATTGCCGTGTTAGCAGCAATTCTGTGTTGGTTCTGATATATCCTTGAATATTGTGCAATCGACGCTCGCCCCGCCCGCACAGGCTTTATCGCAGGCACCGACAAAATTGCTCAGGCTGCACTCTAACGCCTTTAGTTCCTCAAGGCGGGTGCGCACTTCGTCCAGATGAACACGTGCAATGTCGCGCACTTCAGAGCAATCCTTGTCCTGGCTGACTGAAAGACCTGAAAGCAGCCGAACCCGCTCAATTGAAAAACCGAAGTCGCGGCAGCGCTTGATAAATATCAGGCGAGAAACATCGGTTTGAACATACATACGCTGCCCATTTTCCGACCGTTCGGCGGGTGGGAGGAGTTCAATATCCTCATAATAACGGATTGTTGGCGTGGTCACGCCTGTGGCTTTCGCTAATGCGCCGATGGTGAGCCGTTGCGCCTGTCTCGCCATTGAGAACTCCAATTTCAATTTTCCTCTTGCCCTTAAAGTTACTTGAAGAAGTAAGGTCTGTCTATTGTGAACAAGGATGGAGAGATTTTAGATGGAAACCAATTCAGAAAATATCGCAACGGACACATGTTGTTCGACATGTGGCTCAGCAGCCCGCGACAATATTGAGCCAACGCCTGCGATCGCATGTTCACTGGGCAATGGGTTTAAGAAACGGGCAGAAAATATCGAGGCGCTTGGCCAGCGTGCGCTGCTCGCCAGCCAGCGCGAGCCACTGCGGCTGCAGCTCACCTATAGCAAGGACGCTTTGAGCACGCTGCAAAACCTTGTGGCTAAGGAAGCAGAGTGCTGCCCGTTTCTTGATTTTGCATGGCAGCATAGTGAAGACAAGGTGGACCTAACCATCACTGCGCCGAAATCGGCAGAAGCAATAATCGATGAATTGTTCGACAGCTTTGTCGCAAAAATAGATCGGGGGATAGCATGAGCAAAAGTTCCACAAAAATGAATGCGGCCAAAACGGGTGGAGTGCTTATGGCGGCCTGCGTAGCCTGTTGTGCGCCCCTTATTGCCCCGCCGGTGATCGCCCTGTTTGCGGCCGGTGGTGTCACCCTTTCACTCTTCGGCCAGTTTGGGCTGGCGGCGTTGTTTCTTGCTGGCGGTGGGGCCTATATTTGGTATCGTCACAAGCGGCGCAAGGCGCAGTTGCGGACCAAGTCTTGCTCCTGCGGACCCAACGCTGGTTGCAATGCTGGCGAGTCTTGCGAGCTGCCTATAGACAAGCCCGAGAGCTTTATGGATCGGTTGAAATCGATATGTTGATAAAACGTCAGGTAAGGTGAGACCATGAACCAATTTGTTGTGACCGCTGCAATATATGCCGCCGCTGCGCTTGCGAAAATTGCGGGCTGCTTTGCATTTTGGGCGTGGCTGCGCATGGGCAAGTCCATCTGGTGGACAGCTCCTGGCATAGTGGCGCTCATTGCTTTCGCTTACTTGCTCACGCTGGCTCCAAGCGACCATGCAGGCCGGGCTTACGCGGCCTATGGCGGTATTTATATAGCTGCATCACTGCTTTGGCTTTGGGGGGCGGAAGGGCAAATACCTGACAGATGGGATTTGATTGGTGCCGGGTTGGCCGTTCTTGCGGCGATGATCATATTGTTCGCGCCACGCGGTTCCGTTCAGTAGCAAATAGCACACGATTTAATGAGGGTGTGACTGAGTTTATGCCCTCATTAAGTGCTTGCAAAAAAGATCAATTCTAGATGCCAAGGCGCTCTAAATGCTCGGCTTGGCCTTTTTAAACAGTAGGAAAAGCCGCCCATCGATCATCAAGATTCCCACAAAAATTGCCAACATGCCAAATAGATGCACAGGCAAAATCGGCTCGCCGAGCACAACAAAGCCCAAAATCAGGGCTGAGATTGGCGCAACGAACGTCGCGGTAGAGAAGTTGGTGGCGCCAACACGCTCCACAAGTTTGTAAACGATCAGGAACGGAATACCCGTTGCAATGATCGAGATGTACCCGATGGACCACCATGTTTCGGGCTTGGCAATGGTGGGAACCCCCTCAATTGCCAGCATGAAGGGGAACAGGGCCAGCGATGCGCCGGTGAGCGCAACACAGACAGTAAGCGTGGAATCGATATGGTGGTATGAACGGATAATGTTCATGGCGAAACCATAGCAAAGCGTTGCCAACATGATCAGCCCAATGGCCCATACTTCGCTGTGTCCACCCTGTTGCAGAGCCGGAATGGCCAGAATGGTGACACCGGTGAAGCCCGCCAAGACACCGAGAGATTTGTTAAAAGTCGCCTTTTCCCCGCCAGGCCACAATTGCGAGACAATCACCACCATGATCGGGGTGAGGGCATTGGTGATCCCGGATACACCAACAGAAACACTCTTTTGCGCCAGTGGAAACAGGGCAAACGGAATGGCGAAATTGATGACGCCAAGGACAAACAGGCCCAAAAGTGTTTTCCCGTTAAGACTGACGCGCTTGCCAAGGGCAAAAAAGACCGCCCAGCACAAAAGTGCGGCGAAAAACACACGGCCGAATGAGATGGTGATGGGATCAATTTCTTTCACCATGATGGCGTTGAACAGAAATGATCCGCCCCAAACGGTGCCCAACAGAATAACAATCAACCAATCGGAAATGCGCATGTTTTTGCTTTCGTGACTTAATTAGCGCGACGAACCTAACCGATGAGTCAAAATTGGTCGAACCGTTTTTGGCAATAGTGTGATCAATTCTCGTGATCACGCTACCAGGGGTGGATTTCGCCATTCCATTTCAAAAACTTGCCACTGTCAGCCTTGGTCAGCTTTTCTGTCGTTGAGAAAATGCCATCTGCGCTTTGCGCCGGGGTGATCTCCGCATCACTGCCGCCCATATCTGTTTGCACCCAGCCCGGGTGGAACATGGCGACGATCATGTTGGTGTCCTCAAGCTCATTGGCCAATGTGGACATGGCCTTGTTGAGCGCGGCTTTGGAGCTGCAATAGGCGTAATTGGATACAGCGCGACGGCTAAGGGCGCCCAATTGGCTGGAGATGGTGACGATCTTGGCGGTGTTTGCATGGTCAAGATTATCGCGCAACGCCTCTGTCACCCGCATCGGCCCCAGCACATTCACGTCGAAGCTTTCGGCCCATTTGTCAAATTCAAACGAGCCAATACTCGAACCGCGATCGTTGAAAATGCCTGCATTGTTGATCAGCACGTCGATCATTTTGTCGCTCAAGCTATTTTTGAGCTGCAAAACTGACGCGCTATCTGTCACTTCGAGGGGCAGGATTGTCAGTCGGTTGGATGAGCTGTCCACCAATTGCTTTAACTCGACGGCGTTTTCAGGATGGCGGCACGTGCCGATCACGTGCCACTCATCTTCCTGCAAATAACGTTTGACCAATTCCAATCCAATGCCTCTGTTTGCGCCAGTGATCAGTACGGTTTTGGTCATGTGTTATCTCCTATTGCGGCCAGATGAGGCTTTGATCAGCGGCGGCTGATCGGTCAGTATTGGTTTGCACCTTTAAATAATGTGCCAGTGCTTTGGGATAAATTTGATGCTCGATTTTGAGAATGCGGGCTGCGAGGCGGTCGGCATCATCATCTTCAAGTACGGGCACGACGCCCTGCATCACAATCGGTCCGGCATCGAGCTCAGGGATCACTTCATGAACACTGGCGCCCGAGACCTTCACACCTGCATCCAGTGCCTGCTGTTGTGGCTTCAGGCCCTTGAACAGTGGCAACAGGGAGGGGTGGATATTGAGCATCTTGCCCAACCATTTTTCCGCAAATGCGTTTGAATGGATGCGCATATAGCCGGCAAGGCAAATAAACTCAGCGCCCCACGCTTCAAGCTGTTCATCAAGGGCGTCGCAAAAGGCTTCGCGGCTGTTGAAGTCTTTGTGGGAGATAACGGCTGTTTGAATGCCATGGTCCTTGGCAAAATCAAGCCCGGCGGCGTCAGCACGATTGGAGAAGACGCCAATAATTTCAGCAGGATAGTCCTTGTCCTTCGCAGCTTGAATCAAGCTTTTCATGTTTGAGCCGCGGCCTGAGATCAAAATGGCGACTTTGGTTTTGCCACTCATAGCGCGAGCTCACCGCTATAGGTTACTGCGTCACCATCGCGCTCGATCAGTGCACCTAGAACGATTGGCTCTTCGCCTTCATCTTTCAATGCGTTGATGAGTTCATCCGCTTCATTTTTGCTGGCCACGAGCACCATGCCGACGCCGCAATTGAAGGTGCGCATCATTTCGTTGGTTTCGACGCCACCTGTGTTGGCCAACCAGCCAAATACTGGTGGGGCTTTGATCGCTGAGCGGTCAATGCTGGCCGCCAAGGTGTCTGGCAACACGCGGGGAATATTTTCGGTGAAGCCACCACCTGTGATGTGGGCGAGGGCTTTGATCTTGTGGCCTGCCTTGAGGGCGGCCAAAACTTGCCGCACATAAATTCGTGTCGGTCGGAGCAGCGCTTCGCCGAGTGTTACCCCATCTTCAAACGGGGCAGGGCTTTGCCAATTCAGGCCGCTGATCTCAACGATTTTGCGCACCAGCGAATAACCATTGGAGTGAACGCCTGATGAGCGTAGTCCAATCAACACGTCGCCAGCCTCAATGTCGTTCGTGGGTAGCATATTGCCCCGTTCCGCTGCGCCAACGCAGAAGCCAGCGAGATCATAGTCGCCTTTGCTGTACATGCCGGGCATTTCAGCCGTTTCGCCGCCGATCAAGGCGCAATTGGCATCGCGGCAGCCTGCGGCAATGCCTTCGATCACGGCAGCGGCCACATCATTGTCCAATTGGCCCGTCGCGTAATAATCGAGGAAGAACAGGGGCTCCGCGCCTTGCACGATCAAATCATTGACGCACATAGCTACCAGGTCGATGCCGACCGTGTCGTGAATGCCGCTATCGATTGCGATTTTGAGTTTGGTGCCCACGCCATCATTTGCGGCGACCAATATGGGGTCTTTAAAGCCTGCGGCTTTCAAATCAAACAAGCCACCAAAACCACCAATTTCTGTATCAGAACCAGGGCGGGCTGTGGATTTTACGACGGGCTTGATCCGGTCGACCAAGGCGTTTCCGGCATCGATATCCACACCTGCATCTGCATAAGAAAGTGAATTTGTGTTTTTCTTGATCTCATCTGGCATTGGGCTGGTCCATTCCCCATATGTGTGGCAACGTGCAATCGCACAAATCGGATGCATAATTTGCGTTGGGGCATCGGGTGCAGCTTCTTGCAACGGGGCCGCAAACGCTTTAACAGCGCTGATAAAGAATTGCGGGCGTTCGCGCAAGAGTGGGAGTGGGGAATGACACTACAAAACCAAATAAAAACCTGGTTGGTGATTTTGGTGGTCACCGTTTTGTTTTTGTGGGTATTCCGCGGCATATTGTTGCCTTTCATCGCTGGGATGGTCTTGGCCTATATGCTGGACCCCGCGGCGGACTTTCTCGAGCGGCTGAAATTTTCCCGTTTGTGGGCCACTTTTTTGATCATGCTCTTGTGCGTGTTGGCATTTGTGGGGGCCTTTTTGTTTCTTGTGCCCAGCATTTTGGGGCAAATGGTAGGGTTGGCTGAACGGTTGCCGGGCTATGTGCAGGACTTGCAGGAATTGGTGTCTGAATATGCGCCCGCCTTGCGCGAATGGATTGGCGAGGAGCAATTGGCCGAAATTGAGGGCAATATTTCGAACTTCCTGGGCCAGGGCGTCGGCTTTGCCATCGAACTCTTATCGCGCGTCATGCAGAGCGGCTTGGCGGTTCTCAACGTTGTTGGCTTGTTGATTGTGACACCTGTTGTGGCATTCTATTTGCTGCTGGATTGGGACAATATGATCAAGCGCGGCGATGAATTGTTGCCACGCGCCTATCGCGACGAAATTCGCGACGTGTTTGTGGAGATCAACCAAGCGATGGCGGGCTTTGTGCGCGGCCAATCTAGCGTAGTGCTGATTTTGGCGGCGTTCTACGCTACAGGCTTGTCCTTGGTGGGGTTGAATTTCGGCTTGGCCATCGGTTTGTCTGCAGGCCTGTTTTCCTTTGTGCCCTATGTGGGTTTCCTTATTGGTTTTGTTTTGTCCATGGGCGTCGCGATCGTGCAGTTTTGGCCTGATTGGACTATGATTGCCGTGGTTTTCAGCATCTTTATGTTTGGCCAGTTTATTGAGGGCAATGTGCTTTATCCGAAACTGGTTGGCCGTTCCATCGGCGTGCACGCTGTGTGGTTGATGTTTGCGTTGTTTGCTTTTGCGCTTTTGTTTGGTGCCGTTGGCGTGCTGTTGGCCGTGCCATTGGCTGCTGTCACTGGCGTTTTGGTGCGCTATGCGGTGCGCAAATATCTAGAGAGCTCGCTTTACGAAGCCAAGACAGAGCGTGAGCTCGAGCAGGCGAAAAAAGAAATGGCGGGCGAATCTGATGCCGCCCAAGAGCAGGCTTAAGGATCGCGCATGACCGCCCAAAAAGCTCCTTCACAACAATTGGTGCTCGACCTGCCATTTGAAACGGCGCTCGGCGAGGACGATTTTGTGGTGAGCGCCGGCAATTTGCAGGCTTATGAATATTTGATGGGCATGCGCGAATGGCCGGGGCCAACCACTTTGCTGATTGGGCCTGAAAAATCTGGCAAAACCCATTTGGCGAATATGTGGGCGGCCCACAAGGGTGCGCAGATATTGTCGCGCGACAGTGGGGCGGCTTGGCCGCAACATATGGACGGGCCTTTGTTGGTTGAGGATTGCAACGCGCTTTGGATGGGGGAAACACCGCTGTTCAACCTGCTCAATCAATCCATGCGATCGCAAATGCCACTCTTGATGACAGCAGACCGTCCCTTGGCAGAGTGGCCGTTGGAAACGCAGGATGTGCGGTCGCGCCTTCGGTTGGCGCTGAACTTGGAAATATCGCCGCTTGATGATGCGCATTTGGCGCAATTGTTCGTCAAACTGTTCGATGACCGACAAATTCAGATTGATCCGGGCCTCATTCCATATTTGCTATCGCGGATGGAGCGGTCACCCGCCCATGTGGTGACACTGGTGGAAATGATGGATCAAATGTCGCTCGAGCGGCATAAGCCGATTTCCAAACGGTTGGCCGGAGAAGCCTTGGCGCGGCTCTATAGTCAATAATTCTGTTACACAATTGCCATATAATCAATTTAAGCCCTTGGGCATAGGCGCAGATTTGGTTGCGCAAACGCGCACGATTGCGGCTCAAATTGTTGGATGTGAATTATGGATGAGATGATGAATCTGGCAGATATGCCGGAGAGCGAAGCCCCTGATATTGAAGTGCTGTCAAAAAGCCCTGCGCGTTTTGTGAACCGTGAGGTGTCGTGGCTGCAATTTAATATGCGGGTGTTGGAAGAGGCGGGGAACAAAAATCATCCTTTGCTTGAACGCCTTCGCTTTGTCTCGATTTCCGCCAGCAACCTTGATGAGTTTTTCATGGTCCGGGTAGCAGGGCTCAAAGGCCAATTGCGTGCGGGGGTGACCCGGTTGAGCGACGATGGCATGACCGCGTCTGAACAATTGGAAGAGATTGCGGCGTTAGCGCAACATCTGCATTTGGAGCAGCAAGATAGCTGGCGGTCCATTCGCAATGAACTGGCAGAGCATGAAATTGTGTTGTTGGACACTGAAGATCTTGGCCCCAAGCAGCTCAAATATTTAGAAGAATTGTTCCAGGAAGAGATTTTTCCGGTGCTGACGCCTATGGCGGTGGACCCGGCGCATCCATTCCCCTTTATTCCCAATCTGGGCTTTTCGCTCGCCTTTGAATTGCAGCAGCCGGGCGAAGATCATACGCTCACTGCCTTGGTGCGCGTGCCCCAGAACATGGATCGGTTTGTGTTTTTGCCGCAGGATTTGACCACGGGCAAACGCATCGAAATGGTCACGATTGAAACGCTGATCAATCTGTTTTTTGAGCGCATGTTTCCCGGTTATGAAGTGGTTGGGGCGGGCGCTTTTCGGCTTATTCGCGATAGCGAAATGGAGATTGATGATGAAGCCGCTGATCTGGTGGTGGAGTTTGAGTCGGCGTTGAAGCAGCGTCGCCGCGGCCAGGTGATCCGGCTGGAAATTGAACGCTCTATGCCGCGCGGCTTGCGTCGTCGTATTGCTGACGAACTGCATGTGGGTATTGAAGATACATTTGAGGTCGAGGGCTTTCTGGCCCTCGCGGATGCGTCCAAGCTTTGCGATATTGAACGGCCAAAACTGAAGTTCCAGCCGTTTAATGCCCGCTTTCCAGAGCGTGTGCGCGATCACAACGGGGATTGCTTTGCGGCGATCAAGCAAAAAGATATTGTGGTGCATCACCCCTATGAAAGCTTCGATATTGTTGCGCAATTCCTCAAGCAAGCGGCGTCTGATCCAGATGTAGTGGCCATCAAGCAAACGCTTTACCGCACCTCTAACGATAGCCCGATTGTCAAAGCCCTGATTCAGGCGGCGGAAGCGGGCAAGTCGGTCACCGCGCTTGTGGAGCTTAAGGCGCGGTTTGATGAAGAGGCGAATATTCGCTGGGCGCGTGATTTGGAGCGGGCCGGCGTGCAAGTCGTGTTTGGGTTTATCGACTGGAAAACCCACGCCAAATTGAGCCAAGTGGTCCGCCGGGAGAAGAAGGGCAAGCTGGTGTCCTATTGCCATATCGGCACGGGCAACTATCACCCGATCACCGCTAAGATTTACACCGACTTGTCCTATTTCACCTCCAACGGGGCGATCACGCGCGATGTGGCGCGGGTGTTTAACTTTGTGACAGGCTATGCCAGACCGTCTGGCCTTGAGTGCATTTCGGTGTCGCCCATGTCGTTGCGCGAAACCCTTTTGGAGCATATTGACGCTGAAATTGAATATGCCAAGGCAGGGAAGCCAGCAACAATTTGGTTCAAAATGAACTCATTGGTAGATCCGCACATAATTGATGCGCTTTATGTGGCATCGCAGGCTGGGGTGGAAATTGAGCTTGTGGTGCGCGGTATTTGCTGTTTGCGGCCCGGTATTCCGGGCTTTTCCGATAAAATTCGTGTTAAGTCGATTGTCGGGCGCTTTCTTGAACATTCGCGGATTTTCTGTTTTGGGCGAGGGCATGAAATGCCGTCACGCAAGGCAGCAGTGTTTATCTCCTCTGCCGATCTAATGCCGCGTAATCTTGACGGTCGCGTGGAGGCCCTTGTGCCACTGTTCAACAAAACCGTTCATAAGCAGGTGCTTGATCGGATTATGGTTGCCAACATCAATGACAATCAGCAAAGCTGGGAAGTGTTGCCAGATGGCACATCGCGGCGGATCGAACCGCTCGAAGACGAACCGGTCTTTAATGCGCAGGAATATTTCATGAATAATCCGTCGCTCTCAGGCCGGGGCAGTGCACTGTCTCAGGATGGTCGTCATGATGAGGACGAGGATTGATCAAAAGCTTTGTAAAAGCGTTGCGTAAGCCCACAGCGCAAGGGCGTATCGGTGGGGACAATCCCATTGCTGTATTGGACATCGGGTCCAACTCTGTTCGTTTGGTCATCTATGAGCGCCATGTTCGGGCGCTCACCCCACTTTATAATGAAAAAGTAGCGTGCGGTCTTGGACGCGGTATTGCCCATTCTGGCGAACTCAACGCCAAAGGGGTTGAGCGTGCGCTGACGGGAATGCGCCGGTTTGCCATGGTGTGTGAGCTCACCAAGGTCGAAACACTTTATGTATTGGCGACCGCGGCGACGCGCGACGCCAAAAATGGCGCCGAATTTATCACAGCAGTGCAAGAAATTATGGGCGTTGAGGTGCAAATCCTTTCTGGTGAGGAGGAAGCACATTATGCGGCGCTTGGCACCTTGGCCGGTATGCCCAACCAGAGAGGATTGCTAGGCGATTTTGGGGGCGGCAGTCTTGAACTGGCAGGCCTTGATGGCGACAATGTTTTCGGCGGTGAAAGCTACACTTTGGGCGCTATCCGGCTGCAAGATGACAGTGACGATGATGCGCTAAAGGCGCTCGAGCTTGCGCGCAAGCAGCTTGAACAATCGCCATTAATTCGAAATCAGCATTTGCCGGAATTTGTTGCCATTGGCGGCACGTGGCGTGCTTTGGCAAAACTGCATCAGATCACCCATGAATATCCGCTCAGCATGGTGCAGGGATATCGCGTGGATGCGCCGGATATGCTGGCCCTTTGTGACCATGTTTTGAAGCGCGCTAAGAAAGGCGAGCTGCCTGAAGAGGCACAAAGCCTATCGTCGAACCGGCGCACATTGCTGCCCTTCGGTGCTGCGGCGCTAAAGGCGGTGCTGGAGATTGGCGCGTTTTCATCGGTAAAATTCTCGGCATTGGGCCTGCGTGAAGGCTATCTGTTTGGTCAATTGAGCGATGATGATCAGCGGGCGGACCCTCTTTTATTGGCCTGTCGGGACTATTCGTTGCTCCGCTCTCGCGCCCCGGCGCACAGTGCCGATCTATCCGCGTTCACCTCGGCGTTTTTCACACAATTGCAAATTGAAGAGAGTGGTGCGCTGAAGCGTTTGCGCGAAGCGGCGTGTTTGCTGTCGGACGTGTCGTGGCGCGGACATCCAGATTATCGTGGCGCGCAGGCAGTGGATCTGGTCACCCTTGGATCATTTGTGGGGCTTGATCATGCAGAACGGGCCTATATCGCCATGGTCTTGGCGGCTCGTTACAATGGGTTGAAGGCCAAAAAGCTCGGCCATGATCATATTCTCAATCTGTGCAAAGAGAGCCATCGCGATCATGCGTTGATGGTTGCCGCGATCTATCGGGTTGCCTATCTGCTCTCCGCAGCTATGCCGGGTGTTTTAAACCAGCTGTCTTGGCTGGCCGATGACGAAAAACTCTATTTATGCATCCCGAAGGGATTGGAATTTTTGGCGGCGGAAAAGATGATCCGACGCTTTGATCAGCTTGCCAGTCTTGTGGATCGGCAAGCTGAGATTCGCATCAATTAGTCAATTTCCTCTGGGGCCAGGTCAACTTTGACCGGCACAATGCCTTCGCTTGTGGCGCCCAGAGCCATTTTTCCATGTTTGATTGCCAGTGCCTTTTCGCCAAACACTTCGGCGCGCCAGCCCGTCAAGGCGGCCACATCGGCTTGATCTGACAAAACGATTGAATCGATGTCATCGCTGGTGGCGATGATACGCGGGGCCACGCCCTCTTGTTCGCTCACTGCTTTCAGCAACACGCGCAACAAATCGCCAATGGCGCCTTTGGGTGAGGGGCCGTTTGGCTTGCGGGGAATTTTGGGCAGTTCAGATTTGTCCAATTCTTTTGCCGCTTCTACGATCTTGATCAGTTCAGCGGCCGTGCTGGACCGTCCGAAGCCATTTGAAAAGGCGCGGAGGCGGTCAAACGCTTTTGGGTTGGTGGGTTGCTGCTGCGATAATTCGAACAGGGCCTCATCCTTCAATACGCGGCCTCGTGGCACATTCTGTTTCTGCGCCTTTTCTTCCCGCCATGCCGCGAGCATCTTCAACAGGGCAAAGTCGCGTGGACGATTGACCTTCATCTTCATGCGTTTCCACGCATTTTCAGGCATCACCACATAGTTTTCCGGTTGCATAAGCGCCTTCAACTCGTCATTGATCCACGCCCAGCGATCGCGTTTGTCTAATTCGGCGACAATGTGCAAATAGCAGTCGCGCAAATGGGTGACATCGCCAAGGGCATAGGTGAGTTGCTTTTCCGTCAATGGGCGGTGGGACCAGTTGGTAAAGCGGGAGCTTTTATCCACTTGAGCCCCGGTGATTTGCCGCACCATATTGTCGTAGGAAATGCTGTCGCCAAAGCCGCAAACGGCGGCTGCCACTTGAGTGTCGAACAAGGATTTAGGCGCCTCACCGGAAAGATTGACGAAAATCTCCACATCCTGCTTGGCTGCGTGAAAGACCTTGACCACATCTTCATTGGCGAACAGTTCCAACATCGGCGCCAGGTCAATGTCAGTACCGATCGGGTCTACAATTACGGCCTCGTCGGGCGTTGCCATTTGCACCAAGCATAGTTTGGGCCAATAGGTGGTCTCGCGCAAAAATTCAGTATCGACTGTGACGTAAGGATGGGCAGTTGCAGCCTGACAAAATCTGGCCAGTTCGGACGTTTCAGTAATTATATGCATAGGTGCTTTCAGTTATTTTTGCGCGGTTCTTGCGAGGCTATTTGTTGCGCCGATAATGGCTGGAAATGATGCTGACTTGCAAGAGCAGAATGAAAAACGTATGAGATGCTTGACAAATCGGGCATGGCGTGCGCTTTTCGCCAGCAAAATTGCCCCAAAAATTCCGGGATTGGATTAGATGCATCTATATCGTAGCCACACTTGTGCTGAATTAAATAAAGACCATGTGGATGAGAAGGTTCGCCTATCAGGTTGGGTGCACCGCATCCGGGACCATGGCGGTCTATTGTTCATCGATTTGCGTGACCATTATGGCATGACCCAGTGCGTGATTGATCCTGATTCTGATGCGTTTGAATTGGCTGAAAAAGTCCGCTCTGAATATGTTGTTCGCGTGGATGGCGAGGTGAAAGCCCGTAGCGCCGAAACTGTAAACAAAGACCTCTCAACCGGCGAAGTTGAAATCTATATTCGCGAGATGGAAGTTTTGGGTGCGGCAAAAGAATTGCCGATGCCGGTGTTTGGTGAGCAGGAATATCCCGAGGATATCCGCCTGAAATATCGCTTCCTTGATTTGCGCCGTGAACGTATTCACAACAATATCGTGATGCGCTCAAAGATCATTTCGCATTTGCGCAGCACCATGGTCGACCAAGGCTTTATGGAATATCAAACACCGATTTTGACCGCATCGAGCCCTGAGGGCGCGCGGGACTTTTTGGTGCCATCACGTCTGCATCCCGGCAAGTTTTACGCTCTGCCGCAAGCGCCGCAGCAGTTCAAGCAATTGTTGATGATTTCCGGCTTTGACCGTTATTTCCAAATCGCCCCTTGTTTCCGCGACGAAGATGCGCGGGCCGACCGGTCTCCTGGCGAGTTCTATCAGCTCGATATCGAGATGAGCTTTGTGGAACAAGAAGACGTGTTCCAAGCGATTGAGCCTGTGTTGCGTGGTGTGTTTGAAGAATTTGGTGAAGGCAAGCCCGTCACCCAAGAATTCCCGCGCATTCCTTATGCAGAATCCATGCGCAAATATGGTAACGACAAGCCAGACTTGCGGAACCCGATTGAGATGCAGGACGTGACCGCGCATTTTGACGGCTCTGGCTTTGGCATTTTCGCCAACCAGATCGCCAACGACCCCAAAGTTGAAGTGTGGGCGATCCCTGCACCAACGGGTGGCTCGCGCGCATTCTGCGACCGCATGAACAAATGGGCACAGCATGAAGGCCAGCCTGGCCTTGGCTATATCTTCTTCCGTGACGGTGAGGGCGCTGGCCCAGTTGCGAAGAATATTGGCCCAGAGCGCACGGCAGCTATCCGTGATCAGCTTGGTCTGAAAGATGGCGATGCAGTCTTCTTCGTATGCGGCCTGCCATCCAAGTTCGTCAGCTTTGCTGGCGCTGCGCGGACACGGGCAGGGCAAGAGCTTGATTTGATCGACAAGGATCGGTTTGAGCTGTGCTGGATTGTTGATTTCCCTATGTTTGAGTGGGACGAAGACGAGAAGAAAGTCGATTTCTCACACAACCCATTCTCCATGCCGCAAGGTGGCCTAGAGGCCTTGGAAAACCAAGATCCATTGACCATCAATGCTTATCAATATGACATTGTGTGTAACGGTTTTGAGTTGAGCTCTGGCGCGATCCGGAACCACCGCCCAGAAATCATGAAGAAGGCATTCGACATTGCTGGTTATGACGAGGCTGTTCTTTATGACAAATTTGGCGGCATGTTGCGGGCCATGGAATATGGCGCACCGCCACACGGTGGTATTGCCCCAGGTATTGACCGGATTGTGATGTTGCTATGTGGCGAAGAAAACCTTCGCGAAGTGACCGCATTCCCAATGAACCAACAGGCCGAAGATTTGCTGATGGATGCGCCATCAGACGTTTCCGCCCGTCAGTTGCGTGAATTGCATATCCGGTTGAATTTGCCGAAAGAATAGGCGATTTCGATAAATCGAATTTGAAGCGGCGTCTCCTTTGGGGGCGCCGTTTTGCTTTGGACGTGGTTAATCCTGTGTTAAGCCCGCTAGGGTATAAATAATTTCAGTGGCTTAAATTGCGGGGCAGGGCGACGGTGAAAGCCAAGTTTTCTCACTTTCTGATGTTTTTGTGCGCCTTGTTGGCGTTCGCCCCGATTCTAACTGTCGATTTCATGTTGGATGAATATGTCCGCATGCGCGAAAGCAAAGAGCTGCGGCAGCAAGTCAATACAATCATCAATGAGACCCAGGGCAGCGTGGATAGCGCGCTTCGTTCGCTTACGGCGATTGTCAGCCGCAGCCCATCCCTGTGCACCCCCACATTTATCGATAGTGCCGCCGAACAAATGCGGTCCAACTATTTGCTTCGTCAATTGGTGGTCAATTCGACCGATGGCAATGTTCTTTGCAGTGCATATGGCAAAGGGTTCAAATACTCGACCATTACACCGACCATGACGATGCCCACCGGACCGCAAGAAATGACGATTGTGCGCATTCAGGACAGTGAACAACCATTGATCAAGGTGAGTTTAAAGGTTCGTCCGGGCCGCGAAGTCTCCGCCTTCGTGCCGATCAATGTGCAAATGTTGGTGCAACAGAGTAATGCGATCCGCGGCGCCATTATGACCAGATATGCACTGACAAGTGGGTTGGCGATTCTTGAGTTTGGTGACCCGGATGCCTATTACAACAGTCCTAACCGGGAACGCGACTTCCTGTTCGTAGAGCAGGTTGCGCAGAACGTGCCGATCAAATTGAGCGCTGCGGTGCTGATGGATGTGGTGCGGGCTGAATATGCGGACCTCAAAATCGGGTTTACCATTGTTGCATGCTTAGCAAGTGGCGTTTTCCTTTGGCTTTGCATTCAATATGTACGGCGCTCACAGGTGCCAACCTTTGATCTGGAGCGTGCTATCCAGGCGGGCGAGCTTAAGCCGCGTTATCAACCGGTGATTGACCTGCAAACCGGCCAAATCGCCGGGTGCGAGGTGTTGATCCGCTGGGAAAAGCCAAATGGTGAAATCATCTCGCCAGGCGCCTTTATTGAATATGCGGAACTTTCCGGCCTTGCCATTCCGATGACCTTGTCGCTGATGGAGCAGGTGCGCGATGATTTGGAAGATTTGTGCGCGCGTCACCCGCATTTGAAAATCAGCATCAACCTGTTTGAGCGCCATTTCCGCGATGGTGCGATTGTGGAAGATGTGAAGGCGATCTTTAGCGGCACCGCTGTGCGTTATTCACAGCTTGTATTTGAGATTACAGAACGCCAACCCCTATCCAATATGGAGGGCGTGAACGCCGTCATCGAAGATTTGCGCAAACTCGGCTCGAAGGTTGCGCTTGATGATGCGGGCACCGGGCATTCAAACCTCGCTTATATTCAAAAGCTTGGGATTGATATTGTTAAAATTGATCGCGTGTTTGTGGAATTGATCCGCCATCGCAATGTGCCCGTGCCGGTGGTTGATGCCTTGATTGGCATGGCAACAGAACTGAACACGGAAATCATCGCTGAGGGCGTGGAAACGGAAGAGCAGGCGCTCTATTTGCGCGCCAAGGGTATTCGTCAGGCACAAGGGTTTTTGTTTGCGCCGGCATTGCCCATCGATAGCTATATTGCCTTGGCAGAGCGGATGAACAATGAGGAAGTCAAATTGATCGATGATTTTGACGATGACCTCGTTGTGTTTGACGATGATGATGATGATGACGAAGAAGATGTTGCATAGGCGCGCATCTAACCGTTTTCCACGCTTTAGAATTTCCCCTTACTGACCGAATCTGAATAAGTTGCACTTTTCTTTTGCTGCAATTGGTGGCACACCATTATCGGTGAACGAAAGGGACTTAGATGGCTCAGGATTCTGACGAAACCCAACAATCTTTGCGCGAAGCAGCGCTGCATTTTCATAAGTGGCCAAAACCCGGCAAACTTGAAATTACAGCAACCAAACCGCTGGGGAACCAGCGCGACTTAGCGCTGGCCTATTCGCCAGGCGTTGCAGCACCTTGTGAAGAGATTGAGAAAGATCCATCGCTTGCGGCGGATTATACGTCCAAAGGCAATTTGGTGGCTGTGATCTCCAACGGCACCGCTGTGCTGGGGCTTGGGTCGATTGGCGCGTTGGCCTCAAAGCCCGTGATGGAAGGTAAAGCCGTTCTCTTCAAAAAATTCGCTGGCATTGATGTGTTCGACATTGAGGTCAATGAAAACGATCCCGCCAAGTTGGTGGAAGTGATTGCGCCGCTTGAGCCGACCTTTGGGGGCATTAATCTTGAAGACATCAAAGCACCGGATTGCTTTGAGGTGGAAGAGCAACTGCGTGAACGCATGCAAATTCCGGTCTTTCACGATGATCAGCATGGTACGGCGATTATTGTTGCTGCTGCTGTCATCAACGGGTTGCGTCTGGCCAAGAAAAAGATTGAAGACGTCAAAATTGTCACCTCCGGTGCTGGCGCGGCTGCGATCGCATGTTTGAATTTGCTGATCAGCCTTGGGGCCAAGCGGGAAAATATTTGGGTGGCTGACCGTGACGGTTTGGTGACCGACAAGCGCAAGGACGATGTAGATCGTTGGCGCGCGGCGTTTTCGCAAAAATCTGACCTGACGAAAACCGCAGAAGTGATGGAAGATGCCGATATCTTCATCGGCCTTTCTGCGGCAGGCGTGTTAAAGCCGGAAATGTTGGCCAAGATGGCCCCAAATCCGCTCATTATGGCGTTGGCCAATCCTATCCCCGAGATTATGCCTGAATTGGCGCGTGAAGCCCGTCCTGACGCGATGATTTGCACGGGGCGGTCTGACTACCCCAACCAGGTCAACAATGTGCTGTGCTTCCCCTTCATTTTCCGTGGTGCGCTCGATGTTGGCGCAACAGCGATCAATGAAGAGATGAAGATGGCCGCCGTGCATGCCATCGCCAAACTGGCGCATGAGCCGGCGTTGGAAGCAAGCAACACCGGCACGGACGCCACATTTGGCCCTGACTATTTGATCCCCAATCCGTTTGACCAGCGTTTGATCCTGCGCATTGCGCCCGCCGTGGCCAAAGCCGCGATGGACAGTGGCGTTGCGACGCGACCTATTGAGGATTTTGAGGCTTATAAATTCCGCCTGACACGGTTTGTTTTCCGGTCTGGCATGGTGATGAAGCCCATCATTGAACGTTCAAAATCTGATCCGAAACGCGTTGTGTTCGCGGATGGTGAGGATGAACGCGTGTTGCGTGCCACACAGGTTGTTTTGGAAGATGGCATTGCCAAGCCAATTTTGATTGGTCGTCCATCAGTCATTGAACACCGCATCGAGAAGTTTGGTCTGCATTTGCGGCCAGGTGAGGACTTTGAGGTTATCAACCCTGAGGATGATCCGCGGTACCGCGAGTATGTTGACCTGTTCCATTCGCTTGTCGGGCGTTCAGGGGTCACGCCAGACACAGCACGGACAATTGTGCGCACCAACACCACCGTGATTGGCGCTTTGGCGGTTAAGCGCGGTGAAGCGGATGCTTTGATCTGTGGTTTGCAGGGGCGATATATCAAGCATGTGCGCGATATTAAGTCTGTGATTGGGCTGGACGCCAATTCGTCAGATGTTTCGGCGCTTTCCATGTTGATTTTGCAGCAAGGCGTGTTCTTCTTTGCTGACACCTATGTGTCGATGGACCCAAGTGCTGACGAGTTGGTTGAGATTGCCATGCAGGCGCAAGACCACTTGAAACGGTTCAACCTTGAGCCGAAAACCGCGCTGATGTCTTATTCCAACTTCGGTTCTCGCGACGGTGATAGTTCAGCGAAAATGCGTGAGGTTTATCGCCTGCTCAAGCAAAAGGCACCAGATCTCGTTGTGGAAGGCGAAATGCAAGGCGATGTGGCATTGAATGCCATGCTGCGCGAGCGGTATATCCCCAATAGTGCATTGGAAGGTGAAGCCAATTTGATGATCTTCCCGAACCTTGAAAGTGCTAATATTTCCATGACCTTAATCAAGGAATTTAATAAAGCACTTGCAGTTGGGCCGATCTTGATGGGCACCGCAAGTCCCGCACACATTCTGGCCCCATCAGTGACCAGCCGTGGCATTGTAAATATGACTGCAGTCGCTGTGTCGGAAGCCATTGGCCTTGAACAAGACGGGTAATTCCATGTCTAGCGGGGTGCCCTTCGATCACATCGTTGTGCACATGGCGGGCGCCCAAGATGTGTCGGCTTTGAAATCGAAGCTTGAGTCTGCGGATGTACCTTTTGAGCCCGATTGGGGGAAATCAGCGACGGGTTTTAAGGTTTCCAACGTTTGGATTGGACGTGATTACTTTGAAATCGTGGAGATTACCAATGATGATAGTGCTTGGCGGCATGAATGGGTGCAGCGCCACCTAGCCGGTGAGCGTGGCGCATTTTGTGTTTTCTTTCGTGTTGATCAAGATCTTGAGACAGTTGCTCAAAAGCTGTCTCAAGCCAATATTGCACATGGCGTTATAGAACAAACACGCTTTAAGTGGTTGTTCGGCCTCTTGGAAAAGAGATTGCCGTGGCGATATCTTATTCTTCCACCGTTGCCAGGAAGTCGAATTGAAATTGGTCTGATCCAATATGACCCAGGGGCGGCGGAGAAGAATAAGCCCTATATGGTGCCAAACGGCGAAGATGTGGGGCTTACCGCATTGAACGGTGCCCAAATTACCACCACAAATATGACTGATGCAAAACGAAATCTGTCCCAACTGGAGCTAGCTCTTGGTTCAAGTTTGGATTTAAGCCTGACAGACCAGTCCGACTATTCCGTTCAGTTGAAGTGCGAAGCGCGACAACGTGAAAATTGGCCGGGTTTTTCAATATCTGATGTTTTGGTCACAGCAGACTAATTCTTATTGAAATGCTGTTTCTGCAAATGAACGCAACTTGCGCGAGTGAATCGCATGCGCAGGCTGCTTTTTCAAAATCTCCATCGCGCGGATACCGATCTGCAGGTGCTTTGAGACCTGTGTGCGATAGAAGTCGCTGGCCATGCCGGGCAGTTTGAGTTCGCCATGCAAGGGCTTGTCAGACACGCAGAGCAGGGTGCCGTAGGGCACGCGGAAACGGAAACCGTTGGCGGCAATGGTCGCGCTTTCCATGTCCAGTGCAATGGCGCGCGATTGTGAGAGGCGCTGGGCGATTTCAGTTTGGTCGCGCAATTCCCAATTGCGGTTGTCGAAAGTGGCCACCGTGCCCGTCCGCATAATGCGTTTTCGATCTTGCCCCGACAGATTTGTGATTTCCGCGACCGCTTCCTCTAGCGCCACTTGCACCTCTGCAAGCGCAGGGATGGGCACAGAGAGCGGCAAATCCGCATCCAGCACATGATCTTCTCGTACATAGGCGTGCGCCAGCACATAGTCGCCAAGGGCTTGTGAGTTACGCAACCCTGCGCAATGGCCGAGCATCAACCATGCATGGGGGCGCAGCACGGCGATATGATCGGTGATGGTTTTGGCATTGGACGGGCCAACGCCGATATTGACCATGGTGATGCCGCCGCCGTGCTTGGCCTTGAGGTGATAGGTGGGCATTTGCGGCTCACGCGGGGGAGCCGCGCCAACAGAGCCGCCGCCTAGGCGCTTGTTGGTGGTGACGACGTTGCCTGGTTCAACAAAGGCATCATAATCGGGATGTCCGTCCTCCATCCATTGGTGGGCGGTGCGGCAAAACTCTTCGATATAGAAGCCATAGTTTGTGAACAGTACGAAGTTTTGGAAATGCTCTGGGCGCGTGGCGGTGTAGTGCGCCAATCGATGCAAGGAATAATCGACGCGCGGCGCCGTGAACGCGGCCAACGGGTAGGGACCGCCCGCGGGCGGAATAAAGGTGCCGTTGGCGATCTCATCGTCGGTGTGGGTGAGGTCCGGCACGTCGAAGAGGTCACGCAGTGGAATATCATAGGCATTGAAGGTTTCGCCATCCAGCGTGTCGCTTGGCTCGAGTGCGAAGTGAACCGGAATGGGCGTATCCGATTCCCCAACCTCGATATGGCAGTCATGGTTTTTCAGCAGCAATTCAAATTGCTCGGTGAGATAATGGGTGAACAGCTCCGGATCGGACAGTGTGGTTTGATAGGTGCCCGGTGAATGCAAAAAGCCAAACGGCAGGTGGGAATCCACTTTTTGAAAACTGGTGTTGCGCACCCTTGCCAGCGGGTAGCTGGCGCGCACGCGCCCACTTGGCACTTCACCCTTGTTCAGCTTGAGCACCGCATCGCGGATAAAAGTGGTGTTGCGAGCGTAGATTTCCTTCACATATTCAACGGCCTCATTTGCTTTGTCGAAGCTCTTAAAGGGGAGGCTTGGCGGTTGAATAATGTTCATATGAATACCCTGTAAATCTCACAATTATCGTTTGTCGAAACTAGCATTAATTTGCCAGTGATGCAGCTTCTGAATTTTTTTGATCACAAACGTGTGACAGCCTTTAATTTGCCCAATGGCATGCCCATATCTGGCTGAGCAATCAATCAGCCCTTGATTGCGAAATGGCCGCCGCTTTTCAGCTCCTCCCCCTTTGCAGCCCTCATGTGCTGGATTGTGGCGGCCAATAACCTCCCCAGATTATGCCTGTTCCTGCCGCTTTTCAGCTTCCAGCTTTGCGTCCCGCAAATCCTTTTGCAGCAAATCTGCGACTTGGCCGACCATGCGCGAAAAAAGTGCGCTCATCACCTTTGCCATCAAAGTTTTTGGCTTGGGTTGAAAGATCAATGTCACCTTGGCGCCATTTTCATTTCGCGTGATTTCGTAGGTGGTGTGATATTCAGTGCCGCGCGAAAAGGCGTAGAGTTTTATGATGCTCGGCGCTTGGAGCTCTGTGATTTCCATTTCTTCGTCAGCTTCGCGGCCCATCATGATCCGCGTTTCGCGGAAACGAGAGCCAACATCAATTGGCCCTTCGGTCAGCATGGTGCTGTTGATGATGCCATCAATGAATTCTGGGGTATTTTCAAAGTCTTTTAGCACCGCAAAGGCGATTTCGGGCGAGCAATTAAACTGCTCAGAAACGGTAATGGTCGGCATTATTGCTCCGGGTACTTTTTCGCCATATAGGCGAGTGAAAGGGTGATGAGTTCTTCTAAAACTGATTCATCAATATCGCTTAAGCGCTTGATATAAAGGCAGCTCTTTCCAGTTTTATGTTTGCCGAGCTTTTCCAGCAGCGCATCATATTCTTTAAAGCCGCTCATGATATAGACGACCAAATTGGCTTTGCGAGGGGCGAAACCAACGCGCATGAAATCACCTTCACGGCCGCTTTCATATTTATAATGATAGGTGCCGCACCCAATGATGGAGCTGCCCCACATTTTAGCCGGTTCGCCGGACAGGCGCTCGATCATTTCTTTGATTTTGAAGGCGTCGGCGCGTTTTTGCTCGTCTCCAATTTTGAGCAGATATTCATCCACACTCTCATTGGTTTGCTGGGTTTTGTTATCGCTTTTGCTCATTGGATGTCCCCCGACAAACATTATTCCACGATTTCGTGGCGTTGGCCAAATTCGCGCACAGCCCGCGCGATCAATTGTTCTAGAACTGATTCATCAATGTCGCTTAAGCGTTTGATATAAAGGCATCCTTTGCCTATTTTGTGCTTGCCCAGTTTTGCCAGAAGGGGATCATCCTTATCGGGATACCAAAGGATATAGAGCGTGATCTGGTTTTTGCGATTGGCGAAGCCAATTCGGAACGTTTCGCCCGAATGGCCGCTGGGATATTTATATTTGTAGCTGGAATAGCCAATCACGCACGGCCCCCACATTTTGGCCGGCCAATCGCTGGCCGCCAGCATCATGTCGTGGATGCGGGTGCAGTCGGCGCGCCGCTGTGGATCTTCAATCGTTTGCAAGAATTGTTCGGGTGTTATCTCTGTCATACTGTTATCATCACCAAAGGTTTCGCGCGGTCAATAGTGGGTTTTGGATGGCAAGTGTTTGACCTTTAGTCAAAATGGTGTAATGCACCGCCCAACGTTTTATTTGTTTTATCAAGGTGTGCGGCGCGTTGAACGGGCACCCGGAAGGAGCACAGATGCAATTGGCTTTTGTTATTCCCGCTTACAATGAAGAGCGGTTGATTGGCCGATGCCTTGAATCCGTGGTTAAGCGGGTGAAAGAGTCCGGCGTTGAGTGCGAGATTATCGTGGTCAACAACGCCTCTAAAGACCGCACCAAAGAGATTGCCGAAAGTTTTAAAGACCAGGGCGTAACAGTGGTCGACGAGTTCGATAAAGGCCTGGTTTATGCTCGACGCGCGGGCTTTAATGCCTCAACTGCTGAACTGGTGGCCAATATTGATGCAGACACTGAGCTGCCCGAGGGTTGGATTGAGACCGTATTGTCCAGCTTTGAAAAGCAGCCGGAGTTGGTGGGCTTGAGCGGGCCTTATATTTATTACGATTTGTCGTTGTGGAACCAGTTCTTGGTGCGGCTGTTTTATGGCATCTCCTATGCGGTTTATCTGCTGAACCGATTTGTGTTGAAAGTCGGCTCCATGATCCAAGGTGGCAATTTTGTGATCCGGCGCAGCGCCTGGCTGAAAGCTGGGGGGTATGACACCTCGATTTCGTTTTATGGCGAAGACACGGATATTGCCGTGCGCCTCTCTAAAGTTGGCCCGGTGAAGTGGACATTTAAGCTGCCCATGCGTACTTCTGGCCGCCGGTTGGCGGAAGAAGGCGTGTTCCAAACGGCTGGCGTTTATGTGCTGAATTTCTTTTGGGTGACGTTCCGCGGCAAGCCTGCGACAAAAGAATACAGCGACGTGCGGCCCGAGGAAAAAAAGTAAGCTAACTCAACGGGTAAAGTATCCGATTGTAATGAGCCGCCTTACTTCAAGGCGGCTTTTTGCGTTTATTATCGATCAGGAAACTTGTTCTTGTCGCTGCAATCCCTACATCTTTATGTATTGGCAGCACAGGAGCGGATGTCATGGTTGATGAAAAACGGAAAAATTCAGACGAACCCAAAGGCGGTTGGGAAACTTTTACCGAAGAGGTTGAAGTGGCTGGCCACAAACTGGTCGAAGAAATCACGCGGCTGATTTCTGAAGGCAATGTGCGCAAATTGCGCGTGCGCTCGTCCAATGATGATGTGATGATTGAAGTGCCTTTGACAGGCAGCGTGGTGGTTGGCGGCGTTGTGGTTTTAGCCGCGCCATGGCTTGCCATTCTCGGCGGTTTGGCCGGCGTTATGGCCAGGGTCAAAATTGAAGTTGTACGCGATGTCGAAACGGACGAGAGCGATGACGGTTTCGCCGATGATGAAATGTCAGCGGATAAGCCCAAAAAGAAAAAGAAGAAGAAATAATTTCGATTGCTGCATGTTTCTCAGCGCGTTGAAAACAATATTGCACGTTGACTGGCTGGCGGAACGCATGGTTTCGCCAGTTGAGCTTGCGGGGCACGAGGCGTTCAAGAACTCGTGGTGTTGCGCAATAGGGTGAGGTCTCGTTCGCCTCGCGCCAACAGCTTTTTTCGCAAGCAATGGTGTGTTGGGGTGCTGACCCAATAGCCCCAACCGTTGCAGCATGTTGCAACGGTTTGCCCTCGGTGTCGGGCGACATCAACCAAAGCCGCGTGGCCCATCGCGTCCGATTGGCCCACTGCCTCCTCTTTCACCGCCCTTGGGCGGTATACCCCGTTTATCCGTCAACAAACCGCTTGGGGCAGAGGATAGGTGGAGTATACCACCGCTTTTGGGGGTGGGGATAAGTTTGCTGGTGGGTTTGGAGGACAAGAGAGCTGTCCGCTTGAGTCGCGTGCCGAATTGTGACGTTTTTTCAGTGTGTTGCGTGCGGTGGCGTGTGTGGAGGAATGTTTCAGCTGTGCCATGAATTTAACTTTAGATTGTGTTTGGCCGGGAAATAACCGCCGTAATTTCTGCGAAGTCGGGAAACCAGATGGATTTTCGGCTCGGCACGTCGCGTTTATTGCAACTGCACCTCTCCAATGCCAACCACCATCGTCACCCCAGGCTTGATCTTGGCGCCCAATTGCGCGCAATTTTTTGCGCATGGGTGGATGGGTTTACATCATGACAAACAAAATTAACGGCACGCTTTATGTTGGCGTGACTGCTGATTTGGTGCGGCGTGCGTGGGAACATCGTGAGGGTGTGGTTGAAGGCTTCAGCCATAGCTATCGGCTCAAATCTCTGGTGTATTTTGAACAGCACGACAGCATTTCTGCCGCCGTTCAACGCGAGAAGACCATCAAAGGCTGGCCCCGGCGGTGGAAGGTGGAACTGATTGAGCAGTCTAATCCGCGTTGGGATGAATTGTATGATGAGATTGCGGGTTAGGGTGCCTTTGGTCGCCGTGTAGGTGCTTTGTGGTTGCCCGCAAATGGATTGCAAGATCAAGTCTTGCAATGACGGGGAGGTGGAGAGGGCCTTCGCAACCACATAAGTTGTCGCGAGATCAAATGTTGTGCGTGGTTTCCCCGACATTAGCGCCACCCACCATCGTCACCCCAAGACTTGATCTTGGGGTCCATTTCAATCACAAACACACAATCAGCTTATACCTTTAATCTGTAGCTATTGTGATGACTTAGGGGTGAAATTTTCTAGGTCGACGATCAGCAACTCATATGAGCTTTATTTCTTTAGACAATTCGGCCCATCGATTCATAATAGGCACATGTTCCAAGTCCCCGCGTGCTCGACATGCACCTTAACCTCAACAATTAAATGAACTTCGTTGGGAAATGTAGTTTCCGGTAGGAGCAGACGTTCAGTTTGAATTGAAAGCCCCTTAACTAGGGTGTCGCTCTCCAAAAGCGGGTAATTGATGTCATCAGTCTCATCTCCATCTAGGTCTTCTGGGGGCATTTCTAAAGCGTCAACGAAGGTTTTGACACGATTATCTATGTCACCCCCTTTTTTTAGGATGGCACCGGGATCTTCTTGGCGAAGAAAAAGTATGTCTAACGTACAAGTTAAACCTAGAGATTCGCGCACCAACGGCCGAAATTTTTTCCCATGCTTTGTTAAAGGGGCAGACAAATCTATGTAGCCTGCTTGGACCGGGTGTTTGGGGGGAGCTTTCTTCCATGGAGCCAGCGGACTGTCGTTTCCGCTACCAAGAAATTCGGCAGGATTTTGCGGGACTCGTGAAGTCCATTGGAGCTCAGTTAAGACCTTACTGGTAGACCACAACTTCTGCATTTGGGGAGAAATCTGCTTACGGATGTTTATACGTTCGCTTTTCTTTTTTCCTCTTCTTCCAGCTTGTGTTGAGGAGAGAGGCCCGCGGTAAACAAGAATAAATTTCATTGATAACCTTACAATAAGAGCCCGGCCGAAGCTTGTCGGCCGGGATAGCTTTTAGATTATGTAATTTCTCTTTTGTCTATTTGCACGCCAATGCAAAGCTTGGTAGTTGGCGAGTGTATTTGCGCCGCCAAGCGAAGCAGGGAAAATATGATCCTTTTCCCAGCCAAACTGAGATGTTTGACCGTATTGGTTGTATTGCATGACATATCCATATTTATCCTGTCGCCATATTTGGGTGTCATAACCAGCGATAGGTGTCGCTTTTTGCCAAATAGACAGTTTCTCGATTTCGTCTGATAAACTCATCGTTTACTCCTTCGATTGTCACCTAGCATGTCGACAAACAGGAGATTTTGCGATGTAATGGGAATCGCAAAAAGGGAGAGGTTTACCTGATTGCCCCGCGCCGCCAGATGATGGTTGATGCGCGGTCCCAAAACCGGAGTTCCAGCTCCGGTTTTGGTGTTTCTAGAGATTGGTTTTTCGAAAGTAATTTTCGTTGCCAATTTGTTCCACCAAAGAGAAAAGCCCGAGCATTTCTGCCCGGGCTTTGTTGTTTCTTAGCTACAACCTGTAGTGCTTCCGCAGGTGTCACACTTCAAACAAGTGCCGTTGCGCACGAGGGTGAAGTTGGCGCATTCGGGGCAGCTTTCGCCTTCGTAGCCTTTCATGCGGGCTTGACTGCGTTGGATGCTGGCGTCGGCCATGGGGGCCGGGGCGCTTTCTTCAACTTTGCCGATTTCCTGCTCCACTTCCTTTTTGAGGGCCGTGGTGGCCTTCATCATGGTGGCGGCGCTGGTTTGCATGGCTTGCACCTTATTGGTGGTGCTGGTGGTCTCGGTGGTCGAGACCAGCATCAAGGTTTTGTCCTTCACGCGGCCACGGGTGAGGCCTTTGGAGACAAACTGATCTGCGGCCATGCCTTCGCTGTCGTCGGTAACGCTTGATCCCTTGTCGCCGCCGCTGCCGGGAGTGACGTGGGCCAAATCGGACCGATCCAGATAGGAAATGGCCAATTCGCGGAACACATAATCCAAGATGGACGTGGCGTTCTTGATCGAGTCGTTGCCTTGCACGAAGCCAGCCGGCTCAAACTTGGTGAACACGAAGGTTTCAACATATTCCTCAAGTGGCACACCATATTGCAGGCCAAGAGATACGGAGATGGCGAAGTTGTTGATCAAGGCGCGTAGGGTTGAGCCTTCCTTGTTCATATCAAGGAAGATTTCGCCCAATCGGCCATCTTCATATTCGCCAGTGCGCAAGAAGAGGGTGTGACCGCCAACTTTGGCCTTTTGGGTGTAACCCTTGCGGCGTGTTGGCAATTTCTCTTGCTCGCGGACCCGCTCAACCACACGCTCTACAACGCGTTCGGCCACTTTTTCAGCAATAGCAGCGGTGCGTTCAACGGGTGATTTTGCGATCAACTCTTCTGTTGCGTCCAAACCGTCTTCATCATCCTCATCATCGGCAAGCAATTGCGCGTTCAAAGGCTGGCTGAGTTTGGAGCCATCGCGATACAACGCATTGGCTTTCAAAGCGAGTTTCCAAGACAGCATGTAGCTTTCTTTACACTCTTCAACGGTTGCTGAGTTTGGCATGTTGATGGTTTTTGAAATCGCACCAGAGATGAAAGGCTGTGCCGCGGCCATCATGCGGATATGGCTTTCCACGCTCAAGAAGCGCTTGCCGATCCGGCCACATGGGTTGGCACAATCGAACACTTTATAGTGCTCTTCTTTCAAATGCGGTGCTTTTTCAAGCGTCATGGCGCCACATACATGGATGTTGGCATCGTCGATTTCTTTTTTCGAGAAACCAAGCGCCGCGAGCATATCAAAGTTCATGTCGTTGAGCTGCTCGTCAGTCAGGCCAAGCTCATTTTTGCAGAACTCTTCGCCCAAGCTCCATTTGTTGAAGGCGAACTTGATGTCGAATGCGCTGCCGAGACCAGCATTGATGGCATCGATCTTTTCGTCAGTGAAGCCTTTGGCTTTCAACGTGGTTGGGTTGACGCCCGGGGCCTGGTTCATATTGCCGTGGCCTACTGCGTAAACCTCAATCTCTGCGATCTGGTCTTCTGAGTAGCCCAAGGTGCGCAACGCTTCTGGCACAGCGCGGTTGATGATTTTGAAGTACCCACCGCCAGCAAGCTTTTTGAACTTCACCAAAGCAAAGTCTGGCTCAATGCCGGTTGTGTCACAATCCATCACCAGGCCGATGGTGCCGGTTGGCGCAATCACAGAAACCTGTGCGTTGCGGTAGCCGTGCTTTTCGCCGAGTTTCAGGGCGTTGTCCCATGCTTTTTTGGCGTGATCGACCAAGCGTTCGTCAGGGCAGTTGCCATGATCCAACGGGACGGGGTTGATGGACAGTTTTTCATAGCCCTTATCATTGCCGTGGGCCGCATTGCGGTGGTTGCGGATCACGCGCAGCATGTGCTTTGCGTTTGGCTTGTAGCTTGGGAATGGGCCCAGCTCTTTCGCCATTTCCGCTGATGTTGCGTAAGACACACCGGTCAAGATTGCGGTGATGGCACCGCCGATGGCGCGGCCTTCATCTGAGTCATAGCCGATGCCTGAGGTCATCAACAGGCCGCCAATATTGGCATAGCCAAGACCCAAGGTGCGGAACTCATAAGAACGCTCGGCGATGGCTTTAGATGGGAATTGCGCCATCATCACAGAGATTTCGAGCACAATGGTCCACAAGCGCACAGAATGTTCGAACGCATCGATCATGAACTGGCCGTCTTTGGCGCGGAACTGAAGCAGGTTCAGCGAGGCCAAGTTACAGGCGGTGTCGTCCAGGAACATATATTCTGAACAGGGGTTCGACGCGCGAATGTCGCCAGACGCTGGGCAGGTGTGCCAGTCGTTAATGGTGGTGTGGTATTGAATGCCGGGATCGGCACAAGCCCAAGCGGCATAGCCCACACTGTCCCACAAATCGCGGGCTTTGAGGGTTTTGGTTGGCTTTTGGCTGATGCGGCCCATCAAATCCCAATCGCCATCTTCCTCAACGGCATTCAAAAAGCCATCGGTGACGCGGATTGAGTTGTTGGAGTTTTGGCCAGCAACGGTCAAATATGCCTCTGAATCCCAATCAGTGTCGTAAACAGGGAACTCAAGGTCGGTATAGCCTTGTTGAGCGAACTGGATCACGCGCTGAATATAGTTTTCAGGCACCATCGCTTTTTTCGCCGCGCGCACTTCGCGCTTCAGGGCAGGGTTTTTTGTGACGTCGAAGCAATCATTGCCTGCGCCTTCACAATTCACACAAGCCTTCATGATGGCTTTCATGTGTTTGGAAACGGTTTTAGACCCGGTGACGAGGGCAGCAACCTTTTGCTCCTCTTTCACCTTCCAATTGATATATTCTTCAATATCCGGGTGATCGATATCGACCACAACCATTTTCGCCGCACGGCGTGTTGTGCCGCCGGACTTGATGGCGCCCGCTGCGCGGTCACCAATTTTGAGGAATGACATCAGGCCAGAGGACTTGCCGCCGCCAGAAAGGCTTTCGCCGGAGCCGCGCAAGGAAGAGAAGTTTGAACCTGTGCCGGAGCCATATTTAAACAGGCGCGCTTCACGCACCCAAAGGTCCATAATGCCGCCATCGCTGACCAAATCGTCTTCAACAGACTGAATGAAACAGGCGTGGGGTTGGGGATGCTCATAAGCGGAAGCTGAGCGCACCAGCTCGCCAGAAAATGGATCGACATAATGGTGGCCTTGGCCGGGGCCATCAATGCCATATGCCCAATGCAGGCCGGTGTTGAACCATTGTGGGGAGTTGGGGGCACATTTTTGGGTGGCGAGCATGTAGCAAAGCTCATCAAAGAAGGCGCGGGCATCTTCTTCATTATCGAAGTAGCCGCCTTTCCAGCCCCAATATGTCCATGTGCCAGCCAAGCGATCAAACACCTGACGGCTATCAATTTCAGAACCATAGCGTTCTTCTTCGGGCAGCTTTTCAAGTGCCTTTTCATCCGGCACGGAGCGCCACAGCCAAGAAGGCACGCTGTTTTCTTCAACTTTTTTGAGAACTTTCGCAACGCCTGCTTTGCGGAAATATTTCTGCGCAATAATATCTGCAGCCACCTGAGACCATGATGCGGGTACATCAATATTGTCTAACCGGAAAACGATTGAACCGTCCGGGTTCTTAATTTCGCTTGTGGCCTTGCGAAATTCGATGCCAGCATAGGCCGATTGGCCTTTTTTGGTGTAGTGCCGCTTAATGCGCATTTGAGTTCGTCCCCAAAATTATGGACAAAATATATTGTCCGATCAAAACCAATATGGTTTTTCAGTTTCTGTTTGTTCGCTTCCTGTTGGGTGTGAGTTGCGAGCCGCACTCACGAGGCTTATTCGCCTTTTTTTATCCGCCGTCCGCCTGACTTTCTTGCCAGTATGAAGCCGGGCAGTGGATGCAAATTTGCACGCATATGTGGGGCCAATCCCTTGCCACTTTACCCTCAATTGCGCCTTATGGCGCTTGCGGGGCATTCCCAAATGGCGGTCACCGCTTCGGTCGCTGTGCAGCTTATTGGCTACGCAACCTTGGGTGGTTGATCGGTCATCATACGGATACTCAATTTGCATCTCCGAACCTACATTTTTCCTAATATTGTTCAAGGCAATTTTTTTCGAAAATTACCACCACTAGTAGTCTGAGGGCTAAATATGGCCCATATCTGGTATATAATATGTGAACAATGGGGATAAGTTGTGGCAGACGCGATTCGGGCTTTGTGTGGCAGATTCGGCAATATTTGCCTATATTGTTCGGCGACCAAACCACTTGATCTTGCGGCGCTATCTCACGAAAAAATCAGCAAAACTCTGCTTATCCTAAATGAAAGGTGAAGGTTTCGACACGCGAAACTGCTTGCGGATTGATCCGATTGGGGACGGCCCTAACTTTTGTCCAAAGCCTGTCAAGGGCATAATTTGAATGTGTATTTGCGTTTTTTTTGGATTTTTTTCATGTCATTTCAATTCGATCATAAGTCCTTCCACGTCTCCGACTCCAATATAGTCGTCATCGAACCAGCCCGGCACATGCAAATCCTTTATCGATCAATGCTTAGCGCCTCTGGCGTGAGGGGATTACGTGTTTTTTCCAGCACTGAACGTGCCGCCGAATCGATTCTGTCTGACCCACCAGATATTGTGTTGGTGGATTGGAGTGATGATAGTTCGAACGGGGGACATTTTCTCAAACACTTTCGAGATCGCCGTCTATATCCTGTGTGTCTGACGCCCATCATTGTGGTCATGAGTGTGGTGCGCAAGCGCCGCTTTGATAAAGCGATCAAATGGGGCGCCCATGCGGTGTTGGCCAAGCCGATCTCGTGCACACGCTTGTTTGACTATATCTCGTGGATATTGGCGGCGCAGATGCCTATGGAGCTGAACGGGCAGCGATATGTTGTGCCCAGTCTGTTGCAGCGCGTAGATGCCGAATTTGCCAACCGCTCCAAGTTTGGTGTCGATTCGATGGCCGAGGCGCAACATATGGCGCAGATTAATTCGATCCAATCTGATGTGGATCGCATCCTGAACTCGGCATTTTATTGAGAGGCGGGTAGGCTGGCTGCAGGGGAATGGCTCTATTGGCCATGATTTGGCCAGTTTCTTCGGATTTTTTCAATCAAAACATCTTTGCGCACTAGGCTTTGCCGATGTTAGGTGCTAAATGCTTGGCAACAAGAAACACGACAGATTGTGGCGATTGGAACTGATATGAAACAGTTTTTGGCGGAATTGTTTATTTGGTGGCACGGACAAACCCTTGGCACGCGTCTTCACACGGCATTGCACGGCAAGTTTGTTGGCGAAGATGAGGCGGGTAACCGCTATTTCAAATCCAAAAAAGGCGATCGCCGCTGGGTCCTTTATAATGGACCGGCCGAAGCATCGCGCATTCCAGTTGGTTGGCACGGATGGATGCATCACCGCACCGACATTTCCCCCGTCGACAAAAAGTACGACGCGCGTTCCTGGGAATTGCCACACAAGCAAAACATGACCGGCACAGCCTATGCCTATCGGCCCAAGGGCAGCATGTTGAACAATGAAACACGTCCAGATGTGACCGGGGACTATGACGCCTGGTCACCAGAATAAGCCTGGATTTGCGGGTTGTTTAATTTGACCATGTTGCGGCGCACATTGTTTTCTTTGCTATTTTTGATTGGCGCTGCACCCGCTTGGGCCGAACCCGTCGCGAATCCTGTCGTCTCCTTGGCAGGGCTCGACAAAGTGACCGGGCGCATCATCACCTTTGATGTATATATCGACGAAACGGTACAATTCGGGGCGCTGCAAATTACGCCGCGCGCCTGTTATTCACGTCCGCCAAATGAAACCCAGCGTACTTCTGTGTTTTTAGAAGTGGATCAGGTGTCCCTGAAGCAGACGGTGACACGGATTTTCACCGGTTGGATGTTTGCTGACAGCCCGGCGCTGAATGCGGTGGACCATGCGGTTTATGACATCTGGTTGGTTGATTGCAAACAAAGCTCCGACATTCCGCCGCCTGACAGCCGCTAGAACGCCGCCCGCACCTTTAGGGCTTGAGCGAGGCGGGCCTGGTATTGCTCGCGCGTGATTTCGATTGCGCCGAGCGTTTCCAAATGCGGTGTGATGAATTGGGTGTCGAGCAACTCAAAGCCTTTGGCGTTCAAGTGATTGACCAATTCAACCAGTGCAATCTTCGAGCCATTTGTTGCCCGATGAAACATGCTTTCGCCAAAGAACGCGCCGCCAAGGGCAAGGCCATAGAGGCCACCGATGATCTCACCATCTCGCCAAATCTCAACGGTGTGGCAAAATCCCCGTTCAAATAGCTGGGCGTAGAGTTCTCTGATCTCAGGATTGATCCACGTTTCCTCGCGGTCACGCATGGGGGCGGCGCAATGGCCAATCACCAAATCAAAGTCATGATCGAAGCGGACCTCATAGTCTTTTTTTCTCAAGGCTTTGCGCAAGGATTTGGAAATGTGAAGCCCATCCAACGGGATGATGCCGCGCAATTCAGGATCAACCCAAAACAAGTCTGGGCTATCCGCACTTTCGGCCATTGGGAAAATGCCATGCGCATAGGCGCCCAGAATCATATCTGGGGTCAGTGTCACGTCATATGGATCAGATTCGTCTTCTTGCATAAGGTTCAAAAGAAAGGGCCCCGTGGGGCCCTTAAATCTATTTCATGCCGAGATATTTTTCGAGCCAATGAATATCATAATTGCCCGTGATCACGTCTTCTTCTTCAATCAAACGTCGGAACAAAGGCAGGGTGGTTTTTACGCCATCGACCACAAATTCACCCAAAGCGCGGCGCAAGCGTTGCAAGCACTCTTCGCGGGTGCGGCCGTGCACGATGAGTTTGCCGATCAAGCTGTCATAATAGGGTGGGATGTTATAGCCCTGATAAACACCTGAATCAACGCGCACACCCACACCACCAGCAGGGTGGTAGAACGAAATGCGGCCCGGCGAGGGGGCAAACGTTTCTGGATCTTCGGCGTTGATACGCACTTCAATGGCATGACCAAAGAAGGTGATATCTTCCTGTTTGGCAGAAATTGGGTGCCCGGCAGCAATGCGAATTTGTTCGTAGACCAAATCCATATTGGTGATCCGTTCGGTCACCGGGTGCTCCACCTGCAAGCGGGTGTTCATCTCAATGAAATAGAACTCGCCATTTTCGTACAGGAACTCGATGGTGCCTGCGCCAGAATATTTCATCTTGGCGATGGCATCGGCAACAATGCCGCCAATTTCGGCCCGTTGTTCAGGCGTAACGGCAGGTGAGGTCGCTTCTTCCCACACTTTTTGGTGACGACGTTGCAAGGAGCAATCGCGATCGCCCAAATGGATGGCGCCACCTTTACCGTCACCCAGCACCTGAATTTCGATGTGGCGCGGTTTGCCGAGATATTTCTCGATATAAACCGCATCATCACCAAAGGCAGCTTTTGCTTCTGAACGTGCCGTTGACAGCGCGGTGCCAACTTCTGCTTCAGTCTTGGCCACCTTCATGCCGCGACCACCGCCGCCTGAGGCCGCTTTAATGATCACTGGGTAACCAATTTCAGCGGCAATTTTGCGCGCTTCCACATCGCTAGTCACCCCGCCATCGGACCCTGGCACCACAGGGATACCAAGTTCTTTAGCAGTGAGTTTGGCTTGAATCTTATCGCCCATAATTTCGATATGGTGCGCTGAAGGGCCAATAAAGGTGATGTTGTGTTCTTCCAGAATGCGGGCAAAGCGCGCATTTTCGGACAAGAAGCCATAGCCAGGGTGCACCGCATCTGCACCGGTGATTTCACACGCGGCCAGAATGGATGGAATGTTCAAATAGCTATGGGTGGCGGACGCTGGGCCAATGCATACACTTTCATCGGCCAAGCGGACATGCATGGCGTCGGCATCGGCTGTGGAGTGCACCGCAACCGTTGAGATGCCGAGCTCTTTACACGCGCGCAAGATGCGCAGCGCGATTTCGCCTCGGTTTGCAATCAGAACTTTTTTAAACATGGGCATCAGGTTTACTCGATCACCACAAGAGGTTCACCAAATTCAACGGGCTGCGCATCTTCCACCAAGATTTTGGTGACAGTGCCTGCGCGGTGTGCCGGAATTTGGTTCATGGTTTTCATCGCTTCGATGATGAGAATGGTTTGACCTTCAGTCACCTTGGTGCCGACTTCCACAAAGTTGGATGCACCGGGTTCAGGCGCCATATAGGCGGTGCCGACCATAGGTGAGGTGAGGGTGCCGGGGTTCGAGCCAATATCGTCCGCAGGGGCTTCGGCCGCGGCCGGGGCAGGTGTTACTGCGCCTGGCGCTGGTGCCGCTGCCGGCGCGGCAGGTGCTGGTGCATATGGCGCGCTTGGCATGTGAACCACTTCTTGAGCATGGCTGCGGGTCACACGAACACGAAAATCATCATGCTCAAGTTCGACTTCAACCAAGTTCTGTTCGTTCAGCAATTCAGCAATCGTACGGATCAGATCGCGATCAACTTGTGAACCTTTACTCATTTAAGGGGCTCTCCAATTTTGTTATTCCGGAATGTGTGATGTTAAAGCACCGAGGGCCAAAATGTAACCCGCCGGGCCAAAACCGCAAATTGTGCCCAGTGCGACTGGGGACACATATGAATGGTGACGAAAACTTTCCCGCGCAAAAATATTAGACAAATGCACTTCGACCACCGGGATATTGATGGCGCGAATGGCATCATGAATCGCCACAGATGTGTGGGTGTAGGCAGCAGGATTAATAATGATGCCATCTGCGGTTTTGCCCGCATTCTGGATCAGTTCAACCAAGTCGCCTTCATGATTTGTCTGGGCAAATTCCAACTCAAAGCCCAAACGCGCGCACTCTTCTTGGCAGTTTTGCTCTATATCGGCCAATGTAACGTGACCGTATATGCTGCCTTCGCGCTCGCCCAACAGATTAAGATTAGGGCCGTTTAGAATATGAATTTGTTTCGCCATTTTGCGGGTTATACCTTTTTATCTCCCGTGCAGGAGCTTGCACTATATGAAAACAAATGAAAAGGCAAAGATTACTCGCGGTTTTACACCACTAGCATATGAAATTGTTGCGCTTTTGTGTCATTTGGGCGGTATATGCATTGTGGGGCGTCGAATTGAAAATTAAAGGCGGCGCAACTATTGCACCGCCTCAACTCAATTCACAGCCTTAGGGGCAGGTGGTTTCCCCGCATTCGCGCATATTATCAACGCGGCGCTTTAGCCCTTCATAGCTTTCTGCGCCCCGCACCACTTCATTGCCAATGATGTAGTTTGGTGTGGAGCTAATGGCCAGGGCATCAGCCAATTGGTAAGTCCGCCCAATGGCTTGGGTGACTGACTGGTCTTGCATTTGCAGCTCAACTTCAACCGGGTTTAGCCCCAACTCGGCGGCAACTTCCAAAGCGCGTTCTTTATCAACCTGGCCGCGCGATTGGAAAAGTTTGGTGTGGAATTCCATATAGTCGACTTTGCCGCTGCGGTTGACGATGGTCGCCACGCGCGCTGCATCAGCAGACCCTTGGCTGAGAATCGGGAATTCACGCAGGATGAAGCGAACATCCTTATCTTCTTCCAACAGCTGCAACATGTTGCCCACAGCTTGACGGCAGTAGCCACAATTGTAGTCGAAAAACTCAATGATGGTTACATCACCATCTGGGTTGCCGAGCACGACTTGGTCAGGATCATTGTGTACCCGATCACCAAGTGCTTCCAATGTTTGGCTGGTTTGAGCAATTTCGGCTTGCTGGCTTTGGGTTTGCAGCGCCACAGACATGCGCTCCAGCAATTGTGGGTTGGCCAAAAGATAGTTCTCAACAGCGACGCCAAAGCGACCTTGGGCGGCTGATGCCTTTGGGGTATCGGCAAGCAGATTCTCGATTTTTTCTTCAACAATTTGCTCGATGAGGGCGTTCAATTCGTCTTTTGACATGTCGCCAACGGATTGGGCCTGTGCGGGGATCAAAAGTGCCAACATTGTCGCAATGATCAGCGGCAATTTGAGAATAGAGTTTAGAAGGGTCATAAATGTCGATCCAGTTTGAAAAGATTTGTGTCTAGCTTAGCGCCAAAATGTCATCAGCGCGTAACCATGCGGGGCTGCCCTCGGGCAAATTCTGTTTTGCTTTTTTCGCCAAGCCACGCGCCAAGCGAATGTCGCGGCGTAGGAAGGCGGCTTCGGCGGCGGCAAGGTCAGCTTCGCCCGTGCGACCGGCACGGCCATAGGCGCGCGAAAGAAGCGAAAAGGCGCGGGCTGAACCGCTATCCATTTGTGTGGCGCGGGAAAGCTGAATGATGGCTTCGTTCAGATCCTGGCTGCGACCCGTGTCGGAAAGGGCGGCGCCGTAGATCAAACGATATTCAATCTCGTTGGGCGCCAATTGAACAGCGCGAGCGAGTGGCTTGAGCGCCGCTGTGGCTTGTCCAGTTTCGAACAGCATTTGCCCCAGCAGTTCCTGCAAGTTCGGGTTGCGCGGATTGGCTGAGGCGAGCGCGGCCATTTGCTGAACCGCAGCCGGGCCAGCACCTGCGCGATAACCTGCGATGGCGCGGGCGTAGCGTGCAGGCAGGGATTTATCTGAATTGGGATAGCGGTTGAGCACAGTCTGGGTGCGTTCCAAATATCCAGTTAGTTTGGCTTTTGCCATCGCGAGGCGCTGAACATCTTCGCTTGAATCGCGTTTGTTGCGGAAGGGGCTGCCTGCGGCGCGATTGAGCGTTTGGTTGAGGCGGTCTTCAGCCAAGGGGTGCGTGCGCAAATAACCAGCGGCGGCGGCGCGGCTGGACTGGTTGCGCTGCAAACGGTCGAGCACTTCAATCAAGCCTTGTGCGCTTTGTTTGGTGCGCTCCAGATATTTCAGCGCGGCGGCATCTGCTGCGCTTTCTTCGGATTGGCGGTAGGCCATGAAATTGTTTTGGGCGGCGGCGCTTGAGCCCAAAATGAAGCCCGAGACCATTCTGCCCAACTCGCCGGACTGATCATTGCCGGAAGCTGCAGCCAAAACGCCAATACCAAGCACCATTGAAACCGCCTGAACGCGGCCTGCGACTTCAGCCTGTTCGCGCAGGCGTCGCAAGTGGCCGCCAGCCAAATGGCCGATTTCGTGTGCCAACACGGCCTTGAGTTCGTTGGGCGTATCTGAATCCAAAATGGTGCCGTAATTGATGAAAATATCGCCACTCTCGATCACAAAGGCATTAAACCGCCGATCATTGACGATATTGACGCTGACACTTCGTGGATTGACGCCTGCGGCTTTGAGCAGTGGACGCGCAAAATCCTTGATCATGTTTTGCGTTTCAGCGTCCGTGATCAAACGAATTTGCTGTGCCATGGCGCTGATGGGAGCAAAGGCCAACAGAATGGCGAATAAAGCCGGGATTAACCGCAGATGCTTTGGCATGTTTTGGCCTTTACTGAAACCATGAATCACTGACATTGTGGGCGCAACTATAACGGCATTTCGTGCAGTTGGCACGGGCCGTTGACCTCACAAAAACGCGAACAGTTGGACAATTTGATGACAGAGATCGCGCAGCTCCCGCATTTGCAACCCTTTTTCGCCATGGAAATTCTGGCGATGGCCAAAACGCTGGAGGCCGAAGGGCGCAAAATTTGTCATTTGGAAGTGGGGGAACCCGGCGCGGCACCTGCGCCAGAAGTGATTGCGGCGGTGCAACAAAGCGCGCAAACTGATCCGCAACGCTATACGCCTGCAAAGGGCGACTTGGCCCTGCGGAGGGCGTTGGTTGATTATTATCGGCAGCAGCACAAGGCCATCGTCAATCCTGAGAATATTTTGGTGACCAACGGGTCTTCTGCCGGGTTTGTCCTGGCGTTTTTGTCGGGATTTGAAAAAGGGAGCAAAATTGCGGTTACCCGGCCGGGTTATCCCGCTTACCTCAATATTATTTCGAGCCTTGGTTTCGAACCGGTCGAAATTGAACTCAGCGCAAGCAATGGCTGGCGGCTGGATGCTGATGCCGTGCGGGCAGCGCACAGTGAAACGCCGTTTGATGGCTTGTTGCTGGCATCGCCTGCCAATCCAACTGGGGCGATGATTGAACGGGAAGAGTTTGCGCGGATTATGAACGCCTGTGATGATCTGGATGTTCGGTTTATTTCAGACGAAATCTATCATGGCCTGAGCCATGGATTGCCGGAGACAAGCGCGCTTGAATTGAGCGACAATGCGCTGATTATCAATAGCTTTTCGAAATATTATTGCATGACTGGTTGGCGGCTGGGATGGCTGGTGCTGCCTGACGAAATGGTGCGGCAAACCGAGATTTTGGCCCAGAATATGTTTATTTCCGCCCCCAGTCTGTCGCAAGTTGCCGGACGGGTCGCATTGCCTTGCCGTGACTATTATGATCAGCAAAAGGCAGCTTATGTGCGCAATGGCATGTTGCTGGTGGAAGCGCTGAGCGAAATGGGCTTTAAAGATGCGCGCATGTCAGATGGCGCGTTTTATGCCTATGTCGGGATTGAAGGATTTGCGCAAGACAGTGTGGCGTTTTGTAAAGCACTGCTGCAAGAAGCAGGCGTTGCAGCGACGCCAGGTGTGGATTTTGACCGCGTGAATGGCCACAAATTTGTGCGGTTTTCCTACGCTGGTGACCATGACATGCTGGTTGAGGCGATAGAAAAAATGGCCGGCTTTTTGAGCCGACCATTGTCACTTTAGATCTAGCAATTGCTGGCCTTAAAAGAAGCCGCGCTGCCACCAACCCTTTTTGGTTTTTTCCTTGGCTTTGCCTTCATCTTCGTCATCACTGCTGGATGAAGATGTAACGATAATGCCGTCTTCCGTTGGCTTATCGGTTTTCGGCTTTTCCGTTGGCTCCTGCTTCGGCTCTTCGCGTACTTCAGGCGCTTTCACGGCATCTTGCTTTGGTTCTTCAGTTGATGCTGCAGCGGCCTCTTGGGCAGGCGCAGTCTCATCGTCTTTTTTTACGCGTTTGCGCGGTGCACGACGACGCTTTGGCTTTTCCTCAGCGGCATCTGCGGTGCCTTTGTCGTCATCAGCTTTTGCGGCCTCTTCCTGAGGTGCAGCATCGGATGTGTTGTCATCCGACTTTTTGCGACGCGGCCGACGTTTCGGCTTAGGCGGCGTTGCCTTAGCGTCTTCATCGTCAAGCGTTTCCGCTTTGGTATCCACCTTCGCATCAGCCAACGCGGCTTCTTTCGACGCGTCCGTGTCTTTATCCTCTGGATCTTTAGCGCGTGTTACATTTTCTTCAACCGCCTCAATGGCTTCCTGGTCGAAATTGGCTGGCGCTTCTGATTTGTTCTGATCGTCTTTTGGCGCATCTGACTTGTTCTCGTCGTCAGATTGCTGACCATCCTGCTGATTGGCGTTTGCGCCATTATCATTGTCTTGGTTGCGACGATTGCGGCGACCACCACGGCGACCACGACGGCGGCGCTTTTTCGGTTGTTCGCCATCTTCATCGTCACCTGGCTTGGACGTTTCATCCTGGTCAGACGCCTCAGCTTTATCGGCATTATCCTGATTTTGCTGTTGGTTCTGATTGTCTGACTCGTCGCGATCGCGCCCTTTGCCCCGACGACGCTTGCGGCGACGCGCGGGCTTTTCTTCTTTGTTGTCTTCTTCTTCGGTTTCGGCGACGACATCTTCGTCTTCAACCAAATCAATAACGGGCGCAGAATCAACCTTCACGTGGTTGGTGATGCGCGGCTCGCCATTGTCGTATGGATCGCCTTTTTCAATCGTGAACTGATCGCCATGCATATGCGGCTCAGCCGTGATTGAAATGGCCAAATTGTAACGTTGTTCCAGCACAGAGAGGGACGGGCGCTTGGCGTTCAAAATGTAAAGGGCAACTTCAGATGCTACCTTCACATTGATCGCCTGGTTCGGACGTCGCATGACCTGATCTTCAATCGCGCGCATCACCATCAAGGCAAGGCTTTCGACAGACCGCACAAGGCCTGTGCCATTACATGTTGGGCATGCGTTGGTTGAGCTTTCAAGCACACCAAAGCGAATGCGCTGACGCGACATTTCGAGCAAACCGAAATGTGAAATACGGCCGACTTGAATGCGTGCACGGTCGTTTTTCAAGCTGTCTTTGAGTTTGCGCTCAACATTGCGAATGTTGCGCTTTTCTTCCATATCGATGAAATCGATCACCACAAGACCCGCCATGTCGCGCAAACGCAACTGCCGTGACAGTTCGTGCGCCGCTTCAAGGTTGGTTTGCAGTGCGGTGTCTTCGATATTGTGTTCTTTTGTGGCCTTACCCGAGTTCACATCGACCGACACGAGCGCCTCGGTCGGGTTGATGACCAAGTAACCACCTGAAGGCAGGTTCACCTTAGGCGAGAACATGGAATCGAGTTGCTCTTCCACATTGAATTTGGAAAAAATCGGTTGATCATCGCGGAATGGCTGCACATTTTTGGCATGCGAAGGCATGATCATGCGCATAAAGTCTTTGGCCTCACGATAAGCATCGTCGCCAGACACCAGCACTTCGGTGATCTCTTTGTTATAGAGGTCGCGAATGGATCGCTTGATCAGGCTGCCTTCTTCATAAACGAGGCAAGGGGCCGTGGACTCCAGCGTGAGGCTGCGCACATTTTCCCAAAGGCGCAACAAATATTCAAAGTCGCGCTTAATTTCGGCTTTGGTACGGCTCGCGCCAGCAGTGCGCAAAATAACGCCCATACCTTTTTGCACGTCCAGCTCGCCTGCGATTTGTTTCAAGCGTTTCCGGTCAGCTGCGTTGGTGATTTTGCGAGAAATACCGCCGCCACGCGCAGTGTTTGGCATCAAAACTGAATAGCGACCTGCGAGGGACAAATAAGTTGTCAGCGCCGCGCCTTTGTTGCCGCGCTCTTCTTTCACCACTTGAACCAACAACACCTGACGGCGTTTGATCACTTCTTGGATTTTGTAGGAGCGGGGACGCTTGCGTTTGCGCTCTGGCACTTCTTCCAGCGCATCTTCCGTGCCGACTTCGTCAAATTGCTGACTGTCGCCATTTTCATCATCATTATCTGAAGATGCTTCGGTGTCGCCATCATCTTCTTTAGACGCAGGGCTATCTGATTTCAGCATTGCGGGCTGATCTGAATCAGCCAAATCGTCATTGACCTCTTCTTCTTCCTCAGCCAACAGCGCTTCGCGATCCGCAAGTGGGATCTGATAATAGTCTGGGTGAATTTCAGAAAAAGCCAGGAAACCGTGGCGATTGCCGCCATAATCCACAAAAGCGGCCTGCAAAGATGGCTCAACCCGCGTCACTTTCGCGAGATAGATATTGCCTCTTAATTGCCGGCGTGTGGCCGATTCAAAATCAAATTCTTCTAAACGGTTCCCGTTAGTGACAACTACTCGTGTTTCTTCCGGGTGGATTGCATCCACCAACATTCTTTTCGTAGGCATATATTAAAGCTCCACGCATACGCAGCCTTGGCGCAAATGAGCGCAGCCCACCCGTTTTTGACGGAGTGAGCGGTTGCGTTGCGAAAATGTAAGATTGTCTTGCGGATTTTTGCTCACGCAAGAGATTGGCATTTGAAGACAATGCGGCGTGTGCGATTGCGTCGCGGGCAATTGGGCCCTTTATGCAATGCAACTTTTCAAACCTCATCTCGTCTTCTTTCATTTGGGTGGCAAATCGCACTATTTCTTGACGGTTTGCCGGCATGGCCGCTTCGGCCGAATCTCGTTCTCAGCAAATGCTGTCGGTTCTATTGTTCAGAATTGTCATTCTCGAGGAAGGTTTGACAAATTTTTGACCAGTTTGAGGGTCAAACTATAGAACAAGAATCGAGGGCATTACGCCTGCTGATGGTTAGTGTTTAATCTCCAACGTCAATTTTAGCAACAAATATGTTTATTGGCGTTAAATTTATGTTGGGCTGAAAAGCGTTGAATTCAAGCAACGAATGGCAAGAAACTGCAGGTTGATCGCATTCAATGGCCTCAAAAACCTGCACGAATCGCATATGAGCTAAAGGGTCAATTAAATTTTTATGCACGGATCGTGATGCCTCAGCGCCTTTTTGTACACTTCTTATTGATCTTTGTGATGCAGCTCAGCCTTATTGGCGGCGCGTTGGCACAGCAAGGCATCCAAATTCTTGATGCGCGTCTGGCCGTTGGGCCGGATAAAAGCCGGTTGGTGGTCGATCTGAGCGCCGTTGCAGGCTATGCGACCTTTCCCATAGACCAACCGGACCGGCTGGTGGTGGAACTGGGCGTTGAAAAACTGGCCGATGACGCGCCAACAGAACTCAAGACGGACGGTTTGGTGCGAGAAACCGCCATCGGCATGGTGGATGAGGGCCGCGCCCGTTTGGTTTTGTTTTTGAACAAACCCGTTCAAGTCACCACCATTGAAATGCTTGAAGCGGTGGGCGAACAGCCGGCGCGCCTTGTGGTTGAGATTGCCGAAGGTGAGCGGGAGATATTTGATCAAGCTGTGGCACGATCCAAGGCGTTGTTAACGGGGCAGGCGGGTGCCGAAGACAAGGCTGCGGCTGAAACGCCAGAGGCGCCAAGCACGCCCACGCCTGAGGGGCCGTTGCCCAGCGTGGTGCAAATCCGTCCCCTGATCTTGCTGGACCCCGGCCATGGCGGCATTGATGGTGGGGCAAAAGCCGAGAACGGCTTAGAAGAAAAACATGTGGTGCTTGAATTTGCCAAACGCGTGCAAAAGCACTTGCTGGCGACCGACAAGTTCGATGTGGCGCTGACCCGCACGGGCGACGAGTTTTTGAGCTTGAATGAACGGGTTGAATTGGCACGGGAAAACAAAGCGAGCCTGATGATTTCGCTACACGCAGATAGTTTTGACGACCCCAACGTGCGCGGCGCAAGCGTTTACACAAGAGATGAAGCGGCGACCGACGTGTTGGACAAGGTGTTGGCTGAAGGTGAAAACCGTGTCGATTTGATCGCTGGTTTTGATGCGCCAAAGGATGATGATCAAGTGGTCAACATCTTGATTGATTTGATGCGGCGGGAAACGCGGCGGCAGAGCTTTTTGGCGGCACGCTCTATCGTAGACGATATCGAAACACAACTGCCCATGCGGCCATATCCGTTGCGTCGGGCCGACTTTTTCGTGCTGCAATCGCCTGAAGTTCCGTCCATCCTATTAGAGCTCGGCTTCTTGTCTAATGGGTTAGATATGGAAAATCTCGCCGAAGAAAGCTGGCAGGAGAAGGCGGCACAAGCGTTGGCGCAAGGAATTGTTAAATATTTTGACGCGGAAGCGCAAAACTGATTAAAGCCGTGCGTTCACAGTTTTGCCCTTGTTTCGGGCGATAGCGTGGGGTCACTAATGGATTTGAAGGTTAGCACTGACCATCAAAGTAACGAACTAGGTTTGAATAGATGCTGAGAATTTTGAGCTGGCTTTTTGCATTCGGTTTCTTCACCGGGTTAATTGCGTTGGCTGGTGTGGGCTACTTTCTGTGGACGATCTCTGAGGATTTGCCCGATTATACGGTTTTGAAAGACTATCAACCGCCGGTAACGACGCGGGTGCACGCTGCGGATGGGTCGCTTCTTGGCGAATATGCGCGTGAACGGCGCTTGTTCCAACCTATTGAGACGATCCCCCCGATGGTGGTGAACGCGTTCGTCGCGGTGGAGGATAAAGACTTCTATTCGCACGGCGGTTTGGCTTTTGACGGCATTTTGCGTGCGGTGCGTGACAATATTCAGAAAAAGATCGATGGAACGGGTGGGCCGCTGGTGGGCGCCTCTACCATCACACAACAGGTGGCGCGGAACTTTTTGCTGACGCTTGATCAAACCTGGGATCGTAAAATCAAGGAAATGCTGCTTGCCATTCGGATTGAGCAGACCTTTTCCAAAGACAAGATTATGGAGCTCTATCTCAACGAGATTTTCTTGGGGCTCAATTCATATGGTATTTCCGCGGCGGCGCTGAACTATTTCGACAAAGCGCTTTACGAGCTGACCATCGCAGAAGCGGCCTATATCGCGGCGTTGCCAAAAGGGCCGGCAAACTATCATCCAATCCGGTATCCGAAAGCGGCGATTGAGCGGCGCAATTATGTGATTGGTCGCATGGAGGCCGAAGGCTATATTAGCGCGGAAGAGGCGAAAGCGGCGCAACAAGAACCACTGAATGTGTTTCCGCGGACCTCAGGCTCACAAGTTTATTCTGCTGAATATTTCGCCGAGGAAGTACGGCGGCGTTTGGCACGTATCTATGGTGAGGACCAGCTTTATGGCGGCGGCTTGTCCGTGCGCACCACAATGGACCCAAAATTGCAATCCTACGCCCGCGACGCTTTGATCAATGGGTTGGTGCAGTTTGACCAGACCAAGGGCTATCGCGGCCCTGTGGCCACGATTGAGCTTGATGACGATTGGGGCGACGATCTGGCCGAAATGGACATTTTAAGTGATGTGCCAGAGTGGCGTTTGGGCGTTGTGATCGAGTTGGAACAGAACTCGGCGGTGGTTGGGTTGCGGCCGGAAAAAGATTTGCAAGGCAATCTGCTGGCCGAACGTGAAACGGGCCAATTGCCTGGCAAAGAGCAAAAATGGATCGCCAAGCCGCTATCACAAATCCTAAATGTGGGCGATGTGATCTATGTGGAGCAGGTGCCGGACAATGAAGGTGTCTATCAAATGCGCCAGCCTCCAGAAGTGCAAGGCGGTTTGGTGGCGATGGACCCTCGGACCGGGCGTGTATTGGCCCTTGTGGGTGGCTTCTCATTTGCTGAGAGTGAGTTTAACCGCGCCACACAGGCGGAGCGTCAACCGGGTTCATCGTTTAAGCCGATCGTTTATGCTGCAGCGCTTGATAATGGGTATACGCCTGCTTCGGTGGTTTTGGATGCGCCTTTGTCGATCAAAAACGCCGACGGCACGTCCTACCAGCCGGACAACTATTCACGCGAGTTTTATGGGCCACAAACGTTGCGGCGCGGCATTGAACGTTCTCGGAACGTGATGACGGTGCGGCTTGCGCAAGATATTGGCATGCCGTTGGTTTCTGAATATTCGCGCTTGTTTGGTATCCACGATAATCTACCGCCCTATTTGGCGATGGCATTGGGGGCAGGTGAAACCACCGTGTTGCGGATGACAGCCGCCTACGCCACGATTGCCAACGGTGGGCGCAAGATTAATCCGACTTTGATTGACCGGGTGCAGGATCGTTACGGCAATACAGTGTTTAAGCATGACGAGCGGATCTGTGATGGCTGTGCTGTTGAAGAGTGGCAAAACCAAGCCGAACCATTGGTGATCGATAACCGTGATCAAGTTCTTGATCCTATGACGGCATATCAGATCACATCGATGATGGAAGGCGTGGTCCAGCGGGGTACCGGCACGCGCGTCCGCGCTCTGGGCCGTCCTGTTGCTGGCAAAACCGGCACCACCGACGATTATAAAGATGCATGGTTTGTTGGCTTTACCCCCAATATGGCGGTTGGCGTTTATGTCGGTTACGACACGCCACGCAATATGGGCCGTAACGCCACGGGCGGCGAATTGGCCGCACCGATCTTCCGTGACTTTATGGAAAATGCGATGAAAGGCAAACCACCAACCCCGTTCAATATTCCGGGTGGGATGACCCCGATTTGGATTGACCCTAAAACGGGGGTGAAGGTTGCTGGCGGCGGCGAAGGTGCGATCGTTGAAGCATTTAAGCCCGGTACAGGACCAAACTTGATCACATCTGTGATCGGGGTGGATTCAGACGTGTTTGTTGATCTGGAAGGTGGATCGCAAGACTTTAATGCCGGACGTGGCGGTTTGTTCTAAGCTTTGGATATTGCCTTCGCCCACGGGCGAGGGGCTTGATGGGGCGTGGTCGATCGGATAGATCACATGCACAGACAAATGAGTGTGAGTGATTATGCGCGCAGAAATTCAAAGTGTTGTTGATGAGATCGAGCAGGCCATGAGCTTGCTGAGGAGGCATCTTTGACTGGGATAGCGCCCAGTCACGGCTAGACGAGCTAAACCAGCGCGCCGAAGATCCCGACCTGTGGAATGACCCGCAAAAAGCGCAAGGCGTGATGCGGGACCGGCAATATCTTGAAGGCCAAATCAATTCCATCAATGGATTGCAGGCTACATTGACCGACAATATCGATTTGATCGAATTGGGGGAAATGGAAGGCGACGATGAAGTTGTGGCCGAAGCGGAAAAAGCGCTAATTGGCCTTAAAACCCAAACTGACCGTATGCAGGTGGAAACTTTGCTTTCTGGCGAAGCGGATGCCAATGATTGCTATGTGGAAGTGCATGCGGGCGCCGGGGGCACTGAAAGCCAAGACTGGGCCAACATGCTGTTGCGCATGTATACACGCTGGGCGGAACGTCAGGGCCACAAGGTCGAAGTGATGGAAGTGCATGACGGCGAGGAAGCTGGCATTAAGTCTGCCACGATCCTGGTCAAAGGGCACAACGCCTATGGTTGGCTGAAGACTGAGAGCGGCGTGCACCGGTTGGTGCGAATTTCACCGTTCGACAGCCAAGCCCGTCGACACACAAGCTTTTCATCGATCTGGGTTTATCCGGTTATTGATGATTCAATTGACATTGAAGTGTCTGAATCTGATGTGCGGATCGACACATATCGTGCCTCTGGCGCGGGTGGTCAGCACGTGAACACGACTGATAGTGCCGTGCGCATCACCCATATTGAGACCGGCATTGTGGTGCAATGTCAGAATGATCGATCACAGCATAAAAACCGGGCGACAGCATGGGACATGTTGCGGGCGCGGCTTTATGAGGCTGAGTTGCAGCGGCGTGAAGAAGAGGCCAATGCCGAGACCGCACAAAAGTCGGAAATTGGCTGGGGACACCAGATCCGTTCCTATGTGTTGCAGCCCTATCAGATGGTGAAAGATCTGCGCACAGGCATTGAAAGCACCGCGCCGAATGATGTGCTGGATGGCAATCTGGATGCGTTTATGGAAGCGGCGTTGGCGCAACGGGTGGGCAAATCAGACGAGGATGACTAAGCGGTTGTGTTAAAGCAGGCTTCTTAGCTTTTTCCCAACATTAATGTAGTGCGCGGGGTTGGTCGGCCGATCATCTTTGCGCACTTCCAGGTGCAAGTGAGGGCCCGTGCTGCGCCCTGTGCTGCCCACCAAGCCAATGATCGTTTCTGGGGTAACGTGCTGCCCCTTTTTGACCTTGATTTTGGAAAGGTGCGCATAGCGCGACATCAAACCATTTACATGGGTGATTTCAACTGCATTGCCGTACCCGCCCTTGCGTCCGGCAAACGTGACCTTACCTGCGCCAAGCGCGGAGACAGACGCCCCGCTCGGTGCGCGAAAATCCAATCCGGAATGAAACGCGGACCGCCCGGTGAAGGGATCGCGACGGTTACCGAACCGGGAGCTTAGACCGTAAGATTCCGGCAGGGGGCGGAAAACGGGTGCTGAATAAATATGCTGTTTGGCTTGCTCATACTTTGAAAGTGCATCCAGCGCGAAATTGGCCGCTTGCATTTGTTCCGCAAATGCATCGCCCATTGCGGGGGGCAAAAGGGGGCCGCCGACGGCATCATCTTCAAAGCGGGGCTTGAGGCCAACGCGGGATAATTCAGTCATGATTTTTGCGGTCGATCTTTCAGCCTCGGTGCCGAGGGCTGTGAGCGCTGAAATCGTATCTTCCTTCATCAATTGAAGGTCTTCAATGATCGCATGAATGTCAGTTTTTGACGAGTTGGTTGGTGCAAAGCCCAACGCGCTTGTTTTTATTGGGTCAGTTTGCGCGGGCACTTCAATTCCAACAGCTTTTGCCTTTTTCGCGATTGAACGCACAAAATCATGTTGTTCTAAAATTTGCTCTTGCTGGGCCAGCAGATCTTGCAGCTGCAAGTTTATATCGCCTGCTTTGGCATATTGGCGCGAGTGCAACCGATCCAGTTCGGCGCGCAAGGTAGCGATGCGGGTTTCATAAGCGGATATGGTTTGCGCCGCTTGAGCGTCGCGTGTCGCCGCAAAATCAGGCGACATATATAGCGTGATCGCGAATGCGATGTTGCCGGAAAACAGGATGGTGACGAGGCCATAAACCCACCAGCGATCCAGGTCTGATTTCTTTTGGGTGTGGCCATTCTGGCTTGTTACTTTACCCGAAAAGTTACGCGATACACTCACTTGATCCGCCCATTCTTTAGCGTCGATTCTCTTCTACTGCTAAAGATGGAGGATTATGGTTAACTATCCGATAATGGGAGCGATGGGCTTATAAAAACTGGGTGTTAGCCCAGCTGCGGCGCGGGCTTTGTCGTTAAAGGGCGGTTTTAATGCGCCACGAAAATGTTTGCGCACCAAAGACTGGAAAGTTGGTATGGGTTGCTTGCGCTCAATGTCGCATTGATACCGAAACCATTTGGCGCCAAACGCCACGTGGCGCTTTTCATCATTATAGATGGTTTGCAAGATTTTGGCTGTTGCCTCATCGCCCACCGCTTGGGTGCGTTCAATCATTACAGGGGTGATGTCCAGCCCACGGGCCTCCAAAACCAAGGGAATGATGGCCAGGCGCGCCAATAAATCGTGGGCTGTATCTGCGCAAGATTGCCACAAACCATCGTGGGCGGGGAAATCCCCATAGGCGCTGTCCAGCTCATTTAAGCGATTGGAGAGCATGCGGAAGTGCTTTGCCTCTTCCAGCCCAACTTGAACCCAATTGTCCAAAAAAGAACGCGGCAAATTATGGCCGCACCCGCGTGCAACCAGATCCCATGTCAGATCCACAGCGCCCAATTCAATGTGGGCGAGGGCGTGAATATGGGCCTTGCGGCCATGCTCGGTGCGCAAGTTACGTTTGGGCATTTTGCCCGGCGGCAGCAGTTCAGGTTTTTCGGGGCGTCCGGGCTGGTCAGGCAGCGCCAGTTCATCATATCGGCCCTTGCCCATTTGTCGTTTGAGCCACGCCCGCGCCGTATCCATCGCCAGATCAGTCTTTTTGACCAAATCTGGCTCATGGACGATGGCAACAGCGCTTTCAAACAGCTCACGCGCCATTTTCAAGCTCAATTAGTTTATCGAGTACTTTTTGGGCATGGCCTTTGGCGCGAACATTGCGCCAGATATGCGCGATTTTACCATTTTCATCGATCAGGAACGTGGTGCGTTTGATTCCCATGAATGTTTTGCCGTACATCTTCTTTTCGCCCCAAGCGCCATAGGCTTCCATGGTTTTATGGTCTTCATCTGATAGCAGGATGATCTTGAGATCGTGCTTTTCCCTGAATTTGGCGTGTTTTGCCACTGGGTCAGCAGAGCAACCGACTAGAATGGTGTTGTGTGCTTCAAACTCTGGCAGGAGGGCGGTAAAATCAATGTTTTCCACTGTGCAGCCCGGTGTGTCGTCTTTTGGGTAGAAAAATAGCACTATGTTTTTACCCTTATGCTCAGACAGGGTAAAATCTTGCGATTCGGTTGGATTGGTGAAATGAGGGGCGACATCGCCGATTTGAAGTTCAGCCATCAGAGATTTCCCTTATGTGAGGACAAGAAGATTCGATTTGGTCACAGATCAGCCCATTTTGAGATTTAAGAGCAAAATATCAGCTTGTTCAATCATTTGCCATTGAAGCTGACACAATTCAACCCGCAGCATAAAAGCCTTTAATGAGACAAAAGAAAAAACGCGCTAAATCGCCCAAAGACACAAGGCCCTTGCACAAGAAGAAGCGGGTGCATTTCTCCGGCGGTTTCGTTGCTCTCATCGTCCTCACCGTCATTATTTTGGCGTTGAATGTGGTCTCTTTTCCCGGCGTGCACGGGCTGGTCGCGCAGAAAATTGAGGAACAATTGCCTCCCGGCTATGCCGCTGACTTTAAAAAAGCCGGCCTGACGTTGCGGGAAGGCTGGATTCCGGCCCTCAATTTGAGTGAGCTTAAGGTTTGGCACCAGCAATCCGGAGCGCAATTTGTTGCCGAAGACGTCGATTTGCGGTGGTTTTTTCCCGCTTGGGTTTCTGGCCGTCCCGCCATTGAAGTTGAGGTGCGCGAACCACACGTTCAACTGGTGCAAGATTTTAACGGCGTTAATCTCGCCAACCTTGAGTTTGATGAAGAGGCGGTGGGCGACACCCCCACGGTACGCCTGCAAGTTGGGGCGCAAACAGGCCTAAGCGTTACGTTTAGCGATGATGGCGTTCAATTGCGGGCTGGCGAAGAAGACCTGAAGGTTAAATCCGACAATGCGTGGGCCATTGAGGCGGTTAACGGGCTTGAAGGCCTATTGGCGCTGTTCGCTGAAAATACCGCTGATGGGGCGTATCGCAAACTGACGGTGACCGGTGGGCGCATTGATGTGTTGGACAGGATTTACCAGCTTTATCGATCGCTTGACGAAGTTGAGCTTGAATTGCTGGCCTATGAAAATGGGGTGTCCATGTTTGCGCGCTTTACCGCTGCAGGGCGTCGCACGTCTGGCAGCTTTTTCTGGACACCAGAGGTGAATGACGGGCGTCGGGTATCGGGTGCGTTCGAAAATCTCGATTTGGCACTGATCATGCCCTTTATGGACGATCAGGATGGGGTATTTGCCCTGAAGGGTGGGTCTCAGCTCGATTTTGATGTCAGTTTTGATCAGGAGGGGGTCTATCTAGGTCAATTCAATGTGGATGTGACCGGAACTTTGGCCGCCATTGAGGGTGACACGTTTCCAGTGCGTTCGGAAGTGGCTGAAGTAGAGTGGAAGCCCCGCGAAAGTCGCTATTACTTGTCGCCCACAAGGATCGAGATTGGGCAAAGCTATGCTGATATTTCGGGTGAGTTCGCGCTCGGTCTAGATGAACAGTTTGGCCCCACAGTTGGCATCGGGATGCAGTTGGCCAATGTTTATTTGCACCCAAATGACATGGAAGCGCCGGAAAAGACGATCCCCAATATCGTGTTCAATGGCTGGTCCGCCCCAGTTTATGGGGCGATCGGCATCGACAAGGTGACAATTGATACGGGCGAGTATTCGCTGCAAGCCGATGGTCGTGTTGATGTTTTGCAGGCGGGTATTGGGCTGGATTTGGCAATGGTCGCCCGCAATATGGACGCGGACAGTTTAAAGCGGTTATGGCCATATTTTCTGGCCCGTGAAGCGCGTGAATGGTTCGTTGAGAATGTCACTGATGGTCGCTTGAATACCGCCAAAATGCGTTTTGACTTTCCGGTTGGCACCATCGGCGAGAAGGGCGAGAATAAGAAGATTCCTGAAAATGGACTGACCATTCTCGGCACGGCGCAGCATGTATCGCTGCTACCTTTGCCCGGGTTTCCCACCATTGATATTGGCGGCACGACGACCATTAAGGTGAAGGACCATTTTATTGAAATGGGATTTGATCGCGGCACGGTGAGTGATGCGGCGGGGCAGGTGGAGATCACCAATGCAGCCTATCTGAACCGTAATACATTTCCCACAGATCAAGTGTTTGAGATTTCTGGCGATCTGAAAGGCGATGTCAGCACGCTGATTTCGATTGCGTCGAAAGAACCGCTCAATTTGCTTGAAGATTTTGATCTCGACTATCAGCCTGAGGATTTGACCGGGGCGGCGGACATTAATGTGATCGCCACCATCTCGCAGTTTGGTGATGGTAAGCCGGAAGGGCTTGATTATACGCTGAATGGCAGTGTGCAGGATTTTGCAAGCGCAGCACCGATCGAAGGTCGTGACGTTAAAGAAGGTGATCTGCAATTTACAGCCTCCCAGGCCGGGTATCAGGCATCTGGCCGCGTTTTGGTTGATGATGTTCTCGCCGATCTTCGGATCGAGGCTGAGGACGATGCGGAGCCGGTTATTACGGCGTCGGCAACCTTGTCGGAAGAGGAACGCGCGAAACTTGGCTTTGATGTGTCGCAGTTTGTGACCGGGCCCATCCGAGTCGTGGGTCGTCCGGTGGGTGACGATATTCAGGTGGCCGTTGATCTGACCAATGCGGCGCTGAAATTTTCTGAGTTGGGTGTCACCAAGAAAAAGGGGGTGGCTGGCCAGCTCAACGCAGAAATCCGCATGGCTGAGGACAGTGTTGATGTACCGCAGATTGATTTGCGGTTCGGTGATGTCCGCATCGCAGGTGAGCTGGACTTTCACTATGAAAAAGGGCTGACCAGTGCCAAAATGTCCACGTTCCAGCTCAATCCCGGGGACAAGGCTCAGGTGGAACTGTCGCCTATTGAAGGCGGGTTTAAGGTTGACCTTTCCGGGGAACAGCTTGATTTGAAGCCGATGTTGCGGCGGTTTTTGGGGCTAGACCAAGGGACATCAGCCGCAACCTCCAACGCAGAAGACCAGGTCATTGATATTAGCCTATCGTTGGATCGCGCCTTAGGGTTCTACAAAACAACGGCCTACAACACCAATGGACGGTTTGTTTTTCGCGGGGCTGATTTCCGCACGGTGAATATGCAAACGTCATTTGGCAATGATAAGTCCGTGTCGATCACCACAAATCCCGTGCAATTTGGCCGATCGATGGTCGCGGCATCGAATGATCTGGGCACCTTGTTGCGGTTTGTTGGCATTTATCCGCGATTGCTCAACGGGGTGGGCAGCTTGGTGCTGAACATAAATGACAAAGCCGGACGCATTTCTGGCGGGTTCACGTTGAATGATTTTGCGATTGCGGATGAAGAGAAGGTTGCACTCGTATTGGGCAACCACCGCGATAGTCGCAAATTGATTGAACGTCAGAACCAGTTGCGCTTCAAGCAAGCTGAGATTGAGTTCAATGGCGGCGATGGCGTGATAACTGTGACCAAAGGTGCGCTTGATGGGGGCACGATTGGCGGGACATTGCGGGGCAATATTTACACCGGTCAGCGCCAATATGATTTGGTGGGGACTTATATCCCGCTATTTGGTCTGAATAACATCTTCCAAAAGCTGCCGCTGCTTGGTGCGATATTGGGCGGGCGTGACGGGGAAGGGCTGATCGGCGTGACCTTTGCGGTGCGCGGACCATTGGATGATCCGCAATTCTCGATCAACCCGGCATCAATTTTGGCACCGGGCGTGTTCCGGCAGATCTTTGAGTTCCGGGCGCAAGGTGATCCAGAAGCACGCCGAGCGCTTGAGCAAGTTGAAAATCAGTAACAAGAAAGCCCGGCGCAATTGGCCGGGCTTTTTGATCTTTTGTGATGTCAGCCTTATTCGGCAGGCTTCAACAAGATGTGGCGTTTTTTGCCCGCGGACAATTTGATCACGCCTTCGGGCAAAAGCTGGCCTTCGCCCAATGTGGCGCGTTCATCGTCGACTTTTTCGTCATTGACCTTCAATGCACCTGATTTGATCAGGCGGCGCGCTTCGCCATTTGAGCCTGCCAACCCGGCGGTGACAAATGCGCTCAGGATGCCGACGCCTTCATTCAACTCAGCTTTGGTGACTTCCACGGTGGGCAAGGTGAGGTCGATCGCGCCTTCTTCAAAGGTGCGACGGGCGGTCTCTGCTGCTTCTTCCGCCGCGGCCTGACCATGGATCATTGCCGTTGCGGCGGTGGCCAACTGCTTTTTCACATCGTTCAGCTCATTGCCTTCCAAACCGTCCCAACGGGCGATTTCGTCCAGCGACAGTGTGGTGAACAATTTTGCGAACTTGGCCACATCAGCGTCGCCTGTGTTGCGCCAGAACTGCCAGTAGTCATAGACCGGCAGCATTTCTTTGCGCAGCCAAACGGCACCAGCAACGGACTTGCCCATTTTGGACCCGTCTGACTTGGTGATCAGTGGTGTGGTCACCGCAAAGCATTCGGCGCCGTTCAAGCGGCGGGCCAGATCAACCCCTGAGATGATGTTGCCCCACTGGTCAGAGCCACCCATTTGCAGGGTGCAGCCATAGCGCTTGTTGAGCTCGGCAAAGTCGTAGCCCTGCAAAATCATGTAGTTGAACTCCAAAAAGCTCAGCGATTGTTCGCGATCCAAACGTTGTTTGACGCTTTCGCGGGTGAGCATTTGGTTGATCGAGATTTTGCTGCCGACGTCGCGCAAAAACTCAACATAGTTCAGCTTCATCAGCCATTCTGCATTGTCGAGCATTTGTGCGTCGGTTTCGCCGTCACCAAATTCAAGCAGGCCGGAAAATATCTCGCGGATATTTGACTTGTTGTCTTCAATGATTTCCGGCGTCATCATTTGGCGCATCTCGTCTTTACCAGACGGGTCCCCGACCATGGAGGTGCCGCCACCCATCAAAACGAGCGGCTTGTTGCCGGTTTTTTGCAGCCAATAGAGCAGCATGATCTGCACGAGGTTGCCCACATGCAGGCTCTTTGCTGTGGCATCAAAGCCGATATAACCTGTGACCGGACCTTCACACAATTTTTTGTCGAGGCCCTCTGCATCAGAAAGCTGATACAAAAATCCGCGCTCTTCAAGCGTGCGCAAAAAGTCGGATTTGTAGGTCATATGCTTTTCCTTTTATTCTTATTTTTTAGCTGCTGCCCGGTCGGTGGCTATCTGCCACCGCCCTGAGCGATTTCTTCGCGTCGACGATCCAAATATTCGGCGCAATCTTCGATGAGGGGTTCTATACGGTCCTCAAAGAAATGGTTGGCACCTTCGACAATCTTTTGTTCGACGGTGATGCCTTTTTGTTGCTGGAGCTTGTCCACCAGTTTTTGCACTGATTCTGGCGGTGCAACCCGGTCTTTCTCGCCATGAATGATCAGGCCAGATGACGGGCAAGGGGCCAGGAAGGCAAAATCATAAAGATTTTCTGGTGGGGCAACTGAGATGAAGCCTTCAACCTCGGGGCGGCGCATCAAAAGCTGCATGCCGATCCACGCACCGAACGAAAAGCCAGCGATCCACACGCCGGGGCTTTCTTTATTGAGAGTTTGCAACCAATCAAGCGCTGCCGCCGCGTCTGACAGTTCACCCACGCCGTGATCGAACGTGCCTTGCGAACGTCCAACACCACGTGAATTGAAACGCAAAACGGAAAAACCGCGTTGGGCGAACATATAGAACAAATTGTAGACAATTTGGTTGTTCATGGTGCCGCCAAATTCGGGATGCGGGTGCAATACCACCGCGATGGGCGCATTAGGGTCTTTTGCTTGTTGGTAACGTCCTTCAAGACGACCAGCTGGACCATTAAAGAATACTTCAGGCATACACGAGACCTTCTATCCCCACACAAAACCAAATGCTTTTGCCGAATGCAGGGATTGTTCGGCGAAAAGGGTTGACGAATGTCGGCACGCTACCTAAAACGTGAGTGCGAAAAACCAGTTTAGAATTATTCAAAACTAGTTTTTCGCCCAACAGTCAATAATCTTGCGCTTCTTTTACCTATTGTAGAGCGCAAAATTCAAGAACTGATTGGTTGAATCGGCCTATGGCCCTGAAAAAGAGTGAATTTTTTCGATGAGTCGCAATGCAGTGACATATTTGGACCATAGCGCATCGGCACCTTTGTTGCCGGACGCGCAGACGGCCATGGTCGATGCAATGGCGATTCCGGGGAATCCTTCTTCCGTACATGAGAATGGGCGCAAACTGCGTGCGATCATTGAAGATGCGCGCGACAAGGTTGCGCTGCTGTGTGGCACGGCGCGGGGACGGGTGGTGTTCACTGGTTCAGCGACCGAAAGCCTGACCCACGCAATCTGGGGTTTGGCACGCAGTGAAAAGATTGAGCGGATTTTGGTGGGCGCTGGCGAGCATATGGCCGTGATCCGCGCGGTTGAAACCGCTGGCGTTGCGTTCGAGTTTATTCCTTTGTTGCCCAATGGATTGTTGGACCTTGGCGCTTTGGAGCGCCAACTTGACGAAGCCGATGCGACTGGTGCGCGGGTTTTGGTTGCGGTGCAGCAAGTGAATAATGAAACCGGGGTTGTGCAGCCAATTCACGAGATTGGTGAGCTATTGTTTGATCGCGAGCATTATTTGCTGGTGGATGGTGCACAAGGCGCGGGCAAGGTTGAGTTTTATTTCGATCCATCGCGGGCTGATTTTTATTCTGTCTCCGCCCATAAGATTGGCGGACCAGCGGGCGTTGGTGCGCTTATTTTGAAGCCGCGCGTGGATGATGTGCGCTTGATTCCTGGTGGGGGACAAGAGCAAGGCCGACGCGGCGGCACGGAATCAGCGGCATTGATCGCCGGGTTTGGCGTGGCGGCAGCGCAGGCGCAAGAGAACTTCGCCAATGCGCCGCATGATTTGGTGGCCAAAGCCGAAAAAGGCTTGGCTGAAATTTTTGCTGATGTCGTGTTTTTTGGCGCGGATGTGCCGCGCTCAGGGTTTACGAGCGCGTTTGCTCTGCCGGGCATCAAAAACAATATATCGATGATCCAGTATGATTTGGCGCGGATCGCGCTTTCGGCTGGTTCCGCCTGCTCGTCGGGCAAAGTGTCGCGTTCACACGTTTTGGACGCCATGAAGATTGATCCAGCGCTTGCAGACTGTGCGTTACGTCTAAGCGTTGGGTGGAACAGCACGCCTGAAGATATTGAGGCGTTTTTATCTGCAAGTGCGCAGATAGCGGAAAAGTTTAAGGGCAGTGCGCGGGCAAGCGCCTAGAGCTGTCACGATAGGGTTGATGAAAGAGAGGTCTTGAAATGGCTGCGGTTAAAGAAACCATTGATCAGGTCAAGGAAATTGACGTCGATAAGTACAAGTATGGCTTTAAGACCGATATCGAAATGGATATGGCGCCTAAAGGCCTGAATGAAGACATTGTGCGCTTTATTTCGGCGAAAAAGGATGAGCCGGAATGGATGCTGGAATGGCGTTTGGAAGCCTTCCGCCGTTGGCAGCAAATGGAAGAGCCAAGCTGGGCGCGCGTTAATTATCCAAAAATCGACTTCCAAGACCTTTATTATTATGCGGCACCGAAATCGACACCAGGGCCAAAAAGCCTTGATGAAGTTGATCCGGAGCTTTTGGAAACCTATAAGAAATTGGGCATTCCGCTGTCTGAACAGGCTGTTTTGGCCGGTGTTGAAGGCGCACGAGTTGCTGTAGACGCTGTGTTTGACAGTGTGTCTGTTGTGACCACCTTTAAAGATGAGTTGGCCAAAGCGGGCGTGATTTTCTGCTCTATCTCTGAAGCGGTGAAAGAGCATCCTGAGCTGGTGAAGAAATATCTCGGCTCTGTCGTGCCAACCTCTGACAATTTCTACGCGACGTTGAACGCGGCTGTGTTCTCTGACGGGTCATTTGTTTACATTCCAAAAGGCGTTCGCTGCCCCATGGAATTGTCGACCTATTTCCGTATCAACGAAGAAAAAACCGGTCAGTTTGAACGGACGTTGATTATTGCCGATGAAGGCTCATATGTGAGCTATCTCGAAGGTTGTACCGCGCCAATGCGTGATGAGAACCAACTGCACGCGGCCGTGGTTGAACTGGTGACCTTGGACGATGCTGAAATCAAATATTCGACCGTTCAAAACTGGTATCCAGGCGATAAAGACGGCAAGGGCGGCATTTATAACTTTGTGACCAAGCGTGGCGATTGTCGCGGCAAGAATTCCAAGATTTCTTGGACGCAAGTTGAAACTGGCTCTGCGATCACTTGGAAATATCCAAGCTGCATTTTGCGCGGGGACAATTCACAAGGTGAGTTTTATTCGATTGCGATTTCGAATGGCCACCAGCAAGTGGATAGCGGCACCAAGATGATCCATTTGGGCAAGAACACATCTTCCCGGATTATTTCAAAGGGTATTTCGGCTGGTGTTTCGCAAAATACATATCGTGGCCAAGTTTCTGCCCATGCGAAAGCAACAGGCGCCCGGAACTTCACCCAGTGTGACAGCTTGTTGATCGGCGATAAATGTGGGGCGCACACGGTGCCTTATATTGAAAGCCGCAACGCAAGCGCTGTGTTTGAGCACGAGGCGACCACCTCCAAGATTTCCGATGATCAGATGTTTTATTGCCAGCAACGCGGCCTGAACGAAGAAGAGGCGGTGGCGCTGATCGTGAACGGATTTGTGCGTGAAGTGCTGCAGCATTTGCCGATGGAATTTATGGCGGAGAGCCAAAAGCTGATCGGCATCAGCCTTGAAGGCAGTGTGGGCTAATGGGCTGGAGCGCAATCATCGTGGCCATCATCGCCGGGCTCGGCATGGGCTATGTGGTGGCTGGCCGCGTGAAGGCGGAAGAGCCCGAAGGGTATAAGATTATCGGTGGCATTGCAGGGGTTTTTGCCGCCGTAAGTGTTTGGCTGGTGATCACCTATATGTGGTGATCCCGCCTTTTGAACAAAGATAGAGCGCCAATCTTGCGGCGCGAGAATTGAGGACATGAAATGACAACGCCAATTCTGGAAATTAAAAATCTCCACGTGAAAGTGGAAGACGAAGACAAGCAAATCCTGAAAGGTGTGGATTTGACCCTGCCTGCCGGTGAGGTGCACGCAATTATGGGCCGGAACGGCTCTGGCAAATCAACACTTTCATATGTGTTGGCGGGCAAAGAAGGCTATGAAGTCACTGAAGGTCAGGTCCTGTTCATGGGTGAAGATCTTTTGGAAATGGGTGCGGACGAGCGCGCGGCTGCGGGTCTGTTCTTGGCATTCCAATATCCGATCGAAATTCCTGGCGTTGCCACCATGACCTTCTTGAAAGCGGCGTTGAACGCACAGCGCAAAACACGCGGCGAAGAAGAGTTGAAAATTCCTGATTTCATGAAGCTTGTGAAAGACGCAGCCAACCAGTTGGAAATCAACCAAGATATGTTGAAGCGTCCGCTGAATGTTGGTTTTTCTGGTGGGGAAAAGAAGCGTGCGGAAATCTTGCAAATGGCGCTGATGCAGCCATCGCTTTGCGTGCTTGATGAAACCGACTCTGGCCTCGATATTGATGCGTTGAAAGTGGTTTCTGATGGCGTGAACCATTTGCGCGATGCCAATCGCTCAATGCTTGTTATTACCCACTATCAGCGTTTGTTGAACTATATCGTGCCTGATCGTGTGCACGTGTTCTCAGACGGTCGTGTGGTTGAAAGTGGTGATCGCGAGTTGGCGCTTGAGCTTGAGAAAAAAGGCTATGCCGAGTTTGACGGCACTGCTGCTTAATCCAACGCTGGAGCGAAATTCATGGAACAACATATTGTGAAACTGACGGATGCCGAAAACCAGCTTGCGGATTTGTTGCAAGCGGCTGGTGCGGCGGACGCAAAGGCGGCGCTGACCGAGCATGGTTTGCCGCATCGTCGGATTGAAGAATATCACTATACCGATTTGCGCACCTTGTTGCGCGATGTCCCGGCTGAACTGGCGAAAGCCAATGATGATTTGCCAAGCGAACAATTTGACGGCTTTAGCCGCGTTGTTATCGTGAATGGCAAGCTGGTACATGCGGATGCAATTGACGGCGTTGAAATTAAGTCTGTGGATGTGGCCAAAAAAGTTGGCGATGATCAGATCATCAATTTGATGGATGGGTTTGCCCAAAGTCAGATCGAAATTTCGATTTCAAAATCGCTCGATAAGCCAATCCACATTGCACAGGTGCATGCGGGTATGGATAGTGTTGCGGCCAGCAAGCTGAAGGTGACTTCGGCTGATGGCGTGGAAGCGACCATTATCGAGACGTTTGAAGGGCAGAATGATCGCGGCTTGCGGTTTGCAGATTGCGCCATGGATGTGGCAGCCAATGCGAACTTGCTGCATCTTCAGCTTGATCAAAACGCCACAGGCGCCCGTCAATTTGTACAAAATTGCTATGATTTGCACGAAAAGGCGAACTTGCGCACTTTTGTGACCCACGCCAATTTCCAGCTGGGCCGCACAGACGTTAAGGCGGAATTTAAAGGCGAGGGCGCCCATGCCGACTTTGCAGGCTTGACCCTTTTGATGGACAAGCAGCATGGCGATTTCACCTTGAATGTGAACCACGCCGTGCCGAACACCACGAGCACGGAAAGCTTTAAATCTATCGTGCGGGATCGCGCCAAAGCGATTTTCCAAGGCAAGATCATTGTGGCGCCGGATGCGCAAAAAACTGATGCGCAGATGATGAGCCAAGGCTTGTTGCTGTCGGAACGGGCTGAAGTTTTGGTGAAACCTGAGCTTGAGATTTTTGCTGACGATGTGTTGTGCGCCCACGGGGCAACTTGCGGCGAGTTGGATGCAGATGCGCTGTTCTATTTGATGAGCCGCGGCATTTCACGTGCGGAAGCTGAATCTATGTTGATTAAAGCCTTTTTGGCGGAATTGTTCGACGAAATCGAAGATGAGCAAATTCACGCCAAACTGGAAAACCGCGTGGATGCGTGGTTGGCGGCAACGGAGTAATTATGCTGGATCTTGGCAAAATTCGTGGTGATTTTCCCATTCTGTCGGAAGAAGTGAACGGGCATCCGCTTGTTTATCTCGACAGTGGGGCATCGGCGCAAAAACCTAACCAGGTTTTGGAGCGGATACAGCACGCCTATGCGCACGAATATGCCAATGTGCATCGTGGATTACATACGTTATCCAATCGCGCCACAGAGGCGTTTGAAGATGCGCGGACCAAGGTGCAAAAGTTTCTCAACGCGGAGCGGGTGGATGAGATTGTGTTCACACGCTCGGCCACAGAAGCCATCAATTTGGTCGCGCAAAGCTTTGTAGGGCCCAAAATTGGTGAGGGCGATGAGATCATCATCACCAAGATGGAGCACCATTCCAACATAGTGCCGTGGCACTTTTTGCGCGAACGTCAGGGCGCGGTGATCAAATGGGTAGATGTTGCCGAAGATGGCAGTTTCGACATGGACCAATTTGAAGCCGCGATCACAGATCGCACCAAAATTGTGGCGATCACGCACATGTCCAACGTGATGGGCACAATTGTGCCGATCAAAAAAGTCACAGAAATAGCGCATTCGCGTGGTATTCCTGTGATGGTGGATGGGTCGCAAGGTGCGGTGCATTTGCCGGTTGATGTGCAGGATTTGGGCGTCGACTTTTATGTCGCCACAGGCCACAAGCTATATGGCCCCACGGGCATCGGCATTCTTTACGGCAAATATGATCGTTTGTTAGACACACGACCTTTCCAAGGTGGTGGCGAGATGATCGCCGATGTGTTTGAGGACAATGTGACCTATGCCGAGCCGCCACATCGGTTTGAAGCGGGCACGCCGCCCATTGTGCAAGCCATTGGTTTGGGCGCGGCAATCGACTATATTGAAAGCATTGGCCGCGACAATATCAAAGCGCATGAAGATGAAATCGGTGAGTATGCGCGGCAAGAGCTTTTAAAAATCAATGCGTTGCGGCTGATTGGCGATGCGCCCGGCAAGGGAGCCATCTTCTCGTTTGCCATTGAAAATGTACATGCCCACGATCTGTCGACGATCCTTGATCGTTACGGTGTTGCGGTGCGGGCGGGCAGCCATTGTGCGCAGCCCTTGCTAAAAAGATTTGGCGTGACCTCTACATGTCGCGCTTCATTCGCCCTATATAATGGGAAAGATGATGTGGATGCGTTGGTTCAAGCCATCGGCAAAGCGCAGACATTCTTTGGTTAGGAGAAGAAAATGAGCGAAACAGAAACTGCACAAGCAGAGCCGGTCAGCCCGAATGCGGCGACGATCTCGACTGAAAGCTCGAATCTTTCTCCGCAAGAGATCGAGCAGTTGACCGACAATATCGTCGGGGCGCTGAAAACGGTCTATGACCCTGAAATTCCTGTCGATATTTACGAGCTTGGGCTTATTTATAAGGTTGATCTCGATGACAACCGCAACATCACAATCGACATGACGCTTACAGCACCGGGCTGTCCGGTGGCTGGCGAAATGCCGATTTGGGTGGAAAATGCTGTGGCCTCGGTTGAAGGCGTACAGGATGTTAAAGTGAACATGGTATTTGATCCTCCATGGGATCAGACACGCATGTCAGAAGAGGCGATGGTCGCCCTGAATTGGTGGTAAAATGGCTTTGAAAATCATGAGCATAACCGAACGGGCCGCCGACGAGGTGAAAAACATTATCGCGCAATCAGGCGATGATGACGTGATCGGTGTGCGCGTTGGGGTGAAGAATGCCGGCTGTGCTGGCATGGCTTATACCCTTGATTATGTGAAAGAAAAGACGCCAGGTGATGACCATGTGAGCGAGCATGGGGTGGACGTCTTTGTCGACCCAAAAGCAACGATGTTTCTTTTGGGCACGCAGATGGACTTTAAGGAAGAGCTGCTTGGCTCTGAATTCACCTTCAACAACCCGAACCAAACAGGTTCGTGCGGTTGCGGCGAGAGCGTTATGCTTGAGCCCGCAGACTTGAAAGCGCTTGCAGAAGCACGTGCGAACGCTGACTAGCGGATCTGTTCTCGAATAATCTATTGAAAAATTAGGCGACTTTTGGTTTGCGGAACTCTTCGTCAGTTTCGCAAATCACGCGGTTACGCCCGCAACGCTTGGCGGTGTACAAGCACCCATCAGCACGATCAATCAGTTCATGAATTGATTCTTCGTGCCGGAATTGTGCTGCGCCGATAGAAACGGTGATCCGGCCCAACTTCTCGTTGGTGGAGCGTTTGAGCAATTCCTTGGCATGGACAGCTTTGCGAATTTTTTCGGCAATGGTGCGCGCACCGCGAATGTCGGTGTCGGGCAGGATTGCTGCGAATTCTTCGCCACCAAAGCGAGATGCATGATCTCGGCCTTTAAGGTTTGACTTCACTGTCATTGCAACAAGACGCAAAACCTGGTCACCAGTTTGGTGGCCGTAATTGTCGTTAAACGCCTTAAAGTGATCAATATCCATCATCAACAAGCAGAAAGTTGTGCCTGTCTTTTTAGAAAGTTCAAGCACCTGCTTAAGACGCTGATCAAAGCTCTTGCGGTTGGCAATTTTGGTAAGTGGGTCCAGCATTGTTTCGCGGCGTGCCGTATCCAAGTCCCGCTTGAGGCTCGAAATATCTTGTTTTGATACTTTGAGTTTTTCTTCGAGGTTCTTGTTGGCTTCCTGCATTTTTTGCGTTTCGTGCAAAAGTTGCTTTGCCAAAATGCGTAACGCTTCTTGATCAACTGCGCCAAGCAATTGTTGCTCGGCCTTGTCCAATGATCCTGAGTAACCTTCGGCCGTGTCAATGGCGTCATCCATGGCGCGATTAACCGCGTCAATTTTGGATGACATTTCTTGCGAAACGCTGGTCAGTCGTGATTCAAGGTCAGATGGATTGTCAAAGAACTCGCGATAAACCTGCAACACATTTTCCATTGAAAGTGTGTTGTCTTCGCCCAATAGCATATTGAGCCGCTCATTAAGCTGCTCGTTGATGCCCGAAGCATAGGTGTAGCAAAGTTCGTAAAAGTGGGGATAGGGCGGAATCTTCGCGCGCTTGAGCATGCCCAAAGCGGCAAAGGAGTACTCGAGAGTACGTTGATAGTCATGTTCAGATACAAGCATATCTTTTTCCGAACCAGACTTTGGGATAGTTGCAATTTGATGCAATTTCCCCAAAGCTTATTTACCCACTCAGTGTTTCTAATGCGCGATCTATAAAGATTGCGTTAAAAACAGCTCTAACTTGCGCGACGAACCGGACGGAGCAAGAAGGCGGGCACCTGGTCAGATTGACCAAATGGCACACGATCTTGATTGTCATGTCCTGAACGCTTCTTGCGGCCAGTTTTTGTTGATTTTGGTGATTCTGTCGAGGGGGCTTCGGCGCTTTTTTCAGCGTTTTCAGCCGGTTGCTGCTTCTTACCACCGCGCGTACGCTTGGGGCGCTCGCTTTTCGGATTCTCTTGTGCGGCATTGTCAGCACCATCTTGTTGGAAGGTTTCAACAGGAATGGTTTGCTCGATCAGTTTTTCAATTGCCGTCAAATATTTTTCGTCCGCTTTTGTGACCAAGCTGATGGCTTGTCCGGAACGGCCCGCTCGACCTGTGCGACCGATTCTATGTACGTAGTCTTCCGCATGGGTGGGCACATCAAAATTATAGACGTGGCTTACTTCGGGAATATCGAGCCCGCGGGCAGCAACATCACTGGCCACGAGAATTTTGATTTTACCAGCTTTGAAGCCATCCAATGTTGCCATGCGGCTTTTCTGATCCATATCGCCGTGCAGCGCGCCGGCATTGAACCCATGTCGCTCAAGTGAACGGGTGAGGGTGGCAATGTCGCGCTTGCGATTGCAGAAAACGATGGCGTTGTTCAATTCTTTCGCCGCATTGATCTGGTCACGCAAAGCAGCGCGTTTTTCAAATGGCTTGGTGCCAACCTTGACCGCTTTTTGCGTGATGGTCTCGGCAGTTGAATTTTGCCGTGCGACTTCGATACGCTCAGGATTGGTCAGGAATTTGCTGGTCAGTTTTGCGATTTCATCTGGCATAGTTGCAGAGAATAGCAAGGTTTGACGACGTTTCGGCAACAGTGCGCTCACACGTTCAATATCCGGCACAAAGCCCATATCCAACATGCGGTCAGCTTCGTCGATGACGAAAATTTCAACGCCGGTCATCAGCAAACGGCCGCGTTCAAAATGGTCAAGCAAACGGCCGGGCGTCGCGATCAAGACATCAGCGCCACGGTCCAGCTTTTTGTTCTGTTCTTCAAAGGAAACGCCACCAATCAACAAGGCTACGGTGAGCTTGTGATTTTTGCCGTATTTTTCAAAGTTTTCATGAACTTGTGCGGCCAATTCGCGTGTTGGTTCCAAGATCAGGGTGCGCGGCATACGCGCTCTGGCCCGACCTTTGCCCAGCAAGGTCAACATGGGCAAAACAAACGAAGCTGTTTTCCCTGTGCCTGTTTGAGCAATCCCGACAATATCTCGTTTTTCGAGAATGTGTGGGATGGCTTTTTGCTGAATATCAGTTGGCTGCGTGTAACCTGCGTCAGTTACCGCATCGACAACGGATTGGCTCAATCCAAGATTTGAAAATTTTTCGCTCAAGTAAATACGTCCACTCTGCCAGTTGTTTTGGTCGTGATATGTTTAGTGGCCCCGCGCACGAGACCATAACGACAATAGCCGCTAAGTCAATGGGTTATTAGGAAACTTTCTTAACGGCAGGGATCTGAACTGGCGATGAATTTAGATGTCCAGGTCGTCAACAAAGGCTGCATTTTCCTGAATAAACTGAAAACGCAGTTCGGGTTTGTTGCCCATAAGCCGGTCAATGCTTTTCTTGGTGTCGTCGAATTCACTTGCAACATCAATGCGCAACAGTGTCCGAGACCCCGGTTTCATGGTGGTTTCTTTAAGGTGCTTGAAGGGCATTTCGCCCAAGCCTTTAAAGCGGGTGATTTCAACTTTGCCGCGCCCGGTAAACTCTTCCGCCATCAGCCGGTCTTTGTCGGCATCATCTTTAGCATAAAGGGTTTTTGCACCTTGGGTGATGCGGTAAAGCGGCGGTACGGCCAAGAACAGATGGCCGTCGCGAATGAGGTCCGGCATCTCTTGGAAGAAGAATGTCATCAAAAGGGCGGCGATGTGGGCACCGTCCACGTCCGCGTCGGTCATGATGATGATTTTGTCATAGCGAAGATCGTCGCCGCGATATTTTTCGCGGGTGCCGCAGCCGAGCGCTTGGGCAATATCTGCAATTTGTTGGTTGGCGGTGACTTTGTCGCGCGTTGCCCCTGCAACGTTCAAGATTTTACCGCGCAGCGGCAAAACAGCTTGGTTGGCGCGATTGCGTGCTTGTTTGGCACTGCCGCCCGCTGAATCGCCCTCCACAATAAAGATTTCGGCGCCTTGTGCCGCGCCTTGCGAACAGTCCGCCAGTTTGCCCGGCAGCCGTAGGCGGCGCGTGGCGCTTTTGCGGTCGATCTCTTTTTCTTTGCGGCGGCGCAATCGATCTTCTGCGCGCTCAATGCTCCAATCAAGCAATTTGCTGGCTTGGTTTGGCGATGCGGCCAGCCAATGGTCGAAGGCATCGCGCACGGCGTTTTCAACGATCTTGGTGGCTTCAGTCGTCGAAAGCTTGTCTTTGGTTTGCCCAACAAACTCAGGCTCGCGGATAAAGGCAGACAGCACCGCGCTACATGTCGACAAAACGTCTTCGGCGGTCAGAATGGAGGCGCGTTTATTGCCTGTCAGGTCGGCATAGGCTTTCAGACCGCGCAATAGAGCGGCGCGCAAACCTGCTTCATGGGTGCCGCCATCCTGTGTTGGCACCGTGTTACAATAAGACGAGACAAAATTGTCGCCGAGGGTGAAGGCGATGGCCCATTCGACGGTGCCATGCTTGCCCGCAGCGCCTGCACGGCCAGCGAAAATCTCTTCGACGATACGGGTGCGGCCTTCAACCCGATGTTCGACATAATCTTTCAACCCATTTGGGAAATGGAGGGTCTTTTTCGGCGGTGTGTCACTGCCTTCGACCAATTCTGGGTCACACGACCAACGGATTTCAACGCCAGCAAACAAATAGGCTTTTGCTTGTGACATTTCGAAAATGCGCTTTGGTGCAAAGCGGGCCGCCTCGCCAAAGATTTGTGCATCGGGGTGAAACTTGATGGTGGTGCCGCGGCGGTTACGCACTTGGCCGAGATTTTCAATGCCTGTGACCGCATGACCGCGAGAGAATTTTTGCACATAGAGCGTTTGGTCGCGCGCAACTTCAACGATCAAATCGTCGGAAAGCGCGTTGACCACGGAAACACCCACGCCGTGTAGACCGCCAGATGTTTCGTAGGCTTTGGAATCAAACTTACCGCCAGCGTGCAGGGTGGTCATGATGATTTCGAGCGTGGAGCGCCCGGGAAACTTTGGATGCTCTTCCACCGGAATGCCGCGACCATTATCGGTGATGGCCAAATAGCCCTCAGCGTCCAGATGAACTTCAATGCGCGATGCGTGGCCCGCGATCGCTTCATCCATTGAGTTGTCGATGATTTCGGCAAACAAATGGTGCAAGGCATTAATATCGGTGCCGCCAATATACATGCCGGGGCGACGGCGGACAGGCTCTAGGCCTTCAAGCACCTCAATGTCTTGCGCACTATAGGAGAGGTTTTCCTTGGAGGCTGCAGGCATGACGTTGGGTTTTTTAGGATCTGGGCGCGCAGATTTGTTTTCAGGGGTCGCGCTTTCCGTTTTGCTCGGTTCGTCGCTGCCGCCAATTGTTGAAAACAGATCGTCACTATTGCTCATATTCTAACGCCTCGAATCATCTCTTATGCCTTGCTTACCATATTTGTTGGCCCGGGCGCTTGGTCAATCACTTCACCTGGAAAATTGCCGCTTTGCGGGACTTATCGACTGATTTTGAAAAAACAAATGAAAAGATTTTTTTCTGGCGTAATTTTTCGGTGATTTACGGGCGAATTAAGTGCGGCTGTTTCAGAATGAGACCCTTAAGTGGTTGAAGCGACTGAAAGTCGAACAAGTGGTAAAGGTTTGTTTAACTTTATGCCTGACTAAGCTGCGGAAATTATTGATAAAATCTTTCTGAGGCGTCAGCACTTTTTTAACAACGTGCTGCTAAAAATCATTTCATACGGTCGAAGAGTTTGGAGTTCCCGTATGAGTGTCAGAGCGAAAACCAGCGTAACCGGATCTTTTGCCACGACATTATCCAATTGGATGGTGCAAGTCGGATTTAATAGTTTTGCGTACCGACTTGCCCATATCCAAATGCCCAGACATTTTCTGTCTGTTGGTTTAGCCCTCGTTTTCTTTTTTGTTTGATCTCTTGCCAAATCGCGTTTTGGTTGGTTAGTTTTGCATGAGAAGCAATGTCGCTTCCCCCGGAGGGCGATGGATTTGGCACATCAATATCGTTTATATTTCGGACCTCGTTGGGCCCTATTTCAACATTTGAAGTAGGGCGGGCGCAAAAGGTCGAAACATCTTTGTGACTCGCTTAATGGCGTCATCCTTTTGATGACGTGGATTTCATTGGCCTATGGCCAACATAAATAGCGACAAAGATTATGACGATATTACAATTTCAATCCATCAGTGCGATTGCGCGCGACATCCTATTCCAAAACTTAGATCTGACGCTCAATAAGGGCGACTGCTTGGGCCTTGTGGCAGGCAACGGGCAGGGCAAGACCACGCTGTTGCGGCAGATTGTGGGTCAGTTAGACCCACATCAAGGACAAATCATCACCTCTCGCGGCACCAAGATCGGCTATATGCCGCAGGAGTTGGCCGCTGACGATTTGCCGCTAACGGTGCGCGATTATGTGTTGTCAGCATTACCCGCAGATCAACGCGACTTTGAGGCATGGCGTGTGGATGTGGCGCTGAATGATTTGGCTGTGCCCTATGACTATTTTGATTATCAGTTGGCAGAATTGTCGGGCGGTTGGCGTCGACTGGTGATGATGGCGCGGCTGCTGGTGGGTGAACCTGATATTTTGGTGTTGGATGAACCGACCAACCATTTGGATTTAGAAAAAATCTATCTGATTGAGCGGGTGTTGAAGGCAATGCAAGGCAAGGTGGTGACGGTGTTGACCAGTCATGACCGTGCATTTTTAGACAGTGTGACCAACAAGACCTTGTTTTTACGGCCCGGCACCTGCCTCTCGTTTGATGTGTCCTATTCTCACGCGCGGATCGCGCTTGAGGAATTGGACCAGGCCGCGCGAAACAAGGCCGAGCGCGACATGAAGGAAATCAATCGCCTGCGCACCAATGCGGCCAAGCTTTATAATGTGGGGTTGAACAGTGGTTCAGACCTGCTGCAAACAAAGGCAAAGCAGCTCAAGGTGCGGGCGGCCAAAATTGAAGATCAGATTGGGGCATTGCACAAAGACCGACAAGGCGATGTGACACTTGCCAATCGGGGCTCTCATGCCAAGGTGGCGATGAGCTTTGATCATTATCAAGTGGCAACGCCTGATGGGCGGAAGCTGTTTTTGATTGAAAAGCTGTTTCATTATCAGGGCGACCGCATCGTGGTGTTGGCGGAGAATGGCCGGGGCAAAACCCAGCTGATCAAGGCTGTCCGTCGTGCACTGAGTGGCCAGGAGGTGGCTGGCATTTGGACAACGCCCTCTAATGTGGTGGCCTATGCGGATCAGAATTTGGATATGCTGCCGGATAAGCAATCGCCATTGAGTTTTGTGACGGAGCATTTTGATGTGGGGGACCAGCGGGCGAAGGGATTGCTGGCTAACATCGGCTATATATATGAGCAGCAAAGCCAGCCGATTGCCCAATTGTCCTTTGGGCAGCGGACGCGGCTGGTGCTGCTGGCGCTGCGCCTGACGGAACCGAACTTTTATTTGTTAGACGAACCAACCAATCATTTGGACATTGATGGGTGCGAACAATTGGAGCGTGAATTGGTGGAGCGCGAACCCAGCGCTTTGGTGATCTCGCATGATCGGCATTTTGTACGGGCCGTGGGCACGCGGTTCTTTGAAATTGACCGGCGAGACCGTTTGATTGAGGTGGATAGCCCAGAGCCATTCTTTGATCGGTTGCAGGCAAAAGAAGTGGGGGCCGTTAACGGCTAGAATAGAAAATCCTGTTCATGCATGGCGGCAGGGTTGTCGCCATGATGAAAGCCTTGTAAAACGCGCAGCAAGAATTTGATTAAAAGCGAGTGATTATGAGTGAAGCGAAGGGTCGGCCACTATTTTGGATCGCGTCATATCCCCATAGCGGAGATTTGGCAGTGCGTTCGTTTCTGCAACAGGCCGCAAAAATTAAAGGCTATCGCCCGAATGAGCCGGCAAGCCTAGAATATATCAATCGTGATGTGCCGTGGGATACAGATGTCTGGTTCTATCGCGAAGTGATCGGTAAGGCCCCCTCAGAAATGAGTGAGCCGGAAATCGCGGCGGCGCGCCCTAAAATTCACGATTATCTATCGAAAAAATATCCCGGTTTGCCGTTCGTCAAAACGCATGCGGTTCGTGCTGAGTTTCACGATGTTCTCAGCATCAACACGAAAGTTTCCGGTGGCAGTGTTTATTTGATCCGCAATCCGTTGAATCTGGTGATGGCATTCGCCTATGCCGGTAAAAAACAGCCGCTTGATGCGATCAAATTGTTGGCCACCACGGAATATCGGCAGCCAACAACTGCGCAGAACGCACTGGAGCCTTGGGGCTCCTGGTCGGAGAACGTGCAAAGCTGGACCGAGCCAACTTTGGCGCATGATCTGGTGGTGCGGTTTGAAGATTTGCTGAATGATCCACACGCGCAATTTAAGCGCCTTGCGGATCATATGCGTCTTGGACTTGATCCCAAAGAGTTGAAAACAGCAGCCGATGAGGCGGTCAAGGCCGTTGGCTTTGCTGGGCAAAAGGCATCAAACGAGCCGTGGAAAAAAGGCTTGAGCCCCGCCTATGCGCGCGCTGTTTTGGAAGTGCATGCACAACAAATGGTGCGGTTTGGTTACCTAACCAATGAGGTGCTGAACTTTGCAGAAGTGGAGCGGGAAACCGTGCTGCGGTCGTCAGCGGCGCTTCGGCAGATGGAAGCGGCAAATATGAATGTTGCGCACTAAATAAGCGCAAATGCTTTGTATGAGATTGAGAAGGGCCGGGGATTTCCCCGGCCTTTTTTGTTTTTTGATGCCCATTTTGCTGCCCGGACTGATTGCGGTCTATTTGGTTTCAAAAGAAACCAGTTTGTGGCGTGGGAATCGCATATAATGCAGACATATTTTTGCGGCGGCACCTGAGCGTGCTTTTTATTTTTTATAATAATTTTTGGAGTGAATTTTGATAAATGCAGAATTCGAGGATTTGCTCTTATCGGTAAAGCCGGAAAGCGCTGAAGCCTTTTATGAAACCATCTATACCAAATGTCGGGCCGCAGATTTGAGTGCAGGGGCCGGGCTGGATCTATTTCGTGGCCTAGCCAGTTGGCAGCAGCGGCAGACTGATCCTGTGCTTCAGTCCTATGGATTTTTATATCTTTCCGCGCTGCTTGATTCCGGTCAGATCGAGCCGACGGCTTTGCCTGTTGGCGCGATCGAAGCGTGCATTGTCCCCTATGTGGAGGCTGCTTCTGCCCATCACGTTTTAAGTGCGGACGGCTATTTTATTCATTTTATGAACCACATGACGTTCTTTGTGGGGTCTGCCATTGAGCATATGAGTTACAATTATGACGATCGGCGCGCGTTGGTGGATTTGTTGCTGACAATCTATTTGGATGCGCGCAAGAACTTTTCTGCCAATGAAGAGCTTTGCCTTGCCGAGCTTATTTTGCGGGCCAACTTGAGTGTCGATCAATATACGGGGCTTTTGGCGCGGCTTGTGCCGCTGTCCCCCAGTGGTTTTGACGGTGAATGGCTGATTGTGACGTGGCAAAACAGCAATAGGCGCAATTTGGCTATGGTGCTCCACCTGCTGGGTCAAAAGGTGGGCACATTGCCCGCACGCGCCATTGCTGATTGCTTGGACGCTCATTCAGCCCATTATCTCGGCGCGAAGTGATTGCCTTCGCGCCTTCATGGGGGTGTTGAATCCATAGCCGGACACTATTCTCCGGTGATCCGGACCACTTTGCCATTGCCGGAATCGGTGAGGGCGAGGATGGAGCCGTCCTTATCGATCTCAATATCGCGAACGCGGCCAAGTTCGGGGAGTAGGCGTTCTTCGCCGGTCACGGTGTCACCATCTAGCGCCAGGCGCACAATGCCGCCGGGATTGAGTGATGAGGCGATGATGTTGCCGTTCCAGTCAGACAGCACGTCACCTGTTTTAAAGTCAAAGCCACCCGGCGCGATCACCGGATCCCAATAATAACGTGGTTCGGTGAAGCCTTCGGCACGCGGTTTGCCGCTGCCGATGGGGCGGCCACCATAGGTTTCGCCATAGCTGACCACGGGCCAACCGTAGTTGGCGCCTGCCTGCAGCTTGTTCAACTCGTCGCCGCCTCTGGGGCCATGACCAAGCACCCAGATATCATCGGTGCCGGGGCGCAGAGCCGCGCCTTGCAGGTTGCGCAGGCCAAGCGCATAAATGCTGTCTATCGCGTTCGCTTGGCCGACAAAGGGGTTGTCTGTTGGTGTTTCACCCGTTGGGGTGACGCGGATGACTTTGCCGTAGGTCTTATCCAAGTGCTGTGCATATTCGCGTTCCTGACGTGAGGAGTGTTCACCCGTGGTGATATAGGCAAATCCGTTATGCAAGACGATGCGGCTGCCATAATGCATGGGGGTTGGAGACGGGGGCTGTTGTACGAAAATGTCCTGCACTTGGGTAAGCGTGCGCATATCTTCGGACAGAACAGCACGCGCGGCGGCGGTGGATGAAGTGCCGCTGCCCATCGGCTTTGAATAGGTCAGAAATATTACGCGGCTTTTCTCAAAATCCGGGGCCAGCGCAACATCAAGCAGGCCGCCCTGTCGTCGATTAAAGACCTGCGGCACGCCTTCAATCGGGGCATCGACCAAATTGCCTTGGGCGTCGATATGGCGCAAACGTCCTTCGCGCTCAGTCACCAAATATCCACCATTGGGCATCACCGCAATGCCCCATGGATGCGTGAGGCCCGTGGCGATCTCTTCTACGTTCAGGGACACCTCGCTTTGCATGATCGGTGCACGTGTTTGGTTTTCAAACGCGGGGGCAAATTCGGGTACATTTTTTGGCCCCCCATACGCTGCATCTTGCGCGGCGACGGGCGCAACCAGCGCGGCGACGAAAAGGGTGGCGGACAAAGACTTGATCAGCATTGGTAGACTCCTCAGCTTGCGTGGCACTTAATAATGAAACGAGCGTGGCGGCGAATTGGTTTCATTTCAAATTGAGCCAGATAAGCGTGGCAAGTTGATGTCGGTCAATTTATGCGCCGTGAATTGTTTTATGTTGAGGTATGGCAAAGATTAATGAAGCCGATTTGGCAAAAGCATATGTGGTGGAAGAACTGACCAAGACCTACGGCGAGGGGCGAACGGCTGTGCATGCCCTGCGCGGGGTAAACTTGGAGATCGGCCGGGGTGAAATCGTGGTTTTGCTGGGGCCGTCAGGCAGCGGCAAGTCGACCCTGCTCAACATTTTGGGTGGCCTCGATAAAGCCACCAGCGGGTCGGCGAAGTTTGGCGGCATGTGTTTGACTGAAATGAATGATCGGGCGTTGACCATGTATCGGCGCAATCATGTGGGGTTTGTTTTTCAGTTCTACAATCTGATGCCCAGCCTGACCGCGCGCGAAAATGTTGAGCTGGTCACCGAGATTGCCGACGACCCAATGAGCGCCGATGACGCGCTTCATCTGGTGGGGTTGGGGAAGCGATTGGATCACTTTCCAGCGCAGCTTTCAGGCGGTGAGCAGCAGCGGGTGGCGATTGCGCGGGCCGTGGCCAAACAGCCTGATGTTTTGTTTTGTGATGAGCCGACAGGCGCTTTGGACAGCGCTACTGGGCGGGCCGTGTTGCGGGTGTTGCAGGATGTGAATGAAACACTGGGCACCACTGTATTCATCATCACCCACGCAGCGGCAACTGCCGCTATGGCGGATCGCGTGATCCATTTTGCCGATGGTGCCATCCGCGAAGTGGTGTTGAACAAAGAACGTCTTGCCGCAGAGGAGATCGAGTGGTGAGACGGCTCAAACCGCTTCATGCCAAATTGACGCGTGACTTATGGCGAATCAAGGGACAAGCGCTGGCGATTATGCTGGTGATAGGCATTGGAGTTGCCTTGCAGGTCATGATGACGGGGCTTGTGGCGTCGCTTTCACAGACGCGCGACGCCTATTATGAGCGGCATCAATTTGCGCAGGTTTTTGCCCCTGTGTCGCGGGCGCCCGAGCATGTGGCCGGGCAGTTGCATGACATACCGGGCGTGGCGACCGTGCAGACCCGTATTTCAGGCATGGGATTGATCGACATCCCCACGCGCGAGATTCCTGTGTCCGCACGTATCCTATCTCTGCCGACGCATGAGTTGCGGCATCTCAATGAGATTCGATTGACAGCAGGGCGACGCCCAGACAGCGGGAAATCAGCCGAGATTGTGCTTCTTGATAGCTTTGCCGCGGCGCACAGCATTGTGCCGGGCGATCAAATTGAAGTGACGCTGAATGGTTCGCGGCGGACTTTTGATGTTGTTGGCACCGCCCAATCGCCCGAATTCATTTATTATGCAGCGCCGGGGGAAATGATCCCCGACGATGCCCGGTTTGGCGTGATCTGGATTGGTCGACCGGCACTGGCAGCGGCGCTTGATCTTGAAGGGGCGTTTAATGAGGCATTGATCACTTTGTTGCGTGGCGCGGTGGTGGATGCCGTGTTGGATGATGTTGATCGCGTGCTTGAGCCTTATGGCTCGCCGGGCGCATACGGGCTGGCAGATCATCCCTCGGATCGGTTTATATCGGAAGAAATCGCGGGCCTTGAAATCTCGGCCAAGAATGTGCCGCCCATCTTTATGCTCGTGGCGGCGTTTTTGCTTTATATTGTGACCAGCCGCACGATCCAATCTGAACGCGAAGAAATCGGATTGATGAAGGCATTTGGCTATACGGATACAGAAGTGAGCGGCCATTATGTGCAGCTTGTGGTGATTATCGCGCTGAGCGGGGCTTTGTTTGGTTGCCTGCTCGGTGTTGGGCTGGGGCGGATGACCATTCCGCTTTACACAACTTATTACAAATTGCCCTTTCTCCTGTTTCGTTTGGAATTCTCCTCCTTTGTAACGGGTATTTTGACCAGCGTATTTGTGGCGACATTGGGGGGCGCATTTGCGTTGCGTCGTGTGTTTCGTTTGACCCCGGCGGAAGCGATGCGGCCTGCGGCACCGCCAGACTTTTCGAAAGCGGGCAATGTTGGGTCCCACGTCATGACATTTCTTGATCAACCCACACGCATGGTAGTGCGGCGCCTGGTGCGGCAACCCTGGCGCATGATGGGTGCTGTGGCGGGGATCGCCGCGGGCATGGCGCTCAGCCTGTCGATGCTGATTATTTATGAGGGTTTTGACACCGTGCTCGACAGAACGTTCAACGTTATCGACCGATCCGACGCGACGGTGAGTTTTGTGACCAACGCGCCCGTCAAAACGATTTTTGAGTTAGAGCGTTTACCGGGCGTGACCTTGGCCGAGCCTGTGCGCAATGTGGCGGTGGTGCTGCGCAATGGGCGCCGCAGCCATTCCGGCGCGGTGACAGGGTTGGCGCCTCAGTCGCAATTGTTCCGGGCGCTTGATTCCAACGCGGCACCAATTCCTTTGCCCACGCGGGGGATTGTGCTGTCGACACCGTTGGCCGATATCCTCGACGTTGGCATTGGTGACCGCATTACAGTGGATATTCGCGAAGGCAGCCAAATGGTTGTTTCGACTCGCGTTGCAGGCATTGCGCAAAGTTTGATTGGGTCGCCGGCCTTTATGGATATTGACGCGTTGAACAGTTTAATGGGCGAGCCATTGCGCGTGTCTGGTGCATATCTTTCAATTTATGATGGCGAGCAAGACGCGATCTATACTGCCCTTAAGGGGATGCCGATGGTGGCGGGGGTGAGCTTGCGGCGGGAGGCCGAGCAGGCGTTCCAAGAGGTCATGAATCAGGGCGCAGGGTCCTCGCGCTTTATCATGGGTTTCATGGCTTTCGCGATTACGTTCGGCATTATCTATAATGTGGCCCGGGTTGCGCAGGATGAGCGGGCGCGGGACCTGGCGAGTTTGCGGGTTATGGGGTTCTATAAGAGCGAAACGGCTTTTGTATTGCTCGGCGAACTCGGCGCTGTGACCCTAGTGGCGCTTCCGTTGGGGGTGTTGTTGGGCAATGGCCTGACGACCCTGATTGCCGCCGGTTTTTCTACGGACCTTTATCAAATTCCTGTTGTATATGCCCCAAAGGCATATGGGACCGCAATTGCCGTTGTCGTCGGCGCAGCACTCGCATCCGGGTGGCTGGTGTGGCGAGACCTCGGCCGATCTGACATCACCTTGGCTTTGAAGACAAGAGAGTAACATTATGCCCAAACGCGCAAAAATTTCTCGAAACCTATTTATCTTTGCGGCCGTTGCGGCTGTATCTGCAACGATTGCACTGACGCTTATGCCAAAACCCACCGAGGTGGATTTAGGTGTCGTCAATCGTGGTGACCTTGCGGTGACCATCGACGAGGAGGGCCGCACACGGGTGCGGGAAACCTATACGGTTTCGACCCCGGTTGCCGGGCGATTGCTGCGCGTTGAGATGCATGCGGGCGATTTGGTGACGCAAGGTGAAACGGTTGTGGCCAAGATGCGCCCGATCAATCCGGCTGTACTGGACAGCCGCACGCGAGAGCAGGCGATTGCGGCGGTGGATGTGGCGCGAGCCTCACTGCGGGTTGCGGAAGCCAATTTGAATGCGGCTATTGCGAGTGAGGAGCTCGCTGAAGCTGCGTTTAGGCGCACCCGTGCGCTTGCGGAGCGCGGCATTGAAAGCGAAGCCACGCTTGAACGGGCGGAGGGCAATTTACGGTCCAGCCGTGCTAGCCGCGAAACGGCAGAGGCCGCCATTGCCATGCGCGAAGCCGAGCTGGCGAATGCGCGCGCAAGCCTGAATGGGCGTGAAGACATTGGCCAGGCAGATGCGGGTGGCGATCATGACGGTGATGAAATTCCGCTTTATGCGCCGATCGATGGGCGCATTTTGCAGGTGTTGCAAGAAAGTGAAACCACTTTGCCCGTCGGCGCGCCCATTATGGAGATTGGTGATGTTGCCTCTGATTTGGAGGTGGTTTCAGAGCTGATTTCCTCTGATGCGGTTCAGGTGAGCGAAGGCGACCCTGTGATCCTGCGGGATTGGGGCGGCGACAATGATTTGCGCGGCGAAGTGCGGCGGGTGCACCCTTTCGGGGAGACCAAATATTCTGCGCTTGGCGTGGAAGAACAACGGGTGCGTGTGGAAATTGATCTGCTTAGCCCGATTGAGGAGCGCACAGCGCTTGGGCATGGCTATCGGCTTGAGGTTGCTATTGTGGTTTGGCAAGCGAACGATGTTTTACTGGTGCCCGCCAGCGCGCTGTTTCGTGAAGATGGCAATTGGTCAGTATTTGTGGCCAAGGATGGCGAGGCGCAATTGACGCAGATTGAAATTGGACAAAGCAATGGTGTGTTGACCCAAGTGGTCAGTGGCTTGGAGGAGGGCGATCAAGTGATCCTTTATCCCTCTGCTGCGATTGAGCAGGGCAGCAAAATTGTGCCACGCGCCAAAGAATAGACAAAAGGGCGCCAATGATGGCGCCCTTCATCAATGTGTTCGCAGGACTTATGCCGTCTCTGCCTTATAGACATCAAAGTCGATAGATTTGATCGAATAGGTGCGCATCAATTGCCCAATGCCGAAGATCACCATGAACTGCACATATCCGCTGAGAAATAGTGGTTCATACATATCCAAGCGGTACAGATTGACCAGCTCCATGATGATCAAAAACAGGCTCATGCCGATGCTGGCGAAAATGTTCACTTGCACCACCGCCTGAATATTTCTGATCTGATCCTGATAGGATTGGTGCGGATCGGATTTTTTGCCGTTGATTGCCCGATAAATTTTGAATGCGAACAGCATCTGGATGGGAAAAATGATCATGGTGAGGTAATGATTCCATTGCCATGGCGTGCCATCATTATTGATGGTGAGGTAAAGGACGAACCAGGTGATCAACAAGACCCCGGCCAAACCCACCCATATTGGGGAAATAAAATCAAACAGCCGACGTGGACGCAGGTCCGCTGTGCGTTTGCTGGGTTGAACTGTGGCGCGCACATGGGCGTGCCAGCGCCATGTGGCAAATTCAATATAAAAGCAGGGCAGCATTTGCAGGATCGCGAACAAGAGCACGAACAGAATATGGCCGTTCTGCTTGATTTCATGGGGTGAATAATAGGTAATCGCCATGGCAATCAGAAGTGCTATGCCCAAATTCCCGATGGCCATGTTCATCAATTTGAAACGGGTGAGTGTGCGCCGGATGACAGCCTCGGGCTCGGCATAAAAAGTGCTTTCATAAAGCTTTGGATATTGCTCGGGCGGGCAGGTTTCCAGCACATAAGTGGTGCGGCGCACGATTTTCGCGGGGTAGTAGAATGAGATCAATATCACCTAGCTTAGAAGTACGATGTAAAACACAACGTCGATCCACATATTAATCTCCAATGTTCTGTTTGTTTTGATTGTTCATGCAGGCTTGAAAAGCGATGCGAATTTCAGAATCGGTCACGCCAGCAGCGCGCAATTTTCCTGTGGCCTCTGCCAATATTTCATGTGTCCAGGCATTAAGATCTGTCGCGCTGTTCGATTTGGCATCGGCATGCACAAAGGTGCCGCGATAGCCCTTGGTGACGATGATCTTGTCGCGTTCCAACAATTTGTAGGCTTTGGCCACGGTCTTGCTGTTGATTTCCAAATCATTCGCCAATTGCCGAATGGACGGCAGCGGCGCGCCTGGGCTGAGCGCGTTGGTTTGCACCGCCAGCTTGATTTGCGCGATCAGTTGCGAAAAGAGCGGCTCTTCATTTTCGATATCGATGACAATCTTCATATCCTCTATATGTATTATATGTACCCCTATGTCAAATGGTACATATAGAGTGAGAAACGTGGTGGGGTAATGCGTGTTGAATTTGGGCAAAAAAAGAGGGCGCCCGGAGGCGCCCTAAGGTTTAGGTATTGCTACCTAGGGGATAGGAGGGAATTCCTTATGAGGAATAATACATGTCAAACTCAACTGGGTGAGGTGTGTGCTCGAAGCGGATAACCTCTTCCATTTTCAGTGCAATGTATGCATCGATTTGGTCGTCATCGAACACGCCGCCAGCTTTCAAGAAGTCGCGGTCTGAATCCAACGCTTCCAAAGCTTCGCGCAATGAAGACGCCACAGTTGGGATTTCTTTCAACTCTTCAGCTGGCAATTCATACAAATCTTTATCCATTGGATCGCCAGGATTGATTTTGTTTTTGATGCCATCAAGGCCAGCCATCAACAAGGCTGAGAATGCCAAATATGGGTTGGCCATTGGATCTGGGTAACGCACTTCAACACGCTTCGCTTTTGGTGACGAACCGAATGGAATACGGCAAGACGCAGAGCGGTTACGCGCTGAGTAAGCCAACAATACGGGTGCTTCAAAGCCCGGAACCAAACGCTTGTAAGAGTTGGTTGATGGGTTTGTGAAGGCGTTTGTTGCTTTGGCGTGCTTGATGATGCCGCCAATGAAGTGCAAGCACTGCTCTGACAAGCCTGCATAACCGTCGCCAGCGAAGTTTGGCTTGCCATCTTTCCAGATAGACAAGTGACAGTGCATGCCTGTGCCGTTATCGCCATAAACAGGCTTTGGCATAAAGGTTGCAGTTTTGCCATAGGCTTGAGCGACTTGGTGCACGCCATACTTGTAGATTTGCACTTGGTCGGCAATGCGGGTCAATGTATCGAACTTGATGCCCAATTCGTGCTGAGCAGACGCCACTTCGTGGTGGTGCTTTTCAACAGTTACGCCCATTTCTTTCAACACAGTCAGCATTTCTGAACGCATATCTTGCGCGCTGTCCAAAGGAGGCACTGGGAAGTAGCCTTCTTTTTGGCTGATATGGTGACCCATATTGCCTGCTTCATAGCGTGTGTCTGTGTTGGTTGGCAGTTCGATGTTATCGAGCTGGAAGCTGGTGTTGTATGGATCAGCTTTAAAGCGCACATCGTCAAAGATGAAGAACTCTGGCTCTGGACCAACAACAACTGTGTCACCAATGCCTGATGATTTCACATAGGCTTCAGCTTTTTTCGCTGTGGTGCGCGGGTCACGGTTGTATGATTCAAATGTGGCTGGCTCAAGAATGTCGCAATTGATGGCCAAAGTTGCCTGACCGAAAAACGGGTCCATATGAGCTGTTTCATTGTCTGGCATCAACACCATGTCTGACTCGTTGATGGCTTTCCAACCACCGATAGATGAGCCGTCAAACATGACGCCATCTTCAAACATGTCTTCGTCGACAGCGCTCACGTCCATAGTGACGTGCTGCAGCTTGCCGCGTGGGTCAGTGAAGCGCAAATCAACAAATTGTACGTCTTCGTCTTTGATCAGTTTCAGAATATCGTTAGCAGTTGTCATTGATCTATCCTGTTATCCCTTGTTGGGTTTTACTATTTAGTTGGTTGTTGACTTAGATTGCGTCTTCGTCGGTTTCCCCGGTACGAATCCGTATGGCTTGATCGATCGTGGAAACAAAAATCTTGCCGTCGCCGATGCGCCCGGTTTGGGCCGCATTGCGGATGGCTTCAACAGCCTCTTCCGCCATATGATCGGCTACAACGATCTCAATTTTCACTTTCGGCAGAAAATCCACTACATATTCTGCGCCGCGGTAAAGCTCGGTATGGCCTTTCTGGCGGCCAAAACCCTTCACCTCGGTAACTGTTATCCCCTGAAAGCCAGCGTCTTGAAGGGCCTCTTTGACCTCATCAAGTTTAAATGGCTTCACAATAGCTTCTATTTTTTTCACGAGACCCATTCTCCATAAGGCTTTGGTTCGTCTGCCCCTACATATGCATGCCGCGTGCCAGTTTTTGCCAAGGTGGCGAAGTGTTTAAAAATCAACCACTTATGCGTTTGCGGCTAAAATTGCGGCAGTCCGCTTTGGCTGTCTTTGCCTAAATAATGAGCAAGCTGCCTTTTTTTTAGGCAGTCGATTTGGAGGTGTCTTCAGGTCACTTCGTTGCTGAGGCAGGTGACAAATGTGTGGTTTTTTGACCAACAGGTGAGGGCGAAACGGGAAAAATGTCAGTTTTTCGAGAAATTGAGCAAAAAAATCACGAAAGTGCTTTGACTGTTGTTTGCAATTGGGTTAGACCCAGCGCCGACTTCATCGCTGTGGGAAGTTATTGGCGGGTGTGGTGAAATTGGTAGACACGCTAGATTTAGGTTCTAGTGCCTCAGGCGTGGGGGTTCAAGTCCCTCCACCCGCACCATTCTTCCCAGCGAACAATGATCGATCGAATTAAAGAACGGGATATTCCGCATGCAGGTTTCTGAAACCCTCAATGAAGGGCTGAAGCGTAAGCTCGAAATGAGCATTCCAGCTTCTGAACTCAATGAGAAGCTCGACGCCAAATTGAACGAACTCAAGGACCAAGTGAACATTAAGGGCTTCCGTCCTGGCAAAGTTCCTTTTGCGCACTTGAAAAAGGTTTATGGCCGTTCTGTCATGGGTGACGTTATTCAAGAGACTGTGAACACTGCTGTTCAGTCTTCTTTGACCGAGCGCGATGAAAAAGCTGCTGCGCAGCCAGAAATCGACTTTGGCGAAGACGAAGCCGTTTTGAACGAAGTTTTTGAAGGCAATAAAGATTTGGACTTCTCAGTTGCATATGAGATTTTGCCAAATGTTGAATTGATGGACTTCAAAAAAATCAAAATTGAACGTCCTATTGTTGAAGCAGACGAGAAAGAAGTCGATGAGCAGTTTAATGCTGTGATCGATCAGAACCGTCCGTTTGAAGCTAAAGACGGCAAAGCTGCCGATGGCGATCGCGTAACAATGTCTTTCTTGGGCAAAGTTGACGGCGAACCATTTGAAGGCGGCCAATCAGATTCAACACCATTGGTGCTTGGTTCTGGCCAGTTTATCCCAGGTTTTGAAGAGCAGCTTGTTGGCTTGAAAAAAGGCGACAAAAAAGTTGTTGAAGTGAAATTCCCTGAGGAATATCGCGCTGAAGACTTGGCTGGTAAGGACGCAACGTTCGACGTTGAAGTGCTTGAGGTGGAAACACCTGCCAAAGTTGAGATTGACGATGAATTCGCCAAAACTCTTGGTTTGGAATCAATTGCGCAATTGCGTGAGATGATCACAGACCAGTTGAAAGGCCAGTTGGACGGTTTGACACGTCGTCGCGTGAAGCGCGAAGTTTTGGACGCTTTGGATGAAGCGCACAAATTTGACGTGCCTGAGCAGTTGGTTGACCTTGAGTTTAAAGGCATTTGGGACCGTGTGATGCACGATATCGAGCATCATGGTCGTAGCTTTGAAGATGAAGGCACAACCGAAGAGAAAGCACGCGAAGAATATCGCGCGATTGCTGACCGTCGGGTGCGTTTGGGCCTCGTGATTGCTGAAATCGGCAATAAAAACGAAATCGAAGTGACCGAAGAAGAGCACCAAAAAGCGTTGATCGCGGAAGTTCAGAAATATCCTGGTCAAGAGCAGCAGGTATATGACTATTTCCGTAACAACCAACAGGCTTTGGCTGGCCTTCGTGCGCCAATCTTTGAAGACAAAGTTGTTGATTACGTGATTGAACTGGCTGAAGTGACTGACAAGAAAGTCACCAAAGAAGAATTGATCAAACTGGTTGAAGAGAGCGAAGAGGAAGACCTCGAGCCTCACAACCACGACTAACATCTTTTTCAAGATTTAGTTTGATTGCATTTAGGCCGCCTTTGGGCGGCCTTTTGTTTGTTTGGCAACATGAAGGTTCGCAGAGAAGTTTTGTCGCGTTTGCACCGGCTGTTTTATGATGGAAATAGGCACCGTGAATATGCCAGCATATGGGCGATGAAAACAGAATCACTGAACCTATTGTTGTCACCGGATGAAATGGCAGAGGCGGACCGCCTGACCATTCAAAAAGGCGTGCCCGAATTTGAGCTGATGCAAAATGCCGGGCAAGTGGTGGCCGATTATGTGCGCGTCAATTTTTCGCCTTGCACGGTTGGTGTCGTTTGTGGGCCTGGCAATAATGGCGGCGATGGGTTTGTTGTGGCCCGTTTGCTGCGTGATGCAGGTTGGTTCGTCAAACTAACGTTCATGGGTGCGCGTGACCGTCTGGGTGAGGCAGCACGCCAGCATCTGGATCTTTGGGGGGCGGAAGACAGCCCGATCAATGATTTGCTGGATGAGTGTGACCTCCTGATTGATGGGCTTTTCGGCGCTGGTCTGGATCGGGATGTTGTTGGTACGTTTGCCGAACTAATAAAGCGGATGAATCGCACCCGGAAGCCAATTGTAGCCATCGATATGCCAAGCGGGATTGACGGGGCAACGGGTGCCGTCCGCGGTGCGGCCATTCGTGCGGTCGCCAGTGTGAGTTTTTTCCGGTTGAAGCCGGGGCATTTCCTGTTGCCGGGCAAGTCCTATTGCGGTGACGTCCATTTGGGGCAGATTGGCATCTTGGATGCGGTGTTGCCGCGAATTGGCGGGAAGGTTTGGCACAATGGGCCAGATCTTTGGCAGATACCGCCATATGAAGCGCAGGGGCATAAATATAGCCGGGGGCATTGTCTGGTGCTTTCTGGTGACGCGTTGAGCGGTGGCGCGGCGCGATTGAGTGCAATGGCGGCATTGCGCAGTGGGGCAGGCCTTGTGTCGCTATTTGGCGATAAGGCAGCGCTTGAGGTGCAAGCGCACCATGTTACCGAAATTATGCTTAAACCTGCGCCATTGGAAAAGTTGCTGCAAGATGAACGGTTTAACAGCTTGGTTTTGGGGCCGGGGGCTGGCGTGACAAACGCGCTGCGCGATAAGGTCCTGTCGACCATTGCGGCGCAGCGCGGATGTGTGCTAGATGCCGATGCTTTAATGGCGTTTGAGAGTGATCCAAAGTCATTATTCGACCATATTCATAGATATGGTGGCGATAATATCGTGCTGACGCCGCATGGCGGTGAGTTTGCCCGTTTGTTTGGTAAAATGGACGAGGCGGAGAGCAAGATCGAGATGGTGCGCATAGCGGCTGAGGCGAGCGGTGCGCAGGTTCTTTTAAAAGGTGCCGACACGGTTATTGGAGCGCCCGATGGTCGTGTGGTCATAAATTCAAATGCGCCGGCCATTCTGGCAACGGCGGGTTCAGGTGACGTATTGGCTGGAATTATTGGTGGCATGCTGGCGCGCGGCATGTCTGGGATTGATGCAGCGTGTGGAGGTGCCTTCATTCATGGGGCTTGCGCGCAGGGATTTGGAAAAGAAGGCATGATCGCCTCAGACCTTGTGGCAAAGCTGCCAGAAGTGCTGATGGCGGTGGACAAATAAATTAACCGTGACTTGAATGACTCAGTGTTAGGGCCTATCTCCCGCCTTTACGCTAAGTTAAGACAGGATCATATCTGATCGAAACAATCGATTCGATTGCAAAGAAGGTGGAACGTATGAAAGATCCGATGGATATGTTGACCAACACGCTGGTGCCAATGGTTGTAGAGCAAAGCAACCGTGGGGAGCGTTCTTTTGATATTTTCTCACGCTTGCTGCGTGAGCGCATTATCTTTGTGACCGGACCGGTTGAAGACAATATGGCGTCTTTGATTGTGGCGCAGCTTTTGTTCTTGGAGAGTGAAAACCCCAAGAAAGAGATCGCAATGTATATCAATTCGCCTGGCGGTGTTGTGACAGCTGGATTGTCTATTTATGACACGATGCAGTTTATCCGCCCGAAAATCTCTACCTTGTGTGTAGGTCAGGCCGCTTCAATGGGGTCATTGTTGTTGGCTGCTGGCGACGAGGGCATGCGCGGCGTGTTGCCGAACGCTTCTGTTATGGTGCACCAGCCTTCTGGCGGTTACCAAGGTACGGCAACGGACATTTTGATCCACGCCAAACACACAGAGAACCTCAAGCGCCGCTTGAATGAAATCTATGTGAAGCACACAGGCCAAGATTACGAAACCATCGAGCAGGCGCTTGAGCGTGACAATTTCATGTCCGCCGACGATGCTAAAGAGTTTGGTCTGGTCGATAAAGTTTACGAAAAGCGTGCGGTGCCCAGCGAACAATAGGGCACCCGCCAAATAGGCAAATGGCGGAAAAGGGACACAGTGTGTGCACCGTTTCGCTATTTGCGAGAACGATAGAGAAAAGCTAAGGTATCCAAAACGCTTACGGTTTGTTTATTTGCAAGTGATAGCGTTTTAAAGACATGCTGCTAAAAATGCACATTTAGGAGTGCTTTGATGACAAAAGATAACGGTAACGGCGACAGCGCAAAAAATACGCTTTACTGCTCATTCTGCGGTAAATCCCAGCATGAGGTACGCAAGCTTATTGCCGGGCCAACCGTTTTCATCTGTGATGAGTGCGTTGAGCTGTGCATGGATATTATTCGTGAAGAGAATAAGTCCTCCACAGTTAAGTCCTCCGATGGAGTGATGGCGCCAGCAGAGATTTGTGAAGTGCTCGACGATTACGTGATCGGCCAAGCGCGCGCGAAACGCGTTTTGTCGGTTGCCGTGCACAACCACTATAAACGGTTAAACCACGCCACGAAAAATCAAGACATCGAATTGGCGAAGTCGAACATCTTGCTGATCGGCCCAACAGGTTGCGGTAAAACATATTTGGCGCAGACTTTGGCGCGCATCATTGATGTGCCGTTCACCATGGCTGACGCAACGACTTTGACTGAAGCTGGCTATGTTGGTGAAGATGTTGAAAACATCATTTTGAAGCTATTGCAGTCTTCTGACTACAATGTTGAAAAAGCCCAACGCGGCATCGTTTATATCGATGAGGTGGATAAGATTTCTCGTAAATCTGACAACCCATCGATTACACGTGACGTTTCAGGTGAGGGCGTTCAGCAAGCCTTGTTGAAGATTATGGAAGGCACTGTAGCCAGTGTTCCACCGCAAGGCGGGCGCAAGCATCCACAGCAAGAGTTTTTGCAGGTGGATACGACCAACATCCTGTTTATCGTTGGTGGTGCTTTTGCCGGGTTGGAAAAGGTGATTGCCGAACGTGGCGAGCACAGCTCCATCGGGTTTGATGCCGAAGTGAGCGATCCTAAAGATCGTCGTTTGGGTGAGGTTTTTGCTGAAGTTGAGCCAGAAGATTTGGTGAAGTTTGGTTTGATCCCCGAATTTATCGGCCGTTTGCCTGTGATTGCGACTTTGGAAGATTTGGACGAAGGTGCCTTGGTGCAAATTCTGACCGAACCCAAAAACGCCCTTGTGCGCCAATATCAACGTTTGTTCCAAATGGAAGATGTTGAGTTGACTTTCCACGAAGATGCCTTGCACGCAATCGCGCGCCAAGCCATTGAGCGGAAGACCGGTGCACGCGGGTTGCGTTCGATCATGGAAGGCATTTTGCTCGACACCATGTATGACCTTCCATCGCTAGAAGGCGTGGAAGAAGTTGTGATCAGCGAAGATGTGGTTGAGGAGAAGGACGCACGTCCCCTCTACATCTATGCGGACCGCAAAGAAGAAGAGCTGGAAGCCGGCGCATAAAGTTTTGTGATTTGGCCCTGCAAAGCACTTGTAGGGCCATCAAAACTTCCTATCTAATAGTATCAATGAGTCTTGGTGCGTCCTTGCAAGGGCGTGGCCATGTTGTGACCCATTGTCGGTCCAGAACAGGATTGATTTTGCCGCTTGTAACTGGGAAATCAATGCTGGTTGATGAAAGGAATAATTATGTCCGAATCCAAGACAACTGAACTTGATTTGGCACCAGGCGAAAGCCGGGTTTATCCGGTTTTGCCTTTGCGTGACATTGTGGCATTTCCGGGCATGATCGTGCCGCTATTTGTGGGGCGCGAAAAATCGGTTAAAGCGCTTGAAGAAGTCATGCGCGACGACAAGAATATCTTGGTCGTGACCCAAAAAAGTGCGCAAGAAGATGACCCATCTCCTGAAGATGTGTTTGATGTGGGCACCATTGCCTCTGTGTTGCAACTGCTGAAACTGCCCGATGGCACCGTAAAAGTGCTGATCGAAGGGCTATCGCGTGCAAGCATTGAAGAGTTTGTCCGCACCGACGATTATTATGAAGCCAAAGCCACGGCGATGGAGATGGATGATCATGATGACGTTGAGGCGGAAGCCTTGGCCCGCTCAGCGGTCAATGAGTTTGAGAACTACGTCAAGCTGAACAAAAAAGTATCGCCAGAAGTGGTGGGCGCCGTATCGCAGATCGAAGATCATTCGAAATTGGCAGATACGATCGCATCGCATTTGGCTGTGAAAATCCAAGACAAGCAGGACATTTTGTCGATCACCTCCGTACCGGGCCGTTTGGAACGTGTGTTGGAGTTGATGGAAGGCGAAATCGGCGTTCTGCAGGTGGAAAAACGGATTCGCACGCGCGTGAAGCGCCAGATGGAAAAAACCCAACGCGAGTATTATTTGAATGAGCAGATGAAGGCCATTCAAAAAGAGTTGGGTGATTCTGAAGATGGCACTGACGAGCTGACAGAGCTTGAAGAGCGGATCAAAAAGACAAAATTGTCGAAGGAAGCGAAAGACAAGGCGAAGGCCGAGCTGAAAAAGCTGAAAGCCATGAGCCCAATGTCGGCCGAAGCGACAGTTGTGCGCAACTATCTTGATTGGTTGCTTGGTTTGCCTTGGGGCAAAAAGTCCAAAATCAAACGCGATTTGAAGTTTTCGCAAGAGGTTTTGGATGCGGATCACTATGGCCTTGAGAAGGTTAAAGAGCGGATCATTGAATATCTTGCTGTGCAAAGCCGTACAGGCAAGTTGAAGGGACCGATTCTGTGTCTCGTTGGTCCTCCAGGTGTGGGTAAAACCTCATTGGGCAAATCGATCGCCAAGGCAACTGGGCGTGAGTTTGCCCGCATGTCGCTGGGCGGCGTGCGCGACGAGGCCGAGATTCGCGGCCACCGCCGGACCTATATTGGCTCTATGCCAGGCAAGGTGATTCAGTCCATGAAGAAGGTTGGCAAGTCCAACCCGATGTTCTTGCTCGATGAGATCGACAAGATGGGCATGGATTTCCGCGGTGACCCAAGTTCTGCGCTGTTGGAAGTGCTCGATCCTGAGCAAAACAACTCATTTTCGGACCACTATCTCGAAGTCGATTTCGATTTGTCGGACGTGATGTTTATCACGACGGCCAACACGTTGAATATTCCTGGGCCCTTGTTGGACCGGATGGAAATCATTCGCTTGTCTGGCTACACCGAGATTGAAAAGATGGAAATTGCGCGTCAGCATTTGATTTCCGACGCGATTAAAGAGCATGGCCTGGAAACATCTGAGATTGCTTTGCCGGATAAGGGGCTCGAATTCTTGATTCGTCGCTATACGCGTGAAGCGGGTGTGCGGAACTTGAAGCGTGAAATTGCGAACCTGATGCGGAAAGCGGTGACCGAACTGATGATGGATGACAAGAAAAAGTCCATCATGCTCGATGTGGAAAAAATCGAGGAATATTTGGGACCGCCAAAGCACCGCTATGGCGAAATCGAGCTAGATCCACAAGTTGGCCTGGTCACAGGCCTGGCTTGGACACAGGTGGGCGGCGAAATGCTGACCATCGAAGGCGTGATGACCCATGGTAAGGGCAAAATGACCGTTACCGGCAATTTGAAAGACGTGATGAAAGAATCAATCACCGCCGCGGCGACTTATGTGCGCTCCCGGGCAGTCGATTTTGGCATTGAACCGCCAAAGTTTGATTCGCATGACATTCACGTGCACGTGCCCGAAGGGGCCACGCCAAAAGATGGTCCTTCAGCGGGCATTGGTATGGCCACGGCGATCGTTTCGGTGATGACCGGCATTCCGGTGCGTCACGATGTGGCGATGACTGGTGAGATCACCTTGCGCGGTCGCGTGCTGCCAATCGGCGGCTTGAAAGAGAAGCTGCTTGCGGCATTGCGCGGGGGAATCAAAAAGGTACTGATTCCCGAAGAGAATGTGCGTGACCTTTCTGAAGTGCCAGACATTGTGAAAGAGGGGCTGGAAATTGTCCCTGTGAAGCAAATGGAAGACGCACTCAAACACGCTCTGGTTGAAGTTCCAGAGCCGATTGAGTGGGACTTTGAGGCGTATGCCGCGAGCAAAAAAGCCGAAAAAGGCGAAGGCACAGGCGTGGTTGCACACTAGTGTTTTCCACAATTTGATGCTTAAGGAGCGGAAAAGGCAACTTTTCCGCTCTTTTTTTGCCTAAAACCGGGCTGAAAGCGCCGGAATTCCTTGCGTTTGGGAAAGAATCGTCAAAAGGTTCATGGCGTATTGCCCGACAAAAGTAAGTCGGGCCAAAAAATGAGGATGGACTAATGAACAAAAATGATTTGGTCGCTGCAACGGCGGAAAAAGCTGGATTGACAAAAGCAGACGCCGCAAGCGCAGTGGACGCTGTTTTCGAAGCGATTACTGGTACATTGAAAAATGGTGACGAAGTTCGCCTGGTAGGCTTTGGTACATTTGCGGTTTCTCACCGTAAAGCCACTAAAGGCCGCAACCCAGCAACTGGCGCTGAAATTGATATTGCAGCGACAAACGTGCCTAAATTCAAGCCTGGTAAACAGCTCAAAGACGCTGTGAACTAGTCTAAGCAAAATTTTTTGCATTTTTTTGAAGGTCTCGGTGAAAATCGAGACCTTTTTTGTTGACGAGGGCGAAAGAACACCTTAAACGATGCATCACCAAACGGGGGGCGGTTAGCTCAGTTGGTAGAGCGCTTCGTTTACACCGAAGATGTCGGGAGTTCGAGTCTCTCACCGCCCACCATTTTGGTTCTTGTCGTGGTTCGGCACTGTTCGCAAAAAGAAATATTTTCTCTTTGAAAACAATGTCATAAAGATTGAAAATGGCGCTTGACACAAAGTGCTTTCAGTTTTAAACCACGCACACTCTTTGACGAGACTTTCTCATTAAAGGGGGTGTAGCTCAGTTGGTTAGAGCGCTGGCCTGTCACGCCAGAGGTCGCGGGTTCGAGTCCCGTCACTCCCGCCACTTTTCAAAAAATCATTGTATCTCGCGGCTTGGAACAGTGCGCTGTTTCCCAGACTAATTGACTCTTTTTCGCTTCGCGCCTAAATTTGCAGTTAATTAATAAAAGGGTGAGGCGAAATGTTTAAATCAATGATTCTCGCAACAACAATTGTTGCTACCGGAGTGATTGGCGCGTCTGCTGCCGATCCAATTATCTACACACAACCGGCTCCCGTTGTGACATCTTCGACATTTGATTGGGATCGTTTTTATATCGGCCTGAGTGCTGGCGGTATGAATGATGGTACACAGTATTTTGGTGTTGGCGGGCTTGCAGGTTTGAATATGCAATCAGGTGATTGGGTGTTCGGTTTGGAAGTGCAGGGCACGGCCTACTATGATGGCGGAGTATACTCAGGCGCATTCTATGACGTTTTCGGACGCGCAGGTTATCTTATGGCACCTGAAGCATTGCTATATGCCACTGGCGGTGTTGTTTTTAGCGATAGTGGCGATACTTTTGCCGGCCTAGGCGGTGGTATCGAATTTGCGGTGCATGACAATGTGACCTTTGGCGGTGAATATACGTACATCACAGATGGTGGTGGCACGGATGGTCACGCATTTGACGCTAAGATGCGTTGGTATTTCAATTAAGCGATAAATTCATTTTATGGCATGTAAAGCCACACTACGATGGGTAGTGTGGCTTTTTTACACTTTGTTAGCCATGAATTGATTTAGCCACATTTCAGACTAATTCCGGTCACCTTTTGCCTGTAGATTTGATTCATAGGTGTTAGGGGATCTCTTACGCGCTATTTTTGCGCGAATTAAATGGAAACTTACGGAACTTTCCCGGTTGCCGTTGCGTTCTTGAGATTAGAACCTATATGCCGAGAGTAACGCTTAAGAGAGCCATGGAGGCAATTATGAGCATTTTGAAGAAAATTTCCATTGCTATGCTAGCATCAGCAGCAATGACGGCAGGCGCGTCCGCAGCGGACCCTGTGATCGATTATACCCCAGCTCCAACAGCTGCGCCTGCATACTCTAATCCAGGCTTTGACTGGAACCGCTTCTATGCGGGTGTGAACGGTGCATATGTAAATGCAGCATCAGACGTTTGGGGCATTGGTGCCATTGCCGGTATGAACACACAGTTCGACGAAATGGTTTTCGGTTTCGAAGTTGGCGCACAAGCTAACTATGATGGCGGCACATATTATGGTGCTCAGTATGACCTGACAGGTCGCGCTGGTTACCTCGTTTCTGACGATGTGTTGCTCTATGCTGTTGGTGGTATTGGCCATCACTTCGGCGACGCGGTAGGCATCCTCGGTGGTGGTATCGAGTTTGCTGTGTCTGACGATGTGACGATTGGTTCTGAATACAACTGGTCAGTTTACAGCGGCGGTACATCAAGCCACGCGATTGACGCGAAAGCACGTTGGTACTTCAACTAAGCTGAAGTGCACAACACAGTGTTCGAGAGAGCGTTCCGTTTTGGAGCGCTCTTTTTTATGAGTAAAAAAGTCCAGTTTTTAAAACTATTTACGATGCTTGCCTTATTTGATTTGAATGAGGAGATAAATTAAAAATTTGAAGCCAAAGCCCTTGAAACACGTAAGGTGTTGGCGTAAGCCGTACCAAATCGAAGTTTCGGCTCCATTTTGTGAGTCTGGCTTGTGACAAATTCTTTGGCTGGGTTTCAGCTGTCAAAAAAGGCAAGGCAATTATGACCGAATTGCTCTCTCAGTATCTGCCCGTGATCATATTTGTTGGTTTATCCGCAGTGATCGGTTTGGCACTTTTGGTTGCTCCCTTCATTATCGCCGTTAAACGTCCCGACCCTGAAAAGGTGTCTGCGTATGAATGTGGTTTTGAAGCGTTTGATGATGCGCGGATGAAATTTGATATCCGCTTCTATCTGGTGGCCATTTTGTTCATCATTTTTGATTTGGAAGTTGCGTTCCTGTTTCCTTGGGCCGTCGCATTTAAAGATGTTGGCTGGTTCGGCTTTTGGGCCATGATGATCTTCTTGGGTGTTTTGACCATTGGCTTTATTTATGAATGGCGCAAAGGGGCTTTGGAATGGGATTAGACAATAATTCGACTTTGGTGTCTTCGCAGCCAAAAGGTATTATCGATCCAAAGACTGGTAAGCCAGTCGGGGCTGATGATCCGTTCTTTCTAGATGTCAATGATCAGCTGGCCGATAAAGGCTTTTTGGTCACGTCAACCGACGAGTTGATCAACTGGGCGCGTACAGGGTCCCTAATGTGGATGACATTCGGTCTTGCATGTTGCGCCGTTGAGATGATGCACATGTCTATGCCGCGTTATGATGCGGAGCGTTTTGGCTTTGCGCCGCGTGCATCCCCGCGTCAATCCGACGTGATGATCGTTGCCGGTACGTTGACGAACAAGATGGCGCCTGCGTTGCGCAAGGTCTATGACCAAATGCCGGAACCGCGTTATGTGATCTCTATGGGGTCCTGCGCGAATGGCGGCGGCTATTATCACTATTCTTATTCTGTTGTGCGCGGTTGTGATCGTGTGGTGCCAGTGGACATTTATGTGCCTGGGTGCCCACCAACAGCCGAAGCCTTGCTGTATGGCGTTTTGCTTTTGCAAAAGAAGCTCCGCCGTACCGGCACCATTGAGCGATAAGGGGCAGGGGGCAAATGGATTCTTCCCTTTCAGAACTTGGCGATTATATCAGCGCGAAACTGCCGGAAGCTGTGCAATCAGTTGAAGGTAATTTTGGTGAGTTGACGCTAAACATTGCCGCAGATTCAATTGTGGATGTTGCGCGCCTACTGCGTGATGACAGCCAATGTCAGTTCAGCTGCATTATTGATATTTGTGGCGTTGATTATCCACAGCGTGTCGAGCGGTTCGACGTGGTTTACCACTTTTTGAGCCCAACTCAGAACTTGCGCATTCGCGTTAAGCTGAAAACAGACGAAGACACACCAGTGGCTTCAATCTGTGAAGTCTATCCTGGTGCGGATTGGTTCGAGCGCGAAGCCTACGATATGTATGGCATTTTGTTTGTGAACCACCCGGAACTGCGCCGTTTGCTGACTGATTATGGCTTTGAAGGGTTTCCTTTGCGCAAAGACTTCCCGCTCACCGGCTTTGTCGAGGTGCGTTACAATGAAGAGTTGCAGCGCGTTGTGTATGAGCCTGTGAAGCTGACACAAGAATTCCGCTCATTTGACTATTTGTCACCTTGGGAAGGCACCGACTATGTGCTGCCTGGTGATGAAAAGGCGCAAGGTTGAGGATCATATTATGAGCGAAGCGCAACTTAGAAATTTCAACATCAACTTTGGCCCGCAACACCCGGCAGCGCACGGCGTGTTGCGTTTGGTGCTTGAGCTGGACGGTGAAGTTGTTGAACGGGTTGACCCGCATGTGGGCTTGTTGCACCGCGGTACTGAAAAGCTGATCGAGCACAAAACCTATTTGCAGGCTGTGCCTTATTTTGATCGGCTTGACTATGTGGCGCCGATGAACCAGGAGCACGCTTTTGCCTTGGCAGTTGAGCGTTTGCTGGGCATCACAGTGCCAAAACGTGGTCAGTTGATCCGCGTGCTTTATTCTGAAATCGGGCGGATTTTGAACCATTTGCTGAACGTGACAACCCAAGCGATGGACGTTGGCGCGTTGACACCACCGCTTTGGGGCTTTGAAGAGCGTGAAAAGCTGATGGTATTTTATGAGCGTGCTTGTGGCGCGCGCATGCACGCAGCCTATGTGCGTCCCGGTGGTGTGCACCAGGATTTGCCGCCTGAGCTGATCGACGATATCGAAGCGTGGTGTGACCCGTTTTTGGATGTTCTCGACGATATTGAGGGCCTCTTGACCGACAACCGTATCTTCAAACAGCGGAACGTGGATATCGCCACCGTGAAGCTGGAAGATGCTTGGGCCTGGGGCTTTTCTGGCGTGATGGTGCGTGGTTCTGGTGCAAAATGGGATTTGCGCAAGAGCCAGCCCTACGAATGCTATGACGAGATGGAATTCGATATTCCGATCGGGAAAAATGGCGACTGTTATGACCGCTATTTGGTGCGCATGGAAGAAATGCGCGAGTCAGTGAAAATTATGCGCCAGTGCATTGATAAATTGCGTTCGCCTGATGGGCAGGGGCCAATTTCGTCAATCGACGGCAAGATTGTGCCGCCCAAACGCAGTGAGATGAAGCAATCAATGGAAGGCTTGATCCACCATTTTAAACTCTACACTGAAGGCTACAAAGTGCCCGAAGGTGAAGTTTATGCGGCTGTGGAAGCGCCTAAAGGCGAATTTGGCGTTTATTTGGTGTCTGATGGCAGCAATAAGCCCTATCGCTGTAAAATTCGAGCGCCCGGGTTTGCGCATATGTCGGCCATGGACTTTTTGAGCCGTGGTCATATGTTGGCTGACGTTTCAGCCATTATTGGTACTCTTGATATCGTTTTCGGCGAGGTAGATCGCTAATGTCAGTTCGTCGTCTCGCAGAAGATAAAGTTCAACCGCAAGAATTTGCGTTTAATGCCGACAATAAGAAGTGGGCAAAGCAAACCATTGCGAAATATCCAAAAGGCCGCCAGCAATCTGCTGTGATCCCACTATTGATGCGGGCGCAGGACCAAGATGGTTGGGTGACCAAGGCTGCCATTGAACATGTCGCCGACATGTTGGAGATGCCTTACATCCGCGTGTTGGAAGTGGCGACTTTTTATACCCAATTCCAATTGAAACCGGTGGGCACCAAAGCACACATTCAAGTGTGTGGCACAACACCATGCATGTTGCGCGGCTCAGAAGATTTGATCAAAGTTTGCAAAAGCAAGATCAATGAAAAGCCGTTTGAAACCAATGAGAGCGGCACGCTTTCATGGGAAGAAGTGGAATGCTTGGGCGCATGTGTGAACGCGCCGATGGCGATGGTGTTTAAAGACACTTATGAAGATTTGACGCCTGAACGTTTCGAAGAAATGATCGATGAGTTTGAGGCGGGCAAGGACGTGAAAACTGGCCCACAGATCAACCGTCAGTTTGCTGCGCCGGAAGGCGGGCATGTTACATTGACGGATGTACCTGCAAAAGCCACTAAAGCGCGCAAGCCTGCGGCAAAGCCAGCGTCAAACGCAGCACCGAAACCGACAGCCAAGCAGAAAGCTGAAGAGCCAGGCGCGAAAGTAAAAACGCCAAGCAAGACAGCGAAGAAAGCAGCGGCAAAGGCTGACGATGCTGAAATGAAGGCACCTTTGTTCGAGGCACCTGAAGGACAAAAAGACGACTTGAAATTGATTTCAGGTGTTGGCCCAGTGCTTGAAGGCAAGCTGAATGATTTGGGCATTACCACATATCAACAAGTGGCAAAGCTGACCAAAAAGCAGATCGCAGAAGTCGATGATCGTTTGAGCTTTAAGGGTCGGATTGAACGCGATGACTGGAAAGCACAAGCCAAGGCTTTGGCCAAAGGTGGTGCTGACGAATATCGCAAAGTCTTTGGTAAGGATCCACGCTAATGGCTGAACGTTTCATGGGCATTGAGTTGAACGCGAGAAACATCATGTTGGCGATTGCCTTCATGGTGGGCACCTATATCTCGATCCGTTTGATTGCATTTTTTGCAGCTTTTCTCACCAACGGTATTTTTGGCCTGGTGGTTAGCGCAGCGATCGGATTGGTGTTGTTTTATGCATTTATGCGGGGGCGTCGATAATGCTGACAGATAAAGACCGCATTTTTACCAACCTGTACGGGTTTGAAGATTGGGGCCTTGAAGGCGCGCAAAAGCGTGGCGCTTGGTCACAAACCAAAAGCTTTATTGATAAAGGCCGGGATTGGATCACCGAAGAGGTGAAAGGATCGGGCTTGCGTGGTCGCGGCGGCGCTGGCTTCCCCACTGGTTTGAAGTGGAGCTTTATGCCTAAGCAAAATGATGGTCGGCCCCACTATCTGGTAGTGAATGCTGATGAATCTGAGCCAGGCACCTGTAAAGACCGCGAAATTATGCGCCACGATCCACATCACCTTGTGGAAGGGTGCTTGTTGGCGGGCCGTGCGATGGATGCGCATGCTGCTTATATTTATGTGCGCGGCGAATTTGTGCGCGAACGTGAACGGCTGCAAGCGGCTGTTGATCAGGCGTATGAAGCCAAATTGATCGGCAAAAACAATGTGCATGGGTGGGATTTCGATATCATCGTGCACCATGGCGCTGGCGCTTATATTTGTGGTGAAGAAACAGCATTGCTGGAGAGCCTTGAAGGCAAGAAGGGCCAACCACGGTTGAAGCCTCCATTCCCTGCGGGCATGGGGCTTTATGGTTCGCCAACCACCGTGAACAACGTGGAATCAATTGCCGTTGTGCCGGAAATTTTGCGCCGCGGTGGTTCTTGGTTTGCAGGGCTTGGCCGTGAGAACAACACAGGTTCAAAATTGTTCTGTGTTTCTGGCCACGTCAATCAGCCAGCGACATTTGAAGAAGAAATGGGCATCAGCTTTGGCGAATTGATCGACAAGCATTGCGGTGGCATTCGCGGCGGTTGGGACAATTTGCTGGCGGTTATCCCCGGTGGCTCTTCTGTACCTTGTGTGCCAGGCGATAAAATGCGTGATGCGATCATGGATTTTGATGGGCTGAAAGAAGTTGGGTCTTCATTGGGCACCGCAGCGGTGATCGTAATGGACAAATCAACCGACATTATCGCAGCGATTGCGCGGCTTTCCTATTTCTACAAGCACGAAAGTTGTGGTCAGTGCACCCCATGTCGTGAGGGCACCGGCTGGATGTATCGTGTGATGGAACGCATGGTGCGTGGCGAAGCGCAAAAGCGTGAAATTGATATGCTGTTTGAAGTGACCAAGCAGGTTGAAGGACACACAATTTGTGCGTTGGGCGATGCGGCAGCATGGCCAATTCAAGGGTTGATCCGCAATTTCCGTCCGGAAATTGAAGCGCGGATTGATCAATATACGCACAATGCGAAAGCAGAAGGTGCTGTGCCTTCTGTTGCAGCGGAATAAGGCGGCAAGAGCATGGCCAATATTAAAGTAGACGGTAATGAAATTGAGGTTCCAGATCACTACACGCTGATGCAAGCGTGTGAGGAAGCTGGTGCTGAAATTCCACGTTTTTGTTATCACGAGCGTCTTTCTGTGGCGGGCAACTGCCGCATGTGCCTTGTGGAAGTGAAGGGCGGCCCCCCAAAGCCAGCGGCTTCTTGCGCCATGAGCGTGCGCGATTTGCGCCCCGGGCCAGAAGGTCAACCGCCAGAAGTGTTCACGAACACACCGATGGTGAAAAAGGCGCGCGAAGGCGTGATGGAATTTTTGCTGATCAACCACCCGCTGGATTGTCCGATTTGTGACCAGGGCGGCGAGTGCGATTTGCAAGACCAGGCCATGGCTTACGGCATGGACAATTCGCGCTATCAGGAAAATAAGCGCGCGGTGGAAGACAAATATATCGGGCCATTGGTGAACACCATCATGACCCGCTGTATTCACTGTACACGTTGTGTGCGGTTCACCACCGAAGTGGCGGGCATTTCTGAACTTGGCCTGATCGGCCGTGGTGAAGACGCTGAAATCACCACCTACCTTGAGCAGGCGATGACATCAGAGCTGCAGGGCAATGTGATTGACCTTTGCCCTGTTGGTGCGTTGACTTCCAAGCCTTATGCCTTCCAAGCGCGGCCTTGGGAATTGAACAAGACCGAAAGCATCGATGTGATGGACGCGGTTGGCTCTAACATTCGTGTGGATAGCCGTGGCCGTGAAGTGATGCGCGTGATGCCACGTGTGAACGAAGCAATCAATGAAGAGTGGATTTCAGATAAGACACGCTTCATTTGGGATGGCTTGAAATCACAACGTCTCGACAAAGTTTACGTGAAAAAGAACCGCAAGTTGCAGGCTTCCGATTGGAATGACGCATTTGCGACCATCGCTCGCGCGGTGAAAAAAGCTGATCCAGCGAAAATCGGCGCGTTGGCCGGCGACTTGGCTGGTGCTGAAGAAATGTATGCTTTGAAGTCCATGTTGACCTCAATCGGCGTGAAAAACTTTGATTGCCGTCCAGTTGGTTCGGTAATCGAACCTTCCAAGGGCCGTGCAAGCTACATCATGAATGCAGGCATTGCTGGCATTGAAGATGCGGATGCGATTTTGATCGTGGGCAGTGACCCGCGCAAAGAAGCCTCACTCGTGAATGCCCGTATCCGAAAAGCGTGGCGCCAAAACGGCACGCCAATTGCGGTGATCGGCGAAAACGCTGATCTGAAATATGATTACGCCTATTTGGGCACCGGCACCGAAGCTTTGGCGGCTTTGGCCGCAGGTGACGACAAGTTTGCCAAAGTGTTGAGCAAGGCGAAACGCCCCATGATTATTGTGGGCGAGGGCGCATTGAGTGGCGCAACTGCTAAAGATGTCTTGGCCTTGAGTGCACAGATCGCTTCTGACAATGGCGCATTGAGCGACGAATGGAACGGCTTTGCCGTGTTGCACAATGCAGCTGGTCGTGTTGGTGGCCTGGATGTGGGCTTTGTGCCTGAGCGCGGCGGCTTGGATGCGGCCAAGATGCAGGCAGCTGGCAAAAAAGGCGACATGGATGTCGTGTTTTTGTTGGGGGCAGATAGCTACGACCTCAGCGCCTATGAGGATGCGTTTGTTGTTTATATCGGGTCGCACGGTGATCGCGGTGCCCATGCGGCAGATGTGATTTTGCCGGGCTCCGCTTACACCGAAAAAAGCGTGACCTATGTGAACACAGCAGGCACCGTGCAGCGCACGAACCGCGCTGTGTTTGGGCCGGGCGAAGCCAAAGAAGATTGGGCGATTTTGCGGGCTTTGAGCGCACATTTGGGCGCCACCTTGCCGTTCGACAATCTCAACCAACTGCGTGCAGCGCTTTATGCTGATGTGCCGCATTTGGCTGTTGTTGAAGGCCCCGTGGAAACAAAGGCTGCAGATGTGGCCAAACTGGCGAAAGTGCCAGCGAAGATTAAACCCGGTGCTTTGGGTTCACCGATTGAAGATTTCTATTTGACCAATCCGATTGCACGGGCATCCAAAGTGATGGCCGAATGTTCGCAATTGGCACTTGGGCAAGTTAAAGAAGCTGCGGAGTAGGGGCTGAATTATGGATTGGTTACTCCCATCACTTGATTATTTGCTCGGCGTGCCCTTTTTGGGGTTGGGCGAACAAATCGGGTTTGTTTGGAAGGCACTTTTGCTGCTGGTAACGTTGTTGGTGTTTGTGGCCTATGTGCTGCTGGCTGACCGTAAAATCTGGGCGGCTGTGCAAATCCGTCGTGGTCCCAACGTGGTTGGTGCCTTTGGTTTGCTGCAAAGCTTTGCCGATTTGCTGAAATTTGCGTTTAAGGAACCCCTTATTCCGGCCGGTTCGGACAAAGTTGTGTTCTTGTTGGCGCCATTCATCACCGTGTTGGTCTCGCTTGCGGCTTGGGCCGTGGTGCCGATTGACGAAGGCTGGGCGATGGCCGACATCAATGTGGGCGTGCTTTACATCCTGGCGATTTCCTCGCTCGGTGTTTATGGCGTGATCATGGGTGGCTGGGCCTCCAACTCGAAATATCCGTTCTTGGGCGCGCTGCGGTCTGCCGCGCAAATGGTGTCTTACGAAGTCTCGATTGGTTTTGTGATCATCACTGTGTTGCTGTGTGTTGGGTCGCTGAACCTGACGGACATTGTGCATGCGCAGCAAGAAATGGGCTTGGCACATATGTTGGGCGTGCCTTGGTTGTCATTCCTCAACTGGTTCTGGCTGCCTTTGTTCCCGATGTTCATCATCTTCTTTATTTCGGCACTGGCTGAGACAAACCGTCCGCCATTCGATCTGCCGGAAGCGGAATCTGAGTTGGTTGCCGGTTTCATGGTGGAATATGGTTCCACCCCTTACATGATGTTCATGTTGGGTGAATATGTGGCCATCGTGTTGATGTGTGCGCTTACAACAATCCTGTTTATGGGTGGGTGGCTGCCGCCAATCGATGCAGCGCCGTTCAACTGGATCCCTGGTGCGGTTTGGTTCGTTTTGAAGACCTCACTGGTGTTCTTCATGTTTGCGATGGTGAAGGCTTTTGTGCCGCGCTATCGCTATGACCAATTGATGCGTTTGGGCTGGAAAGTATTCTTGCCGATTTCCATCGTAATGATTTTCGTCGTGGCCTTTGTGCTTCAGCTGACAGGCTGGGGTTGGCACGGCGGAATGGCTTAAGGAGAAACGACACATGCGAGCAATTCAGTTTCTCAATTCGCTTTTGCTGAGAGAGTTTGTTTCGACATTCTTTCTGGCAATGCGTTATTTCTTCAAACCGAAGCCAACCATCAACTACCCGTTTGAAAAAGGGCCAGTAAGCCCACGTTTTCGCGGTGAGCATGCGTTGCGCCGCTATCCCAACGGGGAAGAGCGCTGCATTGCCTGCAAATTGTGTGAAGCGATTTGTCCGGCACAAGCGATCACCATTGAAGCTGGCCCGCGCCAGAACGATGGCACGCGCCGCACGGTACGGTACGACATCGACATGGTGAAGTGCATCTATTGCGGCTTTTGCCAGGAAGCGTGTCCGGTGGATGCGATTGTGGAAGGGCCAAACTTTGAATTTGCGACTGAAACCCGCGAAGAGCTTTATTTCGACAAGGAGAAGCTTTTGGAAAATGGTGACCGTTGGGAACGTGAGATTGCTGCCAATCTCGCTGCCGACGCGCCATATCGCTAGGAGCTTGATGATATGACCCTTCAACTTGCATTTTTCTATTTGTTTGCAACGGTGGCGATCATCTCTGCGGTGATGGTGATTTCCTCGCGGAATCCAGTGCACTCTGTGCTGTTTTTGATCCTCGCCTTTGTGAATGGTGCTGGCATTTTCATGCTGGCGGGCGCTGAGTTTTTGGCGCTGTTGCTCATCGTTGTCTATGTGGGCGCGGTGATGGTGCTGTTCCTGTTTGTGGTGATGATGCTGGATGTAGACTTCGCCCAATTGCGCCAGGGCATTTTGCAATATGCGCCCGTCGGCGCCTTGATTGGCGGCGTGTTGCTGATTGAGCTTATTCTGGTGGCCGGGTCATTTGTGGTGACCCCGGAGGTGGCGAGCTCAAGTGCGGTGCCATTCGTGGAGGGCATGTCCAACACCGAAGCTTTGGGCAACATGCTTTACACCCGCTACGTCTATTTGTTTGAAGCTGCCGGGCTGATTTTGTTGGTGGCGATGATCGGGGCAATTGTGTTGACGCTGAAGCATAAACCAAATGTGAAGCGGCAAGATATTAATGCGCAGGTTGCGCGCAAACGCGAAGATGCTGTCGAAGTTGTCAGTGTCGAGAGCGGCAAAGGGATTTAATTGGGGGCCTAAATGATACCGGATATCGGACTTGGTCATTTTCTGACCGTGGCGGCCATTTTGTTTACGCTTGGCGTATTTGGCATATTTCTGAATCGTAAGAATGTGATCATCATTCTCATGTCAGTGGAATTGATCCTTTTGGCAGTGAATATCAATTTTGTGGCGTTCAGCGCCCACCTACAAGACATGGCTGGCCAAGTGTTCGCTTTGATGATTTTGACCGTTGCGGCGGCGGAAGCGGCGATTGGTTTGGCGATCCTTGTGGTGTTCTATCGTAACCGTGGCTCCATTGCCGTGGACGATGTCAACGTGATGAAGGGTTAATGACGATGTATCATGCCATTCTCTTTCTCCCGTTGATTGGGGCCTTGGTGGCTGGGCTTTTGGGCCGGTCCATCGGGCACAAGGCGGCTGAATATCTGACGACAGGTTTGTTGATGGTTTCAGCGCTGTTGTCCTGGGTTGTGTTTGCAGGGATCTTTTTTGGTTCCGGTGGCGAGGCGGCGCACGGTGCAGAGACGGCTGCCGACCATGGCTTTATGGCGGCGGAAGCGGTCAAGATCACTTTATTCCGTTGGATCGATACCGGTGGGCTGGATCTTTACTGGATGATCCGCGTGGATACGCTAACCGCGGTGATGCTGGTGGTTGTGACCACTGTGTCGTCTTTGGTGCACCTTTATTCAATCGGCTATATGCATGATGATCCCCATCGGGCACGCTTCTTTGCCTATTTGTCGCTCTTTACTTTCGCGATGTTGATGCTGGTGACGGCCGATAACTTCCTGCAAATGTTCTTTGGCTGGGAAGGCGTTGGCTTGGCGTCATATTTGTTGATTGGCTTCTGGTATCAAAAGCCAAGCGCCAATGCGGCGGCGATGAAAGCCTTTATCGTCAACCGTGTGGGTGACTTTGGCTTTATCCTCGGTATTTTTGCCGCTGTGATGATGCTGGGAACCATTGATTTCGACACGGCGTTTGCGCATGTGGCGGACATGGATGGGCAAACCATCAACTTCCTTTGGGGCCAGTGGGACGCGATGACCGTGATCTGCTTGCTGTTGTTCCTCGGGGCGATGGGTAAATCGGCTCAGTTCCTGCTGCACACTTGGTTGCCTGACGCGATGGAGGGCCCGACACCTGTTTCGGCCTTGATCCACGCCGCGACTATGGTGACCGCTGGTGTGTTTATGGTGGCGCGTTTGTCGCCCATGTTTGAAGCCTCTCCAACCGCATTGACCGTTGTGACGGTGATCGGCGCGATTACAGCGTTCTTCGCGGCGACTGTTGGCTTGGTGCAGAACGATATTAAGCGCGTGATTGCTTATTCAACCTGTTCGCAGCTTGGCTACATGTTTGTGGCACTTGGGGTAGGGGCTTATTCAGCCGGTATTTTCCACCTGTTCACACACGCATTCTTTAAAGCCTTGTTGTTCTTAGGGGCTGGTTCGGTGATCCATGCGATGCACCACGAGCAAGACATGCGCAAAATGGGTGGCATTAAGAACAAGGTGCCCGTGACCTATTGGATGATGATGATCGGGACGTTGGCGCTGACCGGTGTCGGCTTGCCGTTCCATCTTGTCTCTGATGCGTTGCCAAATCTCGGCTTTGCTGGCTTCTTCTCTAAAGATGCCATTATTGAAGCCGCTTACGGCGCGCACACAGAAGCTGGGAACTTTGCGTTCTACCTGCTGGTGATCGCAGCCTTGTTCACAAGTTTCTATTCATGGCGCTTGGTGCACTTGACCTTCCACGGCAAGACCCGCGCTTCAAAAGAAGTTTTTGACCATGCGCATGAGAGCCCGAATGTCATGCTGATCCCACTTTATGTGTTGGCAGTTGGCGCGGTGCTTTCAGGTATTGTGTTCTATGACAGCTTCTTCGGCCATGCCGATCATGTTCAAGCCTTCTTCCTAGGTTCAATTGTTGTGGATGCAGAAATCATCGATGCGGCACACCACGTGCCAACTTGGGTGAAGCTATCTGCGACATTTGCGATGATCATCGGCTTTATCATGGCCTGGTGGTTCTACATCTCAAAACCAGACTTGCCGAAGGCATTGGCGAAACAGCATTCCGGGCTTTATGCCTTCTTGCTCAACAAATGGTACTTTGATGAACTCTATGACTTCATCTTTGTGCGTCCGGCCAAATGGCTTGGCCGTGTGTTGTGGCGCGGGTTTGATGACTGGTTCGTCGATGGTGTGATTGTTGGTGGCTTGGCCCGGCGCGTTAAAGACGTGACCAACCAAGTTGTAAGACTGCAATCTGGCTATCTTTATCACTATGCATTGGCAATGCTGATTGGTGTTGCCGCACTGATTACCTGGGCGATTGCTGCAGGGGGCCTACTCGGATGAATATTATAAATAACAACATCCTATCGATTCTGACTTTCCTGCCGTTGGTCGGTGTCTTTTTCCTATTGATTGTGCCGGGCAATGACGATCTGGCCAAAAACAATATGCGCCGGATTGCGCTGGCCACCACTTTGGTGACCTTCGTGTTCTCGCTGGTGATGTGGGCCATGTTTGACTCCACAAATCCAGGCTTCCAGTTTGTGCAAAACCACAGCTGGATTGGCGATGATGTCATCGGCTACCGCATGGGCGTTGATGGGATTTCGATCCTGTTCATCGTTTTGACCGGACTATTGATGCCAATGTGTGTGTTGGCCAGTTGGGAATCTGTTCAGAACCGGGTTCGTGAATATATGGTGGCCTTCCTGATCCTCGAATTCTTGATGATCGGGGTATTCGCCACGCTTGATTTGGCCATGTTCTATGTCTTCTTTGAAGGCGGCTTGATCCCCATGTTCCTGATTATCGGGATTTGGGGCGGCAAGAAGCGGATTCAAGCGAGCTACAAGTTCTTCTTCTATACCTTCATTGGTTCGGTGCTGATGCTGTTGGCTGTGATGGCCATGTATTGGCAGGCAGGTACGCTGGATATCGCCAAACTGTTGCAGTTCGAGTTCTCCTCGGAATCGCAATATTGGTTATGGCTGGCCTTCTTTGCTTCACTTGCAGTGAAAATGCCGATGTGGCCATTCCACCGTTGGTTGCCAGAAGCGCACGTTGAAGCGCCAACCGCGGGTTCTGTGATCTTGGCGGCGATCTTGCTGAAAATGGGTGGCTACGGGTTCTTGCGGTTCTCGTTGCCGATGTTCCCAGAAGCATCAGCCTATTTCTCGAACTTTGTGTTTGTGCTGTCGATCGCGGCGATCATCATCACCTCTTTGGTGGCGTTGGTTCAAGAAGACATTAAAAAGCTGATTGCTTATTCATCTGTGGCGCATATGGGCTATGTGACCATGGGTATTTTCGCCGGCAATATGCTGGGCATCCAAGGCGCGATCTTCCAAATGATTTCGCACGGGATTGTGTCGGGCGCGTTGTTCCTGTGCGTCGGGGTGATCTATGACCGGATGCACACGCGCCGGATTGATGCCTATGGCGGCCTGGTTGAACGTATGCCGAGATATGCCTTTGCCTTTATGGTGTTCACCATGGCCAATGTTGGCCTACCGGGCACCAGCGGCTTTGTTGGCGAATTCCTGGTTTTGATGGGGATTTTCCAAGTGAACACTTGGGTGGCCTTTGGTGCCGCGTTTGGTGTGATCTTGTCCGCAGGTTACGCGCTTTGGCTATATCGTCGTGTGATTTTCGGCGTATTGGAAAAAGAGAATTTGAAGGCGATTTTGGACATGAACCCGCGCGAAATGGCGGTGATTGTGCCCTTGATCATTCTCACGATCTTTTTCGGTTTCTATCCAGCACCAATTTTGGATGCGACAGCCGCTTCAGTGGAGCAGTTGGTCAACCAATATCAAATGAGCCTGGGGCACGTTGGCACCCTTGCCGACGTCGCGCACTAGGGGGATATAATGAATTCTGATTTGACTTCTTTTGCAGATCTCGCGCCAGCATTTCCAGAACTGCTGTTGGCGATTGGCGCCATCGTGTTGCTGATGGTTGGGGTGTTTGCCTCAGCCAAAAGCGCCAACCAGATTGTTTTGGGTATCGCCATGGCGCTTTTGGCCGCTACGGCATTGCTTGAAGTGGCGGTCCCCGTTGATGGCGTGTTGTTCAATGGTGCTTTCGTGCAGGACGCTTTCGCGCGCTTCATGAAAGTGCTGGTGTTGATCGGGTCGGCCTTTGCCCTCGCGATCTCGGTGTCCAGTGCGGATGAGCACAGGCTGAACAAGTTCGAATATCCGGTGTTGGTGATTTTGGCCACGCTCGGCATGTTGATGATGATCTCAGCCAACGATCTGATTTCATTGTATATCGGCCTTGAATTGCAATCCTTGTCACTTTACGTGATCGCAGCGTTTAAGCGCGATTCCAGCAAAGCGACAGAAGCGGGCTTGAAGTATTTTGTGCTTGGCGCATTGTCTTCCGGTATGCTGCTTTACGGTGCCTCCATGGTTTATGGCTTTACCGGCCATACGCAATTGGACGAAATTGCCCGGGCGATTTCACTCGGCGAGCCCTCACTGGGCTTGATTGTCGGCCTTGTGTTTGTGATGGCAGGGTTGGCGTTTAAAGTTTCAGCCGTACCGTTCCACATGTGGACGCCAGACGTTTACCAAGGTGTACCCACACCGGTGACAGCTTTCTTTGCTTCCGCTCCAAAAGTGGCGGCGATGGCCCTGTTCGTGCGGGTGGTGTTTGATGCGTTTGAGCCAATCTCGAAAGATTGGCAGCAAATTGTGATTTTCGTTTCAATTGCTTCAATGGTGCTTGCCGCTTTCGCTGCGATTGGCCAGAAGAACATCAAACGCTTGATTGCCTATTCATCTATCGGCCATGTGGGCTTTGCGTTGGTTGGGCTTTCTGCCGGGTCGCAAATCGGGGTGGAAGGCGTTGCCGTTTATATGGCGATCTACCTGACCATGACCCTCGGTTTGTTCGCCTGTATCCTGGCGTTGAAGAATGACGAAGGCTATGTGGAAAACATTGATGACTTGGCGGGCTTGGCCCAATCGCGCCCATTCGTGGCAGCGGGTATGGCCATCATCATGTTTTCCCTGATTGGCTTGCCGCCTTTGGCTGGGTTCTTCGCCAAGTGGCAAGTGTTCCTTGCTGCAATTGAAGCGCAATTGTTTGTGTTGGCGGTGATTGGTGTGTTGGCCAGTGCGGTGAGTGCGTTCTATTATCTGCGTGTGATCAAAGTGATGTATTTCGATGAAGTTGTGCATCAATTTGAAGAGTCAGCGTTTGCCCTTCGCCTTATCATTGCGATTTCTGGCTTTTTGATCGTGACCTATTATTTCACACTCGGTGTGCCGTTGACCCAGTGGGCGCAAACAGCAGCGGGTAGCCTCTTTTAGTGGTTAGCCTTGGTGAACGTGCCCGCTTGGATGGATTTCAACTACGGCATGTGCCGACGATAGGATCCACCAGCGCCACATTGATGCAAGACGCTTTAAACGGGGCCATTGGCCCCGTTTGGCTTGTGGCTGACCAACAAGAGGACGGCAAGGGAAGGCGCGGGCGCTTTTGGCACTCGCCGCCGGGGAACCTTTATTCCTCTTTGCTGTTGACTGAACCGGCGCCAAGTGAATATGTGGCTCAATTGTCGTTTGTGATGGCGCTGGCGCTTTATGATGCGGTTTGTGCCGTTGCAGCGGCGCAAAGCGTGGATGGCCTTACCATTGAGTTGAAATGGCCAAATGATCTGATGATCAATGGCAAAAAGTGCGCCGGATTATTGCTGGAAGGCGGTATGAAGGGGCAAAGCCGATTTGTGGTGATCGGAATGGGCGTAAATCTCGCATTTCACCCGGATCAATCCAACCACCCGGCGAGTGACTTTGCATCCCTGGGGCTGAATACGTCGCCGGCCCATTTTTTTGCTTTTCTGTCCGATGCCGTTGCCCAACGGTTGGGGCAGTGGGCGCGTGGCAATAATTTTGCCGAAATTCGAGCCGATTGGCTTTCCCATGCGTATAAGATGGGAGAAGTCATGCGGATTAATGCCAATGCGGAAAGCTATGAAGCGCGACTTGAAGGGGTGGACCCGACAGGTGGATTGATTGTTGATCATATGGGTCGACAGCGCATCGTGACCGCGGGCGAGATATTCAATTTGTAATGGAAGTTTGATTTTATGCAGGACCAGTTGGTTTTTGTCCCTTTAGGCGGCGTTGGCGAGATCGGAATGAATTTCGGTCTTTATGGCTTTGGCGCGCCGGACAACCGGAAATGGTTGATTGTTGATTGTGGCCTGACCTTTGCTGGTCCGGATTTGCCCGGCATCGAGCTGGTGATGCCTGATTTGCGGTTTTTGGAAGATGAAGCCGACAATATTGTCGGCATGGTGCTGACCCACGCGCACGAAGACCATTATGGCGGCGTGATGGATCTTTGGCCGCAGTTGGAATGCGATGTCTATGCTTCGCCTTTTGCGGCAGCGATGCTGAAAGCGAAAGGGCGCTCCAACAATTTTGGCTATGAAGTGCCGGTCAAAATTGTGCAGCAAGGGGACACATTTGAACTTGGACCGTTCAAGGTCGAGTTGATTAATGTGGCGCACTCGATTCCGGAAAGCTCAGCACTCTATATCGAAACACCAGCTGGCCGTGCCTTGCATACGGGCGATTGGAAACTTGATCCGTCGCCAGTGGGCAATGCGCCGACAGACGAAAAACGGTTGCGTGAAATCGGGGCGATGGACGCACCGCTGGCGCTTATCTGTGACAGCACAAATGCTGTGCGTGAAGGCGAAAGCCCAGGCGAAGGCGAGGTTGCCGAGAGCCTTGAAAAACTCATGTTGGACGCGCCGCAGCGGGTGGCGGTGACGATCTTCGCCTCAAATGTGGGGCGGATGATCTCTATCGCGCGTGCGGCGCAAAAGGCGGGACGCCATGTGGTGGCTTCCGGCCGCGCGATCCACCGCACATCAGAGATCGCCCGTGACCTTGGCATGTTTGAGGGCATTGAGCCGTTTTTGGACCAGGATGCGTTTGGCTATTTGCCGCGTGAGAAGGTTTGTTTGATCTGCACCGGATCGCAAGGCGAGTCCCGGGCGGCGATTGCGCGGATCGCGCGCGACGATCACCACGCCTTGACCTTGAACAAAGGGGATCAGGTGATCTTTTCGTCCAAAGCGATTCCGGGGAATGAGAAGGATGTTTTGGACATCCAGAACTTGCTGATCAATCAGGGCGTGAAGGTGATTAGCGATAAGGACGCGCTTGTGCACGTTTCGGGCCACCCGCGCCGTGGCGAGCTGCGCCGGCTTTATGAATGGTTGAAGCCAAGTGTGTTGGTGCCTGTGCACGGCGAGGCCGCTCATTTGGAAGCGCAGGCGGAATTGGGGCGCGAAGCTGGCATTGAAAAAGTGCTGTCGATCCGCAATGGCGATATGGCTATGCTTTACCCATCCGCTGAGCGCTTGGTGGACGAAGTGCCATCGGGCCGTGTGTATCTGGATGGGGATATTTTGTGTTCCCCGGAAGAGAGCGGCGTGCGCGAGCGGCGCAAACTGGCCTTCGGGGGCTTTATTGCTGTTTCCATGGTGGTGGATGGTAAAGGGCAAATGCGGGAAGCACCGCAGGTTGAGCTTTATGGCTTGCCCCAGTTGGAAGACGAGGATGAAGATTTCGACTTGGTGGTTGATAAAGCCATTGATGGTGTGATCCGCTCAATGCCCGCGAAAAAGCGCGGGGCTGTCCATGTGCTTGCTGAAGCCGTGCGACGAGCTGTCCGCTCGGAAGTGAATCAATTTTGGGGTAAAAAGCCCATCGTCAAAGTTTTTGTCCATAAGGTGTAAGTCACATGGGTTTGGTCTCTTCAATCGCGCTCTATTTTGTTTTGTGGTGGTTGTGCTTTTTTGTGGCGCTGCCCATCGGCACACGCTCGCATGTGGAGCAGGATGTTGAAGTGGACCGCGGATCGGAAGCCGCGTCACCGATCAAGCCAAATTTGATCAAGAAAATGTTGGGCGCGACTGTGGTGGCGTTCGCCTTGCTGTTTGTGACGCGGTGGGCGATTAGCCTGCCAGCCTTGCAGTATTACTGGAAGTAATTGTCGTAACATCTTGGAATCAATAAAAAACAGGGCCGAAGCCCTGTTTATATAGTTTCGCGACAATTCGTTGGACTTATTCAAGCTATTTAAAGCGAAGCCAACGTTCCTCCCTAGACCTTGTCAGCGTATACGGGGCCGGATTTGATCAACAGCCCTCTTATTGGGATTGGACCCTAACAACTTAAAATGGTCCTGTCACCCGGTTTTTAGCGGCAAAAGCTGAAAAATTGGAATTTTGGTTTACGGCAGCGTCTGAATGGGAAAAATTCAACTGAAAAGCCTTGCATCCACGCCACTTATGGCGTTTTGTGCCACCTGTTAATCCCATTTGACGAGTCGAGAGAAAGCAAGAATAGATCATGCGTCTGTCAAAATATTTTCTGCCTGTATTGAAGGAAACACCGAAGGAAGCCGAGATTGTTTCGCACCGCCTTATGCTGCGTGCGGCAATGTTGAAGCAGGAGGCAAGTGGCCTTTATGCATGGCTGCCGATGGGCTATCGGGTGTTGCGTAAGGTGCAGGCAATTATTGAGCAGGAGCAAGATCGGGCAGGCGCCATTGAATTGCTGATGCCAACTTTGCAGCCCGCAGACCTTTGGCGCGAGAGCGGCCGCTATGACGCATATGGCAAAGAGATGCTGCGCGTGACCGACCGTCATGAACGCGACATGCTTTATGGCCCGACGAATGAAGAGATGATTACGTCGATTTTCCGGTCAAACGTGAAGTCATATAAAGACCTGCCGCTCAACCTCTACCATATTCAGTGGAAATTCCGGGATGAGATTCGTCCGCGCTTTGGCACTATGCGCAGCCGCGAATTTTTGATGAAGGATGCGTATTCGTTCGATTTGGACAAAGAGGCGTCTGTAAAATCATATCACCGCATGTTTGTGGCCTATTTGCGCACCTATTACCGCATGGGCCTTACCGCGATTCCAATGCAAGCTGAAACCGGCCCCATTGGTGGCGATTTGAGCCACGAATTTATCGTGTTGGCTGATACGGGCGAAAGTGGCGTTTTCTGCGACAAAGCGTTGCTGGATCAACCCATCCCGCCAAAGGATGTGGATTATGACGGCGATCTGACATCTTATGTCAACGACTGGACCAAAATGTATGCGGCCACCGAAGACATGATCGACATGGACAAGTTCCAGGCGGAAGTGCCCGAAGATCGTCGAGTTGAGGCGCGTGGCATTGAAGTGGGACAAGTGTTCTATTTCGGCACCAAATATTCTGAGCCTATGGGCGCAACCGTGGCGGATGCCAACGGCCAAGAAGTGCCTGTGCATATGGGTTCATACGGCATTGGGCTCACACGCCTTGTGCCGGCCATTATTGAAGCCAGTCACGATGATGATGGCATTATTTGGCCTGTGTCGGTGGCACCGTTTGAACTGGCATTGATCAATTTGAAAACCGGCGACGAAGGCTGTGTGGCGCAATGTGATGCGCTTTACAAGCAGCTGGATAATGCGGGCATTGAAGTTTTGTACGATGATCGCGATATGGGCGCAGGCGGAAAGTTTGCCACTGCCGATTTGATCGGCTTGCCCTATCAGATGATTGTTGGACCACGTGGCCTTAAAAATAACGAAGTTGAGATTAAAAATCGTAAAACGGGCGAGCGGACCAATGTTTCGCTTGAGCAAGCCGTTGATTTTCTTCTCGAGCGCATTGTGCCGGAACGTAGACAGGACGTTTAATTTATGAGCGACGCCACGCAGCCCCAGAACCGCCCCTTTTCGCGGTTTGAGTTTATGGTCGCGTGGCGTTATCTCCGCGCGCGCCGCCAAGAGGCATTTATCTCCGTGATTGCAGCGCTGACGCTGACTGGCATTGCCATCGGCGTGGCCACATTGATCGTTGTGATGTCTGTTATGAACGGCTTTCGCGCAGAATTGCTGGACAAAATCCTTGGGTTGAACGGGCATTTTACCGCGTTTCCGCTTGAAGAGCAGTTCGAGGATTTTGAAAGCGTCATTCCAAAAATTGAAAGTGTAGACGGGGTTGAAGCAGTAATTGCCTTCGCTGAAGGGCAGGCGTTGGCTTCTGGCATCGGGCGTTCCACTGGTGTGGCTGTGCGCGGTATCAATGAGCGCGATATTCAAAAGATGCCGTTGTTTGCCGAATCCGCCGTTTTGGGTGGTTTCAACAATTGGGATGAAAGCAAAGGCGTGGCCATCGGCATGCGCCTGGCGCAAAATCTTGGCGTCTCTGTTGGCGACAGCGTTACCATTATTACGCCCGAAGGCACGGTAACGCCCTTTGGCACGGCGCCCCAAATCCGCACCTATCCGGTGGATGTGGTGTTTGAATTGGGCATGGTCGAATTTGACAGCTATTTCGTCTATATGCCGCTGCAATTGGCGCAAAGCTATTTCAAGCTGTTTCGCGATGAGCTGAAAGAGGGGCTGGAGCCGCTGCCGCTGGACGCGACAGATGAGCAGATCGATGAATCCTACGAACGGATCTATTCGGTGACCGGTCTTGAGATTTTCCTCGATGATCCAGATTCCATCCACAATATGCGCGAGCCTATTCAGGAAGCGGCGGGGCGGCCGATGATCCTTTCGGATTGGCAACGCCGAAACGAGACGTTTTTCTCGGCGCTTCAGGTTGAGCGCGTTGTGATGTTCGTCATCTTGTCTATGATCATTTTGGTGGCCGTGTTCAACATCATTTCCTCATTGGTGATGCTGGTGAAAGAAAAGAACACGGACATCGCCATTTTGCGGACCATGGGTGCGACACGCGCCTCAATTATGCGTATCTTTTGCATGACGGGGACCGCGATCGGGTTTGCGGGGACATTTTTGGGCTTGATTGCGGGCTTGATCTTGTCGTCAAACGCGGAAGCCATTCGGGCTTGGGTATCTGAGACCATTGGCATCACGCTTTTCCCACCCGAGGTGTTTTTCCTTTCAACACTGCCGTCTAAAACCGATCCGTTTGAGGTTGCGTTTGTGGTGTCATTTGCATTGATTTTGAGTTTTGCTGCTTCGCTTTATCCTGCGTGGCGCGCGGCACAATATGATCCAGTTGAGGCGTTGCGCTATGGTTGATTTGAAATTATCGCTTCATGGTGTGCATCACCATTATTTAGAGCGCGAGACGCGGCTTGATATTCTGGTCGATGTTAATCTTGAGATTGCTGCGGGCGAGATTGTTGCGCTTGTGGCCCCGTCTGGGGCGGGGAAATCGACTTTATTGCACGTTTGTGGACTGTTGGAGCGACCCGCCCAAGGCGACGTCAACATTTGCAGCACGAGCGCACATACGCTGAACGACCGTTCGCGGACGTTGTTGCGCCGGCAAAATGTGGGATATATCTACCAGTTCCACCATCTGTTGCCTGAATTTTCGGCTGATGAAAACATCATGATCCCACAATTGATTGCTGGGGTGGATAAAGATGTGGCGAAGAAGCGTGCGCAAGATTTGCTGACCCATATGGGTTTGGTGGAGCGGGGCGATCATCGCCCGGCACAGCTTTCCGGCGGTGAGCAGCAGCGCGTGGCCATTGCCCGCGCGATGGCAAACAATCCGGGTTTAATCCTGGCCGATGAGCCAACGGGCAATCTGGACCCTGACACCAGTGGTATTGTTTTCGATTTGTTGGCGAATTCGATTAAAGATCATGCAGCGGCTGGTCTGATTGCCACGCACAATCATGACATTGCACGGCGCGCAGATCGCATCGTCACCCTTGAGGGCGGGGCAGTGGTGCCCACCACGCTCTAGTCTTTTGGCGGCAGCGCTGCCTGACGGCGCTGTTTGCTTTTCCACATTTGCCCACAGTTTATCCACACGCTTTCCACAACCTCTCCGCAAGTTGTCCCCATTAACCATAAACTCATCAACAGGCTATGCAAACGTCCTGCACACTAGACGAGAACAAAAAGAGAATATATAAGAACAAATAAGAAACATAGGAGGTTGCAATGTTGGTTTTGATTAAAGATGTGATGGCTCTTTTCTCTTTGGCTGGGTTTAGTGCTGCAAGTCTCATGTGGATGGATGTGCTCACACGCATGGGTGGGTTTTAGGCAAGAGGCAAAAACGCGCCTGTGTAAATCGCACAAGTTTGCTTGGCGAAAATGGGCGCGTTATGTCAAAGTCACCCCATGAGCGCGACACCTGATTTTATCCACTTACATGCCCATTCGTCCTATTCATTGCTGGAAGGGGCGATACAGCTGAAAAAGCTGATCGATTTGGCCGTTGCCGACGGGCAGGTGGCGCTTGGTGTCGCGGACACGGGCAACCTATTTGGCGCGCTACAATTTTCTGAGATTTCAGCCGAAAAGGGATTGCAGCCGATTGTGGGTTGCGAGTTGCCCATCGAGTTTGAACCGCCGTCTGATATGCCCGGGCGTGAGCGCAAAAAATTCGCCAAGGAGACCTTGGTGTTGATCGCGCAAACCGAGCAGGGGTTTCAAAATCTGTCAGAACTGGTGTCGCGGGCCTATCTGCTGGGCGATGCAGCTGCGCTGAAAGCGCCGATTGCTTGGTTTGATGAGGGGTTGCACGAAGATCTCATCTGTTTGACAGGTGGAATGGAAGGCGGGATCGATCCGCTTTTTGCGCAAGGTTATGATCAGCAAGCGTTGTCGCGGCTGGACAATTTGCGCCGTATTTTTGGGGACCGGCTCTATATTGAGTTGCAGCGGCACGGCAAAGACACCGAGGCGAAAACAGAACCACAATTGCTCAATTATGCCTATGCGCATGACGTGCCATTGGTTGCCACCAACGAGCCTTTTTTCCCAAAAAGTGATGATTTTGAGTCGCACGATGCGCTGATGGCCATTGCTGAAGGCAGCGTTTTGGCCCAGACAGAGCGGCGCAAGCTTTCGGATCAGCATTATTTTAAGTCGCGGGCAGAGATGTGCGCGCTGTTCGCGGACCTGCCTGAGGCAATCAACAACACTCTTGAGATTGCCCAGCGCGTGACTTATCGGCCAATGAAGCGGGCGCCGATTTTGCCGAACTTTGCGGCGCCGGAAGGGATGAGCTCTGACGAGGCGGTGAAGGCCGAGGCCGAGGAACTGACGCGGCAGGCGAAAGAGGGGCTTGAGCGCATTTTGGAGCGGGATGGTCCTGCACCTGGCATGACGGCAGATGAATATCGCGAACGACTCGATTTCGAGTTGAACGTGATCGAAAGCATGAAGTTTCCCGGTTACTTCCTGATCGTTGCCGACTTTATTAAATGGGCGAAGGAGCATGGCATTTCCGTGGGGCCGGGCCGGGGGTCTGGTGCGGGGTCATTGGTGGCCTATTCGCTGACGATTACCAACCTTGACCCTTTGCGCTATGCATTGCTGTTCGAACGGTTTTTGAACCCCGAACGTGTGTCCATGCCCGACTTTGATATCGACTTCTGCCAAGAAAGGCGGGAGGAGGTGATCCATTATGTTCAGCAGAAATATGGTGCTGAGCAGGTTGCGCAGATTATCACCTTCGGAACGCTGCAAGCGCGGGCTGTGCTGCGTGACGTAGGGCGCGTGCTGCAAATGCCTTATCCGCAAGTGGACCGCATTTCCAAGTTGGTGCCCTCAAACCCTGCTAATCCGGTTACGTTGACCGAAGCGATTGATGGCGAACCACGCTTGCAGGCCATGCGCGATGAAGATGAGACCGTGGCGCAATTGCTGGAAATGGGCAAAAAGCTTGAAGGGCTTTATCGACATGCCTCGACCCACGCGGCGGGCATTGTGATTGGTGACCGTCCATTGCAGCAATTGGTGCCACTTTATCGCGATCCGCGCTCTGATATGCCGGTGTCGCAATATAATATGAAGGTGGTGGAAGAGGCCGGGCTGGTTAAGTTCGACTTTTTGGGTCTAAAGACCCTCACAGTCATCGAATATGCGGAACGGCTGATCAACCGCGATGGCGGTGATTTTTCGATCGAGAACATCTCGATTGAAGATGAGAAAACCTACGATCTTTATGCCAAAGGCGAGACCGTTGGGGTGTTTCAGGTGGAAAGTCCGGGCATGCGACGGGCGTTGCTCGACCTCAAGCCCGACCGTTTCGAGGACATCATCGCGATTGTGGCGCTTTATCGCCCCGGTCCGATGGACAATATCCCCACTTTCTGTGCGCGGAAGCACGGACGCGAGACTCCGGACTATTTGCATGAGAGCCTGACCGATATTCTGAAAGAAACCTACGGGATTATCGTTTATCAGGAACAGGTGATGCAGATCGCGCAGGTCTTGTCTGGTTACTCATTGGGTGAGGCGGATTTGCTACGCCGTGCCATGGGTAAAAAGATTAAAGCCGAGATGGACAAGCAAAAGGTGCGCTTTGTGGAGGGGGCCGTTAAAAATGGCCTGATCAAGCAGCAAGCGGATAATATCTTTGAGCTTGTGGCGAAGTTTGCGAACTATGGCTTTAACAAATCCCACGCGGCGGCTTATGCGCTGGTGTCTTATCAGACCGGCTATTTGAAAGCGCACTATCCGAAAGAGTTTATCGCGGCCTCCATGACATTGGATATGGGCAATACCGATAAACTCAATGATTTCAAACGTGAAGCGCAAAGACTTAAAATTGAGGTTAATCCGCCGAGCGTCAATAAATCTGAAGTGATTTTCACTGTTGAAGGCAATGCTATTCATTACAGCCTTTGCGCGGTTAAAGGCGTGGGTCGCAATGTTGCGGAACATATTGTCGAGGTGCGCGGGGACCGTCCGTTTGCGGATTTGGCGGATTTTGCGGAGCGGATCGACCCCAAAATTGTCAATCGACGGGCGTTTGAAACGCTAACCCATGCAGGCGCATTTGACGATCTTGGCTATCGGCGTGAGGAAGTTGCCTCCTTGACCGAGACGGTGTTGAGTACAGCCCAGCGCGCCACGAGCAATCGTAAAGAAGGCATCGTGGATATGTTCACCGCGGCGGCGCCTGAACCGATCAAGCCGGCCAAGAATGTAAAAAGCTGGACGCACTCGGAACGGCTGCAACGCGAGTTTTCCGCCATTGGCTTTTATCTGTCAGCGCACCCGCTGGACGAATATCAGTCGATCTATACCGAAGGGTATGCGCAGACTTGGCAGGCGTTTGAGAAAGCGGCGCGCAATGGCGCCAGTGCCGGGCGCATGGCCGGGACAATTGCGTCGCGGAATGATCGCAAGACCCGCAAGGGCTCCAATATGTCGATTCTGACATTGTCTGATCCAACCGGGACGTTTGAAATTTTGGTGTTTTCCGAACAGTTGGACCGCTTTGATGATGTGCTGACTGTGGGCAATTCAATCGTAGTTGAGTTAGAAGCCGATGCGCAGCCGGACGGTGTGCGGTTGCGGCTTATCAATTTGCACCCGATTGAACGCGCCATAGCCAAGATGGCCAACAAATTGGTGCTGCATTTGACCAGCAAAGAAAGCATTCCCCATCTCACCAAGCAATTGCAACGCGGTGGCGAGGGGCAGGTGGCCATTGTCGTGATGGATCAGGATCACAATTACGAGTTTGAGATTGAGCTGCCCGGGGGGTATCGCTTAACGCCGGAGCTGGCCAGCTCACTCAAAGTGATGCCCGGTGTTGCTGATGCCCGTGTGAGCGCTGGGCCAAGCTAATTCAGGCTTTTCGCCGCTTTCATGATTTTACCGACAATTTGCTATTGCCAATGTGCGGGGATTGCTGTATCGACCGCTCATCAATTCGCACGCAAAGACGGCTGCCCGTAAGAGGCCGCCATCCGGTGACAAAATATGTTGCAGCTCTTTGCGGAGGTTATAACCGGTTAAAAGGAGAGAAGGCCGATGGCACTTCCTGATTTTTCTATGCGCCAATTGCTCGAAGCTGGCGTACACTTCGGACACCAAAAACACCGCTGGAATCCAAAAATGGAACAATACATTTTTGGTGTACGGAACGATATTCACATTCTTGATTTGGCGCAAACTGTGCCTGCTTTGTATAAAGCCTTGCAAATGGTGTCTGACACTGTTGCAGAAGGTGGCCGCGTTTTGTTCGTTGGCACCAAGCGTCAAGCTGCGCCTGTTGTGGCTGAAGCTGCACGTCAATCTGCTCAGTATTATGTGAACTCACGTTGGTTGGGCGGCATGCTGACCAACTGGCAGACCATTTCAAAGTCAATTGCTCGTTTGCGTGAACTTGAAGATCAAGAATCTGAAGGCATGCAAGGCTTGACCAAGAAAGAGCGTTTGCAGCGTTCGCGTGAGCGTGATCGTCTTGAGCGCGATTTGGGCGGCATCAAAGACATGGGCAACGTGCCTAATCTTTTGTTTGTGATCGACACCAACAAAGAATCTTTGGCGCTGAACGAAGCACGTCGCTTGGGCATTCCAGTGATCGCGATTGCAGATACAAACTGCGACCCAGAAGCTGTTGATTTGCCAATTCCAGGTAATGATGATGCGGCCCGCGCGATTGAGCTTTACTGCTCATTGATTTCAAAAGCTGCTTTGGACGGTATTTCACGTTCATCTGTTTCATTCGGCGAAGATCTGGGTGAAGCTGTTGAAGTGAGCGAGCCAGTTTTGGAAGAAACTGCACCCGTCGCTGCTGCTGAAGCACCAGCCGAGGCACCTGCTGCTGAAGCCCCAAAAGCTGAAGAAGCTGCAGAAGCTGATGCGACACCATTGTTTGACAAGCCTGCTGGCGATGCAGACGATTTGAAAAAGATTTCAGGTGTTGGCCCAGTTCTTGAGCAAAAGTTGAATGATCTTGGCATCTACACCTTTGCGCAAATCGCTGCCTTTAGCGCAGAAGACATCGCGAATGTTGATGATCGTTTGAACTTTAAAGGCCGCATTGAGCGCGATGGTTGGATCGACCAAGCCAAAGAACTCGGCGCTCAGTAAGCTTCATAAAATCTGCGTGTTTACCCGCTAAACACAAGACTTTCGATTGGGCCAGCCCGCATATGGGCTGGCAACATAGGAGATTTAAAATGGCGATCACAGCTGCACTTGTGAAAGAATTGCGCGAGCAGACCGGCGTTGGCATGATGGACTGCAAAAAAGCGCTGAACGAAACCAATGGTGATTTGGAAGCTGCCGTTGATTGGCTGCGCACCAAAGGTTTGGCCAAAGCGGCGAAGAAAGCTGGTCGTGTTGCTGCAGAAGGTTTGGTTGGCGTTGTCACTTCAGGTACCAAAGGTGCCGTTGTTGAGGTGAACTCAGAAACTGACTTTGTTGCACGTAATGACGAATTCCAAGGTCTGGTTAAAGACATTGCGACTGTTGCTTTGGAAGAAGGCGAGAATGTAGAGAAACTTGCCGCTGCATCTTACCCTGGCAAATCACACACAATTGCTGAAGAAGTGACCAATGCGGTTGCCAAAATCGGCGAGAACATGACATTGCGTCGTTCTGCAACTGTTTCAGTTGATGAAGGCATTGTTTGTAGCTACGTGCACAACGCTGTTGTTGACGATCTTGGTGCCATTGGCATTTTGGTTGGCTTGAAAACTTCAGGCAAGACAGATGGCTTGGAAAATGTTGGCCGTCAGTTGGCAATGCACATTGCTGCGACCAACCCATTGGCAATTGCGCCAGAAGGTTTGGACCAAGATGTTGTTGATCGTGAGCGCGCTGTGTTTGCGGAACAAGCTGCTGGTTCAGGCAAGCCTGCTGAAATCGTTGAGAAAATGGTTGAAGGCCGCATGCGCAAATATTACGAAGAAGTTTGCTTGTTGTCACAAACCTTTGTGATTGACGGTGAAACCAAAATTGCTGATGTGCTGAAGAACGCCGAAAAAGAAGCGGGCGCACCAATTGAGTTGGTTGAATTCGTACGTTTCGCAATTGGCGAAGGCATTGAAAAAGAAGAGAGCGATTTCGCCGCCGAGGTTGCAGCCGCGGCTGGTAACTAATAACCTGATCTGGAACAAAGAATCTTTTTTTAAAGTTCCCAACTCTAGACTAGGTTAGGGCGGCAATGGCCTCTCAATCGCTTAAACGCATTCTGATTAAAGTCTCCGGCGAAGCGCTCGCCGGAGACGGCTCATTTGGGATCGAATCCCAATTTCTTGACGAAGTTGCTGCGCAACTCGTCCATCTCACCCAAAATGGATTTGAAGTGGCCATCGTGGTCGGTGGCGGAAACATTTTCCGCGGCATGTCTGTTGCCGCTGGCGGTGCTGACCGTGTGGTGGGTGATCATATGGGTATGTTGGCCACTGTCATCAATTGCTTGGCATTGGGCGACGCGATTCGCAGACAAGGCGGCAAAGCACGGGTATTTTCAAACCTTGTTATGCCTGATGTGGCTGACCATTTTACCGCGCGCGACGCACGTCAGACGCTGGAAGAAGGTGGAATCGCCATTTGTTCCGGCGGCACCGGCAATCCCTATTTCACAACGGACACCGCTGCGGCACTCAAGGCCGTTGAGCTGCAATGTGATGCCCTTTTCAAAGGGACGAAGGTTGACGGGGTATATGATGCTGACCCTGCGAACAATCCAGACGCCAAGCGATTTGACCAGATTTCTTATGATGAAGTGATCTCGCGTAACTTAAAAGTTATGGATATGGCTGCATTTGCGTTGGCGCGTGACAACAAATTGCCAATTTTTGTGTATGCTTTGGATGTCGCGGGCGGCGTCCAAGCCATTATTGAGGGGAAGGCCTTTTCCACGCGGGTTGGATGAGTGCCAAAATCGAAGGATTAGAACATGACAGATTTTTCTATGCCAAATTTAGACCAGCGTATGAAAAAGTCGCTGGCTGCACTCAAGGATGAGTTTGCTAGTTTGCGCACGGGCCGGGCGACAACAAGCCTTTTGGATCCCATCATGGTGGACGCATATGGTTCCAAGATGCCAATGAACCAGGTTGCGACTGTTTCTGTGCCTGAAGCGCGCATGTTGTCCGTTCAGGTTTGGGACAAGGGCATGACCCAGGCGGTCGAAAAAGCCATCCGCGAATCCTCATTGGGCCTAAACCCGATGGCCGAAGGTACTGTTATTCGTGTGGCGCTGCCTGAATTGAATGAAGAGCGCCGGCGCGAGCTTTCCAAAGTGGCGCATCAATATGCTGAGCAGGCGAAAGTTGCCATCCGCCACATCCGTCGCGATGGCATGGATGCACTGAAAAAGATGGAAAAAGACGGCGACATCAGCAAAGATGAAATGCACCAGAAGTCTGACGAAGTGCAAAAGCTGACCGACAACACAGTGTCAGAAGTAGATAGCATGTTGGCGAAGAAAGAAGCCGACATCATGCAAGTGTAGATCGCACGTAAATGTCCAACGAACCGGCCATCGCCCCAACTATTGAATCCGAGTTTGCGGTTTTACCGCAGCACATCGGTGTGATTATGGACGGCAATGGTCGGTGGGCAACTGCACAGGGCAAGCCCCGCAATGATGGGCACCGTGCTGGTGTTGAAGCGTTGCGCCGTCTCGTGGCCTGTGCAGTTGAATTTGAGATTGATTATCTCACCATATTTAGTTTTTCGTCGGAAAACTGGACGCGCCCAGCGGACGAGATCAATGCCATCTTAGGGCTGATGAAGCGTTTTGTGGCCTCGGATGTTTCAAAGTTTGTTGCCCACAATGTGCGGGTGCGTATTCTTGGACGCCGTGAAGGACTGTCCAAAGCCATTTTACAAATGATCGACCAAGCAGAAAGCCGCACAGCGCATTGCACGGGCCTTCAGCTGAATGTGGCGTTCAATTATGGCGGGCGGCAAGAAATCACGGATGCGGTGCGTGCTTTGGTGCAGGATGCCGCTGCGGGTAAGATTAGCGCGGCTGACATTGATGAGGCTGCCATTGCCGAAAAGCTTTATACAGCGGGAATGCCAGACCCTGATTTGATTTTCAGGTCGAGTGGCGAAGAGCGGATTTCGAACTTTTTGCTCTGGCAGGCTGCCTATGCTGAGTTCGTGTTTTATGACGAGTTTTGGCCCGAATTTGATCGCGAAATTTTTGTGCGCATGTTGGAAGAGTTTGCCGGGCGCAAACGCCGTTTTGGAGGCGTGGGCGCATGAGCGAACACTCACCCCAAAAAACGGGCCCCAATTGGGGCGATTTGCGGCAGCGCCTCATGTCGGCGTTTTTGCTGATTCCAATTGTTGCCGCTGCCATCATTTATGGACAAATTGCCGTGGCGGTCTTGGTGGCGGCTGCCGTGGCGCTGGCCTATCAAGAATGGTCGCGCATGGTGGGGCAGGGCAAGATGAACCGCTTCACCTATTTGATCATGGGATTACTGGCGGTTGGGGCCGTGATCTATCCGATTGCCGGAATCACGGCGAGCTTATTGTTTTTCTTTGCTGGTGCCATCGTTGCCGCTTTATCTGTGGATTGGCGCCAGTGGCGGCTGCCCTATTATGCGGCGGGCGCAATCTTTTTTGGCGTATCCGCCATTTGTGTGCTGGCATTGCGCGGCGACACGGTGAATGGCATTTGGGCAACCGTATTTCTGGCGGTTGTTATTTGGCTAACCGACAGTGGTGCGTTCTTTGTGGGGCGCTTGCTGGGCGGGGTGAAGCTTTCCCCCGAGATATCGCCATCGAAAACATGGTCCGGTGCTATTGGCGGGCTTTGTTTTGGCACGATTGGCGGGCTGATTGTATGGTTGATGGCGACGGACAGTCCTTTTTGGATCGGTATCCTCATTGCTGCGGTGTTGAGCGTTGTTGCTCAATTGGGTGACTTAGTAGAAAGTGCGCTTAAACGTCGCTTTCTAATCAAGGACAGTGGCGATATTATTCCTGGCCATGGCGGCATTTTGGACCGTATCGACAGTTTTACATTTGGCGGCATATTGCTTTTCCTTATTGGCGTCATTCATGCAGCTTCAGATCAGGTCGCGCAGGGCGTGTTGATTTGGTAGTGCAGTTTTAGAAAAAGGCACTCATGACAGGTTTAATCGGCATTCTTGTACCGTTTCTCATCGTATTGGTGGTGATCGTTTTTGTGCACGAGATGGGCCATTATTTAGTGGCGCGTTGGAATGATGTGGCCATTGAAAGCTTCTCAATCGGGTTTGGGCCAGAATTGATTGGTTGGCACGACAAACATGGGACACGCTGGAAGATTTCCGCAATTCCACTCGGCGGCTATGTGAAGTTCGTGGGTGATATGAATGCGGCAAGCGCCCCGGATGGCGAGGCACTTGATGATATTCCGCCGGAGCAGCGTGGGCGGTTGTTCTATTATAAGAATGTGTGGCAACGCATCGCGATTGTTGCGGCAGGGCCAGCGGCGAATATCCTTTTCACCTTTGTTATTCTTTACTGCATGTTGCTGGGGCTTGGGCGCTACACGATTGAAGCCCGCATTGATGGCATCTCGCCAGAATCACCCGCCGCACAGTCTGAATTGCTGGTTGATGATGTGGTTTTAGCGGTTGATGGTTATGCTGTGCGCAGTTTTTCCGACTTCCAAAAGATCATTGCCACCAGCCCGAATCGTGAAATTCCTTTTTTGATTGAGCGGAATGGACGCGAAATTGAAGTGCGCGTGACAACGGGATCACGCATGCAAGAGGATCGGCTTGGAAACAACACGGAAATCGGATTTTTGGGTGTATCACGCGATGCGACACAGGAAGAAGTGCGTTTTGTGCGGCCCGGGCCGATTGAAGCGATCGGAATCACCATTGAAGAGATTGTCTTCATAATTGATCGCTCATTCAAATTTTTAGGTGAGTTGCTTGTTGGCCGCGGTGATGTGGAGCAACTCGGTGGGCCGGTTAAAATCGCCAAGATTTCCGGTGAGGCCGCATCGATCGGTATCTTCTCACTGATCAGCCTGACCGCCTTATTGTCCCTAAATATCGGCATATTCAACCTGTTTCCCATCCCATTGTTAGATGGCGGGCACCTTGTTTACTATGCCATTGAGGTTGTGCGGGGACGCCCACTGAGTCGTGAAATTCAGGAAATTGGGTTTCGGTTTGGGTTATTCGTGGTAATGTCTCTCATGGTCTTTACACTGATCAACGATATCTTTTAAGAGACCCATCAAGCGCGGGTGCATCCGCCAAAGCATATTTGGAATCAAATGATTACAAAGTGTTGCAAATGGACACTTTCAACAATCTTTTGGTAACTCAAAGTGTTATTTGGGCTTGCGTTTGGGATAATAAATAGTAAAACGGATGATGGAGTTAGTGTCGCGAGGGGCGGGTGTTTTGCCGTGTCTGTTGCGCAAATGCAGAAAGGCTGCAAGAAACATGATCGTACGTGCAAAGCTTTTGCCGAGTTTCATTCTGGGACTTTTCTTGATATTTGGCGCACCGTTGATGCCAAGTGCATTCAATGAGGTTGTGGGCGTTCAAGCCGCACAAGCCCAAACAGTTTCTCGTATTTCGGTGACTGGCAACCAACGGGTTGACGACAGCACCGTTATTTCATTTTTGGCAGTGCGTCAGGGGCAACGCGCAACAAGCCAGTTAATCGATGAGTCGATCGACTCGCTTTACCAAAGCGGGCTGTTCTCATCTGTGAAGGTTTATATGTCCGGCAACACGTTGAATGTTGCTGTGTCTGAAAACCCAATTATTTCCAGTGTGCTGTTTGAGGGTAACCAGAAGTTTTCTGATGCCCAGCTTTCAGACATGGTGAACTTGTCTTCACGTGGCGTTTACACTGAAGCAGCGCTTGAGCAAGACATTCGCAGTATTGAATTGGCATACGATCAGGCCGGTTTTGATAATGCGACTGTGACAGCGCGCTCTGATGTACAAGATAGTGCCCGTGTGAAAGTAACCTTCGTTATTAACGAGGGCGATCGGGCCGGCATTGCCGCGATCCGCTTCACAGGCAATAATTCTATCGGTGATGGGCAGCTTCGCGCCGCGATCAAAACACGTGAATCGCACTTGTTGAGCTTCTTGTTCCGTGATGACGTTTATGACGAAGACAAATTGAATGTCGATCGTGAGTTGATCCGTCTTTACTACGCCAACCGCGGCTACCCTGATGCGCAGGTGCTATCTGCTGTTGCAGATTTTGATGCTGAGCGTAATGCTTACTTCATTAATTTCACCATTGACGAAGGTGAGCGTTATGAATTCGGTCAGATCAATATTGAAACCAGCATTTCTGGCCTTAACCCAGATAGTCTTACTGGTGCCGTGCGTACACAAGAAGGTCGTCGCTATTCATTGAGCAAGCTGCAAAAGAGCGCGGCTGAAATGTCTAAAGATGCGGCCAATATGGGTTACAGCTTCGCTGAAGTACGTCCGCGTATTGATCGTAACATTGAGAATAAAACCTTCAACGTGACCTATTTGGTTGACGAAGGTGCGCGTCTTTATGTTGAGCGGATCAATGTTTATGGCAACACCCGCACGCGTGATTTCGTGATCCGTCGTGAGTTTGAGTTTGCTGAAGGCGATCCATTTAACCGCACATTCTTGGCGGCCGGCCGTGAGGCTTTGATGGGGCTTGGCTTCTTCTCCACAGTGAATGTGTCTGTGGATCAAGGCAGCGCTTCGGACAAGGTGATCGTGAACGTTGTGGTCGAAGAGAAATCCACTGGTAACTATGCTTTGGGCGCAAACTATTCGCCTGACGGTGGCGTAGGCGGTGAGTTGTCACTTACTGAGCGTAACTTCTTGGGGCGTGGTCAGGATCTCCGGATTTCGATTGGCGCGACACAGGGTACGCGTACATATGATTTCTCCTTCACTGAGCCACGTTTCATGGGCTTGAAAATTTCAGCGGGCGTCGATGCGTATCAACGCCAGGTGGATGAAGGTAAATACTACAACTACGGTACTCAAAGCACAGGCTTCCAGCTTCGTGTTGGCGCACCTATTGTTGATAATTTGCAGGCGAATGCCTTTGTTGGGGTGGATCAAACCACTTATCAAGATGGCACAGACGGTAGTCCTCCTGACGCGCCAACCTACATTACCGGATTTGGTGGCAGTGCGACAAAAGCCTTTGTCGGGTACAATTTGACTTATACTGATGTGGATAACGCACGCTCACCGAGCGAAGGTTTCGCGATCAATGTAAGCCAGCAATATGTAGGTGTTGATTTCAACCTGCTTAAGTCAGAAGTCAAAGGCAGCTACTATATGCCAATTTTGCCTGATGCTGGTGTTATCGGTAGCTTGAAAGGGCAGGCAGGTATTATCAATGAGCTTGGCGGTGGGTATGTGAACCCAACTGAAACGTTCGTTGCAGGTCCAAGCCTGATCCGTGGTTTTGCCTCACGTGGACTTGGGCCACAAGGTGCAAACAACGCTTTGGGTATTACCGAGTATCTGGCGGTTTCAGCAGAGGTTGAGTTCCCAATTCCAGTGCTTCCTGAAAGCTATGGCCTAAAAGGCGCTGTGTGGGCCGATGCCGCATATCTTGGCCACAACAGCATTGACCCTGCTTTGATCGTGGATGGCATTGGTGTTCAAACACGTACCTCAGTCGGGGCAAGTGTTATTTGGGATAGCCCCTTCGGTCCGCTACGTGGTGACTTTGCCCATGTGATCGATAAAGACACTGCTGACCAAACGCAGGTGTTTGCTTTGACGATTTCGACCTTGTTCTAGTCGAAGATTGTCAGATGACATTTAGGGGATCGCGGCCACTGTCCGCGATCCTTTTTGTTTAAGGGGCTCAACTCATGGTCGATCAGCGCTTTTATGCCATCAAGCAGAATGTATGCTTAGCGGATGCGCTTTCGGCAATTGGTGAAGGGGCAATTGGGGCTCAACTCGACAAAAAAGATGCGCAGCGTGTTTTCACCGGTGCTGGCACCGTGCCTTTCCTACATGAAAATGAATTGGGTTTTATCGCCGACTCCAAATATATGGAAGTGGCTGCAGATTGCGCGCATGGCGTGGTTTTAGTCGCAGAAGATGCTGAGCTGCCGGATGTTCAGGCTTCAGATGCCCTCTATTTACGTTGTTCCGATCCCTATCGGACCTTTACTGGCCTTCTGGATTTGCTTTATGGCGACAGTTTGCGCCTATTGGGGTATTGCGCAGAGACATCACCAAAAGCGCTAGGCAATGGTGTGCACCTGGCACCTAATGTCTATTTTGGTGCTGATGTTGAAATCGGCGACAATGCGGTTATTGGTCCTAATTGCAGTATTGGTCGCGGGGTCACGATTGGCCACAATGTGATGATTGGCGACAATGTATCCATACAATGTGCTCACATTGGCGACAACGTGGTGATCCATTCGGGCGCGCGCATTGGGGTTGAAGGTTTCGGCTTTTTGCCGCGCGCGGATGGGCCGCAAAAAATTCCTCAATTGGGGCGCGTTATCTTACAAAATGGTGTCGAAATTGGTGCCAATAGCTGCGTGGATCGCGGCACATTGGACGACACGATTGTGGGTGAAAACAGCAAAATCGACAATCTTGTGCAAATTGGTCACAATACAAAAATTGGACGGAATTGTCAGATTGCTGCGAAATCTGGGTTTGCCGGATCTTCAGAAATCGGTGACAATGTGCTGTTTGGTGGGCGCGCCTCTATTGTCAATAAGGCAAAACTGGGGGATAGATGCGTGGTTATGGCCTGTTCGATTGTGTCCAAGTCGCAAAAATCGGATACTATTTTGGCGGGTAATCCTGCGGTTGAAGTCAAGCAATGGCGACGCATGCAGGCTAAGTTAAAAAAAATGGGGCGCGATTGACGCGTGGAGTTTGAGGTCGGGAATGTCTGAAAAAGAATTGTCATCATTGGATATTAATCGTGTCTTGGAGTGCTTGCCGCATCGTTATCCGTTTTTGATGGTCGACAAAATTATCGAGATTGACGGGGATGATTCAGCGATTGGTGTAAAAAACATCACGTTCAACGAACCCATGTTTCAAGGGCACTTTCCTGGCTCGCCTGTGTTTCCCGGCGTGCTGATTATTGAAGGTATGGCCCAAACCGCTGGCGCCATCGTTATCGCCGAAGAGCAGAAATCTGGCCAGAAATACTCTGTATTCATGTTGACGATTGATAAAGCGAAATTCCGCAAACCCGCCGGACCAGGCGATGTTTTGGAATATCACATCAAAAAGTCTCATCGTCGGCGTACTGTCGGTCGCTATTATGCGAAAGCCATGGTGAATGGCGTTGTGGTGGCCGAAGCAGAGGTTGGCGCAATGATTGTGCGTGACGAATAGAGCATGACCGAAATCCATACGACAGCTGTAGTATCGCCCGAGGTTGAACTTGGCGAAAATGTAGTGATTGGTCCGTTTTGTGTTTTGGATGGCCCGATCAAGATTGGTGCAGAGTCCGTGCTGCATTCACACGTGGTTGTGCAGGGACGTACTGTTATCGGCCGAAATGCGGAGATTTTTCCTTTCGCTTCGGTGGGGCATCGACCACAAGATCTAAAATATTCCGGCGAAGAAAGTTGCCTGACTATTGGTGACTATTGCACTATTCGCGAACATGTAACGATCAACCCCGGCACATCTGGCGGCGGCTTAGAAACGCGCATTGGCGATCATGTGTTGTTGATGGCCGGCGCGCACGTTGCCCATGATTGCCATTTGGGCGACCATGTAATCATGGTCAATCAATCAACATTGGCGGGTCATTGCTTGGTGGACGATCATGCGATTGTTGGCGGGCTGAGCGGTGTGCATCAGTTTGTGCGGATTGGCGCGCATGCCTTTGTCGGGGCCATGAGTATGGTTGAAAATGATGTGATCCCTTATGGATCCGTTCTGGGCAATCGGGCTTATCTCGGGGGTCTTAATCTGGTTGGCCTAAAACGCCGGAACTTTGACCGAGAAGAAATTCACACGCTTCGCGCGGCCTATCGTATGATTTTTTCGAATGAAGGCACGTTGCGTGAGCGCGTGGAAGACGCGGCAGAATTGTTTGAAAACCATCAGTTGGTTGAGGATGTGGTGGCGTTTGTGCGCAAACCATCCGAACGGGCAATCTGTATGCCGAAAAACGGCGTCGACCTAGGCTCATGACCAAACTTGCGCTGCTTTTGGGCGAGGGCGCGTTGGCGCGTGCCGCCTATCAGGCGGCGCAAAAACACTTTGGCGCGGATGGTGTGATTGGGATGGCCTTGTCTCCCGTGCATTGGCCCGAGCTACCAAAGTTTGATCTCGACGATCTCCCCGGTGCAATATCAGAAACCAAAGAATTTGGGCCCACCCATATTTGCGTGGCCGGGCGCGTTGAGTTGTCGCCCGCGCGTCGGCACCAGATGGCAAATGCCGTGGGTTTGACTGAGGCTGATGCCACCAGCGACATTGGCGTGGAACAGGTCTTTGGACGGGTCGCGAAGGCCGTAGGTGCACAGCCAATTGGCGTGCATCAATTTGCTCAAGATTTGCTGGCGGGTGAGGGACATTTGTATGGTCCTGTACGCGAGACTGTGCCGACCCACATTGCGCAACTTCTCAACGTCACGCGTCGATTTGGCGAAACGGACATTGGGCAGGCGGTTGTTTTTGCCGGGCAACAGCCGATTTCCGGTGAAGATATTGGCGGCACCGATGGTCTGATGGATCGCGTTGCAGACCTGCGGCGGACATCCGATCTTCCAAAGGATTTGTGGCTTGTAAAGGCCAAAAAGCCGCAGCAAAGCGGTGTGGGCGACTTGCCAACGATTGGCAGCAACTCGATTGAACGTGCAGCGAAGGCGGGCATATCTGTGATCCTTGTGGAAGCGGGTCAAACACTTCTTTTGGACCAGGACGCATTGGGTGCCCTTTGCGACCAGCATCGTGTAACCATTTTAGGTGGGGTGTGATGCGGCTATTTGTTGTGGCAGGCGAAAGCTCGGGCGACAAGTTGGCGGCAAATCTGGTGGCAGGTTTGTCTCATCAGACACAGGTTGATCTGATGGGTGTTGGCGGCCCGGCACTTGCGCGAGAGGGGCTGCAACCCCTTTTCCCGATGTCAGATCTGGCGGTGATGGGGTGGCGCGACGTTTATATGCGTTTGCCGCTCTTGCTGTGGCGCTTAAAGCAGACAATTGATGCAATTGTACGGGCCAAACCAGATGTGCTGCTATTGGTGGACTCGCAAGAGTTTTCCCATCGGGTAGCCGCTGGGGTGCGCAAACGGCTGCCTGACCTGCCCATTTTGCTCTATGTCGCGCCATCGGTTTGGGCGTGGCGACCTGAACGTGCCGCAAAGATTAAGCCGCTCTATAATGAAATCCTGTCGGTTTTGCCTTTTGAACCAAAGGTTTTTAAAGAGCTGGATGGTCCTAAATGCACTTATGTGGGGCATAGCGCGGAACAGTTAATCCCGGACCGCACCTCAACTGATGCTGGTGAAAGGCACAACCTGCTGCTCTTACCGGGCTCGCGTCGGGGCGAAGTCAAACGTAATCTTGGCGCATTGCTTACGGTGCGGGATGGATTAGAAGGATTTTCGCATACGGACTTGGTGACCGTTGAGCATTTGAGGGATGGGTTGCAGCGACAGTTGGCTGGCACTGATATTCAAATTGAATCCGGGCGCGATGCCTTTGAGAGTGCACTTGCACAGGCCAAAATGGCGCTTGCTGTAAGTGGCACGGTGACACTTGAGCTTGCCTTTGCTGATGTGCCGCATGTTTTGTTCTACGTGGCCGATAAGAAGCTCGGTGCGCATTATGAGCAAGCCGGCCGGCCATTGGTTGGGTTGCCAAACATATTGTTGGGCAGACAGTTGGTGCCAGAAATCGTGGGCACCTCGCCACGCGTGGACGATCTTTCTGCCGCGGCACATGAGTTGGCGGAAAATGAAACGGCGCGAAAAGCGCAACAAGCGGGATTTGAAGAAATCCGGCATCTAATGCAAAAAGGGGCGCCAGAGGCGCCCCGTCAAGATCCTGTTGAACGGATATTATCCTATATTTAAACCGGCCTAACGGTCTGAAATATCGGTGTAATCCCGTGTCGTTGCGCCAGTATAGAGCTGACGTGGACGGCCAATTTTTTGTTTTGGATCGTCGATCATTTCTTTCCACTGAGAAATCCAGCCCACAGTCCGCGCCATGGCGAAGATGGCTGTGAACATGGAGGTTGGGAAGCCGATCGCATCCAAAATGATGCCAGAATAGAAATCGACGTTCGGGTATAGCTTTTTCTCAATGAAGTAATCGTCTTCAAGGGCGATGCGCTCAAGCTCTTGTGCGACTTGCAAGGTTGGGTTGTTTTCAACACCGAGCTCGGACAACACTTCATGCGCTGTTTGCTGCATCACTTTGGCGCGTGGGTCAAAGTTTTTGTAAACGCGGTGACCAAAGCCCATCAGACGGAACGGGTCGTTCTTGTCTTTCGCGCGTGCAATAAATTCAGGAATGCGATCAACAGAGCCGATTTCGCGCAACATGTTGAGGCAAGCTTCGTTGGCGCCACCGTGTGCCGGGCCCCAAAGAGAAGCCACGCCAGATGCGATACATGCAAATGGGTTGGCATGTGATGAACCAGCCAAGCGAACTGTTGAAGTTGACGCGTTCTGCTCGTGATCGGCATGCAAGGTGAAGATCCGGTCCATGGCGCGGGCCATGGTTGGGGACACAACATATTCTTCAGCTGGCACAGCGAAACACATGCGCAAGAAGTTTGCGGCAAAGCCTAGATCGTTGCGCGGATAGATGAAGGGTTGGCCCACAGAATATTTATAGGCCCATGCCGCGATGGTTGGCATTTTCGCGATCAAACGGTGTGAGGCGATCACACGTTGCTTTGGGTCCGTAATGTCAGTTGAGTCATGATAGAACGCTGACATAGCACCAACAGCGCCACAAATGATGGCCATTGGGTGCGCGTCGCGACGGAAACCTTCGAAGAATTTGACCATTTGCTCATGCAGCATGGTGTGGCGCGTGATTTTTTCTTCAAATTCTGCAAATTCGGCTTTGCTTGGCAGTTCGCCATTGAGCAGAAGATAGGAGACTTCCAAGAAGCTTGACTTTTCGGCCAATTGTTCGATGGGGTAACCGCGATAAAGCAATGTGCCCTGATTGCCATCGATGTAGGTGATGGCTGACTCGGTTGAGCCTGTAGATGTGTAGCCTGGGTCAAAGGTGAAATGGCCAGTTTTGGCATACAATGTGCGGATGTCGATAACGTCTGGTCCTACAGATCCAGACAAGACGGGGAACTCATAGCTTTCGCCATCAATTTCTAATTTAGCAATCCGATCGGTCATGATTGGCCTCCTTCAAGATTCAGAAAATGACTAAAGTCCTACGTCCCCACTAACGCTAAACTCGTCGACCCAGAATAGGGTTGGCTTTGGGGTAAAGGATTTGGTCCCAATACGCAAGTTGCCAACCCTGAAACTTTCAGAAGGCTAGGTATTTATACGCCAGTTGTCTCTTTAAGGCGCGACAAGCTCTCGTCTTTTCCGAACAATTCGAGCACATCAAAACAGCCAGGCGATGCCGCTTTTGCGGTAAGCGCCGCACGCAATGGTTGCGCGACCTTGCCAAATTTCAGCTCTTTTGCATCTGCGAATCCGCGCATCACATCGTTTATTGTGTCGTGATCCCAATTTTCAATTGCAGCCAATTCTGGCTGAAGCGCACGCAGCATTTCTACTGAATCATCATCAAGTGCGTTAAGGGCTTTTTCTTCGAACTGTAGCGGACGTTGGGCAAAAATGAACTCAGCGCCGGTAATCAGATCAAGAATTGTTTTGGCACGAGGTTTGAGCAAAGGCAGCGCCCGCAACACTGTTTCCTCATGGGCAAGCAGCCCCGCCTTTTGTACCTCAAAGCTCAATTCGTCCGTCAGGCCAACCATCAGATCAAACAAGCGTTTGTCATCAGCCTCTTTGATGTAGTGGGCATTGAGGTTTTCCAGCTTGGCAAAATCCATGCGAGAACCTGCCTTGTTCAATCCTTCAAATGAGAACCATTCAATGAACTGTTCAGAGCTGAAGATTTCTTCATCGCCATGTGACCAGCCGAGGCGGGCAAAATAGTTGCGGATGGTCTCAGGCAAGTAGCCCATCTTGCGATATTCACCGACGCCGAGTGCGCCATGGCGTTTTGACAGTTTTGCGCCGTCTGGGCCGTGGATCAGCGGCGTGTGTGCCATCACCGGAACGTCCCAGCCCATGGCATTGTAAATGACGGTCTGACGGGCCGCATTTGTCAGGTGATCATCTCCACGCAAAATGTGGGTTACGCCCATATCGTGATCATCAACCACAACGGCCAATTGATAGATTGGCGAACCATCTGACCGCAAGATAATGAAATCATCCAGGTTTTCGGCTTTAAACGTCACTTTGCCTTGCACTTTGTCGTCGATGACGATCTCGCCTTCAAGTGGCGCTTTAATGCGCACCACATAAGGTTGACCTGCCGGCGCGTCTGCGTCTGTTTTGTTGCGCCAACGGCGATCATAAAACGCGTTGCGACCCTCCGCGCGGGCTTTTTCCCGCATTTCGTTCAGTTCATCCGCGGTGCAATAGCATTTGTAGGCGTGGCCAGCGTCCAGCAATTGTTGGGCGACTTCCTTGTGACGGCCAATATTTTCCGATTGCATGATGGGTTCGCCATCATAATCAAGGCCCATCCAATCCAAACCATCAATGATGGCGCGGATGGCCGGCTCAGTAGAGCGTTCCTTATCCGTATCTTCAATGCGCAACAGCATTTGGCCGCCCAAGGACTTGGCCAGCGCCCAGTTGAACAAGGCCGTGCGGGCATTGCCAATGTGCAAAAAGCCTGTGGGAGAGGGGGCAAAGCGGGTGATGATTTGTTTGCTCATGAAGCACTCATTTTGGAATAGTTGGAGAAAATTGCTTGCCTGTGTACCATAGGTGAAGAATTGCGCAAGATCGGGATGTTGCGTGTCACTTAAAGATATTGATTTTGAGCCATATTCAACCCGCAACGCCGCCATAGACAAACTGTTCTGGCGGCAGGGGAAACAACCAAGATTTTCTTCGGATAACCACCCGGTTGCCCGACCCCTTGTTGACGGCGTCGATTTTGCACGCCGCCGCATTGTCTTGCTGCCTTTTGCCTTGATCCTTGGCATTTGCATCTACACGCAGCTTTCCGTTGAGCCGCCATATTGGCTTTATGGACTATTATGCCTTGCGCTTTTTGGCGGGGCGGTGCTGACGCGGCGCAATATTGTTCTTCGCAATTGTCTCTTTCTGGCCGGGGCAGTCGCCTTTGGCATCGCTTTGATGGCGGCCAGTGCTGTGATGCGCGGCACGCCGCTGTTGGCCTATCCCAGCGCAGGTGTGATCAATGGGGAAATTCGGCAGGTCGAATTGCGACCAGACGGCAACCTGCGCGCGGTGGTTGATTTGGGCTCTATGCGCCCCGGCGCCTTGGATGATGTTCGGTTTGTTCGCCTAACAATTGCGCAAAAGCACTTTGAACCTGCCCGCCAACCTGCAATCGGCGATCAATTGGAGGTCAGAGCCCGATTTATTCCGGTGCCAAAACCGGTTTATCCGGGTGGATATGATCCTCAATTTCACGGCTTCTTTGATGGCATTGGGGCCTATGGCAGTACTTTGGATCCTGTTGTTTTGTCCGATGGTCAGCAAACGGCGTGGTCGCTGGTTCAGAATTTCATTTTCGATGTGAGGCAAGGGGTTGCGCAACGGTTCAGTTCCGGCATGAAACCTCAGGATGCGGCAATTGCGCGGGCGCTTATTATTGGCGATCAATCTGCCATTGAACCTGAACTGCGTGACGAAATCGCCGTGAGTGGACTTGCACATCTGCTGGCCATTTCCGGCTTGCATCTAAGTCTGGTGGCGGGGGGCGCGTTTCTCGGCATCAGGTTCGTGCTCGCCTTGCCACTGTTCCCGCCGCAAATGCCCGCCAAATCAATTGCCGCCGTTGCGGCCATGGGTGCCGCAGCGTTCTATCTTGGTATTTCTGGCGCGAACATTGCGACACAACGCGCGACCATCATGTTGATCGTGGCGTTTGTGGCGGTGCTTACGGGACGACGTGCCATTACATTGCGCAATGTGGCACTGGTATGCATTGCGATGATTTTGCTCTATCCAAATGAGGTGTTTAAGCCGGGCTTTCAGCTCTCATTTGCGGCCGTAGGGGCGTTGGTGGGGGTCTATGAATGGAGTAAAGGACAAGCTCATTCGCGCAAATGGCCCAAATGGGCCCAGTTTCTGGGCGGGCTCAGCCTTACGAGCTTGGTGGCTGGTATTGCGACCGCGCCAATTGCGGCGGTGCACTTCAGCCAGTTTGCGCCCTTTGGTTTGTTTGCCAATCTAATTGCCGTGCCTTTGGTGGGGTTTTTCATCTTGCCCGCGCTGATTTTTGCCTGCGTTCTTATGCCATTCGGCTTGGAGTTGCCCGTGTTGGCATTGGCGGGATTGGGGATCGATTATGTCATCATCATCGCACGGTTTTTCACCAATCTTGGGGGCGATTGGACCTATGTTGCGCCTTTGGCGGGTTGGGTGTTGCCGCTTTGTGGCGTTGCATTGATGATGTTTTTGATTGCCAAATCGGCTTGGCGCTTTGTGCCGCCCCTAGTGGCCGGCATGGTGATTAGCCTATTCGGCACGGCGGCGACGCCTGATATTTTGGTTTCGGGCCAAACGCGCTCGGCATTTGTGAAAACAGATAAGGGGCAGTGGGCGCAAATTGATCGGATTGGCAATAATTTCACGACACGGGTTTGGGCGGAATGGTTGGGTGTTGATCTCGCGCAGCAGGAGTTGGCGGGAAATTGCGATGAGCAGGGGTGCGTCGTTCATATGCCAGAAGGGCAAACTGTTTTGTTTGCCCGACAAAGGGCTGCTGTTATCGAGGATTGCGGGTTGGTCGATTTGATCATCGAGCAAGACTATTTATATCAAAAGTGCAGCACAGGCAGTCATCTGGTGCGCAATTGGGATGTGCGCCGCCTTGGGAATGCGGCGCTATATTTTGGTGATGATGGTCACATTCAGATCAAACACAGTGTGACAGATGCCCATCGTCCATGGCGGGTGAAACATTAGCACCAACACCTGGTCCAGCGACCTGGCTTAATATTTGCGGAACAGCCCCACCAGGCGACCTTGCACCGCTACCTGATCTGGTCCAAAGATCCGCGTTTCATAGGCTTCGTTTGCCGCTTCCAAGGCAACAGAATTGCCTTTCTTGCGTAGCCGCTTGAGGGTCGCTTCTTCACCATCCACCAACGCAACAACAATTTCGCCATTGGTGGCGGTTTGCTGCTTTTTGATCAAAACGGTGTCGCCATCGAAAATGCCTGCGTCAATCATCGAGTCGCCGCGCACTTCCAGCGCGTAATGCTCGCCACCAGCAAGCATTTCAGGCGGAACGGCGATCGTGTGTGACTGGGTTTGAATGGCCTCAATCGGCACACCAGCAGCAATCCGCCCCATGACGGGTACATGCACGGGCGCTTGTGAATCCTCATGCACAGGCTGTGAAGGACGCGGCTCAGGCGATTTGCCAAGCGTGCCTTCAATGACGCTTGGTTCAAACTTAGATTTCTTGCCGCCAAGAGAGGGGTTCATGCTGTCCGGCAACCGCACCACTTCCATCGCGCGGGCACGATTGGGCAATCTGCGGATAAACCCGCGCTCTTCCAGGGCAGTAATCAATCGATGGATGCCCGATTTAGATTTCAAATCCAACGCATCTTTCATCTCGTCGAAAGAGGGGGGCACGCCGCTTTCTTTCATCCGTTCATGGATAAACATCAACAGCTCATGTTGCTTGCGGGTCAGCATTGGACTTCCTTTTTTAGAATCGGAACAAATGTTGAACAACAATAACCGTTCTTTGTATGTTCTGCAAGCCCCTTGGTTTTCACACTGATTTTCTTCATGATTACATGACCTTATTCTTGGGGCCGTAATCCAGCGCGATGGCGCCTAATGTTGCAATAATGCAACGGCGGTGGATTTGATGTACAAAGTGTCGCACCCTCTATTGCCATTTTGAAATCATGGGCGTATGAGCGATGCTGTAACTTCTAACTGAGGCGCCATCCCGGTGCCGCAACTGCAAAGGGGATATTATGAGCCATAATCATACGCTAATCAGCACCCCGGCGCGAAATACGCCGGTTTCCAAATAACCGACGTCCTTTGAGGACGTTCAGACTGCGTCCTCGCTGTCATTCGATCAACACCAACCCTTCTTAGGCGCTTTTTTGCGTCCGAGGACTCATCTCTAATCGTGCGTTTTCGCGCGGGTTTCCGCACGCTTTCGCGCATCTTTTAACTCCAATTTTGGGGAACGAACGCGGCTGCGCGTTTGTCAGGAAACATGAAAAAACAACATGCTTTAACTCTCAACTTTTTCGAGCGATTAGGTTTGGCTTGGCGCCAAATCTTCAACCGGCGTCAAGTCGTCAGCCGTGCGGACGCAAAAAGGGTTCGCCGGTGCAATGTTGAAGATTTGAGCGCGCATATCCGAAAAGATATCGGGCTGTAATCGTAAAGGGGGCTTCGGCCCCCTTATTCGTTGGTGATTTGGCGTGCCCGTTGGGCCGATGGGGAGAAGAAAAAGGCCAAGATGAACAGGGCCGTCATGACCAGCACGATGGTGGGCGCAGGTGCGCTATCCAATTGGAAGCTTAAAAAGACCCCGAAGAAAGCGCTGAATATGGCAACCAAAGTGGCGATGATCAGCATCGGGCCGAGCTTGCGGGTGAGCAGATAGGCGATTGCGCCTGGCGCAATCAGAATTGCGATGGCCAGAATAATGCCGACAGCTTTTAGCGCGGCGACAACAATCAGCGAGATCGCAGCCAACAAGCCATAATGCAACCAGCGCACAGGCAGGCCGATCGCAGCCGCGTGCTGCGGATCAAACACATAGAGCTTTAGATCACGCCAACGTGCGATCACCAAGATGGTCAAGGTCAGCGCAATGATGCCGGTTTCCATCAGGTCAGCATTGCTGGTGCCCAACATGTTGCCGAACAGGATGTGGTCGAGATGCACATCCGTTTCTATTTTTGTGTATAGCACCAGGCCCAAGGCAAACATGCCGGAGAATACGACACCCATAACGGTATCTTCTTTTATGCGGCTGTTTTCCTTGAGATAACCTGTGCCAAGCGCACAAATCATACCCGCCACAAAGGCGCCGATGGCCAATGGAATGGCCAAAATATAGGCCAAAACAATGCCCGGCAGGACGCCATGGGAAATGGCGTCACCCATCAATGACCAGCCCTTGAGCACCAAGAAGCAGGATAGCAACGCTGCGGGAATCGCCACCAAGATCGAGATGACAAAGGCGCGCTGCATAAACGGAAATTGGAAAGCCATCATGCTCGTGTCAAACCATTCCATCATGAGCTCACCTCGGCGTTGCGGCGGGCGCGTTGCGCGCGCAGGCCATGTTTCGGGGCGAAGACGAAGGCGGTAAGGAAACAGGAGGTTTGCAGCACGACGATGATGCCGCCTGTGGCTCCATCCAAGAAATAACTGCTATAGGCGCCGATGATTGAGGTGAGGGCGCCAATGGCGATGCTCAGCCAGATTAAGGTGGGGAATTTGTCGGTCAACAAATAGGCAGTTGCCCCTGGAGTCACGACCATCGCGATCACCAAAAACGCACCCACTGTTTGCAACGCGGCAACGGTGGCGGCGCTCAAAAGCGTGAAAAACACGATTTTGAGAAGGTTAGGTTTTAAACCGATTGAACGGGCGTGGTCTTCATCGAAAAACACGACCATAAAGTCTTTCCACTTTGTGCCCATGACCAACAAAGTGACCCCGGAAATAATGGCCAGTTGCAGCGTGTCGGCCGGTGTAATGGCCAACACATTGCCCAGGACAATGGTTTGGATATTGACCGAGGTTGGCGACAACGACACCATAAATAGGCCCAAGCCGAAAAAGGATGTGAAGATCAAGCCGATGATTGCATCTTCGCGCAATTTGGTGCGCTGATTCAGAAACAACATGGCTGCAGCCGCTAGGCCGCCGGAAAAGAATGCGCCAACCGAAAATGGCAGGCCCAACATATAGGCGCCAGCCACCCCCGGCACGATGGAGTGAGACAGGGCATCGCCAATCAGCGACCAGCCCTTGAGCATAAGATAGGCGCTTAGAAATGCACAGACCGCCCCGACCAAGCCTGTGACCCAAATGGCGTTGCGCATATATCCGTAGGAAAAAGGCTCGAGCAACAGATCAATCATCTGATTTATCCGTGTTTTTGGTTTGGGTTTGCATCTTGTCCTCTTCGCCATAAAGGACCAAGGGACGCTCATCATCGGTGATGACAGCAAACTGGCGCGTATCCTCATCATCGTGCAGATCGGAACCGCCCAACACAAAGTGACGCAACACGCCACCAAAGGTTTTTTCCAGATTGGATTGGGTGAAGATTTCGTCCGTTGGGCCATAATCAAGGACCGTGCCTTTGATCAGCACCGTTCGATCGCAGAACTCAGGCACCGAGCCCAGATTGTGGGTGGACACCAGCATCACTTTGCCTTCGGCCCGCAAGTCGCGCATCAGTTTAATGATGGTGTCTTCTGTTTTTACATCGACGCCAGTGAAAGGCTCGTCCAGCAGGATCACTTCGCCTTCTTGCGCCAATGCGCGCGCCAAAAAGACCCGTTTTTTCTGGCCGCCAGATAGTTCGCCAATCTGACGTTTGCGATATTGGGCCATATTGACCCGATCAAGCGCCACATCAACCATTTCCTTATCCCGTTTGCTGGGAATGCGGAAAAAGCCCATTTTGCCGTAGCGGCCCATCATGACCACATCTTCGACAAGGACGGGGAAATCCCAGTCCACTTCCTCACTTTGAGGCACATAGGCAACGAGATTTTCGCGCAAGGCTTCTTGCACGCTTTTACCCAGTAATTTGACCGAGCCTTCGGCAATCGGCACGAAGCCCATGATTGCTTTGAACAATGTGGATTTGCCAGAGCCATTGACCCCCACAAGAGCCGTGATGGTGCCTTGTGGGATTTCAAAACTGGCATCGGTTAGGGCCGTGTGGCCATTGCGATAGGTAACGGTGACATTTTTGACGTTTATGCCACCGTTGGCCAAAGCGCGCATATCATTCATTGGGTAAGGCCTTCAGCAATTGTGCTGGTGGTGACTTTTAAGAGATCAATATAGGTGGGCACGGCACCGCTGTCATCAGTTAACGAATCCACATAAAGAACGCCGCCATATTGCGCGTCGGTTTCGCGCACAACTTGCTTGGCTGGCGCGTCGGAGACTGTGCTTTCTGAAAAGACAGCGCGGATATTGTTCGCGCGGACTTGATCGATCACCTCACGCACCTGTTGGGGGGTGCCTTGTTGGTCGGCGTTAATGGGCCACAAGAACAGTTCTTTCAAATCAAAATCGCGCGCCAGATAGCTGAATGCACCTTCAGAGGTGACCAACCAGCGCTCTTCATCCGGGATGCTTTTGAGCTTTTCGCGGATTGGGGCGACCACAGCTTCAATCTCTGCCTTATAGTTTTCAGCGTTTTCGAGATATTGCGCGGCATTGTCTGGATCGTGCTCAGCAAATGCCTTGGCAATATTGTCGACATAGATCATGGCGTCGGACGGCGACATCCAGGCATGGGGGTTGGGTTTGCCCGAATATGGACCTGACGCAATCCCCATGGGCTCGATTCCATCAGTGACAACGACGCTTGGCACATCACTCAAATTCTCAAAGAATTGTTCAAACCACAATTCGAGGTTGAGGCCATTCCAGATCACCAAATCGGCGTCTTGCGCTTTGATGATGTCTTTTGGTGTTGGTTGGTAGTTATGGATTTCCGCACCGGGCTTGGTGATGGACACCACTTCGGCGTGATCACCAGCAACATTTTCGGCCATATCTGCGATGACGGTGAAGGTGGTTACGGCTTTGAATTTATCATCTGCATTCGCGGCGACCGTCGTGAGCGTTGTCGACAGGGCGAGGGCAGGCAATAGTTTTAGCAAGGTTTGCATTTGAAACTCTCTGAATATATTGGATTCGATTTATACAAGCTATAATGCAATTGAGAAGCGTTCGCAACAGTGTTGCGAATGATTTGCAAATTTGTTTATTTGCGATTTTTTGCATGTGTATTGTCTGTTTCAAGAAGGTGAACACAGCTTGCGGTCGAAAAGCCCAGAAACACTGGGGTTTGCGCAGTTTCGTTTCATTAACCCTGAGTGCAACGATTAGGAGATGTTAATTCAAAAGCAAACTGATCAAGGCAAACTGGCGCTACATCAAATCCTGATTTGAGGCGAGCGTGAACAAACGACATCCAAGTAGAATCGTATTTTCAATCGGCGGTATCTTTGCCGCCTTTGTGTTGCTGGTGATTGCTTTTGTTATCTCAAGTTTATTTGTGCTTAATGTTTCAGGCAACGCGGCCAATGATTTGAAATTGGCAGCAGAAAAACGCGCAGCCTTGAATATGATTGAGAGCGAAATTAGCGATGTGGCCCAGCGGCAGTCTGAAGTTTCGTGGTGGGACACCACCATTGTCGCGCTCAGTGAAGGTTTCGATCGCGTGTTCTTTGCAGATGCGATGTTGGGTTGGTTCCCAATCGAATATGGCATTGATCGCTCGATGTTGGTTTCACCGGACAGCAAGATGTTGCTTCATGCCAAAGGCGAGTTGTTCACCATGCGCGGCGAGGGGGAGGCATTTTTTGCGCAAGTGCAGGACCTTGTGACGCACGCGCAAGACAAATATATGGAACGGCGAATTGAAGAGGCTGGCGCGTACCGCATTGAAGGTGACCCAGTTCGCGATGACCCGGTTCTTTATGCCCATGATATTCGCAAAATTGATGGTGAGATCGGCATTGTGATTGCCCAAGCGATTATCCCGGATGGCGTGATGGTGTTGTTGGACGAGACACCGCATGTTCTGGTTACTTTCCGTCCGTTCACTGCGCAACGGATCGCCGAATATGGGCGCGAGATTGAACTGAAAGAATTTCGCGTGTCATTGCAACCGCCTGCATCGGAGATGCATCTGGTGACGATAAATTCTGGCTATGCGAATAAGAATGTTTTTATCAGCTGGAATTCCGTGCCGCCGTCCAATGGCATTTGGGCCCGGTCCTTGCCCGCGCTTGGGGCCATGTTGTTTGTGATCACGTTGGTGATGCTCGGCGTGACGATCGCTTATGCCCGCCAGGTCTATCGCACCCGAAAAGCAGAGGCGCGGAACCGTTATCTAGCAGAGCATGATGGCTTAACCCAACTGCCTAACCGAAATCGCTTTGACAAAGCGTTGCAAACCAAAATTGGTGAAGATCATTTGGGGACCTGTGCCGTGCTGTGCATCGATTTGGATCGATTTAAGCCCGTGAATGATACCTATGGGCACCATGCTGGTGATGAAGTGTTGCGGACTGTGGCGCGTCGCATTGAAGAAGTTATTGGCGATCGTGGCATTGTGGCCCGTCTTGGGGGTGATGAGTTTATCGCGCTGCTTGATGATGCTGCAGACAAGGATGGCATCATGATGCTTTGCGACAGCGTGATTGAGCGGATCAGCGACAAAATCTGTTTTGAGGATTTAGAGCTTTACGTGGGTGCCAGTGTTGGTGTGGCCTGGTGGCCTGATGATGCCCAAACCGCTGATATGGTTATTCGCAGTGCCGACCAGGCGCTCTATCGGGCCAAGGAACTCGGCAGAGGACGGTCCATGCGCGCCGATCTAATGAATAAGGATGCGGCCGATGATCTGGTCAAAATCTCATAATGCCCAAGGTAGCATCATAAAATCGACTGAAGCGCCAGTTTGCTTGCCTTCGCAAAATGGTGCCTGAACGATAAATCCATCACATTGTGACAATGAGGAGAGGTGGGCGCTGTCCATCTCAAGAATTGGATCAACTGCTAGACCGCTCTTATAGGTGGTCAGTCGTGCTCGGCGATAGAATTGTCGGGGGCCGTTTTTCGGCAATTGGTCAGCCAGCGGCAATTGCACGATCTTTGGATCGGCAGCTTGTCCTGATAAAGCTGCAATTGCGGGACGCACAAAAACGGTTGCTGTAACCAAAGCCGAGACAGGGTTGCCTGGTAGACCAAAAATTAGGGTTTTCCCTAAACGGCCAAACATAAGCGGTTTGCCGGGGCGAACGGCGATACGCCAGAAATCGATCTCGGCACCGATGGCCTGCAAGGCAGCCAACATATAGTCTTTATCGCCAACGCTGGCGCCGCCCGTGGTGACCAAAATATCAGGTTCATCCTGCAAAGCTGCTTGCAGTTTGGCTTCCAGTTTTGCCTGTTCGTCAATCGCAACGCCAAAATCCTGGACGGTGACGCCTGCCAACTCGAACAAAGGTGTGAGGCCAAAACCGTTGGACGCATAAATCTGCCCTTGTTCAAGCGGTTGGCCGGGCTGCACCAACTCGTCACCCGTTGCCAGAATGTGCAGTTTCGGCTTTCGGGTGACTTTGATTTGGCCGTGGCCTGCGGCTGCAATGAGCGAAATATCAAATGGATTGAGGCATTTTCCTGCCCTCGCAATGGTTTGATCTTTGGCAAAGTCATTGCCTTTCAAGCGCACATTTTGGCCGTCTGCCACATCATCTTGCAATGTGATCTGATCACCCTCAATGGTGACCTTTTCCTGCATGATTACACTGTCCGCCCCTTGAGGCAGTTCGCCGCCCGTATAGATGCGGGCGCATTCGCCATTGGCCAAGGGACGATCAAACGGTGTGCCCGCTGCGGCCACGCCAATATTTTTCAAAACGGTACCTTTGGTGCCATCACTTGCCTTGAGTGCATAGCCATCCATGGCGGAACCATTAAAAGGTGGTTGGCTGGTCAGCGCCACAACTGGTTCGGCAAGCGTACGGTTGGACGCCTGCGTCAACTCAATTATTTCGCCTGAGATTGGTTTGGCGTGCGCCAGAATTTCACTTAGGGCTTCATCAACTGGTTTGAGTTGCGCCATTTTAATCCCTTTTGAAATCGCCGGATTTGCCGCCGCTTTTTTCCATCAATTGTGTCGGCCCGATCACCATGCTCTTATCCAGCGCTTTGGCCATATCATAAAGGGTGAGGGCTGTGACGCTGGCGGCGGTGAGGGCTTCCATCTCGACCCCTGTTTTGCCTTCCACGGACACGGTGGCTGAAATATCAAACCGCGGTGCATCGTCGGCAGGTGTGATTTCCACCCCAACTTTGTTGAGCATGAGCGGATGGCAAAGCGGAATCAGATCCGATGTTTTCTTTGCTGCCATAATGCCTGCCAGGCGCGCTGTGCCTAAGGCATCCCCCTTTTTCAGGTCGCCCTTTTTGACAGCATCGAACGCCGCCTGTGACATGGTGATGGATGAATGAGCCGTTGCGCGGCGCAATGTTGGCGCTTTGCCGCTCACGTCGACCATGTTGGCCTCGCCTTGCTCATTGAGATGGGTAAGGCGATCCTTAGCCATTAGGCCCCTCCGAACAAAAGCGCGCGGGTGGCGGCTTCCACATCGTCGTGACGCATCAGGCTTTCACCGACCAAAAATGTGCTGACATCCGCTTTTTCACTCAACATTTGCACCTCGTCGTGGGTGAAAATGCCGCTTTCGCTGACCAACAGGCATTCGTCCGGCACATTTTTCGCCAACTCAATGGTGGTGTTCAATGTGGTTTCAAAGGTTCGCAAATTGCGGTTGTTGATGCCAATGAATTTGGATGGCAGCTTGAGCGCGCGGTCCAATTCTTCCGCATCATGCACTTCGATTAGGGCATCCATGCCCCAATCAAGGGCTGCCTCGGTGAGACGCAAGGCGTCATCGTCGTTGAGTGCGGCCATGATGATCAAAATGCAATCTGCCCCCCACGCGCGAGCTTCGGCAATCTGGTAGGGCTCAAACATAAAGTCTTTGCGCAGCACAGGCAGATCAACCGCGGCGCGGGCTTCGATCATAAAGTCCGGCGAGCCTTGAAAAGAGGGCGTGTCCGTCAAGATCGACAAGCACGCTGCGCCGCCAGCTTTGTAGGCTTTGGCATGGGCAGGCGGGTTGAAATCCTCACGGATCAAGCCTTTAGATGGGCTGGCTTTCTTGATCTCGGCTATCAAGCCGATTTCGCCTGCCTGTTTTTTGGCCTTGAGCGCCGATAAAAAACCGCGCGGTGCCGATTGATCTTTGGCAATGGCTTCAAGTTCGGCCATGGATTTCAGGTTTTGGGCGGCAGCAACTTCTTCGCGCTTATAAAGTTCGATTTTTTTGAGAATATCTACGCTCACGATTGCGCCACTCCGTTTGAAACTTCGATCAATTGCGCCAATTTTTCTTTCACCTTGCCACTATCCACCAATTGTGCCGCCAGTTTGACGCCGTCTTTAAGGTTATCGGCTTGGCCTGTGACAATGAAGGACGCAGCGGCATTAAACAGTGCCACATCGCGATAGGCTGACTTTTCACCGTCAAATAGTTTGCGCATCGCGGCAGCATTTTCCTCAGGTGTGCCGCCGAGCAAATCGTCAAGCTTGGCGATGGGAAGCCCGCCATCCTCCGGGTTCACTTCAAATTCGCGCACCTCACCATCCTTGATTTCGGCAACATATGAATGCCCTGTGGTGGTGAGTTCGTCTAGGCCATCGCTGCCATGCACGACCCAAGCGGAGGTGGCCCCATTTTTCAGCAATGCATCCGCGACCGGACGCACCCATTGCCGATCATAAACGCCGAGCAAATATTGTTTTACCCCGGCTGGGTTTGATTGTGGCCCGAGAATGTTGAAAAGCGTCCGCACGCCCATTTCCTGCCGCGACGGGCCAACAAAGCGCATAGCTGCGTGGTGATTGGGGGCAAACATGAAGCCAATGCCCGCTTTTTTGATGCACTGACCGATCTGGTCGGCCTTAAGGTCAAGCTCCACACCGAGCATTTGCAGCGCTTCTGAGCTGCCAGAACGCGACGAGAGGGCTTTGTTGCCGTGCTTGGCCACAGGTGTGCCGCTGGCGGCAACTATGATGCTGGCTGCGGTTGAAATATTGTAAGTGCCGACGCCATCGCCGCCCGTCCCCACAATGTCGATGGCATTATCGGGGGCCTCCACGCGCGTCATTTTCTCGCGCAGGATTGAGACGGCGCCAGCGATTTCTTCCACCGTTTCGCCTTTAACGCGCAGGCCCATCAAAAAAGCGCCAATTTGCGAAGGGGTAGCTTCACCGGACATGATCACATTCATGGCGGCGCGCATTTCGTCCATGGTCAAATCTTGAGCGTCAGCAAGTTTATTCAAAATGGCCTTAATATTCATTTTTGCATCCTCGCCGATTATGATTTTTTCGGACTATTGTTGAACTCGGCAGCAAGCTCCAAGAAATTGGCGATCATTTGTGTGCCGCTTTCCGAAGCAATGCTCTCCGGGTGGAACTGCACCGAATGGATCGGCAGCGTTTTGTGCGCCACAGCCATAATCATGCCGTCGTCAGATTTGGCGGTGATATCGAGATTATCGCCAATGGTGTCCGGGTCAAGTGTGAGCGAATGGTAGCGCGTGGATACGATGCCATCGCTGTTCAGGCCTTTGAAAATGCCTTCACCATTGTGGCGCACCTTGCTGGTCTTGCCATGCATCAATCTGGAAGCCCGCACCACCTTTGCGCCAAAGTTTTGGCCAATTGATTGGTGGCCGAGGCAAACACCGAAGATGGGGATTTCACCGCCGAACCGTGCCACCACATCGAGGCAGATACCGGCCTCATCGGGCGTTTTGGGGCCCGGCGACAGGATAATTGCCTTTGGCATTTTTTCGGCGATTTCATCGAGGGTGATTTTGTCGTTGCGGTGGACCTCAATATCGGGATCGATTGAACCGATCAGGTGCACCAGATTGTAGGTGAAGCTGTCGTAATTATCGATGACGAGAATATTGCTCATTGGCCAATCTCCGCTTCATCGGCGTAACGCAGGGCTTCATGCGCCGCGCTGACCAACGCACGTGCTTTGTTTTCGCACTCTAGTTGCTCGAGTTTCGGATCGCTATCCGCTACAATGCCTGCGCCTGCCTGCACATGGATTTTGCCATCTTTGATTACGGCAGTGCGCAAGACGATACAGGTATCCATCCAACCATCGGCACTGAAGTAACCCACACACCCGGCATAGATACCGCGGCGGTGTTTTTCCAACTCGTCGATGATTTCCATGGCGCGAACCTTTGGTGCGCCGGAAACTGTGCCCGCCGGAAAGCCGCCAGCAAGTGCATCGATATTGTCGAGGCCCTTTTTGAGCTTGCCTTCCACATTGGAGACGATGTGCATGACGTGGGAATAATATTCGAGAAAGAATTGGTCGGTGACCTCGACCGAGCCGATTTCAGCAACGCGGCCAACATCGTTGCGGCCCAAATCCAGCAGCATCAAATGTTCTGCCAGCTCTTTTGGATCGCTGAGCAACTCGTCGGCCAATTCCCGATCCCGCTCTGGTGTGGCACCCCGCTTGCGGGTGCCGGCAATTGGACGGATCGAGACTTTTTCATCTTGTACCCGCACCAAGATTTCAGGACTGGAGCCAGCGATGGCAAAGCCCTCGAAATCCAAAAAGTACATATAGGGTGACGGATTGGTGCGGCGCAGGGCGCGATAGAAGGCAACCGGGGGCAGCGTAAAATCTGCGGTGAAGCGCTGCGACAGGACCACCTGAAAAACATCACCGGCGACAATGTAGTCTTTGGCCTTGGCGACCATTTCTTTGAATTCGTCTGGTGAGGTGTTGGATTGGAAATCGAGCGCCGTTGCCATGTCCTCTGGTGCGCCGCGCTGCACACGCTGGTTGAGGCGTTGTGTGGCATCGTCCAACCGATCATTGGCGGCTTCAAAAGCCATTTGTGCGGTCACATCATCCTGCGGGCGCACGGGCGTGGCGAAATAGAGCTCATCTTTGATCGTATCAAACACAGCCAGAAGCGAAGGGCGCATCAGCAAAGCGTCAGGCGCGCCAATCGTGTCTTCGTTGGTGTCGGGAATGTCTTCCATTTCCCGCACCATGTCATAGCCCAGATAACCAAAAATACCTGCTGACATTGGCGGCAGATCAATGGGGAGCTCCAGGGCGGATTCTGCTAGAATTTCGCGCAATGCATCGAGCGGTGCACCGTTCATTTCATCAAATGCATCCGGGGCGAATTTGGGATTGCGGTTGACTGCGGCTTTGCCGTTCCGAATACGGAACATGAGATCTGGCTCTAGTCCGATCATTGAATATCGACCGCGGGTTGCACCGCCATGGACGGATTCGAGCAAAAAGGTGTTTTTGCGCCCCGCAGCCAACTTTAAATAGGTGCCAATCGGGGTTTCCAAATCCGCCACAATGCGACGCCACATAATCTGACTGCCGCCTTTTTCATAAATTGAAGCGAAGGCGGCATAGTCAGTATTTTGCATTTTATTGCCCTATCTTATTGGTCGAGAGCGAGGATCTGATTAAGGGTGCCTTGGTTGATGCTTACGCCCAAATCATCCCGACGTGCAGTGATGAATTGTTGATAAAGGTCATCGGCAACACTGTCAGACAGTGAAATCAAATTCTGTTGCTCAATTTCGGCTGGTTCTGCAGCCGTGATGTTGGTCACCTGGAACACGATATAGGTGCCATCAGACATGCGTACTGCATCGGCATAGCCTTCACCGCCAGAGAATGCAGCGGACGCCACATTGCCAGTGATGAATGAACCATCGCCCCGACGGGTCAGCGGCAAGGATGGCTGGGCGATTTGGCCCACATTTGATGCCACATCAAAGATTGGCGTGCCATCTTTGACTTCTTGCACGAGGTTGTCGGCTTTTTCGGCGAGCGCTTCGGCACGTTGATCTTCCAGCCACGCGGTCTCAAGCTCATCACGCACTTCGTCCAACGCCAAATCACGGGCAGGGGTGGTTTCGAGCAAATCGAACCAAGCCATGGCGTTGCCACCAATGGTCACAGCTGGAAGCAATGCATCTTCCTCAGCGTTGTTCACAGCCGTGAGCAAACGTTGTTGGCCATCATCTGGCAAATCAGCAACATCTGTAATGCCGACGCCGGACTGGGTGATCTCAACAGTTTGTGTGCTCAACCCCACATCCGCAGCGATTTCGCTGATGGGACGCAGTGTGGCGCGCTGTTCTTCGATCTCATCAATTTTGTCGAGGATTTGATCACGCGCCTTCTTGGCATTGACGCGGGCGACCAGTTCGTCGCGGGCTTCCTCGAATGACAATTGTGTTTCAGGCACAATATTGCGGACCATTACAGCCACTTTGCCACTCTCCGCATCAGCGATGGTGAGGCCCTTATCACCATCGAACGCAGCAATTGCGATCGCTTCGTCGGCAATTTCGTCACGTGTGACTTGCCCCAATGGCGTTGCGGTGATGCCAAAATTGTTTGCGGCCAAGATTTGGTCAAGTGACTGGCCTGCGGCAACGCCTTGAACCAAGGTTTGCGCCTGCGCATCGTCTTTCAAGCGCCATAGCGTGACATTGCGGGTTTCATCACTGGTGAGTTGATCGCCTGATGCTTCATATTCCGCGCGCAACTCTTCGTCGGACGCTTCAAGTGAACGGGCCAGGCTTTCTGGTGTCAGCACCAAAATTTCGATCTGCTTTTGGGCTTCAGCGCGATATTGAGCCTGGTTTTCTTCCAGATAGGCAGCCAACTGCTCTTCAGTTGGCGCATCGATTGGATCAAGCACATTGTTTGAAAGCGTGAAATAATCAATCGTGCGGGTGTCGTTTTGCACGCGATTGGTGATTTGCAGGATGGTTTTGGGTGCCATCGCGCCGCCCATCAGGCCGCGAATAACTTGGGAACGCTGAACCGATTCTGCTTGGGCAGTGATATATTCGCTTTCGGTATAGCCATTTTGGCGCAGCATTTGCGTGAATTGCTGACGATCAAAAACGCCCAGAGTGGTGGCGAAGTTTGGATCTTGTGCAATCATTTCTGACACCATTTCGTCGGAAGCGCCGACACCAAAATCAGCCACCATTTGATCAAGCGCTGCGTTGCTGGCCAATTGATTGAGCACAGAGCCGGGAATACCAAACGCCACAGCCTCTTCGGGCGAGGGCTGGCGGCCGGTCTGGCGCGCAATATTGTTCAACTGTGTGCGGTAAGCGCGATCAAACTCAACAGCCGATATAGACTGATTGCCTACACGGGCCACAGAGCTGGAGCCTAGATTTGTGAAGACATTTGCGATACCGAACAAGCCAAAGCTTAAAATAAGAAGGGCCATCAGAATCTTAGCCACCCATGTGTTCGAGTAGCGTTTAAAGGTATCAAGCATAGTCTATCCGTTTGTTGTTTGCAGTTTTGGACCCCTGGTCACCAGCGGCGCATAATAGACAGGGTGTACCAAAAATCGCAAGACGTTGAATGGTTTGTATTTGGGGTTAAACTTAATTTTGGTTCTTGGAAAGGTTGTCATGACAGAAAAAAACAAAAAACTTATCGCCGGCAATTGGAAAATGAATGGGTTGAAGGGCGCTTTGAGTGAAATCGAGCAGATCGCCAAACAGCTCGAGGCCTTTAAAGACAAGGGTACTTTTTTGATTTGTCCACCTGCAACATTGATTGCGGGTGCGAAAGCGCTGGCGGGCGATAGCCTTCAGATTGGCAGCCAGGATTGCCATAGCGAGCAAAAAGGGGCGTTCACAGGCGATATTAGCGCTGAGATGGTGGCGGACCTTGGTGGCACGTTTGTGATTGTGGGCCATTCAGAGCGGCGCGAGGGTCACGCTGAAACCAACGCAACAGTCAAAGCCAAGGCAAATGCAGGTTTGGGGCAGGGGCTTAAGCCGATTGTGTGTTGTGGCGAAACGCTGGAACAACGCGAAGTGGGCGAGGCGATTGGCTTTGTTACACAGCAAATTGCCGAATCGACACCGGATGAATTGAGCAAAGATGGCGAGATCGCCATTGCTTATGAACCAATCTGGGCAATTGGCACAGGCAAAACGGCTTCAACAGAGGACGTAAAGGAAATGCATGTGGCCTTGCGCAAAACGCTGGTGGAGAAATTTGGCGAACGCGGCAACAGCATTGAAATTCTTTATGGCGGGTCTGTGAAGCCTGAGAATGCGAACGCGCTGTTGAATACACAGGATGTGGATGGCGCTCTGGTGGGTGGCGCGAGCCTTAAAGCAGAGAGCTTTTTGGGCATCGTCGCCGCGCTCTAAATTCGGATGGGTCAAAAAAACGCCAATTTTGTCTAGCCAATTGGTGCTATAGTGTGTAGAACGCACGCTGATTTTGTATTCAACAGATTACGGTTTTCCAAATGGAAACAGTTTTGATTGTGGCGCACCTATTTATCGTGGTGGCGCTTATTGCAGTAATTTTGATGCAGCGCTCTGAAGGCGGCGGCCTTGGCATGGGCGGCGGTGGAGGCGGCGGAGGCGGCGGCTTCATGTCTGCACGTTCTTCTGCCAACCTTTTGACCCGCACCACAGGCATCTTGGCGGCACTTTTCTTTGCGACCTCGATTGGCCTGACTGTTTTGGGGCAGCTCGACAATCGTGCCGACAGCATTCTGGAACGGGCGACCGACCAAACTGAAGGCGACGTGACTGTGCTTGATGCGCTGAACAATTTGCAAGGTGATACACCAGCGGACGAGAACGAACTCGACCTGCCGGTGCCCACAGCAGAAGAGCCGGCGCCAGACGCGCCAACTGAGACACCTTCTCAGTAAGCTGTTGAAAAATTGGGAATGTTTAGACGGGGGGTTTTGTCCCCCGTCTTTTTTTGGATATGTGCAATTTTACGGCTTCGAATCATAGCCGTTCAGATGTAAGGTTAAAGCCCATGGCACGGTATATATTCATCACTGGTGGCGTGGTTTCCTCTTTGGGTAAAGGGTTGGCTTCGGCTGCACTTGGCGCAGCGCTTCAGGCGCGGGGCTATAAAGTGCGTTTGAAAAAGCTGGACCCCTATCTAAACGTGGACCCGGGCACCATGTCTCCTTATCAGCATGGTGAAGTTTTTGTCACCGATGACGGGGCAGAAACGGATCTCGATCTTGGGCATTATGAACGCTTCACGGGGCGGTCTGCGAACCAGCAGGACAACATAACGACGGGTCGTATTTATCAAAACATTATCGCACGGGAACGTCGCGGCGACTATTTGGGCGCCACGGTGCAGGTTATTCCGCATGTGACTGACGAAATCAAAAATTTCGTCTTGGCCGATAATGAAGATTTCGACTTTGTGTTGTGCGAAATTGGCGGCACGGTTGGCGACATTGAAGCCTTGCCGTTTTTCGAGAGCATTCGCCAGTTGGGCAACGAGCTGCCGCGCGGGCAGGCGGTTTATACGCATTTGACGTTGATGCCTTATATCCCCAGCGCCGGTGAGTTGAAAACCAAGCCGACACAGCACTCAGTGAAAGAACTGCGCTCAATCGGCATTCAGCCTGATATTTTGCTGGTGCGGTGTGACCGTGAAATCCCGGCCAGTGAACGGCGCAAGCTTTCGCTGTTCTGTAACGTGCGGGAAACAGCCGTCATCCAAGCGCTTGATGTGAAGAGCATTTATGATGTGCCCATCGCCTATCATGATGAAGGCCTGGATACAGAAATTCTAGCGGCCTTTGGCATTGAGGATGCTCCAGCACCTGACATGTCTCGCTGGCGCGAAATTTCAGAACGGTTCCACAATCCTGATGGTGAAGTCACCATTGCGGTTGTCGGCAAATATACCGAATTGCTGGACGCCTATAAATCACTCAACGAAGCTTTGGTGCATGGCGGTATCGCCAACCAGGTCAAGGTGAATGTGCAATGGGTGAATGCTGAGCTATTTGAGCAGGATGACCCGTCGCCCTACCTTGAAGGTGTGCATGGCATTTTGGTGCCCGGTGCGTTTGGGGAGCGTGGTGCAGAAGGCAAGATTGCGGCAGCGAAATTTGCCCGTCAGCGTGACGTGCCATATTTCGGTATTTGCTTTGGTATGCAGATGGCTTGCGTGGAAGCGGCGCGGAATACCGCTGGCATCGGCAATGCGTCATCAACCGAATTTGGCCCTGCCAAAGAGCCTGTCGTCGGCTTGATGACCGAATGGATGAAGGGCAACGCACTTGAAAAGCGTAGCCAAGAAGGCGACTTGGGTGGCACGATGCGTCTTGGCGCCTATGATGCGCAATTGGTGCGTGGGTCGCGTGTTGCAGACATTTATGGCACCACACGGATTTCAGAGCGTCACCGCCATCGCTGGGAAGTGAACATGGAGTATCGCAAGGTGCTCGAATCCAATGGGCTTTTGTTCTCTGGTCTTTCGCCTGATGGCGAGTTGCCTGAGATTGTTGAGCGCACGGACCATCCTTGGTTTATCGGCGTTCAGTTCCACCCGGAATTGAAATCACGTCCGTTTGAACCGCACCCCTTGTTCCGCTCGTTTGTGAACGCGGCGCTTGAGCAAAGCCGGTTGGTTTAATGGCTGAGGTGGTCAATCTTCGACAAGCTCGCAAAAACAAAAAGCGGGCTGAAAAGGAAGAATTGGCCTCCGCCAATCGCCATAAGCATGGGCAAAAAAAGTCAGTCAAAAAGCTGCATGAAGCCCAAGATATGCTGTCTAAGAAAAAGCTGGATCAGCAAAAGCTAGACAAAGACAAATAGGCCGCCTTGTGCGGCCTTTTTTGTAGCGGTTTCTTGGGATTGAAATGGAACTTTCGGTCAGTCGTTTCGTTTTACTACAATCACGCAAGTCCATTGTTCGCACAATAACTTGATTTGGCGGCAATGGTTGCGCGGGATAAAACGCATTTGGCTTGTACACATTTAAACCAAAGGAAATTTCATGAAAACCGCTCAGCATTTTTTGGAAGAAGCAAACAGTGTCGTGCCGCGCATTTCAGCGGAAGAGGCCAAGAACTTTCACGGCAAAAGCAATGCTGTTTTTGTTGACGTTCGCGATTCAGGCGACATTGCAAAATCTGGCACTGTGAAGGATGCCGTGTGTATTCCACGTGGCTTTATCGAATTTGCAGCCGATGAAAACACACCGCTTTATAACCCTGCACTGAAGCAGGATGCCGATATCTATCTTGTATGTGGCGCAGGCGGCCAAGCTGCACTGGCGGGGAAAACCCTAAAAGACATGGGATATAACTCCGTGACCAATATTGGTGGTTTTGGCGACTGGAAAGAAGCGGGCGGTCCCGTCGAGATTTAGACCTAGCACTTCTCTAGCTCTCCGTTATATAGATTGGGGCGAAACCACCACCGTTTGTGCGGAAGTTGGTGGTCTGCCCGGCGTAAAGCCGTGCGGCAGCGGCGAATGTTTCGCCGCGGTAGGTGTAAAACCGCAAATCAGATTTGAGGGGCGTTAGATCGCTTTCATTTTTGGTCAGGCGCAACGCTGGCTTAAAATTGCGCTGCGCGATATAGGGGGTGGACACAATGTGCGCCCAGCTTTTCTTGGTGACCTTGTCGCCACGGAACACTGCTTTGCCGGCGTGTCCATCCAACGGTTTGAAGAAATATTGTTTGCGCTTTGCCCACAACTCATCGGCATTGGCCGCTGTGACAAACTGCGCTTGGATCAAATCGATCAATAGTGATTGTTCGTCTGCCGAACAGTTTAGGCCTTCAAGAAAGTTCGTGTCCGCCAGATAGGCCAAGTTGGCCTTGCTGGCGTAAAGGGCATGATGTTTCGGATTGGGGCTAAGCACAATCTGGTCTGCCATATATGCTTGTTTCAGCGCCTGATGAGTGGGCGTTTCGAGATAGAAGTCTGTCGAACGGTTGTACACCAGGTCGATGCGCTGACCGTCTACCAGCAACGATTGTCCATCCCAATGCAGATCAGCCGGATCTGCGATCAACACTTTATAGCCAGCGTCTGCAAGCAGGTTGGCGGTTAGTTGAAATTCTTCGTAAAGAAACTGCTCTTTTGGCGTTTCATCGATGATGGCAATGGTCGTTAAGGGGCGGTTCTGGCCCGACAAGGTCCATTCTGTTTCGAACATGTTTTGCACAAATCCATCAAACCCTGGCCAATGAAGCGGCGTCTCTTCCCAGCAACAAATGTCCTGCGCCTGCTGCAGCTTATCGACCAGCATCGCGCCACCGGCGTTGGTGTTGATCTCGATAAGGTTCAATTGATCTTCGGCCAAATGGAAATCATAGCTCATAAACATGCCCGCATTTGTGACCGGGTGTTTGGCGATCTTGGGGGCTTTTTCGAGGATTTTGGCCTGAAAAGCCGGTTTATCGATTTGGGCCTGCACCACTGAAATGGCGTGTTCCGCACGTTCAAATTGTGCGCGGGACAGGAACAATGGGGTGGGGGCAAAGAAATTTTGGGCGAATTCAGGCAGCTTTGCTGGTGCCAGCGATTGGCATGGGCAATGCTGGTTTAGCCAATTGGCGGTTTGCCGCTGATTGCAGTTTGAATTGTCCGTCATAAGTGCTCACCATCCTTTTATCGTAAAATAACGATGAAATAAAAAATTGCAACAGAACGGCGCGATAAATGTTCAAATATATCGGTTTCGCGTGCCGACTTTCACGAAGTGGACTTTGCAACCATTAATTTTGCAGTTATGACAGCGACCAACTCACAAACCATTTGAAGGAGTTTTCTTGATGTCTGCCATTATTGATGTAACCGGCCGTCAGATTTTCGATAGCCGCGGCAACCCAACTGTTGAAGTTGATGTAGTTTTGGATGATGGCAGCTTCGGCCGTGCTGCTGTGCCCTCTGGTGCTTCCACTGGGGCCCACGAAGCTGTGGAGCTGCGCGATGGCGGCGATGCCTATAAAGGCAAGGGCGTCATGAAAGCTGTTGATGCGGTTAACACCCATATTTTCAACGAAATTCAAGGCATGGATGCACTGGACCAGCGCTCAATTGACCAGGTGATGATTGATTTGGACGGCACCAGCAACAAAGCAAAGCTTGGCGCTAACGCAATTTTGGGCGTTTCATTGGCTGTGTCCAAAGCTGCCGCAGAATCATCTGCTTTGCCGCTTTATCGCTATGTTGGCGGGTCTAACGCCCATTTGCTGCCTGTACCGATGATGAACATCATCAATGGTGGCGAGCATGCGGATAACCCAATTGACGTGCAAGAATTTATGATCATGCCAGTGGGCGCGGAAAGCATTGCGGATGCCGTGCGGATTGGCTCTGAGGTTTTCCATACCCTCAAAAAGGGGTTGAGCGACGAGGGCCACAACACCAATGTGGGTGATGAGGGCGGCTTTGCGCCTAACTTGTCGTCGACCACTGCGGCACTTGATTTCATCATGCAGTCTATCGAAAAAGCTGGATACAAGCCGGGTGAAGACGTGCATTTGGCGCTCGATTGCGCATCCACTGAATATTTCAAAGATGATAAATACCATTTGAAAGGCGAGGGAAAAGTGCTCGACGCCGGTGAAATGGTCGACTATTTGGCCAAGTTGGTAGCTGATTATCCGATTATCTCCATCGAAGACGGCATGGCCGAGGATGATTGGGAAGGTTGGAAAACGCTCACAGACAAAATTGGCGACAAATGCCAGTTGGTCGGTGATGATTTGTTCGTGACCAATTCCGAGCGGTTGCGTTCTGGCATTAAAATGGGCGTTGGCAACTCAATCCTGGTGAAGGTCAACCAGATCGGGACATTGACTGAAACGGTGAATGCCGTGGAGATGGCGCACAAAGCCAACTACACCTCAGTGATGTCGCACCGCTCAGGCGAAACCGAAGATGCGACTATTGCTGATTTGGCCGTTGCGCTTGGCTGTGGGCAGATCAAGACGGGTTCTTTGGCACGTTCTGATCGGTTGGCTAAATATAACCAGCTTATCCGGATTGAAGAGCAACTTGGATTTGCTGCTGCCTATGCAGGCAAAAGCATTTTGAAAGGCTAACAGCCGACCTTACGACTGAAACTGAATTTAGGGGTGTCACGAATGTGGCATCCCTTTGTTTTTGAAAGAAGGTGTTAACGGCTTGTTTGGTATAGTCCAGCCAGTTTAGTTTTGCGTAATTATAGGTTGTTATGCCCACCCGCCTCAAAAAACCTTCTTTGACCAACAAGCTGCTGATTGCTGCGCTATTGCTCGGCTTTCAAGGCTATCTGGCGCATCATGCGCTAAACGGCCAATATGGCGTTAATTCTCAAAGAGAGCTGGTTCAACGCAAAGCCCAGCTAACGGTACAAAACCAATTGTTGGATTATCGCATCGAAACGGCCAAGAATCGAAACTCTTTGTTGGTTGCTGATCGATTAGATCCTGATATGCTAAGTGAACGCGCGAGGGGACTTCTTGGATGGAGTAACCCGGATGACGTTTTGATTGCCATCGACCAAGAATAACTTCAATCAGGTTAATTATTGAATTTAACCGATTTCGAGTTAAGTAGATTTTCTTCAATCAAAACAATGCATAAGCATGCATTTGGCGTGTTTTTGAGAGCTTTGTTTTGCGTTTCATCCAAACTAAACTGCGTCATAGATACGGAACAATCGGGTCCAGATGGAGATTTCAATGCCTAAAAAGACCGATGCGGCGGCCAAAGCAAGCACAAAGGCCAATATGCCCGCGTTCACCAAGGAAGAAGAGCTACACGCCTATAAGGAAATGCTTTTGATCCGTCGCTTTGAAGAAAAAGCGGGACAAATGTACGGTATGGGCCTGATTGGCGGTTTTTGCCACCTATATATCGGCCAAGAAGCCGTTGTCACCGGGATCACCATGGCCTCGAAAAAAGGCGATGCGTCTATCACAGGTTATCGTGACCATGGTCACATGCTTGTTGTTGGACTTGACCCCAAGGCTGTGATGGCCGAATTGACCGGGCGCAAAGGCGGCCTGTCAAAGGGCAAGGGCGGCTCCATGCACATGTTCTCTGAAGAAGAGCGCTTTTATGGCGGCAATGGCATTGTGGGCGCTCAAGTAAGCTTGGGTACAGGCTTGGCGTTTGCAGCGCAATATCGCGGTGAAGACACAGTAAGCCTCACATATTTTGGTGACGGTGCGTCCAACCAAGGCCAGGTATATGAAAGTTTCAATATGGCGAAGCTTTGGAATTTGCCCGTTGTCTACATCATTGAGAACAACAAATATGCCATGGGCACGAGCGTTGAGCGCTCTGCCGCGACCACCGATTTGTCGCAGCGTGGCGCGTCGTTCGACATTCCTGGCGAGCAGGTTGACGGGATGGATGTGCGCATGGTGCGTGACGCAGCTGAACGCGCGATCACCCATGCACGAGAAGGCAAAGGGCCTTACATCCTAGAGATGCTCACGTACCGTTATCGTGGACACTCCATGTCTGACCCAGCGAAATATCGCTCGAAAGACGAAGTGCAATCCATGCGTTCAGAGCGTGATCCGATTGAACAGGTGAAGGCACGTTTGCTGGAAAATGATTGGGCGACGGAAGACGAGCTCAAGGATATCGACAAGGATGTTCGGGCCGTTGTTTCTGAAGCAGCCGATTTTGCCACCAATGATCCAGAGCCTGATCCAGAAGAGCTCTACACCGAGATCACCGTTTAAGTCAGCGAAATCAGGAGAATATAGATGTCAGTAGAAATTTTGATGCCTGCATTGTCGCCGACGATGGAAGAAGGCAATTTGGCAAAGTGGCTCGTTAAAGAGGGCGACACCGTATCCGCAGGTGACGTGATCGCCGAGATCGAAACCGACAAGGCCACCATGGAAGTTGAAGCCGTGGATGAAGGCACCATCGGCAAGATCGTCGTGGAAGAAGGCGCGCAGAATGTGAAGGTCAACAGCGTGATTGCGGTGTTGATTGAAGAAGGTGAGAGCGCCGACGACATTAAAGTCGACACATCAGAACCTGAAGCCAGCGAAGAGCCAAAGCAAAAAGATCCTGAAGAATCTGGGCCAAGCGAAGAAGAAAAACCTTCTGTGCCTGCCGCGCCAGTTTTTGAAGCACAAGCTGATTCTGAAGTGCCTGAGGGCACCGAAATGGTTTCCACTACCGTGCGCGAAGCGTTGCGCGATGCGATGGCCGAAGAAATGCGCGCAGATGGCGATGTGTTTGTGATGGGTGAAGAAGTTGCCGAATACCAAGGCGCTTATAAGGTCACCCAAGGTCTGTTGCAGGAATTTGGCGCCAAGCGCGTGATCGATACGCCGATCACCGAGCATGGCTTTGCGGGGTTGGGCGTTGGCGCTGCATTTGCAGGGCTTAAGCCTATTGTTGAGTTTATGACCTTCAACTTCGCCATGCAGGCGATTGACCAGATCATCAACTCTGCAGCGAAAACCCGCTACATGTCTGGCGGGCAAATGAGTTCACCAATCGTGTTCCGTGGCCCGAACGGCCCGGCGGCGCGTGTGGGTGCGCAGCACAGCCAAGACTTTTCAGCTTGGTATGCGCATATTCCAGGGTTGATCGTTGTGTCACCTTATTCCGCGGCAGATGCAAAAGGCTTGCTGAAGTCAGCGATCCGTAATCCAAACCCGGTTGTGTTCCTTGAGAACGAGCTTTTGTACGGTCAATCATTTGATGTGCCAAAGCTTGACGATTGGACCGTGCCATTGGGCAAAGCCAAAGTGGTGCGAGAAGGGGCGGATGTCACCATCGTGTCGCACTCTATGGGTATGCGCTATGCAACGGAAGCGACGGAAAAGTTGGTTGAATCTGGCGTTGACGTTGAATTGATCGATTTGCGGACACTGCGCCCATTGGATATGCCCACTGTGGTTGAATCAGTAAAGAAAACAGGTCGTTGTGTGACTGTTGAAGAAGGTTGGCCACAAGGGTCAATCGGTTCTGAAATTGCCGCACGTTTGATGGATGAGGCATTTGATTATCTGGATGCGCCCGTTGTGCGGGTGACAGGCAAAGATGTACCGATGCCATATGCTGCCAATCTTGAAAAACTGGCGCTGCCATCAACAAAAGAAGTGATTGAAGCGGTGAACACCGTAACTTATCGCCAAGTTTAGGGAGTAATGAGGGATGACAATCAATATTACCATGCCCGCGCTTTCGCCCACCATGGAAGAAGGCAATTTGGCGAAATGGATGGTGAAAGAAGGCGATACTGTATCGGCCGGTGATGTAATCGCCGAAATCGAGACAGACAAAGCCACCATGGAAGTCGAAAGCATTGACGAAGGCACCGTTGGCAAAATCCTCGTTGAGGAAGGTGCACAGGGCGTTAAAGTCAACAGCGTGATCGCCGTTTTGTTGGAAGAAGGCGAAAGCGCCGACGATATTCCTTCTGATGTGGGGGCAGGCTCTGCTGCACCGCAGGAGAAAAAGGAAGCGCCAAAATCTGAAGAGAAGTCTGAGGAAAAGCCAGCGGCTAAGGAAGAGGCCAAACCTGAGGCTAAAGCGGCTCCAGAGCCTGCGAATAAGGCTGCGCCGAAAAAAGACGGCAACCGTCAATTCGCGTCACCTTTGGCCCGTCGGTTGGCAAAAGAAAACAGCATCGATATCAGTGCGTTGAGCGGATCCGGCCCAAAAGGCCGTGTGGTGAAACGCGATATTGAAAAGGCCTTGGAAGAAGGTGTGCCGCAAGCTGCACCTGCGGCCCAGCAAGGCACACAATTGGCGACTGGCATGTCCGATGCGCAAGTTACCGCGCTTTATGAGGATGGCACATATGACGCTGTGCCAAACGATGGCATGCGCAAGACCATTGCCGCACGCTTGACCGAAGCCAAGCAAACTGTGCCGCACTTCTATCTGTCGATGGATTGCAAGCTGGACAATCTTTTGGAAGCCCGCGCCAATATCAACGCGCAAGCCAAAAAAGACGAAAATGGCAAGCCGGAATATAAGCTTTCAGTCAATGATTTCATTGTGAAGGCATGGGCGATTGCTTTGCAACAAATTCCAACCGCCAACGCCACATGGGCTGGCGAGAGCACTTTGCTGCATCACCATTCCGATGTGGCTGTTGCGGTTGCGGTGCCAGGCGGTTTGTTTACCCCGGTTGTGAAAAAAGCCGAAGCCAAGAGCCTTCGCGAGATTTCAGCCGAAGTAAAAGATTTTGCCAAGCGCGCCAAATCGAAAAAGCTCGCGCCGCATGAATACCAAGGCGGTTCAACAGCGGTTTCGAACTTGGGCATGTTCGGCATCAAAGATTTTTCTGCAGTCATCAACCCACCGCATGGCACTATTTTGGCCATCGGCGTGGGCGAAGAACGGGTGGTTGTGGAAGATGGCGAGATCACTGTTGGCAACTTTATGACAGTGACCTTGTCTTGTGACCACCGGTCAGTTGACGGGGCGCTGGGAGCTGAAGTGCTTGGCGTGTTCAAATCGTTGATTGAAAATCCGGTGATGATGTTGGCTTAGGGCCGCAAAAGGATCAAATGAAAAACATTCTCGCTTTTGGCGATTCATTGACATGGGGATATGACGCGGCGTCGGAGACGCGGCATCCTTTTGAGGTGCGTTGGCCCAATGTGTTGGCTGATGGCCTCAATTTCTCTGTGCACATGATTGCTGAAGGCTTGAATGGTCGAACGACTGTGTTTGACGATCATTCGGCAGCGTCTGAGCGCAATGGCGCAAAAATGCTGCCGAGCTTGTTGGCCACGCATGAGCCGCTTGATTTGGTTATCATCATGCTGGGCACCAACGATATGCGCGAGCATATCTGCGGCAACGCTGCTGGCTCCGCAGCGGGCATCGGGCGATTGATCTCAATTATCAAAACATTTCCCTACAAGGCAAATCATGCGGTGCCGCAAATATTGGTGGTGTCGCCTCCGCTGGCAGAGCGTGGGGGCGATCGATTTGCCAATCATGTGATGCAAGGGGCCTCCAGTTTATCGCGGCAATATGCGGACGCATACAAGCTGGTGGTTGAAGAGAATGATGTAGCGTTTTTCGACGCTGCAAAACATGTGATACCAGACCCAATGGATGGGTTTCATCTGGACCAAGAAAATACAAAAAAATTAGGCGAGGCGCTTATCCCAGTGGTGGGTGACCTTTTGACCTCAAAATAGCTTTGATGAAAGGCAATTCCCATGGCAAATGAGTCGGCAAATCAATATGATCTGATTGTAATCGGTGGTGGACCTGGCGGTTATGTTGCGGCCATTCGTGCGTCACAATTGGGCATGAAGGTGGGCGTTGTCGAACGCGAACATATGGCCGGCATCTGCTCCAATTGGGGTTGCATTCCCACCAAAGCTTTGCTGCGCAGTGCTGAGATTTATTCGCACATGGGCCACGCCAAAGATTACGGCTTGAAAGCCAGTGAATTCGGGTTCGAGATTTCTGACGTGGTGAAACGCTCGCGCCAAATCGCGGCCCGCATGAACAATGGCGTGTCGTTTTTGATGAAAAAGAACAAAATCGACATTATTTGGGGTGAGGCCAAGCTGAAAAAAGGCGGCGAAGTTGAAGTTGGCCCTTCATCCAAAAAGGCGATGGAGCCCAGTGTGCCTGCACCAAAAGGCGTGTTGCCTCATGGGACCTACAAAGCCAAGCACATTATTGTGGCAACTGGCGCGCGGCCCCGCATTTTGCCCGGCATTGAACCAGATGGCAAAAACATCTGGACCTATTTTGAAGCGCTTGTGCCGGAAGAAATGCCAAAATCACTTTTGGTGATGGGCTCTGGCGCGATCGGCATTGAGTTTGCAAGTTTTTATGCTTCAATGGGTGCTGAGGTAACTGTTGTTGAGTTGCTGCCGCAAATTATGCCTGTCGAAGACAAAGAGATTTCGGCCCATGCCCGCAAGCGCTTTGAAAAGCGTGGCATCAAAATTTTGACGGAAGCCAAAGTGGCCAAGGTTGAAAATGGCAAAGGTGGCGTGAAGGCGCATATCGAATTGAAAGATGGGCGCAAAGAAACCATTGAGGCGGAAAAGCTGATTTCTGCTGTTGGCGTGCAAGCCAATGTGGAGAATATCGGCCTTGAGGAATTGGGTGTCAAAACTGACAAAGGCTTCATCGTCGCCGACGGCTATTGCAAGACCAATGTTGATGGCATCTATGCGATTGGTGATGTTGCCGGGCCGCCAATGCTGGCGCATAAGGCTGAGCACGAAGGCGTTCTTTGTGTGGAGAAAATTGCTGGCATGGACGTGCACCCGATGGAGAAAAACCAGATTCCGGGCTGTACCTATTGCGAACCGCAAGTGGCGTCTGTTGGCTTAACAGAAGAAGCAGCAACTAAAACCGGCCGTGAGATCCGCGTGGGGCGATTCCCCTTTGTGGGTAATGGCAAGGCCATTGCGCTTGGCGAGCCAGATGGCTTGGTTAAAACCATTTTTGATGCGAAATCTGGCGAGTTGCTCGGCGCGCACATGGTTGGCGCGGAAGTGACTGAACTCATTCAAGGCTTTGTGGTGGCGATGAACCTGGAAACCACTGAGGAAGAACTGATGCATACAATCTTCCCGCACCCCACATTGTCCGAAATGATGAAAGAGAGCGTACTTGACGCCTATGATCGCGCCCTCAATATATAGGGCATGAACAATTTTAGCCCCATCAAGAGGGCAAAACGGGTTTAAGGAATTATCATGGTTACATTGCTGGACACGACAAAACAGGCCAAATCAGACGTGCGGCACCCGGAAAAGGCGCACCGACCAGACAATGAGGTTTTGCGCAAGCCAGATTGGATTCGGGTAAAAGCACCAGGGTCCAAAGGCTATAATGAAACCCGCAAAATCGTTAAAGACAATTCAATTGTTACGGTTTGTGAAGAAGCGGGATGCCCGAACATTGGCGAATGTTGGGATAAAAAGCATGCCACCATGATGATTATGGGTGAAATTTGCACCCGTGCTTGCGCCTTTTGCAATGTGCGCACAGGCCTGCCCACTGCGCTAGACACGAATGAACCTGCCAATGTGGCCAACACGGTAAAAACGCTTGAACTCAAGCACGTGGTGATCACCTCAGTGGACCGCGATGATTTGGCTGATGGTGGCGCGCAGCATTTTGCTGATGTCATCAAGGCCATCCGCGATACATCACCCGAGACCACTATTGAGATTTTGACGCCGGACTTCTTGCGTAAAGAGGGGGCGTTGGAAACCGTAGTGGCGGCCAAGCCTGACGTGTTTAATCACAATCTGGAAACCGTGCCTTCTAACTATCTGACCGTGCGTCCCGGTGCGCGTTATTTCCACTCCATTCGCTTGCTTCAAAAAGTGAAGGAGCTGGATCCGCAAATGTTTACCAAATCCGGCATCATGGTTGGTTTGGGCGAAGAGCGGAACGAAGTGTTGCAGTTGATGGACGATTTGCGGGTTGCTGATGTGGACTTTTTGACCATCGGGCAATATTTGCAGCCGAGCCGGAAGCACCACAAGGTTGACCGCTTTGTGACGCCAGACGAGTTCAAGGCTTTTGAGCGTATTGCTTATACCAAAGGCTTTTTGATGGTGTCATCATCGCCGCTCACACGATCTTCCCACCATGCTGGTGATGATTTTGAGAAGCTGCGCAAGGCACGTGACGCCAAGAGATAGGCCTTACTGATGACCAAAATCGCCTTTGATCGGCATGTGCCCTACACCCCAGAGCAAATGTTTGATCTGGTCGCCGACTTGCGACGCTATCCCAGCTTTGTGCCCAATTGTTCAAACATGCAGGTGCGACCAGGCGGTAGCGATCATGATTGCTATGCGCGCATGGGCATCAGCTTTGGCCCAATTTCACAAGACTATGAAAGTCGGGTGGAAATGGACCGGGGCAATTTGCGCATTGCCGCGACCGCGGTGGATGGCCCCTTTTCGCATCTCAGCTCAGTCTGGGAATTTTTGCCAGAGGGCGAGGGCACGCATATCCAGTTTAAGGTCGACTTCAAGCTCTCAAATCGTTTGATTGCAGCGGTGGCGGAACCATTGTTCGCCACCAAGCAGGAAGAGATCATGGACGCGTTTGTGAAGCGTGCTGATGAGCTTTACGGCAAGTGACGCTGATCCAAGCGCGCCAACACCAGCGTTAGGGCAACACGAACTGTTTCTTCACGCACTTCTTCGCGTTCCATCTCTTTGAAATTACGCACGATATGGCATGAGCCATCTTCATCGGCACAGGCAAAATGCACCAGGCCGACAGGCTTTTCAGGCGTCCCACCGCCGGGCCCCGCAATGCCAGTGACAGCAACAGAGATGGTTGCCCCAGAAATACGCTGAGCGCCTTCTGCCATGGCACACGCAACTTCTTTTGAAACAGCGCCGACATCTTCCAACAAATGCAATGGCACACCAAGCATTTGGATTTTGGCCTCGTTGGAATAGGTGACATAACCGCCAAACACCGCTTCTGACGACCCGGGCACTGCCGTGAGCGCGCCACTGATCAAGCCGCCTGTGCAGCTTTCAGCTGTCGCAATCGTTGCTTGTTTGGAAATCAATTGCTCAATGGTGATTTGCGCAAGGTGCAGCACATCATCTTCAAGCATAGTTTAATCCTTTACTGGCACCTCAATGGTGACCGCCGCTTGTGCCGCAATGCCTTCCTTGCGGCCTGTAAATCCCAATTTCTCCGTTGTTGTGGCCTTTACGGAGACACGGGACATTGAAACATCAGCAATTTGCGCGATGCGCTGGCGCATCTTTTCACAATGCGGGCCGATTTTGGGGGCTTCGCAGATCAGTGTCAAATCTAAATGTACAAGTCGACCGCCACGATCGCGCAATCGCGAAGCAGCATGTTCGAGGAATTGGGCTGAATCTGCCTTGTGCCATTCCATTTCCGATGGGGGGAAATGCTGGCCGATATCACCATCTGCCATGGCGCCGTAAAGCGCATCTGTGAGCGTGTGCAGCCCAACATCAGCGTCGGAATGGCCCTTTAGTTTTGCGGTGTGTGGAATTTGAATGCCGCCCAAAATGACATGATCACCCGCTTCAAAAGCGTGGACATCAAAGCCCGTGCCCACACGTGTTTCCATTGGTGTTGCTAAACTCATTTCCGCACGGTCCAAATCTTGAGGGATGGTAATTTTAAAGTTGTTTGGCTCGCCGTCGACAATTTTGACATTCAAGCCGGCCCATTCAGCGATTGATGCATCATCAGTGAAACTTGTATCCGCCGTCGCGGCCGACTGGTGGGCCTTTAAAATGAGCTCATATTTGAACGCTTGGGGCGTTTGCGCCAAATAGTGGGCCATACGGTCCAGCGTTTGTTCGACGGAACCGTCCTTGTTCGCCTTTTTCAGCGTATCGGTCACTTGCAGCGCGGGTAGGGCGCCGCCGAACGTTGCGGCAGTCTGGATGCATTTACCGATCAATTCATCAGAGACGAAGGGCCGAGCGGCGTCATGAATCAGGACAATGTCAGGGGCTTCATCCTTCAATGCGTTGAGGCCGTTAAAAACGGACGTCTGACGATCCGCCCCGCCAAAGATCGCAGGTAGTAGCTTTGCATCGTTCAGCCCCAAATCGGCAAACATGGTTTCATGTTTATCATTGATCACTGGCAACACCTTGCGGACTGCATCTGATTGAACAAATGCTTCGATCGTGCGGGTGAGCACGGGCTTGCCAGCCAAGTTCAGATATTGCTTCGGCATTTCGGCGCTGCCCATGCGGCTGCCGGAACCTGCGGCAACAATGATAACGGCAACCTTAGGAGCTCGGGGTGTCATAATTCATCCTGAAAGTGGTCTTCTTGGGTTTAGCTGGCATTGAAATGAACTGCAAGAGGATGAGAGCGCCAACCACTCGCGCGCCTGATTTTGACGCATATTTGTAAGGAATGGTCGAAATTTCAGCAAATTGGTTGCAAAAACATCCGATTCTGTCTACAAATTAAGCAGATTACAAAACTGCTTAAAAAATGAGCGAATATGCTTTCTCCCATTAAGATTGGCGACCATACGCTGCCCAATAACGCCTTCCTGGCGCCGCTCTCCGGCATAACGGACAAGAGCTTTCGCACCATTTCCGCCCGTTTTGGTGCGGGCATGGTGGTGTCAGAAATGATTGCCAGCGCTGCTTTGACAAATGGACATAAGGACATGGCGCGACGTTTGGGACGGCCGGAAAAGTTGCCACATATCGTTCAATTGGCGGGGTGCGAACCGCATTGGTTGGCCGAAGGTGCCAAAATCGCTGAGGATGCTGGTGCGGACATTATCGACATCAATATGGGTTGCCCCTCCAAGCGTGTAACGAATGGCTATGCTGGGTCTGCGCTTATGCGGGTGCCGGACAAGGCTGTTGAGATCATCGAAGCAGTGGTGGCGGCCACAACGCGGCCCGTGACGCTGAAAATGCGGCTCGGCTGGAACGATGAGAACCTGAATGCGCCACAATTGGCCAAAGACGCAGAAGCGTGCGGGGTGCAAATGGTGACGGTTCACGGGCGGACACGTCAGCAATTTTACAAAGGCAAGGCGCGCTGGGCGCCTATCCGCGAGGTTGTGGATGCCGTGAAGGTTCCCGTTGTGGTCAATGGCGACATTGTTGACCTGAACGCCGCGCGCGACGCCCTTGCGGCATCTGGTGCGCAAGCGGTGATGATCGGGCGCGGTGCGCAAGGCCAGCCCTGGCTGGTGGGGCAGGTGGGCGATGCCCTCGCGGGCCGCACACCGGAAGCTGCGCCAACAGGTCAAGCGCGTCTCGCGCTGATCCTTGAGCATTACGCCATGATCATTGACGAATATGGCGAGCAATTGGGCGTGCGTTGTGCGCGCAAGCATTTGGGATGGTATTTAGAAGTGTTGGAGCATGAAGGCGCCGCAATTGACGGGGCAACGCGAAAGCGGCTTCTGACAGCCGACAAAAGTGCGGATGTACCTGACATTTTGGCAACGATCTTTGATCAAGTAGAGGCAACCGCCGCATGAACGCCACATCGATAGAACTGGCGCACTCCGCTTTTCAAGCCATCGCCCATCCCATTTTGATTTGTAACACAGACAACAAGATCATCATGGCCAACTATGCGGCGCAGGATTTCTTTTCCACTTCGGAAAGCCGCTTGAAGCGTCAACAAGTGGATGATCTGGTGGCCCCGTCTTCGCCGTTACTCAATCTTTTGGATCGGGTGCGGGGGCGCGACGCAGGGTCGCGTGAACATCGCATTCCCATCGCCAACATCAATATGCCAGAGGAACGGTTGGTGGACGCGCACGCCACGCCGATGGCGAATGATTCCAGCCTGACTGTTTTGACGCTGATCGAGCGCACGATGGCCGACAAGATCGACAAGCAGCTCACATCGCGCGGCGCGGCAAGGTCTGTGATTGGCCTGGCGGCGATGCTGGCGCATGAAATCAAAAACCCGCTTTCGGGTATCAAAGGCGCGGCGCAACTGCTGGAGCAGTCGGCAGAAGAAAAAGATCGCCCGCTTGCTCGATTGGTGCAGGAAGAAGTTGGGCGCATCGTGAAGCTAGTGGATCGGATGGAGGAGTTTGGCGACGAACGCCAGCCTGAATTCACCTCCGTCAATATTCATGAAGTGCTGAACCATGTGGAGTTGATTGCGCAAAATGGCTTTGCCAAGGGTATGATCATTTCAAAGCATTTTGACCCCTCTTTACCGCCTGTTTTGGGAAATTGGGATCAGCTGGTTCAAATCTATCTCAACCTGTTTAAGAACGCCGCTGAGGCCATCGTCGGACAGGATAAGGGTGAGATCGTGGTTAGCACGGCCTACCGCCCAGGTATTTCGATTGGCATTCCGGGCACAGGCAACCGCATGTCACTGCCGCTTGAAATTTGCGTTGAAGATAATGGCGGCGGCATCGCCGAGGATATATTGCCGCATATTTTCGATCCATTTGTCACATCAAAACAAACTGGCGGCGGCTTGGGCCTTGCGCTGGTGGCGAAATTGGTGGGCGTGCATGGCGGCATTGTGGATGCGGATAGTGCAGGTGGCCGCACGAAAATGCGCACCCTCTTGCCAATTTCAAAGCCCAAAAGGGCGAAAAAGGGAGCAATGCGCAATGAGTGAACGCACAATATTGGTGGCGGACGATGATGCATCCATACGAATGGTGCTGAGCCAAGCGCTGACCCGCGCCGACTATGAAGTGTTCCCCATGAGCAATTTGTCCACCATGTGGAACCATATTGCGCGGGGTGATGGCGATCTGCTGATCACAGATGTGATGATGCCTGACGGCAGCGCGTTTGACTTGTTGCCGCGCATCAAGAAGGCGCGTCCGGACTTGCCGATTATTGTGATGAGCGCGCAAAATACCTTTATGACGGCGGTCCGCGCCAGTGAAGCGGGGGCGTTTGAATATTTGCCGAAGCCATTTGATTTGGGGGAACTCACGTCAACTGTGGCCAAAGCATTGGCCGAGCGAGACAGCCAGAAGAAGAAAGACTTGGCCGCAGCGCCAAATGATGAAGAAATGCCGCTTGTGGGCCGATCTGGGCCGATGCAAGAGGTTTATCGGACCATGGCGCGGCTGATCCAGACAGACCTTACGGTGATGATTTCTGGCGAAAGTGGCACCGGCAAAGAAGTGGTGGCGCGGGCGCTGCATGATTTTGGCAAGCGCAAGGGCGGCCCCTTTAACGCCATCAATATGGCCGCCATCCCCCAAGATTTGATCGAATCTGAGCTGTTTGGCCACGAAAAAGGCGCGTTTACCGGCGCACACGGACGTTCCATTGGTCATTTTGAACGGGCTGCGGGGGGCACGTTGTTCCTGGATGAAATCGGCGACATGCCGATGGCGGCGCAAACACGGTTATTGCGTGTATTGCAAGAGGGCGAGTTTACCCGCGTTGGCGGTCGGGACACGATTGAAACGGATGTGCGTATTGTTGCCGCGACGCACCGAGATCTACATCAAATGATCCGACAAGGCCTGTTCCGCGAAGATTTGTTTTACCGCCTAAACGTGGTGCAATTGCATATGCCGGCATTACGCGAGCGGGCGGATGACGTGGCTGATTTGGCCCAGCATTTTGCGCAGAAATTTACGCCAGACGGTGAGCCGGTCAAGGCGTTTGAAAAATCGGCACTGGACCTGTTGCGGCAACATAATTGGCCCGGCAATGTGCGGGAACTTGAAAATCTGGTGCAGCGCTTTGTGGCGCTTTATCCAGATGAAGTCATTTCCGCCGAGACCGTTCGGCAGGAACTGAGTGTTGGCGAGGCGGCCCCACAACTCAATAATTCGCCTGCAAAAAGTGATGATTTGGGTGAGATGGTCGAGCGCCATTTATTGTCGTTATTTGCCAAAGCGCAGCCTGAACTCCCCGCCAACGGGCTTTATCAGTGCATTATTGATGAAATTGAAGTTCCACTTTTAGAAATTACATTAAATCATTGTAATGGAAATCAAATTCGTGCTTCAGAATTACTGGGATTGAACCGGAATACCCTACGGAAGAAGATCCAAGCCCACAATATACACGTCAATAAACAGGGCAACGGCCGATAGCGCTGTAACATTTTTGCCACAAACACCTTGCCACTGCTGCAGTTTTGCGCCAACCTGTTGATAAATATGTCACAGTTTTACCGCAATAGGGCGCTATTGCGTTAGGGCTGTGATGCCAATTTTGTAATATGCTTAGGCGAACTTTGTGAACGACACCATCCAACCCAAAATCAAACAATTGTCGCTCAGGCAAAACCGCGCGCTCCGGGTTTTTGGGGTTGTTTTGGTGCTCGCTTCGGTTGTGAGTGCGGTGGCCTCATTTCTGGTGCTCACCGGGGCCACAGCAATTGAGCCAGAGCCCAGCGTTTGGGCTATCATTTGGTTGATTAATGCGGTGCTGGTGGTGCTGGTGATTGCATTGCTGATCACCGAAGGTTTCCTTCTTGTGCGGGCCCGTATCTCCAAACAAGCAGGCTCTGGACTGCATGTTCGACTGGTTGGCATGTTTGCCGTGGCGGCGGCAGTGCCCGCGTTCATCGTTGCGTTGATTGCCACGTTCGCGCTGAACCAAGGCTTGGATCACTGGTTTTCTGAACGTTCGCGCGCCATGGTGGAAAGCTCAAACCAAGTTGCGCAATCCTATTTGCAGGAACATGCCAATGTTTTGCGCAATGACATTATTGGCATTTCTGGTGAGCTTGAACGCGTGTCTGATGTGTTTGAAGAAAACCGAGAAAACTATGTGCGCATTCTCACAACTTTGGCCCAAGTTCGGTCATTGCCCTATGTTTTCATTCTTAATGGCGACCGTGAGATTGTTGAGCGGGCGCAGATTAATGCCGCCGGAACACCGCCGCAATTGCCCGATGACCTGCTCACTGGAGTTGATGAGAATACCATTGAGCTCATCCGACCCGGGCGCAAGTTCTCCTTTGTTGGCGGTGTTATAAAGCTTGATAATTATCCTGATCACTATTTGTTTGTGGCGCGGGGCGTGGAGGCTGAAGTCCTCGAATATATGCGCCTCACCGAGCAAAATGTGAATGAATATCGCGAATATGAATCAAACCGACTGGTGTTTCAGATCACCTTTGCGATCATGTATATCGGTTTGGCGATTGTTGTGCTGCTGGCCGCGGTCTGGGTGGGCATTTATCTCGCCAATCGGCTGGTTGCGCCAATCCGAAATCTGATGATTGCGTCAAACCGGGTGTCTACAGGTGATTTGAATGTGCGGGTGCCCACCAAAGGCACCACTGGCGATATGCGTGACCTTTCTGCCCGGTTCAATCGCATGACCTCACAATTGTCCGAACAGCATGGGGCGCTAATCTCCGCCAACGAAACCATTGACCAGCGCCGGCAGTTTACTGAGGCGGTGCTTGAAGGTGTGTCTGCTGGCATTATTGGGCTCGATCCCGACGGCCATGTGACCATTGTGAACGGCCGGGCGTCTTCCATATTTGAAATTGACGAAAAAGATATGATTGGTGCGTCGTTGCACGAGATGGCGGTTGAATTGGGCAAAATCTTCGATCAGGCGCAGAGCAACAAGAGTGGGCAAATTCAAGAACAGATCGTGCTGAATAACCGTCAGGGTGAGGAGCGCACTTACCAAGTGCGGATTACCCGTGAGGGGACGATTGATAGCTCTAAAGGCTATGTGATCACGTTAGATGATATTTCTGACCTGATTGCCGCGCAACGCACCAGCGTTTGGGCGGATGTGGCACGGCGCATTGCGCACGAAATTAAGAACCCGCTGACGCCAATTCAACTCTCCGCCGAGCGGTTACGCCGCCGCTATAAAGATAAGTTGGCTGACGATTATGAAGTGTTCGACAAGTGCACCAACACCATCGTTCGCCAAGTTGGTGATATTGGCCGCATGGTCGACGAATTTTCCACCTTTGCGCGTATGCCCTCCGCGAGTTTTGAAAAATATGATTTAGGTGAAACAGTTCGCCAGGCTGTGTTCAGTGAAGGCGTTCGCCATCCTGATATTGCCCTGCATTCACAAATCCCCGATGGCGAAATGGTGGCCCAGTTTGACGATCGATTGATGTCGCAGGTTTTGACCAATTTGATCAAAAACGCTGCAGAATCGATTGAGTCGCAGGGTGGGAAAATACAGGATCCTACGATCTATGTCGGGGTTGAAGATGTGGGCGATCACTATCAAGTCACAGTGAGTGACAATGGCAAAGGGTGGCCAAAGGAAAACCGCCTAAGATTGCTAGAACCCTATAACACCACACGCGACAAAGGCACGGGCCTGGGGCTCGCGATTGTATCGAAAATTGTGGAACAGCATAATGGTCGCGTCGACCTTTACGATGCGCCTGCTGATGCGCACGGGCAGGTGGGTGCGGTATTTGCTTTCACCTTGCCGAAAAAGCAAAAAGCTGAACAACTTGAACCGCCTGCCACAAACTCGCCAGAAAATAAGAACAAACCGCAAGTCATTGGTCAAACCGAACCAACTGATCAGAAACTGAAGGGAACAGCCTGATGGCATTGGACGTACTCATCGTGGATGATGAGGAGGATATTCGCGAGCTTATTGCGGGTATCTTGGAGGACGAAGGATACGAAACACGCATTGCACATGATGCAGATTCGGCGTTGGAGTCGATCGAGGGTCGTCGTCCCAATCTAGTCTTTTTGGACATTTGGATGCAGGGCTCGCGCCTTGATGGTTTGCAGCTGCTCGACGCGTTGATGGAACGGCACAGCGATTTGCCTGTGGTGATGATTTCTGGCCACGGCAATGTGGAAACGGCCGTTTCCGCCATTCGCCGAGGCGCCTACGACTATATTGAAAAACCTTTCAAAATGGATCGCTTGTTGCTGGTGGCCAAGCGCGCCATGGAGGCGGACCGCCTCAAGACAGAAGTGGAAGATTTGCGCCAACGCTCCGGTGTGCAGCATGCCCAATTGGTTGGTCAATCTTCAGCCTTGGCGAACATCCGCGCGCAGATCGAGCGTTGCGCCCCGACAAATTCGCGGGTATTTTTTGCGGGTCCGTCCGGCACAGGCAAGGGCCTTTGTGCGCGACAATTGCATGATAGTTCGCACCGCGCGGCGGCGCCTTTTATCGAGGTGAAGCTGGCCATGCTGAACGTTGATGAGATGGCGGAGACCTTGTTTGGCAAAGAGGTGTTGAGTGAGGGTGGCAAAACCATTGTGAGCGGGGCGTTTGAACGCGCGCACGGCGGCACTTTGTTTTTATCTGAGATTGAATTTTTGCCCCCTGAAATCCAAACCAATTTGCTGCGTGCGCTGGTGGAAAACAAATTTCAGCGGGTGAATGGCCAGCAAAATGTGGCCGTTGATGTGCGGGTGGTTTCGTCATGTTCGTCCAACATCAAGCAGATGGTCGACAATCAGCGTTTTAGAAGCGATCTGTTTCACCGTCTCGCGGTGATTCCGCTCAATGTGCCAGCCCTAAAAGAGCGTCGGGAAGATATTCCGCCGCTGGTGAGCCAGCTGTTGCACATGATTGCGGAGAGCCACAACATCAAAAGCCTCACGGTTGCTGACGATGCGATGGCGGTGTTGCAGGCGCAGGAATGGCCCGGCAACGCCAGGCAATTGCGCAACTCTTTAGAGCGTTTGATCATTTTGCACCGCGACAGCTTTCCCGAAAACGGGGAAATCACCGCGGCGATGTTGCCCAACGATATTGGCGAAGTATTGCCAACCGTGGGGGATGATGAAGGCAGCGCACATTTGATGTCCTTGCCGCTCAGAGAAGCGCGGGAAGTGTTTGAACGGCAATATTTGACGGCGCAAATTGAACGGTTTGGCGGCAATATTTCAAAAACAGCCGAATTTGTTGGCATGGAACGTAGTGCGCTTCACCGGAAACTGAAATCGCTCGGTCTTTGAGCATTCGGCCGATATTGGTTACAGTCGGGGCTTGTAATTTTACGCACAGCGCGGCACACATAGACGAGCTGATTTAGCAAAAGGGCTATTCTATGCGCGTGATTATTTCCGGTGCAGGACAAGTGGGCTACGGCATTGCCGAGCGTTTGTCGCAAGAAGGCATTGAAGTCACTGTGATCGACAGCAATGCTGAACTGGTGCAGCGGGTGCGTGACACGCTAGATGCACGTGGCATTCATGGTCATGGTTCTCATCCTGAAATCCTGGCCCAGGCGGGCGCGCGCGAGGCTGATATGCTGATCGCGGTGACCCAGGTGGATGAAGTGAACATGACCGCCTGTCAGGTGGCGCATTCCATCTTTGACGTGCCTATTCGTATTGCCCGTATTCGGGCCCAGAACTATTTGCGGTCTGAATTCTCGAATCTGTTTGCCCGGGATCATTTGCCGATCGATGTGATCATTTCACCCGAAGTTGAGGTGGGTGAGTTGATCTTGCAGCGTATGGCCTATCCTGGCGCCAGTGATATTGTGTCATTTGACGATGACCAGGTGCTGGTCTTGAGCGTGCCGGTGGCAGAAGACTGCGCGATTATTGACACACCTTTGCATCAATTGACCGAATTGTTCCCCAACCTGCAAGCGATGGTGATGGGCGTGATCCGCGACGGTGAAATGCTGGCGCTGAAGTCAGATGATTTTATGATCGCAGGGGACGAGGCCATAGTGAGTGTGGCCAAGGATCAAGTGAACCGTGTGCTTTCTATGTTTGGCCGGAAAGAAGAATTGCCGGACAAGATTGTGATCGCTGGCGCAGGGAACGTGGGGCAATATGTGGCCCGTCGACTTGAAGAGAGCCGCGATGGCATCTCTGTTCGTTTGATCGAAACCAACCGCGTTAAGGCGCAGCAAGCCGCCGAAAGGCTTGAAAAATCCATCGTTGTTTACGGTTCGACGCTGAACGATGAGATTATGCGTGAAGTGGGCATTGAGCAGTGCCAGATGTTTTTGGGCCTCACCAACGATGATGAGACCAACATTTTGTCATGCGTGCTGGCCAGTGAGATGGGTGGTGCGACGACCATCGCGTTGGTGAACCAAGCGCAATATCCACGTTTTGCGCGCCGTCTCAATGTTGATGCCTTTTTGAACCCCCGTGCAGCCACCGTATCCAAAATCTTGCGCCACGTGCGGCGCGGGCGTATTCGTGGCGTCTATTCGCTTTATAATGGTGCAGCAGAACTGCTTGAGGCTGAGGCGCTCGAAACATCGCCATTGGTGGGCAAGCCGCTCAAAGATTTCAAATTTGGTGAAGGCGTGCGTATTGGGGCGATTATTCGTGGCGGCGAAGTGCACATGCCAAATGGCGACACACGCATCGAAGCGGGTGATTTGGTGATTGTGTTTGCGCTGGCCAAATCCGTTCGTAAAGTGGAACAAATGTTCCGCGTCAGCATCGACTTCTTCTAACCAACGGGAAGGGGCCGTTCGCGCCAACCAACATTCATGCAAACCATCATTGTATTTGCTGCCATCATTGTATTTGGCCTGTCTGTTTGCCTTTTGGTGCCCCTTATCGTGGGCGTCATCGGGTCCGATTGGGCGGCGGTTGAAGGGTTTGCGTTAATCAGCGTGGGTTTGTGCCTGTTGTCTGGCGGTTTAATCGTGGCGCTTTACAGCAAGATCAAGCGATTGCGGCGTGGCGACATGTTTTTGCTATCGGTGTGCGTTTGGTTGGCCTTATGCCTGATTGGTGCTTTGCCTTTTATCGTTTTGGAGGGGCAGCCATTTGTACTGGCACTGGTCGAATCTGTATCCGCCGCCACAACGCTTGGAGTGACACCACGGCCCGATCAAGCCATCACCAGCGCCATGGGTGCTTATCGTGGTGTTTTGGGCTGGTATGGCGGTTTCCTGACCTTGTCGATCATTGTTTACATCCTTGCACCGTTCCAGGTTGGCGGTTTGCCCAACCGGGATTTGCGCTTCGTGCTGCACGGATCGACCAGCGGCAGCCCAAAATTGCTCCGCACACTCGGTGAAGTCGCTGTGCCCTATGCCACGCTGACCTTTACCTGCTTTTTGCTTTTGTTGTTGCAAGGGGTGCGCCCGTTGACCGCGCTGCTCGCGTCATTTGCAAGCCTTTCGACAAATGGTTATTTGCCCACGCTTTCAGGCGGGTCCATTTTCAATAACTCGACAGCGGAGATCACGCTTATTGTGTTTATGTTGATTGGTGGCACGTCGATCATCTGGCACAAAATGATCGTTAATCGGCGCTACGATCTGCTGAGTGAACACCGTGAAAGCATGGCGCTGATCGGCCTGGTGTGTGTGACCGCTTTATTGTTGTTCGCCGCCCAAGCCGCGATTTTTGGCAATGACAATCACCCCACCTTGTTGGCCAACTTCTTCGACGTGACCGCCCTGATGACAACAACAGGCATATTGCACAATGAACATGTGGGCAGCGGTGTGCCGCTGACTTTGGCGTGGATGTTGGCCATTGGTGGGGCAACAACTTACTCGACAGCGGGCGGTATATCACTTCACCGATTGGGCACAATGCTCGAACAATCGATCAATCAGGCCCGGCAGTTGGTTTTTCCACATGCTGTTTTGGCCAACATCAAGATCGGCGGTCAAAGCCTAGATGCACGCAATGTTAAGGCGGTTTGGAGCTATTTCTTCTTGTTCATATTGTCCTTGAGCGTCGCACTGCTGGCGTTTTCAGCCCTAGGCTATAGCTTTGGTGATGCATTCTCCTTGGCCGTGGGCAGCCTGAATTCCATCGCCTCATTGACCGTGCTTGGACTTAATGGTGATGCCGAACCCAGTAGACAAGCCCTTATACTTATGACTATATTTGCATTTGCAGGGCGAGTTGAAATTCTTATCATCTTTGCAGCAATCGCGAATTTGCTGCGGCAGTAGCCCGTAAGAAAAAGCACATGCCGCATCGAGTAGTGGTGGGAGGCATCGTAATAATTAGACCGCTTTGAAGGTGCGTATCGACCTTAAAAAGTGGCATCAATCACGGCACTGACTTTGAGTTGCGCGTCAGCACCGTTTAAAAAAAGAGGCCCAAATGCCCAACGATAAAAGCCAAAATCTGCAAGATTCTTTTCTCAATAATGTGCGTAAGAACAAAATTCCAGTGACTGTGTTTCTGGTCAATGGGGTAAAGCTGCAAGGTGTCATCACCTGGTTTGACAATTTTTGTTTGTTGCTGAGACGTGAAGCGCAATCGCAGCTCGTTTATAAACATGCAATTTCGACAATTATGCCAGGCGCACCCGTTCAGCTATTTGACCCAGAAAACGCGGACAAAAGCTAACAGGACCGACAGGTAAACAGTTGAATAAATCAAAGAACGACCACCTTACTGACCAGCAGGAAGGTGTGGATTTTGCGCGTGGACCGAAATCTTTAATCGATCGACGCACCGCTGCGACACGCGCAATGCTGGTAACACCAGACATTACCCGACAGCCTAATCGCCGCACGATTGAAGCGCGAAAGGCCGAATTTGAAGGCCTCGCTGATGCGATCAATCTGGTGTTGGTGCAGTCGATTGTGGTTTCCGTGCGCGAGATTAAGCCAGCGACCTTTATTGGTGGCGGGCATGTGGAAGCTATTGCTGAAACGGTGAAAGAGGAAAAGATCAAGTTGCTCTTGCTTGATTGCCAATTGTCGCCGATCCAGCAGCGCAATCTTGAAAAACAAACCGGCGCCAAGGTGTTGGACCGTACTGCGCTGATCCTTGAGATTTTCGGGGAACGCGCGGCCACACGTGAAGGTGTGTTGCAAGTTGAATTGGCACACCTGACCTACCAAAAAGGCCGGCTGGTGCGTTCCTGGACCCACCTTGAGCGGCAACGTGGTGGCTTGGGCTTTGTTGGTGGTCCCGGGGAAACCCAAATCGAATCTGACCGCCGACAATTGCAAGACCGGATCACATTGCTGTCCCAGCGTTTGGACAAGGTGAAAAAGACCCGTACCGAACAACGCAAGGCACGCAAAGTGGTGCCGCATCCAATCATCTCGTTGGTGGGGTACACCAACGCGGGTAAGTCGACATTGTTCAATTATTTGACGGGTGCGACAGCGAAAGAGGCGGACATGTTGTTTGCGACGCTCGACACCACGGTTCGGCGGCGGGTTTTGCCCCACAAGCGCGAAGTTGTGTTCTCCGACACGGTAGGGTTCATTGCTGATTTGCCGACAGATTTGGTCGCTGCATTTCGCTCCACCTTGGAGGAAGTGACCGACGCGCATTTAGTGTTGCACGTGCGCGACATCTCAAATCCTGACCATTTGGCGCAGGCCCAGGATGTCGAAGACGTGTTGAAAGATTTGGGCGTTACTCCCGAAGAGGTGCCCTTTATCGAAGTTTGGAACAAGATCGACCAAGCTGACGAGGCGCTATTGGAACAGGCACGGGCGCAACACCGGAGTGACGTGCCGGTGGTTGAGGTTTCAGCCGTGACGGGGCAGAATATCGATGAGTTGATCAGCTTGATCGAAGACATTTTGGCCAAAAGCAGCCGCTTGCAGCGGGTGATCCTGCCGCATGAGGCCGCCGGTAAAGCGCATTGGCTTTTTGAAAATGGCGAAGTGACCAATCAATTTAGCAGTGAAGACGAGCTTTCCATTGTCTACGAAGTCCGCATTCCTAAGAACAAAATGTCAGGCTTTTTGGAGGAGTTCGGTCCCTTTATTCTGATGCACTAATCCTGCTCTTTGTCTGCGAGACGCGCTTCATCCCAAAGAGCCTGCAGCGTTTCAAAATCGGCTTCCTCAAGGGCTGTGCCATTTTCGGCGCAGCCTTTTTCGATATGAGCGAAGCGGCGCATAAACTTGGCGTTGGCATCTTGCAGCGCGGTTTCTGGATCAATGCTGAGCTTGCGGGCGAGGGAGGCGACGGCGAACAGCAAATCGCCGAGCTCTTCATGTAGCCGCTCCTTTGACGCGCCGCTGGCCATTTCCTCTTGTACTTCGCTCAGCTCTTCATGCAGTTTTTCCGCGGCTTGGTCTGGCCCGGCAAAATCAAATCCTATGCGTGCGGCCCGCTTGGCCAGTTTATCCGCGCGCATGAGGGCGGGTTGCCCGCGCGGTATGTCATCAAGGAAGCCTTGGGGTTTTACCGCGCCTTTGTTTCGGGCGGCCTTTTGCGCCCGTTCTTCCGCTTTGATGCCATCCCAAACTTTTTTCACTTCTACAGGATCAGACGTGTTCAAATCGCCAAACACATGGGGGTGCCGTCGGATCAGTTTGGCGGATATGCCATAGACGATGTCACCAAAATCGAATTTGCCTTCCTCCGCGGCCATTTGGGCGTAATAGATCGGCTGAAACAGCAGATCGCCCAATTCGTCCCGTAATTCATCAAAATCCTTGTTTTCAATCGCTTCTGCCACCTCATAGGCTTCTTCAATCGTGTGGGGTTTGATGCTGTCGAAATCCTGCTCAAGATCCCACGGGCATCCCCCGTCGGGATTGCGCAGACGCGCCATAATGTCGATGAGGACTTGGATATCGCGAGATGGTTTCATAGCTATTTCAAACAGTCTGCTGATTTGGAGGGGACAAATTCGGTGATGGTGTAATGTGCCAGATCATGTTGGTGAAACGGATCCTGCGTGATCATTTCGTGTACATCAGCCTTGCTTGCAGCGGTTGCGAGAATGATACCGCCGTCGCGTGGGACTTTTGCCCCCGAGGCCAAAAAATGTCCCGCCTGATAATGCACATCAAGGAACGCGCGGTGTGCGGCTAAATGTGGTTCCACGGCGTTGAGCGCCACTTTATAAGTCAACTCGATTACGAACAGATTTGCATCATTGGTCAAAAATGACATGTCTGATCCTATGTTTTTTCAAACATGTTGAGCATAGAGCGTGGATAAGAACAAGGTACATATTCCCTTGTTTCCAAAAGCTATTTACCTGAGCCTTTTCCAAAACGCCCGACAATTGTGTGGTGCAGGAGGTAGATTTATTTAAACTTTATCGGTAAAATGGCGGGAAAACATAATTGTATAAGGCCACATATTGTGTGGTTCGAGTTAGAAAGTATTATTATGAAGAAGCGTCGTATTGTTTCCTCACGCCATTTGGCCTCCACCGAAGGCTGGCAATTGTCTGAATTCGAATATGGTTTGATCATTGCATATAATGGATTTAGCCGATGGATGACCAAATGCATGATCGCTTCGGGCAATCCTGAACTGTCACCACTTGAAATTCTGGTTCTGCACAATGTGAACCATCGCGAGCGTCAAAAGCGGCTCACTGACATTTGCTTTTTGCTCAATATCGATGACAGCCATACGGTGAATTATGCGCTGAAAAAGCTGCTGAAGGCGGGTTTGATCGAAGGTGAAAAGCGCGGCAAAGAGATGTTTTACTCGACGACCACGCAAGGCTTTGAGTTGTGCGACAAATACCGCGAAGTGCGGGAACAATGCTTGCTAGACAGCTTGAAGCATCTGGACGTTGATAAGGATCAGCTTAGTGAAATGGCGGCGATGATGAGGACGCTGAGCGGGCTCTATGATCAAGCCTCGCGCGCAGCGTCCTCACTCTAAAGCGTTTAGCCCTTCATCAACCCCGGCAGAGCCGTGACGATTTGGGGGAAGATGGTGATTAACACCACTGCCAATAGCAACAGCAAGAAAAAGGGCAGGGCGGCCATAGCGATCTTAAAGATATTTTGGCCGGTCAGCCCCTGAATCACGAACAGGTTGAACCCGACGGGAGGTGTGATTTGCGACATCTCCACCACAATCACCAGATAGATGCCAAACCATAGCGGATCAATGCCAACGGATTCGATCATTGGCATGATGATAGCTGTGGTCAGCACCACAACGGAAATCCCGTCCAAGAAACAGCCCAGAACGATGAAGAACACAGTGAGGGCGGCCAACAAGGCCCAAGGGCCAAGGTTGAAGGTGTCGATCCAGCTGGCCAGATTGCGCGGAATGCCTGTGAAGCCCATTGAAACCGTCAAGAAGGCAGCGCCAGCCAAAATAAACGCAATCATGCACGAGGTGATGGTGGCGTTCATGACGCTTTCGCGGAACATTTTCCAGCTCAGCGAACCGCTGGACCACGCCAAAACCAACGACAGGACAACGCCCACGGCGGCCGCATCTGTTGGCGAAGCAATGCCGGCATAGATTGAGCCGATAACACCTGCGATCAGCGCGATGACCGGAATAAGGCGTTTAGATGCGCTCAGTTTTTCCCGGAAAGAAAAGTTCAACTCTTCCTTTGGGAAAATCTCTGGTTTCATCAAGGCGGTGATGGCGACAAAGGCCGCAAACATGCTGACCAGCAAGATGCCGGGCAAGATGCCAGCGATAAACAAGCGGGCGATAGATTGCTCGGTTGAGACCCCATAAACAATCAAGATGATCGAGGGTGGAATAAGCAAGCCAAGCGTGGCCGAGCCTGCGAGTGTTCCCAAAATCAAACTATCTGGATAGTTGCGCTTTTGCAGTTCCGGCACAGACATTTTGCCGATGGTGGCGGCTGTGGCGGCAGATGAACCAGACACGGCGGCGAAAATTGCGCAGCCCAGAATGTTCACATGCAAGAGCTTACCTGGCACTTTGCCAAGCCAGGGCGTGAGCCCGGAAAACATATCTTCGGACAAGCGCGACCGCAGCAGAATTTCACCCATCAGGATAAAGAGTGGCAGCGCCGCAAGCGCCCAAGAATGGCTGTGGCCCCAAAATGTGGTGGCCAGAATTGGCCCCAATGGTGCGGAGGTGAACATAAACATGCCCAAGGCCCCGGTCAGGGACAGCGCAAAACCAACCCACATGCCCATGGCGAGCATGCCGAACAAGGCCCCCACCAAAACAAGAATCATGGCCAACTCAGACATCGTGATGTTCCTCTTCGATATCATCTAAGTGGTCCGCACGTTCTATGCCAAGAAGGGCGCAAATTGTGTCGTCGACCAATGCGAGTGTAAACAGTGCGAGGCCCAGCACCAAAGTGCTTTGGGGCAGCCACAGGGGCACCGGAATGATGCCGGTGGACACATCGCCATATGAGATGGATTCGTGCAGGTGGCCGATCATGGCGTAAGTCATGTAGGCGGCGGCAACGGCACAGAGGCCAAGCGTAAAGATTTCAACCGCGCGTCCCAACTGCCCTTTGAGAAAATCGCGAAACAGCGTCACACGGATATGTCCATCGTGCTTGAGCGTATAGGCCAGCGCCAAGAATGATGCGGCGGCCAGCAGGAAGCCTGCAAAATCAGCATATGATGGAATTGTATAGGCGAACTGTGTGCCTAGGAGTTTTGTGATGAGGTTAAAAATAACCTGCATCGTGACCAACGCACAGATGGTCAAAATGCAAATGGCGGATAAAGCACCCGCCGCGAGATATATTCGATCTAGTGCCTTGCGCACGCGCAATCCTCCCCAAAAGATGAGTGGGCAGCAAGGAATTGCCGCCCACTGATAGAATTCTTATTGGAAATAAGCGTCAACCACAGCATCAGCTGCTGGTGTTGAATTTGCACGCCAATCCGCGAGCAGCTCTACGCCAACTTTCGCCAAGCCATCTTTAAGTTCTTGTGAAGGTTCCACAATTGTCACGCCATTGTCGGCCAACACTTGTGTTTTCTCTTCTGCTTCACGACGGCTCATGTTCCAGCCACGCTCTTCAGCTTCGGCAGCAGCTTTCAAAACAGCAGCTTGCGTTTCCTCATCAAGCGCGTTGAAGGCAGCCACATTCACAACCACGATGTTTTTAGGAACCCAAGCGTTGATGGGTGTGTAGTGTGAAATGAAGTCCCAAGCTTTTGAATTGGCGCCGGTAGACGGTGAGGTGATCATCGCCTCAACCTGGCCCGTGGCAAAGGCTTGTGGAATATCTGGCGCTTCTACCTGTGTTGGCGCTGCGCCGACCATGGTGGCAAACTTTTCAAGATTTGCGTTATATGAGCGGAATTTCAAGCCGTTAAGATCGGCAACAGTTTTCACTTCTTTTTTGGTATAAAGACCTTGTGGGGGCCATGGCACGGAGAACAATGGCTTCAAGCGCTGCTTGGCCAACAATTCTTCAACCACAGGCTTTTGGGCTTCCCAAAGGCGCGCTGCGTCTTGGTAGCTCACCGCGACCAATGGCAATGAGTCGATGCCAAATGCGGGATCTTCGTTTGCAAGCAAGGACAAGAAAAACTCGCCAGCAGGCACAATCTGGTTGCGCACGGAATTCTTGATTTCGCCATGCTTGATCAACGAACCAGCTGTGTGCAGTTTGATGTTCAACTCACCATTTGTGGCTTCACGAACGTCATCAGCAAATTGCTGAATATTCACGGTGTGGAATGTTTTATCCGGGTAGGGGGTCGGCATATCCCAATCTTCAGCGAAACCTGCTGAAGTCGACGCGATCCCCAAAGCAATAGCGGCTGTTGCCGCCTGAAAAATCTTATTCATATCTTCCTCCTGGTTTCCACCAATTCCCAGTCTAGCACTTCGCCATCAGAAAAAAAGTGGTCATGTAACGTTGACAATTTGTCATTAAAATATCAATAAAGCAATAGCAATTTGGATTTTTTATCGGAGGATGACATTGTGAGTGGCCAGTGGGACTTTTGGATTGACCGGGGTGGAACCTTCACCGATATCGTGGCACGTACGCCAGAAGGTGAGCTAGTGCCACACAAGCTTTTGTCTGAAAATCCAGAGGCTTACCCGGATGCGGCGCTTCAAGGCATTCGCGATTTGATGGGCATCGAAAAGGGGCGCGCAATCCCTTCCGAACAGATTGCGACTGTAAAAATGGGGACAACGGTTGCCACCAACGCGTTGCTAGAGCGAAAAGGTGATCGGGTTCTTTTCCTGACCAATAAAGGATTCGCTGACGCGCTTGAAATTGGATATCAGGCGCGTCCGAAGTTATTTGATCGCGAAATCAAAAAGCCTGAATTGCTTTATGAGCGGGTTGCAGAAGTGCCCGGCCGTTTTGACGCGCAGGGCGAAGAACTTGAAGCGTTTGATCCAGCGGCAGCGGAATTGGCCTTGCAAGCAGCTTATGATGCGGGCATCCGGGCGGTCGCGATTGTGTTTATGCACGCATTTCAGCATCCAGATCATGAAAAACAAGCTGCCGCTTTAGCGGAGAACATTGGTTTCACGCAAATATCCGCAAGTCATGATGTGTCTCCGTTGATCAAATTTGTCGGCCGTGGCGACACCACGGTGGTGGATGCGTATCTTTCGCCCATACTTCGCCGCTATGTGGATCGCGTTGCTTCAGAATTGGATACGGAAAACACCAATCTGAAATTGATGTTTATGATGTCGTCCGGTGGTTTGACGGCTGCTTCTATGTTCCACGGGCGGGACGCGATTTTGTCTGGTCCCGCTGGCGGCATCGTGGGCGCTGTGGAAACCAGCAAACAGGCCGGGTTTGACAAAATCATCGGCTTTGACATGGGTGGCACTTCCACAGATGTGGCACACTACAATGGCGACTTTGAAAAGGACTTTGAGACCGAAGTTGCAGGCGTGCGCATGCGCGCGCCGATGATGAAAATCCACACAGTGGCTGCGGGTGGGGGCTCAATTTTGGAATTTGACGGACGCCGCTTTACCGTGGGTCCGCATTCAGCTGGCGCCAACCCAGGGCCCGCAAGCTATCGTCGTGGCGGCCCCTTGGCGGTGACAGACGCCAATGTGATGCTCAATAAAGTGCAGCCGGAGTTCTTTCCCGCAATTTTCGGGCCCAACCAGGATGAACGCCTTGATCAAGGCTTGGTGCGTGACAAGTTTGCTGAAATTGCAAGGCAGGCCGGCTTGGAATCTTCGGAAGAGGCTGCAGAAGGTTTTTTAAAGATTGCGGTCGAAAACATGGCCAATGCCGTGAAGAAAATTTCAGTGCAACGCGGCTATGACATTTCAAAATATGCCCTAACCTGCTTTGGCGGGGCCGGGGGCCAACATGCCTGCGCCGTTGCCGACAGGCTCGGCATGCGCACGGTGTTGGTGCATCCATTCTCCGGCATTCTCTCTGCCTATGGCATGGGGTTGGCCGATATTAAATCCGCAACCCAAAGAGCAATTGGCCAGACGCTGAGCGTGAACGCGCTTAAAGAGACAAAATATCTATACGAGCAATTGCGGCGCGATATGTTGTTGAACCTGGCAGCGCAGGGCATTTCGGATGATTCCTGCACGGTAAAGGCAACCGCACACCTTAAATATCGCGGCACCGATTCAACTATTGAAGTTGTGTTGAGCTCAGAGTTGGAAATGCGTTCTGAGTTCGAAACCATCCACAAAGAACGCTTCGGTTTTATCGAACCAAATGCCGAGATCGTGATTGAGTTTATCGAAGTTGAAGCCGCAGGTGGCCGATCAAATCATAAAGAGCCGACCCTTCAGGCAGCAAATGATGACGCGCAAGCGTTTGATCAAACCAAATTCTTCTCTGGTGGGGCCTGGCAAGAAGCATCCGTCTATAAACGCGACGACCTTTGCCCCGGTCATAAAATATCTGGCCCTGCGATCATTATCGAAGCTATCGGCACAATTATTGTCGAGCCGGGGTGGGGCGCTCACCTTAAGTCAAACGGGCTGATTGTGCTCGAACGAGAAGTTGCGCAAGGCGCGGCCAATATTTCGGCAGAAGAGGCCGATCCGGTCATGCTGGAGATTTTCAACAATCTGTTTATGTCCATTGCTGAACAGATGGGGGTGCGGCTGCAAAACACGGCACGCTCAACCAACATCAAGGAACGCTTGGACTTTTCCTGCGCAATTTTTGATCGACATGGCGCCTTGATCGCCAATGCGCCGCATACGCCGGTGCATCTTGGGTCGATGGATCGCTCCGTCGCCAGCGTTATCAAAGCACATCCTGATATGAATCCGGGCGATGTTTTTGTGACCAACGCACCATATAATGGTGGCACGCACTTGCCGGACATTACCGTGGTGACCCCCGTCTTCTCGAAAGGCAGCACCACGCCACTCTTCTTTGTCGCTTCGCGTGGACACCATGCGGACGTTGGTGGCATCGCGCCAGGCTCCATGACGCCGCTGGCGACTTCCATTGAAGAAGAGGGCGTCATTCTCGACAATGAAATATTGGTCAAACAAGGTACATTCCAAAGCCAGTTTATAGAAAAAGCGCTGACGGATGGAACATATCCTTGTCGTAACCCTGAGCAAAATATCGCTGATTTGAAGGCACAAATTGCGGCAAATGAGAAGGGTGTTGCCGAACTGTTGAATATGGTCGACGGTTTTGGCCTTGAGGTGGTGAACGCCTATATGCGCTTTGTCCAGGACTATGCCGAAGGGTGCGTGCGACGCGCGATCTCCAATCTAAAAAATGGTACTGCCATAGTTGGATTTGACCAGGGTTGCCAGATATCGGTTTCCATCACGGTGGATGAAGAGCAGGGCAAAGCCATTGTTGATTTTGCCGGGACAAGCGATCAACAGCCGGACAATTTCAATGCGCCTGAGCCGATCACGCGCGCCGCGATCCTTTATGCCTTCCGCTGTATGGTGGATGAAAATATTCCTATGAATGCGGGGTGCATGCGCCCAATTGAAGTGAGACTGCCCAAACAATCCATGTTGACCCCGGAATATCCGGCGGCGGTTGTGGCTGGTAATGTTGAGGTTTCACAAGCGGTTACCGATTGTCTGTTTGCCGCAATGGGAGCAATGGCGGGCGCGCAGGGCACCATGAACAACTTCAATTTCGGCAATGATCAGTACCAATATTATGAAACAATTTGTGGCGGCACGGGTGCTGGGCCCCGATTTGATGGTGCCGATGCTGTTCATTCACATATGACCAATACACGATTGACGGATCCAGAGGTTCTGGAAACACGTTATCCAGTGCTGCTGGAGGATTTCCATATTCGCCGCAACACTGGAGGTACGGGTGCGCATAAGGGCGGCGATGGTGTTCACCGTCAAATCCGCTTCCTCAAACCTATGGACGTTTCGTTTTTGTGCGGGCATCGCGTGGTGCCGCCAAAGGGACTAAATGGCGGTGCGGATGGCCAAGTTGGCGCGAACTTTAAAATCTGTACTGATGGTTCTGAGGTCAAACTAGACGGACGGACACAAATAGAATGCGCAGCTGGTGAAGGTGTGATTATTCAGACGCCATCTGGCGGCGGCTTTGGAAGAAGTTAGCCAAAGCATTTAAACTGAATGGCTGCGCGGGCTTATTTATTGCCTGCGCAGCTGCAACCGCTGTGCGTGAGGGCCCATAATATCGGCCATGCTCAACATATCAGGTATTCTGATAATATATATTATGGAATTTTTTGATATGAGTTTGCTTAGGGCTGATTGGCTGTTGGCGGAGCGCGACTTGGATGCGTGTTTGCACAGGCCCCTTGATATGAACCTATTCTATTGGTTCAAGCATTGCACTATGATCAGCGTATGGATTTGACATCTCCCATTCTTAGATCTGATTTGGCCTTGTTGCCAGCTGATGCGATTTGGCGGGATTGTGGTGATGTAATCTCAGTGCACACATCGTCGGCGCCGAATTTCTTCTGGGGAAACTATTTGATTGTGCCGCGAACCGGTTCTTCGTGTTCGGCCGCACAGCTTGTTGAGTTGTTCCACCAGCGCTTTGATTGTGACCACATCGCGATTGCGTGGGACAGCGATGTGCTGCCGTCGCGTGCAACGCTCAACGCGTTCGATCGGATGGGATTTGAAATCGATCAGTGTCACGGTTTGTCGTTTGCCGAAATCGCCGAACCGCTGATGGAACTCAGCACAAATGATGTTCGTCAGATTGAATCAGATGAAGACTGGCAGCGAGTTGTTTCATTGCAACAAATGATGCTTGGCGAGAACACAAACCTTGCTGATCGTGAACTTGTTTCGAGACGATTTCAGCGCTTTAGACAATTAGTGTCTGCAGGCAATGGATTTTGGTTCGGCGCTTTCAGCGATGGCCAATTAGCTGCAGATCTTGGCATTTTTGTTTTTGACGGGATTGCGCGCTTTCAACAGATTGAAACTCATCCCAGTTTTCGTCGTCGCGGCTATTGCACACAGCTATTGATCGCGGCAATTCAACAGGTTCGTCGAGCTTTTGGGCACGTTAGAATCGTCTTGGAAGCTGAAGCGGATAGCGATGCGCTTGCGTTGTATCGAAAGATTGGTTTTGCGCCGACAGAAACGCTGATTTCAGCATTTAAGCTACCAAAGAGTCTTATCTAATTTGGATTTTCATCCCGTCAAATGCCGGCTCCACATGGCCCGGCGTTTCATCCATAACTGTTTGAAAATCAAGGTCAATATGCATGTTGGTGAGCACCGCACGTTTGGGCTTCATGTGTTCGATCCAATGAAGCGCATCTTCCAAACTAAAATGGCTGGGGTGCGGGGTATAGCGCAACGCATCGACAATCCAGCAATCAAGTCCCTCCAATGCTTCATAAGAACTGGTGGGAATGTCTGACAGGTCGCAGGAATAGGCAAGATTACCTATACGGAAACCGAGCGCGCGAATATTGCCATGTTCCTGATCAAACGCGCTGAGGCGGATCGGCGCGCCCTCACCTTTGATCGTAACGGAACTGCCAGCTTCAAGCTCATTTGCGTTCAATATGGGAGGATAAGGACTACCCGGTGGTGCGGTAAAACAATATCCAAATGCCGATTTGATGCGCGCATATGCAGATTTTGAGGCATAGACTTCAACACGCTTCCTGTCATTTAGAGCTAGGACGCGCAAGTCGTCAATCCCGTGACAATGATCGGCATGTTCGTGGGTGTAGAACACTGCATCCAAACTCGACACGCCGGCATCTAACAATTGCTCGCGAATATCGCAGCCCGTATCGATCAAAACATTGGTGGTTGGGCCACCTTCTTCATAATAGCCTTGCAGCAACAAAGAGCATCTGCGGCGGCGATTTTTTGGGTTTGTGGGGTCGCAATTGCCCCAATTTCCCCCAACGCGCGGCACCCCACCAGATGACCCACAGCCGAGAATTGTTGCGACAATTTTTGGCTCCTTGTTCTGGGTCACTTAACTGCCTTCTTGAATAGATGATCAAAGTTTTCAGTGGTTTGTTTGGCAAACTGCTCAAAGTCTTGCTCAAGCGCATTGGCCATAAATTCAGCCGTGTGGCGCACAAAGGAAGGTTCATTTGACTTACCGCGGTGCGGCACTGGCGCCAAATAGGGTGCATCCGTTTCCACTAAAATGCGGTCCAATGGCAGTTTTTTGGCCGTCTCAACGATGGCGGCGGCAGATTTGAACGTGGCGATGCCCGAGAATGAGACATAGCCGCCCAGTTCAATGCCGTGCAGCGCCAAGTCTTCGCCCGATGAGAAGCAATGCAAAACGAAGGGGAATTCCCCCTTCTCCGTTTCTTCGCTCAGGATGCGAGCTGTGTCTTCTTCTGCATCGCGCGTGTGAATAACCAAGGGCAGTTGCGTGATCCGCGCCGCCTCAATATGGCGACGAAACCCGATTTCTTGGGCTTCGCGTGGTGCATTGTCGTAAAAATAGTCGAGGCCAGCTTCGCCGATGGCGACACATTTTTCATAAGCAGACAATTCGACAAGTTGTTCGACTGAAATGTCCAACTCTTCATCAGCATTGTGCGGGTGTGTGCCAACTGAGCAAAACACGTGCGGATATGCTTCCGCGATGGCTTTGATCGTGTCGAACTTTTTAACGCGCGTGGAAATTGTCACCATGCGCTCAACGCCAGCTTCCCTGGCGCGTTGCATAACGCCATCGATGTCGGCTTGCAGCGCATCAAAATCTAAATGGCAATGGCTATCGACAAGCATTTAGTCTTTGGCCTCATGTTCAAAACGTTTGAAGACGGGGGTTGGTGCGGGCAATTCTGCGCCGGGTTGCAGCTTGTCTGCGTCTGAAATATTGGCAAACTGGCGCTTGTCAGCATCAATGTTCAGAGCATCCAAGAACTTGGCCGCGCCAATAGGCGTGAAGGCCTGTGCTGCGATGGCCAGTCGACGAATAGCCTCTGCCGTCACATAGAGTACGGTTTCCATCCGCGCCGGATCACTTTTGCGCAGGACCCAAGGCTCCTGCCCGGCAAAATAACGGTTCGCGTCGCCGACCCGATCCCAAATTGCTGCCACGGCATCGTGCAATGCACACTCATCAATTGCCTTGCGTGCTTGTTCAAGCGCGGGTGCGATACTGTCGAGCAAGGTCTGGTCAGCGTCAGTAAAATCGCCCGGGGTTGGCACTTTCCCATCACAGTTTTTTGCAATCATAGAGAGTGACCGCTGGGCCAGATTACCAAAATCATTGGCCAAATCGGCGTTGCAGCGGTTGACGCACTTTTCGTGGCTATAGTCACCATCGCTGCCAAAATTCACTTCACGCAAGAAGTAAAAACGTGTGGCATCTGAACCGAATTCATCAATGAGATCAAACGGATCAATCACATTGCCGAGGCTCTTGGACATTTTCTGTCCATCTACAGTAAGAAAGCCGTGGGCATAGACCTTTTTCGGCAATGCAATATCCGCACTCATCAAAAAGGCGGGCCAATAAATGGCGTGGAAACGGGTAATGTCCTTACCAATGACATGGGCATCGGCAGGCCAGAATTTTTTGAAATCCTCACCATCGATATCCGGATATCCGAGCGCTGTAATATAGTTGGTGAGCGCATCCACCCAGACATACATCACATGTTCTGGCGCATCAGGCACGGGAATGCCCCAGTCGAAAGTGGTACGCGAAATGGAGAGATCGCGAAGGCCGGACTTCACAAAGGCCGTGATTTCGTTGCGGCGGGCTTTTGGGCCAATGAATTCAGGATGTTGCTCGTAATAGTCGAGCAATTTATCGCCGTAAGCGGATAGGCGGAAAAAGAAGCTTTTTTCCTCTACCCATTCAACAGGTGTGCCCTGAGGTGACAGCTTTTCACCGCCCTCTCCGTCCACCAATTCGCTTTCGTCGTAATAGGCTTCATCGCGGACAGAGTACCAACCGGCGTAAACATCTTCATAGATGTCGCCCTTGGCCTTCATCCGTTGCCAAATGGCTTGTGATGCCTTTTTGTGACGCTCTTCGGTGGTGCGAATAAAATCATCGTTCGACAGATTCAGCGCATCGGCTAGGCGCAAGAATTGGGCGGAGTTTTCATCGGCCAATTCGCGCGGCGTGATGCCCCGGGCTGCAGCGGTTTGGGCCATCTTGATGCCGTGTTCATCGGTACCGGTCAAAAACTTGACGTCATACCCATCCAAACGCTTGAAGCGGGCCATGGCATCCGCACCCGCCATCTCATAGGCATGGCCGATGTGCGGCACGCCGTTCGGATAATGGATTGCGGTGGTCACATAATAGGATTTATCGCTCATAAGCCTTCGGTCTTTTTGGGTCTAAACAGTTTGATGCTCATTCATCATAGCAGCTTGATTTAACATACGAATATGTTCGAGCACCATGGTAATGGTCTGTTTTTTGTCAAGATTGAAAATGGCCTGCTCGACCACGAGTTCTTGCGTCTTTTCCCACACACTTAGGGCTTTGGCAAGCAGGGCGCGCGGCGCTTCTTGTGCACTGAGATATTTTGCAATTGCGGCCACGTGATTGTCGATCATTTCAATGGCCAATTGCCACACTTGTTCAGCTTTCGGATCTGCCAGCGCGGCGGCCAGTTCCAGCATCGCGGTTTCACTATGCTGGTCTGGCGCTTCGAGCCAGGCAAACAGCGCACTTAAGGCCGGATTGTCGGCCACTTCGAGTGCTTCGAACGCCTTTCGCGGACGGCCTTTTGCAATTGTGAGTATTTGTGTGAACTCATCGGCGCCCAAATGGAGGCCTGCAGTTTCCACAACGCCTCTCACATCCTCATCGGAAACTGGCTTGAGGGGCAAAAGGTTGCAGCGCGAACGGATGGTGGGCAACACCCCGCCTACCCGGTGTGTCACCAACAAGAAGATCGCGTTTTGCGGTGGCTCTTCCAGTGTTTTCAGCAATGCGTTTGCAGCATTGGCGTTGAGATCATCGACGCAATCCACAATGCAGATGCGCACGCCCGTGCGTGCGGCGCTCGTTTGAAAGAATTTTACCGCCTGGCGCACATCATTCACTGAGATTTGGGCCGCAAACTTGCCTGTCTTGGGATTTTTTTGGCGGCGAATGACTTTCAGATTGGGAAAGGAGCCTTGGCGAATCTGGTCTTGAATGCGTTCCAGCGGTTCGTCGCCTGATTTGGCGAACAATTGCTGCGCCACATGATAGGCAAAAGTCGCCTTGCCGATGCCTTTGGGCCCAGCAATCAAAAACGCATGATGCAATTTGTGGGAGTCATAAGCATGCAAGAGTTGTTCAAGCTGGCCCTGATGGCCAAACAAATGTGCCGATTGTTCGGGAAGAGGCGCGTTGGACAGTTGGTCCGCTTGTAGGTCTAGCTCTTGGTCAGCCATCTAGTTCTCGAACTCATCGGCAAATCGTTCTTCGACTGCAGCCCAAATCGCGGTCTCCAAATCATTGGCTGACTTGTTGCCATCAATCACCACAAATCGTTCGGTTTCACGTTTGGCAATATCGAGAAAGTTTTGACGCAGTTGGCGGTGCCAATCGAGGTTTTCCTTCTCATAGCGATCAGGCGGCAAATCCAGGCCGTCCTCCGCTGCGCGTTTACGCACGCGTTCAAAGGCCAGCTCAGGGTCCATATCAATCAGCAATGTCATGTCCGGCGTGGTGCCATCGAGCGCAAGTTGCTCAAGCGCGCCAATGAGCTTGGTCGGCACACCACCATTTAGTCCTTGATAGGCGCGGGTTGAATCGTGAAACCGATCCGACAAGACCCATTTGTCGCTTTCCAGATTTGGGCGGATCATTGCATTGACGTGGTCCAATCGGGCCGCGGCGAAGAGGATGGCTTCGGCGCTGGGGCCCCACTCCTCTGACTTGCCTTGAAGCAAAAACGACCGAATGGCTTCGGCCCGCGGCGTGCCACCTGGCTCCCGCGTCCGCACTGCTTCCACGCCGCGCTTATTCAAATTGGCGACAAGGCGTTGAATTTGGGTTGATTTGCCAACCCCCTCGCCGCCTTCAAATGTTATAAATCGCGCCTGCATAATTTCTTTCTAATTGAGCCAACCCAAGGTCAGTTCTTTCAATGCGTCGGTTGCCTGCCGCACAATATCACCTTGCTCAACGGTTCTGGCCGCATAAAGCGGAGTCTTTTGAATCAGATTCTCATCACAATACACATGTAAATCTGCAAGATATTGTCCGCGATCCACAGGCGGCATGATCGGCCCTTGATAAACGATGCGCGCATTGAGGCAGCGTCGCGACCCTTTCGGCACATAAAGATCAATTGGGCCATCACCAATTAGCCCCACATTTGGGACCTCACCACCATAGACACCAATCTCACCAACGATTTCCCCATCCTTGAACGTTTCTAGCTTTTCAAAGGTTCGGGTGCCCCATGTTATGAGTTTTCGCGCCTCTTCCCGACGTTCGCTTTTGCTTTCCATGCCGTGCAGCACAGCGACCAATCGGCGACCGCCTTCGGTTGTCGAGGCGACGATGCCGTAGCCAGCAGATTCTGTGTGACCGGTTTTAAGTCCGTCCACGCCGATGCCATCATCCAGCAATGTATTGCGATTGCCTTGATTGATCCCATTCCATTCAAAATTGGGCTGTGAGAACAAATCGTAATATTCGGGGTAAGTCTTGATGATGTGTCGTGCCAAGTTGGCGAGGTCACGTGCGGTGACCAGCATGTCCTCGTCTGGCAACCCGGTTGAATTTTCAAAATTTGAATCGTCCAATCCAAGGTCTGTCGCCAGTTCGTTCATCACCCGCACAAAGCTTTCCTCTGTGCCGCCAATGCCTTCGGCCAATGCGATGCTGGCATCGTTGCCGGACTGAATAATGACAGATTTGATCAGGTTCTCGACGCTGACTTTGGAGTTCAGCTCAGCGAACATAGTGGAGCCGCCTGAACCCGCGCCGCCTTCGCGCCATGCTTTTTCTGAGATAAAGAATTCGTCGGATAGCTCCAGCCGCCCAGACTTAAGGCGTTGAAACACAACAGCAATCGTCATTAGTTTTGCCATGGATGCGGGCTCCATGGGTTCATCCGCTTGCTTTTGATAAAGCACGGTACCAGATGCATAATCCATCAAAATGGCAAATTTGGCACGGCTTTCAAACTCAACTTGAGCAAACGCTGGACCAACGAGCCATGCCAAGATCACCCCAAAACTGCAAATGCGTGCAAGGGCACTCTTAATGGACATGAGTTGACTACCTCCCCTAAACGGCAACGAATTGGCGCCAAATGATTGGCGCCATTGCCTTATTCATATAGGAGGAATTCGTCGAGGCCAAGACTCCGGGTCAATTGTAGTAAATCTTGCTTGGTGACGCCGGGGCGTAATGTTTCAACCAAAACGCCATAGCCTTTGCGGCCATTCTGCGTTCCAGGAACCGTGCGCACAGCTGCAATTTGTGCAAATTTTACAGCCAATTCATGGGCGGCGTTCGGATCTGTTTCAAAACCGAGGGTCTTGTTGATGCTACGCGCGTCAAGATCCATGCTCTGCTGCCATTGCGTCAAGCCATTATCTTGGTTGGCCATTACGTTAGCCGCGGCATGGGCCTCATTCACAACATTTGTTGTATCGGCATAAGACGAGAACAAGGAATCATAGGCTGCATCACCGGCCAGGCCATTGTTGCCACTTTGAAGCGATTGCAAGCTCGTGCGTGATGGGGGTGCTGGCACATTTTGTGGTGCCAGAGCAGCTGTTTGGATCGGTTGTAATTGATCGGAGTTGGCGAATGCCAAGCGGGTATTGCCGTTCAGCTCCATTTCGGTTGGTGCATTGATGCTGGCCATCAAGAAGCGTGAATCGTCACCTTCAAGCGGCGCACGACCTACATATTGCACCCGCACTTTCGCGGTGCCTTGGTTTTTGAAATCGAGAACATCAGCTGTGCGGCTGGACAAATCAATTTCACGTCCATGTGCAAATGGCCCACGATCGTTTACCCGCACGACCACAGAGCGGCCATTATCCAAATTTGTCACGCGCACATAAGATGGCAGCGGCAATGTTGGGTGGGCAGCACTCAAATGATTCTGATCGAAGATTTCGCCGTTAGCGGTCAAGCGGCCATGGAAATTTGGCCCATACCACGACGCGCGACCAACACTGTCGTAATTGGGATCTTCCTGTGGGCGATACCAACGGCCGGCCACTTTGTAGGGTTTACCCACTTGGTAGCGTCCGCCGCCTTTACGCACCTTTGAACCAGTGGTCAGTCGCGGTGACGCAGCGACCCCATATTCTGAGGAAGAGAACTTGGTCTTTGTGTTGATGTTCTTGTTCAACCAGCTGCTGCTGTTGCCGCAGGCAGCCAACACGGGCAAGCTGATCACGAGCGCGGCGATCGCGCGCACATTTTTGTTTGTTTTATTCATTATGCGCATTCGGGTTATAACTTCAAATTGTACGAAATATCATAACGCATTTTTAGAGGATTTGCCCACCGTGCATTGGCTACATGGTTTCGAATTATTTAATTTAGCCCTATTCTAGAAAGAATGCGGCACAGATGTGGCCAAATAAAGGAAAATTCACTTTTTAAGGATATAAAGGTTTCTTTATATCCCAAATATGATATGACACCACAACACAAGCGGACCAAGAAGGATCAGCATGAATAAGCTAAACAAACTTTTGAAGGAAAAAGGCATTTTGCTGGCGGATGGCGCCACCGGCACAAACCTGATTCCAATGGGCCTTGATTCTGGCCAGGCCCCCGAGGCGTGGAACTTTGATCATATCGATCGGATTCAAAAGTTGCACCAGTCTTTCATTGATGCTGGTTCCGATATTTTGGTGACGAACTCCTTTGGCGGAACTGCCCGTCGGCTGCATCTTCATGATCTTCAAGATCGGGTTGTTGAAGTCAATAAAGCCGCCGCAGAGATCGCTGGTGATTTGGTGGCCAAATCAGGCCGCGAAATTGTGGTGGCAGGTTCTGTTGGCCCAACGGGGGATCTTTTGTTTCCGCTCGGTGAGTTGACCTATGAAGGCGCGGTTGAAGCTTTTGAAGAACAAATGACGGGCCTGAAGCAGGGCGGTGTTGATGTGGCATGGATCGAAACCATGTCCTCGCCCGAGGAAATCGACGCGGCAATTGAAGCGGCCAATAAAGTCGGGCTGGATTATGTTGTGACCGCAAGCTTTGATACAGCCGGGAACACGATGATGGGGCTCTCCCCTTCTGCCTTTGCTGGTCAGATGGCCGCGAAAGATCCGCGTCCAACAGCTTTTGGTTCAAATTGCGGCGTTGGTGCGTCTGACTTGCTGGTTGCAGCGATTGATATGGTGGCCAATGCGGATGGCATTCCTGTTGTCGCCAAGGCCAATGCGGGCATTCCCAAAATTGCCGGAGACAAGGTGGTCTATTCAGGCTCTCCTGAGTTGATGGCCGACTACGCCAAACTGGCGATGAATTTGGGTGTTTCAATTATTGGTGGATGTTGCGGCAACAGCCCGGCACATGTGAAAGCCATGGCCGACGCGGTGCGCACCCACAATGGTGGCGACGCCCCAACAGCTGCCGAGATTATCGAGACTTTGGGTCCGTTGGTTTCGCCGAAATCGGATAAAAAATCAGAGCGTAGCAACCGTCGGCGTCGCCGCTCGTAACGTTCATCAGCATTTAAGGGTACACATATGTCGGATGAAGAAGACGATATCATTCTTTCTGAACTGAGCGACGAAGAACTGTCTGAGCAGATGCAAGACGACCTTTATGACGGTCTCAAAGAAGAGATCGAAGAAGGCGTCAACATCTTCCTTGAGCGCGGTTGGGCGCCCTATGACATTTTGACCAAAGTGTTGGTCAAAGGCATGAAAACCGTGGGTGACGACTTCCGTGACGGCATTTTGTTTGTGCCTGAAGTGTTGCTTGCTGCCAACGCCATGAAGGCTGGCATGTTCATTCTGCGTCCCCTGCTCACCGAAACCGGCGCCCCGAAAATGGGCAAGATGGTTGTCGGCACAGTGAAGGGCGATATCCACGATATCGGCAAAAACCTTGTGGGCATGATGATGGAAGGCGCTGGTTTTGAGGTGATTGATCTGGGCATCAACACAGATGTGGACCAGTTTCTTGCCGCCATCGAAGAACACAAGCCAGATATTTTGGGCATGTCCGCGCTTCTGACCACCACCATGACCTACATGAAAGTGGTGATTGAAACGCTGAAAGAAAAAGGCATTCGCGATGAGCTGATCGTGATTGTTGGTGGCGCACCGCTCAATGAAGAGTTTGGCGAAGCCATTGGCGCCGATGCCTATTGCAGAGACGCGGCGGTGGCCGTTGAAACGGCGAAACGCCTCTTAACCCAACAAGCATAAATAGTTATAAAACAAAATGCTAAATCAGAATGCTAAAGCAAAACATGAGAAGTTTAGCGTGGGGATTGTTTCCTGCGGTGCTTTGGCGCGTGAGATTTTGCATTTGCAAAAACAGTTGGGCGGCGATCATTGGCAATTGAAGTTTTTGCCCGCCGCTTTGCACAATCGACCGATTGATATTCCGGCGGCCGTTGATGAAGCTTTGGCTGAATTGGCGCCGCAATGTGATCAATTGTTGGTCGGGTATGCCGATTGTGGCACAGCGGGGAAACTTGATCCCGTGATCGAAAAATACGGCGCCACTCGGCTTGAAGGCGCACATTGCTATGCGTTCTTTTTGGGCCTGGATGAGTTTGACGTGGTTCATGATCTCGAGCCCGGCACCTTTTATCTGACTGACTATTTGGTTCGGCAGTTCGATACGCTGGTCTTTAAATCATTGGGGTTGGATCGCCACCCTGAATTGCGTGATGCCTATTTCGGCAACTACACACGATTGATGTATCTGCGCCAATCGAATGATGCAAAACTGAATGAGAAAGCCTTACACGCTGCAATGCGCCTGGGGTTGCGGCTTGAAATACGCGACACGGGGTATGGTGAACTCGAACCTTTTCTAAACAAGGTAAGCTGACATGAATTTGACGATTATTTATTGGCGCGACATCCCCACCCAACTCAGTTTCGGCAAGGGGCGGAAAGCGAAAAAACGCCCCCTCGCCGATCGGTTTATGGTGGCCGTTGATAAGGCTGCCATGGTGTCAGGCGCTGCGGATGATGACAGCTATCTCGAAGAATGGCGCCGCGAAGATATTGATATTGGTGATGAAGCGCCGGAGGACGCGCTTGAGCGCATCGCCAGCGAATTGGAAGACCAATATCCGACAAAAACACTTGCACAATTGGCCCAAAATGGCGGCCGCAATCACTAAGGGACACTCATGACTGTACGTACTGTTTTAAGCTCACCGACAAAAGAAGTGATCATTGGGTTTGACCAGCCATTTTGCGTGATTGGTGAAAAGATCAACCCGACTGGCCGTAAAAAGCTGGCGGCGGAGATGAAAGAACATAATTACTCCACCGTGGAAAAAGACGCACTGGCACAGGTTGCTGCTGGCGCTCATGTGTTGGACGTAAATGCAGGCGTGCCATTGGCTGATGAGCCAAAAATCTTGGCCGAATGTATTCAGCTTGTTCAGTCGATCACTGATGTGCCGATTTCAATCGATAGCTCCATTATTGACGCACTGGAAGCCGGGCTTTCGGTTTATCAGGGGAAGCCTTTGGTGAACTCTGTGACAGGTGAAGACGAAAGCCTTGAGCGTGTGCTGCCGCTGGTGAAGAAATATGGCGCGGCGGTTGTGGCCATCTCCAATGATGAAACAGGTATCTCGACGGACCCGAATGTGCGGTACGAGGTCGCGAAAAAGATTGTGGAGCGTGCGCAAGACCATGGCATTCCGAAGGAGGACGTGGTGGTCGATCCGTTGGTGATGCCCATCGGCGCCATGAATGATGCGGGCCGTCAGGTGTTTGCATTGCTGCGGCGCTTGCGCGAGGAATTGCAAGTCAACACCACTTGTGGCGCCTCAAATGTTGGCTTCGGCATTCCAAATCGCCAGTTGATGACGGGCCATTTTCTGGCCATGGCCGCTGGCCACGGCTTGACCTCAGCCATTATGGGTGCAACCCACAAAGAACAAATGGAAGCCATTCGCGCTGCCAATGTGTTGAATGGCTTTGACCCGGATTGTGGCGAATGGCTTCGCGCCAACCGCCCGGCAGCCCCTGAGGGTGAAGATGGCGAAGCGGGCGGCCGCCGTCGCCGTTCAGGCCGTCGTCGCGCACGCGGATAGGAGATTTTATGACCGCGCCCCAAGATGCATTGCTTGTTTTCCAGCCTTCCGGCCGTAAAGGCCGCTTTCCCGTCGGCACCCCCATATTGGATGCTGCTCGCGAGCTAGGCGTGTATGTGGAAAGCGTGTGTGGCGGGCGCGGCATTTGTGGCAAATGCCAGGTGAGTGTCGCGAGCGGCAAATTTGCCAAGTTTGGTATTGAAAGCAGCGAAGAAGGCTTATCCCCAAAGGGCTTTAAAGAAGAACGCTATGACCAAAAGCGCGGGCTGGAACCGGGCATGCGTCTTTCTTGCTCGGCCACGTTGCAAGGGGATATCGTGATCGATATACCCGACGCGTTCCGCGTTGCCGGCCAAACGATCCGCAAGGATGCCAACACGTTGGGCATGTTGCGCGATCCAGCGATCAGGCTCTGCTATGTGGAGTTGGACCAGCCAGATATGCATAATCCACTGGGCGATGGCGATCGGCTTTGTCAGGCGATTGAGCGGCAGTTCGACATCAGTAACCTACACATTCAGCATCATTTAAAGGCGGAGCTGCAAAAGATATTGCGCCGCGGCAATTGGGAAGTGACCGCCGCTGTACATTTGGACGGCTCCCAGCCTGAAATCGTTGCGCTTTATGAGGGCCTGAGTGATGAAATGAGCGGCATTGCCGTGGATATTGGGTCCACAACCATTGCCGCCCACCTCACCGATCTCTCTACGGGTGAAATCCTCGCTTCCGCTGGTGTTGCCAATCCGCAAATCCGTTTTGGCGAAGACCTCATGTCACGCGTGTCCTATGTGATGATGAATGAGCGTGGTCAGGACGATTTGAACAAAGCCGTTATCAATGCGGTCAATTCGCTGATCGGACAATTGCTCGACATGTCTGGGCGCAAACGCTCGCATTTGCTGGACTGCGTTTTTGTGGCGAACCCGGTGATGCACCATCTGTTTTTGGGCTGGGACCCTACCGAAATCGGGCAAGCGCCCTTTGCGTTGGTGCAATCAACCCCTGTGCATGTGCCGGCCCATCAGATTGGTCTTGATCTGCCAAAGGGCACGCAGACCTATTTGCTGCCGCTGATCGCGGGTCATGTGGGCGCCGATGCGGCGGCGGTGTTACTGGCGGAGCGACCACAGGAAAACGAAGCCCCGACACTGATTGTCGACGTGGGCACGAACGCGGAAATTGCACTTTGGAACGGCAAGCAGCTATTTGCTGCGTCCTCACCGACGGGACCTGCCTTTGAAGGGGCGGAAACATCTTGTGGACAGCGGGCTGCGCCCGGTGCGATTGAGCGCATTCGCATCAATCGGGACGATCTTTCCTGCCGCTACAAAGTGATCGGCACTGAACAATGGTCGGACGAAGATGGCTTTGACGAGTCGGTGCAAACCACTGGTGTGACGGGTATTTGCGGCTCAGGTATCATCGAGATAATTGGCGAAATGCGGTTGGCAGGCATTTTGACTGATGATGGCATTATTCGTGCGCCCGAAACTGACGCCGAAAAAGCGGTGTTGGTGGAAAATGGCCGTACATGGTCGTTTGTGGTGCGCGAAGGTACGCCGCGGCTCGTGGTGACACAAAATGATGTGCGGGCAATCCAGCTGGCCAAGGCAGCGCTTTATGCTGGCGTCAAGCTGTTGATGGACAAGGCCGATTTGCAAACACTGGGTGAAATCAAATTGGCTGGCGCGTTTGGCTCTTATATTGACCCGGCCTACGCCATGTTGCTGGGGTTGGTGCCTGATTGTGACGTCGCAAATGTACGGGCCGTTGGCAACGCTGCTGGACAAGGTGCCTTGCGGGCGCTGCTCAGCCGTGGCGAACGCCGCTCCATTGAGGACACCGCGCAAACGGTGACCAAGATCGAGACCGCGCTGGAACCCGCATTTCAACAGCATTTTGTTGATGCCATGGGCATTCCCAATAGCACCGACGCCTTTCCGCTTACACGTGCCCATTTCGAGATGGACGCATTTGTTTCAAAAACTGCTGCACCAGGTGATAAGCCAAAACGGCGCGGACGTCGGCGCGAGAGACGCTAGCTCAGGTTTTGCACCACCCGGATCGCGCGCTCAATGCGCGCGTCAATTTCCGTACTTTCTGGCGCGGTCATCACGCCGATTACCCGCTTGATCTGCCAGTCACCGATCAGCACCGATAGGTAAATTTCCAGCGTGTCCGCTGCGGGTCTTGCCGTATTGAGGTGCTCTATCAGCGGCAGGAATTTTGGCGCAACTTTACGTCGACCCTCCTCATTTAGAACCTGTCCCAACTCACCAGTGGCATCGCCCGCTGCCGCCTTGTTCAGTGCAATTGCATTGGTACTCATCAGCATGGTCAATAACGTCTTTGATGCGCGTTTGAGCACCACTTCGGGGACATCCTGGTGGAGCATGCTGTCGTCAAGCGCAGACAGGGTCGCGCTGGCATTGCGGCGGATCATGGCTGCAAACAGCCCTTTTTTGTCACCATACCAGTTATAGAGTGTCTCATTTGACGCTTTGGCCGCTTTCGCGATCTTCAACATCGATATGTTTTCATAGCCGAATTTGGCGAGCAGCGCGTAGGCCGCCGCCTCAATTTCAGCCATTCGCGCATCTTTATTTTCGCGTTTCACCAAAATTCCTTGATTTTTCCGTACACATCATTACGTTTATTGTTATCCGTACATTAAATTACGTTATTGAGGTTCTTATGTCTATGCTCAACGCACAATTGACCAAACACACTACAGCTGCCCTCGTCGGCTTGATCATTCTACAATTGGTCATGCTGGGGTCTCTTTATGCACAAATTGCGCCGCATCCGCCTGCCATTATTCCAATTTCAGGCATCGGCCCGTTTTTGTCGGTAAGTCTGTCCATTGCTGCAAGCGCTCTGATTATCGGGCCGCTGAATGGCGCGGCAGGCCGGACATTGGGCCTATTGGCCGCATTGCTCGCAATGGTGTCATTCGGACCGCAAAAATATATGGACCCGCAATTTCCGCTGGTGTGGCCCGCGGTTATCTTCGGGCAGCTTTGCACGCTCTATATCGTTTTTGCCAATGTGCGCACGTTGCGTCCATAAGAAAGGGCCGCAAAAGCGGCCCTGATATAACTGTTCTAGGCGGTAAGGTCGCTTGGTGGTGTGAGGTCGTTGGCCAAGCAGGTTGTTGTGATGGTGTTGGCCAACAAACAAGCAATGGTCATGGGACCAACGCCACCGGGGACCGGGGTGATTGCGCCAGCCACTTTCGCGGCCTCAGCATATTCTACGTCGCCCACGAGCTTGGTTTTGCCCTCGCCTTTTTCTGGCGCGTCAACGCGGTTGATGCCCACATCAATGACGGTCGCGCCCGGTTTAATCCAATCGCCTTTGATCATTTCCGGCCGACCAACGGCAGCAACAATGATATCCGCTGTGCGGCAAAGGCCTGGTAAATCCTTAGTGCGCGAATGGGCAACGGTGACTGTGCAATTGTCGCGCAGCAAAAGCTGAGACATGGGTTTGCCCACAAGGTTGGAACGGCCGATAATGACCGCATTCATACCTTCCAATTTGCCCAATTGATCGCGGAGCAGCATTAGGCTGCCCAACGGTGTGCATGAAACGGGACCCGGCAGGCCAATGGCTAAACGCCCCACATTTTCCGGTGTGAAGCAATCCACATCCTTGGCGGGACTGATGCGTTTTATGATTTTATCAGCGTCAATATGATCGGGTACGGGCAATTGAACGAGAATGCCATTGACGTCATCGCGCTCATTGAGTTCATCAATCAAATTGAGCAGCTCGGCCTCGCCAGTATCTTTGGGCAATTCATATTTGAATGAATTCATGCCCACTTCTTTTGTCTGCTTGGACTTTGAATTCACATAGACCTGACTCGCCGGATCTTCACCGACAATCACAACGGCCAAACCCGGGGTTAGGCCATGCTCGGTTTTCAGGCGCTCAACATGGTCTGCAATGCGGTGGCGCAATTGCTGCGCGAATGCCTTGCCATCAATAATCTGGGCGGTCATCAAGTGTCTCCTTGAGAGTCTAGAAACGATTTTATTTCAATGTTTTGCTCGGCCAATGCCTGAACAATTGCCGCAACAATCGCGACTGAATCCGGGGTATCCCCATGCACACAAATCGATTGGGCGCGCAGGGGCACAAACTGCGCATCAAGGGCGACTACGCCCTGTTTTTGAACAATGTTTTGAATGTGTTTTGTGATGTGCAGGACATCATGCAATACCGCGCCATCCAAGCTGCGCGACGCCAATTGGCCGTCAGCTGTATAGGCGCGATCCGCAAACGCTTCATCATAAACCTTTAGACCGTGTGCCTTTGCCGCCTTGGTCTGTTCGGAATTGGCCAGCGCTAAGATGCTTAGATTTGGGTCAAACTCGCGGACAATGCGCATTACATGATCTGCTGTTTCAGCCTGCTCCGCGGCCATATTGGCCAGCGCGCCGTGTACCTTAACGTAACGCGCCTTGGTGCCTTGTGTCGCTGCCAAAGATTGAAACCGATCCAGTTGACGCAACAATTGATCGCGGAGCTGATCAAATGAAAGGTTGAGGCGGGTGCGGCCAAAGTTCTCTTTGTCTTCAAACCCCGGATGTGCGCCGATCGACACGTTGTGGGCTAGAGCCAAACCGATGGAACGTGCCATGGTTTCCTCATCACCTGCGTGACCGCCACAGGCGATGTTCGCGCTTGAAATCAGGGGCATTAGCGCTTCGTCGGTTCCGGCGCCCTCGCCCAAATCCGCATTTAGATCAATGCTGGTGATGGGCGATTGCGTCATAAGAGCTGCTGCGCTTTCTCTAAACTGATGGACTGAAATCTGATGCGGGTGTTTGGCCGCAATTGGGCCGCACGGTCAAGGTCTTTATCAATTAATGTTGCAATTCGTGGATAGCCACCAGTGGGCTGATGGTCGCGCATCAAAATGACCGGTGTGCCCTCACCCAATATCTGGATATCTCCGGGCACAACAGCATCAGACACCAGCCCAAGCTTTTCAATGGCGGAAAACCGGTTATCAGGATCATTCAGGCGCACGCCCATACGATCAGTTGAAGCGGAAATTTCAAACGGGCTTTGGAACAGGCTTTGCCATGTCCCCTTGCCTAGAAGGTCTGCATGCAAGCCGGGCAACACGCGCAAGACAATGTCGGCATCCGGTTCAATCAAAGGCATTTCGCCATAGTTTATGTCCGTGGTTATTTTATCGCCATCAACAAGCGGGATGACATCACCAATGGAGAGTGGTTTTCCATCAAGCCCGCCAATTTGCGCCGCAAGATTTGTGGCCTTGCTGCCCAAAATTGTTGGCGCGTCGATGTCCCGGTCAAAGCGGACATAACCATACATGCCAGATGGTCCGGTTTTGATGTCGACCTGGTCGCCATCCTCAAGCTGCGCCTTTAGCGGCCAAGATTGCTGGATGCCATTGATGGTGCACATAAATTCGCCGCCTGCCGCAGCCATCATCGCCGGTTCGCCGTGAAAACTAAAGGCGAGGCCCAGCATGGTGAATTCCAATGCAGTTGGTGCGCCTTCACCTAACAGTTGAACAGTTTGATAAAAGGCTGGACGATCCATCGGCCCACTGGCGGAAACACCATATTTAAGGCCATCGTCACGCCCCGCATCTTGTACGGTTGAATGGGGAGATACACGCTGAAGCACGATCTTAGACATTATCGGCCTCCGCAGATTGAAATTGCACCACATCACCGGGACAAAGCTGCACTGGTGGGTCGCGCTGCAAATCGAAATTGTTCAGATGGCAGTGGCCTATCACACTCCAACCTGTGCGGATGGGCACACTGGTGATCGCTGTTTGCCCCGCGGCAAATAATACTGACCCAGGCGGGACATTCTCGCGCATTTGCGCTCGCCGTGGATAGTGCTGCCAATTTTCATGCAACCCCAAATACACAAACCCTGGGGAAAACCCTAAGGCCAACACATCAAGTACATTGGCTGTGTGCTGGGCGATGAAATCTTGACCAGTTAGTTTGAGATCACGGTGTACAGCGTCGAAATCCGGCCCATTCTCCCCGCCATAAGAAACTGTGATCAATTTGGGGTCGGTGCCGATTTGCGGCCGTTCCTTTTCCAAATCAAAGGAGGCAAGCAGCATTTGCAACTCTTGTCGCAACACCGAAAAGCTGGTGCGTTTGGGATTGTACCGCACCAAGCAGGACAGCAAATTGGAATTGGCACCCACGATATAGGATGCCAATTTTTCTTGAACCAATTGCGTAAATTGGATGGCTTGCCGATTGGCGTTCAGGCGCAATTGCGTATCAAAAACCACAAGAATGGCTTTATCGCCCAGCGGTTGCAATTTTATGCGTGCGCGAGGCGGCGTATGTGGTTCTGATTCACTCATATATTGCCTTAGAACAACCCCTCTATTTGACCGGCCTCATCCAATTTGATCGCTTCTGCCGATGGTACTTTCGGCAAGCCTGGCATGGTCATGATTTCACCGCAAATTGCCACGATGAACCCCGCCCCTGCCGATAAACGCACTTCGCGCACTGGAATCGAATGTCCTGTCGGTGCGCCACGTTCGTTTGGATCTGTCGTGAAGGAATATTGCGTTTTCGCCATGCAGATTGGCAAGGCGCCATATCCCGCTTTTTCCCAATTTTTCAATTGCGTTGCGATTTTTTTATCAATCACGACCTCATCCGCACGGTAAATCTCTTTGGCGATGGTTTCAATTTTTGCCGCAAGACCCAAATCATCGGCGTAAAGCGGCGCAAATTGGCCTTCGAAATTATCGATCATGTCGACCACATGCGCTGCCAGGGCTTTTGTTCCCTCTGAGCCATGCTCCCAATGCTGGCACAAAATCGCTTTCGCGCCTTGTCCTTCAACATAGGCTTTAAGAGCTTCAACTTCTGCATCAGTGTCGGTCACAAAGTGATTGATGGCAACGACGGCGGGCACTCCAAACTTTTTGATGTTTTCCAAGTGGCGTCCAAGGTTGGCACACCCTTTTTTGAGCGCCTCAACATTTTCACCGCCCAACTCGTCTTTGGCCAAGCCGCCATTCATCTTAAGGGCGCGCACCGTGGCCACCACGACCACCGCGTTGGGCGATAGCCCCGCCTTGCGACATTTGATGTCAAAGAACTTTTCTGCGCCCAAATCGGCGCCAAAGCCTGCCTCCGTGACCACATAGTCAGCGAGTTTTAGTGCTGTTTTGGTGGCGATAACAGAGTTGCAGCCATGGGCAATGTTGGCGAACGGGCCACCGTGAATAAAGGCGGGATTGTTTTCCAATGTTTGGACAAGGTTGGGCTGCATGGCTTGTTGTAACAACACAGTCATGGCGCCATCTGCCTTGATGTCACGGCAATAAACTGGCGTGCGGTCGCGACGATAGGCAACGATGATATTGCCCAAGCGCCGCTGCAGATCTTCCAGATCTTCTGCCAAACAAAGGATGGCCATGATTTCGGATGCCACTGTGATGTCGAACCCGGCTTCCCGAGGGAAACCATTGGTGACACCACCCAGCGATGTGACGACCGAACGCAAGGCGCGATCATTCATGTCCAACACCCGCCGCCATGTAATGCGACGCACGTCAATTTCTTCGGCATTGCCCCAATAAACATGGTTGTCGATCATGGCTGACAGCAGATTGTGCGCCGATGTAATGGCGTGAAAATCACCGGTGAAATGGAGATTGATGTCTTCCATCGGTACGACTTGCGCATAACCGCCACCAGCGGCGCCGCCTTTCATGCCAAAGCATGGGCCGAGCGACGGTTCACGAATACAAATTGCTGCGTTTTTACCGATGGCATTTAGCCCATCGCCCAAGCCCACCGTGGTGGTGGTTTTGCCTTCCCCCGCAGGGGTTGGGTTGATGGCAGTGACCAAGATTAACTTGCCATCCTCTTTATTAGCTTGGGATTTGATAAACTCTTGAGAAACTTTGGCTTTGTCATGTCCAAAAGGCAAAAGATGGTCCGATGGAATGCCAAGTTTTTCACCAATTTGCGCAATTGGTTGCTTGCGCGCTGCCCGCGCGATTTCAATATCTGATTTATATGTCATTTCTGTCCCCACAGATTTTTTGAGCCGATTAAACGCGTTAGAACTGTAATTGTCTAGCCCACCAATGCGCACAGCCGAGTTACTGCGGGTAATCCTTTGCCTGATCTGTCTTTGCTGCCCTCGCGTAGTCAAAGCAACAGCCATAAACTTGCTCAATTCGATCTCAAGGACCACCTATGCGCAACCTCATCTTGATTCTCGGTGATCAGCTTTCGCACGACATCAGCAGCTTGGCTGAGTTCAATCCGGCTCAAGATCATATTTTGATGTGCGAAGTGTGGGATGAAGCGACTTTTGTAAAGCACCACAAAAAGAAGATCGCATTTCTATTTTCAGCCATGCGGCATTTTGCGAAGGAGCTTGAGGCAAAGGGGCTTCCGACAAGCTATGTTCAGCTCGACGATGCCAAGAATACCGGATCGTTTTCTGGCGAGGTGAAACGGGCTATTGATCGGTTTTCGCCTGACAAAGTGGTTGTCACCTTTCCCGGTGAATATCGCGTGTTGGAAGAGATCAAATCTTGGTCCAAACGGTTCGATATTGACGTGGATATGCGTGAGGATGATCGGTTTTTCGTGTCGCCAGACTGGTTCAGGAAATGGGCCCACGGGCGCAAAAGCCTGCGGATGGAATATTTCTATCGCCAGTTGCGGCAAGACAATCGGATATTGATGGATGGTGACAAGCCCGAAGGCGGCAGGTGGAATTATGACCAAGAAAACCGCAAGCCGCCCAGCGATGGCATGGATGTGCCCGCGCCCTATCGTGGGCAGATTGATGAGATAACTCAGCGATGTATCGCGCTGGTGGCAGACAGGTTCGGCGATCATTTCGGCAATCTTGAACCGTTTTGTTTCGCCGTCACCCGCGACCAGGCGCTTTATGCCTTGGATAAGTTCTTTGAAGAGCGGTTCGGCCGGTTTGGTGATTATCAGGACGCGATGATTCAGGGCGAACCCTGGATGTTTCACAGCCACATAAGCTTTTATCTCAATTGCGGGTTGCTCAACCCGCGTGAAGTGGTGAAACGTGCCGAATTTGCTTATTATGACAGACAAGCCCCCCTCAATGCGGTGGAAGGTTTTATCCGGCAAATCTTGGGCTGGCGCGAATATGTGCGCGGCATTTATTGGCTGAAAATGCCTGAATATGCTGACGAAAATGCACTGGAGGCGAAGCGGAACCTGCCGTGGTTTTTCTGGACGGGTGAAACGCAAATGAATTGCTTGCGTCAGTGCATTCTGGAAACAAAAGAAAATGCATATGCCCATCATATTCAGCGTTTGATGGTGCTGGGCAATTTTGCCTTGCTGGCGGGTATAGATCCGAAACAAGTCAATGAGTGGTACTTGATTGTCTATGCCGATGCATTTGAGTGGGTCGAGCTGCCCAATGTTACGGGGATGATCCTATATGCGGATGACGGAATGCTTGCCAGCAAGCCCTATGCGGCCAGCGGTGCCTACATTAATCGCATGTCTAACTATTGCGAGAATTGCTCCTATAAGGTGACGCAGAAAAACGGGCCAAAGGCCTGTCCTTTCAACTATCTCTACTGGGACTTTTTTGCGCGCAATCAGGACAAGCTGAAAGGCAATCCACGCCTTAACAATGCATATGGCACGCTCAACCGCATGACCGATGAAAAGCGTAATGCGATCTCCTCCGATGCCGAACGGTTTCTGAGCCAGCTTGATAACTAGGCAGCTTGCCCGGCTGCGTTGGGAGGCTCATTTATGCCAGTAATCAGAATACAACATTTTTCACATCTTGCCGGACGACCCGCCGCTTTGGCCGGAGAATCGGAGGTTGATCTTGAGTATGATGAATTGCGCTAGTTGGCGGCAGCCAACTCTCACCAAATGCAACGGCTTTTCTTCGTGCACGAACAAAAACGGAGCTTGCGCAAGGCGCCATCCCGGATAAACTTTGCAAAGTTTTATTAGTTTGGAAAATTGAGATGTCTGGTGTTTCGCGCGTTTTGTCTTGGTTCGGTGTTTTTGCAGGCTTTTGCTTCCTGACGCTACAATTTATCATCACCATTCAGGCTCGGCTGGAACTCGGTGACAATCTGCTTGGTGCGTTATGGTTTTTGCTGACGTTTTTTACCGTTTTGAGCAATATCGGCGTATTGGCAGTGCACATTTCCGCCCGCTTTGATTGGCCGCATTTTGCGTGGTTTCGGCGCGCTTATGTGCGCACCATGTTGGCCGTGCTGATCTTGATTGTGATGGTTGTTTATCATTTGGTGCTTGCCCCCTTGTGGCAGCCAAAAGGATTTTTCGCCGTCGCCAATATCGGCCTGCACTATATAACACCTCTAATCTATCTTGGCTGGTGGACACTTTTCCGTCGTGAACACGCCGCAAGCTTTGGTGATATACCTGCTATGCTCCTTCCACCCGTGCTGTATTTGATTTGGGCCATGGCGCGTGGTCTTGCGATTGGGGAATACCCCTACCCGTTTTTGGATATGGCAGAACTCGGATTTGGCCGCACCGCGCTGAACAGCGCTGCATTGTTTTTAACCATCGGCCTGCTCTATAGCCTGTTTATTCTTTTGGAAGGGCGATTGCCGCGGGCAAAATCACTTTAGCTCTGCATCCAAACTGTATAAGCTCTAGTTCAAGTGAACTGGAGCTTGTTGATGATTGATATTGCCCAACTGTCTAAAAAGACGGGCCTGCCCGCCTCCAAGCTGCGCTATTATGACGAAATGGGGCTCATTCAGTCCGTAGGCAGGAAAGGATTGAAGCGCTTGTTTGATGCGGACGCTGAAATGCGGTTGTCACTTATTGCGTTGGGCCAGAATGCCGGGTTTTCGCTGGACGAAATAAAAGACATGTTCGGTGCGAGAGAAAGTGTGAAGATAGATCGCGGAAAGCTTCAAGATAAAGCGGAGCAATTGGATCGGAAAATTGAAAAGCTAAAGGCCATGCGAGACGGATTGCGTCATGCAGCGGAGTGTCCGCATGAAGACCATTTTCAATGCCCAACTTTTCAACGTCTTATGAAAGTGGCCAGTGCACCGCGGCACAAAACGCAGAGATCGGGACGGCAGTTATGATGTATAATCTCAATAATTCGAGCGGAATTGACCCCGCCTTTTTGGAATTTTGCCAAGCACTCGCCAACAAAAACCGCCAGCGGATTCTGTTCGAAATCTTCACGGACAAGAGTGAACATAAAGTGGGCGAAATTGCTGAAAAGTCGGGCCTTGCCATTTCCACGGTCTCTGAGCATCTGACTCAGATGAAGAAAGCGGGCATTCTCACCTCGCGACGTGTGGACAATGTTGTGTTCTATAAAGTCAATAAAGAAGGCATTTCGCATTTTTTACGCCATATTGAGACCTGGCTGACCTGCTGTTGAGTTAGGGTTGCAATTCATTCAAATATCTATTATTTCGTATTTTCCCGAAATTACGAATGGTATAGGTATGAGCAGGTTGTTGGTTGGCACTGTGGTGGTTCTTGCCGCCATTGTTTTTGGCATTTGGTCGCTTTATCTGGAGCCTAAGCTCACACTATTTTCTCCTGAACAACGCCTGCACCATTTCGCACATATGGAAAAAGTGTTTCCCAGTCGCACCATCAAGGCAGGTGACATTAGGCATGAGTGGACAGTTGCGTTGCGGGATATTGCTGCAAATTATCGGTTCGACGGCACGCAACGCCAGCGCGAAGAGTTTCTCACGCGCACCAACTCAACATCGCTGCTGGTGATCAAAGATGGCACGATTGTGCATGAGGAATATCGGTATGGATTTGATCAGCAGAGCCGTGCAACCTCCTTCTCCGTCGCTAAATCCGTGGTCGCGACTCTGATGCAAATTGCGCGGCAGGAAGGCAAAGTCGATAGCTTTGACGATCCGGTGGTGAAATATCTGCCGGAGATGGCTGAAAGCGGATTTGCCAGCGCCAGCCTTGAGCATGTGCTCAACATGTCTTCCGGCATCGCGTTTAGTGAGGTCTATGAAGATGAAAGCGCTGATAGCTACACCATATTCGAACGTCTATTCCTGAAGTTCCAGCCGTTAAAAACGGTGACGGCAAGCTATGGCAGCCAAAATGTGCCCGGTGAGACGTTTTACTATGCCAGCATAAACACACAGCTATTGGCGCAGGTGCTGATGGCTGTTTATGACAATAGCCTCAGCGAGCTCGTTGAAACGAAGCTGTGGCAGCCGCTCGGCATGGGCAATGATGCGGCATGGAACACCGACATTTATGGCACAGAGATTGGCTTTATGGCGCTCAACGCCACACCGCGCGACTTTGCCCGCTTTGGCCTGATGATCAGTCAGATGGGGCGCCTGGGCGATGCTCAAATCGTCGATGCCGATTGGATCGATTACATCCGCACCGCACCAGAACCCTATCTACAGCGCGGCCAAATCTATGATGCCTGGGGTTATCACCATCAATGGTGGCTACCAGAAGGCAGCACCCAAGACTTCACCGCCATCGGCATTTGGGGCCAGATGATCTATATCCACCCGGAACAGCAACTCGTGATTGTTAAAACAGGCGCGGACCCTGATTTCCATGACCATGAGATTGAAGCCATTGCGTTATTTCGGGCGATTGGGGAAGAACTGACGGTGGAGTGATCTGGCAATAGAAAGTGTGAGCTGTCTTGATGTCAAATTAACTGGAATGCTTAGCAACCCAATCACGGGCGTGCTGCAAAATTTCTGAATTGAGATCTCTTATTATTTGATCAAATCCAGCTTTTTTTCGCACTAGTTCGATGGGGCCTTCCATAAGATCATCATAGCTCAGGTAGATACCAATCAAGTGCTCAATTCCATGTGAGTCACCCAAGCAATGTTCACTTTTAGAGTGAAAATCATATTCGAAATAAATTCTGTCGAATAAACCTACTAAGCCATCCAAAGGAGCAATTTTCTCGTTTGCAATATCTGTTAGCCGCAATTTAAGAATCTGCCCAAACACCCTGCTGCATCAAATCATCAAGGTAGCCCAAAACTATGCTTCTATCGATGTGATTGAAATACATCATTGCAGCTTCATAGCTTAATCGTGCTTCGATGATGCCTATACCGTTGTTTTAGCCATCATAAAACTAAATCTACCGTCACATCGTACGGAGAAGCGTTGTTTCAAAGCCAAAAAATTTCGGAAAAAGTAACATGGCGGGTGGGGAGGGATTCGAACCCCCGGAACGCTTGCACGCTCGCCGGTTTTCAAGACCGGTGCATTCAACCAGCTCTGCCACCCACCCGCAATGTGAGAGGTGATCTATCGCACCTTGCGGTCAGTTGCAAGGGCTTAAAGACCAATCTCTTCAAAATTTTACGGCAAAATAATTGTCGAGCCCGTAGTTTCTCGATTTTCCAAGGCGTTATGGGCTTTCGCAATGTCTTTCAGTGCAAATTTTTGCCCAATATTGACCTTCACAATATCCTTTTCAATCACGTCAAAAAGCGCGTTTGCGTTGTTGGTCAGCTTTTCGTAGGTGCCTGTGTAGGCAGCAAGAATCGGCCGCACCACATGTAGCGCGCCTTTGCGGGCCAAAATGCCGAGATCGGGGATCGAAACGGGTCCCGTTGCGTTGCCGTAAGACACCATCAGGCCATGGGGTTGAAGACAATCCAAACCACGTTCAAACGTGTCCTTACCCAAAGAATCATAGACGACGCGCACGCCCTTCCCGTCAGTGGCTTCACGCACTTTTTCCACAAAGTCATCCTTGGACGAGTTGATCACCACGTCACAGCCATTCGCTTTAGCGAGCGGCATCTTCTCATCAGAGCCGACCGCGCCGATCACCTGGCCGCCCAAATGCTTACCCCATTGGCAAAGAATTGAGCCAACGCCGCCTGCTGCGGCCTGCACAAACATGGCGTCACCCTTTTTCAACTCATAGGTGAGGAAAAGCAAATAATGCGCTGTTAGACCTTTTAAAAGTGACGCTGCGGCAACCTCATCTGAAATCGATTCTGGAATAGGCACCAGCTTTTCAGCAGGGATGTTGCGATGTGTTGCGTATGAGCCAATGGCCCCGCAATAGACCACACGATCTCCGGGCTTGACGTTGGTGACGCCCTCGCCCACCTGCTCGACCACGCCCGCGGCTTCCATGCCGGGCGTAAAGGGCAGTTCTGCCGGATACAGCCCGGTACGGAAATAGACATCAATAAAGTTGAGGCCAATGGCGGTATGGCGCAATTGCACCTCGCCCGCTCCCGGTGCCTCTAGTTCGAAATCCACCAGATTGAGTTTTTCGCTTCCGCCTGTTTCGGCGACGACAACCTTTTGCATTTATGCTTCTCCCGCTTTTATTTTCTTTTTGCGAATGTTGATCAATATATTGATGCTTTCAACGCCTGTGGCGAATGCCATGGCAAAATAGATATAGCCCTTCGGAATGTGAAAGCCGAGGCCATCTGCCACCAGCGACATGCCGATCAGCAGCAAGAAAGCCAGCGCCAGCATTTTGGTGGTGGGATGTTCGGCAATAAACTTTGAGATGGGGATCGAGCCGATATACATCACAAACATGGCAATGGTGACGGCCGCGACCATCACGGGCACATGCTGTGCCATGCCAATGGCGGTGACGATGGAATCAACCGAAAACACCATATCGATAATGATGATTTGGCCAATGATCGCCATGAATGTTGCCGACGCACCCGCCTTTTTTAAGCTTTCGCCGCCCGGGTCTTCCACCGCGCCGTGAATTTCATGTGTGGCTTTGAACAAGAGGAACAAGCCGCCCCCGATCAGAATCACGTCGCGCCAGGACACCTCATGCTCGAAGATGGTGAACAGCGGTGTGGTCAAGCCTATGATCCACGCCAGCAGCACCAGCATGACAATGCGCGCGACCAGCGCCAGCGCCAGCCCAAATTGGCGCGCTTTGTCGGCCTGTTCTTTGGGCAATCGAGACACCAAAACGGAAATAAAGACAATATTGTCGATGCCCAGGATGATTTCCATCGCGGTCAACGTGGCCAAACTTGCCCATATCGCTGGATCAGATATCCATTCCATTATGTGCTACCATCCAAATGTTCGTCGTGATGCTGAGAATAGATCAGGCAGGCAGAATGTCCATGGGCGAAATGCGACAATTTCACATTGGCCAATCGGTCGACAATCCTTCATACTTGCTTGAAATGATAGGATAAACGATGGCCGAATACGATATAGCACTTGTTGGTGGTGGATTGACAGGCGTGGCGCTGGCTGGGCTTTTGAAAGCGCGCGGCAAATCAGTGGTTCATTTTGCCCCGGCGATGGAAAAGGATTACCGCACCTCTGCCCTAATGATGCCAACGGTGGAATTTTTGGCGCAATCGGGGCTTTGTGAAGACCCGGACAGTTTGGGCTATCCCCTACGGCAAATCCGCATCATTGATGCCACACAAAGGCTCTTGCGCAGCCCCGAAGCGCTGTTTGATTCCAAAGAAATCGGGCGTGAACAATTTGGCTATAATTTCCCCAATGCCGACCTTTTGGCGCATTTCCAAAAAGTTGGAGAGGGCAAGGATGGGCATATTGATCAGATTGACGCGCGTGTCGGCCTGATTGAGCGGAGAGATGATCTATTTGTCATCACCGATTCCCATCAACAAGAGCATCACGCACGGTTGCTGGTAGGCGCAGACGGCAAGAAATCGATGGTGCGCCAACATTTTGGCTTCGCCTATGATGAAGAACCGTTCGAGCAATCGGCATTGGTTTGCGACTTTGAATTTGAGCGGTCAATTGGTGATTGTTCCATCGAATTTCACTATGAAAACGGTCCGTTTACGCTGGTGCCCGCGCATAACAACAAAATCAACCTGGTCTGGCTGGACCGGCACAAGGTGCTTAACGACACGATGGGGTTGAGCGATGAGAAATTTGAACAGCTGTTGGCCGAAAAGGCACATCATTTGTTTGGCCATGCCAAGCTATTGAGCAAACGCTTTGTTTTCCCGCTCACCAACATCCATATGCGCACGGCAGGCAAGGATGGGGTTGTGCTGGTGGGGGAAGCCGCCCATGCCTTTCCACCGATTGGGGCGCAAGGTCTTAATTTGGGGCTGCGCGATGTGGAATCATTTATTGAGGCGCTGGACGAAGTGGCACCCGCGGGCACACCAATAAGTGCATCAGCCGCGCGCAAGATCAGCGATCGCTATGCCGCAAAACGCACAGCAGATTTGATCAAAACTAGCGGATTTGTGGACGGCCTGTTTAAGTCGCTCCTGTCGGACTTTTTGCCTGCACAAGCGCTGCGACTGTCCGGCCTTTGGGCGCTAAAAACAATGCAGCCCCTGCGTAAACTTGCCTTTAAAATAGGAATGGGGCGCTAAGAGCGCCCCAAAATCCAAATTCTCGATGTCCGTGAAACTCTAGTTTCCGGAATTTTCGGCTGGCTGATCACTGCCCTCGCCTGATTTTTCCTTGCGCAATTCTTCAGCCACGCCTTGCAATTGTTGCTCAAGGGCATTTTGGCCAGAAGTTTGGGCCTGGAATTCGGCAGGAGTGAAATATGTGTCACCTTCATAGACGGCGGTGAAGCCAGAAAGATTCACATCAACCACCAAATCTTTGTTGGCGCGGTTTTTCGCCGAAAGCTTCAACTTGGCGCCGCGTTTCAGCGCACCAATGAAGGCTTCGTTGACAACCAACTGCCCTGTGCACTTGGTCGGATCACATGTCACGAAGGGCATGCGGATTGGTTTGGTGTTGTCCACTTGCCACGTCAAACCGAAGGGCAACAAAACTGCCAATGGCATCTCCGCAATCGCGAGAAAACGGTTTTCGCCAGAAGGATCGTCGCGCAATGTGAAAGCGCCAATCTTGTTTCCGCCCTTGTAAACCACTTGGCGCACGATACACGCCAAATCGCCTGAGCTTAATTTGTCACACACTTTCAGCCAGTTATCTTCTGGCTTCCGCTCTTGTTGTTCCGCGTCTTGTGCAAACGCGCCGCCAGCTAGTGACATGGCCAACATGCCGGCTGCTGCAAGTTTTGCACCTGACTTCATAATATTGAGCATAACGCACCCTAATTGTTTCGCGAGCACGTGGATGGCTCGCGTTTTCAGTTCCACCCTATTGACGTTCTAAATCGGGCAATAACATGACAAAAGCTGCATTCATACAGGTTTTGTCAAAAATGGTTTCTGCCCGCGTGTAACGCCCCCGGTTCAAATCCCCGCCTATCCTTGCTCAGCCAGTTTGGCCAATTGCGACAAAATTCGCGCCGCACCTGTCAACTTTTTGTTGTTGTCAGGCCAGTTGCGGGCAAAGACAAGCTTTTGATCCGGGCGCACTTTAGCTTTTTCTGCTGGATTTGCAATAAGTTGCACAAGTAAAGCTGGATTTGGAAACTCACCATTGCGCAACGTGATCACAGCCCCTTTCGGTCCCGCGTCCACTTTTTCGACATTGGCGCGGCGACAAAGGGACTTAACCAGCACGATTTTGAGCAGATGTTTGACCTCTTCCGGCAACGGGCCGAAGCGATCGATCAGCTCGGCACCGAAGGCGTCGATCTCCTGCGCCTCGGTCAAATCGCCCAAGCGTCTATAGAGTTGCATGCGTACTTGCAGGTCTGGCACATAGGCTTCTGGTATCATCACTGGCATGCCCAATGAGATTTGAGGCGACCACTGGTCTTCCACCTCGTCATCTTCGGCACCTGTCTTGAGCTGCGCGACGGCCTCTTCCAGCATGGCTTGATAAAGTTCAAAGCCAACTTCTTTGATGTGGCCCGATTGCTCTTCACCCAAAATATTACCTGCACCGCGGATATCGAGGTCGTGGCTGGCCAATTGGAAGCCCGCGCCCAAACTATCGAGCGATTGCAGCACCGACAGTCGCCGTGTGGCCGTATCCGTGAGTTTTTGATGCGCTGGCGTGGTGAACAAGGCGTAGGCGCGCACCTTCGACCGCCCGATCCGCCCACGAATTTGGTGCAATTGCGACAAGCCGAAATTGTCGGCCCGGTGCACCACAAGTGTGTTGGCGGTAGGGATGTCCAAGCCCGATTCGACGATGGTGGTGGCGACAAGAATGTCAAACTTGCCATCGTAAAAGGCGTTCATTATGTCATCGAGTTCGCCGGGAGACATTTGGCCGTTTGCCACCACGTAGCTGACCTCAGGCACATGTTCGTCCAAGAAACGGGCAATGTCCGCCTGGTCCTTAATGCGAGGCACCACATAAAAGCTCTGGCCGCCGCGGTATTTCTCGCGCAACAAGGCTTCACGGATCACCAAACTATCGAACGGCATCACGAATGACCGAACAGACAAGCGATCAATTGGCGGTGTCGCCAAAATTGAAAGATCGCGCACGCCGGTGAGTGCCATCTGCAGGGTGCGGGGAATCGGCGTTGCCGACAGGGTCAGCACGTGTACGCTCGACTTCAGCTCTTTCAGGCGTTCTTTGTGCCCGACACCAAAATGCTGCTCTTCGTCAATCACCAACATGCCAAGGTCGTGGAATTTGATGCTTTTGCCCAACAATGCGTGGGTGCCGATGACGATATCAACGTCACCGCTGGCGATCCCCTCTTTGGTGGCTTTCAGCTCTTTGGCAGAAACCAAGCGCGATGCCTGACGCACGCGCACGGGCAAATCGGCAAACCGTTCTTTGAAGGTCTTATAGTGCTGCCGCGCCAACAATGTCGTCGGCACAACCACCGCGACTTGCTTGCCAGTCATGGCAACGGCGAATGCTGCGCGCAGAGCAACTTCAGTTTTGCCGAAGCCCACATCGCCGCAAACCAGCCGGTCCATGGCGCGACCACTGGTCAAATCTTCAAAAACAGAATCGATGGCATTGAGCTGATCGTCGGTTTCCTCAAACGGAAAGCGGGCGCAAAACTCTTCATAAAGACCCGTCGTGGGCTCGATGACATCGCCTTTGGTGAGTTCTCGTGCGGCGGCGACTTTAATGAGTTGCTCGGCCATTTCGCGAATGCGTTGCTTGAGCTTTGATTTCTTGGCCTGCCACGCGACGCCGCCCAATTTGTCGAGCACGCCAGCGCCACCTTCAGAGCCATAGCGCGAAAGCAACTCGATGTTTTCGACCGGCAGATATAGGCGGTCGCCCTTGGCATATTCGATTTCCACGCAATCGTGCGGCGCGCCTGTCACTTCAATGGCTTTCAACCCGACAAAGCGACCGATGCCATGGTCCACATGCACCACCAAATCGTCAGCGGCCAAACCGCTGGCCTCTGTGATTGCTTCGGCCCCTTTTTTGCGCTTGCGGGACCGGATAATGCGTTCGCCCAAAATATCCTGCTCGGACAGCACATAATGGTTTTTGGTTTCAAAACCCGATTCAAGGCCCAGCACGATGAGGCCAATGGCGTTTTTGCTTAAATCTTCAGCCTGCTGCCAGAATTGGATCAGTTTTAGGTTTTCATGCTCGTGATCTTTGAGCACTTGCGCCATGCGATCGCGCGTACCTTCGCTCCAACAGGCGATAACGGCACGCTTGCCTTCGGCCTGCTTGGCCTTGATGCGATGTAAAACCGCCTCAAACACATTGGTGTCTTTGGCTTGTCGCTCTTGTGAGAAGTTGGCAACCAACTGTCCATCAAGAGAGGTGATTTCAGCGTCGGGTCGTTCAAGGGTTTGAAATGGCGTTACTTGATAAAGCTTGGTCCCCAGCCATTCGGTCGTATCCGTTTGCAAATCGTACAACAAATCCGGTGGCAGAGGCTTGTACGGCGCGCCGCCGGTTTGCGGTTCGCTTAGTGCTTCGTGGCGGGCTTCATAATAATCGGCAACTTGCACCATGCGTTCAGCAATGGATTGGCTGACCTGATCATCCAATATCCATGTCGCCTCGCCAGTGAAATCGCCCAAATTGCCCATTTCGCTATAAAAGAAGGGCAACCAATGCTCCATGCCCGCGAAACGTTGTCCGGCGCTGATCGCTGCATAAAACGGATCATTTGCCGTGTCGCCGCCAAACTGACGGGTATAGGCCCGGCGAAAGTTGGAAATAGCCTCGGGCGTGAGCACAACTTCGCTCATCGGGACCAGTGCTGCTGAGCGTTGCTGCGCTAATGTGCGCTGGGTTTCAGGATCGAAGGTGCGGATGGTTTCAAGCGCTGCGCCAAAAAAATCAAAGCGCAAGGGCGCCTCTGCCCCCGCCGGATAAAGATCGACCAAGCCACCGCGCACGGCAAACTCGCCCTGTTCGCGTACAGTTGGCACCCGCAAATAGCCATTGACGTTTGCCCATTCGATCAGTTTTTCGGTGCCGATATTTTCGCCGACTTTGAAGAACAAGGCGAATTGATTGATCAATGATGGCGGAACAGTTTTCTGTACGATCGCATTGACAGTAGTCACCACGACTTTGCCGCCATTTTTGCCCGGCGCCAATTGCGCAAGTGCGGTCATTCGTTCCGCCAAGACGGCTGCGTTGGGGGATACGCGGTCATAAGGCAAGCAATCCCAAGCGGGAAACAGCAATACCTCATGGTTGGGGCAAAGATGGCGCAAATGATCGGCCATTTTTTGCATGCGTCGCCCATCGCGCGCGACAAAAACGGTGGCCGGGTCGTTCGGCGCCGCTGCTTGCAAGGCTTCAAGCTGTTGGCTCACGACAATGGGTTGCATGCCATCGGGCACGCCGCAAAGATATTTGCTGGGTGTCAGGCTGAAGTTGTCGCTGTGATCGGCCATAAGTTAGGCTCCCGAACCAACCTTTTCGCGCTGGTAGGCGATGATCATGTCCAGCAATTCACTATCCTGGCACTGCGTTGTGCCGGGTTGCCCAATGATCCATTGATAGAGATCCGCATCGGTTTCGTTCATCAAAATTTCCAACCGATCAAGCATGGAAGAATCAAAATCTGCAACGCGCGCGTCAACAAACCCACCCAGGATAATATCCATTTCTTGCGTGCCGCGATGGTGGGCACGATATTTGATGCGCTTGATGCGATCTGTGTTGGCTTGGTCGGTCGTGCTGCTCATTGCATCACCTTGTCGGAACGAATAGAAAAATGAACGCCTTCAATACGATCAATCATTGGATTTGTCAGCATCCAGATTGATTTTTTTGCATGTATAGGCTGATGTGGACGCACTTGTTCTCATTTGTGAACAAATATGGAAGGAAAATGGGTGGCCCGGCCGCAACAACTCAACCCGCTTTTTGCATCGGTCAAAAAACTCAAGGGAATCGGTCCGCAGTTGGCGCAGACTATGGCGCGCTTTTTTGGTGCGCCCGAGGGGCAAGATGCCATTTTACTGGACTTGCTGATGCATATGCCGGCAGGCATTGTCGATCGCCGACATCAGCCGGGCGCAGCCTTCGCGCAGCCGGGGGCGATTTCGACATTTTTGCTGACCATTGATCAGCACCAACCGCCGCCGCGGGGCAATAAGCGCCTGCCCTATCGCATCATCGCCCATGACGACACTGGCGAGATCATGCTCACCTATTTTGCGGGACGTGCCGCATGGCTGGAGAAACTCTTGCCTGAAGGTGAGCAACGCTACGTGTCTGGCATGGTGACGGCCTTTCAGGGGCAAAAGCAGATCAACCATCCGGACTTTGTGGTCAAACCTCATCAATTTGATCAAATGCCGCTGGTGGAGCCGGTTTATCCGCTCACCCAGGGTTTGAGCGCCAAGAAACTGCAATCCGCGGTGAAAGACACGTTGGCTGCGCTGCCCGATCTGGCCGAGTGGGTGCCGGAGACCCGATTGACATTGAATGGGTGGCCCAGCTTTGCCGATGCGATGCGCCAAACTCATGCCCCAACCACGCCAGGCGATGCGGCGCTGGATGGCGCTGCGCGGGCGCGGATGGCATATGATGAATATTTGGCAGGGCAACTGACACTACAAATTGTGCGCTCTACCCTGACCCGTGAGACGGGTATCGCCCGCGAATTTACCGGCGCTTTGGCGGACAAGGTGCGCACGGCCCTGCCCTTCAGCCTTACGCCTGGCCAAGAAGCAGCGCTGGATGACATTTATGTCGATCTGCGTCATCGCAGAAAAATGGCGCGATTGATCCAAGGTGACGTGGGTGCGGGCAAAACCGTTGTTGCCCTGATGGCGATGGCGGCTATGGCGGAAAGTGGGGCTCAAAGCGCCTTGATGGCCCCCACCGAAATTTTGGCCACGCAGCACTATCATTCCATTTCGAAGATTTGCGATCAGGTCGGACTTAAAGCGGCACTTTTGACTGGGAAGATGCCGCAAGGCGAACGGCGGGCAATTCAAGAAAAGATTGTCGCGGGAGAAATTGATATTGTTATTGGCACTCACGCCCTGTTCCAATCGAGTGTTGAATTTGCTCATCTGGGCTTGACGGTTGTGGATGAACAGCATCGATTTGGCGTGCACCAACGCTTGGCGCTTTCGGACAAGGGCCGCAAGACAGAACTGTTGGTCATGACCGCAACGCCTATCCCGCGTACGCTGGTTTTGACCCACTTTGGCGATATGGATGTGAGCCTGCTCACGGACAAGCCGAAGGGGCGACAGCCCATTGATACGGCCATTCTTTCAGAGAAAGACTATGATCGGGTGGTCTCCAGGCTTGGCCAACGCATGGCCGATGGGGTGCAAGCCTTTTGGGTGTGTCCTTTGGTGGAGGAATCCGAACACCTCAACGCCACTTCAGCGGAAGACCGGTTTAAAGCGCTGGACCAAGCCTTCCCTGGGCGCGTTGGGCTGGTGCATGGTCGCATGGCCGCCGCGGATAAACAGGCTGTGATGGAGCGGTTTGCCGCAGGTGATTTGCAGATATTGGTGGCGACGACGGTAATTGAAGTGGGTGTTGATGTACCCAATGCCACCATCATGATTATTGAACATGCCGAACGGTTCGGCCTATCACAATTGCATCAGCTCCGCGGTCGTGTGGGCCGTGGCAGCAAAAAATCGGCCTGCCTGCTGTTGCATGGTGAGAATTTGAGCGAAATCGCGCAAAAGCGGCTGGAAACCATCAAAGAAACCGAAGATGGCTTTAAAATCGCCGAGCGCGATTTGGAATTGCGCGGCGAAGGCGATTTGATGGGCACGCGCCAATCCGGCATGCCGGGCTATCGCATAGCGATTCCGGATTTCCATCGTGACTTGCTGGATATGGCCCATGAAGATGCCTCGGATATCATCGAAGCCAACCCGGGTTTAACGGGTCCGCAGGGCGACGCTGTGCGGGCATTGCTTTATCTATTTAGAAAAGACTTGGCGATTCCACTGCTCAAGGCGGGCTAGGTTAGCTCGCCTTGGTGTTTTCCTCGCGCACTGTTTCTTCGGCCTCTTCCGCCAATTCAGCCATCTTGGCCTGATATTCTGGAGACACAAGGCCAGCAGAGATCACCAGCTTTGCGCCATCTTCAACTGACATATCCAAGACATTGATGTCTTTGCGCGGCACGAACAGCAAGAAGCCAGAGGTGGGGTTAGGCGTTGTCGGCAAGAACACACTAATAATGTCTTCGCCATCGACTTTGTCGGCCACCTCGCCCTTGGCGGTAGTGGAAATGAATACCAATGCCCACAAGCCAGGACGTGGGTATTGAATCAGGCCGACTTGCTTGAAGTTTGAATGGCTTTGGCTGACAACTGTTTCGAAGATTTGCTTTAGGCCGCGATAGAGAATCGAGACAAACGGCATGCGGTGCAAAATGCTCTCGCCAAACTGCACCAGCGTCCGACCAACCAGGTTGGCGGTTAAAAAGCCGAGAAGCACAATGGCAATAAACGCAATGACCAGCCCAAAGCCCGGTATTGCCACTGGCAAATAGGTGTCAGGGTTATATTGCGGTGGGATCAGCGGTTTGACGAAATCATCGACAATGCGAATGATCGACCACGTGATATACATGGTCAGCCCGATGGGCGCCGCAATCACCAGACCGGTCAAAAAATAGTTTGTTAATCTGCGGGCTGGCTTTGGATGATGGCCATGATCCGCGTGATCGTCACTATGCTTTTTATCATTCTTATCGTTCATCATAGAAACCTATATAGACCGTCGAATCCGCAATACAACGGCTTTAGCGCATTTTGTTGCGTTTACGAAGTGCTGTCATCACTCAACCGTCACCGATTTGGCAAGATTTCGGGGCTGATCCACGTCCGTCCCCATAAATACGGCTGTGTAATAGGCCAGCAATTGTACCGGAATTGCGCAGATAATTGGCATCACAAATTCGTGGGCATCGGGCACAATAATGATTTCGTCGACGTCGTCACCAACGGATTTTGCGCCGGCTTCGTCGGTTATGAGAATAATCTTACCCCCCCGTGCCGCAACTTCATGCATGTTGGAAATGGTTTTGTCGAACAAATCATCCGACGGCGCCACCACAACAACCGGCAGTGTTTCGTCAATGAGCGCAATTGGACCGTGTTTCAACTCACCCGAAGCATAGCCCTCGGCATGAATATAGGTGATCTCTTTCAGCTTTAGAGCGCCTTCCATGGCGATGGGGAATAACGATCCACGGCCGAGATAAAGCACATCTTTGGCCTTAGACAATTTATGGCTGATTTGATCAATTTTTTCTTCTGAACCAAGTGCCTTGGTGATCGCACCGGGCAATTTGGCCAGCATATCGACAAGCTCAAACTCTTGAGCCTCTGAAATATGGCCGCGCTGGCGACCAGCCGCAATTGCCAAAGATGCCAACACGGACAATTGCGCTGTTGTGGCTTTGGTTGAGGCCACGGAAATTTCAGGGCCGCACAAAATGGGGAATACAATATCGCTTTCACGGGCAATAGTGCTTTCCTGCGCGTTGACGATGGATGCGATGTGCTGGCCATTTTCTTTGCAATAGCGCAATGCAGCCAGCGTATCCGCTGTCTCACCAGACTGCGAAATGAACAGTGCTAAACCGCCAGCATCCATTGGCGGTTCGCGATAACGAAACTCGGACGCCACATCAACTTCCACGGGCAAACGTGCATATTTTTCAAACCAATATTTGGCCACTAGGCCCGCATAATAGGCCGTGCCACAGGCTGAAATGGTCAAACGGTTGAGCGACTTAAAATCAAAAGGCAGCTTGCTTGGCAGCTTCACTTTACCGTTGGCCAAATCCAAATAGTGTGATGCTGTGTGGGAAATCGCGTCGGGCTGCTCATAGATCTCTTTGAGCATAAAGTGCCGGTGATTGCCTTTATCCACCATGCTCACGCCCAATTGCGTTTGTGCCATGGCCCGTTCCACCGGCTGTCCTTCACGATCAAAGATACGCGCGTCATCTTTGGTGATGGCAACCCAGTCGCCTTCTTCCAAATAAGTGACTTTGTTGGTGAAAGGCGCAATGGCAATGGCATCGGATCCGAGGATCATCTCGTTTTCGCCGTGGCCGACAGCTAATGGTGCGCCTTGACGAGCGCCGACAATCAGATTGTCTTCGCCTTTGAACATCATGGCGAGGGCAAATGCCCCCTCGAGCCGCTTGATCACACTGGCCGCCGCATCGAATGGTGCCATGCCGCGATCGAGTTCGCGGGTGACCATCAGCGCCACAATTTCGGTGTCAGTTTCAGAAACCGGCTTATACCCGTCCTTATCCAACTCTGTTTTCAGCTCACGGAAGTTTTCAATGATGCCATTATGCACAATCGCCACGCGATTTGTGGTGTGGGGGTGGGCATTTGCCTCGGTCGGCGCGCCATGGGTTGCCCAGCGTGTGTGGCCGATGCCAATCGTGCCATCCAACGGTTCGGCTTCCAAACGTTCGCGCAAATTGGTCAATTTGCCCGGGGCACGGCGGCGGTCGATTCGGCCATCTACTGACGTGGCCAGGCCAGCGCTGTCATAACCGCGATATTCAAGCCGTTTTAGCGCATCTACAATCCGATCAGCAACCGGTGTCGTGCTAACAATCCCTACAATCCCACACATATAGTTTTCCTAATTCTTGTCTTCCCACCGCGCTCGAATGCGGGTGGCATAGTTTTCTTTATTGACCTGGCGCGCACGACCGATCGCCAAGGCATCTTTTTCTACATTCTCAGTCACCACTGAACCGGACGCCACATAGGCACCATCAGCAATGGTCACAGGCGCAACAAGGGCGCTATTCGAGCCGATAAAGGCATTGTCACCGATTTCGGTGACAAATTTGTTTTTCCCGTCATAGTTGCAGGTAATGGTGCCTGCGCCAATGTTGGTTGCTTTGCCCACTTTGGCATCACCAATATAGCTGAGATGGTTGAGCTTTGCGCCCTCGCCGATTTCAGCTTTTTTTGTTTCAACAAAATTGCCGACCTTTACGCCAGCCGCCAGATTGGTGCCCGGCCGCAAACGGGCATATGGCCCAATTTGCCCCGCTGGCCCCACATGAGCGCCCTCTAAATGAGAAAACGCTTGAATATGAGCACCTTTTTCTATGCTCACACCCGGCCCGAACACCACATTGGGCTCAACAATCACGTCATTTTCAATCTGCGTATCATAGCTGAAAAACACTGTCTCCGGCGCAACAAGTGTAACCCCCTCTTTCATAAAGTGGGCGCGGCGCGCTTGTTGGAAAATGCGTTCAGCCTCGGCCAGTTGGCCACGATCATTGATGCCGAGCACCGTCATAAAAGGACATTCGACGCTGCGCACTTTAAGGCCCTTGGCATTTGCAATCTCAATCGCATCCGTGAGCAAGAATTCACCTTGCGCATTATCATTCTTGATCTCATCGATGACCGTGCGGAGACATTCGGCCTTAAAACCAATAATGCCGGAGTTGCAGAATTTGATTTTGCGCTCTGATGGGGTGGCGTCTTTCTCTTCCCGGATGGCCTTTACTTGACCATGTTCAACCAAGATTCGGCCATATCCAAACGGTTCAGGCGTTTGAAACCCGACAACGGTTAAATCTGCGCCAGCATTTAGCGAGGCAATGGCATCTTCAATCACGTCAGGTGAAACAAGCGGGGCATCGGCCAACAGCACAATGACGTTGCCTTGGAAATCTTGCCACGCCTCACGCGCCGCCATGACGGCATGTCCCGTGCCCAATCGTTCCGCCTGTATCGATGAGGTGATGTGGCTATCCACAGATTTGGCATAATCGCGCACATGATCATGATTGGGGCCGACAACCACATGGCGGACCGTCGCGCCTGCCGCAGCGCAAGCAGCCAAAACATGCCCAATCATGGGCCGCCCACCAACTTTGTGCAGCACTTTTGGCGTTTCCGATTTCATGCGCGTGCCTTCGCCTGCGCCCAAAACAATCGTCAAAATATCGGTCATAAAAGCCTGGTCCCCACCCCTTTTAAACACTTCAATTGGGCATATGCCACGAATGTGTTGGCAAAATGGTAAATTATGTCAGCATTAGCAGTTGTGGTTAATAGTTTGATTCGCAGCTCTTTTAGGGAAAGTAGTGATGACAGAACAAGAACTCAATCAATTTAAGCAATCGGATATGCGATTGTGGGGGGTTGTTGCGGTTACTGCTTTGACGACCATGTTGGTCTTTTCTTCCGCCGGCCTTTTGTTGCCCAAGGGCTGGAACAACATACTCAAAGAAACCCCCAATAATCTCGGCACATTGGCGCAAGTGCAATCTGAATTGCGCGCGATGCGTATGGAATTTGCTGCGATCAAACGCGAGTCGAATGTTGCGGACAGTCGCCTCAACTTAGGCGAGGAAAGCAACAGTTTTGTTTCAAAGCGCGTGAGGGCCCTTGAAGCAAGCATCCCAATCCTTCTTGAGGCACTGCCTCCGGGCGCACAAGTGGATAAGAACCTGATCACAGCATCCATCAACCAGGCCAATGGCGAGGAGATTATTCGCTTTGACGATGATTTGAAGGTGTCGCGCTCCTATCTTTTTGAAAACCTGCCCCTTGCGGAACGTGCGCCGCCAGAAATGCAGCAAGATCTACCAGAAATTGTCGCCAGCATTGATGGCAATGCGGTTCCAACTGAAGTCATGCAAGATGCAGGAGATGGCGCAGAAAACCAAACTCTCGATGCTGTGGACCCGCAAACCACTGCCAGTATCGACGCAATGGCAGCCTTGCCTGAGACTGATCTTACCTATGGCGTGATTTTGGGACCGAAGATCGATAAGAACAAAGCGCAACTTAATTGGCTCAATATCAAATCAAACGTGGGTACGCTGTTACTCGGACTGGAGCCAAAAATGATTCCTGTGGTCAACGAGTCGGAAAAAATTCAACTCGTGGTCGGTCCATTGGACGCCAAAACAGATGCAACGCAATTGTGCCGCGAAATAATTCGACAGGGCTATGTGTGTGAAGCAGGCGGATTTGATGGAATTCCGCTGGAAGATTTGGGCTGATTTACAAAAAAATCCGAAAGTTGAAATATTGTGGTTGACACAAGCGCGAATAAAACTATTGTCCGCGCTGTTCGCTGATGAACACCGCTCTTGTGCCCGTAGCTCAGCTGGTAGAGCATCCGACTTTTAATCGGACGGTCGAAGGTTCGAATCCTTCCGGGCACACCAACCTTTTCAATGACTTATTATTAGAGATTTGGTTCAATGCGCTGGCCGCTTATTGGCAATTAGCGCGATGAAAACTCGGCGTTGAACACCTAATGCCTGTTGTCTAGATTGTGCTTGGTAAACACCGATTTGTACTGATTGTGCGACCATAAGGCACACAAAAACATACTGTTTAGGGTTTTATCATGCGCATAATCGGTTAGGGTTCTCGTATTAAGTGCGTTCTATTATCTCAAAATCCACCATCATCAATTTGCAATTGATGTGACAGGAAAACCAATGCTCAACTCATTGCGAATTAACAATTTTGCGCTGGTTTTGGCGGTCATCGTTACGGCCGTACTTGGCGGCTGCGCTGCTGACCGCGCCAATCGATCTGGCTATTCCATCGAAATGAGCAGCAACGCAATTGTCCCGCACATTGAGAATGCACGCATTTGGGCCGATGACCCGAAAATCGCAAGTGGCGGCCTATGGTCACCAAGCGCCCTCAAGGACATTAATGCCCCGATTAGCATGTTGACCTTGTCTGGTGGCGGTGCGGAAGGTGCATTTGGCGCGGGCTTTTTGAAGGGGTGGAGCCAAACAGGCACACGGCCGCAGTTTAGTGTCGTCAGTGGCACCAGCGCAGGCGCTTTGCTCGCCCCATTTGCTTTTCTTGGCCCTAAATATGATCACGTCTTGGCGCAAATCTTTACCCAAGAACGCACCAGCAAACTTGTGCGTGTCGCCGGATTGTCGGCAATTTTTGGCACGAGCGTGTTTAGCGCCGAGCCGCTGGAGAAGATGGTGGCGCACTATGTGACACCTGAGCTTATTCAGGAAATTGCCAAAGAACATGCCAAGGGCCGCAGGCTCTATGTCATCACCACAAATATCGATACGCAGCGCACGGCCATATGGAACATGGGCGCCATTGCCTCGGCAAAAACGCCAGCCGCGTTGGGCCTGTTCCGCAAGGTCCTTTTGGCATCAGCCAGCGTACCCGGTGTGTTGCCGCCGCAATATATTGAAGTCTCGCATAACGGACAATCCTTCAGGGAAATGCATTTGGATGGCGGCGTCACGGCAAACATCATGCTGCTGCCGGAAGCTATTCTGCAAACCGGTCATTATCGCAGGCTTGCCTCGAAACCCACGCTTTATTTGTTGTTTAATGGCAAGATCGGCCATGAATATAAGCTCGTGAAGCCGCAAACCATTAGCATTTTGGAACGATCATTCGGCACCGCGATCAAAGCGAGTTCGCGTCAAAGCATCATTGCGGCACGCCAATTCGCGAAATCGCAGGGGTGGAACCTCAAAATCGCAGCGTTAGCCACCGACTTTGAATCGCCCTTGAATGAAGTTGAGCTAAATGAGCAAGAGCTGACCGCACTGTTCGATGAAGGCGTAAAGAGTGGTAGCCAACGCGACGCTTGGCGGGAAAGCTTTGAATAAGCGTTCTTCCACTTAAGAAGTTTCAAGCGCCTCGATGATGCCATCGACCAATTTTGCGAGCTTTTCATCGAGCAACGGCAACAGTTCCGTCCAATCGTTGAATTGCTGCAACTCCTTTTTGCCGTCACTTATGCCGCGTAGGGCAATGAGAGGCACATCGAACGACTGACACACCCTTTTGACGGCAAAGGTTTCCATATCAACCATTTCTGCGCTCAATTGCTCAAATTCCACACCGACAATCACTTTGCCGCCGGTTGAAAGGGTCGCTTTGGGTATAAAATCAAATTGCGGGGCCAACTCTAATGCCGCGGGCAAATCAACAAAGGGGGTCAGCCCCTTTTCAAACCCAATCGCAGACGCATCCATATCGCGATAGCTTACCGATTTGGCTTGATAGATCTCGCCCTGTTGTAGGCTCGCTGAGCCGGAGGAACCGAGCAGCAAAGCATAATCCGGTGCATTTTCGCACTGTTCCATGACTCGGGCCGTATTCATTGCGGCTTCCACCGGGCCTACACCAACGATATAGGGATCAATTCTCGCCTTTAGATGAGTGCCATATTCGATGGTTGTGGCCATAAGTGGCAGAATTTGCATTCCATTTTTCAGATGTAGTGATTTGCCCAAAATTTCATTCCCCAGCCTGGAGCGCCGATTCATTTTATCCAACCCCAGTATGCCTTAGAAAAAATCGAAAAAAAGCGGGTTGTGATTTTTTATTTGGCGTGATTAGGGTACGCGGAATTCTGTTGAACAATGATTGGACTATTCGGTATGTGGGGCGCTATTCGAGCCGCGTGGCCGCTATTTGTGGGTATGATTCTGCTGATGGTCAGCAATGGCCTTTTGTCGACCATATTGACGATCCGTGCGCAGGAAATTGGCTATAGCGAAACCACCATTGGTTTGGTCCAGTCGGGCTACCCAATCGGCTTTATTCTGAGCTGTTTTATCACCCCTATAATGATCAATCATTCGGGACACGTCAGGGTTTTTGCCGCTCTGGTTTCCATTGCCAGCACCTCCGCACTTATCCACCTGATCACAGAGGATCCGGCCATTTGGGTCGTAATGCGCGTCCTTTCCGGCTTTTGTTTTTCCGGCATCTATATTGTTGCAGAAAGCTGGCTGAATTCCTTGGCGGACAATAAAAACCGCGGCTCGCTGCTTTCTTCATATTTTGTGGTGCAAACCGCTGGCTATATGGTCGGGCAACTGATGATCGGCCTTTCAGCACCAGGTGCCATAACCCTGTTCATTTTCACCTCAGTGCTACTGTCTGTATCACTTGTGCCAATCTTGATTGCAGCGACCACCCAGCCGAGCCTTGAAGAACCCCAACGCGTGACGATTTTTGAATTGTTTCACATTTCGCCCATGGCGGTGATTGGCGGATTCTTTATCGGCATTTCAAACGGCGGCCTTGCCTTTGTGACAGCGATTTACGCCCGCAATGTGGGCCTCAGCGTGCCGATGACAGGTTATTTGCTTGCCGCCACGACGTTGGGCGGTTTGCTGTTTCAATTCCCGTTGGGCAAGCTCTCGGATATATTTGATCGACGTTTGGTGATTATCATTTCATCCATCATCAATGGGCTGGTCTGCTTCGTAATGGTCTCTGTGGGTACCCCTCACCTCTATCCAATTATATTGTTCGGCGGTTTCCTGATTATGGGCGGCTTCACCCTGCCCGTCTATTCGATCTGCATGGCGCACATGAATGACTATTTGAAACCTCAGCAAATGGTTGCGGCTTCGAGCACGTTGGTTCTTGTGTTTTCAGCCGGTATGGTTATTGGCCCGATTGGCGGCGCATTTGTGTTGGATCGTTTTGGCGGCACGGGCATGTACGTATTCTACGCCATGGTCGCGTTGATTATGGCCGGAACCGGCATTCAGCGTTTGATCAAAAGCGACAAAGGCGAAGTCGACGACAAAGACAATGCCGTCCCCTTTGCGGCTACTACTACGCCCGAGGCCACACAAATGCATGTCGATGATTTGACTGAATCGACCCCATAGTCAGTTGGCTATTGGGCTCTTGCAGTAATCTCCACGTGCGTCGTGTCGCCTAGTCGACAGCCCTGGCGGAAGCTTTGGCTGCGCAATGCGTTGTGGTAATATCTGCGTAAATGACGAAAACACTGGCTGTTGTTGGCACCACATGCTTGGCACTTTTCAGCATCGTATTTGCTGAGGCGGGCGAACTTGTGCCCCGCGGCGAAACGGCCTTTTCCCTCGCCCAACCCGGTATGACCTCCGAGGATCTTGCAGAGTTCAATTATGGTCGAGACATTTTCAACCATGTTTGGACGACGGTGGAACATGCTGATGGCACCCAAAGTGGGTTGGGCCCACTATATAGTGCAAATTCGTGTGCGGCCTGTCACATTAATGATGGCCGCGGGCATCCGCCAGAGAAAGAAGGCAGTCCGGCCCAATCGCTTGCGGTGATTGTTGGTGTACCGCAAGCGGACCAATCTCCCTTGCCTGACCCCATTTATGGGAAACAGATTCAAGATATCGCCAATGGCACCGCACCTGAGGCACGTGTTATTGTGCAATATACCGAAAAACAAATTGAACTCGCCAACGGCGCTACGGTGCATTTGCGCCGCCCAACAATTCGCCTCGAGGAACTCGCCTTTGGCCCTATGGATAAACAAACGCGTATTTCTGGACGCATTGCGCCGCAAATAATCGGATTGGGTTATCTGGAAGATGTTTCAGCTGAACAATTAGCCGTTCTCGCTGATCCTGAAGACTGCGACGGGGATGGGATAAGTGGCAAAATCTCGTTGCTGGACGATGGCAAGATCGGTCGGTTTGGCTGGAAAGCCTCAGCGCCGACTTTGCACTTTCAAACGGTAAAGGCGGCGCATTTAGATATGGGGCTCTCCACGCCAGATTTTGACTTTTTTGCTGGCGACTGTACCGAATCCCAGACAGCATGTTTGACCGCTGGTCGCGAAAAGCCACCACAGGGCAAGACCGAGTTAAACCGCAACCAAGTGCGCCTGCTGGTGATTTACGCGGCACATTTACGTGTGCCACCTGCACGCAATATGGACGATCCGGCGGTTATGCAGGGCAAGAAACTGTTTAAAGAAATTGGCTGCGCAAGCTGTCACTATGACCAGAAGTTCAGCCCAGATATGCCGCGCGCCGCTTATACGGACATGTTATTGCACGATATGGGCGATGATCTCGCCGATCCAATCTATGGCGACCATTATTTGGCCCAAGAATGGCGGACGCCTGCTCTTTGGGGCATTGGCTACACTGAAGAAGTGGGCGGGCATTTGGCGTTTTTGCACGATGGCCGCGCCCGGACTTTGACGGAAGCGATCATGTGGCATGGTGGCGAAGGCACAGCGGCGCGCGATCAGTTTGCAAAGCTAAGCGGTGTAGATCGCGCGGCCCTACTGGCCTTCTTGAACGCGCTTTAGCGCGGCATGTTGCGTCGGAATCCTTCTTTGAACGCCACAATGGCAGCGCTGCCGACAATGAAAGGTAGAGCTGCGTAGAAGCTGAAGCCAGGAATATTTCCGAATATGGTCACCCCAATGATCACCGCCCAGATCAATGACAAATATTCAAATGGCGCGAGCTTTGACGCTTCGCCTAATTGGAAGCTGGTGGTGACCAGAATATGGGCAAAGCCGCCAAACAAGCCAGCACCAAGCAACAAAATTTCCTGCTTGTAATCCGTTTCAGCCCAGCCGAACGGCAGCGTGCACAGGCCGACGACAGCGCAGGTAAGCGCGAAATAAAACGCGATGGCGGCAGGATGTTCGGTTTTGGCAAGATTGCGGATTTGAATAATGGAGGCTGCCGTGAGCACTGCCGCCAAAACGCCCAGACCAACGCCCATCAAATAGGATTCATTATCGGTGCGGCTATTCATCAATTCAGGCACCACCAAAACTCCAGTGCCAAACACGCCCAAGATCACCGCGATCCACCGCACAGCAGGCACCAACTCTTTCAAAAAGATTTGCGCAAAGATCACCACAAAGATCGGCGATAGATAGGTCAACATGGTTGCTTCAGCAATGGTGAGAAAAGCCAACGTCGCGAAAGACGCGAACATGGCACAACACCCGGTGATGCAGCGAAATACGTGCCGAATGGGATATTTTGATTTCAGGCCACGCGGAAATTCGCCGCGTATCCAGAGATAGCCAACGAGCGGAATCAAGGCGTACGCACTGCGGTAAAAGACAATTTGACCCGTCGGCGCAACATCCGACAGGCCCTTAACGCACGCGACCATCAGGGCAAATAGGATGCCCGAACTGATCCGCAGAACGATGGCAAGATTATCTTGTGACATGGTCCACCAAATTGGTTGGACCATCAAACTAACCTAGCCATCAATTTGCGCAATGATTCTTTTAATCACGCCAAGCGTGGAATTGCGCCAACAGGCCTTCAGTGGAACCATCATGCTGGCTCTCGGCTTTGGCATCTTTCACCTTCGGGAGGATGGCTTTGGCCAATTGTTTGCCCAATTCAACGCCCCACTGGTCGAAGCTATTGATGTTCCAAATCGCGCCTTGCACAAACACTTTGTGCTCATAAAGCGCGATCAGTTTGCCGAGCATCTTTGGCGTCATCTTGGCGTAGATCAAAGTGTTGGACGGGCGGTTGCCCTCAAACACTTTGTGCGGGGTGAGCGCTTTGATCTCTGCGTTTGACAAGCCCTGCTCCTTCAATTCAGCCACCACTTGTTCGGCGCTTTTGCCGAGCATTAGGGCTTCAGATTGAGCAAAACAGTTGGCCACCAGCTTTTGATGATGTTCGGGCAAATTGTCGTGCGCTTGCGCGGCGACGAGGAAATCGACGGGAATGATGTCGGTGCCCTGGTGGATCAATTGATAAAAGGCATGCTGGCCGTTGGTGCCAGGTTCGCCCCATACGATTGGGCCGGTTTTGCGGGAGACTTTTTCGCCATTGAGCTGAACCGACTTGCCGTTAGATTCCATATCTTGCTGCTGTAGATAGGCGGCGAAGCGGTTCATACGCTGATCATAAGGCAAAACGGCGTGAGTGGCATGACCCCACACATTGCGATACCACACGCCCAACACGGCCATGATCACAGGCATGTTTTCCGCGAGTGGCGCGGTGAGGAAATGCTGGTCCATCTCATAGGCACCAGCCAAAAACTCATCAAACTGGTCCGGGCCAATGGCCAGCATGACGGGCAAGCCGATGGCGGACCAGACGGAATAGCGGCCGCCGACCCAATCCCAAAAGCCAAAGATGCGGTCTTGGGCGATGCCAAAATCGGCGCAGGCGTCCAGATTTGTAGAGAGTGCCGCGAAATGATCTTTCACCGCAGCATCGCCCAGCGCATCCACCAGCCATTTGCGGGCGGTGTTGGCGTTGGTCATGGTTTCGTCGGTGGTAAAAGTTTTGGAGGCGACCAGAACAAGCGTGGTTTCGGGCTGCAGCTGCGCCAGTGTGTCGGCAATGTCCGCACCATCGACGTTAGAGACGAAGTGCGGTGTGATGCCTGCATCAATATATGGGCGCAATGCGTTGCATACCATGGCCGGGCCAAGGTCTGATCCGCCAATGCCGATATTGACCACATCGGTGATTTTTTGGCCCGTGGCGCCTTTGATGTCGCCAGAGCGTATCGCATTGGCAAAAGTGCGCATATTGGCCAGGACCTCACGCACATCTGGCATGACGTCTTTGCCGTCGACCATAACAGGTTGATCGCCTTGAAAGCGCAGCGCCATATGCATGACCGCACGATCTTCTGTAGAATTGATATGCTCGCCCGCCCACATGGCGTCGCGCCGTGCTTCAACATTGGCAGCTTTGGCGAGATCGATCAGCGCGTTGAATGCGCTCTCATCGATGAGATTTTTGGAATAATCGAGGGCAAGATCATCCAGCTTGAGGCTGAATTGGCCGAAACGATCGGGGTCAGATTTAAACATCTCCCGCATTTCGGCATCTGCCAGTCGAGAGTGATGATTTGATAAATCGTTGAAAGCTGAATCGATCGTTAGGGACATGATCTTTCCTTATTATGACAGGGGTGGAATATCACCTTTCGCCCAACCCTCGCGGGTTTCGGCCGCGAAATCATCAAAACGATCTGCGGCAATGGCATCACGCATGCCCTGCATCAGTGTTTGATAATAGGCCAAATTGATCTGCGACAAAATCATGGCGCCCAACATCTCATTGGCACGAATAAGATGGTGCAAATAGGCCCGCTGATAGATTTGACAGTTGGGATTGGACGAGGTTTCATCCAAGGGACGTGCATCGTCTTTATGACGTGCATTTTTGAGGTTGATCACACCATATTTAGTGTAGGCATGACCGTGGCGTCCGGCGCGTGTAGGGTGCACGCAATCGAACATATCAATGCCGCGTTTGACCGCGCCGAGCAAATCGTCCGGCTTGCCCACGCCCATCAAATAGCGTGGCCGATCTTGAGGCAAGGCAGGTGTTGTATAGTCCAACACCTCAAACATGGTTTCCTGCGGCTCACCTACCGCAAGGCCACCGACAGCGTAGCCTTTGAAACCAATTTCAGTGAGCGCCTGCGCAGAGCGCAAGCGTAAATCTTCTTGGTCGCCGCCCTGAACAATCCCAAACAGCGCCCGGCCCGGCTGGGTGCCAAATGCATTTTTGGACCGCTCAGCCCAACGGATGGAAAGTTCCATGGCGCGTTGAATGTCTTCACGGGTCGAAGGCAACGCCACACACTCATCGAGCTGCATTTGAATATCCGCGCCCAGCAGGGTCTGGATTTCAATGGAGCGCTCTGGGGTGAGCATATGTTTGGAGCCATCAATATGGGATTTGAACGACACGCCTTTCTCATCAAGCTTACGCAATTTGGCCAGACTCATCACCTGAAAGCCGCCAGAATCTGTGAGGATGGGGCGCGACCAATTGGCAAATTTGTGCAGGCCACCCAAATGGGCCACCCGCTCCGCGCCGGGGCGCAACATCAAATGGTAAGTGTTGCCAAGGATAATGTCGGCACCTGTTTCGCGCACCTGGTCGGGATACATGCCTTTCACCGTGGCGGCTGTGCCGACCGGCATAAAGGCAGGCGTGCGGATTTCGCCGCGCGGGGTGGAAATTTCACCAAGGCGCGCGCCATTGCTTTCAGATTTGAATTCAAAAGCAAAATCAGTCGTCATTATTTATCCTTGTCCGCGCTGTCATCACGAAACAGCAGCGACGCATCGCCAAATGAATAGAAGCGATATTTGTTGTCGATGGCGTGTTTATAGGCCTTTTGCATGGTTTCAAAGCCTGAAAAGGCCGAAACCAGCATGAAAAGCGTTGATTTTGGCAGGTGGAAGTTGGTCATCAACACGTCGACGGCATTAAATCGATAGCCCGGCGTGATGAAAATGTCGGTCTCGCCGCAAAATGGCTTCAGCTCGCCATCAAAGGCCGCGCTTTCCAACAGCCGCAAGCTGGTGGTGCCCACTGCAAAAACCCGTCCGCCTTTGGTTCTGGCGTTCTTTATGGTGTCGATGGTGGCTGGGGTGATCTCACCCCATTCCGCGTGCATTTTATGGTCTTCAGTGTTGTCCACTTTGACGGGCAGAAACGTCCCTGCCCCAACATGTAGCGTCACTTCTTCGATCTTCACGCCCTTGGCGCGGATGGCATCGAGCAAGCGGTCGGTGAAGTGCAAACCAGCTGTTGGTGCCGCCACTGCCCCATCATGCTTTGCATAGATGGTTTGATAATCTGTATCGTCCTGATCTTCATGGTCGCGCTTGGCGCCAATGTAAGGCGGCAGCGGCATTGCCCCGCGAGCTTTGATCGCCTCGTCCAGCTCGGCGCCTTTTTCGGCGAACTTAAGCTGAACCTCACCGGCGTCGGCTTTTTCCACCACTTCGGCGCGCAAAGGGTCAACGCCCTCACGCAAAAACTCGACGTGATCACCAATGGCCAGTTTTTTAGCTGGACGCGCAAAAGCACGCCACTGGCTGGGATCGACCCGCTTATGCAAATTGACCGAAATCTTCGCCACAGCGTCGCCGCGAGTCCGCGTGCCCACCAATTCGGCAGGCAGCACTTTGGTGTTGTTGACCACCAGCACATCGTTTTCGGACAGAAATTCCAACAGTTCGGAAACCGAACGATCTTGAATTTCTTTTGCCGGATCGACCACAAGCATGCGCGCAGAATCACGTGGCACCGCAGGATGCAGTGCCACAAGATCGTCCGGCAATGTAAAATCGAAATCGTCTACGCGCATAAAGCGAGTTTAATCCGCAGCGACACGCAGAGACAAAATCTGATCCGGATCTGCAACAGGTTCACCGCGCTTAAGCTGGTCAATCGCGTCCATACCATCAATCACTTGACCCCAAACGGTGTATTGACCGTCCAAGAATGATTGATCGTCAAAGCAGATGAAGAATTGTGAGTTGGCTGAGTTCGGGTCCATTGTGCGGGCCATTGAACATGTGCCGCGCTTATGGGGCGTGTCGTTGAACTCTTGCTCTAGGTCTGGCTTTTCTGAGCCACCAGTTCCTGTGCCGTTCGGGCAACCGGCTTGAGCCATAAAACCTTCAATTACACGGTGAAATACGATCCCGTCATAAAAGTTTTCGCGTGCCAGCTCTTTGATGCGCTCAACATGCTTTGGCGCCACGTCTGGCAATAGCTCGATGACCACACTGCCTTTTGATGTTTCCATAAGCAATGTGTTTTCAGGATCTTTAATATCAACCATTTTGTTCTCCTCAACACTGGATTCAGCGTTGTTTGGTCGTTTCATATGGCGGTGGATGCGCAGATCCACCGCTATTCGATTGGGGTTTTACTGGTCTTTGACGCGAAATGAAACAATTTTATCCGGGTCAACCACCTGCCCATTGCGATTTTGGTCGCCTTTTTTGATTTGGTGGACATGTTCCATGCCATCTTTGACATAGCCAAACACTGTATATTGTCCGTTCAAGAACGATGCGTCCTCGAAAGTGATAAAGAATTGCGAGTTGGCTGAGTTTGGGTTCTGGCTTCTTGCCATACCCAAAGTGCCGCACTGATAATTTGTGTCGGTAAACTCAGCCGGCAAGTCTGGATAATCGGAGCCACCCATGCCTGTGCCAGTTGGGTCGCCAGTCTGGGCCATAAAGCCTTCAATCACGCGGTGGAACACCACATTGTCGTAAAAGCCTTCATTGGCCAGAGTTGTGATCCGCTCCACATGCTTGGGCGCCAAATCAGGGCGCAGTTCAAACTCGACTGTGCCTGTTTTCAGTTCCATTTCCATGGCCACGGTTTCAACGCCTTCAGGCGCAGCCGGCGTTTCACAGGCCGGATAGGCTTGCGCCTTGGTCATTTCGGTAAAAGCCGCATAGCCAAACAGGCTGATGAAGGCGACACCAAGCATGGTGAACACCCGATTCTTATTGGTCATTTGTTCGGTCATTTATTCTTCAATACATTTAGAACTGCGTTGGGGACAAAAGCAGAGATGTCTCCGCCCATTTGCGAGATTTGCCGCACCAAAGTGGCCGATATGTGACGAACATGTGGGCTCGATGGCACAAAAACGGTTTGCAAATCCGGCGCCATTTGCGCGTTCATACCCACCATTTGCATCTCATAGTTATAGTCTGTGGTGTCGCGCAAGCCGCGAATGATGATATTGGCGTGCAAATTGCGGGCAGCGTGGATCATCAAGCCGTCAAATTGAGCAATATCCACAACCACATCATTGCGTTTGGCGATTGGAGCGATGGCTTGTTGCAACAGCTGCAAGCGCTCGTCGCCTGTTAGAATTGGGGACTTGCCGTGATGAGTGCCCACGCCAACGATGAGCCTGTCGACCAGCCGACAAGCGCGCTCGATTACGTCAATATGACCATTGGTAATTGGATCAAATGATCCCGGATAAAAACCGGTACGTTTCTCCGCCATAAATGCCTCAGCTTTTTTGTTGTAGCGCCAACCATGCGCCACCAAATATTAGGAACCCGCCGCTTAGCTTGTTCAATATTGCGACGCGCTGTTGTGATAATAGGTTACGCGCCTTACTCGCCGCAAGGGCATAACAGCTATCAATGGTGGCAAAAAATGTGACCGTGATGAGGCCCAAAATCATAATTTGCGGTGCAACGGCTTGTTGTGTGTCGATAAATTGGGGCAAAAACGCACCCAAAAACAGCAACGCCTTGGGGTTAGCCATGGTAACCAAAAAGCCTTGCAGCACATATTCGCGCATGGTGCGCCCGTCTGCCAGCGATTGGTCAAATTTCAGGCCAGACCGATTGCGGATCATTTTCCAACCCAAATAGATCAGATAGGCGGCGCCCAAGAGTTTCAACCAGAAGAAGGCGTTGCCCATCACGGAAATCACGGCTTCAAGCCCGAGTGCAACGATGGCCACCATCAACAAAACTGCAATTTGCGCGCCCAAAATCGTCCCCAAGCCGCCTTTGATGCCGCGTGATAGCGCGTTGGCAACAATGATTGTGACGGTGGGGCCTGGCACAATAGCTAAAAAGAAACAGGCTGTTATGAACGCCAACAGCATGGTGCTATCCAGCATAATATCCTCCCAAAGAAAAAGGCCGAGAAAATCCCGGCCTCTTATTATTATTCATTTTCTGGCTGATCGCCACCTGAAGTTGGTGGTGGCGTATCTGTTGCTGTTTCATCGCCATCCTCGTCTTCATCCGGTTCAGGCTCTGAAATGCGTTCGACAGACACCACTTTCTCATCTTTGGCGGTCGACAGGACAGTGACGCCCTGGGTTGCGCGTCCTGCAATTCGAATGCCATCGACTGGCACGCGGATCAGTTTGCCGCCATTGGTCACCAGCATGATTTGATCATCATTTTCGGCTGGGAACGACGCCACGATGCGGCCGTTACGTTCGCTCATGGCCATCGCTGTGATCCCTTTACCACCGCGGCCCGTCTTACGGTATTCATAAGATGAGGTGCGTTTACCGTAGCCATTTTCAGAAATGGCAAGGATGAACTGTTCTGCCGCACTCATTTCTGCATAACGCTCTGATGACATTTCAACGTCGCCGACGCTGAGATCTTCATCACTGTCTGGCACATCTTCCGCATCGCCATCCATCAAGCGCCGCAATTTCAAATAGGCGCCACGTTCTTCTGGCGTAGCGTCGAGATGGCGAATGATCGACATGGCGATGACTTCGTCGCCTTCGGCCAAGCGAATGCCGCGCACGCCAACTGAGTTACGGCTGGTGAAGACACGCACATCATCAACTGAGAAGCGCATGGCTTGGCCAAGTGCCGTTGTCAGCAAGACGTTATCGATGGCTGAACATGTTTCCACGTCCACAATGCCATCGCCCTCTTCCAGCTTCATGGCGATTTTGCCGTTGCGGTTAACATTGATGAAGTCTGCCAATGAGTTCCGCCGCACGGTGCCGCGCTTTGTGGCAAACATGATGTCGAGATCCTGCCAGGTGTTCTCATCTTCCGGCAACGGCATGATTGACGTGATGTGTTCGCCTTCCTGCAGCGGAAGAATATTGACCAGTGCTTTGCCGCGCGAGTTGGCCGCGCCGACAGGCAATCGCCATACTTTAAGTTTATAGACGATGCCGCGACTGGTGAAGAACAGGACGGGCGTGTGGGTGTTTGCCACGAACAAACGGGCCACAAAATCCTCGTCACGCGTCGCCATGCCGGAGCGACCTTTGCCCCCGCGGCGCTGTGCCCGATAGGTTGAGAGCGGTACGCGCTTGATATAGCCGCCATGGGATACGGTCACAACCATATCTTCGCGGGCAATCAAATCCTCATCGTCAACATCGCCAACTGCATCAACAATCTCGGTACGACGTTCAGTGCCGTAGCGGTCGCGCACTTCGATCATTTCTTCGCGAATAATCTCGATCACGCGTTCTTTTGACCGCAAAATATCGAGATAGTTCTCAATTTCGGCACCCAGCTTGTTCAATTCGTCGCCGATCTCGTCGCGTCCCAATGCGGTAAGCCGCTGCAAACGCAAATCGAGAATGGCTTTCACCTGCTCTTCAGAGAGGTAATAGGTGCCGTCGTCATTAACCTTGTGGCGCGGATCGTCGATCAATTTGATCAGAACTTCCACATCCCGTGCAGGCCAAGCGCGCTCAAGCAAACGGCCGCGAGCGGTTGCCGGATCCGGCGCTGTGCGGATCAATTGAATCACTTCATCCACATTGGCCACGGCAATCACCAAGCCAACCAATACGTGGGCGCGATCGCGAGCTTTATTGAGCAAGAATTTAGCGCGGCGTGTGACAACTTCTTCGCGGAAATCCACAAAGGCCGTCAAAATATCGCGCAACGTCATTTGCTGCGGTTTGCCGCCATTCAAGGCAACAAAGTTACAGCCGAATGAGGATTGCAGCGGCGAGAACTTATAAAGCTGGTTCAGCACAATGTCCGCAACAGCGTCGCGCTTGAGTTCAATCACCACCCGCATGCCGTTACGGTCAGATTCATCGCGAATATCGGAAATGCCTTCAATGCGCTTATCGCGCACCAGTTCGGCGATTTTCTCGATCATCGAGGCTTTATTCACCTGATAGGGAATTTCGGTGATGATTAGAGCTTCGCGGTCTTTGCGAATTTCCTCAACATTCACCAAACCACGCATCAAAACAGAACCGCGCCCAGTTTCATACGCAGAGCGAATGCCTGAACGGCCAAGAATAATGCCTGCTGTAGGGAAATCCGGCCCTGGCATGATTTCCATCAGCTCGTCGGTGGTGATGTCTGCATTGTCCATCAAGGCAATGGCTGCGTTAATCACCTCCACCAGATTGTGGCTGGGAATATTTGTCGCCATGCCGACGGCAATGCCGCCTGAGCCGTTGACCAACAGATTGGGGAAGCGCGCCGGCAGGATGGTCGGCTCACTCTCGGTGTTATCGTAGTTGTCGCGGAAATCGACTGTGTCGCGATCAATATCATCCAGAAGCGCTGTAGACACCCGCTCCATGCGCACTTCGGTATAACGCATCGCAGCAGGCATATCGCCATCAATCGAACCAAAGTTGCCCTGGCCATCGATCAAGGGCAGCCGCATGGAAAACTCCTGCGCCATCCGCACGAGCGCGTGGTAAACCGCTGTGTCACCGTGCGGGTGATATTTACCGATCACATCACCAACAACACGCGCCGACTTGCGGTACTGCTTGTTCCACTCATACCCATTTTCGTGCATCGAATAGAGAATGCGGCGGTGCACAGGTTTGAGGCCATCGCGCACATCTGGCAGGGCCCGGCTCACAATCACGCTCATGGCGTAATCAAGATAGGAGCGGCGCATTTCGTCCGTAACAGAAATCAAAGAGATCGCTGAATTGGGTTCATTTTCAGGTGTTTGGTCGTTGGGCGTATCGGTCACGGCTGTTCTTATTGCTGTTGCGTGTGCGTTAACCCACTTTTCTTAAGTGATTCCGCAAGAAAACACCAATAAGTTTGCGCTCTTGTGCACATCTGATCGCTTGTTTTTGGCCAATTTGAACCGAATTTAACTCAAACTTGGCAATATCATGGCAATTTCGCGCAGAATCTGCTTTGTTCTGCGCAAAACGAACAAACAATAAGAGTTGCAACCCGCAACTACTTAGTCGCGGGCACCATTGGAGCGTTGTACATTGTCAATCGGTTTCGGCCTCGAACGCATCGGGCTTCTTACACTTAAATATCCAAAAATCGTCACCGCTATCTTGGCCGCTTTCACTATTCTATGTTTGGTGCAGGTGCCGCGCATTACGATTGATGGGGATTTGCTGCGCCTCTACAAAGACTCTGGCGAATATTACGACACCTATGTAGAGCTGGGCGAACGGTTCGGCACATTTGAGAATGATGCATACATTCTGGTCAAATCCGATCAGCTCACCGATCCTGAAGTGATCGAGACCATGCGTGAATTGGCGCTGGAGCTTGAGCTGAACAGCTTTGCTAGTGGCACATTGTCCCCCTTCTCTCTGCGTAAACCCGCACAAGAAGATGGCGTGACCCGGCCCGCTGTGCCGGAAGACATGCAAAGCGCCGATGAAGTGGCGGCCGCATTGAATGATTTGCGGCAAAACGATCCGATGATGCGCAATTTGATTGTGGAGGATCTGACCGGATTGGTCATGCTCATGTTCCCCAATCCCGATATGCTCAAAGGGGATGGTGAAACCCGCATGATTGCCGAGCTGCGGGAGTTGATCAGCTTTTATGATGATCCCCGCTATGAAATTGAGCTAACAGGGCCGCCCATTTGGAAATCTGAATTGCTGAATGCAAGCAAATCTGACCAGATCAAATTCACGGCGTCTGGGATTATCTTGGGCTTTCTCACTGCATTTTTGGCATTTCGCACGTTCTGGGGCGCTGTTTTGGCGACCCTTGCCCCGTTCGTCTCTGTGTTGTGGGTTGTGGGCAGCGTGGTGCTTATTTTCGGCTCCTTCACCTTCCTGACCAATATTCTAACGGCATTGGTGCTGGTGATCGCCTTCGCGGAGAGTATGTTCTTCTGCTTCCACTGGCTCCGATTATCGCGTGAAGGTATGGACCATGAAGAGGCAATCCGAGAAACCGTCATTCGGGTCAGCCCCGCTTGTGCGTTGACCTCAGTGACAACAGTGATCGCATTCCTGTCGCTTTCAATCGCGCCAGGGCAAGGCATTTTTGAATTTGCGATTACGGGCGCGTTGGCCATCCCTATGGCGTTTCTAGCGTTGGTCACCTTTTTGCCATTGGCGCTGCGTGCCGCAACACGTGCAGGCTTTAAGCCGAAAAAGGCACCAAGCGTTGCCCTGACAGCGATCATCCCACCCTTGTCACGGCTTGCCGAACGGCGGTACCGCCCGGTGGCGATATTGGGGGGTATCGCTTTTGTCGCAATGCTTTATCCGCACTTCCAGTTGCAACCGACATTCTCCTTCCAGCAGTTTTTGCCAAAAGGGTCTGATGCGTTGGACACGTCCGAAGCCATTGACCAGGGTGTAGGCGGTGTGGCGCCGCTCTATGTGTCGATCCCCCTGCTCGATAATGATCCGCAGATCACAGACAGTGATTTCGAGCGCGTCGAGACCGTACATGAGATTTTAGAAGGCATATTCGGCAAAGGCAAAGTGATCTCCGGCGCCAGCTTTAATCATTATAGCGAGGCTGGCTTTAGTCGCGAACAAATCTTTGATGCTGTGGGCCCATTTATGAAGCGTCGCTTTATCACCGATGAGGGCGATCTTGCGATGGCCACGGCCTTTATGCCGACCCAATTGGGTTCTGCTGAGGTGCGCGAGCTGGTTGAAGAAACCGACGCAGCGCTGACCGCCGCGGGACTTGGCGATACCTCCATTTCCGGCTTCAGGGTGCTTTCAGCTTATGAGAGCGTCGAGATGATCCAGCGGCTTCAAGATGGCCTGACCATCGCGGTGCTTCTATCGATTTTGATTATTGGCGTTGCCTTTAGATCATGGCGCGTCGCGTTGATATGTGTCATCCCGAACTTTGCCCCAATTTTGGGCACCGAACTGTATCTTTGGGTGTCGGGAGCTGGATTGCAGCTAACGACCGTCATCTCCCTGACCATCGCTTTTGGTATTGCTGTGGATGATACAATTCACTTTATGAACCACTATGTTCGAGCAAGACAGCAGAACTATGGGCATAAGGAAGCGGTTATGCGTACACTTGAGCGTGTTGGCCCCGCGTTAATCGCGACAACAGCAATCCTTTGCGCAGGCACAACCGTAGTTATATTCTCAGTGTTGCCGCAGGTCGCCCTATTTGGGGCACTATGCGTGCTTACACTCTTCTTGGCTTTGCTGGGCGATTTGATTATTCTGCCTGCATTGCTCATCGCCGGGGGGCGATTGTTTAGATCCTTTGGAGGACAACCGAAATGAAATTGAAGCATATCGCAAATGCTTTTAAAGCGCTGATTTTGGGCGCCGTATTGGCCAGTGGCTTTTCAACGCCTAGCTTTGCGGGCAAAGCGGACATTGAACTACTGAAAAGCTATGTCGGCAATTGGCGCGGTCGCGGCGAGGCCAAGCTTGCCTCCACTGGAGCCGACGAAACCGTTTTGTGTAAAATGGACTTTACCGACACCGGCCCAGACCGGATCGGCCTGACAGGACGTTGTTCATTGGCAGGCAGCACATTCTCGATGCGCGGGACAGTCGCCTATGTTGAAAAGAATCGCCGCTATGAAGCTGTGATGTCGTCCAACACCAGTTTTTCCGGCGTGGCGGTTGGTCGTCGGTCAGGGAAGAATTTGAATTTCTCTCTGCTCAATGTGAAATCAGAATCCGATGATGCTTTCGACATCGGTGTTGGGTTGCAATTGCGCAATGGCCAGATCTTCGTAAAGTTTGATATTGTGCACAAAGAGAGTGGCGGCAAATCTACTGCCAATATTCCGTTCTCGAAAAGCTAGATTTCATACACCCACAAAAAAGGCCGCTCAAGTGAGCGGCCTTTTTTTTCGATATTCGATGGATCAAAACGGGATATCATCATCCATATCACCGGCATCGAAAGATGGTGCATTGGCTTGTGGCCGACCACCACCGCCTTGATTATTATCGCCGTAAGACGAACCACCTTGACCACCGGCGCCTGCATTGTCGCCGCGCCCGCCGAGCATGGTCAGGGTTGAGTTAAAGCCTTGCAACACGATTTCAGTCGAATAGCGATCATTGCCATCCTGATCTTGCCATTTGCGCGTTTGCAATTGACCTTCAATATAGACTGTCGAGCCCTTTTTTAAATATTGCTCAGCCACGCGGCAAAGACCTTCACTAAAGATCACAACGCGGTGCCATTCTGTCCGCTCGCGCTGTTCGCCGCTGTTCTTATCGCGCCAACGCTCTGAAGTGGCAATGCGCAGATTAACAATCGGGCGTCCATCGTTGGTGCTGCGCACTTCCGGGTCAGCCCCAAGATTACCAACCAAAATTACCTTATTTACACTGCCTGCCATCGTATTTTCCCTTTCAGGCGTCATATTGGAAATGTCGCCAATATGTGCATCCAATTTCAAAACTCAATCGTAGCGTTTATGTGCACAACACGCCAAAAGAATGAAGGAGTGTTTCTCACTCATCCACAATCCACTTGACGTATCTTTATTTGTTCTATTTATGTTCTACACAAAAATGAGCAAAGTCAACTCTTGTGATTCATTTTTAAGCACCCTAGGTTGAGCAGCGCAGTTCAGTTTGAACGGATCAAGCCGCAGTAACAAGCAGGAAGTCTACATGTCGAAATCGGCAATTAATAATCGCGAAATCACCATTCGTGGCGCCAAAGAACACAATCTCAAATCAGTTGATTTGGTCCTTCCGCGGGACGAATTGATTGTGATGACCGGCCTTTCAGGTTCGGGCAAATCATCGTTGGCGTTTGATACGATTTATGCCGAAGGACAACGCCGCTATGTGGAGAGCCTTTCTGCCTATGCGCGCCAATTCCTGGAGATGATGCAAAAGCCAGACGTTGAGCAAATTGACGGTCTGTCCCCTGCTATTTCGATCGAACAAAAGACCACGTCAAAGAACCCGCGCTCGACCGTGGGTACAGTCACCGAAATCTACGACTATCTGCGCTTGTTGTTCGCGCGCGTCGGCATCCCCTACTCGCCTGCGACCGGCTTGCCGATTGAGAGTCAAACCGTCACCCAAATGGTGGATAAGATTTTGGCGCTCGAAGAAGGTACCCGGCTTTACTTGTTGGCGCCGATCGTGCGGGGCCGCAAAGGTGAATACAAAAAGGAACTCGCCGGGTTAATGAAGCGCGGCTTTCAGCGTGTGCGCATCGATGGCGAGTTTTACGAAATCCCCGATGCCCCTGTGCTCGATAAAAAGTTTAAGCACAATATTGATGTGGTGGTGGACCGCATTGTCGTTTCTGGAGATATGCAGGCGCGGCTAGCAGAGAGTTTTGAAACGGCGTTGCAACTCGCTGAAGGCATTGCGATTGCTGAAATCGTGGCCAGCGAAGGCGAAAATACCCAGATGGTGTTTTCAGAAAAGTTTGCTTGTCCTGTTTCAGGCTTCACCATCGCCGAAATTGAGCCGCGACTGTTTTCCTTCAACAACCCCTTTGGTGCCTGTCCGAAATGCGATGGCTTGGGCGCGGAAGCGAAAGTTAGCGAAGATCTGGTGGTGCCGGACGAGACCCTTAGCTTGAAAAAAGGTGCGATTGCTCCTTGGTCGCGCACATCAGCCCCCTATTATGCGCAAACATTAAAAGCTGTTTGTTCGGCCTATGGCGCGTCGATGGACACGCCTTGGCAGGAGCTGAGCGCGGATGTGCGCCAAGCCGTGCTGCACGGCACTGGCGGCAAGAAGATCGAATTTGTTTATGACGACGGCTTGCGCTCCTACAAAACGCAAAAGGCGTTTGAAGGGGTCGTAGGCAATCTTACGCGCCGCTATCGCGAGACCGAAAGTGCGGGGATGCGCGAAGAGATTGAAAAATACATGTCTTCCGCTCCGTGCGATTCTTGTGGCGGCTATCGGTTGAAGCCCGAAGCGCTGGCTGTGAAAATCGATGGCAAACATATCGGTGAGATTTCGCAAAAATCTATTCGTGAGGCCCATGTTTGGTTTGAAAACATTTCAGCCAAACTGTCCGACACGCAAAAGGAAATTGGCGAACGAATTTTGAAAGAAATTCGCGACCGCCTCAATTTCTTGGTTGATGTGGGCCTTGACTATCTCAGCCTTTCCCGGAACTCGGGCACCCTATCAGGTGGTGAAAGCCAACGTATCCGGTTGGCGTCACAGATCGGTTCTGGTTTGACGGGCGTGCTTTATGTGCTGGACGAACCGTCCATCGGCCTGCACCAGCGCGACAATGCGCGCTTGCTCGAAACGCTGCGTCGGCTGCGGGATCTGGGCAATACGGTGATTGTGGTTGAGCACGATGAAGACGCAATCATGACCGCTGACCATGTGGTGGATATTGGCCCAGGTGCCGGTGTGCATGGCGGCGAGATCGTTGCCGAGGGCAAGCCACAGGACATTTTGAAACACAAAACCAGCCTCACGGGGCAATATTTGTCCGGCAAGATGGGCGTAAAGGTACCGGCAGAGCGTCGCCCCATATCCGACACACGGAAAATCTCAGTTACTGGCGCAACAGGCAACAATTTGAAGAATGTTGACGTGGATGTGCCTTTGGGCTGCTTTGTTGCGGTTACTGGGGTTTCAGGCGGTGGCAAGTCGACACTGATCCTTGATACCATGTATGCGGGCATTGCGCGCAAACTGAACGGTGCGCGTCTGATGCCCGCCCCGCACGACCAATTGCTCGGTTTAGAGTTTTTGGACAAGGTGATCGATATTGACCAAAGCCCGATTGGGCGGACACCACGCTCCAACCCCGCGACGTATACAGGCGCGTTCACGCCCATTCGCGAATGGTTTGCGGGTCTGCCGGAAGCCAAAGCCCGCGGCTATGCCCCTGGTCGCTTTTCGTTCAACGTTAAAGGTGGTCGGTGTGAAGCCTGCCAAGGCGATGGCGTATTAAAAATCGAAATGCACTTCTTGCCTGATGTTTATGTCACCTGTGATGTTTGCCACGGCAAACGTTATAATCGTGAGACGCTGGAAGTTCAGTTTAAAGGCAAGTCCATTTCCGATGTTTTAGAAATGACAGTAGATGAAGGTGTTGATTTCTTTTCTGCCGTTCCGTCCATTCGCGATAAAATGGTGACCTTGCAGCGTGTGGGACTGGGGTATGTCAAGATTGGGCAACCGGCCACAACCTTGTCGGGCGGCGAAGCACAGCGGGTAAAGCTCTCCAAAGAATTGTCAAAGCGCGCCACAGGCCGCACCCTTTATGTGCTTGACGAGCCAACAACTGGCTTGCACTTCCATGATGTGGCGAAATTGCTCGAGGTGCTGCACGAATTGGTGGATCAAGGAAACACTGTCGTGGTGATTGAACACAATCTGGAAGTGGTCAAAACGGCCGACTGGGTGATTGATCTTGGCCCCGAAGGCGGCGACGGCGGCGGCGAGTTGGTAGCTGAAGGGCCACCTGAGGCTATTATCGACGAGCCACGCTCCCACACGGGTCATTTCTTGAAAGAATTATTGGCCCGTCGACCGTCGGCCCAAGATGCGGCGGAATGATCTAGCCTAACTCTCTTTCATGACAGTTATACCATTGGTGCATGCGGCTCACACATATCTGGGCCGCATGTTTTGCGTTTCGGGCGTGTTTGATGTGCAGGTACAATGCCTCTGTATTTTACAAAATTGTCACAGGATCGACCCATGGTTCACCCTTTAATGACATCGCTTAAAGACCTTCTTCACTTCCGCCAAACCCTACTGGAACTGGATTGTAGCGTTACGGCTGAAAATGATCATCTCGGATTGTTTAAGCCTGAAATTCAAATTGACACAGGCCACGGCTCACGAAAAACTAGTTCTTAACCAGCATTGCAAAAAACGCATAGGCGCGTTGCAAAAATACCGTCTACTCAAGTGCGATTAGCAAGCCTATATACAGATCAACAAACGGAACACACCACTGCAAACCAAGGAGATGAGCAATGGATTTTGGTAAAACTTTTCGCCGCTGGGCTTCATACCGCAAAACTGTTCGTGAACTGAGCGTTCTTGATGATCGTGAATTGAACGATTTGGGCATTACACGCGGTGACATTCAGCCATTGGCACGTGAGCATGCTGAACGCATCTAATGCGTTGAACACTCGACAAGACCTCCCGAATCTTTAAACACCCGCCCTTTTCGCGGGTGTTTTTTTATGGCTGAATTTTGTTGCGTTCGCCCCAGTTTCCTTGCTAACTGCCCCCATGACAGATCATTCAAAAATTCTACATATTGTTGGCGGCGGCCTCGCCGGTTCTGAAGCCGCATGGCAAGCCGCCGAGCTTGGCGTGCAAGTGGTGTTGCATGAAATGCGCCCTGTGCGTAAAACGGATGCACACCAAACAGATGGCTTGGCCGAGTTGGTTTGTTCCAACTCATTTCGTTCGGATGACCACGAGCATAATGCCGTGGGTTTGCTGCACGAAGAAATGCGCCGCTGCAACTCCGTGATCATGGCGTCAGCGGATAAATCCAAGCTACCTGCTGGCGGAGCGCTGGCGGTTGACCGGGATGTATTTTCCGATGCCGTCACAGCCCAGTTGGAAGCGCACCCCAATATCACCATTGAGCGCAGCGAAGTTGACGGCTTGCCGCCAAAAGAGTGGCAACATGTGATCATCGCAACAGGGCCACTCACCTCGCCAGCGCTGGCTGAAGGCATTCAGTCGGTCACCGGCGAAGATTCCCTTTCCTTTTTTGATGCGATTGCGCCGATCATTCATAAGGAAAGCATCAATTTTGATATTGTCTGGGCACAATCGCGCTATGACAAACCAGGCCCTGGCGGCACAGGCGCTGACTATTTGAACTGCCCAATGGATGAAGCGCAGTACAATGCGTTCGTCGATGCCTTGCTGGAAGGCGAAAAAACTGAGTTCAAAGAGTGGGAAAACGTCCCCTACTTTGATGGGTGTTTGCCGATTGAAGTGATGGCCGAGCGCGGGCGCGAAACCTTGCGTTTTGGCCCCATGAAGCCAGTTGGCTTGACCAACCCCAACAATCCGGATGTGAAGCCACATGCCATTGTGCAGCTGCGCCAGGACAATGCGCTGGGCACCTTATGGAATATGGTTGGGTTTCAAACCAAGCTGAAATATGGCGCACAAGCCGAAATCTTACGCATGATTCCCGGGTTGGAAGATGCCAAATTTGCACGTCTTGGCGGTTTGCACAGGAACACGTTCCTCAACTCTCCGGCACTGCTGGATGAACAGCTTCGGCTAAAAGCCGATCCGCACTTGCGCTTTGCTGGTCAAGTTACCGGCGTCGAGGGCTATGTAGAAAGTGCTGGGCTTGGCCTGGTTGTGGGGCGTTTGGCGGCAAACGAAATTTTGGGTCATCAAATTGATGCGCCGCCCAAAACCACAGCTTTGGGCGCGTTGGTGCACCACATTACGGGCGGACATTTGGCCGATGAGACAAATGGCATCAAGAGCTTTCAGCCGATGAATGTTAATTTTGGCCTGTTCCCGCCTGTAGAAGTGACAAAACCCGAAGGCGTGAAACGTTGGCGCGGACCAGACCGGGGCAAGGCAAAAAAACGTGCAACTTCGGCGCGCGCTCTCGAGCATTTGGAACAATGGCGCTAATCGGCGCCATTGTTTTGTTTTTCAAACACATAGAAATCTAAACGCACGACCTTGCGCGCCATATCGGGATCCATATCGATGTTGGCTTCATGCAGATTCAGATAGAGAGTATGCTCCGCGCCCGCGATTTTTATGGTGTTTTCCCGCATGGTGGTGACAGTTAGGTTTTGCTGATTGATCCAGGTGGTGAGGTCGTAGCGTGAGAATTGCATATCATCACGCATCACAACCAAATCCTTGTCATCCATGCGGAATTCGTAAGGCCCAAGCTGTTGGCTGCAACAGGGCAATTCAACACGACCATAAAATTTGTAGGTCCCTGAGAGGTCCAACGGCTCTTCATTGGTTAGCCGAACAAACTCAATCGGCCGGTTGTTTGGCGCTATATCTGGAAGCCCCAGCAGCGCCGCGAATTTCTCACGCGAAATCTCGCCATCAAACTCAAATCCTTTGATCTCAAGTTCTCTGGACAGTGCTGTGCGCCCCTCTTTCGTATTCAATAAATAGTTCGCCGCACCGCGAAGACGTTGGGCAGCCTCATCGTCATCCGCCTCTTTCCAACGTTCGTAGTTTTGCTCAAAACGCGCAAGTTGATCGCGTATTGACCAAATCTCCAAATTGAAGGGCCCGAAGGAAACCAAAAGCAAAATGAGCGCTGCCAAAGCCGGTAAGAGTCGGATATCCAGGCGATTGAAGATGCCGACGCCCACAATCAAACTGGTCCACAACGCCCCCGCCAACAGCAATATTCGCTCCGGCGTAAGGCCATAGGCCGCGACGCGAATATAGATCGCAATAATCAGCATGATCACCGGGACGATGGCAAGAAAGGGCCAGAAGCGCAGATATTTTGCCACTATGGGCTTTTCACGCATGAATTTTGGATAAAGCAGCAAATGGTTGAGCCCCGCGACACATATGAAGCCGATCACCATCCAACCAATAGTGCCCTCAGGATAGGTTTGCTGAATGACAATCTGGATGGCATAGGCAACCAGGATCAGGGCGTACAAGGTCAAAAACGGCGCAAAAATGTATAGGCCTAAAAAGCCAACGGCTTGAGACAAAAAGTCTGGTTTGTTTAGCTCATCATCTCGGAATTCACTTGCTTTCGGTATTGTGGCGAACCAGTAGATAGGGGCGAACAGTGCACCGGCAAGCGGCAGCAAATAACGATACATCAAATGCTCAAGCTGGAACCCGAACAGAATCGAGACAGAGCGCTCGATAATCACCAAGCCAAGCAAAATCACCAAATATGCAAATCCAGCGACAATTGCCGACACGATGGAGCGATGGTTCATCCACCAAAATAGATTTTGCTGCCTGCGGCCTTCATGTTCTCGCGTGAAATGAAGCGTTGGCGAGATAGAAGTCAGCAAAATCAGGATCGGCATCCACATAAAGGGTTGGCCAAGGGCCATATTTTCCAAGAATATGGTGGCCCCAATCGCCAATAGCCCCAACAAATTGATAATCCAACCGACAATTTTGCCAAAAACGCGGCTTTCTACAGCAAGCTGGGTGGCAACCGCCAAAAGGGCTGTCAGCTCGACGGTGGCGAATGTTTTAAACAAGACATCGTCGGTTGGGTTGGAGGACCCATTCAATTCAATCAGGAAAAGAATCGCGCCAATCGTGACAAGACCAACGGAAATCGGGAAGCGCTGCACCGTGCGTGCAAGCTCCGGACCAAAGCGATCACGCCATTTTTGCAAGGCATTCATTGGTTCCGGATCGGCCATTTTTTCGCTCCTACTTGCGCAAACCCCATCGCATTAGTCGGAGTATTTTGCGCCAATCCGACATTTTTACGGCAAGCCACTCACCCTTGTCGAGCGCGTGTTGCATACGCGTTAAATCGCTATCGATAAAGGGCCAGACACCAAATGCTGGTTTCGCAGCGCTGGGCAAGGCCTTAATCGCCTTGTTGGCTTTGTCGAGATGATCTCTGGCATGCTCGGCACACGATTGAAGGGCTTGAAGAATTTCTTCCTCTGGCTTGCCTGCAAATATATCATTGTCTTTTAGACCGAACGCAGTGAACACGTTGACGGGTAGAAAAACCTGCGCCCGGCGACGATCATATTCAAAGCTATAAAGCGCGCGTACATAGGTTTGCGCCACGCCCAGATGGCCAGCAGCATCGTTAAACTGCTCCGGTGCGTCCTGTTCGCCGACACAAATCTGGGCCGCATATTGAAAAATGATGGATGCGACCTCACCTGCATAGCCTTCAAATTGGTTTTGATCAGGCATCGGATCTTGATAGAGGTCGAAACGGCGCGCCGCGACCATGCGCAAAAGCGGCACCGTTGAAAGCTTATACTTCTCGATGGCGCTAAACAGCGCATTCGCTAACGGATTGCTTTCAACATCGCCATGGCGCTCGCCTTCGAGCGCGTCGCGCCAAAACTGCAAGCGAATCTCGCCTGGCATCGGTTCGCTCACGCGGTGACGAATAGCTGCTAACTCGGCCGCGAATGTGTGTAGCGTCTGTATGGGAAGCCGCGCATGCTGTGGCAGGACTAGACTGGCCAGGTAGGCGTCTCGGTCCAACTCGCGCAATTGAGCAGATATGATTGCGGCTTCATCTTCGTTTTGGGCGCGCTGGCTCATTTTCCACGCTCAACGGCCAATAGAGCGGCGGCGACCGCGCGCTTTTCGCCCAGGAGCACATTATACGTCCGCGCCGCGGCACCTGTGCTCATGGGTTCTGTGATGATGTTGAGGTCGCGGCCTGTTTGCTTGATCGGTTTTTCCAACACAAACAATTGATCGCCAGTGCCGACAAACAGCACATCGATTTGGTCGGCCTCAGCCCAGACTTTCGCCAAACTGTCACGGGTGATGTCTTGCACGGTCTTAACGTCCCATGCATGCATGCCAGACGGCAGACAAAGCAGCGAGCCAATGTGCGACATATCTCCAAACCGGAAGCCCCCATTGCCATAAGCGTCAATGGGAACTTGATATTTGAGAAAGCCTTTTTCCGGTGGGGTGCTCAAGACTTAAACCGATGCCCCATCCGCGCGCCGTTCTTCTTTTGGCGCAGCTTCTTTGCGGCTGGTGAGATTGAAATTGATCAACAATGGAGAGGCCACAAATATGGTTGAATATGTCCCCACAAGCACACCCCAAGCCATAGCAATGGTAAAGCTGCGGATCACCTCACCGCCGAACACCACCAAAGCACCCAAGGCGAGCAACGTGGTGATCGATGTCAGGATCGTACGCGAGAGGGTCTGATTGACCGACATGTTCAACAACTCGGGAATGCTCATCTTACGATATTTGCGCAGATTCTCCCGCACGCGGTCATAGATCACCACCGTATCGTTCAAAGAGTAACCGACAATCGTCAGGATCGCCGCAATGGAGGCAAGATTGAATTCCAGCCCTGTCAGTGCGAACAAACCGATCGTCAGCAGCACGTCATGCACCAAAGCTGCAACAGCGCCGATGGCAAATTGCCACTCAAACCGCATCCAGATATAGGCCAACACAGCGACAATAGCGGCCACGACAGCCAATGTACCTGTTTGTGCCAATTCACCAGAGACAGTGGGTCCTACCACCTCAGAACGGCGTCGATCATAGCCGACGGCTTCAACAGCCTCGATTACCTTAGTTACGGCTTCTTGCTGCGCAACATCACCGCCCGGCTGGGTTTCTACCCGGATCAACACGTCAATATCGGAACCAAACTCTTGAACTTGAACATCCCCAAGATCGAGAGCGCCCACGATTTCGCGTAGTTCGGCTATGTCCGCAGGGCCTTCAATCGACTGAACCTCAATGGCGGAGCCGCCTTTAAAGTCAATTCCGAGATTGAGCCCCTTGGCGCCAAACAATGCCAATGACCCCACGACCAGCACAGCTGAGAAGGTGTAAGCCAGTTTCCGCAAGTTCATAAATTCAAAGTTGAAGTTTTCCGGCCAAACTTTGAGGAGTGCGATCTTTAGCTCTTTCGGGCGACGACGCGCGTACCAACGCGAAATCATGAACTGGGTCAGCACATAGGCTGTGAACAAGGTGGTGATGATACCGATGGCCAAGGTCACCGCGAAACCACGAATGGGGCCAGAGCCAAGGAAGAACAGGATCGCCGCGGCAATCAGCGTGGTGACGTTCGCGTCCAAAATGGTCGTAAACGCTCGCTGAAAACCAGCTTCGATGGCTTGAATGGCTCCACGTCCTGCCCGTTTTTCCTCACGGATACGCTCATAAATCAGCACGTTCGCATCCACGGCCATACCGATGGTCAGCACGATACCCGCAATACCAGGCAATGTGAGCGTTGCGCCCAACAGCGACAGCGTTCCCAAAATCAACGTGATGTTGAGGAGCAAAGAAATGTTGGCGAACACACCAAATGTGCCATAGGCAACGACCATAAAGATGATCACAAGGATACCACCGACAACACCAGCCGTTTCACCGGCCGCCACGCTGTCCGCACCAAGGCTTGGGCCAACAGATCGTTCTTCAATGATGTCCAAGGTCGCTGGCAAGGCACCTGCCCGCAGCAAGACGGCCAAGTCATTGGCGCTTTCTGCAGTGAAGTTACCAAAGATTTGCCCGGAACCACCAGGGATAGCGGAATTGATCACCGGTGCAGTAATCACTTGATTATCCAGCACAACAGCAAATCGTTTGCCGATATTGTTGGCGGTAATTTCCGCAAATTTTACACCGCCGCGTGTATCGAACCGGAAGGTCACGATGGGCGAGCTATTCTGTGCGTCAAATCCGGGTTGTGAATCCACCAAAGATTCACCGCCGATTGCCACTTCTTCAAACACCAATTCCTCGCCACCATCTTGGCTCGGCAAAATCATGGTGCCATCGGGCAATCCTTGGATTTTCGCCTGGGCGGCGCTCATGGTGGGGTGCACCATGTGGAACGTGAGACGCGCGGTTTTAGAAATAACGTCTTTTAGGCGTTCAGAATCATCAAACCCGGGCACCTGCACCAGAATTCGATCGTTGCCCTGACGCTGAATGGTCGGCTCTGTTGTGCCCAACTCGTCAACGCGGCGACGCACCACTTCAATGGATTGCGCCACAACAGATGACAAGCGCTCTGAAATACCCTCTTCCGTCAGCTCAATCGTAATAAGCTGGTCAGGTGTTTGATTGATGATCATTTCATCAATACCACCAACACCGCCAAGCGACTGCGACAACGGCACGTCCAGCTCCTGTAAGGCATTGAGGGCTGTTTCCAGATTTTCTTTGTCGGTCAACTCGATGGTGAGCTTGGCCTCATCGGTTTTGATCAAATGGCCAATGCCATTGTCATTCGCCAGAATAGACCGCGCTTCACGCCGCAATTCTTTTACGCGTTCGCTCACGATTTCTTCGCGGTTCACTTCCAAAAGCAAGTGTGAGCCGCCCTGCAAATCCAGCCCCAAGACGATCTGCTTTTTTGGCATCCAGTCAGGCAAGCTGTTCAGTGTTGCAGGTGCAACAAAGTTCGGCAGCGTGAACAATATGCCGGCAAGCGCCACAATAACAATCAGTGCCGCGCGGAGTGGAGAAGAATTTAGCATCGCAAGAAAACCTAGCGTTCGCGTTTAAAGAATTATTTTTTGTTGTCGTTGACGGGCTCTGCTTTAGTGCGCACGTCAGCAACCATTGAGCGCAAAACCTTCACACGCACATTTTCAGCCAGCTCAACTTCGAGTTCATTATCGTCTTTAACACGTGTCACTTTACCGATAATGCCGCCATTGGTGACGATCACGTCGTTGCGACGAATGGCGTCGAGCATGTTTTTTTGTTCTTTCACGCGCTTTTGCTGCGGACGAATGATCAAAAAATAGAAAATTGGGATGATCAACAAGATTGGCATCAAGCTGGTCAAATAATCTGCTGCACCTGGCGCGCCAGCTGCCTGAGCAAATGCGGGAGAGACAAACATACGGATACTCCTTGATGTGGCTTTTGTTCATTTCAGATTTCACATAATCTGAGAGAAAGCCCAAGCCACGGGTTGGTTTGGTTTTGCGGGAATATATAGGGGGGATTTTTGAAATGCAAAGCGAAAACCCCACCTTTTTTCATGAGTTTGGAGCAAAAATGAAATTAAGTGAGTTCTTGGCCGATATTGCACAGTCTTTACGCGTGTTGGCCAACCGTCCAAGCAGCGATCAGGTCGTGATTGGTGACGCAAATGCGTACCAATGGGAAGGCAGCACCAGCCAGCTCATGCCCGTGCACAATGTCAACCGAGTCGCACTTGATCTTTTGCAAGGGATTGAACCGCAAAAAAGAACGCTTTTCGATAATAGTTTGCAGTTCGCCAAGGGCTTAGGTGCCAACAATGCGCTGCTTTGGGGCGCCAAGGGCATGGGCAAAAGCTCAATCGTCAAAGCGATCCATGGAGAAATTGTTGAGCAGGCGTCTCGTGAAAATGGCATCAAACGGCTTATCCTTGTGGAGATCCACCGGGAAGACATTGCCACCCTCCCCGAATTGATGCGTAAATTGGCGACGCAGGACATGCAGTTCCTCGTCTATTGTGACGATTTATCCTTCGACCGCGAAGAAACGGACTATAAAGCGCTCAAAACTGTACTCGATGGCGGCTTGGAAGGCCGTCCGAAAAATGTGCTGTTTTACGCCACATCAAACCGTCGACATTTGATGCCGCGCGAAATGATCGACAATGAAGCGCGGGCGGCTATCCATTCCAACGAGGCAAATGACGAGAAAGTTTCGCTTTCTGATCGGTTTGGCCTGTGGATTGGTTTTCACAATTGCGATCAAGATACCTATTTGAACATGATCCGAGGGTATTGTGATTATTTTGGCATTGAGGAAGAAGCGGAAGCTTTGCGTGCGGCGGCAATTGAATGGGCGGCAACGCGCGGATCGCGCTCCGGGCGCGTAGCGATCCAATTTGTGCGACATTTGGCCGGCAAAAAAGGGCGCGCCATTTCCTGACGCGCCCCTCTTACTGTCCTTATTTCAATGTGTTAGCTGGCCAACAATGGTGCCGGGTCAACCGGCGTTGCACCTTTGCGCAATTCAAAGTGCAGTTGTGGACGCGCCACAGAACCTGTCAGGCCAACGGAGCCAATTTGTTCGCCACGGCGAATGTTGGCACCTTTGGAGACGCTGATGTCTCTCAAGTGAGCGTAAGCAGACACATAGCCGTTCGGGTGTTTGATCAAAACGAGATTGCCGTAGCCTTCAACTGCGTTACCCGTATAGATCACGGTGCCTGTATCGGCAGCCTTCACTGAAGTGCCTTCTGGCGCTTCAATGTTGATGCCAGTATTTTTCGACGCCTTAAAATCTTGAATCATGCGTCCTGAAACCGGCCAGCGGAAACCTTGAGATTGTGGCTCGGCTTGAGGCGCGGCAACTGCAGGAGTGCTCGGAACTGATGCGGTTTTGATCTCTTCTTGAGCTTTCGGTGCGGCAGCAGGCTGCGCTGTTTGCGTAGGCGCAGGTGCTGGAGTGGCCGCTGGCGCAGTCGGTTTTGCCGCAACCTTCAGACCAGCAGGACGCGCGATTGGCGTTGGGCTGGCTTGTGGTGCGTCGCTAACAGCCTGCGGTGCAGGTGTAGACGTTTGCACTTCAGCAACTTTTTGCGCTGGCGCTCTTTGAGCGATCAGATCCGGACGACCGGGAATGATCAGCTCTTGGCCAACAAAAATACGGTCGGCTGAGGCCAGACCGTTGGCCGTAACAATGGCATCAGCCGTTACGTCATAGCGCCGCGCAATCACGTAGAGTGATTCGCCCGCCTCAATTTTATGCATGAAGGCATTTTCCGGCACCAAACGCGGCGTTGCTGCGGTTTCGGTTGCTGGCGGCTGCAATGTTTGTGGCTGAGTTTGAATCTCAGCGGGCGAAGTGGACGCTGTCATGGTTGAGGTACTCTTTACTGGAAGTGGTGACAAACTAGGCAAAGGTTGCTGCGAAACCTGAGACGGTGCTGCGGCCACATTGCCGAAATTAGAGTTAGACGCCTGTGTTTGCGGATAATTGCCGGCCAATAACGGGTCTTGTGAACCGGAAGCCGGATAGCCCATTTGTGCACTACCGCCCACATCCGCAGGTGGTGTAAATGGTGCATTTGAATTTTGCGCCACACGAACAGGTGCTGGCGAAAGGGGCTGCGCACTGTTTTGCGGCGTCCCTATTGCCGTTGGCATTGCCTGATTTAAATCGGCATTTTGGGCAGTGTTCACAGAATTTGTGACCAGCGGACCATTTGAGATGAAGGGAGACCGCGCTGTGGTGCAGCCTGCCAGAACCCCGGCGACACCCAGAACGGAAATAAGGGCGACACTGTTTTTCAACAGCCGTGTTTTTTGGCGCACTATCATGGTTTTACTCATACTCAATACAACTTTACTCAGCCCAATATAGATTCATTAAGGTAAAGGGGAGTTTAAAGAGTTTGAGATTTTCCATGCATTAATGGCGCGAGACGAATTGTGCCCACAACATCATCAGCAAATTGATCGCCAATCCGTTCGTATCGGATAAGCTGTTGCAGCTCGTTTGGCGCACCAACAGGTGCCAGCAAAATGCCGCCATCCTCGAGCTGATCTAGCAAATCGGGTGTCACCTCGCGCACCGACCCTGTGAGCAAAATACGTGAAAAGGGCGCCTGATGCTTCCACCCGGCCAGGCCATCATCGTGCAAGCTGACAATGTTTGATAGCTTGAGTTTTTCCCACCGATCCTGAGCCAACCGTAGCAATGTTCCATATTTTTCGATGGAAAAGACGCGCTTTGCAAATCGTGAAAGCAACGCTGTTGCATATCCTGAACCCGTGCCGATTTCCAAAATTTTCGGCACTTGCTCATCGAATTTCAACTTACTGAGCATCTGGGCCACCTTGACCGGTGAGGTCATCGACTGACCGCATTCGATCGGCAACGCGCAATCCTTATAGGCGTGATCGGCATATTCATCAGGCACGAAGAGCTCGTGGGGCACCCGCTCAAAGGCATCTACCACAAGGCGTTGTGTGATGCCCTTTTGGCGCAGGCCTAGCACCAAAGAGGCTTTGGCCCATTCTAAATTTTGTGGCTGATCATCATCCTGCATCGTGATTGGCCTTTGAAAACTGAAATGCGCCTTCCAAACGTTTCAATTCTGCCATATCTGTTTGCTGCAGCAAAAGGGGGGTAACGGTGATCGCGTTGTGCTCAAGCAACCTGACACAATCGGCCCCAGGTGTGAGCGGCGTTGGTGTTTGCAAAATCGCTACAAAATGTTTTCCCTCATTGTCCGAGGGATAATATTCGAACGGCGATGTGGAAAAGCGCTGATGTGGCACCACTTCAACGCCCGTAACATCCTTAGCTTCACAACGCGGAAAATTCACATTGTAATAGGTTTCAGTGCCACGCGCGGATGCCATGATCTGTTTAATGACTTGGGCACCATACGCTTTAGAACAATCCCATTCGATCATGTGCTCGTTGGAAAAGTCCATGCTTTGGCTGAGTGCAATGCCAAGGGCGCCTTGCAAGGCCCCTTCCCGCGCCCCTGCTGCTGTGCCGGAACAATTGACCAAATCCGCAATGTTTTGCCCGCGATTCACGCCCGACAAAACCAGATCGGCCTTTTTGTCCTTCAACAAATGGGTCATGCCTGTGACAATGCAATCGGCGGGTGAACCATTGATCGCGAAAATCTGCTTATCGCGCTGCTCAATTTCCAACTCATGGCCGAGGGTGAATTTATGGCCTACGCCAGATTGGTTGGTTTGCGGGGCAACCACCCACACATCATCAGAGATTTCCCGCGCAACATTTTCCAAGACTTTTATGCCCGGCGCGTCGATGCCGTCGTCATTGGTGATGAGGATGCGCGGGTTGCTTTTCATCTAGGAAGCCGAGATCACAGTTTGGCCAGCCATATAGGGCTGCAAGACATCTGGGACCGCAATAGCCCCATCCTCTTGCTGATAGTTTTCCATCACTGCGATCAAAGCACGGCCCGTGGCCACGCCAGAACCGTTCAATGTATGGACATATTGTGCTTTGCCATCTTCATCGCGATAGCGCGCGTTCATGCGGCGCGCTTGATAGTCACCTGCAACGGAAACAGAAGAAATCTCCCGATAGGTGTCCTGACCCGGCAACCACGCTTCAATATCATAGGTGCGTTGCATGGTGGCGCCCATATCGCCAGCGCAAAGGCGCATAACGCGATAAGGAATTTCCAAGCCTTTCATCACAGCCTCCGCACAGCCGAGCATCCGCTCATGCTCGTCCAGGGATTTATCCGGCGTGGTCACGGCAACCATTTCTACTTTATAGAACTGGTGCTGACGCAACATACCTCTTGTGTCGCGACCGGCAGACCCAGCTTCAGACCGGAAACATGGGGTCAAAGACGTGAAGCGCAAAGGTAACTCTTCTTTGCTCAGCATGCTTTCGCGCACCAAGTTGGTGAGAGAAACCTCAGATGTCGGGATCAGCCAGCGATCATCTGTTGTTTGAAACGCATCTTCGGCAAATTTAGGCAATTGGCCTGTGCCGAACAGGGCCTCAGGGCGCACCAAGAGCGGTGCAACAACTTCGGTGAAGCCATGTTCGCGTGTGTGCAAATCGAGCATATATTGCCCAAGTGCCCGTTCGAGCCGCGCAATATCGCTTTTCAACACCACAAAGCGGGAACCTGCAATTTTCGCTGCGGTTTCAAAGTCCATATGTCCAAGCGCTTCGCCTAGCTCATAATGCTCTTTCGGCTCAAAGTTAAATCGCTTCGGCTCGCCCACTTTGTGGCGTTCCACGTTGGCATCTTCGTCTTCGCCATCGGGCACATCATCCAGCAACAAGTTGGGTAGCCCCGCCAAAATGCGGTTCAACTCTGCCGTCTGCTCACGTTCCTGATCTTCGCCAGCTTGTACTTTGGCCTTCAAGTCGGCAACTTCTGCAAGCAGCGCCTGCGCTTTTTCTTCATCACCTTGGGCTTTTGCCTGCCCAATCTGCTTGGAAGATGCGTTGCGCGTGCCTTGCCATTCATTGAGTTGTTGCACAGTTTTCTTGCGCTCATCATCAAGCGCGACAAGTGCTTCAGCCATAGGCTCAGCGCCTCGGCGTGCCAAAGACCGATCAAATAGGTCTGGATTGGCGCGGATCCATTTAATATCGAACATTATTCATCTCCGGCGGTTTGCCGTTTTTGTATTTTTGATTAGTTGCTTGAATCGGCTTCAGGATCAATAGGCCGGCGCGATCGCTCAACGAGACGCACCGCCAGAATCGAGAGTTCGTAAAGCAGGAATACTGGCACGGCCAACCCAAGCTGTGTCATGGGCTCTGGTGGCGTCAAAAATGCGGCCAGTGTCAAAATGCCCACAATGGCGTATTTGCGCCAGGATTTTAGATTGTCGGACGTGATCAAATCAGCCGTCGCCAACAACACAAGCACCACGGGCAACTGAAAGCAAAAGCCGAAAGCCAGCAAGAGTGTCATGGTCAACGACAAATATTCAGATACGCGGGTCACCATTTGAATGGAGGCTTGGCCCGAACCGGTTTGCTCCAGCGAGATAAAGAACTTCATCGCCAGCGGCATAACCCCAAAATAAACCAAGCTTGCGCCCATCACAAAAAGCACTGGCGTTGCCAAGATAAAGGGCAGGAAAGCGCGACGTTCGCGCTTGTAGAGCCCGGGGGCGATAAAGCGATAAATCTGGATGGCAATCACTGGGAATGCCAGAAAAATTGCAGAGAACAGCGCAACTTTAAGCTGGGTGAAGAAGAATTCCTGCGGCGCTGTATAAATCAGTTCCACATCTTCCACATTGCCTACGGCGCGTTCAAATGGCCCAAGCAGAATATTAAAAATCTGGCTGGCGAAGAAAAAACAAACGATAAAGAGCACAGCGATAGCTGCCAGCGAATAGATCAAACGCTGACGCAACTCCACCAAGTGCTCCATGAGGGGCGCTTCGCTTTGCGCAACTTCTTGATCCTCATCGGCCTGCTGATCTTCAACATTTTCAAGGAGCTTACTCATTATGACTGCTCCTTCGCATCATTGTTGGTGGCCTTTGCACTTTTCGCGGGCGCCGCTTTCTTGGTGGCGACCGTCTTACGCGGTGCAGTTGTCTTGCGTGTTGCAGGCTTCTTTGCTGCCGTCGTCGTTTTCGCCGCAGCTTTTGATGCTGCGGGCTTTTTCGTCGCCGCAGGCTTTTTGGCCGCCGTTGTGCCAGACGCTTTGCGCGTGGAGCTGGTTTTGGCGGTGGTTGTTTTTGCCGCTGCCGCAGTTTTCCGCGCTGGTGCTTTCTTTACGGCTTTTGGCTTGGCCGCGGTCTTGGTTGTTTTTCCAGCTGTCGCTGCTTGGGTCGCAGCCGCTTCGCCTTCAACCGTTTTCGCCTTGGCTGCCGCTTTGGCCGCCTCGGCTTGTGCAGCGGCTTCAGCTGCACGTTCCTGTCCGCGTTTTACCGCTTCTTTCATGGAAGATGCCGCAGCCTCAGGATCCGGCTGTGGCACAGGGGGAAGCCCCGCCGCCTCGCGTATTTCATCAGCGACGCTTTCACTCCCCTCAACCTTAGGCTTGATTTTGCCAGTCGGCTCGACGCCCTTGTCGCTCACCTTGTTAAATTCATCAGAAATCTGTTTGGATGTCTGATTTAACGGATCGGTGATTGATTTTTTGGCGTCTTTGAATTCATCAATCGCTGCCACTTTAGACAGTTCAGATTTGAATTCATTTCCCATTCGACGCACCGAAGAGAACACATTACCCAGTTGGCGCAGCAACGCAGGTAAGTCCTTTGGCCCCACAACAATCAATGCGATTGCTGCGATGATCAACATCTCGCTCCAGCCGATATTGAGCATAGTGCCCCTCTTATGAATTTGCGCCGATCAGACGATAAAGCTCAACTAAGATTTAGTCTTGCTTCTCTTTTTCTTTTTCTTCAACTTTTGCTTCTTGCTTGGCGTCAATTTCGCCAACTTTTTGGTCATCGTCCTGCATGCCTTTGCGGAAGGCTTTAATGCCAGAAGCGACTTCGCCCATCATGCCAGAAATCTTGCCGCGGCCAAACAAAAGCAAAGCGGCAATAGCGATGATGAGAATACCCCATGGACCCGGATTCATTCTCTTACTCCTTCAACTAGTGATCTATTCACGATCTACACTCCATCAAATATGGTCAAATCGCGTCGAACACAAGCACGTGTTCTGGATTAATCGCAATATTAACATCCAAACCTGGACGAATATTGACATTTGAAGGCTGACGCAGACGAATTGTATTGTCGACCCCCGCCACAGCAACCTCAAGTGTATCAACGCCAAGCGCATCGCGTTTGGCCACAACACGCCCCGGCGTTCCCTGCCCGCTCTCATCGATATAGACTGCGCCAATTGGGCGCATGGCCACAATGACACGCGCGCCATCGGGGCGGTTTCCGGCATCAACATTGCCAAAAGGCGTGCGGGCCATGCCGCTTTGAACCCGAGAAGGAATCTCACTGACTGGCGAAAAGAACCGCGCCACATCCAAATCTTTCGGGTGATTGTAAATCTCGTCTGATGTACCGATTTGGGCAATATTCCCATCACGCAAAAGCGCAATTTTGTCACCAAAGATCATGGCTTCTTCAGGATCATGTGTCACCAAGATGCACGTGGCTTGCGTTTCCCGCAGCACCGCCAATGTTTCCGCCCGCACACTTTCACGCAAGCGCGCATCCAGCGACGAGAATGGCTCATCCAGAAGCAATAGGCCTGGTTTGGGGGCAATGGACCGCGCAAGCGCCAAACGCTGCTGCTGGCCGCCTGAAAGCTGTGAAGGGTAATCAGTCGCGCGCCCTTCAAGGCCAACACGTTTGAGTGCCTGCAAGGCTTGCTTGCGTGCTTCCTCACGGCCTAGAGATTTCAACCCATATTCAACATTTTGCAAAATGGACAGATGCGGGAACAAAGCGAAATCCTGAAACATCAGGCCAATGCCGCGCTTATCCGGAGGCACAGTCACCCCTTTGGCGGACATAATGCGCTTATTGATCAGAATGCGACCAGAATCAATTTCTTGCAGGCCGGCAGCGGCACGCAAAATGGTCGATTTACCGGAACCGCTCTCGCCCAACAGGCAAAGTATTTCGCCAGGCGCCGTTTCAAAATTGGTTTCTTTGAGCACGTGGGAATCACCCACATTGCAGCTGACCTCTTGAAATTCAAGCGCGGCGGCAAAGCTGATGCCCGCAGTGCCGCGCGGGCCCCACTTCACATCTGATTTGACGTTGCTGGTGTCTATGCGTTGCTGGGTCATAAATTAGGTTTCATTGGGTTGATTACGCGCATCCAAATCGCTCAGCAAATCATCACCGGCATCATCAGGCTCGAGTGGGTCTTCATCGGACGTTAGGTCACCATCACTTGGTTTGGGCACGCTGAAATCTGGCGGCAAGTTCGATGACAACAACCCTGCCCCCTTAAGCTCCCCAAGGCCTGGCAAATCCGTGATCTGTTCCAGCCCAAAATGATCCAGAAAACCCATGGTGGTGCCATAAGTCACGGGCCGACCCGGTGTGCGCCGACGGCCGCGCATCCGCACCCATCCAGCTTCCATCAATACATCAAGCGTGCCTTTTGATGTTGCAACGCCCCGCACCTCTTCGATTTCAGAGCGCGTCACCGGTTGGTGGTAGGCGATGATGGATAGCGTTTCAAGCGCAGCCCGCGAAAGTGGCTTTTGTTCAACGTCGTCACGCCGCAGCAAAAATGACAAATCCTCGGCGGTTCGGAAAGCGAACTTTTCTCCGCGCTGCACCAAATTGATGCCTGCATGTTGGTAACGCTGCTGCAATTGATCCAACAAATCAGCCAGATCGGCATTTTCCGACAGATATGGGCGCAAATCATCGGCCCCCAATGGTTCCTTGGCGGCAAACAGCAATGCTTCCAGCACCCGCAAATTGCGGATCTGAATGTCGCTATGTTGGCCGTTTGGCTCCATGGGATGCTTTCTTCACTCGTTCAGCAGGGACAAAAGGGCACAATCCTTGCGCCAGCCGCCTTTATCTATCAATTTTCGGATATGTGTCCAAGCATTAGTTGCGATTAGCGTTTTCGTCGCACCATCAAGGGCGAAAAAGGAGCGGATTGGCGCAATTCAATCTGCCCCTGCCGCACCATTTCCAAACTTGCGGTAAAGGAGGACGCCAAAGCCGTTTGCCGCTCCTCGGTGGAGGCTAAATATTCAGACAAATAGGACTGCAGCGGCACCCATTCGGCCGATTGGCCAATCAGGCGCTCCAAGATTTCTTCGGCCTCGCTTAAGGACCAAACCGTGCGCACTTTGACCGAATAGTCTTGCGGAAATGATTTCTCCCGCTGAATTACATAGGCACGCAGTAAATCATAATAGGTCGCCTGCCACTGGTTGGTTTTGGTGGTTAAGATGGACTCTGGATCACCCCGCGCATGGATGTCGCGCCCAAGGCGTGGACGATTGACCAATTGGCCCGCCGCGTCGCGCATGGCTTCCAGCCGCTTGAGGCGGAATTGCAGCAAGGCGGCCATTTCTTCGCCGCTCGGCTCTTCATCTTCATCATCATGCGGCACCATCAGTCGGCTTTTGAGATAAGCGAGCCATGCAGCCATCACCAAATAGTCGGCAGCCACTTCAATGCGGCGTTCTTTTAGCGTTTGGATAAAGCCCAAATATTGCTCGGCCAGCGACAAGACAGAAATATGGGCCAGATCCACTTTCTGCTTTCGCGCCAAATCCAGCAGCAGATCTAGCGGCCCCTCGTACCCTTTCACATCAACATACATCACGCCCTGACGTGAGCGTGGTTCTTGTTGTGTGAAATCATTTTCTTGAAAAGGCATCTGCATCGCTTTTGATTTAACCGCAGCCTAAATCATGACGCAAAAAAAAGCGCAGGGTCAAGGAAACCCTGCGCTCATCAACTGTTTTGTTGCCGAACTAGTTGTTGCGTACGAAGCAATCACCGCCGGATAATTTGATGTTGTTACAGATTGAATTGGCCGCCTCAATCGAATTGGCAGGCACCAATACACGGTAGAATACCCCACGGTCATCAAGGTCAACCTGATTGACCCCCACCGTTTGGCCGCTCAACGCATCTGCAAATTGCCGGGTTACGGTTGTGACCGTAGATTGCGCTGCTTCTGGCGAACGTTGCGAGGCAAGCTGCACATAGAATGGTGCGCTGACCTGGTTTGTCGTCGCGTTCACTGGCGCAGTGTTGGTTTGCGGCGTGGTCACTGGTTGTGAATCTGGAACCAAGCCGAGCGGCTGATCGTTGCTATCGCTCGTGGCAGGCGCGCTATTATTGAGGACGGCGGAAGCCAAGGGCTGATTAGTGCCAAGCCCTTGCGGGCGCTCAGGCGGCGTTGGGGCATCAGCCGCCACATCGCCAGTTTGCGCGTCATCGGTGAGTGCATCCGCAGCATCGTTGACCGTTTGTTCCGCTTGATCCGCAAGCGAACCGGCTGCATCTGTTATCGCCTCACCCGTGTTTTCTGCACTTTGTATAGCGTCGCCAATTGGATCGTTGCTTGTCGCGGTTTCGTTATCCGATGTGCTGGTGACTTCGGGTACGTTTGGACGAATATCCGGCAATTGCTGTGCACCAGCGGATGCTTCATCGCCGGTCACAATCGTGCCATCAGCCAAAACTGTTACGGTTTTTACCTTGCGGTTGGTCAACCCACCTGTCGCATCGTCTGAGTTGGATGGGGTGATCACGCGAGACACACCTTCACCGGAGGCGCCGTCGGTATCATCCCGTGAGACGAGTTGCTCTGAAGACGTATCTTCCGGTTGCCCTTCAAGCGCTGAAAACACCGAAGGTGAATCCGTTGTTTCGCCCGCATTTTCTGGCGTTTGTTTCACATCAGTGTTTTGCGCTGTTACCAACGGCACATCGCCATCGGATGCACCACCGCCACCGATAAAGTTCCACAAAGTTGCGCCGCCCAGACCCAACAAAAGCAAGGCTGCAAGGCCGCCCGCATAGGCCGGTAAGTTGCTGCGCTTCTTTACTTTTCGCACAGGCTCGGTTTCCATATGGTCGCGGCTCTCTGCATGCAAATAAGGCGCAGAAGACTGCGTTTGCCCTGCTGCTGCAGTGGGGGCAGCTTCCGGCGCTGGGCCAACTGGCGCTTGCGCTTTTGGTGGCTCCGCTGCATCAGAAGCAGGTCGTGCTGCTGCCATGGCAGCCAATATAGCGGCCTCCGCAGCGCTTGACGGGTCTTCTTTAGATGTTGGCGACTTGCCCTCATCACCGGGCGTTTGCAAATAGGAATGTGGCGACCCGCCAGCAGATCCACTCGCTGTGTCTTCAATCAGCCGTTCAATTTCGCTTAGTGGATCACTCTTTGCGGGCTGATTTTCAACTGGTTTGGGTTGCGGCGCTTCTTCTCTGGCCACATATTCGGGTTCTTGCGGCTGCTCTTCTTGCGGCTCCATATAGGGCTCATCGGCAAAAAGCGCATCGCTTTCATGATCATATTGTGGTTCAACAGGTTCAAGCTGCTCGGCTTCAACGGGCTGGCTTTCCATTGTGGAAGCGGGTGCCTGCGGTGCCAGCGTGTCGTCGGCGTCAGAAATTAAATTTGCTATTTCATCAACTTCAGCTGCCGCGTTGACTTCACGCTTCAAAGTCTCAGCAGATTGACGCTCTTCACGTGAAAGGCTTTGCGGTGCAACAGGCTCAGGCTGAGGTTCGCTTTGCGCTTCGGCCACCAGTTTTTCAACCTGTGCGCCAAAATCGTCTTGGCTCGACTTGGCTTTCGCCTCCGCATCCTGACGATAGCTGCTGGCAAAATCAAACTCGAACGGATCAGCCCCTTGATCTGATTGGGGCGGATTTGCTGAGGTTGCCGGTGCTTCAGGCGGCGTGGATGGTGTTGATTGTTCTGGCCGCTGCGGAACGCTTGGTTCGGGCGCAGGGCGATCCTGTCGCCCCTGATCCTGTTGTTGACCAGAAAAGGCAGATGTAAACGATGAAGGGCGCTCTTCCTGTTGGGGCGAACGTTCCTTTTGCGCGCGTTCTTCAATAGATTGAGACACCGATGCACGCTTTGCGTCGTCTGCTACGATGCGGGCCAATTCTGCAATCAGATCATCTGATTGGTCCAGATTTTGGTCTGCAGGTTTTTTTGAATCTGCCATTTAGCCGGTCAGCGCGCCAAACGCGCTGCCCCTATAGTTAGAATAAGTATTCGCCCCGAACTTAGATACATCACAGCATTGTGCCTGAATTATGATAGCTCGTCAGGAGCGGATACTCCCAAAATCCCCAGGCTATTTGCCAATACTTGACGAACTGCATTCACCAAAGCGAGTCGCGACAATGTTATTGTCTGTTCATCAAGGTTAACAAATCGTAACTCTGGCCGTTCTTTCCCTTTTGTCCAGAACGTGTGGAAGGCGCTTGCCAGGTCGTGCACATAGAATGCTACGCGGTGCGGTTCGTGCGCTTCGGTGGCGCTGGCCACGACCCGCTCGAACTGTGCAGCCATCTTAATCAGTTCAATTTCCGCTGGATCGGACAGCACACTCAGATCTGCTTTTTGCAAAGCGTCGAGGGAAATATCAAGATCAGGCAAGTCGCGCTTGGCGTTACGGAAGACCGAGCAGGCCCGCGCGTGGGCGTATTGCACGTAGAACACCGGATTGTCCCGGGTTTGGGCGGTTACAACCTCAAAATCAAAGTCAATTGGCGCGTCATTTCTGCGGAAAAGCATGATGAAGCGCACCACATCGGCGCCCACTTCGTCCACCAAATCGCCGAGCGTCACAAAGGTCCCTGCCCGTTTTGACATTTTGGCGGGCTCGCCGTTGCGCAGCAAATTCACCAGTTGGCAAATCTTCACATCGACATTGGCTTTGCCATCAGAAACAGCTTTGCCTGCGGCTTTCAAGCGCTTGATATAGCCCGAGTGGTCGGCGCCAAGCACCACGATTTGCTCATTGAATCCGCGCAAAAATTTATTGCGGTGATAGGCAATATCAGCGGCAAAGTAGGTGTATGACCCGTCAGATTTCACCAATGCCCGGTCAGTATCGTCGCCAAAGTCACTTGCCTTGAACAAGGTTTGCTCGCGATCTTCCCAGTCTTCTGGTGTTTTGCCTTTGGGCGGTTCCAGCGTGCCTTGATAAACCAAGCCCTCTTCCCGCAACCAGTCTAGCGTCTTATGAATATCGCCATCTTCGCCATGAAGTTGCTTTTCGGAGAAGAAATAATCGTGATGGACATTGAGCTTGGCCAAATCAGCTTTGATTAACTCCATCATGGAATCGACCACGATGGACTTGACTTTGTCGACCGCCTCGGCCTCATCCATGTTCAGCAACGCATCGCCAAATTGGTCTGCCAGCTTTTTGCCCGTTGGTATCAGATATTTGCCCGGATATAGCCCTTTAGGGATTTCCCCAATATCTTGGCCCAGTGCTTCGCGATAGCGCAGCAAAGCAGATTTGGCGAGCACATCAATCTGTCCACCAGCGTCATTAATATAGTATTCTTTGGTGATGTCGCAGCGCGAAAACGCCATCAAACTCGCCAAAGCATCGCCAAATACAGCACCGCGCGCGTGGCCGATGTGTACCGGGCCCGTTGGGTTGGTCGAGACATATTCGACATTCACCTTGCCTGCCGGAGCGTCCTTGGGCCGCCCGTACTCTGTGCCAGCGGCATTGATCTCGGCAATTACATTTTGCCAAACGCTGGCGGAAAGCCGCATATTGATAAAACCCGGCCCAGCGATTTCCGCGCTCTCAACGCCGTCAAATTCCTTGATTTTCTCAATCAATTGTTCGGCAATCGCCCGCGGATTTGATTTAAGCGGTTTGGCCAGAACCATCGCAGCGTTGGTGGACATATCGCCATGGGACGCATCGCGTGGCGGTTCAACCACAAATCGGCGCAACACATCGGGTGTTTCGGCCAATTGAGGGAACAATGCAGATAAAGCATCTGCGATACGCGATTGATATAAAGCGAATAAATCCATTGATGGTCATTCCATTTTGTTGTTAGCGCATTGCGGTTAGCGGAAATCCTCGTCCGCGTCAAACAAACGGTTATATTGGCTGGTGGCGTATGGGTCAGTCATCCCGGCGATAAAGTCCGCGACCAGACGCGGCATCTTATTCTTTTCGATCACTTTAGCGCGTTCTTTCCACTCACCGGGCAAGTCCTCGCCATCCAAATAAGCATCGAACAATTTCGCGACAATGGTTTGGGCACGATCCACTTCGTCCATCACACTTTTGTGGCGATAAACCTTTTCAAACAAAAAGCTTTTCAAGCCTTTTTCGGCTTTTGCCATATCCTGCGAGAACCCGATTAAAGTTTGGTTCGCTTGCCGAACATCCTCAACCGTTTGAATATTGGCAGCTTTCAAACGCGCTTTGGCATCTGTGATCACATCTTCAATTGTGCGGGTGAGCAGGCGGCGCACAACCTCGTGGGTTTGCCGATCCTCATCGACCAGCGGATATTTATTTTGCACTTCTTGTACGATCGGCCCGACAAGCGGTACATCGCGCAACTCTTCTAGCGTCAGCAGCCCTGCCCGCAACGCATCATCAATATCATGTGCATTATAGGCGATGTCATCGGCGATGGCCGCAGCTTGGGCCTCGAGACTTGCATAGCTATCGTAGCGCAGATCGGCGATGGCCCAGGGTTCGTCCAGACCACCAGGCAATCCTTCTTTTTGGTATTTGGCCGTCGGGTTGCCCTCGCCGTCCATCAACGGTCCGTTGTGCTTGATGATCCCTTCAAGCGTTTCCCACGTCAGGTTGAGGCCGTCATGCTCTGCGTATCGATTTTCGAGCCGCGTCACCAAGCGTAGCGCTTGAATATTATGATCGAAGCCGCCAAGATCATGCATCTTATCATGCAGCACACGCTCGCCCGCATGGCCAAAAGGCGTGTGCCCGAGATCATGGGCCAGCGCCAGTGCCTCAGCAAGGTCTTCGCAAAGATTGAGTGCCCGCGCAATGGAGCGGGCAATTTGCGCCACTTCCAGCGTATGCGTTAGCCGCGTGCGATAATGATTGCCCTCATGGTGCAGAAACACTTGGGTTTTGTGCTTAAGGCGACGGAAAGCGTTGGAATGTATAATCCGATCGCGATCACGTTGAAATTCATTGCGCGTCGCGCTGTCATCAGTTTGATGGCGACGCCCGAGGCTATTAAACGGATCCGCAGCATATGGAGCCAATTGTAGCTTTGATGACATAAATTTGTACCGTTAGGTCCTTTTCAAAGGCGATGATGAGGCTTATCTATGTGTTAGCAATCGGATGGTTTGATTGAAAGCCATCAGAATAAGGATAGGGAAAATGTCTGACACGCAAATGGCAGAAACTCAGGTTCAGCTTACAGATCGCGCTGCTGAGCGCATAGCGAAAATCCTGGAAAAGCAGCCAGAAGGCACGGTTTTGCGCGTTGCGGTTTCCGGTGGCGGCTGTTCTGGCTTCCAATATGAATATAATCTGGTGCAGGAAAGCGCCAATGATGATGATGTGGTGCTGCAAAAGAAAAATGCCACCGTACTCATCGATTCGCTTAGTCTTGAGTTTATGCAAGGCGCGGAAATTGACTTTGTGAACGATTTGATTGGTCAAAGCTTTCAGATCAATAATCCAAACGCCGTCGCGTCTTGTGGGTGTGGCACCAGCTTTGCGGTATAAGCCGCAATAAGCGTAGATGATTTCATTGTTTTCTGCTTGTTGCGCCGATAGGATATTTGCGACTCGTGTGGCACTTCCTTTCGGATCGGATTAGCATTTTGAAAATCGCAACATGGAACATTAACGGCATTAAAGCGCGCCTCAACGAGGTGCTGTATTGGCTTGAAGAATATAAGCCAGACCTTGTGGCGCTGCAGGAAATCAAATCAATTGATGAGAATTTCCCCCGCGAAGCGATTGAAGAGCTGGGTTATAATGTCGCCACGCATGGGCAAAAGAGTTTTAATGGCGTTGCCCTGCTCTCTTTGCACCCGTTTGATGAAGTCAATCGGGGCCTTCCCGGGGACGACAGCGATGAACAAGCACGCTTTATTGAAACCGTCATTTCGCGGCCCGGAGGCGCGGTGCGCGTCGCGGGGATATATTTGCCTAATGGCAATCCCGTCGATACGGAGAAATTCCCGTATAAACTGGCGTGGATGGATCGTTTGATTGATTGGGCAGAAGATCGGCTTAAGCTTGAAGAGCCATTCATTATTCTGGGCGATTACAACATTATCCCGACCGGTGCTGATACCCACAGCGCAGAAGCATGGTGGGGCGATGCCCTTTTCCGCCCGGAGAGCTTGGAGCGCTTTCGCTCCCTCTCCAATCTCGGCTTTACTGATGGGCTGCGTGCGGTCAATGGCGACGAAGCCTATACGTTTTGGGATTTCCAAGCCGGTGCGTGGCGCCGTAACAATGGCATCCGCATAGACCATTTGATGCTGTCACCTCAAGCGGCGGACATTCTGGAGACCGTCGAGATTCATAAAGATATGCGCGCACGTGAAAAGCCATCTGACCATGTGCCAGTGGTGGGCAGCTTCGCGATTTAGCGCTGTGAGTTGATTAGCCGCCGAAGCGGTTACCAAGGGAATCGGCGGCGGCGATGGCCTGTTCCCGCTCGTCTTGTGAGGCAATGGACACAGCCTGATCAAACAGCTCCGCAATCCATGGCTCGTCTTCCGTGCCTTGGGCGTTTCGGTCTGCCACGGTGAGCCACATCAACCCTTCAATTGGGTCGGCCGGAATGCCTTCGCCGTTAAACATCAGATTGCCCAGCGTTGCTTGCGCGGCTGCATGGCCTTTGCGCGATGCAAGGGCAAGCCAACGCGCACTTTGCAAGGGTGAGTAGCCCAACTCATCTTCATCAAGATAGAGCTGCCCCACTTTAAATTGTGCTTCCGGGTCGCCGAAATAGGAGGCAGCGTGCAACCACAATTTGCGCGACAAATCATCATTGGCCGGCACGCCTGCATCCGGCACACCTTCGCGGTAATATTCACCCACCTTCAAAAAGCTTTGGGCGACAATATCCGCTTCTAAGGATTTTGGCGGCGTGTCAGCATGACCGTCCGCCAATTGTGAGAAATATTGAAAGGCTTTGGTGCGATCGGGGGCCACGCCCTCGCCATTTTCATACATGACGCCAAGACGCCACAAGGCAATAGGCTGGCCCGCCTCCGCCGCGTCTTCCAACGCTGCAAGCAGATTTTCGTTCGACACGTCAGTATCGAACTGCCCAAAGACCGACAGAATATCTGCGGCTTCATCCTGGGCAAATGCAGAACATGTCGACAGGATGAGCGCAACAAAAGTTGCGCGCACCATGCCAATCAAATTCGCACTAAATATCTGCATAGCACTCCTTCTCTGCCGCGGCGCCTGGATGGGTCAAGGCACCGTAACGGGCTGACCCTACAAGCTGGGCATATTTCCAGATCACGCCTGAACCAAAATTGGTCTCACGCGGTTTCCAATTTTTGTGACGTTTTTCAAGCTCATCATCGCTCAAATCAACGGTAATTGACCCGGTGTTGGCATCGATTTCAATAATATCGCCATCTTCAAGCAGGGCGATCGGACCACCAACGGCAGCTTCTGGGCCAACATGGCCGATGCAGAAACCACGAGTTGCACCAGAGAAGCGGCCGTCTGTAATCAACGCCACTTTGTCACCCATGCCTTGGCCATAAAGCGCGGCAGTTGTGGCCAACATTTCGCGCATACCTGGTCCACCTTTTGGACCTTCGTAGCGGATGACCAGCACTTCGCCTTCTTTATATTCGCGCTTGCTTACGGCCTTGAAGCACTCTTCTTCGCTGTCGAAGCAGCGTGCTGGGCCTTTAAAGACCAAGTTGGACATGCCAGCGACTTTCACAATGGCGCCATCTGGTGCCAAATTGCCGGAAAGACCAACAACACCGCCTGTCTTTGTGATTGGATTGTTCGCCGGACGTACAACATCCTGCTGATCATTCCATTTCACTTTTTCCATGTTTTCCGCAATGGTGCGGCCTGTTACGGTCATGCAATCGCCGTGCAAATAGCCTTGATCCAGCAGCGTTTTCATCAGAATCGGAATGCCGCCAGCTTCAAACATATCTTTGGCCACATATTTACCGCCGGGTTTTAGATCAGCAATATAAGGCGTTTTTTTGAAGATTTCGGCCACGTCGAACAAATCGAACTCAATGCCAGCTTCGTGCGCAATCGCAGGCAAGTGCAGCGCAGCGTTGGTTGAACCACCCGAGGCCGCCACAACAGTTGCGGCATTTTCAAGCGCCTTGCGCGTTACGATATCGCGCGGACGAAGGTTCATTTTGATCAATTCCATCACCTGCTCACCAGCGGTGTAGCAGAATTGATCGCGAATTTCGTATGGCGCTGGTGCGCCAGCAGAATATGGCAGAGCCAAACCAATTGCTTCAGACACTGTGGCCATTGTGTTGGCGGTGAACTGAGCGCCGCAGGCACCGGATGACGGGCAAGCCGCGCGTTCAAGCTCTTCCAAATCTTCGTCTGAAAAGTCACCGACAGAGTGCTTGCCAACAGCTTCAAACACATCCTGCACTGTCACAGGGTTGCCTTTGAAGGTACCGGGCAAAATGGAGCCGCCATAAAGGAAAACAGATGGCACATTCAACCGCACCATTGCCATCATCATGCCGGGCAGTGATTTATCGCAGCCAGCGAGCCCCACAAGGGCATCATAGCTGTGGCCGCGCATGGTCAACTCAACAGAATCTGTGATCACATCACGCGATACCAGCGAAGATTTCATGCCTTGGTGGCCCATGGCGATCCCGTCTGTCACGGTGATGGTGGTGAATTCGCGTGGTGTGCCTTGTGCGGCGGCAACGCCTCTTTTCACGAATTGAGCTTGGTGTGAAAGCGCAATGTTACAAGGGGCAGCTTCGTTCCAGCATGTGGCCACGCCCACAAATGGCTGATGGATCTGACCTTGCGTCAGCCCCATCGCGTAATAATACGAACGGTGCGGCGCACGTGACGCTCCTTCTGTCACATGGCGACTTGGCAGTTTTGACTTATCGATGTTTTTTTCTTCCATTATAAAAACCTTTCCCCCGCAAGCAGGCACAATATCTGCCACAGACTTTTAATCGTGCTGCTTTTTGATGCAAGGGCACATTCAGGCATGCGCGTCCAATTGGCGGCGCTAATCGCCGCAGCCCAACCTTTTGCGCAACATCCGCCCCGTTGCTTTAATCAACATATTCAGTTTTGCGCTGTGAATTGGTTAAAAAAAAGGCGGCCCCAAGGTACAATTGGGGCCAGCCTTACTGAAGTATGAATTTCACAAATGCGTTGCCAAAAAGCAACAGCTCTTATGTGTCCTAGCCAAGACGCGCCAAAGCGGCTTCAACGCGCGCTTTTTTCTCTTCTGCGTCTGTCTTGCGTTGCTTTTGATCATCGATCACATGCGCCGGCGCTTTGGACGTGAATTGCTCGTTGGCCAGTTTTTTGGCCACGCCATCAATTTCTTTGTCGAGCTTGCCCAGTTCTTTGTTCAACCGTTCTTTTTCGGCCGCGATGTCAATTACGCCAGCCAATGGCATAGCGAATGTCGCCTCACCCAGCACGAGTTGAGCAGATTCGCCGGGCACTTCATCAGCAAAATCAATGGTTTCAACGCGCGCCAACCGCTTGATCATGGCATCTTGTGTTGCCAAGCGCGCTTTTGTGTCCGCGCTGGCGTCAACAACAACCAGCGGTATTTTGGCGCCAGCGTTCACATTCATTTCCACGCGCAATGAGCGGATGCCTGTAATCAAATCGATCATCCAGCCCATCTCAGCTTCTGCGGCTTCATCAAAGAGGTTGCCCAGTTCAGGCCATTCGCTCACGATCAGCAGTTTTTCGCGTGCTGGGCCATTTTGCCCAGTTTGCGCCCACAATTCTTCGGTCACAAACGGCATAAACGGATGCAAAAGCTTCAAGATTTGATCCAGTGTGAAGGCCGCTGTAGCTCGTGTTTCGGCTTTCAACGCCTCGTCATCGCCGTTGAACACAGGTTTAGCCAGTTCAACAAACCAGTCGCAGAACGTGCCCCAAACGAAGTCATATGCTGCGTTCGCAGCTTCATTAAAGCGGAACGCTTCCAAAGACTTTTCAACTTCCGCCACTGTTTTTGCAGCGCGGCTCAAAATCCATTTATTGAGCGTTGAATTGACCGTTGTGGGATCATACCCCTCAACACGAACACACTCATTCATCTCCAAGAAACGCGATGCGTTCCAGATTTTGGTGACGAAGTTTCGGTAGCCTTCAACCCGTGAGATGGCGAGTTTCAAGTCACGTCCCTGCGCAGCCATGGCCGCCAGTGTGAAGCGGGTTGCATCTGCACCATACTCGTCAAACAGCGTAATCGGGTCGATCACATTGCCTTTGGTCTTGGACATTTTTTGTCCATGCTCGTCGCGCACCAATGCGTGCACATAGACATTTTCAAATGGCTCTTCATCCATAAAGTGGATGCCGAACATCATCATCCGAGCCACCCAGAAAAAGATAATGTCAAAGCCCGTCACCAAAGTCGTTGTCTGATAATAGGTTTCGAGTTCTGGCGTTTTATCGGGCCAACCCAGAGTTGAAAATGGCCAAAGCGCTGATGAGAACCAGGTGTCCAACACGTCTTCATCGCGTTTGATTGGGGTTGGCGCGCCATAATGCGCATCAGCCAAAGCTTGCGCTTCAGCTTCATCCTCAGCCACGAAATATTCGCCGTCTGGCCCATACCATGCCGGGATTTGGTGCCCCCACCACAATTGCCGCGAGATACACCAAGGCTGGATGTTTTCCATCCAGGCATAATAGGTGTTTTCCCAGTTTTTCGGCACAAATTTGGTGCGGCCCTCTTTCACGGCAGCCAAGGCCGGCTTGGCCAGTGTTTCCGCATCCACATACCATTGGTCAGTCAAATAGGGTTCGATCACGACCTGTTTCGACTTTTCGTCGTGAGGCACGGAAATGACTTTGTCTTCCACTTCCACCAATACGCCCATGGCGTCGAGGTCGGCGACGATCTTTTTGCGGGCCTCAAAGCGATCCATGCCACGATAGGCTTCTGGTGCCTCATCATTGATTTTGGCGTCAGCGGTGAAGATATTGATCTGCTCGAGATCATTGCGCTTGCCCACTTCAAAGTCATTAAAGTCGTGCGCGGGCGTGATCTTCACTGCGCCAGATCCCTGTTCAGGATCGGCATGTTCGTCGGTGACGATTGGGATTTTGCGGCCGGTCAGTGGCAGCACAACCATTTTGCCAACAAGGTGCGTATAGCGCTCGTCGTCCGGGTGCACTGCAACACCGGTATCGCCCAACATGGTTTCTGGCCGCGTCGTGGCCACAACAATGGTCTCATCCGTTCCTTCAATCGGATAACGCAGATGCCACATGTGGCCGTTGATCTCGATGTTTTCCACTTCGAGATCAGAAATCGCTGTTTGCAAAACCGGGTGCCAGTTTACCAAGCGCTTGTCTTTGTAAATGAGCCCCTGCTTGTGCAGCTCCGTGAACACTTTGATCACAGCACGAGAAAGTCCGTCGTCCATGGTAAAGCGTTCGCGGGACCAATCGGCGGATGCCCCGAGACGGCGCAGTTGGCTCACAATGGTGCCGCCGGACTGTTCTTTCCATTCCCAGACTTTTTCCAGGAATTTCTCGCGGCCCATTTCACGGCGTGATGGCAATTGCTGTTCCATCAGCTTGCGTTCAACGATCATTTGCGTGGCGATGCCCGCATGGTCGGTGCCTGGTTGCCACAGCACGTTTTTGCCGCGCATCCGCTCAAACCGCGTGATCATATCTTGTACGGTAAAGGTCAGGGCGTGACCCACATGCAAGTCACCGGTCACATTTGGGGGCGGCATCGGAATGCAGTAGCTTTCTGCTCCCTCTTTGGCGCCAGCGCCAGCGGCAAATGTGTCTTGTTGAACCCATTCATCATAAATGCGGCCTTCAACATCTTGCGGGTTATAATTTTTATCGATCATTTTGCCCATTACCTTTTGCCCGCCCAAAATGCATGAGCGGGAGAAAAATTTGTCTATTGGGTTTAAAAGCGAAGCTGGGTGGTCAAGTCAACCGCAAAGCGGCCAATTTATGTTCGCGATCAGCGCTTTCCGCGTGAAACACGTTCAATTTCGCGCTGTACAAGCTGTTCGACCACGCCGGGCAGGTTTTCGTCCAACCAAGACTTCAGCATCGGCCGCAACATTTCCCGGATCAAATCCTCGATGGTTTGTCCCTGCTTTTGCGACATAATCAAATTGTCGAGCTGGCTAAACGCGTGGCTTGAGGCTGCCTGTGCTGTTGGCTCCAAAAGGCTATCAGCGATATCGGCAGATAAATTCTTGTCAGGCAACGGGCTCTCAGGCTCAGGTGCAGCGGGTGCTGGTGTCGGCTGGGCCGCCGCCTCTTCAGTCACCATTGATGACATCGAGGGCTCTTCTGGCTCATCGCTTGGCAAATCGTCGTCAATGCCCATGCCTGCCAGTGATGTGTCTTCGCCGGATTGGTCTTCCGTATCATCATCATTGATGAATGCGATGTCGTCAGGCACCACTTGCGAAACATCATCTGGCACAGAATCTTCAATTGATTTTGCAACATCATCTAAAGATGGGCTGTCGTCGCCGCCAGACGCTTCTTGCAGCAAAAGAGAGGCCATATCCATCTCTTCGTCAGGTGTTGGCACAACTGCGCCCGGATCGGCGATCAATTCGTCATCTGCCGGATCAGGCTCGCTGTTGCTGTTGGATGGCTTGAGCATTTGATCGATTGATAGCGCCAAAGGTTCGTCGCTATCGCCTTCCGGCTCAATTTGCGCAGACTGCGCTTCGGCCAGTGCCTCCGCAGCAACGTCTCTTTTCTCGATTGGTGCTGCCTCGATGTCCGGGTGCGGGCCATCCTCAACTTCAATGGTTGTTGGGTCGCCCTCAGCGGTCACATCGTCCAAGGCTTCGCTCAATCCGCTGCGCGCCGCCGCCTCGTCGTCGCTTGGTGTAGATGAAGCTTGTTCGCTCTTCTGCGGCTCGTCATCGGCAATAATTTGTCGGATAGACGATAGGATTTCGTCCATTGACGGTTCTTTAGACGCAGGTCGGTTCATATTGGCCTCACCTTCGAGCAACACTCGACATACATTAAACTACTCTTTAAACGCCCGTGCCGCCACATGAAAACGCATGCCAACCGCTTTAAGACGTATTTCGGACCCAGTTTAAGCAATCGGCAACGTCGCTGCTTTGACTTTTGTCACCCGAAACAAGCGATCCATCACCACTCCGGCCCGACAAAATTGCTGCCAAACTGCCACTAAGTCCTGCGATTCGCGGCAAAACCGCGATTCGCAATTATTATAGTATTGTGATGATAATTTACCCGTTAGTCCAGAAGCCCACTAAATAGCGGTTATCCACGACTAGTGTTACTCGCGTAATTCCGCCCAAACATCTTCAATTCTTGCACGATAACCATCGCTAGATTGAATTTGCACTGGCAGATTGAGCGAAGCAGCGTCCAATCGTCCGGTAGCCGCAATGAGCGAAAATGCTGCCACAACACGGTTATACTGAGATGTATAAAGGGCTTCCTTGGCACTGGTGAGCTCGGCCCGCGCATTGAGCACGTCAAGCGTTGTGCGTTGACCAACATTGCGCTCCTCAATTACACCATCCAGTGCAATTTGACCTGAGCGCACAGCTGCTTGAGCCGATTCAATTGCTGCGATTGACGATTGCAGGCCAGACCATGCTGAAATGACGCTTTCTTCAATTTGGTTTGCCGCGTCCTGAGCATCGATTTCAGATTTGATGTGCCCCAGGTTGGCTTTGCGCGCTGACGCGCCCAGCATGCCACCTTGATAAATTGGAACCGAAAGCGTCAGGCGCAGTGAACCTTGGGTTGCATTTGGCGTGGCGCCGCCGCCCAAACAATCAATTGCACAAATTGACCCGATCAAATCAAGCGTCGGGCCAAAAGCACGCAACGCGGCTTCAGTACCGTAGCGTGCGGCCTCGACCTGCGCACGTGCTGTTAGGATTGCGGGGTGATTACGGCGTGCGGATTGCAACGCAGAGTCAATGCTTTTGGGCATGACATGACCAAAGCGGAAATTTGAGTTTAAGCCCGATGGCTTTGTGCCAATCCAACGCACATATGACGCTTGCGCCGAGCGCAGCGAATTCACCGCAGACTTGTAGGACGCCACAGCCTGCGCCAACCGCGCCTCGGCTTGAGCAACGTCGATTTTTGTCCCCTCGCCCACATTCAGGCGGCTACGCGCATTTTCAACTTGCGCTCGCAAAAACTTCACATTGTCGGCGCGCAAAGAAGCAAGATTGGTGTACTGCACAACGTCCATATAGGCGGTTGCGGCCGAAAGAAGCACATTCTGTTCAGTGTTGCGCAGGCCATATTTCGCGGCATCTGCATATGACCGAGCCTGATCAATTTGCGCATTGGTTTGCAGATTGTCGAAAAGCCGCTGATTGTAAGAGATGTTTAGAGTTGTGCTGCCACTGTCAGTCGTGGTGCCGTTGGTCATAACAAAGCTATATTGCGATGTCGCGGATAGACCGATTTGTGGCCGCAAGCCGGACTTGCGCATCACAATATCTTCCGAAGCCATCTTCACGCTAATCATAGCGGATGCGATCGCCGGATTTTTCACATAGGCCCGTGCCAAAGCCTCTGTCAGGCTTTCAGCTTGCGCAGAACCACTCCATGCAGTCGCAAATAACGCTGCAAAAACAACACTCTTTTTAAGAAACACCTTACTCACCCCAGTACTTTAATGCCGCCCAGTATGCACATTTCACCGCACAAATAAAATTAACTTTTCGTTAATCGCATATAACGGTTCGATATATCAAGCGCATGTGGCAATTTTGCACACACAGTTCAAGGGCTGGGTGCTTATAAAGTGAATGTTTTTTGTTTTTCGAAAGCAATTAGCTTGGGCACAACCGCGTTAAACGCCACACGACGGCTCACGCCCGAAGCTGTTTTCACATAGCACACCGCGCTTGGCACACCATTTTCAACTTCAACGCATACGAGGCGTCCACCTTGCTTTAATTGCTTGAACAGCTCGTCCGGCAACTCGTCTACGTGGCCTTCAATGAAAATCACATCAAACGGCGCTTCTTTTTTAAGCCCGTCCTTCAGTTCGCCAGCCAACACGGCAGCATTGCCAATTTCCAAATCCGCCAAAGAGTCATTCGCCATTTCGACAAAGTCTTCATTGTCGTCCACCGCAACAACAGAGTCGGCAAACTTAGAGATCACTGCGGTGCCGTAACCTGTGTTGCAGGCGATATGTAGCACCAAGTCGCTTGATTTGATTTCGGCGAGCTGCGCCAGACGTGCCAAATACATTGGTTCCATCATCTTGCGGGCGCCAACAGGATCAAGCGGCAAGTCTTCATCGAGATAGGCTAATGGTCTTTTTGCAGTGGGTGCAAAATTTTCCCGCGGGATTTCGCTCATGGCCGCTAAGATGCGATAATCAGTGATCGCGTTTGGGCGGAGTTGACAATCCACCATTGCCTTGCGTGCGTTTTCGAAATCCATTGGAGCACCCATCCTCAGAAGTTTATGACCAGTTTGTTCAATAGCCATCTTGCCGCCACGATGCAAGACGATATCAGCACTTGCGCGACAAAGGTTTGGCCACACTTCACGAAAACGTGAAATTTTTGAGATTGTACGCTTGAAATATTTGCTCGTTTGCTATAGCTACCTCCTTCCATTGGGGCCACGTGGCGGAGTGGTGACGCAGCGGATTGCAAATCCGTGTACCCCGGTTCGATTCCGGGCGTGGCCTCCAATTTCTCCCAATAGATTCAGTAAATTGCATGCGTTCAGTCCGCTGTGCAATTATCCGCTAGGCAGATGAACCTTTGTCGAGGCACAATAAGCTATGGACATTTTTGGCATCATACTAGGTGGCGGCAATGGCGTGCGATTGGGTGGCGTTGATAAAGCGCGCCTTCGACTATCGGGCAACACACTTTTGCAACATGTGACGGCCAGACTCGAATCGCAGTGCAATTCGATTGTCGCCGTGGGAATTGACCCGCAACGCATTGGCGTCAACCTTCCAGCAATATCAGATGTTTTTCAGCCACCTATTGGACCGCTTGGTGGCATTTATACGGGTGCACTTTGGGCAAAATCCCAAACAAAGGACATTGCCAAGAGCTGGATTCTCACAGCCCCCGTGGATGGACCTTTATTCCCCAAGGACTTTTTTTCCCGCGCTTCAGCCATTGATTCTGGTCATGGCCCCATTATTGGCCGGTTCGGGGCAAATCTTTATCCAGTGTGCGGACTATGGCCGCTGGCACATGCGCTTAAGATCGCAGATTTACACAAACAACAATCCGGCAATGCCATTCGGCCCGTCCTGTCAGCGCTTGACGCGCAAGAACTTGATTTCGAACCATTTTATCAACAGAACCCTTTTATCAACGCCAATAAAATCGGCGATCTATTGCAATTGGCGGCGCGGATCGATGGGTAAAACGCCCGGATACATTCGCTGTCAGAAATTTTTCACAAAAAGCCAATTATTTTTTCAAAAAAGGTCTTGGCAAGCGCGATCAAAAACGCTAAACACCGCCTCACCTACTCGTTAGGTACACACATCGTGATCCCCGGTAGCTCAGTTGGTAGAGCGAGCGGCTGTTAACCGCTTTGTCGCAAGTTCGAGTCTTGCCCGGGGAGCCACTTTTTCCCAAAAATTTCAATCCGTTGTCGGTGCTTTTTGATTCTATATCTGAAGTGGCGTTCGCTGTTGTTAAAATGGAATGGATTGCCCTTCATTGTCATAAAACCCGCCGCTCATTTGCGGCTTGGCTGACAAGATTGTGCGCAATATCTTCTTCGCGGCAACCTCAGCACTTACTTTTTTCGGGTGGGCATAGCCCGACGTCAATCTGGTATCGACCGTTCCCGGATGGATCGCCAGCAGCGCCGATTCCTGATTTTTCCGCGTCCATTCTATTGAAGCGGTGCGTATGATTTGGTTGAGGGCCGTCTTGGCCGCGCGATATGACACCCAACCACCAAGTTGATTGTCTTCGATTGAGCCAACACGGGCTGACAGGGCCGCAATCGCGGCTGGGTCGTTGCGGGGCATCAATGGCAAAAGCTGCTGAATCAGCATTGCCGGGCCGATGGCATTGAGCGCAAAGTGGTTGGCCATGTTCGCAGATTCAAGCTCTGCAAAGCGCCGCTCCGGCGGCACACCGTCGATAATCAGCGCGCCAGTCGCAATGATTGCAAGGTTGAACCGACGCCCCTGCTCCTGCCAATCAGAGAATTGCGGCACGAAACTTTCGGGACGAGTCAAATCGAATTCGGGAAAGTGCTGTCGGTCGAAACTTTCAACGGAAGAAAAGTTAGGCTGTGCGGCCAGTTCAGCTTTCAATGCGCGCCCTATCCCGCCGCTCGCGCCGACAATGATTGCATCTATTTTTTCAACTTGATCCAGCATAACGGCCTCGCTCTGGTGTTTATTCCATTACGAAGGGCCGTCATCTGCGGATCAGGCTATTTGGGACGCGCGATCAATTTGACTTCTAAGAATTCTTCCAGGCCAAATGTACCGCCTTCACGACCGATACCAGACTTTTTGTAGCCACCGAATGGGGAGCCAACACCGAGCCCGGCACCATTGATGTGCACCATGCCTGCCCGCAATCGCTTGGCAACCCGCATGGCCTTGTCTTCATCCTGAGTTTGCACAAACGCGGCTAGACCATATTCCGTGTCATTGGCGATTGCGATGGCTTCATCTTCATCCTGAAACGGAATCATTGTGAGCACAGGACCGAATATTTCTTCTCGCGCGATCCGCATGTCGTTGGTGACGTCAACGAAAATGGTCGGTTTAACGAAATAGCCCTCGTTCATATGGTCGGGTTTGCCCAAACCACCTGTCAGTAGGGTTGCGCCCTCTTCCATTCCGGCTTTGATGAGTTCTTGCACGCGATCATATTGAATATGATTGACCAGCGGACCCATATGGTGCCCCGCATCATCGGGATTGCCAACCTGCTGTTGCTCTGCGGTTTTAAGCGCAACTTCTTTGGCTTCATCATAAACGCTTTGCTCCACCAACATGCGCGACGGCGCGTTGCAGGACTGGCCGGTATTGTTGAACATATGGCGGACACCGCGTTTTACCGCATCCGTCAGATCTGAATCGGCAAAAACAAGGTTCGGCGATTTGCCGCCCAATTCCAACGCAACTTTTTTCACGCTGTCGGCGGCATCTTTGCTCACCGCGGCACCTGCGCGGGCCGAGCCGGTGAACGACATCATATCGATATCCGGATGACGCGACATGGCCGCGCCCGCCACGGGTCCTTCGCCGTTGACCAGATTGAACACGCCTTTGGGCACACCGGCTTCTGCTAGGATTTCAGCATAAAGCATCGCATTAAACGGAGTATATTCGCTGGGCTTGAGCACCATGGTGCAGCCTGCCGCCAGCGCAGGCAAAACTTTTAGCGCGATCTGATTGATCGGCCAGTTCCAAGGCGTGATGAGACCACAAACGCCAATCGGCTCCCGGTTCACCAAATCACCGTTCATCAATGTATGTTCGAATTCAAATGTGCCCAGCGCCTGCATGATCCCATCGAGATGGCTTTCCCCGACAGCGGTTTGCGGCCCGTAGGCGAGATGGCGCGGGGCGCCCAACTCCATCTGAATCGCATGGGCAACTTCATCGCGCCGCTTGCGGTACACCGACAGAATTGATCGCAACAAATCTTTGCGTTCGGCGATGGCTGTGCGGGAGAATGATGGGAAGGCTTCCTTCGCAGCCACCACAGCGGCGTTCACCGTGGCCTCATTCGCCATAGCGATGCTGCCAATCGGCTCTTCCGTCGCCGGGTTCAACACCTCGAAGGTTTCGGCTTGCTCGGCTTGCACCCAATCGCCATTGATAAAGAATTCATGTCTTTTCCAGAAGGTCATTGGCGATTCTCCTTTACTCACCTACAGTTTGCAATAATTGATAATTGATTTGCTGCGTATCGGAAATGGTGCGTCAGAGAATAAAGAACAGCAAGGCTGAATTATGGTCGACAAGCAGGAATGGGTCCACAACCTCCCTGATGCCGCTCTGGAGTGGCTTGGCGGACGCCGTGTAGAAGAAGTTGAATGTATCGTGCCTGATCTCGTGGGCATTTCGCGCGGCAAAACAATGCCGGCGAAGAAGTTTTCCGATGATGCATTTTTCTATCTGCCCACATCCATCTTCTATCAAACCATCACCGGCGCCTATGCGGATATGGACATCAAGGACCAGTGGATGGAAACGGATATGGTGCTCAAACCAGTTATGAGCACCGCATGCGCTGCGCCGTGGACTGATGATGTGATCTTGCAGGTGATCCACGATTTGGAGACCACAAAGGGTGAACCCGTTGCTGTCGCGCCGCGCAATGTGTTGAAGCGGGTTTTGGCGTTCTATGCCGATAAGGGCTGGCAACCTGTTATCGCTCCTGAGATTGAGTTCTACCTCACCCGTCGCAACACCGACCCGAACGAGCCTATCGAACCGCCTATTGGCCGCACGGGCCGCAAGGGCATTGGGCGGCAAGCTTATTCCATGGTGGCCGTTGACGAATATGGTGATGTGATCGACGATATCTATGACTTTGCGGAAGCACAGGGTTTGGAAATCGACACGCTGATTCAAGAAGGCGGCGCCGGGCAAATTGAAATCAATTTGCAACATGGCGACCCGCTGAAGCTGGCAGATGAAGTGTTCTATTTCAAACGCTCAATCCGCGAGGCCGCGCTGAAAAACAATTGCTTTGCCACCTTTATGGCCAAGCCTATGCGCGATGAACCGGGCAGCGCAATGCATTTGCATCAATCCATCGTCGATGCCAAAACAGGCAAAAACATCTTTTCCGATGCAAACGGCGAGCCGACAGAATTGTTTTACGGCTTTTTGGGCGGCATCCAGAAGCACATTGGTGCCGTGATGCCAATTTTCGCGCCTTATGTGAACAGTTATCGGCGGTTCAAAACAGATGATTCTTCGCCGGCAAATGTGGAATGGGGACAGGATAACCGCACCACGGGCCTGCGCATTCCCATTTCGACACCTGAGGCGCGGCGGATTGAAAATCGCATTGTGGGAATGGATAGTAATCCATATTTGGCGATTGCCGCGAGTTTGGCTTGTGGCTATTTGGGCATGGTCAATCAGCTTTCGCCACGCCCGATGCGTGACGGTGACGCCTATGAAGATGGGGTCACCCTGCCCTATGCCTTGATGGACGCACTTGTGCCGTTCCAACAAGATCGCGAATTGCGCGACATGTTGGGTGAGGATTTTTGCCAAGTCTATGAAGCCATCAAGCGGCAAGAGCTTGAAGAGTTTTTAGGCGAAATCAGTCCTTGGGAACGCGAGCATTTGCTGCTGAACGTCTGATGATCGATATTCTCACTGCCAACGATGTCCAGCACACCTATCCCTTGTCTTATTATGCGGCGCAACGGCCACATCCGGCGCCGCATCGGCCGTTAAAGGGCGAAACCAAAGCGGATGTTTGTGTTGTTGGTGGCGGATTTACTGGCCTGTCGGCGGCGTTGCATTTGGCGCGCAGCGGATATGATGTGGCGCTGTTAGATGCGCATCGTGTTGGTTGGGGCGCATCGGGCCGAAATGGCGGTCAGCTGGGCAGCGGCCAGCGCCTGGATCAGGCCAAACTGGAACGTATGCTTGGCGAACAAATTTCCCACCAATTGTGGGGCATTGCAGAAGAGGCCAAGCAATTGGTGAAGAGCCTGATCTTTGACCATGGCATCAACTGCAATTATACGCCGGGTATAATCGAAGCCGATCACAAGCCGGGCTTTGTCGCGGAATCGCAGCGATATGTAGAAAAGCTCAATCGCGACTATGGCTATGATCAAATTTCGGCATTGGATCAGGCAGCCCTTCGCGACCATGTGGCCAGTGACCAATATTATGGCGGCAGCTTGGACAAAGGCGCCGGACATCTGGACCCGCTGGCTTTTTGCTTTGGGCTGGCCGATTTGGCGCATAAGGCGGGCACGCGCATATATGAGCAAAGCCGCGTAGCCAAAATTGAACAGGGCTCGAAAGTTCGGGTTCATACCTTAGACGGCGTGGTCGAAGCGGATCATGTGATTATGGGCTGCAATGGCTATATTGGCGGATTAGAGCGTCAGGTGAATGCGCGGGTGATGCCCATTAATAGCTTTATTGTGGCCACTGAACCGTTGGGCACAGACCGTGCTAAATCGCTGATTCCCAACAATGAAGCCGTTGCCGACAGCCGGTTTGTTGTGAATTATTTTCGCCTTAGCCCAGATCATCGCCTGCTTTTTGGCGGTGGAGAGAGCTATAGTTTGCGTTTCCCAAAAGATCTGGTCGAAATCTCACGCAAACCGATGCTGCAAATCTTCCCGCAATTGGCTGATGCGAAAATTGATTATGCGTGGGGCGGCACTTTGGGCATCACAATGAATCGCCTCCCCCATTTCGCGCGGCTTGGACCCAATATTTATTCGGCAGCTGGGTTTTCGGGCCACGGACTGGGCATGGCGACAATGGCAGGCAAGATCATGGCCGACATGACGCAAAATCAAAGTGAACGCTTTGATTTCATGAGCAGAATTCCAACGCCTAAATTTCCCGGTGGTGAGATGATGCGCGGCGCATTGCTGAGCTTAGCGATGACTTATTACGCGCTGCGAGACCGATTCTAGACACGCGCAACCTGCTGTTTGAATGGAAAACTGTATTTTGTTTGCATTTTTGCAAATTCGGGCGTGTTTCCACCGCGTATGCACCATGTCATGCGAAATAAACACAAGCGTCATCAACCTCGAATCTACTGTGATTCAAATGCCGGGCCGGTTTCAAAGGCGATGCCTTTGTTCGCCATGCAGCCGATCTTGCGGCGCATTGTGCGCCATGTGGCCCAGCTTCACCCCGAACTGTTCGAACGGCTTGGGGATAGTTGCAGCAAACAATTTTTGATCGATGCGAAGGGCATGCCATTTTTGCTGCTTTTGCGTCCAGATCCAGAAAACCTGATGCTGGTTGCCAAGTCGCGGCACGCAGAAATTCCCTACGACGTGCTGGTGAGTGGCAAGTTCGTCACGCTTTTGCGGATGATCGACAGCAAAACAGACAGCGATGCGCTGTTTTTCAACCGCGATATTGCCGTGACCGGCGATACCGAAGCGATTGTTGCGCTGCGCAACGCGCTTGACGATATGGACGCCACCTTGGCGGACGACGTGGCGACGGCATTTGGCCCCTTGCGCGGGCCTGTGCGCGCCAGCATTGACGCGGCCAACAAAATTGTAGGTTCAAAGACATGAGTGAATTTATCAAACCTGAATTGGTGTGTCCCGCTGGCACGCCGGCCAGCTTGCGCACTGCTGTTGATGCGGGTGCAGACTCGGTCTATTGCGGCTTTAAAGGTCCCACAAATGCGCGGAACTTTCCCGGCCTAAACTTTACGAAAGCCGAGCTTTCGGAAAGCGTGAAATATGCGCACGATAAAGACGCAATGGTGCTGGCGGCGATCAACTCTTTCCCCACAGCGGGGCGCACCGACATTTGGAAAAAGTCCGTGGATGACGCGGTGGAATTGGGCATTGACGCGGTGATCATCGCCGATATCGGCATGGCCAAATATGTCGCTGAAACCCATCCGGATCAGCGCTTGCACCTTTCCGTGCAGGCGGGAGCGTCGTCGCCAGAAGCGATCAATTTCTACGTTGAACGCTTCAACGTTAAGCGCGTGGTGCTGCCGCGTATTCTGACCGTGCCAGAGATCAAGCGCGTGCATGATGCGATTGATTGTGAGATTGAGGCATTTGTGTTCGGCAATATCGGCATGATGGCTGAAGGGCGTTGCTCGCTCACCAACTATGTCACTGGCATTTCCACCAATATGGATGGGGTTTGTTCGCCCGCGAGCCATGTCGATTATGAACCCGACGAAGAAGATGGCCTGACAACGCGCCTCGGCGACTTTGCCATTGACTGCATTTCATGCGGCGAAACGGCGGGGTATCCCACCATCTGCAAAGGCCGTTATGATACGGCGCATAAGAAAAACTATTACGCCTTTGAAGAGCCGATCAGCCTAAACCTGACCCGTTTGCTGCCCGACTTGATGCGGGCGGGCGTTACAGCGCTCAAAATTGAAGGACGGCAGCGCTCCCGCGCCTATATTCGTTCGGTCGTTTCAGCGTTTCGTGACGCGGTGGACGCCTATGCAGCGGGCGACGAGCCGGACATTACCGAACTGATCGCGCTGACCGAGGGGCATAAAGAAACCCAAGGCGCTTTCAAATCAAAAAGCTGGAGATAGTTGATGACCGCACAGCTAACACTTGGTCCTGTTCAATATAATTGGGCGCCTGAAGATTGGCGCGACTTCTATTTTAGGATCGCTGATGAGACGCCCATTCACACCGTATTTCTGGGTGAGGTCATTTGTTCCAAGCGCGCACCGCTCTATGACAACCAGTTGCCGGACGTGGTGGAACGTCTGCACGATGCGGGCAAAGAAGTGGTGTTTTCCACCCTTTCAGAGGTGACCACCGATATTGACCGTCGTTTGGTCAAGCGAGTTGCAATTTCAGAAGGCTTTCCGATTGAGGCAAACGATGTTTCGGCGCTGCAACAAATGGGGCAAGACCCGCATTATATCGGGCCATTGATGAACTGCTATAACGAAGAAGCGTTGGCGGTTTATGCGGAAAATGGAGCCAAGTCCATTTGCCTCAACCCTGAAATGCCCAAGGTTGGGATTGCCGAACTTGCGAAAGCCGCTAAACCTTATGACGTGGCGTTGGAAGTGCAGGTTTATGGGCGCATGTCCCTGGCATTGTCTGCCCGCTGCTACCATGCACGCGCGCACAATCGCACCAAAGATTCCTGCTTGTTCGTCTGCGATCAAGATCCAGACGGGATGCGGCTCGATACGCTTGAAGGCGATGAGTTTTTGACTGTGAATGGTATTCAAACCCAGTCTCATTCGATCCTTAATCTGGTCGAGTGTCTCGACGAATTACAAGAGATCGGCATTAACCGACTGCGCATTTCACCGCAAAGCATTGGTACCTTCACAGCCATTTCTGCGTTCGATGACGTGCTGCAGGACAAAATTAGTCCATCCGAAGCCTTGAAAAAAATGCGCGATGATCGTGTGGATGCGCCATTTTCCAATGGCTTCTTTTACCAACGACCAGGATATGAATGGCACGACAAGATGCCAGCCGAGTAACAACTGCAGTCTGCCGCCGAGCCTCTTCTCTCTCTGTCAGAACCCTGTGAATCTGACTGCTCGGCGGCCGATCCTTTTAAATTTTCAATCTAATTATTCTATTGTGTTCATGCGTTTAGCCTGAGCATAAGACTTGGGCGACATCCAGTTGGCTTGATTATTGGCAACTGCTCACCACCTCCATAAACATAATGGAGGATGGAAAATGCAAAAAATTACTTTTAAGAAATTGCCGCGCTCGATTTTACTCGCCGTTGCTGCATCACCGCTGATCGCTCCTGGTGCCATTGCAGATGACAATACGCCCCCTTTTGATGTGCTTTTTGATGACGTCACGATCGTTGACCCGGAAACCGAACAGGTTTTGCCAACACGCGATGTCTATATTCGCGATGGCAGAATCGCTGAAATTGTTTCGGGTGATACGCCAGAAAAAACCGCTGCAAAGGTAATATCTGGCAAGGGCAAATATTTGATGCCGGGCTTAATGGATATGCATGTGCATTTGTCCATCAAGCCTGTTTTAGAATCCAGCCAACAATTATTGTTGGCCAACGGCGTGACCAGCGTTCGCGATATGGCGGGGGATTGTTGGCCGGGCGGGCCAGAGGTATTCCTGTGCGTTGATGATCTGCGTGCCGCCCACGACAGCAATTTGCGTGGCGAGAGTTTTGGCCCGCGTATTGTGGAAATCTCCAGTGCACCTGTTATGTCTGACAAATCTCCTCGAATGCCCGAGAAATCGATGGAGGAGTTTGTACCGTTCACCGAAGATCACGCCCGTAAGGTCATTGATTTTCTTGCCGAGCGAGAAGTTGACCTGATCAAGATGTATCATCCCACCACGCTTGAAGCCGCGACAGGCTTTTTTGAACAAGCAAAAGCCAAGGGCTTGCCCGTGGGCGGACATGTGCCACTGACCATGGACATTGCCGACGCGGCGAAGATGGGCATCAAATCGGTTGAGCATGCGCGCGATCTGGTGTGGGATTGCAGCCTTTGGGGCGTTGCGTACAAAGAGCGATTTATCAAGCTCACCCAAGGTGATAAGTCAGTTGAGTACCCCACTGACCAGATGACGCTAGAGCAAAGCCTTGCGACCGCCAATGAGGAACGTTGCGAGACGACCATCAACGCCATGGTCGAGCATAATGTCTATTATGTGCCCACACATATCACCCGCGAATTTGATGTGCGCGTCACTGATCCCAGCTTTTTTGAGATGAATGCCCTAAAATATATTGGTGAAATGCAATGGGGTGAATGGAAACGCGACATTGATAATATGGCTGGTGAGCCAGAAGAAATTCGAAAGCATTACCCCGCCTTTTTTGAACGTGGTCTGGCATTGACCGAATTGGCGCATTCACGCGGCGTGGACATTATGTTGGGCACTGACGCCAACGACAGCATGGTGGTGCCGGGCTTCTCCGCCCATCACGAAATGTCGTTGCTGGTTCGCGCCGGGCTCTCGCCCATGGATGTGTTGCGCAGTGCGACAACCATTCCTGCACAATATCTCGGCCGCACTGATGATTTTGGTGGCGTTGCCGAGGGCAAGTTTGCGGACTTGGTGTTGCTCGATGCAAATCCAGTGGAAAACATCGCCAACACAAATACAATCAGTGGCGTGATGTTGGCTGGGACTTGGCATGACCGTGCCTCGCTGGACGAGAGGCTGAGCAGCCTGGAAGTAAATGTGGTGCAATAAATAAAGGCGGCCCACGGGCCGCCTTCTCCGCTCGCGCGGTGAATGGAGTTAGCTAGCCTTAAGCCCCATCATCTGAGGTGTCATCGCCCCCACCTTTGCCTTTGCCATTATCGGCGGCATCTTTGCCATGACCTTTGGCTTTGCCATTATTGTTGCCTTTGCCGCGCATTTCATTTTCATCTTCGGCGTTATCATCGCCGAACTCATCACCATTTTCAGCAAGGTAAGCATCCAATGCCACGCACACTGCAGGCATAGTGCCAGAAGCGTTGGAATGCGCATCACAATTTTCGCTCAATTGCTCGATTGCACGCTCGGACATTTGAGAGATATCCGGCTCTTCCTGCGCAAACACAGGTGTTGCTACGCCAATCATGAATGCTGGAATGAGTCCCAAGGGTTTTAGTTTTAGTTTCATTTTATTTCTCCGTTCTATTCGGGTTCACTTTGGTTCCCAACCTGCCCCTCTAGGCCCAAACAGAGTCGTCTCCTATTGAGGCGGTTTGATGAGAGAAAATGGGCCATTGTGTGATCGGGAAAAACCCTTAGGACCACACAAAAAAGACGGCCCTGATGGACCGCCTTTTTCACTTCAAATTCAAAGGGGGCGTTAGCGCCTAGGCGTCGCCTTCCTCCCCAGAATCGTCATCATCATCATCATCGTCGTCATCGTCGTCTTTGTCTTTATCTTTGCCCTTGCCTTTATCCGCTGCATCTTTGCCATGGCCCTTAGCTTTGCCATTATTATTGCCTTTGCCGCGATTGCCGTCGTCATCATCATCGCCGTCAGCATCATCTTCACCTTCGCCTGAATCATCACCATTCTCGGCTTGGTAGGCTTCAAGTGCTTTGCAAACGGCAGGAGTCGTGCCTGACGCGTTTGAATGGGCATCACAATTACGGATGAGCTTGCTGCGGGTCGCTTCGGACATGTTTTCCAGACTAAGCGGCTCTGCCATTGCTGGCAAAGATGTACCCAGCATAAGTGCAGGGATCAAACCCAAAAGTGCGCGTTTCATATTCTTCCTCCAATGACCATTTCTTTAACTGGTCACAACCTGCACGGGAATATGTACGCAAAAGTTAACGCGGCAACGCCACTTCCATTCGGGGTTAAACAGTTCTTTTAGATATGGATAAATTGCCATTAAAAATGAAATGGCGGCCCCAGGGCCGCCACTTGATCAATGCTGCATCAAACAGAACTAGAGAGCGCTGTACTGATGTCCTTCAAACAGCAGATCGTAGAGCTCATTGGCGAGATCGGTTGGATCATGCTCTGCCGCGTTGAGGGTAATGTCAGCGCGTTCGGGGGCTTCAAAGGGTGAATCCAGCCCTGTGAAGTTTTTGATTTCCCCAGCCTTGGCGCGGGCGTAAAGGCCTTTGGGATCTCGCTCGGCGCACACCTCAAGAGGTGTATTCACATAGGCTTCGACAAAATCGATATCGCCGGCTACTTCGCGCGCCAAGCGGCGCTCGTTTTTGAACGGTGAGATGAAGGAGACGAGTACGATTAGGCCCGCGTCGGCCATGAGCTTCGCCACTTCTGCCACCCGGCGGATGTTTTCCACCCGATCCTCATCGGTAAAGCCAAGATCTTTGTTGAGGCCATGGCGCACATTGTCGCCGTCCAAAATGTAGGTGTGTTTGCCTTCAGCTGTAATCCGCTTTTCGAGCAAGTTGGCGATGGTGGATTTGCCGGAACCGGACAGGCCGGTGAACCACACAATGCGTGGCGTTTGCCCCTTCATCTCAGCCCGCACTTTGCGGTTCACATCAAAATCCTGATAGGTCAGGTTTTGCGCCCGGCGCAAACCAAATTCAATCGTGCCAGCACCCAAGGTGGCGTTGGACAAGCGATCAATCAGGATAAAACCGCCTGTGACCGCATTTTGGGCATAAGCATCAAACGCAATAGGTTTGTCGGTGGCCAGCGTTATGGTGCCCACTTCATTGAGTTCGAGGCATTTGGCCGGGTTTTGCTCCAGCGTGTTCACATTGGTTTTTTGCTTGATGTTGGTGATGGTCGCGGGCACCGTTTGGCTACCGATCTTGATCAAGTAGGAACGGCCCGGCATCGCCGGTTTTTCATGCATCCAAATCAATCGTGCTTGGAACTGGTTGGAAAATTCTGGCGTCTCGCCCGGGGCGGACAACACATCGCCGCGCGAGATATCAACTTCACGGTCCAACACCAAAGTGACGGCTTCACCTGCTTGGGCCACAGCCAGATCACCATCCATGGTCACGATACGTTTGATTTTGGCAGGTTTGCGCGAGGCGGCCACCAGCACATCATCACCTGGCTTGATTTGGCCAGAAGCCACGGTGCCAGAAAAGCCGCGAAAGTCGAGGCTGGCACGGTTCACCCATTGCACCGGAAAGCGGAATGGCTGGGCCACCCGATCTTCCGCCACATCAATCTCTTCAAGGTACGGCACCAATTGCGGCCCGTGATACCAATCCATATTTTCGCTTTTGCTGACGATGTTGTCGCCGCGCAATGCAGAAATCGGCACGGTCACCAAGCTCTTGAAGCCAAGTTGGGCCGCAAATTCACGATATTCCGCATCAATCTGGTCAAACATTTTCTTGTCGTAATCGACCAGGTCAATCTTATTGACCACGGCCACCACATGTTTGACCCCAATCAGCGACAGAATAAAGCTATGGCGCTTGGTTTGGGTCAGCACGCCTTTGCGCGCATCAATCAGCACAATGGCCAAGTCGGCATTGGACGCGCCCGTGGCCATATTGCGGGTATATTGCTCGTGGCCCGGGGTATCGGCGACAATAAATTTGCGCTTTTCGGTGGTAAAGAACCGATAGGCCACATCAATGGTGATGCCCTGCTCGCGCTCCGCTGTCAGCCCGTCCACCAAAAGTGAGAAGTCGATCCCCTCATCGCCAGTGGTGCGGTTGTGGCTTTCTTTTTGCAGCGAGGCCAATTGGTCATCAAGGATCAACTGGCTATCATAAAGCAAACGACCGATCAGGGTAGATTTGCCATCATCCACCGAGCCACAGGTCAAAAAGCGCAAGATGCTTTTGTCTGTCTGGGCGCTCAGCCATTGTTCAATCTCAAGAGGTTGGGCTTGTTCTGTCACAGTTGCGTTGCTCATTAGAAGTAGCCCTCTTGCTTTTTCTTCTCCATCGATCCGGCCTGATCGCTATCGATCAAGCGCCCTTCCCGTTCTGAGGTGCGCGAAGCGTTCATTTCCATAATGATTTCGGGCAAGGTAGCTGCCTCAGATTCAAGTGCGCCAGTCAGCGGATAGCAGCCGAGGGTGCGGAACCGCACCATTTTTTCTTCTGGCACTTCGCCCTCTTCCAAGGGCAAACGATCATCATCGACCATAATCAAGGTGCCAGAACGCTCCACCACAGGACGCGGCTTGGCCAAATAAAGCGACGGGATCTCGATTTCCTCTTTATAAATGTAGGTCCAAATGTCCAACTCGGTCCAATTGGATAAGGGGAACACGCGCATGCTCTCGCCCGGGGAGATGCGGGTATTGAACAAGCGCCAAAGTTCTGGCCGCTGGTTTTTCGGGTCCCACGCATGTTGGGCATTGCGGTGCGAGAACACACGTTCCTTGGCGCGGGACTTTTCCTCATCGCGCCGTGCACCACCAATCGCTGCATCATATTGTCCAGCGTTCAACGCCTGGCGCAGCGCCACGGTTTTCATAATGTCCGTATAGCGCGCCGAGCCATGGTCAAACGGGTTGATGTTCTCTGCCACCCCTTCTTGGTTCGTATGGGTGATCAAATCAAAGCCATGCTGCTCGGCCATGCGATCGCGAAAGGCGATCATTTCGCGGAACTTAAACGTGGTGTCCACATGCAAAAGCGGGAACGGAATCTTTGAGGGAAAAAATGCCTTGCGCGCCAAATGCAACAGCACGCTTGAATCCTTGCCAATCGAATACATCATCACCGGCCGCTCAAAACTGGCCGCGACTTCGCGAAATATCTCAATGCTCTCCGCTTCCAAAGCGTCGAGGTGACTGTGATGTGTTTCTGGCATGTTTTTAGACCCGCTTGTTTAAACGCGTTCAAAATAAACACAGAGACAAATCGAAACAAGCAATAAACTCAATGACTTATTTCAAAATCTTCCAGAATTTCGTGGTTCATCCTATCTGTGGTTTATTTCCCTCAAACGACGCAAAGAAGGGAAAATCATTTCGCGCGAAAAAGTCGAATCCGAGCAAACTATTTCCGCAAAATCTAGTTTTCTCCGACAGCGTCGCCACAACATAGGCGCGGCCCAAATGGCCCATTTCGCGCAATTCTATTTTTGCGCTTTCAAGCCATATTAGTTTTTTCGCATTGTCTTATGGGAGAATTGGAAAAAGCCTTTTCTTTTCTTCACTCTAGACTTGATCGCTTTGGCCGCACTGCTTAGTTTTGAGCCAACACACCAAAGGATTTTTTCGATGACAAAGCACAATGACAAGCACAACGACATTCTTGGCGCCATTGGCGATACGCCACTTATTCGCTTGAACGCTGTATCGGAAGCAACCGGATGCGAGATTTGGGGCAAGGCAGAGTTTTTGAACCCCGGGCAGTCGGTAAAGGATCGTGCGGCGCTCTATATTGTGCGTGACGCTGAGCGCAAAGGCTTGTTGAAGCCAGGCGGCACAATTGTTGAAGGCACTGCCGGCAATACAGGCATCGGGCTATCCATGGTGGCCAATGCGCTCGGCTACAAGTCCGTCATTGTGATTCCGGAAACGCAATCGAAAGAAAAGAAAGACTCGCTGCGCTTGGCGGGGGCCACTTTGATTGAAGTGCCAGCAAAGCCATATAAAAACCCGAACAATTATGTGAAGGTTTCGGGCCGCTTGGCTGAAAAACTGGCGAACGAATTGCCGGAAGGTGCGATTTGGGCGAACCAGTTTGACAATGTTGCCAACAGACAAGCCCACATTGAGACCACCGGACCGGAAATTTTTGAGCAAACCGGCGGCGAAATTGACGGGTTCATTTGTGCAGTTGGCTCAGGTGGCACGCTGGCTGGTGTCTCGCAAGCACTGAAAGACCGCAATAAAGACATCAAAATCGGGTTGGCCGATCCGATGGGCGCTGCGCTTTATAGCTTTTACACCAGCGGCGAGTTCGCCTCACAAGGCGGCTCCATCACTGAAGGCATTGGCCAGGGCCGTATTACGGCCAATTTGGAAGGCTTTACGCCGGACCATGCCTACCAAATCTCAGACGCGGAAGCGCTGCCCTATATCTTTGACCTGTTGCAGCATGAAGGCATTTGCTTGGGTGGGTCTAGCGCCATCAATATTGCGGGTGCTGTTAAAATGGCGCGTGATTTGGGGCCGGGTTCAACAATTGTCACCATCCTTTGCGACTATGGCAACCGTTATCAGTCAAAACTGTTTAACCCAATGTTTTTGCGCGAGAAGGACTTGCCAGTGCCTGAATTCTTAAGCCACACTCATGAGATTGACATGAGTACGGTTTTTGAGAATGACGCAGACTGATTTTCTTTTTCGCGAAGATGCATATCTAACAACTGCTGCCGCCACAATCTCGTCCATTGGCGAGGATGGCGGCATCATATTGGATCGCTCCAATTTTTACGCCACATCCGGCGGCCAGCCGGGTGACTTCGGTTTTTTAGAGCGCGAAAACGGCGATAAAGTCGCCATTTCTACCTGTGTACATCCAGAAGGCGACAAAACAAAATGCATGCTTGTGCCAGAGCAAGAGGCACATGGCCTTGCGACGGGCGAGAAAGTAACCGCCCATATTGATTGGGAAAATCGCTATAAGTTGATGCGTATGCATACGGCGCTGCATCTGCTTTCCGTTGTCATCCCCCTGCCCGTAACTGGCGGCTCAATTGGCGCGGCAAAGTCTCGTCTTGATTTTCAAATGCCCGAAGCGCCTGAAGACAAGGAAGCGTTGGCGGCGCAACTGAATGCGCTGATTGCCCGCAATCTTGATGTGCGTGAGGAATGGATCACCGAGGAAGAGTTGGACGCCAATCCGGATTTGGTGAAAACCATGTCGGTCAAGCCACCATCCGGCCAAGGCAAAATTCGCATGATCCGCATTCTTGATGGTGATGAGACCATTGATTGGCAGCCCTGTGGCGGCACTCATGTTGCCAACACTCAAGAAATCGGCCCCATGCGTTTGGGCAAGGTGGAAAAGAAGGGCAAGCAAAATCGGCGCGTTGCGATCCATTTTGCCGAGGAATGAAATGAAAACCTATCAGGGCAGTTGCCATTGCGGTGAAATTCAATTTGAGATTGATAGCGAGCTGAAAAGCGCGCTCAAATGCGATTGCTCACTATGCCGCAAAAAGAATGCATTGATGGTGGGGGTGCATGAGTCTCAGTTTCGATTGATTTCGGGCGCGGATTCACTGGCGACTTATCAATGGAACATGAAGATCGCCAAACATCACTTTTGCAAAATTTGCGGCATTTACACCTTCCATCGGCGACGCTCAAAGCCCGACGAATATGGCGTCAATTTCTTTTGCTTGGACAACGCAGATATCGAACCTGATCAACTCCAAACAGAGCGGGTGCATGGGTCGAAATTGAGCGTGGCTGACTAGCGCCGCTATCGAATTGGGGGCGCGTAATGCAAGCCGCCTTTGGTCCAGAGCTCATTGGCACCGCGAGGGATCATCAGCCCTGATGTGTTGCCGAAGTTACGCTCATAGACTTCGCCATAATTGCCCACATGACGGATAATGTCCTGCGCCCAAGTCGCATTGAGGCCCAAGGCCTGACCAAATTCACCTTCAATGCCCAGCAAACGCCGCATGCGTGGGTTCTTCGCCTCGGCCATTGTGTCGATATTGCGGGAATTCACGCCGAGCTCTTCGGCATTGATCATGGCAAACAGCACCCACCGGATAATCGTTTGCCATTTCATATCGCCCTTGCGCACCACAGGCCCCATGGGCTCCTTGCTGAGCCGCTCTGGCAGGATGCGGTGTTGAGAAGGGTTGATCGCATTGATCTTTATTTCTTGCAAGCTGGTTGCTGACGCCGTTACCGCATCGCAAATGCCGGCCATATAGGCGCCCGCCAAATCGGCCGAATCTTCGACCATCACTTCTTGGTAGGAAATCTGGTTGTTAAAAAAGAAGCGCTCGAGCACGTCATGTTGCAACGAATTTGCAACCACGCAAACAGAGATATCCTTTAGCTCAAGTGCTGAGACAACTTCAGCTTCGTCACGCACCATGATGCCCTGACCATCGTAGAACACCACACCGGTATAAACCACGTCAAAGACGTTATCCCGCGGCATGTTCCAGTAGCCGTTGCGCGACATCAAGTCGACTTCACCCACGCGCAGCGGCGTCATGCGAAAATCACCCGCATACTCGACAAATTCAACACGGCTTGGATCAGAGAAAATGGCGGCAGATACAGCCCGGCACAAATCCACATCGAAGCCGGACCAGAACCCTTCAGCCGATAGGTTTGAGAACCCCCGATGTCCCTGATTTGCCCCACATTTTACAAAGCCGCGCTCGCGCACTGTTTCCAATGTGTCTGCGGATGCAATGCTGCTCCACCCGAAAAAGAGCAAAACCAAAGCTATGAATGTACGCACCTGAACACCTAATAAGCAAAAGGCGGCCCCACAGGGCCGCCTCATTAAATTCCCCGATAGCTATCAGCAAAGCGAATAACTACCGATAAAGCAAGAGTTTCTAGTGTAAAATCTGGCTTAGGAACAATTTTGTCCGTTCATGCTGCGGATTATCAAAGAACGCATCTGGTTCATTTTGCTCAATGATTTGCCCTTGGTCCATGAAAATCACGCGGTTTGCAACCTGACGGGCAAAACCCATCTCGTGGGTTACGCACAGCATGGTCATGCCAGTTTCGGCCAAGTTCACCATCACGTCCAGCACTTCCTTGATCATTTCAGGGTCGAGCGCGGAGGTAGGTTCGTCAAACAGCATGATATTAGGGTTCATGCACAGTGAACGTGCGATTGCCACACGTTGCTGCTGACCACCGGACAATTGTCCAGGATATTTTTGTGCCTGCTCGGGAATTTTTACCCGCTCAAGATAGTGCATGGCAGTTTCCTCAGCTTCCGCCTTCGGAATGCCACGCACCCACATTGGGGCCAGTGTGCAGTTTTCCATGATGGTCAAATGCGGGAAGAGGTTAAAGTGCTGGAACACCATTCCCACTTCGCGACGCACTTCATCAATCCGTTTCAAGTCAGAGGTCAACTCGATGCCATCAACAATGATGTGCCCTTGTTGATGCTCTTCCAAACGGTTGATGCAACGGATCAGCGTTGACTTGCCGGACCCAGAAGGCCCCGCAATAACGATCCGCTCGCCTTTCATTACTTTCAAATTGATGTCTTTCAACACATGAAAGTCACCGAACCACTTATTCATATCCGTGATTTCAATCGCCACGTCTGTTTCAGACACGGTCATTTTCGAACGATCTACGGAGATATCTTCTTCTTTAACTTCTGACATTTTTTACTCCTTATGTCCCGTGTCCAACCGGCGCTCCATGTACATGGAATAACGCGACATGCCGAAACAGAAAATCCAAAAAATGGATGCAGCAAACAAATAACCTGTCGTTGCCTGGTGTGGTGCTTTCCACTCGACCAAAGCCGAGGTGGCCTGCACCGTGCCCAACAGATCGAATAGCCCCACGATGGAGACCAACGACGTATCTTTGAACAGGGAGATAAAGCTGTTCACGATGCCGGGAATGACGTGTTTCAACGCCTGCGGCAGAATGATGAGATACATGGATTTGAAATAGTTCAGCCCCAATGCATTCGCAGCTTCATATTGTCCCTTAGGCAAAGCTTGCAGACCGCCACGCACAACCTCAGCCATATAGGCTGTCTGGAAGAGCGCCACGCCCACAAGAGCACGCAGGATTTTGTCGATTGTTGTACCTTCAGGCAAAAACAATGGCAGCATAACTGACGCCATGAACAACACCGTGATCAACGGCACTGCCCGCCACAATTCAATGAAGGCAATCGAGACATATTTAACAAACGGCATGTGTGATCGACGTCCCAGCGCCAACACGACGCCGAGAGGTAGCGACACCACGATACCCACCGATGCGATAATCAGTGTGACCATCAGGCCACCCCACTTCTCGGTGGTCACCTCAGGAAGACCAAAGCTACCGCCGTTCAACAGGATCACCGCCAAGATTGGCAACCCAACAAAGAACGCGATGGCAGAGATCCCTTTATAAGGTAGATCTGGCCACAATAGGTGTGTGATCAACAAGGCCGCAACGATGAAGACCAGATTTGGACGCCAATATTCGGAATCTGGATAGAAACCATAGATATAGAAGTCAAAACGGTCGATCACATAGGCCCAACACGCCCCAGCTTCAGGTGCGCGACATAGCGTGCCGTCTTCTGCAACAAAAACAGCATTGCCGATCAGGAAGTTGAACAGCGTTGGTACCGTCCACACCAAGAAGGCTAGCGCCAAAATGGTCATGAGGCTATTTGGAATATCAAGGAAAAGGTTTTTCCTCATCCACCCCACGATGCCGGTTTGCGTAACGGGTGGCGGCATATCAGGCGCCATTTCCTTACGCACATAAGCGATATCATTCGACATAACGGGTCCCTCCTATCGCTCTGTCAGCGCAATGCGCGCATTGTACCAGTTCATGATCATCGATGTGAGCAATGACAGGGTGAGATACACCATCATCGTCATGAAGATCACTTCAATAGCCTTACCGGACTGGTTGAGTGCCGTACCCATAAATACGTTCACAATGTCCGGATAACCAATAGCCACCGCAAGCGATGAGTTTTTGGTCAGGTTCAGATATTGACTGGTCAAAGGAGGTACGATCACCCGCATCGCCTGTGGAATAACAACCAAATTCAAACGGTCGTTATTTTTGAGCCCCAGCGATTGGGCGGCTTCCGTTTGACCGCTACTGACTGACACGATGCCAGCCCGCACGGTTTCACCGATAAAGGCGGCCGTGTAGATCACCAAACCGAACAAAAGCGCGACAAATTCAGGAGGCAATTGGATACCGCCTTGGAAGTTGAAACGGTTTAGTTCCGGGTAAGTGATGTTCCATTCAGCCCCTGAAACGAACCAGGTCACTGTTGGCACCACAATCAGTAAGACGAGAAACACTGGAATATACGGAAAGCGTTCACCCGTTAGTTCCACCCGACGAATTGACCAGCGCTGAAGGAAAAATCCACCAACCAGCACCAAGGCAATTGCAATTTGCACCCAGAGAAATGCGCTATTCGCATTTGGGTTGGGCAAATATAACCCACGGTTGTTTAGGAACACCGCGCCGCCAACCAATTCCAGACTGCTTCGCACAGAGGGCATGGATTTTAGCACCGCGAAATACCAGAAAAACAACTGCAAAAGCAGCGGGATATTACGGATGATTTCGATATAGATTGTCGCCAAACGCGCGATAATCCAGTTTGACGATAGTCGTGCGATCCCGAGCACAAAGCCGAGCAATGTTGCCAAAACAATGCCGGTAATCGCAACAAGAAGTGTGTTCAGTATCCCCACATAAAACACTTCTAGATATGTTGATTCCCTGCTGTAGGGCACCAATGAAAAGCCGATATCAAAACCGGCTGTGTTGCTGAGAAAGTCAAACCCTGTCGTCTTGTTCTGCGCTTGAAGATTGGTGACCGTGTTTTGCACAATCCACCAACCAAACCCTACCAATACAAGGAGCAGTAGAATCTGAAACGCATACGAGCGAAATTGAGGGTCATATATTAATGATGATAAGCTGCGGCGTTCATGCAGCTGTTCCTGACTCTTGGCCATGGCTACCCTTTTTCTTATTGTTGAGTAGTCTTTTCAAGGTGTTGTAATTCACCTTTTGGCGGGCAATGCCCTCCCCCGAAAAAATGGCCCGGCGCAATGTGCGCCGAGCCAAACAACTCAATTCAGATTAACGAATTGGCGGTGAGTACTGAAGACCACCACGTGTCCAAAGGTCGTTCAATGAGCCTGCACGTTCGATACCAATTGGTGTCACGTTACGCTCATAAACGTCAGCGTAGTTACCAACGTGCTTGATGACGCGGTATGCCCAATCGCCTGGAAGGCCAACATAGCTGCCGAATTCACCTTCAACGCCGAGCAAACGACGAACAGATGGGTTTTCAGAGCCAAGCATTTCATCAACGTTGGCTTGGTTTACGCCATACTCTTCAGCTTCGAGCAGTGCGAAATACACCCAACGAGAGATGTTGAACCACAGATCGTCACCCTGACGAACTGATGGGCCCAAAGGCTCTTTTGAGATGATTTGCGGCAAGATTTTGTGCGCATCTGGATCTGCAAGTGAGAAACGCTCAGCGGCCAATGCTGATGAGTCAGTTGTGAACACGTCACAACGGCCATCGTCATAAGCTTTAACAACTTCGTCTTGGTCTTCGAACACAACTGGGTTGTAGTTCATGCCATTTGTGGCGAAGTAGTCAGCAGCGTTCAATTCTGTTGTTGTACCGGATTCGATACATACAGCAGCGTCTGAAAGCTCAAGAGCAGAGTTAACGCCGAGATCTTTCGGCACCATAAAGCCCTGACCATCATAGAACATTACGCCTGTAAAGGAGATGCCCAAGTTGGTGTCGCGGCTCATGGTCCATGTTGTTGTACGTGACAACACATCGATTTCACCTGAAGAAAGCGCTGTGAAACGCTCTTTTGATGTCAATGGCGTGAAACGAACTGCTTCTGGATCATCAAAGATCGCTGCAGCCATCGCACGACAATAGTCAACATCGATGCCTGACCAGTTGTTGTTTTCATCTGGAGACGCAAAGCCTGGTGTACTTGGTGTTACACCACACTGCAGGTAACCTTTTGCCTGCACATCTTCCAGTGTGTCCGCCAATGCAGCTGACGCTGAAAGGCTCAGCGCCGCTCCGAGAGCGATTGTTACGATTTTTTTATTCATAACGTTGCCTTTTTTCCTAACCCTTTTAATTTTTTTGCCTCACCCTCCTTGGATGGAGGCTTAACGCTGCACAGTGGAATGTGCGCGTATGCACTATCGAAGAGCACTTTTGCTTTGGGGTCAAGAGTGTTGATAAAACTAATGTAAATCTCACCCAATCTAATGTAAGTAAAAGTCACGATTAGAAAAAAAGTTTTGATAACGGCAAAATAAATGAACAAAAAAGATACCAATTCAGCACCAAAAAGTCCTGCGACCGTAGTTACGCACCATGGTCGCGACCCTAAACAACAATTTGGGTTTGTGAATACTCCGATTGTACGCGGGTCCACGGTCATTTTTGACAGTTATGATCAAATCAAGGGCAATAAGCGCGCCTATCCTTATGGTCGCCACGGCAACCCAACGGATGATGCGGTCCGCGCCGTCATCACTGAACTCGAACATGGCGCAGACACCTTGTTGGCGCCGTCCGGGGTCAGCGCCATCACCACAGCCTTATTGTCGGTATTGAGTGCAGGCGACGATTTGTTGATGTGCGACACAGTCTATGAACCGACCCGACAGTTTTGCGATCAGGTTTTGGATAAGATGGGAATCACAACACGTTATTATGACCCCACCATTGGTGCGGGCATTGAAGACTTGTTGCAGCCCAACACGCGTGCTGTGATGACAGAGTCACCCGGTTCACTGACGTTTGAAGTGCAGGACCTGCCCGCCATTGCCAAGGTCTGTGGCCCGCGGGACATTGCCATTCTTGCCGACAATAGCTGGGCATCGCCGCTTTATTATAACCCGTTAGATTTGGGTGCAAACATCGTTATCCACGCGGGTACAAAAGTGTTTGCGGGCCATTCAGACGTTATGTTTGGCACCATTACGGCTGATGAAAAGTACGCAAAGGCTGTTAAACAGACATATCGCGCCCTTGGTGTTTGTGTTTCACCAGAGGACAGCTTTTTGATCGGTCGCGGTTTGCGTACTTTGGAATTGCGCATGCGCGATCAAAGTGAGAAAGCGCTTAAAATGGCGACATGGCTTGAAAGCCACCCTTTGGTGGACAAGGTGTTGCACCCGGCCCTCGCCCAACATCCACAACATGAGATTTTCGCCCGCGATTTCCGCGGCGCTGGCACCCTGTTTGCGTTTATCCTGAAGCCTGCAGGCGAGGACGCGATCGCCGCCATGGTCGATGAGATGGAATTGTTTGGCATGGGCTATAGCTGGGGTGGCTATGAGAGCCTTATTCTGCCGGTGAAGATCGCATCGCAACGTTCAGCAACCCATTGGCCACACGATGGTAATTTGATTCGGGTGAATATTGGCCTTGAAGGGTTTGACGACCTCAAGACTGAATTGGCAGATGGGCTGGAACGCTATGGCCAGCTGAGCAACCTTAAGCGCTAGATCATTCAAACGCGAAATGGCACGCCCCAGCGCAAGCGGTGCGTGCTGTTTTGAGGTACAAAGCCCCAACGACGATCTCGATAGAATCGGTAGACCCACAGGGCGCCCAAAACGCCGAGGAAGGTGCCCGCCACCACGTCTGAGAAATAATGCACCCCATCCACAATTCTCGACAATGCGATCAGAACCGCGCCGACATAGGCGAGAGCGCCCCAGCGCCCGGCGACCAAGAAGATGGCCGTCGCCAAGGCAAATGACGTTGTGGCATGCCCGGACGGAAACGACTGAAACGTCCAATCGCCCCAATGTGGTTCGAAGTGCAATGTGCCGAGCTCATCCATATGTACTGGTCGGGCCCGCCCCAGCCCACGCTTAAACAGCGCCGATATCAAGCCCGGCACCGCTACAGCACAAAATATGAAGCCAGCCCCGGCGCCAAATGTGCGAAACCGCCACTTAAATCGGTAACCGATTGGCAAGAGGCTCACCGATTGGCCCGCAACCCAAATGGACAATGTGGGAATCAATATCCAATCCGATTCGCCCAACCGGGTGAGTTGTTCAAACCAAAACACAATTTGGGGCGGCCAATTCGTCAAAGTGGTCGAAATCTGCCGATCCAACATGGTGGCACTGAAATAAAATGCGCCAAGCACAAACAATGTAGCCAGAGTGATCATTAAGGGCGACCAACGCTTGCGGGCTGGGCCTGTGAATATGTTTACCATACGGGTCGCCTTTTGTGATAAATTGCAAAAAATCGCACTTTTTTTCAAAAGGGCAACTATCATGACTTGCCTGATGTCACAAGAATGTGTAAAGCCCTGTCCGGTGATCACATCTCGTGTGAAGCGTCGGAGCATAGCTCAGCCTGGTAGAGCACTGGTTTTGGGTACCAGGGGTCGCAAGTTCGAATCTTGCTGCTCCGACCATCACGAGAAAATGGGGACTAACAAAGATCATGACAGCACGTATTTTTCGTCCAGCCAAAAACGCCATGCAATCTGGTCAAGGCAAATCGAAGCATTGGGTGTTGGTCTTTGAACCTGAGGCCCCACGTGAGATTGACCCTTTGATGGGCTACACTTCTTCCACAGACATGGCCTCGCAAATCAAGCTGCGCTTTGACAGCCTTGAAGAAGCCGAATCCTATGCCAAGCGCAAAGGCATTGAATATGTGGTGCAGCAGCCGCACGATGTAGAGCGGAAAAAAGTGGCTTATGCCGACAATTTCCGGTCTGATCGCAAGGCCCCTTGGACCCACTAATAGATCCTACCTTTTGTTTGGGTCCCGTAGCTCAACTGGATAGAGCAATTGACTTCTAATCAATAGGTTGCAGGTTCGAGTCCTGCCGGGATCGCCATTTCATATTTGGCGTCATTTATTTCACAAACAGTTTAAAGTCGTGCCGCCTACCTCCCCGGTTGCGCCCGTGATGTGTCTTTTCGACTTTGCTCTAGATAATCTGCTCATTGACGCCTTGAGGCGTCCCGTACCATGCGACATATGGTTCAAACTGCAAGCTTTGCTTGATTGAACGAACCCTCTATTTATACTCCCGCTATTGAAACTTAGAAAAATTGTCCCACATCTACATTTTACTTATCTCTTGGGGGAGAAAATGGAACGTAAAATCAACATCACTCAGCATTCCGGCACAGGGATGCTTTGGTTTATTGGCTGGTTGTTTACAATTGGCTATTTGAATCTCAACTTCATTCAAGGCCTGCTTGGTCTGGTGGTCTGGCCTTATTACCTCGGTAGCCATTTCGCACCTATGGTCGGCGGCTAGTTCAAAGTCCAGAATAACCGAATGGATGGCGGATCACTTCGGCCTTAAGTGATATTCCCGCTTTCCATGTCTAATCGGGTTTTGACCTCGCACGCTGTGCACGCGCAAAAGCAATGTGCACAGCGTCAAACAATCAACGAATGGCCCTAATTGGACGGCAATAGTGGCGCACCACTTTGTGCCCGCTCCCTAAGTTCTGCCTTGCGAAGCCCTTTAAAAGCGCACACAATCATCTGCACCGCATCTTAATTTGGGGAGTGCCGGATGGATATTTTAAAAGTTGCGCGTCCCGCATTGGTTTCCGACCTCAGTGATGTACCTGTGCCATCTATTGATGCACCGCGCGCGCAAGCGCTGGTGGAACGCTGCCCACGCCATGCGGAGACCCCACTCACCGAACTAACGTCACTGGCGGCAGATGCCAACATCGCGCAACTTTGGGTTAAAGATGAGCGCGACCGAATGGGGCTGGGCAGTTTCAAGGCGTTGGGCGCGGCTTATGTCATCGCTTGCGATAAAGAACAAGGCGCGTACAGCGGACGCACTTATGTGGCGGCGAGCGCTGGCAATCACGGACTGTCAGTTGCCGCTGGCGCACAGGCCTTTGGGGCCGCGTCAGTGATTTATCTCGCGGACAGCGTTCCTGAGAGCTTTGCGGCGCGGTTGCGGGAGCATGGCGCGGAAGTGCGCCGCGCGGGTGCCACGTATGAGGATAGCATGGCGGCAGCACATCGGGCCGCTGAGGAAAACGGTTGGGCGTTGCTGTCGGATAGCTCCTGGCCCGGTTATTTCGAGCGCCCTCACCGTTTGATGGAAGGCTATTTGGTGTTGATGGCAGAGGCTATCCGCCAAATGCCAACGCCCCCCACACATTTCTTTTTGCAGGCAGGTGTTGGCGGCCTCGCGGGGGCCTGTGCAGCGCTTGCGCGACAAGCCTGGGGCGACCAGCCAACTATTATCGTGGTCGAGCCAGACGCCGCTCCAGCGCTCTTCGGGTCGATCCAAAATGGCGCCCCTGTCGAAAGTAGCGGGCCAGTGAGCGCAATGGGACGGCTCGATTGCAAGATGCCCTCGCTGATCGCGCTCAAGGGGCTGGCGCGTGACGCAGACGCCTACACACTTATTTCCGAGCAAGAAGGCGAAGCCGGGGCCGAAGCGATGCGGGCCGCGGGCATGGCCACAACGCCTTCAGGTGCTGCTGGTATCGCTGCTTTGCTGTCGATGAGCGACGCGCAGAAGGCAGAGCTTGGCCTTGATTCGAACTCAGTGGTCCTCACTGTGCTTAGCGAAGGACCAGAATCGTGACACGTGGTTTTCCGGTTGGCGAATTTCAAGCTCGACTGGCCCGCGCACAAGACAAGTTGGCAAACCGGGAGCTTGCGGCGCTGCTCCTCACAACAGAGCCGGAAATTCGATATTTCACTGGGTTTTTGACGCGGTTTTGGGAAAGTCCATCACGGCCGTGGTTTTTGGTGGTTCCTGCACAGGGCAAACCGATTGCCGTGATCCCCAGTATCGGCGCAGCCCTCATGGCTCAAACATGGGTTGAAGATATCCGCACCTGGCGCGCGCCCAACCCGACTGATGACGGAGCAAGCCTGCTCAGCGACACGCTGAACGAAGTTGCAGGCAATGGCCAGATTGGCATTCCTTCCGGGCCCGAAACCTATGTGCGGGTCCCGCAGGCGGATTGGCAGCGGATCAAGGCCGCCACGAAGGGAGACATTCAGTCTGATGGCGGCATCACCGCAACCTTGCGGGCTGTGAAGTCGTCCGCTGAAATTGAAAAAATTGCCACGGCTTGTGACATTGCAGGCCGCGCCTTTGCCCGCGTGCCGGAAATTGCAAGTGAAGGCATCTCTTTGGCACAAGTGTTCCGCAACTTTCAGGGGCTGCTGCTCGACGAAGGGGCCGATTGGGTGCCTTATCTGGCAGGCGGTGCCGGACCGGATGGCTATGCCGATGTGATCTCGCCAGCCACTGAACGTCCTCTTGCGGATGGCGACGTGTTGATGCTGGACACCGGCGCGGTTTTTGATGGCTATTTCTGCGATTTTGATCGGAACTTTGCGGTGCGAACTGCATCGGCAACCGCGCGCGATGCGCAAGCGCGGCTGATTGATGCCGTTGATCGGGCCGCTGATATTGCCCGCCCCGGCACAACAGCTTTAGAATTGTTTCACGCAATGGATCGCGTCGTCACTGGCGGCGCGGGCGGATCGGATTCGGGGCGACTTGGCCACGGGCTGGGCATGCAACTGACTGAGGGGCTCTCGCTCATTCCCAACGATCATACTGAGTTGCAGCCGGGCATGGTCATCACCCTGGAACCGGGGATAGAGACCGGGCCGGGCCGGATGATGGTGCATGAAGAAAATATCGTGATCACAGAGCATGGCTGTCGCTTTCTCAGCCCGCGTGCGGGCGCAGAACTGGAGGTGATGCGATGAAGATCGATTATGAAACGGTGCCAGATCTTAAACCTGCGCTCGGTTTGATCGTTTTGCAGGCCGACGAAACCCTTGAGCAGGACATGCGGCGCTTGATGCCTGGGCGCGTTGAGCTGCACACGACGCGAATCCCATCCGGGGCTGCGGTGACCCGCGAAACATTGGCCGCAATGGCCACCCGGTTGACTGGGGCTGCAGCTCTTTTGCCGCCGGCAGCACAGTTTGACTGTATCGGCTATGGATGCACCTCGGGTGCGGCAGAAATTGGAGCCGACAAGGTAGCCGATTATGTGCGCGCGGGCCGCAGCACCGCCCATGTGACCAATCCGCTTACCGCGCTGATCGCCGCCTGCCAAGACCTGTCCATTCACCGTCTGGCGCTGCTTTCCCCCTATGTGGCGGATGTATCGGTCAAGTTGCGGGACGCGCTTCAAGTCGCCGGTGTGGCCACGCCCGTTTTTGGCAGCTTTGAAGAGCCGGAGGAATCAAAAGTCGTGCGCATTTCTGCAACCTCGATCCGCGCCGCCGCGCAAGAGCTTGCGGCGCAAGGGGGTATTGACGCGGTCTTTTTGAGCTGCACCAATCTGCGCACCGTCGACATTATTGACGAGATGGAGGAAACGACCGGGCTGCCCTGCCTCTCAAGCAATCAGGTTTTAACTTGGCATATGGGCCAGCTTAGCAGCTATGACGCCGATATTCCCGGGGTGCTCGGCAGGGCGCACAGCCTGACCTAACCGGTCAGGCTTGCTCTCCCTACCCTTGCAGCAAGTGCGGGACAAACAGCACTAAGCCCGGAAGTGCCAACAAGAGCGCGACGCGCAGCAGCTCCACGGTGAAGAACGGCATCACGCCCTTATAGGTTTCTGCCATCGAGGTGTTTTTGCTCAGCCCGGAAATGACAAACACATTCATGCCCACCGGGGGCGTGATCAGCCCTAGCTCGACGACAATCAAGGCGAGAATGCCAAACCAGATTTTCAGATCTTCGGTGCTCATGCCGAAACCGGCCCCGTCCGCACCTTGATAAAGCCCACCATTGACCTCAACGAGAACTGGCCAGAAGAACGGGATGACCAGCAAGATCATTGAAAGCGAATCCATCAGGCACCCCAAAATGATCAGCGCGATCAACAGGGCGATCAAGATCGTAAAGGGCGGCAGGCCACTTTCGATGGCCCAACTGGCCGCTGCTTGCGGCACCCCGGCGCGGGACATAAAAATTTTGAGCATCTCAGCGCCCAGCAGAATGAGATAAATCATGCCAGAGGTGCGGGCCGTATCGTAAAGCGCCGATTTTGCGTCTTTCCAGCGCAACTGTTTGCGGATGAGGCCATAAACGGCGACGAGGAACACACCAATCGCTGCGGCAGGCGTTGGATTATACAGCCCGAGATAAATGCCACCGATCACGGCCGCAAAAATCAACAGAACAGGCAGCACAGCGCGTGTGGCGCCGCGCCGCGCATCTCGGTCCATTTTCGTGGCTTGCGGCGCTGCATGCGGCCATATGCGCACGACAACGGCAATTGCGAGCATGAAGAACAATACGGCAATCACGCCCGGCACCAATGCCGCCATAAACATGGTGACAATATTGGCTTCAACAATGATTGCGTAGATCACCAGCACAACCGAAGGCGGAATGAGAATGCCCAGCACGCCGCCCGCCGCAATCGTCCCTGTCGCAAGGCTGCCGGAATATTTTAAGCGCTCAAGCTCGGGCAAGGCGACCTTGCCCATCGTTGTGGCGGTGGCCAGGGAAGAACCGCACACTGCGCCAAAGGTGGCACAGGCAGCCACTGCGGACATGGCCGCCCCGCCGCGCAGCCAGCCCAGCCAGGCTTGCGCCGCCTGAAACAGATCACGCCCCATGCCGATTTTGGTGGCCAGTGCGCCCATCAACAAAAACATCGGCACAACACTCAAATCGTAGATCGAGAATTGGCCGTAGGCCAAGGTTTTGAGCTGGGCCAAAAAGATGGCGGGTCCGTTCAGGATCGTCACACCAATGCCACCCACAAGAATCATGGCGAAGGAAATGGGCATCCGCAAAACAATCAGCCCGATCAGCGCAAAAGTGCCCAATAGCCCCAATCCGAAGGGTTCAACGATCCATTCAAACATTGCTGGGCTTTCTAAAAATGGACATTAATTGCAGCAGGGCAACAACACTCCAAAGTAGCAACGCCATAAGAATTGGCACATAGGCTGCCGAGTGCGGCAGCTGCAAAATCGCCGTCTGATAGCCATATTGCCATTGGTCGATAAAGCCATAGCTCATGCGCCAGAGCAGCATCAGCGCGATCAACAGGGAAATGAATGTGGCAATATGCTGCAAGAAGGTTCGCACGCCTGCGCCTAAACCTTGCGTGAAGATATCTGCGGCCACATGAGCGCTATCACGTTGGCACAGCGGCAGGAAACAGAAAACGGTGATCGCAATACCCATTTCAGTGAGTTCAAAATCGCCTGCAAAACCAATGGTGAGTGCATTAAGCAGCGTTGCCAACACGTTCACCAACACCACGATCACCAAAATGGCGCCGCCGAAAAGTGCAAGCGCATCGACCGCCCGCACAATAAAAATGGGCAAGTTGTTGGTGTGATTTGGCATACACGTCCCCTATCCGCTGTGCATTGATGTGTTGCACGGGCAAATGAGTCAAGGGGATTGGTTGGTTATGCCTTCGGCCAATAAGCCACCATCACGAAACCCAATATGGTGATCACAATCACCAAAGCACTAAACAGTTTCAAATTTCGCCCCGCCCAGTCCGTCATCTGTTGGCCAAACATTACAAAGACCAACGCAAAGGCGTAAAAGCGTAGGGCCCGCCCGGCAAAAGCCGCGACGACAAACAAAATAGGATTGATGTGCAATATTCCCGCCCCCAAACACACAAGCTTGAACGGCACTGGCGTTACCGCGCCCAAAAAAATGGCCGTTGCTGCCGCCATGTTGTTGGTTGTTGCCTGTTGCTGGAACTGAGCAAATGCGGCCTCTAGGCCGTATGTGCTGATGATCCATTGGCCAATCGTTTCAAGGAAAGCGAAACCAATCAAATAGCCCAGCATGCCGCCAAACACCGACGCCAACAGCGCAACATGGGCGACATTCATCGCCTTTTTCGGTGCACCCACCATCATCGGCAGTGCAATCACATCAACTGACAGGGGCAACAAGGCGCTTTCCAGAAAAGACGTCGCCGCCAGCAAGCCATAAGCTTTCTTCGACGTGGCGCCACGGCGCAATTGTGCCGCGTCTACCTGAAAATTGGGCCAACGCCAGGCCACAATTTAGCTGTTCATGCGCGGGTGCCGCACTTGATCACCGGGCTTAAGCCCATATTGCTTGGCAAGGCCGCCATTGATTTCCAGCACAAAGCGTACCGGATATTTTGATGGAATGCTGGTTGGGTCTTGTGGAACTGCGTTGTGATGAATGTGTTTGATGGTGCCGCGTTCATCGATGAAGATCATATCCAACGGTATGAAGGTATTACGCATCCAGAATGCGACTTCTCGTGTTTCCTGAAAATCGAACAGCATCCCTTCATCGCGCGGCATTTTGGTGCGGAACATCAGTCCGCGCCTGCGCGTCTCGGGAGTATCGGCAAGTTCCACTGTTATCGGTATTTCGCCAATATCGGTCTGCAAAACCAAATTTTTGTCGTTGTGCAAACAGCCCACGAGGAAAATCGTCAAAAAAATAACGCTCAGCAGTTTCACCGAGCGTTGCAACAATTCAGACTGCATCGACCTGTCCAATACTAGTGAGAGGATGGCGCCTCGCCCCAATCATCTGGACGAATTTCGGCAACCATTAGGCCTTTAGGACCATCGCCATAACGCGCAAGCACAAATTGACCGGGGCGCAATTCAGTCAGGCCAAAGCGGCGCAATGTTTCCATGTGGATAAAAATATCGGGATGCCCCTCACCTTTGGACAAAAATCCAAAGCCACGCAAACGGTTAAACCATTTCACTTCCAAGCGCTCGAGTTTAGAAGTTGGCTCCACCACCACATGGGTGCGTGGTGCAGGCATTTGAGAAGGATGTTTGGCAGTGGTTTCATCCATTGACAGGATGCGGAAGGCTTGCAGCCCGCCGGGACGGTCCAGCGCTTCGCACACAATGCGCGCGCCTTCATAGGCTGTTTTATAGCCGTCGCGGCGCAAACATGTGACATGAACAAGAACGTCGGCCATGCCGTTATCGGGTACGATGAAACCGAAGCCTTTGGCCACGTCAAACCATTTGATCGTGCCTGAAACCTCTATGACATCTACCGAGCCATCTTCCGCGTCGCTGCGCGCCCGGTCTAGATTGCTTTGGTCGCGCTCATATTCCAAATCGGAATTTAGATCCGGTGTGCTCTTGGCCCCCATTTTGCCATGTCCTCTTTAATTGACCTGCCCGCCACAGCCAGGTTACTCAATTACTCCTAATTGAATGAGTTTGTCCGATTCAAAGCGATTTGTTAAGGGATTAATTACATTTTATTAACCATCCAATCAAGTCGCTGATTGTTAAGGTCTTTTTGAAACCCGCCTGTGGGTTGATTGGTTTTCCCGGAACAAGTTTTGTGATCAACTCGTTTTTGGTAGAGTCGATCAAAACCTCCAGAAAAAGATAAGGCACGCTATGAAATATTTGCACACAATGGTTCGCATCTCCAACATTGACGAGAGTCTGAGATTTTATTGCGAAGGTCTTGGCCTGCAAGAAAATCGCCGCATTGATAATGAGAAAGGCCGCTTCACGCTGATCTTCTTGTCGGCGCCGGGGGATGAGGAGGCTCAAGTTGAGCTCACCTACAATTGGGACCCCGAAGAATATGATGGTGGCCGCAATTTTGGTCACCTCGCCTACCGCGTGAAAGACATCTATGCCTTGTGCCAACACCTTATGGACATGGGCTACACCATCAACCGCCCGCCGCGTGATGGACATATGGCGTTTGTGCGTTCGCCAGACAATATTTCCTTCGAGCTTTTGCAAGAAGGTGACAGCCTTGAGCCAAAGGAACCTTGGGCCAGCATGAGCAACACCGGCGAATGGTAAAATTGAAAATACAAAATTAACCACTTGTTTAAACCGGCGATTAGGCATCGCCGGTTTATTTTATGGCCAAACGCAAAACAAACTCCATTTTTGGAACTGGCTTGGCCAATGGCTTCTTTTTCTACATATGCGCGCGCCCTGATCGCAGCGACATTGTCGTTCGCCCTTTTGGCAGGCTGTGCCTCCTTAGGCGGCTTTGACGCGGCAAAGCGCTACGACAAGAAATATGGCCTGCATGTGGAGCACAGTAAGGTCAACACTTTCTGCCTGTTGCCAAAGCTGCGCTATGTGCTGTGGAAGGCTGAATTGCGGTTTGGTCGCCCGGTTGTTGTGACATCAGGTTTCCGTAACCCGATCCACAATTATATGGTTGGCGGCGCGTGGGGCTCTTACCACCAGAAGTGCATGGCCGCGGATGTCTTTATTCCCGGCGTTTCAAAATCCAAATTGATTGCCTTTATGCGCACACAATCACAAGTGGGTGGACTTGGATGTTATCCAGGCCGCAAATTTATACACGTGGATATCCGCAAGCGTCCAAATGGTTATAAACGCCCCGTGCAATTTAAAGGTTGCTGACATAAGTGCGTGTTTTCAGATTTTTGTCACTTTTTTGAAAAAAAACCATAAAAAAGCGAAAAAGCCTCTTGCGTCTTTTGAAGAACGTCAATATACGACAACCACTGTTCGAGGCGCCCTTCGTCTAGTGGTCTAGGACGCCGCCCTTTCACGGCGGAAACACGGGTTCGAGTCCCGTAGGGCGTACCAACAGCTTCCTTAATTAGGAGGCGTCTCGAACAACAAGAAACCGGCCTCTGGCCGGTTTTTTTGTGTTTAAGTAAATCTCATATCTCCTTGGTTCAAAAACATTATCATTCGTTGGCGCCCCGCGCCGCGATATGGCTTTTGCTTTTGTTTGGTTGATGGGTTTCCCTATTTTGATGCCTTGCCTAGCATCGGCAACACAAACGCTTTATATGGGATGAAAGAGCGCTTGAGGGGATGGTGCGCATGTCGCCAACTGCAGATCAAAATCGACCGTTTATCGATCGTCTTTTATTGGTGATCATTGGCGTTTTCATGGCCATCAAACTGATCCTGATGACCCAAAGCGGTTTGCTGGACGACGAAGCCTATTATTGGGTTTGGGGACAACGCCCGCAACTCTCATATTTTGATCATCCGGCGCTTGCCGCGTGGTTGATGTCTGCCATGCAAGCCATTTTTGGTGATGGCATTGTGGGCGCCCGCATGGGCGCACTTTTCACTTTTGCGGGCAGCTCCTACTTTTTGTGGCGCTTCGCCGCTAAAATACGCCCGCAAGCGCCCTTGAGGGCATTTCTGATTGCAGAAGTTGTGCTTCTGGCATCCCCCACCTTTTTTGCATGGACCACAATCGTCTATTTCGATCATCTGCTGATCTTTTTGTGTTTGGGGGCGATGTATTATTACACGCTCTATTTGGACACAGAGTCTGACGAACGGACTTCGTTCAAATCGCTCTATACGGCAGCTGGATTTCTGGGCTTGGCGGCGCTGACAAAGTATAGCGCCCTATTTGTGGGGATTGGCTTTGCATTGGTGGTGGTGTGCAGCCCGCGCTATTGGCACAAGCTTAAAAGCCCACATCTTTACCTTGCGGCCCTGCTGGCTGTCGCCATGCAAGCCCCCACCTTTATTTGGAATGTACAAAATGATTTCGCCTCATTCAGCTTCCACCTTTATGATCGGCACTCAGGGCCCTGGTGGCAAAGCTATGCGGCGCATTATTTTATCCGCTATTTCCTTTATACGGTGATCCTGTTTGGGCCATTTTTGCTGCTCAGCCTGTTTCGCATTCGGCGTTTGCAGGCTGAAAACAGCTTTACGCGCACGGCTGCTTATTTGATCCTGTTTGTTTCCGGCACCACGATGGCGTTTCTTTTGTCTATGGTGATGACAGTCTCCAGCCATTGGTATTGGACTGACCTTGCATATCTTGGGCTGGTCATCCTGTCTCCGGTGCTTTTGGGAATCGGATGGCTGTTGTGGGCCCATGTAGTGCTTGGCTTGGTCGCGGCTATTCTTGTGACAATCAATTATTGCGTTTTGCCATTGGCAGCGCTTATTGGCGTGCATGATGTGGAAACAGGCAAGACATTTGGCTGGGACCAAGTGGTGGCGGCCACTTTGGACGCAGAGACACGTTTGGACGCAGATTTTATTGCCACCAGCCGATTTAAAACGGTTGCGCAATTCAATTTCCATGGTCAACGGCGCGATATCTACGAACTGTCCCCACAACCGTCGCAATTTGACTATTGGCAAGACCTTGAGGCGCTTGCAGGTAAGCGTGCTATCATCTTACATGATGAACAGGCGAATATAGACAAGCTGACCGGCAGCTTTGAAACGCTTAAGCTGGTGGAAGAAGTCTCCATTCAGCGCTATGGCTTTGAAATATATCGCTATCAGCTATATTTCGGCACAAATTACAAACCGGCTGAAAAGTGAGTTTATGAAATTCGTCCCTGATAAAGCCGATTATTTGCCGTCTGTGCGCGCCCTGTTGATTATTGCCGGGCTTTTGGTCCTCTTAAAGCTCCTTATTACTTACGGCATGTTTCCATTGGGCGACGAAGCCTATTACTGGCGTTGGGCACAAACGCCAGAATTGTCATATTTTGACCATCCACCCTTAGGGGCCTGGCTCATCGCCCTTGGCCAATTGATCGGGCTCGATCATTTGCTGGGTTTGCGTGCGGTGACGCTTTTAACCACCCTTGGCACTCTGTTCTTCATTTGGAAGATTATCGGCCACTACCGCAGCAACGACGCCACGATTTCGCACACACATTTGTTTTTGTTTGTCGCGACCATGCTTTACGCCTCGCCAACCATTCTGGTGTGGTCGAGCCTGATCTACCACGATCATTTGTTGATTTTTCTCGCCAGCGGCGCGTTCTTTTATCTCGGGCGCTATTTGGATCGTACGGCACGGGGACAATCGGACCTCGCAGGTCTATATGCGGGCGCCCTTTATCTCGGATTGATGGGGCTTACCAAATATAGCGCGGTCTTTATGGGGCTAGCGCTTGTTCTGGTCATTTTGTTCAGCAGCAAATTGCGCCACCAGCTCAAGTCCCCCCATCTATATTTGGCAGGCTTGCTCACCTTCGCCTGTATGCTGCCGCTGTTTTGGTGGAATTGGACCCATGATTGGGCATCATTTGGCTTTCATCTGGATCAGCGACATGGCGCGGGATGGCTCGAACGGTTTAACCCAATTGCCTTGATCAATTTTGTGGCCGCGACATTGGTCTTGTTCGGCCCCTTCCTCCTTGTGGCGATCATCAACCAATTTCGACCGAAATATGCCAACACAGCACCCCGCTATTTGTTGCGCCTTGCCACTTATACATTTGTGCTGTCTACCATCGCTTTCGCCACTGTTTCAGCCTTTGCCTATACGCTTTGGTATTGGAGTGACCTAGCCTATTTGGGGCTGTTGCTGCTGATCCCATATCTGATGCGGTCTAAGTATATGATCTGGGGGCACTATATCTTTGGGATCGTTTTGGTCGCCCTCACCACGTTTCATTATGCGTTCGCGCCAATCACCGTATGGTTGCCGGGGTACGATAAGGAAGCCTCGAGCGTTTATGGGTGGTCACAAGTCGCTGATTGGGTCAATCAGACGGCAGAAGAAGTTGGTGTAGACAATCTTGCAGCCTATCGTTTTCAAACTGCCAGCCAGCTAAGCCTTGTGTTGAGTCGCACGGATGTATTTGCCATCGATTATCGCCCCACCCAATTTGATTATTGGGAACTTCCGCAACTCAGTTCAGGAAAAGACGTTTTGGTGTTGAAAGACGACATCAGCCCCGCCTCGCAAATCGAACAACGTTTTGAGACCCTAGAACTGATCGATGAACTACCTATCATGCGCTTTGGGCAGGAAATCTACCGCTATGAGCTTTATCTAGGGCGGAACTTTACGCCCTAGTCGATACGGCGATATTGATAAACGCCCACATCAATCATTTTGTCGGCGAACCCCGCCTCACAATAAGTGAGGTAATAGACCCATTTGCGCTTGAAGGTTTCATCAAACCCGAGCTTTTCGATCTTGTCCCAGTTCGCCAAAAACGCATCGCGCCACATGGCCAGCGTTTTGGCGTAGGACTGTCCAAACATTTCTTGCTTTTCCAGTTTTAGACCAACATTTTCGCCCTGTTCGCGCATCACCTCATTGGTGAGCAACATGCCACCGGGGAAAATGTAGCGCTGGATGAAATCGACATTGCTGCGGTATTCTTCAAAATCATTCTCGTCGATGACAATCGCTTGGATCGCAGCGGTGCCGCCAGGTTTGAGCCGATCATGAACTGTTTTAAAATAGGTTGGCCAATGATCTTCACCAACGGCTTCGATCATCTCGATCGAACAAATGTGATCGAACTGGCCCTGGGTATCACGATAATCTTCAATTACGAGTTTAGAAAACTCGTCCAAACCTTTGTCGGACAATCTTTTTAGTCCGTATTTGAGCTGCTCCTTCGACAAGGTTATGCCGCGCAAATTTGCCTTATAATCTTTTGCAATTGTCTCGGCAAATGCACCCCAGCCACAGCCGATTTCCAACACGTCACTGCCCGGTTGCACACCAGCCATATCCGCGACCAAATGATTTTTAGCCCACTGAGCATCCGTCAGGCTTTGGTCTTCACTGGTAAAATAGGCAGAGGAATAGACCATCGATTCGTCGAGCCAGAGGTCATAAAAGTCATTCCCCAGATCGTAGTGCTCAGCGATATTCTTCTTAGAGCCTTCGCGCGTGTTCCGCCGCGAAATGTGATAGGCCATATCCTGAGCCGCGCGATGGAAGAATCCCGGCTTCACCGCAGATAGGTGATCGCGGTTTTTGAGGAAGAATTTAAACACCGCCAACAGATCATCGCATTCAATGTCTTTATTCATGTATGCGGCAGCAAAGCCCACGGTGCCGCGACGGGCCGCTTCAATAAGCAGGTTAAAATTGTTGAGTTTGAGTGTGGCCTTTGGGCCAGCGTTTTCAGGGTTGCCGACATAGCCAACGCGACCGGACGGCAAAATCACTTTGATGCTACCATGGGGCACATCTTTGATAATCCTGCGCGCGGCACGGTGCAAAACAAAAGATAGAAATTTTGATGCCAAGGTCGGCGATGACCGTTCCCGGTCAAATGCTAAATCACTCATACGCTACATTCCTGAACCTTGTTCCAATATAGTGGAATTAACCATTAAAGTCCGGTTCTAGGCCTCCCTAATTATGCCCAAAATTCTATCGGTGATGGGAAAAATATCAAGCCCTTTGCAAAACACATTGTTTTTAAAGGCCAATTTCCCCGACATGACAACTATAGGTAGGGACTAGGATGATTTTGCGGCATCCAAAATTCTTAATTGTGGTTCTTCACGCCCCTGCCAATGGTTAATGTTTAACGCGCCAACCACATGAATTGGATCACCATTTTTTGCATTTAACAGCATTTGTCCAAGGGGGCTGTCAGCAGCGCGAAACGCGATGCCTCCAAGCCGCGCACGGTCAGGTGACGTGAGCGACAAGCGGATATGCCCGCCAACGCCCACAATGTCTGCGAACGCCACGCGGTGTGCCGGAAAAGCGAACAACGGGCCGGGGTTGCCAGCGCCGAACGGACCAGCGCGTTCAATTTGATGGATAAAATCTGCCGTCGCGCCACGTGCTGTCATTGCCGCGTCGATTTTAATCGTGTTTTGTTTGCGGGCTTCGGTCACATCTTGCTGCAATTGATCTGCTAAATAGGCGCGAAAATGGCCTATTTGGCCGGAGCCGATCGAAATACCGGCAGCCATTGCGTGGCCGCCTCCTTTGGTGAGCAGCTTTTCATCTACCGCGGCGATCACAGCCGCGCCCAGATCAACGCCGGGGATAGACCGCCCGGAGCCTGTGCCGGAGCCGTCAGCCTTTTGCGCGATGGCGAATGCTGGTCGGTTGAAACGCTCTTTCAAGCGCGCCGCAATAAGGCCAACGACACCTTGGTGCCAATCTGGTGAGGCCACAACAATAACTGGCGGCCCCTCCCCATCGCCAATTTCTGCATCAGCCACGGCAACGGCTTCTTCTACAGCGCGTTTTTCAATTGCTTGCCGTTCAGCGTTTAAGCCTTCCAGCTGTTCAGCAATATGCATCGCTTCGTGCTCATCATCACAGGACAATAGCCGAGCGCCCAATGACGCATCGCCAATTCGCCCGCCTGCGTTGATGCGGGGCCCGAGCAAAAAGCCCAGATGGTAAGCATTGAGCGGGCCTGAAACCCTTGAAGCCAGTGCCAAGGCGGCCAATCCTGGATTTTTGCCGGACCGCATAACGTCCAATCCACGTTGCACAAAGGCGCGGTTAAGGCCCTGCAGCGGCACCACGTCACAAATGGTGGCCAGGGCGACCAGATCGGTCATGTGCATCAGGTTCGGCAGATTTGCGATTTGCCCTTTGTCTTTCAAGACACGGTTGAGCGCCACGAGCACCATAAAGGTCACGCCAGCCGCGGCGAGATGTCCAAGGCCAGATATATCGTCAGGGCGATTAGGATTGACCACAGCGTTAGCTGACGGCAATTCATGCGCCACTTGGTGGTGATCAATCACCAAAACATCAATGCCGCGCTCACGCGCATGGGCGATGGGTTCAAATGACGTCGCTCCACAATCCAGCGTGATGATCAGATTGGCCCCTTCGTCGATCAAGTGATCCATCGCTGGGATGTTTGGGCCGTATCCTTCAAAGATACGGTCAGGAATATAGGTTGCGGGCGCCAAGCCAACACCGCGCAAATAGCGGGTCATCAATGCACAAGAGGACGCCCCATCCACATCATAATCGCCGAACAGCGCGACGTTCTCGCCGTTTTCAACAGCCTGTACCAGGCGGTCGACCAACTCATCCATTTGCGTGATGGTGCTTGGATCTGGCATGAGCCCACGCAATGTCGGCAACAAGAACTCTTCTGTTGCCTCCAGCGGCACATCACGCCCGGCCAAAATGCGCGCTAATATTTCGCTAATGCCAAATTGTTGCGACATAGCTGTTGCTGTGCGCATTTGTGCTGTGTTCAGCCGGTCAATCCACGCGCGGCCACCCACAGACTTTTCGACATTTAAAAAGAAGTCTTTTTCCTCAAACATAACGCGAACTTACCTGTTGTCGCCCTATGATGTGAAGCAAATAATGGCACAAAAAAAGGCGCGCTGAATTTGCGCGCCTTCAATTCGATGTTTCGCGATTAAATATCGCGCAAATGCCGTGCATTGATTTGGCGCACGGTTTTTGACCAAGAGCGCATCACAATGGTGGATGTTTCCACATGTTTCGGGCGGATCTTCACGCCATCCAACATTGAACCGTCGGTCACGCCTGTCGCCGCAAACAGCACATCGCCAGAGGCCAATTCGTCCACAGCATATTTGCGATTATGGTCTGTAATGCCCAAACGTGTGGCTCGGGCGCGCTTTTCGTCGCTATCAAGCACCAAACGGCCTTGCATTTGTCCACCAACGCAACGCAACGCCGCCGCGGCCAAAACGCCTTCGGGTGCGCCACCAGTTCCGATATAAAGGTCAATGCCGGTCTCGTCGCGGTCTGTTGTGTGAATCACGCCAGCAATATCACCATCATTGATCAGCTTGATCGACGCACCGATGTCGCGCAGTTCGTTGATGATATGGGCGTGACGTGGGCGATCCAAAACGCAAACGGTGATATCTGCAACACCAACGCCGCGCGCTTTTGCAATGGCTTCCACATTTTCTTTCGGCGTCCGGTCCAAATCGATAATGCCTGGCTCATAGCCCGGCCCAACCGCGATCTTTTCCATATAAACGTCTGGTGCGTGCAACAGTCCGCCGCGCTCGGCCATGGCCAATACTGCCAGTGAATCATGCTGGTTTTTGGCGCACAATGTTGTGCCTTCCAAAGGATCAACAGCAATATCAACTTTGGCGCCCTGCCCGATGCCGACTTCTTCACCGATAAACAACATCGGCGCTTCGTCGCGTTCGCCTTCACCAATTACGACGCGACCATCCACGGAGATTTTGCCCAATTCTTCACGCATCGCTTCCACGGCCGCACGGTCTGCGGATTTTTCATCGCCCTTGCCGCGCCAATGAGCAGCAGCGATGGCGGCATTTTCAGTGACGCGCACGATTTCAAGGGTCAAATTACGATCAACAATCGCCTCAGCGGTGATTGTGGATTTAGCTGTCATTGCCATTTTAAAGCCTCTGCCTGTTTCAACTTTGGCGTATCAGAACCGCTCGATTCGAATAACCTGCGGTTTTCCAACGATAAAGCCATCTGCCGCAATCCGATCAATGGTTTGCCGCACTGACTGCTCCAGGGTCTTTTGCGTGATCAACACGACAGTGCGTGTTGCTTCGCTTTTCGTTTCCGGGTCATTCACAACCAGATCTGGCCGTTGAATAACACTTTCAAGCGAAATCTCACTTTCCCCCATGCGGGACGCTATAGCAGCAAGTGCGCCAGGAATGTCCCTAGCATTTAGTCGAATAAAGTAGCCGCCTTCATGCTCACGCATCCGCGCTTTATCGTACGGCACCAACTCGTCCACCGGCAAGCCCAGTGGTGGCACGTGGGTGCCGCGCGCGCAGTCAAATATATCTGAAATGACCGACGCTGCTGTTGCATCCCCCCCAGCACCGGGGCCAGCCAACAACAATTCTTCCACATGATCTGTTTCCAGCGATACAGCGTTCAACACCCCATCAATGCCAGCAATGGTGCTGGTTTTGGGCACCAAGGTCGGGTGCACGCGCTGTTCAATTCCATCAGAGGTGAGCTGGGCGACGCCGAGCAGCTTAATGTCAAAGCCCAAATCGCTGGCCACTTTAATGTCCGCTTGATCGATCCGGGTGATGCCCTCGATATACATTTGATCGGCGGCGATCTCACAGCCAAAGCAAAGGCAAGTCAGGATTGCCAGCTTATGTGCCGTGTCATTGCCTTCAATGTCGAAGGTTGGGTCAGCTTCGGCATACCCAAGCTCTTGCGCATCTTTCAAACAGTCCTGAAAACTGATGCCCTCATTCGTCATACGGGTGAGGATGTAGTTACAGGTGCCGTTCATAATGCCGTAAACACGCTGCACATGGGCCAAGCCCAAACCTTCACGAAGGGTTTTGATGATGGGGATGCCGCCAGCCACCGCAGCCTCAAAGCCAAACTGTGTGTTGGTTTTTTCGGCCAGGCGGGCGATATCCACCCCATGTTTAGCGATCAACGCTTTGTTGGCGGTGACCACAGGCTTGCCAAGCTCGAGCGCGGCACGAATAGAGGCCAGGGCCGGCCCATCTTCGCCACCCATCAATTCAACGAACAAATCAATTTCTTCGGATTTGGCCAGGGCGACCGGATCGTCAAACCAAGTCATGTCGGAAAGATCAACACCGCGATCTTTTGACCGTGAGCGTGCGGAAATACCCGTGACGACGATCTGACGCCCAAAGCGTTGCATCATCCGCTCTTGCTCATTCAAAAACATTGAAATGAGTGAAGCACCTACAGTCCCTACACCAGCGATACCTAAGCGGAGTGGAGCGTCGTCTTTCATGTCTTGCCTTTCCGTTTCGCGCATTTGCGCCAAAATCCTATTTCTTGTATCCAAGCGGGGCTCACGTCCCTTGCGCAGGTTGAAAACGAACAATGGGTCTGCCGCAAACTCGCGGCCAAAGCGACTTGGGGAGCATCCCGTTTGTTCAAGAAACTTTTCAACTTGCGCCAAAAACTCAGCGTGCTCAGACATAACCTACAAATCCTACAATGATTTTCTGAAACAGTCTCTAGTAGGATAAATCCTACAGGTCAAGGTATGAGCTTGTAGGATTTAAGCTCGAAACGCAAAAAAGCCGCGCAAAATGCGCGGCTTAGGTAGATTGAACTGAAGGTGTAGGTTATTGACTTTCGCCAACATCGTCTTGGGCAGCGGCCTGCAACGCTTCACACGCCTCAACTTTGGCGCGGGTTTTTGCGTCCATATTTTCTGGGTCATAGGTAAATGCGGCACAGGTTTCTAGTGTGAGCACTTCTCCATCGGGACCAAAAACCTGTTGGGCACCATCTGTTTGCCCATCGGTGAGCTCATCAAGAGCCTTCTCGGCCTCTTCCGCCAGTTTTTGGGCACCTGTCTTTGTCTCATTCATCAAGTTTTGTGCATCTTCGCCCAGTTTTTCAGCGGCGTCTTTGCCCTTTTCAGCCAAGGCGTTGACATTTTCCTCGATGTCTTTGGTTACTTGGTCGGCTTGATCTTGCAAATCCTGAACCACATCACCCGACGATTCCGCCTCTTGTGTCGCTTCGTCCTGCGCCTGCTCTTCGGCCTGGCTCTCTGCTTCAGCCTCAACTTTCACTTGCGCTTCTGGAACTTCTTGCGGGTTATCACAGGCAGCAAGCACCCCCACAGCCATTAATGCGATAAGAATCTTTTTCATGAAAACCTCTTTAACAATTTAGCGAACGTCGCGCGTCATCGCGCCCTCTGCAACAGCAGATAGGGAGAAAATAGGTCCGATTTGGGGCAAGAACGGGCATCTCGAAGATTTTCGAGACGCCCTCAGGTTTTTGGGTGCCTATTTGGTCAACGGCACGATATTATCGCCCAAACCGCCATGCCTTTGCATAAAGCGCTTGATATTGCGGGCGGCCTGGCGAGTCCGTTGTTCGTTTTCCACCAATGCAATGCGCACGTAATTGTCGCCATATTCGCCAAAGCCAAGCCCAGGCGCCACAGCCACATCGGCTTCCGTGATCAAAAGCTTGGCAAACTCAAGTGAACCCAAATGGGCGAACTGATCAGGAATCGGTGTCCACGCGAACATGGTGGCTGGGGGTGAATTTACTTCCCATCCAGCCCGGCCGAAGCTTTCCACCAGCACATCGCGACGATGTTTGTATATTTCGCGCACCTCAGCGATGCAGTCGTCTGGCCCGTTTAGGGCCGCGGCGGCCGCCACTTGGATTGGCGTAAATGCGCCATAGTCGAGATAGGACTTCACGCGCTTGAGCGCCTTGATCAGCCGCTCATTGCCCACAGCAAACCCCATGCGCCAGCCGGGCATAGAGAAGGTTTTGGACATGGAGGTGAATTCCACAGCGATATCCATCGCGCCCTCTACTTCAAAAATGGAAGGTGGCGGCGTGTCGTCGAAATAGATTTCGGAATAGGCCAAATCGGACAAGATGAAGATTTCATGTTGGCGGCAATAATCCACCACCTCTTTATAGAAATCCAAATCTGCCGTGTAGGCCGTTGGGTTGGCCGGATAATTCAGAATCAAAGCGATTGGCTTTGGAATCGAATGGCGTACGGAGCGATCAAGCGCCCGCATAAATTCCTCATTCGGCTCAGCTGGCATAGAGCGGACCACGCCGCCGGACATAATAAAGCCAAAGGAATGAATCGGATAGGTGGGGTTGGGCACCAACACCACGTCGCCCGGCGCTGTAATGGCTGACGCCATGTTGGCGAAGCCTTCTTTAGAGCCAAGTGTCGCCACAACCTGGGTGTCCGGGTCGAGCTTCACGCCAAACCGACGGCCATAATAGCTGGCTTGCGCCTTGCGCAGCCCCGGTATGCCTTGGGATGAAGAATAGCGATGCGTTCGCGGGTCCTTCACCGTTTCCTGCAGCTTTTCAACAATGTGCTTTGGAGTTGGCAAATCGGGATTGCCCATGCCGAGATCGATAATATCCTTTCCCGCCGCTCGCGCCGCCGCCTTGATCGGATTGATATGCTCAAACACGTAAGGGGGGAGTCTGCGAATACGGTGAAATTCTTCGGTCATGGTTCCTCTTTCGACCTCGATGTTGAATGCACGCCACGTTTTGCGGCGCACTCCATGCTTAAGATGATAACAAATTATGGTTTTTAAATGGATAAGAAGATTTGCAAAGCCAGATTCGCGCATTTATGACATGCACTTCTGCAGAAAACCAGTTGCAAACAAATTGGTTGATAAGTGGCCGTTCGCGCAACAAGCATGACAATTCGAAATTGACGCCCGCCCCATTTTTGCAATTAGTACATGACGTTGCAAATAGTACGCCAAGCGTACGAACAGAAATATGAGTTGTCTATGCGTGCTGAATCTCTTGAAAATATCCACCGCCTTGCCCATCGACATTGGATGAAACACACCGCCGAACTGGGGATGAGTTATAGCGAGTTTGAATATCTCAGCGCCGTTTTTGAGCAAGCTGAGCTTTCAAAGGATAAAGACTTTCACGGCCAACATCTGCACGACATTGTCAGCGCTATGGGGGTCAATAAAGCGTCAGCTAGTGCCATGATGGATAAGCTGGAAAAGCGCAAATTGGTGAAGCGAAAGCCCTGCAAGAAAGATGCCCGCGCCCAGCACATCGTTCTGACGGCAAAGGGCGAGGAATTTCGGCTTGCTGGCAAAGCCGCTTATGTCGCCTTGGAAACGGCCGTTGGCGAGGTCGGGTTAGCAGCAGAGCCAATCGTTGCCGAAGCGACGCCGGCCCCTACTCCCAAAAAGCCGACAAAGAAGAACGACGCCAAGAAGGACAAAGCGACTCCCGACGCCGCCAAACAAGCCGAATTCGATGCCTCACAACTCACATTGTTTGGCTAGCGAACATCCCCAGATTGACCGGATAAAGCGAATCCGTGTCGTCATAATCAAGGGGCAAGGCTTTGTCATTTTGTGCAATCATTTGAAGATTGCGGAAGCTTGCTCTGCCTTTACCCGACAGCAATAGGCCGAAGAAGATCTTCTCCGTTTCATTTGGAATAAATAGCTCGATGGCCACATCCTGCCAATCTGCGGTCCCCTTGATCGAACGGTCCGGCTCAGGCGTCTGCATATTGTCGAACGCCAGTCGCTCGCGTTCCGCACCGTCGGCACGCATCCATAGGCTCGCGCTATCGGCATCTTCGGTCTTGATTTGTCCTGAAAACCTCAATGTTGTGTCTTTAAAGCGGTCCGCTGAGAAAAACTGCATCAGCGTTGCATAAGTTCTGGGACGCTGTTTTTCGCACTCGATTGAGACTGTTCGTGGCGCTTTTTCAAAGTCAAATTGATAGCAAGTGCTGAGATATTCTCCGTGGGCAAACCAGCCGTAGGGCAAGCTATCCCGGTCTCGATTTGTGTTTAGCTTTGCGCTCAGATGATTCCAGCTGATCTCTCCTGTCAGCTCGGAGATTATTTCAAGGCATTGCCCGTGCGACAGGTCGATATCGCGCTGTTTTAGAGATTGACGCAGCCTTTTGGCCAGCGCTTTGGCATGGTCAGAAAAATAAGTCATGGTCGCCTCATTTGCGACGATTAAAGCCAGTTGCGCAAATTACTGAACATCGTCGCTGATGTGACGATTTCATTTTTGACATACGCCTTCACCATTCCCAAAGGGATTGCGCAGGCAGGTGGCGAAAACCTTGTGTAAAGCTACGCCGTCCTGATGGATTGTCAAGAGTTAGAGGGGCATCATCACTTGTTGGAAGCCTGCATTTTACACGTTCGGATGCCATACCGTATTGCCGTTTCGGCCGAAATTCCGCGACCTTTAGCGTGAATTATTCGATAGCCGAACAGACAAAAACCAACACTACAGGTCTTTCTTCATCCAATATTTTGTTGTGCCATTGGGGAACGTGATTTCTCCAAACACAGCAAAGCCGAACTTTTCATAAAATGGCCGCGCTTGAAAATCGAATGTATTCAGATGAGCCATCTTTGCCCCGCGGCGCTTAGATTCCGAAAGGGTCGCGTCTAGCAATGCTCGGCCAAGCCCATTGCCCTGATGTGAATCCTTTACCCATAAGGTGTCGATTTCAACCGCCCCCATTCTCGCGCGCGCCCAAATACCTGCGATTATCGTGTTGTCGGTGTCACGCTGAATAAAGCCAAAATTATCTGTCGGCATTTCAGGATTTTGCCGCGCATTGAATTGGCGTAGGCCGTCAAAAAGCTTTTCAAGGATCAACTCATCGTCGGTAAAAGCTTCAAAAGCGTGCATTTCCTACGCCTCATGCGCAATGCTTAAGGGAACAACGCCACTTGTTGGAGGCCCGTTGTTTCTTCAAGGCCGAAGGCGATATTGAAGTTTTGGATCGCCTGCCCGGCGCTGCCCTTCACCAAATTGTCCAATGTGGCGATGACAATGACACGGCCCGGAATACGGTCCTCAAACACGTTGATTTTACAAAGGTTTGAGCCACGCACCATATTTGTAGAAGGGAACACGCCATCCTCCAATATTTGGACAAATGGTTCATTGTCGTAGCTGGCTTTCAGGCGCTCGCGGACATCAGTTGCCGTATGGCCTTCGGCCAGTTTCAAATGGCATGTCACCAACTCGCCCCGGCTCATAGGAATGAGATGCGGCGTGAAGCCAACAACGACGTCCTGCCCGGCGGCCAAACTGATCTCCTGATCCAACTCCGCGCTGTGCCGATGCGAAGCCACAGCGTAAGGCGACAAGCTCTCGCCTGCCTCCGCGAAAAGCGTATTTTGTTTGAGGCCACGCCCTGCGCCACTCACGCCGGATTTGGCATCAATAACAATGTCTGCGGCATCCACCACTTTGGCCTTTGCCAAGGGAATCAGTGCCAGCAATGCTGCTGTGGGATAACAACCAGGACAAGCAATGATGCGTGCTTCTTTGATTTCGTCGCGATAATGCTCGGAAAGGCCATAGGCTGCCTTTTGTTGCAAATGCGGCGCAATATGCTTGTTGCCATACCATTTTTGATAAGAATCGGGATCACGCAACCGATAGTCAGCTGACATGTCGATAATGCGCGGCCGATCATGGTTTTCCACAATCTCAGCAATGATTGCTTGTGATGTCGCGTGCGGCAGTCCGCAAAACACAACGTCGAATTCATCCCAATTCATGTCATCTGTCTGTTGTAATTGGGGCAAACCTAACCCATCTAGGTGGGGAAACACCGCACCCAAGGGTTTCCCAGCATGGGTGTTTGCGGTTAAAGCAGTGAATTCAAGTTGAGGATGCAGGACACCCAATCGCAATAAATCTGCCCCGGTGTAGCCGGATGCGCCTAGGAGTGCTGCTTTGAGCTTCGTGCTCATATCTCTTGCCCTTCTTGGTTGATTATGCGAAAGAAAATGTCCAGAAAGCCGTTCTACTTGCTTGAAAATGTAAAGTAAATGGGCTGAACTGCGTGAATGGTTCGGCATTTCGGCGGAAGTGAGGGTTCAAATGGCAAAACGTATTGCTGTTGCCACGATTGGCACGCAGGGTGACGTCCAGCCTTATGTGGCTCTGGCTATGGCGCTGCAAGATCGTGGATATGATGTTGTTCTTGGCGCACCGGATGATTTTAAAGACATGATTGAAAGTCGCGGGCTTGAGTTTTACTCGCTCGGCGACAAAATTCAAAACTTTCTGCAGCAATCTGACTTTGAAAACGCAATGAGCCAGAACATGCTGGTTAATATGCCTTCGCTGTTGGCCAAAGGGCAGAAAATTGTGGAAACGGCCGCGCGGCATTCATGGGAAATGTGCCAGGGTGCGGATGCATTGGTGCTCAACATGAACACCAGTTTCGGCATCGATATCGCCGAGGCGCTTGATATTCCTTCTGTGATGGCAGCGTTGCAGCCACTCAACTCCACTGAAGAATTTCCGCTTTGCGCTTATTACGGCCCGGATCTGGGCAAAACATTCAACAAGCTCTCTTATTCAATCATGAATGTGCAGCAGCTTTATTACGACATGCCGCGCAACCGACTGCGCAAGGAACTCTTGGGCCTGAAGCCCCGCAAAAAAGGTGGCTTTTTTAAAGACACGCAAGGCAACGACCTTGAAACGCTCTATGCCTATTCAGACCATGTGTCGCCGCGCCCGTCGGATTGGCCGGAAAGCGCGAAGGTTACCGGATATTGGCAATTGAATGATAATACCGGCTGGGAACCGAGCGAGCGCTTTAAAGCTTTTTTGGCAGCAGGTGAAAAGCCGATCTATGTTGGATTTGGCTCCATGCCCTTTGGCGCTTCGCGCAATACAGAGATTTTGAAAGAAGCCGTGGCCAAATGGGGTGGTCGCGTGGTGGTGGCGCGTGGTTGGGGTGGCATTAATCCTGACGATTTGCCGGACACCATCTATGCCATTCGCAAAGCCCCACATGATAAGCTTTTTCAACATGTGCGCGGCGTCGTGCATCACGGCGGTGCAGGCACCACGTCTGCTGGCCTGCATCAGGGCTTGCCCACCTTTGTGGTGCCGCAAACAGTGGACCAACCCTATTGGGGACGCCGTGTATACGAGTTGGGCTGCGGCCCTAAGCCTGTTCGCTTGCGTAAACTCACCGCAGACGATCTGGCAGATGCCTTGCGCCTTTTGGCCAACACCCCTGAATATGCTCAGAATGCACAAGAATTGGCTCAAAAGCTTCATGCCGAAGATGGCTGCGAAACCGCCTGCGATCTGATTGAAGACATAATGGACCGTTATCAGCTGCACTCTGCCGCACAACCACAACGGTCCGCTCAACTTTAGCTTTTTAGCTTCTTGCTCAGTTGGTAGCTATAAGCAGAGATGATGATCAAGGCAGCAACCAAGCCAGAAATCAGGATTGCGAAATAAAACGGTGCGGCGACCTCCAGAAGCGCGGCAAACAGCACACACCCGATCCCGACCAACATAAAAAACCATCCCGCAAACAAATTGGTTTGCGCCCACACGCGCTCATTTCTCAGCGTCCACGGGTATCGGATGCCAAATGCATTATTGGGCTGGCTTTTGGGCAAATAATTGCCAATCACAACCAACAATAAGCCAATAGCCATTGTGATGATCCGTGGCACATTGAGACCCACACCCAGCCCCGTGAGCAGCATGATCATTTCCAGCAAGATAAACAAAGCCAGCATTGATGTGGTCAATGGCGCTAACCAGCTGCCTTTTTCTCGCCGACCGATCGCCAGCGCCCCCGCAAAAAAGGCGAGAGACAGAACCGGCCCGATCAGCAATGCCCATTTCGCTGGCCAACGATTGTCAACTTCGCCCCATAGGTTCCAGTGTATGGGCACTGGCTGATTGGGATCGAGCATAATGTAGCCCAAACCTGCAATGGCGCAGATCGCGATGATTTGTGCCGTGTGGACACGATTCAAAATTCTACTATTCGTCATTTTTGTCTCCACCAAAGTCGATGAGTTCGGCCAATGCCCGTTCTAAAATGCTCATATTCAAACTATAGATGATTGTGTTTTTATCCCGCTTCGTGCTCACCAAATCCGCCTTTTTGAGTTTTGCAAAATGGGTCGACATGGTGGGTTTGGTCAGGTCAAACATGCCTGCCAACTCCCCTGCCGATTGCGGACCACGCTTCAAGCGCTGGATGATCTGGCGCCGCACCGGATGCGACAAAGCTTCGAAAACTAAATTCATCTTTCACCTTATTTGATGCCTATCTAATTAGATAATTATCTAATTAGAGTCAAGGGACAAATCGAAAGGGCCGCCGCACTGCGACCTTTCATTCACAAGTATGGGTTGGCCGGGAGTTTTTTGTTCAATGCGCTAGCGTGCGATGAAAACGCACAAAAAAAGGGCCGCCCATGGCGACCCTCGAAATTTCGAAAAGCGATAGAATTAGCGCTTTGAGAACTGGAAAGAACGACGTGCTTTTGCGCGACCGAACTTCTTACGTTCAACAACACGGCTATCCCGTGTCAGGAATCCACCTTTTTTCAGGACAGCGCGAAGCTCAGGCTCAAAGTAAGTCAAGGCTTTTGAAATGCCGTGACGAACCGCACCAGCTTGACCTGACAAGCCGCCGCCAGAAACAGTGGCAACGATGTCATATTGGTCTTTGCGCTCAGCAGCAACGATTGGCTGCTGCAAAACCATCTGCAAAACAGGGCGTGCAAAATATTTATTCATTTCGCGGCCATTCACAGTGATTTTGCCTGAACCAGGCTTAATCCAAACCCGGGCAATCGCATCTTTACGTTTACCAGTTGCATAGGCACGGCCCTGATCGTCCAACTTTTGAACGTAAACAGGGGCTTCATCAGCGGCAACTGCTGTGTTTACTTCGCCGAGTTCCTCAAGCGAATTGATGGTCTCTTGTTCGGCCATGTTATTTCACCCGCTTGTTTTTGGCATTGAGAGAGGCTGCGTCCAACACTTCTGGAGCTTGAGCTTCATGAGGATGCTCAGCGCCTGTGTAAACGCGCAAGTTTTTCAGCTGCTGGCGGGCCAAGGGACCGCGCGGCATCATGCGCTCAATGGCTTTTTCCAACACACGCTCAGGATATTTGCCAGTCAACAAATCGCGCATTGAACGCTCTTTGATGCCGCCTGGGTGGCCGGTGTGCCAGTAGAAAATCTTGTCATCAAGCTTCTTGCCGGTATATTTTACCTTTTCAGCATTGATGATGATTACATTGTCGCCGCAATCCATGTGCGGCGTGTAAGATGGCTTGTGCTTGCCGCGCAAACGAGTGGCAACAACAGCTGCCAAGCGGCCCACAACCACGTCAGTTGCGTCGATCAAGATCCACTTTTTCTCGATCTCGCTCGGTTTCGCCGAGTAGGTCTTCATTATGTATTTCCTTGATTGGTCGAGAAAGGGGCAAACGGCCCCTATTCCGTCGGTTCGGCGCAGGATTTAGGCTACTTTTGAAGGCACGTCAACAAAAAAGTTTTTATGCCTATATTTCAACATCTTACGCAAGCGGTATTAAAATACCTCTAGATTTCTCTTTTCATATCAGCGAGATAGGCCACAATGGCGCCAAGCAGCAAAAAGGCGGTGACCTGATGCGCCAAAGCGAGACTGAGTGGCACGACATAAATCAGCGTAAAAATGCCCAACAGGATTTGAATAATCACCAGCGCCGCGATCACCAGCATCCAGGCGTGGACGCCAGCAAATTGAGTATTTTTCCAGGCACGATAGACCAAAATCGCCGCAAACAGGGCTATGACATAGGCAAATGTGCGGTGATTGAACTGAGCTGTGGTGATGTCCTCAAACGCGTCCAACCACATGGGCGTTGAGGTGTAGATGTTGCTTGGCACCAAACCGCCGTCCATCAAAGGCCATGTGTTGTAGGCAAGCCCCGCATCCATGCCGGCAACAAATGCACCTGCAATAAGCTGGATGAAGACAAGGCCACCAAACACCCACACGAGCGGGCGCCAGCCCTTTTCAACCCAAATCGGATCAACATGGCGCAGGCGACGGACCACCCAAATGATGGCCAAAAACAAGATACAGGCCGCACTCAAGTGCGTTGCCAATCGGTATTGGGAAACATCGACGCGCTCAGTCAGCCCGGAGCTCACCATCCACCAGCCTAAAAACCCTTGAAAGCCGCCAAGGATAAATAGAATGAACAAAGAAGGCGCAAGCTGCCAGTTCAAGCGCTTTTGCGCCAGAAAGATGACGAATGGAATGGCAAAGGCCAATCCGATAACACGCCCCAAGAAGCGGTGTCCCCACTCCCACCAGAAGATAAACTTAAACTCTTCAAGGCTCATGCCTTTATTGATGAGCTGGTATTCTGGGATTTGCCGATAGGCTTCAAGCTCTGCTTGCCAATCGGCCATGCTGAGCGGCGGGATCATGCCCGAAATGGGTTTCCACTCGGTGATGGAGAGACCGGAATCCGTGAGGCGCGTTGCGCCGCCAACGGCCACCATGATCAAAATCAGCACGGCAAGGCAATAAAGCCAAATTCGCACGGGGCGCAGTTTGTCTTGTGATTGAACGCTAATCGAGGCGGTCGAGCTCATGTGGCACTCACAACTTGTTAATTTGGTAGAGTGTGGTAAAGCCTTTGGCGTTGCGGCGCAATGCCAGTTTTTGCCGCAGGCCCGGTCATGAATGAGGACAAGATGAAGCGTCGCACAAAAAAACTATTGGGCATTCCCCTGCTGGTCGCAATTATGATCACTTATGCTGTGTTGGGCGTCTTGCTTTATGAATTCGCGTTTATGCAGCTGCCCAATTGGGTGCAGTTGATTTATTTCGCGGTTGCTGGGTTTGGCTGGTTTGTGCCAGCGACATGGGCCATCAAATGGATGTCAGCCCCCGGCCCCGGCGAAAATGAAGATCCTTACGCCTAGCATTTTCAGCCGGTTAGCTGATATTGACGCGTTTCATGCCTGCTTGCGCCGTGAAGATCGCGCCGGTCAAAAACACATCCAAAAAACGTTGCTCTTGGAAATAGCCATTTAGCGAAATGCGGGGTAACGCCGTTAAATGTTGTGCATGATCATGATAAAGCCCGCCGGGGCGTGTGGTCACAGCCGTTTCAACGCCTAATTCAGCCGCCAATTCGAACTCGCGCATGCCCGCCGAAAGTGGCCCGCCAAGCGGGTAGGAGAAATGAGTTGGGCGTTTCCCAAGTTTTTCTTCCAGCACATCGAATGAGCGCAAAATCTCTGCCCTTGCCTCTTCTTTTGGTAGTTTTTTCAATTCAAAATGATGAACTGTGTGTGCACCAATGGTGCAGAGTGGCTCGGCCGCAAAGGATTTAAGCTCATCCCATGACATGATCAACTCTTCACACTGCTTGCGCAAATCATATCCATATTGGTTTGCAAGTTTATGCATCAGGGCCACGCGATCAGGCTCAGGCACTTTGCGCATGTGCCAGTAGATTTCATCAAACGCGGTCGATTTCTCTTCGGTGGTTTGGGTGGCAAACTGCATTTGCTGCTCACCCAAGGTGATCTCGACGCTTGGATTTTGCGCGATTATATCCTCAAGCGCTTGCCACCAAATATCGCCCTCCCCGTCGGGAAATGCCGTGGGCACGAAAAGGGTGAAGGGACAATTGTGCTTCTTCAGGATCGGCAGCGCAAATTGCAGATTATCGCGGTAGGCATCGTCGAATGTGAATACGGCAAATTTTTTGGTTTTGTCCGATGCTTCAATCCGCTTGCGGGCTTCGGTCAGGTCGACAATATCAATATCGTGGGTGCGGCAGGCCATAATTGCCTGCTCCAGAAACTCAGGTGTTATTTGCAAAATTGCATTTGGCGAAAAGGCTTGTGGCCCATCTGGCAAAACACGGTGAAGCGTAAAAATAACGCCTTTGGACGCTGAAAAAAGGCGAATGAGCCCGGTGAGACGCGTTGCGGCCAGCACTTCGAAGCCAGCCTTTAGAACTTTATACTTTAAACCAGCCACAAAAGATCCGTTGCTTTGGATTAGGCGACGTCTGTGTCGCGCTCATTGAGATCGGTGATACGGCAAAACCCTAAACCAAGGCTTCTGGCGTCATCGCGAATTTTATCAAATTGTGCGCGATTTATGCCCTCGTTCGGCAAAACAAGGTGCGCGCCGCTATCGGCAAAAGCGACAATTGGAGACCGTGCACCCAACTGGCCGCACTCAACAATGACAAAATCATAAAGCGCCCCAAGCGCATCAATCAACAGCATGAAATCAGGCGAGTTAAACCGCAGGCGATCTTTCGTGCCCCATGGGACGAAGAAAAGGTTCTCTTCGCGTCCGCCGTGGATAACATCCCCAAATTCCGCTTCATTTTCGCACAAATCGGTGAGGCCCTTGGTTGAGGGCAGATGATCAGCTCCCCCAGCATTGACCACGACAGCGGTTTGGCCGTTGGCGGCAATATTGGCCATCAATTCGGCCGCTAATCTTTGATCGCCACGACCTGCACGCGGTGTTGCCACCAACACAACATGCTGCTGCGACAACGCCAATTCGCTAAGTACTACAGGCAAATCATCCGCAATTTTAGTCTCTTTGTGGGCGATCTTGTGCACATCATCTTTTGCAAAAACATCACCATGCGGCGCGGTCTGCGGCGCACGTTCCGGCATCTTATGTTCATCTGGTATATCTGCTGTTTCTGTCTCGGCAGGACGTGGCGCAGCAACCGGTGCCGCAACCATTTCGCGGCCCTCGGCTTCGGCTTTACCCTGACGCAAATGTACCAAACGACCAGACGCCAATTCTCCAACAATGATCGATCCAATCTGCACCACAAGCGTAAGCGCTGCCGCGACAATTGTGAGCATCGTTTTCTTTGGTGACGCTGGCGTGTTCGGCGCGCTTGCGGTTGAGATGGTGCGTACATCCGGGAACGTCGCGCCGCTATTGGTGCGGGCCGTGGCTTCACTCAATCGTGCCAAGAATGTATTCAGCAGGTCGCGCTGAGCGCTGGCCGCGCGTTCCAAATCTGCCAATGTCACGCCAGAGCGCTCTGCGCTGGAGGCGGACAGTTTCAAGCGGGTCAAATCATCCTGAAGCGACTTTTCAAGTTCTTCTTCAATCTCGGCTTGCGTGGCCAAGGCTTGCGCAATGCGACGACCTTCGGCGGCAATTTGCTTATTAATGTCAGAGATCTGCGCGTCCAACGCTTGAATTGTGGGGTGGTCATCCAAAAGCGTTGCGGCGCTTTCAGCGCGAGAGGCTTGAAAGTTTGCTTTTTGCTCAAGCATGCGTTGAACAATCGGGGACTCGCGAACATCCGGAACAGATTCAAGGGGTTGTCCCTTTTTCAGCAAGTCCTGAATCAAGCGCGAACGTGTCGCCGCCGCGTTTTTGCGCTCACTCGTCGCGCTGATTTGCCTTGAAATTTCTGAAAGCTGCTGCCCGAGCAACGAGTTATTGCTTTGCCCCGTGAACAAATCATTGTTCACTCGAAATTCGGCAACTTTGTTTTCGGCGGCTGTCACGTCGCGGCGCAAACGATCAATTTCCTGCTCAAGCCATTTGGTGGCGTTCGCTGTGTCTTCAATTGTAAGATTTGAACGACGCTTCTCCAATGCCGTTGCCAAGGCATTTGCAATTTCTGCAGCGGTCTGCGGGCTTTCCGACCGATAGGTAATGTCGATCACCCGGCTATCCCGCGCACGTGCGGCAACAATATTGCTGTTAAGTTTATTGACGATCCGATCATCCAGGCTTTTGGGAGACGCTGTTTTTTCCCGTCCTAAAAGCCCCATCAAGCTGGACATCAGCCCACCGCTTGACTGTGTAAATTCAGGATTTGAACGCAAGTCCAATTGATCAACAACCTGCAGCAACGTCTCGCGTGATTTCAGCAATTGGATTTGACTGGCAATTGCCGCATCATCAGCGGCCTGTCGTGATCCGCCCTGTTGGCGGTCAGAACTGCTGATAAAGCTATCAAGGCGTGCCTCAACCAGAATTGACGCCGTGGCATCATATTTGGGTGTCATCATGGATGTGAGCACATAAACAGCACCCGCAATGATCAAGGTCACAATTAAAATGCGCGGCAACCGCTTTAAGATTGCCCCCATTAAATGGTGAATATTGATCTGTACGTCTTCGTAGCTCGAGGCCCCATTCTGGGTCATGCGCCGAATCCTTCATTGCTGTGCGTGCACGTCGTTCTCCATACATGCCCCCTTATGGTAAGCATTTGGTTAATCCGGACATCCATTGCACGCACAATTGCATACGGTTTTCGAGCAAACTTTGCTTATTGTTAACTATAATCCGGCATGGATATAGCAACTGTAATCAAGTGGGTTCGACTATGCGTTTTGTTCAGCTTTTGCTTTTGACGGCTTTAATCGCTCTTGGCGGGTGTGCGAATTTGGGCAAACCGACATTAGACACTCAACCCCCAAACGTCCCCTATCGGCTGGATACAGGCGATGTCATTCGCGTTTCTGTTTATAATGACACGCAATTGACCAACACCTACGGTATTGATGATTCTGGATATAGCTCCATGCCATTGGTTGGCCGAATCTATTTGCGCGGCAAAACCACAAACCAAGCCAGCGCGTTGATCACAGCGCGGCTTGCCGAAAGCTATTTGCGCGACCCCAATGTCGCAGTGGAGGTCGCTACCTATCGGCCGTTCTTTATCGAAGGCGAAGTCGCAAGTTCAGGGCAGTTTGCTTATGTCTATGGCATGAATGTGCGCGACGCGATCGCGGTGGCCGGTGGCTTCACCGATGTGGCCCAACGTTCAAGCGTTACCCTTTATCGCAAGCAAAACGGACAAGTGCTGGAGCAAAAGGTTCCGCTTGATTTCGTCTTGATGCCAAGTGACACCATTGTCGTGCATGAGCGCTGGCTTTAACACTTCCAACAAAGGTCGATAGTTGTCGTGAAGATCCTTCAGATTTTACGGGCGCCTGTTGGCGGATTATTTCGCCATGTCAGTGACTTAACCAAAGGCCTTGATGCCGCGGGTCACGAAGTGGCCATTGTTGTTGATGAGCTTTCAAAAGACTCTCAAACCGATGAGAAGCTGGCCGCTCTGGCCCCCCATGCGCAGCTCGGCATCCACGAAATGCCCATTCCGCGGTTGTTTGGTGCCGCTGATCTGACCACACCGTTTAAAATACGCGGACTGGTACGAGCACTCGACATCGACATTGTGCACGGACACGGGGCAAAAGGCGGATTTCACGCCCGGTTAGGTGCCATGGGTTTAAACGCTAAAGCGTTCTATACACCCCATGGCGGCGCGTTGCATTTTTCCAGTCGGTCGCCCGCCGGTTTCGTGTTTCATCGCCTGGAAAAGCTGCTGGTTCGCGCCAGTACCAAAATCATTTTTGAAAGCGCCTACGCCCAAAAAACATACAATAGAGCCATTGCTGACGTGGGCACCCGCGGTATTGTTATTCACAACGGCTTGGACGAAGCTGAATTTACGCCAGTTCCCAGCGACAATTCTTTTGATTTCGTATTCGTTGGTGAATTGCGCGACTTGAAGGGCATCGCCTATCTGCTAGAGGCTTTTGCCACGCTATGCACCCGCACGGATAAAGAGTTGCGGTTGCTGATGATTGGTGATGGACCGCACCGCGAGATGTTTGAAACCCAAGCACGCGAACTAGGCATTGCGGACAATGTGACCTTTGCAGGTGCCAAACCCGCTGTTCAAGGATTTGCGCACGCAGAAAACGTCATCGTGCCTTCACTTAAGGAATCACTGCCCTATATCGTGATGGAAGCGATCGCGGCCGGCAAACATGTTATTGCGACAAATGTTGGCGGTATTCCAGAGATCTACGGCCCTTGCGCCGATGAGCTTATCCCGGCAGCCGATTCCAATGCGCTGTTGGAAAAAATGAGTGAAGCGTTGGCGCGCTCAGCCCAAGAGCAGCCTGCCGATCGCCGCCTATTTGAGTATGTGCACCAAGAGTTTGTGACCAGCCAGATGGTTTCGTCAATTCTCGCACAATACGAATCTGCTCAATAGATTATTAACCCTCTGCTTTCACTCGGTTTTCACTCTCCTCCCCTATATTTCGCGACAGTAGAGGTTTGGGGAATAATATGTTTCGAATAGATCCAAAGCGTGTCGTTGCGGAATATGTGGGCAATAATCGCGGAAATGGCGATAAAAAATTGACGGCGCTCGCACAAAAAATTGCTGATGCGCCAGTTGAGCCCGCCATTTCCAGCATGGTGATTGTGGGGACAGTGCAGGCCATTGAAACCGCTTTGCTTGGCCTACTGGGTTTCATCATCTATTTTGTCTATGTCGGCAATGAAGAATTTAGCCATTATGCAGCGCTGATTGGCATCTCTTTGTTGATTTCATTGTTTGCGTTCAACATCGCCAACTCGCACGAGATTAGCGTTTATCGTACCCGGATCATCCAAACCAGCCGCGCCTTTGGCGCTTGGTCAGCCACACTGGGCCTTGTGCTGGTGGGACTGTTTTTGGTCAAGTTGGGCGAATATTTCTCACGCGTTTGGCTGGTGAGTTGGTTTGGCCTGGGTGCACTCACAATCGTTGTGTTCCGCTATTTTGTGCGTGAGAAGGTGATGGAATGGACCGGGCAAGGTCGGCTCAAGCGTCGCACGGTGATTGTCGGCGGCGGGCATGAAGCAGAGTTTTTGATCGAAAGCATCCGCCAGACCGCCGTGAACGACATCGAACTTCTTGGCATGTTTGATGACCGGGCCGACAAACGCTCTCCTGATATTGTCGCCGATTGCCCGAAACTGGGCAAGGTTGCCGATTTGTTGGAGTTCGCCCGCCAAACGCGCGTCGATCTCATCATCGTGTCGCTGCCCGTATCTGCTGAGGCGCGCGTTTTGCACATGGTGAAACAACTTTGGGTTCTGCCCGTAGACATCCGCCTTTCCGCGCATATGAGCAAACTGAAATTCAAGAACCGTGCTTATTCGTTTTTGGGTGATGTGCCTGTTTTCGACATGGCCGACCGTCCGATTTCGGACTGGAATCTTGTGGTCAAATGGATTTTTGACAAGAGCGTCGCTTTGTTTGCGTTGCTGCTGTTTTCGCCCGTTATGTTGATTACGGCCATCATGATCAAGCTCGACAGCAAGGGCCCCGTGTTTTTCAAACAAAAGCGTCACGGGTTTAATAACGAGCTGATCGAGGTGTATAAATTCCGGTCGATGTATACGGATATGTCGGACGCAAAAGCGTCAAAGCTGGTCACCAAAGATGATCCGCGCGTAACAAAAGTTGGACGATTTATTCGCAAGACTTCACTTGACGAGTTGCCGCAATTTCTCAACGTGTTGCGCGGTGAGTTGTCTATTTGCGGCCCTCGCCCCCATGCGTTGCAGGCAAAAGCCGCCAATGAACTTTATCATGACGCCGTGGACGGTTATTTCGCCCGACATCGGGTGAAACCGGGGATCACAGGTTGGGCGCAAATACATGGCTGGCGCGGTGAAACCGATACCACCGAGAAGCTGCTGCAGCGGGTGAGCCACGATCTGCACTATATCGAAAACTGGTCGATTTTTATGGATATCTATATCCTGTTCATGACACCGATTTCTTTGGTCAGCAAAAGTGAAGGCGCCTATTAAGGCGCCTCTCGCGTCTCAGGTGGAATGGCATGAGCATCACCACACCTCTTTCAAATGACACCACCGATCGCGGCGTGCCTCTTTTGGCACATGCTGCGATGCGGTTTTTGGTGCCTATTTGGATCGGGAGTGGCTTTTTCGTTCTATTTGAGCCCGCGCCCTATGAGCTTTTGTTTTTCGCGGTGTTCGCGCTTGCCATCGTTGGCGGGATGAAAATGCATTGGCGCACCAACAATCTGTTGATCGCCATTCTTTGCTTTATCCCGCCTGCCTATATCGCCGTGACGCAAATCAAATATGGCACGCTTATGGAAGCGTTGATTTTCACCACGGTCACGCTGTTCTTGATGCTCACAGGCTATTTCATCGCCAATTATGTTAGCGAAAACCCGTGGCGGCGCATGCGCACGATCAACAAGGCGTATTTGTTCGCTGCATTGTTGAGCGCCATTTTGGGGACCACCGCCTATCTGGGCATCTTGCCTGGCGGCGACATTTTTCTGCGCTTCGGCCGCGCCAAGGCAATGTTCAATGACCCCAACGTTTATGGTCCGTTTTTGATGCTGCCCACGGCCTATGTGTTTCAACGCATTCTTTTGGGCAAACCCAAAGACATGTTGGTGAACAGCATCTTCTTTCTCATCCTGTTCGTGGGAATTTTTGTTTCCTTTTCACGCGGCGCATGGGGACATTTGGTTGTTACAGCGGGCTTGGTCTTTCTGTTCAATTTTCTGCTCGAAGCCACTGCACGTGAAAAACTACGTATGATTGTTTTGGCCATTCTGGGAACGATTGGTTTGTTCATCGCATTGCTCGGCCTTTTATCCATCCCTGAAGTACAGGAACTCTTCGTGCAGCGCTTTGCGTTGGTGCAAAGCTATGATGGTGGTGAAACCGGTCGGTTTGGACGTCAGGCCTGGGGCTATGCCCTCGCGTTGCAAACGCCATTGGGCACGGGCCCATCACAGTTTTCGTCTATGCGCATCACTGAAGAGCCGCATAACACCTATCTCAAGGTGTTTTTGGATTATGGCTGGTTCGGCGGCATGGCGTTTGTTTGGATGGTGTTGATGACACTTAATCGCGGCATTCGCTGCATGGCCATCGCTTCGCCCAACCGCTTGCTGCTGATCCCGGCCTTGGCGACCTTTATCCCCCTTAGCATCGAGGCGGCGATCATCGATGTTGACCATTGGCGGCACTATTTTTTGGTTATGGGCGTCATTTGGGGGGTCACCTCAGGTTATGACAAAGTCGGCCCGCCCCGCGCGGAACGTTACCTGCCGTAGTCAGCCGTGAGTCGCCAGATAATTCTCAATGAGTGGCACGCCGCGCGGCACAAAATCCTTAGCCATTTCGGCGGCAAACGGTGATGAAATGTGCGACCCAATCCAGGCGGTGAGCGCCATGCGCCGCAGCATAATCATCGTCTCCAGCTCGGCTTCATCTTCTTTTGAAAGCGCATGGATTTCACGGTAACCCTTCAACCAAGCATCCCGCAATTGCGGCACCTTTGGGCTATCTTCGATGAACGAGATTGCGGCGGCGAAGTCGTAAAGATACCAGCAATAGCCGCAATCGTCGAAATCGATCAACTTGGTTTGGTCCCCGTCGATCAACAGATTGGCCAACCGCATATCTGCATGAATGAGGCCGTAGCGTGCTTTTGATTTACCGAATGCTATGAGCCGTTGGCGAAGCGTTTGGTCCAACTGCTGATAAACCGCGCGGCGCGCGTCCATAAGCGGCGCTTTGCGCCAATCGCCCCACAATCCGTCTGGATCAAGAATTGTGTTTTCCGTCCATTGCAGCCGTTCAAAACCGTCCGGCGGTGTCCAGCTTTGCACATGTTGATGCGCCTTTGCCGCCAGCCGTCCTAGCTCTTCAAACGAATGTTGCAGATCGTCATGCTCGCTAGGCTCACGGCCCGTTTCAAATTCAAACAGCACCATAAACTGAGCGGGAACTTCAGTATTGATGTTTACAGGTGCCGATTGCAGGGCGGCGCTGTTCGCGCCAGGGATGGGCGTGGGCGTAAACATGCCTTTGTCGCGGCGTAGCGCTTGCATCCACGCCAGTTCAGACTGAATTGCGGCTGCGCTGTTATAGCCATAGCGGTGCACCCGCAGCACAGATTTATTGCCGTCCGGGAGCGTCAGCAAAAAAGTCGCGTTCTCTGTGTGGTTGATCAGCTGAAAATCAGCGCGCTGCCACGCAGGCCAAAGGGCCAAAGCCGCCGCCAATTTGTTGGCGCTGATTCCGGTTTGCTCAATCTGATCGTGCATAATGCCCTTCCCGCTTGGGGTGTGGGCATAACGCATAAATGTAAAAACACCAAAATGAAATTTTCATCGGCGCAATACTAAAAAATTTGACTCGCCAAGCGCCTTTGGCTTGCGCCAACTCAAAAACTTAGTTAGACATTGCGCCATGTCGGGGCGTAGCGCAGCCTGGTAGCGCATCTGTCTGGGGGACAGAGGGTCGTAGGTTCAAATCCTGCCGCTCCGACCATTTTTAAAGCCATTTTTTGAACTTAAGAGCCTAATTTGTCGTTGCTCGCGCGGTTAAAGTCCGTTGATGCCAAACAGCCTATTTTCGATGATGCCCCGTGTGAGATTTATATCCCATGGCGCGAATACCAGTTCCGTTGGGACTGGTTTATTGCTTTATCGGCACTTTTTGTCGGCGTGTTTTTCTTGGCCGGACTGTCTGAAATGCAGCGTTTATCGCATTTCGTGATCGCGGCGATCATCTTTGTTGGCCTGTTTGCAGCGCTGGCATATTTTTGGTTTCGCCAGTTTAACAATGAGGCGATCACTTTTCCGGTTTACGTAAACGCAGACGGCATTTGCGGCACTGGTGAATCTCTCAATTCCGCAACCCGATGGCATGAGATTGATGAGCTTTGCCTCACCCATCCCAGCCGTGGCTTGGCGTTCAGTCCGTTGCGTTCAGGCCTTTCCCTAATGGCTGATGGCCGCGAGTTCTCTTATATAGCCCTGCCCTACATCACCCCGGATGAATATAAGAAGCTTGATCGCATTTTGGCGAAGCTGGCGGCGATGCATGAAGTCCATTATCGGACGAGCACCAGTTCTTGAGCAAAAGCGTAAGTTCCCCATCATGCGTCCAGCACATGGAAGCTTCTCAAGACGCCGCGAGATTAGGGCTTTGTCAGGATTTCGATATCATCGGGAAATTGATCAAATTGGGGCACATTTTCAGGCATCACTTCCCATGATGCTTTTGACCCTACAAAGATATGTGCTTTGATTTCAATATCTTGATCATCGTCCAAGCAGCCAAGTGTGATGCCGTGGATTTCGCCATCAACCACGCCACAAAGGCTAGAGCCACAGGTTGAGCAAAATAGGCGGCCTTCATGGCCCTCTTCTGGATATTTCTTGAGGTTGTCCTCACCGCTCAACCATTTGAGACTGCCGGGTGTGATCACCGCGTAGGAATTGGCTTGGGCGCTGAATGCTTTTCGACAGCGAGAGCAATGACATGATCGCGCACCAAAAACATTACCATTCAGCTCATATTGCACCACACCACAAAAACAACCGCCGCGTCTTTTCATCTCATGCCCTTCCCAAAATAAAGGCCCTGCTGGAGGTCCAGCAGAGCCTAACATCAATATATCTAATCAGATTTCACTCAGACTTGGATTTCACTGCATCCTCCAAGATGCGCTTGCATTCCAGCAGTTCGGTCAACGCTTCATTCAAGCGCGCACGTGAATAGGTGTCCGTCACCCCTGCCTTCTTTGCAATTTCAATGGCTTCATTGACCGTGATTTCACTCGACATGTCGGGTCTGGAATCGGCTTGATGCCCATTTTCAACGTCTTGGTTCTCTTGATCAGCCCCATCGCCATTCGTGAGTGCACCAACAGGTGCAACGGGTTCGATGGCGCCCTTTTCGCCGATGGCAATCACATGGCGTGCGCCATGTTCTTTGAGGATTTTTTGAACGCCCTTGATGGTGAAACCTTCATCATAGAGCAAATAGCGGATGCCGCTTAAAAGCTGCACATCATCTGGGCGATAATAGCGGCGCCCACCGCCGCGTTTTAACGGCTTAATCTGCTTAAAGCGCGTTTCCCAAAAGCGTAAAACATGCTGCGGGAGATCAAGCTCGTCAGCAGCTTCTGAAATGGTTCGAAAAGCGTCTGGCGACTTCTGCAATTGATCCCTCGCTAATCACTTATTTCTTGCTGGACAGCATAGATTTGTTGATTTTGGATTTTAGCACATTACTGGGCTTAAAAACCAATACACGGCGCGGCAAAATCGGCACTTCTTCGCCCGTTTTCGGGTTTCGGCCTACGCGTTCGTTTTTCGATCGCACCAAAAATGAGCCGAATGATGACAACTTAACGCTCTCACCTTCCACCAAAGAATCACTCATCAGTTCCAATACGCGCTCAACCAAATCGGCTGATTCCGCCCGTGAGAGACCCACTTGCTGGTACACAGCCTCACTTAGGTCAGCTCGCGTTAACGTTTTTCCGCTCATGACTTCCCCGCAAAAAAGATCAATAGTTCTATGAGCATAGAACCACGTTTTGTATCGGTCAATGTATGAGTTTTACTCAATTACCACCGAATAAGGGACGCAGCCCAGGTAAACCCGCCGCCCATGGCCTCAATCATGACAAGATCACCTTGCTTGATCCGTCCGTCGTCCACAGCCACGCTAAGCGCCATCGGCACCGATGCAGCCGACGTGTTGGCGTGCTTATCCACAGTGACCACAACTTTTTCGGCCGGAATTTTCAGTTTTTTGCCCGCGCCATCAATAATGCGACGGTTGGCTTGGTGCGGCACGAACCAATCTAGCTCATCCACCGTCTTGCCAGCCTTCGCAAAAGCCTCTTCCACCACATCCGAAATCATGCCGACGGCGTGGCGAAACACTTCGCGGCCTTGCATTCGCACGAAACCAACGGTTCCTGTAGATGACGGGCCGCCATCCACATAAAGCTTTTCCCAATGGTTGCCATCAGAACGCAGTGAAGACGACAGAACGCCGCGTCCGTCTTCCTGGTCCTCGGGTACAGCTTCAAGCACCATGGCGCCGGCACCATCGCCGAACAATACGCAGGTGGTGCGGTCTTCCCAATCCAACAGCCGCGAAAATGTTTCCGCACCGATCACCAGCGCCCGCTTGCCCAATCCATTTTTCAAATGGCTATCGGCTGTGGCAACTGCAAAGACAAAGCCGGAGCAAACAGCCTGAATATCGAATGCGGCACCGTGTGTGATACCGAGATTGCGTTGAACAGTTGTTGCGGCAGCGGGGAATGTGCGGTCAGGCGTGGTGGTTGCCAACACGATCAAATCGATGTCCTGTGGCGTCAAACCTGCAGCTTCAATCGCTTTCAAACCCGCTTTGGTGGCAAGGTCCGAGGTAAATTCATCATCCCCGGCCACATGGCGTTGCTTGATGCCGGTTCGCTGGGTGATCCACTCGTCAGATGTGTCCACACGTTGCGCCAATTCATCATTGGTAACAATCCGCTCTGGCAAATAATGGCCCACGCCACGCACAATCGTTTTCAAATTGGTCACGCTGAACCTACCTCGTTGTTTTTATTATCATCGTTTTCTTGATCAGCATCATCATCTGCTTGATCCGCATCGTAGGCGGCATATTCCTGCAGCCCCTCGCCAATCTTCTTGATCAATTGGTTATGCGCCATTTCATAGGTCAAGCCCAGCGCGCTCTTAAAGCCGATTTCATCTGTGCCGCCATGGCTTTTGATCACAATGCCGTTCACGCCCAAAAACACAGCACCATTAGCGGTGCGCGGGTCCATCTTGGACCGCAAGGTGCGCATCGCCCCCATGGCCAGCAGTGCGCCAATTTTTGAAAGCCAGCTTTGGCTGAGCGCGGTGCGCAAATAGCTTGCGACCTGCCGTGCTGTGCCTTCGGCTGTTTTCAGCGCAATATTGCCGGTAAACCCTTCAGTGACCACCACATCCACAGTGCCCTTGCCCAAATCATCGCCTTCAACAAAGCCATGATATTTGAAGCCTTGGCCCGAATGGGCATGCAATTGCTTGGAGGCGTCTTTTACGGCTTCCAGGCCTTTGACCTCTTCCACCCCGACATTGAGCAAGCCGATGCTGGGCTGGTCAACGTCGAACAAGGCGCGCGCCATGGCCGCCCCCAAAATAGAAAAATCGATCAATTGTTGCTCGTCGGCGCCAACAGTTGCGCCAACATCAAGCACAACGCTTTCGCTGCGCAATGTCGGCCATAACGCCGCCAGTGCCGGACGTGAAATGCCTTCCATCGGTCGCAAGCAAAAGGTGGCCATTGCCATTAAAGCGCCAGTGTTGCCGCCTGAAATGGCGGCCTGCGCCTCACCGTCTTTGACAGATTGCAAGGCGTTCCACATGGACGATTTTCCCCGTCCTTTTCGCAGGGCTTGGGAAGGTTTATCGTCCATGGAGATGACATTGTCGCAATGGCGAATTTCAGAGGCGCTTTGCAGCTTGTCGTATTTTGCCAAAAGCGGTTTCAGCTCATCTTCACGCCCATGGAAAATGAATTTTGCCTTGGGGCGCTCGATCAGCGCAAGGGCTGCGCCCTCCACCACGATTTCGGGCCCATTGTCGCCGCCCATGGCATCAACGGAAATGATGATTGAATCTGACATTATTCTCTTTATTCGCACTCCGTTATGCCGCAGCTTATCCAAGACAGGCCATGACACAAGTTATTTTCACGAAAAATGACTTTATTTCTTGTCCTTTAGCGCCGCGAGCGCGGCAAAAGGAGACTCATTTGAGTCGTCATCATCGTCTTGGATATCGGCAAGTTCCGCATCCTCTTTGCGCGGGTAAGGATTAAGCGACAGCAGCAGGGTTTCCACCACCATTGGGGCCAAATCGATATAGTCGCCTTCGAACCAATCCTGATCTGGCTCGCTATCGAGATTAACGAACACTTCGGCATTTGGCGGCACGTCCACAACTGGCGGCTTGCCGGGCATGTAGATACGCTCAAAGTCCAGCGTAACATCCTCTTTCACGGGTTCAAGCGTCACTACACATGCCTGCTCGACAATAGCAGTGCCTTGCCCTGTGGCCTGATAGCCGCCGCGAAAGGGCCGCACGGCGATTTTGCCTTGAAAGGCTTCAACGCTGCTGAGCTTAGTTTCTTCAACCAACAATTCTTTGATGGCGTCATCCGCCTCAAAGTCATAGTCGCGCCCGTCCCTTGGCACTTCAGAGAGCCGCACCTCGAGATCGAGCATTTCGTTTAGATTTTGCGCCGCCATAATGTTTAACCTTGCCCGCCGCCAGCCTGAATTGCATCATTTGGCGACAATAGATTGAGCGTTCCTTTGTCAATTTGACCTTGCGGGTCTAAATGATCCAGCTGCCCAAAGCAATAGTGCGCCAAAATCTTGGCGTTTTCCGGGTCTTCTGGATCAAAAAGGTTGCGCGACAGCGCTTGGGTTAACCCCTCAACATCTTTGGAATCAAAATAATCTTTGATTGCCCCAAGCAACCCGTAGAACAGCTCTGACATTTTCTTGACCTTTTTAGGCACGGTCAAATCGCCTACTCCCATTTCGCGCAAAGAGCGGTCCATGTCCTTAAAGAAAAGATCGAAAAGTGTTTGCGCAAATTGTCTGGTCTGCTCATCCTCTTCATGCAAACGGTGGAAAACCAAAGACAGGTGCAAGGCGATCATATCGAACCGCCCGGTTACATTATCGTGGATGCCGTAGTGCAAATAAAAGTCTGGATGCCGAGATTGCGCCACAATGGCATTATAAACCGCATAGGCAGCATCAGCATGTGGGTTTTTACGAAAGGGGTTGAAAATCATCTTCTTTTCGTCGTTTTATGCCGCAAAGCTGTTGTTGAGTATCATTGATGTTTGTTGGCTTGCCAAGTCGGGCATATGCCAGCTAAACAGTGTTACGTACTCACTTCGTGTTTAGACTAGTTAATCGAGATTGTCACAGAAAGCCAATTATATGATGGTCCTGCGTTCTGCAAATCGTTTTCTTTCCATATTGTTTGTTGTTTTTGTTGCAGTTGGCCTGTCTGGCTGCCTCACACAGCAACGCACCCAAGGCTATGACATTCCTGAGGACAGTCTTGAGCAAGTGCGCCCCGGCGTCTCCAAAGAATTGGTTGAGTTTGTGTTGGGTTCACCCCAAACCACCAACACTTTTGGCGATGAACAAGCTTATTATTATGTGGAAACCAAAGTCGAGAAGACGGCATTTGGCCTCACTTCCGTCAAATCACGCACCGTTTTGGCTGTTTATTTCGACAAAAAAGATCGCGTGACAGACAAGGCGGTTTACGGCCTTGAAGATGGTAAGGTCGTCGATGTTGTATCGCGCCGCACACCGGGCTTTGGCCAAGATCGCTCGTTCCTGCAGCAATTGCTTGGTTCACTATCATTCTAAATTGATGGTTTGATGAGGGGGCGAATTCCGCCCCCTTTTTTTATGCCCGTTTGGCTTGCCGTAGACGGTAATCGCCCCATGCCAACAGCGCCAAGGCCGCAGTGGCGATCGGCAGAACCATCACGTTGATCGATTCCCAGCCGATATTTTCCAATAGAAAGCCAGAGCTGATTGAAGCCACAGCCATGGTGCCAAACACCAATGGCTCGTTGAGCGCCTGCGCTGTTGAGGCTTCCTCAGGCCGATAGGCTTTCGCCAACATGGTTGTGGAGCCGATAAAGCCAAAGTTCCACCCCACGCCGAGCAGCACCAAAGCCAAATCAAAGTGGAGCGTGCTGGTGCCATTGAGATTGATCAACGCACAGCCAAGAATCAGCAACATGCCGATGCCCACAACGGCGTGAGTGCCAATGCGCGAAATGATGTGCCCTGTGACCAAGCTGGGCAGGAACATTGCAATAATGTGCCACTGGATCGTGTTTGTGGCCGCTTCTGGCGAATGCCCACACACATGAACCATGGCCAACGGCGCGGCCACCATCACGAATGTCATGAGCGCGTAAGATGCCATACCCGTGGCCAGCGGGATGAAGATTTCCGGCACACGGATCAATTCGCGCGCGGTTCGGCCCGCAGCTTCCCCGGTTTGCTTTCGGCGCACAGGCGCCAGCTTGGTTTGGCTGAGAATCAAGACGCCAATAGCGGACAGGACAGCAATGATGAGAAACGATCCTGTAAACTCGACGCCGCCAACCCAATCTTTGGTGATGTAAGACAAGCGCGGGCCCAAGAAGCCAGCCGCAACGCCCCCCAGCAGCACCCAAGAAATCGCCTTGGCCTGCATGGGCTCAGGTACGCTGTCGGCAATGGCAAATCGAATTTGCTGGCCGAATGCTGCCGAGGAGCCCACGATGGCCAATGCCGCAGCAAAGAGCCAAAATGAACTCAGATACACAGCAAGACCGGCAACAATGCCAGCGACCATGCCAATTGCGGCGCCGAGCATAAAGCCACGACGGCGCCCGAGGGCATAGATGATTTTGGTTGCAGGCGCTGCGGTGAGCGCCAAGCCCAGGATCATGAAGGTTGTTGGTAGAGTAGCCATCGATTTGGCAGGAGCCAATGAAGCGGCAGTGAGCGCGCCGACCGCCATAATGATGGCCTGGTTTGAACCGACAATCGCTTGCGTCATCGACAACAAACTAATATTGCGGCCCACATGTTTATGGGTCCGAGGTTCAGCGTCGACGGTCATGGCCATGGCTCCAGATTATTTGGACGTAAACTCGTCCTTGCGTGTTTGGTGGGCGATATTGTCCAGCACACCATTGACGATGCGCGCCTCATCGCCTTCGAAAAAGGCCCGGGCAATATCTACATATTCGGTGATGATCACTTTGGCAGGAATATCTTTTTTGTGCAGCAGCTCAAACGTCGCACCCCGCAGGATGGCGCGCAAGGTGCTGTCGATACGGTGAACGGGCCACCCTTCCAGCAACGAGCCGTCGACCATTGGATCGATCTGCAGCTGGTGCTTGGACACACCTTCTACGATCAATTTGAAATAGTTTTTGTCCGCCGGTAGATATTCGTCACCTTCAATTTCCTGACCCATATAAAAGGTCATGAATTGCGACAGAGTATGATCCAGCGACGTCCGCCCCACATCCATCTGATAAAGCGCTTGCACAGCCGCAAGGCGAGCCGCGCCGCGCTGGTTGGCTTTTTTGAGAGCGGCTTTGGGTTTATTGTCTTGGGATGATTTAGAACTGCTCATCAACTCTTCCGGGATCGGGAAATGGGTCTATCGCGCACATTTACATGCAGGCGTGTTTAACGCTTGCGCATACCAGACCATAGCGCACAATGCGACAAAAAAGTTTAAACGGGGTTTGTTTGTGGCTTCAAATGCCCAAATGCAGACTTATTATGTCTCGCTCTCGTCCGCAGGTGGCTCATCAGCCTCATTCAACGTAGACAAGAAAGCCTTGAAGTCGTCGGCCCGGGAGAAGTTCTTATAGACTGATGCAAAGCGCACAAAGGCCACATCATCCAGTTCCTTGAGGCCATCCATCACCAGATGACCAATGGTCTCGGACGTGACCTCGCTCTCGCCCAGACTTTCCAGCCGCCGGACAACGCCTGAAATCAGGCGTTCGACGCGCTCGGCATCCACTTCGCGTTTACGCAAAGCAGTGTTGATCGAGCGCGCCAATTTTTCGCGGTCAAATGGCACCTTACGGCCAGACTTTTTTGCCACCATGATGTCGCGCAATTGCACGCGTTCAAACGTGGTGAAGCGCCCGCCGCAGCCGGAACAGACCCGGCGGCGGCGGATTGAATTATAGTCTTCTGTTGGCCGGGAATCTTTGACTTGTGTGTCTTGATTTCCGCAGTAAGGACAGCGCATTTGGGCCCCTTATTATGAGTAGATTGGGTGAGCGCTAGTGAGCTTTTTCACTTCTTCGCGTACTGCCGCTTCCACGTCAGCATTGCCATCTTCCCCATTTTGGGAAAGCCCATCAACCACTTGCACGATCAGCTCGCCTACGCGGGCAAAATCGGCCTCGTCAAAGCCACGCGATGTGGCAGCAGGTGTGCCCACACGAATGCCTGAGGTCACAAACGGTTTTTCAGGATCGAAAGGAATAGCGTTTTTATTGCAGGTGATGTGCGCCCGCTCCAAAGAAGCTTCCGTCGCTTTGCCGGTCACGCCTTTCGGCCGCAGATCCACCAACATCAGGTGATTATCAGTGCCGCCAGAAACGATATCCAAGCCGCCTTTCATCAAAGCGTCAGCAAGACTTTTAGCATTCAAAACAACCTGTTTCGTGTAGTTCTTAAAGTCATCTGTCAATGCTTCGCCAAAGGCCACAGCCTTACCTGCGATCACATGCATCAGCGGCCCACCCTGAATACCTGGGAAAATCGCAGAATTCAGCTTTTTGGCAATGTCAGCATCGTTGGTCATGATCATGCCACCACGTGGCCCGCGCAATGTTTTGTGGGTTGTGGTTGTTGCCACATGGGCGTGCGGGAATGGGCTTGGATATTGCCCACCAGCCACAAGGCCAGCCACGTGCGCCATATCCACCAAGAAATAAGCACCAACTTCGTCAGCGATTTCGCGGAAGGCTTTAAAGTCCAGCACACGAGAATAGGCAGAGAAACCAGCAATGATCAGCTTTGGCAGGTGCTCTTTCGCCAATTCGCGCACTTGGTCCATGTCCAACAGGCCATCTTCTTTGCGCACACCGTAATGCACGGCATTGAACCATTTACCAGATTGGTTTGGCCGCGCGCCGTGGGTCAGGTGTCCACCAGCATCAAGACTCATGCCCAAAATGGTGTCGCCTGGCTTGATAAGCGCTTGGAAAACACCTTGGTTGGCCTGAGAGCCTGAATTGGGTTGTACGTTCACATATTCACAGCCGAACAATTGCTTGGCCCGATCGATGGCCAAATTTTCGACCACGTCAACATGCTGGCAACCACCATAATAGCGTTTACCAGGATAGCCTTCGGCATATTTGTTTGTAAGAACAGTACCTTGTGCTTCCATCACCGCTTTTGACACGATGTTTTCAGAAGCGATTAGTTCGATTTCGGTTTGCTGACGATTGAGTTCAGCGGCCACGGCCTGCGCAATTTCATTGTCTGATTGCGCCAGCGAGTGGGAAAAGAAATTTGGAAAAATATCAGTCATTTAACGTCCCCAGAATGGATGAGATCTGATTTTCGGTGGGGATCGCTTAGCACAGGCCCGGGCTTTATCCAAGCCGAGTTTTGGCGTTTTCGAAAGCTATAGAACTAATTGCGGAGAAGCGCGCGGCGTAATTTTGCCACCGCCAGATTTTTCATCTGCAATTCACTTGCGGAAAGAGGCGCGATGATGGTGACTTCTTTGCCTGTTTCCGCATGTACTGCCGCAACGCGCATTTGCCCGCCCAGCTGCACAAATTCGAACAGCACCTCACCAAGTTCTGGCGCCATATGCCGCCGCGTGCCGCGCTCTCTCATAGAAATGTCTCCAGGCTAGTTGCTGGCAAAGTCCACTCTGCCCGCTTCATCATATCCGTAGATATCGTTGCGGAAACTTACGACACCATCGCGATTTGCCCAAGCGGTAATATAGGTGGTGATGATTGGCACGGGTTTTTCCAAGCCAACATCCATCCGCTCACCAGAATCAAACGCGGCGTCAACTGAAGGCAAGCTCCAGTCGGTTTCGTTTTCGCGCAAGAGCCATGAAACAAGCTCGTCAACGTTTTCGACCCGCACACAGCCTGACGAATGGAAGCGACGGTTTTGGCCGAACAGTGATTTTTGCGGTGTATCGTGCAAATAAACGGCGTGTGGATTGTGAAAGTTGATTTTCACATGACCCATTGAGTTTTCCGCCCCTGGCTCTTGGCGGAAGGCATACTGAACAGCCTCCTCAGTCGACCAATCGATGGATTGCGGGTCTAATTCTTCGCCATTGGCATCATAAATCTTGATCCGATAATTGGTGAGATATTCGGGATCTTGGTTCATATATTTAATGATGTCCCGGCGAATGATGCTTTTGGGCACATGCCAATAAGGATTGAAGTTAATCTCATGCACTTTTGACGTCAAAATCGGGGTCTGACGGTCAATACGGCCCACAATTGCCGTATGGCGGCGTTCAACAACACCATTCTCCACCGCTTCAATGCTGGCGGCAGGAATGTTCACGACGATATAGCGGGTCGACAATTCGCCAACCACCTGATTGACCCGCTCAAGATTAAGCCGCAGTTGGGCCAGCTTGGTTTCAGCAGGAATATTGAGCGTCAAATAGGTTTCCTGGTCGATGAGACCGGTCAGCTGCAGGCCATGACGCGCCTGAAACTGGCGCAAAGCAGCATCGAGCTCATCATCAAATTCCGAAGAAAGGCGTCCCGTATCTTCAAGGTCACCTGAAGCGATCAGCCGGCGGCGCAATGCGCGCACATGGCCGCGATCATCGCCTTTTTCCAGACCATATGACCCTCGGGTCATTTCTTCCCAACCACCGTTGGCAACGATTTGCTCGTAACGTTTGATGGCAGCGATCAAATTATAAGATGTTTCATAGGACAGAATGGGCTCAACACTATCGATTGCCTCTTGTGCAGCTTCTTTATTGTCCGTTTCATTGGCGAACGCGACATTTGGAACCGCCATCAAACCAGCAAGAGCGAGTGCGCCGCAACCTGCGCGCAAGGTAAAGGTCAATTTTGCCAGCCAATTCAGTTGATTCATGCTTACGATCCCAAATGTTGAAGATGTTCTGCCCTTTTATTGCGAGACCCATAGCAGGTTGCTCGGTTGCTCACAACAATCGATTCGCTCACACTTTTCATTTCTTTTTGTTCAAATCATGAAAACTTACCAAGGAGAGTGCCCTGCTCCCAAATTATCCACCAATTGGGACGCAAAAGTGCGTGGGATGGCGCCATGGATCATTGTGGAACCGACGGATCTACATAGGTTGGGAAAGTGGCAGGCACGCGGCCATGCAATGATGCTGCAATAGGCGCGAGTCGGAAAATGCTTTAAAAATAGCGTGTCGTTGGGTTGAACGGCGTCGGTTCAATCCGACGCCGGCACATTCGACCAATCAGTTTGCGTAAATCGCTTAAAGTTTATACAGAATTTGGTCGACCCAGAAACGCTCCAAGCGCGCCAATGCTGAGTTCAAGCCTTCAAATTCTTTTTCGTCCAAGCCGCCCACTTCTGCAATTGATTTCAAGTGACGGTCATAAAGCTCGTCGATCACTTCGGCCACTTCTTCACCTTTAGGTGTCAAGCGGATGCGCACAGAACGACGGTCTGTTTTTGATTTATTTTGGAAAATGTAGCCCGTATCAACCAGCTTTTTCAGGTTGTACGACACATTGGAGCCCAAATAGTAGCCGCGTGAGCGCAATTCGCCCGCGGTCAGCTCTGAATTGCCAATGTTGAACATCATGATCGCTTGTACGGGATTGATATCGTCCCAGCCCATCCGATCGAATTCATCTTTCACAAGATCTAGCAGGCGACGATGCAAACGCTCAACGCGTGACACCGCCTCCAGGTAACGCGGTTTTAGACCTTCTTCTTCGACAGGCAAATGTGCCTGCACTTTCATTGTATTGATACCCATTTTTGCCTCACTGTTATTGGTCGCACGATTTTTCGTGTCTATGGGGCTAATCTACGGGCCAGCAAATAAGATCAGTTTAAAATACAGACTTAAAAATATGTTACTGATAAAATTAGGATTTTTAGCTTTCTAACTTCTTACCTTAGGTTACGAATTAGAAACCCTTACAAATAGTAACTGCGTTTTTTATGGCTCCAATTGGACCATATCAAAAGTGCCGCAACGGCCAATAAAACAAGGACTCTCAGCGCAATTTCCAGCAACGAAAAATCGAGGATTTTGGGCGACCAGAATGCGGCGCCGAGCTCGGTAACATTGGCAACAATTAGTAAAACACCGCCCCAGGCGGTTAGACTCCATAAACCAACAGCTGCCAGCAATCGCAACAATGCACATAAAATGATAATGGCGAACGCAATATTTCCTAACGCGTCAACGGGCACATTCACATCTCGGGTGGCGCCAAAATGATAAAAAATAGCGAAAAGACCGTGCGCCAACGCGACAATCGCCAGCACGCGTGCCGCAAATGAATGTGGTTTTTCCGAAAACGCCAAATCAGTTCCCCTTTGAGCTTTGTCTGCCCATATCCTGCCGATCCGCCAGTGGCAAGGTGCCGCAGCTTTTTCTGCCAAAATGCCACGGATCGAATATAGCCCCTTGGTTGAATTTATGCTTTGACGTAACACTTGTCGATATGAACTGACCAAGGAGCGACCATGACGCAACAAAACCGTGAAAAAGCAGACCTTGATTTTCTTGCCGGCAAGCGGATGCGCCGTACGCGGCAGGCTGCTTGGAGCCGTGCCATGGTGCAAGAAACTGATCTTACCGTGCGCGATTTGATCTGGCCGCTCTTTATTCTTGATGGAGAGAACTCGCGCGAGTCGATTGCCACCATGCCCGGCGTTGAACGGTTGAGCATTGATTTGGCGGTTGAAGCCGCCAAAGAAGCGCGGGATTTGGGCATCCCTTCCCTTGCGCTGTTTCCGTGCACCCAAAATGATCGTCGCACCGAGGATGGCCGTGAGAGCTACAATCCGGACAATCTCATGTGTCGCGCCTTGCGCGCCATCAAGGCGGAAGTGCCGGACATTGGATTGATTGCTGACGTTGCCCTTGACCCTTACACCAGCCACGGCCATGACGGGCTGATGGATGGTGAGGTCATATTGAATGATGAGAGCGTTGCGGTTTTGATCAAACAGGCGCTCAATCAAGCAAAAGCAGGTGCGGATATTATTGCGCCATCTGACATGATGGACGGTCGTATCGGCGCATTGCGCGAGGCCCTCGACAATGAGGGCTATGAAAATGTCATTCTTCTTTCTTATGCGGCAAAGTTTGCGTCGGCCTTTTATGGTCCATTCCGCGACGCCGTTGGCTCGGGTGCGCGCTTGAAGGGGGATAAAAAGACCTATCAACTTGAGCCGTTTAATCGGGCCGAAGCTTTGCGCGAGGTTGAACAAGACCTTCTTGAAGCCGCAGATTGGGTGATGGTGAAGCCCGGCATGGCCTATTTGGACATTGTGCGAGAAGTCAAAGATCAGTTTGATGTGCCTGTCTTCGCCTATCAAGTTTCAGGCGAATATGCACAAATCGAATTTGCCGCCGCCGCTGGTGCGCTTGATCGTCAAGCGGCAATGATGGAGAGCCTTATCGCGTTCAAACGCGCTGGCTGTTCGGGCATTCTGACCTACTTTGCGATGGATGTGGCAAGGCTTCTGCAAAAATAAGCTGCAAATCACGCTATCAATAGTCAAAATACCAAGGGGGCGCACATCGCCCCCTTTTTTTGTGCCTAAACAGTTTTGCCTTGCCAATTGCAAATCAACCATTATTTATACGCCGCATAAATAATGGAGTGATTGATGACCAGTGGACATGTGATGATGGCGATGAGCCTCGATGGCTTTGTCGCCCGCAAAGACCACCAACTTGATTGGCTGATGAAACAAAAGACCGAAGGTGAGGATCACGGCTACGATGATTTCATCGCGTCTATTGATGTCATCGTTATGGGCAGCAATTCTTTCCGCACCGTGTTGAGTTTCGGGGAATGGCCCTACAACAAGCCGGTGATTGTGCTCAGTCAGCAACTAAAAGATGCAGATGTTCCAGCGCATTTAGCCAACAAAGTTGAGATCTTGAATCAATCACCATCGGCGTTGATGAAGACGTTAAATGCAAGAGACATCAAACGCGCTTATATTGATGGCGGGGCAATCGTCCGATCGTTTTTGGCCGAAGGACACATCGCCACCATGCACATTACCATCGTACCGATTTTGATTGGCGACGGCGTGCCCCTCTTCGACACACTCCCCCAGGATATTGACTTGCAGCTCGAAAAAAGTGAGGCGTTCGGGTCGGGATTGGTGGATTTACATTATCGGGTTTTATCATGACCGCCACAAGTAGAGGGCGTCCACGCCGATCCCAAAGCAAACTGTCAAAAACGCAGATTGTCGAAACGGCGACATGTATTGCGCGATCAGAAGGATTGGCCGCTTGTTCTTTCCGCCGATTGGCTGCTGAACTTGGTGTCACTGCGATGGCGGTCAGTTACCATGTGTCCACACGTAGAGAGCTTTTGCTTTCCATGATCGATTTTGCCTTTACTGACCTTAACAAGCCATTGGAAGCGCCATCGCCCAAAGCACGGTTAAGAGAACTCGTTTTGCGATATGTGAAGACTGGAACGCAGCATGCGCATTTGGTGCAGGCAGCCCTACACGACCCGACGCTCATGACATCACAGCTTGAGCCGTTTACCGAACAATTACGCAAAGAGACCCGCGCTCTAAACGCAGGCGATCCGCATGATGTGTTGCTCAATCTTTTGGTGGACTATGCCCACGGCCACATAATTGCAGTTGCCGCAGCGACAGACGGTGATGGACCAGACCTAGAGGTTTTCCAACGCAGTTTGGACTGGGTTTTAAGCAATTTGGACGGATAGGGTCTTACCATTTGGGGGGAGAGTGGGCCAAAGGCGGTCCACTCCTCTTTATCACTTGATTCAGCGAAAAGGCCGATTAGGCCTTTTTGATCAAGCTGATCACAAATAGCAGTATGACTGCGCCGATGGTTGCATTGATAATCGAGGCGATAACGCCGCCGCCGATGGCAATTCCCACCATAGGTAGCAAATATCCAGCGATGACCGCACCCAAAATACCAACAACAATGTTGCCAATGAGCCCAAAGCCAAAGCCTTTTACGATTAACCCAGCGAGCCAACCTGCAACTGCACCAATGAGCAGCAGCACCAACAAACTAACAATATCCATGTTTCTCCCTCCTTGTTGATTTGTTCAGTTTGACAGCCTCGAAAGAAACTGTCGAGCCTTTCAATAAGTTCCCCTTGTAATTCACTCATTTATTGCCATGTTAAATGCACGAAGACTGTGGAGACCATTATCATGGGTAAGAATTCATTTGGTTGGTTTGTGCGAGACGATTTGCCCGATCCTTATTCAGAACCGGAATTGTTTGACGGCGTTTTGCTGCGCCGCATACTCGCCTTTGTAATTGATGTTATCGTTGTAACGATCACAATTGTAATTGCTTCTGTTATTTTGGGCGTACTTGGCGTGCTCACGTTGGGCATCGCGTGGTTGGGATACATCATCTTGGTGCCTGCCGTATGGGTTGGATATTATACGCTAACGCTCGGCTCCCCGGTGCGTGCTACTTTGGGCATGCAAATGATGGATATTGTACTGACGCCGACCCGGCGAGCGCCCCTTGAAGGCTGGTTGGCCATTTTGCACCCTATTGTGGGTTGGGCCAGCATAACCTTCTTTACCCCGTTCATCCTTTTGGCAGGGCTTTTCACAGCACGTCGGCAATTGGTGCATGACCTGGTTGTTGGTACGCTCATGGTGCGTCGTTCGCCCATGGTCCGTGTGTGGCAAAGCGAATCTGCAAACTATGAAGAGCCATGGGTCGATCTGCGCAGCTAGATTGAAGACCAACAGCAAAATAATTGAAGAAAAAACGCAATTTGAATAAATAAGACTTGGTGGCGCAGACGTTTAACTGCAAAATGCGCCACTATGATAGATGCGTTATTTCAGGTGGGCACACTTTCGATGCCTGTGGCCATGTGGTTGACCATTGCCGTGATTCTCGCGGCGATTGTGCTATTTTCCACTGAATTGGTCAGCCTCGAAATCGTGGCGCTTGGTGTGCTTGTGCTGCTGATGGCCATTGGGCTATTGGCACCGGACACACAATTGACCACTGAGAGCTTGCTTGCGGGTTTTGCCAACCCGGCCCTCTTGACCATCATTGCCCTATTGGTAATAGGCCAAGCCCTTTTCCAAACGGACGCTCTGGGTGGAATCACCAAAGCCTTTGAGCGGCTATGGCCCCGCCATCCGTCGCGGGTTATCCCGATCATCCTTATTATTGCCGGTATTTCTAGTGCGGTGATCAACAATACCCCTGTGGTCGTGATGTTTATTCCGTTGCTCACCGCAGTTGCAGCGCGTCGGAAGCTGGCCACGCCAAAAATCATGATGCCCCTGAGCTTTATATCCATTTTGGGTGGCATGACCACGTTGATTGGTTCCTCTACCAACCTGTTGGCCGCGGGGATAGCGCTTAGCTATGGGGTCACCATCGACTTTTTTGCCTTCACGGTGCCGGGTCTGTTTATGGCGGGCGTTGGCGCGATTTATGTCATATTTGTCATGCCGCACATTTTGCCCAGCCGCATGAATGAAAAAGGACAAGAAGTTCAGGCCCGCAATCTTCAGTTTATCACCGAGATTCGCCTTTATGACGGTCATCCGCTGATTGGGGAGAAAACTGTTGCAGGCATGTTCCCGAAATTCACAAAGATGACGGTTCGTGCGGTCATGCGCGGTTATGAGCGCTATGTGCCCCCGTTTGAAGATATGACGCTGCGTGCGGGCGATGTGTTGATTTTGGCGGCGACCCGCGATCAGTTGACCGATGCGCTAAAGGAATGGCGGGCTTTCGACAATCCGCGGATTTCAGAAGACCAAGATGGCCCGACGGATCATGGCATTGTGCTGTGCGAAGCACTGGTCCCACCCGGCTCGCGCCTTATCAACAATGGCATCGACCAGCGCGGCTTCCTTTCGCAGCATGGTTGTTTGATCCTTGGCATTGAGCGCCGTAGCCGCATGCCGCGCGAAAGCCTTTCAGAGATCCGCCTTGATGCGGGCGATGTGCTGCTGATCGCTGGGCGCTCCAGCGCCATCAACAATTTGCGCGGGCAACAGGATGTGGTGGTGATCGAGTGGAGCGCCTCCGAAGTGCGGCCACACCGCTTTGCCTCTCGCGCCCAATTGATCTTTGCGGCCACGGTGGCGGCCATTGCTACAGGCATTGTGCCCATCGTTTTTGCAGCCATTGCGGGTGCGTTCGCCATGTTGGCTGGCGGGTGCTTGAATGTGCGCCAGGCCACACGGGCCATCGACCGACGCATCTTTTTGCTTGTCGGGTCGGCTATTGCCATGTCGACAGCGCTGGAAACGACGGGCGGCGCGGCCATGATCGCGGATGTCACTGCGATGACATTATCCAATGTCAGCCCGGCGATGGTCATGTCATTGACCTTCTTGATTGTGGCTATTTTGACAAACTTTTTGTCCAACAACGCCACTGCGGTGCTCTTCACGCCCATTGCGATTTCAACCGCACAAGCGTTCGGCCTTGATCCGCTGCCCTTTGTCGTTGCGGTTATTCTGGGCGCTAACGCCTGTTTTGCCACGCCAATTGGATATCAAACCAACCTGTTGGTCATGGGTCCGGGCCACTATCGCTTCAAACACTTCTTCATTGCGGGCATTCCGCTCATTCTCATTGTATGGATTGTTTTCAGCATTGTTGCGCCGATCTATTATGGCGTTTAGACTGAATTCAGACACAAATACAAATCAAGGTCCGGCCGATGACAGAACATCGCACCGCTGAACTTCAGTTCTATCTGACGACGGACAGTCCCTGCCCCTATTTGCCCAATCGCACTGAGCGTAAGGTCTTCACGCACCTTGGCGGTCGGCGCGCTGGTGAGATGCACGATCTTTTGTCGCTTCACGGGTTCAGGCGCAGCCAAAATATTGTCTATAAGCCAGCCTGTGTGGGCTGCACCGCCTGCCAAAGCGCGCGCGTTGTGATTGATGAATTTGAACCCAATGCACGGCAACGGCGAATCTTGCGCAAAAACGCAGATTTGGTCACCCAGGACGTTTTCCCCGCCGCCACACGAGAGCAATATCGATTGTTCCGCAAATATCTCAACCACCGCCATGCGGGGGGCGGCATGTCTGACATGTCTGCCTTTGATTATGAGTACATGATTGAAGACACCCCAGTGCACACTGTGGTGGTTGAATATCGCAAGCGCTCGTTGGACGCGGACAATTTGAACCCGCTTATGGCTGTGGCACTGATTGATGTACTGCCAGATGGCTTGTCGATGGTCTATAGCTTCTTCGATCCAGACGCCCATAAACGCAGCCTCGGCGCTTTTATGATCATGGATCAAATTGCCCGGGCCAAGGCTGCAGGGCTACCGCATCTTTATTTGGGATATTGGGTCAAAAACTCGCCCAAAATGGCCTATAAATCAGAATATAAACCGCTGGAAGTGCTGACCGACGCTGACCGCTGGATTCCATTGGAAGACTAATTCTTCCCTATTCAATATGAGGGTTTTATGCGCAGGGCGCTGACCAGCTTTGTCATTTTTGGCTTTTCTGCTGCCGCAGGCTTTGTCGCACTTGCCGCTATTGTCGGTTTTTTGGGCTTTGCGCTGTGGCCGTTTGATGTCTTCAATCATTTGCAGCCGCTGTGGCTGATTGGCGGTGGCGTTTCTCTTGTTTTCGCGCCATTGATCCTGCGTCGTCAGCCTGTGCGCGGGTTTGTCATTGCCTTAAGCGCGACCGGGTTTCTGGCCGCCACGGCGATTGTTCTGCCTGAATATCTGGCGGGTTTGCAGCAAACTGAACCCGAATTGGAGGCAAGTGAGACACAACGTTTGATGACGTTTAATATTTACGCCAAGAACGACGATTTAAATGCTCTCGCGCTGAGTGTTTTGGAAGTCGATCCTGACATTGTGGTGTTTCAGGAGTTTTGGCGCTGGCATCGTGCGGGATTGGAGGAACGGCTTCGGAAGAATTATCCGTTCGCCTTGCATTGCCAGGGCGGTCGCCGTTCGTTCGTCGCGCTCTACGCCAAAATGCCGTTTGCGCCGCAACCTGGCAATAACTGCGTGGACAGTTTGGCCGCTGACCAACGGACATCAATCATTTCGGTCAATTTTCCGGCAACGGAACAACATGACAGCTTTAGCATTGTGACCACCCATCTCGACTGGCCAATCCCCACGGATCGGCAGCATGGGCAAATGAATGCACTCATAGACGCCATTCAACAGGTGGACGGCCCGTTGCTCGTGGCGGGTGACTTCAATTCAACGCCCTATTCTTATGCCTTGAAAAATCTGGTCAAACGCGCCGGACTGAAGCGCATTGCGAAGGGTATTCCCACTTGGCCGGCGCCGCCGACCTACCCCTTTAAGATGCCAGCGTGGCTGCAATTGGATCAGATAATGAGCCGCGGCGAGATTATCGCCACGCCAGCAAAAAAGGGGCCGAGTGGCGGTTCTGATCATTATCCGCTCTACACAGACTTTACTGTGACGACCGAGTAACCTGAGAAAGAAAAATCCCCGAGCGAAGCCCGAGGATTTTGGTGGGGTTACTTACCCTTTGAACTTGTTGTTGCGCGGGAAGCCCGGCGGTGGTTGACGCCCTGCGTGGGCGCGCTCGCCGGACCATTCCATCAAATCGTCAGACGCCTTTTGATACGTCCGGCCGGAACTGTCAGTCCATGTCAGGCCGTCCTCACTGCTAAAGGTTTTCACGTCCGAAACGCCACCATCTTTGTAACGCTGCAGGCGTACGCCCTTGCCACGGCCCATCTCTGGCAATTGATCCAGTGGGAATACGAGCAGTTTCCGGTTTTGCCCGATCACCGCCACCATATCGCCAGTGACCGGGGTAAATATCTTGGCTTCAGTGGTGCCAGACACGTTGAGCACCTGCTTGCCTTTACGGGTGTTGGCGATCAAGCCATCCTCGGGCACAATAAACCCGTTGCCCAAATCCGAAGCGATCAAACGTTTTGCCCCCGGCTTATAAACCACCAGATCGACAATGTCGGTGCCCTCTTCCATATCCACCAGAATACGCACCGGCTCGCCGTGACCACGCCCACCGGGCAGTTTATCGCCCAAAATGGTGTAGATGCGCCCGTTTGTGGACAGCATCAGCAATTTGTCCGTCGTTTGGGCATGGGCCCACAATTTGAGCTTATCGCCCGTTTTAAATGGTACAGAACTCAAATCCGTCGTGTGCCCCTTCAAGGCACGAATCCAGCCTTTTTCTGACATGATCACGGTGATCGGCTCGCGCTCGATCATCGCGGTTTGAATGTCATCAAGGTTGGCTTCTGGCGCGTTTTCAAATGTGGTGCGGCGCGCGCCCATTTCGGTGTCTTTATTGAATTCTTTTTTGATCTCGCGCACTTGGTCCGATATGGCTTCCCATTGCTTGTCGGTTGACCCGAGCAATTCAACAAGGCCCTCTTTTTCTTCGCTGAGTTTGTCGAATTCCTTTCGGATTTCAAACTCTTCGAGCTTACGCAAGGCCCGCAAGCGCATATTCAAGATGGCCTCGGCCTGCACATCGTTCAGTTCAAAGCGCGCCATCAGGGCCTTTTTGGCCTCATCCTCTTCGCGGATGATGTGGATCACCTCGTCGATATTGAGGTAGGCGATCAAATAGCCACCAAGCACGTTAAGGCGGTGTTCAATCTGGCCAAGTCTATAATTAGACCGACGAACCAACACGTCCTTGCGGTGTTCCAACCATGATAATAGCACCTCGCCCAAGCCCATCACTTTGGGCACTGTGCCGTGGGCCAACACGTTCATGTTGAGGGAAATGCGGCTTTCAAGATCGGTCAGCTTAAACAGCGATTCCATAAGCAATACGGGATCAACTGTGCGGCTTTTCGGCTCCAGGACCAACCGAACATGCTCGTCGGACTCGTCACGCACGTCACGCAACAAGGGCAGTCTTTTGGCCAGCAGCAAATCGGCGATTTTCTCCACCAAGCGCGACTTTTGGATTTGGTATGGAATTTCCGTGACGACAATCTGGTAGCCACCGCGACCTTGGTCTTCGGTTTCCCAACGCGCGCGACAACGGAAGCCGCCTCGACCTGTTTCATAGGCTTGAATGATCGACTCGCGATCATCCACCAAAATACCGCCAGTGGGAAAATCTGGCCCCTGCACATAATTGACCAGGGTCTCTGTGCGCGCATTTGGTGTTTTAATAAGGTGCAATGCAGCGTCACAAAGCTCTGCTACGTTGTGAGGCGGGATTGAGGTCGCCATCCCCACCGCAATGCCGGATGAACCGTTGGCCAACAGATTCGGAAAGTTGGCTGGCAATACGATGGGTTCTTCTTCTTCCCCATCATATGTTTCGCGGAAGTCGACAGCATCTTCGGTGATGCCTTCCAGCAAGCGTGCGGCAACACCTGTCAGGCGTGTTTCTGTATACCGCATCGCCGCGGCACTATCGCCATCGATATTACCAAAGTTGCCCTGCCCGTCGGCCAATGGATAGCGCACAGCAAAATCTTGCGCCAACCGCACCAAAGCGTCGTAAACCGATTGGTCGCCGTGTGGGTGATATTTACCGATCACATCGCCAACAACCCGTGCCGACTTTTTATAACCCTGCCCGGGGTCGAGCTTAAGCAGGCGCATGGCGTGCAAAATGCGTCGGTGCACAGGCTTAAGGCCATCGCGCACATCGGGCAATGCCCGCTGGGTGATGGTGGATAGCGCATAACTTAGATAGCGCTCTTCCAAAGCGCCGCGCAAATCAATTGTTGGCAGCTCGCCGCCGCCATCAACAGGCGTTTGATTTCCCATGGGGGACCCTTTTGATTTTGTAGTTCCGAATCAGTGTCAGTATAGCCCGTTTACCAAGCCTTCGATGAGGGCCTGACGCATAGAAGGTGGGGATAATTGCCGTGGCGACCAAATATGTAGGTGCAAAAAATGCCCTGTCAGTCGAAACGCCGCTTCAATCTCTGCGGCCTTGTCCATTTCGAGAGCACCGCCGAGCACTTCGGGCAGTGCAAACAGCTTATCCTTATAAGGCTCGCCCGCTTCTTTCGTCACGGCGCGTCCAGTGCGCGGCGACACATAGCAAAGCCCTGCGGTTTCGCCTGTCACGGCGCAGCTTGACGTATCAATGCCAAAACCGAGTTCGTTCAACAGACGCATTTCAAATTTGACCAAGCCGCGCGCCAAAATTTCGCCATCGGCTTCATTTTCGTGCATGGCCAAGGCTTCGGCATATAGCCGTGGATGCGGATCGCGTTCGGGCAGCAGTCGCAAATGCTCGCAAAGAAGTTGGCTCAGCGCCAAACGTTGGCGGCTTTCCATCAAATTGGCCGCCCGCAACGCCAGCGCCTCAACAGTGAACATGCCCAGATGGTCAGCCAACCGAGCGCGCCAAGTCAATTGCACCGAGTTGCCCGGTTGAAGCAACGCCGCATATTTGCGCGAGCGTCCACCTTTCACCAGACCAAGGTGTCGCCCATATTCAGCAGTCATGGTTTCAATGATCACCGCATTTTCCCCGTGTTTGCGGGTGCCAATGATCAAGCCTTCTGCCTGCCATTCCATTGCTTGGACCTATTGTGGGAACTCAAGTCCCATTTCGCGATATCGAGATGGGTCGTCCGCCCATTTTTCACGCACTTTAACAAACAAAAACAGATGCACTTTGGTTTCAAAAATCTCGCTCAACTCTTTGCGTGATTCTTCACCGATCTTTTTGATCGTTTGGCCGTTTTTGCCCAACACAATCTTCTTGTGCCCATCACGCGCCACATAAATCACTTGTTGAATGCGATATGAGCCGTCTTTTTGGGTCTTAAACTGCTCGGTTTCCACCGTCGCAGCATAGGGAATTTCTTCGTGAATACGCAAAAATAGCTTTTCCCGCGTCACTTCCGAAGCGGTCAATGCCAGCGTCAGGTCGGTCAAATGATCTTCAGGGAAATGCCATGGTTCAACCGGCACCGCTTGGGCGCAATAGTCGACAAAATCCTTCACCCCATCACCTTTGAGCGCTGAAACCATAAAGGTTTGCTCAAAGTTGAGTTTCTCATTGAGTTCCTGCGCCAGCGCCAACAGCGTCGTGCGCTCAACCTGATCAATCTTGTTCAGGATCAGCACCTTAGATTGCTTGTAGTCACTCAAGCCTTCGATCAGCGCCTCGATCTCGTCGGTTAGACCGCGCTTGCAATCCACAATCAGCGCGAGCACATCGGCGTCTGCGGCGCCAGACCAGGCCGAGTGCACCATTGCGCGATCCAAGCGGCGCTTGGGCTTAAAGATGCCCGGCGTATCCACAAAGATCATCTGGCTTTGATCGAGCGTCACCACGCCGCGCACCTGCGCCCGTGTGGTTTGCGCCTTGTGCGTCACGATCGACACCTTTGTGCCGACCAACGCATTCAGCAAGGTTGATTTGCCTGCGTTCGGCGCGCCAACCAGCGCCACAAAGCCGCATCTTGTTTCAGTATTAACTGTCATCTTCTGTCCAAATGCCTTGGCGGACCAAAAAGGCTGTTGCAGCCTCATGTTCTGCGATTTTTTTTGATTTCCCCGTCGCCTGAGCAGGATCGTGCTTTTCCAAATTCACCGCAATAGTGAAAACAGGCGCGTGGTCTGGTCCCTCACGGGACAATTCTTCATATTTGGGCAGCGCCAAACCACGCGATTGCGCCCATTCCTGCAACGTTGTTTTTGCGTCGCCGCGTCCACTCATTGACGATTTAAAAAAGCTGGCGAACTCGCGCTCAATAAATGCTTTGGCTGGTGCTAGGCCGCCATCCAGATAGATAGCGCCGATAATGGCTTCGCACACATCGCCCAAGATCGCTTCTTTTTGTGCCCCACCTGTGCGGGCTTCGGATTGCCCTAGCGCGAGTGCGGCAGGTACGTCGAGCTGGCGTGCAACCGCAGCGCAGCTTTCTTTGCGCACCACCGCATTCAATGCGCGGGACAATTCGCCCTCATTGGCGCTTTTGTGGTGGAAGTGCAAATATTCCGCCACAACGAGGCCCAACACCCGGTCACCCAAAAACTCAAGCCGTTGATATGATTGTTGCGTGCGGCTCGACGGTGCAATCGCACTGGAGTGCGTCAGCGCCCGCTGCAACAAATCATGGTCGTTAAACTGATAGTCTAGCCGATCAACGAGCTTTTGGGTTTTAGGTGTCATTTGGGTCACTGGTAAACCGACTCAAACATACGATCCCAACGCACATTGCCGGGCCAGTTCCAAACCGCCCATGGGTTGAGATTGTCTTTAATCGAGAAGTAGCGCACTTCGGCCTTACCAATAAAGTTACTGATGGGCACATAGCCGACTGACGACAATGAACGTGAATCCAATGAACGGTCACGGTTATCGCCCATCATGAAATAATGGTCTGCTGGCACCCTGTATACGGCTGTATTGTCGAACGCGCCTGTGTCAGAGATTTCCTGAACTTCGTAACTCGCGCCGTTGGGCAAGGTTTCTTGATAGGTGATCACTTCAACGGAAATGCCGTTGCTGTCAGTGTCGATCCGCGTGCCCGTACGCTCTTTTGCCACTGGCTCACCATTAATGTGCAGCAAGCCGTTTTTCATTTGAATTTCATCACCCGGCAGGCCAATCACGCGCTTAATATAGGCTTCTTTTTGTGGCACAGGCTCAAATACGGCGATTTCACCGCGCTCAGGCGTGCGGCCAAAGATCCGCCCATTGATCGGCACGGCTTTAAACGGAAACGAATAGCTGGAATAGCCATAGGTATATTTCGAGGCCAAGACATAGTCACCGATCAACAGATTTGACTGTAGCGACGCGGTGGGAATGGAAAATGGTTGCCACAAAAAGCTGCGGATCACCAAAGCGATGATGAGCGCCTGCACCAGCACGACAATTGTTTCCCAAATTTCGCTTTTGGCCGATTTGGTTGCTTTTGTTGTCATAGTTTTCGCTTTTCTTTTGGTTTTAGGCGCGTGTCGGCTCGGCTTCGATAATCACAATGGCTTGAGCCATACCATTATCATCAGTGATTGTTAAATGCAGATAGGGTGTGTACCCGTTTGGAACAAGTCTTTCCAGCGCTTTCTTGGCGCCATTGGTCAGTTCCAAGGTGGGTTTACCTGTCGGCATGTTCACCACACCGATGTCACGCCAATAAACAGCGCGCGACATGCCGGTGCCCAATGCTTTGGCACAGGCCTCTTTTGCGGCAAATCTTTTGGCGTAGCTGGCGGCCCGTTGGGCGCGTCTATCAGACTTTTTCTGTTCGATTTCGGTGAAGCAGCGTTGCACGAAGCGGTCGCCAAAACGCGCCAGCGTTTTTTCGACGCGCTCTATTTCGCAAATATCGTTGCCAATGCCGATAATCAAATCATTGTCCCCTATTGCAAGCCACGGCTACCGGGCTTCACTGCGGGTATATTCTCCAATTCGGGCGGCAATTGGTCGGCGGGGTAAGCGGGCACCTTGTAGCCTGTAAGCGCCACAAGCGGCACGCCCACATCGGCCTCACCGTCCGAACGGTCCACCAAACATGCTGCTGCCACAACGTCCGCGCCCAGATCCTTCAGGCATTTCACACATTCACGGATCGAAAGGCCGGTGGAAACGATGTCCTCCACCACAATGACTTTCTCGCCTTTTTCAACATGGAACCCACGGCGCAATTCAAACTCGCCATTTACCCGCTCGGTGAAGATTGCTGGCACACCAAGGTGACGTGATGTTTCATATCCGGGGATAATGCCGCCGACGGCAGGTGAAACGATCTGTGATACCTCACCAAAGCCCTCTGCGCGGATTTTTTCGGCCAGGGCTTTGCACAAGATTTCTGATTTGTCCGCGTGCATAAACACTTTGGCTTTTTGCAAGAACACAGGCGAACGCAGGCCTGAAGACAAAATGAAGTGGCCCTCTAAAAGCGCATCACAGGAACGGAAAACATCGAGCACGTCTTGCTGGTTCATCAGGTTACCTTTGTCTCTAGCTGTTTGTATTGTTGTGTAAAGTCTTCGATCAATGCGCCCTCTTCACATGTGGCGCGCCGCACACTGGAAATACCTACAATGCGCTTAATGGTCGACGTTACATCGTTGAACTGAGTTATATCCTGCACTTCGATACAAAAGATCATATCTGAAAAGTCGGATCGCACCGTACGGAACATCAAGTTCACGATATTGGCGTCGCACGAAGCGATGGACGACGAAATCTGCCCCAAAATACCGGGTTTGTTGACGGATTGCACTACCATGACCACCGGGAATGACTGATGCTTTTCAGCATCCAAATCCCAAAGCACGTCCACCCAAAGCGCATCGACGTCTTGATATTCAAGCAAAGCATCCGAACCGATCGGATAGATCGTAAGCACGCCACTTTCTGGCAGAATGCCCACCATGCGATCTCCGGGCAGCACGCCCTCGCATGAGATTTCAACTGGCGTCCCAAACTCTAGACGCGCGCCACCCAAAAAGTCGGCATCCACTGTCTGTCCGCCAGGTATGCGAAATTTGAAGTTTTCGCCTTGTGCCAGCGAGAACCACCCATCTTTGCTGGTGCCGACAGGAAGGCCCAACGGCTTTCGCTTGCGGGTGCGTTCATAGCCTTTGAGTTCGTCCAGCTCATGCACCAGATCTTCGCCCGCCAATTGCGCCTCACCCAAGGCAACATATAGAGCGCGCATCGATTTCTGCTTCAAGCGTTTGAGCAGTTCGTCCTGCTCTTTTCGGTTCACCGAAAAAGACTCGCGTTCGAGCAGCGCGTCATAGATTTGCTTGCCCAAACGTTCTGCGCGTTCTTGCGCGGCCAAGCGCAGAGACCGCCGTATGGCCGCCCTCGCCTTACCGGTTATGGCAATGTTTTCCCAATTGGGCGGTGGGCGGTGTTTTTCGTCGCGATCAATTTCCACCTCGTCGCCATTCCGCAATTTGGTGGTGAGCGGCATAGCTGTGCCGTTAATGCGGCTGCCAACGCAGCTATTGCCAATATCTGTGTGCACGGCGAAAGCAAAATCAATTGGCGTGGCGCCACGGGGCAACGCGATCAATCGGCCGCGCGGAGTGAAGCAGAAGACCTGGTCCTGGAACAGTTCGAGCTTTGTATGCTCCAAAAATTCTTGCGGGTTCTCGCCCTCTGTCAGATGCTCAATCGTATTGCGCAACCAGGCATAAGCCCGGCTTTCCTTTTCCAGCCGCTTCATGTCGCCGGAAATCTCATCTTTATACAAGGCGTGGGCCGCAATCCCCAACTCAGCGATAGAGTTCATGTCATGGGTGCGGATTTGCAGTTCTACCCGCTCCCGCTCCGGCCCAACAATCGTGGTGTGGATCGAGCGATAGTCGTTTTGCTTGGGCGTGGAAATATAGTCTTTAAATCGACCCGGCACGACGGACCAGGTTTGGTGCACAACGCCCAGAGTTTTGTAGCACATGTCGACGCTTTCAACGATCACGCGAAAGCCGATAATATCCGATAATTGTTCAAGGCTGATGGACTTGCGCTCCATCTTCTTAAACACAGAAAATGGCGCTTTGAGGCGTGATGATACGTCGGCGATGATCCCCGCATCAACAAAGCGCTGGGCCAGTTCCATGCGGATTTCATCGACCACAGCGCGATTGTCTTTCGCATATGCGTCCAAATGATTGCGAATGACTTGATATTGCTCTGGATGCAAGGTCTGAAACGAAAGGTCTTCCAGTTCCGAGCGCATGTCCTGCATGCCCATGCGGCCCGCCAAGGGCGCATATATTTCCATGGTTTCCTGGGCGATGCGCTTCTTTTTGTGCTCAGGCACAAAGCCCAAAGTTCGCATATTGTGCAAACGATCCGCCAGTTTCACCAGCAACACGCGCACATCTTCAGAAATCGCGAGCAACAATTTGCGCAGGTTTTCCGCCTGTGCTTCTTCGCGCGAACCAAGGTTAAGTCGTTCGATTTTGGTCAGACCATCAACAATGGCGCCTATCTCGTGACCGAAAAGCTGATCAATTTCGGCGCGGGTCGCGTCTGTATCTTCAATGGTGTCGTGTAAAAGCGCCACGGCAATGGTGGCATCGTCGAGATGCAACTCGGTGAGAATCGCAGCAACTTCAAGCGGATGCGCAAAATAAGGATCGCCTGATGCACGGGTTTGGCGACCATGCTTTTGCATGGCGTAAACATAGGCTTTGTTGAGCAGGGCTTCATCCGCGTTTGGATTATAAGCCTGCACCAGCTCAACAAGTTCATATTGGCGCATCATGGGCGGAAATGCTGCTCCGATTGGCGTTCAAAAAAGTGTGTAGAATCACAAAAAAGGCGCCGATCAAGGCGCCCTTCCATTATCGTGCAGCTCATCAAAAGATGCAAGATTAATCGTCCCGGCGATCTGGGGGCGAAAGGCCCTCAATGCCGCGCAGCAAGTCTTCTTCACTCATTGTGTCGAACACCATGCCTTCATCATCGCCGCCGCCTTGGCTTTCGATCATGGGCGCTGTTTCTGCTTCAGGCTCATCCACTTCCACATATTTCTGCAGTGAGTGGATCAAATCTTCCTTAAGATCGCCTGGTGAGATAGTGCCATCACCGATTTCACGCAAAGACACAACAGGGTTTTTGTCATTGTCGCGATCAACAGTGATTGGGGCCCCTGATGAAATAAGCCGGGCACGATGTGCCGAAAGCAAAACAAGCTCGAATCGATTAGGGATTTTTTCGATGCAATCTTCAACGGTAACGCGCGCCAAAGCAAATCTCCGCAAATTTGGGTAATCAGTGGGGTGATCTACACCAATGAGCTACAGTTTACAACCCAGTAAATGAATTAACATTGTTTCATATAATTGAATCGACATATTCACCAATTATGATTTATGACTACGTTAAGTACTGAGGTCACCTCTTGGACAAGGGTGGCCTTTTTGCCGTGTGTTACCGATTGCGTTCATGTGGCAAAGTGCTTATGGACTAGTAATGTTTTATCAAACGAATGCAGGTATATTATCCTGATAAGCAGAGTAAGGCTATTGTTTAATGTTTGATCCTCGCGAAAAGGTTATCCTGATAATGGATGGAGCAAACCTTTATGCCACAGCAAAGGCATTGGGCGCCGAATTGGACTATCGGCGTATGCTTGCAGAATTCCAGAGTCAGGCCTATTTGTTACGCGCCTATTATTATACGGCACTGGTGGAAGATCAGGAATACTCCTCGATCCGCCCCCTCATCGACTGGCTAGATTACAATGGTTACACTGTTGTGACAAAACCAGCAAAAGAATACACCGACGCTCAAGGTCGGCGTAAAATCAAAGGTAATATGGATATTGAGATTACCATTGATGCGCTCGACATGGCAGATAATTACGACCATTTGGTCCTATTTTCAGGCGATGGTGATTTCACCGCGCTCGTTGCCGCGCTACAGCGCAAAGGCAAAAAGGTGACTGTGGTTTCCACAAAAGCAACCTCAACCCCGATGATTTCGGACGATCTTCGGCGGCAGGCGGACTATTTTATGGACATCGCAGATTTGGCTAAATCAGTAGGCCGCGACACCTAATTCGCGGCAGCTTTTGTGCCAATTTGATTTGATGAGGTTTGATTTTGGCTGCGCTTGACCCGGCTGCAAATTGTGGACGATGTCCGCGGCTAAAATCCTACCGCCTAGATTCTAAGCGTAATTTCCCGACGTTTTTTAACGCGCCAGTCCCGAATTGGGCCTCACCGCAACCTAGGGTTATGATTGTAGGTATGGCGCCGGGCATGAAGGGCGCCAATCGCACAGGTCGAACCTTTACCGGCGATTTTGCGGGCGACCTTCTGTTTGACACCCTGATCCAGCATGGTTTTGCAAATGGCGTTTATGGCAATTCAGCAGATGATGGATTGACGCTAAATGAATGCGCCATCATCAATGTGGTACGCTGTGTGCCGCCGCAAAACAAACCCACCGCCAGCGAAGTCAACAATTGCCGCCGCTATCTGGAGGCGACATTGAAGCATTATCGCAACGATGTTGAAGTGTTTGTGACACTGGGCAGCATCGCCCATAATTCATTTTTGAGCTGTTTTGATGTGCGCAAAAAGGACTTCAAATTCGGACATGGCGCAGCGTTTGAATTGCCCAGCGGGCAGACCTTGCTGTCGAGCTATCACTGTTCACGCTATAATGTGAACACCAACGTGCTCACACCGAAAATGTTTGGCGATATTTTTTCCCGCGTGCGCGAAATATTAAGCGAATAGAATCGCTTAGCCCAAGTCTTTCAACAAACGATTCTTCTGGCGAGACCAATCGCGCTTTTGCTCTGTCGCGCGTTTATCGTGCTGCTTTTTACCCTTGGCAATGCCAATCAGCAGCTTGGCGATCCCGCGGTCGTTGAAATAGAGTTTGAGCGGCACAATCGTTTGCCCCTCTTTTTCCACAGCGCTCATCAAGCGACTCATTTCGCGCTTTTTCAACAGTAATTTGCGGCGGCGCCGCTCGTTGTGATTAAAGCGGTTCGCTTGCAAATATTCAGGGATATGCGAATTGATCAGCCAAATTTCGCCACCTTCTGGCGTGGCGTAACTCTCGGTGATTTGCGCTTTGCCGTTGCGCAGGCTCTTCACCTCAGTGCCTTCCAGCACGAGCCCTGCTTCCATTGTGTCCAAAATTTCATAGTCGAAGCGGGCGCGGCGGTTTTCCGCCACGAGCCCTGTGCTTTTCAATGAATTTTTCTTTTTGGGTGCCATGAATTAGTTGATCAACCCGGCGTGAATAAGCGCTTCATCCACGGCCAACTTGGTTTGCGGCGAAATCGGCACCAATGGCATGCGCGTATCCGCCTTGCACAATCCCAAACGCTCTGCCGCATATTTGACGGGCACAGGGTTTGGATCCAAGAACAAAGCGCGGTGCAATGGTGCGAGACGGTCTTGAACCGCCATCGCCGCTTCGTAATTGCCATCCAGCGTGGCTTGCTGCAATTCAGCACACAAGCGCGGGGCAATATTTGACGTCACAGAAATGCACCCTACGCCGCCATGGGCGTTAAAGCCGAGCGCAGAGATGTCTTCACCGGACAGTTGGATAAATTCCTTGCCCAGAACATGGCGCTGTTGCGACACACGCGCCATATCGGCTGTGGCGTCTTTCACGCCCACGATATTAGGGCACTCATCGACCAGGCGCTTCATGGTGTCGACATTGATGTCCACGATCGAACGGCCTGGGATATTGTACAAAATAATCGGCAGCTCAGTGGATTTTGCGATCGCGCTGAAATGGGCAAACAAGCCTTCTTGGTTGGGCTTATTGTAGTATGGCGATACTGACAAAATCGCGTCAGCACCGGCATCTTCTGCAAATTCAGCAAAACCAATAGCTTCTCGTGTGGAGTTGGACCCAGCGCCGGCGATAACCGGCACCCGTTTGTTTGCCGCCTCGACACAAATCTTGATGATCCGTTTATGCTCTTCATGGCTTACGGTTGGTGATTCACCAGTGGTGCCGACGGGCACCAATCCAGATGTGCCTTCATTGATCTGCCATTCGATAAAGCTTCTAAACGCGGCTTCATCGACTTCGCCATTATTGAACGGCGTGATCAATGCAGTAATTGAGGCGCGAAACATCCCTTCACTTCCTTTTTTCGTTTTGTTCGTTGGCATGTTGACACCATGTTGGCGCAAAAAGGTCAAACTTTTTCCGCGTTTTTAGCGCAGAAAGACCCGAGTTGCCCATCATAATGAGCTGAAAAGATGGCAACAAGCCCAGTTTTTCCGATTGGATAAATCAATTTGATTAAAAATATATCTAAACCAATCCTTCACCTTAATTGGTTAGATTCTGTTTATGGGTCCGGCAGCCCGAACATGCCGTCAAAAATTGTATTGCGTAATTTGACAGGTTTAAAAATGCTTTCTCAAAGCACGAATTCTATTCGCCAGTATTTCGCGCCCCGTCGCGCCGCTTTTAAAGCGCTGTTGATGTGCTCCGCCTTGTTTTTGAGCGCGGGCCAGTCCGCACAGGCACAAGTGCAGATTGATCCGGTGACAACAAGCTCCACAGGTGGTGCGGGCAGTGTCATCATGCAGGGCGCAACAGGCAGCCAACAGTTTCAAAATGCGCTGGCCGCCTTGCGCGACAGCAAATATGCCGAGGCTTATAACGCAGCCCGCGGGCTTTCCAACAATGTAGAGCGCCGCGCCATTCAATGGGCGGCCATCTATTTTGGCAAAGACGATATTGATCACAATACCATTTTGCGTTTTCAGGCTGATGCCCCCCACTTTGCCAGCACCAGCACTTATAAAACGCGGCTAGAGCAATCTATGCTCAAACGCGACCTGCCTTATAACGAAGTCATACAGCTTCTGGGCGGACAGATGCCCAATTTGGTGAATGCGCAAATCGCGCTGGCGGATGCCTATGTGCAAGATGGCCAGGTTGCCCGGGCCGGACGCATCATCAAGCATGTATGGATCAATAATTTCCTTGATAGCAGCACTGAGCAAGACCTTTATCAACGCTATCGCGGCCAATTGACCAATGCGGACCATTGGGCTCGTGCCACTCGCCTGCTGATGCATGATCGTGCACGCGCTGTTGAGCGGATCTTCAATGAATATTCTCCGGCGCAGCAAAGCCTGTTGCGCGCGGTGATTGCCGTGGCCCGCAAGGACAAGCAGGCCCAAAGCCTGTTGGATCGTGTAGACCCCAGTTTCCGCAACCACAATCTGTTTCATTGGGCAAACGCTGAGTGGGCGCAATTGCGCGGCTCAGATGCTGGTGCCGTCGCGCATTTGAACCGCGCCGCGGGTGAACTGCCGGAAAGCCATTTGTGGTGGTACAAACGCCGTTATCTCGCACGTGAATTGCTTGAAGCGGGCGACAAGAAGAACGCCTATTTGGCAGCAGCCGGCTATACAAACGGGCCAGAGGGCCGTGTTGTTGACGCACAGTTCCATGCGGGCTGGATTGCCTTGCGCTTTTTGGGTGATGCCGCGACCGCAGCGCAGCATTTCGAGAAAATGGCTGCCCTTTCGACACTTCCCTCTTCGGTCAGCGAATCTCACTATTGGTGGGGACGCGCGCACGAAGCCATGGGCCAAATCGAAGCTGCCCGGGTAAAATATCAAAAAGCCGCCCGACATGACGACTATTATTATGGTCAATTGGCTTCGCACAAATTGAACGTGAAAAACCTTCAGTTGACGCCTTTGCCCGCATGGCAGAATAGCGAAGCAGGGTTCAATAAACGCGAACTGGTTCAGGCCATTCGCCTGTTTGAAGGCAACAAAACCTTTGGCTTTGCCCGCCCCCTGATGCGACGCTTGATCTATCAGGTAAAGTCGCCGGGTGAGATGTTGCTCACGGCGCGGTTAGCGCAGGACATCGAGGCGCATGATCTGGCTATTCTGATGGCCAGTATTTCGAGCAATCGCGGCGTTGATCTGGACCTTTTCCAGTTCCCCAAAGACGGATTGCCGAGCCAGAAATTGGCAGCGATTGATGCAGCCGCCATTTATGCTGTTGCGCGGCAGGAAAGCCGCTTTGATCGTACGGCGCAATCCCACTCGGGTGCGCTTGGCTTGATGCAATTGATGCCGGGCACCGCCAAGGAAACGGCGGGTAAGTTGGGCCTAAGCTATTCAAAGTCACGCCTCACGAGCGATCCATCCTATAACGCACTGTTGGGCTCAACCTATTTGAAAGCACAGCTTGAGCGCTATGATGGCTCCTTGGTATTGGCCGCTGCGGCCTATAATGCTGGGGCAGGCAATGTGAACAAATGGCTTAAGCGTTTCGGCGATCCACGCTCGGGCAAGATTGACGTTGTTGATTGGATCGAGCTGATCCCGTTCACCGAAACACGCGGATATGTGCAAAAGGTGCTCGCCAATTATCAGGTCTATCGGGTGCGCTTGGGCGACAGCCGTCTTCGTTTGGCCAACTATTTGATGAAAATCGACTAATTGGGTTCGATCTTGCATCTATTGCGGGGCAAAAAAAGCTGATATATCCAGATTATGGATCAAGTTAGCGCATCAGAGCAAATCGAGGAGCAACCGGTGCAGCATCTCACATGTGGGGATGGTGCACGCCAGATTGCCTATCGCATGCAAGGTGATTTTGATGACCCGCAAAAGCTTCCCATCATTTGCCTTGCCGGTTATCAGCGCAATATGGAAGATTTTGCTGCCTTTGCTGAGAAATTTTCCAGCTACGCCAAACGCGATTGGCCCATCATTCGCATTGATCTGATCGGCCGTGGCAGTGCGCGCAAAGAGCGCAATGATCGCGCCTATTCCACATTGCACGATGCTGCTGACATGGCTGAATTTTGCCGTGCCAAGGGCATCGAAGACGCGATTTGGTTTGGGCAAGGCCATGGGGGCCAGGTGATCATGGCCCTCGCCACGCAACACCCAACGATCATTTCCGGCGCCATCCTTTGCGATTCAGGCCCCATCATCAATGCCCGTGGCTTGGTGCGGCTGCGCAATAATCTTGATTATCTCAGCAAGATCCGCGGCAAAAATGCGGTGCGCGATTCACTGCGACGCATTTTGAGGGTGGATTATCCCAATCTTGGAGATGGGTTGCTGGATCAAATTGCGGCACGCACGCACACGACCAACGCCAAAGCACGGCTTGAACCGCAATTTGACATGCGGCTGAACGAGCAGTTGAACGCATTTGACAATGATGATGTGCTGCAGGCGAACTGGAATCTTTTCGACAGCTTACGCAATATCCCCTTATTGCTCCTGCGCACGCAACACACAGATCTGTTGCGCACAGAGGTATTTCAACTCATGTGCAAGAAGCGCCCCGATGCACTCAATTACGAGATTATGGGCGAAGGCTTTCCAGCTTTGCTTGAGGGGGCCGATGAGCTGGGCGTAATCGCCGATTTTGCCTTACACACCTGTAAATGGCACAAAAAACGCGGCTAGAATGCCGCGTTCTTTTGTCATCAAGCCATTGTTTGCAAATTACTTTTTGGCTTTCGCCAATGCTTTGGCCTGTTTTACCCATTCTTCACGGTCAATGCGTCCTTTGAATGACAATTCATTGTCGACCCAATTCACATCTTTGCGTTTCCATGCGGCAACCTGATCAAAGTGATAAATGCCCTTCTCATTGAGAATGCCTTCAATCTTGGGGCCAATCCCCTTGATGTTTTTAAGATCATCCTTTTTCCCGTCGCGCGGTGCGGACAGCAGTTCAGGTTTATCATCGGCCTTTGATGTGGCTGCGGATTTGGGCGCCGCCTTTGTCGCTGGTTTACGTGCGGCGGTTTTCTTGGCGGGTGCTTTCGCCGCAGGTTTCTTGGCCGCGGGTTTCGGTGCCTCTTTCGGCTTTTCACTCACCGTTTCCGCTGGTGCCGCCTGTTTTGGCGCTGCAGCCTTTTCTTCGGTCTCGGCGCTGCTTGCGCTTGCCCGGCTGGATGGTGTCACATTCGGTGCCGGTTCGACGGCTTTCTCCGGACCTGCTGTCCATCGGCGCACATAATAGCCGATCAGGCAGCCCAGCAAGAAGAACGCCATCATCAACAAGATGATTTCAATGAGATGTGGTGTCATAATGCCCTCCCCGGATTATTCTTTGTTTTGTTCAACAGAAACGCTGAACCATCCGGTCAACAACCCGATAATCAACGCCAGACTAAAATATAGCCAATATTGTGAAATCAGAAATCCGATCGTTTGGAAAAACATCTGACCCTCCCTTTTTTCCGCAATCTACTCTAGCGGGGGTCGCACTGTAAACACAATGCGACGGTTTTGCGCTTTGCCCTGGCGCGTGTCGTTATCTGCAATCGGCAATGTTTCGCCAAATCCCAGTGCATAAAGCCGATCCGCCTCCACGCCCATTTCCACCAACTCGCTCACCACTGTTTCCGCGCGCTGCACTGACAATGACAAATTGATCAAGTCATCGCCATCAGAGTCCGTGTGCCCTTCAACCTCAACAACAGCCTCAGGACAATTTGCCAATTGGTCTGCAATTTTGGTCAGCACGGTGCGAGACCCATCCGTTATGCGGGCACTGCCGGATTGGAACAGGATCGCTTGATCAGCGATCAGTTGTTCAACATTCGCGTTGCACAATTTATGTGCTGGTGGCGTGTTAATCGTCACCCGCGCATTTGGCAGCGAGTCTAAAATCGCGGCCAATTGGTCGCGCGCGTCGAAGCTGGATACATCTGCGCCTACCGTCCACTCGCCGCCAATCAAGGCTGCATTGCCCGTCTCCGCTTGGCTTAGGGCTTGGGTGATCGTCAAGGCGTTGGCCAAGAAGCGTTCCGGCGCTCCATCGGCTTCCGCCACGTCGAGTTTGGCATCAGCGCCTGCACTCAATTCAAGGGTATAACGCGCCGCCGCGTCAGGCACATCACCAGAAATGGTGATGCCGCTATCTGCAGATTTTTCAATGGTCAGTTCAAAATCGGGCGCTGGCTCGACGGCCACCTCCGCATCCACCGTGTCACTAACATCAGCAGGCGCAGCTTCCTCAGCTGCCTTCTCATCCTGTTCCGCGTTCATCTCTGTCGCTGGTTCAGACTCTGTCTCAGATGTAGCGTCCTTTTCAGCGTCGGCATCCGCAATTGCAGGTTCAGTTTCGCTTGGTTGATCCGCTTCGGTCGCCTCTTCTGCAGTTTCAGGTGTGTCTGTCTGGTCGGCAGGTTCTTCAACTACAGGCTCAGCAGGCTCGCTGGACACTTCGTCTTCGCCCACAACAACATTTTCGGCCTCAGGCTCATCTGTTGTCTCAACGACATCAGATTCTTCCAAGGACGTATCTTGAGACACTTCTGGGGCAGCTTCCTCAGTTGCAGGCTCTTCATTTTCAATCGGCTCTGCCACTGGTTCTTCCGCGGGTTCCTCGACTTCAACAACTGGAACTGGCGGTGCGGTTATGGTGGTATACCAAGGCCCCAATGACGATCCGTCCAGAATGAGCTCCACAGCGGACAATACAGCCTGATCGGGCGCTTCGCCTGAGATGCTCCATTGACCGCCTGCATGAATAACTTCACCTTCATTGAGCATGCTGAGTGCATCTACGCCCAATTCAATCATGCGGTGAAACGCTTCGCGCTCCGGCAGGACATTGCCGTTAGAAACAGGTAGGTTAGACGTTTGCTCCCAGAAGGTTTGATCTTCCAGATATCCGGACCAATCCCAAGTACCATCGGCTGACTTGCTGATTTGCAGCAACAAATCTTCCACCTGCGGTACAATTTGCACATCAACCAAAAATGCATCGCTTTGCGTCGCCAACACATCCAAGATATTAGCCAACTTCTCGTCAGAAGACGCACGGCCAATCAGTGCCCACTGGCCATCAACCAGGCTCAATCGTCCGGCATCCAGCAATTCAAGGGCGTTAAGGCCAATATTTACGCGCTCGTTGAAGCCCTCTGGTGCGCCTGCACCCCGCTGGATTTGAGCGCGCCAGCCAAATCGATCGGCCCACTGATCGATAAGATCTTGCGTTGGCGCATATCCGGCGGCGTTGAACTCATCATCAAGCGTTTTCTCGGCTGAAAACAGATAGGGCGAAACCAGTTTTTCTGGGGATGAGATGTTTATTGTCCAACCATCCCCAAGGCCCGCATTTTCGATTTGCGCCATCAATGCAGATTTGGCTTCAAATGTCGCCGCTTCTCCGCTAATCGTCCACTTCGCACCGTCTAAACGGAATACGCCTGTTTCGAGGCCGGTCAAAATTGAGTTGCCCAGCGCCACAAACTCTTCAAATTGTTCCGGCGCGCCCCGTGCCACATCCAGATCAAGTTCGCCTTGGTCTGCCAGATTGATCAGCATCTCTTCATTTGGCACATAGCCCTCGAAGGTGCGCGTTCCATTGGCAGATTTTACGGCTTCAAATCGATAAGGATTTTGAACTGGCGGCGGCAATTGCGCGACTTCAAGGCCGAGTTCGTCAGGTTGAATCTCTTCATTAGAAAAAAGCTGCAGGATATTGTTTTTGTTCACAAGATCGCGCGCAACAATATCGGCTTTCCAACCGCTTTGACCGTGAACGGCCTCACCGGAAGCCGCAAGGTCAATCGTTTTTGCTGCGAGCGTCACGAGCGTGTCAAATCTTTCGGGCTCTCCGGCGGCCAACAAGGTGGTGTCTTCCGCTGAAGTGTCCAAAATTGTGTAGATTGTTTGACGCAGTCGGCTATCCGGCAAATATCCAGCCATTTCCAATGCGCCGTCGTTCGATTTGCTCAACGACCACTCATAGGGTTCAACCACTGCCAGGGCCAGATTGGCCATGTCGACGGTCAATCCGTTTGGCGGGCTTGCGGCCAGCTCCAACAATTCGACATAGGCACGAGGTGTTTTCGCTTGGCCAGAAACATTCAACCGGTCGCCCACAAGTGACAATGACCAATTCTCTCCCAACAAGCCTCGCCCGTTCTCCATCCAAGTGGTGATTTGTTCGAAGTTTTCCGGCGCCCCATTGGCTGCCCGCGTTGCATTCTCGTCAATATCTACAAAAAAGGCTTTGTTTTCCGCATCTTGCGGCACAAACCCCACGGCACTCACCGCGCCGTTTTGGCTCGCTAGTGTCAATGTGAACGGCTCAATCGTCGGCAACGGCAAATCGATCTCGACATTTGGTCGTTGCAGCTGCGCAAGTGCGGACTGCGCGCTGTCATAAGCGGCAAAGTCCTGCGCTGTGCCGGCCAACTGGATTGTCTCAGCGGAAAGCGAAAATTCGCCTTGCTGCAATACATCGAGCTGCTCAGCCAAAATTAGGCTGTCCCGCCCGAAACCATCAGGAGCGCCAGACGCTATGAGGAGTTGAGACACATCTGCCCCTACCTGTTCCAGCTGGTTGCGAATGTCTGGCGTTGGGACAACACCGCTCAGCGTAAGACCTGTCTCCCCGACTGTGCCGCGCAGCACATAATCTTCTTCGAACGGAGGAATGATCTCGGCAGTTCCCCGCTTTAGCTTATCTGGGAAACCGGCATCGGCGATAAGATCAAGATCACGATAAGATTGGTGATCCTTGGCGCGACCGGAAAAGGAAACCTTTAGGCCCGTCGCAGAAATCTCACCCTGATCAAAATGATTGAGCAAGCGCGTGCTGTAAGTCAGCACATCGCGCCAATCATTTGCGCTTGGCCCGCCTGACGCAAGCGTAAACTCGGTTTTGACTGCACTGTCCAGCTGGGCTTCAAACTCGGTTTGGACCTTGGCGCTTGGCATATGGCCGACAATTGTTATGTCGCCATCTTCGATCCGCGCCTCAAATTCAAATGGGTCGGCGATCGGAGCAACTTCAACATTGTTGGTAATGGACGCTACCTCTGGCATCGCTTCCAATCCATTGATCAGTCGGTCGAGTTCCGCTTTATCGGTCGTCACTCCGTTTAGCGTCACATCGCGGCCTTCAATCTGGATATCGGCCCATGCGGCAACCGGCAGAATTGGATTTTTGAGCAGTAGCTGCTCCAAGCTGTTTTCCAGAACATTCTGGTTTTGCCCCACTGCAAGCATGCCGCCGCCAAACGCAACGAACGCCCCCACAACCAAAACACCAATCCACTTCACAGCAATTCCCCGCAACTTTAATCCACTGATCACGCTCAGCTGCCGGAAATCGAGTATCCGCGCAGCCCTTCCCGCGCCGAAGTGTACTGGTTCTTATTGAAATCACCAGTCATAATTCAATGATTTAACGGGAATATTATCAAAAAAGCGCACAAAAAAGGCCCGGCAAATGCCGGGCCTTCCAAATCGATAAAGTCTATAAGACTTATTCGAATGATTTTGAGAATGAAGTAGAAACTTCAAACACTGAGTTGCTGTCGAACTGAACGCCAACACCAGCTTCAAAGTCACCACCTGGTGCCCAATCAAGATCAGCATTGAACACTGTCAAGCTTGACTCGTCAAAGTTCACTTTTGCAGTCAGGTCAAGATTGTCTGAAACTGCGAATACGCCTTGTGCAGCGATATCCCAGTTATTCAAATCGTCCCAACGACCAGCTACTGCGATGGTCACAGCGTCGTTAACTTCTGCTTCACCAGAAACTGATGCTTCCCAAACGCTTGCTGGTTGGAATTCAACGCCAGCAGCCAATGTGAACATATCGAATGTGGCTTTACCAGTTACCAACGCAATCCAGTTGCTTGCTTCGTCAGTTGCGAAAGCAGCACGGAATGACATGTCGTCAATATTGAATGTCGCGCCAGCGTGGAAGTCCCACAAAGATGTGCCTGACAAGATATCGTCATAAACGAAACCGATGTGTGCAGTACCCCAGTCTTGATCAACACCAACACCAGCTACCAAAGAAGCATTGTTGTTAGTCTGAAGATCTTCAAGACCCAAAGCAACATCAACACCGTTGCCGAGATCAGAAGTGATCTGCATTACGTGGCCACCAGTTGCACCTGGAGTGATTGCCCAAATGCCGTCGTCGCCAGCGCCAGCTGCATCGCGAACGTCAAGATCGAACAGAGCTGTGAAAGTCTCGTCGTCACCGTCTTTAACAACAGAACCTTTTTTACCAGCCATAATTACTGTCTGATCACCGATTGAAACGTAAGCTTCGTCGATTTCAGCAGCATCGATTGTGCCAGATACCGGATTGCCCACTGCGACGTTGTTATTGTCAACCAATGTTACAACTGCTTTAGCAGGACCGAAGTCGCTTTCTGCTGTTGCTTCCATTGTGAATTCCCAATCGAAGTCACTTGTTGTACCATAGTCACCAGTAGTGCCATCTTCGTTTTCGTCATTGGTGTAAGTCCAGTCGTACCCAACTTCACCAGAGAACTTCAAGCAGTTGCTTTCAGAAGAAACAACCAAGCCAGTGATGTTCAACATTGAACATGTGTCAAGGGCGATGCCGATTGGATCAGCTGCCATTGCGCCTGAAGAAAGTGCAACTGCTGCTGCAGAACCGAGAAATAGGCTCTTAATTTTCATAGTACTGACCTCCAAAATCAGTTTGTTTTTCATTTTGCCGGTTTTTCCGGCTGTTTGTCGAAACGCGACCACACTTTATAAGCGGTGTGTTTGACGTCGCATTCGCGACCGACAAACGATTCCATGCATGGATTCGCAAGACACAAACTACCCATGAAAGGAAAACATACAAGTTAAGAATTCAAATTTTGGCGTGTGAAACGACTGTTCTGAGACGCATGTTGCATTTTGGACACATTTTCGGCATCTGGCCGTCAAATTTGCGACAAAATGGGCAGTTTTTACCCTACTGGCAGTGTTATCCCGTTGAGGAAATTAAGGTTTTCTTAATCAATGTTATCGCTTTCCGTTCTCGTTCGAGCCCCCTTTGCGGCAAGTTCATTGGGTTATACTTCGTTTTAAACTCACGTGCTGCGCTTTTGGGCAACAACAATACGAAGTCATTTCCCGCTCCACATGGCTTGCCGCGCTGTTGTTGCCTTGCCATACATTGCGAGTCGTGTGTTTACCCAGCGTGCCGTTAAGGATCGGTACGATTGTAAAAATGGAGCCCTATATATATGCCCCCTTCAATTTTTGATGATTTTCGTTTGGATGGAAAACGCGCCTTGATCACAGGCGGTAGCCGCGGGCTTGGGCGTGAGATCGCTTTGGCCTATGCCGATGCAGGCGCACAGATTGTGTTGGTGGGGCGCGGCGAAGATAGTTTGAAAGACACCGCAAAGGATATTGAGGCGAAGGGCACTACGGCACATTTTATTGTCGCGGACGTAACTGTGCCAAGCGAATGCAAGCGGGCGGCAAAAGAGGCCCTCGCCCTGCCCGGCGGCATTGATATTCTGGTCAATAATGTTGGCGGCCGCAAACCAAACACTCAGATTGAGGCAACCAGCGATGAAGACTGGCGCGAAGGCTTTGCGCTCAATGTCGACCATTGCTTTTTAATGACCCGCTTAATTGGCGAAGCCATGATTGCGCGCGGCGCAGGCGGCCGCATCGTCAATATGGGCTCCATCTCCGGCATGATCATCAACCAAGGTGTAGCCGGTCGCCATTATGAAGCGGGCAAAGCAGCCATTATCCACTTTACCAAAGCATTGGCGGTGGACTGGGCGCCGCACAATATCAATGCCAACTGCATCAGCCCAGGCTTGTTTATGACCGAGCCCAATCAGGCTTGGACCGAAAAAGCGCCGGAAGCGATTGAGAAATTTGTCGCCTGCACCCCGATGGGCCGCGCGGGCAATCCGCGTGAAATCGCAGGATTGGCACTCTACCTCGCGTCGCCAGCGTCTAGCTATGTCACCGGATCAAACTTTGTGATTGATGGTGGCTATACCTCTTGGTAACTGCAACTCGCATGGAGTTGCCACGGTGCGGGTTTTGCTGCCCGCACCAGCATTGCCATAACGCGTCGCATATAGTCGGCTCATGAAATGAGTCTTATTTAGGCTTCAAGCATCTGATTTAAAACAATTTTATTGCATTTTCACTGGTGAACTTTAGACCTATTCTAAACAGGAAAAAATTTTCTGAAATTCTCCGTTTTTAGCAGAATTCCCCGCCACGAAATCAGGCAAAATCTTCAGAAAAAGATTCAGAATCACACATTAAACTATTGTATTAAAACGACTTTTTCTGACGCTCCGTTTCAAAAAATTCGGAAAATCTTTACAGAATTAAACTGGATTTCTCAACTCCAGTTAATATTGCGCCTTGATCCTATATATGATTATTGAACTCCAGTTAATCTAAAGAACGATGACGAGGATCAAAATGCCCCTCAAGAAACCAGCGATCAAGAAGCAACTAACAGAATTGTTGGCGCCAATTAATCGCGATGAGAGTGCTTTTGCCCCTCGTTTTTCATTGCGGCACCAAGGCGGCAACGCGCAAAATATTGCCGCGATCACGTCAGCCCAGCTGCCTCACTATTTTCAGTTGGCGACAGCCAAGGATGAGAATGCGGATCAAAAGATGGGCGCTGCTTTCTGCCTTGGGCGCTTATCATGGGCCTTGCTGCGGCCGCTTGCAGGTTATGTGGTGAACGATTTTTGGTATGCCGGTGCGGACCTGGCTGCGTTCGAAATGTCGTTCCGCGAGGTGTCCTGGCAAAAACAAGGACAAAGCGGTGTTTTCCTGGCGATTGATATCGCGTTAGATGCCGATCAGGCAGAGTGGCAACACGGGGCCGCAAATCCGGAAACAATAGCCGATTTCGCCAACCAGATTGAGGCCTTGTTTGGGCCATTGGTGGACTTGCATCACGAGGTTTCGGGATTGGCCAAACCTGCGCTTTGGCGTTTGGTGGGCGACAGCTTGGCCACCAGTTTTCTTACTCAGGGCGAAAATTTTGGCCACATAAAACAAGCCATTGGCATTGCAGAGCACATCCTACATCGCAAAGGCAGCAAGCTGTTTTCCAAACAATCGGGCTTTATTGAAATCAAACTGCCGGAACGTCCGGAAATATCAGAATGGTTCCGCAAACGCGGCGGGTGCTGCCGCTACTACACAGCAGATGGCGGCGAATACTGCTCCACCTGCGTGCTGCGCGATGAGAACAGCATGATTGAACGGCTGCAAAACCATATGCGCACGAAACATCTGAGCGAAGAAGCCGCCTAACTCTATTTCGCAAAGGTCGCACAAAAAGATCCGCGCATAGCGGACGAAAGGAAAATAATGAACAAAACACTTTTGACCTTAGTGGCCTGTTTTGCCTTGGCCAACCCGGCCCTAGCGGCGGAAACAAGCAAGTTTACCGATGCGACCGGAAAAACTGTTGATGTGCCCAGCGCGCCTGAACGCATTGTTGCGCTGCATGATTTATCGCTGACCGTGCCGTTGAACGAACTGGGATTGAGTCCAGTTGGCGCGGTTGGGCGCACGGGGGCTGATGGCGTGCGCTATTTGCGCGGGGCAAAAACGCTAACAGGGATCGACTTCGACAATTCGGACATTGTGGATGTGGGCGGTTTTCCGGCTGATCTGGAAGTGGTCGCAAGCCTAAATCCTGATCTCATCTTGATGATGCACTTCAACACGACCGACCGCACGCAACTTGAGGCCGTCGCCCCCACCATCATGCTGGAAGACAATATGCGGGGCGAATTTGTGGTGTTTGATCAGTTGGCTGCACTCACAGGCACTGAAGAACGGCTCGACGTGCTTAAAACCCGCTATCAAGGGCAAGTGGCCCAAATTGAAAAGATGATCGACACGCAGGATATTTCAGTGTCGGTGTTTGGCCCCTCACAAGACAAGCTTGTGGCGTGGCACACTTATGGCGCGCTGGGCAAAGTGCTGCGCGACGCGGGCTTTGGCGCACCAGAAATTGTAAACCAGATCGACGGCAGCGAGCGCGTCTATTTCTCTGGCGAACAAATTGCTGCCTTTGATGCCGATTTTATCATCACCACCTACGATCACAATCGTGGCGAGAGCCCACAATCCGTCATTGATGATCTTAACGCGATTGTTCCCGATTTCTGTCGTCATCTGACCGCCTGCCGCGAGGGGCGCATGATCTTCTTGCCACGCGAAGATGCGGTCACCCGCTCCTATGAAGCATTGGGGCAAATGTCTGCCGTCATTATGGGCGTGATCGGCGGCCAGGGTCACACCGCCATCGTCAGCGAATAGAGGGAAGATAAGATGATGTTTTCAAAAATGATTGCCACCGCCTGCCGCCGCGTCGCCCTTACCGCCAGTTTGGTCGCTGGTGTCGCGCTTGCAGCGCCTGCCGTGCAAGCACAAGGCGTCCGCCTTATGGTTGATGGAACAGGCCCCGAAGTCGCTGTGCCCTCCAATCCGCAACGTATTGTGGCATTGCACGACACCTCCTTGACTGTGGCCCTGTTGGAATTGGGCATTGTGCCCGTGGGCAGCCATGGCCGCACGCGGGGCGACGCCGATCCTTATATACGCTCGGGTGCCCTGGTCACCGGCTATGATTTTGCCAATAGCGACATTGAATTTGTTGGCAACTTGCCTGCCGACATCGAACAGATCGCGGCAACCAAGCCTGATTTGATTTTAACCACCAGCTGGCAAACCGCCAATGTAGAGCATTTGCGCGATATTGCCCCAACCTATGTGTTTGATATCGGCACCACGGATGATTTTGATATCTATGCCAAAATTGCCGAGGTGACCGGCGCCACTGATCGGTTGGAAAAGCTGGAAAACCGCTATCAACACCAATTGAAGACGCTGAATGATCTCGCTGACACGAGCGAGATCAATGTAAGCGTCATTCAAGGGCATGATGGCGAATTGCTGATCTGGAACACTTATGGATCGTTGGGCAAAGTGTTGCGCGATGCCGGTTTCACCTTCCCCAAAGTGGTCAATGATATTGAGGGCAATGGCCGCGTTGGCTTCTCCGGTGAATCCTATCCCGAATTTGACGGTGATTTTATCTTTGTCACCTATCGCCCAAGCCGTGGTGAATCGCCTGAAACCGCCCGTGCGGCGCTTGAAGAGGTTCTGCCCAACTGGTGCGATGTGCTGCACGCCTGTCGCAACAATCAGGTGATTTATTTACCTCGCGAAATCGCCTCGTCCGCCACTTACGACTCGCTGTTTGCGCTCACTGAAATTGTGGGCAGCCATGTGGTGGGCCGTTCATTCACCCCATTTGAAAAGAGCGAATAGATGAAAAACCTGATTAAAACAGCCCTTGCCGCCACACTGGTTCTTGTGTCTGGCACATTTGCCATGGCGCAAAGCTTTCCACTCACCATCGAACATAAATTCGGCACGTCAACAATTGAGGAAATGCCGGAGCGCGTCGCCTCAATTGATTATGCGGGTGCAGATGATTTGCTGGCACTGGGCATTCAGCCCGTCACCATCCGATATTGGTATGGCGATTATGACAGTGTGGTCTGGCCGTGGGCCGCCCCGCTGCTCACCACCGAACCAACGATTTTGCGTGGCGACCTTGATTTTGAAGCGATTGCCGCCGCTCAGCCGGACGTGATCATTGGTCTTTGGTCTGGCATCACCGCTAAGGATTATGAGCGTTTGAGCCTGATTGCTCCCGTTGTAGCGGTGCCTGAAGGCGTGGGTGATTATGCCTTGCCGTGGGACGAGCGTGCCCTGATCGCCGCGCGAGCAGTCGGCAAAGCGGAACTGGGCCAGCAAAAAGTCCAGAGCATTCGCGATCAATTGGCTCAGGTTAAAGAAAAACATCCTGAATGGCACAACAAAACTGTTGCCGTGGCCACCGCCTGGGACGGCACACCCGGTGTCTATGCTTCCAACGATATTCGTCCGCTCCTGCTCAGCAATATGGGCTTGAGCACGCCGCAAAAAATCGACGACGTGGTGGGCGACGCGTTTTGGACTGAGCTGTCCCCGGAGGCGCTTTCTCCACTCGATGTAGATGTGTTGATCTGGCTGTCGTCAACCGGCGATTTTGAACCGATTATGAATTTGGTCGCTCGCCCATTCATGAGCGTGGCGAAAGAAGGCCGCGAAGTGTTCCTTGGCAAAGAAGTAACAGGCGCGTTTTCGCACGCCTCTCTTTTGAGCCTTCCCTACACGATCGATCGGCTGGAAGCCGCCATTGAAGCCGCTTTGGATGGTGACCCCGCCACCAACGCAGATGATCGCAACTAGAAAAATTGGCGGGCACCTCGCCCGCCATATTTAATGGAGACCGCGTATGGCCCAAACAGCAACCGAGATGTTTGAAGCGAAAAAAGTCAAAGTGTTGCCGCTGGTGCAAAAGTTGGCATCAGAAAAACCCACTGCGATGCAGGTTCAAAACCTGACTGCGGGTTATGGCGGCTCTCCTATTCTTAAAAACATCAATCTTGACGTGCCTGAAGGTGAAATCACCATTTTGGTCGGGCCGAACGGGTGTGGCAAATCCACTTTGCTCAAGACCATGGCGCGTATCCTTACGCCAAGCGAAGGCACCGTCACCCTCAAGGGTCAAAATGTGCATCAGTTGCCCACGCGGCATGTGGCGCAACAAATGGCGTTGTTGGCGCAAGGGCCAATTGCGCCAGAAGGCCTGAAAGTTCGCGAGTTGGTGGCGCAAGGGCGGTTCCCTCATCAAAGTCTCTTGAAGCAATGGACAAAAGCGGACCGCGACGCTGTGGATTGGGCCATGGAGATCACAAATATTGCCCAGTTTGCAGAGCGCCCCATCGATGCGCTTTCGGGTGGCCAACGGCAACGCTGCTGGATTGCTATGTCTTTGGCACAGGAAACCGATTTGGTGTTGCTTGATGAGCCCACCACCTTTTTAGATTTAAAGGTGCAAGTGGACGTGATGAACCTGCTGACGAAAACCGCCAAACAGGCCGGCAAAACCATGGTCATTGTGCTGCATGAATTGAACATCGCGGCGGCATATGCCGATTATCTAGTGATGATGCGCGGCGGGGAAATTGTTGCTGATGGCCCTGTAAATGAGATTTTCACGCGCGACAATCTCCGGTCTGTTTTCGGCTTGAACGCCCGAGTCATATTTGACGCAGAAGCGGGGCGCCCCCTTTGCATGCCCAACCTGAACACCTAACCGGGACCTCCGCCCTATGATTATCAAAAACATTGGCGAACTGGGGCGCTTTGGCGGGATGGCTGTGGTCATCGCGTTGTTTTTTGCGTTGCATATTTCCATCGGCGCCAAAGCGATCCCTCTTGCCGATGTGTTCTCGGCCTTGATCGCGCGCGACGATACGATTTTTGATCATATTGTGGTGTGGGATTTGCGCATGCCGCGGGCGGTGATTGCCATTGTGGTGGGCGCGGCTCTTGCGGTTTCCGGCGCATTGATGCAGGGCATCACCCGCAATCCGCTGGCCGATCCGGGCTTGTTGGGCCTTTTGGCGGGTGCGTCCTTTGCTGTCGTTGTCGCGTTTGGGATTTGGGGCAGCGCCATTGTCCCGATTATGCCCCTTGTGGCGGCAGGCGGTGCTCTGGCAGCAGCCGGGTTGGTGCTTTGGATCGCCACAGCCGCGCCGGGCGGCGCGCGGCCACTGACGTTGATATTGGCTGGCGCGGCCATTTCCGCCTTTTTGGGCGCTGTGATTGCAGCGGTGCAATTGTTGGATCAGGAAAATTTCGACCAATTGCGGGTTTGGCTCACCGGAACCATTAGTGGCCATCGCATGTCCTATTTGGGCTGGTGTTTGCCGTGGCTGGCTGTTGGCTTTGTAGCGGCGTTTGCCATGGCGCGACAAATCACGTCACTCGCCATGGGGGATGATGTGGCTGTGGGGCTTGGCGTCAATGTGGTGCAGGTCAAAATTGTCAGTTTGATCGCCGTTGTTACCCTCACCGCATCCGCAGTCACTCTTTCCGGCCCGCTCGGCTTTATCGGCTTGGTGATCCCGCACGTGGTGCGCTTGTTTGTGGGCACCGATTATCGCTTTGTGGTGCCCTATTCCGCTTTGTTGGGCGCGGCCTATTTGTTGTTTGTCGACATTGTCGCGCGTGTGGCGCTGGCCCCGGTTGAAATCTCCACGGGGCTGGTCACATCTTTGCTCGGCGCCCCATTCTTTGTCTGGTTGGTGAGAGCCAAATTATGAAGCCTGACCTGATTGTTCGCTCACCAAACCAAAGCCTAGCCTTGCGCCTGCCCACACGCGCACTGTGGACCCTGTTCGGCGTCTTGGTGGCGTTGGTCGCCATTGTGGGACTGTCCTTAATGTTGGGCAGCTACCCCCTATCCGCCAGTCAAGTTCTCCACATATTGTGGCAGCAACCATCTGACGAAATAGGCACCACCATTGTGTGGGAGTTCCGGTTTCCACGCGCCTTGGTTTCGATCATGGTCGGGGCGCTTCTGGGCCTCTCCGGTGCCACCTTGCAAAACGTCACCCGCAACCCACTGGCCGATCCATCGCTGGTTGGCGTCAGCCAGGGCGCTGGTTTCGCTGTGGTTGCACTCACCATACTGATGCCTGAACTGGGCTATCATTATCGGCCACTTTTCGCGTTTGGCGGCGCGCTGTTGGTGGCGGTTTTAATTCAGGTGCTGACCACGGGCCGTACTGGAAGCGCGACAATGCGTTTCATCCTCACTGGCGTGGGCGTTGCGGCGTTTATTTCTGCGGGCACCTCTGCCCTGCTCACCTATGGCGATATTGACCGGGCCATGGCGGCCCTGGGCTGGTTGGCCGGATCAGTTCACGCGTCAAATTGGCAAGATGTGTGGTTGACCGCGAGTTGCCTGGTTCTTTTGTTGCCCGCTTTGATGTGGGCCAGCCGCCCCATGGCAGCAATGCGCATGGGGCCGGAAGCTGCCACGGGCCTTGGGGTGCGGGTCGCATTTGCCCGGTTTGGCCTGATTACTTTGTCGGTGACGCTTGCGGCATTCGCAGTTGCTGCCGTCGGTCCGCTCGGCTTTGTCGGCCTAGTGGCACCGCATGTCACACGGCGTTTGACCCATTCCGGGGTCGGGCTGCATCTGCTCATCACGGCTGGGGTTGGCGGCTTGCTGGTTGCCGTGGCTGACCTGTTGGGGCGCACCGCCTTTGCCCCCATTCAAATTCCCGCTGGGCTGGTCACCGCCATGATTGGCGTGCCAATTTTTGTTTGGCTCATTGTGCGGCAACAAGCCCAGTCGGAATTGTAGATTATGGTCGGGCAAAATGGTGCCGCAGGCCTCGGCTGAAACCGGGGCTAAAAATGCTCATATGCGTTTCACCCTCAACAATGTCCAAGCCGACATCAAGCCGCTCTGGCTTTTGCTGATTTAGCGTTTCGGCAAAGGCGGTTGCGTTGCTCACCATTTTAGCATTGGGGTCTTGCGCCTCTTCCCCACTGCCGACGCTGAGGTGCAGCGATTTTGGCTGTTGGCTCCAATTCGCTTTTTCCACTTGCTTCAGCACATATTTATCTGCCCACCAGACCGACGGACTGATGGCGATATACCGTTCAAACAGATCAGGTTCCTGCAACAGAGTGTCCAGCACAAACAGGCCGCCTAATGAGATGCCCGCGATGGTGCGATCTTGTGCATTCACATCGAAACTCTCGGCCAACCAGGGCAGCAATTCGTCGCGGATAAATTGGCGGAATTCAACTGCGCCGCCGGTTTTGATGCTGTCGTCCCACTTGAGGGGTGGTGGCGCCGCGCGCATCATGGCTTCATATGCCTCATCGCCACAGGGTGTGAGGTCGCGGTGACGTATTTTATGGTACTCGGCCTTTTCGCCGCGTCCACTCACCTCATAGCTGATGCCCACAACGCAAAGCGGAGGCGGACCGCCCGGTTCCATGGCCATGCCTCGCGCCAGCCCGGCAGCGGCGGAAAAACATTGGTTGCCATCGGGCACGATCAGCAAGCCCGGTTTCTGCCCGTCCGGTGCAGGCATGGTGGGCATGGCAACATCGACCAGAAAGATGCCGCCGACTTTCAGCGACTGGAAATGATAGCGTTCAGAACCCAGCACAGGTGTCGGTCCTATCAGTGTCGGATGCGGTGGAATTTTGGGCATAATGTCTCCTTTAAATTCACAGAGACAGGATGGGGAAAGATAGTTTTTGTTCAACTCTTGAACTGATGTTTGTTTGCGCTACATGTAAACATGCAGAGTTGGTCGCGCCCTTTTTGAAGCACGTACCGACGCCTTTCCCGCCTAACACATTCTAATAGCTAGGCATTTCACCGCACATAAACGACCTATATTTGCGTCCACGTGGCGTCATTTTCTGATGACTGGATCGCCGCATGGATGAATTTCATGCCAAAGAGCCCCTCTTCCAGCGTGGGCAGCAGGCATGATTGCATGCGCCCGTTGCGGATAATATCCGCCGCCTCACGATAGATCGTGGCAAAGCCTTCGAGGTAACCTTCAGGGTGTCCCGGCGGTACGCGTGTGATGTCACGCGACAGGTTAGACGTGCCATGCCCCCCTCGGGTCAGAAGCTGCTTTGGCGCATTTAGCGGCGAGAACCACAATTGATTTGGGTTTTCCTGCGCCCAGGTTAGTCCGGCATTTTCGCCGTAAATCTGAATGCGCAAGCTGTTCTCATTACCCGGCGCGACTTGGGAGGCCCATAAATAGCCTTTTGCGCCATCGGGATAGCGCATCAACATGTGCGCGTCGTCATCCACTAGCCGCCCCTCAACAAAACTTGTGAGATCCGCGGCGACTTTTGCTGGGTGTTGCTCGGTAATAAAGTTGGCCAATTGCAGGGCGTGGGTGCCAATGTCGGCGATGGCGCCGCCCTTGCCAGCGCGTTTTGGGTCTGCCCGCCACGTCGCCTGTTTATTGTCGGGGTCATTTATGGGAATGCTCAGCCAATCTTGAACATATTCCACATTAATCCGCCGCAATGCGCCCAACGCGCCGCTTTGCACGAGATGGCGCGCTTCGCGCACCATGGGATAACCTGAATAATTGTGGGTGAGCACAAATTCCGCTTCGCTGTTTGCGGCAATGTCCTGCAATTGCTTTGCTTCGTCCAGACTGGACGTCAATGGCTTATCGCAAATCACATTTATGTTTTGTTCCAAGAAAGCCTTGGCCACGGGGAAATGCATATGATTGGGCGTCACAATCGAAACGGCATCGATACCATCCTCACGTGCCGCTTCCGCCTTTGCCATCTCCGAAAAATCGGTATAGGCCCGTTCTGGCGAAATGCCGAGCTGTGCGGCGGATTTACGCGCATTGTCAGGGTTAGACGACAATGCCCCCGCCACCAGCTCGAACTCATCGTCAATGCGGGCGGCTATACGATGCACGGCGCCGATAAAAGCTCCTTGTCCGCCGCCAACCATGCCCAGCTTCAGTCGTTTATGCATCACTTGCTCCTAATCAATACCCAGCATGGCCTTCAATGCGCCTCGGTCGGTTTCACCGCCAGCAAAATCGTCAAAGGCTTTATCGGTTAGTCGGATCATGTGGTCAGAAATAAAGGGGGCCCCTTCGCGGGCACCATCTTCAGGATGCTTCAGGCAACACTCCCATTCCAGCACAGCCCAGCCGGTATAACCATGGGTGGCGAGGCGCGAGAAAATACCACTGAAATCCACCTGCCCATCACCAAGGGAGCGGAACCGCCCGGCCCGGTTCAACCAAGGTTGATAACCGGAATAAACGCCTTGCCGACCAGAGGGATTGAACTCGGCATCCTTTACATGGAAGGCGGTGATCCGCTCGTGATAAATATCGATAAAGTCAAGATAATCGAGCTGCTGCAGCAAAAAGTGCGATGGGTCATAATTGATAGTGCAGCGCTTATGATCGTTCACCTTATCGAGGAACATCTCGAAGGTGATGCCATCAAACACATCTTCACCCGGGTGCAATTCAAAGCCGATATCCACGCCTTGCTCGTCATAGGCGTCGAAGATCGGGTGCCAACGGCGGGCCAGTTCGGTGAATGCTTCATCGATCAAGCCATCCGGCCGCTGTGGCCAGGGATAAAGATAAGGAAAGGCCAGAGAACCGGTGAAGGACACGGTCACGTCCAGCCCCAGATTGCGCGAGGCTTTGGCGGTTTTCACCACTTCGCCGGTGGCCCATTCCTGCCGTGCTTTGGGGTTGTTTTGCACCTCAGGCGGCACAAAGCCGTCATATTGCTTGTCGTAGGCGGGATGCACGGCCACCAACTGGCCCAGCATATGGGTGGACAGCTCGGTAATCTCTACGCCATTTTCGGCACAAAGGCCCATGATCTCGTCACAATAGGTTTGGGAACTCGCGGCCTTGTCCAGATCGAACACGCGCTTATCCCAAGCCGGCACCTGCACGCCTTTATAGCCCAGGTCGCCTGCCCATTTTGAAATGGCATCCAGACTGTTAAAAGGCGCTTCATCGCCCAAGAATTGCGCCAGAAATATCCCCGGGCCTTTCATTGTGTTCGCCATTATGCAGCTCCCATGTCAATTGATCCTCTGCCGGGATCATAAGTAAATTCAGTAAAATCAGCGGTTTTGGCGCGGCCCGACATATCGAATGCGGCCATGCCAACATAGTTACCGGTAAAGGAGGCGTGCTCGCCGCGCCCGCCCTCATCGCTGAGCACCCAGGCGTCCAAAGAAGGGCCGATTTTTTGCCATTGGCCGCCTGCAGGACGCCAATAGAATTGCAAATGCTCAAATTCGGTGACGAGACCAAGCTCGATTTCGCCTGTATCAACGGGCAAATCCCCATCCAGCGGGAAACTCAAGCGGCATTCAGGCCAATCGCCGTTACAGCTCAAGATCGTCAGCACGCGCCCCTGCTCCGGGTCCTGGCTCATGGCCAGAAAATGGAATTTATGCCGGTTGTAATAGGAAATCAGGCCCGCATTCTGCTGATAGTCGTCCGGATCAAAGCGCATGGTAGTGGTGGCGTGGAACTGAAAATGCTCCTGCCGACGCGCGACCAGCGCTTGTTCAAACCAGCTGCCGACGCTTTCGCGCCCAAACAGGCGCAAATGGCCTTCGCCCACCTCAAAAAGCCGCTCCGGCTTGGGCGAGCGCAGCCATTGAAAATCGATCGGCAGACTGCCGTCAAAATGATAAGTGATCTTGGCATCTGGGTCCTGCGCACGCTCGGCCCACGGTGCCTCAATGGTTGGGTCCGGCAATTGCGTGCCGTTTGCCAGATAGAGCCAGCCATCATCGCGCCACTCGCATTTGGCGATACCAGTTTCCCGCCCCATGGGGCAGTTTTTTCGGTTGCTGGCATGGTGACGCTCAATCGGGCGGCCCATAAGGAATGTATGATAGAGTTCGCCATCAGGCGTTTCGACCAATTGGCCATGCCCGACACGCTGAATTTTTGACTCCGGATGATCCTTGGCGGTCATCACATGTGTTTGCGGATGCAGTTCATAGGGACCGGTAATGGTTTTTGATCGTGCCAAGGTCACCGCATGGTCATAACCGGTGCCACCTTCAGCGGTGGTCAAATAATAATAGCCGTCGCGCTTGAACAGATGTGGCGCTTCGGTCAGGCCATGGTCGCTGCCGCGGAAAATGTTGGTAATCTCGCCGACCAGCTTGCCCTTTTCGGGGTCAAATTCCTGTAACACAATGCCATCAAAGGCTGCATTTTTCGCGTGTGCCCAAGGCACATCGCTGCGATGGTTCCATTTCATATTGGCGAACCATTTACGCCCGTCATCATCGTGAAAAAGTGTGGGGTCAAAGCCGGATGAATTTGCATAGACAGGGTCCGACCATGGGCCTTCAATCGAAGGTGCGGTCACAATATAATTGTGGGCATCTTTGAAGTTGCCGTCCTGCCGTTTGACGTCAGTGTAAACCAGCCAAAACAGGCCATCAGCAAAAGACAGGCATGGGGCCCAGATGCCGCAACTGTCCGGATTACCGCGCATATCGAGCTGGCTCTCGCGCTCCAGCGGTCGTTTGACCAGCTGCCAATTCACCAGATCTTTTGAGTGAAATATCTGGACGCCGGGATACCATTCAAATGTTGACGTCGCGATGTAATAATCATCCCCCACCCGACAGAACGAGGGATCGGGGTTAAAGCCGGGGAGTATGGGGTTTTGTATGATGCTCATCGCGACGCCTCTTTATTTCGCCTTATGCCAACAAAGCTTTGGCCGCGTCGGGATCAAGCGCTTCTGGCCGCTCACAAGTTGTGGTCATAGCCACAAACTGCCCGGTTTCACCGGAGCGCAGCACGCCCAGCATCACGTCCACCACATGCAGCGCCAAGTCCAGCGAGCAGCGATAATCGCGGCCGTTGATGATGGCATCTGCCATGTCAGCCAGCCCGACCGTGCGGTAATTGGCATTTTCATCTTCATTGGGCTTGGCAAATGGGTGCTCCCACATAGGGACAGACTTGATGTCGCCGTCTGATTTGGCCATTTCCACTTCGCCGCCGAAGAAATTTGGATCTGGTACAAAAAGGCTGCCTTCAGATCCGTAAATCTCCATATTGGCGTGGCGATGTGCCCACACGTCCCAGGAATTCGACATGGTGATGGTTGCGCCATTCTCAAATTCAAGCAGGGCGTGAATATTGGTCGGCGTATCCACCGGAATTTGCTCACCATTGCGTGCGCCATTGCCGATGGTGCGGGTTTCCGAGCCTTTGGTTGCCAAAGCGGCCACCCGCTTTACAGGGCCAATCATGTTCACCAGATTGGTGACATAATAGGGTGCGAGATCCAGCACGGGTCCACCGCCGGGCTGGAAAAAGAAGTCTGGATTGGGGTGCCAATCTTCCATGCCATGGCTCATCACGTGGCATGACCCGGCAATCACCTTGCCGATCTCCCCTTCATCCACCAAATGACGGGCCAACTGGTGTGCGCCCCCCATGAATGTATCTGGCGCGCTGCCGACATAAAGGTTATGCGCTTTTGCAATCTCCGCCAGTTTCATGCCTTCATCAACGCTCAGCACGAACGGCTTTTCAGAATAAGAATGCTTACCCGCTTCCAAGATTTTCTTGCTGACCTCAAAGTGAGCCGCCGGAATGGTGAGATTGACGATAATGTCTATATCGTCAGCAGCCAACAATTCGTCGATGGTGAGGTCGCGCAAACCAAATTCTGCCGCGCGGGCCGCGCTGGCCTCCGGGTTCAAGTCTGCGCAGGCGCGCATCTCGATGGATTTATAAAGCGGCGCTAAGCGCATGTAAGTCGTTGAAATATTGCCGCATCCGATGATGCCGACACCAAGTTTTTCAGCCATTTCACCCTCGCCTAAAGTTTGCGAATGTTGTTGATTGAGTTTTGAGCGAATGAAAACGCATCTGCCGGATTATCATGCTCAACACAGAAGATTTTTGTATTGGATTTGGTGCGCACGGCATCCAGGATTGCTTTCCAGTCCATCACGCCGTCGCCCACATCGCACCAGCCATCTTGATCAGCGTTTTCACCTTCCGGCGCCCGATCTTTCACATGAATGGCAGTCATCCGATCGCCGTATTTTTCGATCCACTTGAGCGGGTCTTCGCCGCCAACATGGACCCAAGCAATATCGGCTTCCCAGTCGATATCTGGTGCGCTTTCAAGGATAATGTCCATTGGCAATTGCCCATCGGCGAGCGCCTTGAATTCAAAGTCATGATTGTGCCAGCCAAAAGCAATATTATGCGCAGCCAACTTTTCATTTACGGCGGATAAGCGATGGGCAAATTTTTGCCAGCCCGCAGCATCGGCAGGCCGCTGGGCTTCATCCAGGAATGGGCTGAACACGCGCTTCACATCAAATCTCTTGATCAATGCCAAGCACTGGTCGAAATCATCTTCGAGCTGCTCGATGCCAAAATGGGAGGAATCCATCCGCAGATTGCTGGATTTCAGCCATTTGGCCAGTTCGTCAGGCTGTTCAAATACGCCGCCATATCCTTCTACTTGCGCATAGCCATAGTTGGCCAATTCGGCAAACACTTCGCTCCAAGGCTGGAAATCGCGGGCACTATATAGTTGAAAACTCAAATCCATTTTCAAAAGTCCTTAAACTCGTTCTTCTGTTGTCTTATCAAAAATTGAAGCGAAGCGAGGATCTATCCCCACCAGCAAAGGATCGCCGGCGGCCACCTTGTATTGGCCATCGGTGCGGATACGGAAGTCGTACCCTTCAATTTTTGTCCAAATCAATGTGTCGGAGCCCATTGGCTCCACAATCTCGGCCACGGCCTCAACCGTCAATGGCATTTGACGTGCGGCCTCGCCGAGCACGACATGTTCGGGCCGATAGCCGAACCAAACGTCCCCATCTGTTGGGCCGTTCACAAAGTTATAGCCTGCCAGATCAAATTCCAGCTTTCCAATGGCTATTTTGCCAGCGGATGTGGATCGCCCTTGGAAAAAGTTCATAGCTGGCGACCCGATAAAATCCGCCACATATTTGTTGGCGGGACGGTTATAAATCTCGTCAGGTCCGGCCAATTGCTGCACAAGCCCGTCGCGCATAATGGCAATGCGGTCGGCCAACGTCATGGCCTCCACCTGATCATGGGTCACATAGATCATGGTGTTGCCCAGCTTTTGATGCAACCGCTTGATTTCAACCCGCAGCTCCGCCCGCAGTTTGGCATCCAAGTTCGACAATGGCTCGTCGAACAAGAACACGTCCACATCACGTACCAATGCGCGGCCGATAGCCACCCGTTGGCGTTGTCCACCTGACAACGCGCCAGGTTTACGATGAAGCAAGGGCTCGATTTGCAAAATTTCGGCTGCACGTGCCACACGCTCTTCAATTTCAGGCTTCGGCAATCGGGCATTTTTCAATCCAAAGCTGAGATTGCCTTTCACCGTCATTTGCGGATAAAGCGCGTAGGATTGGAACACCATACCAATGCCCCGGTCGCTGGGCTCGGCCCAGGTCACGTTCTTGCCGTTGATGAAAATTTGCCCGTCGCTCACATCCAGCAAGCCAGCGATGCAGTTCAGCAGGGTGGATTTGCCGCAACCGGACGCGCCGAGCAACACGAGAAATTCACCTTCCTCAATCGACAGATTAAGCTGCTTGAGCACATTGACCGCGCCGAAATTGAGGTCAAGATTTTGAATAGAAACACTGGTCATGATCAGCCTTTCACGGCGCCGGCAGCAATGCCGCGCACGAAGAGTTTGCCGGATGCAAAATAGATGATGAGTGGGACAATGCCGGTCAGCATAGTTGCCGCCATATTGACATTATATTCCTTCACCCCCTGCACCGAGTTGACGATATTGTTGAGCTGTACGGTCATGGGATAGTTTTCCGGCTTGGTGTAAATCACGCCAAACAGGAAGTCATTCCAGATGCCTGTGACCTGCAGGATCAGTGCCACCACAAAGATAGGCAATGACATGGGCACCATGATGCGGAAGTAAATTCCCCAGAACCCGGCACCATCCACCCGCGCCGCTTTAAACAATTCCTCGGGAAGCGAGGTGAAATAGTTGCGGAACAGCAAGGTCAGGATGGGCATGCCGAAAATTACGTGCACAAGCACCAGGCCAGGCAGTTTGCCGAACAAACCAAGCTCACGCAGAATGATCACAATCGGGTAAATGACCACCTGATAGGGAACGAACGCCCCGAAGATCAGGATGGTGAAGAACACTTCAGACCCTTTGAACTTCCAGTTCGCCAACGCATAACCATTGATGGATGCAATCAAAATCGAAAGCGTTGCCGACGGAATTAGGATTTTCACCGAATTCCAAAAGCCTTTGCTCAGGCCCGTACAATCCAGACCGGTACAGGCTTCCGCCCAGGCCTTCACCCAAGGCTGGAATGTGATTTCGACGGGCGGTGAAAAAATATTGCCCAACCGGATTTCCGGCATGCCCTTCAGGCTGGTCACAATCATCACATAGAGCGGCAGTGCATAATAAAAGCACACAACCAAAATGGTGCCGTATATCATGATATTGCGCGGTGACAGGATTGGTCGGGGCTTTGGCCCGCTGGGACCGGTGACTACGCCTGCTGTAGTTTCATTCATATTATTTGCCATTTTTACGGCCCCCAAATTCTAGGTATGCCCAAGGGATGAGAACAATCAGCACGCTGAGCAACATCATGGTGGAGGCTGCAAAGCCCTGTCCCAAATTCTGACTTCTGAACATGGAGTCATATACATACTTGGCTGGCACTTCAGATGCGATGCCCGGGCCGCCATTGGTTTGCGCCACAACCAGGTCATAAACTTTAATGATCCCAGCGGTGATAATCACCAGCGCGGTCACAAAGGTGGGACGCATCATCGGGATGACGACAAACAAATAGGTTTTCCATTTTGGAATGCCGTCAATGCGCGATGCTTTCCATATTTCGCCATCAATGCCGCGCAGACCGGAGAGCAGGATCACCATGATAAAACCGGTGCCTTGCCACAGCCCCGCGATCAACACGCCGAAAATAACAATGTCGGGATTATAAAGCGGATCGAACACGAAGTTCTCGAAGCCAAGACTGCGCACAATATGCTGGATGCCGAATTCAGGATTCAGGATCCACTGCCACACGAGCCCGGTCACAATAAAGCTTAGGGCAAAAGGGTAGAGGATGATGGTCCGAACTGTGTTTTCAAACCGGATCTTTTGATCGAGCAAGGCGGCCAACAAGAAGCCGATGACCAGTGAAAATACCAGTGAGCCAATGCCGAAATAGGCAAGGTTTTCGATGGAGATCAGCCAGCGCCGTGTGCTCCACAAGCGCTCATATTGAGCAAATCCAACAAATTCCAGTTTTGGCAGCAATCTCGAGTTTGTAAATGAATGCACGATTGTCCAAATCGTACAGCCCACAAAAATCACCAATGCTGTTGTGATCATGGGCAACGCGGCAATTTTAGCATTCAAGTTGCGCAAGATGCGCACAGGTTTAGTAGCGCCCGCCATGGGAAATGCCTCTCAACTCTTGGAAAAAGGTTCGCGCCCCGCACCAGCGGACGCGAACCCCATTTCGCGTGAACCAGCCTTCCTGCCGTCAGTAAAGGCTGGCCCGGTCGCGGGAGTGATTAGTCCGCGTTTGCGATGATATTGGCGTAGCGTTCCTGCGCCATTTCCGGTGTCATGCTGTTGTCGCTCCAGAACTCAGCCAGCAAATCTTCAACCTGTGAAGTTGTGTCTGGGGTCAGAACCTGATCACCACTCACCAAGATATTGCCATCGGCCAGGATTTGGAGACCTTTGCGCATGCAATCGTTTGCGGCTTCCAGATCCACGTCACCACGCACAGGCAAAGAACCTTTCTTCAGGTTAAACGCCACTTGCACTTCCTTGGACAGCAACAGGCTGGCCAACTCTTTTTGAGCTGCAGTGATCTCTGGGTCGTCGTTTTTCGGGAAGTAGAATGCATCACCACCGGTAGAGATGACTTCATTTACACCAAGACCCGGCAAGCAAGTATAGTCTTCGCCTGCAACCTCACCAGCAACCTGGAATTCACCTTGTGCCCAGTCGCCCATGATCTGGCCGCCGGCTTGGTCAGTGATCACCATATTGGTGGCCTGGTTCCAGTCCTGTACATTTGAGCCTTGAGAGAGCAGACGCGCTTGTGCAAAAGCGTCAAACACTTTCAACATTTCAGGGCTTGCCGCAGCTTCAGCGTCTTTGTCGACATTGATTTTTTGCCACAGCTCAGGGCCACCAACAGCAATATTGATCACACCAAATGCGCCTGAAACCTGCCAGCCCTGCTGGCCCATTGCGAGAGGAATTTTGCCTGCTTCACCCAATGCAGGGCCAGCCTCAACAAATTCGAACCAATCGCTCGGCACGTCAACACCGGCGTCAGCGAACGCCTTGTTGCTCAACCACAGCCACTGCCAAGAGTGGATGTTTACAGGCACACAATAAACACGACCGTCAACTGTGCAGCTGTCCAGCAATGAAACGGGGTGCACAAGGTCGCGCCAGTTTTCTTCTTCGGCAATGTCGGTCAAATCGAGCATCAAGCCAGCTTCAACCAGTTCCTCAGCCTGACGGCCATGGTTCAACTGGGTTGCGCCCATCGGGTCACCGCCCAAAATACGGCTGATGATGATTGGACGCGCAGTGCCGCCAGAACCGGCGATGGCACCATCCACCCAAGTGTGGTCAGTTTTTTCGTTTAATGCTTTTGCAAATTCAGCAACCGCTGCGGCTTCGCCGCCAGAAGTCCACCAGTGGGTGACTTCGAGCTCGGTTGCCAATGTAACACTGCTGATGCTCATTGCGCCTGCAGCTGCTGTGGCGATCAAAATTTTCTTCAAATGGTCCATTCGTTCCTCCCTAAAATCGACCTAACGCTCCTCCCTTCCCGGCCTCCTACCGGCAAAAGAAATGCAATCGATTACATCAAACTGCAATCGTTTTCTGTAATCGATTACATAAAGTCGGACAAAGATTGGTTTTTGTCAAGAAATTGTTTATGAATAAGAGAAAAGCCAATCTAAGGACTGCCCAAATGAACGGGAAAAGCCCCAAAATTCAAGATGTTGCTAAGGTTGCTGGAGTTTCCACAGCCACGGTCAGTCGCGCCCTATCCAACCCTGATTTGGTCTCTGACAAGACGCGCACCACGGTTTTGGACGCTGTGGCGAAGACCGGCTATCGCGTGAATCGCGCGGCAAAGAATCTGCGCAAGCGTCAGTCCGACGCTATTCTTGCCCTCCTCCCCGATTTGGGAAACCCGTTCTTTTCACAAATCCTGTCGGGCATTGAAAGCGTGTTCACCACCTCAGACTTGAGCCTATTGGTTTCCGACACCAAGGGAATTCGCGAAGATAATCTGCTCGACTATTTTATGGATATGCGCGCCGATGGCATGATCCTTTTGGACGGCGCCATTCCCCGCAACATCTTATCGCAGTTGCAGAGCTCTTCCTTTGGCAATCGCATCATTTTTGCCTGCGAATGGAAGCCAGAGTTTGATTTCCCCTCTGTACGCAGTGACAATTTCGGCGGTGCGGTGCAGGCGATTGAACATCTTTATGGGTTGGGTCACCGCAAGATTGGGCATATATCCGGCCCACGCAATAATGTGCTGACCAAAGAGCGTCTGCGTGGCGTCGAGGCTGCGATGGCCGACCTGGAGTTGCCGATTAATCGCGAGTTTTTCATTGATGGCGGCGCATTTTCGCTGGACGCGGGCGCGCAGGCTGCGCGGTCATTTATGGAAATGTCCGACCGTCCCACTGCAATCGCGTGCGGCTCCGATCTCATCGCCATGGGCTTTATTTCAGAAATCTCGCGACGCGGATTGAAGGTGCCGGACGACATTTCTGTTGTCGGCTTTGATGATATTGAGATTGCAGGGAGCTATATCCCGTCGCTCACCACCATCCGGCAAAACCGCACGCAAATCGGAGTGTTGGCGGCCTCATATTTGCTCGATCAAATCGCAAATCGGGTAACTGACAACGCGGCGCAAGTGCAAGAAGTAGGCGTAAAACTGATTGCGCGCCAAAGCACCGCTGCACCTTAAGGCCTCAACTCACTTGCGAACAATCTCCACGCCTGCGGCTGGGATGGTGAATTGTCCATGCGTGGTCGTTTCAGCGTTATAGTTCAGATAGATGATGTGCTGGTCGGTTTCGCGACGACGAAGGCCTTCCGGCAATATGTCGATAGACACATCGACTTCGGCCAGAAGCTCGCCAGCAAACTGCTGCAGCGCGGCATCGTCTAGCCAGCCCGCACAATAAACCAGCTTGTCTTTTGCAACGATGGCGGGAGCACCCTCTATGGTGGCCCTTAGAACAGTCACATCGCCTTCCAACTGCTCAAACCAATGCAGAATATTGCCGCCATCTGCGAGCGGAATCTGTGCTGATGGGCGTAGTGTTTCCACGTTCTTGACCCGGAGTGGCAAGCCTTCAAAATCTGGCGCGAGATTTCGCGGCATGCTGAATTCACCTGTTTTGGCATTGGTGCGCGGGCCCAACACGATTTTCGCGTTGCTTTCGTGTAAGCATTTTTGCTGGGTGGTAGACAATGTCACCACGCCTGGCGCAAAGATCAGATCATAGGCATCTAGGTTCGTTTCATTGGGCGAAACAATATCGATATTGATGCCGAAATGGCGCAACGCCTTATAGTGATGAAAGACCAGATCAAAATAATCAAAGCCCTGCCCTTGAGGTTGAATTTCGCTGGCCCATTGACTTTCATAGTCGAACATCAGCGCCACGCGCGCAGGTTCCACGTCATCCATTGCGATTTGGCTAAGCTCAGACGCTGTTTGTTGTGCTTCATGCGCGGCGACATTGGGGTCATCATTTGGCAGATAAAGCCCCGTATGCATTTGTTCTTGCGCGAACGGCGCTTGCCGCCAGCGGAAGTACAGCACATTTTCAGCCCCGTGGGCGAATGCCTCCCACGTCCACAGCCGAACCATGCCGGGCAATGGCGCGGGATTATACGGTGCCCAGTTCACAGGGCCGGGCTGTTGTTCCATGATCCACCAGCGCCCCTTGCCCACCGCGCGATACAAATCGTGATGGAAGGCTTGGAAATCGGGATGCCCCTGTTTCATAAAGCGGTTTTTGAACGCGTCATCCGCCCCGATGCGGTCTTCTAAAAAGCCAAGTGGATAGCTGTCCCAACTGGCGATTTCCAGATCATCACCAACTTTGAAATGATCAAAGTCGGTGATGCGTCCCATATAATTGTGGATGATCGGTGCGTTGCTATGGGCCTTGATCGCCTCGACCTGTCGCTGGTTGAAACGCACGACCTGGTCTGACGAAAACCGCCTAAACGCCATGCGGTGGGCGGGGTTGGCCTCTGTGACGGTAAGGTTGGGCAAATCGACCTCGTCAAATGCACCATAATCCATTGACCAGAAAACGTTTCCCCAAGCCGCATTGAGCGCATCAATGGTGCCATAGCGCTGCTTAAGCCAGTCCTGAAACGCCGCACGCGCGGAATTGGAGTAAGAGATGGTGGTATCATGGCAGCCATATTCATTGTCGGTCTGCCACGCGCAGATTGCGGGATGATCACCATATCGCTCAGCCACAATTTTGGCGATGCGGTGGGCCTCTTCGCGATATTCCGCATGTGAAAAGCAATAGTGACGGCGCGAACCGAACTTTCGGGGCCTGCCCTCCTTATCGAGCGCCAACATGTCCGGGTGCTTGTTCACCATCCAGCGCGGGGGCGTGGCCGTGGGGGTGCCAAGCACGATCTTGAGGCCGGCATCGGCCAGCACCTCGATGGCTTTATCCAGCCAATCCCAGTCAAACCGCCCGGGTTCGGGTTCAATCTTCGCCCAAGCGAACTCACCAATGCGCACCCAGCTTAATCCAAGCTCGGCCATGCGTTGCGCGTCACGGGCCCACATGGATTGCGGCCATTGCTCAGGGTAATAGCAAACGCCAAGGCCTTTTTCAGTCATGGTGAACCCCTTTATTGTTGTCGCAATGTGATTTGACCCTATTTATCCGGTCATCACCACCCCACCATCCACAACAAGTGCTTGGCTTGTCATCATTCGGCTGGTTTTTGACGCCAAAAACAGGGTCGCATCGACAATGTCTTGTTCCACCAGATGCTCTTTTAAACATTGTTTTTCGAGATGCTCTTTGAGCCCTTCTTCTGTGGCCCACTTGTCCAACTGTTTTTGGGTGAGCACCCAACCGGGAACCAGCGCGTTCACGCGGATATTGTGGGCCCCAAGTTCACGAGCCAAGGCGCGTGTTAAACCTGTGATCCCCGCCTTTGCTGCCACATAGGAGCTAAAGCCTGCATTGCCCATCAAATATGATGCGGATGAGAAATTGATGATGGCACCTTCCCCCATTCTCTTCATGGCTGGCGCAACCGTTTGGGCGGTGAAATAGTGCGGTCGCAGATTGATATTTAATGATTTTTCCCAATCCGCCACATCATATTCTTCAAGGCTATGCCGCTGATCATTGGCGGCGTTATTGACCAATATCGAAATATCGCCGTGAGCTTCAGCGCTTTGCGCCATGGCAGATTTCAACGCATCGATGTCGGTGATGTCACAGGGAATAAAAAGCGGTCTGCGCCCGTATTTATCGCCCATATCGGCGGCAAAGTCTGTTGCGTCTGAGCGCTGCACAAATGCCACTTTGGCCCCTTGAGCCAAAAAACCTTCGGTGAGCGCCGCGCCGATGCCGGAACCGCCACCGGTGATAAAAACACTTTTGCCTTTTAGGTCATGGAATGTCGCATAGGTTTGCATTAGTGGCTCTCCCTCGTCACGGGGCGCGTATCTTTCCCCACCAAAAAGTCTAAGTCTGCGCCCTTGTCAGCCTGGAGAACGCGTTCAATATAGAGGCTGGCATAGCCCCGGTCATAATGTGGCGGCGTCGGCCGCCATTTGGCTCGACGTTCTGCCAATTCTTTTTCGTCGACCAACACATCCAATTGTCCGTTTTGGGTGTCGAGCTTGATGCGGTCGCCAGTTTGAACCAGCGCCAGCGTACCGCCCGCTTCTGCCTCCGGTGAAATGTGCAAGACGACTGTGCCAAACGCCGTGCCCGACATGCGGGCATCGGAGATACGCACCATGTCGCGCACCCCTTGCTCCACCAATTTACGGGGAATTGGCATATTCCCCACTTCGGGCATGCCGGGATAGCCTTTGGGTCCGCAGCCCTTGAGCACCAAGATCGTGTCTTTTGTAACGGGTAAATCGTCGCGATCAATATTGGCTTTCATATCTTCGATGTCTTCGAAAACATACGCCTCCCCTTCATGCTGCAAAAGGTCCGGCGTGGCTGCGGAAGGCTTTATGATGGCACCATTTGGGGCCAAATTGCCTTTGAGCACCCGCAAACCCACTTTGGATTTAATGGGTTCATCAAAGGCATAAATGACATCGCGATTATAGCACTCGGCATCTTCAAAGTAGGACGAAATATCCTTGCCCAGCACCGTTTGGGCCGGGCGCAATATTCCTTCAAGCTCTTTCATCAGCGCGGGCATGCCACCAGCATAGCAAAAATCCTCCATCAGATATTCACCCGATGGCATGCAATTGACCAGCAAAGGCAAATCCTTGCCAATTTCAAAGTCTTCCAGGGTCAAATCGATGCCGACCCGCCCTGCCATCGCCAACAGATGCACGACGGCATTGGTGGAGCCGCCTACAGCCGCGTTGGCAATAATCGCATTCTCAAAGTTTTCTTTTTTCACGACTTTGGAAAAGGTCAGATCTTCCTCCACCATTTCCACAATGCGCCTGCCTGTCATGTGGGCCAGCGCGCCGCGCCGGGCGTCAACCGCGGGCAAAGCTGCATTGGTGGGCAAACACAGCCCCATCGCCTCGACCAACGAGGCCATGGTGGATGCCGTTCCCATCGTCATACATACGCCAACGGACCGGCTCATGCCCGCTTCAGCTGACATGAAATCCTTCAGCGTCATATCGCCGGCGCGCACATCTTCAGAGAATTTCCAGACGTCAGTGCCAGAGCCGATATCACGCCCCTTAAACTTGCCGTTCAGCATGGGGCCGGACGACACAACGATGGTGGGCAAATCAACCGAAGCTGCGCCCATTAATTGTCCCGGTGTGGTCTTGTCGCAACCGCCCAAAAGCACCACCCCATCAATGCCATATGCGCGGATCGATTCTTCCACATCCATAGACAGGAGGTTTCTAAACAGCATCGCCGTCGGTTTCATTTGGGTTTCGCCCAAACTCATCACGGGAAACTCAACGGGAAATCCGCCAGCTTCCCACACGCCGCGCTTCACGGCCTCCGCAAGGTCACGCAGACCTGCATTGCAGGGCGTTAGTTCTGACCAGGTGTTGCAAATGCCGATAATCGGTCGACCGTCAAAGACATGATCAGGAAATCCCTGATTTTTCATCCACGAGCGATGGATAAACCCATCCTTGTCTTGCTTGCCATACCAATTCTGACTGCGACGCTTCCTTTGATCGCTCATATACCGGCCCCCTTGCCCCTAATCCTACTGCAGCCTGTCTAGATCGTCGCCTGAACGAGGCTTGCATTCTGCATTTAGTTTCATATAATGGAACTAAAGTTCATTTAATGAAAATTGTGTGCGAGAAGACCATGCTTGTCAACGGTAATAAACAGATTGGTGCAAAGGAACTTCACCATGAGTGCTGAAAAAACTGCTGATGGCACGGTCGGCAAGGCGTTGGAGGTTCTTGATAGCGTTGCCGCTTATGGTCGCCCGGTGAGGTTTTCGGAGTTGCAAACAAGCTCCCCTTACCCCAAAGCAACTCTTTATCGGCTCTTGCAAACCTTGGTGCGGCAGCAAATGGTCAATTTGAATGAGACTGACGGCACCTATTCCGTTGGCCTGCGCTTGGTCAAACTTGCCCACGCGGCATGGGAAACAGCTTCATTGGCCCCAATTGCCCGCGCGCATGTTGCCGCGTTGGCCGAACAAGTTGAAGAAACCGTGCACCTTGCCCAGTTCGAAGCTGGCCAAGTTCTTTATGTTGATAAGCGCAAGTCGAATGATCAGTTCGAAACTTTGGCGCAGGTCGGCAAAGTCGCCCCGGCTTATTGTACAGGTGTCGGCAAGGCCATGATGGCCTTTTTAGGTCCAAAGCAATTGCAACTGGCCCTCAATCAACAGGCCTTTCATCGCTACACCCCGGCAACCCTCACCAACGCCGATCAGCTGCAAGCTGAACTTGAGCATATCCGCGCCGATGGTGTGGCGTTTGACCGCGAGGAACATGAGCAAGGCACCATTTCCATCGCCGCCCCTGTGCTCACAAACGAGGGGCGCGTCATTGGGGCAATATCGATCGCCACCTCAACAGCCCGCAAGACAATAGATGATCTGAACAGACTTAAGCCAGATCTATTGCAAGCGGCTGAACGCATTGGCCAAGAGGCGACTTCATGGCAGTTTCCAGCGTAGGCGATCTCATCTAGCCAAACAGCGCGCGTTCTTTGCTGACCATATGGAGAAGAAAATCATTCACCGTTGAAATTCGGGCGAGGTTGCGCTGGCTTTCATGAACGGCAAGCCAGTATGAGCGGCTGATTTTGAGTTCAGGCAAAACTGGCTCCAAGCCAGAATCTGGATGCACCAGATAGTCGTGCAATATAGCAATCCCCGCGCCGCCCCTTGCGGCTTCCACCTGTCCGGCTGCGCTTGAAATGGCCAGATTGGAACGCCAAGTCCGCAAAAATTCGTGGGTGTAGTCAAGCGACGGCGTATAAATCAATTCCTCTACATACCCGATAAGGCGATGATGGGCGAGGTCTGCGCGTGTTTGCGGGCGCCCTGCCCGGTCCAAATATTCGGGTGCCGCATAGAGACCCAATTGATAGTCCGTGAGCTTGCGCGCCACCAACCGCCCCTTTTCGGGGCGCCCCACCATAATCGCAATATCCGCTTCGCGTTGCGAAAGCGAAAAACTGCGCGGCACAGGCACCAGCTCGATCGTTAGATTTGGGTGGTTTTCGTAAAGAGCGCCCAACCGACTGGCCAAAAAGCCAATGCCGAACCCATCGGGCGCACCAATGCGCACCGTGCCAGCAATATCAGCGTCGTGATCCTCCAGCTTGTCGAGACCAACCAGAATTTCACTTTCCGCCCGCTCCAACGCCCGCATCAAGTCTTTGCCCTCGTCGGTGAGTTCGCACCCATTGGTTCGGCGCACCAACAATTTACTGCCCACATCTTTTTCGAGGGCCGATATTCGGCGGCTAAGGGTCGCCTGATTGATGGCCAGGGCGCGTGACGCCGCCAGAAACTGGCCATGTCGGCCCACAGCTAGAAAGAGTCGCGCATCATCCCAATTCATAATCTTATTCCACTTTTTGCAATTCAGCTATTCAATATTGGGCATTTAATTGCATTTTTGCAAGCATTAGGTTTATCCCAATTCCAACGGGAGACTTGATCATGACGGCTATTGGACACTTTATTTCAAATCAACATTTGGCGGGCACCTCGGGCCAAACCAAAGATGTTTTCAACCCCTCAACTGGTGAGATCAGCGGGCAAGTAGCTCTGGCGAGCGCCAACGAGGTCGATAGCGCCGTAGCGGCAGCCCAAGCGGCATGGCCAGCTTGGTCCAAAACTCCGGCGCTCCGCCGCGCACGGATTTTGGACAAGTTTAAATCCATTCTATGGGACCGCTTGGACGAGTTGGCGCAGATTGTTTCCAACGAACATGGCAAAACCTTTGATGACGCCCAGGGCGAAGTGACCCGCGGGTTGGAAGTGGTGGAATTTGCCACCGGCATTCCACACCTGATCAAAGGCGAGTTTTCCGAAAATGTCGGCACCGGTGTCGACAGTTATATGGCGCGCCAAGCCCTTGGTGTGGTTGCGGGCATTACCCCGTTCAACTTCCCCACCATGGTACCCATGTGGATGTTTCCAATCGCTTTGGCAACGGGCAACACGTTTGTGCTCAAGCCAAGCGAGCGCGATCCCTCTGCGCCGCTGGTCATTGCTGAATGGCTGAAAGAAGCCGGGTTGCCCGATGGCGTTTTCAATGTGGTCAATGGCGACAAAGTGGCCGTTGATGCGCTGCTCGAGCACCCTGATGTGAAAGCGATCAGCTTTGTTGGCTCAACACCCATTGCGCAATACATCCACCAAAAAGGCACCGCAAACGGCAAACGTGTGCAGGCGCTCGGCGGCGCGAAAAACCATATGGTGATCATGCCGGACGCAGATTTGGACATGGCCGCCAATGCGCTGATGGGCGCAGCCTATGGTTCGGCTGGCGAACGATGCATGGCGATTTCAGTTGCGGTGCCAGTCACCGATGCCGTGGCGGATGCGTTGGTTGAAAAGCTGGTGCCCAAAGTTGAAGCGTTGAAAATTGGCCCCTCCCTTGAAAAAGGCATGGAAATGGGGCCGCTGGTCACCGGCGAGCATTTGGATAAGGTCACCTCTTATATCGACAAGGGCGTGGAAGAAGGCGCGAAGCTTGTTGTTGATGGTCGAAACTTCAAAAAGCCGCAAGGCCACGAAGATGGCTTCTTCATTGGCGGGTCATTGTTTGACCATGCCACACCAGACATGACGATTGCTAAAGAAGAAATTTTCGGTCCAGTGCTTACTATGATCCGTCGCAATTCCTATCAGGATGCGGTGGATCTGATCCACGGCCATGAATATGCCAATGGTGTTTCAATCTTCACCCGCGACGGTGATGTTGCCCGCACTTTCAACCAAGACATTGAAGTGGGCATGGTGGGCATCAATGTGCCGATCCCTGTGCCCATGGCGTTCTACAGCTTTGGCGGTTGGAAAGCCTCGCTGTTCGGCGATCATCATATGCATGGTATGGAAGGCGTACGGTTCTATACCCGCATGAAGACCACCACCAGCCGTTGGCCAACTGGCGTGCGCGCCGACGCACAATTCTCAATGCCAACGCTCGGTTAGGGCAAAATCAAAGCATTGTCCTAGCGCCGCGTAATTACTGGGCGCTGGGACAAACCCAAGCATATCAGTGAAACACACAGATATTCTCGGTTGGCGTTAGCCGGGATAGACGATTTCAGCGCGTTCGCTGCCCTCTCGATCAAATGCCCATGCCTGTTCAAGCAATGCTTCGGTATCAAAGGCCGGACGCCAGGATAGGTATTGCCGCGCTTTTGAGTTATCCAACCAAACGCTGTGAAACTCAGTTTGCACGTCCACGGCTTCCAATCCAAAATTGGCATTTAAATATTTTGCAGCCACCCCATAGTCGAACGGTTCATCCATGGCGATGTTGAATGTTTCGCAGCCTGCAGGCTGGATGTTCAGCGCTTTTATGATCGCGTTCACCAAATCATCTACCGCCAAAATGCTGCGTTGCAATGGTTTACCTTGCGCGCATAGAGCCAGAGGCACGTTTTGGTTTTTGGTGAATTTTTCGGCGGTGCTGTCGTCAAAATATTCATGCCATCGAGGGCTGCCGAAAACCTGCTTTGAAAAGCTCATGGCAAACCGCAAATCATCGTCAGCCACCAGCCAAGGCGCCCGAAGGCAGCACCCCTGAATGCCATATTGAATATGAGCTTGGGCTAACATCACTTCTTCCAAAACTTTCGACAGGGAGTAACAACCCGGCGCGGCTTTGTGGGGGTAGCTTTCAGTGATCGAGGCGCTTGTCGGGTAAAAATAATGTCCGATAGCGGCATCACCGCCGACCAGCGCGAAATATTGCCCTTGCTGCGCCCGAAACTCTTCAAGAAGCCAAAACATCCCCTTTACGGTCACGTCCATAATGATTTCCGGCATTTCTTTGCAGGTCGCCATATGCAGCACATGGGTGACCCCTTGCATAATGTCGGCAACAAACGGGCGATCAGCAATGTTGCCGCGCCGGACGGTCATACGTTCATCTGAAAACGGGAGATCGCGCGAAAAGGTCACTGCGGTGATTTTGAGCGCGTCTTGCTGGGGCTGATCTAGAAGTTTTTTGATCACCCGACTGCCCAGCTTACCGCTGGCACCGGTAACAAGTAGATGCATTTTATGTCCTTTGTAGTGGCAATCTGCAAACGGCCAGATTAGTCGCCAAGCGGCAACGTGCTGTCATAATCTTCAGCAATGGTCAGCGTTTGCTTGATCCGGCGAAGATTATCGACGATCTCCGGCCCCAAAATCTGCGTTGTCCGATAGGCAATGATGTCGATGATGGTCATCAAGGCAAAACTGGCCGAGTTTGGTTTATAGACCTGACCGTCTTCAACATATCGATAAGGCACAACAATGTGCGCACATCGCGCCAGCGGCGTATCTGGCGGCGCAATCGCGATCGTCTGGGCACCATATTGGCGTGCGATATTGAACGAATCCACCACTGAAGACGCTGCTCCAGATAGCGAAAAGCCGATCACAACAGTTGATGTGTTGGCCAGCGATGCTGTCATGCGTTGCAATCTTCCGTCTAACCTTGTGGTCAGGTTAAAGCCCAACCGGAACAACCTGAACTCAGTTAGTTCTGCGGCCATCGAAGAAATGCCGCCCGTGCCAAGAATTTGAATCTTGTCGGCACCGGCCAATGCCTTTGCGATGGTTTCCACCAACTCGTCATTCAGAATTTCGCTAACTTCATTGATGGTGCGAATGGCAGAGTTGCTGATTGTGCCAATTGAAGAATGCTCCCCAAGAGATATGGGCTCACCTTCGCTCGACAAATAGGCTCCGCCAATGGCGATTGCCTGTGCTAGAGCAATTTTGAGCTCGCGAGTGCCATCAAGACCAAGGCTAGTCGCAAGGCGCGTCACTGTTGGTTCGCTGACACCGGCTTTTTTTGCCAACGCAGCGATAGACGATGAGGATGCGCCCGGCAGATCATCAAGAATAACTGCAGCCAAACTCTGCTCGGCTTTAGTGCCGTTGGCCAATTTTGCTTGCAACAATGTAACTACATCAATCAATGGTTTCACAATCTCATCCCACTGGCCCGGTCAAAAAAGTGCATATTCTTGCGCTTAACCCCTAGACGAAGGACGCCGCCAACGTCAATTTGCGGCCTGCCTCGGAATACGCACCGAACGCTTTGCCCCGCAATATACCCATATGCCATCACCTCAGCGCCGGTTGGCTCAACAACATCGACATTCATCGCCAATGTGCCGTTCGGGTCAATATCATATGATTCCGGCCGAACACCTAAAATGATCTCAGTACTTGAATAGTTTACGCCGGAAACCGGCAGCACACTACCATCATCTAGTTTTAGCGATTGGTTATCCCCAGTACCGCTTATAGTTGAAGGGATGAAACTCATGGATGGAGACCCAAGAAAGCCGGCTACAAAAATATTTACAGGAAAATCATATAGATCCGTTGGCGTACCGATTTGCTCAATGCGCCCCTTGTTCATAATGACGATCCGGTCGGCCATCGTCATAGCTTCAATTTGATCATGCGTGACGTAAACAATTGTTGCCCCCAATTTTTGGTGCAACGATTTGATCTCGGTGCGCATTTCCGCGCGCAGATGCGCATCCAGATTGCTGAGCGGCTCATCAAACAAAAACAATTTGGAGTCACGCACAATTGCCCGTCCCATGGCGACGCGTTGGCGCTGACCGCCGGAAAGCTCCGAGGGAAGCCGATCCATATATTGGGAGATGTTCAAAACCTTGGCCGCGCGGGAGATTTTCTTCTCCATTTCTGCGCCTTTTTCGCGCCGCACCCGTGGCCCAAACTCAATATTTTTGCGCACCGTCATATGCGGAAATAGAGCGTAGGTTTGAAACACCATTGCAATATTTCGTTTTTGGGGCGGTAGGTCATTTACCCGGATTGCATCGATGTGCAGATGTCCGTCGGAGATTGTTTCCAAACCGGCAATCATCCGCAGCAATGTAGATTTTCCGCAACCTGAGGGCCCCACCACAACCATGAACTCACCTTCATTTATGGAGAGATTCAAGTCAGCGATAACTTCAAGCGCGTGATAGCGTTTGCAGATTCTGTTTAAATTCACACTCGACAATTTGTCTGGCCTTTCAAAGTTTGGGAGATGCGGCGTCAGCGAAGTTAGAACTAACGCCGCACGTTGCGCTCAGGGAGAGCTACATTCCCCTTAGGGTGTCGATGGCTGCCGCAGCCGCAGACAAAGCCTCTTCTGGCTCTTGTTCGTTTAGGTAGATTTTTTGCAGCGCGGACCGGGTGATATCGATGATCTCGTCCCAGCGCTCCACATTGGGTTGAAACTGGGCATAAGCCAGACCGTTGGCAAACGCCTTAATATCCTGATCTTGTTGGTAGAATGGATCAGCGACGACACTTTTGATCACGGGGAGCAACCCGTCAGCCTTGTTGAATTCGAGACGGAAATCATGCTCAAAGATGAAGTCCATAAATCTGCGAATTTCCGCCTTCGCGTCAGAATCCTTAAACACCATCACTGAATCAGTAATGGCCATCGTGCTCTGTCTGGCTTTCACAGGGAATGGCAAAACCGCATAGTTCAAATCAGGCGCTTCATCCTTGATCTGAGGCACGAGCATGGGAAATGTGAAGATGGCCCCCACTTTGCCTTGCTTAAACATGTTGAAAACATCTTCGCGACTATATGCTGTTGGCGAGGGCTGTGTGGCCCCTTCCGCGACCAGTTTCGCATAGAGCTTTGCGGCGGCGATGCCTTCAGGCGAAGCAATTGCGCTTTTGCCATTCTCGTCGAAAATCTGTCCGCCAAAGGACCAAAGCGCATAGTAGAAATAGACGTCGACTTCTTCCTCTTTGCCGGGCAGTCCGAACCCGAACTTATCGTCGAGTGCCGAAATCTTCCTGGCAGCTTCTTCAAGCTCTTCCCACGTCGCAGGTGGCTCCATCCGAACTTCGTTATAAAGATCTGTATTGATCATCATGGCACGTGCAGAAGCGGCAATGGGCAACCCCATCAGCTCTCCATCAATGACAGATGGCTGCAACAGCCCGGGAATGAATTTTTCTTTTAAGTCCGGCGAAATTACATTCTCGATCGGCTCCGCCAGACCGGCCTGTGAAAATTCGGCGAGCCAAATCGACGCCACCACCGACATGTCTGGCGCATTATTCCCTGAGATATCCGTTGTCAGCGTTTGTATATAGCTCGACCAGGGAATGACCTCGATAATGATATCGATGTCAGGGTTTTCCTTCTCAAATGCCGCCGCTGCCTTTTCAAATGAAATTTTGGTATTGGCTGAATATTCGCCCAAGGTAAATCTGATGTCCTTTGCAACGGCAGGCGATGCAAAGGCTCCCATAGCCGCAATGAGTGCAGCTTGGGTCAGCTTTCGATAGGTCTTTTTCTTTTTTGTCATGTCCATTGTGATCTCCTCTCAATCGCGGCCCGATGTCCGCTGGTCGGGAAAGCTACTTGGATTAATGTAAGTTTACAACATAAAATACACTAAAAATGAAATGTTTTTTCATTTTTGCTTCAAAGAACAATTTCTGCTCATATTCACAATCTCCGAAAACTTTCTGAAAATAATAACAAATACAAATATTTAATCAGCCTCTCGACCTCTTACGCACAGATTGCCAAGAAGAAAATTCAGAAATGTCATGTAAATTCATTTCAAGTTAATTTCACAAATGTCGCTATTCCGCTTGATTTATGTAATATTATTTCATAAAAAGGCGCCTAAAGACGTAAATGCGTCAAATACACAAGTGGAGCACCTTCAATGCGGATTTCAAGCAATCTGAATCCCTATCTTCTAATTGCCCCAGGGCTACTGGTTACCGGCATCATCATTTTATGGCCGCTTGTTCAATTGGGGCAGTTATCGGTAAGTGAAGTGAACCGCTTCGGGCAGGTAATTGGGCAAGGTGGGGCGGAAAACTATGTAAAAGTATTCGCAGATCCAGAGCTCTACGCGTCGTCATTTCGGACGCTGATTTGGACGCTGGGCGTGGTCTTGGGCACCTTGCTTCTGGCCTTGCCCATATCATTAGCGCTCAATGAAGAGTTTTACGGCCGGGGCGTGGCCCGCGTTTTGGTGATGCTGCCTTGGGCGATCTCGCTTGCAATGTTGGCGATTGTCGGGCGCTGGGCGCTGAATGGCGATAGCGGCACTTTGAATAATCTGCTGCAAATGCTGGAGATCACACAAACAGACATTGCGTGGCTGGCGCGCGCTGAAACTGCATTCCCGATGCAGATTTTGCTGGGCATTGTAGCGACCCTGCCCTTCACGGTAACAATCTTCCTGGGAGGCCTATCCTCCATCCCAACTGACATTTATGAAGCCGCGCAGGTCGAGGGTGCGAACAAGCTGCAAACGTTCAGGCGCATTACACTTCCGTTGATGCGCCCCTTCGTGAATATAGCCGTGGTGTTGAACACAATTTATGTCTTCAACTCCTTCCCCATCATCTGGGCAACAACACAAGGCGGCCCTGCCAACTCAACCGATATTTTGGTGACCTACCTATATAAATTGGCCTTCCGCTTTGGCCGCGTTGGAGAAGCGGCGGTGCTTTCGCTGATCATGTTTGTCATTCTGCTGATTTTCACGATCATATATGTGCGCCTGGCCATGAATGAGGAGAACTAGAATGTCCAAACTCATGAAATCACTACTGATATGGCTTTTTCTCCTGCCTATTTTCGCCATCACGCTGTTTCCGTTTTATGTCATGGCAACAACGGCAATTCGCCCTCAAACAGAGGTCTTTGACCAGTCTTGGCTGCCCACACGATTTGCATGGGAAAACTTTGTTGAAATGTGGACCGCTGTCGGCTTTGGGCGAGCGCTGGCCAATTCGCTCTATATTTCCACCCTCGCCACCGCACTGACCCTCATTATTGCCATTCCGGCGGGTTATGCTTTGTCACGCTATCGTTTCGCTGGCCGCACGGGGTTTCGACGCTTTTTACTTATCTCGCAAATGTTATCGCCGATCGTTCTGGTCTTGGGGTTATTTCGCGTTTTGGTTTTGCTCAATGCGCTCAACGATGCACATGTTGTTGCTCTGCTTTACGCAGGATTCAACACCGCCTTCGCCGTTTGGATGCTGGAAAGCTATTTTTCAACGATCCCCCGTGATCTGGAGATGGCATCTTGGATGGAAGGCGCATCCGGCTTCACAACAGCGCGAAAAGTTTTCCTCCCCTTGGCCATGCCTGCGATTTGTGTGACAGCGCTATTTACATTTGTGAATTCGTGGAACGAGTTTGTGCTCGCCCTGACACTCTTACGATCCGAAGAAAACTACACCTTACCCATTCAGATTTTGGCGATCGTTTCCGGTCGGTTTTCCGTAGATTGGCATTTGGTCATGGCAGCCGCCTTATGCGCCACCCTGCCCGTGGCAATATTATTTGCGTGGATGCAACGCTATATGCTGCGAGGATTGACCGCAGGCGCCGTAAAATGACCTTTCGCCGCCACCGCGGGGCGCTGCATATGCCTGATGGTGGGTCATAGCAACCAAGTCGGCATGCACGGAACCTGACGCACTGACCCTTCACAGACGTTCAGGCGGTGACCGGATGACAATCAGCGCCCCTTGGCGGGCATTGTACCGGACAGCAAAGAGCACACATCCACGATTGAGTAACCGGAAAAGCAAGTGAGTGAGCGGGATCAGATAGTGGATGAATCCAGCATGGATAGCCCACACATCAAAGACCAAACTTGATTGAGGCTTTGCTGGTTAAGGTGCAAAGCTTTGTGCAATTTAACGGTCGCGTCCAACACAAGCCAGGCATGGCTTTTGACTATTCAGAGATAGCGCGCACTAACGTCCAGCGCGAAAACTTTCGGCACATTGATTCTAGGAAGCCAATTTCACGATAAATTTTGCTTCGTAAGTGCCTGCGTTTTTCTCATCAAACTCACACAGCGGCATCCGTTTTGCTTCTCGCCGGGCCAATTCCAATACCTGCATGGGCGCATTATCGTCATAGACAACCATGTCCGCCGCTTGCAGCGCCCTAATCGCCTTTATCGTCAGCATTTCAGGATCCCGCTCATGATATTCGATGTGCGTGATCGTTGTTGAGCCATGATCCTTTGCTTGCTTATCTATTGCCAAATCTAGACATCGCTTTTTCAATTGTGCCTCGGTGTCCGCTTTGGGCGCTCCCGCAAATGCTTGATCGACAAAGTGCTCCCAGAAAGTGCGGCGTTTTTCGCCCATGGGCAAATAGGTCATGACCGTATGGCGCAAACGTTGCGCCATGGCCGCCCATTGTTCCAGTGCATTGGGCAAGATGGCCTCGATGCGGCGGCGCACCGCCTGCCCCAAAATGGGTGCCGCGCCATGGGTGGAAATGCCGATCACCAGCGGTGAGCGATTGACGATGGAGCCAAATTGAAAATCACAATATTCCGGTTGATCGATGATATTCACCGGCAATCCATAGAGCGACGCGATTGAGCGGACGCGTTTGGCCTCCGCTGCATCTGCTGCGTCACATATGATCAGTTTGACATCGGCGAAATCGCTATCCCACTGGTTCGACGTCCTATGGCTGAAATGCTGAGGAGACTGTGCGATCAGCTTTTTAAACTCGACGCTCAATTTTGGCGCGTGGATTAACACATGAGCGCCTGCCGCGGCCAGCAATTCGGCCTTCCAGGCGGCGGCGTCCGTGCCGCCAATCACCAGCACATTTTCGCCATTCAAATCAAAAAAAACGGGTAGCACCGCCAATTTGCCTATGCGGGCGGTGGTGCGTTTAGCTCGGGGTTTGGCCGCAATTCTATTGTGCGGCAGAAAGGGTAAATTCATCAATAAACTCGCTTAGTTCGGGTTTACAAGAGCCACAATTGGTGCCCGCGCCCAGCTTCTCCCCTATGGCGGCCACGCTGGTGCATCCCCCCTTCACCGCATCGGCAATCTGGTTTGCGCCCACGGAAAAACAACTGCACACGATTGGGCCCGGATCGGGCATATCCTTGCCGGGCCGCCCCGCCAATAGACGATAGCGTTCTGCTGGCGTTTCAAAAATCTGCGCCAGTTGATCCACGGCCCAGGCGCGGGAGACCGCAACTGGCTCCGTCGCCAGAAACAGTGCGCACTGCAATTGCGATCCGGCAAACCAGGCCAACCGATGCTGGCCGGTTTTTGGATCGTGATAGTGCGCGTCTGCCGCCCCGATTTCCAAACCGGACATGGCACGCACGGTCTTTTCAATGGCACGGGCGGCATCTTTTTCCGCCAACTCAACGCGCCAGCCCTTTTTGGTGATCGCTTTGGCCCAATAAGTGCTGTGCAGTTCTGCAGGCGTGGCCTGGGTCACCATAAAGCCATATAGGCCCATATTGGCCGCCCGCACGTCCACCTGCGCCGCTTTGAGCGCAGGTTGGCCCGAAAACGGATCAGTCTTGCCCGGCACCAGCGCATTGATGCGACCGTTGGATGAAAAATTGCCATTCCAGTGCATGGGCACAAAAATCTGATCGTGTCCCAGCTTTGGGTTAATGATGGCACGCGCCAACACTTTTTGCCCTGCTGCTGAAATCTCTACCAGTTCGGCGGTGCGTACCCCGATTTTTGCCGCCTGGCCGGGTGAGATTTCGCAATAGGGTTCGGCAATGTGCGCGCTCAAGGCCGCGCTTTTGCCGGTCCGCGTCATGGTATGCCAATGATCGCGCACCCGACCTGTATTCAAGCGCAGCTTGGTGGGTTGTGCCAGCGCCGTTTCGGTGTCTGTCGGTGTCGCGACAAAATTGGCGCGCCCGTCTGGTGTAAAAAAGTGGCCGCCGGCAAAGAAGCGTTGGGAGACGCCTTTCTGGCCTTTACGCCGGGGCCACAGAGTGGGTTGAAACTTTTCATAATCTTTAGGTGAAAGGCTGGCATATTCACCCAGATCAAAATCGCGGGTGCCGTTATTTTCAAAAGCCGACAGCGCCGCATGTTCGGCAAAAATGTCGCTTGCTGACCTATAGTCAAACGCGGAAGGGTGGCCCATCCGTTTGCCCACTTCCGCCATATGCCACCAGTCAGCCCGTGCTTCGCCGGGCGCTGGCAAAAAGGCGCGTTGGCGCGAAATGCGGCGCTCGGAATTGGTGACGGTGCCGTCTTTTTCGCCCCAGCCCAAGGCGGGCAGTTTCACATGGGCAAAGCGCGCGGTTTCGGTGTCTGCCATTATGTCGGACACCACCACAAAGGGGCAATTCTCAAGGGCGTTGGCCACCTTGTTTGCATCAGGCATGCTCACCACCGGATTGGTGCCCATCACCCAGATGGCTTTGATTTTGCCGTTGGCCACTGCGTCGAACATATCGACCGCCTTCAGCCCCTGTTCGCTGGCCATAGCGGGGGATTGCCAGAAGCGCTGCACCAGTTCGCGATGGGCCGGATTGCCAATTTCCATGTGCGCGGCCAGCATGGTGGCCAGCCCGCCCACTTCACGGCCACCCATGGCATTGGGTTGACCGGTTAGGGAAAACGGCCCTGCCCCCTTTTTGCCGATCCGCCCGGTGGCCAAATGGCAATTGATAATCGCGTTGACCTTGTTGGTGCCTTCGCTCGACTGGTTCACCCCCTGGCTGAAACAAGTCACCACCTTTTCGGTCTGCGCAAACAATCGATAGAATTCTGCCAATTGATCGGCGCTAAGGCCGGTTTTGGCGTGCAGCGCTTTAAGCGACATTTTCGCTGCTGTTAGCGCTTCATCAAAATGGTTCGTATGGCGATCAATATAAGATTGATCGAGCTGCCCGGCGTCCGCCAGATATTGCAACAGGCCGTTGAACAGCGCCACATCGCCATCCGGGGCAATTGGCAGGTGCAGGTCCGCCATTTCCGCTGTTTTGGTGCGGCGCGGATCAATCAGCACTATTTTCATTTGCGGGCGCTCGGCCTTGGCTGACTGAAGGCGCTGAAACAGCACCGGGTGGCACCAGGCCATGTTTGAGCCCACCAAAATCACCAGATCGGCCAGCTCCAAATCTTCATAGCAGCCCGGCACAATATCAGCGCCAAAGGCCCGCTTGTGCCCCACCACCGTTGAGGCCATGCACAGACGGGAATTTGTGTCCACATTGGCTGTGCCAATAAAGCCTTTCATCAGCTTGTTGGCGACATAATAGTCTTCGGTGAGCATTTGCCCGGACAGGTAAAAGCCCACTGAGTTTGGTCCATGTTCGGCGATGGTTTGGCTGAAGCGCTCGGCCACCAGCGACAACGACTCGTCCCAACCGGCCCGCTTGCCCCCGATTTCAGGGTGTAGCAAGCGCCCATCCAGATCCAGCGTCTCCCCCAAAGCGGAACCTTTGGAGCAAAGCCGCCCGAAATTCGCGGGATGCTGCGGATCACCCTTTATTGCCACTCCGTCCTTGCCCGGCGTGGCCAGCACGCCGCAGCCCACGCCACAATAGGGACAGGTGGTGCGGGTGGTGCAGTCACTCATGAGGTCAGCTCTGCCATGTCCAACAACAGCCGATCGCCGCGCACCTGCACGCTGAAGGTCCGTGTTGCGCCTTCATCGGCCCCCTGCGCCTCCCCGCTCCTGAGCGAGATCACCCAATTGTGCAGCGGACAAGTGACACAGCCATCATGCACAATGCCCTGGCTAAGCGGCCCGGCCTTGTGCGGACATTTGTCCTCAAGGGCAAAAAATTGATCATCGTGGGTGCGGAAAATCGCAATGCGCATTTCCCCACTGGTCACGCAGCGGGCGCCGCGGCGCGGCACCTCGTCAATGCTGCCAATATCCACCAGATCGTCTGTTTGAATTGCGGGCGCTACGCTCATTCTGCCGCCTCCAGTTCAAGGGCTGCCATAGGTTTAAACTCGTGCTTGTCTTTGCCTGAAACCCGTTCGGACCAAGGGTCCACTTGGGCAAATTTCTGGCTGAAGACAAAGCGGTCGAAATATTCCTGCCGACGTTCCTCATCGTCCATAATCTGCTTGCGGATTTCATCGAGACCGACGCGTTTGGCCCATTTATAGATGCGCTCCAGATAGTGCCCTTGCTCGCGATACATTTGCGCCAGCGCCACCACATGTTCCAGCGCTTCATTTTCGCTTGGCACCATGCCCAGCACTTCCGTGCCTTTGATGTCTAGGCCCGCCGCGCCAGCAAAGTGGATTTCAAAGCCGCTATCGACGCAGATGATCCCGATATCCTTGCAGGTGGCTTCCGCACAATTGCGCGGGCAACCGGAGACAGCCAATTTCAACTTGGCTGGGGTCCAGGAGCCCCACATGAACTTTTCCAGCTTGATGCCAAGGCCGGTCGAATCCTGTGTGCCGAAGCGGCACCAGTCTGACCCGACGCAGGTTTTCACGGTGCGCAGACCCTTGGCATAGGCTTGCCCGGAAACAAATCCGGCCTTGCCCAAATCGGCCCAAACGTCCAGCAAATCTTCTTTCTTAATGCCCAGCATGTCGATGCGCTGACCGCCGGTAACTTTGACGCTCGGGATATCAAATTTGTCCACCACATCGGCAATCGCCCGCAATTCTTTGGAGGACGTCATCCCGCCCCACATGCGCGGCACCACAGAATAGGTCCCGTCCTTTTGAATGTTGGCGTGCACCCGTTCATTGATGAAGCGGGATTGATAATCATCGGCATAAACATCAGGCCAGTCACACACCAAATAATAGTTGAGCGCCGGACGGCATTTGGCACAGCCGCAGGAGGTTTTCCACTCCAGCTCCTGCATCACAGCCGGGATGCTTTTCAGCTCCTTGGCTTTGATCAGGCGGCGCACATCGCCATGGCCCAGATCGGTGCACGGACACATGGAACTTCCCGCATCCGCATCAAATTCTTCACCCAATGTCAGGGCCATCAATTGTTCCACAAGCCCGGTACAGATGCCGCAAGAGGCGGATGCCTTGGTGTGGGCGCGCACCTCGTCCAGCGTGGTCAGGCCCTTTTCCGTGATTGTGCCGACGATTTTTGATTTGCAAATGCCGTTACAGCCGCAGATTTCTGCATCATCGGGCAACGCTGCAACGGCCGCCATGGGGTCCATTGCGGCCCCTCCCTGGTAGGCCTGGCCGAAAATCAAACTTTCACGCATCTCGCTGATGTCAGTTTGTTTCTTTTTTAAATCATTGAACCAGGCGCCATCTGACGTGTCGCCATAAAGCACGGTGCCGATAATCTTGTTATCCTGCAAAATCACCCGTTTATAGATGCCCGCATTGGCGTCGCGCAAAACGATCTCGTCGCGATCATCGCCCTCGGCAAAGTCGCCGACGGAGAACAAATCAATGCCAGTCACTTTCAGCTTGGTCGCCGTGTCCTGATGCTTAAAGGGCTTGGAAAAGTCGTCGGTCAGCGTGCGTGCGGCCACCTGTGCCATGTCGTAAAGCGGGGCCACCAGGCCATAAACCTGGCCATCCACTTGGGCACATTCGCCCAATGCCAGAATATCTGGGTCCGAGGTGCGCATGGCGCTATCCACGACAATGCCACGTTCGACCTCCAGTTCAGCGTCCTGCGCCAGCGCCACATTGGGCCGAATGCCCACGGCCATCACCACCAGCGAACAATCGATCACTTCGCCGTTTTCCAGTTCCAGCCCGGTGACTTTCTTGTCGCCGATAATGCGTTTGGTGTTGGCTCCGGTCTTTACCGCGATATCCCGGCTTTCCAGCTCCTTTTGCAGCAGATAGCCCGCGGATGGGTCCAGTTGGCGCTCCATCAGCGTGTCCATCAGGTGCACCACGGTCACATCCATGCCGCGTTCGCGCAGCCCGGCGGCCGCTTCCAGCCCCAATAGACCGCCCCCGATTACCACCGCCTTTTGGCGCGATTGCGCGGCCAGCATCATGGCGGTGACATCGTCCAGATCACGATAGGCGAGCACGCCCGCCAGATCATGGCCAGGCACGGGCACAATAAAGGGGTTGGACCCCGTTGCGATCACCAGCTTGTCGTAGGCTTCGGTTACGCCTTGATCAGAGGTCACCGTTTTGTTTTCACGATCAATTTCGGTGACCTTGTGGCCCTTATAAAGGGTGATCCCGTGGTCAATATACCAACCATCCCCATGGATGATGATGTCTTCATATGCCTTTTCGCCGGAAAGTACGGGGGACAGCATGATCCGGTCATAGTTCACGCGCGGTTCGGCGTTGAAAATGGTGACCTCATAGGCATCCGGCTCTTGCTCGAACAAATGTTCCAGCATGCGCCCGGGCGCCATACCATTGCCGATAATAACCAATTTTTGCTTTTGCATATCCGTCTCCTATTCTGCTGCTGCGCTGCGCTGACGGGCCAGCCGTGCGGCGCGCTTTTCCTTGATGGCTGCCAACTGGTCTTCGCTTGGGTTGGCACCCCCTTCATAGGCTTCCAGAAATTCAAGCAGTTCTTCGCGATAAGCGTAATAATCCGGGTGGTTGAGCAATGCCTTGCGCGAACGTGGTCGCGGCAGGTCCACCTCCATAATATTGCCAATCTTGGCATTGGGACCGTTGGACATCATCACCACGCGGTCGGCCAGTAGGATCGCCTCGTCCACATCATGGGTCACACAGATGGCGGTCACCTGGGTGCGTTTCCACACATCCATCAGTAGATCCTGCAATTCCCAACGGGTCAGGCTGTCCAGCATGCCGAAGGGTTCATCCAGCAACAGCAATTTGGGTGACAAGGCGAACGCGCGGGCAATGCCCACCCGTTGCTTCATGCCGTTGGACAGATCATCTGCCTTGCGGTGCATGCTGTCTTTCAGTCCCAGTTTGGTGAGATAATATTCCACCACATCGTGGCGTTCGCCTTTGCTGGCTTCAGGATAGACCTTGTCCACCCCCAGCGCCACATTGTCGTAGGCGGTCAGCCACGGCATCAAATTGGGAGCCTGGAACACCACGGCTTTGTCCGGGCTGGCACTAGTAATGTGGCGACCATCAAGGATGATCCCGCCTTCGGTAATCTCATTAAGCCCTGCCGCCATGGACAGAACCGTGGACTTGCCGCACCCGGAATGGCCGATCAGGGTGACAAATTCACCCTTATTGATCTTCATATCAAAGCCATCCACCACGGTGAGTGGCCCCTTGGGCGTGGGATAGACTTTTTTCAGGTCTGAGAAGTGCAAAAAGCCTTCCTGCTTGCTGCTTTTGCTGGCTTCTTCATAGGCTGCGGGCAGTTTTTCGCCCTTGCTGAAATCCATAGGCACTATATTGGGCAATTCCACCACATCGTCGGAATCCTCCGTTCGCGCAGCGCCCACATCGATCAGATAATCGGTAACGGCGGCCCGCAATTTGATGAAATCCTCATCATCATTCAGGGCTGTCCGGTCGCGTGGTCGAGGAATATCCACCTTGAAGTCCGGCCCCAATGTGGCGTTGGGACCCGGTTTAAGCGGAATGATCCGGTCAGCCAGCAAAATCGCCTCATCAACATCATTGGTGATCAGGACGATGGTCTTTTTCTCCCTCTGACAAATATCGGAGAATTCATCCTGCAGCTTAGCGCGGTTCAGCGCATCAAGTGCTGAAAGAGGTTCATCCATCAACAGGATTTCAGGCTGCATGGCCAGCGCGCGCGCAACCGCCACCCGCTGCCGCATTCCACCGGAGAGTTCGGCGGGCTTGCGGTTCTTCGCATGGTCGAGGCCAACCATTTCGATATAGCGGGTGACAATTTCCTTGCGCTCAGTAACCGGTTTGTCGCTGAACACCTGATCCACCGCCAGGGCGACATTGCCCTCCACGGTCAGCCAAGGCATCAGCGAATAGGATTGAAACACCACGCCCCGCTCTGGTCCGGGGCCATCAATCTCACGGCCACGATAGATCACGCCGCCTTTGGTGGGTTTGATCAACCCCGCCAGCGCCGAGATCAATGTGGTTTTGCCGCTGCCGGAAAAACCCACAATCGCCACAAATTCACCTTCCGCCACATCCAGTTCGATGTCGGTCAGCACTTCGTGGCAATTGGGTTCTTCACCAAAGTGTACCGAGAGTTTGGAGATTTCGAGGATGGTCATATCTCGCTCCTAACGGTTGGCACTGAAGGTGAAGGCACGTTGCAGGGCGAACATCAGCCGATCCAGCATAAAGCCGACAATGCCGATGGTGATCACAGCCACCATGATCCGCGCCAGCGATTGGGAGGAGCCGTTCTGGAATTCGTCCCAGACAAATTTGCCCAGGCCCGGGTTTTGCGCCAGCATTTCGGCGGCGATCAGCACCATCCAGCCCACACCCAGTGACAAGCGCAAACCCGTGAAGATCAGCGGCAATGCGGAAGGCAGCACCAGTTTGGTGATGGTTTTATAGGTGGGCAGCTGCAATACGCGGCCTACATTCATCAGATCTTTGTCGACAGAGGCCACGCCCAGTGCGGTGTTGATCAATGATGGCCAGAGCGAACACAGGGTTACGGTCACAGCAGAGGTGATCATGGATTTGGGCAACCAATCCATCGGGTTGGCATAGGTCGCTGAAATCACCATGGTCACAATCGGCAGCCAGGCCAAAGGCGAAACCGGTTTAAATATTTGGATCAATGGGTTAATGGCACCATTGAATGTTTTAGATAAACCGGATGCAATCCCCAGCGGCACAGCGATTAGCGTGGCGATGAAAAAGCCCAGCCCCACGGTGAACAGCGAGGTGAAAATCTGGTCGATATAGGTCGGTTGACCGGTATATTCGCGATGCTTGACTCGATCTGACTGGCCCTGCTCGATCAGTTTGGCATTGCGCGCGTCCAGCCGTTCATAAAAGGCCGCCGCTTTCTCGCGTTCGCGCACGTGATCCTGCCACAGATTGCCCGCCTGCTCGACCACCTGCACTGGACCGGGGATGGTCCCCAAAGAGGTTTGCACCTGCGGGGCCAACGCGGCCCAGATCAACACAAAGGCAGCGATGCCTATCATTGGCACAAGCAACACCTGGCGCAAAATCTTGGCTTGTTCCTTGCGGCTTTCGCCCATGCCCCACTTGATCAACGGGGCCACCCAGGCAAAGCCAAGCGCCTCAAACCAGCCATTGGCCCGGTTAAGGCCATTCAAAAATCGTTTGCGCCAAACGGGTTCGGCATTCATTTGTTCTGCGCTTGAAATCTCGGTCATCTGTTTGCCTCAATATTTCTTGGAATTGTCGCTGGTTGGCCAAACCGCGGGGCCCGGCCAACCAGCGCCCTCCTTGCCTAACTGCCGTTTGCTGCGACAGACTCATCGGTCTTCAGGCCGATTTCGAGACTGTCGATGTAGGCGTTAGGTGATTTCGCATCGAACGGAATGCCATCGATGATATCTTCAGCCGGGGTTGGAGCTTTGTAGCCATCTGTTCCCCAGGGGAAGTCTTCGCGGTCCACATGGCCCTCTTCCACCAGCAGCTCTGCTGCTTCCAGATAGATGTCCGGGCGATAAACGGATTTGGCGACCTCGTCATACCATTCGTCGGGCTGGTGCTCGTCGATCTGGCCCCAGCGACGCATCTGCGTCAGATACCAGACGGCGTCGGAATAGAAGGGATAGGTCGCGTAATAGCGATAGAACACATTGAAGTCCGGCACAGCGCGCTTGTCGCCTTTTTCGTATTCAAATGTGCCGGTCATAGAATTGGCGATCACCTCGGCATCGGCGCCCACATATTCTGAGCGCGCCAGGATTTCCACGGCCTCTTCACGGTTGGCGTTGTCGTTTTCATCCAACCATTTGGCGGCGCGGATCAACGCCTTGGTCAGGGCCAATGTGGTGTTGGGATATTTCTCGGTAAATTCCTTTGTGAGACCGAATACTTTTTCCGGATTGTTTTTCCAGATTTCATAGTCGGTGATCACCGGTACACCAATGCCTTTAAACACCGCAGCTTGGTTCCATGGCTCGCCCACGCAATAGCCGTGGATTGTGCCTGCTTCTAAGGTGGGTGGCATCTGCGGCGGTGGCGTTACAGACAGCAAAGCATCTGCATCAATCTGCCCCGACGTGTCGCTTGAAGAATAAAGACCCGGGTGGATGCCCCCTGCGGCCAACCAGTAGCGCAGCTCATAATTGTGCGTGGAGACGGGAAACACCATGCCCATTTTAAAGCTTTCGCCTTTTGCCTTGAGCTCTTCAACCACTGGCTTAAGCGCACTGGCGCTGATCGGGTGTACGGGTTTGCCCTCTGCATCCATTTCGAGATGCGGTTTCATTTTTTCCCAAATTTCGTTGGAGACTGTGATGCCGTTGCCGTTCAAATCCATGGAAAAAGGCGTCACGATATGCGCCTCGGTGCCATAGCCGATGGTGGCGGCTAAGGGTTGACCCGCCAGCATATGCGCCCCATCCAACTCGCCGGTAATGGTGCGGTCCAGCAGCACTTTCCAGTTCGCCTGCGGCTCCAGCGTCACATAGAGCCCCTCATCCTCGAAATAGCCTTTTTCATAGGCGATGGCGAGTGGCGCCATATCTGTGAGTTTAATGAAGCCCAGTTTAAGCTCGTCTTTTTCAACATCCAGCCAATCGGCCAAGGCTGGGGCGCTCAAGCCAATCGCGGCGATCGACCCCAAGATAGTTGCCATAAAGCGGCGGCGGGAGAGAAGAGTTTCGAGTGGGTTTGAAAACATTTTCACCTTGTCCTTGTTTCGGTCTTTGACGGGTTGCGCGCCATTTTCGCGTCACTATTGCTGACCTAATTTCACCTTGCCAAAGCAGTGCGTTGTTGTCTGCTGCTAAAAAATCCATTAAGTGTTGCAAAAAAGGACACACCCACAAGGAGACCTCTATGCGACATATGCTGGCGCTTAAATATGTGGATGCGGTGGCCCGCGCTGGTTCCATTCGTGGGGCCGCGGAAGTGCTGGCTATCACGCCGTCAGCGCTCAATCGCCGCATTCTGGCGATTGAGGAAGAGCTGGATATTGAAATCTTTGAACGCCATGCTCAGGGGGTGCGGCTCAACAGTGCAGGCGAGTTGTTTATCCACCATGTGCGGGCCCAAATGGCAGATCTAGAACGGGTGCGTTCGCAGATTGCCGACCTTTCCGGGGTGCGAATCGGGCATGTGCGCATTGCCACCACCAAGGAAATCGGCGGCCGCCTGCTGCCGCGCCTCATTCAGGCCTATCGTGCAGATTTCCCCGGGGTGACTTTTTCACTGCATGCCTATGATCGCGGGCAAGTGGAACAGCAATTGCACAATCTTGAGGCTGATATCGTGGTGATGTTTCAACCGCTCCGATTGGCGGATATGCAAGTGATCTCCCACCAGCAGCAGCATTTGTCCGTGGCCATGGCGGCCGATCATCCGCTGGCGGCACAACCGGAATTGCGGCTGGTGGACTTTTTGGAGCATAACCCGCTGTTGCCGCCGCGCGGCGAAGGGATTCGCGAGATTGTTGAGGCCGCCTGTGTGAAAAAGGGGCTGAACTGCAAGCCGACCATTGAAAGCGATGATTCCGCACTGCTGCGCCATCTGGCACGCCAAGGCGCGGGGCTGGCATTGGATCTACCACTGACCATCAGCGCGTCGCCGCAGGAATCCGAGTTGGTTTATCGTCCCTTTAAAGCACATGAGATCGAGCCGGGATTTTTGTTTGTCGGCCAGTTACACAAGCGCAACCTGCCCGTGGCCGCCCGCAAATTTGCCGATCAGTTGCGCGAGATGTTTGAGCGTGAAATGGAACGTCTGCCACAGATTGAAACGCCATAAGCCAACAACCTGCCCTGATTGTCATTCGGAACAGGTTGCGCCCTCAAGCATTATACCATCAGGACAACTCCAGAAACGGAGGTGAACATATGGCAGAATTCCTGTTTTATTTCTGGCTATTTCTACTGCTGCTTGTGGTTATTGGCTGGCCCAGCTGGCCCTATACGCGAGAGCGGTGGCCTTACAAGCATGGTGGCAATTACCGCTATGCTGTGAGTGGCATGGCCGCGGCGCTGGCAATCCTGTTTTGGATGCTCTTCTGGTTTGGCCTTGTGGCCATTGCATGGCCGTGGACCGCACCACCGCCAGCCACATAATAGAGAATGGGTTGGCCGCCAATTGCGGCCAACCTCCCGCCTTACTTGCCCCAACGAAGGGCAATCAGGTCCAGTTCTTTTGACAGCTGGAGCAAGCGGTCTTTTGTGCGCTGGCTCATGGGTTTGAGCGGGTGGCGAACATAATCGCTTTTGATCACGCCGCCTTCTTTAAATACAGTCTTGCAGGCTTTGAGGCCGCATTGCCGATTTTCGTGGTTGATCAATGGCAGACACACTTTCCATTGCGCCAAGGCCGCATCGTGGTCCCCTGCGTGAAAATCCGTCACGATAGATCGGATTTTTTCCGGTTGTAGGCCAGAGGTCATCGTGCCGGTTGCTCCGGCATCGAGGTCGGCCAACAGGGTCACGGCCTCTTCGCCGTCAAATGGCCCGACCATATGCTCGCCCCCTGCTTCAATGAGCGCGGCCAGTTTGTCTGCGGCAAAAGGCACCTCAATTTTGAAATAACTGACATTTTCAATTTCGCGCGCCATCTTTACCAACAGATCAACCGGCAGGCTGACGCCGGAAAGCGGCGCGTCCTGCACCATGATCGGAATAGAAATCGCATCGCTCACCGCTTGGAAATGCTCATAAATACCATCTGGTCCCGGCACCAAGCCAACCCCGTGATAGGGCGGCATCATCATCACCATATCAGCCCCCAAGGCCTCCGCCGCTTTAGCGCGTTGCGTGGCAATGGCGGTGGAGAAATGGCTGATGGTCACAATGATGGGCTTGCGGCCTGCCACATGTTCAAGGCTAACGCGCATCAGGCGTGCGCGTTCGTCGTCAGACAGCACAAATTGCTCTGAATAGTTGGCCAGCAAGCAAATGGCATCCACGCCCTGATCAATCATGCAATCAAGCACATTTTTCATGCCATCTTCATCCACCTGGCCATCGTCAAAAAATGGCGTGGGCGCAACGGGCAAAATTCCGGTCAAAGGCTGTTTCATGGGTTGAATCCTATATGTCAGTTCTAAAGAACGCTGATCCGGAAATGGGTGCGCTGACGGTAGGTCTCGCCCGGGCGGATCAGGGTTGAAGGAAAATCAGGCTGGTTCGGCGCATCGGGCCATTTTTGCGGCTCCAGTGCCAAACCTGCGTGGTGACCATAAGGCTGGCCAGTGTGACCATTGAAAGGTGTGGTATCCATGCCGGTGGCATCGAACACTTGCAGGCCCTGTTCTGTCGACAACACATCAAGCTGATATTGGCCAGCACGCACGCTGCACATAGGGTGCAGTTCATTGTCTGTGGAATCGATGCAGAAATTATGGTCCAGCGCCATGTCGGGCGGCGATGTAAATGGCTTCATCTCGCGATAGTCGAAGGCCGTGTCCGCCACCGGTGCCGGTGCACCTGTTGGGATCAAATCCGCGTCCACTGGCAAATACTGGCTGGCATTAATGCACATGGTATGATTGGCCAGATCAGCATGGCCATCCAAATTCCAATAGGAATGGTGGGCAAAATTCAAATGGGTTATCCGGTCTGTCCGCGCCTGGATGTCGAGGGTCAATGTGCCCGTCTCGTCTAGGGCATAATGAGCCTGAACCGTCACATTTCCGGGAAAGCCCCCTTCCCCGTCCGGATGGGTCACTGTAAGGGTGCAGCTCGTCGCATCACATGCCAACAGTGTCCAATTGCGCTGCCCGGTGCCTGCGGCGCCCCCATGCAGGGTGGTCTTGTTGTTTTCATTGCGCTCCAGATCAAAACGGGTGCCGTCGAGCACAAACTGGCCGCCTGCAATCCGGTTTGCCACCGGCCCGACAATCGCACCGAAATAGGTCATCGGCCCGAGATAGGCCGCAAAATCCGCGCTGCCCAGCACCAAGGCGTGATCACTTTCTGTGCGGCGCAAGTCCTGCAGAGTTGCGCCCCACGTCATAATGGCTGCTTTGGTTCCGCCATTGGCGATGCGGATTAAATCAATTTGCTCGCCAGCGGGGCCTTGGCCAAATGCAGACACCTGTTGCGCGTCGATTTGGCCTTTTTCCGCAAATGTATCCGGTGCGTCAGACATGGCCCTCACCACTCGAAAGCAGGTTTGGTGCGACGCTCACCAATGGCAAACGCATCTGCCACCAAATACATGGGCCGCAGGTCCATTTCGCTTTCACCTTTGGCAACTAGGTCGTTCATCCGGGCGTAAAGCCGCGGATATTCGCCCTGCAAAGCCAAGGCATCTTCCGCGCTTTTGATTTCCTCACCGTCAATCAGCATGCGCGCGCCGCCATTTTCCAATGTCAGTACGCCAGCATCGGTCTCCACAAAGATGGACCAGACCGGATCGCCCTGCTGCAGCCAGTCCAGTTCAGCGAAAGAACCACTCGCGCCGGGGTAGTGGAAGGCCAATTGTGCAGCGATCGGGGTCTGCCGGTTTTCAGGAAAATCCAGTGTCGCACTGGTAATGTGCAAGGATTTTGGCAGGATTTTTGTCAGGATCGACAGGCCGTTAATGCCGGGATCAAAGACCCCCATGCCGCCGGGATCAAACACCCAGTCCTGTCCCGGATGCCAATAGCGTACATCCTCTTTCCATTGCATCTCAACACGATGCACCTGTTTGTCACTTAACCAGACACGGGCGGCATCCACCATGGCTGCCTCGCGCGAATGCCAGGTGGCGTAAATGCTGCGCCCGGCCTTTTCCGCCATGCGCCCCAGCACATGGCATTCCGAAAGCGTGGCCCCGGGTGGTTTTTCCAACATAACGTGGCGATTGGCGTTCAGCGCCGCTGCCGCATAAGCAAAGCGCGGTGCGGGCGGCACGCAAAGTGAAATCACGTCAATGTCCGGCCGCGCAGCCAACATGGTTTCAATATCTTCGAATGCTTCAATGCCATCCACTTGAGCATGGCGCGACACGGTAGCTACCAACTCCCAGTCTTTAGAAGCATTAAGCGAGGGGATATGCTGATCGCGGGCGATCTTGCCAATGCCCACCAAAGCCAGTTTACGTGGTTCCATCAGTGCGAGTCCTTTGGCACCGGATTGCCCCGGCAGCCTTTCAGAAAGTCGTAGTCTGCGCCGCTGTCTGCGCCTTCAACATGCTGGTGATGCAATTGAGCAAAGCCACTTGGTGGTGCCTCAATGGATGGCGCCCACGCCGCGAGGCGACGCGCCAGCTCCTCTTCAGAAATGTCCAGATGCAGGCGACGCCCCGGCACATCTACTTCAATCATGTCGCCCGTCTGTACCACTGCCAATGGCCCACCAATGGCAGCCTCAGGCGAAGTGTGCAGAATAATGGTGCCATAGGCCGTGCCGGACATGCGTGCATCTGAAATACGCACCATGTCCGTGATGCCCTTTTTCAAAATTTTGGGCGGCAGGCCCATATTGCCCACTTCCGCCATGCCTGGATAGCCTTTCGGGCCACAGTTTTTGAGGACCATGATGCAGGTTTCATCAATATCCAGATCATCATCGTTGATCTTCGCCTTGTAGTCGTCAATATCTTCAAAAACGACCGCCCGGCCCCGGTGCACCATCAAATCAGGCGACGCGGCAGACGGTTTTAGCACCGCCCCATTGGGAGCAAGATTGCCCCTCAGGACCGCAATGCCCCCCTGGTCGGCCAGCGCCTTTTCCACGGGCAAAATCACGTCGTCATTATAATTGACCGCGTCCTTCACTTCATTCCAGATCACATCGCCGGACACCGTGAGCGCGTCCTTGTGCAATTTGCCGGATTCCCCCAGATGTTTAATGACCACGGGCAACCCGCCAGCATAGAAGAACTCTTCCATCAAATATTTGCCTGACGGCATCAAGTTCACAATGGTTGGAATATCGCGCCCCAGCTGATCCCAATCATCAAGGGTCAAGTCGATCCCCACTCGCCCGGCAATCGCCAGCAGGTGAATCACAGCGTTGGTTGAGCCGCCAATGGCGCCATTAACGCGGATGGCATTTTCAAATGCCTCACGGGTCATAATGTCAGAGGGCTTCAGATCATCTTTGACCATCTGTACAATCCGCCGACCGGACATTTGCGCCATTACACGACGACGGCTGTCCACCGCAGGAATGGCCGCATTGCCGGACATAGCCATGCCGAGAGCTTCGGCAATTGAAGCCATAGTCGAGGCGGTGCCCATTGTATTGCATGTACCGGTAGAGCGAGACATGGCAGCCTCTGCTTCTACAAAATCATCGCCGGTCATGTCCCCAGCTTTGATGGCCTCGGAAAACTTCCAAAGATGGGTGCCCGAGCCTATGCGTTCTCCCCGGAACCGTCCATTCAACATGGGTCCCCCGGAGACAGCTATTGAAGGGATATCAGTTGATGCAGCGCCCATCAGCAGGCTGGGGGTGGTCTTGTCACAGCCCACCAGCAACACCGCCCCATCCAATGGTTGGGCCCTAATCGTTTCTTCCACGGCCATGGCTGCAAGATTACGGAACATCATGGCTGTGGGCCGGAATGTGTTTTCCGACGCGGAAAACACAGGCACTTCCAGTGGGAAACCGCCTGCCTCCCAAACACCGGCCTTCACTTTTTCTGCCAGTTCACGCAAATGGCCGTTACATGGGGTCAGGTCCGACCAGGTGTTCAAAATGCCAATAACCGGTCGCCCGTCGAACTCGTCATGCGGATAGCCCTGGTTTTTCAACCAGCCGCGGTGATAAATCGCATCCCGCGAGGTGCCGCCATACCATTCTTGTGACCGTAATTTGCGTGGCCATTTTGCCGGTTGAAACTGATTACCCATAGATATACTTGCCTTATCGGCTTCCTTTCACGTGTTGGCCGAGTACCTCACTCGCGTCCTCGATTGAGTCATCCAGCAGCCGCTCCATACGAAGCCGCGCCAGATCCGCATCCTGCGCCCGGATGGCCTCCAGCACATCACCGTGCTGTACCAGGCGTTCCTGTTTGAATACGGAGACTTCCGCCCCGCGCCAGCTCACCTCAAAGGTGCTGATCATCGCGGCGTGAATTAGAGAACTGAACGCCCCGATAAAATGGTTATGGGTGGCGTTTAATATGGCAACATGAAACCGAAGGTCTGCTTCAACCAGCTCAGCTTCATATGTCGAAGTGGCCTGCATTTGCTTATAGGCATCTTCGATTTTTTGCAGTTCCGCCTCGGTACGGGCGGTTGCCGCCATGGCGGCGGCCCCCGGCTCCAGCATGCGGCGCAAGGCATAAAGATCCTTGGCGACACCTGCGAGGGGCCGGGTTTGCAAATGCCAGGTCAAAACGTCTGCATCGAGCATGTTCCAGTCGCTCGAAGGGCGTACGCTTGTGCCCACTTTCGGGCGGGCAATAATCATGCCCTTTGCGGTTAGCTTGCTATAGGCCTCGCGCAGCGCTGTGCGCGACACACCATAGCGTTTCAGCATTGTCGCCTCGTCCGGCAAGCGATCGCCAGGCGCATGTCGACCATCGACAATCTCGCGTCCCAAACGGTGGACAATGTTATCGCCCGCGGAAATGGAATGAGAGATCGACATCATATAGTCGACGGCCGAACTGCGTGAAGACGTCATAGGTTTTACTCCTGCGACCAAACGTTGGTGGGTTTTATCATTTACTCTTTCGTGCCTCCCTTAAGGTCGAAAGAGCCGACCAGCACGCGATGCATCACAATAAACAGGAACAAGAGAGCCCCATTGCTTATCATGATCCAGGCGCTGTTGAGCGAACCGTTGAAAATAATCAAGGTAGAGATCAACCCTAGGATCATACCGCCAAAAAGCGTGCCCGCAACCATTCCAACGCCACCGCTGAGCAAGGTGCCCCCGAGGACCACCGCCGCGATGGCGGTCAATTCCAGGGTGCTGCCCGCAAGTGGGTAGCCAGAGGAGGTGTAAAGCGCGTAAACGACGCCCGCCAATGCACTGAAAAAACCAGCCAATGCATAGATTTTCACCGTGGTTGTGCGGATATTGACGCCCATCAGACGCGCGGATTCAGCGTCGCCACCCATGGCATAGACGTGATTGCCGAATCTGGTGAAGTGGGCAATGAAAATGCCAAGCGCCAACGCCACCAACATCACAAGGGCCGAACTGCGCAATACACCGCGCCCGGGCAGATCAACTTTGATAGAAGAGTAGAATTGCACGAACTCATGCTGAATCGGCACAGAATCGAGCGTGACCATAAAGCAAAGGCCGCGCAGTAAAAACAGGCCCGCCAGCGTGACGATGAAGGGCTGGATCTTACAAAAATCGATGATAAAACCTTGCGCGGCGCCAAAAGCGACACCAAAGAACAGCATGAAGATGGCGGTCGCCAACGGATGCCAGCCCATGCTGTCGAGCACGGCCATGCAGACGCCCACAAAGCCGATCATGGACCCAACGGACAAATCAATGCCGCCGGAAAGGATCACGAAGGTCGCCCCAATGGCCGCGATAATGATGAATGAATTGTCGGCCAGAATATTGCCCAGCACCATTGTCGACAGGAAGTTGCGATACATGGAGCCGCCAATCACGAACAGGGCGACAAAAACGACGATCGTAGCGATTAGCGGTAGATATTTCTTATTCAGTGTCATTTTACATCTCGCTTGAACATTAGGCCAAAGGTTGCACGGGCGTTCTCTGACTGCAGGAACAGCACGAACAGAACCACCAGAGCTTTAATGATCAAATTATATTCCGGTGGCAGACCGGAGATGAGGATTGAAGTGGTGAGCGCCTGGATCACCAGTGCCCCGATCACAGTCATCCCCAAATAAATCCGACCACCTGAGAGTGAAGCGCCGCCAATCACCACGGCAAGGATCGCGTCCAGCTCGCTGAACATGGCGATGCTGACCGGGTCTGACGTGTGGGTGTCTGCTGTCATAATCACCCCGGCAAAGGCGGCCGTGAAGCCACAAACAACATAGGCTGCAAAGGTTATGAGGCGCGAGTTTACACCTGCCAGTGCTGATGCAGCGGCATTGCCACCCACCGCCTCAATAAAGAGGCCAAGTGCGGTGCGGCGGATTAATAGCCAGAGGCCAAAAAACACCGCTGCCGCCGCAAATAATCGGGTGGGAATATAAAGAACACTCCCGGTGCTCATGCCCTGCAACAATTCACTTTCAAAGCTTGGGTTGATGCCACCATAAAGCGAATTGATCAGCAGACCGATGCCACGGCCGGCCACCATCAATATCAAGGTGGCGATAATGGGCTGAATGCCAAGACCGGCAACCAGCATACCATTCCACATGCCGCAGATCACACCAGCCAAAAGCGCATAGAAGAATACCAGCAAATGCGGATCACCAGCGTTGATGCGCCAAGCGATAACCGCGCCGCAAATGGCCACAATGGAGCCGACGGACAAATCAATGCCCCGGCTGCCGATAACAATCGCCATACCAAGAGCAATCAGTGCGGTGGGCACGGCCCGATACAGAATATCGATCACATTGCCAAACAAACGACCTTCAACGATGCGGATTTCGAAAAATCCGGGCATAATGATCGCATCAATAATCAAAATGATGGCTAGCGCCATAAGTGGCCAGATGGCACGGCTATGGCGTATTTTGGCGAACCAGTTGGTGGTGCCGCCCATATTTATATCAGGAATCTGCGACATCTTCCCCCGCAATCGTCTCGATGATGGCGTCACGCGTTACATCTTGCCCAACCAATTCGCCGACCTTGGAACGGTCCCGCAAAATGACTACGCGATCTGCAACAGCGACAATCTCGTTAATCTCAGATGAAGCAACCAAAAGCGCCAATCCCTCTTCGCAAAGCTTTCGGATCAACACGATAATTTCGGCGTGTGCCCCCACATCAATCCCGCGTGTGGGCTCATCAAGCAGCATCACGTCCGGCTTGGACGCCAAAGCGCGGGCCAGCACCACTTTTTGCTGATTGCCGCCGGAAAGTTGCCGCACCTGCTTTTCAGCATCCGGTGTGGCGATATCCATCGCCTTAATCATTTCAGCGGCCAGTTTTTGCTGCTCTTTAAACGGCACCTTCCTCAACCAACCCTTTTTGGCCTGCATAGACAGGACAATATTCTCGCGGATGGTCAATTCGCCCACTAGCCCTTCGGTCTTGCGATCCTCGGGACAAAGCGCAATGCCGGTATTGATGGATTTGCGCGGTGTGTTGGGCAATTGCTGCTTGCCATTCACCGTCATTGTGCCGCTATCGTTTTTGATCGCGCCAAAAATCAGCTTGGTCAGTTCGGTGCGGCCGGAGCCAAGCAAACCAGCCAAGCCCACAACTTCACCCTTGTGCAGGGAAATATCGCACGGTTGCAGGGTGCGGCGGCGGCCCAATCCTTCGGCGCGCACAATTTCCGCGCCGGGTTCTTTGCCTTCGCGTCGGGAAAAGGCGCTTTCCACTTCCCCCAACTCTTTGCCGATCATCATTGAAATCAGCTCACCGCGGGAAATATCATCAATGGGCTTAGTCCCCACCAATTGCCCATTACGCAACACCGAAATACGGTCGCTGATTTCAAATACCTGTTCCAGAAAATGGGTGATAAACACCACGGCGATGCCGCGCGATTTTAATTCGCGCACAATATCAAACAGCGCGCGCGTTTCCTGCGCGTCCAGACTTGCCGTCGGCTCGTCCAACACGAGCACTTTGGTGTTATCGTTTAGAGCGCTGGCAATCGCGATCAACTGCTGAATGGCCACCGAAAAAGTGCCCACCGGTTGCTCCAGATCAATATCGAGATCGAGCCTTTTCAGTTTTTCGCGCGCATCCTGCCGCGCCTTTTTCCACGAAATCACGCCGAAACGACCCGTTTGGCTGGCCAGAGCCAGATTTTTGGTTACAGACATGGCCGAGACCAGATTGACTTCCTGGAATACGGTGCTGATCCCCAAATTGGCTGCTTCAGCGGTGGTGGAAAATTCAACGGGGTTGCCGTCGAGAATTATGTCGCCCCGGTCGCGGGAAATCGCGCCGGTCAAAACTTTCACAAGAGTGGATTTTCCAGCGCCGTTCTCTCCCAACAGCGCGTGCACCTCTCCTGGTCGCAAGGTCAGGTCAACATTGTCGAGCGCGACAACGCCGGGGAAGCTCTTGCATATCCCCTTCATCTCGACAGGTTGCCTCAATTTGTTTTGTGTGGTCATGAGCTACTTCTTGGTCACCATTGCAGATCAGATTTCCCTTTGCTGGCGAGCACCCCGCCATAAGGCGGGATGCTGCTAGTTAGGAAAAATGCACTGCTGTCGATTTACTGGGTGTGCAGATCGCTTGGAATAACGATCCACTTGTCGAGCTCTTTTGGCTCTTCAAGATAATCCAGAATGACAGGGTAGATGAATTTGCCAACTGCAGAACGTAGTTCAACAGACGCATTGGCATCACCAGCTTCAAGCGCGTCTTCGATGGCAGGCACATAGTCCACTGACACCATCAACACGTCTTCACCTGGCTTCAGACCAGCTTCTTTCATCGCCTGAATGGCACCCAACTGCATGTTGTCATTATGCGCGAATGATGCACAAATGCCTTCAAGATTGTTGGTTGATTTGATGAATGCTTCCATCACCTTTTTGCCGCCTTCAGTGGTGAAGTCACCAGACTGTGTGGCCACAATTTCCATGGCTGGGAACTGATCAATCACAGCCTCAAAGCCGCCCTTACGCTCAATGGCTGGGGCAGAACCTGTTGTGCCTTGCAGCTCAACAATTTTACAGGTGCCAACAGATTCGGCTGCCAACCAGGCACCGGCAAGCTTACCTTCAAGGTTAAAGTCGGCAGAAATGCGGGTCACATAGAGCGACTTGTCACTCACTTCCACATCACGGTCGACCAAGAAGACTGGAATTTCGGCATCTTTAGCTTCTTGAAGCACAGATTCCCAACCAGTCACCACAACCGGTGCGACCACGATGGCATCAACGCCCTGCGCGATGAATGCCCGAACAGCACGAAGCTGCTCTTCTTGTTTGCCTTGCGCGTTGGCAAACTTCAGGTCAACGCCGTAATCTTCAGCGGTTTCTCGCATATTTTGAGAAAATGCTGGACGCCAATCCCCTTCAGAGCCGACCTGTGAAAAGCCAATAGTTTGCGCCAGAGCCGAACCTGACATGAGCAATGAAGCAGCCATAGCTGTGCTGGCAAGAGTAGTTTTGAAAATCATAATTTACCTCCCTATGAATTCATCGACCCATCTCTCCCTGGGCCGATTGAATAAAAAGTACTATAGTATTATTATTTAATTTGGCAAGACGATTCCTCAGATATTTTTGAGGATAAAATTAAAAACGACAGACGAGATAGTCCAAACTAAATCAAAGGCATAGACAATTTTGGAGAGAAAATGTCAGACAATGTTCGAAAACTTTTTGAACATTTGAAATGCTGCAAAAGTTACAAAATTCACAAAAACCAAGGATCAAGAGATGACATTTGAACCCCACGGGAAAAACCTAATCGCTGGCGAATGGACAAGCGGCGATGAGCGTTTTACCAACGCGCCGGCGAGTGGCCAGGCCCATAATTTTACCGCTGGCACACCTGAGATGGTGAATGATGCTGTTGAAGCGGCAGAAGAAGCCTTTTGGTCATACGGCTATACCAGCCGGCAGGTCCGCGCAGATTTTCTCAAGTGCATTGCGGACGAGATTGAGGCGCGTGGCGAACAAATTACCCAGATAGGGACACATGAGACCGGATTGCCCGCCGGCCGCCTTGAAGGCGAGCGCGGCCGCACCACCGGTCAGTTGCGTTTATTTGCCGATCATATTCTAAAAGGCGACTATCTGGATCTGAGACATGACGAGGCCCTGCCCGACCGACAACCGCTGCCGCGCCCCGATTTGCGCATGATGCAGCGCCCGATCGGCCCGGTTGCCGTATTTGGCGCTTCAAACTTCCCGCTCGCTTTCTCCACCGCCGGGGGCGACACCGCCTCTGCGTTGGCCGCGGGCTGTCCGGTTGTGGTCAAAGGCCATCCGGCCCACCCCGGCACTGGCGAAATCGTGGCCGAGGCCATTCACGCAGCCATTAAAAAGTGCGATCTGCATCCGGGTGTTTTTTCCATTGTTCAGGGCGGCAGCCATAAAGTAGGCGAAACGCTGGTGACCCACCCGCTGATCAAGGCGGTTGGGTTTACAGGTTCGCTGGCAGGTGGCCGTGCTCTTTATGATCTTTGCGCAGCCCGCCCCGAGCCAATTCCCTTCTTCGGGGAACTGGGGTCAATCAATCCCATGTTTATCCTTGATCATGCCGCCACAGAAAGAGCGGAAGAAATTGCCAAGGGCTGGGCAGGCTCATTGACCATGGGCGCAGGTCAATTCTGCACCAATCCCGGCATCAGCATTGTGGTGGACGGCCCAGCGGCAGACCAGTTTGTCGCTGCAGCTAAAGAAGCACTTGGCGGTGCCGATGCGCAAACCATGCTGACCGACGGCATTGCCAATGCCTATCGCAAAGGGCGCGACCGCGTGGCTGGCACTCAGGGTGTGCGCGAATTGTTGACCACAAGTTGCGACCTGCGCAATGCCACCCCCTATCTTTACGAGACGGACGGCGCCACCTGGCTTGCCAATAAAGAATTGGGCGAAGAGGTGTTCGGGCCGCTTGGCATTGTTATTCGTGCGGCTGACGATGCGGAAATGCTGGCCATTGCCAAAAATCTTGAAGGTCAACTGACCTGTACACTGCATCTTGACGATGCGGATCAGGCCCAGGCCGCGCGCCTGATGCCCGTCCTGGAACGCAAGGCCGGTCGATTGCTGGCAAATGGTTTCCCAACAGGCGTTGAGGTGTGCGATTCCATGGTGCATGGCGGCCCCTACCCAGCCTCAACCAATTTTGGCGCCACTTCGGTCGGCACCTTGGCCGTCCGGCGCTTCCTGCGGCCAGTTTGCTACCAGAACATGCCGGAGGCAGTTCTGCCTGAAGACCTAAAAGCGTAATGAGCGTTATCAAACCTGGTTTGCTGGCAGGAATTGCCAGCAAACCGCCAACATGGTTGCCGCTGCGACTAGCCTTCATCACCTCCTAGTATGTGCAAAACCATTGAATAAACGACAGAAAATGGTCCTGCTCGACCGCCATTTGCATGAGAAATTCCACACCTCAGGCGAGAGAACGGTTGGAAAAACCAGGCGAAACTTTCCGAATAAAGAACAAATCTTGCACATATACCGGTATTGCCCATACTCCATCCGTTGTTAAGTCCCCCAATAGAGGGCTGGAACATTAAACTCGTGACCACTGTCTCTGGTGATTATGGCAAAATGCTCTGAATGTCGTTCTTCAAAATGAGGTAGTTGCGAGGATGAACGGGGCACTCGGCCCCTCACCCAGCGTAATAATTGACGCAAGCGGGTTCCTGCTACACCTGTGAATCAGCTCTTGGCTGGCACACAGGTTTGCTTTTGAACACCCAGCCCTTCAATGCCCAGCTCCATTTTGTCGCCGGTCTTCAGATAGGTTTGTGGCGACATGCCCATGCCAACGCCTGGCGGTGTGCCTGTGGAAATAATATCGCCCGGCTGAAGGCTCATAAATTGCGACACGTAGGACACCAGTACGGCCACACCATAGACCATTGTTTTGGTGTTGCCGGTTTGTCGGCGTTCTCCGTTCACATCCAGATACATATCCAGATTTTGCGGGTCTGAAACCTCATCGCGGGTCACAAGATAAGGGCCAATCGGGCCAAATGTATCAGCAGATTTGCCTTTTACCCATTGCCCTTGGCGTTCAATCTGAAACTCGCGCTCAGACAGATCATTGACCACGCAATAGCCTGCAACATAATTCATTGCGTCGGCCTCATCCACATATTTGGCACGCTTGCCAATCACGACGCCGAGCTCAACTTCCCAATCAGTTTTTTCTGATTTGCGGGGGATTTCCACCTCATCATTCGGACCGCTAATGGCCGACGTGGCTTTAAAAAACATCACAGGTTCGGACGGCACGTCCATGCCGGATTCTGCAGCGTGGTCAGCATAGTTGAGGCCGATGCAGATGAATTTGCCCACATTGCCCACGCACGCGCCTATGCGCTGGTTGGGGTCTAATTGCGGCAAATCCACCAAGTCCAATTGAGAGAGCTCATTCAGCTTTTCATCAGAAAGCACTTCGCCCGCCACATCATCAATATGGGCTGACACATCATAAAATTCACCGTTCGGCCCCAAGATTGCAGGTTTTTCCTGGCCCGGTTCGCCAATGCGCAAAAGCTTCATTTTGTTATTCCTCTTAGATCGTCCAGCCGCCATCAATGATGTGAATTTGGCCTGTAGTATATGCACTGTCATCGCTGGCCAAATAGGCCACAAGTGCAGCAATTTCGTCCGGCTCGCCAATGCGCCCCATTGGTTGACGTGCGATAAATTGTGCCTTTGCAGTTTCGTAGTCCCCCTGCGCAGCCAGGCGCTGCTCAAGCGAAGGCGAGTGCACTGTGCCCGGGCAGATTGCATTGCAGCGAATACTGTCTTTTACAAAGTCAGCCGCGACAGATTTGGTCAAGCCAATCACCGCCGCTTTCGATGCACCGTAAGCAAAACGGTTTGGTGCACCGGTCACACTTGAGGCTACTGAGGACATATTAATGATCGACCCGCCGCCCTTTTTGATCATGTTGGGCAAAATCGCTTTGATCATCTGATACATGGCCGTAACATTGAGGTTGAATGAGAAGTCCCAATCCTTGTCGTCACACTCCAAAATAGTGCCATTGGCCACAAAGCCAGCACAGTTGAACAGCACATCAATATCTGGATATTCGTCTGCAATCGCCTTGATTGCATCCTTGTCCATTACGTTGAGCACCTTTATGGCGCAGCCAGTTTCTTCCGCCAACGAGGCCAACCCCTCCTCGTCAATATCGGTTGCCAAAACAGTGGCATCTTCTTCCACCAGACGTTTTACACTGGCGCGGCCAATGCCGTGGGCCGCTGCGGTGACCAAGCAAAACTTGTCTTTTACGCGTTGCATTTTAACTCCTATGCGGCCGGCAAACAGGCCGGTCCAATCGGTTCAAAACTCTTATAGGTGAGGATAAATTCAGTGTGGCCCAGCGCCTCGGAACGGGTCATTTCGCCGTCGCCCACTTGCGCCACAAGATCAACAATCTCTTGGCCCACTTCATCAAGGCTGGCCTCATTGTCCAAAATCTTGCCCGCATTTACGTCCATATCGTCAGCCATGCGCTTATAGGTAAGCGGGTTGGCGCACACTTTCACCACAGGTGAAATGGCGGAGCCCACAACCGAACCACGCCCAGTGGCGAACAAAATGACGTGCGAGCCACATGCGATCAGCTCAACAATTTCGGCATTGTCGACGATGTTGGGGAAGCCAAAACGCACTTCGCCATCAGGCACCACGTCCAGCAAATATAGGCCGCCAGATGGTGGAATATCGCCGGGCTTGATCAAGCCAGAAATGGTGGACGCGCCGGATTTAGCATATGCCCCCATAGATTTTTCTTCAATGGTGGACAGCCCGCCGTCGGCATTGCCGGGGGCGAAACTTGGATAGCCAAGCACTTCATAATAGCGCGCTGCTTTTTCAATGCTTTGCACGAGTTCTTTGGCCAATTCTGGCGTTGCAGCGCGTTTCGCCATATGGGGCTCGCAGCCGATCAATTCGCCAGTCTCTTCAAAAATACAGGCCGCGCCTATTTCCACGAACTGGTCGAATGCCCGCCCGATTGCCGGGTTGGCTGTGAGGCCGCTGGTGCCATCAGATCCGCCGCAAATCGTGCCCACAATCAATTCAGACCAGTCCATCTCAACCGTCGGCGCATCTTTCAGGCTTTGCAATTGCTGCTCGACCCACTCGATCCCTTTTTGCATGGTTTTGCCCGTGCCGCCCTCGCCTTGTATGGTCAACACTTCAACCGGGCGACCGGATTCGGCAACTACATCTTTCAGCTTCAACTTATTGAAGCCTTCGCAGCCGAGCGAGACCAGCAATACCGCCCCCACATTGGGGTGGGTGCAAAGCCGTTCCATCATAGATTGGGCATATTCATTCGGATAACACCCGGGAAAACCGATCACCTGCACCTCTTGCGGGGCAAAGCGTTGGGCCACTTGCCGCGCCACATGGTGGGCGCATTCGACTAGGTAAACTACGGTGACGATATTACGGATGCCCTTACGGCCATCGGCGCGCAAATAGCCCTTCATGATGTCTCCTGTTTGTTGTTGCTAGCGGGCTTTGTATTCGGCATATACCCGCTGGTCATATTGTGTACATGCACCAACTTTCCCTTGGCGATGTTGGCATTCGCTACGCCCACGACGGCACCATATTTGTATATCTCTTCGCCTTTGGCGATAGCACGACGCGCAATCTTAAACCCGGTGCCAGCGTGTTGATCAAGCGTCACCTTTTCCCCTTCCACTTGCAGCGTTTCACCAGCGCGGATGGGGCGTGCCACGCCCAATACATTGTCTGCAGAATCCAATAAAATCAGCCGCGCATCTGTGTTGCTGCTCTTTGCGCTCATAAAGGTACTTTCGTCTAACGCGTTGTTCGCAAGGAAACATCAGGCATGAAAAAAGACCTGTTCCATGGGCGCCCACCATTCCTCTTCTTTCTTGCTGTCGAGCGGCTTTTGGCACGGCATGCACAGTTCCCACCATTTTTTGGTGATGGGCATGTCAGCCATTCTCTGCATATCCGCCTCAAAATCCGTGCCGACATATTCCCAATAGCCAAACAATAGGTTTTCCGGTTCCCGCAAGAAGATAGAGTAGTTTTTGATGTTGCAGTCGCTGATGCTTTGCAAAATCTCCGGCCACACCTCGGCGTGCAGCTCTTTATAGCGCGTGATAAATTCAGGCCGCACCCCAATTACCATTCCCATGCGTTGCATTGCCCGCTCCATTGCTGAGTTTCTCATAAACTAAACTTGACTATTTTATATGTCAAATCTATTTTTATTAATGAAACATCATATTTTTGAGTTTGTCCATTCTGTGCTACGGCCATTGGGCGGGAGGAGGAATTTATGGATTTAATGCAAAGTTGGCCAAAACCATCGCGTACCACACCGACGGTTGTGATCGGCGCAGGCAGCATTGTGGTGGATGCACATTTGCCGACCTACAGATCAGAACAAATTGAAGTTGCGGGCATTTTTGACATAAATCAGGCGCGCGCTCAGGAAGTGGCGACGCAGTGGGGCATCCAGCGCGTGTTTGCCACTCTAGACGACGCTGTTGTCCACGGCACGGATGTGATCTACGACCTTGCCCTGCCCCCTACAGCCATTGCGCAGACTTTGCGCCAAATCCCCGAAGGCGCCACGGTGTTGATTCAAAAGCCAATGGGGGCAAACTTTGAACAGGCCAAAGAGATTTTGCAGATCTGTCGTGACCGCGATCTTAAGGCCGGAATCAATTTTCAATTGCGCTTCAGCCCGCAAATGTTGGCCGTACGGGATGCCCTTAGTAAGGGTGTTCTGGGCGAGCTGCTTGAGATCGAAATGCATCTGAATGTAAAAACACCATGGGAATTGTGGCCGTTTTTGGAGGAACTTGAACGGATCGAAATTGCGGTGCACTCCATCCATTATCTAGATCTGATACGCTCTCTGGTCGGCGTACCCAAAGGTGTTTTTGCCCGCACGATTGGTGACCCGCGCTCCGCCAAAATGGCGCAGACACGCACGTCAGCTATTCTTGATTATGGCGACAGGCTGCGCTGCACGTTGTCCCTCAATCACAATCATGATTATGGCCGTAAATTTCAGGAATGCTCATTCCGGTTTGAAGGCGACAAGGGCGCGATTGTGACCCAGATTGGCGTCAATCTGAATTATCCAGAGGGTGAGCCTGATGAACTTTGGCTCGCCACGCATGAGCAGCAATGGCAAGAAGTTCCCCTTGAAGGCTCATGGTTTCCGGACGCGTTTTCCGGCATCTTCCGCAATGTGCAGCGTTTTCACATCGGTGAAGATGAAGCACTGGAAACCAATGTGGAAAACTGCCTTGAAACCATGGCGCTCGTAGAGGCCTGTTTTGAAGCCAATGAGGTGCCAGCACACCCCTTGCCGAAAATCTAGGTTCGTCCCAGATCAGGGCCGCGTGCTGGTCCTCCCAGTTGCACAGATATGCTTTCGGCAGCATCGAGCAACATGTCGAGGCAATCTTCGATCGGCACGCCACCTTGTAACCGTTCCATATAGGGAATGGTCAGCGCAGCGGCAGCAAACCCGTCAAAGCCCAAAATTGGGGCACTGATATTCTCGATGCCTTTCACCACAAGGCTGTGCAATTGCTCATAGCCTTGGGTCGCGATCTGGTCCAATTCGGTCCGCAGCTGTTTAGCGGGAACTTCGTCGGGATGGGGTATGGCGGCGATCGCTTTTTCGCGTTGTTCGGGATCAGAATGGGCCAAGATCACCCGTCCTGACGATGTGCGCCAAATCTCAATGCGCGCGCCCATGCGCACGCTCAAAACATTATTGCCTGGATTATCCACCTGCCCCACGATCACGATACTGTCGGCAGACCGCACGGCCAAATGGTTTGATTGATTTGATTGCACCGCCAAGCGCTGCATCACAGGGGCAGCTGCTACCGTCAGGCGTTTTACAATCGGAATGCGGTGTGCAAGCTCAAACAGCCGGGTTGTCAGATAATAACGGTCGCTGGATTCGTCCAGTGCAATCAGACCCCGGCGCCGCAACACCACCAACATACGAAATATCTCACTTACAGAGCGATTAAGCCGCTTGGCGATCTCGCCCTGTGTGAGGCTTTCGCCAGCCTCAGCAAGCGTTTCAATGATGTCGAGCCCTTTATCCAATGCTGGCGCGTTATATTTTTCCAAATCGCTCACAAATGCACTCCCAAAAGCATGTGAAGGCAAGTTAAGGCAGAATGTTGGGCAAGACAATCTGAACAGGTGCTTTTACACCTAAATCACCCCTTTCGGTGCGGCATATTTTTGCTCAAAGTCGATAAATGCGTTTCGCATTATCCTGAAACAGCTTTTGCTGATTGGCGGCATCTTCGCTATCAAAAATCTCCTTTGTGATTTTTAGCCAGCTTGGCAAGCCATCGCCCATATTGACCACCGGCCAGTCGCTGCCCCAAACACAACGGTCCCAGCCAAAAAGACTGATGCTCTCTTCGATATATGGCAAAACAGCGCTTTTCACATCTTGGCCCGGGCCACAATAGGCGGTAACACCAGAGATCTTGACGGCGACATGCTCCAGCTGCGCCAAACGTGCCATTTTCTCATACCAGTTCTTTCGGTCACCCGATGCAACATCTGGCACACCACAATGATTGAGGATCAATTGGGTATTGTCACACGCCTTCGCCAGATCAAACGCAACATCAAGCTGACTTTCGAGAAAGCACAAATCAAATGTCTTTCCTCGATCACCAATTTTGCGCACATTCTGACGGAACACTTCACCTTGAGACACCGCATTATCCACCACGTGCAGCACTCGGCGATAGCCGACAAGATGCGGATTTTCAGCGGATTCTTCCAGCCAGTCGTCAAATGTATCTTCATCTTCCGGGAAGGCCGCAGCGATCAACCCAAGGATGTTATTGTCGGGATCTTCGCACAATGATGATACAAATCTGGTTTCATCCTGGTAGTGCGGCTTGTCGACCGCGGTCTCCATAAAGATGCTGCCCGCAATTTGCCCCTTGTCGATCACAGATTGATAGGCGGTCAGCGGAAAGTCTGCTTCTGCGAGTTGTGGCACCCCACCGGCCCATTCATAGGTGAAGCGGTCCTTATACATCAGGTGCTGATGCGTATCGATCAACGGTATCATATGCTTTCCCTTTCACAATCCCGAACAGTCCCGCCGCTTAGGGCAATGAACTATCCTTTTTATAGTCATGACTGGTGGTCACCGTGTTGGCCATATAGGTGCTGCGCAGATTGTGGACATGCACCAATTGACCCTTGGCGATATCCATGCTCGCCACGCCGATCTTGGCGGCATATTTTAGTATGGGCGTGCCGTTCGCAATATCATGGCGGGCAATCTTAAAGCCCATGCCTGCGTGCTGGTCCAGCACCACTGCTTCACCCTCGATAATCAATTTTTCGCCTGCACGAATGGGCCGCGCCACACCCAACACATTATCCTTGGGGTTCAAAAGGATTAGGCGGCTGTCTGTTTGCATTGGTGAAGCTCTTCTGTCTTTTTTATTCATAAGTTACACCTTTGCAATTGTGCAATTGTCGATGAACGACCAATCAAGTTCGAGGCCCAGGCCCGGTTTTTCCGGAAGCTTGGCCATGCCCTGATTGATTTCAATGGGCGTCGCCAATCCAAAGTCGAATTTCGTGGTTGGTGTCAGCAGTTCAAAATAGCTGTTGTTGGAAATTGCCGCGCATAGATGCAGGTTCACCAATTCCAACGGGTGAAATATCGTTGAATGCAGCTCACAATTTGCGCCGAAACTTTCGGCCAGATGCGCGGATTTTAATACGCCCGTCACGCCGCCCGACCAGGACACATCAGCACGTATAGAATCGACCACATTGGTCGACAGATATTCAGCCAAACTGTAGGGGTGTTTCGCCAGCACCTCAGCACCAACAATTGGTATATCCAATGCAGCGGTCAACTTGCGTAGAGCCGCCGCATTTTCATCAGCTAGGGGCTCCTCTAGCCAAAGATAGCCGAGCTTTTCCAGTTCACGGCCCAACCGCAACGCTTCATCGAAGCTGTAGGGTGCGACCGGATCAGACATAAGCGTAAAATCTGGCCCCACTTCTTTGCGAACCGCGCGATGAATTTCAATATCTTCACTGATATCCCTGCCCGGCGGATGTATTTTGTAGGCCTTAAAACCTTGCTGCTTTACGGCGCGCGCCTCGTCACAATATGCCTCGATTGATGGCAAAACCAACGAGCTGCAATAGGTCGGCACTTCGTCAGTGTGCGCCCCAATATACTTATACAAAGGTTGTCCTGCCGCTTCAGCGCCGATCAACCAAAGACATATATCAATTGGCCCGTAGCTATAGATTGGCAAATGGTTCCACCATCTGTCCGCAACTCTGAATTGCTGCCAGATCTTTTCTCGATCAAGTGGATTTTGCCCCTGCAATAATGGTTCAAACGCGGCTTTTGCCAGATGGCCCGAGCCTACCGCAGAGGCGCCAGCAAAACCAAAAGAGGCAACGTCAATGCCAACATCTGTTTGCAAAGACAGGACAAGAAATTCGATGGGCCGCGAACCGTCATGGCCATTGAGGGCCCCGGCCGCCAGGAGCGAACTATCCAGTCGACAACAGTTTATGTCTAAACCGGTTATCCGCATCTCTAAAACTTCCCATATTTCAAATAGGCTTCCTGCGGATCCGTTCCGGCCAAAATGGCGGTGCGTACTTTGTTTTCGGTTCCCATCGCTTCAATAGATTGGGCGACAATGTCAGCCACATTGGCTTTGGGCAGGCGCACCAGCCCGTCCAAATCGCCGAGCAAAAAATCGCCCGGTTGGATCAGCACTTCGCCGATGATGATGTCCACATCAAAGCCCGTCGGCAGCCAGCGCCCCACAACATCGCGAGGTGTATGGAAACGTCGCCAGGCCTGAAAACCTTGTTTTTTGAGAAAATGTGTGTCGCGGATGCCCCCATCGACAACACAGCCAAGCACGCCCCTATCCATCAATGTTTCAGAGGACAATTCTCCCATATGGGCGATTGTGTGATCATGGGGCTGTGACACCCAAATATGGCCCGACTTGGCTTTGGACAGTAATCCTGTCCATTCAAGCAGCGTCTGATGACCATCGGCAGTTTCGTCGACGCGCCCCTCAATCGTGAACACTGGCCCGCAAAGCACCTGATCAGGCAATAACGGGGTGATTTCGTGCGGCAAGGTGAAGTTGCGCAACCCCATTTTGCGCATAATGTCGTGCACAACGCCGGTGTAGCAGCTGCGTAGAGATTCAAGCAGTTGGTCCTGAGAGTTTGCCATATGCCCTACCCCGCTTTATCCAGCTCGCTGCGGCTACCCTCGACTGCCATTTTGTCAATGGCGCCAAAATCCCAATCTATGCCCAGTCCGGGTGTTTGCGCAGGCATGCCGAAGCCATCTTTCATTGCCATGCCTGATGTGGTGATCCGATCAAGCTGGGGGATATACTCCAGCCAGCGGGAGTTGGGCACGGCACAGCACAATGAAACATGCAGCTCCATCAAAAAGTGCGGGCAAACCCAGACGTTAAATGCTTCAGCCATATGCGCGACTTTGAGCCAAGGAGTGATGCCCCCAATCCGGGCCACATCCACCTGCACAATGGAGGCGGCATCGCGGCGCAAATATTCATTGAATTGCGAAGCGGAATACATGCTTTCGCCCACGGCAATCGGCACATTGGTGGACCGTGCCAGCACTTCATGACTGCCAACGTCATCCGCATGCAGCGGTTCCTCAAACCAGGCGATATTGTATTTTTCCAGCAAGCTGGTACGACGCCGCGCCTCGGATAGTGAAAAGGCTTGGTTTGCGTCCGTCATGATTTCAAATTCATCACCCACCGCTTCGCGCACCGCTTTCAGACGCGCCTCATCATGGGCCGCCAGTTCGTGGCCAATTTTGATTTTGGCACCTTTGAAGCCTTCGGCTTTGCGCGCCAATGCATCAGCCACCAACTCTTCGGGGCTCAAATGCAACCAGCCACCTTCCGTGGAATAAAGGGGCATACGATCTTTGGCGCCTCCAGCCATTTTATAGAGTGGCAGGCTGGCCTTTTTGCATTTTAAGTCCCACAGCGCAGTGTCAATGGCGGCGAGCGCCAGTGAGGTTATGGCCCCCACACTCGTGGCGTGGGTCGCGAAAAGCAAATCGCGCCAGATTTTTTCAATCTCCGTCGGGTCACGCCCCAATAGTCGTGGTGCCAGCGTTTTTTCCAACAACGACATGATTGCCGGTCCGCCGGTGCCGATCGTGTAGCTGTAGCCGATGCCAGTCGCGCCATCACTATCGGTGATAAACACCATGGGTGTTTCCTGGCTTTCAAAGCTTTGAATGGCATCCGTGCGCTTCACCTTCGGCGCAAGATCAACCATGAGCAGTTTGACATGTTCAATTTGAGCCATCGGAATGTCCAAGCACATTTTGGCCGGTCTCGGCATCAAACAGGTGAGTACGATCCAGCGAGAGGTTGAAAGTCAGTCGTTCCTCGCCCTCGATCGGACGCGGGTTCAGCATTTTGCCCTGTACTTCATTGTTGCCAATGGTTGAGAACAGGATGGACTCCGTGCCCAAAGGTTCGGAAATGCTCACACTGAGATCAAAGCTAACGATTTCGCCCACATCCGACATGCCGTGTCCCTCGGGGGTCAGATCATCGGGGCGCACGCCAACAATGACCTGTTGTCCGATCTGGACATGGTTCCTTGCCCGGTTCGGCACCGGAATAGTCAAATTGCCTTCAAGATCTATATGCGGCACTCCCTCTTTCTCAATCACCTTGCCAGACAGCTGGTTCATAGGGGGACTGCCGATGAATGAGGCCACGAACGTGTTGTTGGGGTGATCGAACACCTTGAGCGGGCTGCCCACCTGCTCGATATGGCCATCGCGCATGATCACAATCCGATCGGCAAGCGTCATGGCTTCAACCTGATCGTGGGTCACATAAACAATCGTGTTGTTGACCCGCTTGTGTAGCTTTTTGATCTCCGTGCGCATTTGTACGCGCAGTTTGGCATCCAGATTGGACAAGGGTTCGTCAAACAAGAAGACATCCGGGTTGCGCACAATAGCACGTCCCATGGCCACCCGTTGACGCTGGCCACCTGACAATTCGGCCGGCAGCCGATCCATCAACATGCCCAGGCCCAAAATTTCCGCTGCCTCTTCAACCCGCTTGTTGATTTCGCTTTCCGGATGTTTGGCAATTTTCAATCCAAACCCCAGATTCTCGCGCACACTCATATGCGGATAGAGCGCATAATTTTGGAACACCATGGAGATATTGCGGTCCCGCGGCGGCAATTTGTTCACCACCTTGTCGCCGATCTTGATGGTGCCATCGGAGATTTCCTCAAGCCCGGCAATCATACGCAGGGTTGTGGATTTACCGCACCCGGATGGTCCGACCAGCACGACAAATTCAGAGTGCCTAATTTCAAGGTCAATGGCATGAACAACTTCAAGCTGCCCATAGCGTTTTACAACTTGCTGGAGTGAAACTTCAGTCATTTTTATCCCTTTACGCCGCCGAATGTGAGGCCGGCAATGAGGTGTTTTTGAACGATAAATGTCAGCACGAGAGCTGGAACAATGATGATAAAGGCCATAGCGCACATGCCTGCCCAATCGGTGGTGAACTGCGCGATGAAATCGGTCAGCCCCACCGGCAGTGTTTTGCTGTTTGTGGACCGTGTCAGGTTGCTGGCCAGAGCATATTCGTTCCAACTGGTGAGGAAGGCGAAAATACCTGCGGAGGCAATGCCGGATTTGGCCAGCGGAAACTCAATTCGCCAAAAAGCCTGCCACCTTGTGCAACCATCCACCTCAGCCGCTTCGGCCAGCTCTTTTGGGATTTGACGGAAGAACCCGTCAATCAACCAGATGGTGAAAGGCACATTCAGCGCCACATAGACAAGGATCAAACCAAACTGTGTGTCGATCCAGCCCAGACGTGCCCATAGAATGAATAGGGGCAAGCTCAAGGCGATGCCGGGCACGGTGCGCGACAACATCAACCCCAGAAACAGGGTATTTTTGAACCGAAAGCGATAACGGGCAAAGGCATAGCCGCCAGAAATACCCACCACAATGGCAACCAAAGTGCTGGTGGTGGCAATGATGATTGAGTTGCGGAAATAGGCCACGACCGGGATCGCGATCTGCGTTTCACCAATGCCAAAAATTGCCCGGAAATTATCTAGGGTCAGCCGCTGTGGAATCCAGATCGCTGGTTTCGCCAAAATTTCCTGCAAGGGCCGGAAACCGGATAGAATGACCCAAATTCCAGGCATGGTGATGATCAACATCACAATAAATGTGCCGATCCAGTTCAATGTTGTTTTGGTTTGCGAGCTCATTATTGTGCGCCTCCCATATAGCGCCGGGCTGCGACGAGTTTGGTGTAGAAGAAATAAGTGAAGGCAATCGAGAGCAGGATGGAAACATAGGCCATGGCGTTTGCTTTACCCATGCTCGCGCTGTCATAGCCAGTGCGGGCAATCAAGGTCCAAAGCAACTCGGTACGGCCTGCGGGCCCGCCCCCGGTCATGGTGTCGACCACATCATAGGCGCGTGCCACATCCAGCGACCGAATGGTCATGGCGATATAGGCAAATGGCATCAGATAGGGCAACGTGATGTGTCGGAAGGTTTGCCAAGCATTGCAGCCATCCACTTGCGCCGCCTCAAGCGGGTCTTTGGGCATGGCAAACAGCCCGGCCAACAGCAAAATGGCAAAGATGCTTGTGCTCATCCATATCTCGGCAAAGGCAATGGCACCCATGGCCAATGTACCATCAACCAACCAGGGGATGGCTTGATCCGTAATGCCTAACGATTGCAAGGCATTGTTCATGAGCCCGATATTGTCGTTGAAGACAAATTTGAACTGGAACCCCACCAAGATCGGCGAAAACATCATGGGAAACATCATGATGGTGCGCAGCGTACGCTGACCCCAAGTGATCCTGTTGATCAGCAAGGCAATGCCCAGACCAAACAGAAACTCAAGATTGATAACGATGGCAAGGAACAAGACGGTACGGCCAAAGGCCACCCAGAAATCCCAGTCTGTGAAAATGCGCTCATAGTTGCGAAGCCCCACAAACTTCCACAAAGTGTCCGGCCTTGTCAGTTTGTAAGGGGTAAAACTGGTGTAAAGAGAAAAGAGTAGCGGGAACAATACCACAATCAAAATCATGATAATGGCTGGCAACAACAACACATAAGGTGTTGCCTGTTCCGAGAACATCTTTCTCTTGATATTTGTCAAAACTGACATTTCATCTCCAACAATTCTGCCCAATTTTAGCAAGCAGCGGGACAATAGTCCCGCTGCTTTGTTTGTGTTGGGGTAAGGCTAAGCCTTAGCCTTCGTCCTCAATCAGCTGGTTAGCTGCTGCTGCAGCGTCATCCAACGCTTGCTGGGCGGTCTTTTCGCCAACAATGGCAGCTTGCAGTTCAGGGAACAGCTCATTGGAGATAGGAATCCAGAGATGTGTTGATGGCACAGCAAATGCATCCTCTGCCATAGAGGCACCGAATGTTTCAAAAACATGTACCAGCCAATCATCACCGGCTTGCTTGGACTCTTCAATGATAGCTTCGATGGCATCGGGGCGTGTGGGCAATAGGCCTGTACGCGCTTCTATCATCTGGCTGTCAAAGTTGGTCAAGAATGACACAAACGAAGCGGCAGCCTGCTTGTTGTCACACGCTTCCGTGATCGAGAAGGAGTGAGAACCTGACCAACCAGTGCGTTTGCCGCTAGAGCCTTTTGGCGCCCTGATTAGACCAACATCACCCTGGATTTTGCTGTCATCGCTGTTGAAATAGCTTGCCCAGCCGCCCCAATCGAGGTTGAGGGCCACGTTACCAGACGCAAAGCCAAGGCCCGTATCGTCCCAAAGATAGTTGGGCACACCGGCAGGCACCGCTTTTGCTTCGTAAAGATCAACAAACCATTGCAGCGCGCGCACGCCTTCTGGTGAGTTGAAGGCCGCTTTGCCATCTGCGTCAAAGAATGTGCCACCTTCAGCGATCAGCATTTCATAGAACCGACCTGAAATGCCTTCGTCCTTACCCACATATTGGGTGCCATAAAAGTTTGGCGGATCCGCGAAGAAAATGGCCTGATCCTTGACCTGAGCCCATGTTTCGGGCGGCATCAGATCATAGCCATATTCAGCCTTAAAGTCGGCCTTATTCTTCTCATCCTCGTACAAAGACTTGATGTAATAAAGGTTGGACACGTCTGAGTGGCGGGCCAGTTGCACCAACCGACCATCAACAGTGCTTGCATTAATCACATTTTCCGAGATGGCGTTGATCGCTTCATCATCCATAATGACATTCAAGTCGACATAGAGGCTGCCATATTGAGGCGCGAAGCTGGTGTGGTTTGACCCCACACACCAATTGATTGAGCCCGACGCAATGTCTTGTTTAATCTCACGATCCAGCTCAAAATGGTTTTTACGGGACAGGATTTCGACCTTAGCTCCGGTCATTTCCTCCCATTCGGGGATGCGGGTATAAAGTGGCTCATATTGAGCCCCCCCGATCAGTTTGACGCGCAGCGTATAGCCATCAAACTCACCGGCATGGGCCATGCCCCCTGCCATGGACAGTGCAGTTGCACCTGCCATAAGCGTTGTTGATATTTTTCCTAACAGTTTCATCAATTCCTCCCTTGCGTGAAAAGCTGTTTAAGCCGTTAAAGAGAACTCCTGCTCGATTTGAGCATTTTGTTCTCCAATGGTCGGTGCGGGTTTGGTGCTTTTGAGCACCTCGCCGTCAACACGAATGGGCGAACGCATCGCTTTGATCGTTTTGCCTTCGCCAAGATCCAAAGTCTGGATCAAATCTAATTCTTGAAAGCTGCTTGATTGGAACATTTCTGGCCAATTCAACACCTCGGATGCCCAGATATCCGCATCCACGAATAACTTCATCCAATGTGCCGTATCTCTGGTTTTGAGGTGGTCAGCTAGAAGTTGCTTAATCTCGTCTCGCTGCTCAAACCATTTGTCCTTGTCGTGCATCGCGGCAAGATCAGGCGCCCCGATCAGTGCGCCAAGTTGGTCGACGGGGGTCATAGCAATAGCCACATAGCTATCCTGGGTGGCATAAACCCCATAGGGTGCCGCGAGATAAGCATGGGCGTTGTTCACTGCGCTGCGTTTAGGCAGACTTTTGTCAGCATCATTCAGATGAGTGGTGAGCACTTCAAACTGGAAATCAATTAGCGCTTCGAGCAAGCTGGTTTGAATATGGGCACCACGGCCCGATAATCCGCGCCGGACAAGTGCCGCCAAGATGCCTTGCACGGCCATATTGCCGGCCAGTTGATCAGCCACAGCCAAGCCCATGGCCGTGGGAGCCTGATCGGCATCGCCAGATAGCCACATTAATCCGGATTTGGCCTGAGCCAACAAATCCTGGCCGGGCAAATCCTTCCAGTCTCCTGTTTCACCATAGCCGGAAATAGAAGCGTATACGAGCCCGGGATTGATAGCCTTGAGGCTTTCATAATCCAGACCGAGCTTTTTCATCACATGGGGGCGGAAATTCTGGATCACCACATCCGCCTTGGCACAAAGCTGCTTAACCTTGTTCAAATCTGCGGAATCTTTCAAATTCGCAGCGTAGCTTTCCTTGTTGCGGTTAATGGCGTGAAACAGTGTATTGGTGCCCGCAACGTCAATTTCAGATAGATAGAGATAGCGGCAAAGATCCCCCACTTCGGGGCGCTCAATCTTTATGACGCGCGCGCCAAAATCAGCCAATTTCAAGCCCGCCAACGGCCCGGCCAGAAACTGGGAAAAATCCACCACCAAGAGGCCTTCCAGCATATCTGAATTTATGTGTGCCACGCCGTTCATTGAGGCAAGCTCCGCTTATAGTGTTCATTGATTTGCCGAATGGCTTCGCCAACGCTGATTTCTTCCATCAGCGCATTGCGCACAAACTCGCCTGCGCGGTCCTGAAACCACATATACCCCTTGTGGCGCGGTCGTAGATATGACCGCTCCAGCGTTTCCAGCGTGTTGTTAAAAAAGTCTGCCGATTGGCTGTTGCACCGGGCGTCAGTCCACGCAACCCGGTTACCAGGCTGTCCACCTGCATCAAAAAACAAACCTTTTTGGCAGTCTGCCGATGCAATCCAAAATGCATATTCGAGTGCAATTTGTTGGTGTCGTGAACGGGAGGAGACCGCAATGCCTGTTCCGCCAATCGGCGACCCTTTCGGGCCATTTGAACCAAAGGCCGGAATATTTGCGGCCGTAACCAGATGCGGTCGAAATCCTGCGCGGGCATAATTCGTATAGCCATAGAGATATGGGCAATAGCTTTGCGCCGAACGGCAAGACAGCCATTCATAGGCGGCGATCGGATCCAGATCAAAGCTTTCACGCGGCAAATGCCGCGCGACGCGCATCATTTGCCCAATGGCCCATTCGCCCACATCAACATCCATGCCCTGTTCGCCCTGACCAAAATCTTCATCAATATTGGCCAACACATTGAATAGGCTCATCAAAGCGTTGATGGGAATCAGTGGCCAGATCACTTTGCCGGCCTCTGCAAGTTCAACCACCTCATCCCAATGCTCCGGCACTATTGGCAGGAGGTCGGGTCGCACAGCCGAAACAGGCGTGGCTGCATCAATTGCTAGTGCCCATTGATGGCCATTAAATGCATAGGAGGGATGTGAGAGCCCGGCGGACTGCGTTTCGAGCGTGGTCAACTCGGGATCAAAACCCTGCCCGTCAAAATGGGTCAAAATCCCGGTGTCAGCGATATCGCCCACATGCGGGTGATCGATCACCATCAGATCATATTCCGCCATTTCCTCAATGGGTCGATCAGCGAAAGCTTGCAGTGATCGCTTTTCCCAAACAATGCGGACGTTTCGGTCGTGACGGTCACAAAACACTTCCGAGGTCACCACCATCGGGTCGAAACCGCGTATATGGTCCCAAGTCATGCCGCGCAGGGTGATCAATTCACTCACTATCACCCTCCCCAGCCTTGCGACCCACCTGACTTTGCTCAGCGCTTGCCTGCTGATACTTGACGGTCATCAAATGCTCACAATAGAGCACCTGCTCACCCTCACCCTTGAAAACGGAGTAGCTCACCCGCACAAGGCCCATATCGTCATATTTGGGTTCTTTGGAAAGATTTTCGCGGATTGTGTAAATCGTATCGCCAATGAATACGGGCTTGATAAAGCGCAGTCGGTCATATCCATAGGAAAAGGAATTGAGGCAATTGGTGGCCGCTAGTCCAAGACCATAAGCAAAGACTTGGGCGCCCGCCACAAGACGTCGGCCGAAAACCCCTTCTTTCTCAGCAAAGTGCGCGTCAGCCACATAGGGGTGCAAATCCATCACCATTGTGTTGAATTGCATCGCCTCCCCTTCTGAAATGGTACGGCGCAGGCTGCGTAAGCGATCTCCAATTTCAAAATCTTCGTAATACCAATTTTCGGCATTCCAGACCGGCACCTCGCCATGCGCTGCAGGCATATCTTTTGGCGGTCGCACATGAGTGCCAATTTGAATCGTCATCGAACCCTCTCCTCCAACTTGAAAGCACTTTAATCTTGATTTTTTCATATGTCAAATATAGTTTTATATACAAAACATGGAGAAAAGATATGAACCAAGAGCCTAGATTCTTTGAAGAATTCAGCCTGGGGGAGAGAAGAACCACTTTGGCGCGCACGATCACTGAAACAGATTTTGTTGTGCATGCAGGGCATAGCGGGGATTATTTTCCCCACCACATGGATGAAGAATTTTGCAAAACCCAACCGTTCAAACAGCGGATTGCCCACGGGACCATGACTTTTACAATCGGGATTGGTTTAACAGCAACCACCATCAATCCCCACGCAATGACATACGGCTATGAACGCTTGCGTTTCCCCAAGCCTGTCTTTATCGGCGACACCATTCATACGGAGATTGAAATCAGCAAAGCTATTGACGACCCGAAACGAGCGGCGTTTGGTCAGATCACGGAAGCCTGCTCCGTGCTCAATCAACGCGGCGAAACGGTGCTGTTTTGCGAGCATATTCTTCTGGTCAAGAAGCGAGATGCGTAGGCAATGCCGGCCAAATTGCGCTTGTAGACTTCACTGAGCAACTGCAACAGTTCCGCCGAAGCTGGGACTTATGCAGCATCAAACTTCCACGCTCTTAGTCCGCTTTTGGCATTTCGACAAACACTTGACGAGCTATGACCCAAAGGGAAGTGTGACGCCTAAGTACTACTTGCAGTCACACCTCCCAATGGCCGACATCAAGTACCCGTCATTGTCCCTGATGCCCTCGGCCCGAAGTCGGCAGTCGAGCCTGGACGCGAAGGTGGACCAAACATATTGTCTGCGAGTTATGGCGATTTCGCCGAGTGGAGCCTTATTCAGTCAATTGTGGGGAATGGGACGCAGCCAGGCAAACCTGATTGCGACCATTTTCCTTTGCCTGATAAAGCGCAGCATCGGCTCGACTTAATAATTTATCGATGGTCTTGTCAGTTTTCTGATACCCAGCCACCCCAAAACTTGCCGTTATGCTGACCAAATGACCATCATCATTTGGAATGCGCAGTCGCATGAGTGATCGCCTGAATTCATCAGCAACCGCCACTCCCTCGCTGGCTTGAGGGCCGGGCAATAAAAACAAAAACTCCTCACCACCGATACGCGCAAACATCGCTGATTTGCAGTTTTTGATCGTCGGCACAAACTCATGCGCCATCCGGGTGATTTCCTGAAGCACTTTGTCGCCAAGCGCGTGCCCATATGTATCATTGACCGACTTAAAATGATCAACATCCAGCATGGCGATAGTAATTGGTGGCACTACATCCTGCTGCAGATAGCTTTCTGCTTCATAAAAAACATGACGGCGATTGTAGGCACCTGTGAGTTCATCCGTAATGGAGAGCTTGCGCAAGGATTGCTCAGCCCGCTTTTGTGCGGTGATGTCTTGAAACAAAATCTGGATCACAGGCGTCCCGTCCCAAGGCAGCCGACTGGTCGTGATTTTGATCAATCGATCGGACCGGTCTTTGCAGGAGATTACACTTTCAATTTCGACAGCTTTCTGGCCCGCTGCGAATGCACTTTGCAGCAGTTCATTGACCTCCAAAAACTCGTTTTCCCGAATGAAATCTAGAAAATGACGCCCAAACAATTCAGACTTTTTTGCATGCAGCAATTGGCAGGCTTGGTCATTCGCATAAAGAATACCCTGCTGAGTGTGAAACAGAAGCCCAATGGGCATAGCGTCAAGCATGGCGCCCAATCGCTGCTCGGTATCGAACAGCGATTCCTGCGTTTTGACGATGGTGTTAACCGCGTCAATATCATCTGCAAACAGGTCGAAATCTTCCACTTTTTTTCGCATATCTGGATGTTGAAGTAGAGTTAAGCCTAGTTGATTGAGGTTAAGAAATGTCACCTTCCCGCAGAAATATTTCGCCACCTGAAACATCCAACTCGACGGCGCAACGGATGTATCAAGATAGCTTGGGCACACAGCTTTCCCTCTTTGCAGAGGATAATTGCTCAAACTAATCGTTCTTGTTGCGAGCACATTGTGCCTTCAGCACGATTATTCAAAGACTCTGTTCGCTTCTCGGCGCCATGCCAACAGTGCCCACAAAGCATTGCTAATCGCTAGATCCTTCTTGCGGTTTTTCTAGTCCTTTCGGCAAGGAAAGAGCCCCGACACCAACTAGAATTTTGGCGACAAGGTCTGCCTGCCTATTTGTGTCGGTTTTCACGAAGAGATTGCGCATATGAAATGCGACGGTGGTGTTGGAAATGCCGAGCCGCTCCGCAATGGTTTCGCGCCGATGCCCCTGCGTCAATTCCAGTGCGATCTCCGCCTCAGTGGGCGTTAAGCTGAAGAGAGAGGCGATTAGATCACGGGACAGGTGCGGACGGTGCGCCAGATCAGATAGAAAAGCCACGGCAACCGGCACCCCTTTTCCCGCTGGTATGGCGCCGGGAAGCGAACAGATTAGCACAAGCATGTCATGCACATCGGCAACGCCACCAACAGCCACGCCTGACACGAACTCCGCGCCATTCTGGCTGGCTTCGGTCGCCTCTGCAATTGCTGAATACATCTGTTTGGCTGTAGCGCGTTCGCGCAATTGGATCTGCTGATCCACACTTAGTCCATCGGCCTCAATGGAAAAAACTTGGGCCGCTTCGTTGGCAAAAACCACCTGGCTATCGCCGTCAAGAAAAACGATCCCCAGCGCCAGAAAATTGAGCGCGTGGGCAGCCGCACTGTTCCAAACGGCATCACCGGCGGAAAGTGTTTTGAGGGCCTGCCACGTGCTGGCGACGTCCGCATCGAATTTGGATCGTATGCGTGCAACCTGCCCAAGGCGCGCGTCAATCGAGGCCAGCATCAGATCATAATCGACGGGTTTGACCAGATAGTCGTCTACACCGGCCAATTTGGCTCCAATCACATCTTCGCGCTCGCCCAATGCCGTCAAAAAGATAAACGGCACATCCGCCAAATCCGGCCGCTGAGTCCGCAAAATTTTCAAAAGCTCGCGTCCGCCAAGGCGCGGCATGGTGATGTCGCACATAATAAGATCGGGAACGAGCGTTTCCATTTCGCGCAGTGCTTCCACCCCGTTGGCCGCCAAAACCGGTAAATAGCCAGCAGCAGTGAGCTCTTCGCCAATGTCACCAAGAAGGTCTGGCTCGTCCTCTATGCACATAATAACTGGTTTTGGCCGATGCGGGATGGACGCCTACCTTTCCGATGGATGTGTTGATTCTATTTTGGACTCCATGAAATCGCCCACGGACTCTTATTTCAAGTCTTGCACATCGCTGCCCAAAGCTCACCCCGTTCGTTTGGAGGGGGGATTGTTGTGCTGTTTCGTTTATGTGAGGGTATAAATTGCCGGGGAGAAGAGCTCATGAAACGCATCGTTTTTGCTATTGCTGCGGCCACTGGCCTGTTGTTTAGCAGTCCTGCTAATGCCGTTGATGACGTTATGGTCGTGTTCGACGGGTCCAACTCGATGTGGGGCCAGATTGAAGGCGTCGCCAAAATCGAAATTGCCCGTGACGCGATGGAAAATCTGATGGGCGATTGGATCGCCGACGCCAATATCGGTCTTATGGCTTATGGTCACCGCCGGGAGGGCGATTGTTCTGATATCGAAACCCTCATCGCACCGGGGCGTGTGGATAGAACTGAATTTCTTGAGCAGGTTCGGCAAATCACACCGCGTGGCAAAACACCATTAAGCGCTGCTATCGAAAGAGCAGCTAACGAACTCGCCTTTCGCGACAATCCGGCCACTGTGGTTGTTATTTCCGACGGCATCGAGAGCTGTGAACGTGACCCTTGTGCCTTGGCAGACGATCTAAATCGGGCTGGAATTGGTTTCACGGCGCATGTGATTGGCTTTGGGCTTGGCAGCCAGGAAGAAGAAGATTCACTCGCCTGCATTGCGGAAAAAACCGGTGGCAGGTTTATTGCTGCGTCGGATGCCGGTGAGCTACAGGCGGCCCTTGGCGAGGTTAGCGCGACCGTGGCCACCCCCACCGAACCGAAACCTGAGCCAGAACCTGAATATGACGTTAGCATTACTGCACCTGAAACCGCCTTGGCGGGGTCAAGCATTGAGGTGAGCTGGCGTAACGCAGTGGATGGCCGCGATATCGTTACCATCGTGCCCGCCGGGGCGGATGAAAGCGAGATCGAAAACCACATTCGCGTCAAAGACAACAATTCTTCCGGCCTACGGGTACCCGGTGAGCCCGGCCTTTATGAAGTTCGCTATGTGCTTGATGAAGAGCGCCGCACATTGGCATCGACTCCAGTTGAGATCACGGAACCCGAGGTGACTGTTACGGCTCCGGAAACGGCCTTGGCCGGGTCAACCATCGAAGTCAGCTGGAGCAAAGCTGTGGATGGCCGCGATATCATCACCATTGTGCCCGCCGGGGCCGATGAAGACGAGATCGAAAACCACATCCGCGTCAAGGACGACAGTTCTTCGGGTTTGCGGGTACCTGGCGAGCCTGGCCTTTATGAAGTTCGCTATGTGATCGATGAGGGACGCCGCACGTTGGCATCTACCCCGGTCGAAGTTACTGAGCCAGAAATGAGCGTTACAGCGCCGGAAACCGCCCTCGCCGGGTCAACCATCGAAGTCAGTTGGAGCAAGGCAGTCGCAGGCCGCGATATCATCACCATTGTGCCCGCCGGGGCCGATGAAGACGAGATCGAAAACCACATCCGCGTCAAGGACGACAGTTCTTCGGGTTTGCGGGTACCCGGCGAGCCCGGCCTTTATGAAGTACGCTATGTGATCGATGAGGGACGCCGCCCGTTGGCATCAACCCCGGTTGAAGTTACTGAGCCAGAAATGAGCGTTACAGCGCCGGAAACCGCCCTCACCGGATCAACCATCGAGGTGAGTTGGAGCAAAGCTGTGGCTGGCCGCGATATCATCACCATTGTGCCCGCCGGAGCTGACGAAGACGAGATCGAAAATCACATCCGGGTCAAAGACGACAGTTCGTCTGGTTTGCGGGTACCCGGCGAGCCCGGCCTTTATGAAGTACGCTATGTGATCGATGAGGGACGCCGCACGTTGGCATCAACCCCGGTTGAAGTTACTGAGCCAGAAATGAGCGTTACAGCGCCGGAAACCGCCCTCGCCGGATCAACCATCGAGGTGAGTTGGAGCAAAGCTGTGGCTGGCCGCGATATCATCACCATTGTGCCCGCCGGGGCTGACGACGACGAGATCGAAAACCACATTCGCGTCAAGGACAACAGTTCCTCCGGCCTGCGGGTGCCTGGCGAGCCCGGTCTTTATGAAGTCCGCTATGTGATCGATGAAGGTCGCCGCACGTTAGCGTCTACGCCTGTTGAGGTTACTGAACCTTCGGTCCAATTGACTGCGACCGAAACAGTGCGCGCCAAGGGTGATATTGCCGTGACGTGGCAAGGCGACACCAACAGCCGGGATATCGTCACCATTGTGCCAATGGGCGCTGAGGACGACGCTGTCGAGCAACATAAGCGCGTCAGAGACGATACCGAGGCGACATTGCGGGCACCAGAGGAAACCGGAATGTATGAGGTTAGATACGTGCTCGATGAAGGACGCCGGACACTGGCACGGGCCATTGTGGAGGTGGTCGCCGAAGATGCTGCACTCGATACCGGTGGTTCGCTTGATGTGCCCGAAACGGCAGCACCCGGCGAAACGGTGCAGGTTGGTTGGACTTCTTCATCCGAGAGTGATCGTCAACGTATCTCGCTTGCCAGACGAGATCAGGCAGATTTCACCTGGATCGAGGCCAAAAAGACCGACAATGAACCGCCGCTCATGTTCACGATGCCGGATGAACCCGGCACTTATGAGTTCCGCTTGCTCGACCTTGCCGGCCCGATAGTGTTAAGTCGGGCGATCATTGAGGTGCAATGATAGAACAATCTTCTGGCGTCCCTATATGTGGACATAGGCGCTCGGATTTGTTGTTCTGTATCGAGCAGTTGAAGAGTTTCGTATTGGGGGCGTCATTGCGACCATATCAGTTTTTGAAATACGCTCTGATGGCTGCCGCTTTCTTGGCTGGCGCAACCACGCTTGCCTTTGCGCAGACAGCTGAAAGCCTGCCTATGCCGACAGGAAAAACGGTGCTGCGCATAGAAGGTGCAATTACGCGGACAAATCTGAATGGCCAAGCGGTTTTTGACCGTCAAATGCTGAACGAACTCGAGCGGCATGAATTGGAAACGCACACATCCGTGACAGATGGCCCCCAGCATTTTGAGGGTTTTTTGATGCGGGACCTTTTGGACCTGGTAGGTGCCGAAGGTGAGATGGCGACAGCGCACGCGCTCAATGATTATGTGGTCGATATTCCCATGAGCGATTTTAATGATTTCGATGTCCTCGTCGCCATGGAGATGAATGGCAAGCAATTGACCGCCCGGGATAAGGGGCCGCTATGGATCATTTATCCGCGTGACGATGTCGAAGAACTTCAGGACATCCGATATGATTATCGCTGGGTATGGCACCTCGACAGCCTAAAGATCCAATGACACCGAGCCGACGGGCAGCCATAGGCTATGTGCTCACCGGATTCGCGATCGTGAGCTTTGCCGTGTTGTTGGGATTTGCGCTGATGCGCCTATCGAGCACGGAAGCTGAAACGCGACGCAGCGTTACCGACAACATGGTATGGGTGCTCGAGCGCACACGCTCCACCACCCTGTTGCTCGATAAGGCCGTCGCGAGCGATGTGGCGAACATGCCGTATGAGGCCGACCGCCAGTTGCAATATGATCTTCTTCTCAGTCGCCTGTCTCAGTTGCTGGAGGGCCCGCAGGCACGACACTTGGAGCAGATCGGTTTTAAGCAAACCATCGCAGACCATCAAAAAGCTGTCCTAGCGATTGAACGTGACATTGCTGATCTGAAACAAGGTAACGTTGACGCGGCCATGCAGATTCATGAGGTCACGGCACCGCTTGTTACTGATCTCGGGCAAGCGGCCAATCGCTCGATGGTTGTGCATTGGGATGAGACAGGTGCCCGCAGCGACGCGATTAACGCATCGATTGCTCAGGTCATCGTCTCTGTCATTGCCCTATATGGTTTGGGTTTGTTGATTTGCGTGATCATGGTGCGCGCCCTACTCGACAAACACCTCGCGCAGCAAGCGCTGCTGCACGAACAAAAAATGCGCGAAGCCTATCGCAGCTTTATAGATTTGGTCTCGCACCAGTTCCGCACGCCACTCGCCGTCATCGATTCATCCATGCAACGCATCAGTCGGGATCGCGCGGCAATGACACGGGACGAGATTGTGCAGCGGGCCGGACGCGTTCGTCATGCGGTCGCGAACCTGACCCGGCTCATGGAAATGACACTCAAATCCATACGCCTGGAAGGTGGACAACTCGAAGTGAGCATGCAGACCTGCGACACAGCCGAACTGATCAATGGTGTGGCGGCGCGGCAGCGTGAGCTCACTCCCGAACGACGCATCGAGGTGCAGATTGCGCCGGAGACACCCCAAAACTTGGTCACCGACCCTTTGTTGGTCGAACAAATTCTGACCAACCTATTGAGCAACGCCATCAAATATTCTCCGGCGAATGAAGTGGTGAACATCGTAACCCGGGCTGAACCGGATCGCCTGGCCATCAGTGTGCATGATATGGGCATCGGGATGTCCAAAGATGAGCAATCACGTGTCTTTACGCGTTTTTTCAGAGCGAAAACCGCGCGCAACATTTCAGGAATCGGGCTTGGGCTGAATATATCTCAAAAGCTGTCCGATCTACTTGGGGGCACCCTGCGGTTTCAATCCCAACAAGGCGTCGGCTCCACCTTTACCCTCTCCCTACCCCTGACAAATTGATCGCGGCCTGTTCAAACAAACGGGGCGATTCAGCACCTGACGCGAGATAGTCGTGGGCACTGGGGTGCTGATTACACCTTACTCCCCGGTCAGATTTCAAACATAGAAGAGCAGGTTGAAAATGACAAAGTTTTGCACGCTAACGACGATGGCAACAACACTTCTGGCGATGGCCATGGGGGCACCCATTTCCTTGGCAGCGCAGGACGGTGACATTAAGCCCGGCGTCTATGCTTGGTTCAACGGGGCGAGCCCTGATAAACGGTCGCCTGCCGAAATTGCCGGACAGTGCGCACGTGCTCCCCATGTCCACTATCCAGATGGCTTTATGGCAGCCAAAAAGCTCAACACCAAAGCAGGCAATGACGGTGGCGCACCGTATGAATTCCAAGGGCACGGGCAATGCCAGTTTTCCAGCGGCCAAATGTCCTGCGATGTGGTCAGCGGTGCACCCGGCGAAGGAGGACGCAGCGGATCGCGAGAAGCGGCATACAGAATTTCAGCCAGCGACCATATCATCTTGTCCCGCCCCGGTGGCGACGACATAGGGGCATATATCCCTTGCGACATCCAAGAGCTGGACCAAACAGCCGACGATGGCCGCAATGTACTCGATCAAATTGTCGTACGCGACGATGACGGCCCACTCCCCGATCTCGACCGGACTTCAACGGTCTCCGAATAACACTCAGTGCCCGGCGCGGATCGTTCTGGGCGTGGTGGGGTCAACCCAGCCATAGGCCCGGGGCCGATCTTCGCCGCACCTGAAGCCCAAGGCAATCTTATCGGCCACACGCCGGGCCATTTTGTTGGCGTCAGGTGTGCTGCTCGCATCAATATACCCCACCATGCAGCTCTCCGCATCAGGGGCGTGCGCAACGGAATTTACAACCAAAAACTGGCGCTGCTGTTCCCCGGCGCCGACGAACCAACGATGGATCGTGGCAAACGGCACCATATCGCCATTGAGACGTTGGCCGCGCCATTCGACGGTGCGCGCCACATCATTGAAGGTTTGAAAACTCTCCCAGGGCCCGAATTGAGGGTGTTTGGCATAATCGAGGGAAATCCGGCCATCATCATCTGACAGCATCAAATGCAAGTCGCCTGGACCAGGACATAGCAATTGCGCATAGGCACCCGGGCCCTCTGGCGGGCTGGCGTCGATCACCGTGCAATCTGTCTCCCAGTTGTATTCCCAATAAGTGCTGTCCACTTCTGGCCCGTCCTGAGCCAACGCACCAATATTGCTCCCAAGGCCGCACATTGCGGCGAAAAGCAACGCAATCCAAATTCCAAAACTCTGCATCATTGACTATATCCTCCACTCGTTGCCCCAACTGGCGTGTCAAGTTGGGCCATTACTGCACTCATCGCCTCTGCTCGATCTGTGGCCGAGGTCGAAGCCGCCACGGTTTCGCGCTGTTCGCGAACAATGCCGGTTTCGATGTCGATCACCTGAGCAAAGACATATATTTCACCATCAACCTCGCGCTGCTTAAAATTCAGCCGGACGCGTGGCGGGTCAAGCAATCCAGTTTCACCAAGCGCACAGATACGTTCCAGACTGTCCTCGTGTGGTTTGACGGGCAATATCCTGCCGGTTTCGCCCAGATGCAACCAGCTGCTCTCGCGGCCACTGTCCTTAGCGCTGGTCATCACATAATCACTTAGCGTATAGCCTTGGGCCGCTGTCTTCCCTTGGTCAGCGAGTGCCATCGCCAAGCCTTGCGCCGCAGCTGATTTCGCCATATCAATGTCGCTATCGCTGAGGTTTTCGCCCTGGCACCCCTCCATGTCGGGCATGGCAAGCGAGCGCGGCTCCATCGCTGCGGGATAGTCGAAGCTGAACCCCTGCACTTCGCCAGCCATCCGCCCGATCATAGACGCATGGCCATATACACGGAACGTCAATTCAGCCTTTTGGGTGCCAATATCTTGGGCAACGTAGAGTGTTTCATCTGTAGCAGACTGCCGAAACAGCATGTTTTGGCCGTTTTGCGATAAGACGAATTGTCGGCCGCATTGACTGACTTTCACCTCATGCAGACCTTCGCTTTGCGGCTTACGGATGACCTGACCAGCGAGGCCCTCGCGATTATTAAAGGCCCGTGCGATGCGATCCGCATCGGGCAGCGTGTTGCCGGGCATCACATCGGTTGTAATTTTGCCGCTGAACAACTCATAGGTGCCATCACAAGGCGGCGCCTGAGCGAAAGCGGGGTTTGCGAAGATCGACAGGGCGAGAAACGGTGCACATTTCATGCTGGAGCCTCACTTTCAATTTCTGATTGGCATGGCGTTTAGGTCGCGACGCGAGGGCCGCTTTTATTTACGGAAAAACCCAATTTTCATGTTCGATTTGCATAATGCGCAGAGCCGGATCGGCAAGCGATCCATCAACCCGCAGATGGAAAACCACCAATTGTGGGCGCCCGAAATTCTTGAACGTCGCATGCACCGTGATCAGCCCTCGAAACATAGCCCGCTCATCTGGCGCAAAGACTTTCAAATCGCTGATCTGGGTATCCTGTGCATTAAATAGCGGATCGGCACCAACATTACCCTGCGCCAACCGCGCCACGACATCGGCGAAAAAATAGTTGCGTGCGACAGATGGGTGCAGCGGCCCAAGTGCGCTGCCACTGCTGGCATTCAGTTGCAGATCATAGACATGGCGCACCAACGCCACCGCGTCGCTAACCAGTGGATCCATTTCCGGCTGTAAACGCGAAACATCTTCACCCAAAAACTGGGCCGAAACCCAGCCTTTGGTCTTTTGGTCACGCCCTTCCACCAGGCACCATCGGGCCGGAAGGCTGGCGCGTTGGGTATCTGTGAGGGCATAATAATGCTCTTGGGTTAGAAACGGGACACAAGTGATCATTTTCAACCCTGTAGCGTCATGGGCGAATGCACCAATGACCATATATTTGGTTCCCGGTCCGGCACGCACATTCAAATTGTCGTTGGCAGCAACGCCCCTGACTTGCCAAGCGTCCGGCCCGTGCCCATCCATCTGTGCCAGACCAGAAGTTGCGGACAAAATCAGAAAGACAAGGGCCAGAAGATGCCTGATCCTCATGAGGTGCCTTCAACGCCGGAAGCCGCCCCACTCTCACCGGCCGAGCCGAGTGCACGTTCTTTTAGCTTGCGGAATTTTTTCGATAATTGCTCAAGCTTGGCTTCCCATTCAGGATCGGGACGTTGGCCCTCAATCGTTTTAAAATAGACCTGCATCATACAGGTGATGGCGAACGGCTCGAGCAGTGCCGCCTTGACGCTCCACGCGAAAAGCAGCGCAAAGATAAAGCCGCCTGCCGTCCATGCGCCAGGCATCAAATAAACGATCAGCGCCGCTGGCGCGAGCATCAGCAAAAAGACCAAAAAGCCAAGGCCATAAACGATAAATGCCAGCCACGCCGCGTTCTTCAGCATCACTTTGTAGTTCTGGCCATAAAGCACCAATGCCTCCTTGGCAGACATCCATGCATTGTCAGATTGTGTGCGGATCGCATAGGCAAGGATCACCTCATCAACGAAACCGACGGCGACGCTTAAGAACGCCTTCAGGATACCGGCGAGCTGTTGCGCTCCCGGGATCGGCAGCACGGTCAATATGCCCCGCACCAAACCAGAAATCGCTTTGACCACGCCCTTGATCAGTTGATCGATGGCGAACAACACACTCGCCTGCCCAAAACGTTGCTTCACCACTGTGGTCGCATGCGTCAGCTGGCTACGCCCTTGCGGCAGTTTTTTGCCATCCATCAATTCGATGAGCACCGCAATATGGCCCGCCTTGACGATATAAAGAATATATTCGCGCGCCCAATACATAACGGCACCAAAAATGCCGAACCCGATGATGCCACCCCAAATGGTGCTGTTGGCCTGAAAATCCGGCCCGCCGACAATGCCAACGCCATAACCGATCCCAGCTCCAGTGCCGGTGACAAGGACATAGCCAATGGCAATCCCGAAATAAACCGCCATACGCAAAATGATGAAGGGCAAGGTGCGCCCCATCATTCCAAATGCACTGCCGATGTTGAAATCCCACATTTCATATCTTCCTTGTTCAAAAATTTGAGCCCGTTGTAGGCCAAACGATGCCACACCTGTCCCCATTAGACCCCGTTTGTTTGAACGGGGGGCAACATCAATAGTTTCACAGCCAAAACAATCATCTAGGCCGTCGACATGCCGCTATCTGCCTCTCCATCCATTGTGAGATAGCTTTCCATCTCCTCGCGAATATCAGGCATCAACGCTTCAGCATGCTCGATCCGCGCATAGAAAAGTGTGAAATAGACAACCTTCACTGCCGTTACCAAGCGGGCAAGCACTGCGTTGCCCACAAAGCACAAGAATATGGCAATGAAGAACGGCATCCAACTGAAGATTGTTTCCGGGCCGAATGGTAGCCAACCGGGAATGGTGGGGAACACATCACCGATTTTGCCGCCCGAAAAACCTTCAGGCATGCTGCCGCCAAAGAACAGGCCGATCGCGATGCCAATCAAGCCACCCAGTACATAAGCAGGCCCAATAATGGCGCGCACCACGCCCCCCGCTATGTCGATGCCAAACACGCCAACCAGCGTTTCGGGCACATTGTCTTTTAACGCGGTGAGTTTTTGCGTGGCCTCGCTCGTCGACAATTTGTCTATGGCAAACACCGGCAGCAGAAAATGGTTCACCAGGTCCCATATCTCCACAAGCCCGCCCATGATGATGCGAATAAAAAAACCGCCCTTGCCGCGCTGGCTGGCAATCCAAACGCTCAACATATCCGCGAGGCTGAGCAACCACAAACGCCCACGCATCCCTTTGAGCTGTTTTTTTACGCTCTTGCCATCCGGATCATTGCCAATAGCTGTTTCATAAACCAAGCGGCTGAGCGCCAGCTCGGTCATGTTGTAGTAAAAAAACTTGAAAATGAAGGCGAAAATCCCGAATAGAATTAGCCAGGTGCCGAGACCGCCTTTGCCGAGCACAATGGCCGCAATGCCCCCAAAAAAACAGGCAGACGACCAACACGGCCATGGCACTCATCTTGAGAACAGGCACGATAATATCGTCATCTCGCGCGACAATGGTGAAAGTATGCTTGAGCAAATAGCCAAGTTGCCCAACCCGCGCGCCAATACCCGGGCGTTCAAATTTCATGGTTCATCTCCTCCTTGCGCAGTTGCAGGTCGAAACTTCAGCGGAGATGCTAGTCGCAGGACTGAGGGGTAAGCCCCGTTCGTTTGAAGGGGTCAAAGCAGGCGCCCAGCCGAGAAATAGGCCTTACCTTGCTGCGCACACAGCGCTTCTGTCGCTGTGCAACGTTTACTTCGAGCAGTGGATCGCTGCGATTCTGGCGGAAATTGGCCAGTCCATATGTTCGAATAGCGAAAGCCGGTGAAGAACTATGGGGCAATCCAGAATAGGGAATAACTGGCAGGTTAGATTGTGAGCCGAAGCAACACCGCAGGAGTTTTGCCGTGAAAATTCAAATACTAACCTGAAAGAATGGCGGAGAGGAAGTCTGTATTTTATGGTGTAAATATCAATCAAAATCGATCAAAATCCATCCGATTTATCTCTTTATATTCAATAACTTATTGATTTACTCCATCAAAATATGTCAAAATAAAAATCAGTAAATCAAACGTCTACTGGTGGGCTAGATGGTGGGCTGAAATGATATTGACAGATACCAAACTAAAGAAGATTTCACCGAAATCTAAGCCGGTCGCGGACGTTCATGTTCAGGGCTTATATTTTCATCCTTCTGCTACAAAGGTTGGCAATGGGAAATGGCTTTTTCGGTACACTTCCCCCCTCTCCCGAAAGCGACGCGAAATGGGGCTTGGGAAATTTCCTGGAAAAAGTCTCAAGGATGCCAGACGAGAAGCATTCGAACATCGCATTGCGGTGGAGGACGGATTGGACCCTTTGCGCGAAAAGGAAATAGCCGAAGCTAACGCGCGCGCTGAACACGAGATTCCAGATTTTGCTAGTGTTGCTCGTGAGGTTTATCTTGAAATTTCGCCCTCTTTTAAGAACCCCAAGCATTCTGCTCAGTGGATAAACACCATAGAAAAGTTTGTAATTCCTCAGATTGGCTCGATCAAAGTCAATGAGCTTCGTCCGGTGGATTTTGCGGATTGTTTGAGGCCCATTTGGCTGACCAAGCCAGAGACCGCCTCTCGCATTAAACAGCGTTGCGACAGGATCATGAAATGGTGTGCTGCACATGGCTATATTCTGGCCAGCCCCGTCAGCGTTGTAGATGATCTCTTGCCTCGCCAGCCCAGCAAGCGAGAACGTGTTGTCCATCATCCAGCGCTTCCTTGGCGTGAAGTGCCAAACTTCGTTGCAAAGTTTTTAACAGAAGGGCCCCTTAGCTCCACCCAGCTTTTACTAAAGTTACTGTTGTTGACCGCAACACGGTCAGGTGAAGTTCGAGGTATGAACTGGTCAGAAGTCGATCTCGAAAACGCGATTTGGATCATTCCCGCAGATCGAATGAAAGCCAGCACTGCGCATCGTATTCCGTTAGCAAAGCAAACTATCGAAATTCTTCACGAAATAAACAGTCACAGAGATCCCGATACTGACTTGGTTGTTCCTTCCTCTCGAAGCACCCCGCTTAGCGATATGGCGTTCACTAAGTTTTTGCGTGAGAAAAACATACCGAGCGACATGGTGGATCGACATGCAACCGCACATGGATTTCGCTCGTCATTTCGTGATTGGGCATCTGAAAATGGCTTCCAGCGCGATCTTGCTGAACGCGCCCTCGCACATACGATTAAAAACCATACGGAAGCCGCGTATCACCGTACTGATTTGCTAGAGCAGCGCCGGGACATGATGCAGCAATGGGCCGACTTCTGTTTAAATTCGTTTTCTCACTAAAATGATCACTCAAAGCCTGAAGCATCCGAATTTGGCGTAGCTACGCCGATTGGCCCCAAAACAGCTTCGTGCCTACATCGAAATTCTCTTCGTTTGGGCCGGTACCCGCCACATGTGGTTTGGTACTAAAAGCCTCAAGCGCATGTGATGATCACTCGGTTTGAGTTCCACACAGTGTTCCTCTTTCGAAGGTCTTATCCGAATCTGGAATAAGCCGGCAATGTAGATTTGCTACACTCGAAATTTGTCAGTGCTTGTTGTTCAAAAAATGACCTTCCGAAACAAACAAAATTAATCTCTGTTTATCAGCAGGATAGTTCGATTATTTCGCTAGTTTCAGTTGAGTGACGATCAAAATTTTTAACATTTGATCAAAAGAATCTTTCATTTTTACTGGTTCAACCAATTGACAGAAAAAACCATTATCAGTACCAATCATATATTGGTTTAGAAATTGGTCAGATGCGTGAGAGCGCATTGGGGGGAAGGAAAACCGTGTCGAACCACGCATCCAGTTTGCTGTCTGTTCGTGACTTATCGCTGTCATTGCCGGGGTCGGATGAAGCCTTTGTTGATGGTGTCAATTTTTCCGTGGAGCGCGGAGAAACCTTGTGCATTGTTGGGGAAAGTGGCTGCGGCAAAAGCCTGACTGCCTTGTCGCTTATGGGCCTGTTGGCGCCTGTTTTGACCAAGCGTTTGCAGGGCAAAATGGTTTTTGAAGGTCAAGAGATTGCGCTAACGGACTTGGATGCCTTGCGTGATTTGCGCGGCAATCGGCTCACCATGATTTTCCAAGAGCCCATGTCCTCTTTAAACCCTGCTTTTCGAATTAGTGACCAAATTGCCGAATGCTGGCAGCGCCACAATGATGGCGATGGGCGGGCACAGGCGCTGAACATTTTAAAACAGGTTGGTATTCCGGACCCTGAAAGCCGTTTAAACGATTATCCGCACCAATTGTCCGGGGGCATGCGCCAACGTGTAATGATCGCAATGGCCTTGGTGAATGAACCGGCCCTGGTGATTGCGGACGAGCCGACCACCGCGCTCGATGTGACCGTGCAATCCCAAATTTTGGACCTGGTGGCAGACCTGCAACGTGCGCGCAATATGGGCATGATGTTGATTACCCACGATCTGGGTGTTGTAGCACGCGTCGCGACCACAGTGGCGGTCATGTATGCAGGGCGCGTCGTGGAGCGTGGCACTGTTAATGAGATTTTCAACAACCCACAACACCCATATACGATTGGTTTAATGGCGTCGGTGCCCCGCATTTCAGGGCCTCGGGAACGGTTGACGGTGATCCCCGGCCGCGTGCCAGCACCAAATTCAATGCCGATGGGCTGCCGTTTTGCCACGCGCTGCCCGTTTGCAACGCCCGCCTGTTTGGAAACACCTGAAGAGCGCGAAATTGCGGATCAGCATTTGGTGGCCTGTCACCATGCGCCAATTGAAAATGGTGCGGAGGCCGTAGCATGAGCGTGATTGTTGAAGCCAAGCAATTGGTGAAGGAATTTGGCGTCGAAACGGCATTATTCGCCCCTAAAAAACGGGTGAAAGCGGTAAGCGGTGTCGATCTGGCCATTGAAAAAGGTGAGACTTTTTCCATCGTGGGCGAAAGCGGCTGCGGTAAATCAACTTTAGCGCGGTTATTGACGCGCCTTTTGGCGCCAACCGGTGGCGATGTGTTGATTGATGGGCAAGCTGTTGCTCGGCTGAAAGGCAAAGAGCTGACGAAGCTGCGGGGCAAAATTCAGTTTATTTTCCAAGACCCTTTCTCATCTCTCAATCCGCGCATGAACGTTGCTGCTCTGATCGCCGAGCCGATGGAAATTCACCGGCCTGATATTGCCCCGCAAGATCGGCGTGCAGAAGTGGCTCGATTGCTCGAGCAAGTGGGCTTGCGCGCCGAATATATGGATCGCTATCCGCACGAATTTTCAGGCGGCCAGCGCCAGCGCATTGGCATTGCCCGGGCGCTTGCGGCGCAACCGGAAATTTTGGTGGGCGACGAACCCGTTTCTGCGCTCGATGTGAGCGTGCAGGCCCAAGTGATCAATTTGCTGGGCGATTTGAAGGCCCAATTGGGGCTGACCTTGATTGTCATTGCGCACGATTTGGCCGTTGTCCGACATATGAGTGACCGCATCGCAGTGATGTATCTTGGCAAGGTCGTGGAGTTGGGACGAGCCGACGATGTTGTGGCCAATGCTCAGCACCCATACACCAAGGCTTTGATGAGTGCTGTGCCTGAAGCCTATGTCGGCGAGCGCGAAGCACCAATTGCGCTTGAGGGCGAAATCCCCTCGCCCATTGATCCCCCTTCCGGGTGCCGGTTCCGCACAAGATGCCCCTTTGCACAAGCAAAATGCGCCAGCGATGAACCGCTGCTGAGAACGGTGAGCGAAGGGCATTCAGTGGCTTGCCATTTCTATGAAGACATCGCGGCGCAAGACACAAAAAAAGACACAACAGAACACCCAATTTCTGAAATCGCTGCTCGACGTTTTGGACTTTTCCGCGCGGCAGTTTCCAAAACGACAGACCTAGAAAAGTCCGTTTCTGAGGAGGAAAAATGAACTTGCTAAAAACAACTTTTATGGCGGCTTTGCTGAGTGCGACCGCCATGACGGCTAGCGCCGCCAGCCTGAAAATCGGGCTGGAAAGCGACCCGGATGCTCTTGACCCAGATAAATCCCGCACATTTGTGGGGCGCATTGTGTTCACATCTATGTGTGACAAATTGGTGGACATCACACCGGATTTGGAAATTGTGCCGCAATTGGCAACAGAGTGGAGCACATCTGAAGATGGCAAAACACTGACGTTGAATTTGCGTGAGGGTGTAACCTTCCACGATGGCACTCCATTCAACGCCGAAGCTGTGAAAGCCAATATTGAACGCTCGAAAACATTTGAAGAGAGCGTGCGTAAATCAGAACTGACCAGCATTGAAAGCGTGGACGTTGTTGATGAATTGACGGTGCAATTCAACTTGTCCAACCCAGATGCACCTTTGATGGCGCAACTGGCAGACCGTTCCGGCATGATGATGGCGCCTTCTGCTTTGTCAGCAGATTATGCCAACAATCCAGTGTGCTCTGGTCCATTCAAATTTGTCAGCCGCAGCGCGCAAGACAAGATTGAGCTGGAAAAATATGATGGCTATTGGAATGCCGATGCCATCCAATTGGATGGTGTAAGCTATGTCATCATTCCAGATAGCACTGTGCGCTTGGCGAACCTGCAATCTGGTGATATTCACATTGTGAACCAGCTGGCAGCCACAGATGCGGAAACCGTTGAATCAACCGATGGTTTGCGCTTTGCCAACATCACTGGCCTTGGCTATCAAGGGCTAACCTTCAACCTCAATAATGGTGATATGGCGCAAAACCCGCTTGGGCAAAATGCCAAGGTGCGTGAGGCGTTTGATTTGGCGATCGATCGCGAAGCGATCAATCAGGTGGTGTTTAATGGCTTGTTCAAGCCAGCGAGCCAGCCTTACACACCAAACAGCCCTTATTTCAATCCTGACTATCCAGTTATTCAGCGCGACATCGAAAAATCGAAAGCGCTTCTGGCTGAGGCCGGGGTAGAAACTCCTGTTAAAGTGCAACTGCAGGTGCCAAACACACCAGTGACATTGCAGTTGGTTCAGGTGATCCAATCAATGGTTTCAGAAGCCGGATTTGAGGTTGAAATCATTGCTAAAGAATTTGCAACTCTGCTTTCAGACGCTGATGCGGGTGATTTCCAAATTACTCAAATTGGGTGGTCTGGCCGCATTGACCCGGACGGTAACATCCATGGTTTTGTGACCACGGGTGCCGGGTTCAACGATGGCAATTACTCGAATGAAAAAATCGACGAATTGCTCAATAGTGCACGCACAATTTCTAACCCTCAAGAACGTGCTGCACTTTACCAAGAGGCCATGGGCATTGTGGCTCAAGATCGCCCTCTGATCTATTTGTACCACCTTGGCTGGCTCTATGGCATTGACGAGAAGGTGCAAGGCCTAACCCTTTATCCAGACGGCATGTTGCGTTTGGAAGGCGTATCCCTCGAAAACTAAACTCCCTCATGGGGGCGCACGCGCCCCCATCCCTTCACGATTGTTGAGCAAGGGTGAAACTGGATTGAGCTAATGCTAACCTTTTTTCTTCGCCGCCTTTTGGTGGCTATCCCGACGATCATTTTGATTTCGGTCTTTGTGTTTTTGCTGCAAAAACTTTTGCCGGGCGACCCGGTATTGGCGATGGCAGGGGAAGATCGCGATCCAGAAACGCTGGCCCGTTTGCGCGAAATTTATCGCCTCAATGATCCGCTGCCCGTGCAATATTGGACGTGGATTAGCGGCATTGTGCAAGGGGACTTCGGCTCCTCCATTCGCACCGGACAACCGGTGTTGAGCCTGATTGCTGAAAAGCTACCTGTCACCCTGCAATTGGCCGCCATGTCCTTGTTTTTTGCCATTATCATTGGCATTCCCGCTGGCATTATTTCCGCGGTCAAAAAAGGCACATTCACGGACTTCACCGCCAATGTAGTGGCCCTGTCTGGCCTTTCCATTCCGAATTTCTGGTTGGGCATCATGCTGATTTTGCTGGTTTCCGTGAATTGGAAGCTCTTGCCAGCTTCTGGCTATGTGCCCCCAACCGAAGATCTGTGGCAATCATTGCGCACCATGTTGATGCCCGCCTTTGTGCTGGGCACTGCTTTGGCGGCAGCATTGATGCGTCACACACGCTCTTCCATGCTCGAAGTGTTGCGTCAGGATTATGTGCGCACTGCGCGCTCAAAAGGCCTTTATGAAAATAAGGTCATTCTCAAACACGCTTTCCGCAACGCGCTAACACCAATCGTGACGCTGGTGGCGCTTTTGTTTGGTGAGCTGGTGGCAGGCGCGGTTTTGACCGAGCAAATCTTCACCATTCCAGGCTTTGGCAAGCTGATTGTCGATGCCGTGTTCAACCGTGATTATGCGGTGGTGCAAGGCGTGGTGTTGATCACCGCTTTCGGCTTCATCTTTATGAACCTTATGGCCGATATGGCCTATATGCTGCTCAATCCAAGACTAAGGACACGCGCATGACCCAGTTGCAAGCAACGCCCTTGTCCCAAGATTCTGATGCGATTTTGGCGAAAAAGCCAGAAAGTCGCGCGTGGAAAAAATTCAAAGCGCACCCTATCGGTCTATTTGGTGCAGCCATTGTCATCGCCTTTATTGTGTTGGCCGCATTGGCGCCGCTGCTGCCAATCCAAGATCCCACTGCAACAGATTGGGGGGCGGTGCGCAAACCACCCTCTGCCGCGCATTGGCTGGGCACGGACGAAATTGGCCGCGATCTGCTTTCCCGCATGATTTGGGGCGCGCAAGCATCGCTGCTGGCGGGGGTTGTGTCGGTTGCGATTGCGGTTGGGCTAGGCGTGCCGATTGGCATTCTGGCTGGCTATTTCGGCAAATGGACCGATGCCATTATTTCTCGGTGCACTGAAGCACTTTTGGCCATGCCATTTCTGATTTTGGCGATTGCCTTGGCCGCCTTTTTGGGGCCATCGCTGACCAATGCCATGATTGCAATTGGTGTTGCCGCCACGCCAATCTTTATCCGCATCACCCGCGGCCAGGTTTTGAATGTGGCGGCGGAAGATTATGTGGAAAGCGCACGCGCCGTTGGCCTTTCAACGCCCAAAATTTTGGTGCGTTATATTTTGCCTAATGTGCTGCCACCGATTTTGGTGCAGGCCACGCTAACCGTGGCCACGGCCATCATCGCTGAAGCTTCGTTGAGTTTCTTGGGTTTAGGGCAGCAGCCCCCATCGCCCTCTTGGGGATCCATGCTCAATGTGGCGAAGAATTTTCTGAGCCAGGCGCCATGGATGGCACTTTGGCCGGGTCTCACCATTTTTCTTGTTGTTTTGGGCTTCAACCTTTTGGGCGATGGCCTGCGTGACGCGCTTGATCCGCGATCCGAATAAAGAGGAGTTTTTATGTCTGAGTTTACCACGCGCCCGGATATTCGCGGCACCTTTGGGGTGGTTACATCCACACACTGGATCGCGTCTGCCGCAGGCATGCGGATTTTAGAGCTCGGCGGCAATGCTTTTGACGCAGCGGTGGCCGCTGGCCTTGTGCTGCAAGTGGTAGAACCACACCTTAACGGTCCCGCTGGCGATCTTCCCGCCATTATCCATTTAGGTGACACCAATGAAACCAAGGTGCTTTGCGCCCAAGGCGTGGCGCCAGAAGCCGCCACCATTGAGCACTACAAAAATCTTGGATTGGAACTGATCCCCGGGTCAGGTTTCTTGGCGCTTGTGGTGCCCGGTGCATTTGATGGTTGGATGCTGATGCTGCGCGATCACGGCACCATGTCGCTTGCTGAGGTGATGGAACCTGCCATTCAATATGCACGCGATGGGCACCCTGTTTTGCCGCGCGTGTCTAAAACAATTGAGAGCCTTGGCTCCTATTTCAAGGAACATTGGCCAACAAGTGCTGAAACCTGGATGCCAGATGGCAGCGCACCTGAAGAATGGTCTTTGTTTAAAAACCCGGCCCTTGGTGCAACCTATCAACGCTTGGTAGACGATAGCGCGGACGCTGGTGACCGCGTGGCCGTGATCGATAAAGTCCGTGCCCTCTGGCGCGAAGGGTTCGTAGCGGATGCCATTTTCGACTATCTCAAAGATCGAAAAGTCATGGACGTATCGGAAAAAGAGCACGGCGCGGTGTTGTCGCCAAAAGATATGTCCGATTGGCGCGCCACTTGGGAAGAGCCATTGAGCGCCACTTATCACGGCTGGACCATCAGCAAAACGCAAAGCTGGTCGCAAGGCCCTGTGCTGTTGCAGACATTGAAAATTCTGGAAGGCTTTGACCTTGCGGCCATGGACCCATTGGGCGATGAATTTGTCCACACAGTGGTTGAGGCGATGAAGCTCGCCTATGCTGACCGCGAAGCCTATTATGGCGACCCGGCCTTTTTTGATGTGCCAATGGCGCAGCTTTTGTCTGAGGAATATGCGGCCGGACGGCGTAAACTAATCAGCGATAAAGCCAATATGGAGCAGCGACCTGGCCGATTGCCGGGGCTTGAGCATCTGGCCGACGCAGCAATTGCGCGGGCTGAAAAAGACTTTGAAGCAACAAGAGGGCTGAGCGCAGGCGAGCCCACCATGTCTCACCTCACAGAAAAGCGCGGCGATACAGTTCATCTCGACGTGATTGACCGTTGGGGGAACATGGTGGCCGCTACCCCGTCTGGCGGCTGGCTACAATCTAACCCAGTGGTGCCCGGTTTGGGCTTCCCACTTGGCTCACGGGCACAAATGTTCTGGCTGGAAGAGGGATTGCCCACCTCGCTGAAGCCGGGAGCCCGTCCTCGCACCACCCTCACCCCGTCCTTCGCTGAGAAAGATGGTCAGAAAATTGCCTTCGGCACCCCCGGTGGCGATCAGCAAGACCAATGGCAACTAATATGGTTTTTGCGCCATGTGCATCATGGCTTTGGGTTGCAGCAAGGTATGGACGCGTCTTTGTTTCACACAGAGCATTTCCAAGGCTCATTTTACCCACGGGCCGCACGCCCAGGCGAAATCACCGTTGAGCCAAGTTTTGGCGATGGCGTTATCGACGCTTTGCGTGCCCGGGGACACAAAGTCACAGTGGCTGACCCAATGACGGTTGGCCGTTTAACAGCCGCCATCCGCGATAAAGATGGTCAGTTGCGGGCCGGGGCGACGCCGCGTTTGATGCAAGCCTATGCTGTGGGCCGATAGGAGGATTTATGACCTATTCAATCGTTGCTAAAGACCCCAAAACGGGTTGGGTTGGCCTCATCGTTGCGAGCCGTTTTTTCGCGGCAGGTGCAGCGGTGCCGCATGTCAGTGCAGATTATGCCATCGCATCGCAAGCTTGGTTGAACCCCATTTGGGGCACACAAGGTCGCAAGCTTTTGGAGACCGGGGCCAGTGCTCAATCTGTTTTGGATCAGATGGTGGAACGCGATGCCGGGCGCGCCAGCCGACAGGCACATATGATCGACAAGCAAGGAAATGTAGCCGCTTATACGGGCAAAGATTGCATCGACTGGGCAGGCCATGAATTGGGTGATGGCTATTCGGTGGCTGGCAACATGCTGGCAGGTCCTGAGGTCGTTGCCGAAACCGCCCGCGCCTATCGTGAAAATCTTGACATGCCGTTTGCCGAACGGTTGATCTTTGCCATGGAAGCTGGCGAAAAAGCTGGCGGCGACAAGCGCGGCCGTCAATCTGCAGGGCTCGTTATTCATCGCGGTGAAGATTATGCCTGGCTAGACCTTCGCGCAGATGACCACGCCGATCCCCTCGCTGAACTGCGCCGCCTTTTGGCAGTGGCGGGTGAGCGTTATCTGCTCATTGCCGATTATTTGCCCACAAACGATCAATTTAGCGGCGTGCCGACCCGCGATGATCTGGACCAGAAGATTATTGACGCGGATGCGGAACGCGAGCGGCTTGGCATTGCCAGCAAGTCCCACGCATCGGAGCCCTTAGCATGATTGCGGGTATGGAACCTGCGGCTTTGATGCAGATTTTGCTTGTGTCGATGGGCGCTGGCGTGGCGGGCGGCATTTTGGCCGGATTGCTTGGCGTTGGTGGCGGCATTGTGATCGTGCCTGCCCTTTATATCGCGCTGGGCTCAACAGGCATGGACCCTGCCCTCACGATTAAAGTGGCGGTCGGCACCTCATTGGCCACCATCATTTTTACCGCCCTTTCCTCTGCCCGCGCGCACCAAAAGCGCGGTGCAATTGATTGGCAGATTTTGCGTTATTGGGCGCCCTCCATCATGGTGGGTGTGGTGCTTGGCGGCTTTTTGGGCGGCTATGCTGATGGGCAATTGATGATCCTTGTCTTTGTGGTCACAGCCTTTTTGGTGGCGCTCGATATGATTTTGCGCAAAGGCAGTGATGCGCCCGAACCTCGTTCCTTCCCGGGCTATATCTGGATGATTATGGGCACGATTGCTGGGGCAATCTCTGCAATGATGGGGATTGGCGGGGGCACGGTGTGTGTGCCGATTTTCAATTTTCTGGGCTATGATATCCGCAAGGCAGTGGGCACAGCTGCGGCCATAGGCTTTGTGATCGCTGTGCCGGGGGCGATCGTTTATGCCTTCACCGGATTGGGCGTTGAAGGTCGTCCGCCATTTTCATTCGGCTATATCAATTTATTGGCCGCTGCTGCGATTATTCCCCTCACCACTATTTTCGCGCCCTTGGGCGCAAAATTGGCGCACACTATCCCGCGTCGTGCCCTAAGGCTGGCATTTGGTGCATTTTTAATGCTAACTGCAATCCGCATGGTGATGGACTTACTTTGAGGCAATATGACAAGCACACAAGAGAACTACGCAGATATCGAGCAAAGCTTGCGTGAAGGTTTGATATCTGGTGTTTTTTTAAAAGACGGACGTTTAATCGCAGAGCGAGAGCTCGCCAAGCGATTAGATGTTTCGCGCACCAAGTTGCGGCGTGTGCTTGATTTGTTGGAGCAAGATGGCGTGATTTTTCGCCGCCAAGGGCAAGGCACGTTCTTGCTTCCGCCGCCATTGCCCAATCAACCTCGCGTGCAGCAATTGGCGTCTACAGTGACCCCGCGCGAAGTTATGGAAGTTCGTTTGGAAGTGGAGCCAGCCCTCGCGGCACTGACCGCAGAACGCGCGACCGGCGATGATTTAAGGCAATTGCAGGGCTTTGCTGAGGCAACAACAAATGCCCGTTCGACAGATCAATATGAGCGCGCGGACGATATCTTCCATTATAAGATTGCCCAGATGGCGAAGAACCCGCTTTTCCTTGCCATATACGAAGAAATTCGCGCCGTGCGCCAACAAGCTGGCTGGACCGAACGCCGCGCGTCCACCTATTCAGAAGAAACCATTGCTGAACTCGGCGTTGAGCATAACGACATTCTAAACGCGATCAGCGCCAATGACCCGCGCGCCGCCGCGCTTTCCATGCGCAAGCATCTGGTTCATGTGTCAAATACCATGTTGCGCGACCGCTGGTATGATTAGAGCTTTTTGTTCTGAATAGGTGCATTTCCCTTTTCGTGATCAAGGGCCATCTAGCCCCCTTTTTGCTTGTCTCTAACGGTCACATATTGTGTGTTCTAAACTTGACACCGTTGGCCACTTTTAGTTCCCGAATGAATTTGATGATTGCCGGGGTATATATGCCATGGATCAAGGGCGTACCACCATCACCACCGTCAAAATTGTTCCCATGGCAACTGACCCAGTCTGCTTTAAGATAACTTCTCCTTTGGTCACGAGCGGCAACAAGGTTGGCACGACAACTGCAACTTGGCGCGACAATAAATCTTGTCACCGATCAATTGCACTCTTTCGTCTTTAGCTGGCGTGGGCTGGTTTTTTTGGGGTCTGGGACCTAAATAGACGACCTATTCCTTTTTCGGGCATTGGGGTGACATGACGGTTGTGCGGACAGAACAGGCATAATTGTCTTGCCAAAATGAGGCACGCCATTAATTGATATCCACCAGCTTATGGCCACTAAAGACGATGTTTCATGTTTTTGTCATCGTTGCCGTCTTCGCACCGATAAGCTTATTTACGATGTAGGCCGACGCAGAAAAGTAAATCATTTCAGAGATCATTCCGGCGACTGCCTCCTGCCATGAATAGTCTGGTCCGATCGCCTGACCAACCTCTCCAAACCCGAACATCGTCATCCAGATCGCGGCGTAAAGGGGCCAGCGCCCCTCGAAGGATTCTCGTGCAACATAATAAATCCAGACAAATGCAAGTGCGGTACCCGCTTTGGAAACAAACACACCTAACAAAAACAACAATGGAGACTCTCCAGGAGGCTCCAGTCCACTAACCGACGAAAAAAGCCCGTAAACAACAATCGGTACTACGAATATTGTTGCAAGAACAAGAAGAGTGGTCAGTGCCAACCGTATCATCATCTACCCCTTAGCCATAAAGCCTTTGTGGAATGGTCGAGATTGCGCCCAATGTAACACCAAGTATGAGTGTCAATTTTGATGCAGCTCAAGTGTCGAAGAATTTGCTCGATTGCACACAAACCGGCCAAATCGCATTTGAGCGATAGCGACGTAGAAACAGCTATGGTCCCTTCTACACCGGACTTCACTGCCATGCAGCATAGGAACAATGGAAGAATAGAGTCGAAAATCTGGCGTGAAGCTTTCAGGATAGGAAAACGGTTTTATCGGTCCGAAGCAATCATTCGCTGCTCAAGTTATTTAATCCATTCCCAGTCAGTAATCGAAATCCTAAAATCAAGTTTTGGGTTTCAGTGAACAATTATTCAGTCTTACAAACTGCTGACAAGACATCCATGATTTTTCTTACAATGAATTACCTTAGCGAAACCGAGCGTAGTACCGAACGCCGTTCACCATAAATGGCCACGCAATTCAGACAGCGCGACTATTGATATATCAGTTCGCCTAATTATGATCCCAAAACCCTCGTGTCCAAACAGATATGAGCGATGTGTTTTTGAATCGGCATCTATCATAGCTCTATTGCGTTGCCTACTTTTCGACGGGTGAAGCGATCCGCAACGCGTAAACACCTTTCCTTGCAACGACCGACCGGAACGGTCGATGTTTAGCTAAGCTGAATGCAGATTCACCCAACTGGATCAGGGCGTGGCGAATTAATCCACATTTCAATTTGCACTTTTGCGTCTTTGGGCAATCTTGCTTCACTAATGGAAATGGTGGGTTGTGAGGTCGGCCATGCCTCATCGAATATAGTTTGGAATGGAATTGCATCCTCAATTTGCGAAACTATGACGGTTATTCTGAACACATCATTGAGTTCACATTTTTGTTCTTTAAGTTGAAGCTCGCAGTCATTCAGCGCTTGCGCCGCCATCGTCTTGAAATCTGTTGTACTTGTTGGCGCTAAATTGCTTATGATGGACCTGACCTGACTTGCGGTGCTAGACCGTCGTGTCGATGTGGTGTCGCGACTGGTAAGGCGACGGGAAGCAATGGTCTGTTGCCCTCGCAAGAATGAATCAATACCGTCAGGGCTCGAGCCCATTGGATTGGGCAGGTACCCAATAAACCCGGAAATGAACCAGCGGCCTTTGCGCTTTTTGCAAAAATAAATCGTCTGCCAGTTCAAAATCTCGACGCCACCATCGGCCAGGGCGATCGTACCGTCAAATTTTTTGTGTGCCACTGCAAAAGAACCATTGATTTCGATGTCCCGCAAAGTGGTGGCACGAAAATGTGCCTGCACGGGGTCTTCGGCATATTCTGTTTCGGCAGTTTGTTGTGCAAACGCCACCCATTCTGCCGCATAGGCACTTAACTCACCAAAGGCGGCGCTCCAGGAATCAGGATTGCCAGAGTTCCCGCTGTTAACGCCGAAAAACTCTTCGCTAATGAAGTCCGCCTCATGCGCGCTCCAATCTTGCGCTGCAAAGGCCATAATGTCGCGTCTTACCAGCATTTCCCAGATTTCAAATCGATCCGCGTCAGCTATATTGAATGGATTGACGGCTTTTTGCATTTCTCCCCCCATGGACTCTGGCAAAGCGTGGCGCAAATAGGCTGATTTCAACCACCGCACACTCACCAAAACAATCTTCGAGTATGAGAACTAAATAGAAGTAGTTTTACAACGTCAACTGCAAAATTTTGCTAAATGATGATAATTGCGTGTCGAAAACCAAAATTGATGCCTAAAAAGCGTAGCAAAATAACGCAATTTTCTGCTATGTAGGCGAATGGGTTGTTGGCGCGACCTCCGTGAAACTGTGCGTTGGTGTGGCAAGACTGGGCCGAAAATGATCGAAAGTGGGGTGCTTGCGTGAGTGATCTTCCAAAAAATCAGGGTACGCTGAAGGATCGACGCACCGAGATTTTGCGCGGCGCACCGCTAAGGGAAAGCTCCGATATTTTAGAGCATTTGCGTCAGCTCTTGCCCAAGCTGCACCGGGCAGAGCAAAATGTTGCGCAAATCATTTTGAATGATCCTCAATGGGTGATCAACAACCCCATTAAACAACTCGCAATTCGCGCAAAAGTTAGCGAGCCCACCGTTATGCGGCTTTGCCGCAAGATGGAGTTGCAGGGCTTTGCAGCCTTCAAGCTGAAGCTCGCCCAGGATCTGGTTGTGGGAGAAATGCTGGATCTGGCAGACGATGCGGGAAAAGATAGTCAAACCTCGTTTGCACAACTGGTTCATAGCTATGCGTTTCAGGCATTGCGACAAGCCGCCAATCCACTGAACGACAAATTATTATCGGAACTTGCCACACAGATTAATGCGGCGCGCCGCATATTTTGCATGCCCACGGACAGTCGCGCCCTTGGCCTTGCGACCGAGGCTGAAGCTCGCTTTTTCCGGCTTGGCATTGCATCCAGGTGCACTCAAGGCCGCTTGGATCAGGATGCTCTTGCAAGGGAAGCGTCCAAGGGCGATTTGCTTTTGTATTTCTCCATGGAGAAAGATCAGCACTACGCGCTCGAAGGAGTGATGCAGGCAAAAGAAAACAAGGTCTGCATTTGCGCAATCGTACCGCACGGAAGTCCTTTGGCTTCTGTTGCGGATTTGTTTGTACCGTTCGATCCGAGCATCTTTTTAGACGAGCAAAATCATATTCACAGCAACAAATATGCTGAGCTATTTTTGTTGGATTGCATTGAACTGGCCATTGCCTCTGTTCGCAACTGACGTCGCCCCTTCCAATCTCGTTTGCTATATTTTTCAAATATTTGGCGGGACTTTTACCCGCTATGATTTGACAATTCACCGGCCCTGAGACGCCCAAAATCCAGCTCGGCACATCACCAGTGCCAGCTTTGATCAATTTTTGCCTATTGCGGATAGCTAAATTCTGTAGTAGTAAAACAATGCGTTGTTTAACTACGTTTGTCGGATTTAGTCGGACTATTGATCTCTCAAGCTTAGCTAAACGGGCGATCAAATGGGAGGAAGATGATGAATTCAGAGATAAAACATGCTCGAAACCGGGCTGAAGGGGTTGGCATTAATCGCTGGGTGGACCAAGCAGGCACCATGCCACGCACCTTTATGTTGGGAATGGTCGGCGCAGCCTTGATTGCAGGGAGCGCAGCCCACGCACAGGAGCTTTCCGGCGAAATCACAATGATCAAGGGGCCCCACTCCGCAGATGAGCATCGCTTTGAGCAGATGATCATTGAGGATTTCAAGGCAAAGGCGCCAAATGTAGATGTGAATTTCACCACCTACAATTGGGCAAATATGAATGCCGAGCTCACAACCGGCTTTGCAAGCGGCAACCCGGCGGATGTGCTGTATCTTGTGGATCTTGTTTATCCAAACTATGCAGCCAACGGTGCACTGCACGACATGGCAGGCTATGCGAGCGACCCGGACTGGGAAGATGAACGATTTGCCATCGCGCCATTTGCTTGGGATTTAGCAGTATCTGATGGCAAAGTGTGGGGCGTGCCTGTGCTCGGCGCAGTTTATAATATCTTTGTGAACACGGACTTGCTGGAAGAGGCAGGCGTTGGCGACACATGGCAAAATTCTTATCAGGATATGATGGCTGCCGCCAAAAAGGCCACCAAAGGCGATGTCTACGGCTTTGCCGCAAGAACACGCACGTCGGATTTCGCATTTTGGGATTGGTTGCCCTATGTACACAATGCTGGTGCAGACCTGTTAAACGAGGATTGGACTGGGTGCGGATTGCAGGGGGCGGAAGATGCCACGCAATTGCTCATCGATCTGCATCAAGCAGGTGTGACACCAGCAGTTGGGTCAATGGGCACCCAAGAGTTGTTCGATTTGTTTAAAGCCGGCAAGATTGCCATTCTGCATGGCGAAACACCGCAGATTAACGAGCTGCTGGCAAACCCACCCAACTTTGATTGGGATGTTGCGATGGCACCACCTGGGCCCGAGGGACAAACCGTCATGGGCAATTTCGGCATTTTGTCCATTGCAGAGGCGAGCCAGAACAAGGATGAAGCCTGGGCCTTTATCAAGCACTGGGCGTCAGGACCACAAGTCGGACGGTTTGCAGAACAAGTAAATCTGCAGGTTGTGCGGGAAGATATTGTTGCGAGCCTTTATCAAGACAATCCGGCGATGCGTAAAATTCAAATGGACTTTGTGCCACGGGTTAAGGGCATTCAGCCACATCCGCAGATTCTCAAAGTGCTGCAGTCGATTTGGCCAGTTGCGGAAGATGCCTATCGCGGCAATCTGACGGGTGAACAAACCATCCAGCAGATGTGCGCGATTATCGACAATATTGTTGGGTGATTGCCGATGTGCTGCGGGGTTGGTCAGTGCCCCGCAGCCATTTCATTGCACCCTCAATTCCTGACGACAGCGGCATGGAGACCGCAACCGGAATAAGAACATGTCAAAAAATCAAAAGCTTAGTGCCGAGGAACATCGGATATTAAAAAGAAGGTTCAAGCGACGACAGAACCTGATTGCGTTTGCATTTCTAGCCCCCAATCTGGTGTTTTTTGCGGGTTTCCTGCTCATCCCTATTGTTGTGCTTTTTTGGCAAACCTTCCACTCCGGCGGGGTGATGTCGCCAATGAAATTCGTTGGGCTCGAAAACTGGCACCGCACCTTCATAGACCCGCTGGTCCTAAAGTCGATAAAGAACACAATCGTCTATTCCTTCATCGCTATTCCCGTGGTCTTTGTTTTGGCGATGGTGGTTGCACTGTCCATGCGCGTGGCAAAATTTGGTCAAAACCTGTTCAAATCCATTATCTATTTTCCAACCCTGCAGCCCATGCTCGTTGCAGCGCTCATGTGGACCTTTGTGTTGCATCCGGACTTTGGTGCGCTCAATTTATTGATCCGGGTGTTCACCGGCACGCCAATCAATTTTCTGGGTGACCCAAACTTAGCACTCCCCACAATTGCGATGGTCGAAGTGTGGAAGGGCTTGGGATTCTGGGCACTTTTGTTTTTCGCGGGCCTCACCTCGCTTCCAACAGAACTGTTTCAGGCTGCAGAACTGGACGGCGCCGGACCATTTCGCCGATTTTGGCAGCATGCATTGCCATTGATGAAGCCAACGTTCTTCTTCTCTGTGATTTTCGCCACGATCGTTAATTTGCAACTGTTTGATTCAGTCTTTGTGTTGACCGATGGTGGACCGGTCAATTCGACTGCGACAGCCACCTGGTACGTCTACCGCAGCCTGTTCACCTTCAACGAACCCGGCTTTGGCGCGACCCTTGCGTTTGTTCTGGTGATCGTTGTGCTTGTTTTGACAGCGATCCAGATGACGCTTTTGAAAGAAGGACATTGATATGACGTTTCGCTGGATACGCAGAAGGCAGACACATGCATTGCAGCCCACGACCGGTGCTATCGTTGCCTCCTATGTCACATTGATTGTTGCCTGCATCGTTTCAATTGTACCGTTTCTTTACGTGCTTTCGACGTCAGTTAAACGCACAAAGTCCCTGTTTAGCTATCCGCCTGATTGGTTACCTGATACCCTATACTGGGGAAATTATGAGAAATTACTCACAGAGCATCCCTTTATCCTTTGGACCATCAACACGCTTATTGTTGCCCTGGCGGTGACGTTGATCAAATTGCTGATTGATGCCATGGCAGCCTACGCTTTGGCGAAGCTACACTTCACCGGACGGAATGTGCTCTCAGCAACGCTGTTGATGGCGGTTGCTATCCCGGTGGCGGCTTTGATCATTCCGCTCTATTTTTTGGTGCGCGATTTGGGGCTGCTCAACACCTATTGGGCGCTTATTTTGCCACCACTGGCGAACCCGCTGGGCATATTTATGATCCGCAGCTTCATTGTCTCTTTGCCAGACGATTTAGGGCATTCCGCGCGCTTGGATGGAGAAACCGAGTTTGGCATCTTTTTCCGGATCATCTTGCCGCTCATCAAGCCAGGTCTAGTTGTGCATGCGATTTTCACGTTCATGCTGCAATACACAAATTTTTTGTGGCCGCTTGTGGCCATTCAAGACGAAAGAAAACAGGTGCTTACGGTTGGTATATCCGGCCTACAGTCCAACTTTGTAGTGGATTGGGGGTTGATTAGCGCGGCGGCTTTGCTGGCGGCCGTACCCATCACGCTCTTGTTTGTTCTTCTACAACGTTTCTTCCTCGCTCAAAATCTGGCAGGGGCATTCAAAGGCTAAAAATGACTCAATCAAATATAGAAAACGCAGCCATCGAGTTTGTTGAAGTGAACAAGTCTTACGGAGACTTGCACGTGGTCGACAATTTGACGCTTTCAATCGAGGCGAATGAGTTTGTCGCCCTCCTGGGACCTTCTGGCTGTGGCAAAAGCACGCTGCTCAAGCTGATTTCCGGCATTGAGGCACCCAGCGCCGGAGAAATCTATGTCGATGGTGAGCTGGTAAACTACAAGCTGCCGCGTGATCGAAATGTCGCCATGGTATTTCAAAACTATGCGCTTTATCCTCACATGACGGTCGCGCAAAACATTGCCTATCCACTAAAAACCGGCTTTCGTCGGCAATTTAGTGCCAAAGAGATTGAAGAAAAGGTGCTGCGCGTTGCCGAGATTGTCGACATCCAGTCTCAGCTCGCCAAGCTGCCTGAACATCTTTCTGGCGGCCAACGCCAGCGGGTTGCACTCGCACGGGCGATTATCCGGGAGCCCGTAGCGTTTTTGATGGATGAGCCATTGTCAAACCTTGACGCGCTATTGCGCGATGGCATGCGCCAACAGCTTATGGCATTGCACAAACGCGTGGGCCGCGCCACTTTGTATGTCACGCATGACCAATTGGAAGCCATGACGATGGCCAACCGCATTGTTGTCTTGAACGGGGGTGTGGTTCAACAAATCGGGACACCGCGGGAAGTGTTTCACAAACCTGCAAATATGTTTGTGGCTAACTTTGTTGGTAGCCCCACCATGAACTTTGTTCGGGGTCTTGTGGCTGAGGATAAACGAAGCGTTTTGCTCAATGGCGGGGTCAGTTTGGCCACGCACCCAATGCCGACCGCAGAAATCGGTCAGCCCGTCACTATTGGTCTTCGCCCCACCGATTTGATCACCGCGCGAAATGAAGACGCGGAAAATGTCCTGACCGGACATATTTTTCAAACCGAATATACCGGCGCTGACCATCTATGTTCATTATCATTGACCGGCGGGGAAGAATTACGCGTGCGTGATGACGGGCGCGCCATGCCCAATATAGGCGACACAAAACGACTGAAGGTCGACAAGGACTATGTGCATGTGTTCGATGCGGCCGGCATCAGAATTCCGTCGAAAGCGGACTGAAGAGTGAGCCAACATCTAACGCGAGCGGCACATGCCCATGTGTTGGATACCGATTGCACATTTGAGCAGAGCGTTACGATATCCAGATTGAAACAATGAATAGATAAAGCACGAGCATGGAAGCGCCCTCTTTGCGACATAATCGTGCGCCTGTGAACATCAGGATCAACGAGAGTATGGTTGCGGCCAGCAACACTGAATTTCCCAGCTCAACAAAGCTTCGCGCTATGGTAAGAGGCTGGGCGAGAGCTGCGCCGCCCATCACCAATGTCAAATTGAAAATATTACTGCCTAATATATTGCCGACAACAACGTCGACATCTCGTCGCATTGCCGCGACGACGCATGTTGCCAGTTCAGGAACAGAGGTGCCGAGCGCCACAATTGTCAGGCCGATCATCTCATCGCTTAACCCAAGTTTTTGCGCAAGGGACACCGCGCCTTGAAGGAATAGGTCAGCACCAAATGGCAAAGCGATCAGGCCAGCCGCGGCCAAAAGACAGGCGTTTCTCAAGGTGATATTGGGGGCGTCATCTTCATGGTCGTGTTCGTCATTGTTCGCCCGAAAAATCAAATAGCCGAGTATAGCCAGCACCAAAACGCAGGCGTCAGCTCGAGACAATGCACCATCCATGGCCAGCATCATATAAAGCAATGTCACGCCGATCAGCGACGTTCCATCGATGCGTAGAACCTTCTCGACAACATTTAAGGGAAAAATCAGTGCGGTAATCGCCATAACCAACAAGAGATTAGCGATATTTGAGCCGATGACATTCCCCACCGCAATGTCGGGTTTTGAAGCCAGATTGGCATTTATCGCGACCAACAATTCTGGCACAGATGTACCAAAGCCAATGATCACAATTGAAATGAGAAGTGTTGATAGCCCCAGTTTTCTAGCAATAAATTGTGCGCCGTCAACCAGCCAATTTCCGCCGAAATAAAGCAACAAAAGGCCCAGACCTAAAAATCCCAAAGCGCTGAACATCTCAGTCAGGTGCTCCAAATTCCAGATCAGTCGGTCGATAATTGAAGAGTTCCAGCCGTGCTGGACTTTCGCCACTCTTTGGCAGGCGGACCGACGTTAGGCTTGCTGGCGCAACAGGAATAATGCTTTTGGGCGATAGCCCCAAATAATGATCCAAAAGCGCGCGGATCACACCGCCATGGCAAACCACGAGTAAATTTCGAATGTCCATATGCCGACGGTATTCGTCAATTATCCCGTGCGTGCGTGAGACAAACTCGGTCCAGCTTTCACCGTGCGGCGGGGTAAAAGATCCCGCACGCCAATTCAGATAATCATCCGGTGATTGTTCAATGAGCGTCTCAATCGGCTGGCCTGTCCAGTCTCCAACTGAAATTTCGCGCAATTTGGAGGATAGCTGAACATGATCGAACCCCATGAGCTCAGCGGTTGATATCGCCCGTTTCAGGTCGGAGCCTATGGCATAGTCAGGCGAAATCTGTTGCACTATGGGGCCAATTTCACGGGCTTGAGCGCGTCCTTCAGGAGACAAATCAATATCCGCCTGCCCCTGCAACCGTTTCACCGCATTCCATTCCGATTGGCCATGCCGCACCAATAATAGCCGCATGATCAAATCCTCTTGCCATCTTGGTCAAACCAACAGGCAGGTTTGTCTGGCAGCACAAAATAGACCGGGTCGTCGACCTGAAGCTTAGGCACCTCATCAACAATGGACGTGAGCCGCAAAGGCCCAGCAAGTGCGGTTACCATGGTGCGTCCAGCGATGCCACTTACCTCGGACACTTCCAGCGCAAGGGCATTTTTCGATGCCGTTTGGCTAAGAGAGATATCTTCGGCGCGGAACATCGCTGAACGCACGTCGGGAACCTCGCACTTAAACTGAATATCCGAGTTCTCGATCTTTGCTATGCCGTTCATCGAGATCACGGGAATAATATTGGCGGGCGGCGTGCCAACAAAGTTGGCGACAAATGTTGAGTTGGGACGCTGCACCAAATCTTCTGGGGTGCCAAATTGTTCAATTTTGCCTTCATTCATCACCGCCACATGGGTGGCCATGGTCATGGCTTCGATTTGGTCGTGGGTCACATAAACCGATGTAGCGCCAATTTTGCGGTGGAGCCGCATCAATTCAGCGCGCATTTCTACCCTCAACTTGGCGTCCAGATTAGATAAGGGTTCGTCAAACAACAGTACTTCTGGTCGCGGGGCAATTGTCCGCGCGATGGCAACACGTTGTTGTTGCCCACCCGAAATCTCATTTGGAAACCGGTCTGCAAGTTTTTCAATGCCCAAAAGCTTCAGCACTTCATCAATGCGTTGAACACGATCCTTCTTCGCCATTTTGGCCACTTTTAGCGGCCAATCCACATTGCCGCGCACACTCATATGTGGCCACAGCGCATAGGATTGAAATACCAACCCTGAGCGGCGATTGGCAGGATCCACATTCCAGCCCTTGTCGCCGTCAGAGACCAACTGATCACCAAAGATCAATTGACCGGCAGAGGGAAGCTCCAAGCCTGCAAGCATGCGAAGCAAAGTTGTTTTTCCGCACCCTGATGGCCCCAGCAAAACAAGAAACGACCCGTCTGGCACGCTGATATTTACGCGGTCCACCGCAGTAAAATCGTCAAATTTTTTGGAAAGGTTTTGAATTTCTAACATGACAACCTCAATTGCTCAGCCATGGCTGAGACTTAGCCTGCAGCCGATTGGCCGCCAGCGAAACAACAATAGAAAGAACGAGAATGACGACCGTGATGGCATTTGCGAACTGCGTGAAGCCTTCAGAGGCATATCGGTAAGCCAAAACCGACATAACCGGCATCGTTGGCGTGAACAGCAGCACCACCAGCGAAAGATCGCGCACAATCTTCACAAATATCAGCAGAGCACCAGCCACCATGCCACGAATGGCCAGCGGCACGGTGATCGCAAGCATCCGACGGAAAAAGCCTGCGCCAGTTAATCGGGCACTTTCTTCCAGCTCACCTGACACCTGCTGCAAAACGGCACGTCCGGTCTGCACAGAAAATGGTAACAGATAGGCGGTGCCAGCAATCACCAGCAACGCAAATGTGCCATAGAGCGCAGGAAACGGACCGATCGGCGCGCCAAGATAGGCAATGTAAGCCGCGCCGAACGCAATACCTGGGACCAACAAGGGCAGATACGAAATCTGCGTGATGGCGGCGGACACCCATCCTGTGCGGTAGCGCGCTGCCGTGTAGGCCGTCAAAAGCCCAATCAATAGGCCACTAATTGCAACAGACATGCCAAGCGCGGTCGTGATCAATAGTGCTTTGATGATGTCTGGATTGTGGACAATACCAGGCGTGCCTTGGGCGAAATCAGGGGTGGATTGTCCCACCCAATAGTGGGCGGTCCAATCAGAAAATAATGCCGACGATGAAGGTGCAAAGCTTGACGCAATCAACACGATGATGGGCACGATTGTTGCTGCGACCAAAAACAAGGCCGCGACAGAGAATAGCGGCCAGCGTGCACCTTTAAGATCAAAGCGTTTGGCCCGCCCGCCTTTGCCTGTGATGGTGGCGTAGGACCGACGGCCTGAAACAACCCGGTTGCCCGCCCACAAAAACAAGGCAGAAAATAGCACCAGCAGAAACCCGATCACATAGCCCCGTTCCACTTGGCCAATCTCAATCATACCAAACAAACGGGTTGAAAGAGTTTGCATGCGTACTGGCAAACCCAGAAGGGCCGGCGCGGCAAAATTGGAAACAGCACCCGCAAAGCAAAGCGATGCGGCGGCAAACAAAGCCGGGGTTACGACCGGGAGTACAATGCCCAGCAAGATCTTTACCCCTTTTGCGCCTGCGATTTGGGCCGCTTCGATAAGATCTGAATTCACGGTGGCCAATGCGGCCGCGATGATGGTGAACGCAAGAGAAAAATAGTGCAGCGACAAAACGATCAGGGTCGGGAGCAACCCCCAAGACACGATATCAGGGATCTCCACCCCTAAACCTTGTAGAAAGCCCACCTGGCCGCCCAGCCGATCATTGCGAAAAAGGCTACCCCAGGCCAGCGCTGTGGCGAATGACGGGATCATAAACGGCAAGGTCGACAAAACACCAATTGTCCGGCGGAATGGCACATTGGTCATCACCACCAACCAGGCCAGAAAACCACCGAGCAACACGCATAGTGTGCCAACGCCAACGCCTAGCATGATGGTGTTGGTGAGCGGCTTGTAAAACAAATTGGGAGCCAGCCGACCAACCAGCACATCAGACCAGGCCTTTATGGCATCAGGCTGAAGCGTATAAAAAACGGTGTAAAGCAAGGGTAGAACAATCAGCAGTGTAAGTATCGACAAAGTGCTCAATTTCAGCACAGTTCCCTGAGCAAAAATTGTGCGCCGACCCGACCGCGAAGCGTGAACGCTCATCACATAAACCTATTTCATCGAGTGTTTAGGTGCCGCGACCAATAAGAAGGTCGCGGCATTTCAAATTGCTACTGTAAGGTCAACACAAGGTCGCCAACTTCAGCGCGGATGCGGGCCGTTGCCGTGGGCTGAATGCGCCATGCATTCAGATCATCCAGACTAATCGCATCAGGGTGCGCGGCAATATCTGAGCGGGTTGAATAGTCCCCCGGCACATAAAATGGAGCAAAACCTGGACCACCTGTCTCGGAGTCGTCGCCCATCAAGAAATCGATGACCAACCGCGCGGCGGCAGGATTGCGTGCATATTTTGACACGGCGAGGACCGCCGGAAACACAATACCAGGTGACGGTTTGGTTTCATTTGAGATTTGAAGGGCCCAGCCTTCTTCTTCATTGTCACGCCGATCAGAATAGGAGGTGAAGCCCACTGGCGGATTATCTTGCCCCAACTTGCCAACAGCGGCATTTACGTCATCTGTTGATTTCACCAAAATCAGATCGTTGGCAAACAAATCCATGATGAATTTTTCGCCAGCATTCGCAGCATCACCTAATTCGATTGGCGTACCAAACTGTTCTTCGTAAGCGGCGGCCATTGCATCTGACTGCAACACAATTTCGGTCATAAGATCCAAATAATCCCCGCGTTGCAGCGGATCGACCATGACCACACGACCGCGCCATTCCGGGGTGGTCAGTTGCCAGATATTTTCGATGGGTGAGCCATCGGGATTGGCCTGCTCGTTATACATAAGCAGCTTAGTTGAAAGGCGTTGCGCCAACAAAGGCGAACGAAACTCACCTGGAACACGATCAGACATGCGCGGCGGTACATATGGTTCTAGCACCGCTTGCAATTCTGGATCAGAAAGGACAACCGGCACATCTGAAATATAGATCACGTCGGCATTGGCGATACCTGCTGCCGCTTCCGCTTTCAAACGCGCGATTTGCTCGGTGGAAGAAATGTCATATCCTTGCAAGTCAATATTTGGATATGCCGCCTCAAATGCGGCTTCTACTTTTGAAATGCGGCTGGTGAAGGAATAAACTGTCACCGACCCTTCTTGATTGGCCAATTCAACCAGTTCATTGGTTGAAAGTCTGTCCAAATCTTGTGCGAAGCCGGCAGTTGTTAATCCTGCCACCATTGCCATTGACGTGAGTGCTACTTTGAGCATGTTGGTTTCCTCCCTAAATGCTTCATGGATCTTGATGTCCAAAACGCTGAATGAGTTCGCCAAGTCGCTCCAATTTTTGCAGCGATTTTGATTGATCGATGTCGCCAGCTGCAAGAATTATTGCATTACATATGGTCATGGGAACAGTCAGTGTTTGGAACTCGTCTTGCCCACCTGTCCGCGGAACCGTCAAAATAAGGTCCGCGCCGGGGGCCATCACAGCGCCATTCGCGCCGGTGATTACGATTGTCTTCAGCTTCTTTTCAGTCGCGAATTCCAGCAACTCCAAATAGCCTTGAGGTGCCCGCCGGAAGGCAAAAGCCAGCAACACATCCCCTTCTTCAAAGGAGAGAGCGCGCTCCGCAAGCTCGCGCATATCACCGGACAATTGCTGCACATCTTTGCCAAATCGCCGCAGACGCTTGGCCATCATTAGGGATAAGATTTCAGCATTGCCTCGGCCAAAAATATGTGTCTTACGCCCGCCAATTAGGGTTTTTGCAGCTTTTTCAACCATTTCTTTAGAAACAGTCTGGTCTGCCAACGCCAATGCGTCTGTTTCGCGCGCTACCAAATCGGTCAAAAAAGACCCGTCCGATTTGGTCTCCAGCGACTTCTGCAAACGCTTGGCTGGTTCCTGCTGAGCAATAAACTCGTCCTGCAATGAAAAACGAAATTGGCCATAGCTTTCAAAACCAAGCTTACGGGCCAAGCGAGAAGCAGTGGCTTCATGCACATCGACCCCCTTGGCCAAATCTGCCGCAGTTGCCAATGCGGCCGCCTTCGGATTTTCCAAAATTGACTCAATCAATTTTTGTTCCGCCGGGGTCAGCTTTGCTGCGCTGTTTTGAATGCGTTGAATTATGGACATTGAACCTCTTTCTGCAAGCAATCTTGCATAATGAATCATTTTTTGCAAGTGAAATTGCACAAAATCTTTCTCCTGCATATTTACTTGCATTTTGTATTATAGGAATTTGTTCAAGTGTTGGGATTTCGCGCAATCATATTGCATTTTGGGAAATGGCTTTGATCGTCGTTCTTTAAGCCCTCCACAGTGCAACACGTTGACTTCAGAACTGCCGCGCCTTGAAGAAACCCCACTTTACAACAGATGTTTTAGTTAGGTTGGATAGCCGTTGAGCCCAGCGACTTATACATGAGTTGGAAGTGGCACGCGCTCTTCGCATCTGGTCGGGAACCCCTGCCAGAGTTATGACAATCAAATACGAACATCGACCAAGGGCCGCCATTAGGTGTCAGGGTTTTTGGACCATCGCAGCATCACAGAAGCGGACGTTGGAAGCAATCGCCTTGTTCTCATTAAGGCTGATATTGACAAGTGGCTAAAGGTTGACGCTAGAAGCTTGGTGACATTGGTCGCTATGTTCCAAGAATGGATAAAGGTAATCCATGAGATGTATCATAATAGGAAACACCGCCACCTATATGCACAAAGCTCCAAACAGTGGACTATTGCTGCCCAATGCTGCGCATCTGACATCCGGTTGGAATAGGTCAGGTTCTTTGCTTAAACTGAGCGAAATTAGTTCGAGAAAGCCGTCGGCCAATCCAATTGATCCTCCTATTGCCACACGCTCTAATCCAAATATGCTCGTGAGATCCGCGATCTGAATGGCGATGGCTTGTGCGGCGCGGGAGATGATTTCGGTCGCCCATTTTTCATTAGCCAGATACGCCTCAAAAATCATTTTGGCGTTCAAGTTTTCAAAACCAGCAACATGGGCCTGATGCGCCATGGCGCGTCCGCCAGCCACGCTTTCCACTGTGCCAAAACGTCCGCAACCGCATTCTGCATTGCCCAATGGTGAGCGCATAAAGCCGATATGGCCGGCCAATCCATTTGGGCTGGTGACGGGTTGTCCATTGAGTACAATGCCACCGCCCACACCGGTTGAAATGGTGATATAGCCAAAGGCACTTACACCCTGTCCAGCGCCAAAGTGGGCTTCGCCGCACGCTGCCGCTGTTGCATCATTGAGGATGGTCAGGTTTGTTCCAAACATGTTGGTGAAAGCGTTGCGCACATCAATATCTTTGATCTTAGGCAATGTGCCGCCATTCACTGCTGACCAGTGGCCCGATTGATCAATCCGGCCCGTAAGTGCCACGCCCAAGCGGTTGCCCTGGCAAAAGCCAAGTTGATCAAGCAGCATTGCCATCGCCGCGCACAAGTCTTCAAATGGAGCATCGGCTTTGGTTGGCATTTGCGCCTTTTCAACCAGTTTGTTGGCTTCAAACCTTGCCGCCGCAAGTTTGGTCCCCCCCAGATCGATGGCAAAACCGTTCAGTGCTTTAGCCATTGGGCGCCTCGGCACAAAACCAGCTTGTCATGATTTCCAATCGAGTTAGGGCAGTGCCGACGGTTACTGCATCTGCGCCATGCACAAAGCCTTCACGTACCCGTTCGGGGCTGGAATATCGACCCTCGGCCATTGTGAACAGGCCTAGCTTTCGGAGCTGTTCTAGCAAATAATAATCCGGCTCGTCCTGATCTGTCGCGACATGTTGGCCAACATATCCTGATAGGGTTGATCCTACAATTTGTGCGCCTTGTGCCGCAGCACGTTCCGCATCTTCAAAAGAGCAACAATCCGCCATGGGGACTTTACCCTGTTCCAAGATTGCATCAACCAACGCCTTGGTTGAAACCGGTCGAGATCTATTCGTTGCGTCATAGGCAATCACATCAGCCCCTGCCGCAGCCAGTGCGTCAACATCTTCAATAAAGGGCGTTATGCGTATATCGCTGTCGGGCAAGTCGCGCTTCACAATACCGATGATTGGCGCAGTGAGATTTGGGCGGGTTTTGCGAACATTTTCCGCACCTTCGATCCGCAACGCTTTTGCACCGCCCGCAGCAGCTGCCTGCGCCATGGCCGCCACAATGTTGGGCTGATCCATCGGTCCATGGTCAACGGGTTGGCAGGACACGACAACCCCACCACGCATCTGATCTAAAACTGACATATCTACCCCATTAGATTTGGCAAGCCTGTAGCCAATACAGGGAAAACACACACCAAAATCAACACAATTATCGGGGGCAAAAGCCAAGGTAGGATGGACTTTGCCAATTTGAGATAAGGAATATTACCAACTTGTGCCACAACAAATAGAGCCATGCCCATTGGCGGGGTCAGAATTGAAATCATCAGGTTAAGCACAATGATGATGCCGAAATGCACCGGGTCGATGCCAAAGCTGATAGCGATGGGCACCAAAATCGGCACAACAATCAACAAGATGGCCAAGCTTTCCACCAGACACCCGAGCACAAAGATCATCAGATTGACGGCAATCAAAAAGCTGATCGGGTCATTGGCGATGGACAAAAATAGCTGTGCGATTTGCTGGGGCGCTTGTTCACGCGCCAGCACATAACCAAGCAGGCTTACCCCTGCGATGATAGTGGCAATGCCAGCAGATGTGGCGGTGGTTTCGTATAGCGCGTTCCACAACCGCTTGATGGTCAGTTCGCGATAAAAGATCATGTCGATCATAATCGCATAGACAACAGTAATAGCTGCGGCCTCGGTCGGACTGAAATAGCCAGAAAAAATGCCACCAACAATTACCACAGGGGTAAGCAAAGCGGGCAAGGATTTGATGAACAGTGTGCCAATTTCACCGTAGCTTTTGCGCGCATCTGTGGGATAGCCCCGGCGTTTGGCCATAAAATAAACCATAACCATCAACGCGATTGCGCACATGACGCCCGGCACAATACCGCCCAAAAACAATTGGCCAATGGAAGTGTTTGACACCACACCATAGAGCACCATGGTGATGGAAGGCGGCACCAAAGGCCCGATCATAGAAGACGCGGCAGTTACCGAACCTGCAAATTCTTCGTCGTAACCCGCGTCGCGCATGGCTTCGATTTCCATTTTGCCCAAGCCACCCGCATCAGCCAAAGCCGAACCGGACATGCCGGAGAAAAAGAGTGACGCCAACACATTCACATGGCCCAAACCGCCAGTGATGTGGCCCACCAATGCGCGCGCAAACCCAAACAAATGATGGGTGATGCGCGAAGAATTGAGAATGGCAGCGGCCAGAATAAACAAGGGTACGGCCAGCATGGGGAAGCTGTTCAGTCCATCAACCATGCGTTGCACAGCAAAAGTGAGGCCCATGCCCGTATAATAGAAATAACCCATGGAAACGAAAATCATCGCAATGCCAATGGGCACACCAACCAACACCATCAACAGCCAGGCAAGGCCAATAATGCTCAAAATCATTGGCCTTCTCCCTTTGCTTTCAGATTTTGCACTTGCCGCCAAACGCGCTGGGCAATGCGGAACAACACAAAGAAAGACGCAACAAATGCAGAGGCATAGAGCAAGGCGTCACTTGTGGGCAGTGTCACGCTTTCGTTGCGCCAAGTGCGCAGAATTGTTTTGTAGCCAATAAAGCTGAGGTGAACCATGATGCCGAAATAGGCGACATCAATAATCAAATAGAGAACCGCTTGAACTTTTGCCGCGAGCATTTCAGCCAGGAAGCCCATTTTAAGCTGGGCGTTTTGCCGTTCAACTTCCGGGATCGCGAAAAACGCCATCCACACCCAAAGCCATCGTGCCACTTCTTCGGTCCAAACCGGGCCCGCCACCAGATTGGTGCGCCCCAGAATTTGCAAAAGCACGACCATAATCAGCGCCACAAACAAAAGTGTCGCGATGGTCCCTTCCAAACTATATTTGCGCTCAACGTTCATGTGTTCTCGCTTTAAGTTTGGGGGTGAAGTTGCCTCCACCCCCGTTAAGGCATTTAGGGAGTTGTGATGGACTGACTAGTTTCCAATCACCTTTGAAATGGCGCCTTCACCAAACTCAGCTTCCAGCTCATCATAGTAAGGCTTCATCGCCGCGCGGAATGGTTCTAGGTCTGGCTCAGTGATGGTCAGGCCTTCTTCCTTAAAGCTGTCGATCAAGTTGGCTTCCGCCTCAAACGTAATATCGTTCGATACTTTGCCGCCCGCCATCACGGCTTCTTCAACCCAAGCTTTTTCCTGGTCGCTTAGGCCGTTCCACTTATCTGCAGAAATCTGGATCGCGGCAGACGCCACGAAGTGGTTGGTCAAAGCAATATAGTCTTGCACTTCATAGAACTTCATTGCGTCAATGGTCGGCAATGGGTTTTCTTGTGCATCAACCTGGTTGGTTTGCAGCGCCAAATATACTTCCTGGAAAGCAACGGGTGCTGGTGTTGCACCGACATTTTCCGCATAAGCAATCAGGAATGGCACGTTGGGTGTGCGCATCCGCAGCCCTTCCATGTCTTCAATGGAGTTGATTTGCTTGTTGGAAGTTGTTTGGCGAGTGCCGTAATACCAAACATCCAGCAGCTTCACGCCCTCATCTTGGAATTTGGCATCCATTTCCTGGCCCCAAGGCCCGGCAATAATTTCTTTCAGGTGGTCATAATCCTTCACCACATAGGGCGCGCCAATCAACTTTAGCTCTGGAATAATGTAGCTCATGTCCGGATAGCCGGTCATCACCATGTCAAGTTCGCCAGCTTGAACTTGTGCCACCATGGCCTTGAAATCACCCAAGGTTGCAGAAGGGAAAAGCTTTACGGTCATTTCTCCGCCAGAGATGTCTTCCAGCTTTTCTTTAAACGCCGCCGCCCCTTGATAAACATTTGAGACTTCATTGTCCTGCATGCCAAAGGTCAGTTCTGCCGCGTGCACACTCGTTGTTGCCAACAAAATAGCGGTAAAACCGCTCAATGTTTTGGTCATGAATTTCATCAACTTCCTCCATTTATGATGATTGGCAAAAACGGTGTTTGCCAATTTTAGGTCAGCCCTTTGGCTGCCAATTCTGTTTGATTTTCACTTAGGGTGGTTTTAGGCACGCTCAAGCGCGCCCGATAAGACCGCGCCAAATGGCGGTCTGTAATGTTGGTGGCGGTAACAACATCGCCATCCAAAATTGCTTGATAAATGGCCCGGTGTTCCTCGTAGGCCATCATGTCATAGCGCTTGGGGTCATCCGTTGGAGCACGACCAGCGAGCAAGGCACTCACAAACATATCATGCAGCTTTAGGATGATCGGATTACCGAGTACGGATACGATTGCGCGATGAAAGGCGATGTCCGTTTCTGCAAAAACTGGTGTGCCAATCGATTTGTAGTTTTCTTCAAGCGCAGCTTGCAACTTCGTGATCTGCACATTGTCAGCCTTAAGTGCAGCTTCCCGCGCTGCGCCGGCCTCAATGAACTGACGCATTTGTTCCAAATGGGCGCCACTCTCCGCATCACCCAAAATCTCCCGCAAGTGCATGCCTGTGGCTTGCAGAACCGTTTGAATGGATGGGCGTGTGGCGCGTGGTCGACGGCCGGAGCCCGTTTCCACATAGCCGCGCATCTGCATTTGCGCCAGCGCTTCACGCACTGTTGGTCGTGAGGCTGAAAACCGCTCGCACAGTTCGCGTTCGGTTGGCAGCGCAGCTTCGATGGCGATATCGCCTTGGCGAATTTCATCGATTAAGGCATCAGCAATCACGTCGGCGGCTCGACGCTGGTCTTTTTGCTGATGTTCAATGTCCTTTAAGGCCATCTATTCCTCCTAAATTGGCAAGTGATGCTCTGATAGATACGCCGTTTGCATATCCGGCCGCAAGCATTTGCTTTACCATTCTTTATTTTTGGTATTACCAAATAAAATAATTGTCAAACTAAAAATTGTCATTTAGGAATATTTGGAGTTGCAAAAATGAGTTTGCCGTCGCTATATCGCGAAAATGGCTTTAAGAACTGGAGGATATGATGAATACCCAATTGCGCGGCATGTTTGCTGCCCTCATCACTGCGATGAAAGATGATCAGTCATTTTGCCCTACGCGACAAAAAGAAGTGACAAAAGCCGTGCTCAGCCAGGGTTTGGATGGACTTTACGTCGGCGGCAGCAGTGGCGAATCTGGCCTGCTCAACACTAAGGAATTGTTAGACCAACAAGGCGTGGTCGCCGAGGCAGCAGCGGATCAGGGCAAAAAACTGATTGCCCATGTGGGCGCACCAAACTTGCGTGATTCCATCGCGCTGGCGCAGAATGCGGCCAGATTGGGATATCATGGTCTTTCAGCTTTGCCACCGCACGCCTATCCGTTCAGCGATGGGGAAATCATTTCCTATTATCGCGAGTTGAGTGCTGCGACCAATTTGCCCATGATTGTTTATGAGGTGCCCGTGCGCACCAATCGACCGCTACCATTGCCAGTGCTCAGTGAAATCTTGCAATTGAAAAATGTCGCAGGCATTAAGTTTACCTCGCAAGATCTTTTTAAGTTCAGTCAACTTAAGGCAGTCCATCCGGACAAAATTTTCTATTTTGGTTTTGATGAAATTTACCTGAGTGCGGGTGTGCTTGGGGCTGACGGTGGGATTGGCTCAACTTACAATGTGATGGGTAAGCTTTACGCGTCGCTAAACACAGCGATTAATGCTGGCGATTTGGCAGAAGCCCAACGATTGCAGGAAATCTCGCAGCAGTTTGTTAGCGAACTCCTGGAAGTCGGCGTTTTACCGGGCATTAAAGCCATCATGCAGGCCCGCGGCATTGGTGCAGGCCCTACCCGAGCGCCGCTGTGCGCCCTTAGCGAAAAGGCAAGCGAAATTGCTGCGCGGATGGCGAACGACCCGCGCTTTACGCCGTGGATGGTGAGCAAATAGAAATGAGCGGTGCGTTCAAGGCCTACTGCCCAACTATGTTGAACTCCGGCCCAAAGGGGTAACCGGTGATATTTTCATTGCCCGTCTCGGTGATCACCAGAATATCATGCTCACGGTAGCCACCCGCGCCGGGTTGCCCCTGGGGAATAGTCAACATCGGCTCCATCGAAATCACCATGCCCGGCTCCAGCACGGTGTTGATGTCCTCGCGCAATTCCAACCCAGCTTCGCGGCCATAATAATGGCTGAGCACGCCGAAGGAGTGGCCATAGCCAAAGGTGCGATAGTGCAATAAATCACGGTCTTCGAAGAACTTGTTGATCTTTTCCGTAACGCTAGCGCAGCTCATTCCCGGTTTGAGCAGCGACATGCCATATTCATGCGCCGCCACATTGGCCTCCCAGATCTTCAGCGACGCCTTATCCACATGCTGCACAAACAGGGTGCGTTCAAGCGCGGTGTAATAACCCGAGATCATGGGGAAGGTGTTGAGGCTGAGAATATCGCCCACCTCAAGCCTGCGGCTGGTCACCGGATTGTGGGCTCCATCGGTATTGATGCCCGATTGAAACCAGACCCAACTGTCCCGATATTCCGCATCCGGAAAGCGTTTGGCGATTTCCAGCTCCATCGCGTCACGGCCTGCCATGGCCACATCGATCTCGCGCGCCCCTACTTTGATCGCGTCCTTGATGGCGTAGCCACCGACATCAGCCACTTGCGCGCCTTGTCGGATCAGATCAATTTCAGCAGGTGATTTGTGCATGCGCTGGCGCATGGTGGCGGGCGCAACGTCAAGGGTGCGGGCGGGGGTTAAAAACGCGTCGAGCAATGCCTTTTGCGCCAGTGACAGATGATCCCCTTCAAGGCCGATTGTGCGGCCCTCCCCTGTGACCGCGCGCACGGCCCGCCAATAATTGTTTCGATGCCAATCTGTGTAAGTGATGCTGTCTCCATGGGACCGCCGCCATGGTTGGGCCGCGTCGATACCGGCGCTGATGGTGACGCTTTGTGTTGGCGTGACAACAAGGCCATATGGGCGGCCAAAGGCACAATAAAGAAAGCCGGAATAATAAGCGATGTTATGCATTGACGTGAACAGGCAGGCGTCAATGCCCATTTCCTCCATCGTCAGACGCAGCCCGGCAAGACGAGTGTCATATTCGCTGGCGGCAAAGGGCAAAACCCGTTCACCTTGGTGAAATCTATAAAATTCGGGACGGTTCACGCATATCTCCTTCTCGGTGCGCTTGGCCCGAGAGGGAATGGGTACCTCCCTTCACCGAGCAAGCGGAAAAGCAAGATCCCGGCGTTCAGGATGGTTAAATATAGGGCCGCAATCATGCGGTGGCGACGCCATCGCCTCCCCGTCAGAATATAATGCCCGAAACATGATATCAGGGCAAGGTAGCGTGTATTCTAGATAGTAGGAGAACTCATATATCTTTAGCTTGCCATTTTTGTGTGTTCAGAGGGGCAACATCGACGACAGCTAAACTCGGTGAAACCCGCAGAATGGTGTGATCTGAAAATGGCCGCTTTTGCCATGCCAAAGCATGACGCGACTGCCTCAAACGAATTTCCGCTTCCCGCCCATTTAGGACATTGTTTAGGACTAATATTCCCACAAATATGCGCCAGCTAAAATGCAGTGGGTTCCAATTGGAGCTTTCGCGGACATTTGAATGGACCTACACATATTGAGGTCGACAGTGTCGGTGAACATCGATGGATTAATGCCGAGAATTGGAGCTAGGCGAGAAGCAGCTTGCCTGCCACTGAGAAGCCTACACATATCCACATCCAGTGCGATTGCTAATTTTTCTAACACCCTGATTGTCGGGTTTCGTAGTCCCCTTTCAATACCTGAAATATAGGTACGATCTAAATCCGTGAGGTGGGCAAGCTCCTCCTGAGAGATTCCCTTCATCCCTCTGAAATGCCGACAATCGCATTATTGCTTGGGGAGTTTACGGGGGGCTATAGCAGCCCAATTTTAGGGCCGGTCAGTTTGTTCCTGGACTATTTTGGCATTGCGATTGGTCAGGTTTGGGTGCTCTCTATTTTAGGTGCGGCTATCTTTGCCATTTGGCGCTCCGTCGGTACATCGAGAAAATGAAGTCACGTTCCCTATATTCATTTACAGCCGCAATAATGTTCAACGCTACCCTCGCCACTTCCAGCGCCTATAGCCAGTCTTATGCTGGGCCTATAAGTGAAGAGATGATATTTGGTGCTGGCACAGTAGTCGCCTACCAAGAAAAGTGCAGCCTAACGCTGGTTGATCCCCAAACTCGAACACAGGTTGAGCAGATTAGGAAAGCTTACGTTCGCGATCATCGATTTGTTGAGGGATATCGCTATGGCTTACAAGCAGTCGATATGAGCAAATACATCTATGGCGACCTCGTCTGTCACGCGCTTGTTTCTGTTGTAAATGCCGACCGGGTTGAAAAAGGCTTTCCGCCGTTATTTGCAGAACTCGACTAACTCAACGTCGTTCCATCCTTTTCGTGAACAACTCCAGCCCCCTTTTGTACTCCGGCGATCCTGGTTCTAACTCCTGAAGGAGAAACCGCAGAAGCAAATCCTTCTCGTCTTCAGAATAAACAACGCCTCTTCGCATATCTTCGAATATTCTTTGACGATGATCAGCTGTCATCTTGGCATAATATTTTTCGGTGATCACGACAGTTTCATGCCCAAGGTTTTGAGACCATGCTTTTCTCGGCCCCTCCTGCGACGCAATTTCCCGACCAAGTTCTGTTAAAAAATGTCTTACAGAATGCGGCGTATACGCTGGAACATTTGCGAACTGACACGCACTTTTAAATGCCATTGCAACGCTACCAGATGATTTCCATGTCGATATGGGGGGACGTCCCTCAATCTTGAGACTTGCAACGTTTCGCAGATCTGCATTTGGCGGAAAGAGTGCGTCTTCATCCTCAAAGCCCTGCTCTCGCAATCGTTTAATGTAATCAATCAAAATCTGATCAAATTCGTCATTGATGGGGAACCAGCAGGTCAGCATTGATTTGGAGTTTTTGGTTCTCACCTCAGTTGCGTCTTGATTGACCTCTTTTTTGTCAATATCAACATGTTTGAGCCTCAATGAGGCTGTCGCGTCAGCCCGCGTTCCAAAAACGAAACTTGCCGCGACTATCGCGCGGTCACGTTGCTGGGCAAGTGTATTTGCTGGCATACTGGAGATCATCAATTCAACTTCAGCAATAGATGGATAATCCCGATTTTTTGTCCCTGCCGCCCCTGCCAGATCAGCTCTTGATAACTCTAAATAGTCAGGAATTGACCTATTTAGACGCCGATAGCCTTCCTGCTTGGTCAACCATACGATAAATTTTCTCAGATGGGATGCCGCATGTGCAATTGAGCTTTTGCTTCTTCCGTCCATACCTTCATAGGCTAAATGGCGTCGATAGCGGGTTGCATCGTCGGTTTTGAGTTTATCAAATGGCTTGCATTGCAAAAATACCTCAAAAGCACGGATAGCTGCCAGATAAGCATCCTGTGTCTTTTTGTTGTACCGTTCGGTGTATTTTTGGAACTCAAAAATGATGCGCTCATTCTCAGGTTTGTATTCGACAACTCCATTACCCTGATCTTTCACAACATCACCGGGAACCAATCCATTATCTTCGTCTAACAATTGCAGGGTGATGTTGGATTCCAGCGCCTTGCAAATTTGCTGATATTGAGCACCCGAAATAGCTTTCTGAACGCCCTTTTCACATTCTGGGCACGTCGCGTGTGCCCAGAAACAGGTCGATGTTCCCTCTTCAAAGTTCCAACTTCTAGGTTCAGGCCAAGTTCTTGCTTTGCAGGAAAAGCACTTGAATTGCCCCAAGCGAAGTTTCTGCTTTTGCTCCAATTGCCGCTGCTTGAGAAAAAGACGCAGTTCACTTCCTTTAAAAAGAAGTGGCTGTCGCTCATCAATCGAAGAAAGAACTGACTTTCGCCAATTCGTGACCGTGTTTTTATGCACGCTAAATGTTTCGCAAATCGCTTCTACGTCATAGACACGATTTTTCTTAGCGCGCGTATAATTATACGCCCGCACCATGATTATCCACCAAGGCGCTCTTGTTCAAACTGAATGATGTCTGCTGCTCGCCAGCGCGTGGTTCCTGGCGAAATACATACTGGCTTGGGGAAGTTCGGGATATTCTTTAGCCAGTTCCAGATGGTCGCTGGCTTGACGGAAAACCGCTCCGCAACTTTCTTGACCGAGAAGTAGGCCTTACCTGGCTGCAAACACTGCGCCTCTGGCGCTGAGCGAGGTTCTCGTGGAGGATTGTCTTCCTGCGATCCAGCCAACTTCTTGGCCGGTGCATGATCGGATTTGGTTTTCTTTGAAGATTTTTGGCCTAAATCTAAATTCGGGTCCAAAAGCGATAGGGTATTAGTATCCTTGACAGCGCGAGGCATAACTCACCTTTCCTTCACCCCATAGGGCTGGGTGGAAATGTGAAGCCCCTCTTGCGCTTCGAAAAACTACGATTTGAACCAATCTTGAGTGATTCTGACGGGAATTGCCAAGATAAAAATTTAGATCAGCTAAATCCTGTGAATAACTTTACGGTAACCTAGAGCGTCAATTTAGTGGTGGGCCAGCTGGTGGGCTGAAGCGCTATTCCAGAATCTTTGTTATGTAAATTCAATTACTTAACGAAAGGAATGGCGGAGAGGAAGGGATTCGAACCCTCGAGACGGTTCCCCGCCTACTCCCTTAGCAGGGGAGCGCCTTCGACCACTCGGCCACCTCTCCGGGGTCGTGAATAACCTTAAGCTCATCATGGATGCAAGCCATTTTTTCAAAATTTTGACAATGTCTTGTGTACGCTTATGCTTGAAAGTTGCGTCGCGGGTTCATAATTTGGAAGTCATAATAATATGTGGGCGGCAGATGTGCCTATTTTCGGACACATATTAAAGTTTGCGAAACGCCCCTTTGTAAAAATCAGTTTCTAGATCGTGGCGCTTGTCCGTCGTTTATTACTGACGAAAATTTGCTGCGAATCGTGTTTTAATAAGTTGTTTTTGGGAATGAATATGCTGCTAAATGCGATGAAACCACTGTTCAAATATCTGCTGGCGCTGGCGCTGGTGATGCCGACGACTGTTGGCTTCGCGCAGGCGTTTAACCCTGTCGGCACGTGGCGCACACGACTTGACGCGGAAGTGCGGATTGATCGGTGTGGGCGGCAGTTTTGTGGGGTGGTCACCAAAGCAGCCAAGCCGGGCTTAACAGATAAGCGCAATCCAGATCCGAAATTGCGCAATCGCCCTATTGAAGGCATCTTGCTGATCACTTTTAGCAAAAGCGAAGAACCCAAAGCATTTGTGGGCGAGCTTTATAATCCGCTGGATGGCAAAATGTATGAAGGCACGGCTAAAATGCCCAATCCTCAAACCATTCGCCTGAAAGGGTGTTTGTTTTACAGCATTCTTTGCCTGAAAGAGGATTGGGTTAAGATCGCGCCTTAACCCAAATCCGATCTGTCTTTGTTATTTTGAACGCTGATTGAACAGCACTTTTTGGGCGTCCTTGTCGTTGGCAAGGTTAAGCTGTTCGCGGGCTTCCTTGCCCACTTCCATGCCCTTGGCCACAGCGTCGCGAGAACCCAGGCGCACCAGCCAATCCTTCACATGCGGAAACTCTTCAATATCCATGCCTTGGCCTTCCCAAAGGGTTGCCCAGCCATAAATGGCCATGTCGGCAATGGAATAGTCGCCAGCCACAAAGTCGTTGTCAGCCAGTCGCTTGTTCAACACACCGTAAAGGCGGTGCGTTTCATCTTCATAGCGTTTCATGGCGTAAGGCAATTTTTCTGGCGCATATTTATTGAAGTGGTGGTTTTGCCCCAACATCGGGCCGAAACCGCCCATTTGCCAGAACAGCCATTCATCCACCTTCACCTGCGCCCGCTCGTCGCTGGGGTAGAATTTATCGAACTTCTTGGCCAAATATTTCATGATGGCCGCTGATTCGAACACGCTGATCGGTTCGCCGCCCGGCCCTTCTGGATCAACGATCGCAGGAATTTTGTTGTTTGGTGAAATTTTCAAAAAATCGTCTTTAAACTGGTCGCCAGCACCGATGTTCACCATGTGCACATTGTAAGGCACGCCCAACTCTTCCAAAAGGATTGAAATCTTCCATCCATTTGGCGTGGTCCAATAGTAAAGATCGATTGGCTTGTTTTGTACCGTTGACATAAAGTGCCTCACTGGTTTGAATAAGTTAAGGTCGGTTTATCGTAATTTTACGATAAACTATCAACCCCATTTCAAACACAAAAACGTGTACAGCACGAATTTGTTTCATATTGTCCAATCCTTGGATAATTATTGCGCGCATCATTGGATCAAAAGGACAATATCTTGGACTGGATCATTCTGTTTTTTGCCGGGCTTGGCGCCGGGGCGTTAAATGCGTTGGCTGGCGGCGGGTCATTTGTGATTTTCCCGGCGCTGATGCTGGTGGGCGTGCCGCCTGTGGCCGCCAACGCCACCAACACGTTCGCCTGCCTGCCCGGCTATGCCAGTGGTGCCATTGGCTTTTACGACGCGATCATGGCCAACAGGCAAAGGATTGTGCTTTATTCCATTATCGCGCTGGTGGCGGGTTATTTGGGGGCCGAAGCGCTGTTGCTCGTGTCCGACGCGCAATTCAGCACCATTGTGCCGTGGCTTATGCTGTTTGCCGTGCTCGCCTTCAGCTTTGGCGGGCAGTTGAACAGCTATTTGGTGTCGCGCAGCAGCGGCAGCAAACGCGCGGCCCGCGCGGGCGCCATCGGCACCGCCCTGTTGCTCACCGCCATTTGCTTTTATGGCGGCTTTTTCAATGCCGGGCTGGGCATCATCCTTTTGGCGTTTCTGGTGCTGGCGGGCTATAAAGACATTAATGGCATGAACGGCATCAAGCTGTGGCTCTCCACCCTCGTGGCCCTCACCGCCGTGATCCGGCTGGCCATTGGCGGCTCCATCTATTGGTTGGAAGGCTCTGTCGCCCTTGTGGGCGCCACCCTAGGCGGCTACCTCGCCGCCCGCCTCTCCTATCTGATCCCGGCCCTCTATGTGCGCCGCTTTGTCATCGTCTATGGCTTGGGGCTGACGGTCTATTTCTTTTGGCAGGTTTACGGGTGAGGTTTAACCCAAACCGCACAATCATGAAACGCCGCCCCGCCAAAGGGTGGCACGGGGTCTGAACCGATTAAAGTGTTGATTCCTTTGCCGCCTTTATGGGCCTTGTTTTTAAACAGACTTTCGGCAATCATCACGCCGCGTTGCATGCCGTCGAAGATTTTGGCTTTGAGGATCACTTCGCCGCGTTTGTTGCCGACGGTGACGTAATCATCTTCGTTGATGTTGAGCGCGACGGCATCATCCGGATGGACAAAAACGGTCGGTTCCGGGTGGCGTTTTTGTGAACCTGGGGTTTCGGTGAAGCTGGTGTTGAGGAAGGCGCGGGCTGGGCTGGTGGCCAGGCGGAACGGATGCACCTCGTCGCAGGCTTCAATGGTTTCCCAATGGTCGGCGAATTTGGGCAGAATGGCTGGATCGCAGACGAACTCTACCGCTTTGCGCTCTTGCGTGGCGGGCCAGTCTGGCGCGAATTTGAAGCGGCCATCGTCCCAAGCGAAGCCATCGCGATAATGGGCGTCGGCCACACTGTCGGCGCGTTCAATATAGCCCTCTTCGGCCACTTCGTTTAGCGAGCCAAAGCCCGACTTTTGGAACGTCTCATCGATCAGCTCGCGATCTTCCATCTCAAAGGCCGCGCCCTTGGCGTTCAGCCGTTTGGCCAGATCTTTAAACAGCCAATGGTTGGAGCGGGTTTCGCCCGGCCCCTCTTGGATTTTTGGGCCGTAGAGAATACGGGTATGGCCACCGCGGGTGTAAAAATCTTCATGCTCGGTGAACATGGTGGCAGGCAGCACAATGTCGGCCAGCTCGGCGGTGTCGGTCATAAATTGCTCATGCACCACCACAAACAGATCGTCGCGTTTAAAGCCTTGGCGCACCAGTTCCTGATCCGGCGTCACCACCGCTGGGTTGCAGTTTTGGATCAGCATGGCTTTCACAGGCGGGCCGTTTTTCAGTGCTTTTTGATCGCCCGTCAAAATCGGACCAAGTTCGCACATATCCAGCAAGCGCTGGGGCTTGGTGGCGAGGTCTGATCCGGTGATCAGACTTTTATCGATGCCCCATGTGCCCGAGTTGGAATGGAACGCCCCGCCCCCGTCATATTGCCATGCGCCCAGCATGGCGGGCACGCAGAGCGCCGCGTGCATAGCGGTGGCGCCATTGCGCTGGCGGGTGAATCCATAGCCCAGCCGGAAGAAGGCACGTGGGTTGTTGCCCAGCAAAGCGGCCAATTCTTCGATTTGGGCCACATCCAACCCGGTGATGTCGGCGGCGCGTTCGGGCGTCCAGCTTTCAAGATGTGATTCAAACTCGGATGAGAAGTCTGTGTATTTGCTCATAAATTCGCGATCGGCTTTGCCATCGCGCAGCAAAATATGCATCAGGGCGCAGGCCAGTGCGCCATCGGTGCCGGGCTTCAACAGCACGCCCATATCGGCCTGCTGCATGGTGGCGGTGCGGTAAATATCGACCACCACGATTTTCGCGCCGCGCTCTTTGCGGGCCTTCATGGCATGGGTCATCACATTGACCTGGGTGTGCACCGGGTTGGTGCCCCAAATCACGATCACGTCCGATTGCGCCATTTCTTCCGGGTTCACGCCCTGCAAGCGGCCTGTGCCCGCCACATAGCCTGCCCATGAAATCATGGAGCAGATGGTGCCATATTGCCGCGAATAATTTTTGGCGTTGCGCAGCCGGTCGATCCCGTCGCGCATCACATAGCCCATGGTGCCCGCATAATAATAAGGCCACACGCTTTCCGCGCCGAAATCTTCTTCGGCCGCGAGAAATTTTTCGGCCACAATATCCAGCGCCTCATCCCATGAAATGCGCTCAAACTTGCCTTCGCCTTTCGCCCCCACCCGCTTCAGCGGATAAAGCAAGCGATCCGGATGGTGCGTCCGCTCCGCATAGCGGGCCACTTTTTCGCAGATCACACCTGCGGTGTATGGATCATCCTTTGCCCCGCGCACCCGGCCCATGGTGCCATCTTCCAAAATCTCCACATCCAGAGCGCAGGTGGATGGGCAATCGTGAGGGCAAACGGTGCGTTCAATGCGGGCAACAGACATATGATAGGCCTTTCGGGCAAGGTTCAAGGCATAAAAAAGGGTCGCCGAAGCGACCCTTAAAAACTAGCAAAATCGCAGCAATTAGCCAACGATTTCGTCATCAGAGAAGAAATATTTGATTTCTTCAGCAGCAGTTTCTGGTGCGTCTGAACCGTGCACTGAGTTTTCGCCGATTGAAAGCGCGAACTCTTTACGGATTGTGCCTTCAGCAGCGTCAGCTGGGTTTGTTGCGCCCATAACTTCGCGGTTTTTCGCAATGGCGTCTTCGCCTTCCAAAACCTGCACAACAACAGGCTCAGAAATCATGAAGTCAACCAATTCACCAAAGAAAGGACGCTCTTTGTGCACAGCGTAGAAGCCTTCAGCTTGCTCGCGTGTCATGTGAATGCGCTTTGATGCAACAACGCGCAGACCAGCTTCTTCAAACTTGGCAATGATTTTGCCAGTCAAGTTGCGCTTTGTGGCATCAGGTTTAATAATAGAAAATGTACGTTCCAAAGCCATTGAAATACCCTTATTTTGCTTTGTGGGATGTGGCCTGCGTTTTATAGACCTTATCGGGATATGACAAGCACCAAGATCATTTAGCTGTGACAGGGAGATGACAGGGGCAAAATGCCCCTATTCGATCAGCAATTCCTGGGATTCGATCACTTGCCCTGACTGATCCTTCACCTCAAAGCGCAATCGGTCGAGATCTTTGGGCGCATCGAACCACACTTCCATATTAAGCGGTTTGATCGCCATGGTGCACATGCCGCCTTCAATCTGCACAGTGAACGTGAGGTCGGCCACAAAGCGGCCCACATCCAATGTGTGTCCCGCCAAGCTCCAGCAGCCATTGGGGGCGAAATACATATATTCAAATTTGATTTGATCGGTGCCGATACGTCTTACAGATGGGATGTTCTCGGGTGTTAACCCGAGAGATGGTTTGGTATTAAACATTGGTTTTTGCGGGCCAGTGTTGACGCCCTGAGCGCTGGCCGCTAAGGGTTGTGCAAAAATAAAGAGCAAAGTCAGTATTATGGATTTCGGCAGTTTCATTCGAAGACCTGTTTGAAAATTTTTCAATGCACACCTAAAACATCAACGCCTAAATAATGGCGCGCCATTTGGTGTGAATGCTCAAACTAATCTCGAATAATGAACAAAATTAGGCCGTTCGAAAGCTGCTCGAAAAATGCTGAAAATATCCAATCTAAATTACTCCATTGAAGGTCGCACGCTGTTTGATAATGCGAGCCTGACTTTGCCCACCGGCTCCAAGGCGGGTTTTGTGGGCCGCAATGGTTCGGGTAAAACCACCCTGTTCCGCATTCTTAAGGGCGAAATCCCTACCGATTCCGGCACCGTGGAAATTCACCACCGCGCCAAAATGGGTTCCGTCGCCCAGGAAGCCCCCGCGACGCAAGACAGCGTGATGGATATTGTGCTGGAAGCAGATAAAGAGCGCTTGAACCTTTTGGCCGAAGCCGAAACGGTGACCGACCCGATGCGCATTGGCGAGGTGCACACACGCCTAGCCGAAATCGAGGCCCATTCCGCTGAAGCGCGCGCCAGTGCCATTTTGAAAGGTTTGGGCTTTGACCAGACCAAGCAGAACGAGCCTTGCGCTAATCTATCTGGCGGCTGGCGCATGCGCGTGTCGCTGGCTGGTGTTTTGTTTGCCAAGCCAGACCTGTTGTTGCTCGATGAACCGACCAACTATTTGGATTTGGAAGGCACCTTATGGCTTGAAGGCTATCTGGCGAACTATCCCTATACGGTCTTTATGATCAGTCACGATCGCGACCTTCTGAACAAGGCGGTGAGTTCCATTGTGCATTTGGATAAGGGTGGCCTCACCTTTTATCGAGGTGCCTATGACCAGTTTGAGGAAAATCGCCGCCTGCAGATGGACATCAACAACAAGCAGCGCGAAAAGCAGCTTGAGCAGATCGCCCATATGCAGAGTTTTGTGGATCGGTTCCGCGCCAAGGCCACAAAAGCCAAGCAAGCGCAGTCACGCCTGAAGCGCATTGAAAAGATCAAGCCGGTGGAAGCCCTGTTTGATGAACATGTGGCCCCCTTCACCTTCCCGCAGCCCAAGCGCGCGGTCTCTGCGCCGATCATTGATCTTGAAAACGCCTCTACTGGCTATGACGGCAAGCCGGTTTTGAGCCGCATGAATGGGCGTATCGATCCTGAAGATCGCATTGCGCTCGTTGGCATCAACGGCAACGGCAAGTCCACCTTTGCCAAATTGCTCGCGGGCGAATTGCAATTGATGGATGGCCGCCTCACCAAGGCGCGTAAGCTCAATGTGGCCCACTTCGCCCAGCACCAGATGGACATGCTCAAGCCCAAGCAAACACCTCTGGAGCATGTGGAACCGCTCATGCCTTACGACAGCGAGGCCAAGCGCCGCGCCCGTGTGGCACAAATGGGCTTGACCACATCGCGGATGGATACGCTGGCGGAAAATCTTTCCGGTGGTGAGAAAGCGCGACTTTTGATGGGGTTGGTGACGTTTAATGGCCCCAACCTCTTGATCCTTGACGAACCGACCAACCATTTGGACATTGATAGCCGTGACGCTTTGGTGCAGGCGCTCAATGAATATGAAGGCGCAGTTCTGATCATCTCCCACGATCGGCACCTGATCGAGGCCACAGTGGACCAGCTTTGGATTGCCGCAGAAGGCACGATTTCGGTGTGCGATTATGATTTGGACACCTACCAACGCTCCCTCACCGGCACCCGCGACAAGCCCGAGCCAAACAAAGCCAACAGCCCCGGCGACAAGAAAAAGGACCGCAAAGTTGCCGCTGAAAAGCGCGCCCAACTTGCGCCCTTACGCAAGGAAATCAAGCAGTTAGAATCAAAGGTTGAAAAACTGAATCAGCAGTTGGCTCAAACTGACAAAGCGCTTGAAGACCCGGACCTTTTTCAAAAAGATCAGGAAAAAGCTGTGCAATTGGGTAAAGATCGGGCAGATTTAGCCAAAGATATTGAAACAGCGGAAGAGCTTTGGCTGGAAAAGCTGGCAACATTGGAAGAGGCACAGGACGAACTTGGCCTCTAGCGGGGGTAAGTATGAAGCGTTTTGTGTTGAGTCTATTGATTTTGCTGGGGGCGGCATTCGCCCCCGCATTTGCGCAAGACCTCACTGATGATCAATATGACGAAGCGGTGGAATTTGCGCAAAACAACACACGTTTCGTGCTTTATCACGAATTCGGCCACTTGGTGATTTCCCAATTTGGCTTGCCGATTTTGGGCAAAGAGGAAGATGCGGCGGACAATATCGCTTCGGTCATCCTGCTGAGCGAGCGCGACGAAGAATTTGACAACATCCTATTCGACGCGGCCGACGGCTGGTATTTGTCAGACATCTCCAACACCGAAGATTTCGAGGAAGCTGATTTTTACGACAGCCACAGCCTCGACATCCAGCGCTCCTATCAAATTGTCTGCCTCATGGCCGGGCAGAGCATTGAGACCTTTGGCGAATTTGCTGCAGAATATGGGTTGGATGAGGACCGAATTGATCTGTGTGCCGTGGACTATGAGCAGTTGGAGCAATCTTGGGCTGTGATGACCGAGTCCTTTATCGACCCCTCGCGCGGTGAAGGCTACACCGCCAAGATTGTCTATGACGAACCCAACGATGAAACCGAGCTTTCCGCGACTCTCGTTAAAAACTCGGGCATGATGGAAGAGTTGCAGCAGCGTTTTGCGGACACCTTGCCAGAAGAAACAGTATTCCGCGCCACTTCCTGTGACGAGGCAAATGCATATTACGATCCCGAAGTACCTGAAATTGTTATGTGTTATGAATTGACGGACTTGTTCCTTGATCTGGTGATCGAGGATATTCTGGCAGAAGAATAGCCTACGCCTTTTTCACCCAGCGGCCATTGGGCTCTTGCTGCCAATAGGTCAGCTCGTGCTCTTCCGAAAGGGCTTTCCACGCCTGCCGCGCGCGGGTGACGGCGTCGGGGTCATGGCCGTTGAACATGAACACAACCCGCTCATATTTATCCGCTTTTTCGGGGACCGCGCCCTCGACATAAAAGCGGATTTGAGCGTTGTTGGGGTTTTCGGCGCTATTCGCAATCAGCACTGGCATTTCGGCCAGTTCATCCACTTCCATTTGATCGCTCAGCACCATATGGGGCAAAAAGCTGTCGGGCCGAAACGTCCATAGCGCCTCATCCAGTGCACTGAGTTTGGTTGGATTGGCGCACTCCACCATAGCGCGCCAGCCCCTCTCTAACGTCTTTTCAAGCAAAACAGGCAGCACGGCCTCCAAAGGCTTTTGCTCCAAATGGTAGAACAAAATTTCTGTCACGCTGCCTGCTCCTTTTGTTTTGGTTATTCGTAGTGATTGCGCATCATTTGGTCGAGCAAATAAACGCCGAAGCCTGTGGCCCAGCTTTTATTGACCGCCGTTGCTGGCACATTCATTGCCGTTGATAGGTCAAGGTGCGCCCAATCCGTTTCGCCCACAAAACGCTTCAAAAACTGCGCCGCGGTGATGGCCCCTGCCCAGCGGCCACCGATATTTTTCATATCCGCGTTTTTGCTGTCGATCAGCTTGTCATAGGCAGGCCCCATTGGGAAGCGCCAGACTTTTTCGTCTGTTTCTAGGCCAGCTGCCGTGATGTGCTCGGCCAGTTCATCGCTGTTCGAAAACAGTCCCGCATGTTCATTGCCCAATGCCACCATATTGGCGCCTGTCAATGTCGCAAGGTTGACCATAAATTTCGGCTTGAACGTTTCTTTTGTGTACCAAAGCGCATCCGCCAGCACCAAACGCCCTTCCGCGTCAGTGTTGAGCACTTCGATGGTTTGGCCAGACATGGAGGTGACAATATCGCCCGGGCGTTGGGCGTTGGCATCCAACATGTTTTCAACCAAGCCGATCACACCGATCACATTGATTTTGGGTTTGCGCAGCGAAACGGTTTTCATCAATCCGGCCACCGCACCAGCGCCGCCCATATCGCCTTTCATGTCTTCCATGCCGCCAGCAGGTTTGATGGACAGGCCCCCACTATCAAACACAACGCCTTTGCCGACGAACGCCACGGGCGCCTCATCTTTCGCGCCACCATTCCATTTCATGATCGCCAAGCGTGGCGGACGAACTGACCCTTGCGCCACACCCAACAGTGCGCCCATGCCCAGTTCTTTCATTTTGGGCTCATCAAGCAGCTCGACTTCCATGCCATCTGCTTCAAGGCTTTTGACAGCCTCGGCAAATTCCAACGTGCCCAACGTATTGGCGGGTTCGTTCACCAAATCACGCGCAAACAATGTGCCTTGTGTCACACAATCACGGGTTTTATGCGCGGCCTTGGCGCCAGCGACATCATTCACCTCAAGGGTCAATTTCAGTTCGGCGGGCCGTTCCTCATCCTTTGTTTTGGTTTTATATTTATCAAAACGGTAGTTGCTGAGTTGAAGGCCAGCAGCGATTTCCGCAACATTTTCTGCTTCAAAAATATCGCCATCCAAGATCACACGTGTGTTTGCGCCTGGTCGAGTGCTCAACTGGTCAATGAGCTTGCCGCCGAATCCGGCAAATTCATATTTCGGGCTGTCTTTGAGCAGACCGTCCGTGCCCGCGATCACAAGCAAATCAGCATCGAGATTTTGTGGTGCCAATATCGGCAGGAAGCTGCCTTTTTTGCCTTTGAATTTTGCCGCGCGCGCCAGCTTTTCGATATCGAGACCCGTTTGATCCCAAATGGCTTTACTCTCGCCGCTGAATTTGAGGTCCGCATCTACGGTGATCACAATGTTTTCGCCTGCGCCCTTGCCGTGTTCGGCAATGGCAATTGTCAACGTTTGACCCATTTCACTATCCCATTTGTTTGGAGGTGCGCGCTTGGGCGCTTTTTTGGATTTTTAATAAACTGCGTCAGAACGCACAAAAGTGCAACCAGGATCAAAAAAATTTCGATAGATAAAATTGCTGCTAAAAAGGATGGTGGCGCCGCCCAAGCTGTGGCAAAAGTTATGTATGGAACTGCTGACTCGCTACATACTTAAAAAATATTTGGTTGCGGCAGCAGGCATCGCGTTTTTGCTGTGCTTTCTCGGCTGGCTCATTCAACTGCTAAGGGCCGTCGACTTGGTGACCAATAAGGGTCAAGGCATTAGCGCCATGATCTATCAGTCTTTCCTGAGCATTCCTGATATTTTGAACATTGTGTTGTTTCTTTGTGTGGCGCTGGGCGTTTCGCGCACAGTGCGCGGGTTGCAGTTGTCGAAAGAGATTTTCCCGATTTATGCCGGAGTCGGCCTTCGCCCGTTATTCCGCTCATGGACAATATTCATCTGTCTATCCATATTTGCCAGCCTGTCCTTGGCCCATTTTATCGTGCCAACGGCCAAATATCATATTGCCGTGCAAAGCGATCAGATCAACGCGGATTTGGTGGCCAACTCATCACGACCGGGCCGTTTTACTCAAGTTGCCCCCGGTTTGACGATGATGATCCGAGAGCGTGCGCCAGATGGCACGGGCCTAGGCTTTTTCATTTATGACACGCGCGATCCATTGCGGTCGCAAACCATCGTGGCCGAAGAATCGCAACTCGCTCAGGTGGACGATGTGCTCACGGTGCGGTTAAAGCGCGGCGCAATCCAGTATTATACCTACGCCAATGGCAAAATGAGTGGCTTGGAATTTGAAACATATTCCTTGGCCTTGGCTGACATTACCGACAGCAATTCGGCAAGCAGTGTTCTCTCCAACTCGTTGCAACTGCTTATGCGCGGCAGCGCCGACGGCCTTTCAGCGCGCGAACAATACAGCCTTCATCTGCGTAATGCAGGTGCCCTTTATGTATTCACTATGGGCCTACTCGCCTTCTTCATGGTTTCTCGTCCCAACACAATGCGCGGTAAGTCGCGTGTCAGCGTCGATTTCGTGGTGTTGAGCATCGCGGTGGTCGTCAAAGTTGTTGGCACCGGGGTTGAGCAATTCGTGTTTAGCTCCCCGGCCCTCGCGCCCCTGGTATATGTCCCTGCCCTTTTGCCGCTCTTAGTGGTGCTCCCCTTGGCCTTGCGGCAAGGGTTATTGCGGCGCCCACCAAAACTGGGAGGCGCCACATGACCTATCTCGGCCTACATGTGAGCATCAAAATCTTCAAATCGGTCCTTTTGGTGATGAGCCTGTTTTTTGCTTTGGTCGGCTTGATCGAAATTGTTGAATTTGGCAACCGGGCGGGCACTGGCATCACGTCAAATCCGCTCACGACCCTTTCGTCTGCTGCGCTCACCGCTGCAGTGTGGAGCATGGACCTCCTCCCGATTTCCTTTGTAATTGGCGGCGTGATCGCCATTAGCGATTTGCAAAATCATCGCGAACTCATCGTCGCCAAAGCTTCTGGCATTTCCATTTGGGGGCTTGTGCGTGCGCCGCTGATCTTCGCTATTCTTGTTGGCCTGAGTGTGAGTTATGCCCTTGACCCCATCGTGTTGCGCTTAAATGATGTGGTGGACGCTCAAATAAAGGCTCAATCTTCCACGTCCGGCACACTCAATCGTCGTTCAGGCTGGATCGAACAGCAAAACGCCGACGGCCGCTATATCATAAAGGCCGATGAGATTTTAAACACTGGTGACGCCATGAACGGCGTTCGGATATTCATGTTGGGCGGCAAAAATGGGGACAATCGGCAGATTATCGCGGCGCAGGCGCGCTATGAGAATTATGAGTGGGAACTGACCGATGGAACCATCAGCGAATCCGGTGTCCCGACCAAGCGTTTTAAGACCTTCACCCTCGCCACAACTTACAGTGCGGAGCAATTGCGGCTGCAGCTGGGGTCTATTTCGCGAATGTCGATTTTTGAACTTAAAGCGCAATTACGTGATAAAACCATCACAACCCCCGCTGAATATGCCGCGCAAATGCGAATGCGGCGGTTGGAGGCCTTGCCAATTGTCCTCGTTGGCACATTATTAATTGCGTTTGCATTTACATCGGGTTATTCACGTCTGGGCACGTCGGGTACTCACATAATTTACGGAATTTTGTTAGGGTTTGTCGTGTATATTTTGACTAAGCTTGCCGACCGCGCTGGGGAATCCGGTGATATCAATGCGTTGTTGGCGGCATGGGGACCGGCGATTGTAGCAATTGTGATTGGCACAACTGTTCTTTTGCAAAAGGAAGATGGATGAGCGTGACGCGTATATGCACGCATAAGGGGAAGTTCAAGTCTGCGTTGCTTGGCCTTGGTTTGCTGGCGACCTGCGCATTTGTGCCTGCAGCAATGGCGCAACAGACCGAGCTTCTGCCCTCCAACTATTTTGCAGGCCAAGCCCTTTCCACGACAAGTGATCTCAATTTTACCGCGCAAACGCTTACGGTATTGCAAGAGCAAAACCTGATCATCGCCACTGGCGATGTTGAGCTTTCGGCAGAAGGCTATCTCATCAAGGCGCAGCGTGTGGTTTATAATCGCAACACGCGCGAAGTCGAACTTGTGGGTGACGTTGCGGTTAGAGATCCGGACGGGTTGGTCTATGTTGCCGACAAAGCCAATCTAACGGGCGATTTTCGCCAAGGATTACTTGAAAACCTGATTTTTCAGGATGAAGCCGGCTACTGGCTCTCCGCCGCAGAAGCGGAAATCAAACCCAATCGCAGCCTTGACCTCAACGATGCAGACATTACCCCTTGCGGCACTTGTATCGATGAAAATGGACGTGAAATTGGCTGGCGGATCAAAGCGGTGCGCATTGTCCGCAACACTGAAGAAAAAACAATCTATTTTGAGCGGCCCTCTATGGTGTTCGCTGGTGTGCCGATTGCGACGATCCCCTATCTCACAATCCCCGACCCCTCTTTGACCGATTATGACGAACTGCTAAAAGCACGGCTGTCCTATTCCTCAGAGTTGGGCGTAGGCATCGCCTATCCTGGCTTTATCTTGCATGATCCGCGCACCAATTTAACGCTGACACCAACGATTTTCACCAACCAAGGTGTATTGGGTCAATTGGATTGGTCGCGTTCAACCAGAGTGACTTCTGTGAAGGTCACTGGCTATGGGATTTATCAGTTCAACCCTTCAGCCTTTGCAGGCAAGTTGGGTGATCGAAATATGCGAGGTGCAGTGCAAGCCTCAGCCACATACACGCCGACTGAACATTTGACCATTGGAGGCGCATATACGCTTTTCTCTGATCGCTCGTTCTTGACCGACTATGATGTTGGTGATCGCGAAGGCGACTATGCGGTCAATCGTGTTTATGGCACCTATCTCGAAGACGATAGCTATATCGATGCGCGTGTTGAGCAATATGTGGGCCTAGGCGAAAGTGGGGCGAGCAATGAAGCGCAGCAGGCGTTAATTGCCCCTAAAATTGAAGCCAGCCATGTTCAGCAGCTGGCCAATGATTGGGGCGAAGTGCGTCTATCCGGCAAGCTAATCCATCTTAAACGTGCCAATGATCACGCCACCATTGTAAACGGCACACCACACGTGTTTGGTTTTGAAGGGGCGAAATCGCATTTGACGCTTGAAGCGGGCTGGTCCAAGCAATGGGTTGCACCCGGCGGATTGTTGATTGCCCCCTATTTGGGTGCCCGCGCTGACGTGGCCCAATATGATGGGGCGAGCGGATATGCTGGTGCGCCAGCGGCAGACCTGGTGTATAACGCCACACCAATCGCAGCGCTTGATGTTAGTTGGCCCCTAGTGGGCACCGACAGCTCTGGCACCAAGCATTATTTTGCGCCGCGTTTGCAGCTTGTTTCCCGCGGCGGCCCTACAAATACCGGCATCACCAATGATGATGCGCAAAGCTTTGTGTTTGATGACAGTAATCTGTTCAGTTTCAATCGGTTCTCCGGCGAAGATCGGCAGGATAGCGGCACGCGATTGGCGATCGGCGGCCAGTATAATGCTGACTTTGGAAATGGCCGCTGGGTCGATATTGTTGTGGGCCAATCTTTCCAATTGGGCGGCACCAACGCCGCATCTGTTGCCAACCCCAATCAAACGGGCATCGGCAGCGGGGCGGATCAATCTCCTTCCCACATTGTTGCGGGCATCCAAGGCGCGCCGTTTGACGGCGTCACACTTGGCGCCAAGACGTTGATCGATCCGCAAAATGGGCAAGTTGCCCGGGGCTCAATTGCGGGGAAATATACCACCGACATTTTCAGCGCCGGCGCATTCTATAGCTATGCCCACCAGAGTGTCTCACCAGGCGCGACGCAGGAGCGGCATGAAGTGGGCGGCGACGTCCGTATATTCATTGATGATTATTGGAGCGTTGGCGCCTATTCCAACTATGATATCGCGGATCAAAGCTTTGTGAGCTATGGCAGCGATGTCAGCTATGATGATGGCTATTTGGGTGGCACGATTTATTATAACCGTTCATCCGCCAATACGCTTGATCCCAAGGACACCATAGGGGCGAAACTCAACCTGAAAATGATTGGCGATTACGCTTACGACTATGATTTTTAGTGGTGACTCCATAGACTACCTCAAAAAATAGCCGCATTTGGTCTGCATGTGTGCTAAACACCTTCCGAGATTAAATTGGGAACTATCGACTATGCGCATTTTCAGCCTTGTCTTCATCGCGATGTTGAGTTTAACCACCTTCGCACCAGCCAGCTTTGCGGCCACAGTTAAGGTTGTCGTCAATGGCGACACGATCACAGACTACGATATCAGCCAACGTGCTGGGTTTATGAGACTTGAGCGCCGAGGCAAATCTAATAGCGATCGCCTAAGACTAGCGAAAGAAGAGTTGATCGATGAGGCGCTGATGATGGGCGAATTGAAACGCATTGGCGGTTCTATTTCCGATCGCGCGGTCAATGACGCATACAACCGGGTTGCAGTAACCCTAAAGCTGAGTTCTTCAAAGCTTACAGAGATTCTGAATGCTGCTGGTGTGCAATCGACAACACTGAAAGAGAAATTGCGCGCACAATTGGCGTGGCAGCAGATCGTCAAGCAGGTACTTCGCCAAAAAGTACAAATCTCAGATTTGGAACTCGACCTCGCGGCCCGCGAAGAAGTCGGTGAGACCACAAATTACGATTTCATGCTCACCGAAATCGTGTTCCTCAACACAACGGGGACAACGCGCTCACGTACGAACGAAGCCAATCAATATCGTCGCAACTTCAATGGCTGCGACAATGCAGTTGATCTGGCGCTTTCCTATCGTGACGCTGCGGTGCGCAAGATGGGCCGTCGTCACTCGACACAATTGGCCAAGCCGGTTGCACAAGAACTTGCCAAGCTGAATGTGGGCGGCATCTCGAAGCCTCGCACAATTGCCAGCGGCGTACAGATGTTGGCCATTTGCGCCAAGACAGCAGCAGAAGATTTGACCTTCGTCAAAAACAAATTGCGCAATGAAGTTGGTACAGAAAAGCTGAAAGACGAAGCTGAGGAATATCTCGCGACATTGCGTGAACGTGCGTCTATTGAATATAGGTAAATCATGGGTTTGGCACCGCTTGCTGTTTCAATTGGAGAGCCTGCGGGCATCGGTCCGGATCTGATTTTACAGAGCTTTGAAAAACGGGTGGCCAACCGGCTGCCCGTTTTTTGCGTCTTTGGCGATCCCGATTTGCTGCGGTCACGGGCCGAGCAGTTGGGATTGGACATAAAGATCGAGGCCACAAATCCAGCCGCAGCGCCTGAGGTCTTTGAACACGCCCTGCCTGTGGTGGATTTGGGACATCGCGTTGCAGATCAGCCGGGTGTGTTGGCGCCAGAAGCCGCCAATATGGTGATTGATGCAATCAGCAAGAGCGTCGATGCCATCAATGAAGGGCAATGCCGTGGCTTGGTGACCGCGCCCATCCATAAAGCGAACCTTTATAAAGAAGGCTTTGATTTTCCGGGCCACACCGAATATCTGGCAGCGCTTTGCGCTGGAGACGGCATCCCCCTCACCCCGATCATGATGCTGGCTCACGGAAACCGCCGCGCGGTGCCGGTGACCATTCATATGGCACTGCGGCAAGTGTTTGAAACGCTAACACCGCAATTGATCATGGAGACTGTGCGGATTGTTCATCGCGACCTGCAGAACAGGTTTCGTATCGAAAACCCGCAAATCGGTGTGACAGGCCTTAACCCACACGCGGGCGAAGATGGCACTATGGGCAGTGAAGAGATAGACATCGTCGTGCCCGCCCTACAGCAATTGGAAGCTGAAGGCATCAAGGTGGCCGGGCCATTGCCAGCCGACACCGCCTTTGCGCCGCATATCTGGTCCCAATATGATGCGATAATCGCCATGTACCATGATCAGGCGTTGATCCCCGTCAAAGCCATTGGTTTTGACGAAGGCGTCAACATCACCTTGGGCCTGCCGATTGTACGCACTTCGCCGGATCACGGCACGGCACTTACCTTGGCTGGCAAAGGCACCGCGTCGCCGAACAGCTTTTTAAAAGCACTTGCCATCGCTGATGAAATGGCACAAAAGCCTGAGACGCAGACATAGTCCCCCGTTCCCGATTGGTTGTGCATTATGAGCCAGATAGATGAATTGCCACCTTTGCGCGAGGTGATCGCCAACCATGGTTTGCGGGCCAAAAAAGAACTGGGGCAAAACTTTCTGCTCGATTTGAACCTTACCGCTCGTATCGCGCGCATTGCAGCGCCGCTGGATCAACACACCATTATTGAAGTTGGCCCTGGCCCAGGCGGGCTGACACGTGGGTTGTTGGCGTCAGGCGCGAAGAAAGTTATCGCGATAGAACGCGATGACCGTGCCCTGCCCGCTCTGGCAGAAATTGAAGCGGCTTATCCTGATCGATTGCAAGTCATCGCTGGTGACGCGATGGAGGTGGATTATCGCGCCTTGGCTAATGGTCCGACGAAGATCGTGGCCAATTTGCCCTATAATATCGCGACGCCGCTACTCACAGGCTGGCTCGACGATCCATGGCCCCCCTATTTCGACAGCTTGACCTTGATGTTTCAAAAAGAAGTGGCAGACCGGATTTGCGCCCCGAGCGGCAGCAAAGCATTCGGCCGCCTCTCAATCTTGTCGCAATGGCGCTGTGATGCAAAAGTCGGCCTCAATGTCGGCCCGGGCGCGTTTACGCCGCCGCCGAAGGTCAGCTCAGCCATCGTGCATATGGTGCCGAAGCCGAGTGCCAATCAGGTGGCGGCGAGCACTATTGAGCATGTAACGCGCGCTGCCTTTGGACAACGCCGCAAAATGCTGCGGCAAAGCCTGAAAGCGTTAAATGTAGATTTACCGGCCCTGTTTGACGCATTGTCACTGAAAGGCACCGAACGTGCCGAGCAACTGGATGTGGAGTGTTTTGTCGATATGGCCGGGTGGGTTGAGGCAAATCGCTAGGAATCTACCCCTAAAATGCAAAACACCCGCTCGAACCACGAGCGGGTGGACACAGCAATATTCGTGCCTAATATTGAGTATCGTGAGCGCAAATACAAAAAGATGGTGGACTGGCAAAACATCCAAATTGGCGGAAAATTTCCAAAATTTCAGTTCTGCACATCTCTTTGTCAGCACTAATTAATTAGCACGTTAGACAATCATTGTACAGGCTTGTGAACGTTTCGCGCCATAAAAAATGCGTGATGGTGAACGACGTTCACCATTTGGCGCGCTTTTCACCCAGTCACAAGATTGAATCAAGTTCGCTTTGCAAGCCACTGATAAAGTTGGACAAGTTTTTCTGCCGTGACGGCATCATACGTGCCGAATGAAGGATGGATGCAACGGCGGCACAGCTATCATCGAGATCGTGGTTCACGATGATGTAGTCGTAGCTTTCCCATTGCTTCAGCTCTTGTTGCGCTGTGGTCAGGCGACGGCGGATCACTTCGGCGCTATCATCCGCACGGCGCTCCAGGCGGTGTTTCAGCTCCGCAATGGAGGGCGGCAAGATGAAGACGCCGATGATGTCTTCAGGGCATCTCTCATACAATTGAATGGCCCCTTGATAGTCGATGTCGAATAAAACATCGCGCCCGGCATCAAGCTCAATCTCAATGGCTGCTTTCGGCGTGCCATAATAATTGCCGTGCACTTCGGCCCATTCCAGCAGTTCACCTTTGTCGCGCATCTCGTTGAACTCGTCGACAGTTTTGAAAAAATAGTCCACGCCATCCACTTCGTTGGCCCGCTTTGGCCGCGTCGTGACTGAGATCGACAATTTGAGATTTGGATCTTGCTGCAAGATGGTGCGCGAAATTGACGTTTTGCCTGCGCCGGATGGCGACGAAAGAATGAGCATCAAGCCCCGACGATCAAACATGGAAGGTCCTATTCTATATTCTGTACTTGTTCACGTAATTGGTCGATTGCGGCTTTAAGATCAAGGCCAATTGCAGTCAGATCCACATGATTGCTCTTTGAGCATAGGGTGTTGGCTTCGCGGTTAAACTCCTGAGCTAGGAAATCCAGCTTGCGCCCCACGGCACCGCCGCCATTTAAAAGCTTGCGGGCAGCGGCCACATGGGCGGCAAGACGGTCCAGTTCCTCGCGGATATCGGCTTTTGTCGCCAGCACCAGCGCTTCGGCGTGCAGTCGATCCTCGGCTAAGCCGTTGTCGCCCTCTTGCAACAAGGCAATTTGCCCCGTTAGCTTTTCCAAAATGACCTCGCGGCTTCGCGCGGGATGCTCTTCCGCTTTGAGGGTGAATTCGGCAATTTCGACCAAGCGCTGGGTCAGGAAGGCTTGAATATTGAGACCCTCCGCCTGGCGCGATGCGATCAAATCGGCGATTGCGGCATCGGCTGCCGCCAAGATTTCATTTTTGAGTTCCACCAATTGATCATCGCTGAGCTTGGCTTCATTGAGCTCCAAAACACCTTTCAGGGCCAAAATCCCGTCAAGTCGTGGACGATCCGCTTCCACTTTGCCGCTCAAATCATCAATCGCGGCCAGCACCGTGCTCAACGCCTGCGCGTTGACGGTGACTTCACTTTGCAAATGTTCATAAGTGAGGTTGAGATTGACCTGCACTGCCCCACGGGTCAGCGCTTTGGTCAATTTTTGCCGGAGCACATTTTCCAAATCATCAAGCCCCTGCGGCACCCGCAAGCGCAGGTCTAACCCGCGTGAGTTGACCGACTTGATTTCAAGATTAAAAGACGCGCCAGAAATGCCCCCTGATGCCCGGGCGAAACCGGTCATGCTAGCGATGGGTTTGGACATATCAGCTCTCCTTTGCGCCTTTTCTTGCGCCTCTTTTATTGATTGCTGCTGTCTTCGTCCAGCTTTTCAGCTTCTTCTTGCTCCAGCGCTTCTTTTTCTGCCTGTGCCGCCGCTTCCTCTGCCGCGATGCGTTCTTTTTCGATTTTGCGCCATGCCGCCACGTTCGCCTGATGCTCTTTATATGTGTTGGCAAAGGCGTGACCGCCGCTGCCATCTGCTACAAAATAGAGCGCGTCAGTCTCTGCCGGGTTGGCCACAGCCTTCATGGATTCAATGCCAGGATTGGCAATGGGGCCAACCGGCAAGCCATCAATTTGGTAGGTGTTATATTCAGTTTTGGCGTCAATTTCAGAACGCTTTAGCCCGCGCCCCAAAACGCCCTCACCCTTGGTGATGCCATAAATGATCGTTGGGTCTGATTGCAGGCGCATGCCTTTGTTCAAACGGTTGATGAAGACACCAGCCACTTCAGGGCGCTCTTCGGCCAAGCCGGTTTCTTTTTCGACAATAGAGGCCAAAATCACCAGTTCTTCAGGCGTTTCAATCGGCAGACCTTCAACGCGGTTTTCCCAAATCTCGGCCAGCGCTTCATCATGCGCCACTTTCATTTGCTCCAACACGCTTTGGCGGGTTGCACCACGCTCAAAGTTATAGGTGTTTGGCAACAAATCACCTTCGGCTGGAATTTCGTCAATTTCACCTGTCAAAAGCTCGGCTGCTTTAAGGCGTTCCACGATTTGCCACGAGGTGAAGCCCTCAGGAATCGTCACATTATACTGGATGGCTCGACCTTCGGTCAGTTCGGTCAAAATATCCCGCATGGATGAGTTCGCAGCAATGCGATATTCGCCGGCCTTAATCTCGGTATCTTTGTCCAGCGCCACGGTGCCAAAGCGGAAAATGAATGAATTGGTGATGACACCTTCATCCTGCAGTTTGCGGGCAATGGTGGAAACGCCTGCGCCTTGGGGGACTGCAAAAATGATTTCGCTGTCCACAGGGCCATCCGCATTGAACTGGCTAATGCCATAATAAATCAGGCCGCCGCCAATCACGAGCCCCAAAATAATCAGGGACATGAAGGCATTTGCGACCTGCACAAATTTATTTGGCTTTTTGCGGATTTTGTTTTTGCGTTTTCCAAACATGGCACCCTGCTTATTATGATTTTGGCGCTATACTGAATAGATGATTGGGGCAAAAACAAGAGCGAAGATTTATCTTCCCCGCTCTTTTTGTCGATCCAGGCTTTTAAACCCTAGCTAACTTTTTTGAACACCAATGAGGCATTTGTGCCGCCAAAGCCAAATGAGTTGGACAGCGCCACATTGATCTCTTTAGCTTTTGACTTGTTTGGCACCAAATCGATCTCAGTTTCGACCGAAGGATTATCAAGATTAATGGTCGGCGGCGCCATATTATCGCGCATCGCCAAAATGGAGAAGATCGCTTCAACGGCACCCGCTGCGCCCAACAAATGGCCAACCGCTGATTTGGTGGACGACATGGTCACGTTCTTCGCGTGATCGCCCATCAACCGGGTCACCGCACCCAGTTCGATCTCATCGCCGAGGGGCGTTGATGTGCCATGGGCGTTTACATAGTCGATCTCGCTCACGTCCATTCCAGCGCGTTTGATCGCGGCTTGCATGGAGCGGTAGCCGCCATTTCCATCGGCCGCAGGGGCCGTGATGTGGTGGGCGTCACCGGAAAGGCCATAGCCAACCACTTCGCCATAAATTTTGGCGCCGCGGGCTTTGGCATGTTCATATTCTTCCAAAATGACGGTGCCGGCACCTTCGCCCATCACAAAACCATCGCGGTCTTTGTCATAAGGGCGAGAGGCGCGTTGTGGATCGTCATTAAAACCTGTTGAAAGGGCGCGACATGCCGCAAAACCTGCCAAAGATAGGCGGTTGATCGGCGATTCTGCGCCACCAGCGACCATAATATCTGCATCATCCAGCGCGATCAGCCGTGCCGCATCGCCAATGGCGTGCGCTCCAGTTGAACAGGCGGTTACAACAGAATGGTTTGGTCCCTTCAATCCATGGCGGATTGAAACATAGCCGGAGGCCAGATTAATCAAGCGTCCGGGAATAAAAAACGGGCTAATCCGCCGCGGGCCTTTTTCAGCAAGCGTGATGGACGCATCATAAATGCCCCCTACGCCGCCAATGCCCGAGCCGATTAAAACACCGGCCCGTTCTTTTTGTTCGTCTGTTTGCGCCTCAAAACCACTGTCTTTAAGCGCCTGACCTGCGGCCGCCATGGCATAAACAATGAAAGGGTCTACCTTTCTTTGTTCTTTTACATCCATCCAGTCATCAGGATTGAACTTGCCGTCTGCACCGTCACCAAGCGGAATGCGGCTGGCGATCTGACATGCCAAATCTGACACGTCGAATTCGTCTACCTTTTTGGCTCCGCTCTTTCCGTCAAGAATATTCTTCCAGACGGTCTCAACATTCGCGCCCAAAGGGCTCACAATGCCAAGACCCGTGACAACAACTCTGCGCAACTTCATCTATGATGTCCTACGGCCGCTTACGGTCTTACTTCACAGCCTTTTCAAGGAAAGAAACTGCATCGCCAAATTTTTGGATAGATTCGGCGGCATCATCAGGGATTTCAACGCTGAATTCTTCTTCAAACGCCATAACCAGTTCAACCTGATCGAGCGAATCCGCGCCAAGATCATCAATAAAGCTGGCTTTTTCTGTCACTTTGTCGGCATCTACATTCAAATGCTCAACAACGATCTTGCGAACGCGATCTGCAATATCGCTCATATTTGGTTCCTCTTCACCTAAAAGTCTTCAATTTAGTTCAACGGCACCACATTTTGTGGCGAGTTGTCCGTTTAAATGCACCTCATCTTGAATAAAATCAAGGTTAAGGCTTGTTTGGACCCGTGTTCGACGGGGCATTATCATACTTTTCCACATTTGACCATATTGAGAAACAATTTCTCACCATGGTCTAAATCATGGCCATGCCACCATTAATGTGCATGGTTTGGCCGGTCACATATGATGCTTCGTCACTGGCCAAAAACACTGCGCCTGCAGCAACTTCGTCTGCTGTACCCAAGCGACCTGTCGGAATTGTGGCCAAAATACCATCCCGTTGCTTTTCATTCAATTCATCAGTCATGGCAGAGGCGATAAAGCCCGGTGCGATGGTGTTTACCGTCACATTGCGGCTCGCCACTTCTTGGGCGATCGCCTTAGACATGCCGATTAATCCAGCCTTAGATGCAGCATAGTTGCCCTGGCCGGGGTTGCCGGTGACGCCCACCACAGAAGTGATGCCGATGATGCGGCCATAACGCTGCTTCATCATCACTTTAACAGCTGCACGCGACAAGCGGAACGCTGCGGTCAAATTCACCGCAATTACATCGTCCCACTCTTCGTCTTTCATGCGCATAAAAATATTATCGCGGGTGATGCCAGCATTGTTGACCAGGATATCCAAGCCGCCCATGGCTTCGACAGCGGATGGAATCAACGCATCAACACTGTCTTTATCCGAAAGATTGCAAGGCAAAATATGTGTGTCGCCAGAAATGCCACTCGCCACTTCTTCCAGTACGTTCACGCGTGTGCCTGAAAGGCCCACGGTTGCGCCAGCTTCGGCCAGTTTTTCGGCGATGGCACGACCAATGCCGCCGCTTGCGCCGGTGACCAAGGCTCTTTTGCCGCTCAAATCAAACATTTATTCTTCCCTTATCATTCCGGGGTTGTGTAACAAATTCTAGGACAGGCTTTCAACCAAGCTGTCAATATCCGCTGGCGTGTTCACCGCGATGGCCTTTGCATCGCGGTTGATGCGACGGGCCAAGCCGGTCAGCACTTTGCCTGTGCCCAGTTCGACAAGCGTATCAATGCCGCCCTCGCCGGTCATCCATTCAACGGACTGCGACCAACGCACTTTGCCACATACTTGCTCCACGAGGCGTTTTTTAATTTCGCTCGGGTCTGAAATGGGCGCGGCCAGCACGTTCGACACCACAGGCACCACCGGCTCTTTCAAATCAGCGCTGGCCAATGCAGCTTCCATGGCCTCAGCAGCTGGGCCCATCATGGTGCAATGGAAAGGCGCAGACACAGGCAGCAGCATGGCGCGTTTTGCGCCTTTGGCTTTGGCCATTTCTACAGCGCGCTCCACCGCAGAGGCCGCCCCTGAAACCACAATTTGTCCCGGCGCGTTGTCGTTGGCAACTTCAACCACAGACCCTTGGGCAGCGGCTTGCACCACGTCTTCCACATCGGCATATTCAAGGCCGAGGATCGCGGCCATCGCGCCTTCGCCAACGGGCACAGCTTGTTGCATGGCGCGGCCACGCACCTGCAACAGGCGTGCAGTATCGCCAATGGATAGCGCGCCAGCGGCACACAGGGCTGAATATTCGCCCAAAGAGTGTCCAGCCACATATTTGGCCACATCGCCAACATGAACGCCCTTGCTTTCCAGCACGCGGATGACGGCCATTGATACAGCCATCAAGGCGGGTTGAGCGTTTTCGGTTAGCCGCAAGGTCTCATCAGGGCCGCCAAACATGATGGACGACAATTTGGTTTGAAGCGCGTCATCGACTTCCTCAAACACTTTTTTCGCCACATCGAAGTTTTCGGCCAGCTCTTGGCCCATGCCTACGGCTTGGCTGCCCTGCCCGGGGAATGTGAATGCGGTAGAACTCATAATTTAAGGCCTCACTTAAATCCAAAAAACTATAGCTGAATATCGTATGTCAGCCAGTCGGTTTTACGCGCCATGCGATCATAAACAGCACGCGCACGGTAATTATTATCTGCAGTCACCCAGCGCACAATGGACCATCCATTTTCTTGCGCCAACCGCTTAATTTCATTGATAAGCTCCTCAGCCGCGCCAGTGCCGCGGTGGGATGGGTCAACAAAAAGGTCATCCAGAAATGCCCCTTTCGAGGCCGCCAAAGGGCGCAAAAACGGGCGAAAGTGGGCAATGCCGACAACATTTTTCTTTTTATCCGTTGCCACAAGCCCTTGCAGCTCGTTGGTGTCGTCCATCAGCCAAGACCAGACTTGTTCACGCATGTCGCCATTTTGGGTCGAATTGTAAAAACGCGCATAGGCGGCGTAAAGCTCCGTCCAGCGCTCTTTATCTTTGGCCTGCAATGGGCGTACATTTGACGTGGACATAGATTGGCCTCTCCCCGTTTTTCTTATAAATTTTCGGGGAGTTTATAGTTTGCTCAGATTGAGACGCAAGGACAAACTCGGCCAATTGCGATTTCGCCTGTGTGTAAGTATGGGGATTGACCAGCCAAAAAAGCCGAGAAAATCGGTGCTTTAGGCTTGCTTTTTCAACCTGTCCGATTTACATAGCCCAAGTTCGTTTGGCCGGGGGCTGAACGGAGGACTGTTTGTTATTGCCGATTGGCAAGCGCAGCAGATGATGCCAGGAAGGGCATCGGCCTCCCGTGTTCCCGCTCTTTGTAAGATTTCTTTGACGCCTTTTGAAGGCTTCAAAGGGGCTTTGCGCCGGCGGATGAACGAAAGTGTAAACCAAACAAAAGGCGAATAATATGCCATTGTACGAGCATATTTTCCTGGCACGTCAGGATATTTCCACATCACAGGTGGAAGAGCTAACCAAAACAGTAACAGACCTTGTCACCACAAATGGTGGTTCAGTGAACAAAACTGAATATTGGGGTTTGAAATCATTGACATTCCGCATCAACAAAAACCGCAAAGCACACTACACTTTGCTGAACATTGATGCGCCAGCAACCACAATTGCTGAGATGGAGCGTCAAATGCGCATTAATGAAGATTTGTTGCGCTTTATGACTGTTCGCGTTGATGAGCACGAAGAAGGCCCATCGCCAATGATGCAAAAACGTGATGATCGCAATGATCGTCGCGGCCCACGTCGTTTCTAAGGAGAGTTGAGCATGGCTATTCGTGATCTATCCGGTACACAAACACGTCGTCCTTTCCAGCGTCGTCGTAAAACATGTCCTTTCTCTGGCGCTAACGCTCCACAGATCGACTATAAAGATGTTCGCTTGTTGCAGCGTTATGTTTCAGAGCGTGGCAAAATTGTTCCAAGCCGTATCACTGCTGTTTCTGCGAAAAAACAGCGTGAATTGGCACGCGCAATCAAACGCGCACGTTTCTTGGGCTTGTTGCCTTACGTTGTAAGTTAAGTTCGGTTCGCCGAACGTTGGGGAAACCTCCCCTAACCGCAAATTGCGGGACAGCATTGGAGATTTAAAATGAAAGTTATCCTTCTTGAGCGCGTTGGTCGTTTGGGCACCATTGGTGACGAAGTGACCGTTAAAGACGGCTTTGCACGTAACTATTTGTTGCCAACTGACCGGGCATTGCGTGCCAACAAAGCAAACCGCGCCCGTTTTGAAGCTGAGCGTGAAGAAATTGAAAAGCGTAACGCTGAGCGTCGCGATTCAGCGATGGCTGTTGCCGAAGCTGTAAACGGCAAATCAGTCACCATCCTGCGTCAGGCTGGTGAAACTGGCGTGCTTTACGGTTCAGTTTCTGCTCGTGACATTACAGACAGCTTGGCTGAAGACAACATCAAGGTTGGCCGTTCACAGGTTGAGTTGAACGCACCAATTAAAGCTGTTGGCTTGCACAAAGTTGCGTTGAACCTGCACGCTGAAGTGATTTCTGAAATCACTGTAAACGTTGCACGTTCGCAAGACGAAGCTGATCGTCAGGCACAAGGCGAAGACATGACCGTCATGAATTTCGACGAGATCCCTCAAGAAATTGAAGACGCCGCCGAAGAAGCTGCTGAAGAAGCAGCGGACGAAGCTGAAGCTGCCGAAGAGGCTGCTGCGGAAGAAGAAAAAGCTGAATAAGCATTTCTTTGCAGACAAATTTATAAAGGCTGGAGTTTTGCTCCAGCCTTTTTTGTTGCCATTGAGAAACGTTGTGTGTTTTTCCGCCTATTGTATCTTTTCCCCATTGATCACAGGGCAACGAATAGGCAAAACAATAAAAGTGAATTCATCTGGGTTGTGACTGGCCAAACCCGTCATAATATGGACAATTGGTTCGGGGTCAGGACCCAAGGGGTATAAGAATGGAAGCGGCACAAAAGTTTGACGTTGCGCAGGCCGAGGACTATCGGCAGGCGCCACACAATGTTGAAGCAGAGCAAGCGCTTTTGGGCGCGATCCTTGTGAACAACGAGGCATTTGACCGTGTGTCAGATTTTCTGCTGGCCGAACATTTTTATGAACAAGTCCACGCGGACATTTATTCGGTGTGCACAAAGATTATCCGCACCGGCAAACGCGCGACCCCCATCACCGTCAAAACCTTTTTGCCGGATGATTTGACGCCTGAATTTTCGATGACGCAATATTTGGCGCGTCTGGCAGCCGATGCGACCACCATCATTAATGCCTCTGATTATGGGCAAACCATTTATGATCTGGCCATCCGCCGCAAACTGATCATCGTGGGTGAAACACTGGCCAATGAGGCCTATACGGCAGATTTTGACAGCCCGCCTTCCCTGCAAATTGAAAACACCGAAAAAGCGCTGTTTGAACTGGCTGAAAAAGGCCGGTCAGATGGTGGCTTTGTTGATTTTAGCGCGGCGTTGCGCGAAGCGGTGAATATGGCGGGCGAAGCCTATCGTCGTGATGGGTCGCTTTCTGGTCTTGCTTCTGGTCTTGTGGATATGGACCAAAAAATGGGTGGCCTACAACGATCTGACTTGATCATTCTGGCGGCGCGTCCTGCGATGGGTAAAACATCATTGGCCACCAACATCGCGTTTAACATCGCCAAGGCCTATGAGCCAGAGGTGCTGCCAGACGGCACCATCAAGCCCGCCAATGGCGGCGTTGTCGCCTTCTTCTCTTTGGAGATGAGCGCGGAACAGCTCGCCACGCGTATTTTGGCGGAACAGTCGGGTATTTCCTCGTCCGATATTCGGCGCGGTAAAATCCACGAAAACCAGTTTTCCAAGCTGGTTGAAGCCTCCAACATCATGGCCAAAGCGCCGCTTTATATTGATGATACTGGTGGCTTGGCCATTTCCCAATTGGCCGCCCGTGCCCGCCGTTTGAAACGTCAAAAAGGCATGGACCTGCTGATCGTTGACTATTTGCAGCTTCTGTCTGGTTCTTCTGCGAAGTCTCAGGCCAACCGGGTGCAGGAATTGACCGAGATTACCACCAGCTTGAAAGCCTTGGCCAAAGAGCTGGAAGTCCCCATCATCGCCCTCTCCCAGCTTTCACGTCAGGTGGAAGCACGAGATGACAAACGACCACAACTTGCCGACCTTCGGGAATCGGGGTCAATCGAGCAGGATGCCGACGTGGTGTTGTTCGTTTATCGGGAAGAATATTACCTCAAAGGCAAGATGCCACAGGAAAACACACCTGAATTTTTCGAGTGGCAAGCTAAAATGAATGAGGTTGAGGGACGCGCCGAAGTGATTATTTCCAAGCAAAGGCATGGTCCTACAGGCACAGTACAGCTACACTTTAATGCGAATCTTACACGTTTTGGCAATTTGGCCAAAGATGAGTATCTGCCAGAGCAGTTGGAATAGTTTGATCTGCATCTCATTTGCCTTGTATTGAGCCATTGGACACACATATGACCGACATCTCCGCTTCCTCGCTCTTGAGTTCAGGTCAACTCACCATTGATTTGAACGCAATTGCGCGCAATTGGGCCGCCTTGGACAAGATCTCCCCCGGCACCCTCACCGCTGCTGTGGTGAAGTCGAACGGGTATGGGTTGGGCCTTGAAGAAGTCGCCAAAGCGCTTTCGAATGAAGGGGCGCAGTTCTTTTTTGTGGCCAACCCGGAGGAAGGGTTGCGGCTGCGTGCAGCGCTGCCCGCGGCACACATTTTCATCCTGGGCGGTCTTTGGCCGCGCACCGCTGAGATTTACGCGCAGGCGCGCTTGATGCCTGTGCTAAATTCCATGTCGATGCTGGAAGAATGGCTGGCTTTTTGCGTGGAACAGGGCGAAGCCTATCCTTCAAGCCTTCATTTCGATACAGGCATGAACCGATTGGGCTTCCGGCTTTCTGATGTCAGCTGGGTGCGCCAGCAATTGGAAAAAACAGGTTATCAGCCGCAAATGATCATGAGCCATTTGGCCTGCGGTGATCAGCCCACGCATGAGAAAAACCGCACCCAATTGGCGTTTTTTCAGTCGATCATGGCACATTTTCCAGAAACGCCCGCTTCGCTCGCCAACTCCGCCGGGTTGATGGGGTCAAAGCAAAACCATTTCCAATTGGTCCGTCCGGGCATTGCCCTTTATGGCGGTCGCGCCATCTCTGGCCGCAAAAATCCCCTATCGCATGTGGTCAATCTTGAAGTGCCGATTTTGCAGGTGCGCGACGCCAAAACAGGCGAATCTGTTGGCTATGGCGCGGATTATACCCTGGAGCGGGACAGCCGCATCGCCCTCGCCTCGATTGGCTATGGTGATGGGTTTTTGCGCGCCCATAGTTCGTCCAACAATCATTTAGGCGCACGCGTGGCCATTAAGGGCCAATTGGTGCCGGTCCTTGGCCGTGTCTCCATGGATACGACCGCCATTGATGTCACCGATTTGGGACCAAACGGCCCGGTGCCGGGTGAGATGGTTGAAATTTTGGGGCCAAATGTCTCTGTCGATGATCTGGCAGATGCCGCAGGCACCATCGGCTATGAGATTTTGACTGATCTGCACGGCCGCTACCGCCGCACCTACATTGGAGCGTCAGACTAGTGGTTAAGCAAAAGGCGCAGTTTATTTGCCAGGCTTGCGGCAATGTCACGTCCAAATGGGCCGGTCGTTGCGATGGATGCGGCGAGTGGAACTCCATTGTTGAGGAACAAGTCAATTCAGGCGTTGGCTCGGGCCCAAAATCCGTCACAGCATCCGGTCGTCCGATTGAGTTGGTATCGCTCACTGGGGCAACAGATGATGCCCAACGCATCACCACAGGCATTTCAGAGCTGGATCGTGTCACGGGTGGCGGCTTTGTTGTGGGGTCGGCCAGCCTTGTGGGCGGCGATCCGGGCATCGGCAAATCCACGCTTTTGTTACAAGCCGCCGCCGCGTTGGCCGCAAAAGGCCACAACGTCGTTTATATTTCAGGCGAAGAAGCGATCGCGCAAGTGCGGTTGCGGGCAAGCCGCCTCGGCGTGGAGCATACGCCTGTGCAATTGGCCAGCGAAACCCATGTCGAAACCATTTTGGCCACACTTGAATCTGCAGGCAAGCCAGACCTGGTGATCCTTGATTCCATTCAAACCCTCTGGACTGATCGCATTGATAGTGCGCCGGGCACCGTGACCCAAGTGCGTACCAGCGCGCAGGCGATGACTCGTTTTGCCAAAAAATCCGGCGCAGCGGTCGTGCTGGTCGGCCACGTCACCAAAGATGGCCAGATCGCTGGGCCACGCGTGGTTGAGCATATGGTGGATGCGGTGCTCTATTTTGAAGGCGAAGGCGGCCACAATTTCCGCATCTTGCGCGGGGTTAAAAACCGTTATGGCGCGACCGACGAGATTGGCGTGTTCGAAATGGCCCATATGGGCCTGCGCGAAGTGGCCAACCCTTCAGCCCTGTTTCTTGATCAACGGGATAAGGAAGCGACGGGCTCAGCCGTTTTTGCGGGCATGGAGGGCACACGCCCGGTGCTGGTGGAAATCCAAGCCTTGGTGTCGCCCTCGCCTTTGGGCACGCCGCGCCGCGCCGTTGTCGGCTGGGATAATGCGCGTCTCTCCATGGTGCTCGCGGTGCTCGAAACCCATTGCGGCGTTCGGATTGGTGCAAACGATATCTACCTCAATGTGGCGGGCGGACTGAAGATTTCTGAACCCGCGGCCGATTTGGCGGTCGCCGCAGCGCTGGTATCTTCGCTGACAAACGCCCCATTGCCTGCGGACGCGGTTTATTTCGGTGAAGTCAGCCTTTCCGGTGGCATTCGGCCTGTATCCCATGCGGGCACGCGCTTGAAAGAAGCGCAAAAGCTTGGCTTTAGCATCGCGCACACGGCAGAACTCAAAGATGTGGATAAAGGGCTCAGCATGAATTTGGGCACCCACAAACAATTGGCGGACCTTGTGGCGCAAATTGCCAGCAAGGCGCGGGCAAACCCGCAGCGCGAGCCTGTCGAGTAGGCCGCGGTCCACAGGTTATTTTAATTCTCGGCTAAGCCTTGGCAGGCTGGCCGATAAAGGGTAAATGAAGCACAGAGTGGTTCAAAAGGGATTTATTGATGATCACCACCTTTGATATTATCGTTGGCGTCCTTGTGTTGATTTCGGCACTTCTGGCCACCATGCGCGGCTTGACCCGCGAAGTTTTGTCGCTGGTCACCTGGGGCGGCTCCGCCGTGTTTGCCTGGTGGATGTATGCCAATAATCCTGATTTGGCCCGCAGTTACGTGGCCGATCCAACTGTCGCGGATATTGTGACGGTTTTGGCCAGCTTCATTGTTGCCTTGATCATATTGCATCTTTTGACCATGTGGATCGCCGATTTGGTGAGCGACAGCAAGATCGGGCCATTGGATCGCTCGCTTGGCTTTGTATTTGGCGGCATTCGCGGCGTGTTGATCGTTGTTGTGTTGCTGATTTTCGGCCAATGGCTTTTCGCCAGCGAGCTGCAGCGGTTCTCTGCCGACAGTAAAACCATGCCAATGCTCACCTCGTTCGGTGATGATTTGATCGCAGCCTTGCCAGATAATGTGGAAGAAATGGTCACAGATTTCTTGCGCGGCAGCAGCGCGCCTGAGCAAGAGGTGCCTGTGACTGAAGGCACCGATCAGTTGGAAGAAGAATTGGGCACAAGCTCAACATAGGGCCCTTTGCGCCTAATTGTTGAGCGGTGCCGATGGTGAGGTCAGTTGACTCTCATCAAAGAGCGGCGTATTGAGCCGAAATTATATAGGTAACCCCTTTCATATCATAGGGCGGGAATGCTGATGCACGCACCACACGCAACCGGTCAGGCCGGTATCCAAGATGAAAACGAACCGTTTGATCTTGATGGGGACACATTGCGTGAGGAGTGCGGCGTTTTTGGCATATTAGGCGATCAGGATGACGCCGCTGCCCTCACCGCTTTGGGCCTTCACGCTTTGCAACACCGGGGCCAAGAAGCCGCAGGCATCGTCACCTTTGATGGTGAACAGTTCCGCTCTGAACGGCATATGGGCCTTGTTGGCGATCATTATACCGATGCGGCCACGCTGGAAAAGCTGCCGGGCAAAGCTTCGATTGGCCATGTGCGCTATTCAACAACAGGTGAAACCGCCCTGCGCAATGTGCAACCGCTATTTGCTGAGCTAAGTGCTGGCGGCATCGCCGTGGCGCACAATGGCAATTTTACCAATGCTCTGAAGCTGCGCAAAGAAATCATCAAAGACGGCGCGATTTGCCAATCGACTTCTGATTCAGAAGTTGTGGTGCATTTGATCGCGCGTTCGCAAAAAGAACGGTCATCGGATCGTTTTGTCGACGCCATCAGCCAGATGGAAGGCGGCTATGCCTTGATCGCCCTCACCCGCACCAAATTGATTGGCGCGCGTGACCCCAATGGCATTCGTCCGTTGGTGTTGGGCGATCTGAACGGCGCCCCCATTTTGGCGTCTGAGACCTGCGCGCTTGATATTATCGGCGCGAAATTTGTACGCGACATCAAAAATGGCGAAGTGATCATTTGTGAGCGTCAAGCCAATGGCGAAATTACCATTCAATCGCTGATGCCGTTTGGCGAAAAGCCTGAGCGCATGTGCTTGTTCGAATATGTCTATTTTGCCCGCCCCGACAGCATTGTGTCAGGTCGTTCCGTTTATAATGTGCGCAAAAAGATGGGCATTAATCTGGCGCGTGAAGCCAAGATCGATGCGGATGTTGTTGTGCCTATTCCCGATGGCGGCACGCCAGCAGCGATTGGCTACGCGCAAGAAAGCGGCATTCCGTTTGAACTGGGCATTATCCGCAACCATTATGTAGGCCGCACCTTTATTGAGCCGAGCCAGCAAATCCGCGCCTTTGGGGTGAAGTTGAAGCATTCCGCCAACCGCGGTCAGCTTGATGGCAAGCGCGTGATCTTGGTCGACGATTCTGTGGTGCGCGGCACCACCTCTTTGAAAATTGTGCAAATGGTGCGTGAAGCCGGGGCGAAAGAGGTTCATCTTTGTGTTTCCAGCCCAAAGATCACCCATTCTGACTATTACGGCATCGATACGCCGGACCCATCCAAGCTGATTGCCAATCAATATGTCGATCATGACGCCATGTGCGAATTTATTGGCTGCGACAGCCTGCATTTCTTGTCAGTAGACGGGCTCTATGACGCAGTCGGCGGCATCAAGCGCGATCCTAAAAATCCGCAATTTACAGATCACTATTTCACAGGCGAATATCCAACCCGCCTTGTCGATCTGGAAGCGGAAAAAGGAAATCTCAAAAAACGCTCCATGCTCAGAGAGGCAGGATAATCCATGACAGATAAAAACGATCTTGCTGACCGCGTGGTTCTGATCACCGGCGCCTCTCGCGGTATTGGCTATTTCAGCGCCATTGAAGCCGCCAAGCGCGGTGCACATGTGATCGCCATTGCGCGCACTGTTGGCGGCTTGGAAGATTTGGACGATGAAATTCAAGCAGCTGGTGGCAGCGCCACTTTGGTGCCGTTGGATTTGTTGGACGGCGATGCAATCGACCGCATGGGCGGCGCGATTTTTGAGCGCTGGGGGAAGCTGGACGGACTTATGGCCAATGCGGGCATGTTGGGCTCCATTAGCCCCATCAGCCATTTGGCGCCGAAAGAAGTCGATAAGGTCTTCAAGCTGAATGTGACCGCCAATTTCCGCCTGATCCGCTCGTTGGAGCCATTGCTCAAGCAGTCTGATGCGGGGCGTGTTTTGTTTGTGTCTTCCAGCTCAGCCTATAGCTGCAAGCCTTATTGGGGCCTTTATGCGGCCAGCAAAGCGGCGCTCAACGCCATGGCCAAGTCTTATGCTGGCGAAAATGCCAACACAAAGCTCAACATCAATGTGATCAATCCCGGCCCCACCCGCACGCAAATGCGCGCCAAAGCGGTGCCTGGTGAAGATCCGGAAACAATTCCACATCCGCGCGAGGTTGCGCCGAAATTTATTGATTTGATTTCGCCAGATTATACTGAAAATGGCCAGTATATTGACCTCAAAAATGACGGCAAAACCTCACCGCTATGAGCCGTAAAACCGCCCTTTTCATCGGCGGTTTTGCCTTGTTCGCCCTCGGCGTCTGGCTCGGCATGCATGTGGAGCGGTGGATGGTTGTCGACGCTTGCTATGACGCCGGTGGTCGCATCAATGTGGCGCGCGGTTTCTACAATTGTGAGCTTGAATAAGCTCGCCCGCAACCGCCTCCCCTCCGTCACCCTCGGGCTTGACCCGAGGGTCCAAGCAGCTCCGGCTATCACGCTAGTTCCTGGCTTAAGGCCGAGAAGGCATTGTGGGGTCACGAGGCCTCACTTTTAGCCGCCAGAATAAAAACAAATCGCCTGACCGACTGTCATGCCTGGCGGCATATCATCACCCGACATCCCCGCCTCTTCATAAGTCCGCGACAATGTCTGCAAGCGCGGCACGCAATCGGACGCGTTGAGCTGGCTCGCCCAACGCACATCATCATGAAAGCCACGCCCAATCAGCTCCTGCCCGGATATGGATTGTTCCAGTTCAACCAACACATCCTGTTTAAACGCCTCGAAGATTGCCATGGCGGCTTTCGCCTCTGGTGACAGGATGCCAGACAAATATGCCGCTATCGCGCCAGCGGCCAATTGATCCTCAAAGGCGGGCCGCAAGCTGCCATCATCGTGCCAACGTTCCCCGGCGGCCACGATGACGATATCCTCACCGATCGCCATAGCTGCTGCCCCAACCGCTTTGGCATTGCGCAAGCTGCCCGCCAATGTATGGCGCGCGGTTGACCGTGTGGATAGGTTCGAGCCATTGGGCGATGGCAATACGATTTGTTGACCCGACTGCACCTGATCCAATGAGGGCGGCGAGAGCGAAAGCCCCTGCTCGTCTCGTTTACCCACACAATCAATGTCCAGCGCTTGGGCCAGCTTCAGCCCGCCTGAACGTGAGCCAAAAGGAAAGACCTCAGCAGCTCGCCCACAGGCAACCGTGAGCGCGGTTGAAGAGCTCAAGCAATCAACAATAATGGCCGTGCCTTCAGCCTGGCGCACCGCCTGTTCGCCCCATTCCAGGTGCACGCGCATTTAATGCGCCCGGAAGCCGATGGCCAATGCTGCCGCGCCGATGATCACGGCTGCGGAGCGGTTCATCCATTTATAGACGCGAGTGGAGGAGAGCCATTCGCGGGCGCCTGCGGCCAGTAGCAAATAGGGCACAGCCACAAGCAACAGAATGGCGGCGGTACATCCCAAGATCACAAAATAATCTGAAACGGTGATCGCGCTCATATCCAGCAACACCGGGGCCAGCGCCAGATAAAACAGGATGGGCTTTGGATTGCTCAAGCAAATAATATAGCCGTTCAGCGTGAGCGCAAATATGCCCCGCTTGTTGACCACTTCAGTTTTCTTTGGGGCATCACTGCTCATCCAGAAGCGATAAGCCAAGTAGAGCAGATAGGCAGCGCCGATAAATTTGGCGACCAGAAATGCGTCTGCATATAGCTCGCTTACGGCGGCAAGGCCCAGAATGGCCAATGTGAGCCAGGTCAGGTCGCCAAAGGTGATGCCCACCAGCATGGCGAATGCGGGTTTAAAACCGCGGCCCAGGGCTGTGCCCAAAAGCGCCATGATCCCAGGGCCGGGAATCGCGACGGCAATGGCAAGCGCAATGCAATATGCGATTAAAGAAACGGTGGTCATGTTCGGAACTCTGCAGGGTGAAACGAGGTTCGACGCTAATCCGGCTTTGGCGATTGGTCAAGTCATCTCCATCAATCCAGCGAATGGACCCATCGCAATAAATCATTTTTCTTGATGCCAGACTTGTGACCTATTTGTGCCGAAGGAGTAGCCCCATGCTTTTAGGTTTTATCATCGCCACATGTTTGATCACCATTGTGCCCGGCCCGTCCATTTTGCTGCTGCTGGTGGTGAGTATTCGCCAAGGTACGATTGCCGGACTTAAATATACGCTTGGGGTGCTGGCAGCGGATTCCATGTTGCTGACCATATCATTGCTCGGCCTTGGGGCGGTGCTGCAAAGCTCCGTGATGGCATTCAACATCATCAAGTGGGCGGGTGTGGTCTATTTGATCTATCTGGGCATCAAGCAATTGCGAGCGCCCGCACAGATCACGATCAAAGCCGACCAAAAAGTGCTGCACCCCTTCACCCAAGGCTTCGCAATCACCGCGCTCAACCCTAAAGCCATCGGCTTTCTGGTCGCCTTCTTCCCGCAATTTATCAATCATCGCGGCGACGTTATGGCGCAATTGCTGGTGTTGGTGCCGCTCTTTATGGGGCTGGTGTTCTTAATCTTCGCCATCTGCGCCCTATTGGCTGGGTATAGTCGGCTTTTGTTCGAAAACCGGGCCGGACAGATCTCCATCAAATATGGTGCGGCAGCGGGGCTCATTGGCTCCGCCCTCGCCGCGGCCTTCGTGCAAAAGGCATAGGGGCATCTTGTTGCCCTCACTAAAGGCGCGTAGGGTTGACCGCGTGCATGGTGCACGGGAGCGTCTCGACAATGCGGTCTTTATATTCTGCCCTATTCTTGGTTTGCCTCTTTCTCGCCATGCCCTCCGCTGCCCATGCGACCGAGGCCTGCGCCATTACTTCTAACATCGAAGGCGCAACGGGCGTCACGCTTTATGCTGCCCCCGATGACACATCGCAAGTCATCCGTGAAATCCCTCTGGACGATCTTGTGCTTTATCCGAATGAAGAATTGGCCCCGGCGCAACATGAAGGTTGGGTTTGGGTTCGGCATGACACCACGCAAGAAGATATTTGGCAATGTGGCGAATATGGATGGGTAAGAATTGAAAACCTCACCGACTGCGGCTAACCGTTCGCGCAAAGAAAAAGGGCCGCTTTCGCGACCCTTTGAAATTCTATGATGGCTTAAACTTGCCTTTTTCGTGGTAAGGATTTTGCCCACCACGGATCCAAATGCGGATCGGCACACCTTCCAAACCAAACGCTTCACGCAAGCCTTTCACCAGATAACGCTCATATGATTTGGGCAGCGCGTCGGGCCGCGAGCAGAAGATAATAAAGCTAGGTGGCCGGGTTTTGGCCTGGGTCATGTAGCGCAATTTGATGCGGCGTCCAGACACGGCCGGGGGCGGATGACTCTCGGTCATGCCGGTCAACCATCGATTCAAGCGCGCGGTGGAAATCCTTGAATTCCAAGTCTTTTCCACTTTATGCACGGCTTCCATCAAGCGGTCGATATTCTTGCCACGCAGGCCAGAAATGGTCACCAGAGGCACGCCCTTAAGCTGTGGCAACAGGCGCTCACACTCCTCTTTCATCTCTTTGAGTTGGCCTTGCTTGTCCTTCACCAAATCCCATTTGTTCAGGGCGATCACGATGCCGCGGCCCTCACGTTCCACCAGATCGGCCAATTGCAGATCCTGCTTTTCGAACGGGATGGTCGCATCCAGCATCAGCACCACAATCTCAGCATATTGGATGGAGCGCAGCGCATCGGCGACCGAAAGTTTTTCCAGCTTTTGGTGTACTTTGGACTTTTTGCGAATGCCTGCCGTGTCCACCAGATTGATGGTTCGGCCCTGCCATTCCCATGGCACCATGATGGCGTCGCGGGTGATCCCGGCTTCCGGGCCGGTCAGCACGCGCTCTTCGCCCACCATTTTGTTGATCAGCGTGGACTTGCCCGCATTTGGTCGGCCCACAATGGCCACGTTCAAAAAGCGGTTCGGGTCATAAGTGCCCTTGCCGTCTTCAACGCCCTTGCCATCTTCTTCCAGCTCAACATTGATTTCGGGCATCATGCTTTCATCAAGGTTGGCCACGGCCGCCTCAAATTCAGCTTCGCCTTCTTTCAGGTTTTCGGCCGCCTCTTCAATGGTGGTGGCGACGATATTGTAAAGGTCAGCCAGGCCCATGCCATGTTCGGCGGAAAGCGCAATCGGTTCGCCAAAGCCCAGTTTAAAGGCCTCATAAAGGCCTTCATCTGCCAATTGGCCTTCATATTTGTTGGCGACAAGGGTCACCTTCTTGTCGGCCTTGCGCAGCAGGCGGCCGAAATGCTCGTCCATCGGCGTCACGCCAGCGCGGGCGTCGATCATAAACAGAATCACGTCCGCCACGCGGATTGCTTCTTCCGTTTGCTGGCGCATGCGCGCTTCCAAGCTGCCATCGTCCGCATCTTCATAGCCTGCGGTATCGATCAGATTGAAGGTGAGATCGCCGATGCGGCCCGTGCCTTCGCGCCGGTCACGCGTTACGCCGGGGGAATCGTCCACCAGCGCCAGTTTTTTGCCCACCAGGCGATTAAACAATGTCGATTTACCGACATTGGGGCGCCCAACGATCGCAACAGATACAGTCATTTTGATGGCTCCAATTGGCCAGAATTAATTGCGCTATGCGCTTATTCGCTCGCGCCTGCAGCGTCCGTGCCGGTAATGCCTTGCGATTCAAGCTGCGCGATATAAAGCCCAATACGTTGGGCCAGATTGCGCGGCGCGGCCGGATCGTTTGCAACTGCATCGAATTGCGTGCGTGCTTGTTCAAACTCGCCAGCCTGATAATAGGTCAGGCCAATGGCTTCGCGGGCCGCGTTGCGCAGCGGATGGCCATCCACTTGCAAGTCGCCCACCCGTTGGGTCACGGCCAGCGGATCGCCGCCATCCACCAGCAAATAGGCGGCAAACAAAGCGGCCAACTCGCGCAAGCGTTGATCGCCCTGCGTGTTGGCAATGCCATCATAGGCAGCAACCGCTTCATCGATTTTGCCCTGTTGCGCCAATGCGGCTGCTTCGCGGAAGCTGGCCAGCGCCGGATAATTGCCTGCACCACTCGCTTCAACTTCGTTGAGCGCGGCGATGCCCTCTTCATAATTGCCCTCTTCCACAAGGTCTAGCGCAGCCACAAATTGTTCAGCCGAGTTGTTTTGCTGCGAAGTCTGCCACCAGCGCCAAGCTTCATTGCCGGCGACCACCAGCACAATGACCACGGCTGCGCCAATCACCCATGGGCCAAATTGGCGCCATAGCTTGCGCATGCGTTCATTGCGGAGATCTTCATTGACTTCGTTAAAAATTTCGTCTGACATTTAGATATGCTCTTTATTCGGGCCGTGTTTGAGTGCCGCACCATAGTGTGATGCAAAGGAAAATGCAATTTATCTTGGGCAAATTGCCGCGAATTTTCTACCCCCCTTTGAATTTTTCCAAATGCAGTTAAAATCAGCAGCTTATGGACGGATTAAACGCACAAGAAATCGCACACTTCAAAGAAGTTTTGCTGGCAAAGCAGCAAGAGCTTCAAGCCATTGACGCCTTGGGCGAAGAGGCGCGCAAAGCGGTTGAACTCGACCAGCAATCCGTTGGCCGTCTTTCCCGCATGGATGCCTTGCAGGGCCAAGCCATGGCACAAGCCCAAAATCGGCAACGCAAACGCGAATTGACGCGCATCGAAATGGCCCTCACCCGCATCGAAAATGATGATTATGGCTTTTGCGAAGACTGCGGCGAGCCCATCGCCAAAAAGCGACTAGAGGTAGACCCCGCAGCTCCCTTTTGCATTCATTGCGCCCAGTCAAACGATTGATCGCTTGATGATCATTCGGCTGGCGGCAACGCTCTCTGCCTGTTGCGCGTTGAGGTCATCAGTGCCATTTCAGTTTCACCGCCCATGCTCTTGCCGGCAGGGAGACCGGACCGCTGGCCCCAAGTTTATCGGCAAGATGATCTTTCAACATTTGCTGGCGCTCGTCTGGCAGGCTCTTAACATATCCCGGCGCTGGCCCGGCTCCTAAGGTGAACGGATGCCAAAATGCTTCGAAATCGGGAAACCGCGTCTCTTCCTCAATCGCGACAATCTCGGTGTCAGTGGCGCCAGCGTCGCGGCAGAGTTGATCCAACCCCTTCTTCTGGCAGAACGGAAACCGTTCGCTTTCGTCCAGCTTCGCTGCTTCCGGATCGAGCGCAGCGGCTGATTTCCAAAATGCATCAATGAAACCCATGCCGCCGCCGGGATAGTCCCAAACATAGAAGGCGGCAGTGCCATTTGGCCGCAAAACTCGCCGCATCTCATCCAGCGCCTTCAGTTTGTCCGGGATGAAATTCAGCACTAGCGCGGAAACCACCCAATCCACTGACGCATCTGCAAGGGGAATGTCTGTGGCTTCCGCCACTTTAAACGAAACCCGATCATCCGCGATCTGCGCCGCGGCGTGGGTGATAAAATCCTCAGATTTGTCGGTGGATACGATGGATCGCGGGTTCGCAGCGGCGAGGATCGCCTCGGTCAGCGCACCGGTGCCGCATCCGATCTCGAGCCAATCGGCGTTCTGGGACGGATCAACCCAACCGACAAACCTCGACGCGATCTTGCGGCTCCATCGGCCCATATAATGTTCATAGCTTTGGCCTGCGCTCCATGCGTCAAACTCAGATTGTGTCATTGTTTCGCCTCCCCATATTTGGGTGCGATTTATGATATCGTCTCCGCATCCAAAAAAGGAACATAGCATGGAATTCGACCGTGAATTGATTTCAAATGGCAACCCGATGGAAGCCATCGTCGGTTTCTCACGCGCCGTGCGCGTGGGCCCCTTCATCTCAATCGGTGGCACCGCCCCTGTGGATGCAAACGGAAACACCGTCGGTATCGGCGATTTAGCCGCCCAAACAAGGCAATGCATCGAGATCATCAAGTCAGCATTGGAGCAAGCAGGCTCCGGCTTGCATCATGTGGTCCGCACGCGCGTGATCCTGACCGACATTAACAATTGGAAGGCCGCGATTGACGTGCGCAAGGAATATTTCCGTGATATTCGCCCGGTCGATACGATCATGGCAATCGACAGGTTTGTGAACCCAGACTGGCTGGTAGAGATCGAAGCAGATGCCGTGATGAGCAGCTAAGGTCCGCGACAATCGACTGAAAGCCGACCCCCGCGCGAGAAACTGACGCGCAAGAGCATGCGCCCTGCCCGCGCAAATATACCCGCAGTTAAATGGCCCTCACCTGCATTGAGCACAACGATGATGGCTTTTGCGAAAAGAAACACCTATCGTCCAAGGGCGTGGATCTTTGGAAAACATGGGAATCCAAGGGCGCGCTATAGGTGGGGTATTTTAAAGTTCTGTTGGCACAATCTTTTCGAGACGAACAGTCGTCAGGTCTATAAATGCGCGTAAGCGCGCGGAGACATGGCGGCGCGAGGGGTAAACGATATTAATGGCAGATGCTGGCCCTTGCCATTTGGGCATGATCTGAACCAGTGAGCCTTCAGCGAGAGCAGCCATCGCAATCAGCGCGGGAATAAGCGCAATTCCGCCGCCAGCAATGCTCGCCGCACGAACGGCATGCAACGACCCAAGGGTGATTTTGCTTTGCGGTGTCAGATCGACGCGTTCGCCATTTTGTTCCAGTACCCACGGTACGGGCTTGCCTGATGGTGAAAACGAGATCGTAGGTCGCTCCAATATGTCTTCGGGCTCCTCCGGATATCCTTGTTCCTGCATAACAATTGGGCTTGCAACCAAGATTGTACGCGACCGTGCCAAGGGTCGAGCGATAAGGTCGGAATCTTCCAACGGCCCGATCCGTATAGCACAATCGAAGCCTTCCTCGATGAGGTCAGAGCGTCTGTCTGTAAAAACAATGTCAACTTCAGTCTCTGGCCATTGCGCCGTATAAGATGCGACCAGCTCGCCCAGCAGCTCCTGCCCAAGCATCATCGGCACCGAAACACGAAGCCGTCCACTTGGCTCGGCGCTACGATCACGCATCAAGCGCTCTAAATCGTCCGCGTCGGCGGCAAGCTGAAGTGCGCGCGGCAGAAGTAATTCACCATCGGCCGTCAGGCGTAGTTTTCTTGTAGATCGTTCGATCAGACGAAGACCCAATGAAGTCTCGAGCATCTGAATGCGCTTAGAAAGTGTTGATCTGGGCACACCCGTTTCTTCAGCCGCTGCAGCAAATGAACCCGCCCGGACTACGGAGATGAAGTTTCTTAGCTCGGTGATTTCCAAATGAATTATCCAATATTATGGCAAATGATGCCAAAAGAAACCACCTTATCCCAAATAGTGGCCGATGGTAAAGTGACAAACATCAACTTTGTTAGAGGTTCCAATGCACAAAAATCTCCCCAAAATCGGCATCATCGTGGGCAGCACACGCCCCGGGCGGAATGCCTTTGCCGTCGCACAATGGGTTGCTGACATCGCCGCAGAACGCGACGATGCAATCTTTGAGTTAATCGACATTGCCGACTATAATCTGCCTCTGCTCGACGAACAATTGTCGGCGCTTGCATCAGCACGAATGGAGCTGGACTATGCAAATGCACATACCAAAACTTGGTCAGAAGCAATTTCGCGCCTCGACGGCTATGTAATGATCACGCCGGAATATAATTTCGGCATGCCCGCAGCATTGAAAAACGCGCTCGATTTCCTCCATCCAGAGTGGAACGACAAGGCGGCTGGATTTGTGAGCTATGGATCAAACGGCGGCGTAAGGTCGACTGCACAACTTCGGGTCATTCTGTCCGAGTTGAAAATTGCGTCGGTGGTTCCAGAGGTAAACCTGTCCCTTTACACAAATTTCGAAAACTACCCTGTCTTCAAACCGGCCGAGGTGCATATACAGCAGGTCAATGGCATGTTGAAACAGCTCGTCGCATGGAGTTCGGCATTAATGCAAGTTCGGGGCACGCACCATGTCTAAAGTCTTTATTCGATACAAAGTTCGGTCTGAAAAAGTAGAAACGAACATCAAACTGCTCCGCGCATTCTTTGAAGAGCTTGCGGTCGAAAATCGGCCCGAGCTAACCTACATGGCGTATCAGCTTGAGGATCGTCAGAGTTTTGTACATTTGGTGAACAGCGCAAAAGACGCGCGCGCCTTTGCTCATCTTCCCAGCTACCGAAAGTTTCGCGATACGCTTGCCGCGCGTTGTATTGATGCTCCGGAGATGTGCGGCATTGAACTTATCGGTGCGTTCGGTCAAAGCGATCCAAAAGGAATTGCGCACTTCAAATAGGTTTTGCTGGCCAAAAAGAAAGAGCGACGGGAGGTTGATCCGGCCGCAGCGTTTTGTATTCAGTGTGCAGAAGGTAATGAGTGAATTTTGCAATTCGGTAAGTGGTTTGCGGCAAGCGACACATCTAGTCATACCAATAACTAAATGCCCTCCACGATTGCTATTCTTTATCTGCCCGGAAACTGTCAAATAGTGCTGCAATGTCGCTAAACAAAATCGACTTGTTCTCTGGAAAAAGATCGCGATCGCCCGCCGCTGTAAAATTGTAGCCTGCGCCAGCAAACTGACACCTCAGTTTTCTATTCGATGAATATTCGACGCAACCATCTTCGGGAACGTCTTCGGCGTGGTCAAAGTGTTTTTTCGTTGAAATTCCAACGATCATTGTGCCAACCATGGTGTTATATTTGGGTGCCAAATCTGAACCATTAACCCTGATGTTAAAATATTCTCCACCGAGGCGTTCCGTTCCACCATATGGCGAATATTGCCATGGGACCTCAAATTTCTCTGTGCCAATATATTGGACCTGTTTGTACCCATTATCGACGTGTGGCAAAAACGGTAACAGAGCAATTATCGACACAGCCACCAAGCCAAACAGGTATGCATTTCGCTTGAGCGGGCGCGACCGAAACCATATGATCAACATCACGATCGCGGTGACGATCAACATCGGGACCATGGTGATCTTTAATGGGTACAAGAGATCCCCACGCGCTGGCATCGGGTAGTAGCTGGTTGACATTATATACCCTAAAGAACTCAAACCGCCCCATACGATTGACAGCAGAACCGCGATCCAAAACACAATCGCCCAAAAACTAACTTTCATAAAAAATACCAAAAATCTGAACGCAGGAAGAAATGGAGCCCGCTAAAAGCATAAAAATGTTTTATTCCATATATCTCTGGAATTGGAAATAGCCTCAAACCCGCTCAAGCGCCCTAGCTCCACTTAATCGAACAGCCCATCGACGGGAATTGCTCTTGCGGCCCTTGCCCGGTTTTGGCGATGGTCTGCATGGCATTGACCAACTCTTTTGTGCGCCCAGTTGAATCTCCCATGCCTGCATCATCCAGACGGCCGCGATATTGAAGCTCGCCATTTTTGTTGAGGCCAAAAAAGTCTGGCGTGCAAACGGCCCCGTAAGCGCGGCCAACGTCCTGTGCTTCATCAACCAAATAGGGAAAGGAAAAACCAAAATGGCTGGCGAACTTTTTCATGTTCGGCGGGCTATCGTCGGGGGTATGTTGATAGTCGTTTGACATCACCGCCAGCACATTGATGCCTTGGCTCTGCAATTCTTTCGCATCGGCAGCCAGCCGCTCACCAATCGTTTTCACATAGGGGCAGTGATTACAAATAAAGGCGATCAGCAAACCGTTCTCGCCTAAATGTTCCGACATGGTGAAGCTGTTGCCATCAGGATCTTTGAGCGTAAAATCAGGTGCTTTCCAGCCGAAGTCGCAAATGGGGGTATCAAGTAGCATGGTTGGTATCCTTCATGTGGTGCTCAATGCTGGGGAATGGGCCCGACCCAGTGGCCGGGCACCTGAATTGCCGCGTTGTCAATTAAGCGGCATTGGCTTGGTCGGCTGACCAGGCGTTGGGCGCGAAAGCCTTATCAATATCTGTCTCAGCAATATGGTTTGTGTAGTTTGACATGACTTTAAGGCTGGTGCCAAGGATGACATCCAGAATATGCCGACGGGTGTAGCCCGCGGTCAAAAAGGCCTCGACTTCGGCATCAGATGGCCAACCGCGGCTCTCATTGATCACACCAGCGAACGTGCGCAAGGCTTCAAGCTTGGCATCAGCAATTGGCGTGTTTGTGCGCAAGGCCCCAATGATTTCAGCGGGCACTTTGGCCATTTGTGAAATCGATGTGTGTGCGGCCATGCAGTATGCGCAGCCGTTCAATCGGTTGTTGGTCATCAAAATGATTTGACGCTCGGTTTCAGAGAAGTCGGCTTTGTCGAAAATACCAGAAAGCGTCATGTAGCCTTCAAGTATCTCAGGCGCTTCCGCCATGGTGCCCAAAAGGTTGGGCACAAAACCATAAATGGTTTTTGCCTTTTCAAGCAGAGGTTTGGATGCTTCTGGCGCCGTGGACACGGCGTAAGTGCGAAATTCAGTCATGGACTTAATCCTTTGATCGGTTTCAAACTCGACCGATTGTTTATAACGATCGGTATAAACAAACTGCATAGTTTATAACGATCGGTCAATACAAAAGTCCATAAAACTATAAAGCCTTGCTTTTGCTTATTTTTGTGGGCATCTGGACGATCTTCAGTGAGCGCAAGACCGCCCGGATCAGGCTTTGTGTTGAATGATCGGTATAAAAAAAGTATGTTGCATGGAGCGATCATTTACCCGGAACGCAGCACCATGCCCTGGAAGAAAAATTTTGACTTGGATGAAGCCACCTTAAAAGCCACAGAGGTTTTTTGGGCCAAAGGCTATGAAGCCACATCGATCACTGATCTGGTGAATGCGATGGCGGTGAATAAGGGCAGCCTCTACAATGCCTTCGGGAGCAAGAAGGATTTATTCGTCCGCGCACTGATGCAGTATGACCGCCTGTACCGTCAGAGATTATTGACTGAGATGGCGGCCATCGATGATCCGGTGGCGTCGATAGAGGCGCTGTTTGATCGAATGATCGAAGAGAGTGCGGCCGACCGTCAACGCAAAGGTTGCATGCTGGTCAATACGGCCCTCGAACTCCCGCACCATGATCCCGACATACAGAAGATGGTGACGTCCGCACTCCTAGAGTTCGAATTGTTTTTCGAAACATGCGTAAAACGGGGCCACAAACAAGGCACAATTTCCAACAAGATTGACGCTCAGGCAGCAGCGAAGTCGCTGCTTGCCCAGGTTGTTGGCCTACGCGTTCTGGCGCGTGGTGTATATGATCGCGAAAGCCTCAACGCCATTCGCGATCAAGCCTTGCAAATCGTCAAAGGCTAAATGAACCGAATTACCGGCCCGGGTTCAAAGCAGAAATTCACTGCAATCTCGCCCTACCCTAAAATAGCGGCACGCCGATCAATGCGCCATGCGCCCAGAAAGCAAACAGAACAAAGGCCACGCCACCGATCACAATGGCAATTACATCGTTGGTCACTGGTCCTGCAACTGGATTAGGTTCGCCCCGGCGTTTCACATTGATCCGGTTCCAAACGGCCCAGCCCAAAAAGCTCAAGAATAGAATGAGAGAGGCAAGATCGCCATTGACCAGCAAGTGCGCCAGCGCCCAGATTTTGACGGACAGGATCATTGGGTGCTTCACCGCAGCTTTGATTTTGCCAGCAGGCACGTAAGCCGCTGCCAAAACGATGAAGGCGATCAACATCAGGGCGTAGGCGATGTGACGGAAGAAATAAGGTGTTTCATAAAGGATCACCGGGTCCATGCGCGCTTGGCCATAGCCCCAAACGATCAGAGCAAGACCAATCAGCGATTCAACCGCATAAAGGCCCTTCCACGTCATCTCACCGCGCTTGGCGATGAATTTTTCCCGAAAATCCGGCACCAACATGCGCGCCGAGTGAACGCCTAAAAACAAAACAATGCCCAAAATTAGCCAAACCATCTTATCCCCCTTTGGTGATTTGCGCTCAATGTAGGAAGGTTCTTTCATGGATGCAACGACTATAAGCCGTGTACCAAGCACTTATCCCTGCCCTTGACCAAGGTGTAAGAAACTGCCAGCACTTGTTTTTTTAGTTGTTTTTTGCGAGGCACCTATGTCTGAGTTCATCATCACCACCTATGATTGGGTTCCCGAAGTGCCGCGGGGCTATGTGCGCGATTTGCGCTTGCGCTGGGCGGCAGAAGAAGGGCAGCTGCCCTATTGCGTGGAAAGCACCTCGTTTCAGGATCGCGGGCCGGATCATTTTGCCAAACATCCTTTTGGTCAGGCACCAATGCTGACACACAAGGACCAGACAATTTTTGAAAGCGGCGCTGCGCTTTTATATTTGGGCGAGCACAGCGACAAGCTGATGCCAACAGATCAGGCGCGCCGCTACAATGTCACCCAATGGGTGTTCGCGGCGCTGAACTCCATGGAAATGGCCAGCGTGCCCTGGTCACTGTTCAAGTTCTCCGGCACAGACAATGATCAGTCCGGCTATCCCATGTTCGACAATTTCCTCACCAGCCGCCTGACCAATCTGGAAAAAGCGCTTGATGGCCGCGACTGGCTGACCGATCAATTCTCGGTGGCGGATATTGCCATGGTGGATGTGTTGCGCCTGATTGACCGGTTCGACGGCTTGGTCGGCTATCCGACTTGCCGCGCCCTGAAAGAGCGCGGCGAAGCCCGCCCTGCTTTTAACAAGGCGCATGACGATCAAATTGCGCATTTTGATGCGGCAAACTGAGTTCTTTTTCGCCTTAAATCCACGTCCGCCCCCAAAAAGAGTTGGTACACAAGCTCACGATCAATAAACGGCGCTTAAATGCCACCCCGGAGATAGGATAGGCTGAAACCCATTTTCTTATTTTAAACTACATGCTTGCTTCCAAATTCAGCCTAAAGCCAAACGTGACAAATTCTTTTTCTCCAACTTGGAGATTTAAGCTTACTAAAGCTAGTCAGCAAGTGCATCCCTAAAATACGCTTCCAAACGAGAAAACCCAGCAGTAGATGCGTGATCATCGTCAAAATAAAATGAGTGCTTTTCATTATATATTGGGCATTTTTGCTCATTGCAAAACACATCGGTTGGGTCAATTATACTTATAAATTCTGAATTATTTTTTTCGACTTCAAACCAGGCCTCATTTGCAATCATTTGACGTTTTCGATGACTTTCCACAGAGATAAAATATTCACTTTTGCTTTCCAGATAAATTTTTATTTCATCTGCACTGCGTAGTTTTAACAAACCTTCAAAAATTCTCTTTGGATTTACTGAGTTGTGAGGTACTTGCAGCAACACAACTAGATCGACACTTTCCCTTGAAAACAATTCGTAGGTTCTTTTTACGGCTTCACTATAAACTTTTTTTGCAAATTCCTTTTTGGGCTCTGCAAACAAATTATCGGTAATCGGATTCCAATCACCGGAGTTTGAGCCATCCACATAATAGTCCCAACGTGCGATTAGTATCACTTTTTTTACTTGCTGCGCGTTTGCCAAACGCAGGGCCGCCTTAACATGACGCTGACATTCTTGCGATTGCAAATTCGGATGAGGCTCACCCCTAAACGCGTAGACATCCAATAAAGGCAGACAGCCACTTGTTCCGAAATATAATCCAGAGTGTCCTCGTTCAGACATTATTTTACCAAGAGTTTTTGTCGATGACTTACTGTGCGAGTCGCCCAAAACAATGAATTTGAAATCACTATTTGCGGCATCACCAATTTTACACCATTCAGCGGCTGCAACAACCACACTATCTTTACACGTATTGGATGTCACATCTTCAAAATACTCAGACGGCCTCGTAATAGTATCGATAAGTTTCACATTAAATCCCAGACGTAGATTTGTGGGCACTCCGTTAGACGAAATAATATAAAAGGTGACCAACAAGATCACCGAGAAGCTGATACTGAGGGCAGCTAGCAGCCGCCGAACACCGACGGAATTCCGAAATAGTTGTTCGATAAGAAAATAGGAGACAACTGATAGGGCGAGGGTTAGAGAGATTAAAACAAATTTGTCAAAGTTTTCAGGTAGCTCAGCGCCAATTCGTGAAAAGGCAAAAATCGGAAAATGCCATAAATACGCCGAATAGCTTACCAGCCCTAGCCCAACGAATGGTTTAGAGCTTAAAAGCCTACCCGCAGGATTATCATTACTTCCATAGCCGATTATCATTGCAGCACCAATCACCGGCAAAAGCGTGTAATAGCTAGGGTGGGGAGTATTGTGATCAAAAAATAAAACGCTATAAGCAATGAGGCATAAACCGATAAGCGGCAAATATCTCCAGAAGTGTCTGTGACCAGCTTTCTTTCCGCTTAGCTCCCTATAGGCAATGATTGAGCCAATAGCGAACTCCCAAAATCGACCAAAAGGCAGGTAGAAATTAAGTTGTGGATCTCGGGTCTCCATTAGCACCGCGAATTGAAAACTCAACACCGATATGGATATCAGCCCCCCCAAAAAGACGGACCGAGAAAACCGAAATGCCAGAGTTGCTAAGACTGGAAAAACAAAATAAAACTGCTCTTCAACTCCCAAACTCCAAGTATGCAGAAGAGGCTTCAATAACGAACTATCTGCTCCATACTGTGTCGTATTGAAATAGAAGAAGAAGTTTGAAGCAAAAAAAATAGACGCGATAATACTTTGCGCATATTCGACAAAGTCCAACGGCAACAACTTTTGCCATGCAAAAGGCAAAGAAGCAAAAATTACTGCAAAGAGCATCGGGAGAATTCGGCGCGCCCTTTTTTCAAAAAAGCGCAAAAAGTTAAAAGAGCCCTTCAATTGAAGCTCTGAAAGAATGATACGCGTAATGAGATAACCACTTATTACGAAAAAAATGTCGACGCCGACGAAGCCGCCCTGAAACCAGACTCTCTCGAAAAGCACTAGCTGAGCGTGGTATAGGATTACGCTAACCACAGCGACTGCACGTAAACCATCAATCTCGGCTCTGTATAAATTTCTATCGCGTATCACTTAGTCCGCCTAGAATACTGCTTGTCAGGCAGCAATGATTTATCACTACAAAGAGTACACAGATCAATTCTATAGATAATTTTTCCGTTGTGACCTAAGTTAGCGGCTGCTGTTAGAAGTCTCTTAAAGCACTTCTTTCGTAAAATAATATTGATGATTCAAATTCTCGCCCCTCTACTCCCATTCAATCGTGCCTGGGGGCTTTGAGGTCACGTCGTAGACGACGCGGTTGATGCCTTTGACTTCGTTGATGATCCGTGTGGCGGTGCGGCCGAGGAATTCCATATCGTAATGATAGAAATCGGCGGTCATGCCATCGACGGACGTAACAGCCCGCAGGGCGCATACGAATTCGTAGGTACGGCCATCGCCCATCACGCCAACGGTTTGTACCGGGAGTAGCACGGCGAAGGCCTGCCAGATCTTGTCATATTGGCCAGACTTGCGGATCTCATCGAGATAGATCGCATCGGCTTTACGCAAAATGTCAGCTTTCTCTTTATTGATGCCACCGGGGCAGCGGATGGCCAGGCCTGGTCCGGGGAACGGGTGGCGGCCTACAAAGCTGTCGGGCAAGCCAAGCTCGCGGCCCAGTTCGCGCACTTCGTCTTTGAAGAGTTCGCGGAGCGGCTCGACCAGCTTCAAATTCATCTTTTCCGGCAAGCCGCCCACATTGTGGTGCGATTTGATGGTCACCGATGGACCGCCGGTAAAGCTGACGCTTTCGATCACGTCAGGATAAAGTGTACCCTGCGCCAAGAATTCCGCGCCGCCCACTTTTTTCGCTTCCTCTTCAAAGGTTTCGATGAACAAGCGACCAATGATTTTGCGCTTTTCTTCCGGATCAGATTTGCCGTCCAACTCACCCATAAAGGTGTCCTCGGCATCCACATGCACCAGCGGAATATTGTAATGGTCGCGGAACAGGGTCACCACTTCTTCCGCTTCATTCATGCGCAACAGGCCGTGATCCACAAAGATACAGGTTAGCTGATCGCCAATCGCTTCATGGATCAACACTGCTGCCACAGAGGAATCGACGCCGCCAGACAGGCCGCAGATCACTTTGGCGTCGCCCACTTCTTCGCGGATGCGTTCAATCGCCATCTCGCGATAGGCCGCCATGGTCCATGAATTGTCGCAACCACAGATTTTATGGACGAAATTGGAAATTAGTTTCGCACCATCCGGGGTGTGCACCACCTCAGGGTGGAACTGCACCGCAAAACGCTTTTTCGCCTCATCAGCGATCAGCGCAAAAGGTGCGCCGGGCGATTTGCCTTTCACCACAAACCCTTCGGGAATATCCACCACGCGGTCACCATGGCTCATCCAAACGGGGTATTTCTGCCCGACTTCCCACACGCCTTCAAACAGCGGGCATGGCGCGGTGATTTCCACATCAGCACGACCAAATTCGCGGTGGTCGCCGCCTTCAACTTTGCCGCCGAGCGACATGCACATGGCTTGCTGGCCATAGCAGATGCCGAACACCGGCACATCCAGCGCCCAAATGTCAGGGTGAATTTCTGGCGCCATGTCGTCGGTCACGCTTGCCGGGCCACCGGAAAGGATCACGCCTTTGGGCTTGAGGGTTTCAAGCTTGTCGCCAAGATTGTTGAAGGGATGAACTTCGCAATAAACGCCCGCCTCGCGTACGCGACGTGCAATAAGCTGGGTCACTTGTGAACCGAAGTCCACAATGAGGATATTTTGGGTGGTGTCGTGGATGATGTCTGTCATGGCGACGCTTTACCCGCAATTGTGAGATTCCGCAACCGGGATTCACGCCGATTCTGGCAAAAAGTGAGAGCAATTGACGGTTTTATTTGCCCGGGCTGCCCGGCAACTTGAATTTACCGCCCAATCACCAGCAACGCGCCGATTAAGACAAGTGTTGCGCCGAGCATCGCCTGCACATTCACGGGTCGAATTTTGAGGTCAAACAGGCCGAAATGATCATAAAGCAGGCTGGCGCAAATCTGACCGACAATCACCAGCAGAATAAAGGGCGCCACGCCCAGTCGCGGCACGGCAAAGATGGACACCAACACTTGATAAACGCCGATCAGTGCGCCCAGCCATATCCATGGCGGCATGGTGCGCACCGCCCGCATATCGGGCATCGGCACCCTTGTTAGGATGGCAACCAAACTTATGGCGCAGGTGGCGATCAGAAAAGCAATCAGTGTCGCAATGATGGGATTGCCCAGGCCCACTGCCATACGGGCATAAATGGGGCCCTGCGCTGCGATCAGCGCGCCGCCCAAAATGGCGGCGACCATCACCCCGCTGATTAGCCAGCCTGTTGGCATCGGCGCTCATCCAGCGTTTTATACATATAGGTGGTGGCGTGGAATGCGTCGTCAGTGGCGTTTTTTCCAAAATTGGGAATGATCCCGGCCACCTTATAGCCCATGCGGTGATAGAACGGTTCTGCCCCGCCGCCTGTGCGTGTGTCCAGCGTGATCTGCCAGCGATCATGGGCCCTTGCCTCCTCTTCCAGCCGCGCGATCAGTTGGTGGGCAATGCCTTTGCGGCGATGGTCAGGATGCACCATCATTTTAGAGACTTCCCCACGATGGGGCTGATTGTCGGGCATCCCTAATATCAATTGCGCCGTGCCCACGGCCCGCCCCTCTTCCAGCGCCAAAAACAAAGCCCGGTCGCCGCTGGCCACGGCGGGCCGGATCGTCTCCTGCCAGAATTGTGTCGCCCGCTCGGCACTGAGCGGCGCGATAAAGCCCACCGCGGCGCCATTGTTCACGGTATGCTGCAAAATCTCGATAAGCTGATCGAGTTGCTCGTCAAACGCCTCCAGGGTTGCGCGAATAATCTTCATGGTGCCTCACACAAGAACAATAAAATAGTCCGCACCGCTATCGGGCGGGGTGATAAATTCCGAACTGGCGAACAATTGATAGCGCAGGCAATCGCCTGCCTTCAGGCTAAAGTGATGGTCATCGACGCGGATAAAGAGCGCACCCTCCAGCATGATCAAATGATGCTCTAACCCCGCCAGCGATGGCTGGTCATAGATAATCTGCTTGCCCGGTTCCAACGTGCCGCGAATGACTTCGGCTTTGAGTTTTTCAGCAGGCGGTGACACTTTGGTGCGTGTAAATCCGGATTTGGCGTCGTGCCACACATCTTGATCAGCCGCGCGCACCAAGGGCACAAACTCGTCTTCCACCATCGCCATCAGGCGCGACATGGGCAGGCCATAAACCGCACACAATTTGCCCAGCACTTCAGCTGTTGGGCTCACCTCACCTTTTTCCAGACGTGACAGGGTGGCGCGACTAATGGTGCTTTGCTGCGCCAATTGATCGAGCGTCAAATCTGTGTCTAATCGCAATTGCTTCAGCCGTGCGGCCAGATTGGTTGAAAAACTGTCCATATTGCCTCCATTTCTCTAAAATGAGATATTTTCTCATAAATGGCAATAGCTAATTTGTGCCGGAAAACGGCGCAATCGGGCTTATTTCCTGAATTCGCTTGACTTTGATCGCGCTAAATGTTGAATGGGCGCATTATTGGACCGGCCCGAAAATGATTTTTTGGCCACGCGCTATCAGAATGGCAATCAATGCCATATGCCGAGCAACGTGACTCGGATGCTGCCGGCGCCAACAAACGAAAGATATCCCATTGAGTTTTGAATTATTCGGCTTAGCAAAGCCGATTCTTGCCGTTTTGCCTAAACTAGGCTTGAACGAGCCCACCCCTATTCAATCAAAAGCCATTCCGGCTGCGTTGGATGGGCGTGATATTGTGGGCCTCGCCCAAACAGGCACCGGCAAAACCGCGGCGTTCGCGCTGCCGATCGTGCATAAATTGCAAGCCCAAGGCGCGGTGCCAAAGAACAAGCGTTTGCGCGCTTTGATCTTGTCACCAACCCGTGAGTTGGCTGCGCAGATTCATGAATCTGTACGCAACTATTCGGCCCGCACCAATTTGCGTGTGGCCACTATTGTTGGCGGCGTGTCTTATCGCGTGCAGAAAAACCAGTTGCAGCAGGGTGTCGACATTTTGATCGCCACACCAGGCCGTTTGCAGGACATGTTGAAGCAAAATGCGCTGACATTGGATGATGTGCAGATTGCCGTTCTCGACGAAGCCGACCAAATGCTTGATATTGGCTTCCTGCCTGCCATCAAAGAGATTTTGAACCTGACACCAACTGAGCGTCAGACCCTTCTGTTCTCTGCTACTATGCCAAAAGAGATCCGCAAGCTGAGCAATTCACATTTGCACCAGCCGCTTGAACTTTCTGTGCCATCGAACAAGCCAACTGCCGACAAAGTCGAGCAAATGGTTATTTCCATGGGCAAAGGCGACAAGATTGAAGCGATCTCTGACGTGTTGTTGGAGCATGATGACAAAACAGCCATCGTGTTCACCCGCACAAAGCGCGGTGCTGATAAAGTGACCAAGCGTCTTGGCGTGTCCGGCATCAAAGCCGCTGCAATCCACGGCAACAAGTCACACAATCAGCGCGAGCGTGCGCTCAAGCAATTCAAAAAAGGTGCCTGCAAAGTGTTGGTCGCGACTGACATTGCTGCGCGGGGCATTGACGTGCCTGGCGTTGGCTTGGTGATCAATTATGAATTGCCTGAAGTGGCTGAATCATATGTGCACCGTATTGGCCGTACGGCCCGTGCTGGTGCATCTGGCTTGGCGATTTCCTTCTGTGATGCTGAAGAGCGCCCCTATTTGGGCCTGATCCAGCGTTTGATCAAGTTGGATATTCCTGCAGTTGATTTGGAAGGCGAAAGCGTGGAAATCGAAATCCCACGTGGCGCTCCACCAAAACGCAACCAACGCCGCGGTCGCGGTGGCCCACCACGCGGTGGCCGTAACAATGGCGGCGGCGGTCGTGACGGGCAGCACAAAAATTCTGCCCCGAAAAACGCCCCCCGCAAAGGCGGCAAGCCACGCAGCCGCAAGCCACGTCGCGACGCAGCGTAGTTTGGTTGACAGGTAAAAATTTGAAAGCCGCTGATTTTTCAGCGGCTTTTTTTTGGGGTGTGTGGATTGTCACGATTAAGACGCCAAACATCCCAATAAAAAGTGCCCACTATAAATGCCAACATGAAAAAATAGACCCAGCTCGGAAGTTGCAAAAGCCAAACAACTAAAAGTACTAATGGTGAATGTATGCCATACACAACCAGATGTTTTTTCATAGACACCCTAGCCTGCGCCTTCCTCCAATCTGATTCATCTGCAGCAATATGAAAATAGGCGCTTACTAATGCAGGTGAGAAAAATGTGAGACCGCTCATGAGCGCTGCGCCAATCTGTTTCGATTGGGGGACCTCGCCATATCCAGAATAGGCTAAGGAGAGATACACTGCGACGCCAATGACCGCAAATTTTATCTGTCGAACATTCAATAAATGATCGAGGAAAAGTTCAGTAAAATGCTTCATTATTAAAAACCATGTTAAATAATGCCAACACAATAATGCCGACCGTTTATGATGGCAAGTCACAACCATTCAACGCGCTGTTCTTTAAAATTTGTAATTTCACACAGCGATTCTGATCGATCCCGGCTCGGGGTCGGGATGGCCCGAGAGGAGATTGGATTGAATAGCGCTCATCCTGAGTCTCCTTCGACAGCTTCCCCCCAACCACACGGGATGCATTTGCCAGTTTCACCGCCCCGGACTTGATCCGGGGCCAAAGATCACCTGTTACGTACCCTTTGACCAGAATCAACTCATCCCCCTCGCCGCATGCTAATCTATTGCCATGACTCAGGATGAAATCATCGATTGGCTTTTGGTCGGCGATCCGGCCATTCAGTACCAGACCTATCGCGACCTTCTGGATATAGAACGGCCCGACATTCGTGCGCGCATTGCAAGGGAGGGTTGGGGCGCGCAGTATTTGGCGGCGCGCAAGCCCGACGGGGTGTGGGGCGATCGCTTCTATCAACCCAAATGGATCAGCTCGCATTATACGCTGCTGGATCTGAAATTGTTGAATATTGCCCCCGATCATGACCCTAGCCGCGATAGCATTCGCAAGATTTTTGCTGAGCAAAAGGCCGATGATGGCGGGATTCGGTGCGGGCATTCCCACCCCCGCAGTGATGTCTGCGTCAACGGCATGGTGCTGAATTATGCCAGCTATTTCGGCACCCCTGCCCCTGATTTGGTGTCGATCATCGACTTTCTGCTTGGCCAACACATGCAAGATGGCGGTTTTAACTGCATGTCCAACCGTTCTGGCGCGCATCACAGCTCGTTGCATTCCACCATCTCAGTGTTGGAAGGCATCCACGAATATTTGCGCAATGGCCACGCCTATCGCGCCGACGAATTGAAGGCCTGCGCAGCTGCGGCGCGGGAATTCGTTTTGCTGCACCGGTTCTATAAGTCGGACCATACGGGTGAGATTATCCGCAAAGACTTCTTGCAACTCAGCTTCCCACCGCGCTGGTACTACAATATTTTGCGGGCCCTCGATTATTTTCAGGCGGCGCAGATCCCATGGGATGATCGAATGCAAGATGCGATAGATGTTTTGCGCACCAAGCGGCGAAAGGATGGCCGCTGGCGCACCGAGGCTGCGCGCGCAGGACAAGTACATTTCAAGATGGAACAGGGCCGCCAACCCAGCCGCTGGACCACTTTGATGGCGTTGCGGGTTCTTCGCGTCTATGGGCAACAACACGGCAAATGATTTGTGTGCAGATCACGTGAGGCGCAAATAGGAACGTGCCTTGTTGAACAGTTTCAGCATTAGAAAAGACAAGATGTAGGAACTGACGACCACCGCCATGAACTTCTTCGAATCTGTGCTCGGCCAAAGATAAATCATCACTGCACCGTGCCCGACAAGCATCGCGATAAGTGCAATTTTGACACTGCGAAATGTCGAAACAAGCAGACCGAGCGCCGTTATCGCGGCAAGCATCTGGTGCGTATAGTGAAGTGTAATGCCAAACCCTACGCCTCGCGATGTGCCAAAAACATATATGATTGACGCGATGATTTGGGACAAAATCCCCCAATCAATGGCCGCAAGCAAAACAATCAAAAATGCGCTGAGAAGAATATTTTTCGACGTTGCCATAAGTGCGATTTTCAAACTTCCCTTAGAAAACGTCGAATTTTCAGACGCTATACGGCCGCTTTCAGCTCGCCTGCATGGTTTTCTATCGTCGGCAATTGGTCGAACTTGGCAATCGCTGCGCAAAGGGCGGTGAAGCAATTGCGGTCAATGGCGTCATCCACCATTTCGCGCATAATGCCGAGTGCTTTTTCAACCGGCATGGCCGCACGGTAAGGTCGGTCCGCAGTCAAGGCGTCGAAAATGTCGGCAACGGTCACAATGCGCGTGTCCATATCGATCTGATCGCCCCTAAGGCCTTTGGGATAGCCTTTGCCGTCCAAACGTTCATGATGGCCGCCAGCGACGGGTGCAATGTCACCAAAAGCTTTGATGTTGGCCAATATCTCCATTGAAAAAACGGGGTGCTTTTTGATTTCTTTGAACTCATCCTCATCCAGCCGCCCCGGCTTATCGAGCACGGAGTTGGACACGCCCAGCTTACCAATATCGTGCAACAGGGCCGCACGGCGCAACCAGCGGCGTTTTTCTGCTGAATAACCCATCTGCTCGGCAATCAGGTCGGCGAATAATGTCACCCGTTCGGAATGCCCGGCTGTGAAGGGGCTTTTGCTGTCGACCACTTGCGCGAAGGCTTGAGCAATGTCGTCCAAATAGTCTTCGTCGGCGATGCGTGCGCCCTGGCCGGGCTCAAATTCATAAATGACTTTTGAAAGGTCATCTCGTGCCAAGGTTTTCCAATAGGCTTGGTCGTCGGCCAGCGCCAAAAAAGCATCCGCCACCTTTGGATCAAACCAACTGCCGGACCGCGATTGCACAGCATTGATGGCTTCCGCGCGACCGTCATTCATATAATAAACGTCAACCACCTGCCCCAGCAGCGCGATTTGCGAATAAAGCGGAATTTCAGGGCCTTTCAGCTTGTCGGGCTGCCCCCGGCCATCCCAATGTTCATCAAGATTCAAAATCCCCTGCTGCACATTGTCGTTGAAGTGCATTTGCCGGGCGATTTCCGCCCCGCGCTGGCACCGCGTTTCCAGCAGTTCACGGGTGATCTCGCCGCCATGGCGCAGCGTGCTGACAATCGAGCGGAATCGGTCGGCCATACTGGCTTTGACCCCTGATTGGGTGATCACAAAATTTAAGACCTGCGGCAGGCTCCCATCAACCTTTTTAAACTCACGTTTAAAGGTCAAATCGTCGGCCAGATAGTGCGCGCAGATGCGTGCTGCGTTGCTGGAACAGCCCAAATCTTTCAGCAAAATCGTGTAATAGAGGTCGGACAATTGCGCTTGGGTCAGCCCAAGTTTTTGCCCGACATTGATGCCCGTCCAACACGCGCGGACGCAGTGGCCAACGGGTTGACCTTCAGTGATGTCCAGCGCATGGCTGAGCGCGGAAAGCAGTTCGGCCACGCGGATTTTGGTTTTTGGCTGCGCAGGTGCCATCTTCGCCTCTGACGAAAGGGATTTTCGCCAAGTTAGGCTGTTTGCTTTAACGTTCCACTAAAGCAGGCAATAATTTTAGGCGTTACGCTGCATCACGGCGAAGTAAAATCCATCCGTGCCGGTTGTGCCGGGCGTCAGGGTAATGGATTTGAGGTCTGATGACCAAGGTTGCGGCTTATCAAAGCCAAACAAATCCTGCCAAACCTCCCCTGCCGACACCAGTTCAAAGCTTGGATTTTCATCCAGAAACGCATAAATCTGGCCTTCATTTTCCTCTGGGAAAACGGAACAGGTGATGTAAACCAAAAAGCCGCCGACTTTGACAAAGGAAATGGCTTGCGAAAGCACTTCCTCTTGCTCTTGCAGGCGCACATCGAGTTGTTCGCGGCTTAGGCGCCATTTGGCGTCGGGACGGCGGCGCCATGTGCCAGATCCGGTGCACGGCGCATCAACCACAACTTTATCCATGCTGTCGAGCAGGTCATCCAGCGAACCATCTTCAGGCTGGCGCACTTGAATATTGCGTGTGCCCGCGCGTTTGATGCGCTCAAAAATGGCCGACAAGCGCTTGCGGTCGCTGTCATAGGCAAAGATCTGGCCTTTGTTTTCCATCGCAGCAGACATGGCGAGGCTTTTGCCTCCTGCCCCAGCGCACAGGTCAAGCACCTTTTCCCCCGGACGGGCAAAGATGAGATCGGAAACGATCTGACTGCCCTCGTCCTGAATTTCATACCAGCCTTTTTGAAAGCCTTCTTCTGCCTGCACATTGGGCGTGCGCGAGTCGCGCGTGCCCGCGGGCATGCGAACACCGCTTAAGGCGATTTCAGTAGCCACTGGCTTGACGCGTTTTAAGGCTTTGAGCACTTTGTCGCGGTTGGATTTGAGCGTATTCACCCGCAGATCAACTGGCGGACGGCTGGCCAGGGCAACGCCCTCATCAACCCATTCCTCATCAAAATTGCGCTCAAACGAATTCTGGCACCATTCGGGAATGTCCGCCTGCACGTGCAGTGGCGCATCGGCCAGCGGATTGGCGCGCGTCAGCATCGCGGCCTCTTTTTCGCTCACAGGTTCGGGCGCAAACTTATCGCCCTCAAATTGAGCGTTGAGGCTTTCGGGCGTTTCGCCCCACTCGCGCACCAAGGTCGCCAGCGCCAAATGCCGCCCGGTGTTGCCACCCGCAATATGGGCATTGCTCAGCTTTTTGCGCAGGGCATCATAAACAATGTTGCCAATGGCCGCGCGGTCGCCCGACCCGGCAAAGCGATGCGACAAACCCCAATCTTTCAGGGCGTCGGCCACAGGCCGCTTGCGCTGTTCAATATCATTGAGCACTTCAATCGCTGCACTTAATCTGCCCGGTAAACGCATTCTCGCCTCACAAAACCCAAATTAGCTCAATCACGAGGTCAATCCAGCCGATGGTCAACAAGGAAAGGCCCGCAAAATAAGCGTAGAACCGGCGATATACACGGTTTGTGGTGCAATGGATATAGGCATGCACATATCGCGTGATCACAAAGCCAATCGCGCACAGCAAAAAGATGCCCGGCACAAACCGCACCGCAAGGCAAATCGCCACACCGGCATAAAACAGCACCGGCAATTGGAATTGGTTGTTGAAATTATTGGCCACCTGTTGCGACTGTTCCGGCCAATTGCCGTCATTCAGCGCAATGTCCGCCACTTTCACTTCGCCCGATTGCACCAAGGGCAGCCGCAGCCGCCCCAGGTAAAATAGAACCCCAAGCGTTAGAGCCACTTGTGCAAAGGTGGTCAGCAAAAGCAGCTTTTCAAAACCTGTCATTAACGCCCACCGCGATAGTTCGGGCTTTCACGGGTGATCGACACGTCGTGCACGTGGCTTTCACTCAATGACGCGCCAGAGATTTGCACAAATTGCGCTTCTTCACGGAATGATTTCAAATCCGGCGATCCGGTATAGCCCATGGCCGCGCGCAAGCCGCCAGCCAGTTGGTGCAACACATTGCCCGCCGGGCCCTTATAGGGCACTTGGCCTTCAATGCCTTCAGGCACCAGCTTCATGCTGTCGCTGACTTCTTGCTGGAAGTAGCGGTCGGCAGAACCGCGCGCCATGGCGCCCACAGAACCCATGCCACGATAGGATTTATAGGAGCGGCCCTGATAGAGGTAAACTTCGCCGGGGCTTTCATCCGTACCCGCCAAAAGCGAACCGACCATGGCGCAATTTGCCCCACCGGCCAATGCTTTAGCCAAATCCCCTGAGAATTTGATTCCGCCATCGGCGATGATCGGAATGTCAGACTTTGCCGCTTCTTCAGCACAGGCCATAACGGCGGCAAGCTGAGGCACGCCCACACCAGCGACGATGCGTGTGGTGCAGATTGAGCCTGGCCCAATGCCCACTTTCACGGCGTCTGCCCCCGCATCGATCAGTGCGCGTGTCGCTTCGGCTGTGGCCACGTTGCCTGCAACGATCCGCACTTTTGAATTTTCTTTTTTCAACCGCGACACAACTTGTGCCACTTGTGTGTTGTGGCCGTGGGCTGTGTCGATCACCAACAGGTCAACCTCTGCATCGATCAAGCGCAATGAGCGCTCATAGCCTTTGTCGCCCACAGTTGAAGCAGCAGCGCAGCGCAAACGGCCTTTGCTGTCCTTAATCGCGTTCGGGTTCAGTTGGGCTTTTTCAATATCTTTTACGGTGATCAAGCCGACACAATGATAATTTTCGTCCACCACCAGCAGCTTTTCGATCCGGTTGGCGTGCAGCAGGCGTTTGGCTTCGTCCTGCGTTGACCCGTCCTTCACGGTGATCAGATTTTGATGGGTCATCAATTCAGAAATGGGCTGCTGCATGTTGGTGGCAAAGCGCACGTCGCGGTTGGTCAAAATGCCCACGAGCTTGCCGATATTGCGGCCGCCCATGCCACCATTCTCCACCACTGGCACGCCAGAAATGTTGCGCTGCTCCATGATCGCCAAAGCTGCTTCCAAGGGCGCCTCTGGGCCAATGGTGATCGGGTTGACCACCATGCCGCTTTCAAAATGCTTGACCTGCTTAACCTGCTCGGCCTGTTCTTCCGGCGTCAAGTTGCGGTGGATAACGCCCATGCCCCCGGCTTGCGCCAAGGCGATGGCCATTTTGGATTCGGTCACCGTGTCCATCGCGGAGGACAAGATGGGCAATGTCAGCTCAATGTCTTTGGTCACGCGGGTGCGGATGTCGACATCCGCAGGCATCACGCTGGATTCAGCGGGCTGCAACAGCACGTCGTCAAAAGTTAAAGCGATATCGCCAGTTGCGGTGGAAATGATTTTTGCCACGGGTCGAGCCCTCCGTCGGAAGCAGATTTTTCGGAACGATCACAGGACGGTGGGGGAAGCGCCACCATACTATGGTTGGCGAGGGTCAATACCACGCGACTCTGTGTTTGCATAGAGGGGCAGCGCTTAAATTTTAAGAAGTTTTTAAGAGATTGGCACCTCAACGGCGATTAACAAGCGGGGCAACACGCCAACAGGCCAAAACATCTGGCCAAATGAGGCAATTGGGCTCGCCCTTTCATCCTCTAAAAAGCGCCATAAACCTCTTCAAGGATTGGGCTGGGCCCTGCCAGACCCACAAATTCGTAAACCCTCTATTAACCCTAACGATCTATTAATTGAATATAAGATTCTCGGGGGCTTCAATCTATGACCACTTTCAAATCTGCACTCTTGCTCGCAACCGCATCCTTGCTCATGACCGGCCAGGCCATGGCTGGCGATCCGATTGATTACCCTCCCCTGCCCACAGACTATGTGCAATCCGGTTTCGACTGGGATGGGTTTTATGCGGGCGTGGGCCTTGGCGGCGCATCGATCGCAGTGGATTCAGGCACTGACACAATGGCGCATTTGGATGCCATCGTCGGCGTTAACGCCACCTATGATGACTTTTTGTTCGGCGCAGAAATATTCCTCGGCGCCAGCCGCGACATGTCCTCCGGCATCTATGGTGGCCACGGCGGCGTTGAAGCCCGTGCAGGTTATTTGATCGACCAGGATGTGCTGATTTATGCAGGCATTGGCCGCCTGCACTATGAAAGCGGCGCGCAATATACAACTGTTGGTCTGGGCACAGAATTCGCCATATCAGACGATGTCTCTATCGATCTGGAGTATAAATATCTCGGCTGGTCCGACACTGGCTATACAGGCCACAGCTTTGGTGCTTCAGCCCTCTGGCACTTCTAGGCTGCTACAGCATTTCAGTTTCAATCCCCGGCCCTTGGTCGGGGATTTTTCATAGCAGCGACAAAGATGCAGACAACGTCTCAAATCACCTTTTGCCGCGAAAACTTGATGCCCTTGATACCCGCCTCTTCTGCGGCCTTATAAAACCCTTCAGAAACCCAAACTCCTCTGGAATATGTTCTTGAATCTACCCAAATATGTTTGCCAGCAATCTTGGCGAGGCTAACAACATATTTTCCGCCATCAACAAAATCCCATTTGCCTGCCTTCTCCTTAAACGGATGGGTTGAATGGTCTTTATCTATTGCATCGATCCGATTGCAGGGATTAAACCAAAAAAAGTCCGCCACATGGCTATTGTCCTTTTTCCATATGATCTCAGTCGACTGGAACTGATGCACCCCCGGTTCAAGCCTTTCAATCACATCGCGCAGCTTCAGACTCACAAGAAAGTGGCTCGCCGTCATTTGGAGGTCACCCAGGGCGCGCTTGCGGCCACCCCATCGAATTTTTTTGGGTACACCAGACATATCTACCGGGAGCCCTTGATATCTCGCGTCCTGATGAATGATCATGCCGTCATCATAAAATGCGGCCCTCACACCTGGGTCGAAATCAATGCCAATCGGAAACGCCTCTTTGAAGTCGCCATCGAGTATCTCATTGACTTCATCGTTGCCGCCCGCAGCTTCGTCGTAATAAGGGTCATCCGTTATTGTATAAACTGGCATTTCTTGCTCCTCAGCCGAGGGATTATGACCTAATGCCTCAACGGCCATTTTAAAATTTCGAACTAATCAGTCTCTTCAAACGCATTAAACCCCATTCCGGTTACCCCGGCAGCCAGAAGAGCATCATGCATTTGATTGCTCATCAATATGCCGATAATGCCGACCATAAACTTATCAATCCAGATATGGTGCCCATTGATTTGGTTCCGATTGAAAACAAATTGACCGTCATTTTCAAAATCTCTACCTGGATGCCAAAGTTTTCCCCGACGATTTTTGGTTGTTTTTTCTTCGTCGACCGTGTCCAAGCGATTGCAGGGGAAAAACCAATATCGCTGGCCCGCCGAGCTGCCATCAGACCAAAACAGCTCAACCGGAAAAAACTGGTGCGTTTCCGGCTCAAGCTCATCAACAACCACTTTGAATTTTTCGCTAACCAGATAGGCACCTGCCATATACACGTCTGTTATTTCTCGCTTAGGCCCTCCAAATTTAACTTTGGTAGGAAGATATGTCGGGTCAATTGGGCGACCTGCATATCGATCAAACGGGTCTATCCTTCTTCCTCCGTCCTCAGTAGTATCAAGAAGGTAAACCTTATTCAGGTCGCCATCCAATCTTTCCGTTTCGTAGCTGTACATTTCCTGCTTTTTATGGAACATGCGATAAACCATGGTCTGTTCTGTCTCCTCAACTAGTGACATTTAAATCTCCCACTGACTGGGAAATATTTCCATCAAAAGGACATCTTGTCTCACACAGCTTTCAGACATGAATATCTGGTTTAAAATCAACTTTAAGTAGAAAACTGTAAATATTATTCAGATGTTATTCAGCAGAAATATCACTACTTTCTCCTGCTAAACCATTAAGAATTAAAACCGATTTCAACCTAAACACAATTCATGGCCACAGCGGTTTAGTAACATCAACCACCAAACTTATCCCCGCCCCTCTGGACCATGATAAAATCACACTCATCTCCTGCCCCAAGCGGATTGTTGACGGATGATCGGGGTATATGCGGCCAGCTGGCCGCGCGAAGGGAGAGACGGTGGGTTTGCCGGACGCGGTGGCCGCGCCGCCTTTTTGGTTTTGCCCGACACCGAGGGCGTCCTTTTTAAGGATGGGGATATTGGGTCAGCACCCCGAACCAGATTGGCTGAGCGAAAAATGCCGTTGGCGCGAGATGGGAATAGGCTCATTTTCTAGCGCAACATTGCGAGTTTTGCACCATCTCGTGCCCCGCAAACTGACGGATATTGTCCGGCAGCCCAAAGTGCTACCTATTCGCTTTGATAGGAGCCGAATGCATGGGGATGCTGCACGCCATCATCCCCAATTTCATCCCACGCCGCGCGAGACGCGGTAAAAATATGGTGGGCGACGCGCAGATTTTCACCGCCTTCGGTGATCAGGCCGACGGGCACATAGAGCTTGGTGTCATCGTTCCGGCCGGGCAAAGTGGAGCCGCAAATTTGGCAGAACCAGCCTTCCCAATCCGCATCGGGTTTTTTCCAATATTGGATATGCTCCTGCCCGCGCAGCCATGTGAACTCCTCATTCATGGCGAGCACAAGCGCCATGCCATTATTGCCGGTCGCTTTACGGCAAATCGAGCAATGACAAATAATAACGTCTTGAATGGGCTTATGAATTTCAAACGCCACCGCGCCGCAATTGCATTCACCTTTGGCCATAAATCTCTCCCTGAGCTTTTCTCACTATAAGGTGGTGCACATGAATTTCAACGGGATTGGCCAATGCTTAAACACGTAAAATAAGTCATCCGGGGTGACAGGGAGAAATAAGACCGATAGACTGGTTGGACCACTGAATCAAAAAGCAACAATCGTATGTCAGATCGCATCACGCCACTTATTTTGGCGGTGGCGCTGTTTATGGAGTTGATGGATGCCACCGTCATCGCCACAGCCCTGCCCGCCATCGCCGCCGACATTGGCACAGACCCCATTTCGCTGAAACTTGCGCTTGCCTCCTATCTGGTGGCGCTGGCGATTTTCATTCCCATCAGCGGGTGGATGGCCGACCGTTATGGCGCGCGCAACGTGTTTCGCGGGGCGATTGTGGTGTTTATGCTAGGCTCGATTGCCTGCGCCTTCGCAGATTCCTTGTTCTCCTTTGTGGCGGCCCGGTTCCTGCAAGGTATGGGCGGCTCGATGATGACGCCGCTTTCGCGGTTGATCCTCATTCGCAACACGCCGAAAAAGGATCTGGTCAATGCGTGGGCGTGGCTCACCATGCCCGCCCTGTTCGGCCCGCTGGCTGGACCACCGATTGGCGGGTTCTTGACCACATATTTCTCCTGGCACTGGATTTTCTACATCAACATCCCCATCGGCCTGATCGGGCTTGTGTTGGTGACAAAATATATGGGCGGCACAGGTTACCGCGAGCGCCGCAAGCTGGATGTGATCGGCTTCCTGCTCACCGGCACGGCCTTCTCCGGCATCATTTTTGGTCTGTCGGTCATCTCCATGCCCGCGCTGCCGCCGTGGTTTGGGGCGTCTGTTGCTTTGCTCGGCTCGCTGTCCGGCATTGCTTATTATTTCCACGCGCGACGCACCGAAAATGCGGTGCTGGACCTCAAGGTGTTTGAGGAGCCGATATATCGCACTTCGATCATTGCTGGCTTTATCTATCGCGTGGCGGGCGGTGCGTTTCCGTTCCTGTTCCCGCTGATGCTGCAAGTGGGCTTTGGCTATAGCCCGTTTGAGTCCGGCATGATTTCGTTTATCGGCGCAGGCGGCGCGATCTTGATGAAGTTCTTCCTCAAGCCAGCGTTGCAAGTGTTTGGATTTAGAATCCTTTTGATCGTTGGCGTCGCCATGTCCGCATTGCTGGCGGTCACCCACGGCTTCTTCACGGCGCAAACGCCGATCTGGTTGATCATGTCGATTCTGCTGTTTATGGGCTTCTTCCGGTCGATGTATTACACCTCATTGAACACCCTCACCTTCGCTGAAACGCCGGAAAACCAATCCGGCTCAGCCACTGTGATCAGCTCCGTGAGCATTCAGTTGGCGTTCGCGCTGGGCGTGGCCTTTGCGGCCCTGTTGTTGGATGTGTTTTCGTTGATCAACGGCACTGAAGTGGGCGTGCGTGAAATGCAACTGGCGTTCTTCATCCTCGCCGCGATCACTGCTCTGGCGATGATCCCAATTTTGGGGCTGTCAAAGCAGGTTGGTGATGACGTTGCGGGACATAAGGCCAAGGTGAAACCTTTGGCCTAGCGTCAGCCTTTGAAGCCTTTGGCGATCAGGTAGCTCTCGGAGGAATCCTGACGCGATGCTGGGGGCTTGGCGTGGAAGGTCGATTTAAAGTGGCGCTTGAGGTGGGCGAGCAACTCGTTTTCGGTGCCGCCTTGGAAAACCTTGGCCACGAAAGCGCCGTCCGGCTTTAAGATTTGGATGGCGAAATCAGATGCCAGTTCCACCAGCGCCATAATGCGCAAATGGTCTGTGGCTTTGTGGCCGGTGGTCGGCGCCGCCATATCGGAAAGCACCAGATCAACTTTGTGGCCGCCCAGCGCATCGATCAGCATGTCGGGCGCGTCGTCATCGTTAAAATCTTTCTGGAGGAAAATGACACCGGGCATCGGTTCCATTTCCAAATAGTCGATGCCCACGATTTTGGGATCATCGGCGTCCGCGCCCATGATCTCGGTGGCCACTTCGCACCAACCGCCGGGCGCACAACCAAGGTCCACCACCCGCATGCCGGGGCGCAAAATATTGTGCTTTTCGTTCAGCTCAATCAGCTTATAGGCAGCACGAGAGCGTCGCCCCTCTTTATTGGCGCGGAGCACATAGGGATCATTCAGTTGGCGTTGCAGCCAGAGCGTTGATGAAATCTTGCGGCCCTTGGCCGTTTTCACCCGCGTCTTCAACCCGCGATCGGAGGCTTTCGAATTTGCTTTACCTGCTGCTTTCGCAATGGCCTTGCCACGGGCTTTCTTGCCGCCACCGCCGACTTTACTTGGCTTCTTGCTCATGCTTTCGCCCCTTTTTCGCGCCGCCGATAGGCTTTTTTGCCAAATTGGGCGCCATGTCCCTTGCCGGGCCGTTTGGACCATACACGGTCCTCCGACATCAGGGAAATCAGAATACCTTCGCGCAACCCCCGGTCGGCCACGCGGATGCGGTCGCAGGGCCATTCGCGGCGGATGGCTTCAAAAATAGCACAGCCGGGAATCACCAAATCGGCGCGTTCTCGGCCAATGCACGCATTGGCAACGCGGCGGTCATAATCCATGTTCAGCAATACACGCATGGTGTCTATTACGTGCTGTTCGCCCATCCAAAGCCCATCGACTTTGGATCGGTCATAGCGTTCAAGCCCCAAATGCAGGCCCGCCAATGTGGTGACCGTGCCCGAGGTGCCCACCAGATGCATCTTACTTTCAGCAATGGCGCGTTTCAGCTTTTCGCGACCTTTAAAGCGTTTGAGATGCTCGCGCACATAGTCGATCATGTCTTCAAAGCTTTCAGGGGTAACATTTACCCCGTCAAACTTTTCAGCAATCGAGACCACGCCCACAGGCAGGGATTGCCAAGATCGGATCGACGCCGCCATTTTGCCGCGGGCCTTGGGGCGTCCGCCCCGAAAATCAAGCCACGCCAATTCAGACGACCCGCCGCCAATATCAAAGATCACCGCGCCGCTGGCCCCTTGATCTACCAGATCTGCGCAGCCGTTTACGGCCAATTGCGCCTCGGTTTTCCGATCAACAACTTCAAGCTCAATCCCGGTTTCCGATTGAATACGCTGCAAAAACTCTGTGGCGTTGCTGGCCGACCGACACGCCTCGGTGGCGATAAGCCGCAGCTTGGCAATCTTATGGTTGCCTATTTTTGTTTTGCATTGTTTGAGGGCATCAATGGTGCGGTTCATTGCAGCTGGCGACAGCGCGCCGGTGGTCGACATCCCCTCGCCCAATCGCACAATTTTGGAAAAACCGTCCACAACTTTAAAGCCGCTATCGGTGGGACGCGCCAGCAACAGCCGACAATTGTTGGTGCCCAAGTCCAACGCCCCATAAATATTGGGTTTAGTGGAACCGCGCGCACTTGTGTGGCGTTGGCCATTTCGTTTATGGGTCCGCGAATGGCCAGGAGATCGCCCATGGCCACCTCTGGCGCCTTGGTCCTCAGGACCAGTTGCCAAATGCCCTTCACCTGTGCCCTTTATAGGGGGCTGTGATGGGCGTTTCTGGTTTGCGGACCGATTCTTATCGGTCACTTTAATTGCTCCATCCAGTCCGGGTCGCTACGCTTCTGCGGCGCCCCAATGACGATGTGTTACGTGTTGAAATTAAATCTAAAGCAAAGGCCAGCGATGCGCAATGGTGAAAGATATTCAGAATTTGGGAAAAAACTTAACTTTTTAAAGAAGAATATATTCTAAATTCTCGATATAAGAACAATTTCATTACTGGCGTCACGTATCGTCCAATTCTATGTTGGTGATCATATGTTTAAAAGACTAATAGAGACCATTCGATCCGAGAAAAACCTATCCGCGACCATCCGGGCGCAGCTTGTTGATGGGCTTTTTCACCCGTTTGCCTCCCTTATTTCCGGCGCAGTGGCCGGTCTTTTTATCGCGACGGTTCTGTCCTTCACCGCGAATGATGCGCTGGTGGAGAACATGGCGTATGCCGTTGTTATTATTGCATTGGGCCGCATCGCGCTTGGCGTTTACTATTTGCGCTCTGGCCAACCTGTTACACCGCAAAATGTCAATCAATGGGAATGGGCCTACGCCATTGGCGGCACCGCGTTCTCATTGTGCTTGGGCATGGTGACATTCTTTGCGGTATTGCGCATCGACAATGGTGCCATCCATTTGATGCTGACCACGACCACAGCGGCCTATGCGGCCTCTATTGCCGGTCGAAATGCCAGCCGCCCTTGGGTGGCGCTGGGTCAGCTTTACTTTGCATCCGTGCCTATGGGCCTGGGCTTGGTGCTGCACGATACTGTGTTCTATGAGGTTGTGGGTGCCGCGTTGCTGATTTTCATGTTCGGCATGACGGACATTACCTTGGCCGTGCGTAAAACCATTATCAATGCGCTTGAGACACGTGAACTGAACAAGGAATTGGCTGACTCCTTCGAACAGCAGGCAAATCTGTTCGACGGGGCACTGAAGAACATGTCACACGGCCTTTGCATGTTTGACCGGGACAATAAGCTCTTGGTTTGGAACCCCATCTTATGCGAAATTTTAGGGTGCCCACCTGATCGACTACGTAAGGGTGAATCATTCCAGGAAGTGCTCACGCTGATCCATCCGGCAGACCGGGATCATTTTGCCTTCAATGGCAATGTCGAAACGGACAAGGCAAAGGCGAACTTTGAGCAAACGGTTCAGCTAGAGGATGAGCGGTTTGTTGATGTGTCCTCGCGACAAACTTCAACGGGCAATCGCGTGTTGGTGTTCGCAGACGTCACCGAGCAGAAAAAAGCCGAGGCGAAAATCAGAAGCCTGGCGTTGGTCGACCAGCTGACGGGCTTGATGAACCGGACCTCCTTGCAAACAGCGTTTCGCGACGTGTTGGAGAACAACACCACTGATCAAGAAGTTGCTGTCTATTTCATCGACCTTGATCACTTCAAAAATGTGAATGACACACTGGGCCACCCTGTGGGCGATGATTTGCTGCAGCAAGTGGCCAAGCGCATTTGCGACGTCTGCATGGATGAGTGTGACGTTGGCCGGATGGCCGGCGACGAGTTTTTGGTGATCCAAAAACTCTCCCCTCACGCGCGCACCCCTGAAATTTTGTCCAGCCAGATTATCGATGCGCTCAAGCAGCCGTTCAATGTTGCCTCTCACTATGTTCGTATTGGCGCTTCGATCGGCATTGCGATTTCGCCGAAGGACGGCACAGATTCGGGCCTCTTGCTGAAACGTGCCGATATGGCGCTTTATGCCGCAAAGAACTTTGGCCGGAACCGTTTTGAGTTCTTTGAGCCAAAAATGGACCAAAAGGCACAACAAGTCCGCGCCATGGAATTGGACATCAAATATGCGCTGGAAGCCAACCAATTCCGCTTGGCCTTTCAGCCTATTGTTGATGCGAACACATTTGAGATTTCTGGCTTAGAAACGCTCATTCGCTGGACACACGAAAAACGTGGCCGCGTGGCCCCATCCGTGTTTATTCAGGTGGCCGAACAGACGGGCCAGGTGATTGAGATTGGTCGTTGGGTTTTGCGCGAAGCGATACGCCAAGCCTCAAAGTGGCCAACGGACACGCCGATTGCAGTCAATTTCAGTGCCGTGCAGTTTCAGGACACTGACTTTCCTAAATATCTGAAATCGCAATTGCGTCGCTATAAGTTGGCGCCGGAACGGGTGGAACTGGAAATCACAGAAACCGCGTTCTTCCAAGATGAGGTCGCCACACTGGATATTTTGAACCAGTTCAAAGCGATCGGCGTCAAAATCTCGCTGGATGACTTTGGCACCGGCTTCTCCTCACTGTCTCAGCTGCGCACATTCCCCTATCACAAGATCAAAATTGATGGGTCCTTTGTGCGGGACTTGGAAACAAATGCCAGCTCCAAAGCGGTGGCAACCGCTGTGGCCCATATCGGCCAGGCGCTCAATATCCGCGTGGTGGCAGAATGTGTTGAATCGAAAGAGCAGCTTGAATATTTGCGCGACGCAGGCGTTAGCGAAATTCAAGGTTTCCATTTATGTCGGCCATTGAACAATGAAGACATTGTCAGCCTATTGGAAATTGGCAAAGGGAAGTTTGACCGCGATTTTTTGAAAGAGATCGCTGAGCGCAGCGATAAAACCGCCGCGCAATAACTTTCAATTTGCACAGTTTATGAATTACCGCGCCCGCTACTCTGCAGCGGGCGCAGCTTTTTTAGACTGAGCAGCAACAAGTCGCTGCATCACTTTTAGCTCTCTGGAAGAAATACGCATACCGGCATCCGCCCACAGCGAGACCACGTCATCCAGCTCTTCAAATGGAATTGGATTGGCCCGCTTCACGGCCTTACGGTAGGTGCAAAGGGCAGCTTGCTTTTGCTCGTTCTTGGCAATGAAACGCTGAACCGTTTTCAGCCCCTCACCCTTTTCAGCCAAAATATGCACAACGCCCATTTCGTATAGCTCTTCTGCGCTGAGCGTGCGGCCCGTGCGCACCAATTGCTCGGCCTTGGCAAAGCCCAAGGACCGCCCTAGGAAGGTGAGCGCGCCCATGCCGGGGAACAGGCCAAACATTTGCTCAGGAAACCCAAATTTTGTGCCCTTCTCGGCGCAAATATAGTCAAACGACAATAGGGATTCAAAGCCACCGCCGAGCGCATCGCCCTGCACCAAACCAATGGTCAGGAGTTCGCTATCAATGCTGCGCCAGTTCTTGTGCAATATTTCGACGCAGGATCGGCCATAGGCATAGAGCCCGTCGCGATCCTTTGAGTTGATACAGTGGGAGAAATAGTCAAGATCGCCGCCCAAACAGAAGAAATCTGGATGCCGAGACCCGAGCACAACAAATTTGAAGTGCTCGCCCATTTCCTCTTTCAATGACCGAATATTGTAATGCCAACCATGGAAATCATCGAGCAAAGCCGGATTATAAGCGGCCCGCCCCTCGAAATTCATGAAGCTCCACAAAGTGCTGTGGGAGATATCAAATGCATTCTCCAGTTGACCAAGCTCTGGCCAAAACCGGTTTGAAAGATTTGAAGGTGCTGCTGATCGCGGCATCAGCACCGTGTTTTCATTTTTTGGATTTTGTTCGCCTACAAAGTCGGAACTCGGCAGGCTGAAAGCTGCATTATCTGACATGATACTAAATACTAAAACATTTTTAAAAATAGGGGTTCAGTTAACAACATATTAACGGAATTTTCAATCAATTTTATTTAAATAGCAATATGCAACAATTAACCATGATTGTGTCAAAATTGTTACCAATCAACGTGTTAAACAAAACAATTAAAGAAAAATAGTAAATTTACCCACAGTTTAATGCCGATTTTTGCATGTGAAGTGTTGTTTTTCGTGTTGCTGCAGTTGGTTAGGTTTGTCATAAGCAAGAGATGACCCGACCAATCCTTTATAGCTTTCGCCGCTGTCCCTACGCCATGCGTGGACGGCTGGGCATTCAAGCCGCGCAATTAGAGGTTGAATTGCGTGAAATCTTGCTGCGGGACAAGCCTGAGACGTTTTTGCAGACTTCCCCCAAGGGCACCGTTCCCGTGTTGGATTTGGGCGATCAGGTGATTGAAGAAAGCCACGACATTTTGAAATGGGCGTTGGCGCAAAGCGATCCGGAAGATTTGCAGCATGGTGGGCAGGATCTCGATGAGATGCACGCTCTGATTGAGCAATCGGACAAAGAGTTCAAGCCCCTGCTCGACCGCTATAAATATCCAACACGCTATGAGCTTGACGGCGGTGAGGCCGCCCGCGATCGCGCGCTTCCCTTTCTCGACATGCTTGATGCCCGCCTTGCGGATGGTGGCTTTCTGTTTCACGGTCGAATCAGCGTCGCAGACTTAGGCATTTGGCCATTTATCCGCCAATTCGCGCATGTCGATCGTGACTGGTTTTGGGCGCAAGATCGTCCCCCTTTGATCGCTTGGCTCGACTATTTTTTGAATAGTGACCGCTTCGGTCAAATTATGCCCAAGTTCACGCCATGGAAAATTGGCGATGAGCCGGTACTATTTCCTATAAAATAGTCCCTAAAGAGCACCTGTTTGCTTGATTATGGTGTGGGGCATGGCTAAAGCTACCTCCCATAAAATGCAAAAGGATAGTTGATCTTGGCTTCTCATCAGATTTTACCTGCCCAACTTGCGCAGCCGCTCATTCGGCGCGCAGTGGACAATGCTTTGCTGGAAGATTTGGGGCAAGCTGGGGACATAACCACGCAAGCAACCCTCTCCCCTGACGCCACTGCCGTTGCGGTAATGAATGTGCGCGAAGCGGGCATCATTAGCGGCATCGAACTGGCCCGAGCCGCCTTTGCGCAAATTGGCGATGGGCTGAAGTTTGAAGCGCATGTCACAGACGGCGATGCGGTGCTGCCCGGTCAGGATATTGCCACAATATCCGGTAACGCCCGCCTTATCATGTCGGCCGAGCGCGTTGCTCTAAACTTTATGTGTCATATGAGCGGCATTTCCACCTTCACCAAACGTTACGTGGATGAAGTTGCCGGCACCGGGGCCAAGATTTGCTGCACCCGCAAAACAACACCCGGCCTGCGGGCGTTTGAAAAGTTTGCTGTGAAGTGCGGCGGCGGTGCCAATCACCGATTTGGCTTGGATGACGCGATCCTGATCAAGGACAATCATATTGCGGTGGCGGGCGGCGTAAAGCAGGCTGTGCTCGCTGCTAAAGCTTTTGCTGGCCATATGATTGCGATTGAAGTTGAAGTGGACACGCTGGAGCAATTTGCTGACGCGTTGGACGCAGGCGCAACCGCAGTGTTGCTCGACAATATGAGCCCGAAGCAATTGCGCGAAGCGGTGCACGCTTGCAAAGGAGCAGCCCGGCTTGAAGCCTCTGGCGGCATCAATCTGGATAGCGTGCGCAAAGTTGCAGAAACGGGCGTTGAGTTCATCTCCACCAGTCAAATCACGATGGCGGCCTCGCCGCTTGATATTGGCCTTGATATCAAGATCAACGACCAGGAATAGCAGTTTCATGCCCCAATTTGATGCGATCGCCACGCAAATGCTTGAGGCGGCTCTCGCAGCGAGCCATGTCATTCTTAAGCATTATCAGGGGCATATTGCGGTGGAACGCAAAGATGATGGTTCGCCCGTGACCGCTGCGGATGCGGCGGGGGAAGACATCATCATCAGTAAGCTGGCAGCGCTCGACATTCCGATTTTGGGTGAAGAGAGCGTGGCAGAAGGCAATATCCCAACATTGGGTGAGCGTTTTTTTGTGGTCGACCCGCTGGATGGCACGAAAGAGTTTATCAAGCGCAATGGCGAGTTCACGGTGAACATCGCTTTGGTGGAGCACGGTGTGCCGACATATGGCGTCATCATCGCGCCCGCCAAGGACACGGCCTATATCGGCACGCCTGACGGCGCGTTTAAAGCCACTCTTGAAGGTGATACACCGATCAATTGGCAACAAATTCACGCCGACCCAAATATGAAGTGCAAGATCGTCGCCAGCCGCTCTCATGCCCATGGCGCTATCAAGCACTTTTTGGATGAAGCTGGCCCGTGCGAAGATGTCTCGGTTGGGTCATCGCTCAAATTCTGTTTGGTGGCTGAGGGCACAGCCCTTCATTACCCCCGCTTCACGCCCACTTGTGAGTGGGATATCGCCGCTGGCCATGCGATCTTGTGCCATGCCGGTGGGGCTTTGATTGAAGCCACAGGCGAGAAAATGCGCTACGGCAAAACCGAGACGGACTTTCTCAATCCGTTTTTTGCGGCTGCCGCTTCCCCTGCGCTGGCGGAAAAATGTGCTGACATTATGCGCCGGGCTATTGAAAAGGTCCGGTAAGACCTTATTTACGCTGTATTCTAATCCAATCGAAACGCATTCGCGTTATGAAAAGGAACAATGGGTGCGCTCATTTACCTTTTGTTGCCCTTTTACAAAAAAGTGAAGTCAAGTCTCTTGTCATTATGATTTTCCGTCATATATAGAGTTGATATATATCGATCCTATATGAGGCGACTATTTATAATGAATGTAAAAACCATCTGTCTCGCCATTTTGACTCAAGGCGAAACCACCGGATATGACATTCGCAAGCGCTCTACAGAGGGCGACTATGCCTATTTCATGGAAGCCAGTTTTGGTTCCATATACCCTGCTTTGTCCAAATTGGAGGAAGAGGCATATGTCACCAGCCGCACCGTGGCACAAGAGGGAAAACCCTCCAAACGTGTCTATAAGATCACGCCAACCGGGCGCGAGTTTTTCATCAATTCGCTTTATGACGAATTGAATGATGATGTCTTCCGCTCCGAGTTTTTGCTTTTCCTCCGCTTTGTTGAAGACCTGCCCCGCTCGTTGGTGGAAAAACGCGTCAATGAACGCATCGCCAAATGCAACGACGCGATTGAGAACGTCAAAAAGCTGGAAGAAGAATTTACCAAACCCTCAGAACGCTGGGTTTTGAATTTCGGGCAGCACTGCATGCGCAGTGCCCGCCAATATCTAATTGACAATAAACAAGAAATAATCGCGCTGGCCAAGCAAGAAGATGTGCCTGCCCGCGCGGCCGAATAGGGACGAGATTTATGCGATTTCTAATGTCATATGGCGTTGCATTCCTGCTGTTGGTGGGTATCGGCGGTTGGATGGCCTCTGGTTACCTGGTGCAAGGCGGGCAAGGCCCCGGCAATGGCGAAACACAAGCGCTCGATGCGGTCGACTTGCCCGGCGCAGACAAAGCCAAAGACTTAATGACAGAGTTTGGCTTGATCAAAAGCGACGAAGAACAAGCTGCTGAAGATGAAGTAGCCCAAGCCGAAGCTGAAGCCGAAACAGCCGCTGCCGAAGAATTGCAGGCGGTGCGCACGCGCACATTCACAATTCAGCCTTTGCCGCTGGAAGTGACCCTTCGCGGCAACACAGCAGCAAAAGCCACCCTCTCCATTCGGGCCGAGACCACCGGCATTTTGGAGAGCCGCCATGTTGATAAAGGCGATGTTGTGAAGGCAGGCGATCTGCTGTGCTCAATCGATGCGGGCACGAGACAAGCACGCCTGGCGCAAGCTGAGGCAAGCTACGAACAAGCGAAAGCCGATTTCGAGACCAACAAAAAGCTGCGGGAAAAGGAATTTGCCCCGACAAACTCAGCCGCGGCTTATGAGTCCAGCTTGAAAGCAGCTAAGGCGCAGTTGGATGAAGCCAAGGCAGAATTGGCCCGCACTGAGATTTACGCGGAAGCCGGTGGCATTGTGCAAGAGCCAATGGCACAGCCGGGTGACATGTTGTCCGCTGGTGGCCCTTGCGTGACGCTGGTGCAGATGGACCCGTTGATCTTTGTTGGTGATGTCGCAGAAAGCAATATTGATGCGGTACGCATTGGCTTGCCTGTGACCGTTAAAACCATCACTGGACGGGTAATTGAAGGCAAAGTGGCCTATATAAGCCCCACAGCCAACACAGCCACACGCGCTTTCCCAGTGGAAGTTGAATTGCCGAACCCCAATCATTCGGTTCGCGCAGGACTTACCGCTGAAGCAAGTGCTGTTTTGGGCACTGTGCCGGCGCATTTGATCCCACAATCTGTGCTGACATTGGACAATGACGGCACCTTGGGTGTGCGCGCGGTGAAGGACGGCGAAGTTAGCTTTCATCCGATTGAGATTGTCCAAGATAGCCAACAAGGCATTTGGGTGACCGGATTGCCTGAAAGCATCAACATCATCACCGTTGGGCAGGAATATGTTGTCGCTGGCCAACAAGTGCTGGCCGACAATGAAACTGAGGAGACAACATCATGATTGGTGCCCTCGAGAACATTCTTCGGCGTCCCAAAACCGTCATTGTTGTGATGCTGGTGATGCTGATGGCAGGTATCTCCGCCTATATTAATCTGCCAAAGGAAAGCCAGCCCGACGTGGATGTGCCTTACCTTTATGTATCTGTGTCGCAGACGGGTGTGTCTCCCTCGGATGCGGAACGGCTATTGGCACGTCCGTTGGAAAACGAGTTGCGCAACCTTGATGGGTTGAAATCAATTTCATCGACCTCAAGCACCGGCCACGCGTCAGTGTTTTTGGAGTTTGACATTAATTTTGACAAAGATCAGGCGCTGGTCGATACCCGCGAAAAAGTCGACACTGCCAAGTCGAAGCTGCCTGACGATGCCAACGAACCGACCATCCATGAGATTTCTGCAAATGGCTTTGCCACCATTACAGTTGCGCTTTCAGGCGATGTGCCTGAGCGCACCTTGTTGCGCGTGGCGCAGGACTTGCAAGAGGATCTGGAAGGCATTTCCACGGTACGTGACGTCAATATGGCGGGTGACCGCGAAGAAGTGTTGGACGTTGTTGTCGATTTGTTGAAGCTGGAAAGCTACAATTTGACGACCAATCAGCTCTTTGACGCACTGGCCCGGAACAACCTTGTTGTGCCTGCTGGTACATTGGACACCGGCCAAGGCAAGTTCGCCTTGGAAGTGCCTGGACTGATTGAGAATGCGACGGACGTTTTTACCCTCCCCTTGAAAACTGACGGCAGCACCATCGTCACTTTTGGCGATGTGGCGTCTATTCAGCGTACATTTAAAGATGCGACAGACTTCACCCGCGTGAACGGTGAACCTGCGATTATTCTTGAGGTGAACAAGCGTCTCGGTTCGAACATTATCGACACATCTGATAATGTGCATAAGGTTGTGGAAGCCGCCAAAGCCGAATGGCCGACGACGATCCACGCATCGTTTATGCTGGACCAAGCCAAGTTCTCGAAAGATATGCTGGATTCGCTGCAATCTGCTGTGTTGACGGCGATTGCTTTGGTGATGATTGTGACCATCGCCATGTTGGGCATCCGCCCGGCGATCATGGTGGGTGTTGCCATTCCAACCAGCTTTATGATGGCGTTCTTCTTCCTGCAATTGCTGGGTTACACCGTCAACATGATGATCATGTTCGGCCTTGTGCTGACCGTGGGCATGTTGGTGGATGGAGCCATTGTGATCGTGGAATATGCCGACCGAAAAATCTCGGAAGGCATGGAGCGACGCGAAGCCTTTATTCGCGCAGCGAAGCTGATGTTCTGGCCCGTTGTGTCCTCCACGGCGACCACATTGGCAGCCTTTACGCCCATGTTGTTGTGGCCGGGGATCATCGGTAAATTTATGAGCTATTTGCCGATCATGGTGATCATTACCCTGATCTCCTCCTTGATCACGGCGATGATTTTCTTGCCGGTCATTGGCGGTTTGGTCGCGCGTAAACGCGTGAGCGAAAAAGAAATCGCTGCGGCAAAATCATTGTCAGTGCACAACCATTTCGACCCGAAAAAAGTGCCGGGCCTGACGGGGCTTTACATTCGTTTTATGAATATGATTATCCGTCGCCCCTTGTTCGTTCTTATTGTGGGACTGGGCGTTATTGGCGGCGTGTTCTACACATTTGCCAACAACCCAACGGGCGTTGAAGCGTTTCCCAAGATCGAGCCGGAATATGCCACAGTGGCGGTTACGGGCCGGGGCAACTATTCGCCAGTCGAAATCCGCGATCTGCTGATTGAGGTTGAGCAGCAAGTGCTCAAAGTTGAAGGCATTGAAGATACTGTACTCAACTTTGGCTCAACTGGCGCGGTGACTTCAACACCACCAGACACCATCGGCAATTTGCAGCTGGAGTTTGAACCCTTCCGCGATCGTCGTTATGCGACCGAAATCTTTGCGGACATCCGTGCCAATGTAGCGGATATATCCGGGATTGGCGTCGAACTGTTGGAGGCCGAAGAAGGTCCCCCAACGGGTAAAGACGTGAATATGCGTGTTGTGGCCCAAAGCTATGATGAATTGGCACCTGTTGTGGCCAAGATCCGCAATTATATCGAAAACGATATGGGCGATATGATCGAGGTTGAAGACGGACGTCCCCTGCCCGGCATTGACTGGGAAATCAAGGTTGACCGCGAAAAGGCTGCCCTGTTTGGACTTGGTGTGCGTGAATTGTCACCTTATGTGCAATTGGTCACGTCAGGCGTCGCCATTGGCAGCTATCGTCCTGATGATGCCAATGACGAGTTGGACATTCAGGTTCGTTTGCCGAAAGAACAGCGCACATTCGACGCGCTAGATAGTTTGCGGATCATCACCAACCAAGGTTTGGTGCCGGTCTCCAACTTTATCGAGCGTAAAGCGGTGCCAAAAGTGGCGAACATTGAACGCCGCAATGAGAAGTACACCATGAGTGTGCGGGGCAATGTGGCAGAAGCTGAAAATGAAGATGGCTCACCTGTGACCGCCGCGCAAAAAGTGGATCAACTGAAAGAGTGGATTGACGGGCAAAGCTGGCCATCAACCGTGGACTTCGAGTTTGCGGGTGCTGATGAGCAAACCCAGGAAACCAACGCCTTTATGCAACAGGCTGGTTTGGGTGCCATGTTCTTGATGTTCTTGATCTTGTTGACCCAGTTTAACAGCTTCTATCAGGTGTTTATCACCCTTTCGACGGTGGTTATGTCTGTTGCAGGCGTATTGCTGGGCATGATGATCACGGGTCAAGCATTTTCTGCCATCATGACTGGTGTGGGTATCGTGTCGCTGGCCGGTATTGTGGTGAACAACTCTATTGTGTTGATCGACACCTATAACCGTTTCCGCAAGGAAGATGGCGTTGACCCGATCACCGCGTCTTTGATGACCGCATCGCAGCGATTGCGCCCTGTCTTGTTGACCACCATTACGACCGTCTTCGGCCTGATCCCGATGGCGATGGGTGTTTCAATTGACTTTTTCGCCCGCGAAATCGTTATTGGTGACCCATCCGGTGCGTGGTGGATTCAATTGGCCACAGCCGTGATTGCCGGGTTGAGCTTCTCAACGCTGCTGACCTTGATCATGGTGCCGGTGATGTTGTCTGCCCCAGCTGTTTGGAAAGACTTCTTCGTTTGGGTCTGGACATCAACAGTGGGCCGCAAAGCCGCTGCTGCCAAGGCTGAGGAGAACGTCGAGGCTAAACAGGCTGAAGATGGTGAAGTCGAAGCAGACCAGGTTGCAGCGCAGCAAGACGCGGCGACCCAGGATCAGCCTGCCGACGCGACCATCCCCGGCGATACGGATAGTGCCAAGCAATATATCCGCAGGCCGGTAGAAGGCACCTTGCTGGCTGAAGAAAAGAATGGCGTGACCATCGTGTCGCGCCCGACCCCGGAAGCGGCTGAATAGGTTCAGCCTTTTTATCAAGACCTACAAAGAAAAACGGCCCCTTGCGGGGCCGTTTTTTTGTGTCGTGCGAGATGAGGCTATTGCGATGGTTCTTTATCTTTATCGATCGAGATAAAGCCTTCGCTGCCAGCCGTCTCACGCGCCTTGCGCAACCGTTCGCCCGCCTCGTCAACTTCACGCTGGCGGTTCCACATTTGAGCATAGAGCCCATCTTGCGCCAGCAAGCCTTCATGATTGCCCCGCTCGGCGATCTTGCCATCGCGCAGCACAATGATTTCATCGGCATTGACCACGGTGGACAGACGGTGGGCGATGACCAATGTTGTGCGGTCTTGCGCCACAGCATCCAAGGCAGATTGAATCTCCTGCTCGGTTTGGGTGTCGAGCGCCGAGGTGGCCTCGTCCAAGATCAGGATTGGCGGGCTTTTCAGGATGGTTCTTGCAATCGCCACGCGCTGCTTTTCACCACCGGAGAGCTTGAGACCGCGTTCACCCACTTGCGTATTGAAGCCGTCGGGCAGGCTTTCGATAAAGTCAGAAATTTGCGCCAAGCGTGCTGCCTCGCGCACTTCCTCATCCGATGCGTCGGGGCGACCATAACGAATGTTATATTCGATGGTGTCATTAAACAGTACCGTATCCTGCGGCACCATGCCCACAGCCGTCCGCAATGACTTTTGTGTCACGTCACGCACATCCTGCCCGTCGATTTCGACGCTGCCTTCAATCACGTCATAGAAACGATAGATCAGCCGTGAAATGGTGGACTTGCCTGCGCCGGACGGCCCCACGACCGCGATCGTTTTGCCCGCGGGCACCTCGAAATCAATGCCTTTCAGGATTTCGCGATTGGAATCATAGTGAAATTTCACATTGTTGAATTTCAGGACCGGGCCGGTCACCTTGATCGGCTTGGCGTTCGGCTTGTCCTCAATTTCCGCGTCTTGATCCAAAAGCTGGAACATCTGCTCGATATCGGTCAGGCCCTGGCGAATTTCGCGATAAACGAACCCGATAAAGTTCAACGGACGATAGATTTGCATCATGTACATGTTGATCAGCACAAAGTCGCCAACGCTCATATCGCCGGACATGACGCCGTTCACTGACATCATGGAGATGACGATCATCCCCACCCAGAAAATGACGCCTTGGCCAAAGTTCAAAAAGCCGAGCGAGGTCCACATGCGGGTGGCGGCGCGCTCATATTTGCCCATGGCCCCATCAAAGCGGCGGGCTTCCATCTCTTCGTTGCCGAAATATTTGACCGTTTCGAAATTGAGCAGGCTATCAACCGCTTTGGAGTTTGCGTCCGTGTCGCTCTCGTTCATGGCCCGGCGAATGCCGATCCGCCAGTTTGACGCCTTGATGGTGAAATAGAGGTAGCCCCAAATCGTCACCACCAATACCGCAAGAAAGGTCAACCCAAACGCAAAGGTGAAGATGGTGGAGATGATCAAAAACTGCACCAGCGTTGGTGCCGTGTTCAGCATTGTGAAGCGCACAATGGTCTCGATCCCCTTGGTCCCCCGTTCAATGACGCGGGAAAGGCCGCCAGTGCGCCGCTGCAGGTGATAGCGGAGGCTTAATGCATGGAGGTGCTGGAACGTACGGTGCGCCAACTGGCGCACAGCGTGTTGCCCTACGGAGGCAAACAGCACGTCGCGCAATTGCATAAAGCCACTTTCGAGGATGGACCCGACACCGTAGCCGATCACCAGCAATATGGGCAGGGATATGCCCAGCCACATGGCCGTTTCCATGCCATCTGGTTGCCCGAGAATATCAACGATCCCTTTATAGGCGAGCGGGACGAGTGCCTCTGCGCCCTTTGCAGCCAATAGAGCCAGGATGGCCCATACGACGCGCAATTTAAGCTCAGGGCGGTCGCTTGGCCACATATAGGGCCAAAGGTTTTTCACTGTCGAAAGTACGTCACCTTCTTCGGCGCTGACAGTCTGCTTTTTATTTTTATCGGCTTGATTGTCTGCCATTAGCTATTTGTACTCGCTTTTAGTTTTTCTGTGCTGGCCGCATCGTCGACCAAAATCTGTTCTATATTTGCGATAAGCCGCTCTAGGGGCGCAGCGCAAATGGAATAGCAGTTCTTTGTGCCCTGCCCTTTGCGCTCTATTATCCCGGCTTCCAAAAGCACTTTTAAATGCTGAGAGATTGTTGACTGGGCCAAATCTATACAGGTGGTCAAATCCCCACAGCAGGGTGTTTTTTGCTGGGTCAAATAACGCAATATCGCCACACGTGCCGGATGCCCGACAGCGCGGGTGAGTTTGGCCAATTCTTCATCTTGAGGATCAGATAGCATACGCTAACTCCATAATGCGGAAGACAATTGAAAGCTGAGCAGGCGCAAATGGCCCCGTATCTTGGTGGTATTTCATCCCAAGTGAGGGCGGAACTGATGCCCTGCCGTCAAAATGAAAAACCCTTCATCGTATTTTTACGATAAAGGGTTTAACACCAAACTGCAAGGGGCAATTTTATTCGCTACGTTCCACATCGTCAGGTAGATCAAATACCTGCCCGGGGAAAATCAAGTTCGGGTTGCTGATCTCATTGGCATTGGCTTCATAAATCGTGGTGTAACGAATGCCTCGACCGTAGACCCGGCGGGCAATGGTCCACAAATTATCGCCCTTGCGGATGATGGCTTTGCCAGACACGAAACGACCTTCGACATCATCCACGGCAACCGCGGTGATGGTGGGAATTTCAGCTTCTGCTGATGTCGTTTCTTCATCCATCTCAGCATCGTCCGCTGCAGCCATCTCTTGCTCAGCTGAAGCGGTGCTGGCATCTGCACTTGCGGACGTTTCGGGCGCTTCTGCCATATCGGTAGCATCTTCCGCCGGTGCTTCGTCGGCCATATCCGGTTCAGATACCGGAGCCGCCTCTTCACTCTCAGCCACATCCATCTCTGCATCCGATTCAGCAGGTTCTTCAATTGGCATCGCCTTGTCTTCAGAGGTTGTTTCGTCACCTTCGGTGGCATCCATGGCCGCCTCTTGTGTCGACGTCGCGTCGGCTGGCGTGTCTATCACAGTTTCAGCCGTGGTGGGTTCGTCACCAGCTTCCATCTCGACTTCCGTTTCAGCAGATGCCGACGGCGTTTCCGCCACAGAAGGCGCTTCCGTTTCCTCTGTCATATCCGCGTCAGTAGACGTCTCGGTCGCGTCCGCGACTGCCATATCGTCGGTGGCTGCAGGCGCTGTTTCCTCAGCTACGTCTGCTTCCGCGTCAGATTCTGCAGTCGCCATCGGAGCAGTTTCTTCCTCCGATTCAGCAGTTGTCACCTCGTCGCTCGAGGCGACAGATGCATCATTGGTCGCCACGCCCATGGTGCTTTCATCTGAAGCACTCTCATCGGTTGTGGTTTCCTCCACAGCAGTTTCTGCATCAGCCTCAGGCTCCGCTTCAGCTGTTTCGACACGTTCAACAACGAAGTTGACCTCCGCCCGCGCAATCACGCTGGCTGTGTTGGGGTCAATTAGGTCCGCTCGTACGCGTTGGCTTGGTTCCGTCAGAACATCGTCGGTTTCCACCAGCCAGCGACCATCCTGCACTTCGGCATCGGCCACATATTCATTTTCAACATAAAGCCGGACAATGCCACCTTCCGGGCCACCACCCGCGATGAAGTTCTGTTGCCCGTCAATTTCAATTGCATCAATTGTCGGCTGTACGAACGCTTCAACGGCCTCAAGCACGTCTGCTGCGCTATCCGGCGCGGCGGCGGTGGTGCTATCGCGATCATCTGTTTCCAGCGCCGCAACCTCCATGTCGTCGCTGGTCGCCTCTTCGCTTGGTGCAGCGTCGTCTGTTGCGGCGTCAGGCTCAGGTGTATCGGCTGGCGCGTTTGCTGCTTCCGTTTCTTCGGCTTCCGCCACCTGAACATCGTCGGCTTCACTCGCATTTTCCGAGTCATTTGAATCGGTTGGAGCAGGCTCTTCGCTTGTTGAGTCAGCAACTTCAACTTCTGATTCAACTTCCGTTTCTTCTGTGAAGGTTGCCTCTTCGGTGGCTTGAGCGTCGGCATTCACCTCCGCTTCGGCAACCTGCTCAACCTCTGCGGCTTCGGCGGCTGGCTCGGCTTCAGTTGGCTGCTCTGCGTCCGCATTGTTCATTTCTGCGCTATCGTCGCTTGGCGCTTCCGCCTCTGCTACCTCAATCTCCTCAGCACCTTCTGTTTCAGAAGTCGCTGCTTCCTCTGTCATATCGGTGGACGATTCTGTGGCCGCAGGCGTATCGCTTGTCGTCTCGGCAGGCGCTTCGGTTTGGGCATCAGCTGTTTCGATCGGCGCTTCGGTCGCGTCGTCCGGCTGTTCATCAAGCCCTTGAATAATCTCGCTGGCTTCGCCAGGTACGGCGGCGATCACGATGGGTTCTTTATCCCGCGCCTCATCAATCAACACAATTTCCGACTTCGCGGATTTGATGATGCCGCCCGCTGGGGTTGCTGCTTGCACGGTGATTTCAACACCGCCAGAAGCCAATGGCTGTTCAGGGACAAACACCCACTCACCTGTGCGTTCCGGCTCGGTTTTGCCCAAAATCTCGCCATCTGCCAAAACAGAGACTTCATGCTCAGGATCGGCGGTGCCAACAATGACAACCATACCGTCTGGCGCCGCGCGGGCGATGGTGAAGTCTGGCACGACAGGCTCTGTGGCCTTGGCCATATCAGTATCAGCGTCTGACGCGGGACCTGCTGCCAAACGCTCATCCTTTGTCTCAACGGCGTCATTGGCTTCAGTGGCCACATTTGCGGACTGATCCGGTGAAGACCGCCCCATAACCTGCGATGCGACGCAGCTTAGAAATGGTCCGTCTTTTTCCGAACATGAGTTGATGGCCGGCGCCACAACGACGCCACCAACAATCAATGTGGTGGCCGCTGCAAAGCCCAAAGCAACGTAAAGATTAGATTTTGATGCCGTATCCGCCAGTTTCGCCTCCCCTTAGTCTTAAAACTACCCTGCATTTCGGGCAAATTACTCCATTAAGACTCGGTTTTCATAAGTTTATAAGTCACTGATTCATACAGCGCCTCGAACGATGCATCAATGATATTTGGAGAAACACCTACGGTAAACCAGCGTTCGCCAGTATTATCTCTCGATTCAACCAATACACGGGTGACCGCGCCCGTGCCGCCGTTTAAGATACGCACCTTAAAATCAACCAATTCGAGGTCATCAATGCGGTCCGAATATTTGCCCAAATCTTTGCGCATGGCCAAATCGAGCGCATTGACCGGGCCGTTACCTTCGGCCACAGACATGAGCATTTCACCATTCACTTCGATCTTCACAATCGCTTCGGACATGGTGATCAAATCGCCATTGGCGTTGTAGCGTCGCTCAACTGAGGTGCGGAAGCTTTCCACCCGGAAAAACTCAGGCAGTTGGCCAAACGTGCGACGGGCGAGCAAAGCAAATGACGCGTCAGCGCCATCATATGAATAGCCGCGTGCCTCACGTTCTTTCACCTTGCGCAACAGCTGATCAAGGCGTGGGTCATCTTTTTCCACCTTCAGGCCCACGCGCTCTAAAACGGTCAGTAGATTAGACTTTCCGGCTTGTTGCGACACCATCACATTGCGCTCATTGCCCACCAAGGCGGGGTCAATATGCTCATATGAAGATGGGTCTTTGAGGATTGCTGATGCGTGAATGCCTGCCTTGGTGGCAAAGGCAGTCGCGCCCACATAAGGCGCTTGCCGCGCCGGGGCACGGTTGAGCAATTCATCAAACTGCCGCGACAAGGAGGTGAGCCCTTCGAGTTCCTTCTGCCCCACGCCGATTTCCAGCTCATCACAAAATGGCTTTTTCAGCGCGAAGGTTGGGATCAAGGAGATCATATTGGCGTTGCCGCATCGTTCGCCAATGCCATTCAACGTGCCTTGCACATGGCGCACCCCGGCCCGCACAGCTGCCAATGTGTTGGCCACGGCTTGCTCCGTGTCGTTATGCACGTGGATGCCAAGATGGCTGCCGGGCACAGATTGCTGCACGTGGGTGACGATGGCATCAATCTCATCGGGCATGGTGCCGCCATTTGTGTCGCACAGAACAACCCAACGGGCGCCTGCGTCATAGGCCGCTTTGGCGCAGGAGATGGCATAGTCTGGATTGGACTTATAGCCATCGAAGAAATGCTCGCAGTCGACGATGCATTCTTTTTGCGCGCTAAGCGTTGCTTCAACGCTGGACTGGATTGCTTCGATATTTTCAGCCTGCGAAATGCCCATGGCCATTTCGATCTGCTTGTCCCACGCCTTGGCCACAAAACAGATGGCTTTGGCCGCCGAGTTGAGCAAGCCCTGCACGCCAGGATCGTTTTCCACCGAGCGGCCCGCACGTTTGGTCATGCCGAAGGCGGTGAACGTAGCGTTTTTGGTGCGGTCTTTTTCGAAAAATTCGGTGTCGACCACATTGGCACCCGGATAACCGCCTTCAATATAATCAACGCCTAAATTATCGAGCAATTTGGTGATGGTAATTTTGTCTTCAACTGAAAACTCTACGCCCGCTGTTTGGGCACCATCGCGCAATGTTGTGTCGAATAAATATAGACGTTCTTTGGTCATGTTCAGTCCTGACTATCGGGCCATTCGGCTGTGTCGTGATCGGGGTGCTGGAAGTTTTTCATGGCAGAAAGCTGAGCTTGAAACTCAGGGTCTTCCGGGCGGATAGGCAATTTATGCAGATCATCAAAACTTTTGATGCGTGCTGCATAATCGAGCTGTTTTGTGGGGGCGACTTTATTTGGATCGTCAAAGCTGCCGATGGCCAATGAAATGCCATCGCGGTCCCATTCATAGGTAAGCGGGGTGCCGCAATCCTTGCAAAAGCCGCGTTTGGCCACAGTGGAGCTTTGGAAATAGCTCGGCTGTCCCCGCGTCCAGGTCACCTTGTCGTTGCTGAAGGTGGCGAATGCGCCAAAATAGCTGCCAGATTGCTTTTGGCACATGCGGCAATGGCAGATGGACCCGCCAAAATCATCGCCAAGCGCTTTGTAACGCACTGCGCCGCACTGGCAGCCACCGGTGTGAATTGTTTCGGACATTTATGCGACCTCCCAATTGGTGATGCGGTTGCCCGCCTCGTCTTTACCGTCTTTCAGTTTGATGCCCATGGCGGTCAGTTCATCGCGGATCGCGTCTGCCTCGCCCCATTCTTTGGCATTCAGATGATCCAAACGCGCTTGAATTTTGGCTTCGATCTGATCGGCCTGCTCATGCTCTGGCCCCGCATTTTGGGCCGCTTGATAGGCCGACATGTCGTCAAAAGTGACCAAGCCCAATAGTTGCATCGAGCCAAACAAGCGCCGCGCATTATGCTCGCGGTCACCGCCCGCGTGGCGATGCAGCTCGGCCAGCACACCGGACATGTTCATATCGTTGGCCAAATGCGCCAACAGCTTTGAGCATGGGCCTAATGCTTCATATTCGGCGCGGTTTTCCTCCACAAAATCCAACCCCAGCTTCAACATGGTCGCCTTCCAGCGATTAAGGTTTTTCTCCGCCTCTTCAAGCCGTTTCAGGGTGAAATCGATCGGCTCGCGGTAATTTGTCATGATCAAACCAAGGCGCAACACGTCGCCCGGCCATTTGCGGTTGCCGAAATTTTCGGTCTCCAACAGGTCAGCAATAGTGTAAAAATTGCCCAAGCTCTTGGACATTTTTTCACCTTCGATCTGCAAAAAGCCATTGTGCAGCCAATAGTTGGCCATGCGATCTGTGCCGTGCGAACAGCGGGATTGGGCAATCTCATTTTCATGGTGCGGGAATACCAGATCAATGCCGCCGGCATGGATGTCAAAAATCTGACCAAAATAGCGCTCGGTCATGGCAGAGCATTCCAGATGCCAGCCCGGGCGGCCTTTGCCCCAAGGGCTATCCCATCCCGGCTGGTTTTCATCTGAGAGTTTCCAGAGCACGAAATCGCCAGGGCTTTTCTTATGTTCTTCCACTTCGATGCGGGCGCCTGCCTGCTGCTCATCAAGATTACGGTTGGAGAATTTGCCATAGTCGGCCATGGAGGTGACATCGAACAGCACTTCGCCGCCCGCTTGATAGGCATGGCCCTTATCGATCAACGTTTCGATCATGGTGATCATTTGCGCAATATTGTCGGTGGCACGAGGCTGCAAATCCGGGTCCAGATTGCCTAGCGCGTGCATATCGGACTGATATTGCGCGGCGGTGCGCTCGGTGACCTCGCGAATGGCTTGGTTCAGCTCCATGCCCGGATGTTCTTTTGCGGCGCGAGCGTTGATCTTGTCGTCCACGTCCGTGATGTTGCGGGCATAGGTGACATGTTCAGCGCCATAGACATGGCGCAGCAGCCGATAAAGCAAATCGAAGGCCACGGCGGAGCGGCCATTGCCGATATGGGCATAATCATAAACGGTGGGGCCACACACATACATGCGCACATTGTTAGGATCGATCGGATCGAAGCGCTCTTTTTGGCGTGTCAGTGTGTTGTACAGTTGAATTTCAGTCATGTCCCTCAGCCCAATATTGATTTTGCGGCCAGCCATAATCGGCCGTCAGCGGCGAGGATTTTGCAATGTCTTGGAATTAGGAAATACAAAACCGCGCCGCTAAAATTTAGCGGATAATAATGCAGCCAATAATACAGATTTGGTTACGGTTTTGCTTCATGGGCGCACTTTGAGCGAAAAGTGCCAAGAAAATCAAGCCGAAATGGATTTTTTTAGCGCAAAACCAAAAAAGGGGAGCCAGACGGCTCCCCTTAAATTCTTATCATTCAGATGATTTTAGCTTTTTTTCTCACGATATGTGTCGTGGCACTCTTTGCATGTGCCGCCCAAATCACGTGGACTTGCACCTGCATTCGACGCGGCTTCCAGCTTGTCGAACAAAGCGACAAACTGATCCCATTCTTCCCAAATCAAAGGTGTCGCTTCTGAATCAGCGCTTGTTGAGCCTTCAGGGAACAGCATTTTCAGCTTTGCAGCCAATGGCGCAATATCGCCAGGCTTGCCCGCTTTGAGTGCAGCGCCCATGTCTTTCATGGTTTGCTGACGCTCAGCAATTACGTCTTCTTGGGCGCTGATACCAGATACAGCCCCCATGGCGAGTGCGATTGAAGTGGCAGCCACCGCGATCATCTTGAATTTCATTGTCTTCTCCCTATCACTTGCAAGTATGCGATTGCACAAAACTTATCGAAGTATGCCATTACAAAGTTACATTTGCATCAATGAAAACGCGCATCACAGTGCGATGCGCGCTCACATTTACGTGATAGAAGGCGACAAAAATCGGGCTTTTATGAGACTTCAGCCAATTCCTTTTGGTGCAGCCAGTCTGCATGCTTTGGTGCTTTTTTGGTGCGGGACCATTCTTCAAGCATATCCCATTTCACCTCATCAAGCCGCTTCAACAGCTTCTCTTCTTCGGGATCAGGACAGGCCAATTCAACGCGGTGACCGTTGGGATCAAAGAAATAGATGGAGTGGAAAATTGAGTGATCTGTGACGCCCAATACGTCCACACCATTCTTTTCCAAGTGCTCTTTAAACTCGATCAATTCATCACGGTCTTTCACTTTGAAAGCGATATGCTGCACCCAAACCGGGGTGTTTTCATCACGGCCCATTTCCGGTTTTGTGGGCAATTCAAAAAAGGCCAACACGTTGCCGTTCCCTGCATCCAGGAACAAATGCATATAGGGATCAGGCTCATGGGTTGAGGGCACATGATCCTCAGCGATCGCGAGCACAAAATCCATATTGAGCATTTTTGTATACCACTCGACGGTCTCTTTAGCGTCTTTACAGCGATAGGCAACGTGGTGAATTTGTTCGATCTTCATTCTTTCCTCCAATTAGTTACAACGGTAACTATATCGACATAATAGTTACGCGCGAAACTAATTGCAACCGCAAATTTGCGGCTGCCCTTTTGACTTTAGTTGAAGGACAAAATGGGTTTGCGACGAAGCCTAATCGGGCTTGTTCAAAAGCCGAACCGTTTGCTTGATTTCACCAAATGGTGCATCGCCATTGTCGGTCAAAAACTGAATCGAAACCTGATCGCCAGACTTTAAGAACGGCGTACGCTGCTCGGCATCGGCTGCTTTTTCCGCCATGCGCGCTTCCACAATGCAGGAAAAGCCGATTCCATCGCTGGAAATAGGCAAGATTTGATCATGCGTGTTGGCGACCGTACCGCCGCCCAAAATCGTCCCAGCGCTCAAGCTGCGGGTTTGCGCTGCGGTCTTGATCAGTTGATAAAAGTCGAACACCATTTCTTTTTCCGTGCGTGGCTGGCCATAGAGCAATCCATTAACGCGGCTTTGCAACTGGCCCGTGACGCGCCCCTCGCCCCATGCGGCGCCCAACTCGTCAGGCGTGACCACAACTGGCCCAAAGGCTGAAGCGGGTTTCGAATGGAAAAAACCAAACCCTTCCTGCAAATCACCCGCCACAAGCCGACGCAACGACACATCGTTACACTGGGTGATCAATCGCACCGCGTTGCGGGCATCATCATCGCTTGGATTAAGCGGTACATCGCCCAAAATCACCGCGATTTCAGCTTCATAATCCAGCGCCAAATCATCGTCAGTGACTTCAATATCCTTTTCAGCACCCAACAAATGATCTGATCCGCCCTGATACATGATCGGCTTTTCATCTTGCGGGTCCTGCAACGAACCCTTTGCGGCGCGTACACGCTGCAAATGCGGTAAATAGGCCGAGGCATCAATCCATTGGTAGGCACGCGGCAACGGGGCCAAGGTGAGATGCGGTTCAAATGCCTTACCAGCAATGTCGCCCTCGTTGAGCTTGTGATAAAGCGCATCCAGCGCAGCATAAACGTCTGACCAATTGTCCAGCGCCGTTTGCAAGTTTGGCGAAATGGCAGAGGCAGAGGTGCATCGCTTCAAATCTTTGCTGACGATCGCCAACTGTCCGTCGCGTGTGCCATTGTCCAATGTTGCCAGTTTCATAAAGCCCCCTTGCTGGTGCCGGTTTGTCTAGAGTGCATTTGGGTCTAGACCCTGAGAATCAGAATTAATATGTTTTTGCCACAATAATTTGCCAGTGACGGATAGTTTTTGCCACCAAATCGTCTTAAAGAGCAGTCAGTGTGGCCCGATAAATCAAATGAATGGTCTTATGCTTCGCTTTGCAACCCTCGTGGTCTTATGTTTTTCAGTTTTTCTGCCGCAGTCGATTGCCTTTGCGCAAGCTGATAGCTGCCGTGGTTTGCAACGCGAAATCCGTTCATTCGAACGCAATCGCAATTTCCGCAATTATCGCGACAACTATAACGCATTGCGCGAGGCGCAAAAAGAAGTGAAGGCTTGGGAAAGCGAATTTGTGCGCCGCGGGTGCCAAAAGGCGCTCAACGCCGGCAAACGTTTGGATTCCACCTGTCGCTCCATTGGCCGCAAAATTCAGAGCGAACGCAGGGACTACTCAAGTTTGGCAGCGCGCGTGCAAGAAGGGGCAGAAGTGGCCAAGGCCCGCGAACAAGCCCTACAACAATATGCGCGGTTTGGATGTGGTAACAATGACAGTGGCAACCGCACCCTAAATAACCGCCAGCCCGAGCGTAAATCGTTGTTTGAACGGATCTTCGGATCTAACGATGACAATGATATTATCGAGGAAGACTATTACGACCTCTATAATCGCGAGACCTATCGCACCGTTTGTGCGCGCAGTTGCGATGGCTTTTATTGGCCCGTGAGCTTTTCCACCCTTCCCGAATACATCCCGGACGATCAAGCCGTGTGCAAAGGCAATTTCCGGCAGGGTGATGTGAAGCTCTATTATTATTCCAATTCGGATGGGTCGCCCGAAACAATGATCGACCTTAACGGCACCCCCTATAGTCAAAGTCCGAATGCCTTCCGGTATCGTCAAGTTTATGATGAAACCTGCCAGCCGCAAGATGCTGCCAGCTATGGCAAAATTGAATTGGCTGAGGGTGGAAACTCATCAAATGCCGTGATCACCTTCGGCGACTTGAGCTTTCCCCTGCCTCGTCGCGATCCGCGCAAAAGACTGGAAATTGAGGTGGCAGCGGCCAGCTTTATTCCATTGCCGCGCCCCGACCCCAGACGTGAAAATGGCGGCAACAACGTTCAAGTTACTGCCGCCAGCTCTTATTCCGGACTTCGCCTTGTGAATTTCGGCGACAAAACCGTTAGGATAGTCGGTCCAGACACGCCGTACGTCCCAGAAGTGGCAGAAGGGTCTTAAGCTCTGGTCCATGGCTTTGACCTGTGAGCGCCAAGCGCAAAGGCATAAACAATTGCTTGCCTTTGCGGCCTGTTTCGGCCTTCAAATCATTGGTCCATTCTGACCATGTGTTCTCGTCCCACGGCTCTTGCGGCAACCGCTCGGCAGCGGTGGCGATAAAGTCTTTATCCTCATCAGCAACCACAGTTTCAACCGGGCCTGAGACCAGCTTTTGCCAGTCGCGAATATCGTGAACCTTTTGCAGGTTTTCGTGTACCGCGTTCCAAAGCTGTTCGGCATCGTCAACGCCCAGTTCAGCCAAGCGATCCTTCACATCATCATAGCTCAAGCCATGCACCATGCGCGCATTGAAGCCATCCAATTCGGCAGGATCAAAGCGTGCGGCGCTACGCGACACCATGGAGATGTCAAAGCTCTGTGCCAACTCGTCCAGGCTTTCATGCGGTGCAACCGGCTGGCTGGTGCCGGTTAGAATAGCGATCAACGCAACCGCCAGCGCTTCATAGCCCTCTTCCCGCAAATTGGTGATCGACAACGATCCCTTGCGCTTGGAGAAGCCTTCGCCTGTGGCATCGGTGAGCAAATTGTGGTGGCCAAAGGTTGGGGGCGTGGCGCCCAGGGCTTCGAACAGCTCAATCTGCGCACCCGTATTGGTAACGTGGTCTTCACCGCGGATCACGTGGGTAACACCCATATCGATATCGTCCACCACGGACGGCAACGTATAAAGATAAGAGCCATCTGCACGGATCAAGACCGGATCGGACATGGTGTCTGTGTTCACGACCTGATCGCCGCGGACCACATCATCAAAATGCACTTCTTTGCCTTCCAGCTTAAAGCGCCAGTGGGGCTTGCGGCCTTCGGCTTCGAGAGCAGCTTTTTCTTCGTCGGTCAGCTTGAGTGCGGCGCGATCATAGATCGGCGGGCGGCCCATGGCGCGGGCACGCTTGCGGCGACGGTCCAGCTCGTCCGCGGTTTCATAGCAAGGGTAAAGCCGGCCATCAGCAATCAGCTTGTCGCGGGCGGCATCATGCGCGGCTTTGCGCTCTGACTGGCGCTCCAAGCGATGGGGTTTGATGCCGAGCCAGGCGAGGTCTTTTTCGATGGCATCGGCGTATTCTTTTTTCGAGCGCTCCAGATCTGTATCGTCGAAACGCAGAATGAATTGGCCACCTGTTTTCAGCGCAAACATCCAGTTCATCAAAGCTGGGCGCGCATTACCGAGGTGTATATATCCCGTTGGGGATGGTGCAAATCGCACGACTGTAGACATAATTTTTCCTAATTTCCTTCGTCGCGAAAACCGTTTGTGATGGGGTATTTGCGGCCCAGGCCGAACGCTTTTTGCGTCAATTTCGGCCCAGGCGCGGCCTGTCGACGTTTGTACTCGGCGATATAAAGCAATTTTTGCACTTTGGCGACCACTTCCGGATCGTGCCCCTCGCCTACGATTTCATCAAAGCTCTTTTCGCCTTCCACAAAGCCTTCCAAAATCGCATCCAGCACTGGATAAGGTGGTAGGCTATCCTGATCTTTTTGATCCGGCGCCAACTCTGCGCTTGGTGCTTTTTCAATGATGGATTGCGGAATCACCCGCCCCTCAGGGCCAAGGCAGTTTTTCGGCATATTGTGGTTGCGCCAGTCGGCCAGATGATAGACCTGCATTTTATAAAGGTCTTTAATCGGGTTGAAGCCGCCATTCATGTCGCCATAAATAGTGGCATAACCCACAGCCATTTCGGACTTGTTGCCCGTGGTGATGAGCATGGAGCCAAGTTTATTGGACACGCCCATCAAATAGGTGCCGCGCATACGCGATTGTAGGTTTTCTTCCGCCAGCCCTGGCTTGAGGCCTTCAAACAGAGGGGCCAGTGCGTCGGTCGCGGCTTCCACTGCATCGCCAATGGCGACAACATCATAGCGCACACCCAATGCTTCGGCGCAGTCTTTGGCGTCTTTCAGACTGTCTTCAGACGTGTATTTGTAAGGCAGCATAATGCAGTGCACATTTTCTGCGCCGATGGCATCCACCGCGATGGCCGCCACAATGGCAGAATCGATACCGCCAGACAGGCCCAACACCACTTTTTGGAAATGGTTTTTGTGCAAATAATCGCGCAAACCCAAAACGCAGGCGCGCCATGGGGCCCCATCATTTGAGGCCAACGGTTCAACCTTGTCGGTATCGCACACCCAGCCGGTTTCGCCGCGGTGCCAATCGGTAATGATCAGTTCTTCTTCAAAGCTTTTGCCGATAAAGGCCAAAGACCGATCTGCATTCACCCCGAAGGAAGCACCATCAAAGATAAGCTCGTCTTGGCCGCCAATCTGGTTGAGATAGAGCATCGGCAGGCCGCTTTCGACCACACGCTCAACCACCACATTCATGCGCAAATCATGCTTGTTGCGCCAATAGGGTGAGCCATTGGGGCAAAGCAAAAGTTCTGCGCCGGTTTCGGCCAAACACTCCACCACTTCCCTGCGCCACACATCTTCACAGATCGGCACGCCAATGCGCACATTTTGAATGTTGAAGGGGCCGGGCAAATTGCCTGGGGTGAAATAACGCTTTTCGTAAAACACGTCATCATTGGGCAGGTCATGCTTGGCGCGCCAATCGACAATGTCGCCGCCTTCTGCCAACAAGACGGCGTTGTAAAGCTGGAAATTATCCACCCAAATCGATGGGATCAAAAGTGAAATGTCCTTATCGCGCCCATGCGCGGCCAATTCCTTGGCGGCTTCCATTGCCTTTTTGACAAATTGGGGTTTGAACAACAAATCCTCAGGGAAATAGCCCGTGGGGAAAAGTTCGGGGAACATCAATATGTTCGCGCCTGCGGCCACCGCATCGTCGATCGCGGCTTTGCCTTTTTCTACATTTTTGGAAAGTGCGCCAACTGTAGGGTTAAGTTGCGCCAATGCAATTCGCAATTTATCAGCCACGCGGCCCGTCCATCATGAAGGTTCAAAACAGCCCATGCTTTAACGCTTTGCCCCTTTAAGGGCAAGGGCTCACATATAAATAAGGCCGGGGGAAACCCGGCCTTGAACAGTGTGTTTGGTGAGGATGTTAGAACGAGTAGGACAGTTCCGCCAAAATACCGTAGCGCCAAAGCGATAGGCTCTCAACCGTAGCATCCGTTGTAACATAAGAGAGGTCGCCACGGGACCGGATGTAGGTTGCTCGCGCGCCTAAACCAGCTGAAAAGGATTCCGTGAACTTGTAATCTGCCATAATGTCTGCGCTTGCGCCCCAGCCTATGCCATCAAATCGTACGGGCACTCCAGCTCCGCTTACGCCCATCTCCCCATTCACCATTGCATAAGGAATTGCAGCAATGTCGGCTTCAATACTAAAACGATCTAAATTGGCCGCTGCATTTACACCAAGTCGAAGTGCATGAATATTAATACCGGTTGGTGCAGATACAGAGGCTTCATCGATATCATGGCCTTCATGCATGTACTGATAGCCAATCAATCCACTTAGTTTTGCACCACTGTTCTCAGCATTAGTTACTGCGGGCGCATAACCAAAGTCCGCTGTAAAATATGCAAGTTTACCTAGATTTGACGAACCAGCATCAAAAACACTGAAATAGTCACTATTCAAAGCAACGGAATAACCGCCATAAGCCTTCAAATATGAGTTTGTTGAATGATCGTCAATTCGTAAATGTGCCTCACCTATATGTGAAGCGTCGTCTAGTCCAGCGGTCGTGCCGGTAATGGGGTCACCTGGTCCAGCATCGACTCCTTCAACACGAATGCGGCCGAGCATGTAACCGTAACGCAAACCTGCCTCGAAACCGACCTGGGAATCTTCCCACCCCTGCTCCGTGTAGCCGCCGCGCAAATCTGATGGAAAATCTGCTGCCAAGGCCGATTGCCCTGCAGTTAATCCGACAAGAGCTGATAGAATATAGCAAACTGATGTGTGCCGCATGATGCACTCCGAACTCAAAACAATTGTGCATATTTATGGGCTATTAAGGTTAATGTGCGGCTAAGTTTGTCTTAACAAAATAATAAGGGCGCCACAAAATTTGTGACGCCCCTATATCATTTCTAGCGTGTGTTTGCTTTAGATCGCAGCCAATTCACGTGGACGCTCGGTCCGTTGTGTTTTCATTTCCTCGGCCACCAAGAAGGCCAACTCAATAGATTGAGAGGCATTCAAGCGCGGATCACAATAGGTGTGATACCGGCTGGACAGTTCAGCTTCAGTGACCGCAGAGGCGCCGCCAACACATTCGGTGACGTCCTTGCCTGTCATCTCAACATGCACACCGCCTGCATAGGTGCCCATTTGACGATGAATTTCGAAGAAGCTCTTCACTTCGGACAAGATCCGATCAAACGGACGGGTTTTATACCCAGTCGATGCTTTGACCACATTGCCGTGCATTGGATCGCAAGACCACACCACTGTGCGCCCTTCTTTTTCCACCGCCTCGATAAGGCGCGGCAAATGCTCTTCAACCTTGTCGGACCCAAAACGGGTGATCAGCGTCAGGCGCCCTGCTTCATCCTCTGGATTCAGCTTGTCGATCAAACGCAACAAGTCGTCCGCTTCCATCGTTGGACCGCACTTCATGCCAATTGGGTTTTTGATGCCAGCAAAATATTCCACATGTGCTTCATTGATGTCGCGGGTGCGGTCACCAATCCAAAGCATATGGCCCGATGTGGCATACCAATCATTGGTGATTGAGTCACGACGGGTCAACGACTGTTCATAGCCCAACAACAATGCTTCGTGGCTGGTATAGAATTTGGTCTCACGCAATTGCGGTGTGTTATCTGCATTAATGCCCAAGGCACGCATAAAGTCGATCGCGTCATCAATTTTTTGCGCCACGCCCTCATACTTTTCGTAAGAGTTGGTGCCCTTGATGAACTCCATGGTCCAATCGTGATTGCGCTCCAGATTGGCATAGCCACCAGAGGCAAAGGCGCGGATCAGGTTCAATGTCGCTGCAGATTGGCGGTAGGCCATGATCATACGTTGCGGATCGGGCACCCGAGACGCCTCGTTGAACTCGATATCGTTGATGATATCACCGCGGTAGCTTGGCAGCGTTACGCCGTCGATTGTTTCATTGTCTGATGAGCGCGGCTTGGCAAACTGCCCGGCAACACGGCCAACTTTAACAACCGGCTTGGACCCGCCATGGGTCAACACTACGGCCATTTGCAAGAAGACACGGAAAAAATCCCGAATATGGTCGGCATGGTGCTCGGCAAAACTTTCGGCACAATCGCCACCTTGCAGCAAAAAGGCCTTGCCTTTTGCCACGTCTGCCAATTGATCCTTTAAACCGCGCGTTTCGCCTGCAAATACGAGCGGCGGAAAGTTTGAAAGGCGCTCTTCAACAGCAGCCAGCTCCGCCTTATCTGGATAAGCCGGAACCTGGCGGATGTCTTTCGATCTCCAACTATCAGGTGTCCAGTTATGCATAATTTTTACTCGCTTTCACATTTTCTAGTTACATAACCCGTAGGATTTACCAGAATTTCCCGACAGAAACCAGTTATTAAGGCCAATTTGGGTTCGGCAATCGCGAAAAAATGTCGCTTTGCTTTTGCCTGACAATATGGGTATGAACCACACTGTTTCCCAACGCCGGAGTTGAACATGCGCGACCTCAACCATTCTCACAAGTTTACCGACATTCATTCGCGGTTGAGCGTTGGCCCGAAAATCAGCTATTTGCGCGACTGGATTTATGGCGGGATTGACGGCGCTGTAACGACATTTGCCATTGTGGCGGGCGTTGTCGGCGCCGAATTATCCGCAGGCGTTGTGGTGGTGTTGGGCATTGCCAATTTGCTCGCTGACGGTTTTTCCATGGCAGCCTCGAACTATTCTGGCACAAAAGCTGAAATCGACGACTATAACCGCGTGCTCGAAGTGGAAAAGCGTCATATACGCCAACATCCAGAAGGCGAGCGCGAGGAAGTGCGGCAAATTTTCGCCAATAAAGGCTATTCTGGCGAAGAGCTTGAGGAAATTGTCAATCTGATCACAACGCACGAAGATATGTGGCTGGAAACCATGATGGCTGAGGAATATGGCCTATCAAACGTTCAGCGCTCCCCTATTCGGGCGGCGTTGGCTACTTTTTGGGCCTTCCTGTTGTGTGGCGCTGTGCCCCTCGTTCCCTATTTCCTCGGCCTGCCCGCCGGCGCAATTGTTGCGGCGACCATGACTGGTGTTGTGTTTTTGGCCATCGGCGCTGTGAAGTCGTTGTGGTCAACTTGGAGCTGGTGGACAAGTGCATTGGAAACATTTGCCATTGGCATGTCTGCAGCTGGCCTTGCCTATCTGGTCGGCGCGGCATTGCGCGGCTTGGTTGGCGCATAGGAGACAAAATGTCGAATGTGCTCGTGATTTCCGCTCACCCGTTAAAAGACAGTCTTTGTGCTCACCTCACCGAGCAGATCAAGGCTAGGTTGGCGACACGGGATGCGATGGTGGTGCATCGCGACCTCTATGATCAGCATTTCGACCCGCGTTTACAGCCAGAGGAAAGAGCCAGCTTCTACACGACCTATGATCAGTCGCGCCTCAAAGAGGAAATTGCCGAGCTTGAGGCCGCGGACATATTGATCCTGGTGTTTCCAACATGGTGGTTTGGATTTCCGGCCATTTTGAAGGGCTGGTTTGATCGGGTGTGGGCACCGGGCGTGGCTTTTGATCACGCCGAGGACCTTTCCGCGCTGCATCCCAAACTGGACAACCTCAAGCATGTGATTGGTGTTACTACGATGGGTTCACCCTGGTGGGTTGATCGACTTATCCTATGGCGTCCGGTGCGCCGGATACTAAAGACCGCGCTTGTCGGCGTGTGTGCCCCAAAGGCCAAGTTCGACTTTATCGTTCAATATCAGGCGGAGAAGATGGATCCTCGTAAGTTAGATCGCCTCTTGCATCGCATCCAAAAGTTATTGGCCTGTGCGATCGACTAGAGACATGTGGATCGGTGCCGTCCTTCTTTGCCTAATTGACCGTCTTCTAGCCCGAACGGTGGCTATTTAGTCTTCTGGCAGCTCTCCTGCCGGCGGCTCCCACAATTCAATAGCGTTGCCTGCAGGATCAAGGAAGCGGAAAAACCGGCCATATTTCTCGTCGTCTGCACCAATTTCCTGTACGCCACGCGCACGCAATTCTTGGATGAAATCATCAATATTCTCCACCCGCAAATTGATCATAAACTGATTGGTTTTGGGGCCAAAATATTCGGTGTCGGGCTTAAATGGCGCGATCACCGACGGCCCGGCTTCCTGATGAAGCCAAGCGCCCAAATTTATATCGAACATTTCTTGGTAAAATGTGGTGAGTTCATCGCCTGCATCGCTGCGAAAAAACACACCGCCAATTCCGGAAACCTTACCCATTTCTGCCTCCCTGATTGGGCAGATTAAAGCGGCATGTTCGGATCAAGGCAAGGTAAAAGGCGCCGCGCCGAAGCCCGGCGCCTTTCAAATCTATTCGACCTTTTTGCCATATTCCAGCACATAGCTGGGTTGTTTCATGGTCACCAACTCTTCCGCCGCCGTTGGATGCACTGCAATGGTGCGATCAAAATCTGCTTTGGTGGCCCCCATGGTGACCGCAATACCCGCCATTTGAATAATTTCGCCCGCCGCGTGACCAACGATGTGCACGCCCAGAACCTTGTCCGTATCCGCATCAGTAATCAGCTTATAGATTTCTTTTGCGGGTTTGTCGGTCAACGTATTCATCATCGGGCGAAACGCGGCTTTATAAACATTGACCTTATGGTAGCGATTACCAGCCTGGGTTTCGGTCATGCCGATGGTGCCCACTTCAGGTTCAGAAAACACGGCTGTGGGGATCAAGTCATGGTGCACGAATGTGGGATTATCATTGTAGAATGTTTCTGCAAACGCGGCCCCTTCCCGGATCGCAACTGGCGTCAGGGCTGCGCGGTCGGTCACGTCACCCACGGCAAATACAGTGGGGCATGATGTGCGTGATTGCTCATCAACGATAATCTCTTCACGCGCGCCGACTTCAATGTCGGTGTATTCAAGGCCCAACCCTTTGGTGTTCGGCGTGCGGCCCGTGGCAAACATCACCTCGCCGAAGGTTTGCGATTTCCCGGTATTATAATTGACTTTGATCGCCCCTTGCTTCGACTTTTCCAAAGACTCAAGATCGGTGTTTGTCAAAATCTCAATGCCGCGCTCTTGCATTTGTGAGGCAACTGCGTCGCGCACGTCCTGATCAAAACCACGTAGGATTTGCGGCCCGCGATAAGCCAATGTCGTCTTCACACCAAAGCCAGCGAAAATACCGGCAAACTCGACCGCAATATATCCGCCGCCAACAATCAAGATTTCTTCCGGCAAATTTTCAAGGTGGAACGCTTCATTTGAGGTAATGCCCAATTCCGCGCCCGGAATGTTTGGCACAAAGGGGGTGCCGCCCGTGGCAATCAAGATGCGATCTGCCGTTAGTTCTTCGCCATCCTTTTGCAGCTTTACCGAAGTGCCGCTGGTCAACTCCGCCCGATCTCGAAACAGCGTGACGCCAGCATTATCAAGGATGTTGCCATAGATATCCTCAAGCCGTTTAATTTCTTTATCTTTATTGTCGCGCAGGGTTGCCCAATCAAATTGCACGTCTTTCATGGACCATCCAAAGCTTTTGGCCACTTCAAATTGCTCCGGAAACCGCGAGGCATAAACAAAGTGCTTTTTCGGCACACAACCGCGAATAACGCAGGTTCCGCCTAAGCGATATTCTTCGATGACCGCAACTTTCGCGCCATAGCTTGACGCCAAACGCCCAGCGCGCACGCCGCCAGAGCCAGCACCAATCACTATCAAATCAAAATGACGTCCCATGAAATAACTCCATATTTAATTGCCTGTGATTGACCACAAAAAAGCCCCTTGGGCAACCCAAGAGGCTTCACATAATTGTGCTGGTGGAAGGACTAGTTAAGTTCAACACCTTCTTCAGCTAAAGCTGATTTCACTTTACGCTCATATTCAACCAAAAAGTTGTTTTCCCAGACTTCTACGGCAGCTTTCAAATCGCTATTAATGCTGACATTGTTGTTCAGGAGTTTTTGACCCGTGTCACTCTTGTAAAATTCTACAATTTCACCGAGTTCTTCAGGCGTAAACCGAATGGCGTAAATCCGGGCAAATTGCTTATAAAGGGGGTTGCCTGCGTCGATATACTCCTGCGCAACCTCCCGTGCCGTTTTTACGATCGTTTCAGTCATCTCTGGATCTTGTTGTGCAAGTGCTTGAGCCACGCGGCGTATGGAGTTGAGAAGAGACACTTCATAGACTTTGCCTGTGTCTGTCATTTCGACATATTCTTCCGCCACCGCCAGATGTTCGGGGGTTATCTCTTGTGAAGATGCTGTGGCCGATGTGGCGATTGACAAGAGACCTGCGACCAAAAGTGCAATTATTTTGTTCATATCCATTTACTCCCCGCTTGCTTATCCAAGCTGTTTTACCCCTGTCGCGTCAGCCAAATAGGCTTTTGCACAAAGGCCTAAAAACAAGCCATGCTGCACGACACCGGGAACATTCAATAGTTTTTCTGACACCGTTTGTGCATTGGAAATACGGCCAAAAGATGCATCAAGAATAAAATGCCCGCCGTCGGTTTCAAATGGCTTGCCATCACTTTGACGCAAAACCAACCCGCCCTCAGCACCAGTTTGTTGCATCACATCAGAGACAGCATTTTGGGTAGCGCCCAGACCAAACTTGTTCACTTCAATGGGCAAAGCAAATTTGCCAAGCGTTTCGACCAGTTTTGATGTATCAGCGATTACCACCATTTTGTCAGAGGCAGCTGCAACGATCTTTTCGCGCAGCAATGCACCACCGCCGCCCTTGATCAGTTGCATCTGTTCGTCGATCTCGTCAGCGCCATCAACCGTCACGTCCAGTCGATCGATTTCATCCAATGTCGTCAGCGGAATATTGAGCGCTTGCGCCTGTTGCATCGTGGCAATAGAGGTTGGAACACAAAGGCACTCAAACCCTTTGGCCACCTCTGCCCCCAAATAATCAACAAAGTGCTTTGCGGTTGAGCCGGTGCCCAGTCCGATTCTCATGCCAGATTTCACTTCGGACATGGCGGCGAGTGCTGCTTGTTTTTTTAGTTCGTCAGACAAGATAATCTCACAATAATTGTAAAAGCGGATGATTTGCTCTCGACTTAACAAAGAACGGCGCAAATTCACAATAAATTTATTGCTTTGCCAAATTATTTTGGACAAGAACAGTTAAGTTTCATATTGTTTTAACCTAAAACTTGCTTTTTAGGAGGGGTGCCGTTCGGACGAGGGCTTTGCCGAACACAGCACATTTTGAATTCATTTGGAGATGATGGGGCTATGAAATTGCTCAAACGCACAATTATGCTTTTGCTCAGCGTGGCATTGGTTGGAGGCACTGTTCTTGAGGCGTCCGCGGACCGCGTTTATGACTCACGAAATAACCGCTGGGTCGATGCCAGTGAGATGCAATCCTCAGGTCGGCGCGGTTCTAGCGTTCGGCGCACGACAGTAGATTACGAAACCAAGCTTGCCAAAGGTACGATCGTCGTCGAAACTTCAGAGCGTCGCCTTTATTACGTTCTTGGCGACGGGAAAGCTGTAAAGTATGGTGTTGGCGTTGGGCGTGACGGTTTCCGCTGGTCTGGCACACACCGTATTACCCGCAAAGCAGAATGGCCAGGCTGGACACCTCCACCAGCCATGCGAAAGCGTGTACCTGGCCTGCCTGCATATATGCCAGGTGGCCCGAAAAACCCGCTGGGCGCCCGTGCGCTATATATTGGCAGCACAATTTACCGGTTGCACGGCACATCTGAGCCTTGGACAATTGGCCAAGCTGTTTCATCTGGCTGTATTCGACTGACCAATGACGACATTATTGATCTATATAATCGTTCAAAAGTGGGCGCACGCGTGATCGTTCGCCACTAAGGTCAATTACTGATCAACAAGAATTGAACCGGGTTTTGCAAAAAGCCCGGTTTTTTCGTGCGCTTTTGATTGAACCGCAAACCCTTTGAAGTTAGCTTTCACAACATGAGTGATAATACTTCCAGTAGACCGCTGATCGATCAGTTTGGTCGCGCAGTTACATATATACGCATTTCGGTGACTGATCGCTGCGATTTCCGATGCACCTATTGCATGGCGGAAAACATGACGTTTTTGCCAAAGTCAGAAGTGCTAAGCTTGGAAGAGATAGAGCAAATCGCTACGATTTTTGTCGCCCGTGGCGTGACGAAGCTGCGCCTGACAGGCGGAGAGCCGCTGGTGCGGCGCGACATCATGACGTTGATTGAGCGATTGGGGCAGCAAAAGAAGGACGGCCCGCTTGATGAACTAACTTTGACCACCAATGGAAGCCAGCTGAAACGCTTTTCCAGCCAATTGGTGGCGAGTGGCGTTGAGCGGATCAATGTTTCTCTGGACACTTTGGACGCAGACAAGTTTGCCAAGATCACCCGCTGGGGCCGCTTGCAGCAGGTGTTGGACGGCATCGAATGCGCGCTTGAAGCCGGTTTGAAGATCAAGATCAATATGGTGGCGCTGCGCGGCGGCAATGATCATGAAATTGTGCCGATGATGGAATGGGCGCACAGCAAGGGCATGGATTTGACCCTGATCGAAACCATGCCCATGGGCGCGGTGGACATTGATCGTCAAGATCAATATTTGCCGCTGACCGAGGTGATCGATAGTATTGGCGCGCGCTATACCCTTGAGGATTTGACGTTAGATACTGGCGGTCCCGCACGGTATAAACGCGTCAGTGAAACAGGCGGACGCATTGGCTTTATCCGCCCCCTCACCCATAATTTTTGTGAGAGCTGCAATCGGGTGCGCCTGACGGCGACGGGCGAGCTTTATTTGTGCCTTGGACAAAATGACAAAGTGAATTTGCGCGACGCGTTGCGCCAGGATGGGCCACAAGCTGTTGCCGACCTGCTTGATCACGCCATGGCAATCAAACCCAAAGGGCATGATTTTGAAATTGACCGGCTAAAGCCCCAGCGCCATGTGGGCCGCCACATGTCAGTGACCGGCGGATAAGCCCTATTTCTTTTGTTTATCGAATTCGGAAAAGTCTAAGGGCAGCGCCGTTGTATATTTGATCTGCTCCATGGCAAAAGCGGAGCTCACGTCACTCATAGACATTTCAGAAATCAGCTTTTGATAGAAGCGATCATAATGCGCGATATCTGGCACCACAACGCGTAGAACATAATCGACATCGCCGCTCATACGATAGAACTCGACGACTTCGTCATGGGCTTCGACCACGCTGGCAAATTTCTTCAGCCAAGCGTCGTTGTGCTGATTGGTCCGCACAGAGACAAAAACGGTGACGCCCGCATTGACTTTTGCGGGATCGAGCACGGCCACACGGCGCTTGATCACGCCATCTTCTTCCATCTTTTGAATGCGCCGCCAGCAGGGTGTTGTCGACAAGCCGACTTTGCGCCCAATCTCCGCCACAGGCATCGTGGCGTCTTTTTGCAATAGGGCGAGAATTTTACGATCAATCTTATCAAGCATAGCGCACCAATGGAAAAATCTTCTATTCGGAGATGTTTAGATACGCCAAATCGCAAAAGAGGGCAATATTAATTCAACAAATCGACATAAAATTCTAAAACGGCCAAAATTGCGTCAGCCAGCCAAAGCTTGAGCTTTCTGCAGCGCCGCGGATAGCCCGCCATTTATGCGGCGATTCAAACTCGCTATCCCAAATGCCCCGACGGTCCCGGCGTGCGAGCACTTCATCAATGGCATAATCATTGTAAGACACCGCCCACCCCTCGCGCACCAACCACGCATTGAGATCTTCGCGCCCCAAATAACAGACGGCCAGCAAACGGCGATATTGATCCCGCCGATCACCCGTACAGGTGATCTCTTGCGCCGCAATTTTTGACTTCAACGCGGAGCGTGCCGCTTCACCGCATGCCCAATCGTTGCCATCACGTCGGCAATTCTGTTTCAACTCAGGTGCGTCTATCCCCACGAGGCGTATGCGCTGATTTTGCAGCCGAACACTGTCGCCATCACTCACCCTAGCGACTCCATAGAGCGACTGATTGGACGGCGTCTGCGTGCCGACCACCATTGCAACGAGCAGCCCCGCAATTACGAGAAAAGTGGCGGCCCGCCGAAGGGAAAAAAATCTGCGCTTCATGCTTATCCTAAGTTTTTTCGTAACGGGGAGTTAACCATCACCCGTTAGAGTAATTTTAACCGTAGTTTTCGGACAATTTGTGAGTATTGCGTTCTAATGTCCATAGACTCTTCACCAGAGGCAAAAAAAGCTGTGCGCTCTGATCGCGGAAAATCGCATCAGCGTGCAGTGAGCGATGCGCGTCAGCGCCTGACCTCCAGTTCAGGCACAATGGCGTCCTATGACTATGAACTGCTGCGCGATTATGCAGGCACCCGCCTGTCCGGCAAATATGCCATGCCCATTTTGGTGATTGCCATTGCGCTTTTGACCTCAGTTTGGGTGCCGCTGATTTATTTGGCCACTTGGGCCGCGATTGTGATGGTCGGCCATACTGCTGTGATGGTGTCTTGCAAACAGTTTTTGAAGGCAGGTCAATCGCGCTTTAATGCGCGGCGGCAAACCACAACATTTGTGATTGTCGAGATCGTTTATGGGGTAAGCTGGGCAACAATCGCCTTTTTGCCGATCACCGCGGCGGCACAAGAAGTTGCGGTTATTCAGTGGGCAATATTACTCGTTGGCGTCGCGGCAAATGCCATCTCTTCTCGCGCAGTGCCTTCAGCGACATTGGCCAATTCGGTGCCGGGCATTTTGACTGTGGGCGGCATGTTGGTGCTGTCGGGCAGCATGTTGAACTATGCATTGGCCGTTCTCGCTGTCGGGGCTGGGGTTTTCTTCAACTTTCTGGCGCGCACCTTGCATAAATCTGCCATCAAATCGCTGGAGCACCGGGCTGAGAAAGACATGCTGATTTTTGAGCTTGAAGAGGCCAAAAGCATGTCTGACGAAGCGCGACGCGAGGCTGAACAGGCCAATATCGCCAAGTCGCGCTTTCTGGCGACCATGAGCCATGAATTGCGCACGCCACTAAACGCCATTATCGGCTTTTCCGAGGTCATGTCGTCGGAAGTGTTGGGGCCAATTGAAAACCCCAATTACAAAGAATATGCAGCGGACATTCACGCTTCTGGGCAACATTTGCTGAACCTGATCAATGAATTGCTTGATCTTTCGCGGATTGAAGCGGGCAAGTATGAGCTGAACGAAGAAGCTATTTCTCTGGTCAATATCGCAGAAGATTGTCGGCGCATGCTGGAGATTCGCGCGCGCTCCAAGGGCATCGAGCTGGTGGCCGAATTTGATGAGAAGTTGCCAAAATTGTGGGGCGACGAACGCGCGATTCGTCAGGTGTGTTTGAATCTCTTGTCCAACGCCATCAAATTCACGCCGCAGTCTGGCCGAATTATCTTTAAGGTCGCGGCGGGCGACAATAACTGCCAAATGATTTCTGTTCGCGACAATGGCCCAGGCATTCCCGAAAGCGAAATCGCAACGGTACTCTCGTCATTTGGCCAAGGCTCTTTGGCACAAAAAACAGCAGAGCAAGGTGCGGGTCTCGGCTTGCCGATTGTTCAGAAAATCATGGATCTGCACGGTGGCCGCTTCGACCTTTTCTCAAAGCTGCGGTTTGGCACCGAAGTGATCGCTACCTTCCCCCGCTCACGCGTGATGGAAGCGATGGCGCCCGTACGTGCCGAGCGCCGCAAGTTGCAAATCTATAAATCAGGTACAGAGCAGCAAGCCTAAAGGGCTGAGCCTAATGGGTTGACTGCTTGCCTGCCACAGCGGCCTCTTCAAAGGTGGCCATGTTTTTGTGCAGATGCAGCGCGGTTTGCACCATTGAAGCTGCCAACGCGGCCCCCGAACCCTCACCTAGGCGCATGCCAAAATCAAACAATGGTTTCTTGCCCATTTTGCTCAACACGTCGCTGTGCGCTGCTTCGGCTGATTGGTGCGCAAAGATGCAGTGATCTAGCGACATGGGGTTTGCTGCGTGCAACACGGCGGCGGCAGAAGTCGCCACGAACCCATCAACAATAACCGGCAGTTTATTGTGACGCGCCGCGATGATCGCGCCCGCCATTGCCGCAATTTCGCGCCCGCCGAGACGGGCCAAAATTTTCAATGGTGTATCCAAATCATCCTGGTGCAACTCAAGGCCACGATTCACGGCGTCGGCCTTGCGCTTAACCCCCGCATCATCGACGCCGGAGCCGCGGCCGACCCAATCTTCACCCGTGCCGCCAAACAGCGCGGCATAGATTGCTGCTGCGGGCGTGGTGTTGCCAATGCCCATTTCACCGATGCACAGCAGGTCTGGCTTGCCCGCAATGGCCTCCATGCCATAGGCAATGGTGGCGGCGCAGGTGCGATCATCCATGGCTGCGGTTTGGGTAAAATCGCCTGTCGGCATTTCCAACGCCAATTCAAACACGCGCAAATTGATTTCGTGCTTGGCACAAATTTGAGAAATCGCCGCGCCACCATTGGTGAAGTTGGCCACCATTTGCTGCGTCACTTCCGGTGGGAACGCCGAAACGCCCTGATTCACCACGCCGTGATTGCCTGCAAAAATGGCCACCATAGGATTGTCCAAGGTGGGGCTTTTCTTTTCCTGCCAACGGGCGAGCCATTCAACCATTTTTTCCAATTCGCCCAACGATCCAGCAGGCTTGGTCAGCTGCGCATCGCGCGCTTGCACTGCCTCAACAGCTTCCTCGCTGCCATTCGGCAACAGCATCAGCAATTCTTTGAAATCGTCAAAAGGGCTTTTCTGGTCTTGTTCGGTCATGGTATCGACTCGCATATGGTTAAATGGACGTCCCCTTTTATCCAACATTTAAGGAAAAGCAATTGACCAGCACGCCGCCCCCTCATGCGAACCCGATCAATGACAATGATGACGGGGCAGCGCCACCGCCGCCAAAACGGCTTTCAGCGGCGGATGCGATTGTGATGGGCATGCGGTTTTATTCCCGTCTGCCCACAGGTGACAGCCCACATTTGCCGCTATATTTTGGCAAAATGATTCAATTTCTGCCCATAAGCAGTTTGATTATTGGCGTTTTCCCGGCATTGACGATCTTGTTGCTCGGCGCCTTTGGCGTGCAATCCTTGTTTGTGGCCACACTTGCGATTGCCATGAGTGCCGTGATCACCGGGGCGATGGCCGAAGATGCCTTTGGCGATGCGATGGACGGTTTGTTTGGCGGGCATGATGTGGCGCGACGCTTGGAGATCATGAAAGATTCGCGGCACGGCACCTATGGCGTGTTGGGGTTGATCGCCCCTTTTATGCTGCGGGTGATCACGTTGGGCACATTAATCGCCATGAGCCCGGTTGCGGCGGCTCTTTTGTGGTTGGCGAGCGCCATGATCGCGCGACAAACGGCGCCTATCGTGGCGGTCATCTTGCCCCCTGCCCGCAGCGACGGCGCATCGGCGGGTGCGGGCATTTTATCGAAGCGGGATTTCATGAGCGGCCTTGTGCCCGCGTTGATTTTGTTCTGCTTGCTCGTGTGGCTGTTTGCCGGGCCAATTGCCTTGTTTCTGGCGCTTGTTTTAGGGGCTGGCCTGAGCGCATTCTGGGTCAATCTGCTGAAGCGATTTTTGGGCGGTCAAACCGGCGACACAATTGGTGCGTTACAATTGCTTCTTGAAATTGCCGCATTGAGTGCCTTTATCTTGATCTAGGTTTTGGCCACACATTGAAAGGATGTCCTTTTGCTTTTTATCGGCATCGCGCTGCTGGTGGCGTTTGCACTTGCTTTTCTGATCTCCTCAAACGCAGGGGCCGCCATAGGCTTGGCCGAGCAGGATTTCGGACAATTGATTATTTTGATCGCCGTGCTGGTGCTGGTCGCAGGTGGTGCCTTTGGGCGACGCATCCGGCTGGGTGAAATGTTCACCGGCATGGTGATGTGGGGCGCGATCTTTGTGGCGATTATTGTCGGCTACAGTTTCCGCACCGATTTTGAGCGCTTTGGCGCACGCATTTGGACACAATTATCGCCGGGCACGGGCTTTACGGACAGCGAAACAGGCACGGTGATGTTCACCCGAAACGCCGATGATCACTTTGTGATCAATGCCAAAGTCAACGGCAACAATGAGCGCTTTTTGTTCGACACTGGCGCAACCACCATTGTGTTGACGGCCGACAGCGCCCGCGCTGCCGGATATGACCCGGCACGATTGATCTATTCCATCCCCGTGCAAACGGCAAACGGGCAAACCGAAGCTGCTTTAATCAAACTCGATCGTATTGAGGTTGGCGGCATTGTGCGCGAAAACATTGATGCCATGGTGGCGCGACCAGAGGCGTTGAACGCCAATCTATTGGGCATGAATTATATGCAAACGCTGCAAGGGTTCAGCGTTGAAGGTGACCGCCTCACATTGACCGATTAGGCCGCTTGGCGTGCGGCGATCAGCAGGCCAAACGCCTCTTCAATCAGCTCCACGCCGCGCTCCGATTTTACCGCTTCGACGGTGAGCAATTGGCGGTAGCGACGTGCGCCGGGCTTGCCAAATCCAAGGCCGAGCATGTGGCGCACAATTTGATTCAATCTCGCGCCCTTAGTCATTTGAATTTCAGCATAATTTGTCATCACTTCACAAAGTGATTCAAGAGAGATGGGCGGTGTGTCGTCGCCGAAAATCTCTGCATCCACGCCCCATAAAAGGCCAGGATTGTGATAGGCGGCGCGGCCCAACATTACGCCATCCACATGCTGCAAATGGGCTTTGGATTGCGCCAAATCTTCGATGCCCCCATTGATCATCAAGGGCAGATCGCCGACATGATTCTTCAATCGATAGACGCGCTCATAATCCAGCGGCGGCACTTCGCGGTTTTGCTTTGGCGAGAGGCCCTTCAGCCATGCCTTGCGGGCGTGGACATAAAGCGCATCCACTTTTGCGTCCAGCATATGATCCACAAAAGTGCGCAAATCTTCTTCGCTATCCTGATCATCAATGCCGATGCGGCATTTGACGGTGACCGGCGTATCGGTTGCATCGCGCATGGCGCGAACGCACTCGGCCACCAGCGCAGGCTCGGCCATCAGGCAAGCACCGAAGCGGCCTGACTGCACGCGATCGGACGGGCAACCAACATTGAGGTTGATCTCGTCATAGCCGAACTGATCGCAAAGCTTGGTGGCCGCCGCCAGCTCCTTGGGATCAGAGCCCCCGAGTTGAACAGCGATGGGATGTTCCACATCGTCATTATAATTGAGGAGCCAATCAGCACCGCCACGAATAAGCGCGGCGCTTGTCACCATCTCGGTAAACAACAAGGCATGACGCGACAAATGGCGATGGAAAAATCGACAATGGCGATCTGTCCAATCCATCATCGGGGCCACAGAAAATTTGCGCGCTTGCTGGATGCTCATGCTGCTTTATTCACAAAAGTTGAAGTTGAGTGGGCGCTAGTACCATAAAAATATGGCTTTGTCGCCTATTTGAACCAAAAGCGGGGTTCATGCGTTGTTGTTGTTAGGAGGTATTTATGCAAGACCAAAAAAATGAACAACCTGAGACAGTAACAAAAACCGAAGCACGCCAAGGGCAGCGTGGATTTAGTACGCGGGTTTTGGCAATTTCGTTGGCCGTAATCGTTGTGGCGTTTGCCGCCATTTACATCTACGCGGAATCGAATGACAGCGAGACCCCAAACTTGGTTGATACACCAAGCTTGGACACCAGCCAGCTGACTACCACGGGCTGGTTTGCCTAACTGAAGCGTACCGCATTAGATATTCAGGGCCTTGCGCGATGCTGGGTCTTAAGGATAAAAGCGGCACCGTCCCCCTCGCTTTAGGTAGCGCAAATTTGTTGGAGAGCCCTGATGACCAAGCTGATTTCCATTGGCGAATGCATGATCGAAATGAGTGCGTTGGAAGATGGGCTCTACAAAAAGGGATATGCGGGCGACAGCCTTAATATGGCTTATTATGCCCGTAGCTTCTTACCTCAATCGTTTGATGTCGACTATTTCACCGCCCTTGGTGATGACGTTGAAAGCGAGGCTTTGGCCAAGAGCCTCGAACGCCACGGTATCGGCACCGATTTGATCAAATATCTGCCGGGGAAATCACCTGGCCTCTATATGATCTCGTTGGACAATGGCGAGCGGATGTTCAGCTATTGGCGCTCGGCTTCGGCGGCCAAGGAAATGGCGCAAGACATCGGTTTTCTGGAGCGCACATTGCTTGGGGACCACGCGCTGTTTTTCTCCGGCATCAGCTTGGCCATTTTGCAGCCAGATACACGCGCCCAGTTTCTTGATGTGCTCAACACGGCAAAGGAAAATGGGCAACAGGTGATTTTTGACAGCAATTTGCGCCCTTCCCTATGGCAAAATCGCCAGGAGATGGCCGATTGGACAGCAAAGGCCTCAGCGGTGTGCACGATGGCCCTACCGACCGTGCCGGACGAATATGTATTGTTTGACGAAAAATCGTCTGAGCAGGTGGCTGAACGGTATTTACGCGCCGGATGCACCGAAATTGTGGTGAAGGCGGGGCCAGAAGACGCATTGTTGACCGATGGTCAGCAAAAAGAATGGGTTGGCCCCGGCCAATCTATACAACCTGTCGACACCACAGGTGCCGGCGACAGTTTTAACGGCGGCTATATTGCGGCGCGTTTGTCGGGCAAAAATATGGTCGACGCCGCGCAGTTTGCGCACAAGGTGGCAGGACAAGTTATCCAGCACCGTGGCGCACTTGTCGCGGACATCAAATCACTGGTGAAGTAGCCCAGTTTTCTTCAAGCGCAAGCGATTTTTGTGCTGTTGTTCAAGGGCCTTGGCACAGATCCCTCTTTTAGCGGCACCTGATCTGTGCAATGCTACACCTTAACTGCTTTATGACGCGCGTCGCGCGAAAAAGATGCGTGCAAACGTACACTGCATAAAGCGCGAAACATTCACAGGAAACGTCTTACTTGAGGTCCTTATGAGAATTGCAATGCTTGCGCGCAACTCTTCGCTTTACTCCCACCAGCGCTTAAAAGAAGCAGCGGTGGCCCGCGGACACGAACTCGATATTATCAACACACTTCGATGTTATATGAACATCGCCTCCCGACGGCCCGAGGTGTTCCATAATGGTGAAAAGCTGACGGGCTATGACGCGGTTATTCCGCGTATTGGCTCCTCCATTACCTATTACGGCCTCGCCGTGTTGCGCCAATTTGAAATGATGGGTGTTTATCCGCTCAATGAATCTGTGGCCATTGGCCGCTCACGCGACAAGTTGCGCTCCATGCAATTGATGGCGCGTGATGGCATTGGCCTGCCCGTGACAACTTTTGCCCATGACCCGCGCCAGACCGAAGAAGTACTGCGGTTGGCAGGTGGAGCGCCATTGGTGATCAAGCTTTTGGAAGGCACCCAAGGCATTGGTGTGGTTTTGGCCGATAGTAACCGATCCGCAAAATCAGTGATTGAAGCTTTCCGCGGCGCTGGCGTGAATATTTTGGTGCAAGAGTTCATCAAAGAAGCTGGCGGCACCGACATTCGGGCCATCGTGATCGGCGGCAAGGTTGTCGCGGCTATGGAACGGACGGGCGCGGAAGGCGATTTCCGCTCAAATCTGCATCGGGGTGGCTCTGCCAAACGGGTGAAGATTACGCCGGAAGAAAAATCAACAGCCATCCGGGCAGCCAAATCAATGGGCCTTAATGTTTGTGGCGTGGATATGTTGCGCTCCAACCATGGCGCGGTGGTGATGGAAGTGAACTCTTCACCTGGCCTTGAGGGCGTGGAAACGGCAACTGGTCTCGACATTGCTGGCAAGATCATTGAGTTTATGGAAAAGCACCATAAACCATGGGCCACGAAGACGAAGGGCAAAGGCTAGCCAGATGAAAGCAGAGGCGTTTGAGATTGGCGGCGAGCGCATTTTGCCCGGCGAACGACGGACTGTTGACTTACCTGTCAGCGTGCTTTCAGACCATACGCCCGTCACCATGTCGACCCATGTTATCAATGGCAAACGCCCCGGCCCAATTGTTTTTGTGAGCGCTGCTATCCACGGCGATGAAGTGATCGGCGTGGAGATTGTGCGCCGCGTGCTGCAATCGCCAAAATTGCGCGGGCTGCGCGGCACACTCATTTGCATCCCGATTGTAAATGCCTTCGGGTTTTTGAACCATTCGCGCTATTTGCCCGACCGCCGCGACCTCAATCGCAGCTTCCCCGGTTCTGAAACGGGCTCATTGGCGGGACGGCTGGCGCATTTGTTTATCTCTGAAATCGTCAAACGATCAGATTTTGGCATTGATTTGCACTCCGCCGCGAGCCATCGCGATAATTATCCGCAAATCAGGGTCACGCCGGGCCGCCCGAAGCTGCGTGAACTTGCCGACATGTTCGGCGCGCCTATTCTTTTAACATCAAAGGTGCGTGAAGGTTCGCTGCGCGAAGCCGCTTCCGCGGTGGATTGTGACGTTCTGCTCTATGAAGCCGGCGGCGGCTTGCGATTTGATGAGTTTGCCGTGCGCGTTGGTACCACCGGGGTGCTGCGCACCCTTCATGGCCTTGGCATGATTGCGGGCAAGCCTATTGCCCCCTCCAAAGCCAATCCCCTTGTGTGCAGCGACAGCTATTGGATGCGTTCGCCCGCTGGCGGGCTTTTGCGGACATTCAAAAAGTCTGGCGACACCGTTGTAAAAGGCGATGTGTTGGGCGTTGTCTCCGACCCGTTTGGCGAAGTAGAAACCCCCATTACGGCCAACACCGATGGTGTGATTATTGGCCGAAGCGAGCTGCCCATTGTCAATGAAGGCGATGCGACATTTCACATTGCGCAGCCTGCACGCCATCGCAATGCGGAAACGGCGCTAGACCTTTATACCGCAGACGTTGAAGGCTCGACCCTGTTTGACGAAGACGAGATTATTTAGCTGCCCGTCTCGCCATCCGATTTCGGCTTTGCACGCGATCTAGGCTTTGGCTTTGCCTGTGCTTTACCGGTCAGTTGATCCATAATTTTGGGATCAGCGGTGCGGATATTGAGATCGCGTTGTGGGAACGGGATTTCCACATTGTTTTCACGGAACACATTGTCGATGGCGAAAAGCAAATCGGTTTGCACACGCGGGTAGATTGTATAATCGTTCACATGGATGCGCAGTTGGAAATTGATTGAGCTATCGCCAAACCCTTCGAAGAACACAAAGGGTTCAGGCCGTTTCAAGACATTTTCATGATCGTGCGCCAACTCCAGCATCAAATCCCGCACCAACTCAAGATTGCTGCCGTAAGCAACGCCGATGGGGATATCCACCCGCCCCGAGCGGATTTTGTGGGTCCAGTTGCCAACAGGCGCGTTGATGAAGTCGGAGTTGGGAATGATGATGGTCTGGTTGTGAATTGTGTTGATCTCTGTCGCGCGCACGCTGATTTTTGACACCGTGCCGGAGAAGCCACTGGCTTGCACAAAGTCGCCCACCTTGATGGGGCGCTCCACAAGCATGATCAAACCAGACACAAAGTTGGAAACCACGTTTTGCAGGCCAAAACCAATGCCCAACGAAAGCGCACCGGCAACGATGGCAAGGCTACCCAAATCCACCCCTGCCCCGGTGATGCCTAAAAAGATCGAGAGCGCAATACCGACATAACCAACGCCGGTACGGATGGAATCCTTTACGCCATGGTCAGCTCGCGTCCGCTCCAACACGGTGTTGCCCAACCAGCTTTGGAACAGGCGTGTGACCGCAACGCCGATGGCAAATATGATGATGCCGTAAAAAATACTGGCAAGGGAAAACTCAAAACTGCCGATTTGAATGCCGACGATCGCTTGTCGCATCCAGGCGAACAAATCTTCAACACGAGAGCCCCATTGCAGCAAAATGGCCGGAATGGCCGCCAGCAACACCAAAATGAAAAAGCCAATGCTGGCAAAAAGGGCATACTGATCGACATCGGTCTCATCCAGTGAAAACCGATCCTTCAGCCACTGGCCCACGCGGGTTGGTGCCAGCACACCCGGCTTCCCCGCTTCAGAGGAAAGCAGATAACCCAAGAATGCTGTCGCTAGAATGGTGCCTGTGACCACCAATTGCTGCGCCATAAAGCGCGCAAGGCCAATATAGCCTGCTACGGCGGCCAAGATGATGGCGATGGACGCCAACAACAACGGAATGCGCACCCAAGGCGGCAGGCTGCGGGACACATCATCCTCACGCTTGTCGCGCACCCGGGCCAACAAGAGCAACAATACTGCAATGAGCACGGAGGCCAAAAAGCTATTGCCAATGGTGAAGGCCAATGGCGCATTGACCAATTGGCCGAGTTGACGTGTCAAATAATCAAGCGCGTGCACAAGCGCCAAAGAGCTGACGAGCACATGAATGCGCTGGGCGGCGAAACTGGACAGTGGCACTAGCCGCAACTCTGAATTACCGGGCGAAAATACCGCGCGGCTCAGGCGAAAAGCGAACGAAACGCCAAACACCACGATAAACAAGGTGCGCACAAAAACACGCAGCTCAGCATTGAACAATGATGCAAAATCCATCGCCCAATAACCCAGCGCGAGGGCCAGGCCCAACAGGCCAACCGGAATGATGGTGGTGGCGAATGGCAGGATGAGTGCGTTGAGCCGTGACGTGCTCGACGACAGAATACTGTTGGCGCGGCGCGTGAGCACAAGTACGCCGAGCAGCAAGATGCAAAAGAAAGCAAACACCAAACCAAATGGGCGCGGATCGGGTGCGACTTTTACGGTCCACCACGTGCGCAATTTGGATTGGAACCGGGAGATGGCTGTGAGGCTGTCACCCGATATACTGGCCAAAAGATCGATGGTTATGGGCGAGCGTTGCGACAAGCGATTGGTGAAAATCTGCCGCCGCAAGTCCGCAATCCGCTCAAAGGCTTTGTTGATATTTTGATCTAGTTCATCAGCGCGCGTTGTGACGATACGCAGTTCTTGGCGTTGCGCCATGGTCTCTTCGCGGTCACTACGTACTTGAAGGCTTTCGGATCCCCCTTCGGCCGGCGCTGGTCCTAAGGCTTCCAATTGGGCGGTCAGTACCGTGATCCGCTCCTCAACAGGCACGACAACTTCATCAATCGCGGATTGTAGATCAAGCAGCTTTGATCTCGCGCCGATCAAAGTGTTGTCATTGTCCGCGTTGTCGATCGTGCGGCCAATAAACTCAACACTGCGCTCGATCTTGTCGAGCTCCTCCAGCTTTTGCTCAACATCAATGGCTTGTGCAAATGCAATGCTGGTCATAAGGACCAGAGCGACAAGGGCCATCATAGCCCGATGCAAGATCGCGTAATTAGCAGAACTGTCTATTTTCATAAGGAGAATTTAGGCTGGCTGCCCTGATTTGGCAACTTGAATTCGGTGTCCAAAGATGCGGTGGGATTATGAATTGGCTTCAATCATGTCCACTGCGTTTTCCAGTTGCTGCTTTGCATCCACCAACGCGTTTGCGCGGCAAAGATCTGTCGCTTCCACCAAGAGTTCGATGAGCATGTTGAACTCTTCCGCGTTCAGATCGGCTGATAGAGACTGGTTTTCGAGCTCTTGCACATGGTCCAAACATGATTGCGCATCGGCATAGTCAGCCATGTCCTGCGCCTGAGCAGAACCAAATGCCATGCTGCCCACAAGTGCGGCCGCAGTAAAAACTTTAAATATCGCTCTCATATTGCACCTAACCGCAAATGGACCATAAATATGAAACGCAGCGCAATCCGCATTGGTTTCAATTTATATTTATGTGGGTGGCGCAAACAGGCTTTTTTAGGGCCGTGTGCTGCGCGCGTTTAAAATAACTCAAAGTGTGATTTTAATATCGCACCTGAAAGATGGATGCCGTTATTCAAATCCATCGCCCAAGCCGCCTTTGGCCAGCAATTCATCAATTGTGCTGCCGGGAATGCCGTTAGACAGTGCGCTAAACTCGGCACCGTCAAACATCTGCTGCGCCGCATCAACAATGGTTTTGTGGACGGCGCGCGCCAAGCTGCTGCCCAAGCTGATCCGCGCGACGCCAATTTCGGCAAAGTCGGCAATTTTGTATTGGGTGAAGGGCCCCGCGCACAGCGCATTGACCGGTATATCGACCGATTTGACGATGGTCGCAAGATCTTCAAATGATTTGGGCATGGGCACATAAACCACATCCGCCCCCACCTTTTCAAAGGCTTTAATCCGGCGGATGGCTTCATCTAACCCATAATGCCCCACCATGACACCGTCAGCGCGGGCGGTGAGCGTGAAGGTCATCCCCGTCTCGTCGCAAGCCGTTTTCTTGGCGTCGACCGCGGCCTCAATGCGTTCCACTGAAGTGCTAAAATCATATGCTGTTTGCGTTGGGAACTGAATATCCTCAATGCCACACCCGGCCACACCCATCGTAACGGATTGACGGACGGTTGCTTTGACATCGTCCAAGCTATCGCCAAAGCCGTTTTCCAAATCCGCATTAACAGGCAGAGTTGTGGCCCCATTGATGCTGACAGCGTGTGCAATTGCCTCTTCACGGCATAGTTTGCCACCATCAGGGCGGCCCAAAGTGAAGGCATGAGCAGCCGATGACGTGGCCAGCGCTTTGGCGCCGAGGGCGGCCATGAGTTGGGCGGTACCTGCATCCCACACATTTGCGAGAATAAAGGGCCCGTCTTTGTGCAATTGGGCAAATCGAACTGCCTTGGCACAATCGGCTGGTGTTATGGTTTCGCTGTGGGACAATGAGGACGACGAATTGTTCATGGTAAATACTCTGACAAAGAATGTGGGGAGTTTGGCCCAGTTCGTGCAATTTGACAATTGAGAAGCGGCAAAACTCTGTCCTCAGTCAAAACGCCAAGCAAAAATTAACCTTAGCGTGAATTATTCCCCTTCTATTTAACAGGTTAAACCCAATCGACACACAGTACGCCTAAGTTTTTCGCAGAGATGGAATTAAAAGGACGAGGGATATGCTCGATCGACGGATTGATGGGATTTTGACCGACTGGCAGGGGCACTATGCGTCATTGTTTGGCCAACATCCGCTGCGGTTACAACATAAATTGGGTGACACCGGGCTTTTCACAGATGAAGCGCTGGAAAGCATTTTGGAAAATGTCGACCGAAACGATTATCACGTCAATTATATGGATCCGAAAACAGGCGTGCGGCGCGAGGGCGAGTTCGGCAACGCCTCTGGCAAGCAGATATTAGAGGCCGTGAAGGCTGGCAATATCTGGATCAATTTGCGTGCGCCGGGCCGGCAAAATCCAGCCTTCGACGACATGTTGCGCGGCATCTATGATGATTTTGAAAAGCATGTGCCCGGGCTGAAAACCTACAAGCAGAACATGACCATTCTGATCTCATCGCCCAATGTGCGCGTGAAATATCATGTGGACGTGCCCGGCCAGTCACTGTGGCAGGTGCGCGGGCGCAAAAAGGTTTTTGTTTATCCCGCTGAGCCGCCCTTTTTGAGCGCCAATGGCATTGAAAAGGTCGTGATCAACGAAGCCCATGAAACCGACATCCAGTTTCAAGAGTGGTTTGACGATTATGCAACCGTTTATGACTTGGAACCGGGCGAAATGCTGCATTGGCCGCTGAATTGCCCGCACCGGGTTGAGAATTATGACTGCATGAACGTGTCTGTAACCACAGAACATTGGACGGATGCGCTGCGCAATAAATATGCGGTGAACTTTGCCAATGGCATGTTGCGCAAAATGGGGCTTAAGAACCTCGATCGCGGCACACGTGGGCTTACGTTTTACACCAAACTGGTTTTGGCCGGTGCAGTTAAATTTTCCGGTATCCAGCGCAAAGATGTTAAACCTTATAATGTAGACTTTGCTGTGGATCCGGATGCGCCAGACGGCGTGAAAGACATTCCGGCCTATCAGTTTACTAAATAGCTTCGGGGCAAAGCTTTTATGACCTTTGAGACAAAGGTGCTTCGTTCGGCAAACGAAATCCGAGCGATAAAAGACCAATGGCAGGCACTGGAAGATAAATCGGAAGGGGTTGCGCTATTTCAAAGTTTTGAATGGTGCGCGCACATCCTTGAACTTGATCGCGCAAATGGCGACGAGGATTATTATGTGATTTCGACGTTTGAGCAGGGCCAATTGGTGGCCTTGCTGCCTTTGTCGATTTGGCACAAAAAGGGCCGAAAAGTGCTCACCGGGTTGGGCGAGCCTTATCAGCAATATACCGAAATGTTGGCCGACCCCGCTTTTGACGCAACAAAACTGTTTGCGGCGATGCACGACGTGATCAAACAATCTGATGCTGACTATGTGCATTTCGGGCAAGTACGGTATGACGGGCCGCTTTATGCGGGCAGTCGCGCCTTTTTCGATCATGCAGAGGAAGAGAAAGCAGCGCCCTATGTGGATTTGGCCCAATGGGACAGCTATGAGACCTATTACGCGGCTTTGAAAAAAGCGACGCGCAAACGCTTGCGCAATGCGTATAATCGCTTCGAACGTGAAGGTGAGCTTGCGCATTTCCACGCCTTTGAAGGCAGCATGCTTGGCGCGGTGATCGACCGTTCGTTTGAAGGACGCGTTGAATGGCAGCAACGCATGGGCCTTACATCACGCGCCTTTCAGGATGATTCATTCCGTGCCTTTCTCAATCGGTTTAAAGACTGCACCGATGACAGCGTGAAGCCACTTGCATTTTGCTTGACGTTAAATGGTGAAGCTGTGGCTGATCAGTGGGGCTTCGTCTATAAGGACCGCTATTATGCTTATATGTCCACCTGGAATGAAGAGCATGCCTATGCTGGGCCCGGGCGCTTGCACCTGGGTGAGATCGTCAAGAGTTGCTATGACCTTGGCATCAAATATGTTGACTTTATGATCCCCTCTGTCCCCTACAAAATGATCTATGCGACGGGTGAAGTTGAAGCGAGCGACTTGATTAAACCGCTTTCGACGACAGGTTTTATCTATGCCAATATCTGGCTGAAACATATGCGCCCAAAGCTGAAAGCTATTATGCAGGCGATGCCCGCGGAACAGCGCAAAAAGATCATCAATACAGTGTTTAACCGAAAGTGATTGCTGGCATTAGCGGGATTTAAACCGCTTATGCGCTATTCCAAGTCGGAAACTGGAGAACGACTTATGGGTGAACGCCGCCAATTGGCGTCTAAATCCGCTTTGATTTTTGCTGTGCGCATTGGCGGCGCTGGCGTCATCTTTTTGGCGCAGGCGATGATCGCCCGCCTGTGGGGTGCCGCACAGCTTGGCGAATATTTGCTGGCGATTGCTGCGGCAAACCTGATGGCAATCGCATTGCCGATGGGTTTTCAAACGGTTGGGGCCTATTTTGCTGCAGAATACAAAGCCAAGAAAGATGGCGCGACCCTGTCGCGCTTTGCCATTTTGGCCTATGGCATGGCAATTTTCCCCGGCCTGTTATTACTCTATGTTGTTGGCCAGCTCATTCACTTCATTGGCCCAGCGGGCACTCTGCTGCAAAGCATTTGGCCGACGATCGCGATGATGGCGTTCGGCACAGCCATCGTCAATTTGAACGGTGCAATTTTGGTGGGGCTTAAAAAACCCTTCTTTGGTCTTTTTGCAGATACGATTTTTCGCCCGCTCTTCATTGTAATGGGCATTGTGATCGTGCTGTTTATCGGCGTTGAAAACGACCGTGTGGGCGCGTTGATCTGGTGGGTTGCCCTATTCTATCTGGGCTTGGCCACCGTCCATTTCTTTATCACTGTTCGCGCCATCCGAGACTTGCCGCGCGATGCGCCTGTCCCCACGTTTGAAGCCAAGCGATGGTGGGTCTACGCCCTCCCCTGGATTATTGTCGCGCTCAGTTCTGACTTCTTTTTTGATATTGACCTATTGCTGTTGTCCACCTTGCTGGACAAGGAGCAAATTGCGATTTTCGGGGTGTGCGCCCGCATGTTTGTGCTGGCCTCGTTCGGCATTATCGCGATTGGCGCGGTGGTGTCGCCAGACTTGCTGGATGCTGAAGAAAGACAAGACTTTGAAGCCCTTGAAGCCAAAATCGGTGACGCCAATATGGTGGGCACGGGCTTGGCCATTGTGCTGACCATCGGCGTGATGATCTTCAGCCCGGTTGTGTTTTATTTCTTCGGACCCGAGTTTGACCAAGGTGTCGTGCCGCTCACGATTCTATGCAGCGCGCTCGTAGCGCGTGCCGCTTTTGGCCCCGGTCCTGTTATTCTGTCCTCACGCAAAAAGCCCTATGCCAGCCTGCCGGCTATTCTACTGGGCCTTATCGTGCTTTTGGTTGCCAACTATCTTTTGGTTCCGCCGTTCGGATTGGTGGGTGCTGCGAGCGCCGCCGCCATTTCCTTTATTATTGGCGCGGGGGCCATTTGGTTCACAACGTGGCGCTTGACGGGACTGAACGTCTCACTGGCACCTGCCCTTAGGAAATATCTGACCCGCAGCGCTTAGAAATAGGCTAGCGGGTCAACGCCGATCACCGCCCCATGGGCATGCAAAATGGCCATATAGAGCACGGCGCCGATCACCAATTCGATCCAGAACTGGCCATCAAGAGCGCGGCGCAGCCGTTGGCCAAATGAGCCTGCCTCTTTTTGCAAAGCCTGCTGATATGCCGCGGCGGAAAGCTTTGTCGCCTTTGTTTTGTTGAGGCGCAGCATGCCCAACACGGAAAATGCCAGCATGATGCCAAACAACAAAATGTTGGCCAGTTCGCCATTCACAATGATGTGGGCAAACGCCCACAAGCCAAATGCGACGATGATCGGATGGCGAACAAGTGTCAAAATGCCGGGCTTTTTGTTTTCCATATCAATGTTGCGACGAAATGACACCGACAAGGAATTGGGCCGCATCGCCCCCATGACAAACAGGATTACAGCAACGAGCATCAGCCCCATGGCAATGCGCACCGTTGTTGGATCGGCGGCATAATAAACCGTTTTGGGCGCACGCAACGCGGCGGAAATCAACCAAACCAGCAAAACTGTTGAAAGAATCGAATAGCCGATTATGTATGTCTTACGGTTTGTTAGCGAAATAATCTTGCCCCGCAGGTCGCCGATCTGAGGCAGAATATGCGCGAAGAGGAAGACAAAAAGGGCGAGCAAAAATTCGGTCATTGTTCAAGGCTTTCGCATGATGAGTTAGCAAGGTTGTAGAACATATAGAATGTGGCGAATGCAATGGGGTTGAGCCTCAGAATCCATGTGACATTTTCACCTACACGTCTTATGATGAGGCGAATTCTCAAGTTAGGACAAAACGATGCGTTTAACAAAACAGTCCAATTATGCTGTGCGCATATTGATGTATTGCGCCAGCAATGAAAAGCTGAGCAAGATCTCCGATATTGCGGAGTTCTACGACATCTCTGAAACGTTCTTGTTTAAAATTTTGCAGATTTTGAACGCCGGCGGTTTTGTTGAAACCGTGCGCGGGCGCCATGGCGGGATCAAGCTGAAGCGACCTGCGGAAGAAATTGGCTTGGGCAAAGTGATCCGGGCCACGGAAGATAATTTCGACATGGCCGAATGTTTCGACCTTGATTCAAACACCTGCCCCTTGATCGGCACCTGCGGGTTTAACCACGCCCTTTACCGCGCATTGAATGCGTTCTTCGACGTATTGGATGAATATACGATTGCGGACCTGACCGACAATCGCCGCAATATTCGCGTTTTGTTGGAGCTGGATAGCGTGGTGCGCGACGCGCCAAAACGGGTTGATGCGTAAGTCACTGAATGTCGCCACTTTCAGGTGGTGAGTTGATTCACTTTTATCGCGGAAATGCTTATGGCGTTCGCCCAAAAATACGAAAAAGCGATTGAAGAACTTCGCGCCTCCAAGATTTGGGGCGCCAATCACGATCAACCGCTCAACAAAATCTATCGCAAACTGGGGCTGAAAGTGCCCCCGCCGCACTATGCATCATTCGGCCAAGTGTTTCTGGCCCATGGGGTGTTTTTCCTGATTATGTGGATTGTGCTTTGGATATTCAATCCATTCAGTTGGCCGGGCATGACGGTGACTTTTGTGGTTGTCACCGGCTTGCTGGGCGGATTGATCTATTCCGCGATTATGGCGGCTTACTATCGCTGGGATCGCAAGCGCCACAACCTTACCCCTTGGGACGAGCTTTAGTCCTGATCCATCGGCCATGTGTCACTGAGGCGGTAGCCTTCTGGCCATGGGTCGGACGGGTCCAGCATGTGCTGATGGGTGCCAGTGATCCAGGCGCGACCATTAATGCGCGGCAGAATGGCGTTGCGGTCTCCACATTTGACCTGTTCGGCAATATCGCAATTGAACTTTGAGCCTGTGATCGAAGTGGCGATATATTTGTCGGTTGCCTCCATTTCGCCCTTGGCCAGCATCAGCGCCATGCGGGCGGAGCAGCCTGTGCCGGTGGGCGAGCGGTCGATTTTACCCGGACGTATGGCCACGGCGTTGGCGCCGGAAAGATTGTTTCCTTCGCGGGTGGTTTTGCCCATAAATTGGCAGAAGGAAATATGATCCCAATCCGAGTTTTCCGGGTGGGTGAAGCCGAGTTGCGCGTTGGCGGCAGCGGTGATTTTTGTGCCGAGGTCTGCCAGTTTTTTGGCATTTTCCGGTTTAATCTCCAAGCCCAATGCTTCGGCGTCGACCATCACGAAGCTGTCGCCACCATAGGCGGTGTCGACGATGATTTCGCCCAAGCCTTCAACCTGAAGCGGCACCTGCAATTGGTCGACGAAACTCTTCACATTGGTGACGGTGATGCTTTCGGCTTTGCCATTTTTGCACTGCGCCACCACTTTGATCAGCCCGCCCGGCGCTTCCAGGGTCAGATGCGTTTCAGGCTCTGTCATCGGCAGAATGCCGCTGTCGAGCAACACGGTGGACACGCAGATGGAGTTGGAGCCGGACATGGGCGGCGTATCGGCTGGTTCCATGATGATGAACCCCATTTGCGCCTCAGGATGCTTTGGCGGCACCAACAGGTTCACATGGCGGAACACGCCGCCACGCGGCTCGTTCAGCACGAAATTGCGCAGCGTTTCATCCTGTTCGATGAATTTGCGCTGCTCCCAAAGGGTGTCGCCCGGCGGGGGCGCAACGCCACCGACAATCACATCGCCCACTTCGCCTTCGGCGTGGCAGGACACCACATGGATGGTTTTGCTTGACCGCATATTAGCCTCTCAATTCAAATTCGGGTTCACCCAACACGTCAAAATCTGGCTCCACGCCTAGGCCGGGTGCGTCCGCTGGCGACATATAGCCATCCACGCGCTTGGGGGCGCCTGCGGCGAAATCGACGGTGCCGTAGGAGTTAAAGTCGGTAGCAGAGAACGAGAATGCTTCCGGTGTGGATGCGGCCAGATGGGCGATGGTGGCGGTGACGATGTCGCCGCCCCATGTGTCCTCAATGGTCATGGCTAGGCCGGCATTGACGCAAATGTCGCGCATCAGGCGTGCCTTGGTGAGGCCACCAACTTTGGAGATTTTCAGATTGATCGCATCCATGGCATCGTCGGCCAAGCCTTTGCGCAACATGGCTTCATCAAAGATGTTTTCATCCATAATGAAGGGACGTGCTGTGCGGCGGCGAATGGACAGGCACTCTTCATAAGTCATGCAGGGCTGTTCGATATAAACATCCAAATGGGCCACGGCGGCGGCGACACGTGCGGCTTCGTGACGGTTCCAGCCGGTGTTGGCATCGGCCACCAGCACTTCGCCGCGGTCCAGCACCTCGCGGGTGGCGTGGATGCGGGCAATATCGTCATTGGCATCGCCGCCGACTTTCAGCTGGAATTTGGTGTAGCCCTCATTGCGATAGCCATCGATTTTCTTGGCCATCACTTCCGGGTCTTCCTGCGAGATGGCACGGTAAAGCGCGACCTTTTCCTGCTGTTTGCCGCCCAACAGGGTGTAAACTGGCAGGTCGGTGGCTTTGCCTAAAATGTCCCAACAGGCAATGTCGATGGGGGCTTTGGCGTATAGGTGACCGCGCAAGCCTGCATCCATGGCGTTGTTGATGATGTTCAGATCGCGTGGATCAAGGCCGATCACGTGGGGTGCCAGCTCTTTCAGCCCTTCACGCACGCCTTTGGCATAGCTGGGCAAATAGGCGGAGCCGAGCGGACAGCATTCGGCATAGCCTGTGATGCCTGCATCGGTTTCCACCGCCAGAACGGTTGAATCAAACACTTCAACAAAGTTGCCGTTTGACCAGTTGTAGCGGCCTTCTCTCAACGGCAAATCAATTTGATAAACGCGCAATGCAGTGATTTTCATAAATTCCTCCCTCGCTCCTTTGCCTATGGCAAAATGAAGCCATGTTTGAATGGGTCACGATCATCAACAAAGATCGTATTGTATCCGGTTTTGCGGGCCCAGCCGCCAATAGATGGAATGATGGCATCGCGGTCACCAACCTTGGTGGCCGCTTCAACTCGGCCTCGGAAGAGCGAGCCGATAATGCTTTCATGCACAAAATCTTCGCCCACGGCCAAATCGCCAAGCGCTACCCAATGGGCCATGCGGGCCGATGTGCCTGTGCCACAAGGTGAACGGTCGATGGCTTTGTCGCCATAAAATACCGCATTGCGGGCCGTGGCTTCGGGATCGCGGGCGGCGCCTGTCCAGAGGATGTGGCTCAACCCATTGATCTCAGGATGTTCGGGATGCACAAAGTCGTATTTCTCGTTGAGCGCGGCGCGCAATTGCGGTGACCAGCGGATCAAATCGAGGGATGACAGGCCCTCAATATCCTTGAAGTTTTCCTGCGCTTCGACGATGGCGTAAAAATTGCCGCCATAGGACACGTCGACGGTGATTTCGCCCAAATCCGGTACGGTGGCGGTGAGGCCTTTGGCATAAAGGAAGCTCGGCACATTGGTGATGCGGACTTCTTCCACATAGCCGTCCTTCATGGTGTATTCCGCCTTGATGCGCCCGGCGGGGGCATCGAGATAGAGCACGCCCGGTTCTTTTGGCGTGACCAGCCCTTCTTCCAGCGCCATGGTGACGGTGCCGATAGTGCCGTGGCCGCACATGGGCAAGCATCCAGAGGTTTCGATAAACAGAATGGCGATGTCGCAATCATCGCGGGTGGGCGGATAAAGGATCGCACCAGACATCACATCGTGGCCGCGCGGTTCAAACATCAGGCTGAGGCGCACCCAATCATATTCGGCCAAGAAGTGGGCGCGCTTTTCGATCATGTTCGCGCCTTTCAAGTCTGGCCCACCGCCCGCCACAAGGCGCACGGGGTTGCCGCAAGTATGTCCATCAATGCAGAAAAAGCTGTGTTTCGCCATGGGAGTTTCCTAAAAACGAGACGGATTAAAGGGAGTTAAATCAAGTGACGGGGTTTGACCGTCGATCAGTTCGGCCATCAGTTTGCCCGTGGCAAAGCATTGGGTGAGCCCCAAATGGCCGTGACCGAATGCGTAGCTGACATTGGGCGTGTGGGCGCTTTTGCCGATGGCGGGCAATGTGTCTGGCAAGGAGGGTCTAAAGCCCATCCATTGGGTGCCCTGCTCTGTTTTCAAGTCTGGCATAAAGCGCTTGGCCTTTTGCAGCATGATTTCAGACCGCTTGTAGTTTGGCGCCGCGTCAAACCCGGCAAATTCGACCGCGCCGCCGACACGGATACCGGTGGAGAGCGGAGTCATAACAAAGCCATGCTCGCCAAAGATCAATTGACGCTTCAGGTCGAACGCTTCGACGGGCAAAGTGGTGTTGTAGCCGCGCTCGCTTTCAAGCGGGATATGATCACCCACCTGCTTGGCCAACTGATGCGACCATGCACCAGCGGCGACGACCACATGTTTGCCCGAGAGCATATCGCCATCGGCAAGCATCACCTCACCCGCTTTGGAAATGGCTTTGACGTCTTGCTCGATCAGCTCGCCACCATCCTGCTGCACCATGCGCCACAGGGTTTGGGCAAATTCGAACGGGTCATTGACCGTTTGCCACTTCGGAATGAAGGTGGCGCGTTTGATGTGGTTGGAAAGGCCCGGCTGCAAGTCGGCCAAGCGGGTTGCGTCCAGATGCTCAAACTCGATGCCGAACTCCTGTCGCGCTTGCCAGCTGGATTGGCTGGCGGCGAACTCGCGCTCGCTTTCATAAAGATGCAGCGCACCATCGGTGCGGATTTGATTGCCGATCTGCGGAATCTGCGCCATGCGATCGACTTCGCTGGCAGAAAGGTCGAGCAAGGCTGATTGAGCGACAATGGATTTGCGATATTGATCCGGCCAGGAGGCGCGGAAGAATTTGAGCAGATAAGGCACAATATTGAGCGCATATTGCGGGCGTACCGAAAGTGGGCCCAACGGATCAAGCAGCCATTTTGGCGCTTTGCGCATGATGCCCGGCGAGGCAAGCGGGAAAATATCGGCCAAGGCAAAGGCCCCGGCATTGCCCAGGCTAGCTTCTTGCGCCACGCCTTTGCGGTCCACCAATGTGACTTTACGCCCAGTCTGCTGCACATAGTGGGCGATGGCCAAGCCAATGATGCCGGCGCCGATAATAATCACATCATGTTTGGGTTGCGTGGCCATAAGCGCCTCTTAAAATTGAAGAAATGCCCGGCGGCGTGCACCGCCGCCAGGCGCACACCTTATGGGAGGGTGTAAGCTGTTTTAACGGTGGTGTAGAATTCGGCCGCGTAAGTGCCCTGCTCGCGAGAGCCGAAGCTGGATCCTTTGGTGCCGCCAAATGGCACGTGATAATCCACGCCCGCGGTGGGCAAGTTCACCATCACCATGCCGGCTTCGGCATTGGCTTTGAAGTGTGACGCGTGCTTCAGCGATGTGGTGCAGACGCCGGATGACAGGCCAAACTCGGTGTCATTGGCCACGGCAAGCGCCTCATCATAATCCTTCACGCGCACCACGCTGGCCACGGGGCCAAACACTTCTTCGCGGTTGATGCGCATGTCGTTGGTGGTTTCAGTCACCAAGGCAGGCGCCATGAAGAAGCCTTCTGTGTCGCGGTTCAGGCGCTGACCGCCGATGACTTTGCCGCCATCTTTGGCTGCGATGTCCACATAATCCAGGTCTTGCTGAAGCTGCTTTTCGTCCACAACCGGGCCAATATGGGTTTCTTTGCGCAAGGCATGGCCCACATTGAGATTGTTCAACCGCTCTTCAACAGCCGCAACAAATTTGTCGTGGATGCCTTCGGTCACGATCAAACGTGATGAGGCGGTGCAGCGTTGACCAGTGGAGAAATAGGCACCGTTTACGGACACATCAACAGCAATGTCGAGGTCTGCATCGTCCAGCACAACCATTGGGTTTTTGCCGCCCATTTCAAGCTGCACTTTTTTCAGCAATTTGCCGCAATCGGCGGCGATGGCACGGCCTGTGCCGACGGAGCCGGTGAAGCTGATGGCGTTGACTTTGTTCGAACCGATCAATTCTGGTCCGACAACAGAGCCGCGGCCAAACACAAGGTTGAACACGCCTTCTGGCAAGCCAGAACGGGAGATAATGTCAGCCAAAGCATGGGCGCAACCGGGCACCAATTCCGCAGGTTTCAGCACAACAGCATTGCCGAAGGCCAAAGCAGGCGCAATTTTCCATGCGGGAATTGCGATGGGGAAGTTCCACGGCGTGATCAGGCCGACAACGCCAACGGGCGAACGGGTAACGTCCACACCAATGCCGGGGCGCACAGACGCGAGAATATCGCCAGTTTGGCGCAAGGTTTCGCCCGCGAAGAATTTGAAGATTTGGCCAGCGCGTGCGGCTTCGCCAATGCCTTCAGGCAAGGTTTTGCCCTCTTCACGCGACAGCAATTCACCCAGTTCCGCTTTGCGCGCCAAAATCTCACTGCCGATAAAGTCCAGCACGTCAAAACGCTGCTGCGGTGTGGATTTTGCCCATTGTGCGGCGGCGCCAGAGGCCGCGTCGATTGCGCGGGCCATATCATCAGCGCCACCCACGGCGGCATGCCCCAAAATGTCTGAGGTGTCCGATGGGTTTACATTGGGGGTGCTGTCAGATGTCTCATGCCAGGCACCGCCAATAAAGCTTTTATATTCCATTAGTTACTCCAATCTACAGGATCGTGGTTTGGCGTATTTTCGTATTATTCAGTGAGAGCCAACACGTCCGGTTGCTGGCTCCAATCTTTATACCAAGCGCGGAACAAAGCATATTGTTGTTCAACGTAATTACGCTGGGCATCCGACAATTTGTCGGTTTCGTTGAAGTGCAGCTCATATCCGCTGTCGCCATTGAGCACCATCAAATGCTTGTAATAAAGCACCAGATCTGCGCCCTCATCGAATGAGGACAGTACGGCCAAGGCTTCATCCAGCTCATTGGCTTTTAACCGCGCCGCGGCGTTGCCAGTGGCCGCTTTTTGCGACAAAGCCACGAGGTGCAGTACTTCTTTTGGCAAGGCATTGCCAATGCCGGTGATGGCACCGCCTGCGCCGCAATTGACGAAGCCATGCACAACGGTTGTGTCCACACCGATCATCAGCGTCACATCGTCGGATTGGCTGGTGATATATTCAGCAGCGTAGCGCAGATCGTCTTTGCCGCCGAACTCTTTAAAGCCGACCAGATTTTTGTGGTCCTTGCGCAGATCAAAGAACAGGTCCGCACGGGTGGCAAAGCCATAATAAGGGCTGTTGTAAATCACGGCGGGCAGATCAGGCGCTGCGTTCAAAATGCCTGCAAAGTGAGCGCGCTGCGCGGTTATGGAGGTGCCGCGTGACAAAACGCGCGGGATCACCATCAAGCCATGTGCGCCGACTTTTTGCGCGTGGGCGGCATGTTCAGCAGCGATTTTTGAATTGACCGCGCCGGTGCCCACAATGGTTGGCACGCCAGCTTCCACCAAACGGGCAACGCCAGTTTGACGATCTTCATCGGTAAGCAACGGCCAATCACCCATTGAGCCGCAATAGACCACGCCAGACATGCCAGCTTCGATCAGCTCTTTGCCTTTGCGCACCAATGCATCAAAATCAGGCGTGCGATCCGCCTTACAAGGGGTCATCAAAGCTGGGATACAGCCGGTGAAAATATTCGCAGTCATTGCTCTTGTTCCTTCGCCATAGCTTTCTCGTGGCACAGGCCGCTTGTTTTTGACCTGTGCGGATTCGTTTATCAGTGGTTATAGAAAATCTATCGCACGTTGGCCAAAAACTTGGCGGTGCGCTCGCTTTTCTGGTTGTTAAATATTTGGTCCGGCGGGCCGATTTCTTCCATCACGCCTTCATGGAAATAGGCCACGCGGTCACTCACATCGCGGGCAAAGCCCATTTCGTGGGTGACGCAAATCATGGTCATGCCCTCTTCTGCCAGAAGCCGCATCGTGTCCAACACTTCGCCGACCAATTCTGGGTCCAGCGCGGATGTGGCTTCGTCAAACAGCATATATTCCGGTTCCATGGCCAATGCGCGGGCAATGGCCAAACGCTGTTGCTGGCCGCCGGACAAAGCTGAGGGGTAGACATCAATTTTGTCGTTCAAGCCCACATGCTCAAGCTGGGCACGGGCAATCTCTCGGCTCTCCGCCTTGGATCTTCCCTTCACAATGCGGGGGGCCAGGGCGACATTTTCCAATGCGGTCAAATGGGGGAAAGAATTCCATTGTTGAAACACCATGCCCATTTTTGTGCGCAGCTTGTTGAGGTTGGTTTCTTTGGCGTGCACAGACACGCCGTCGACCTTCACTTCGCCCTTTTGAATCGCCTCCAGCCCATTGATGCAATAAAGCAAGGTGGATTTGCCTGAGCCAGACGCACCGATGATGGACAGCACTTCGCCTTTTTCCACATTCAGATCAATGCCTTTAAGCACATGCAAATCACCAAAATATTTGTGCAGTTCTTTAATTTCGATCATGACTGCCACTTCCTTTCAAGATGTGCTGCATAGCGGGAAATTGGGAAGGACAATGCGAAATAGAACGCACCGGCCACCGCGAGCACAAGCAAGGGTTGTTGGGTTCGCGTGATCAAATCACGCGCGACTTTCAAGAGTTCTGGATGGCCCAAAACGGACACGAGGGCACTATCTTTCAACACGCCAAGCGCAACACCGACCCATGAGGGGAACACAGCGCGCAAGCCAATTGGCCACACCACATGGCGCATGGTTTGAAAATAGCTCAAGCCCAAAGACCGCCCTGCCCGACGCATTGGTTTGCCGACGGATTCGATGCCGCCGCGGGCCACATTGGCCACCAAGGCTGAGGTGTATACACCCAGAATGATCACGCCAGCTGTAAAGGGGCTCACCGCCAAACCGATGACGTTGAACAGATTGTAGAACAACACCAATTGGATGATCAGCGGCACGGAGCGAAATGCATCCAGCACAAAGCCAATCGTGATTGAGCCGACGACTTTAGATTCCGACAAGATCCAGCCGAAAAAGATGCCCATGACCGTACCTGCCGAGATCGACAAAACGGAAATCAAAAGGGTTTGCCACGCGGCCTGCGCCAGATACCAAAGGTCTTTTGGTCCAAAACCGGAGAAAAATGAGATGGGTTCGTTCATCTGAATATCCTCCGTTTAATATCGGAACAAACGCCAAGCCAAAAGCCTGGAGATGCCGAGAATGAGTTTCACCATCACGTAATAGATGAGCGCGGCGACCGCGAAATACTCAAAAATACGGAAGGTCTTGAAGGCTTGCGCCTGGGTTTCGCCGGCCAATTCACGGAAGCCGACAATCATCGCCAGTGAGCTCATCAATACCGCCCACACCAACTGGTTGGTCAGCGGGTGGTAAACGATGCGGAACACTTGCGGGATAATGATGCGGATATAGGCTTGCGCTGATGACATGCCCAATGAACGTGCCGCACGCAATTGCGTATCGGGCACAGCTTGGAAGCCACCGCGAAAGTTTTCTGCCAAATAGCCAGCATTGTTAAAGGACAAGCCCATCAACACGATCAGGTAAGGCGTCAGGTTCAACCCGAATGCGCCAAGGCCGAACGAAAAGAAAAAGAGCTGAAACAAGGCTGGTGTATTCCGGGCTGTTTCGATCCAGCCACTTGCCACCCAGGCCAGCGGCTTCGGACCGCCGATGCGCAGCAATGCGAGCACCAAGCCAATGGCAATGCCAATAATCATTGAGAGCACCGAGACCTGCAAAGTGACCAAGCTGGCTTCGAGCAACTCAGGCAGTTTGCGGAACACCGGACGCCAGTGGAACGTGTAATCGAAGTTCACTGCGTCGCCTCCTTTGGTTAGGGTCTGGACCCGAGGTTGGTGATATCCACCCGCAACACACGAGGGGGCGTGTCGCGGGCAGACAATTTAATTCGCTTAGTACATCACGCCTGGGATGCGCAGTTCTGGCGCAGTATCGCCAACATATTTCTGCCAAAGCTCTTCATAACGACCTGAGCGCACCTGATGGGTGATGAACAGGTTGATATAATTGAGCCAAGACACGTCTTTACGCGGCGCTGCCACTGAGGTGTAGTCAGTTGTCCATGGCATACGTGGGCCAGGCACAATTGACTCGTACTGGTCAGAAACAGGCTTTACGGCTGTGTTTGTGGTGATGCCGGCATCGGCTTTACCTTGGGCAACAGCGAGGAACACTTCGTTTTCGCTTTGGTAGCCTTGGTAAAGGTTGCTTTCGCCCCACTCTTCAGCAATTTTCATCCATTCCTGCTCAGGCACGGTGCCCACAGCAGCTGCAACGCGCTTGCCCTTCATGTCTTCCAGGCTCTCGATGCCACTATCTTTACCCACAACTGCCTGCGCAAAGTAGATGGCGTAAGGAATTGAGAAGCCAACTGTTTTCGCACGTGCGAGTGAATCTGATGTGCCACCGAATACGACATCGGCACGGTTGGTCACGATGGCAGGCAAACGCTCTGCCCAAGTCACCGGCACGATTTCAGCGTCAACTTCAAGCGCTGCCGCCATGTCGTTACAATATTCAACGTCAAAGCCTGCAGGCTCATTGTTGGCGTCGCGATAGCCGATGGGTGGGAAATCCAACACCACCGCACAGCGCAACACGCCATTATTGATCACATCGTCCAGCTTGTCTGCGAACGCTTGTGGTGCGGCCAATCCAGCCATCACTGCCGCCATTGCGGCCACTTTTAGAAGTTTCATACGGTCCTCCCGAATAAGTTTTTGGCGATTTGCTCTCACGCACACCGGACGCCCTGCTTCAACTGCAATAATTTGCGGCACAACCAGGGAAATGCTTCGGCACAGCGAAGTGCACAAACCAAACCATCCAATGCGCGATCAACATTTCGCGCTCTACGCTTCTTTCTATAGCAATCAAATTGGATACAATCTACAATATTCTTTATATTTTATATCATTCTTTTGGATAAGATGTAGACAGAAATGAAAAAATGCATATTTTTCAGATGGTTATGATTTTAAAAATTGCAGGCAGTTTGCAGAAGCCCATTTCGGCACTACATGTAAGCCAGATTTTTTCAGAGATAGGACGCCCAATGACCGCACAAACAGCCCGATTTTGGAACAAAAAGGCGCAAGGTTATGCCGCCAAACCGCTCAGTGACGTCCAGTCTTATGAAGAAATGCTCACCGAGATTGGTCGGCATTTGTCGGCCAGCGACAATGTATTGGAGATTGGGTGCGGTACGGGCAGCACGGCGGTGCGCATGGCCGAGCAAGTGGCCAGCTGGACGGCGTCCGACATCTCATCAGAAATGATCCGCATCGCCAAAGGAAAGTCAGCGCCGGACAATACCGAATTTGTGGTTGCGGATGCAGACAGCAGCTTTGAGAAAGCGCCTTTTGACGTTGTATGTGCGTTCCATATTCTGCATCTGGTGCCAGACACGGAACAGACATTAAAAAGCCTCTTCAACCAGCTGAAACCGGGCGGGCTTTTCATTTCAAAAACGGTTTGTCCCGGCGATATGGGCATTATGCCCCGCTTGGTTTTGCCCGCAATGACGCTGTTTCGGCTTGCGCCGCCCAATGTCCATCTGCTTCAACGCGCTTCGCTCACACAGATGGTAAAAAGGGCTGGTTTTGAAATTATTGAACAAAAGACATTTGGCGGCCATACGGCAGCGCCTTTCATCGTGGCCCGCCGCCCTGCATAGGGCAATTGAGCCGCATTATGAAACAATACCATGATACAGACTTGGCGGAATCCATGTCTGTCAGATATGTTGGGATCAAATTGTTTTTGAGCATAAGAGTCTTATGAAATTTAACGCAACCAATGTGCGCGCGTCGGCTTCGGCAGCCGATCTAATCTTTGAAGCCCTGCGCGAAGCGATCTTCACCGGCGAAATTGGCGCGGGTGAACATTTGCGGCAAGACGCGCTGGCAGAGATGTTCAACACATCACGTATTCCGGTGCGTGAGGCGCTTTCCCGGCTGGAGCAGCAGGGGCTGGTGAAGACAGAACGCTATAAGGGCACCACGGTCACCTCCCTCTCTGTCGATGAGGTGCGTGAGGTTTTTGAGTTTCGTGCGCTGCTGGAAGGCGAAGTTATCCGCTATGCGGTGGAGAACATGGATGATGAAACGATTGAGAAAGCCCGCCGCGCCTGCGATGCCTTTGCCACCGAGACCGATTCGGCACGATATGGCGAACTCAATCGTGATTTTCACTATGCGCTTTATGCTAAAGCGGAGCGCCCCTACCATTTGAAAATTGTCAGCCAGGCGCTTGATCGCATTGAGAGCTATTTGCGGGCGCAATTGGTGCTGACGGATGGCATGGAACGGGCGCGGCGCGAACATATGGGCATTTTGGAAGCCTGCATTGCGCGCGACAAGGAACGGGCGGCCGAATTGACGCGTGCGCATATTTTGGGCGCCAGCGCCTCGCTGATCAGCTTTTTAGAAACACGCGAGAACAGCAAATAAAAAGGCGCGTTTTGCAACGCGCCTTAAAAGATTCGATCTGAGTTATTGCTTACGCAACTTGCTCTTTTTCGAATGGCTTATTGTCACGCAACCATGTGATGACGTGCTCTGGGCTCGATACTTCATAAGGGTCTGTTGGGCAATCATCTTCAAAGCCCGCCTCTGGGAACCAGCCCACAATTTCACCATCTTCAATGATGGCGGCATAGCGCCATGAGCGATAGCCAAAGCCAAGATTGTCTTTTTTGACCAACATGCCCATCTTACGGGTAAATTCGCCAGAACCATCAGGGATCAAACCCACATTCTCAACGCCTTGGTCTTTGCCCCATTTGTTCATCACGAACGCGTCGTTCACGCTCAAGCAATAAATGGCGTCGATGCCCTCTTCCTGAAACTCACCAAACAATTTCTCATAGTTTGGCAGCTGATAAGTGGAGCATGTTGGGGTAAACGCGCCTGGCAATGAAAACAACACCACACGTTTGCCTTTGAAATAATCGTCAGTTGTCTTTTCTTCCCAGCGGAATGGGTTTGGGCCTTCAATTGACTCATCGCGAACGCGAGTCTGGAAAGCTACCTTTGGAAGTTGCATGCCTACATGAGCCATTATCATCACCTCTTTCGATCAAAATTCTGTTGATTGTTCGCCCAAAAGTGCCCTGCTGCTCCAAATGATGAGCACCACTTATTTGTTTCAAATGAAAGCACTATAGAATGCGAACAATTCGCAGCTGCGCTCTTAACGCACTTTGATGAACTTCTCAAGATGTCGGCGCCGACATGCGCCATTTGGTCGCCTATTTCGCCAATTTATGCACGTATTATTTGCCATGGTTTCAACGCCCTCAAATTAGTGCGAAAAAAAATTTGACCTTTTGATAAAAATAATTCAAGATTTTCAAATCGGATCACGACGCGTGAGCGCTGAAAAAGTTTGAGGAGACTTTTGTCCAGCACAATTGCTTACCAACAGGTCGTGGCAAATTAGGGAGGGGAAACGATGTCTGATCGACAGCCATTGTCGCGCGATGTGCAGAGTGCACGCTTAGACTCCGCGCAATATGATGAGAATTTTTCGGATTTACACGCGCCACTAGACTGGCACGAAGCGAAGGTGGAAGCGGAGCGCTGCTATTTTTGTTATGACGCACCGTGCATGACCGCCTGCCCAACCTCCATTGACATCCCCCTCTTCATTCGGCAGATCGCTGCTGATAACCCCACCGGGTCAGCCAAGACGATTTTCAATCAAAACATTATGGGCGGCATGTGCGCCCGCGTTTGCCCCACTGAAACCTTGTGCGAAGAAGTGTGTGTGCGCGAAGAGGCAGAAGGCAAGCCCGTTAAAATCGGTCAACTGCAACGCTATGCGACGGACCACTTTATGGAAGGTGATCGTCCTCACCCCTTCACCCGCAAAGCTGAGACAGGTAAGAAGGTTGCCATTGTCGGCGCAGGCCCAGCAGGCATGAGCTGTGCCCACCATTTGGCGCGCGAAGGCCATGACGTGACCGTATTAGAAGCACGCAACAAGGCGGGTGGTCTGAACGAATTTGGCATTGCCAGCTACAAATCAACCGAAAATTTTGCCCAACGCGAAATTGAGTTTCTTTTGGAAATTGGCGGGATTGAAATCAAAACTGGGCAACGGTTGGGGCAGGAAATCGCGCTCGACCAATTGGCCAGCGATTATGATGCTGTGTTTTTGGGCCTCGGGCTAAAGAACACAAACCGTCTCAATCTCGAAGGCGAAGATGCGCCCGGATGTGAAGACGCCATTGATTATATTGCGGCCCTTCGGCAGGCCGAAGACAAATCCAGCCTCTCAGTGGGGCGCAATGTTGTGGTGATTGGTGGTGGCATGACGGCCATCGATATTGCCATTCAAACCAAATTGCTTGGCGCAGAGAATGTGACCATTTGTTATCGCCGCGGACAAGACGCGATGAATGCCAGCCTTTATGAGCAGGAATTGGCGCAAACCCATGGCGTGAAGATTATGCACTGGCGGCAGCCAAACAGCATTCAACTGAATGGCCAAGGCGAAGTTTGCGGGCTGGAAGTGGAAACCACATCGAATGAAGGCGGCAAGCTTTCCGGCACAGGCGAAATGCAAATTATTCAAGCTGATCAAATCTTTAAAGCCATTGGCCAAAAGTTTGATTCAAGCCTTTTGAGCGATCATCAGGTGGATCTTGAGCATGGTCGGATCAAAGTGAGCGACACACGGCAAACCTCGCACCAAAAGATTTGGGCGGGCGGCGATTGCATCGTCGGCGGCGAAGATTTGACGGTGGTAGCCGTTGAAGACGGCAAAGTCGCAGCACAACATATCAATTCAGTTTTACAGGGTTAGGAGGAGAAACATCATGGCTGATTTAACCTCAAATTTTCTAGGCATTTCGTCTCCCAACCCATTTTGGCTGGCCTCTGCGCCCCCTACCGACAAAGCATACAATGTGGAACGCGCATTTGAAGCGGGCTGGGGCGGTGTCGTTTGGAAAACACTCGGCTCAGAAGGCCCACCAGTGGTCAATGTGAATGGTCCGCGCTATGGCGCAATTTATGGACATGACCGGCACCTTATCGGGCTCAACAATATTGAATTGATCACCGACCGCGACCTTTATGTGAATTTGAAAGAAATCACAGAAGTGAAAAAGCGCTGGCCCGATCGTGCGATCATCGTATCGCTGATGGTGCCTTGCGAGGAAGAAAGCTGGAAAGCAATCCTGCCGCTGGTGGAAGAAACAGGCGCTGACGGAATTGAGCTGAACTTTGGTTGCCCACACGGCATGAGCGAACGCGGCATGGGCGCCGCTGTTGGCCAGGTGCCGGAATATATCCAAATGGTCACTGAATGGTGCAAAAAGTACTATTCAAAGCCCGTTATCGTAAAGCTAACGCCGAACATCACCGATGTGCGCTATCCAGCGCGTGCGGCCAAAAATGGCGGCGCGGATGCGGTGAGCTTGATCAACACCATCAACTCCATTGTTGAAGTTGATCTGGATAATTTCGCCCCTGTGCCCACCATTGACGGCAAAGGCTCGCACGGCGGCTATTGCGGCCCAGCGGTGAAACCCATCGCCATGAATATGGTGTCGGAAATTGCGCGCGATCAAGAAACGGCCGGACTACCGATCTCAGGGATTGGCGGCATCACCACATGGCGTGATGCGGCTGAATTTATCTCCCTTGGTTGTGGCAATGTGCAAGTGTGCACCGCTGCCATGACCTACGGCTTTAAAGTGGTGCAGGAGATGATCACCGGGCTTAGCGATTGGATGGACGAAAAAGGCATTAAGTCCATTGATGAATTTGTGGGCCGTGCCGTGCCGAATGTGACGGATTGGAAATATCTCAACCTCAACTATGTCACCAAGGCCAAGATCAATCAGGATTTGTGCATTGAGTGTGGCCGTTGCTACATTGCCTGTGAAGACACATCACACCAGGCGATCACCAATATGCTGGATGGCAAACGCCACTTTGAAGTGATTGACGAGGAATGCGTGGGATGTAATCTATGTGTAAATGTCTGCCCGGTTGATGATTGCATCACGATGGAAGCCATCGACGGAACAGATCCACGCACAGGCAAACCGGTTGATCCAGAATATGCCAACTGGACGACGCACCCGAACAATCCAAGCGCCAAGACGGAGGCGGCAGAATAACGCAAGATCCCGCCCTAACAGCTGAGCGCCCTTATTTTAAGCGCACAATAGATGGCCGCGAAAAACTTCGCGGCCATTTGGCTATGATACTCTTCTCGATGCTGATCGCCGCCTCGTTTTCATTCGGCGCCCTGGCAGCACCTTTTATTGATGCAGGCGCCTTAAGCGCTTCGCGCTTTGTTTTAGCCTCCATCGTGATGGCCTTGATTGCCTATTTCACGCGTGTGCCGCTGACCCAAGGCAAAAGATTATTGCCCGCCAAACCCTATCGGTTCTTGATCCTTGGATCGTTGATGGGTGTTTATTTTGTGACCATGTTCGAGGCCTTGCAAATCGCTTCTCCGGTATCGACAGGGGCGGTGTTCACATTGATGCCGATTATCTCGGCTGGATTTGGCGTGGTGTTTTTGGCCCAACGGGTATCGCCACGCATGATGATCAGCCTGACCATTGCGGCCATCGGGGCAATCTGGGTGATCTTTCGTGGCGATTTGGACGCTTTGCTCTCGTTCAATATCGGCACGGGCGAGGCTATCTTTTTCATCGGCGTGGTGGCCCACGGCGCCTATGCGCCGCTGGTGCGGCGGCTTAATCACGGTGAGCCCGTGGTTCAATTTTCATTTTGGACATTGGCCGCCTGCGCCTTCTGCCTCAGCATCTACGCGGTTTACGGCATTATGGAGACCGATTGGCTGAACCTGCCAGCAGTCGTCTATTGGGCCGGGCTGTATCTGACGATTTTCACCACAGCCCTCACCTTTTTCCTGCTGCAATATGCCAGCCTGCGGCTGCCCGCATCGAAGGTGATGTCCTATGGCTATCTCACGCCGAGCTTTATCATTCTGATTGAAGGCGTGAGCGGGCGCGGCTGGGTAAACCCAAGCGTCGCCGTCGGGGCGCTGGTCACTGTGTTGGCGCTGGCGGTTCTGGCATTTGCCAAAGAAGGCTAGTTGCTAGTCGATTTTCAGCAAGGATGTGAAGAGCTGTTCCAAATAGGCTTTGGTCGCTTCGAATTGAGCCGGATCGTCTATACCCTGCCCCATCACCACTTTCACCTGCACTTCGAAATCCGCATAGTGCTGGGTGGTGGCCCAGATCGAGAAAATCAAATGCCGCGGATCGACCTGCTTGATCCGACCTTCCTGCATCCATTTGCGCATGATGGTCGATTTTTCGAGCACAAGATCGTTGATCTCGCCCTCTAGAATGGGCTTGATGCGTGGCGCACCTTGCACAATCTCATTGGCGAACAAGCGACTTTCGCGCGGAAAGTCCCGCGCCATTTCGATCTTGCGGCGCACATAATTCAAGATTTCTTCCAGCGGATCACCTTCAGCGCTCAATTCCCGCAGCGGGGCGAGCCAGGAATCCAACAAACGCGACAAAAGCGTTTCGTGAATGTCTTGCTTGGATTTGAAATAATAGAGCAGGTTGGGTTTAGACATTCCCGCCTCTTCGGCGATCTGGTCAATTGTGGAACCCCGGAAACCATTTTGGGAAAAGACTTCCAACGCGGCCTCAAGAATTTTTTTCTCATTCGCACGTTGAATACGTGTGCGCCGCTTTGGCTTTTGAATTCCAGCCCCAACCATGGCCAATCCCTTCATCTCAATTCTTGTATTTGGTCATCCCGTTGCAACAAAAGTTGTCATATCGATAAGGGATTTTCCGAACATCACCGCTTCACATAAACTTATCTCAGGCGAGCGTCTAGCGCTTATTACCAAGACCTTAGTCTACAAATAGCTAACCGCTAATATGCTGACCTTCCCCAAGTAATCGTCAACGCTGCTACCCACTATCATTATAATTTAGATTCTCGAATTCTTTTCGCCGCCCCGCCAACATCTTTTTTTCGACCATACGCCGCGCCAAACTGCTGCTTTACTGACCCGATTGACTGAGACAAGCCGCCGCGATGACCTAAAACATGTGTTAAGTTAAACTCATAATATTTCATGCAAATACAGCGCAGTTTGCGCTTGACCATTAGCATAGACTTGTTAAACTTTGATCAAGCAGTCAATTTTTTGCATAGTATTTTACACCTTGCAAGCACTTGGTTGATCTGCAACGATTTCGCGAGGGGGAGGCGCGTTTAAATGTCTGACGCCACAAATGTACCTAATGATCTAAACGCATTTTGGATGCCGTTTACAGCCAATCGGCAATTCAAGAAACAACCACGTATGTTTGTGGGTGCAAAAGATATGCACTACACCACCAGCGATGGCCGCGAAGTGCTTGATGGCACCGCAGGCCTGTGGTGTTGCAACGCGGGCCATTGCCGCCCGAAAATCACTGAAGCGATCCAGCAACAGGCTGGCGAGTTGGACTATGCCCCCGCCTTCCAGATGGGACACCCGAAAGCCTTCCAGCTGGCCAATCGATTGGTCGATGTGGCGCCCGATGGCATGGACCATGTGTTCTTCACCAATTCCGGGTCGGAATCGGTGGAAACTGCGCTGAAAATCGCCCTCGCCTATCACAAGGTGAAAGGTGAAGGATCGCGCACGCGCCTTGTGGGCCGTGAGCGCGGCTATCATGGGGTGAATTTTGGCGGCATTTCTGTGGGGGGCATTGTGGCCAACCGGAAAATGTTTGGCACGCTGCTGACCGGCGTTGACCACCTGCCACACACTCACTTGCCGGATCAAAATGCATTTACCCGTGGCGAACCAGAACATGGCGGCGATTTGGCCGATGAACTGGAGCGCATTGTGGCGCTGCACGACGCGTCTACCGTAGCAGCCGTGATTGTCGAACCTGTCGCTGGCTCAACAGGCGTGTTGATCCCACCGAAGGGATATTTGAAACGCTTGCGCGACATTTGCACCAAGCACGGTATTTTGCTGATTTTTGATGAAGTGATCACCGGCTTTGGCCGCCTGGGCTCTCCTTTCGCGGCGCAGCACTTTGATGTGATGCCCGACATGATCACCACCGCCAAAGGCTTGACCAACGGGGTGATTCCCATGGGCGCCGTTTTTGTCAGCAATGAAATTCACGATGCCTTTATGAACGGCCCGGAACATCTGATCGAGTTTTTCCATGGCTACACCTATTCGGGCAACCCGATTGCCAGCGCCGCAGGTTTGGCAACGCTGGAGACCTATGCTGAGGAAGGGCTGCTCACCCGCGCGGCGGAGATGGATTCTTATTGGGCAGACGCATTGCACTCGCTCAAAGATGCAAAGCATGTGATCGACATTCGCAATATTGGCCTGATTGGTGCGATTGAGCTTGAAGGGATTGCGGGCGAACCAACCAAGCGCGCCTTCTCATGCTTCCTCGACGCTTATGAACGCGGCCTATTGATCCGCACGACGGGCGACACGATCGCCCTCTCCCCGCCATTGATCATCGAGAAATCGCATATTGATCAGTTGGTGGACACTCTACGCACCGTTTTGAATGAGGCCGCATAAATGAACATTATCCAAAACGCCATCAATGGCGAAAAAGTCACGTCCACCTCCCCGAACCGTGTGCCTGTATTTAACCCGGCGACGGGTGAGCAAAGCGCAGACTTGCCGCTTTCCACCGCTGATGAGGTGAACGCAGCCGTTGCCGCCGCAAAAGCCGCGGCACCTGCGTGGGGCGACATGCCACCGCTCAAACGCGCGCGTTTTATGTTTAAGTTCAACGAGTTGTTGAACAAACATGCGGATGACATTGCGCGGGAAATCTCCAAAGAACACGGCAAAACCCATGATGATGCGCTGGGCGAAGTGGCCCGCGGCATTGAGGTGGTGGAATATGCCTGTGGCATTCCTTCTTTATTGAAGGGCGATTTTAGCCGCAATGTTGGACCGTCCGTCGATACAGTTGCAGACCGCAAGCCGCTGGGCGTTGTGGCGGGGATCACCCCTTTCAACTTTCCAGCAATGGTGCCGATGTGGATGTATCCCGTGGCCATCGCATGCGGCAACACTTTTGTGTTGAAGCCGTCAGAGCGTGACCCATCTGCACCGATGTTGGTGTGGGACTTGTTTAAAGAAGCTGGCTTCCCCGATGGCGTGCTGAATGTGGTGCATGGGGATAAATTGGCGGTTGATACGCTGTTGGACCACCCTGATGTGAAAGCCATCAGCTTTGTGGGCTCTACCCCAATTGCAGAATATGTTTACAAGCGCGGCACCGATGCAGGCAAACGCGTACAGGCCCTTGGCGGCGCGAAAAACCACATGATCGTGATGCCTGACGCGGATATGGACAAAGCTGCGGACGCCTTGATGGGCGCGGGCTATGGTTCGGCTGGCGAACGGTGCATGGCGATTTCGGTTGCGGTACCTGTGGGCGAGAAAACCGCTGACGCGTTGGTGGCGAAACTGCGGCCGCGCGTGGAAGCGCTTAAAGTTGGCCCCGCGACCGATGGCGACGCCGAAATGGGCCCGCTGATCACTAAAGCGCATCAGGACAAAGTTTTGGGCTACATCGATGAAGGCGAGAAAGCTGGCGCCGAATTGGTGGTTGATGGCCGTGGCTACGCCCCTCAGGGCTATGAAAACGGCTATTATGTTGGCGGCACACTGTTTGACCGTGTGACCACTGATATGTCGATCTATAAAGAAGAGATTTTCGGCCCCGTTCTGTCCGTTGTGCGCGCCAAGGACTATGGCGAAGCCGTGGATATGATCAACAGCCACGAATATGGCAATGGCACCGCTATTTTCACCCGCGATGGCGATGCGGCCCGTGAATTTGCTGACAAGATTGAAGTGGGCATGGTGGGCGTGAATGTGCCGATCCCTGTGCCTGTCGCCTATCATAGTTTTGGCGGCTGGAAGCGTTCCTCATTTGGGGCGCATGGCATGTATGGCCCAGAGGGCGTTCATTTTTACACACGGCTGAAAACGGTCACCACAAGATGGCCGGGCGGCATTAAAGAAGGTGCAGTATTCACCTTCCCATCGTGAGCGAGACAATAAAAATCTAAGGGAAGAGACCAATGACAACACCAGGGACAAATCACAAAATCAACGGCGACCGGCTTTGGGACAGCTTGATGGAAATGGCGAAAATCGGTCCCGGTGTGCGCGGTGGCAATAACCGCCAAACCGTAACCGATGAAGATGGCGAAGGGCGCCATCTTTTCCGCAAATGGTGCGAAGATGCAGGCATGAGTATGGGTGTTGACCAGATGGGCAACATGTTTATGCGCCATGAAGGCACCGATCCGGATGCCCTGCCCGTTTATGTTGGCTCCCACCTCGACACCCAGCCCACTGGCGGCAAATATGACGGGGTGTTGGGCGTGTTGGCCGGGCTGGAAATCATCCGGTCACTCAATGACATGAAGATTAAGACCAAGCGTCCAATTGTTGTTACCAACTGGACAAATGAAGAAGGTACACGATTTGCCCCGGCGATGCTCTCGTCCGGGGTTTTTGCTGGCATGCACACCCAAGATTGGGCCTATGATCGCGAAGATGCCGAAGGCAAAAAGTTTGGCGCTGAGCTGGAGCGGATCGGCTGGAAGGGCGAAGAAGAAGTGGGCGACCGCAAAATGCACGCCTTCTTTGAATTGCATATTGAGCAAGGCCCTATTCTTGAAGCCGAAGGCAAAGACATTGGCGTGGTGACCCACGGCCAGGGCCTTTCCTGGACGCAGGTGACGGTGACCGGCAAAGAGAGCCACACCGGCTCCACCCCGATGCCCATGCGCAAAAATGCTGGCCTTGGTATGGCGCGGATTTTGGAGCTGGTGGATGAGATCGCTTGGTCGCACAAGCCAGACGCTGTGGGCGCAGCGGGCCATATTGATGTTTACCCGAACTCCCGCAACGTGATCCCCGGCAAGGCCGTATTCACTGTTGATTTCCGGTCGCCAAACTTGAGCGTGATCCAAGATATGGAAAAGCGTTTGGCCGAAGGCGCAAAGAAGATTTGCGATGAAATGGGACTTGAGGTTGAACTTGAAAAAGTTGGTGGCTTCGATCCGGTTGAGTTCGACAAGGATTGTGTGAAAGCCGTGCGCGACGCAGCGGAGCGCTTGGGCTATTCTCATCGTGACATTATTTCCGGCGCGGGCCATGATGCCTGCTGGATCAACCGCACCGCCCCTACCGCTATGGTGATGTGTCCTTGCGTTGATGGCTTGAGCCACAATGAGGATGAAGAGATTTCACAAGAGTGGGCCACGGCCGGGGCAGATGTGTTGTTCCATGCGGTGGTGGAAACGGCGGAGATTGTGGAGTGAGTTTGACTGGCCCAGGGCACAGCTCGGGGCCAGCGACTACAGAAAAAAGCTACATATTGACAGCAGAGGGTTATCGACAGCCCCGCGTCCGACAAACGATCGGACACAATAAAACGACCGGAAAAATCCGGCGCATACATTAGAGATCAACTCTAAGATCTAAGAGGAACTAATAACGGCTCAAAAGAGCGACCCATAGGAGGAAGATATGGCATCGAAAGTGATCAAAGGCGGGACAGTTGTCACCGCGGATTTGACTTATCAGGCAGACGTCAAAACAGAAGGCGGCGTGATCACCGAGATTGGGCCCAACCTTTCTGGCGATGAAGTGCTGGACGCGACAGGCTGTTATGTGATGCCGGGCGGTATTGACCCGCACACCCATATGGAGATGCCCTTTATGGGCACCTATTCCAGCGATGATTTTGAAAGCGGCACCCGCGCGGCGCTGGCTGGCGGCACCACCATGGTGGTGGATTTCTGCCTGCCCAGCCCTGGCCAATCGCTGCTGGAAGCGCGGCAGATGTGGGACAATAAATCCACGCGTGCCAATTGTGATTATTCATTCCACATGGCCGTAACCTGGTGGAGTGAGCAGGTATTCAACGAGATGCCTGAAATCACCAAACAAGGCATCAACACCTTCAAGCATTTTATGGCCTATAAAGGCGCCTTGATGGTGGAAGATGATGAAATGTATGCCTCCTTCAAGCGCTGTGCCGAGATTGGCGCCCTGCCCTTGGTGCATGCGGAAAATGGCGATGTGGTCGCGCAATTGCAGGAGCAGTTGCTGGCCGATGGCAATAATGGGCCAGAAGCACACGCCTATTCTCGTCCACCGGAAGTGGAAGGCGAAGCCACCAACCGCGCGATCATGATTGCCGATATGGCAGGCGTGCCGGTTTATATTGTGCACACCTCCAGTGAGCAGGCGCATGAAGCCATTCGTCGCGCGCGGCAAAATGGTATTCGTGTGTTTGGCGAGCCACTCATTCAGCACCTCACCCTTGATGACAGCGAATATGCCAACAAAGATTGGGACCATGCGGCCCGCCGCGTAATGTCACCACCGTTCCGCAATAAAAAGCACCAAGATAGCCTTTGGAACGGCCTGCAATCAGGCAGCTTGCAAGTTGTGGCGACGGACCATTGTGCCTTCACCACCGAGCAGAAGCGCTATGGCGTGGGCGACTTCACCAAGATCCCGAACGGCACAGGCGGGTTGGAAGACCGGATGCCGATGCTGTGGACCTATGGCGTGAATACCGGCCGCCTGACCATGAATGAATTTGTGGCGGTTACGTCCACCAACAGTGCGAAAATCCTCAACATGTATCCGAAAAAGGGTGCGATTTTGGTGGGGGCCGACGCTGATTTGGTGGTTTGGGACCCGAACAAGGAAAAGACCATCGAGTCCAAAACACAGCAATCTGCCATCGACTATAATGTGTTTGAAGGCAAGCATGTGAAGGGCCTGCCGCGCTTCACCCTGAGCCGCGGCAAAGTGATGATTGATGACGGTGCAGTGAAAACTGAGGAAGGCCATGGCAAGTTTGTGGAACGCGATTCCTTCGGCGCCACCAACAAAGCCTTGTCGAAATGGAAAGAGCTGACCGCACCGCGCAAAGTTGAACGTACCGGCATTCCGGCAAGTGGGGTGTAGCAGTTAATGTCAGTCGGCGTGAATCCACCTAGCCTGCCATTTTCAAGGAAAGCTTATACCTACGCGATTGTCATTGGTGTGATTGGAAACGCATTGTCAATTTCGTTCGGATGGTCCGCAGCATTTGTTGGCAGGGACGGGTTATTGGCGGAAATTGGAGAATTTTTGCTCAGCGTTCTTTCTGGACTACTGTTTCAAGCGCCATACTTAATCGGTGTATTGCTTGTCCTTTGGTTGATTTATTACTTGCCGACAAATTGGGGGCTGAATTTGGCTAACAAAAAACACTGGCAATCAAAACGCGTCGCAGCAGCTTACGGCCTTGTTTATGGGCTTCCCGGCGCAGCATTAGCGTTCGCATTTGCGGAAATGTCACCGATGACGTTTCAGGTAATCGCCGCGCTTTTGTCGTTAATCGTGGGCATCATTGCCGGCATCACATTTAGAAAAATCGCAATGCATGAACAAAAATCAAAAAAAGAACCATTGGGATCAGTATGAGCGAAAACACCGTAATTCAAACCAACAATCTGGATCTCACATTTGAAACCAATGATGGTCCGGTGCATGCGCTTAAGGGCATCGATCTAACCATTGATCGGGGCGAATTTGTCTCCTTTATCGGCCCTTCCGGGTGCGGCAAGACCACGCTTTTGCGGGTGATCGCGGATTTGGAAAAGCCCACGGGCGGCTCCATTGAAGTCAATGGCATGACGCCTGAAGAGGCGCGGATGAAGCGGGCTTATGGCTATGTGTTTCAATCGGCAGCGCTTTATCCATGGCGGACCATTGGCGACAATATCGCCTTGCCGCTTGAGGTGATGGGCGTTGACAAAGCCAAGCGCGAAGAGCTGGTGAAAAAGAACCTTGAATTGGTCAATCTTGATGGATTTGCCAACAAGTTTCCATGGCAGCTTTCGGGCGGCATGCAGCAGCGTGCCTCCATCGCCCGGGCGCTGAGCTTTGATCCGGATATGTTGTTGATGGACGAACCCTTCGGCGCGCTCGATGAAATCGTGCGGGATTATCTCAACGAGCAATTGTTGGATCTTTGGGCCAAAACAAAAAAGACCGTGGTGTTTGTGACCCACTCGATCCCTGAGGCGGTGTTCCTGTCCACCAAGATTGTGGTGATGAGCCCCCGTCCGGGCCGAATACACGAGATTATCGACTGTGATTTGGGGGACAATCGCACATTGGATATTCGCGAAACCCCGCGTTTCATCGAAATTGCACATCAGGTGCGCGAAGGCCTAAAGCTGGGGCATGCCGATGACACATGATCGAGAGGGATTTTCCGCTTTTTTACATGATCGGTTAATCCCGATCGGTACGGTGCTCATTGGCATTTTCATGCTGTGGTATGTGTTCACGGTGGTGCTCAACGCGCCCTTTGAACGCGATCAGGCTGCACGGGCGGACACCGAAATTTCAACCACCCAGCTCATCGCCAACACCATGGCGCAAAAGCGACCCATTTTGCCTGCGCCGCATCAAGTGGCCGTGGAGATTTGGGAAACAACCGTTGAAAAGAAAATCACGTCTAAACGTTCATTGGTTTATCATACGTGGGTGACGCTCTCTTCAACTTTGCTGGGTTTTGCCATGGGCACTGTGCTCGGCATTTTATTGGCCGTCGGCATCGTTCATTCGCGGGTGTTGGACAAGAGTTTGATGCCGTGGATCATCACCTCACAAACCATCCCCATTTTGGCCATCGCGCCGATGGTGATTGTGGTGTTGAACGCGATTGGTATTTCGGGGCTCTTACCCAAAGCCGTGATCTCCATGTATCTGTCGTTCTTCCCGGTGGCTGTGGGCATGGTGAAAGGGCTTCGCTCGCCCGAAGTGATGCATTTGGACCTGATGCACACCTATAATGCCAGCCGATCCCAGGTGTTTTGGAAGCTACGTTGGCCTGCTTCAGTGCCATTTCTGTTCACGTCGATGAAGGTTGCAGTCGCAATCTCACTGGTCGGCGCGATTGTGGGCGAATTGCCCACTGGTGCATCGGCGGGCTTGGGCGCGCGGCTTTTGTCTGGCTCTTATTACGGCCAAACAATTCAAATCTGGTCAGCGCTCATTGCAGCCTCTTTATTGGCCGCCGCTTTGGTGATGGTTGTTGATGTTATTGGTCGCACAGTGACCCGACGCATGGGGATGGCAGCATGAATATGACTTGGATTATTGTCGCGCTAGCTTTCTGGATTGCCACTTGGGCGATCAACCAAAAGCTGGCCAAAATGCGCTTCGACGACAACAATGTGCAAACCAGCGTGGATATTTTCATCCCCATTCTATTTGGCGCAGCTTTGCTGATGCTGTGGGAAGGATTTTGTCGCGGGTTTAACGTGCCAACCGTGTTGTTGCCGCCGCCATCTATGATTTGGGGCCGGATCACCAACTCAGTGGATATTTTGTGGGCTGACTTTCAGCAAACCTATTTGAAGGCGGTTCTTGCTGGATATGCCATTGGCTGCGGCTCAGGCTTTGTTGCCGCCATCATTGTGGACCGCATCCCGTTTTTGCGCAAAGGCCTGTTGCCCGTGGGCAATTTGGTGGCCGCATTGCCGATTGTGGGCATGGCCCCCATTATGGTGATGTGGTTCGGGTTTGACTGGCCCTCAAAAGCCGCCATCGTGGTGATCATGACCTTCTTCCCCATGTTGGTGAACACGGTCTCTGGCTTGGCCGCCACGGGTCACATCGAACGGGATTTGATGCACACTTACGCCTCAAACTACTGGCAGACGCTTCTGAAGGTGCGCCTGCCTGCGGCAATGCCGTTTATTTTTAATGCGCTTAAAATCAATTCCACATTGGCATTGATTGGCGCGATTGTTGCCGAGTTTTTCGGCACACCGATTGTTGGCATGGGTTTCCGCATCTCCACCGAGGTGGGGCGGATGAATGTTGACATGGTCTGGGCTGAGATTTTTGTCGCGGCTCTCGCCGGCTCCCTCTCCTATGGGCTTCTTGCCTTGCTGGAACGGGCAGTCACTTTTTGGCACCCTTCCTATCGGACAAAATAATAATAACAACCGATTTGGAATTTATAGAGGACTTTGAAGAGGAAACAGGATGAAAAAAACACTCGCACTGACTTTAGGGCTGGCAACCAGCCTTATGGCCGCAACAACAGGCTTGGCGCAAGACAAGCTTACGCTGCAGCTCAAATGGGTCACGCAAGCCCAATTTGCCGGGTATTATGTTGCACAGGACAAAGGCTATTATGATGAAGCTGGTCTTGATGTGGAAATCAAGGCAGGCGGTCCAGATATTGCGCCACCACAGGTGATTGCTGGCGGCGGCGCTGACGTGATCGTTGACTGGATGCCATCTGCTTTGGCTTCACGCGAAAAAGGCGTGCCTTTGGTCAATATCGCCCAACCTTTCAAACGCTCCGGCATGATGCTGACCTGCTTGAAAGAAACCGGCATCAAGTCACCAGACGATTTCCCCGGCAGAACGCTTGGCGTGTGGTTCTTTGGCAATGAATATCCATTCCTATCTTGGATGAGCCAGTTGGGGCTACCTACTGACGGCAGCGAAGGCGGTGTGACCGTTTTGAAGCAGGGCTTTAACGTAGATCCATTGTTGCAAAAACAAGCCGATTGCGTATCCACAATGACCTACAATGAATATTGGCAGATCATTGACGCAGGCATTTCTGAAGATGAATTGGTGACCTTCAAATATGAAAATGCGGGCGTTGCCACATTGGAAGATGGCCTATACGTGCTGGAAGAAGACCTTGATGATCCAGAAATGGTCGACAAGTTCGCGCGGTTTGTTGAAGCCTCAATGAAGGGCTGGAAATACGCGGAAGAGAACCCAGACGAAGCTGCTGACATCGTGCTAGAAAATGATGATACCGGCGCTCAAACTGAAGAGCACCAGCGTCGCATGATGCGCGAAGTTTCTAAGCTGACTGCAGGCACAGATGGCAGTTTGGATGAAGACGATTATAACCGCACAGTGGCGACATTGTTGGCCGGCGGTTCTGATCCGGTGATTTCAGCGCCACCGAAAAATGCGTGGACATCAATTGTGACTGACAAGATCGGCATGTAAGCCATATCGTTCACGATCGTAAAAAAAGCGCGGCTCTTTTCACAAGGAGCCGCGCTTTTCTATTTGAGCATCAAATGCGCAATTGATTATTGATTGTGCGCCGCAATGGCATCCTTTGCCGATTGCAACAATGCCTCACCCTCGATACCGGCCTTATTGGCTTCATCAACCCAGCGGGTGATAACGGGCATCAGCGCTTTTTCAAAAGCATCTGTCTGCGCTTGATCCAAAACGATATGTTCGTTGCCCGCCGCAGTGGCCTGCTCGATACCTTCAATATCGTTTTCCGCCCAAACCTGGCCCAATTGCGCGAGCCATTCGGGACCAGAATGATCTTTAAAGATCTGCTGAATATCTTCCGGCAAGCTATCCCATTTGCCCTTATTCATCGACATTTGGAACACCAATGTGCCGAAGCGGGTTTGGTCTGTGCCTTCAATTTGATATTGGGTTTGCTGTTCCAGCTTCAGTGAAGGGATAATCTCAAACGGTACAAAAGCCGCATCAACTGTCTTTTTCGACAAGGCTTGCGGCAAACTTGGCACTGGCATCGCGACCGGCGCGGCATCCAGAGCTTCAATGGTCCAAGCGCCTGTGCGTGATGGCGTGCGGATTTTTAACCCCGCCACATCTGCCGGAGTGCGCACGTCTTTGTCGACAGTGTGCAAGCCATTGCCCTGGTGCACATGCAAAAACATGACCTCAAGGCCTTTATATTCTTCGCGCAAGTGATCTTCAAACAGATCATGCATGGCCAAATTGGTGGCGGCTGGATCGTTGCGGTGCACGAAGGGCAATTCAAACACTTCGGTGCGTGGGAACAGGCCAGCGGTATAGCCATTCACGGTCCACACGATATCGACAACCCCATCACGGGCCTGGCCAACCAACTCAGGTGGTGTGCCGCCCAGTGACATTGAGGGGTAGATTTCGATCTCAACGCGGCCATCAGAGGCTTTTTCAATTGCTTCAGCCCAGGGCGCAACTGTTTCCAGATGCGACGGGGTTTGTGGCCCCAAAAAGTGATGCAATTTGAAATTATACTCGGCCGCGAATGAAGCAGAGCTTGCCAGCAAACCTGTGGCAAGGCCAAGCATAGCGGCGATTTTTGGGGTGTTCATCTCAGGTCATCCTTTCCGGTTTCAGTTCCAACTGAAACAATTTGAGGGACATACTGGGCTTTCGCCCGATTGGGCGCACCATTCACAATTTAGATGCAACAAGCAACTGCTAAATGCGCGGTATGGCCGAAAGTTGACGCACCAATTCGAGACCAAAACGTTGTGGCAGGCGTTGGCGCGCCTGCCCTATTCAGCGAAACGAACGGTCGATTGTCGTTCCCGATTAATCTCAAGGCAGGTCACGTCGGGGCGTGCATAATGGCCAGCGACATCAAAGTTTTGTCGCGCTTCACGCACCATCCGATGATCCAGCTTGACGCAGAATAGCCCCTCTTGCTCAGTTTGTGGGGACAGCAGCCAATCGCCATTGGGCGCCGCAACCGCTGAGCCGCCATTGGCAAAATAGTTGGGCGCATTTTCCATCATCAACTCATAGACGGGTAGATCGTTGGGCATATCTGATGGACGCATAATACCTGACGCCGACACGACGAAAGACCGCCCTTCCAGTGCAACAAATCTAGTAATGTCCTGCGTTAAACCGTTGGAGCCTGGCCACACGGCAATGCGCAGATCTTCGCCCTGCCCGTAAAGCGCCGCACGGGCCAAGGGCAGCCAGTTTTCATAGCAATTCAGCCCGCCTAGGGTGAACGCGTTCAATTGATGGGTGCGCAAACCATGGCCATCGCCCTGTGCCCAGACCAAACGTTCTTCGTAAGTGGGTTGCAGCTTACGATGGACCGAACCGACTTCGCCTGTCTTATCGATATAAACCAGTGTGCAATAAAGGCTGTGGCCGCCTCTGTCTGGCGCGCGTTCCATCACCCCAAGATAGGTTGCGATTTGATGCTCTGCACATAGTTTTGCCAATGGCTCCAGATCGCCGCGCTCAATCACCACACCTTGATCAAGATAATGGGCATACATTTGTTTTTGCAGTGGCGAATTAAACCGCGCGCCTTCGGTGCGTTCCACCCAAAAGGGATAACCCGGCACCAAGGCCTCGCCAAACACAGCCAGATCGGATTTTTCCTCGGCCGCCTGCCGAATATAGTCGGCGACTTTTTGCAAGGTGGCGTCGCGATTGAGCCAAACCGGTGCGATTTGCGCGATGGCGACTTTAAGCTCGTTCATTTTCAATCCCCACTTGTTTACACAATGTGGGCAAGGGAAAATGTGACGGTCAATGAGAAATGCAAAAGCCACACTTGGCTTAAAGTGTGGCTAGTTTGCGTTTCGCAGGGCGAGATCAGCAGGAGTGCTGGGTATCTTTAAGTTAATGTCCTGCCACTCGCCGCTACGAAGTTTAGCAAGGGCATTATCACCCTATTATAGAGGCGTTGACGAATATATTCCGCGAAGGGCCGCATTTGAACTAATTGAATCAATCAACTAGGGAAAATTGCGCCAGTTACAACCTCAACTACTTTGCCGCGGAGACGCCGTTTGGCGGCATGCAGGTGTGCGGCGCCAAAGCGCGATAGGCGTGATATTGAGACAAGAACACTTCGCCGGTCAGGTGTTGCAAAAAGTCGGACTTTTCCAGCTTGTCCATCACCGGGCCTTTGACTTCACTAAAGTGCAACTTCACATCCAAATTGGCCAAACGCTCATTGATCGCTTCAAGACTTTCCAGTGCGGACATATCGATTTCGTTGACCGCCGGACACATCAAAATCACATGTTTAAGGTCTTTATTTTGCGCAACAAGATCATAAACCTTATCTTCCAAGAACCGAGCATTGGCAAAATAGAGCGATTGATCGACCCGCAACGAAAGCACTTCCTTTGAGGTGATGACATCGTGGCGATCGACATTGCGGAAATGCTCGGTGCCTTCCACACGCCCCACAATGGCGGTATGTGGTTTTGATGTTTTATACAAATGGATGGCGATTGAGGTAATCACACCCGCTGTCACCCCAAACTCGACCCCCCAAATCAGCGTAATGGCCATGGTTGCGGCAACGGCGGCGAAGTCGGCCTTGGAGTAGCGCCAGGTACGCCCCAGGATCGAAAAGTCGACCAAGCTGAGCACGGCCACAATAATGGTGGCGGCCAGCACCGCTTTGGGCAGATAGAACAGAAAGGGTGTGAGGAAAAAAGTGGCCAGCGCAATACCAACAGCTGTGAAAGCCCCTGCAGCAGGCGTTTGCGCCCCAGCGTCAAAGTTCACGACCGAACGGGCAAAGCCGCCAGTGACCGGATAGCCACCGCCGAATGCGGAGGCCAAGTTGGAAGCGCCCAGGCCCACCAACTCTTGGTCCGGATCAATGCGTTGACGGCGTTTGGCCGCCAAAGTTTGCGCCACGCTGACCGATTCAACAAAGCCAATAACCGAGATTAAGGCTGCTGATCCTGCCAAGGCAAAGACCAACTCTAAGTCGAACGCGGGTAAGGCCAGCGCGGGCAAACCTTGCGGCACGCTGCCCACCAACGCGACGCCTTGTGAATCCAGTTGAAATGCTGCGGCAATGGCAATGCTGATGGCAACAGCAAAGACCGGGCCGGTTTTGGCCAAAATGTCAGCCAATCGCTTGCCGAGGCCAAGTTTGATCAGAAGCGGTTTGAGCCCTTTGCGGACCCAAAACAAGAATAGGGCGGCGGGGATGCCTATTGCGGCGGTGATCCAATTAATCTCCCCCACATGGGCGACCAAGGAGGTTATCAAGTCCAACAAATTATGCCCGTGGGCATCCACGCCAAACACATGTTTGAGTTGACTGGTCGCAATGATGATACCAGAGGCCGTGATGAAGCCGGCGATGACCGGATGGGAAAGGAAATTCGCAAGAAAACCCATCCGGAATAGGCCCAACGCCAGCAACATCACGCCTGAAATGAACGCCAATAAGATTGCAGCAGCCGCATATTCAGCCGTTCCTTGCAAGGCAAGTTTGCCCACAGCGGCAGCAGTCATCAAGGAAATCACTGCCACAGGACCAACTGCCAAGGTGCGGGACGAACCAAAAAGCGCATAAGCGACCAATGGCAAGATGGATGCATAAAGCCCCATTTGCGGCGGCAGCCCGGCCAACAAGGCATAAGCCAAGGATTGCGGGATCAACATGATGGTCACGATGATCGCGGCGATCATATCCGCCGTGAAAATCTCGCCATTATAGGTTTTTCCCCAATCGAAAACGGGCAGCTTTTTGATGCGATCAAGCATTGGCATTCACTTTCAACTCAAAGAAAAATTAGCGGTTTGCGCGAGACTCGTCGTCGAGTTCCCATAAAGCGTGGGCGCGCATACCAGAGCGGCAATATCCCAAAATCGGCTTTGGCAGCTCGTTGAATGCCTTAGCAAATTTGTCCACATCATCGCCGCAGGCCTGGCCGGGTTTGATCGGCACATGTGCGGCTTTGATGCCCACAGCTTCGGCCTGTTTTTGCAGATCCGAAAATTGTGGCTGGTTGCCTTCTTCATGGTCAGGACGTGCGCAAATCAAAGATTTGATGCCGTGATCTGCCAGGACTTGCAGGTCGGAAAAGCCCACTTGGCCTGAAATGAAATAGTCTTTGTTGATCTGTTTCAGTTGCATCGGTTTTCTCCTATTTCAACTTGTTGACGGGCACTTTGAGGTACACGTGACCATCATCATCTTTTGGCGGCATTTTGCCCGCGCGCATGTTCACTTGAAGTGATGGGATGATCAGCTTGGGCATATCCAGCGACGCGTCGCGCTCTTCGCGCATTTTGACGAACTCATCTTCTGAGATGCCGTCTTTGACGTGGATATTGTGCTCACGCTCCTCTTTCACAGAGGTTTCCCACTCAATGTCGCGGCCGTTTGGACCGTAATCGTGACACATGAAAAGACGAGTCTCGTCAGGCAGTTGCAGCACCCGTTTCACGGAACGATAGAGGGTCCGGGCGTCGCCACCGGGGAAGTCTGCGCGAGCGGAACCACCATCTGGCATAAACAAGGTGTCGCCGACGAAAGCGGCATCGCCAATAGTGTGGGTCATACATGCCGGCGTGTGGCCAGGTGTGTGCATGACATAGGCGGTCAGTTCGCCAATTTTATAACTGTCGCCATCCTTAAAGAGCTTGTCGAACTGGCTGCCATCGCGCTGAAACTCGGTGCCTTCGTTGAAGACTTTGCCGAATGTGTCCTGCACAATGGTGATGTTTTCACCAATGCCCAACTTGCCGCCAACTTTCGATTGAATATATGGCGCTGCTGACAAGTGGTCTGCGTGGACGTGGGTTTCGATCAACCATTCCACTTCAAGACCTTCATCCTGCACATATTTGATGATGCGATCTGCGCCATCATAAGTGATGTGACCTGCCGCATAATCAATGTCCATGACGCTATCGACAATGGCGCATTTTTTGCTGTTCGGGTCCTGAACCACATATGAAATCGTGTTGGTTGGTTCATCAAAGAACGGTGTCACGATCGGTTTTTGCTCAAGATCAGGTGTAAATGGGAGAGCTTGTGTCATTTATATTCTCCTAGTTAATTCGAGTTACGTACGGTTTGCGCGAAGGTGGCGCGGGACCGCAAAAACTTTGCGAAAATGATGCCGCCAATCATGGCTGCAACGAAAATGAAAGGTTCAGGCAAACCAAGGCCGAGCGCCGGGATGGACCCGCCTGGGCAGTAGCCTGTTAAGCCCCAACCAATGCCAAATACTGTGGCGCCGCCAATAAGGGGCAAATCGATTTGCTTGGCTTGGGGCAGACTGAACACTTCAGCCCAAACTGGCTTTGGCCGTTTCAGCACAAAGAAATATCCCACAACGGTGACCAACCAGGCCGAAATCATCACCAGCAAGAGGCTTGGGTCCCAATTGCCTGCAACATCGAAGAAGTTGAGGACTTTGGCGGGATTGGCCATGCCAGACAGGGCGATGCCCATGCCGAAAACCAAGCCGATGGCGTAAAATGAAATCAAACGCATCTTAGAACACCCCCAAAATGTGACGCACCACATAAACGGTGATGAAGGTTGAAAGCATGAAGGTGGCCGTGGCCGCGATGGAGCGAATGGAAAAGCGCGCCATGCCGCAAACGCCGTGCCCTGATGTGCAGCCTGAGCCGTAATTGACGCCGATACCGACGATCACACCGCCCAAGATCATTGCCCAAACTGGCACTGGGTTTTGAAAATCAACCGGGGTGCCTGAGATCAAAAAGATCGCAAGTGGCCCGGAAATTGCACCAAGCAAAAAGGCAGCTCGCCACCCTTTATCAGCTGAGAATGGCGGCAACAGGCCTGCCAAAATCCCAGTCATGCCTGCGATGCGCCCATGCAATCCCATGAGCAACACAGATGCGATGCCAATCAGCCCGCCGCCTATTATGGCTTCAACTGGCGTAAATTCAGTCATATATACGTACCCTATCGTTCGTTTATTCTATTTGTGTCATCTCACATATTGGTATATAAGCAAACTCTAATATATTGCAAGTCCTGATTTTCATAAAATTTGAATTTGCGGAATTGAAAAAATTTGTTAAAAAACAACAACAGTTTAAGGGAAATAGTTGTGAGTGCACCGAGCGAGTTTGAACTTTTGCAAGAACGGGCAACCGAGGCCTCGGAGCTTCTGTCGGCAATGTCCAGCCCCAAACGCCTCTTGATTTTGTGCAAGCTGGTGGAAGACGAAATGTCTGTGCTGGATTTGGCAGGGGAAGTTGACCTGTCCCAGCCTGCCCTTTCGCAACATTTGGCAAAATTGCGCAATCTCAAACTGGTCAAAACACGGCGCGATGGCAATGTGATCTATTATTCCCTTGCCTCAGGAGAGGTTGAAGCGGTGTTGCATACGCTCTATGGCATCTATTGTGGCCCGGACAGCGTGGCCTAACCAAAGGCCTAATTGATTTATCCTTTGCGAAGCGCCAAAGTGCGCTCAAATTCGTCAGTTCGGACTGAATGTTGCAGCGCGACCCACAAAAGGACCCGCAAATGAGTGCCAATTCCAAATTCAAAACACCAAGCGGCCATGCGCTGAAGGCGCAAAAGGGACAAGACCCTATTGTTTGCCTCACTGCCTATACGACGCCTATGGCGCGGCTGGTGGATAAGCATTGCGATGTGGTGCTGGTGGGCGACAGTGTGGGCATGGTGCTGCACGGTTTCGAAAGCACGCTCAGCGTCACCATGGACATGATGATCATGCACGGACAAGCGGTGCGCCGCGGCGTGGACCAGGCGCTGCTGGTGGTGGATATGCCCTTCGGCTCTTATGAGCATAATAAAGAGCAGGCGTTTGAAAATGCAGCGCAGCTGATGCGCAAAACAGGTTGCGAAGCGGTGAAACTTGAGGGCGGCGCGCATATGGCGGAGACGATTGCCTATCTCACCCAGCGTGGCATTCCGGTGATGGGCCACATCGGCCTCACCCCGCAATCTGTGAAAGCGATGGGCGGCTATTCGGTGCAAGGTCGTGGCGATGACCACAAACGCATCATGGAAGATGCCAAAGCTGTTGAGGACGCTGGCGCCTTTGCCATCGTGTTGGAAATGGTAACGCAGCCATTGGCTGATGAGATCACCAAACTCGTTGGCGTGCCGACCATCGGCATCGGTGCCTCTGTTAATTGCGACGGACAGATTTTGGTTGTCGATGATCTGTTGGGCCTATTTTCCAGCTTTAAACCCAAATTCGTCAAACGCTATGCGGAGTTGGCAGACGAAGCCGACGCAGCGATCGAACTTTATGCCCGCGAAGTGCGTGCACGCAGCTTCCCCACAGATGCGCATGTTTATGCCGCCAAGGCCAAAAAGAGCTAGCGCATGCAGATTGTTCGGACCGTCAAAGAGCTCCGCGCTGTGCAAAAAGACTGGCACGCGCGCGGCAATGTCATCGGCTTTGTGCCGACCATGGGTGCGCTGCATAAGGGGCATCTCAGCTTGGTAAAGGCTGCACAAGCGCAAAGCGATAAAGTGATTGTGTCAATCTTTGTCAATCCGACGCAATTTAACGACCCTAAAGACCTGCAGGCCTATCCCCGCACGGAGCAAACCGATCTTGAACAGCTCGACCCGTTGGGCGTTGACCTTGTTTATCTGCCCAGTGCTGACGAAATGTATGGCCAAGGATTTGCCACCAAAGTGAGTGTTGCAGGTTTGACCGACTGCCTTTGTGGGGCATCGCGGCCGGGCCATTTTGACGGCGTGGCCACTGTGGTCAGCAAAATGTTATTGCAAACCGGAGCGGACAAGGCCTTCTTTGGTGAAAAAGACTTCCAGCAATTGCAGGTCATTCGTCGGGTAGTGGCGGATCTCAATATCGATATTGATGTTATCGGCTGCCCAACGATGCGCGAGCATGATGGTTTAGCCATGTCGTCGCGCAATATGCGTTTGAGTGAAGAAGGGCGACGGATTGCGCCGCAACTACATCAAATAATGCAGCAGAGCGCCGAGGCGATAAAGGGCGGCACGCCGATAGAAAGGGCAATGTCGACCGCTAAATCGGAACTGGCTGACGCGGGATTTGGCAAAGTGGATTATTTTGAAGTGCGGGAGTTGGAAAATCTCGAACTCGCCACCAATCTGGATCGACCAGCCCGTTTGTTCGCCGCTGTGTTCTTGGAAGATGTGCGCTTGATTGACAATATTCAGATATAAAAAAGGCGGTGTCTCCACCGCCTTTTTGTTATGCTGTTTTTTCGTTTTCCTCATCACCATAATCAATGAAACCGCCGGACTGGCGTTTCCACAGAGACGCATAGTGACCGTTTTGCTCGAGCAACTCGGCGTGGGTGCCGTCTTCAATGATTTTGCCTTGATCCATCACGATCAACCGATCCATCTCCGCGATGGTGGATAGGCGGTGGGCGATGGCAATCACGGTTTTGTTTTCCATCAATTGATGCAGTTGCTCCTGAATGGCCGCTTCCACTTCACTGTCCAAAGCCGAAGTGGCTTCATCCATGATCAGGATCGGCGCATCCTTGAGCAACACGCGGGCAATGGCGACACGTTGGCGCTGACCGCCGGAGAGCTTCACACCGCGTTCGCCCACATGGGCGTCATATCCGCGACGGCCCTGAGGATCGACCAAATCGAGGATGAACTCATGGGCTTTCGCCTTTTTGGCCGCAGCAATCATCATTTCTTCAGTGGCATCCGGACGACCATAAAGCAGGTTTTCGCGCACCGACCGATGCAACAATGACGTATCTTGGGTCACCATGGCCAATTGCTCGCGCAATGTGTCTTGCTGCACTTCCGAAATGTCTTTGCCATCAATCATGATGGTGCCCCGCTCCACATCATAAAACCGCAGCAGGATATTCACCAAAGTCGACTTGCCGGCACCGGAGCGCCCCACAAGCCCAACTTTTTGGCCCTGCCGTATATGCAGATTCAAATTGGTGATGATGCCTTTTTCAGCGCCATAATTGAAGGTGACATTGTTGAACTTGATGTCGCCATCCACTTTGCCAATCGGCTTTGCCCCTTTTTTATCAGACACCAAGCGCGGCAAGGAGATGGAGTTAATCCCATCCTGCACCGTACCGATATTTTCGAACAGCGCTGACATTTCCCACATGATCCAGTGAGACATGCCCCAAATCCGCAGCACAATACCAATGCCGATGGCAACTGGGCCCGGTGTCATTACCCCGTTGAGCCACAAATAAATGCCCATGGCACCCACCGAAAACAGCAAAAGCGAGTTCAGCCCATCAATAATGATGTCGAGGCTGGCACCCAAACGCATCTGTTTATAAACGGTTTGCAAAAACCCATCCATGCCGTCGCGGGCATAGCTTGCCTCACGACCCGAATGAGAAAACAGCTTCACGGTCGCGATGTTTGTGTAGCTGTCCACAATGCGCCCTGTCATAACAGAGCGGGCATCCGCCTGCTTTTGCGACACATCGCGCATGCGCGGCACGAAATAGCGCATAACGGTGATATAGACGACCAACCAGACCGCAAAGGGTGCCATCAGCCGCCAATCAGCGCTGGCCATCACAAATAAGATGCCGATGAAATAGACCGAGATGTAAACCAGGATATCCAAAATCTTCATAACGGTTTCGCGCACCGCCAACGAAGTTTGCATCAGTTTGGTGGCAATACGACCGGCAAATTCATCCTGAAAATAGGTCATGGATTGGCGGATCAAATAGCCATGCACATCCCAGCGAATGCGCATCGGGAAGTTACCGAGCAATGTCTGGTGCATCACAAAGGATGAAAACGCCGCCGTGGCAGGTTTAATCACCAAGATGATTGCAGCCATCATCAACAATGTCGGCCACTCATCTTGCAAAAATGTCTCAGGATTGGAGGTCGACAACCAATCAATCACATTGCCCAAAAAGCCGAACAGCGCCACTTCCAGAATGGCCAAAATGGCAGCGCCGAGCGCCATGAGCACAAGCCAAAGCTCCAGCCCTTTTGAATAGTGCCGACAAAACGCCACGAGCGTTTTGGGCGGCAGCTGCGGTTCTTTGGCTGGAAACGGTTCAACCCGTCGCTCAAACCAATCAAATATTCTTCTTATCATTATTCTCGACCTTTTTAGAAAGATTATTCTTTCTTTATTCTAGCTGTTATTAGATTTCAAGAGCTGGGGATTGCGGGATCAGCGCCTTCCATATTGGCAAAACCACCCGATTGACGACGCCAGAGTGATGCATAATGACCATTGGCTTTCAGCAATTCCTCATGCGTGCCCTCTTCCACGATACGTCCCTGATCCATCACCAACAGCCGATCCATAGCGGCGATCGTGCTCAAGCGGTGCGCGATTGCGATAACCGTTTTATTGGTCATCAAATGTTGCAGCTGTTCCTGAATGGCTGCTTCCACTTCACTGTCCAGTGCGGAAGTTGCCTCGTCCAAAATCAGGATGGGCGCATCCTTGAGCAGCACCCGGGCAATGGCGATACGTTGACGTTGGCCACCAGAGAGTTTGACGCCGCGTTCACCGACGCGGGCATCATATCCTTTGTTGCCGTTTTCATCTTCCAAACCCAAAATCACATCGTGGATCTTGGCCTGCTTGGCGGCGGCAATCATGTCCGCATCGCTTGCATAGGGGCGGCCATATTTGATATTTTCGCCCACAGAACGGTGTAGCAATGAGGTGTCTTGCGACACAAAGCCGATGGCGCGCCGCAGACTATCCTGCGTCACATGGTCAATACGATGACCATCGATCTTGATCTCACCAGCCTGCGCATCAAACAGCCGCAACAACAAATTGACCAAAGTGGATTTGCCCGCGCCAGAGCGGCCAATCAGCCCGATCTTTTCGCCTGCTTTGATGGTGAGGTTCAGATTTTCGATGACACGCGGCTTGTCCTTCACCTTGTCGGAATCATAGGCAAAGTGAACCTGATTGAACTCGATCTGCGTGTTTTCGGCCTCTAGCTCTGGTGCGTCCTCATCGTCCAGCATGGTGATGGGACGGGCGATGGTATCCATACCGTCTTGCACATTGCCAATGTCGCGAAACACACCTGATGCAACATCGAGAATCCAGCCCGAAATATTCACGGTTTGCCAAATAAAGGGAATGATGGTCGCGAGTTTACCCGGCGACAAATCACCATTATTCCAAAAGATTATAGCCATATAGCCTGCCCCAACCATCAACAGGGCGTTGATGACATAAAGCAAGCTCCACATTTGTGTGAACTCACGCATGAGCCGGTGTAGCACCTTGGTATGGCTCTTAACCGACCCGGCCACATATTCATCCTCAAACTTGCTCGATGCAAAGGTTTTGAGGGTTTGAATGTTGGTATAGCAATCCACGATCCGCCCGGTCACAACCGAACGGGCATCGGAGTTTTCCTTTGAACGGCGCGCAATGCGCGGCAGGAAGAACACCATGATCGCGGCATAGGCAACAAGCCAAATCAAAAGAGGCACGATGAAAATCGGCTCAACTTCGGCCAACACTGTGATGGCCACAATCAAGAATATGATCATGTACCAAACAGAGTCGATCACCTGCATGGCGCTATCGACTAAGGAGTTACCCGTTTCCATGATTTTGTTGGCAATACGCCCAGCAAAGTCACGTTGGAAATAGGACCAACTTTGGCGCACCACATGCCAGTGGCTCTGCCACCGCGTCCGCGCCATCATGGGCGGAAAGATCGTGTGAAACTGAAGCAAAGCGCTCAGGATGAAAGACGCCGGGCGCGCCAATATCACCAGAGCGAAAGCAAGCAGCATCATGCCGTGGGTCGCAAATACGTTGCCGGGCGTTCCATTGGTCGTTAGTTCCACCAATTGCCCTAAAAACACAGGAATCATGGCGTCGATGGTGGCGCCAACCGCGACCAAAGCCATTTTGGCCGCCAAACCCCAGCGGAATTGCGTTAAGAAATAAATATAGAAATCCTTCACCCCTTGCGGTGGGTGCGGATTTTTTGCAAGCTCGGTCGGCGGATAAATCCGCTCGAACCAATTAAAAATAGAATTTAACATGGTGAACCTTTAAGATTAGGCGCTAGGCAATTGCGACCCAGCCGTTCAGAATATCGCCAAACACGATTCGTGGCTGTTGCCTTAATGCAACAGTGCGACAAAATGTTCCATTATTGAGCATCGCCCCACCCCCAACCGGATAAGAAACATGCGCAGCGAAGAGCAAAAAAACGTTTATTTAGAAGACTATAAGCCGAGCGATTACCTTATTCCGAAAACGGAGATGTGGATCGACTTTGCTCCCGAACGAACACGTATCACGACAGATTTGCACATCGAACGCCGTGCTGGTGCCGCAGAAGACGCGCCACTTGAGCTGGATGGTGAGCACATCGAATTGGTTTCAATTGCCATTGGCGACGAGGTTTTGGGCGCTGGTCAATATGAGTTGAGCGACAAAGGCCTCGTGCTGCTGGCCCCGCCCGAGAGCTTTGTGCTGAGCACAGTTGTGGATGTTGAACCAGAGAAGAATAAAAGCCTTGAAGGGCTTTACCGATCTTCGGGAAACTGGTGCACCCAATGCGAAGCAGAAGGGTTTCGGCGCATCACCTATTTCCTGGATCGCCCCGATGTCATGTCGGTGTTCACCGTAAAGATGGTGGCTGACAAAGATTTGGCACCTGTACTGCTATCCAACGGCAACCCGGTTGATCGCGGTGAGATGAGCAACAATCGGCATTTTGCCGAATGGCACGACCCGCACCCGAAGCCGAGCTATTTGTTTGCGATGGTGGCGGGCAACCTCGATCATATCTCAGAAAAGTTCACCACAAAATCCGGCAAAAAAGTTGATCTCAACATCTATGCCGAACCGGGCAAGGCTGAGCTTTGCACCTATGCCATGGATGCGCTTGTCCGCTCCATGAAATGGGATGAAGACAGGTTTGGCTGTGAATATGATTTGGACGTTTTCAACATTGTTGCCGTGAGCGATTTTAATGCCGGTGCCATGGAAAACAAAGGCCTGAACATTTTCAATGACCGCTTTGTTTTAGCTGATCCTGCCACGGCAACGGACGAAGATTATGCCCTCATCGAGCGCATTATCGCCCATGAATATTTCCACAATTATACCGGCAACAGAGTCACTTGCCGCGACTGGTTCCAATTGTGCTTGAAAGAAGGGCTGACCGTATTCCGCGATCAAGAGTTTTCCTCGGATGAACGTTTCCGGGATGTGGAGCGCATCGATGATGTGAAGGGTTTGCGCCAGTCTCAATTTATCGAAGATAGCGGCCCCCTCGCCCATCCGCCGCGCCCGAGCCAATATGAGCAGATCGATAATTTCTATACGACGACTGTTTATGAAAAAGGCGCCGAAGTGGTGCGCATGTTGATGACCTTGCTGGGCAAGGAAACCTTTCATAAGGGCGTCGATCTATATTTGGACCGTCATGATGGAGATGCGGCCACCATCGAACAGTTTATCAAATGCTTTGAGGATGTGAGCGAGCGCGATCTGAGCCAGTTCCAGAAATGGTATACGCAGGCGGGTCGTCCCGAGGTGACTTATAGCAGCACTTATGATGCGGACGAGAAAGTGCTCACGCTTAACCTCACGCAAAATGTACCTTCCACGCCGGGGGACAGTGAAAAGTCGCCCATGGTGCTGCCTATCAAGTTTGGTTTGGTTTCAAGCAATGGCGAAGACTTATCTTGGGAGCGCGCGGAAGGCGCCGAAGTCCATGACGATTTGATCGTGCTGGATCAAAGCGAAGCGAACATCACGTTTCATGGCGTTTCAAGCGCGCCCGTGTTGTCGCTGTTTAGAGAGTTTTCGGCGCCCGTTTCGGTGCAAACGCGCGCACCGCTTGAGGAAGACTTACATCGCGCGAGATTGGATGGCGATCCGTTCAACCGTTGGGAAAGCCTGCAATCGGCTATCTTGAATATTGTAACGCCATCTATGGCGCAAGATGGGCCAAATCTGGATGAAGACAACCTCGAAAAAGTTGCGTCCGCCCTGAGCCAAACACTGGAAAGCCAGGAGCTTTCTCCATCGTTCAAGGCACTTTGCTTAAAACTGCCGACCTACCAGGATTTTGCCCAACGGCTGAGCAAGAACATCCACCCGGAACGCATTAAGCAAGTGAGACGCCAAGCGGTGCAATTGGTGGCAAACAGCCTACGCGGTCAGCTGGTCACGCTATATTCTGCTGTAAAACTGCCTGAGACGTACAAGCCGGACGCAAAACAATCTGGCTTGCGTGCCCTGCGCAATCAATCGTTGGCACTGCTCGCGGCATTAGAGGACAAGCAGATTTTTGAAATGGTGGAAAGCCATTACCAAGCCGCACAAAACATGACGGATCGACAAGCGGCATTGGCGATCATTTGTGCATACGCACCGGAACGTGCCGAAGAATTGCTCGAGCACTTTAAGGCAAACTATGCAGAGCCGATGACAGTTTATGATAAGTGGCTCGGCCTGAGTGCATCAATTGACGACAACCGCGCAATTGATCGGATCAAGATGTTGATGGAAGACGAACGGTTCTCACTTGAGACCCCCAATAGGGTGCGCTCACTCGTGGGCAGTTTCATTCAAGGCAACCCGACCCAGTTCGCGCGCGAAGATGGCGCGGGCTTCGACCTCGTCGCCGACACGATTTTGAAAATCGACAAGTTCAACCCGCAGGTCGCGGGCCGTTTTGCCGTGGCGTTCAGAATTTGGCGGAATTACGAATCAAATCGCCAAAATGCCGCCCGGAAGGCGCTTGAAAGAATGAAAGATGAGGAAAGCATTTCACCAAACCTATCTGAAATGGTGAACAAAACATTAGCGGGCTAAAATATTTTCCCCGATAAGTGATTCAAAAGACTCACGGTTTTTACAAGGGCAAAATTTGCCTACTCTAAAGGGGTCGACAAGGCCCCTTTTTTTGATTCAAATTGGTTCTATCGAAGGGCAATTTGATGCTCTTTGGGGGCACTTTTTAAAATCTTTGGAGAGTTCAAATGTTGTCGATGGAGACATCCGACGCAGTCGGGACAGGATTCTTTAATAAGCTTTACAAGCGATTGAAAAACCTGAAAAAGAGATCTTCTGCTGCCTTTGGACATCCGCACAAAAACACCAAATCTTTGCTCACTGAAGCTGGCACAAAGAAAGTGATTGCGCCCCCTCCTCACAACGCAATTCGTCCCCCAAAATCTCTCGTCCCAACAACGAGAAAACTCGCGCTGGCATGGTTTATTGCCGTGCTCGGCGCGGTATTTTTTACTAACGGGATGGGCGTTGGCATGCAGTTGTTTGCGGTGGGCACATTGAGCGCCCTCGGCGGCATCGCTCTCTTGCGAATGAGTGCGCAAGATGAGCGGCAGCAACTCGAATATTTAATGCGTATTCACGAAACCAATGAGGATAAAGAGCTGTTGCGGGCGTTGAACAATTTGCCCCACGGCATCGCCTATTGGGATCGCGATGGCAATTTGCTCTGGCACAACCACGCCTACCGCGACATGATGGGCCTTTCAACCGGCACCAAATTGCGTGGCCGCAAGTTCACCAACATCATGTCGATGGCCGCAAATCCCAATCGATTTGAAACTGTTTGCGACATGGAAGACCATCGCATTGCCACAGCGGCCTGTCTGGATGGCCGGCATATTCGCATCGAAGATATTGCCCAAGCCAAGCGAAATTTTGTGACCATCATCACCGACATTTCCGAAGAAGTGCGGGCAAAGCACGACAATAATTCATTGGAAAAAGAACGGCAGAAACTGATCCGTCAGTGCACTGCGGACAAATTGGCTGCAGAAGCCGCCAGCCGCTCCAAAACATCTTTCTTGGCCCATCTAAGCCACGACATGCGCACCCCCCTCAACCACATCATCGGATTTGCTGACCTTGTGCAGCATGAACCATTCGGACCGCTTGGCGACAAGCGCTATATTGGTTATCTCGGCGACATCAAGAGATCCGGCGAAGCATTGCTGGACTCATTTGCCGCCATTCTGCAGCTTTCCGAGCTTGAATCCGGCCAAACCGCACAAAACGAAGAACCACTGGCTGTTGATGATTTGTTGAAGTCACAAACCGCAAAATATAAAGCCCGCGCCGACCGTATCGGTGTTGAGTTTGTTGATTTCGCCAGTGCCAATGGCAGTGTGTTTGCGGACAAGAACCTTATGGGCCGCATGCTGGGCAATATTTTAGACAATGCAGTAAAGTTTACGCCCAAAGGCGGCAAGATCGCCGTCAATTCATGGGATGGGGCAGATGGCATCATCATCGAAGTGACCGATACAGGGATCGGCATTCCCCACGAACGCATGGCTTTGCTCAACCAACCATTTGTTCTGGGTGAAGCGGCCTTCGCGAAAGAACAGAATTCACTTGGCTTAGGCATCTCCACTGCTCGCGCCATCGCCGAACTAAGTGGCGGACGCATCCATATCGACAGCGCGGTGGGCATCGGCACCACCGTGTTGATCAGCCTGCCAAAATATGAAGTCGTTGCTGAAACTGCACTTGATCACGTGGCCTAAGGGCTAAGCCACAAACTGTTCCATCAATTGACGCACGCGCTGTTGCTTTGCCTTTAAATCTGTTTCCAATGCCTCTAGTGAGGGGAAATGGGTTACACGGATCAAAAGCTCTCTAAAACCTTCACTCCACGTGTCCACTTTCAATGGATCATTGAGACATGCGCTCATCAATTGCAGGACCGCACTATATTCGGCGTGAATCTCTTTAAGCTCCACCGCTTCAGGCAAGAGTTCTGTTTCCGAAAGCCGCTCAAATACGCGCGCTGGAGGCGCTTGTGGCACGTCTAGCTGATCACCATAAGCCAGTTGCGCGAATTGGGCGATAAACTCCAAATCAATTACCCCGCCAATGGCCAGTTTAAGATCCCAAGTGGACTTGGCCTGACGGTCCTTTTCAATGCGGCCGCGCATATCCCACACATCTTTAACCAGCTGATCTTTGTCGCGTGGGGCATTGAGTGCGTCTGATATCACTGTGTGTATTCGATCTCCCAGATCGCCGTCGGCAAAAACCACACGAGCGCGGGACAGTGCCATGTGCTCCCACGTCCACGCCTGTTCATGTTGATAGCGATCAAAGCCAGCAAAGCTGGTGGCCAATGGTCCGGCATTGCCGGATGGACGCAGGCGCATATCCGTTTCATAAAGCACGCCCTCAGCTGTCGGCGCCGAAAGCGCGGCGACAAGACGCTGGGTCAGACGGGTGAAATAGTGGGGCGTTTCCAACGGACGCTGACCTTCAGACCCTTCGGTTCCTTTTGGCGCGTCATAGAGCAAAATGAAGTCAAGATCAGACGTCGCGGACATTTCAGCACTTGCCAATTTGCCGAAGGCCAGCAGCGCCACCTGCGCACCGGGCACTTTGCCGTGCTTATACTCAAACTCCTTGCGCACGCCCTCAAACAGCCATTCCATCAGGTTTTGCGCCAGCGCGGAGAATTGTTCGGTGGCTTGTTCCGGCGTCACCGTACCCGCTATAAGCCCGGCACTGGTCAGGAAGATCTGCTCCTGGCCAAAAATGCGTGAGCGATCGATCAGGTCTTCATAATTGCGGGCCTCACCCAAAAAGTCATTGGCCTTTTGGGTCAATGCAGCAACGGTGGGGATTTCGTCATAAAAGGCAGGATCAATCAGCCCATCGACAATATGCACGCGCCGCAAGATTGCGTCGGTCATGCGCGGCGCCGATGCCATAAAATCGACCAGCAAATGGCGCAAACGTTCATTGTTGCGCAATAGCGCAAAAAGCTGCACGCCAGCGGGCAATTTGGATAAGAAAATATCAAATCGATTTAGCGCCTCATCGGCATTGCGCGCATTGGACAATGACTGCAAAAGATGCGGCACCAGCGCCGTCAGGTTCTGTCGCGCCTTATCGGCCCGCGTAGCGGCATAGCTGGCATAATGCCACTTTTTGATCGTGGTGATGGCGCTGCTGGGGTCACGAAACCCCATGTCCGACAGGGCCTGCCACGTGTCTGGATCGTCGTCGCTGCCGGTGAAAACCAGCTTTTGCACCAATTGCTCGTCGCCATCATCGGAGAACAACTCACCATAATGACCAACCACCCGCACCAGACAATCTTGGTAGGCGGATTTAAACGCCGCCACATCCTCGAAATTCATCAAAGAGGCAATCGGGGCAATGGCTTGATCATTCTCTCCCAATTGGTGGGTTTGCTCATCACGCAGCATTTGCACCCGATTTTCAACCGCGCGCAAAAACCAATAGTTTTCCTCCAACTCATCCGCGATGGTCTTCGATATCCAATTGCAGCTCGCCAACGCCTCAAGCGTGTCGCCAGTTGATCTGGTCCGCAATCCGGGTTCGCGACCGCCTGCGATAAGCTGTTGGGTTTGGGCGAAGAACTCAATCTCGCGAATACCGCCAAAGCCGAGCTTGACGTTGTGGCCATATACCTCGCGACCAACAATGTTTTTGGCGACATTGATTTGGCGCTTGATGGCCCGAATGTCGTCAATTGTCGCGTAATCGAGATGTTTGCGCCAGATAAAGGGGGTGAGTTCTGCCAAAAAGGCGTCACCTGCCTCAAGATCACCCGCGCATGGTCGCGCCTTGATCCATGCTGCACGCTCCCAGTTTTGCCCCCGGCTTTCATAATAGGTCATCGCGGCGCGGGTGGAAATAATCGCTGGCGTTGAACCGGGATCGGGCCGCAGGCGAAGGTCCGTGCGGAACACATAGCCATGCTCGTCACGATCCTGCATCAACGCCACCAGTTGCCGCACTATTTTCTCATAGATGCGCCCATGCCGCGGATCTTCAATGATTGGTGAGCGATCGGGGTCGAAGAAAATAACAATATCAATATCGGAAGAATAATTTAGCTCAAGGCCACCGTGCTTGCCCAAAGCGAAAATACAAATGCCAAGTTGGCTGGAGGGGCGCTTGTCTTCACTGAGTTCAAACTTGCCCTGCTCCGCCAAATCGCGGGCCAGAAAATCTAGGATCGCATCTAAAGCACGATCAGCGAACAAAGCGAGCGCACTGGTCGTGGTCGATGTGCGTGTGGCCTGCCCGATTTCAGCGAGTGCAGCAATCAGCGCCAGCCGGCGCTTGTTCTGCCGCAATGCGCGGGAAAGTTCGTCTTCATCAAACTTTTGGCCGAGTTGATCGGTGTCGGCAAGCAGTTCCCGGATGGTTTGGTCGAAGGGTTCTGCCAAAGCGGTCACCAGCCACTCGGCTTCCTGATGGGCGCAATCCAGCAAAAATGGAGACGCTGCAAACACTGGCGCCAACAATGCTTTCACATCAGCACTTAGATCGGCACCATGTGCATCTTGCCAGTTGTCGAATTCTTCCGCAGAGCCAACATTGAAGCGAAGGGGTTTCAATTCGGCCATCAGCGGTTTGGACATATATTAGCTTTCCTTTGGCAGGGTGATCAGCACTTTTGTGCCCGGATCATTGTCCTTTATTTCTAGCGTGCCTTTATGCAATCTTGCAACGGCAGAAACCAAAGAAAGCCCTAATCCAGACCCGGTTTCAGATCGACTCGCCTCCAGCCGCACAAACCGCTCCAGCACCCGTTGACGGTCCTTTTCCGGAATGCCTGTGCCGTTGTCGCTCACACAAATTCGGATGTGTTCGGCGTGCTGTTCAAGGCCAATCTCAATCCTTGGCGTGCCTTTCGCTCCTTTGGCGTATTTGATTGCATTTTCAACCAGATTAACGATGGCTTGCCCGATCAGTTCACGGCCGGCTTTAACGTGAGGTACTGTCGCCAGATCGGTGGATAATTCGATTCCGGAATCTTCGGCAACGGGTTGATATAGATCGACAATATCTTCAATGATCTGATCAATCGCCACGGGTTCAAATGAGCCATCCGGCGCCCCTGCTTCGACACGGGCGATCAACAACAGCGCGTTGAATGTGCGGATCAATTGGTCGCTTTCGTCAATGGTCGCTTGGAGCGCCTTGCGCATTTGTTCCGGATCATCATCATGCTGCAACGCCCGCTCGACCTTATTGCGCAAACGCGTGAGTGGCGTTTTCAAATCGTGCGCCACATTGTCCGTCACCTCTTTGAGGCCGGCCATCAAATTTTCAATTCGATCGAGCATCTCATTGAGATTTTTCGACACGCGGTCATATTCATCATTGCGCTTGGTCAGCGGCAATCGCTCGGCCAAATCACCCGTCATGATTTTTTTCGAGGCCGCGGAAATCATATCCAGACGGCGCAAAATATTGCGGGCCAGCAGCGTGCCAAGCAACACCGACAATATGATGATCCAGAGAACGCCCCAACCAAATGCCTCAAAAATAATCGCACTGAACCCGCGACGTTCTTCAATGTCGCGCCCGACCACCAGATAAAAGCCTGAGGGCAATTGAAAGCTTTTGACCAGCGCAAGGCCACGGTCCGGCCGCTCCTCGCGCTTGTCACGCTCGCGGCGCTCATCGTCATTGTCGTTTTGCTCAGCGGACCACGGCTCTTCAACCTCATAGCGGAAACTATGAATGCCCGGCGTCTGCAACACAAAGGTGGGTATTTGATCCACATTGCCTGCCAACTGCTGGCCAGTGGGATCAGCAACGTAATAAATGCCCGGCCCCGGCCGATCCGCCATACGCTGCACGCCACGGATAAGCCCCGGCGTACCTGAGCGCTGATAGGTGCGGTTTAGCTGCCCCAACTCACGGTCGATGGCCCCAATTTGCTGCTGTTGGATAAGAATGCTGGTTTGATAGGCGATATAGCCAAGGATAAACACCGAAAACAACACAAAGAGCAGCACGAAGAAGCCACTTTGCCGAAAGGTCGTTGTTTTCCAGATGCGCCAAATTCTATTCACGGATCATATATCCTGCGCCGCGAATGGTATGGAGCAATTGTTGGGCTTTGCCCTTGTCAATTTTGGTGCGTAGGCGGGACATATGCACATCGATCACGTTGGTTTGTGGATCAAAATGATAGTCCCATACATTTTCGAGCAGCATGGTGCGGGTGACCACTTGGCCCGCATGTTTCATCAAATATTCCAGCAGACGAAATTCACGCGGCTGCAAGGTGATGGCCTCACCCGACCGCTCCACATTGCGGGAGAGACGGTCCAAGGTCAGATCGCCCACCTGATATGTGGTGGCGGCCTCCGCCGGTGATGCGCGACGGGCCAACACCTCGATGCGGGCCAGCAATTCAGAAAATGCGTAAGGCTTTGTCAGATAGTCATCACCACCCGAGCGCAGACCTTGTACACGGTCATCCACCGCACCCAAGGCGGAAAGAATAAGCGCGGGGGTTGTGTTGTTTTCGGCGCGTAGAGATTCGATGATGGACAGGCCATCGCGACGGGGCAACATGCGATCCACAATCAAGACATCATAGTCCATCGATGATGCCATGGCGTAACCGGTTTCCCCGTCAGCGGCGTGGTGCGTCACATGACCCACCTCATCGAGTGCCTGAATCATATAATTCGCAGCGTCACGATCATCTTCAATCAACAAAACCTTCATAGCGCTACGTCCGATACTCGATGAAATATTCTCTGCCGCGCCCATGGGCGCGACAGATGTTGGCTTAAACTTTACTCAATCGCAAGACCGACGAAGCGTGTAACGCCTTCGCGGGCCACTTTGACCAAGATCGTGGAACGTCCTGCTTCTTGCACATTCTCGATCTGAGTCTCAAAATCCGCGATCGTGTTCACTGGCTCGCCATTGGCTTCAAGCACGATGTCGCCCGGGGCGAACCCTTTTTCGACAGCACGGCTTTCTGGGTCAATGTCCACGATCATCAGGCCATCGCCATCATCGTTCGGCATCAATGACAACCCGGTTGAGGTGTCGTGTGGCTCTGATGGCTCAATTTGAGGTGTTTCTTCCTCGTCATTGATCGCCTGTTCATCTTCCAAGCGGGCCAATTCAACGCGCAACTCAATTGACTCACCGTTGCGCCAGATACCGATTTCTACCGTTGTGCCTGGCGAAAACTCGGCGATTGTCCGCGACAAGTCGCGTGCATCGTCCATATCCTCGCCATTCACAGACGTGATGATGTCGCCGGACTCAATACCTGCTTTTTGTGCAGGGCTATCTGGAGCCGGTTCGGTGACCAACGCGCCGCGGGCCTTATCCAAGCCAACACTATCCGCGATATCTTTTGAGACGTTCTGGATGGATACGCCAAGATAACCACGGGTGACATTGCCGTCATCCATCAAATCAAACACCACTTGTTTGACTGTTGAAGCGGGAATGGCAAATGCGATGCCAACATTGCCGCCACTTGGTGAGAAGATAGCGGTGTTCACGCCAACCACTTTACCGGTTGTATCAAATGCCGGACCGCCAGAGTTGCCGCGGTTTACCGCCGCGTCAATTTGAATAAAGTCATCATAGGCATTGGCATTGATGTCACGGCCACGGGCTGAAACGATACCAGCCGTTACTGTGCCGCCAAGGCCAAACGGGTTACCAATGGCCACAACCCAATCACCTACGCGGGCTTCATTGTCGGAAAATTCGACAAATTGCATGTCGCTGGCCGCCTCAATTTTCAGCAAGGCCAAATCCGTGCGCGGGTCGGTGCCAACAATATTGGCGATCATTTCGTCGCCATTGTCCATCACCACCATCACTTCTTCAGCATCTTCAATCACGTGGTTGTTGGTGACCACAAAACCGTCTGCTGAAATCACAAAGCCTGAGCCAACCGCTTGGCCGAACCGCTCGCGTGGGCGATCACGATCACCGCGACGATCTTCAAACTGCTTGAAGAAATCCTCGAACGGGTGCCCTTCGGGCAAATCAGGCATCCGGAAACCTTCACGATTGCCCATAGGGCCACGGGCTTGCTCGATGCGGGTTTTTACCCGGATGGACACAACAGCGGGGCTAACTGTTTCTACCAGGTCTGCAAAACTAAAGGGGGCCACATTCTCAATGGAGATCTGGGCATTGGCTGGCGCTGTCGAAAGCACACCAGTGGCAATCGCGCTGGTTGAAATCAACGCAGCGGCAGCAATTGCTGCAAAACTGTTACGTTTGGTCTTTGATACTGATTGCATCAAAATCCTCCTTATCGGGATTGGAATTGCTATGCCCGCCAATATGGAGAAGTGCGCCTTGCGACATGATTACATGAAGATTAAATTTTTGTAATGTTGCAGGCTAAACTATGGCAAACAATGGCATATTCTTGTCGTATTCTTCGGCACTCGAGGCGGCTAGGGCAAAATGGTTTGCGCCAGCAGCCACAGCGCCAAAATCGTCAGTATCAGCTTAAAGATTTTGCGAAAGATTTGTTCCGACAGACCATCCAACATTTTTGACCCCACAAGTGTGCCCAAAAAGCCCGTGGCGACCATCATGAGAATGAGGGGCAAGTAGGTTGCGAACTGGAAGCCCAAAAGCGTGAACGCGGCCAGTTTCAATATGTTTTGCACGGTCATCAACGCGGCATGGGTGGCGATGATTGCGCGGCGATCTGCCAAGCCTTGCAAAAAGCCGATCACCAACGGGCCGGACACACCTGTGATCATGCCGATAGTGGCGGTCACCGTGCCGGTCAATGCTGTCAGGGGAGTTGAAGTGAGCACCGCTTTTAGCTTCGGGCCCCAAGCGATATAGATGAGGAACAGCCCGATCAGTCCGCGAAACAAGTTTTCGGGCAAAAGATGCGCGATCTGTCCGCCAATGGCGACGCCAAGGGCACTGCCAATGCAAAACCAAATGAAAAATGGCCAGACAATGTGGGGGAAACGGACCATTGCACGGCCGCCATTGCTGCCGAGCTGAACGGCGCCATGCACGGGCACGGCAATCAGCGGATTCATCACCGTCGTCATCAGGGCAATCAGCATCGCGCCGCCGCCAAGGCCAAACGCCGCTGTGGTGGCTGATGTGAAAAAGCTTGCAAAGATCAATAGCAACGAGAAAGACGGTGCTAAATCGGATGGCAGGAGCGCCATGAACATATCCATGGCGCTTTTTATCCCGAAGCGTCTGACATGACAAGATTGGCTAGTCGTCTATGAGCGCCGTGCTGATATGTGATTGCTGTTCCAAAGTCTTGTGCACTGGGCACATATCAGCGATTTCCAGCATCCGTTGGCGCTGTTCGGGCGTGATGTCGCCGACAATTTTGATTTTGCGATCAAAATGGTCAATTCGCTTTTTGCCATCCTCGCAATCTTCACAATCGTTCACATGACGCTTTTCATGGTCGACGTAGGTTTCGATGTGCTCAACGTCGAGCTTTTTGCGATTGGCATAAAGCCGCAAGGTCAAGGTGGTGCACCCGCCCAGCGCGGCCCCGAGCAAATCGTAGGGCGATGGCCCTCGGTCGGTCCCGCCAACGGATTCGGGTTCGTCAATCTGCAAAGCGTGTCCAGCCGCATTCACATTGAGGTGCAACGGCCCCTCGCCGCTCTCTGCGGCGATGATGTGTCCAGCATCCTCATAGTATTTGTCCGGGCTGGGGAAGTGTCGTGAAGCCCATGCGGAAATCACGCCTGCCAAATAAGCTGCATCTTCGGGTTTGGACAGCAAGTGATCCGCTTGATCGAGCGAGACAAAGCTTTTGGGGTGACGCGCGGCCATGAAAATATCCTGTGCATTTTCAATACCGACCACCGCATCAATTGGGCTGTGACAAATCAGCAAATCAGCGCGCAAATCAGGCAAGCGTTTGGGCAGGTCGAAAGCGTTGACATCGTCCACAAACTGGCGGCGAATGGTGAAGGGGCGCCCGCCGAGCAGAACTTCGGCTTCGCCGTCGCGCGTGATCGCTTCGCGCTTATCGCCCAAAAGATTCAGCACATGATCTGGCGCCGCTGGTGCACCGATGGTGGCCACCGCCTTGATGTTGGACATGTCCAGAGCTGCCATCAACGCTGCTGTGCCGCCTAAGGAATGACCGATCAGCATTTGCGGGGGCTGGTGATGTTCGGACAACCAGGCGCACGCGGCCTGCAAATCTTCAAGATTGGTGGAAAAGTTGGAGTTCGAGAACTCACCGTCAGAATGGCCGAGACCTGTAAAATCAATGCGCAAGACCGCAATGCCCGCATTTTTCAAAGCATTTGCGATGTGGCGACTGGCGGCAAAATCCTTGGAGCACGAAAAGCAATGAGCAAAGACCGCGTAGGCACGAATTGTCGATTTCGGCACATCCAGCGCGGCGGCAATTTTAATGCCACGACTGTTTTCAAATTCAATCCGCTGACTGGCGGCTGGTTTGATCTTTGTTGGCACTATCTGTCTCGCTTTCTGTTAGTTCAGCCAAAACCTGCTCTTCTTCAGGCGTCATGGCTGCAGCATTTGACACTTTGCGTTGCCGCATTGAAACAACAAACAAGATCACAAGGCCAATCACAAATATAAGAGGTGCCGCAATCCACAAGACTAAATTGTGGCCCGAAAAGGTCGGTTTGAGCAGCACAAACTCGCCATAGCGCGCGACCACATAATCGACGACCTCGTCATTGCTGTCGCCCGCGACTAAACGCTCCCGCACGACAATGCGCAGATCGCGAGCCAAGTCGGCATCGCTATCGTCAATCGATTGGTTTTGACACACCAAGCACCGCAACCCTTCAGAGATGTCACGGGCACGTTCCTCAAGGACCGGGTCGTCCAACACTTCATCGGGTTGCACCGCGAAGCTTTGCGGCACAAAGCTCACAATTAGAATCAAGATCATCAGAAACCGATTCATTTTGCAGCTCCAACCGATTGTTTTTGAACAAGATTCGGTGCGGCAATGCGGTATTTTCTGTCCGTCAGCGAATAAGTGCCAGCCGCGGCCATGACCAGACAGCCCAGCCAAATCAGCAGAATCCATGGCTTGGTCCATATCCTCACAACGCGGCCATTTTCGCCCACACGGTCACCAATAGAAATATAGACCTGCGATAGACCAAAGGTCTTAATCCCTGCCTCGGTTGTCGGCATTTGCCGTGCTGGATAGGTGCGCTTCTCGGATGAGACCATGTCTTCGCGTTTGCCAAGAGGTGCGACAGCGAAGGTTACGGTCTCAGAGGTAAAGTTTGGTCCAGCCAGATCCACTTCCTCTACAAACCGAACTGAATAGCCATAGGTTTCGATTTGCTCGCCCGGCTGCATCGTTGTGATGGTTTCCGTTTCATAGGCTGATACGAAAACCACGCCCAAGACTGTGAGGCCCATGCCGATATGCGCGAAGCTTGTCGACCATGCATTTTTGGGCAAACCAGCAAGGCGGCGCAACGAGACGGAAGGTGCGACCTTGAAGAGTTTCGCCCGCTCGGCCAAATCGGCAAGCGAGCCGATGATCACCCAAAATCCGAGCAGCATGCCCAACGGCGTGAGGCTAAAGCCATCCCACAAATAGGCGGCAAGGATAATCGTCAACACAAAGCTCAACACGATGGCCCCAAACAGCCGCTTACTCGCCTGCGCAATGCTGGCACGCTTCCAGGGCAAAAATGGCCCGAATGGCAGCACCAACAAGAGCGGCACCATCAATGCGCCAAAGGTTAGATCAAAGAACGGCGCGCCAACGGAGATTTTAATGCCGGTGAAGGCGTCCAGCGCCAATGGATAAAGTGTGCCCACCAACACCGCTATGGTCGCGGTAGCAAGGAACAAATTGTTGAACACGAGCGCGGCTTCACGCGAAATCGGGGCGAACAATCCGCCTGCTTTTAGCGCGGGAGCACGCCACGCGAACAGGATAAAGGCGCCGCAGATGAAGAAGGTCAACATGCCCAAGATCACCAAACCACGCGACGGGTCGGTGGCAAATGAATGCACAGAGGTGAGAATGCCCGACCGCACCAAGAATGTGCCCAAAAGGCTCAGGGAGAAGGTGATGATGGCCAGCAGAACGGTCCAAATTTTAAGTGCGCCGCGCTTTTCCATCACCAAAGCAGAATGCAATAATGCTGTCCCGGTCAGCCAGGGCATAAAGGAAGCGTTTTCCACGGGGTCCCAGAACCACCAGCCGCCCCAGCCGAGTTCGTAATAAGCCCAATAAGAGCCCATGGCGATGCCTAAGGTGAGGAAAATCCAGCTCAGCATTGTCCATGGCCGCACCCAGCGTGCCCATGCAGCGTCAATTTTGCCCGAAATCAATGCCGCAATGGCGAATGAAAAGCACACTGAAAAGCCAACATAGCCGAGATAAAGCAAAGGTGGATGGATCGCCAGGCCGATATCTTGCAAGATCGGATTTAGATCGCGCCCCTCAAGAGGCATCTCCGGCAAACGTTCAAATGGGTTGGACGTAAAGATTGTGAACCCGATAAAGGCAAATACCAGAAAGCCCTGGCTGCCCAGAACAAGGTTCAATGTCGCCTTCGGCAAGTTAGATCCACCAACGGCTACAGCTGCGCCAAACAGGGTCAAGATCAAAACCCACAGGAGCATGGAGCCTTCGTGATTGCCCCAGACAGAAGTGAACTTATAGAGCGTAGGTTGCAGCGAGTGCGAATGCTCATAAGCCAATTTTAGTGAGAAATCAGATGTGACAAACGCCACGACGAGGGCGGCAAAGGACAATAAAACCAGCAAAAACTGCAAGCCGCTGGCTTGTTGCACAAAACTATAGCCCCCTTCATTGGGACGTTGCCATGCATAAATGGCCACCCCAACCTGGACAATGGCCAGCGCGAAAGCCAATACAAGCGCAAAATGACCCAGTTCAATGCTCAACATAATATTTATCCCGATGCCTGATCTGTGTGGCCGGGGCATAGCCCCTGCTCTTCAAATTTATCAACCATTTCCTTAGGCACGTAGTTTTCATCGTGCTTGGCCAACACGTTGGTGGCTTCAAACAGCCCCTCATTTGTCATCGCCCCTTCGACGATCACTTCCTGACCTTCCCGGAACAAATCCGGCACGATCCCACTAAAGTGCACAGCAATATCGACCTGACAGTCCGTCACCAGGAAATTATGCGATGTGCCATCTTGCTCCCAGCTATCAGACTTTACAATCCCGCCAAGGCGCACAGCTTGATCCACCGCGATATTTTGCGATTTGATCTCACTCGGAACAACAAAGAAAGAAGCCGTGCCGCGCATGGCAATGGCAATAAAAACGACCGCCGTCAGCACAACTGCTGACAATCCACCAATGATGGCCAAACGCTTTTGCTTACGTGTCACTCGCTTTGATCCTTTTCGATTTGTTCTACGTCCTGCGCTATCGCTTGTTCTAAAGCGGCCGTGCTAGATTGATTGTTTTCAAATGCTGCGCGTGCCCGCGCGATATCTTGTTCGGCCACATCAAGTTGCCCCAATACAACTCGTGACCGGATCAGGCGCGCCCATTCGTCGACAGTCCCGCCGTCTTCATAGAGCCTCTCCGCCAGGCCTTTGACCATTTGGGCAATCATCTCATTGCGGTCAGCTTCATCCATTTCAGCAGCTGCAGCAACATCATCTTGCGATGGACCGATCTCGCCCAGCCCTGCGCGTGCGGCGGCAAGCCCATTTTGCGCCGAGCTAATCCAAGGCTCATCACCTTCGGCCAACTCCAAAATATCCAACCATCTTTTCTTGGCCAGCTCAAACTCGTCATTGTTTAGCGCAATATTTGCCAGATAAAAACGGGAGCGCACGTGACGTGGATCAAGATTGGTCGCTTTCTCCAGCAACTCGAGCGCTTCGGGTGTGGGGCTCCCGTCGGCCTTCATCAGATGTGCTTCGGCCAAATCCGTGATGTTTTCCGCATTTTCGCCCTCAATCCGCACAATATTTTCAAACGCAATAATGGCTTTATCGATGGCGCCTTGACGCACATATACAGGCACCAGCACGCGCCAGCCGCGAATATCATCCGGTGTCGCTTGCAATTGCGTTTCAATTTTGGCAACGGCGTCGTCCACATCCAAGTTTTCAATGGCTGCCAAGCGGGTGGCAAGGGGCTGATTCTTCAGCGCTGGCATGCCTAAATAATAATAGGTGCCCAAACCAATGGCCATAAATGCCACAAGCGCGACAAGCGTATAAGCCAAGGACCACTGCCCCTGGGCATTCTTATTTTGCGCTTGCTTTTGTGACGCCAATGCTTCGCGTGCAAGCTCTGCACGTGCAACCCGGAATTGCTCGTCATCCAAAAGCCCAGATTCCTTGTCTGTCTCCAAGGCCTTCAATTGGCTTTTATAGAATGCGGCGTCTGCGTTTTGTGTGGAGTGATCTTCATCATTGTCGGCAGCATGCTTTTGGCCGCGCGACCGTGAAGATATCAACAAAACCAGCGCCACAACGGACGCGAGCAGGATTGCAGTTAACCAGAACGAATTCAATTTGGACAACCTTTATGCATGTAATTGCAGCCTGATGGTCTACTTACCTCAAAAAGTGGAAAATCTTAAGCAAATATGATCAGGCGGATTGACGCATCGCGCCGGACGTGGTGCAACTCAAGGGCGTGGGGTGGAACACAATTAGTTGATATGGCAGACAAATACGATTTGGTCATCTTTGGGAGTACGGCAACAGCCCGGGTTTTGGCCTTTTGCCTTGCACAATCGCATGATCTACGTGTTTTGCTGGTTTTTGACCGTGATCAAGCCTATCGGCTCGCGCCTTCCCCTCAACTTTCTGCGGGATATTGCACCTCTCCGCTCTTCTTTAGGCATGTGCGCGAAGGCGCTCTTGCGGCCCAACGTTTGGTGTCACCGCTAAATGACGACAAACTGGTGCAGACAAAGGCCATTGGCGCATTTGCAAGCAGAAAACAGCATTTGCCTTTGCTCGAATTCGCTGAAGGTGCCGCCATCCATGCAGATGTTGTGTGCGAACGGCGCGTGCATGCGCAAAGCCAAAGCGAACAATTGGTCTTCCCTGAAGCGCAAATATTCGACGGCGCGTTGATCAGCCGCGCCATGGCCGCGTCCAATGAGGAGCATGGCCACTATGGTTCGGTTGAACGCTCGTCATTGAACACTGCTCATATCACGCGAGATGGTCGATTTTCTGGTCGGGCCGACAATCAGGGACTCAAAGCTGAGCGTGTTCTGCTTTTGGATCAGGACATGATCCATGAGGAACTCATGGCGGCGCCCCAAGACACGCCAATTGTGCCCCACATGCAGCAAATCATGCGTTTTCAGCAACACAAGCCATCAAGTCTCGCCGCACAACAAGATGTAAGCACGGGGCTTTGGCAGTTCCAGCAAAGCGATGCTGATCTGTTGTTCAGCGCGCCCGGGCGCGTAGACCAGCTGGCGACGCACCTCTTCAAACATCACCCCGATATTGCAGATCGGCGCGTGCGCCAAATCGATCAGTTGCGCATGTTAAATGCCAAGGATGGGTATCCGATTTTGGACGTGGTGGGCGCACGCAAAGCGCTGTGTTTTCTCGGTGCGCAGCATTTCGAACTTGCCTTGGCAACCGAACTTGCCAAGCATATCGCCCAGCTTCTATCGGGAACCACACAACCAGCAGACCCGTTCTGGCAACACGCGCAGCTTGATCGGCAACGCGGCGGCGATGGCACCCTGCTCCGCGCCGAAATGGATGGCGCTCATGGCTAAGCGCATCCAGAAAATCGGCAAGCAAAAGTTTGCGCACCTTATTGATTTTGATCGCCCGATCGAATTCACATTAAACCAGCGCAAGTTCAGCGCCTTTTTCGGTGACACTCTTTATTCCGCTTTGGTGGCCAACAATATAACTGAGGTTAGTGGCCCCTACGGCGAAAGCTTATCGCTTAACAAATCCATGCCAATCTTTGCGCGCTATCAGGCCAGCTCGTCCAAGCAAGCAAAGATCTTGATAGCTGATTTGGTCTTGCATGACGGCGATGCATTGGAAATCGATGTGGCCCCTCTGGGCTTTTGGGCGCGCATCCTGCGGTTCTTTCGCGGCAAAAAACACCCACCCTTGGCCATCAATTGGAACCAAAACGAACATTTCGATTTGCAACATGCCAACAGCCTGACGCAAAAAACGGTTGTCGTTGGGGGTGGGATAAGCGGCATGAAAGCAGCGATTGAAGCCGCCCAAGCTAATCACGACGTTTTACTGCTCGAAAAAGACCAAATGCTGGGCGGGATCTGCGCATATTATGGCAAGGCGGCAGATGAGACAGATCCCGATGAGCTCCTGAGCACGCTCGTGAACCAGGTGGAGACACAAAGCCGCATTCGCGTTTTTACGGGCAGTAAGGCATTGGATATTCGGGACAAGAGCCTATTGGTCCAACACAGCTTGTTTCACGATAGCGGACAACGCACCGAATTGAGCTGGGTGAATTTCGATCACCTCATCATCGCGACAGGCGGCGATCATCATGGCTTTACACTGGACAATCATCTGCCCCATCGCGTTTTGGACAGCAAGGAAGCGTTTCACGATCTGTGGGCTTATGGCTTGGTCAGGTTTGAGCAAAACCTAATCTACACCCTCGAAAATGGCGCATATCGCCTTGCCATGCACCTCAAAGAGGCAGGTCTAGATGTGGTCAAAGCATTTGATGGGCGGAATAGTCCGAACTCTCGCCATATCGAATTTGCGAAGGCGGTCGGCGTCAAGTTGGGATTTGCGGTACGCCTGCAATCGGCAGCGCCGTTAAGTGACAAGGTGCAAAGCCATTTCAATCCCACCCATTATGATGCACAGCACCAACAATTTCAGATTGAGGCGCAGGCGTTGATGATTGGCTATCCGCCGCAGCCTGATAATAATCTATGGGTGAAAGCTGGCGGCAGTTGTGCAATAGATTCAAGGTCAGATCGTATATTGCCTGACGCAGGGCCCGCACATATCGCAATTGTAGGCACTGCGGCGGGCTACAGCTCACAATATGATTGCCTCACAAGTGTAACCGAAGCCTTATCGCAGCTTGGGCTGCGTGGGCTTTCGCATGGTGCGGCACAAGTTCATAATTCCCAAGTTTATGAAAGCCCTGCGGCCTATCGCCAGGCCCTGCCTCAAATCGCCAGTCGGCGCAACAGCATGTTTTATGACTACCCCGAGGCGACCAATTACTTCTTACGTGCTTTGCCGTTAACAGACCAAACACTGCGGCAATATTTCGCCAATGGCTACTATGAGGATGTGCAGACGCTGCCCGAATTAAGCAGCCAAATACCGGCACATTTTAAAGACATGATTGCCAATGGGCAGCAGGCGGAAATCCGGCCCAAAAATGAAGAACGCTTGCGCGCAGGGCAAATGCTTTTTGTCGCTGGTCAGGAAAAAACGATCGGCGTGATCGGAGTGATCACTCAAATCGATGGTGACAATATTTTGGCCTATTGCAACGGCGACATCGCTACCGAAGGACTGAATATTTCGGTGGAGCGCAGAAACGGGCAAATGTCACCTGCGCACATCAATGCAATTGTTTAGTCTTTTGTGTGGTTGAGCTTGCGTCGCTCGATATTGTCTTTGTTTTTCGCCATGATTTGCGCGTACTCAGCCCCGAACCTGATCGCGCAGAGTTTGATGGCGATATCCACCTTTGCAATCGCAAGGGTATCACCAAATGCCGCGGCTTTTTGATCCACCAATGCCCGCTCTAGCAGCACTTCCAGAAGCTTGCCCAGCTCAGCCCACGTTCTATCGACAACAGTGTTCACGGCGAGCGACTCTTTAGCATTTCGCGCTGCATCCAATAAATACACGCTGTTATAGGCTTGCAAGACCTTATCTGTGGTGAACAATACATGTGCATTCTGTGCCGGCGTGCGCAAAACGTTCGTGACGTTCGGCACCACTTCCGAAAGGCGCTTTTCCAGAATTTTGGCGGCCCTGGCGGTTAATACTTCAATGCAATGGTTCCACTGGCTCGATTTGCCCAAATCCAGATAGGAATGAAGCACCCGCGCAATACGGTGGAAGCGATCAATTGCCAAGCACATCAAATCGATATCACAGAAGAGGCCAGCTTCTTTTTCAATGGTGTCGACCAATTGTTGAAGATTGACGACCATGGCATCGCCATAGGGACCATAACCAGATTTACGCACAGTCTGTTCAGTCTCACCATAACAATGATCGAGCACACCCAGCATAAATTTGCCTGGCCATGCTAGATTGTAGACGAATGCCGTGCACCAAAGCTTCTGGGCCGGGCCTTTAGGAAGGTCGATTGCCTCAACAAGATCGGAATATTCTTCTTCCGTCTCATATTGCTGCGTATGTAACGCGAGTTGTTTGGCCGCCCGCAGCTGATCGAAATACTTTATCGCCGTCAGTATCAGCGGAAATGACTCATAAACCTCATAGCCGCCCAATTGAATCGTCATACGACGTTGCGTTTCGCCGTTCTCTTGCGCCGCTGCATATTGGCGCTCTAGCGGTTCAACAAGATTTTCAAATGCTGCGGCGACCAGACTGTTGATTTGCTTAGGATTTTCAATAGCTTGCGACTTGAGCTGCTCCACAAGACTGGGCGCACCTTCTCGCTCCAACCAAACCCAAAACTTCTCAAGATGTTTTTTTTCGATCGCGGTGGCAGTGATCATCGGGGATGATCGCATCATCACTGGATCGAGCAAGTCAAAGACGGCGCCGAGCACACCATATTTGGCGACCCTATCATTGGATCTATTCTCGCCAAACGCGTTCAACGGGTCTAGCCCTGACCCAACGGGATCAAGGCCCTCTGTTGAAAACTGATACGACGAGGCAAGGGGCATATAAACGCATCTTTACTAATAATACGCCTTAACTATAAGCGGCTTTAGTAAATAAACGCTTTCTGCCAGCTGCTTAGACGGTTTCCACTTTCCATTCGCCATTTGCCACACGGCAGGCTGTGCCGGTGGAAACGTAGCGTTTGCCAGTGATGATGACAGTGTGTGTGAATTCGCGGCAATCACGGCCATTGACTTTGACATAGGGGCCAACAGTCACTTCACCTTTGGCTTCGCTGTCGCCTTGCCAGGTGCGGAACGCACCAACACGTCCGAACTGAAGCGCGTAATATTGTGCGCTGGCTGCTTCGCTGGTCTCTTTTTCGCTCAACAATGCCGCAGCTTCTGGCTTGATAAACGCCAGGATTTGGCCTGAACGAAATTCATCACTGGGCGCAGAACTGACGGTGGGTGTTGTGGTCGTCGCGGCGGAGGCCGTCGCGGAATTATTGCTGGCATAGGTCGTGCGGCTCGTACCGATATCGAGGCGTGCGCAACCTGCAACCAACGCAGTCGCACCCAGTATCACCGCAAATTTTGCGAAATCTCTTGCTTGCTTTTTCATGCCCTCACCTTTGTCATGCAATTGCGGCCAAATTCGGCGCTTTACCCTAATCTGCAGGGTAGCGTCAAACAAACAGCCAATCCCGAATCTTTTGGACAGTCAAATTTGACTTGCCCTCCACTTAATTGAACAAGTTCTTTAACAATATCAAGACCAAGCCCACTTCCTTGTGTGCTTTCGTCCAAACGATGTCCCCGTTCGGCTATAGTCTTTAGCTTTTGATGGGGGACGCCATCGCCATCGTCCTCAATGGTTATCTCAACGCGTTCACCCGTGAACTGACAAGAAATTCTTACTTCTGTACTGGCCCACTTGCCTGCATTGTCCAAAATATTGCCAAGCACTTCGTCAAGGTCGCCCGCGTCCATGCGCACACTCAGCGGACGTTCGGTTTGTGTGCCGCTCCAATGATATGCGATTGGGTGATGGATTTTGCGCATCGCCGCCAATAGTCGGTCTATGGCCGGGTTTAACGGCGTATGTTGCGTTTGAAGCTGGGAGCGAGCTGCCATCTGCGCGCGCTGCAAATAGCGCTGCACAATATCTTCCATGCGGGAGAGTTGCGTGCGAACCATGCTGCTTTCAATTTGCTGTTTCGCCCGCGCTTCATTGCGCAACACGGCTAGTGGTGTTTTCAGACCGTGTGCCAAATTACCAACATGGTTTTGCGCTTGACGCACAATCTCCTTGTTGGTCGACAACAGCGCGTTCAACTCATTTTTGACCGGCGCAACTTCATGCGGATAAATGCCTTCAATTTGCTCGGCCTCGGCATTTTTGACACGGCCGATTTCCTCGCGCAGTTCTTTCATCGGCCCGAGAGACAAACGGGCGATAAAGGCTGCAAGTAAAGCGAGCACAATACCTACCGCACTCAGCGCCAAAATCGTCTGATTGCGAAACAGCGCCACATCGCTGTTTAACTCATCCCAGTTGGCGGTAACGAGCACACGGTAATTGCCGTTTTGGGTGAAAAGCTTGCGCTCAGACACGCGCTGCAAGATGCCGTCTGCATCCCGCACATCAGCGCGTCGACGATTTTGTTCATCGAATGGCTCTTCCAGGTCTGGCACATCCACACCAAATGTGGATTGTGAGGTGGCCAGCGGTTGGCCTTCAATGTTGGTGATTTGCCAATACCAGCCGCTGCCCAATTCCTGATAGCGAGGGTCAATATCTTGAAACGCCCAGTCCTCAGGGTCATCCTCGTCTAAAATCGAGCCGATAAGCTGATCAGACTGACTTTCGATCACATTATCAATATTGCGCTCCAGCGCACGGGCATAGACCATTGAGAGCGCCCACGCCGTCGCGCCCAGACCGATCACCAAGCAGATAGCGGTCGCCACAAAGATACGTGTAAAGATCGAAACGCTTTTTGTCATTCAGCCGACAGTTTGTAACCAAGGCCACGTACAGTTTCGATCAAGCCATCGGGCAGCTTTTTGCGCAACCGTCCGACAAATACTTCAATCGTATTCGAATCCCGATCAAAGTCTTGATCATAAAGGTGTTCGGTAAGTTCGGTGCGCGAAATCACCTTGCCATTGTGATGCATCAAATAGGACAAAAGCCGATATTCATGCGATGTCAGCTTTATCGAGGCACCATCAAGTGTGACCTTGTTGGCACCAATATCTAGACGCAAAGGTCCAATTTCGATGGCGTTTGAGGCATGTCCGGCTGCGCGGCGCACCAATGCACGCAAGCGCGCCAACACTTCTTCCATGTGGAATGGTTTGGCCACATAGTCGTCAGCCCCGGCATCGATGCCCTGCACTTTGTCACTCCAACGATCACGCGCTGTGAGCAACAATACGGGCATATCTCGCCCTTCCCGGCGCCATTCCTCTAGAATTGAGATCCCATCCTTGACCGGCAAACCAATATCGAGCACCACAGCATCATAGGGTTCAGTGTCGCCAAGAAAATGGCCCTCTTCCCCATCGAATGCTTTATCGACGACATAGCCGGCTTCCTCGAACGCGGCACAGAGCTGTTGGTTTAGATCTGGGTCATCCTCGACCACCAATATGCGCATAATACTGACCCCAAATTATTGAATGACCCTGCCACTGACCGCATCTACGTTTAGGCGGCGCTCTACACCATTGTCATTCACAATCATTAGTGCATAAACAGGACCTGCTGGCCGCACACACAATTCTGCGCGCAGAACCCTGTCACCCCGCTTCAGCTTAATCTGTTTTTTGATTTGTACAAATGACTGAATTTCACCATTTTGCACCGCGCGGTTGATCACCATGCGGTCCACCGTGCAGCCAGCGTTTTGCGCCTGCGCCGTGGGGATCGAAATCAGCGCAACTGCCATCAAAATGGCAGTCGCAATTCGGTTGAAGAGTCTTTTTTGTGTCATGGCATCATTGTTAGCAGCATGAAGCTGAATACAAAATGAACGTCAGTTGAAGACGCTTTCTTTGAGCCCTTTGCGCAAAAAGATGATCGCAAACGCCTCCATGATCAATTGACCAACATTGGCCTGATCAAAATTTGGCACCTCTGCGCCTGCCAGTTGCGCCACGCCGACAAGCAACATCAATGCGGCGGTGATATAGGTTTTATATCCTTGCAGATAGACCATTTTATTCCTCTTAGTTTTTGATGAATTGGATTGTGCGATCTTGAGCGCTTGTTGCCGCGTGCTTGCCACACGGCGTCGCCATCCCCGCCCAAACGTCGAGTAGTGACGCAGCCGCCGCAAAAATTGTAGACGCTGACTGGAAAGCTGCTCGATCAGGTGCCCCTCTGACCGAAGGTTCAACGCTGCCTTAATCGCGGCGTGGGTTACCGGGCCCATGCGCCCATCCTGCGGCACGCGCACCAAGGCTTGAAGGGTCTTGATCGCACGCGCGGGCCCTGAATTTACGGCGAAGTCAAACAAACAGAAGGCTAAACCAGACGGTAGGTTTGCCCCGTGAATTGGGCGCCAATAATAGTGATGGTAGATCTTTGTGGCCTCGCTTTTACGCATGTGGCGCACTTCCGACTTCGGTAATTTGTTGGCGGGTTGGATATTGCGGTGTCTGGCTAAAGTTGCTCGCGTGATCCCATATTTGGTTGCACCTCCGGGATCGTTTGGGTGATCCACATAGCCACCTTCCTGCGCCAAGACATGCGCGAGGGCCGATTGAAAACTGTTCATGGGCCGACCTTTATGAAACGGAAAAAATACTCGGAACCAAGCCCTCAAGCGGGTCAATCTTGATCCGATCATTGAACACCGAAGGCAAAGCGAACAGCAGCTCATCGCCACTGTTGGCGTAGAAGGGCAGCAAATCGACAAACTGATGCTTGGCCGCGCGCGATGCCGCGGCATATTGGGCACCAACATGCACCCACCCGTCGCTTGCGGTGAGCAGTTGATAACCGGACACGGCCACCCCATCGACCTGCACGTCGCATTCGCTCGCAGAAAGCAGCCAGGTGCCTGTTTTCGCTTTTACATAGATGGATGCCGACTGCCGTGTGCCAAACAATCCGCCATAGGCAAGCTGTCGATATTTGGAGACGCCGCTTTGTGTATTTTCATAATAGCCGCTTGATGCCGCAGTGCATTTGGCGACCCAAAATTCCGGGTGGTAGCGGGCAGCCCAGCTTTCGCGCAGCAAATCCGCCAAAGCCTGTACCTCACTATCCAGCGCCGTCCCTGCACCGCCATAGGTGCTGCTGTCATAATGAAACTTTGCATGGCTGCTAAAACTCGAGCCATTCTCATTTTTCAGATAGCTCGGCGCAACAAATGCCGTCACTGTGCCTGTTTTTTCGGCGGCGAAGCGGCCACTGTCGGGTAAAATCGAGGCTTTTTGCGTCACCCCTTGCACTTCACCGACGACACCATTGGGCAATTCAAGCTGCCCGGTTTGCGCGTTACCTTTAAACAATGTAGCCCAAGCACTGCCATCGGGTGAGAGCCGCAGTGTGAGATCATCATCATTCAACAGGCCCATTTCCATGCGGTTCGACCAGTTGGATTGCAGGGCCAATATCGCTGCATTTCCCAAAGTGGCCTTATTCAAGGTGACCCGCGTGTCGCCTGAGCCGCCATCGGCTGGATATTCTGCCGAAAACAGGCTGGAAGGCGTTTTGGCCAGGAGTTTATTATAACTGTCTGCGGTGGCACCAAGCCCCAGAAGGTTCAAGTTGTTCAGCTCGTCAAAGCGGGCCAAAAATGATGTCCAGCCCCCTGCTTCAAAGAGATAGAGCGATTGGTCGTCCATATTCCACGCCAACCAGCCGTTTTGCGGCACGGCGTAACGCCACCCGGCGTCAGTGTAGAACGCCACTTCACCACCGTGGTCGCCCCACTCGCCGTTTGGCACATCGGCCAACGCATAGGCTTTGCCGACAGTGGCAGGGTCAGGCGGCGTGGTCGCGTCTAACTGCTCCAGTTGAATTTGACACAGTAAATCGAGCGCATGCAGCGCTTCGTTATGGGTCACATGTTTCAAGGCCTGGTCCGGCTGAATCAGCGGCAACCCCAATTTTGCAGTATTAGTCACTAAACTCGATCCTTTTCCCATGGCCAGCGCCCCAAATGGCGCTGTGTTGGTCAATCTCAATCCAAATGCCATCTGCGAGGGCGCCAAAATCGCCGATTTGGGCCGCAGAGGTGTAGGTGAAATTCGATTGTGAAACTTGCGTCACGCGTGCCACCGTGTCGCCAAGGCCAATGCGCAGATTGAATTGCAGATTGTCTGTGTCTAACGGCACGTCAGCGCCTTGCCACATGTCGCCGCCAATCCGCGTGCATCGCACCCACTGAATGTTGATGTCTTGGGTAAGCGGGTCTCGCTTTGCGCTCACATGTACGGGAGCGAGCGGCAACAACGCGTCCGGTTGCGGCGTTAAGCTGGGCGAGATTGCCTCCGGGCTGGCCGCTCCAGCATAGGCATAGAGCTCAAGGTTTGCACCAACCAGTTCACTATTCATATCGAGGGCTTTTGTGTCCCCAACCACAAGAACGCGGCCGCCTGCAACACTGGCCTTGCGTGCCGCAAATTGGGTCTTGCCAAGGCCGCGCAGCAATTGCGTCAATCGATAGGTTTTGGGCGCGACCAGCGTCGCGTTAGCAAAGCCTATTTGTTCCCATGTGCCGTCAGCGCATTCAACCCACAGGCGGTTTAGCCCCTGCAGAACGGCGGACGCGCTTGCAGAAGACAAATGCCCCTCGAGCATCCGCACCAACAAAGATTGATCATGCGCCCACATCGCGAGCTGGTGCGCGATCGGCACGTCCTCTTGCAGAATCCCCATGGCATTGGGGCTGTCTATTTCCGCAAGGCCTTGCCCTCCACTATCGGTCAATCGAATGGTGCCCGGCCATGGTTTGGCATAGGCAGCGGCAAGCATCTTGGTCGTGAGCTCAGACGCGTCGGCATTTGGCACTTGCGCCAGCACAATCATGGGCGCACTTTGTGCCGGTTCAAGCGCTCGCCCGGTGCGCGTTGTCTCACTCGTACCGCCATGACCATCAATGTCCGCTGGTACGGTTAGGGACACACGTTGAGTGTGGCCGGTCTGCATAGCGTTTATGGTTGCCGCTAGGGTCGTCTGCTCCACCGCCAACACATCACCAATTTGATAGGCGGCCAATGAAGGCGGCAGATCAAACCGATAGCTCACTTTCGCGTCTTGTCCGTTGCGCCATTGGGCGGCTGCGATGTGCCCTGCTGTAGTCGGATCGAGTGTTGTTGGCCAATTCAGGCTCGCCCTGTCGCCGCTTTCTTGCGCGCTGTCGTAGAATGCGGTCGCCCCTGCATAGTCCGCCAGGCGTTCCGCATATTTGAGATCGAGGCGCCGCACCTGATCCTCAGCGTCAGGATATTTGATATTGACGATTTCATTCTCGAGCACCGCCAGTTGGTCATAGGAAATCTGGTGCGGAATATGCCATCGAGATTTCGTAAGTGTGAGCTGCCCGCCAACATCGTCGATGAACAAATCCTCGCTTGCCAACAGGCCCGCCAATTCTGCCCGTACGGTCGCAGCCCCGGCGGTCACCTGCCCTTCAATAAACAAGCCAGAGCTGGCTGTGGTCGCCAGGTCGATGCCCGCTTCCTTGGCGATGGCAACTGCCATTTCGTCAATTGTCGCCCCGCCCAAGCGGCCATTCAGCCAATGACCGGTAAAATAGGCGGCGCCGTCAGACCATTCGTCCCGGAGCAGCGGAAATGCTGGAAAGGGGCGCGCATCCCATGCCCACAAATAGACCCGATCGGGATCTAACATTGACCCGCCATAAATGGTGGAAATCGGATTGTTCGTGGCGGCATAGTGGGCACCATTTTCGCGCCAAAACTCAAAATGCGCCCGCACGAACTGGCGTTGCATGGCCGAATCTGGCGACCCATCGGAAAAATATGGAGATTTATGCTCAACACTTTTCGGATCGGAAAATGCGTTGGGTTGATTGGCTGCCAAATCAACTGCACCGCAGCCCAACTCTGTCAGCCATAGTGGCTTGCTCTGCGGCACCCAGGCACTTGCAGTTGCATCCTTCACGCCATTGGGGCGATCATGGTGCGTATTTTCCCACCATGATCTAAGGTCCTTAAATCGCCATACCCAGGCTTCGCCGGCGGCGCCATCGGCAATCGGTGTGCGGTCTTGTTGCGACCGCGCTTCGGCTGAAGCGTAGTACCAATCATAGCCTTCACCCGCATAAATATTGCCCGCAAGATAGTCCAAATCTTTTTCATGCGCCGCGATATTCTTATCCGCATGTTCGACCGAAGGTCGCCAATCACCAAGTGGCATATAATTGTCGATGCCCACCGCATCGATCTGCGGGTGTGCCCACAGTGGATCAAGATGAAAATATTTTCCACCCGGCTCATCGCTCGGTTGATAGCCGTGATATTCGCTCCAATCGGCGGCATAGGTAAGCTTGCAGCTTGCGCCTACGATCTGCCGCACGTCCACCACCAAATCTTGTAGCGCCGACACAAAGGGAAAACTGCTTTGACTTTCTCGGGCAAAGCTTAACCCCGGCATTTCAGAGCCGATAATCATCGCATCGACGCCACCCGCCGCCCGCGCCAGATTGGCATAGTGCAGAATATAGCGGCGGTAGCGCCATTCGTTGGGCCCGCTATAGAGCATTTGCTCACCATTCACGCCAAAATCCGAGGGCTGACAGGCCCCCATAAATTGAGCGACTTGGCTGCTTGCCGCCGCTGTTTTGTCGACACTGCCCGGTTGGCCGATCGCTGGGTCTATGGTCACACGTCCACGCCACGGATAGGGCGGCTGATTTTGGGCGCTGTCATAAGGGTTCGGCAGGGCATTGTTTGCCGGGACATCCATCATCATAAGCGGGTAAAGCGTGACGTTGATGCCGCGGGCATTCAGGTCCTTGATCGCGTCGATGATGGACTGATCGGATGGCGTGCCACCATATGCCGGGCCATCGCCATTGTCGCTCGCGATCTGCGCGGCGGAACGCGTCAGCCCGGCCACGCGCCATTCCACATCTTTGATTTGACGTTCATGATCTATCACACGCGGCGCAACTTCACATGTAGAGCACCTCAAATCATCGCCAAACCAACTGACCACCAGCGCAACATGTTTTAGATTTGGGCAAAGTGACGTCAGTTCATCAATAGACACGTCCCAATTTGAACGCCCAACAATGTGGTGCGCATTTTCAGTTTGGGTTTCGCCATATCCCATCAGCCGCACACGCGGCGCGGGGTCATAGCCAAATTCGGTTGATCCTGGGATCACACAAACTGCTTTGAGATTTTGTTCTAAATCACCAACAGGGCGGCAAAGCTCTGCCGAGATTTGCGGTATGCGATTGCCAAATTGGCTAAGATCAAGGTTTTCAAAAACGATATAACAAAGACCTCGATAGGCCGGGCAATTTTCAGTGCCTTGCAGCGCCGCGATCAGGCTATCATGGGATTGATCAGCGCTGCCTTTATGAAAACGGTAGGTCAGATTGCGCGTATCCAACAATTGACCATCAGCCCAGATGCGGCCGAGATGCGCCACCTCGCCTTCACAAAAACCAACTGCCAAGTTGGCGATGATTTTGCTGTCATCCTCTTGTGTCGACATGGATTTAGCGCCACTGGAAGCTGTTGTGCGCCGTTCAAGCTCAGTGGCCCATATGATGTTGCCGGAAAGGCGTGACCAACCATAAAGGCGCGAAATCGGCGCCCCTTCGCGGGAACCGAGCAAGCGCACCCCACCTTGATGGTCGGGTTGATCCTCACCGAACAATTGATTGTCAATGGCACTGCCGGCCAGCGCGCCCAATGCGCGCCCAATGGTTGCGCCTACAGGGCCGCCAATGGCAGCGCCAAGCGCTTGCCCGCCAACTGAAAGTAGAAGAGTTGCCAAAAGAAATGCCTTAATTTGGGAAGTTGTAACGCGCCACAAGTCGGCGCTGCCATGGGGTGTCGAAAGTCAGTTGAATGGTTCCCACCCCTTCTTGCGCGTGGATCATTTGGGTCGGCGCGATAAGGATGGCGCAGTGCTTCGCAGGCAGATCTCGCCGCATGCGGAACAACAAAATATCGCCAGGGTGCGCTTTGCCGGGCGCTTGTCGTATTAAATAGCGGTCAGCCATGCGTTCGAGTTCACCGCCAGAATGGGGATCGCGCCAGTTGGCAGAATAGGCTGGCACTGTGCGGGGCAGCGCTACACCTAGCTCCCGGCCCACCCCCAAGATAAGCCCCAAACAATCGCAGCCAATGTCTTTTGCCGCTGCTTGATGCAGATAGGGCGTGCCCAGCCAGCTTTTGGCGCAGGCAATTACGCTTTCAGATGTCGTCATTTAAACAACACCCCGCCATTCAACTCGTCCCCTGCGCGCGGATAACGAAGAACAAAATCATCACCGGGAATATGGGGAAAGCCTTGGAAGTTCGCGCTATTGGAGAAGGTATCGCGGCAGGTGGCAAATTGCTTGTCGCATCCAACTGTGACCCGGCCTTGGTCTCCCACCGCGAGCGCCGCATTTTCTTGTGCGCCCAATGTCAAAATATCTACACCGTCTTTGCGGGTATGGCCGTATATCACTGACTTGTCATTCTTGTGTGCGCCAGATTGCCAAACCATAGTGCCATGGGCGGCCCATTGCGCTGGCCGCGCCTCAAGGCCACTCACTTCAATTTGTCCATCGCCAATCAGCTCTGTGATTGTGATCGAACTGGAGAAAGCTGGTGCCGTGGCATCTATGCTGCACCGCGCATCACCGAATTGAGCATCGCAATGGCGTTGAAACAGTCGACCGTGGGTTTGGTTGAGCTTGGCGTGATGCGACCGCAATTCGGCTTCAAAGCGACCGTCAGTCTGTTTGATTTCACCAATATAGTCGCGTCGCATCAAGTGGCGTTGGCTTGGCGCGCGCCAATTCACCCACCACCAGGCCACTTCGGCATTGGCAAACAGGCCCGCCCGCAGCGCTGCGCTGGTGATGCGCTCATCATCCACAAAGCCGAGCACCTCGGCGGTGTCGATGGCTTCATTGCGCTTGGCGGTCATCGCGCTTGGCTGGAACCCTGCCTTTGGCTCAAATGTAAGTCCGTCAAAACTGATTTTTTGATCGTGGTCGGTGAACCCCAATTGCTGTTCATTGCGCAAAGTCACCAACCAGCAATTGCAAAGACTTGTCGCGCCACTTTTCAGGTGCGCGTCAAACTCAGGTGAAAAATGTCTCACGTCAAAATCTCGATAAGGGGAATGGAAGGGATTATGCCAGCATCAAAGCTCGACAGCTCAACATCGAGATGATCAATATCGAACCGCACAGGCACATCGAACGTGCAACCGGCGGTCAGGCTCGCCCCGCTGGCAGGCGCGCTCGTAAAACTGATCAGTCCGGTAGTCGCGTCAACGGTAAAGTCTGTGCCTGCAGTCAACTCCGTGCCATTCATCGCCACGCGTACCGAGCCAACGACAGGCTTGGTCAAAGGCCGGAAATATGGATCGTAGGTGCTGCCATATTGCTTGGACAGTTGAAACTCGGTTTGGCTGCCGTCACTAAAGCCGAGATCCTGATCGAATGGCGTGACCATGTCTTGGCTCGTTTGAAAGTCGAGGGGATCGCGGAACAAAAATCCGTGGAACCTCCCGCGCCTCTCTTCAAAAAATGCCAATATGTGATGCATGTCTGCAGCGCTCTTCACGCCATAGCCCGCATTATATTTGCGGCGCGACCGCGACCAGCGCGTATTGCGCTCTTCAGCGCCCGACACCAGCGACACAATGTCTGTCGACCATTGGGGACCGCCGCGGGCGCCCAAGGCGATATTGATGGGAAAACGCACATGATGAAATGCCATTAGGAAGCTCGCTGTCCTCGTTTGATTGCCTGCAATAGCCCGGCAGAAATCTCGGCTTCTGCCTGCGCAAAGCTGCGCGCATCCTGGGCGTTTACCGTCATTGAAATCATAATGGGGGCTTGGACAGCGCTTGCCGCCACGCCCAGTTCGCCGCGGCTGTTGCGTTTGAGCGGCATGATTGCTTCGGCCCCGGCCTCACCCGCTAAGCCGACTGCGCCCTGCATCGGGAAGTAGCTGGGCGCGTTGATCACGCCACCTTTGGCAAAAGGTTTAATCGGCGGCAGTGCGCTGTTGGTGCCCTTAAAAAGGTCGGCAACAAGCCCTGTGATCATATTCCCTAGAGGTTTCAACGCCGCCTTTACGGCGATGTTGGCAAATGAACGCGCAATATCGACCAGTAGGTTTTTCAGCGACTTTCCTTCTACCAGCGCGTTGGTGAACGCATTGGTGATGGTGTCGCCAACACTTTTGGCCAGCTTGTCGATGCGATCTAGCTCTGCCGGGATTGAGTGGAGTTCTTCCTTCGCTTTTTCCAGGCTCTCAAGTTCTTGCATTTTGGTCTCCATCTGGAAAATTCGCCATCAGCTCTGTCAGCTGCCCCCGCTCAAGCGGCGCAGCAGTGCCACGACCATGGCGTTTGGCTTGTGCTGCTAGTGTCAGCTCGCGCGGGCTACATGCCCAGAACGCTGCTGGCGACAGCCCCATCAGCCCAAAGCCTATTTGCGCCAGCTCCATCCACGGAAAGGGCGGATGATCGTGCATTATTGCTGCTCCAACGGGGCTGAAAAGGTCAGATGCAGCAGTTGCGCCACGGCCTTTGCCGCCCCCATTGCCCCGCCTTCAATGTGCTTTTTTTCGAGATCCTGATCGCTGATCGGGTGCCCCGCTCCGCGCAAACCAGCGCCCAATATGGCGATGATATCTCGGGCGCTGATCCGACCTTCCTGAAAGCGTTGGCCCAACCCATTGAGGTCATTGAGCTGCAGCTTTGCTTCCAACTCGGCCAACGCGCCTAGGGTCAGGCAAAGGGTGTGGATTTGACCGTCGATCATCAAATCGATTTCACCGCGTTTCGGATTGGCCATTAGCTGATCACCGCAAATGTGATTTCGCCTGCACTTTCCAGCGCCACGTCAAAAGTCACTTCACCATTGTGATTGGCGGCAAATTCAAGCGCAGTGATCTGAAACTTGCCTTCGATTGTGCCAAAGTCGGGCACGATCACCTGCCAATCGCGCACGGTGCCCGCGAAGAAAAGCTCGCGTATTTTTGCATCGCTGGTTGCGTCTTTGAAAATGCCGCTGCCCGACAGGCTCGCGGTTTTCACGCCGCCGCCTTGCAACAATTCGCGCCATTGGCCTGCAGATTGGCTATCCGTCGTATCAATCGATTGGGCATTAAATGCCAGTTGTCGCGAGCGGATGCCCGCCACTGTGATAAAGCTGCCTGTGCCGGTTTCGTCCAGCTTGAGCAGCATGTCTTTGCCGCTTTGTGCGCCCATAATGTCCTCTTTGGTTTAGCTCAATGGCTCAATGGTCATGCGTAGGCCAATCAAGGTTTTTGCCCAGCCTGTGCGTTGTTCAATGCTTGTTTTGGTGTGGCGGTGATTTTGCCGCACAGCGCGAAAGTTGACGCCAAATGGATAGGCCAAAAACAGGTCCACCACACGCTCGGCAACTTGAAATCCAAGTTCTCGCGCGCCACGAGCGTGCCAAAATTCAAGCTCCACCTCATGATCGTAGAGCGAGGTGGCGATGGCATCGCGCGGCGAAAAATCATGGCTTTTGATGATGATAAAGGGTGGACGCTGCCCCCGCCGCGGCGCGTCAAAAACCTTGTTGCTGCCAATTAGCGCGGTCAGCGCCGCATCATTGCGCAACAATTCGACCAGTTCTGTCTGCAAGTTGAGTGCGAAATCAGCCATGGTGTGCGCCCTCCCACTCAATATGTTTGGCGCCGCAAACGAGATAAGCATTTCGCTGGCCGAGATTTTCAAGGTGATCGATCTGATAATGCGCGCCCTGCCATTCAATCAGGTCGCCGACCTTCAACATCGCGTCATAGCGCAACGTAAATTCAAACTGCGTGGCATTTGACGTTCCAGCGCCCGTATAACCATCTTGGCCCGATTTCACATCTAGCCGGGCCCAACTTTGGCCTAAGGCTGCCAAGGTAAATTCTGTGCCGCCGGAGGCATTGTCGGTTTCGATTTGCCGCCATAGGCTGACGCGGTTGCGCAAGCTGGCAAGGCTTGGTTGTTTGCGATGGATGCTCAAAGCCGCACCTCACAATATCTGCCGATAAGCTGATCGAACTGCGTGGGGATGATCGCGCCGCTGCCGGCCAACATCACCGCTTCACGGTGCTCATACCAGTGGCCAATCAGGCGCAACATCGCCAGGCGCAAATCCTCAGGCACATCACTTGCCGCATCGCCAAAGCCAGTTTGATAGGTAATTTCAACGGCATCATGATCGCGCAAGCGCGGCAATGTGCTGTTGGTTGCTGCCAAATGGATCGTACATTTGCCGCTTTGCTTATCTTGGACCACTTCGGCCAAAGGCCATGTCGTCTCGCTCCCATCCGGGGCAAACAGACTGATCTTAATCAGTTCTTGAAATGGCCCAATCGGAAGACCGATGCCCTTCTCCGGCCACAGATCGCTCACCCACTTCCACTGTTGGGATATCAAGGCTTTGCGGGTCACGCTTTCGATATGGCCGCGCGCGGCTGCAATAAGGGTGCCCAAAAGCGCATCATCGTCTGCATTGTCTAGCCGCAAATAGGTTTTGACGTCGGTCAGGCTGAGCGGCTCAACCGCCGGGCCAGCAACTAATATGGAGGTCATGGCACCCTTTCTTTTTGGAATAAAAAAGGCCGGTCAGAAGACCGGCCAGTTGGGGAGGGAAAGAAATGTCCGGGGATTAGGACGTGCCAAATTTCAACAATTTGATGGCGTCAAAATCATGCACACCGCCGCCCACGCGTTTGGTGGTGTAGAACAACACATATGGCTTTGCGGAATATGGATCGCGGATCACATTGACGCCCTGGCGGTCAACAATCAGATAGCCGCGGCGGAAATCGCCAAACGCAATAGGTGTCGCATCAGCGGCAATGTCGGGCATGTCTTCCGCTTCCACCAAGTTGAAGCCCATAAAATTGGCATTGCCGCCAGGCTGGGTGGCGGGTTGCCACAAATAATTGCCGTCAGCGTCCTTGAGTTTGCGCAAAGCGGCTTGCGTCGTGCGGTTCATCAGCCAGCTTGCATTTTGGCGATATCCGGCCTTAAGGGTGTAGACCAAATCGATCAGCACATCGCTTTCGTCCGCTGCGGGCAGATCTCCGGCAACACCGGTAGCATTGTAGCCCAAATTGCCCCAGCTCCAGCTGCCTTCCGCCACCTGAGGGGTGGACAAAAAGCCCGTCGGCTTTTTCACGCCGTCGCCAATGATAAAGGCTGTTGTTTCCTGCTCGGCGAATGCCGTTTCCACTTCGTCGGCGATCCAGCGCTCCACATCCACCGCCGCATCATCCAAAAAGCTCGCGGTTGCGGCAGGCATCGCGTAAAGCTCGGTGGTTGGAAACTCAATTTCGGCCAGCGTTTGGCTGTTGGTTTCGGGCCGCGCGTCAGCTTCGCCCACCCAGCCCACGGCTGGTCCGGTGATGGACACAGGCTTTTTGTAAACTGAAGACGACACTTGCCGCACGCTGGCGATGGCGCGGATGGGAGAAATCGCTGTAAGGCGGCGGGTAATGTCGGTGTCCGTCTCGTCCGGCACCAAATAACCGCCATCTGGGTTGGACCCAATGGAGAGCGATTTTTCCTCACCCTTTCGCACATAGGCAGAAAAGGCATCCTTATATTCGCCATCCAGAAACGGTGCAGCCTCTTGGCCCAGCGTTGGGCGCAAAGACTTCGCAACCATGCGGTCCATGCTTTGCTTTTGGCTGTCCATCGCGGCGTTCAGTCGATCCAGCTTTTGATCAAACAACACATCGTCACGTTGTTTTTCCAGGTTGCTCAATCGCTCATCGTTAGTGGATTTGAACTCTTCAAATGCGCCCATGAAATCGTCGAACATGGCGCTGATTGATCCATCATCGGTCGCGCCTGTGTGCGCTTTGACTTCGAGATCGGTTTGATTGGTTTTGCTCATTTGTGGTCCTTAAGGTTTGGAGGCAAAAATTTGACTGGTCCGGCGCAATTGTTGCGCCAGGTCGGCGGGGTGAATGCGTGCGCTTTCAAGCATGGGAAATGTCACCACGGAGATTTCCCACAAATCCACTTCCCACAACCGCCTTGGTTTCGATGCGTTGGCCCGGCTGGCCCGCACGGTGCGAAACCCAATGGACAATCCATCGACGCTGCCATGCTCGATCAGCGCCGCCAGTGCGTCAGATCGCGGTACTTTTGACGTGAGTTGGCCGCGCACTTTCAGCCCGATGTCGGTTTCAAAAATGTCGAACCATCGGCCAATTGGCTCTTTCGGGTCATGCTGAAACAGCATGCGCACTTGGCGAGCAGGTCGATTTTTGAGGCTTTTCGCAAACGCGCCGGGCATCACCACGTCGCCACCTTTATCGATCTTGCCAAAAATGCTGGCATAGCCCTCAAATCGGCCAGACGCGCTGATGGTTATGCTGCGGCTCAATGGCTCACCACCTTGCGCAATCGTGGCGAGCGGCGACGCGCCTTCATCGCCATCAAGTTTTGGGCGAATTGCCGAAATGTCTGTTGCGCGTCCTGCTTTGAAATATGCTCATTGTTCAATGATTTGAAAAATTGCTTTAAAAAACGCATGTTTAGCTCCCGTTTTTGAAAAGTCGATTCAGGGCCGCGATTTCCTGCACAAACAGGTTGAAACGACGGTGGGCATCAGCCAGTTGCCGCATGTTCCAAACCAGCAGTGTTGAGGCACCGCTTGCCCATAAAAAAAGCGCTAAATGCGCCAAATCTCCGCGTTCAATGATGGTGGATGTAAGTTCACTCATGGTCCTCCCCTTCGTGGTGGTGTGGGCGAAAGCCCATCAATTCGCGCTTTTCGGCGCGGGTTAGTGCGTTGAGGCCGTCGATCTGCGCCCAACCTGAAAGGCGCTCCATGGCAATGGCTTCGATGGCTTCAAAATCTGGTTTGATGTGCAGTTCTTGATCAAAATGTTCGCTCAGCCATTGGCCCAGCGCGGCCGAAATACGTGTCATTAGCGGGATCATGGTTTGTCGCCAAAAGGCACGGTTTGCTTCGCGATAATTGGCGTAGGTATTGTCACCGGGCAGGCACAGCATCATGGGCGGCACGCCAAATGCTGTGGCAATGTCGCGGGCGGCACTGTCTTTTGCCGCCAGAAAATCCATGTCGCGTGGCGAATAGCCGATCGACTTCCAGTCAAGGCCGCCCTCAAGCACCATGGGGCGACCAGCGTTGGCTGCCCCTTGAAACCCATCCGCCAACTCGGTTTTGAGCCGCGCAAACTGCTCATCACTTAAATTGCCATGTTGCGCATTGTAGACCAGCGCCCCGGAGGGACGCGCCGCATTGTCCAACAATGCCTTGTGCCAATCGCAGGCGCTGTTGTGGGTTTCAATCGCCTGCATTGCCGCTGCCGCTGGGGCCAGCCCCGTATGGTCACTCAGCGGGTGCAAGTTCTTTAAATGCAGCAAGGTATGTCCTTGCGCGCCCTCGGCTTTGATTTTTCGTTTGTGGCCGTCGACTTGATAGATATAGGCGTTAACCCAGCCATCTTTGCCCACACATGGGGTCACACGATCTGGCCGCAACACAAACATTTGCGCCAACTCATCCACCCGCACCATCTCGATATAGGCACTGCCCGCCAGCAACATGTAGGTGATCAATTCTTCCGTCAGGTCGGGCCAACTGGTTTCATTGTTTGGGCGACTTAAAAGCGCCAAAGCCGGATGATTGCTTTGCTTCTTTCCATCTTGCATCAGGTGCAATGGCACGCGCGAAGCGCTTTCGGCGATTAACCGCACGGCGCGATAGGCAACGGGATTGCCCATCATGCCCAGCTTGGCATGGGCGGCGAAGTTTTTGCCCGACCATTGTGCCGATTGTTGCCGCATCAACGTGACGAAGGAACTGTTCGCCGCCTTTGTTTCGGGCACAGGCGTACGGTGTCGGCCGCGCCAGCGGTCGATCCATGAAACCATGATGATGTCTCCAATATGCTTAGAAGTTGCGGATGCGCGGGCGTGTGTCGCCACCAAGCGCGAGTTCGGTTATTGCCCACACAAGGGCATCCATACGGTCAGGCGAACCTTTGGTGTTGGTGCCCGGCGCAAAGGCACACATTTCATCTTCCAATTCGCGCAAATCGCCCACATGTCGCACCAGGCCGCGCTCGTAAAGCAGTGCGACAGGCTCAGCGCGGGCAAACTTGCCGCGATGGGCGCGCACTTGTTTGAGCGGCAATGTGGGCGCCAATTGCTTGAGGTTTAGCCCCACCAGATCACCACCCTGATTGGTCTCTGCCACCACCAGATCCGCGTCAAACTGCTCGAACGCGTGGATCACTTTGCGCGCCCATTTCAGTGCCGGTGCTGGCTTAAACGACAAATCGGCCAAAACAAAAGTTGTCTCGCCCAATTGCCCCGCCACCACAATTCCGCACTGGTCAGAGTGCTTGTTGCTCGTCACAGGCGGATCGACGGCGATAATCACGCGGTCAAATCGGGTTGGCGCAGTTGCGCGTATTTGATCTAGTTGATCGTGACGCCAAAGCGCACCGTCGATCGTCTCCACCAGTTCGCCCTCCAGCTCCTGCCGTCCCAAGCGTGTGCCCGCATATTTCGCGGTGACCGTGGTGAAAAAATTTGGGGCCAAATTGTGGGCATTGTCTGTGGTGCGGGCATGGGTTACCACACAATTTGGGTCTGCCATCAGTGCTTTGAGCGCCGGAATGGGGCGCGGCGTTGTCGTGACCAATTGCTGTGGCTTCTCGCCTACTCGGAGAGCGAATTGCAGCATATCCCAGCACATTTGCGGGTCTGGCCATTTACAAAATTCATCGGCCCAAGCCGCCGCAAACTGTGGCCCGCGCAATGCGTCCGGGTCGTGCGCCGAAAACAATTTTGCAATCGCCCCGTTTGGCCATTCCAACTCGCCGCGTGATTTGTGAAACACCGGCCGCTGGTCCGCCGGGTGGATTTGCAGGAGGCCGGAAACGCCCTCAATCATCACGGCGCGGGCATCAGCTATATCCTCGCCCACAAGCGCAATCGGGCTAACCGCGCGTTGGTTCAGGCCCAGTGCCTTTTCGCGCACCCATTCGGCCCCGGCGCGTGTTTTGCCCGCCCCGCGGCCGCCCAGCAGCAGCCATGTCAGCCAATTTCCTTGAGGGGCAAGCTGATCAGGCCGTGCCCAAAATCGCCAGTCATGCGCCAGTGCACGCACCTCCTCATCGCTGAGGTCGGCAATAATCTGTTTATTTCGCGTCACAACGCAACGTATCGATCCGGTCATGAATGCGTTGACGCAACGCGGCCAGCTCTTTTGGCGATGGGGTAGCCGTTTTCTTCGTTTCCCCCGCCGTGCCGTCAGCTTTGTCAAACAGCTTGAGCAAATTGGCGATCGCCGTCAGGTCAGCGGTTTTGGCCCCTGCCAAATCCTGTTCAATTTCACTCAGTTTGAGGTCCAAAATCGCGGCCAAGCGTTGGCGGAAACCATCAGCATCAAGACGTTTCTTGCGATGCGTGCGTTTTTCCCATTTTTGATTGCGCGCTCGCGCATAAAGCGTCGCTGGCGATAAATCGTAGGTAGTGCAAATTTCGCTCACCCGCATGTCGGTTGATTGGTAGGCTTGCTTGATCGCGTCCCACTCCGCCTCGCTACGTTTCAATTCATTTTCCCAATAAAAAACCCGCCTTTTGGGGCGGGTGTGCATTCAATAAAATTTGGTGGCTTGCGCCCTATGTGTTGGCCGCACTTCTTCGACCATATCGAAACACTAGCAAATGAGCGTCACGCTGTCAAGGACTATTTTCCTATTACGAGACTTTTTTCTTATCTCAACCAATTGAAGGCATCTTTTATAAATTGCTGACCGTTGCTGTGCACCGGCGTACCATGAGCCATCAACACCTTCTCGCTGGGCCAACTTTCGATTTTATCAATGGCTTGTCGCGCAGCTTTTCGATCTTTGAAGGCCAACCGGAATTTGCGCGGGACAGTCGGTTGGTCCTCGGTCATCAAGTCCAACATCGCCACTATTCTGCGCCAGCCTCGATACCAATCCTTTGGCATTTGTTGCAGCAGATCGGTAAATAAAACCGTGCGGCTTTTGCGATGATAGAATACCACTTCATTGGTCAAAACATTGCCATCTGCCACCACCTGATCGATCTGGTCGACCCATTCCATGTTCGGCGTATCACCCAAAATGCCATCAAATTTTAGATCTTCCCGTTTGGAGACTAAACCCGGCGCCGCGTAGAGCTTGGCCAATGGATAGGCGTGGCGCCATTCGGCCAGAAAGCTGTGATGTAAATTATTGGGCGCGATAAGGTATTTCACTTCACCTAGCTCGTTCACAGCATCGCGCAACGCTTGATCTAGCTCTATAGGTGACCAGACAAACAAGCTCTGGTCGGCCAAGCGTATGACCGCCGCGCGTGTCGGATAGTGAAACCCTGCTGCTGCCACGATCTCGGGGCCGTCGGTGATCCAAATGTCTTCCGCGAATTCCTCTAAAGTCACAATAAATCCCCGCTCTGTTGCAACTTAAACGCTATTCGTCGCCTTCTGGTTCCGCAGTAGGGTCAAATTCGGGCCAGCCAACGATATGGTCTTCCCACTCATCTTCGCCCACCAATTCCTCATTCACCGCACGATCTTTGACTGAAATGCCCGCTTGATGCACCGTTTCGGTCGTTCCCGAGACCAGCGGGTGCCACCATGCAAGCCCTTTACCTTCAAGCAAACGGCGATAGGCGCAGGTTACGGGCATCCATTTAATCTCGCGCACATTTTGCGGCGTCAGCTTGATACAATCGGGCACCAGCTTTTGCCGGTCCATATATTGGGTACAGCTACAATCATTGGTGTCCATCAATTTGCAGTGCACGTCAGACGTCACAATTTGACCCGTGTCCTCATCTTCCAGCTTGATCAGGCAGCACCGGGCGCAACCGTCACACAGGGCTTCCCACTCGCTATCGCTCATATCGTCGAGGGATTTTTCTTCCCAAAAATTCATTGTAATTCGCCTGTGTTTTTGCTCAAAAATGGGTCAACATATGTTATGTCTGTGCTTTGGGTAGAAGCGCTTAGCACTTTTTGGTGCAAAAAGCAGCAAATTTACTGAGTGGTGAATCGGTGCAAGATCCGTTTTATACAAAGACAAAGCGTAAAAAGGCGTCGCAGTTTATTCGGTTCGACGCTTGGCTCGATTCTTCACTTTATGACTTTTTCCAATCCTTGGGCCGTGGCTACCAAACCTTCAGCGACATCATGGCCAAATTCAAGGTCACCGGGTTTCGTCGGCTCATTGTCGAGCTGGTTTCAGATGGCTTGAGTTTTTTCGCCATGGGCCTTGTTTTGATGACGGCGTTGGCCCTGCCCTCTTTTAACGCCACAGCCAGCGGCGAGTTCAACCAGGCTGAGGATTATTCGGTCATCTTTTTGGATCGATATGGCAATGAAATTGGCCGGCGCGGCATCCGCACGGACGATTCCGTGCCGCTGGAAACGCTGCCGACCTATATGATCCAGGCAGCCCTCGCCACTGAAGATCGGCGCTTTTACGACCATTTCGGCATCGACTTGGTGGGCATCACCCGGGCGATGATCACCAATGTGCGCGCCAACTCGGTGGTTGAAGGTGGCTCCTCAATCACCCAGCAATTGGCGAAAAACCTGTTTTTGACTTCGGAGCGCACGTTCGAACGTAAGATCAAGGAAGCCTTTTTGGCGCTGTGGCTCGAGACCCACTACACCAAAGATCAGATTTTGAAGCTCTATTTTGACCGCGCCTATATGGGCGGCGGCAACTTTGGGGTGGCAGCGGCTGCCGAATATTATTTCGGGAAAAAGGTACAGGACATTTCCTTGTCAGAATCGGCGATGTTGGCCGGGCTCTTCAAAGCCCCCACCAAATATGCGCCGCATGTGGATTTGGCGGCAGCGCGCGGGCGTGCCAATGAAGTGCTGACCAATATGGTGCAGGCCGGATTTCTCACTGAAGGTCAAGTCACCGCCGCGCGGCGTGCGCCAGCCACGCCAATTGAACGACAAAATGAAATCGACTCGCCCAACTATTTCCTGGATTGGGCATTTGAGAACGTCAAAGAGCTTGTTGCCGATGCGGATGACTCGGTCAGTTTCGTGGTGCGCACAACCATCGATCCTGTGTTGCAAAGCCATGCCGAGGATAGTGTGAATTCAATTCTGCGGGAAGAAGGGCAAGCCTATCGCGTGAGCGAAGGTGCTATGGTGGTGCTGGAGCCAAATGGCGCCGTGCGCGCCATGGTGGGCGGCACAGATTATGGCAAAAGCCAGTTCAACCGCGCCACCAATCCCGAGCGGCAGCCCGGTTCATCCTTTAAGCCATTTGTGTATGCGACAGCGCTTGAAACCGGGCGTTTCTCGCCCGACACGGTTATCAATGATGGGCCGATTTGCATTGGCGATTGGTGTCCGCGCAATTATGGCCGATCTTATTCTGGTCGGGTGACATTGAAAAACGCTTTGCGCCGCTCCATCAACACCGTGCCGGTGCGCTTGTCCCAATCCACAGGACGCGCCCCCATAGCGGAGTTGGCGCACAAAATGGGTATCGAAAATGATTTCCCGATAACACGTTCGTTGCCCTTGGGGGTGATTTCGACAAGTGTGATCGATATGGCCTCGTCCTATGCTGTGTTTGCCAATGGCGGTTTTCGCGCCAAAGCATATGGCATCAGCCGGATCACAACTTTGCGCGGCCAGAGCATTTACGATGCCAGAGATAACCCACCACCGGAGCGGGTTTTAAGCGAACGCACGGTCACAGGCATGAACAATATGCTGCGCTCCGTTGTCACCGCAGGCACTGGTCGGCGCGCCGAGGTGCCTGGCACACCCGCTGCAGGTAAAACGGGCACCACTCAATCTTATCGGGACGCATGGTTTTGTGGCTATACGGGCAACTATGTCGCTGCGGTGTGGTATGGCAATGACAATTATAGCCGCACAAACAATCTGACAGGTGGGCGCCTGCCCGCGCAGACATGGCAGAAATTTATGGCCTATGCCCATTCAAACGTGGATATCAAAGACCTCCCCGGCGCAGATTTTGAGCGCATCGATACCCCAAGTGTTCCGGCAGACGGCATTGGCGAAGATGGCGAACCGGTGTTGCAACGCCCGCCATCGCTGACCCCTCGTGCAGGTGAAAAACTTCGAGAACTCCATCGTCTATTCGATCAGTTGCATACATCGATTGAGGTCGAGAGCGCCCCGGACAACCAGCGCCAAGCCGCGCTTGAAGATGGCGGAGCGGCCAAACTGTGAAGCAGCTTATCTACCCAATTGTCTTGGTGATCACCGCTTTAGGTGTGGGATTTGGGCTGAGCTATTATAGCCTTGAACAAGGTCGTGAGCTGACCGCGACACATTATGGCGTTTGGTCTGGATGGCCCGAATTGGGCACAGCGCAAATTGATCCCTATGCCCGCGCTCATTTGGCCCGCCAAGGTATGTTGCCGCTCGGCAAAGGCGAAGGCGTACGGTTTTTTGCTCAAAAAGACACAAATGGCGACGCATTGAGCGGCCGTTGTGAATATAGTGTGCGCGGGCACATGCCCAATCATGCGCTTTGGACCATTCAGGTGCGCGACCCCGGCACAAACCAAGTGTTCGGACATGCGGAAAGTGGCCAGATGCAATTTTCCTCGGATGGCGCATTTGACTTGGCCATCGCACCCAAGGTCAAACCCGGCAATTGGGTCAACACCGATGGATTGGGGCGTATTGAGTTGCTCCTCACCCTATATGATACCAACGCATTCACCAATTTGGGTTCTGAAGAAATCGAACTGCCGCAAGTGCAATTGGAGGCCTGTTGATGGCGCGGTTTGCACTTTGGCTTTTGGCCGGACTGATATTGGGCGGCATTATTCATCTCAGCGTCATTTTGCTTGTGCCCAGCTTTGCGGAGCGAGATGCATGGTCGCGACTCGCGGGCATCGCCCCGGATCAAGCATTTGTTGCGCTTGATCCAGACGATAACGAACTTGGACGCGCGCTGCAGCTGGACCCTGCCCTGAACTATGGCATTTGTCAGTTTGATTTGGCGCGGGGCCCAATTTTTATTGACGGCAATTTACCCCATAGTTTTTGGTCGGTGGCCATCGCGGCACGTGATGGCCGCGTGATTTATTCAACCACCAGTCGTGCTGGCAGTGGCGACAACATCAAGATTGGCGTGTTCAACCCCGTTCAATCGCGCCTCTTGGCGGAAGAAGGCTTGGAAATCGGGCAAGGCTTTTTGATCGTGAACGCACCAACTGACCAGCTCACGGCCATAATACGCCTTTGGCCGGAGCACGATGCGTTGAAAACACGTTACGATGAAGCGTTAAGCCAAATTAGCTGCACACATGATGCGGCTATTTAAGAATGACCGCTTCTTCGGGGGTGTTGTAATCCATATTTTCATAGCGGGATTGAAGCGCAGGTAGCTCTTGGTGCGCCTTATAGGTTTGGTCAGTGAATGGATCACAGAACTCACCTTGTTTGGCGCGGTCTACGAAAACGGCCAATCGGTTCAGAGCAACGTTTGATAGGCCAGCTTCTTGATGCGGCGTTTCAACGAGCAGTCGATTTAGCGCCACATCATAGCTTTTATAGCGATAATCCAAAGCGCGTGTGAACCATGCAATCACATTGGCATTTTCAAATTCACGCGCCCGCACTTCTTTGCGCACCGCATCATTGTTCGGATAAAGGCCTTTAAGCGCCACAGTGCGGCGACGTTCAATTTCCATAACCTCGCAAATGGCGTGGAAAGTGCCCGGCACGGTTTTCAAATCAGTCCGCGCATCTTCTGCGATTGTGACATATCGAGTGGTGGTTGAATTATAGTCCGAGAGGCGCAAATGGGTGTAATAGCGGTCTGTTGTGTAGGAAAGGTCCGTTGGTTCGGTTAACCGGGTGCGCTGCAGCTCGACTGCGGCGTCAAACATCCAGTCATTTGCGTGGGGAGCAATCAAGAATCGCCATACGCGATTGCGCATGAGCTTTTCTTCATCAGTCAGTATAAACCGCGAAACGGGTTCACCCCGTTCATTTGCCACCATGGCACCAACGCGCGGCAAAATCTCGTCATGAATGACGCTATCTTCGGCGCGACCAAAGTCACCGACCGGACGCGCACACGCGTTCAGGGCCAGCAATGGCACCAATAAAGTCAGCATAGCCTTAAATCTAGTGCGGTTTACGCACCTTATTTTTCCGGCGTTTTTGATCACTTGCGCTGTTGGCTCGTTCATAACGTATACCTGGAAAAATAACGATATTTTCCGCGTTCCCACTTAATTTATGTGCTCGCGAAATTCGGCGCTGCGGTTGAAATGATAATACTTTCCCCATGGGGGCCTCTTTTTGAAAAAATCTGTGTCTATGTCGTCATAAAGCTCTCGATACTCACAATCGGAAATACGAACATGTTAATGTTTGTGCAAAAATGATTAAGAAATCGTCAAGGTTAATAGTCTGCTAACGAATTAATGAAAAAAGTGGGTAAGTGATTTGTTTTGACCCACTTTGGTAAAATCAGGCAAGAGATGATCGGCTTCCAACCCTACGAAACGTTTAAATTGTTAATCGAGAACGGCGGCATTGAACGCGCGAACACCCTGTTGGTGGCCGCTTGCGACGCATTTGCACAGCGGCCTAAGCCCGACTATGCGGAGCTGCAACAGTTTGAAGAATTGGCAGAACGGCTGTTTCCATCGGCCGAATCGGAGGCCCGCACACGCGCCGCGCTCAAATTAATGAACGCACCTTACCTGTCGCCACGGCTGGAAAGGCTGGTGATGGACAACATCGGCGAGGATGTGGATCAGTTCTTGGCTGAAAGTGAAGAAGTCTCTGACGACATTTTGTTGTCGATCATTGCCAAGAATGACGCTGACCAGATTGCCAAAATTGCCACGCGGCCCAATTTGAGCAGCAAGCTGGTCGCCACCCTCTTCCCCATCAATAGCCGCAAGGTTTATCGCGCACTGGCAGCCAATCCCTCTATTGAGTTTAAGGGCCCCTATTTGCGCGCGATCTCTAAAGCCGCGGGCATGGATCAAAAAGTGGCTTGGTCCCTCGCCGCGCGTGATGATTTCGACAAGGCCTATTTGCTGCACGCCTTTTTCGACCTGAAAGAATCGGATCGCATCAAGGTGCTGGCAGCATTCGAGAATCGCTATACGCCTAAAACGCCAATGCACCGCACGTTTGAGCATATTTCAGTGGCGACCAGCGAATTCACCCAAGCCATGATGAAGTTGCTTTCTAAGAATCAGCGCCCAAAGGTCACGCGGCTGTTGAGCCAGGTTACTGGCCTCGATGAACTGAAATGTGGTGAGATTGCTCATGATGTGAGCGGCGCGGCGCTCTTTGTGGTGTTGCGTGCATTCGGTTGCAAAGCGCAGGATGGCTTGAAAGTGCTGATCCACGCCAGTTCGCGCGATCGCGACAATTCCAAAGATTTGAAGCAATACGCACATTTGTTCCAACATCTAAAACCCGAAGCCATGGTGTTTATTCTTTCGCTTTGGCGCGGCGATGTTGAATTGAGCGATCTGGATAAGAAAACTGAGCATATGCCGGCCGGACGTCAAAGTATCCGCACATTGGCGGCTGCCTCCGCAGCAAAACAACGGGCGCAAAGCTCGGATGTTCTGGATCGTGCTGCAAATGCGGTTAGTCGCTTGCGCAATTCGCGCTAGGCGGACGATTCACTCACGTTTAAACCAATATCCGTGTCGCGGGTTTCAAGGCTGATCACCCAGAAATCGGGGTCAAATGCTTGCTCCTGCTGGATGCGAGCGTTTACATCCTGATAGGTGGCGTGGTCAAAACGAGCTTCAAAAATACGCTCCTGGCTATCAGGTTCCAGCTGCATGGCAGGCACATAAAGGCTGCTGCTGCCATCCAGATGATCAACTTCAATCCAGATTTGGCCCGCAATCTCATCGCCACGCTGTCGGATGACGCACATATTTCCCCGCTGGGTGTGCAGCCGTATAAAGGCCGAAACCCATAGATCTGCGCGTAAACGTTTCATGTGTTCCTGGTGCTATTCAAAGCTGGCATTAGCCGCGAGCAGCATATCGAACAGTTCTGGCGAAATTTCTCCAGTTTCGCGATAATTGTTGAACACCTCAAATTGACGGATTGCGCGTTCGGTTTGGGCACCGGGCACCCCATCAATGGCGCCTTGCAAGAAGCCAAGGGAATAAAGCCCTTTTTGGATCTTGATCACATATTCACGGGAATAGCTTTGTGTGCTGGCTTGCGGTTGCTCCTCAACCGCCCGCATGGCGATTTCAGCCAGTGGATCATTGGTTGCGCTTGCCGCAGGTGCGCTGGCCGGCACCGCGCTCTGAGTGCCGCTCACAACATTTTCCAGCTTGGTCAACAGTTCTTCACTGACTGCGCCTGTTGGCGTCAGACCATATTGGCTCTCAAAAGCTCGTATCGCCGTTGCGGTTTTCGGTCCGTAATACCCGTCGACCGTCTCCTTAAAGATGCCGAGCTTGGCCAAGTTTTTTTGCACATTGAATGTGGTTGGGTTGCCAGTCACCTCGGCCGGAATGCGAACAGGGGTCGTGTTCGGCGCCGAAATTGAACTGGTGGGCGCATTATCTGTTGCCGGGGCTGGTTGTGCTACGCTGCGCTGAACGGGCGCTGGTGGCACGATTGCGGGAGGCGTTGCAGTTGTTTCGGTCTGGGTCTCAGCTTCAACTGCGCCCCAAAATGGCGCAGGATGCAGATTTTTTTGGCCATAAAGCGCATTCCAACCCGAGACGCCAATCCCGACAGTCAGCAAGACAGTGCAAATTGTATTTGTTGGGTGGGTGCGCACGAATGCCCATGCGCCACTCAAAATCTGCATGGTGACCCCTTGAATATCTCGCTCATCTCCTGAATGTCCAACGCTATATGCGCTCATATCCCCGATCCCCTTTTAGCTTACTTTTGCGGCTTTTTCTTGTTCAGCTTCCTTGGCGGCCCGTTCCGCTTCGGCTTTGAACTGCATGTCGCTGATCGCCTCAACGTTTTCGGCCACATCGTCCAAGGTTTGTTCCGCGTTTACTGGCAACAACACGCTCATGGTTGTGCCCTGCTTCAGGCGAGATTTGATTTTAAACTCGCCGCCATGCAATGCGGTTAAACCTTGCACAATAGACAATCCCAAGCCTGTGCCTTCATATTCGCGTGTAAGGCCATTGTTCGCCTGGAAGAAAGGCTCACCAATACGTTCAATATCCGTTTGCGCAATACCGATACCTTGATCGAGCACACTAAGCTCAATGCGTGTGCCCATGGGCCGGATCCGCAAGGTCACTGTCGCGCCTTCCGGGCTAAACTTAATGGCGTTCGACAGCAGATTGATCAAAATCTGACGGCAGGCCCGTTCATCTGCCACCATGGGCGGCAAATATTTGCCCTGCTCGGCATTTAACGTAATGTTTTTGGCCTGCGCCGCGCTGGCGACAATGGCAAAGCACGGTTCGATCAATGCAGCCGGATCGAATTGATTGGTCTGCAGCTCGAACTTCCCGGCTTCAATCTTTGACATATCCAACAACATGTTCACCGTATCCAGCAAATGCACACCGCTTTGGCGGATCATGGTCACATATTCTTGGTGGTCTTTGCTCAGCTCACCGCCAATGTTGTTCAACATCATATCTGAGAAGCCAACAACAGCGTTGAGTGGTGTGCGCAACTCATGCCCCATGGTCGCCAAAAAGCGCGATTTGGACTGGTTCGCCTGCTCTGCTGCCAGGTGGGCTTTTTGGGTGATCACTTCTTGATCTTTACGTGCGGTGATGTCGCGAATGATTGCCACAACTTCATGACCCGCTCCAGCACTGTCTGCTTCTTGCACCGGCGACAAGGAAACCTCGACCCAAATAAAGCTATATTGCTCTTCACGCACGCATTGCATCCGCATTTCCACACTGCGCGGCACACCTTTAACGCGCGCCTCATCCAAGGCCTTCAAATAGCCAGGACGGTCTAGAATATGAATACGTTCAACAAATCCGTTGCCCGCCAATTCATAGCGTTTGCACCCGAAGAATGCCTCGGCAGTGTGTGAAAGATAGGTTAGCTCGCCTTCGCTTGTGTATTTGGCGACGGCGTCTTGCACGCTCTCCACCAAATGCTTGAAGGCCCGCACTTGGGATTTCGAATGCGTGTAATAAGCTTCCCGCAGCAGTGCCAAGGACACACCGACAAAGCCCAAAGGGATCATGACATAGAGAACTGAAAGGTCGAGGTGGCTCGCGACAATTTTGGGCTCACCGCTGAAGGCTTGGATCAGCAGGCCGCCCTGCAAGGCAAAACCAACAATCGCAATGCCCGCCACCGCTTTGGTGGTTTTGGCATCACCCAACAAATAGGCATAGAGCGCGGCAATCGCCGCAACCGCCATGCCAATTGTGCCGTCCTGCACATCCAATAGCGTCACGCAAACGCCCATACCGGTCAAGGCCAAGAGTTGAACAAGCATGGCCCAACGCACATTGCCGCTGTGCGCCAATTGCCATGAGAGCAAGGAGCCAATCGCCAATGGAACAGCGTGGAACACCAATTGCATATCTTGGCGCAAGGCGAGCATGGCCGCGAACGGCACAGCAAACGCAACAAGAGCCAATCCCAAAATCGCATTGGATTGGATTACCCGTTGTCGCAACTGGTCGACACTGTCATGAACGGCCCCATTTCGGGGTGACCGATACGCCTCTTGTATCTTGGTCAAGGGATTACGCATTACTTTTCCGCTTGATGCCTTTTTTTGGTTGGCTCCACCATGACAATAAGAATCTAAAGGGGTATTAAACGGCGACCGCCCAGCCAGCGAAAAGGGCTGATTTAGCGACACTTTTATCTAGTGTGGTAAACAAAGTGTTTTATTACTACCGAACGGCACAGTCCGCAGGGCCAAAGCTAAGTAAATCTCGCGGTTAGGCATCTGTTCTGACATCGCGGCCCTTTAATTCAGGACCGTATCTCTTCCAACAATGTGCCCAACCGTTTGCGCTCACCCCGCGCCCGAATCTGTCGCGCCACTGCTGCATCCGGGCGAAGAACCCACCCTTGGTGATCTGATTTCACGTCAAATCTTCGCTTTGCACCGACGGGCAAATTTTCTGACCCATAGCTTGCGATCACCTTGATTTCGAGGCTCTCAATTGCGGGCCAATCCGCCTCATCAGGCATGTCAGTGTCTTTAGTGTAGCGCAAGGCATGGGCAATCATCTCTTTAAATGACCCCATGTCGCGAACCTTGCCAGGGTCAAGCGGACCCTGTCGGCTCCAAAGGTCGACATCTGATGGGTTGTCCCATTTCTCAAAGCCTTCAATTTCAGTGATGGGGTAGCTGTTCAAGTCGTCAGGAGTCTTCAGCTCAATCATTAAACTCAAGAGATAGATCGGCTCTGAACTCATGTTGCAAACCAGGCAACGCGACTGCAAATTATCGACACCGCTGCGGGTGATCATAATTTTTGACCGCGTCTGTCGGTGATAGCTTGAAACCAAAACCTGCAAATAACCAATCCAGATCAAAAGCATGGCGATATTCGTGGCCGAATTGATAATTCGACTATGCGCAAATAACCATTCGATCATCTTCGCCTCTTTTCTTTGCGTTGGTCAAAGTTCTGCGTTTCAAACGCCTGCAACACTTATGACCAACGATCTTTTCGAAAAGTCGTTCCAGCACTTCGATCTGATAAATCTCATAGCCACCGGGGCGTACAGCCCCTCCCAAACCGGCCACTAAACGTGCTTTTGCGCAAAAAAATGCATTTGTATAAAATTTTATCAAAATTCTGAATTTCGGTTTTACAGCTGTTGGTTATGTTGGCTCCAATGATTTTTTAAGTTGAGAAAAAACGGGGGAGCCAAAATGTTTATATTACGCTGTTCATTCTGGCTGCTGATCGGATTTCTAGTGATCAAACCCTTCGCGTTTGAGCCTGAACAAGCCTCAAAAGCTCTAGCAAATGCGGCGGTCAATGGGGCCACCGACTTTGTTGTTCAAAACGCAGGTCATCTCAACTGTACCGATATTGGTTGCAGCAGCATGAAGAACATTGTTGTCGCCAGTGCTTTGGCCTCCAAGCCGTTGAATAACCCTACTCTATCAGACGGGATGGCATCGTTCCCCGTACCGCCACCACGTCCCGATTGGGCAGGTTAAACTGAAAACGAGACCGCATCACTTCCCCGATGCTACTCCAAATGCGGTCTTATTCTGAGCCGTGCACCTTCCCCAGGTGCCACGGCTCTTTTTTTATGGTGCCGGGTGGTCAAATCAGTCCGATTTGGTTATCAAATCTGGGCAAAAGGAGCGCGCCATGACATTTGACGACATCAAAGAAAATCTCGAATTTCTGGATGATTGGGAAGACCGCTACAAATATGTCATCGAATTGGGACAATCCCTCCCCCCTTTGCCCGAAGAGGCCTATAGCCCGGCCAACAAAGTCGAGGGATGTGTTTCTCAGGTGTGGTTGACCTCTGATTTCGAAGAGGTCGATGGAAAGCGCGTATTGATCCTGAAAGGCGATAGCGATGCCATGATCGTAAAAGGCCTGGTTGCGATCGTCATTGCCTATTTTTCTGGCCATAGCAAAGATCAGATCGCAGAGCTTGATGCAGAACGCGACTTTGCGGCCATCGGATTGCAGGAGCATTTGACCACACAACGCGCCAATGGCCTGCGCGCAATGATCCAGCGGGTCGAAGCTGTGGCGGCGGCGGGATAACGCCTCCAGCCGCACCACCGCGTCATTCATCCTTTACGCCGCCAATGATTGGGGACCGCGAGTTCACCAATGCCCCAGATCGCACCAAGTTGATCCAATCCAATTTTGGCCACAAGCTTGGCGCTGCGTCTTGGCCAATTGCGGTTGGCTTCAACTTCTTGAAGACCTTTTGAAAACCCGCACACATCGACCAACAAATTGATGCAGTCAGCGGGCAATTGAGCGTAAAGACGAGCCAATTCCTTTCTGGCGTCTGCCGCCATGTCGCTAATATCGTTTTGGCCATGAGATTTGGTCTGTCCCAACGTGGCATTGAGCTGGCTGTAATCGCGCGTGATTTGCGGGGTGAGCATGGCCCGTTCCACAAGGCGCTCCAATCGATTAGCGGCCAGGATATGGTCCGGGGACAATAGACCACCGCGCTTGTTCGTGCTCCGACACAGCCGATTTAGCTGACCATTGCCAACAATTGGCAATGCCGTCCCACTTGGCTCACATTGATCTGGCGATTGCTGCTGTGGATTTGGGTTGGCCAACCACAGCTTTTGCCGCCGCATCCAGTGCGCGGCTTCTTTTGTCGTGCTGAGATCGGTGCCGGTTCCTTGCAATACGCCTTGACTGATTAAAGCACGCAGGCACTGGGGCTCAAGTGACGCCTTTTGGGCGCCATTAGAAACGCGCACCAGTTGGCCACATTGATGGACTTGGCCGCCCTTATGCAGCAAACGTACAAATTTGAGCTGCCGTTTAATCAGGCGCATGAGCAGCACTCCTGCACCAGCTTTAGATCTTGAATGGCGAGAACCACAGTCCGCTCGAAACAGCTCAAGACACGTTCAAACTGGGGTTGTTCTCTCAAATCTTCGATACGGCCACAGGCATGTGAAACCGTCCGGCGATCCCGATTGAACAATGCGCCGGTGTATGTGAGGGAGCGGCGCAGCACAACATTGGTCAAATACATGGCCATTTGCCGCGACAAACACACATTGCCATCGCCGCGCGGTTTACCCAACAGCTCAAAAGGGTGGACTTGTCGGGCGCACGCAACGAGGTTAAGGATGAATTGTGCTTCTAGATCCTGATCCAGAAGCCGCATTGTGGTGGTGCTAAGGTTAGTTTCAACCTGATTATTATGGGTGCAAATTCTATAAATAAACATGATCATTCCCTAGTTTTAGGTATATATTCCTATAACCTACGTGGGAAGGACCGGGGATAAGTTTCTTAAGTTAAAATTAACAATAAGCAGGTGATTTGCTTTTAAATCAAGGTGTTAAACCTATTAACCCAAGCGTCAAATGCAACCTGAAATAGTACAAAAAAAGGCCGGCACATGGCCGACCTTGTCGCAATTGATGGCAAAAAAGCAGACTATTTTCCTGCTTTACGCCCCAAGCCCATCTCGCGGGCGAGCCGTGACCGCGCAGCCGCATAGTTTGGCGCAACCATTGGATAGTCGCTCGGCAAACCCCACTTTTCGCGGTACTCTTCTGGAGACAGATCATAATGCGTACGCAAGTGACGCTTCAATGATTTGAACTTTTTGCCGTCTTCCAAGCAAATAATATAGTCTGGCGTGATTGATTTTTTAACAGGCACAGCAGGCTTACGATTCTCCTGCTCGGCTTCAGTTGGGCCAGTCGCCAGGCCAGCCAAAGTGGCGTGCACATCGGCAATCAATTTCGGCAAATCTGCTTGGCTTACCGCGTTGTTAGACACGTAAGCACTTACGATATCAGTGCTTAATTCAATGATTTCAGATTTAAGGTCAACTTGATTATTATCTTGTTGCTCAGTCATTATTTAACCATTTCCTGCAGATTGCTTCTATCTTAGCGAACGCTAATATTGAACACTTAATTATTATGCGAAAGTACAAATTGCAACCAATAATCGGATAAAAGTTGCACTTTCTTTCTTAAAAACCGCGACAGTTTGGCATCAGTTACAGGATTTTATTTGGGGTCCATTTCATCAACCTTAGTCACCGGCGCTGGTTTATACCCAGCAAAGTATGCGGCGCGAGCCAACAAATGGGCTGAAATAGGCGCGGTAAGCAGCAAGAACACGAAGCCCGCAAAGGCCCGCAAGATCACTGAACCCTCCATAGAAGCCAGGGCAATCGCCAAAAAGCCAAAGCCTGCACCCAATGTCCCTGCCTTGGAGGCGGCATGCATGCGGGTGTAGAGGTCAGGCAAGCGCAATAGGCCAATCGCCGCTGCAAGCGAGAAAATAGCGCCCACGATCAACAAGATGCCCACCATGTAGGAGATAATCTCTTGTATCATTCCTCTACTCCCATATCCTTGCGGTCGTTTTCGAGACGTTCCGCTTTGATTTTCCAGCGTTGAAGCACAAAGCGGGCGAAAGCGACCGTGGCCAAAAAGCCAACCAATGCCAGCGAAATGGCAATATCCAAATAGAGCGCATATCCAGTCTTGATGGCGATTACGGCAATATAGCCAATGCCAATAGTCAACAGCATGTCTAAGGCCAAAATACGGTCGGGCAAGGTTGGACCACGCAAAATGCGCACTGAAACAATCAAAAATGCGAGGCTGAGCAAGCCCAAAGCAATAGTGATTGCAAGCTCTAGGAATTCTGCGCCGCCGATCATGGTTCAAATACCTCGATAATCTTAGCCTCAAAGCCGTTGGCGATGTCTTTAATCATCTTCTTTTTGTCCGGCATCTCCAGCGCATGCACATAAAGGCTTGAGCGGTCAGGAGATACGTCCACGCTTAATGTTCCGGGGGTCAGCGTGATCAGATTTGCCAGCAAAGTGATCTCTGCATCGGTCTTGGCTCGCAATGGGAAGGCAATGATCGCAGGTTGCAGCTTCTTGTGCATGTTGGGTGACAACACCAACACCAGCACTTTAAACGCACTCAAGATCAACTCATAAAGGAACAATAGTGCCAAAGAGATGATTTTGGGCAACTTGCGTAATATCTGTGCCTGTCCCACCTGCAGCCGGATCACCCAAAGTGACGCGCCACCGACGACAAATCCTAAAATCAAATTTCCGAGAGAAAATGTGCCGGTAATCGCGGCCCAGGTTAGGGCCAACAGCACTGATATGAGCAAAAGCGTCATTCGCCCTCTCCTTTCGTTTCAGGCACCCGTTCAAACACAGCACCAACATAGTCGGACGCCAACCGCACATCGTTTGCGGCGTCTCCGCCTGCCCTGAACAGGGGTTCGGGCCAAAGACCCGCCACAATGATGAAGGCCACCAGTGCGCCGGTTGGCAAAAGCCCCCAAACGACCGCACGCTGCGGCAGTGGGCGGATTTTGGTGTTGATCTGCTCTGAGTTTACACCCTCTCGGCCGTCACGCCAGAAGATATGAGCCCAAAGTCTGGAGCCAGCAATCGAGGTGAGAATTGAATTGAGTAGAATGAGGCCGACGAGCCAGAAGCTTTGCATTTCAATCCCGGCCAACACCAGGATCATTTTCGGCCAGAAACCGAGGAATGGCGGCAAGCCGGCAACGGCAAAGACCAGCACGATAAACATAATCGACAGCCAGCTATTGGCGCGGTAAATGCCGCCTAGTTTGCGGATGTCGCTGGTGCCGCCCATGCGCTCTACCAACCCAACCACCAGATAAAGTGCGGTCATCACCAGCATTGAATTGACTGCATAGGCTGCCAAGCCGAACACCCCGAGCGGTGTGCCGATGGCCAAACCGGCCATCATGGCGCCGATGCCGCCAATAACGAGGAAGCCAAGAGCGCGTCGCGCGTTGGTTTGGGCCATGGCGCCCAGTGGAGCCAGAATAAGCGTCGCGCCTGCCACAACTTCCATAACCACCTGCAATTGCCCATGCGATTGCGGGATCAATAATAGGTGGGTCCGGACCAGCGCATAGACGCCCACCTTGGTCAGCAAGCCTGCAAAAACAGCTGAAACAGCTGGGTCCGGCGCGTGATAGGATGCTGGCAACCAGGAATTAAGCGGAAATGCGGCCGCTTTCATGGCAAATGCCAAGAAGAACAATGCGGCCACGGCGGCAATGGCACCGCCTTCAACTTGCGGCGCTTTCAGCGCGATGTCCGCCATGTTCAACGTGCCGACAAGGCCATATAAAAAGCCAATGGCGATCAAGAAGAACGTGGTCGCGAGGAAGTTCAGAAAACCATATTTGACCGCACCATCAAGTTGGATCTTTCGCCCGCCGATGATCAGTAGGCCAAACGATGCAATCAGCATCACTTCGAACCAGACATATAGGTTGAACAAATCGCCTGTCAGAAACCCGCCAGAGACCCCGGTCAGCAATAAGAGCAGCAAGGGATGATAGCCATATTTGTTTTCGCGCGTTTCAATTTCGGATTGCACAAACAAGATGACGATCAGCAGGATGAATGCGCTTACCATTGAGAACAGTGCGCTTAGCGAATCTGCGGTAAGGCTGATGCCGTAAGGGGGCAACCAGTTGCCCATCGTCATGCTCAAAGGCCCCTCAGCCTGGACACGCAAATAGAGCATCACATTGGCCACTAGGGTGGCGAGCAAGATCAAAAAGGCGAATGGTGCCTGCCATTCCGGGCGTTTACGTGCCATCAACAGCACCGCCGCCCCAAGCATGGGCAGCGCGATGGGCCAGACAATGACCCAATCGGCAACTGATGTTGCCCCTTCAATCATTGCGGGTGGCAATTCGAGATTTTTTGGCAGCGGCGTCTTAGCCATCAAAGTCTCCTAGTAACTCAGCGGCGGTCGAGGGCTATCCTCGGGCTCTGCCACACGCATCGTGTCAGTATTGTCGGCGTCCAGTTCCTGATAGGCGCGGTAAGTCAGCACCAGCAAAAAGGCGAACAATGAAAAGCCAATTACAATCGCAGTCAAAATCAGCGCCTGTGGCAGCGGATTGGCGATAGGTTCCAGTGGTGCATATTCGCCATCTGGCACGATGGGCGGCACTTCTCGTGTGACACGACCGACCGTGAAAATCAGCAAGTTCACGCCGTTGCCGATGATGGCAATGCCAAGCAACATGCGGATCAAAGAGCGTGACAGCAAAAGATATATCGCGACGGTGAAAAACAGGCCAATGAGGCAAGCGAGTGCGATTTCCATTAGCGTGTCTCCTCATCTTCTTCCAGCGCCAGCGCGATGGAGGAGATCGCCCCGACCACAACGCAATAAACGCCGATGTCGAATAGCAGCGGGGTGGACAGCGCCAACTCGCTGCCGTCGCTCAATTCGAGGAACAGCCACAAGCCTTTAAGGAACGGCGCGTCGACAAATAAAGACATAAGTCCCGCGATGCCCGCGAGAAACACACCCAACCCTGCCACCGCGATGGGATGGAAAACGAGCGCTTTGCGCACTTCATCAACACCTGCGGCAATACCATAAATCGCGATCGCTGAAGCGGCGATCAATCCGCCAATAAAGCCACCGCCCGGCTCGTTATGGCCACGCAACAAAACGAACACTGAAAACAACACCATCAGGGCCGCCAAATAAGGGGCAACGGTTCTAAATATCACCGTATTCATGCGCGCGCTCCTTTGCTTCTCGCGGTTGTGCGTTTTGGTTGACGTGGTTTCGGGGCCAGTTTCTTCGGCGCCCCAATGCCACGTTTCGGGCCACCAAGGCGAATACCGATAAGCGCCAATATTGCGATACCCGCGGTCATCACAACGGAGATTTCACCCAGCGTATCCAGCGCACGATAGTCGACCAGGATCACATTGACGATGTTACGGCCATGGGCAATCGGCACACTGGTTTCCACGAAGAATTCTGAGAGGCTGGTGTCGAGCTCCACGCTGAGCACCGCCAGCAGCAGCGCCACAAACCCAAAGCCACACACGATGGCAATTGCCCCATCGCGTACCGCTTCTTCCAACACCCGAGCATCGCGCTGGTCGAGATGCAGACGCGTCATTACCAATGCCAGAATAACAACTGAAAGGGTTTCAACCATCAATTGGGTGAAGCCCAAATCTGGGGCCCCGAACAGCAAGAAGATCATGGCCACAGCAAACCCCTGAATGCCGAGCGATACGATCGCCACGAGGCGGGTTTTGGCGACAATGACGGCCCCCAAGCCGAGGGCAGCGATGGCCAGAATGGCCCATTCGTAGAAGCGTAGGTTTGGAAATGCTGGAATTTCGGGCAGTGCATTTTGTATGACCAGCGGCGCAAACAAGGCCCCGGCCAAACAGACAAACACCAATATCAAATAGAATTCCAGCCGCCCGTGATGCAACACACGGGTAATCCAATCTGCGAAGCGGATCATGCCGAACATAAATTGATCGAAGCCTTGGTCTGGTCCCCAACGCCACACATTGGCCACACGGCGCAAAAAGCTGCGGATGGCGTCAAGCTTATAGAACGCCAGGCCGCCGACCACCCAGGTGGCAACAGACAATGCCACTAGCAGCAGATCAAAGTGAAGTTTGAGGTGCGGCTCGACCAGTTTGGCGTAAATGGCTGTGGCCGCTGGACCGAAGAACACTTCACCCACATCTGTGATGTAGTACCCCGCGGCAAAGCCCAGAACGCCCAAGACCAAAGGTCCCCAGATCATTGAAAGCGGTGCTTCATGCGGCGATTTTGGCGTTTCCAGTTTCGGACCAAAGAATGGTTTGATGGCAATTGCCAAACCTGCCGCCATCATCAAGCCATTGCCAAGCAAGGCAACAAGCACGAGCAACATGCTCCAGATATTTTCTGGACCGAACAGCAGATAGATTTCTTCCTTGGCGAAATAGCCGAGTGAAATCGGGAAGCCAGCCATGGATATGGCCGCCAACAGCGCAGCGATAAAGGTGAATGGCAATTTATAGCGCAGACCCGACACTTCGGTCAGGTCGCGGGTACCGGATTCATGATCAATCGCGCCAACCACCATAAATAGAGCGCCCTTATAGAAAGCGTGCGCCACGAGGAACAGCAAGGCGGCCAATATGGCGACCTTTTCGCTTAACCCCAGCAACATCACCAGCATACCTAAGGACCCCAAGGTGGTGTAGGCCAGCATTTGCTTCATATCAGTTTGCCGCAGCGCCATGATCGCGCCTGTAAGCAGCGTGATCCCACCAAAGATCGGCAAAATGGTGTTCCAATATACGGTTTCGTTCAAAACCGGGCTCATACGCGCCAGCAAATAGACCCCTGCCTTCACCATGGTGGCCGAGTGCAGATAGGCTGAAACGGGCGTTGGTGCTTCCATGGCATTTGGCAGCCAGAAGTGGAACGGCACTTGCGCAGATTTGGTGAAGGCACCACCCAGCACCAGCAGCAAAACCATCAGATAGAAGGGGCTATCGCGCAGGACGTTTGGGTCGCGCATCAATGTGCTCAACTCGCTATGTCCGCTCACCGCAAAGATCATCAGCAGGCCAAACAAGAGCAACAATCCGCCGCCACCTGTTATCACCAGCGCCTGAATCGCTGCGCGGCGCGATGCCTCTTTGTTGTGGTTAAAGCCGATCAGCAGGAAGGACGTGATGGAGGTCAATTCCCAAAACACGAACAATGTCATGATGTTGTCAGCCAACACGAGGCCAAGCATTGACCCCATAAACATCAGGATGAATGAGAAGAACCGCCCTTGATGGCGATGCCCGTTCAAATAGCCGCCGGAGTAAGTGACGATAAATGTGCCGATGCCGGAGATCAGCATGGCAAAGACCAAACTCAGCCCATCAACGTAAAAACTCAGATTGATCGGCAGTGGGAAATAATTGGAATTGACCCATGCGATGGCGAAGTTTTTTGTGCCGCCATCGGCAATGTCGGCGATATAGGTGGTCAGCACCAGAAAAATTGCTGCAGGGACCGTGGCCAATATCCAACCTGAGATGGGCCGAGCAAACCGATTGACCCAAGGAGCAAACAGGGCGGCAATAAATGGCGCCAGTGCAATCAGCAGCAGTGCATGATTATTTGGCAAGTCGGACAATGATCACTCTCCATCTGGCACGTCCACATTGGCCTGGACGTTTATCTTGCAATTTGCCGAACTTGGATCAGCACGGTTGGCATTAGAGCGCAATTTTTCGCGTCTCAGGTCGAATCGCAGAAATTGTTGCACAATTTGACCCATTTTGAAGGAAACCGACAAGGGCAAGCGCCGTTGAAACAACGGTTTTGCAGTGTTTTCGGATCATCAAATTCGGAAATATCGTATAAACATCAGAATTGAATTTGCAAAGACTTGATTGTTGCGGCAGAGCGACCCAAGTTACCATCAAACCGAAACTTTCCTTTTTGAGCATGTCCAAAACATCTAACACACAAAAATCCGAACAGGATTGGCGTCGCGAACTCGGCGAACTCGAATACCACGTCTTGCGCCAGAAGGGCACAGAGCGGGCTTTTTCGCATCCCTATAATGACCAGCAAGCGCAGGGCCAGTATGTTTGCAAAGGATGTGGTGCGCCGCTGTTTTCGTCGACACATAAATATGAGTCAGGCTCTGGCTGGCCAAGCTTTTTTGATGAAGCGCCAGAAAGCGCGGTAGAGCTGCAAGTGCAGCGCACATTTTTTGCCCGGAAGCTCGAAATTGTGTGTGCGGCGTGCCAATCACATATTGGACATATGTTTGAGGATGGGCCACAACCCACAGGAAAGCGATATTGCACCAACGGCACTGCGCTAAGCTTTGTGCCGCAACCGGAAGATGATTGAGAATATGAGCAAACTAACGCCTCCGAAGGCTGCAAAAAAAGATCACGTCACCGTTCACCACGGTATTGAACGGAACGACCCCTACCACTGGTTGCGCGACGATAATTGGCAGCAAGTCATGCGTGAGCCGGAGGCACTCGACAGCGACATTCGCGCCTATCTGGAAGCCGAGAATGACTTTTTCAACGCCCACATGGATGATAGTGCCGATCTGCGCGAGCAAATCTATAAAGAGATCCGAGGCCGCATTAAAGAAGATGACAGTTCCGTGCCATTCAAAGATGGCGACTATGCTTACTTCTCGCGCACGCTTGAAGGGCAGCAATATTCACAAATTTGCCGCACAGATCGAGATGGCAGCAATGAAACTGTGCTGCTCGACATCAACAAAGAAGCTGGCGAGGGCTATTTCCGGTCTGGCGGGGCGACGCATTCGCCCAACCACAAACTTCTCGCTTGGTCCGCCGACCGCAATGGCTCTGAATATTTCACGATCTATGTGCGCGACCTCGAGTCCGGCAAGGAGCTTGAAGACGAGATCAAGAGCACCACTGGCGGCGTGACATGGGCTGCAGATTCCAAGAGTTTTTTCTACACGGTGCAGGACGATAACCACCGCCCGCACAAGGTATTTCACCACAAGCTGGGCGATGATCCTGCAAATGATGCGATGATCTATGAGGAGCCGGATTCCGGATTCTTTTTGGGCGTGGGGAAAACCAATTCGGGCAATTATATCATCATTGATAGCCACGACCATGAAACCAGCGAGGTGCGCTTTATCGATGCTCACAAGCTGGGCGCGCCGAAATTGGTGGCTGCGCGGCAAAATGGACGCGAATACTCCATTGATGATGCAAACGGTCTGTTCTACATCCGCACCAATGCGGATGGTGCCGAGGACTACAAATTGGCAACTGCGCCAATTGACAATCCGGGCATTGAGCATTGGACCGATTTGGTGCCGCACCGCCCCGGTGTATTGCTGAAGGGGTATTTTTTGAAATCGCGCTATTTGGTGCGCAAGGAAGAGTTTGAAGGCCTGCCGCGCATCATTGTGCGCAATCTTGAAACTGGCCATGAGGAAGAAATCAGCTTCAAAGAAGAAGCCTATACGCTTTCAGTTTCGGCAGGTTACGAGTTTGATACCGATGAAATTCGCTATTTTTACTCTTCCCCCACGACGCCGCCGCAAGTGTTTGATTATCGGATCGACAGCAAATCACGCACATTGTTGAAAACGCAGGAAATTCCTTCGGGGCATAATCCGGATGATTATGTGACGCGCCGCCTGTTTGCGACTGCGCCCGACGGCGCGCAGGTGCCCGTAACGATTTTGCATCGTGCAGACTTCAAACCCGATGGAAGTGCGCCACTGTTGCTCTATGGCTATGGCTCATATGGCATGTCCATGTCCGCTGGTTTCTCGATTTCCACATTGTCGCTGGTCGATCGGGGCATGGTTTATGCCATCGCCCATATTCGTGGCGGCATGGAAAAGGGCTATAACTGGTACACGTCAGGCAAAAAACACAACAAAAAGAACACGTTCAATGATTTCATTGCGGCGGGTGAAATGTTGGTGGCGCAAGGCTACACCTCTAAAGGCAATATTGCAGCAATGGGCGGCTCGGCAGGCGGCATGTTGATGGGTGCTGTCGCCAATCAGGCCCCTGATTTGTTTGCGTCTATTCTTGCGCTTGTTCCGTTTGTGGATGTGCTGAATACGATGCTTGACGATACGCTCCCCCTCACCCCACCAGAATGGCCCGAATGGGGCAACCCAATCACCTCGAAAGAGGACTATGAATATATCGCCAGCTATTCGCCTTATGACAATATTGAGGCCAAGGATTATCCTGCCATCTTTGTCATGGCTGGGCTGACGGACCCACGGGTCACCTATTGGGAGCCAGCCAAGTGGGTGGCGAAATTGCGTGAGTTTAAGACCGACGATAACCCACTGATTTTAAAAACACATATGGGCGCCGGTCATGCGGGCATGTCTGGACGTTTTGAAAAAATCAAGGAAACCGCCCTCGCCTATGCGTTCGCCTTACAAACCACAAAAGGCGCTAAATAAAGAAAGTTTTTTCTTTCCATACCTCTTGTTGCGGAACAAAGAACCGCGTATAAGAGTTTAGAAAATGAAGACCAACGAAGAACAATATTGGAGGCCAATCATGTCTTTTGAATTGCCAGAACTTCCCTATGCCTACGACGCATTGAACCCATATATGTCAGCTGAGACGCTGGAATATCACCATGATAAGCACCATCAGGCTTATGTGACCAATGGCAGCAAGCTGCTTGAAGGTTCTGGTCTTGAAGGCAAATCCTTGGAAGATATTGTGCGTGAAAGCTATGGCAAAAATGCTGGCTTGTTCAACAATGCGGCGCAGCATTTCAACCACAATCACTTCTGGAAGTGGATGAAGCCTAATGGTGGCGGTTCAATTCCAGGTAATTTGGAAGCTCAAATCAAATCAGATCTTGGCTCTGTCGATGAGTTCCGCGAAGCATTCTTGAATGCCGGTGCGACTCAGTTCGGTTCAGGCTGGGCATGGCTTGTGATGAAAGACGGCAAACTGGCCGTAACCAAAACGCCAAACGGTGAAAACCCGCTGATTCATGGCGAAACACCGTTGCTTGGTTGCGATGTGTGGGAGCACTCCTACTACATTGATTATCGCAATGCGCGTCCAAAATACCTCGAAGCTTTCTTCGACTCACTTGTGAACTGGGAATATGTGGCGGAGCTTTACGAAGCTGCGAAATAATCCCACGATTCAATCGTGAAAATTTACGGTCCGCCAAGCCCTTGGGTTTGGCGGATTTTTTTTGGTCTGTGAAAAAAACAACGAATCTCTAGGCAAATCACCTTTTCCAGTGTTAACCATTCATTAACCACGGGAGAGGTGATTTGTTCGAAACCAAGGTCGTTGGAATACTGACGCAAAACTCAGCGCTAAGTTCAATCTTGGCCATGGTCCTGCGTGATGTCGCGGGTCTTCGCCTGCGTGAATTTTCCAGCGCGGCCCATCTTTTGCGCTATGCCGACATTGCGCCGCTTGACCTATTGATCCTTGATTATCAGCTTGCTGACCGCTCTGCACCGGATGTTTTGAACAGCTTGCGCAGCAATCCCAGCATTGATGTTGAGACGTTGCAAACCATCACCATGATTAAAAATATTGACCGGGAGTTGCAGGCCAGTGTGGTCAATGCGGGCATTGATGAGATCATCGTGAAACCCATGTCTCCGGCCTATATCAAGGAGCGGGTAAGCGCCCGCCTTGGGGCCAATGGAAAATTTGTGCGCATCCCTACTTCAGCGGCTTCCAGCCGTGATTGGCGCGATGATGAATCCCACAATGAGAACCAGCCTCGTCCCTTTGACCATGGGCAGCTTGGGCAAATGAGCGCCCAGCATGACAATGTGATTGAGTTTTCTGCCTATCGCGACAAGCTGACCAGCATGAGCGATAAGCCGCATTAAGGCCCCACATTTCACACGGGGCACCTACCTACGAAAATCTTCCGAATGCGGTTTTAGCGCGGTGTTTCCGACAAGAGCGTCGCGACTTTATCCCAGCCTTCTTCCACTGATCTGGCAAAAATTATGCGCTCCAGTGCATCGGGCCGATCAACGGCCACCACATCCTGCATGAAGCCGCGAAGCAACAAAAACTCGTCGCTTTTGGACAGGCACACAAGGGGCCGACAGGCTGAGGCCAGCCATGTTTCCAAATATCGCCCTAAATCCTGCACGCCACAAGGCAGCACCCAGAAATGTGAAACCGATTGTGCGATGGGTTCGATTGGCGACCCGTTTATTTCAATGATTTCAGCGCCGTCAGGTAATTTGACGCTTGGCGTATTTTCTTGATGATAGACCATCACCCGGCCATTTTTGGACAGTGCCCCGGATACAAAGCCTGAAGCCACCTCTCCGGTCGGCATCGCGCAGCAGATATCGACCTTTTTCTGCGCCAAAAATTCGCCAGTCGCGTGGGCCTTTGTGATTTGCTTTTGGTGTTCGGCCCGGTCTGCAGGCACCAGAAATCCGGCAGTCTTGATTGGTTTTTTTCCCTTCATTCTAACGCCCCCGCTTGAGTGAACCGAGAATACCACGAACCAGTTGGTTACCCAACTGTCGCGCAACGGTACGCGCGAAGGTTTTTACGGCAGCTTCTGTTGGCGTTTGACGCCGGGATTGACTTGTCTTGCGTTTTGTTTTGGGGCGATCATCGCGATATTTGTCGCGGTAGCCTGTGCGCGTGTCCCAAAGGTCGCCAAAATCATCTTTTTGTTCGCGCTCAAGCTGCAATTCTTCCTCGCGCAATTTTGCCTCTGCACGGCGCTGCAATTCTTCGTAAGCAGAATCGCGATCCATGGTTTGATCATACAATGCGGCCACAGGGCTGTTTGCGATAATCTGCTTGCGCTCATCTGGCGTGATCGGGCCAAGTCGCGATGATGGTGGCCGCATCATGGTGCGCCCAACGATCGAGGGAACACCTTTTTTCTCAAGTGTTGACACCAGCGCTTCACCAACCCCCAATTGGGTGATCACTTCCTTAGTATCAAATGCTGGATTGGGCCGGAATGTATCGGCCGCTGTTTTCACCGCACGTTGCTCACGCGGCGTATAGGCCCGCAAAGCATGTTGCACCCGGTTGCCCAGTTGCGCCAGCACGGGGTCGGGAATGTCGAGCGGATTTTGGGTCACAAAATAAACGCCCACCCCTTTGGAGCGGACCAGTTTGACCACTTGCTCAACCTTATCCATCAATGCGTCGGGCGCGTCATCAAACAGCAAATGCGCTTCGTCGAAAAAGAACACCAAATGCGGTTTGTCCGGATTGCCAACTTCTGGCAGTTCTTCAAATAGCTCGGACAAGAGCCACAACAAAAACGTGGCGTAAAGGCGCGGCGATTGCATCAATTCATCTGCCGCCAACACACTCACAACACCGCGTCCATCTTTGTCGGTGCGCATCAGGTCTCGAATATCCAGCGCGCGTTCGCCAAAGAAGTTTTCGGCGCCCTGCTGCTCCAGCACCAATAGCGAGCGTTGGATGGCACCGATTGAGGCACGGGAGACCCGGCCATATCGCCTGGAAATAATATCGGAATTTTCGTCAATATCGGCCAAAATCGCGCGCAGGTCCTTGAGGTCCAGCAGCAACATGCCCTCATCATCCGCGTATGCAAAGGCGATATTGATCACGCCTTCTTGCACTTCGGTCAAATCCATCAGCCGGGCCAGCAAAAGCGGCCCCATATCGGAAATGGTGGCGCGAATTGGATGGCCCTGGCGGCCAAACAAATCCCAAAAAATGGTCGGAAAGGCTTCATAGACATAATCGTCAAAGCCGATATTTTGAGCGCGCTCTTCCAAAAAGTCTTTGGTTTCGCCGCTGACCGCAACACCAGAAAGGTCGCCCTTCACGTCAGCGCAAAACACAGGCACCCCTGCCCGCGAAAAGCCTTCGGCCATGATTTGCAGGCTTACAGTTTTACCTGTGCCGGTTGCCCCAGTGATCAAGCCGTGGCGATTGGCCAACTTCAGATCGAGATATTCAGCTTGGGTGCTGGTGCCAAGATAAACCTTGCCGTCAACAAACATCCAATGGCCCTTCCAGAATTTTGAAGGTTTATATAAGCCGTGCGATGAACAAATCTCAATAGGACCATTGTTTTTTTTGACAAATATGCCCAACACATCAGTTCTGTTGGTGGTTTGACTTGAAAAGACACAAGCGATGCCCCATTTGTCGAGCAGACTTATTTTGGGGGCTGGACATGCTGACGACAACAACGGACACGCTCGATGGTTTCGAGATTACCGAATATATGGGCATCGTGATGGGGGAAACTATTCTGGGTGCCAACTTTATTCGCGACATTATGGCGACCGTGACTGACTATATTGGTGGCCGCTCCGGTGCCTATGAAGAAACATTGAGCAGATCACGCAAAGCCGCCCTTGAAGAAATGTGCGATCGGGCGCGCGCCATCGGCGCCGATGCCGTTATCGGCATTGATATCGACTATGAAACTGTGGGGTCTCGCGGTGCCATGTTGATGGTGACCTGCTCAGGCACCGCCGTTAAACTGCGGAAAACCTGAACCAAGTTAACCAGCAGGGTCCTCTTGGCTTGCAATTGAACGGTATTTCACGCTCAATAGACCAGCAGTTCGGGAGGGGTGCATGATAAATCGGCGACATTTTTTGATGACTGGCGGCGCATCCTTTTTAGGGGCGGCCTCAGCTATGGGCGTTGCCTCGCCGCTTATGGCGCAAAACAATGTGAGCGGCGCCCTGCTTGATGGCCGGAATTTTGGCCTTGCCCCCGGTGCGCCTTATGACCAGGCCGAGGCATTGGCCACTGCGATCAATGCAGCCAACAGCGCCAAGCAAAAGCTGTTTCTGCCCGCAGGTAGCTACCAGATATCAAATGTTACTTTACCTTCCAGCACACAAATCATTGGTGCAGGCAGCGCGACCAAACTGGTGCAGCTCACGGACAAGCCTATTTTTTCGTTGGTCGGTGCGCAAAATATCGCCCTTGAACAGTTTGATTTGGTGGGGGCGCAAGACCTGGCGGCGGACGCGATCCTTTACATGCAATCCGTGCGCAATGTGAATATTGAGGAATGCGGCTTTTTCGCCAGCGCCAAACACGGCGTTTGGGGGTATGACGCGCAAGTGCAGCTCAACAGCAATCGCTTCGAACAGGTGGGAAGCGCAGCGATCTTTTTGACCAATGGCGTGCAATCGCAAGTGCGCGGCAACATCATCAATGGATGCGGCAACAATGGCATTTTGATTTGGCGTGATGAACCGGGCTTTGACGGCACGATTGTCACCCACAATCAGATTGAAAATATTGAGTGGCGCAGCGGTGGCAACGGCCAAAATGGTAATGGCATCAATGTGTTTCGAGCACAGAATGTCATCGTGGCGAACAATGTAATTAAAGATTGTGGATTTACAGCGGTGCGCGCCAACGGCACGCGCAACACGCAAATCATCGGCAATAATTGTCAGCGGCTGGGCGAAGTGGCGATCTTCTCCGAATTCGGGTTTTCGGGCTCTTTGATCAGCAACAATGTGATTGATGAAGCGGCCACCGGCATTTCAATCACCAATTACAATGATGGCGGCTATTTGGCTGTGTGCGCCAACAATATTGTGCGCAATATCTGGGAAAAAAGCCCCAACAATCCCGACACCATTCCACTCGGCATCGCTGCTGAGGCGGATTGCGTGCTATCGGGCAATGTGGTGGAAAATGTACCCGGCGCTGGCCTCTTGCTCGGTTGGGGGCCCTATCACCGCAATTTGCTGGCCAATGGCAATTTGGTGCGCAAATGCAAATATGGCATTGCCGCTTCGGCAGTTGAAGGCGATGGCCCGATCAATATTACGGGCAATTCGCTTTTTGAGTGTGAGCAACCGATGGTTGGAAGTAAATGGCGCGATGTTGAATTTGATGATCTGGCGAAGAAGTCGCCAGACCATATTTTTGTCGCCAACAATGTTGTCGGCTAGCTCTTAAAAGCTCACCACTAAAGGAACGAGGCGAATTCGCCGCTCAAATGCGCCGCGCCCACTTCAAAGCCGCGCCAATTTTTCGTGGTTTTGTGAGACCATTGCGCCAGCAATTTCTTTTGGGCGTCTGATGCCTCGGCCAAGCTGGCCACCAGCCCGGCGACGATTGCCTCAGCGGCAGGGACAGAGCCGTCGTCCACTTTCAGGGCAAACCCTAGGTGACTATTGCGCAACGCGCCACAGAACACGCCATCAGCGCCGACTTTCATCATCAATTGGCCTTTGAACGCCTCCATCGCATCGGTATCAATGCGATCAGTGCCTGCGACCAACATGGCATTTTGCGCACATGCATCAAACAGGCGCTGCCCTGCTTGGGTATAAAGGGCAGGTAAATCCGAATTTGGATCGCTCAGTTTGGCAAATCCAGTGGCAAACCCGCGCAAGGGCGACGCCCAAGTTGGAATTGAACACCCGTCGCGACCGCATCTGTCGGTGCTCATCGTGTCACCCACCACTTTTTCAACGCAGGAACGCACCAGCTTTTGCACGGCATGGTCTTGCTCAATATAGCCCTTTGGATCGACACCCATGGCCTTGGCCACGGCCAACATGCCTGTGTGCTTACCGGAACAATTATTGTGCAACGCAGTCGGCGTTTCACCTTTCGCCCGCATGGCCTCGCGTGCGGCTTTGTCGGACGGCACGTGCGCACCACATTCAAGCTGGTCGGCGCTCATACCAATTTTGTCGAGAAAGCGTTCGACGCCTTCCACATGGATCGGCTCGCCTTTATGAGACGCGCAGGCCAGTGCCAAGTCGCGGTCATCGAGGGCGAATTGATCAACCGCACCACTTTCGAATAAGGCCAGGGCTTGCAACGATTTAATGGCAGAGCGCGGAAAAATGGGGTGATCCACATCGCCAGCGCTTGCAACAATTTTGCCGCTGGAATCGGCAACACAGAAGGCCGCACGATGGCGGTTTTCCACCCAATTTCCACGTGTGAACTCTACCAAAACCGGATTTGCAGTTTGCTGCATTTATGATCCCCTCTTATTGCCTTTGGCGCTTTTGGGCGATCAATAGCATAGCCAGGTCGGTCTACCAATGCGCCATTTCGCTAATAGTGGTTGGCCAACCCGGGGCCGCTAGGCCATCCCCATTGGTCTAATCCGGCCTGGGGCGACTTTTCTATCGCTACAATAGGCGCTAAAAAGAAAGGCAAGTTGTTGAAGGCCGCGTCTGCAATTACTGCCGCGCGGATGGTTACAAAGGGGCACGCGTCATGCGTTTGAAAGACTGCTATAATTTCCAAGATTTTCGCAAGCTAGCGAAGCGCAGATTGCCCGGACCGATCTTCAATTACATTGATGGTGGTGCCGACGATGAAGTGACATTGGCGGAGAACAGCAAGGCATTTAACCGGTGTGACCTGTTGCCTTCAGTTTTAGCTGGTGTGCGCGACATTGATATGTCGGTCACCGTGATGGGGCAAAAGCTCGACATGCCGGTCTATTGTTCGCCCACTGCGTTGCAAAGGCTGTTTCATCACAAAGGTGAGCGCGCGGTCGCTGCCGCCACGGAAAAATATGGCACCATGTTTGGCGTCTCCTCCTTGGGCACAGTGTCGCTAGAGGAATTGCGGCAAAAGCACAAAAACCCGCAGATTTATCAGTTTTATTTTCACCGCGACCGCGGGCTGAACAAGGCGATGATGCAACGTGCGAAAGAGGCGAAAGTAGATGTGATGATGTTGACCGTCGACAGCATCACGGGTGGCAATCGCGAGCGCGATTTGCGCACGGGCTTCTCAATTCCTTTCCGCTTAAATCTGGCTGGTTTGACGCAATTTATGCTCAAGCCAATGTGGGGCATCAATTATGTGACCCATGAAAAATTTCGGCTGCCGCAGCTTGAAGAGCATGTATCGATGGGCGGTGGCACAAGTTCTATTGGCGGCTATTTCACCGAAATGCTCGACCCTACATTGAACTGGGACGATGTTGCGCAAATGGTGCGTGATTGGGACGGACAATTCTGCCTTAAAGGCGTCATGACCGTTGAGGATGCGCGCCGCGCGGCGGATATTGGCTGCACGGGCATTGTGCTCTCCAACCATGGCGGCCGACAGCTAGATGGGTCGCGCACGCCTTTTGATCAGCTGGCGGAGATTGTCGATGCAGTTGGTGACCGCCTTGACGTGCTGATGGATAGCGGCGTTCAGCGCGGCACTCATGTGCTTAAAGCGCTGTCCCTTGGCGCCAAGGCTGTTGGTGTGGGGCGGCAATATCTCTATCCGCTCGCCGCAGCGGGCCAGCCCGGCGTCGAACGCGCACTTGGCTTGATGCGCGCGGAAATTGAACGTGATATGCGCCTGATGGGCGTGAGCACCATTGATCAATTGGGTCGTCATAATGTGCGTTTTAAAGATAGTTGTGGCCAGCGCGGCGAATGACCTGAATGACCAACGAAGACCTAATTAATAGATTTCGCGCCATTGTGGGCAAACGCCATGTGCGCACAGGTCAACGTGCCACCGAGCGATTTCGGCGCGGCTTTCGCTCTGGCGAAGGGGAAGCGCTGTGTGTTGTGCAGCCGGGCACTTTGCTGGAACAATGGCAAATTGTGCAGGCCTGTTGGGCAGCAGACAAAATCATCATTATGCAAGCCGCCAATACGGGCTTAACGGAAGGCTCCACCCCGTCGGGCCGTTATGATCGCGACGTAGTGTTGATCAATACCCAGCGGATGGACAAAATCCATTTGCTGGATCAGGGCAAACAAGTGATTGGATTTCCCGGGTCCACCCTCTTCTCGCTTGAAAAGCTATTGGCGCCGCTGGGCCGCGAGCCGCATTCGGTAATCGGCTCGTCCTGTATCGGCGCGTCCATCGTTGGCGGCGTGTGCAACAATTCTGGTGGCTCGTTGGTTGAACGCGGGCCTGCCTACACCGAATTGTCGTTGTATGCGCAAATTGATGCGGATGGTCAGCTTCAATTGGTCAATCATTTGGGGATCGACTTGGGGGAAACACCCGAGGAGATGCTCACGCGGCTGGAACAGGGCGACTTCGACAAAAACCCGGCCGAGACCAACCGCAAAGCCTCGGCCACAGACTATGCGGACCATGTGCGTGCTGTCGATGCGGATACGCCAGCCCGCTTCAATGCCGACAAAAAACGGCTGCACGAAGCCTCAGGCTGCGCGGGGAAGATGGCGATATTCGCCGTGCGCCTCGACAGCTATCCCCAGCCGGAAAAGCAAAAGACATTTTATATCGGCACCAACAATACCGAAGATCTCACCACATTGCGGCGGCATATTTTGGCGCATTTTGACACATTGCCTGTCTCTGGCGAATATATGGAACGCGAAGTTTTTGATCTGACCGAACGCTACGGCAAAGATACGGTGATGATGATCGATTGGTTGGGCACAGATCGCTTGCCGACCTTCTTCGCCTTAAAAGGCGCGATCGATTCGCGGTTGCGCAATGTTCCCGGCTTCGCCAATTTGACCGACCGTGTCATGCAACTGTTTGCCCGCCTCACCCCGCGCGTTTTGCCCAAACGGATGATGGAGTTTCGCCAACGCTATCGCCATCATTTGATTCTGAAGATGCGCGATGAGGGTGTCGACGAGGCGGCAGCATATTTGGCCAAGCTGTTTGCTGATCGTGATGGTGATTCTTTTGAATGCAGCGCGCGCGAAGCCAAGTTGGCGGGGCTACATCGGTTTGCCGCCGCCGGCGCTGCTGTGCGTTACATGGCGATCCATGGGACCGAGGTTGAAGAAATTATCCCGCTGGACATCGCCCTGCGGCGCAATGATCTGGATTGGTATGAACAATTGCCGCCAGAAATTGACGAGCAATTGGTCCATAAGCTTTATTACGGGCACTTCTTCTGCCATGTCCTGCATCAGGATTATATCGTTAAAAAAGGCGCAGACCCCAAGGCGTTGAAGGCGCAGATGCTTGAGTTGTTGGACCAGCGCGGCGCTGAATATCCCGCCGAACATAATGTGGGGCATCTTTACGTGGCCAAACCCGATTTGGCGGCGCATTATCAGTGCTGTGACCCGACCAATTCATTCAATCCGGGCATTGGCAAAATGTCGAAGAAAAAGCACTACGTCTAAGCCTCACACCGAAGCAGCTGACCATCAAAAAACACGGTTTCGTCGCCTGCAAAATGCGGCGGATTCAAATCAATAATTTTGGAAAAATGATGGCTGGGGCGGCAGGATTCGAACCTGCGAATGGCGATACCAAAAACCGCTGCCTTACCACTTGGCCACGCCCCAGTATGTTCGTCAAATAAATGACTGAACGGTGTCGGTATATATGCGTTTTCATTTGGATGTGCAACCTTTGAAAACCACCTTTTTCAAACTTTTTGCACAAACTTGCCTTTAGGCGGCAAAAGCGGTGCAAAAGGGGTCAACTATTGGTCATTTATCGAGAATTTCACGACCAACCAAAGGCTTGGATAAGTCTAAACTAGCTCTGGCCAATTCACACACAATTTGACTCAATTGCCCATTGTTGCAGTCTTTTGGAATTGCCCCTACTAATTAAGCCCTCTTACGCATTATCCGCTCAACGCCAAGGCGAACATGACTTTGCAACAGCAAACTGCACCCAGCTACCAAACAGATTTTTCGCCCAAAATTGGTGAGGCGGAAAGCGTTGCGCCTTTTGTTGAGCGAATCGTTGCGCCAAATGCGTCGCCCTACACGTTCACGGGCACCAATTGCTTTTTGGTGGGCCAAGACGAGTTGGCCATCATTGATCCCGGCCCCGACGTGCAAGCACATATTAACGCCATCGACAGGGCACTAAATGGGCGCAAAGTTGTTGCCATATTGCTCACCCACACTCACCGCGATCATTCGGCCGTGGCCCCCAAGCTGGCCCATAAATATGATGTGCCGCTGATGTTTGGCGGCCCGCATCGGCCCGCGCGTGCCCTGCGCCTATTTGAAATCGACCCGATGAGACGATCAGGGCATTACGGATTACGACCTGATCGAACCCTGAAACAGGGCGACATTATTCGGCTTGGTGCGGTGGAAATCGAAGTGATTGAAACGCCCGGGCATTGTGCCAATCATATTTGCTTTGCGTTATCGGACCGGGCGCACATTCTCACTGGTGACCACATCATGGGGTGGAACTCTACGCTCATTGCTGATCCGGATGGCGCCTTGGCGCCCTATTTGGAATCGATAGACTTTTTATTGGCTTGCCCGGGACAAATATATCTTCCCGCCCATGGCGACCGAATCGTAAAGGGCAAAAAGTTTGCCAAAGCGCTCAAAGGGCATCGCCTTCAGCGCAACGCGCAAATTATTGACTTGCTTAAAGAAAACGCCAAGCTCTCTGCCTGGCAGCTGACGGATAAAATGTATCCCGACGTGTCGATGGCCGTGAAGGGCGCTGCACTGCTCACGGTGAAGGCGCATCTGCATTTTTTGACTGAACAGGACAAACTGCGAAAGCACACGCGGCTCTTGCGGCAGCCGGTTTATAGCGCAGCCTAGTCCGCCTCCTCAGTCGATGGCTCTTCTTGCAAAGGTGCGGCACGGCTTAGGTCCAAGAGTTTCTTGCGCACGGCGCTATCCAAATCTGCCAAGAAGGATTGTATACGCCTTCCGTTGGTGCCCAAATCGGCTTCACCAAAATAGGAAGCAGACCGCATATCGATTTCGCTCTGGTTTTGATCGTAAATTGCACGAATGGAAACGCGATCTTTAAAACCCAACCACGTCTTCACATCGCCCATGTACAGCGTTTCCGTCTCGGTCGCTGATTGGCGGTTCACATTGTCCCATCCCTTTGCCGCGATCTGTCGTTCAAGCAGGGGCAGTATATCGTTGGGGCCAAGTGGGTAGGCGCGGGTCACGGCGGTGGGAAAGCTAATCGCCACCTCCTGCGCCATTTGCTCAAGCTCAGCCTGTTTGGCCGGCGTTTCGAGCGACGGTGCCCCCAAAGGTGGTGGATTATTGATGTTGGTCGTCACTTGGTTGGTTTGCGGGTGTTGTGTGGCCAACAGCACTGTCAGCCCTAAAAGACCAGCCACAGCAATGCCGACCAAATTGGCCCAACTGGCCATGCCCCATCCATGATCGCCCGTGTACCACAAGCGTAAAAAGGCGATGAGGCCCACCGCCAGCGCGGCCATCCCCAATATGGTGGCCAGCGCAAACATGGTGACGAAAATTGGGCCATCAATAAGTTCGATATGATGCGCCAACACCGACACCACATAGAGCGGAATGACAAGGCGCGCCAAACGCGCCGCCCAAACGGCCCAAGCTGAGGTTTTGATGAAAATGCGCACGTGCTACTTCGCCTAAGGGTTTAGGCGCTGGCGTTGCCACTCGCCATTTTTGTTTTTCGTAAATCGAACCCGGTCATGCAGGCGAAATTCGCCATCACACCAAAATTCAATCTCACTTGGCAAAACCGTATAACCTGACCAATGATCGGGACGCGGCACGTCCTGACCTTCATATTTTTCTGTCAGCTCTTCCACCCGATCGATCAGTTCTTGACGCGACGCCAATGGCTTTGATTGGTCTGAGGCATGGGCACCAATTTGCGACCCGCGTGGGCGTGACGCATAATATGCGTCTGCGCGCTCTTCGCTCACCGGCTGCACCTTGCCGCGTACCCGCACCTGCCATTCAAGGGATTTCCAATAAAAGCCAAGCGCCGCCTTTGGATGCTCGGCCAGTTCATCACCTTTGGCACTGGTTGTGTTGGTGTAAAAGGTGAAGCCGTCATCTTCACGTTCTTTAAGCAGCACAATGCGGATATTGGGCAGCCCATCAGCGTCCAGCGTGGCCAGCGACATGGCATTGGCGTTGCGTGGTTCTTTTTCCCACGCCAATTCCAGCCAGCGATCAAACAATTCATAAGGGTCAATATCCCCTTTGAATGCGGGGTCGAATAGCTCTTTGTTGCGAGATTTCACCAAGGCTTCGATATTGTCCTGCGCCATTTATGCCGTTCCTTTTTTAAAGTCGGCGTGGAGCAGTACCTGCCTAGCCGACCGCTTGCAGCCCCTCCGCCTTATGGCAAAAAATGCCAGATTGCGGATCAAGCTGATATTGATCCAGATATGTGCCCGCACTATTGGCCAATTCGTCAACCTTATCAATGATGAATTGGGTTTTTCGATCATCAAAGAGGTAGCTGAAATTCAGCCGCACCCAACCGGGCTTTGCCAGTGCGTTCCCCTGCTTTATCTCATTGCGCACCTGTTCGGATTGATGCTGATCAATATTCAACAAATGGTGGCCATATGGTCCGGCGCACGCACAGCCACCGCGCGCTTGAATGCCGTAAAGATCGGACAGTGCCCGGGTGAAAAAGTTATGCGGCACAGGCATCCCTTCATTGTCGGTGACGATGAAGGAGAAAATCGGGATGCGGTGGGCGTCCAGATTTCCCAACAAATGAATATTTGGATTTTTACTCCAGCGCGCCATCGCCATGCGCACAAATTGCTGCTGACGGGTGGCGATCATGTCGGCATCCAGCGCCTCTTTGGTCAAGAAGCACAAGGCAGCGCGTATATCGCCGATAATATTGGGTGTGCCAGCCTCTTCGCGTTCAGCGATCGAATCCACATAGTCACGGTCCCATTCGGACACGTAGGTGACTGTGCCGCCACCCGGCCATGAGGGCACATTGCGCCGCACAACTTCATCTTTCACCGCCAAAATGCCTGAAGCGGCAGGGCCGCCTGCAAATTTATGGGCCGACATGAAGATGGCATCAATTTCCAAGCTAGGCGCTGGGGTGAGGCTCACCGGGAGGTACGGCGCGCCGCCTGCATAATCCCAGAAGCTGAGCGCCCCTTTTTCTTTGAGCAATCGCGTGGTGGCGACCACATCCGTGGTGATGCCCGTGACGTTGGACGCGGCAGAAAAACTGCCGATGCGCAAACAATGATGGGCATATTGATCAAGCAGGTTGGAAAGCGCATTCAAATCCAACCCACCTTCCTCGGCTTCGGGCACATAGACAATTTTTGCGCCCGATTCGACCCAGGGTAAAATGTTGGAATGGTGTTCATATGGCCCCAAAAATACGACTGGCACTTGATCCGCCCGCACCAGATCCTCCAGCCCCACCAGCTTGACCAAACGATTGATCGCCGCTGTCGCGCCAGCGCCAGTAAAAATCACCGAATGCTCGCGGCCCGCGTCGATTATGCGGGCGATTTCGGCCCGACCAGCTTCGCGCATGGCGGTCATTTTCTCCCCGCAATAGGACGCACGGGTATGCGAATTGGCGTAATAGGGCAGCACCTCTTCCGCGACGAAATCCTCAATCACCCGCAAGGCGCGCCCGGACGCAACATAATCAGCGTAGACCATTTTTTGTGGCCCGAATGGCCCCTCGATCATCGCATTATCGCCAATCAATTGATCACGCAGAAACGCAGGAAGATCGTTTTGGACAGCCAGCTTTTGTGTAAATTTCTCAAACATTTAGGCCACCTTTTCAAATAGGAATGATTGGGACATCTGGACCTGCCCATCTTTGGTCAGTTGGGCATGAACGAGCGAATTGGGCGGCACCTCGCGCCAATTGTCTTCAATGTCATCGAGGGGTTCTGAGGCCAGCAAAAAATGATCACATTGCAGCCGTTGATAGAGCGATGGGGCGTGGGCGTCGTTTGACCAGCGGATGGCCCAGACATTTTCACCATCGGCTAAAGCGAAAGTGGCGCGAAAAGGCGCTTTGACGCCGGCGTGGCGCATATGATCCAGAATTTGATCTATTGTTGCTTCAATCGCCTGAACCGGATCGCGCCTTAAGCCATTGGTGCACAGCAAAGCAAAAATCAGCTCACTATCCGTATCGCCTTGGCGCATTTGGTAGCTTTGGTCATCAAGCTTTTGCTCAAGCGGTCGTTTGACCTTTTCGAAATCTCCGATTTGGCCGTTATGCATAAACAGCCAATTTTCGCAGCGAAACGGATGACAATTCACAAATATGTTCGGCGCGCCGGTAGACGCCCGCACATGCGCAAAAAACAGATTGCTTTCCAACTGCGAGGTGATCTCGCGCAGGTTTGGATCGCCCCACGCGGGCCCCGCATTGCGATAAAGGCCAGGAAACGGTTTTCGGCTATACCAGCCTAAGCCGCCGCCATCGCCATGGACACCAAGCTTGGCTTGATAGGATTTTTGCGCCTGCCCGCAAAGAGCATGCTCCCCATCATATAGATAATCTTCCATATGGGTCGGTTGACCCAAATAAGCGATCCAACGGCACATTTTGACCCTCTTTCGATCTCAGGGATCTATTATTGCGCGAATTTAGTGAGAAATTCTCTCTAAATTTATGGACAAAGTGATAAATATTTGGTCAAATGACCACATGAATGGACATAAACTCGATCATTATGATTGCGCTATATTGCGACACATGCAGCGCGATGCGTCCCTGACGCAGCGTGATTTGGCCGATTTGGTCCATTTGAGCCAAAATGCATGTTGGCGCCGGTTGCAAAATCTCAAAGCCGCAGGCTTTATCAAGGGCTCAACGATTTTGCTGGATCGCGATGATCTGGGCTTTGGGTTGGTGGTCTTTGTTATGCTGCGCACCAGGCACCACTCGGCCGATTGGCTCGAAAAATTTCGGGCGCATGTCTCAACCATCCCTGAGGTGATCGACTTTTTCCGCATTGGTGGCGACTATGACTATTTCCTGAAAGTGGTGACGCAGGACATGTCGAGCTATGACGATGTTTACCAGCGACTCATATCGAAGGTGGAACTCGATTCGGTCACTTCATATTTCGCCATGGAGGCGATTGAAGAGCAGCGCCCCTTGCCAATATAGTTTTTGATCGGAAAATGAGGGCTTTTCACCGCCAAAAGCTGGACATTGTCGGTGCCCATCTCCATATATGAAGCAAATGTGAAATCGCGTTGATGGAGAATTTCGATCAACGCCAATTTTGGAGTGACTCGTTTTATGCGTGATCCCTATAGCGTTTTGGGTGTGGCGCGCTCGGCGAGCGATCAGGAGATCAAGTCTGCCTATCGTAAACTGGCGAAGACCTATCACCCGGACCAAAATAAAGAACCGAAGGCTCAGGAAAAATTTGCTGAAGCCACGAATGCTTATGACTTTTTGTCTGATAAGCAGAAGCGCCAGCAATATGACCGCGGTGAAATAGATGCCGATGGCAACCCTAAAATGGCCGGATTTGATTTTTCCGGCTTTGGCGGGGGTGGCGCGCGCGGTGGTGGCCAGCAAAGCTCTGGGGTCAACCCTGAGGATATCTTAAAAGAATTTATGGGCGGCCTTGGCGGCGGCTTCGGTGGCCGTAGTGGCGCTGGTCCCATGGGTATGGGCAGCGCCCGCAACTTTTCCACTGGTGCCCGCAATCGCCCCAAAGGCGAAGACGTCAAGGTACGCCTGAATGTGACCTTGGAAGAAATTCATGCGCGTGAACCGGTGCCAGTGACTCTGCCAAATGGCAAGGTGCTGTCGGTCAACTTGCCATATCCGCTTAATGACGGGCAGCAAGTGCGCCTGAAAGGTCAAGGCGAAGCCTCTCCTATGGGGGGCAAGCGCGGTGACGTGTTGGTGCAGGTCAAAGTGAAAAAGCACAAGCATTTCCGCAAGGATGGCGACGACTTGCGCGTGGATGTGCCGATCACGCTTTATGAAGCCGTGTTGGGCGGCAAAGTGCGTGTACCCACCCTATCCGGCGCAGTTGAGCTCAAAGTCCAACCGGGCATGGATACGTCAAAATCATTGCGCCTCAAAGGCAAAGGGTTATTTGGCGAAGGTGATCTCTATGTCAATTTGCGGATTGTGCTGCCAGAGAAAAAAGATCCCGACCTTGAAAGCCTGATGCGGTTTTGGCGTGATCAAAAGCCATATACACCGCGCGAAGAAAGCTAATTGCGGTCTGCAGCGGCGCGGCGCAAGCGGTCATTGATCGCTTCGCCCAAGCCATCCGCTGGAATAGGAGCCACTGCAATGGTGTGCACGCCCTGCTGATCCGCCTGCCGTAACAAGCTAAACAAATTGCGCGCCGCTTCCGCCAGATCACCATTTGGCGAAAGGTTGAGCGTTGCATGCTTGCTTTCAAGGCCACTTGCGCCAAAGTTCAGCGCCGCTTCCCCATCATGGCAATCCACAGCATTTAAACGCACAGCAGCGTTGGGCGCATAGTGCGACAGCAACATGCCCGGCGCTTTGATGGTTTTGTCTTGCGGATCGAGCACTGGCACATTGGTCGCTTCGACAAGCTGGGCACGCGCGATCGTGCCGGGCCGCAACAGCACCAATTGATCATCGCTAACGGCGACGATGGTGGATTCCACCCCCTCCTCCGCCGGACCGCCATCAACCACTGGCACACGCCCTTCAAACCCATCCAGCACATGTTGTGCTGTTGTGGGCGATAGTTTACCGGACGGATTGGCAGACGGCGCCGCCACGGGAAAACCTGCCGCTGCAATCAATTCACGCGCCAAATGATGTTTGGGCATACGGATGGCGATTGTGTCTAAACCTGCCGTCACCAAGTCTGAAACTGGTGCATCGGCCCGCTTGGGCAACACCATGGTGAGTGGGCCGGGCCAAAACTGATCGGCCAGTTTTTGCGCCAATTTGGGGAATAGTGCGAGCCGCTGCACCATTTCCAAATCCGCGCAATGCACGATCAGCGGATTGAAGCGCGGGCGGGCCTTGGTTTCAAAAATCTCCAACACCGCATCATCGCGCGCCGCGTCGCCCGCCAGCCCATAGACAGTTTCGGTGGGCATCGCCACCACATGGCCGTCCCGTAAAATGCGGGCAGCTTGTTCAATTTTAACTAAATGTGTGCTATCGCGCGGCTCTCTCATCGGTGCTGTTTGACAAGGCTTTGCAAGAAGGTCAAGAATCAAGTTCAGCAAACGCAAGTAAAGGCGAAACAAATTAGATGGCATGTTTGCTTATCCAACACCCGCAAGGTGCACAGCACCAAATGCCAAAAGGGCATCCAGAAAGCCCTGACCGCCTGCATTATCTCGACTTGCTTTTCAACCATGCACAGTTCGCTGGTTTTGACAAAAGCGAAGCCAAATATGCCGATTTGGGGTTGGTGGAGCTGGCCCATTCCCAACAACATATTCAGTTGGTGAAATCGCGCCGCCCTGTTGAAAGCATTGCAGAGATTGATGGCGACACCTTTATTGCGGCCAACAGCTTTGAAGCTGTGATGAGCGGCATGGGCGGGGCCATGGACGCGGTGGAAAGCGTGATGTTGGGCCACCATCAAAATGGCTTTTGCGCCATTCGCCCGCCTGGCCACCACGCCGAACATGATCGCCCCATGGGGTTTTGCCTGTTCAACACCATTGCCATCACCGCGCTTTGGGCGCGCGAAAAATATGGGCTGGAACGTGTGGCGATTGTCGATTTCGACGTGCATCACGGCAATGGCACACAAGACATTTTCTACAATGATCGCAATATGTTTTATGGCTCCACCCACGAAATGCCCTTATTTCCGGGCACGGGACAAAAGCGCGAAACGGGCGCAGGCAATATTTATAATGCGCCGCTTTCTCAAGGCACGAATGGCGCAACGATGCGCGAAGCGTACAATGATCGTATTTTGCCCGCGCTTGATCGGTTTAACCCCGATCTGATTTTGCTCTCTGCCGGATTTGATGCCGACCAGCGCGACCCGCTCGCCTCCCTCAATTGGGAGCCGCGGGACTTTGCGTGGGTCACTGGCAAAATTATGGATATTGCTGACAAAAGATGTGACAACAGAATCGTATCCCTATTAGAAGGTGGATATCATCTAAATGCATTGGCTGAAGGTGTTGCGGCGCATATCAATATGCTAGAGCATGGAGAAATGGGCGCGCCCTTTGATGCAGCAAAAGAACTAGAAGGAATTTGGCGTGAGCGAGAAAACGCATAGCGATATTGCCGAGATGGATTTTGAAACCGCGCTGACCGAGCTTGAGCAAATTGTGGGCAAGCTTGAAGCTGGCCGTGCGCCTTTGCAGGAAAGCATTGAGGTTTATGAGCGCGGCGGTTTGCTGAAGGCCCATTGTGAGAAATTGCTGAAACAGGCCGAAGCCCGGATCGAAAAAATCACGCTAGACGGCAATAGCCAGCCGCAGGGCACCGAGCCACTCGACAGCTAGAAAGCCCGATAAAATGCGCGATAGCTTGCGGCAAAAGGCCGTTGAAGTGTGCGACAAAAAAATCGCCCAAAAGGGCGATAATGTCGGCATTTCTTTTTATGCTTTTTTCAAAAACAAAAATGATACGCCGGAAATCCTGATGGAAGCCGCGCGCTGGTGGATTGAAACCCATCGGCTGGACCATTTTGAAAAGGCGGTTAAAATCAAATCCATGATTGAAAAAGGCGAATAACGCCATAGCCTTAATTGACTTTATTCATAAATAGAGTCGGCAACTTCACACATTGATTCAAATAAATGCTGCAAGGACGATGGGTCGCATCGCCTTTACAAGGGCTTGGATTTAGGTTTCAAACGAGTCCAAGCTGAGTTGGAGATACATCATGAGCCTCGCACGTGTGCGCCTAATCCTATGGGCACTTGTTTTAATTGTCGGCGTCACTGCCACCATTTTCACCCTTTATCGCCAAACTTTACCCGCTTCAGAAACCGTGCGCTTTGGCGGCGATTTTGAGTTGGTGAGCACCAAGGGCGAGACCTTCACGCAGGATGATTTGGCTGGCGAACCGACCATGATGTTTTTCGGCTATACGTTCTGCCCTGACGTTTGCCCCACCACGCTCTATGAAAGCAATGTTTGGCGGCAGGCGCTTGATCTGACCAGCGAGGACATCAAAACTGTTTTTGTGACAGTCGATCCAGAGCGGGATACGCCGGAACAATTGGACGCCTATCTCAGCTCGTTCGGCGAGGACATTATCGGCCTGACAGGCACACCAGAGCAGGTTGACGAGATCAAATCCAAATATGGCATTTTTTCCGAAAAAGTGACCGATGAAGATAGCTCCGACTATTTGGTCAACCACACGGCAACGCTCTATCTTTTGGACGAGAATGGCGTCTTTGCGGGCACCATTGCATATGGCGAAGGCAAGGAAAGCGCCGTGGCCAAACTCAAGCGCTTGTTGAATATTGAAGGCTGAACTTGAGGCGGCTGGATCAGTTTTTAGACGAAAATGGTTTGTGTCGTTCGCGCGCGCGTGCGCGCGACGCCATTTTGCGCGGCTGCGTCACCGTCAACGGGCGCCCCGCCGCCAAAGCGGGGCTAAAAATCTCCGACAAAGATGTGGTGAAAATTGATGACCCCACCGCCCCTTATGTATCGCGCGCTGCACTCAAACTGTTGGCGGGCATAAAGGCAAGCGGCATTGAGGTCACGGGCAAAACCTGCCTCGACCTTGGGGCATCTACCGGCGGTTTTACTCAGGTTTTATTGGAGCACGAAGCGGAAACCGTGTTTGCGGTGGATGTGGGGCGCGACCAGCTTGCCGCCGAAATCAAAACCGCGCCGCAGTTGGTGAATCTCGAAAACACCAATGCAACGCTTCTTTCCGATGAAATTGTGACCAAACCCATCGAGCTTTTGGTGAGCGACATCAGCTTCGTTTCCCTCACAAAAGTCATCGCGCCCGCGCTGGCGCTTTGCACATCTGGTGCAGATGCGCTGTTGCTGGTGAAGCCCCAATTTGAGGTGGGCCGGGAGAAAGTTGGCAAAGGCGGCATTGTGAAAGATGTGGCAGCCATTGAGGCGGCACGCCGACGGGTCGACAATTTTGTGGTGCAACAGAATTGGGAAAAACGCGCAGAGATCCCCTCACCCATAGCGGGTGGCGACGGCAACCAGGAGTTCATTCACTGGTACCGCAAAACGGGTTAGCATGCTGAACAATCCTGTGAAATAAAGCATATATCTGCAATTAGAGCTTTCAATCACATTGATTATTTGGCAGATTTTAATAGTTATTTTTTAAATCAAAATTGTTGAATATTTACGAGCTCTATGGAAAAAATTCTCAAGAACACTCCACCAATCCTTATTATATACGGATTCATTTCTTCTCTGGCGTCAATTCTTGCTACTTACGTGAATCAAAATATGAGCACCGTCGGCATGAACACGGTCGACCAATACATCATTTTGATCGACAATTACCTGTTTGCGGCAGACCAGTTTTTCTATTACACGGCATTTGCCGGTGTGATTTGGGCAGGCTCAAAATTGTATAGCGAACTCAAAAAAAGATAGCGCCATTTAGTTCGCCAATGCATTTTTGCATAGCGTTAGTCAACTGCGCCCACATTTATGTAGTTGGCAAATACAGTTCGAGCTAAAATCCAATCCCGCCCTCGCGGCCTGTCTGGCCGCGGTGGCGCAAGAAATGATCCGCCAACACAAGCGCCATCATCGCTTCGCCCACAGGTACGGCGCGTATACCGACACAAGGATCGTGACGGCCCTTTGTGATGATGTCGGCGTTTTCATTGGTTTTGGTGACGGTTTCGCGCGGCACCAGAATGGAGCTGGTGGGCTTCACCGCAAAGCGCACCACAACCGGGTCGCCGTTGGAAATTCCGCCCAGAATGCCACCCGCTTTATTGCTCTTGAAATAGGGTGCGTTTTCGCCTGCCCGCATTTCGTCGGCGTTTTCAATGCCTGTCATTTCCGCCGTATCAAATCCAGCACCGATCTCCACGGCTTTCACCGCATTGATGGACATCATCGCCGACGCCAAATCCTGATCAAGTTTGCCATAGACAGGTGCGCCGAGGCCGACGGGCACGTTTTCAGCCACCACTTCGATAATTGCCCCGACAGACGAACCAGCCTTGCGGATCCCATCGAGATAGGTCGCCCACTCCTCCGCCGCTACTGGATCAGCGCAGAAGAAGGGATTGTTGTTCACTTCGTCCCAATCAAACCGATCATAGTCGATTTTGTGTGGGCCAACCTGCACCAGGCTGGCGCGGATTTTGATGTCTGGCACCACCAATTGGGCCACGGCCCCAGCCGCCACACGTGCCGCAGTTTCGCGCGCAGAAGAACGACCTCCGCCGCGATAATCGCGGATGCCATATTTTTGCTCATAGGTGAAATCCGCGTGTCCCGGACGGAACTTGTCGCGAATGTCGCCGTAATCTTTGGAGCGCTGATCGGTATTTTCGATCATCAGCGAGATCGGCGTGCCTGTGGTGCGCAGCCCGTCGGTACGTTCATCCTCGAATGTGCCTGACAGGATTTTCACCTGATCGGGTTCGCGCCGTTGGGTGGTATATTTCGATTGGCCCGGTTTGCGACGGTCTAGTTTTTCCTGGATCATCGGTTCTGAAATGGCCAAACCCGCAGGGCACCCATCAATCACCACGCCTAACGCTGGTCCATGGCTTTCACCCCAAGTGGTAAAGCGGAAAAGTTGACCAAAGCTGTTGTGCGACATGGTGCATCCTAAAGGTTTGAGATTGCTGCCGACAATTTTGCGAGAGACCGCAACAATTGTCTAGGCTGCATATTCGGTAAATTGTCCATTCTCAAAGCGAAACACCGCTTCTTGAGACGGCGCCCATTTATCGAGTACATCGCCGGGCTCGCCCGTCACCAGGTGGCGGAAGGTGCGCGCCACGCCGCCATGGGCCACCACAACTGTCGGACGCGTGATATGTTCGTGCATAAACTCATTCACACGTTCGATCACTTCGGCATAGCTTTCGCCATCTTTTGGGCGGTGCAGCCACTTGCTTTGCGACCGCTTCTCGTGCTCTTCCGGAAAATCCTTTTGCACATCGCTGGCCAGGATGCCTTCGAGATGACCAAAGGAAATTTCACGCAACCGATCATCGAATGTGACTTCAGGCAAATCAGCATCAAACTGCTGGCGCACAATCTCCATGGTTTCGCGCGTGCGCCCGAGCGGCGAACAGAACCAATCAAACTGATCGGGCGACCCACCATCGCGGGTCACCAACTCATTTAATATTTCACCACTCAACTTGGCCTGATTGCGCCCATGATCGTTTAGCGGCACATCGCGTTGGCCCTGAAATCGGCTTGCGCGATTCCAGTCGGTTTGCCCGTGCCGCACGAAATAAATCAACGGCCAGTTTTGATGTGCCATAGGTCTAAACGCTCTTAAGTGCTGCGGTGGTTTGCTTATTCCTGGCTATCGAGCACGCGCATGCCCATCACATTGTAGCCGCTGTCCACATGGTGCACTTCACCTGTGGTGCCTGACGAAAGGTCTGACAGCAGGTAAAGCCCGGCATTGCCCACTTCATCAATGCTCACATTGCGACGCAATGGTGAGTTGGCTTCACCGTAAGACAACATTTTGCGGAAGTCGCCAATGCCCGACGCAGCCAGTGTTTTAATCGCACCGGCAGAAATAGCGTTCACGCGGATGCCTTCCGGGCCAAGATCGGCCGCCAGATAGCGCACGGATGCTTCCAGTGCGGCCTTGGCCACGCCCATTACATTGTAGTTTGGCACCACTTTTTCAGACCCGTAATAAGTCAGGGTCACCATTGAGCCGCCTTCGTTCATGATTTTGCGGGCCCGCTTGGCCACGGCAACCAAAGAATAAACTGAAATGTTCATGGAGTTCTGGAAGTTGCCTGGCGTTGTGTCGATAAAGCGACCTTCGAGCTCGCTCTTGTCTGAAAAGGCAATCGCGTGGACCAGGAAGTCAATCTTGCCCCATTTTTCTTCGATGGCGGCAAATGCTTTGTCCAGGGCCGCTTCGTCGGTGACATCGGCCTCGATCACCAGATCCGAGCCAGCTTCTGCCGCTAGGGGCTCCACACGACGCTTCAATGCTTCACCTTGGTAGGTGAAGGCAAGCTCTGCGCCTTGGCTCGCAACTGCCTTGGCGATACCCCAACCGATTGACCGGTTGTTGGCCACGCCCATGATTACGCCCCGTTTGCCTTGCATCAGGTTGCCGCTGGTCATAAATGCACTCCTTGAGAAAAACCTTTGAATTGGGTTTTGACACAGCCGGGGAAAACGGGCAAGTTTTTGTATCAGTTTTCTACTGTTCCGTTTCCTCAAATTAGAGCAAAGTGTTCCATGACCCCGGCGCAACCATTTGATAAACTTCTTGAAATTGTTGGCGATGCAAATTTTCACCAAGACGATGCCGCCATGGTGCGCTTTTTGGATGAGCCCCGCGATTTGTTTCATAAAGGCGCGCGCTGTGCCGTGACGCCAACCTCTGTCGCGATGGTGCAAAAGGTGATGCAATTTGCCTATCAGAACGGTGTTTCTGTGGTGCCCCAGGGGGGCAATACTGGTCTTGTGGGTGGCCAAGTGCCCGCCAATGGCAATGAGATCATTCTCAGCTTAGCGAAAATGCGGCAAGTGCGCGATATTGATGCCTCTACCAATGTTATGACACTTGAAGCTGGTGTTACGGTGTTGGAAGCCCAAAAACATGCAGAAGAGGCCAATCGCCTGTTCCCGCTTTCGCTCGGGTCAGAAGGCACGTGCCAAATTGGTGGCATTTTGTCCACAAATGCCGGGGGAACCGCCGTTCTGGCCTATGGCAACTCGCGTGACCTTTGCATGGGCGTTGAGGCCGTGTTGGCAGACGGGCGCATCTACAACGGCCTGTCGAAACTGCGCAAAGACAATACGGGCTATGATCTCAAAGATTTGCTGGTCGGTGCCGAAGGCACATTGGGCATCATCACGGCAGCGTCGATGAAAATGTTTCCGCGTCCCCGCGCATTCGAGACGGCATTGTTGAATATCGCGTCACCACAAGTTGGTGTAGATGTGTTTGAAATTGTGCGTGAGCGCAGCGGCAACCGCCTCACCTCCTTTGAATTGCTACCAACCATCGGCATTGATTTACAATTGAAGCACGACCTCATTGGCCGTGACCCGCGTTCCCAAGATACACCGTCTAACTGGCATATCTTGATGGAGCTTTCGCTGTTTGAAGGCGACCAAGATGGTGCGTTGATGGCTGTGCTGGAAGAGTTGGTCGAAAAAGGGCTGGTCGAAGATGCTTCGGTCTGCAACTCTTTGGGCGATCGGCAGTTGATGTGGCTGATGCGGGAAAACTATTCCGAATGTCAAAAGCGCGAGGGAGATTCCATCAAGCACGATATTTCGGTGGCGATTCGCGATATTCCCACCTTGATTGAAGAGGTGGACGCTGTTGCAGAAGAGATTCTGCCGGGCATCCGCTCGGTCGCGTTTGGGCATATGGGCGACGGCAATATCCACTATGATTTCCTCGCGCCGGAAGGCTTTGAAGGCGATTTGCAGGCCTCTGCCCCGGCCATTCATGCGGCAACTTACGAAATTTTGGCGCGCCTTAATGGGTCTATTTCAGCCGAGCACGGCATTGGGCAACTGAAAGCTGATTTGTTGGCGCAAAAGAAAGACCCAACGGCACTGGATATGATGAAGAGCATCAAGTTGGCACTTGATCCGAAAAATATACTCAATCCCGGTAAAATCGTACGCCCTTAAAAAAGATCAAGCTGTGTCGACTTTTTAGATTTCGGCGCCGCTTTTTCCTTGGGCTTGTCTTCCAAGCTGACCTCTTTGATCAACTCTGCACCTTCGTTGCGGGCACTGTTGACCGCTTTCGACACCGGAAAGCTGATCACGCCCTGTTTGATGAGCGGGCGCACCAGTTTCAACGCGCTTTGCGCATTGACATTTTTGGTGTCGAGCCAATCTTCCATATCCTCTTTTGGGACATGTACAGGGGTGCGGTGATGAATATCGGCCAACTCGCCTGTCGCCTCTTGGGTCAGGATTGCAAAGCTGTCGATCTCTTCTCCATTCGGCCCCTCCCACGTGGCGTAAAGTCCGGCCAACGCCAGCAATGAGCCATCCTCTTTGTGGATATGAAAGGGTTGTTTTTCACCATCTCTGCGCAACCATTCATAATAGCCGCTGGCGGGCACCAAGCAGCGTTGGTTTTTCAACGAGCTTTTGAATGCTGGCTTTTCCGCCACTGTTTCCACGCGCGCATTGGCCAACACAGTGAACTCGCGCGGGTCTTTTACCCAGTGCGGCACAAGGCCCCAACGCATTAGGTGAGCCTCATTGCCGCGGCCTTGATTGATGATGCTCAAAACGGGCTGGGTGGGCGGAATGTTGTAGCGGGCTGGGAATTTGTCCAACTCGTTCAGTTTAAACAAATTCAGCAATTCCTCTTGTGGATGATGAAGATCCAGTCGCCCGCACATATGATTTGCCTATCCTTATTTTGCGGGCAGTTTAGCCGCATTTGTCCGGTCGATAAAGGGAACGCGCCAGCGCAGTGTCATCGCGGCAGCGCCAAACAAGATCGCCGCAGACCCGACCCATTGCAGCCATGTCAGTTGACGGTCAAATGCCAGATAATCAACAAGAATCGCGGCAATCGGATAGATAAAGGCCAACGCCCCGGTCATTGTGGTTTCCAGGCGCTGAATACCATCATACATGATGATGTACATCAGCACCGTACACACCAACCCTAACGCCAGAATGGCGCCCCATTCGGTTTGCCCCTCAGGCATGATCTGCCACTGCATCAATGGCAACAACATAATGGTGCCGACACTCACATGGGTTAGCGCCACCAGATGTGGAGGAACCCCAGTTAGCTTTTTCACCAACAAAACAGTTGTCGCGTAGAGCATGGCTGCACCAAACGCCATGATTACACCCATCAAATAGTCGGTGCCAGTGTCGGTTGAGATGTCCCTGGCGCTGACCACGGCAATCATGCCGACAAAGGCAAAGAGCAACCAAAAGATTTTGGAAAAATTGAGCTTTTCGCCCAAAAAGGCAACGCCCATCATCGCCAAAATGATTGGTTGAGTGTGGTAGACCACGGTCGAAATGGTGATGGAGGCTTTGGAGAACGACCCGAATAGCAATATCCAGTTGGTGACGACCGCCACGCCGCTCAACACAGCCAAGGTGATGTTCCGCTTGGTGAAATATTCACGCTTAAACATGCCAAGAGATGCACAAACAATGCCGAGCCCCACGGCACCAATGATGCAGCGCGAGAATACCACGTTAAAGGTGGGTTGGTTGGAGACCACGACGAAAAAGCCGATGGTCCCAGAAATCATCATGGCGGTGACGAGTTCCACCACCCCTATCCAATTGCGTTGCATATTTCTTCACTTTCAAGCACTTTGTAATCCGGTTTAACGCTAAACCCAAGCCGCAGAGTTGCACATATGAATATTTCGGCTAAAATACATATTTACCGAAATAAATTAGGTGAATTGGCGATTTCATATGGATAATGCCGATAGACTTCTGATTGAAACTCTTTTTGAAAATGGGAAAACGCCACTAAAAGAGCTTGCTGCGAAAGTTGGGCTTTCCGCCCCCAGCACATCAGAGCGCCTGAAACGGCTTGAAGAGCGCGGGGTGATCAAGGGGTACACCTTAAATGTGGTGCCGGAGCAAATTGGCTATCCGCTACGTGCCATTGTTCGGGTCAGCCCGATGCCGGGGCAATTGCAAAAGGTCACCAAGCTGATCCAGCAAACGGCGGAGATTACCGAATGTGACAAGGTGACTGGCGAAGACTGCTTTGTGTGTAAGATCCATTTGAAGTCGATCGAACAACTCGACCTGATTCTCGACGGCATCAGCCAATATGCGGCCACCAACAGTTCCATTGTGAAAAGTTCGCCAGTCAAACGTCGGTTGCCACCCCTATGAGCAATTCGGTCAATGTGGTCAGTGCCGCCTTGTTTGATGGCGACAATGTTTTGCTGGTTCAACGCAAACACCCGCCCTTTCAGCATTATTGGTCCCTGCCCGGCGGTCACATGCAACCTGACGAATCTGCCAAGGATGCGATCCAACGCGAGATCTTGGAAGAGACCGGGCTCAGCGTTTCCCAGTTCCACGAGGTGCAACAACACGCATCGGCGGGTTACACGCTGCAAGTTTTCGTCGCCCATGCAGACATCGCAAAGGCCCAGGCGCTTGATGATGCGGCAGCGGTGCAAATCGCTTCGCTGCATGATGTGCCGGACCTGACATATACGCCAGATTTGTGGACCATCATTCGCGCAGCCCACCAACGCCTCACCGAACTGTGAGCGCATTTGATTGGCTCCCCTAAGGCTAATGCGGCAAGCTGCAGGCAGATTTTGGGAGACAAATATGCGACAACTCATCTTCAATGTTTTGATTGCCGCCGCGCTGGTGGCCGGCGCTCCTGCGATTTTAGCGCAAGAGTTGCAACCCGACCAAGACGTGCCCCAACGTTGGACAGCGGAAGGCTGGGAAACGGACTTTTCCAAAGCCACCGTAAGCTACAACGAAGTGATCGATGTGATTGGCCGCGACAATATCCCATCAATTGATGATCCTCAGTTCAAACCCGTGGCGGAAGAAGCCAGCATTCCTGGCAATGAGCCTGTGATCGGGCTTGAACTGAATGGGGATGCCCGCGCCTATCCGCTGCGGATTATGATGTGGCACGAAATCGTCAATGACGAGATTGGCGGCGTGCCCGTTGCGGTCACCTATTGCCCGCTGTGCAACACATCTATTGTGTTTGACCGTCGCGTCGACGGCGATGCAGTTGAATTCGGCACCACGGGCAAGCTGCGCCATTCAGATTTGATCATGTATGATCGGGCGGAGCAAAACTGGTGGCAGCAATTCAACGGGGAAGCAATCGCAGGTGTTCGCGCGGGTGAAGAGCTGAAGGCATATCCTTCCCGCTTGATGAGCCTTGATTTGTTCCGCGAGTTGCATCCCGATGGCGACATCTTGGTGCCTGACCCCCGCCGCATTCAACAATTGGGTCGCAATCCCTATGTTGGCTATGACAGTTCCGCCCGCCCGTTCCTTTTCCGCGGTGAAATTCCCGACGACATCAATCCCATGATGCGGGTGGCGTTGGTGCAATCCCCCACCCCGATTGGGGTTGCCCTGCCGCTGCTGCAAGAGAAGGGCGAAGTGGTTCACAACGACCTGATCTTTCGTTGGTCCGCCGGGCAAGCCTCGGCATTGGACCGGAGCGAAATCAGTCAAGGGCGTGATGTCGGCAACATCGAGGTGGTGCGCAAAACGTCCACGGGTGAAGACGAGCCTGTGGTGCATGAAATCACCTTCGCCTTCGCGGCACGCGCCTTTATGAGCGACCTGACCATATTGCAGTAAATACGACCTCCCTAGTTGCCTACTTAGCGGCATCGTTTTAAGACTGACGGTGCCGCATTTTTTAGGAGACGATATTGCGCGTAAAAACGGCCAGATATTTATCCGTACTTTTGCTTTGTCTTAGCAGTGCTCTGCCGGCAAAAGCCATTGATCCGGCCTATCAACCGCAGATGGAGCGGTTGGCCGAAATTATGGGCGCGCTCTATCATCTGGATGATCTGTGCATGCGCTCCGGCGTTGATTGGCGGTTGCAATTGGCAGAGCTGATGGATTTGGACGAGGTGGATGATGATCGCCGCGCACGTTTGGCGGGTGCATTTAATGCCAATTACACCGATTTCCAGCAAACCTACAGCCGCTGCACCGACTCAGCGAACATGTTGACTGGCCGTTTTCTCGATGAAGGGGCCAAGATCAGCTACGATATCCACATCCGTTACGCCGAATAATGTGGATTTCTCGCTCAAATTAACCTTTATTAAAGAACCTTGATGTCCGCGCCCTAAACCCATGTTACAGCTTGGATGTCAGGAGAACTAGATGTTTGAATATTCACGCACACAATCGCTTTTTGAACGCGATGATGAGGAGCGCCAATTGGCGCTGCAATATCTGGCTGAAGCATGGCGTAATGCCGATGTGGAAGGCGTTGAAAAAGAAGCCCTTGCCCATGCTGCCTTGTTTGCAGCCATCGCCACACTTGTTGAGCAATATGGCGAAGCCCCAATTGCCAAGTTGTTGGAAAAATTGCCTGGTCAAGTTGAGCTGGGTGAATATACGGTTGATCGTACCATTCAATAATTTAGTCCTTTGACGGAAGGCTGCATCATGGCCAAGCTATTTGCTCCAAGCGCCTTGACCATGGCCCTTTGCTTGGGTGCCCTCACCGCACCCGCATTTGCCACCACAACCGACAATAGCAGCCCCGCCAACAGCGATATTTCCTCGCAGTTCGGCGATCAGGATGTGACGGACGATCAAATCATCATCCCGCCCAATGAAAATGCCGATGCGCGGGCTGCGGCCTACGACAATCTTGATCCGCAGCGAGATTTGGCCATTCTGCCCAGCACAGTGGCCAAAACGCGCGATCAATTGATGGATGCGGCGCGCTCCGGCGATGTCGAGAGATTTCGCCCCATTATCGATGCACAGCCAGAGGTGCCACAACTCAGCTTTGGGGTGGTGGATCAACCCATCCAATATCTACGCGACAGCTCCAATGATGGCGAAGGCCTCGAACTGATGGCCATTATGCTCGAGCTGCTCGAGGCGCCTTACGCGGTGCAAGATTTTGGTGATGGCCGTCCAAAAATGTTTGTCTGGCCCGCCTATGCGACCCATAATTTGCAAGAGCTTAACCCGCAAGAGCTGGTTGAAGTCTACAAAATTGTCAGCCACCTAGACGTTGAAGAAATGCGCCTTTATGGCGGCTGGTACTTCTTCCGCGTCGGCATCGACGAAAACGGCGTTTGGCGCTTTTTCGTCGCTGGTGATTAAGAGAGAGCCTCGGTTTTGCCGAGGTTTTTTTTGTGAGACCTTGGAAAGTTTACGCGACAATATGCGTTTTGTAACAGCATGTTGAGCGGCAGGTGTGCGACCCAACTCAATAATTACATGATTTCTGAAATGGGAGGAGAGCGGAAGTTCGCCGCAAGCGCGAGCCGACATTCACACAGTCTTTAAGCTGGGCGTTATCTGCCCTGGGAACCTCTGCGCAGCCACTCATGAACGAAGGCAAGCTTTTCCTGTGCTGCAGGAGAAATGATAAAGGGGTAAATATCCGCCAAGCCCATGGAACGATTGATGTGGTTGACCCCCGTAACGACAGAGACCGCTACCCTAAGTAGGGCGTTGGCGTCTGGCTCCGCATAAGGATCCCAGTTGGGATGCGGGAAGTCGGGCGACGAAAAGCCTGCCGATACCGCGCTATCCGTAATATCTGTCAGATGCAGCAGATGCGCGGTCGTTTCGGCCCAATCCTCGTGCGGATGAGCAGATGCATAACTGGTCAGGTAGTTCTGGTTCCAATATTCTGGTGGACCATTGCTGTAATGGCGTTGCAGCGCCGCAGAATAGTCCTCGCGTTCGTCGCCAAATACGGCGCGAAAAGCATCGAGGAAATCGGCGCGCAAACTGAGGCGCCACCAGAGCATATGGGCGATTTCATGGCGCATGTGGCCAATCATGGTCCGGTAGGGTTCGTCGAGCGCTTCACGCCGTGTTGTGCTGAGGACTGGATCGGCTTCAGCCACGCTGATGGTCACCACGCCATCCACATGCCCCATGGCGACGGGAGTTGGCCCATCGTCGAGCATGTGAAACGTCGGAGGTGCGCCTAGATCCTCCGGGCGAAACCAATGCCAGCGGCCAAGATTGTCCAAGGCCCACCGCTTCGCTGCCTCGGTCCGCGCCCAGTTCGAAAGCGTGACTGGATTCGAGATGTCCGGCGAAACAGTTGTCATGGCACATGAGCGACAAAGGGCACCAGGCTTCGGTGCGATCCAGTTGCACCCGATGATCTCACGATTGGCGCAAAATGGTGGGGTTGGAATGAACGCGCGGGCCTGAGGATCATAGCCTACCGGGGTTCCATCTGCCGTAGCCAGATTGTGAAACCAAAGCGAGCCTGCCCCGACAGGATTGGAAAAAACGTACATGTAGAACAAGCTCCAAAAATTCGTTCACGCGGCGCAAGTCATCAACCGAAGATCACACAACCAAGGTGTAGACTGTGTTTTCTGCAGCCTTAGGAAAGACATACAACCGATGCTTTAACAACACCCAAACCAGCCAAAGAAAGCTGTCGGCTTCCAACCGCAATCTTGGGCAATTGTAATGAATAAGATGAAAAAGCCTATACCCGTCTCACGTCTCGCCACCAAACCTAACGTTGACCTTCATTGGAAACAACCACCATTCGGTAAAATCTGTGCGCGACCACATATATCAATACAAATTTATGCTTGGCGCCGCCCTTCAACCAGCAAAACCAGGGCTAGTTTGACAGTTTGGAAGTCAGGCACGTACCCTAATTGCAAGAAAAACTGCTGACGGAACCAATCGAACGTCGGCGCGTTACCATTGTAGTAAAGGAGAATGCCCTATCTTAAAATCATCAGAAGCCCCAATAGCCAACGACGTCGCGGACTGGACCGACCCAACGCTTGATTCTGTTCGCGGAACGGAAACGCCTAAAGACCCGAACAAAGGCTATGTCGCCTTGCTGGGCTGGAGCGTCAACGCCATCAAAGCCGCCCAGAAGTTCGACCGTCGTTATATTGTGGTTGCGCCCGATTGGGCCGCTGACTTTTGTGAAGCGAACAATATCCCGTACATTCCATGGGACTTCGCGCGGCTAGACGACACGTCCATAAAAATTGCCCAACGCCTCAAGGATGAGGGTGTCGATGTCGCCATTCCCTTGTTCGAAGAAACTGTCGAGTGGTCTGGCGCCATCAACTCGGTGCTTATGGATCAGCCCCGCATGTATGGGCAATCCGTCTTGTTTCGGGATAAGGCACTGATGAAGCGTCGCGCCCAGCTGGGTGGTATACGTGTGGGTATTTTCGAGGAGGCCCACGAAAAAGATGACATCATTCGCTTTATGAAGCGGGTTAACCAGACGCTGTTGAAGCTCGACGGCGATGCGGACGATCCAATCCATGTAAAGGCCTTCGATAAGGCTGGCTGCCTTGGACACCGCATGATCCGAGACATCGAAGATATCGATAAAATCCCGCTAGAAGAATATCCCCTGCTGATGGAAAGCCACCTTGACGGGTGGGAGTTTGCGGTCGAGGCCTGGATCCACGACGGCGAAATCAAGTTTTTGAACATCTCGGAATATGTCACGCTCGGCTATTCCGTCTTTGTGCCCGCGACAAAAGAGCTGGAAAGCTGGCGCGAGGCGATCACCAAGCAGATCGAAAAATTGATCAAGACCTTTGACATCAAATTCGGCCAGATTCACCCGGAATACTTCGTGACGTCCGATGGGGAAATGTACTTTGGCGAGGTTGCTTATCGCCCACCTGGTTTCAAAGCGTTTGAGTTGATTGAGAGAGCCTACGGCTTCAATGCCTACCAGGCCTCTATCCTCGTCTTTGATCCCAAGAGCACCAAGGAAGAGGTGGATGCCTTTTTCCCTCGCGCGGTGGAAGACGCGAAAGGTTACGCAGGCTGCTTTGGTGTGTATCCACGGCGTCGTGTGGTCAGCAAGCTCGAAATGCCGAAAGAAACAACCGAACACCCGTATTTTGACAACCACGAGTTGATTGAACCCGCGCAGGAAACCGTGCCGGATCGGTCTGCTTTCGGGACCCACTGGGGATTGGTATTTTTCTTTGGGGATGATCCAATCAAGCTGCGCGATCTACTCAAAGCGCAGGAAGAGTTAGACTTTTATGTCTAGGCAGGTTGATGGCGCAGTCGCAATCTCTGCTTAAACATTTCAGAGCCGATGACTGGCCTGTGTCAGTGTCTCTGTTCTTTGAGCAGTAGCCGAATATACAAGTGGACATTCACTCACATGGAAGCGAGTGTCCAATTTGGGCCGAGGGTGACGGTCGACCCGAACGGCCAATTTTCTTAAACGGGTTCAAAGCGGAGATCGGACTCCTGCGGAAAGGGAACTTCGCACTTCCACGTAACCCCCGTTTTGCATCAAAATGCGCCGCAGGACAAACTCATTTACCCCGCCATGCTTTCAGCGAAGCGCATTGGCTCGCCCTTGTGCGCATCAACCAGCTCGCCTTCCCACATCACGCGATTGCCGCGCAAAATGGTGCCCACTGGCCAACCTTTCACCTTTACGCCGTCATACGGCGTCCAGCCTGGCTTGGAGGCGATCCACTCATTGGTGATGGTCTGTTCGCGGTTCATGTCAACGATCGTGAAGTCCGCGTCATAGCCCACGGCAATGCGTCCCTTATTGTTGATTTGGAACAGACGGTTGGGACCATGGCTAGTCAAATCGACAAAACGCTCAAGGCTCATGCGGCCTGCATTCACATGGTCCAGCATCACCGGCACCAAGGTTTGCACGCCCGTCATGCCTGAAGGTGAATTTGGATAAGGCTGATCTTTTTCCTCGCGGGTGTGCGGCGCGTGGTCTGATCCGAGCACATCTACGATGCCCAGATCAACGCCGCGCCAGATACCAGCCCGATGCTCTGCGTTGCGCACGGGTGGGTTCATTTGCACATAAGTGCCCAACCGATCATAAGCGGTCTCGTCAAGCGTGAGGTGGTGTGGTGTCACTTCAACTGTGGCGACATCTTTGTTGGCCGCCAAAATATCCATTTCATCCGCCGTGGAAATGTGCAGCACATGGATGCGTTTGCCTGTTTTGCGGGCGATTGCCAGCAAACGCTTGGTGCATTTCACTGCCGCTTCCACGTCGCGCCACACAGGATGGCTCGACGGGTCATTTTCAACCCGCAAATGCTTGCGTTCGTTCAAGCGTGGCTCATCTTCAGAGTGGAACGCCGCGCGTCGGGTGATGGCGGACAGGATTTTTTCCACCCCATCATCATCTTCCACCAAAAGCGATCCGGTTGACGATCCCATAAAAACCTTCACGCCGGCACAGCCGGGGAGTTTTTCAAGTGTTGGCAATTCATCCACATTGTCGTGCGTGCCGCCAATATAGAACGCGAAGTCACAGTGCATACGGTGGGTGGCGCGCTTGATTTTATCTTCAAAATTGGCGCGATCAATGGTGAGTGGGTTGGTGTTGGGCATTTCAAAAACGCCTGTGACGCCCCCCATCACTGCCGCCAGAGACCCCGTTTCCAAGTTCTCTTTGTGCTCGGCTCCGGGCTCGCGGAAATGCACCTGCGTGTCGATGACGCCTGGGAGAATGTGCAAGCCCTTGCAATTGATGGTCTCTTTCGCGTCGGCGCTTTGCAGATCGCCAATATGGGCGATGCGGCCATCGATTACGCCGACATCTGCCTGATGCACCCCATCATGATTGACCAGCGTTGCGTTGATAAAAATTTTGTCAAATTGCGCATTCATGGTGGTGTGCTCTTTTTTAGATGTTATGTAATTCATATCGGTTTAACGCGATGCCCCCATGAAGGGCAAGCCAAGTGAGAGGCCCTATGCCAACTATTTTCAAACTTGATCGCAAATTAATTTCCTTTTCTGGCCCGGATGCTGAAAAGCTGCTGCATGATACGCTGACCGCCAATGTGCGTGCGCTCGAGGAGAAAACCTGCCAATGGTTTGCGCTGCTGTCACCGCAAGGCAAGATCATGTTTGAGGGGCAAATTTTCCGCAAAGACGATGTGTTTTACGCTGATGTCGATTCGGCGCTGGTCGATGATTTTTTCAAGCGGATGCGGCTTTATAAAATGCGCGCCAACGTGGAAATGTCTTTGGCAGACGATTTGGCAGTGGGCTGGTCGAGCGACGCAACCAACAGCGCTTTTAAAGATATCCGCCCCGGCATGGGCTTTCGCCACTATGAAGCAGCGGAGGCAGCTTCCGCTTGGGCGGATGGCACATCGGCCTACACGCAAACACGTTTCGACAATGGCATTGCCGCCTGCCCTGCCGACTTTGAAACCAACAGCCTTTTCGCCCACGATATCGGCATGGATTTGCTGCCCGGCGCCATTGATTTCAAAAAAGGGTGTTATATCGGCCAAGAGGTGGTGTCACGCATGCAGCATCGCGGCACGGCGCGCAAGCGGGTGATGATTGCCTGTGCCGACGGGCCAATTGGCGCCCCTGCGGAAATTGAAGCCGATGAGAAAAAAGTGGGCGATATGCTGAACACGCAAGGCCAAACTGGCCTCGCCCTTGTGCGCATCGACAAAGCCAAACAAGGGGGCACATTTTTGCACCACGGCACCCCAATCCAACTTGCGGCACCAAACTGGGCAAGCTACGATTTGAGCGATTCTTAAATCCCGCGCAATTTTCTAGACTTCGGAGCGTCCGTTCAATGGCGAAAACTCAACCCCGTGCATGGCAGCGTATGCTGTCTGGCCGCCGTTTGGATTTGTTGGACCCTTCGCCACTGGATATTGAGCTGAGTGATATTGCCCATGGTTTGGCGCGTGTGGCGCGTTGGAACGGGCAAACAAATGGCGATTATGCTTTTTCGGTGGCGCAACACTCTGTTTTGGTGATGCAACTGGCCGCGGCGGCCAATCCGAAGTTTGATGGCTCTGCCCGGCTTTATGCACTGCTCCACGACGCGCCCGAATATGTGATGGGCGACATTATCTCCCCCCTGAAAGCGGCAATGGGCGGCGAATATAAGCAGCTTGAGAACCGACTATTGGGCGCGATACATGTGCGTTTCTCGCTGCCAGCAAATCCGACAGCACAAGTGGTCAAGCAGATTAAAAAGGCAGATCAACAAGCGGCCTATTTCGAAGCAGTAAATTTAGCGGGTTTTGAGCCCGCTGAAGCGCGCAAGCTTTTTGGCGAGCCCAGCCTTGCCAGCTTCGACATGCCTGACTTTGAAAACCTGATCCGGCCCTGGCCCATTCATGTGGCGCACGAAGAGTTTATGAGCCACTTTTCTAAGATTTCAGGCCCAGCCGCCCGATAGCCCCTTCCAACGATGCTGTAACCCACGCCTCTTCTTGTGTCGCGCCTGTTGTCCCGTTTTGGCACGAATATTAACCATTTCTTAAGCATTGTTTTGACGCTCCACCCCAATGGTTGATAAATCCTTAATCAGCATTTTTAAGGAGATTCATCATGGGCAAATTGCCATTTTCAAACTTCCACTACGGTCCGCTGGCATTCCTGTTGGCGATCACGGGCGGTTTTGCCTTGGCGGAAATGGCCCCTGAGTTTGTGCGCTCTGTTCAAGCTGGTGTTGATGAAATCCAAAATGGCGACGAGCCCAAGCCAATCGACATGTCCCAATTTGTGCGGATTGATGACGAACATTTCCGCATCACAGCCAATGAGAATGTTGATATGGAGCCGTTTGCCAGCGTAACTGTGCGCAAAGTAGGCTATGGCAACGAAACGGACGTGCGGATTGCTTACACAAGCACCGGCACCTATTCCACAGACGGCTTTGCATCACCAAATGTGAGTTATCCTGGCATCAAAGTTGAAAAGGTCTTCCCCTTGGTGCCCGGCATTCAAAGTGGCTCAATGATCTATTTTACAAAGTCCGAACTGCATCATCGCCGCATTTCTTTGATGCATAGCCCATCATCGATTGTCCGCTATTACCAGACCATGGCGAAATAGTCCGCCACGGCTCTCGTTAGCCTCGCTTGAAGCGATAGAAAATGTGGGTGCCGATTTTGGTCATGCGGCGTAAGCGCGAGGCCCAATGCGGGTTAACGTAAGTTGCATGATAGTGGGTTGAATTCGCCACTTCAGGCAAATAGATATCGCCGCGAATAACTTTTCCGGCGATTTCTTCCGCTGTCGCCCACGCACCTTTTTCATTCACCCGTTCTGGAATGCCATCACACGCAAATGAGAACTGGCAACGATTGCGCCACGTCTGATTTTGGAAAACCACGCCGCAGATAGAGTTGGGGTAGGCTTTGTGCTTCACCCGATTGCGCACCACTTGTGCAACCGCCACTTGTCCGCGGTATTTTTCACCACGCGCTTCAAAATAGATGGCCGTGGCCATGCACCATTCTTCCCGCGCATTCGCTTCCATCGACGCTTGGGTCAATGGCGCGCTCAGATCCTTGGTTTTAGGTGCGTTGTCGCGGGCATAGGCCAATTTTGTGGGCACAGAAACGGGGAAAGGCAGTTTCGGATCACGATCAACTGCGTCGGCATCACCCGAAATTGCGTCAATCGCGTCGAGGGCGGCCATTTGCGGCATATCTTGTGGTTTTGCCACCAGTTCAACATCTGCCGCCGGGCTAGACTTGGTTTTCTTAGGCGCATTATCAATGGATGCGACCATCACAGGATCAGGCATCGGCAGCACTTTGGGTGCCCGCGCCTCAGCAATCTGGAAGCGGCTGGCGGTAAAGCTCTGCGCAATCTCCATGGCAGATGGCCCTTGGCGCCGATCCGTTTTGGCATCACGATTGGGCCCCACAAATGCGGCAGCAACAGAGAAATTTTCTAGAGATGGGATCGCTTTCCGTGAGGCAATCAGCGCATCAATCTCCATCGGATCAATGAACAGCTCAGCGCTTTCGTCCAGCCGTTCTAACGAAACGTTGGTGAAAGCTACCATCACAACTGTAAAGCTCAATATCGCGCAAAAGCCCTTATAGAGTGGGCCATTCTTTGCGCGCCCCTGCCCTTTCGGGCCAGCCAATTTAAAACTCATTCTTTACTCGATGCTACTCAACGGCATTAACGCGCCGTGAGGCTATTATGTCGAATCTTGGTTTATGGGGAGTAAACGCGGATCACGTTCTGAATGTGACCCGTTTGAAGCACAAAAATGGAGTTTATTTGACCAAAGTTAGATGTTGCTATTCAGCAACTAGATCGCGGCCTGCGCAAGGGCAAGGCGGGCGATGGGAATACGGAACGGCGAACAGCTCACATAATCCACATTCAAGCCAGCAAAAAACTTCAGGCTTTCTGGGTCGCCCGCATGTTCGCCACAGATGCCAATTTTCAGATCGGGGTTGGAAGCGCGACCACGCCGAATTGCCGTCCGGATCAACTCGCCCACTCCCTTTTTGTCGATGGTGACAAAGGGGTCGCCATCATAAAGTTTCTTACGCTGGTAGGCAGCCAAGAAGGCCGGCGCATCATCGCGTGAAATGCCAAAGGTGGTTTGCGTCAAATCGTTAGTGCCGAACGAGAAGAAATCAACATGCTTGGCAATCTCGCCCGCCCGGATCGCTGCGCGGGGCAATTCAATCATCGTGCCGACAGAATATTTGAAGGATTCCGAGGGTGAAACGCCCAATTGCTCCATAAGCGCGAGTATATGCGTACGCACCCAGCTTACCTCACGGGAAGAGGAGACAAACGGCACCATAATCTCCAGATTGATCGGCACATCATTGGTTTGGATGGCGGCCTGGGCGCCAGCGACCAAGGCCTTAATCTGCATTTCCAGAATTTCAGGGTGTGAAATTGCGAGGCGACAGCCACGGTGACCCAGCATCGGGTTCACTTCGATCATACGCTCTAGGCGACGTTCGAAATCAACGATTTTAAGGCCCAAGGATGCCGCGGTTTCCTCAATTTCTTCTTCGGTTCGTGGCAAAAATTCATGCAATGGCGGATCGAACAGTCGAACCGTGATTGGCCGCCCCTCCATAACCGAAAACAATTGCGCGTAATCATTGGCTTGATATTCCACCAGACCATGAAGCGCCTCCATGCGATCGTCCAAATCCTGGCTAAACATCATGCGGCGCAGGGCCACCATGCGTTCGGCGGAAAAGAACATATGTTCAGAACGGGCCAGACCAATGCCTTCTGCGCCGAAGGAGAGCGCAGTTTTGGCCCCCTCGATGGTTTCCACATTGGTGCGCACTTCGATGGTGCGGCTGCCGTCAGCCCAATCCAAAAGCTTGCCCAGCGCGCCGCCAATATTCGGTTGATTGAGGGGTAGCGCGCCAGCATAGACCTCGCCCGAATTGCCATCAATTGTCATTTCTGCGCCTTGGATCAGTGTGCGGTCGCCAAGCTGCAGGGTGCGCTTGTCTGCATCAATGACCAGCGAGCGCACACCCGATACGCACGGCTTGCCTGTCACCCGCGCAATCACCGCCGCATGGCTGGTGATGCCGCCACGGGCGGTCAAAATTCCATTTGCGGCCTGCATGCCTTCGATGTCGGCAGGGCCTGTCTCCAGGCTCACCAAAATGCAATCTTTACCGCGTGCCTGATAGCGCGATGCATCTTCAGCGGAAAACACAATGGCGCCACTTGCGGCCCCCGGCGACACGCCCATGCCAACGGCCAATGGCGACGCCCGCTTTTTCCCCTTCAAGCGCGCGTGCAATAATTGCGGCAGGCGACCGGGATCGACATGGCTTACCGCCTGTCGCGGGGTCCAAATACCACGCGCCACGCGATCGCATGCCGCTTCTAAAATTGCTGAAATGGGGGCTTGCATTGGCCGGGCCGACAAAAACACGACCTTTTTGCCCGAAAGCGCGGTGAGGCAAACCATATGCGTGCCGGCCAGCTGATCAAGGCTGGCGCACAATTCTTGCGCCGCAGCACCTTTGAAAGCCTCAGGCAGCGCCCGTTCGCCGTTCACCGACAATGGCCCCATCATGCCCGTATTGGTGTCTCTGGTTTGCATTTGCAGCACGGGCTGATCAAAAGCGGCCTGCACAATCACGATCTGCTCATCTTTAAAGTCAGAGCTGCTTTCATCGGCCCAAACCGGCGTGCCGCCCTTATAGGAATCAAATGCGCGTTGAATGGCGCGCCCCAGCGGCTTTTTTACGTCGATGGCGTCCTTATCGGTTGCAGGCGCGTCTATCGCGCCGCGCACCCGCGCCAGCCCTGCCAAATGGGTGTGTGCGGCCGTACGCACCACCAGCTTTGGCGGCTTTTGCCCTTTTTGCACCAGCTTGAATAGGGTGGCCACCCAATGCGCGGCGATGGGGCTGGACACATCAGCGGTTTTCAAGGTTTCCCAGGCCCGCCCGGTCAGACAAATTGTGGGCGCAGTGGGCACCCCGGTTTGCGCCATCGCGTAAATCCACGCGGCTTTACCCACAACCAAACGCTCCTGCTCTTTCGTCAGGCGCGGCGGCTCATTTGCCGGCGCAAGCGCAAAGATTTGCTGGTTGATGGAACGTGGCACAATATTCACCCAAGACAAACAGATTCACATTTATTACTATGCGGTTCAAATCAGTTCAGGGCAACTCGACATGTGTCCAGACTTGACTTCACCACAAATAGAACGCATCTCACCAGTATGACAAAAAAACGACCATTGGAAATAATACTTTGTGCGCCGCGCGGATTTTGCGCTGGTGTGGACCGCGCGATACAGATTGTTGAGCTGGCGCTGGAAAAATATGGCGCGCCGGTTTATGTGCGGCATGAGATTGTGCACAACAAATATGTTGTGGATGGCCTGCGGGAAAAAGGCGCTGTTTTTGTTGAGGAATTGGATGAAATTCCCGAAACAGATGCGCCCGTAATTTTCTCTGCTCATGGGGTGCCGAAATCGGTTCCCGCGAATGCGCAAGAGCGGAAAATGTTTTATCTGGATGCCACCTGCCCGCTGGTCTCTAAGGTGCATGTGGAAGCGCAGCGCCATCATGATGAAGGCAAAGAGATTGTGTTGATTGGCCATGCTGGTCACCCAGAAGTGATCGGCACCATGGGTCAATTGCCCGATGGCGCGATCACATTGATCGAAACCGTCGCTGATGCAGAGAAATATGAGCCAAAATCGCCAGATGATTTGGCCTTTGTCACGCAAACGACATTGTCTGTTGATGACACCGCGGCCATCGTCGCTGCGCTGCAAAAGCGATTCCCCACGATCAGTGCGCCGCACAAAGAAGATATTTGCTACGCCACCACCAACCGCCAGGAAGCTGTAAAGCAAGTGGCACCCCATGTGGATGCCATGGTGGTTGTCGGTGCGCCCAATTCGTCAAACTCAATGCGTTTGGTTGAAGTGGCTGAGCGCGCTGGCTGCCCAAAATCTGGTTTGATCCAACGCGCCAGCGATATTGTGTGGTCAGACTTTGACGGCGTTGAAAAACTTGGCATTTCTGCAGGCGCTTCAGCACCGGAAGAATTGGTCAATGAAATCATCGACCGATTTGCCGAACATTATGACCTGACCGTTTCCACGGAAGTGACCGCCGAGGAAAACATCGCCTTCAACGTGCCACGCGAACTGCGGGCCTGATCACGATGGACGGCCAACCTTTATTTGAGAGCGAACGCTTAGTGTTCAGCACATGGACACCCGATCAGCTTGAGGATGTGTTTCGCTTGCACGATGATGAGGAAGTTGGGCGCTACTTAATGGGCCGCGCGGAAACCCGCGAGGATGCGCAAAAACGCATGAATGAATGGGCAAAGCATTACGCCAAATTCGGTTTCTGCAAATTTCGCCTGACTCGAAAGTCTGATGGTGCCTTTATTGGTCGCGCTGGCTTTGGCACGCATGGCCCTGAAAACACGCCTGAACTTGGCTATGCCATTTTAAGATCAGAATGGCGTAAAGGCTATGCCAGTGAGGCCGCGATTGCCATTCGAGACTGGCTGTTTCGCGAAACAGATCATGATTTTTGCTGGGGTTTTGCCTACTCCGCCAACACGCCTTCGATCAAAATTTTACGGTCAATCGGAATGGAATTTACCCATACCGAAATTGAGCCAGAGACCAATCAAGAACTGACATTTCATAAATATACGCGAGATATGTGGCATGGGTGATCGGGTAACGATTTTCACTGACGGGGCGTGCTCAGGCAATCCTGGCCCCGGCGGTTGGGGCGCGTTGTTGCGCTTTAATGGCAAGGAAAAAGAATTGTGCGGTGGCGAAGCGCTCACCACCAACAATCGCATGGAGTTGATGGCGGCCATCAATGCGCTGACCACGCTCAAACGTGATTGCGCGGTGGACCTTTATACTGACAGCCAATATGTCAAAGGCGGCATCACCGGGTGGATTTCCAACTGGAAACGCAATGGCTGGCGCACAGCCGCCAAGAAGCCGGTGAAAAACGAAGATTTGTGGCGACAGCTCGACGCTGCCCTTGCCCAACATGATGTCAATTTTCATTGGGTAAAAGGCCATGCGGGCCATGAAGGCAATGAGCGCGCTGATCAATTGGCCAATCAAGGCATGGCCCCGTTTAAAGGATAAGACTGATGCCCTCATATACAAAGTATCTACTGCGTTTAGAGGGCGCCCTGGTCGCGGGCTTGGCGCTTTGGGCCTATACCACCTATTTTGGCAATTGGTGGCTGTTTGCCGCGCTTATCCTGTTGCCTGATCTTTGCTTGATTGTTTTCTTGCTGAACCAAAAAATCGGCATCCGCACTTACAATGTAGCGCACAGCTATTTGGTGCCAGCGGCGCTGGCCGCACTTGGCTTTGTGCTTGCGCAAAACTGGCTGGTGCTTTTGGCGGTAATCTGGACGACGCATATCGGCGTCGATCGTTTGTTTGGCTATGGCCTAAAATCTGAAGAAGACCATAAGCGCACGCATTTGAGTTGAGCGCTTAATTGACCGCGCAGATCGCAGCACCATCCTTTACGATGATCAATTGTTGGCCATCATAGCGACGCTGCTGCACCGCATCGAATGAGCCCGTGGACATCCAGATTTCGTTTGAACAGAAATAGGCAGAGGTGCAATTGGCGCTGGCTAATGCTTCACAATCGGCTTGGGCCGACCACCCTTTTTCATTGCCGTTTTGAGCTTGTACTTCAAAGCTTGATGCTAGGGCCCAACTGGGCAAAAGCGCAAAGGCGATCACTACAAAAATTTTACGCAACTTCATCACTCTCATTTCTCACAAACTCATCAACAATTAGATTAGGCATTCTGCATATGTGCGTCTAGCCATTTATGATTAATGAAGTGTTTACATTTGTTCAAAATGAAACAAAACGCCGCAAACCATAGGCTTGCGGCGTTTACTAAATCAGCAATTTGGCCAAACTTTGGAACTAAACTCAGCCCTCAAGCTTGGAAAAATTGGCAATCAGGTGCATAGTTTCACGCAGCTTGGCCAACAAATTGAGGCGATTGACGCGCACGGCCGGGTCCTCATCATTGACCAAGACGTTTTCAAAAAACGCGTCCACAGGCTTGCGCAACGATGACAATTCATTGATGGCCGTGGCGAAATCATCTGCAGCAATATTGGCCGCCACAGCTTCATTGACCACTTCAATGGCGGTCGCCAGCTTTTCCTCGTCGTCGGTTTTGAACAGCTTGTGGTCGACCTCGTCGCGATAGGAACGCCCGTCCTTTTTCTCTTCAGCGCGCAAGATGTTGGCAGCACGGCGGTATCCCGCGATAAGGCTTTCGCCCTGTTCGCTTTTGACCAGACCGTTCAGTTCAACCGCACGGGCGGCGATATTGACGAGGCTGATGCCCTTGGCCAAACCGTTCTTATAGAGCACGGCGCTCAACACATCGTGGGCAATGCCCTGCTCGCGCATTTGCACGGTCAGGCGATCTTCAATGAAGCCGCAAAGAGACTGCAAGATTTCCGTCGCATCGCCTGCCAAGTTGAACTTGCTCAAATGCTCGGCCAGCAATTTGTCCATGGCGAAATCGAGTTTGTTTTCCAAACAGATGCGGATCACGCCGAGTGCCGCGCGGCGCAAGGCAAATGGATCTTTCGATCCGGTGGGCTTCTCGTCAATGGCCCAAAAACCGGTCAGCATATCCAGCTTATCTGCGAGCGCCACTGTGGCAGCGGTCAGCTCTTCGGGCACGCGATCGCTCGGGCCAACTGGCTTATAATGATCTTGCAGCGCGGCAGCGACATTGTCTTTTTCGCCTTGGGCTTCCGCGTAGTAGCGGCCCATCAAACCTTGCAATTCCGGGAATTCAAATACCATGTCGGTGACAAGATCGGCTTTGGCCAATTTGGCGGCACGTGTTGCATCCGCAGTTGACGCGCCAATCTTTGTCGCAATGGTTTCGCTCAGCTCTACCAGCCGTTCTACGCGGGCGCTTTGTGTGCCCAGCTTTTCGTGGAACACCATATTGTCGAGTTTTGACAAGCGGCTTTCAAGCGGCACATTCAAATCGGTGTCATAGAAGAATTTCGCATCTGACAAGCGGGCTTTGATCACCCGCTCATTGCCGCCCACAATGGTCTTGCCGCCATCTTCAGCTTCCAAGTTCGACACCAGAATAAAGTGGTTCGCCAGCTTGCCTGTCGTCGCGTCGCGCAAATTGAAGCATTTCTGGTGCGCACGAATGGCGGTGATTACCACTTCTTCGGGCAGTGAGAGGAACTTCTCGTCAAAGCGTCCCATCATGGTTTGTGGCCATTCCACCAGCCCAGCAACTTCGTCCAGCAGCCCCTCGTCTTCGATCACATTGAGATTTTGAGCGAAGGCCAAATTGGCAGCGTCGGCGCGGATCATTTCCTTGCGGCGTTCAAAGTCCAGCACCACTTTGTTTTGTTCCAGCGCGTGCGCGTAATCATCAAAGCGGCGCACCTTGATTGCGTCAGGCGCCATGAAGCGATGACCATAGGTGATATCGCCAGACTTGAGGCCATCTACTTCAAAATTAATAATTTCGGGATCTTCGCCTTCATGGCCAAACGTCGCGGTAATCGCGCGCAAGGGGCGAATCCAGCTCAGCTTGCCTTTGCCCCAGCGCATGGATTTTGGCCAAGGGAATTTCTCAATGGTGCCCGGCAATAAATTGGCGAGAATATCGGTGGTCAGTTCACCTTTTTTCTCGATCACGGCCACATAGAAATCACCCTTTTTCGGGTCCGTTTGCACCTCAGCTTCATCTACTGAGTTGAGGCCCGCGGCGCGCAAAAAGCCTGCAATCGCCTTTTCCGGTGCATCGGTGCGGGGGCCCTTGCGTTCGGTCTTCACATCTTCGGATGCCTTGGGCAATCCTGCGATATGGAGGGCCAAGCGGCGTGGCGTGGCGTGGGCCACTGCGCCCTCATACAGCACGCCTTTTTCCACCAATTGGTCGGTGATCAGTTTTTTGAGGTTTTCAGCGGCGCGGCGTTGCTGACCGGCCGGAATTTCTTCTGAAAACAGTTCAAGCAAAAGTTCAGGCATGATGTAGATCGCTTGGTTGAATGAAGTTGAATTTATGGGCTTGATAACGGGCTTGGCTGGGCTTGTCCATGACAAATCCGCTCACAAACAAGTGCTTACCAGCCGCCGCCACCGCCGCCGCCGCCGCCGCCGCCGGAAAAGCCGCCACCTGAGGAAAACCCTGAAGAGGAGGAGGATTGCGGTTTTGAGGCGATCATCGCCGAGCTGATGGAGGCCGTGGTTTTAGACAAAGTTGACGCCAGGCGATTGGCCGTAAACCGCCGTCCGCTATACCACCCCAAATGCACGTCAGCCTTTTGCCCTGTGCGTTCCGCCAGGCGTTGCATCTCATTTTGGAAGTGCTCCGCCCATGGTTTTTCCACCCCAAGGGCAATCGCATAAGGCAAGATGGTTTCAAAACGCCTTTTGTCCAGCTCGGGTTCATCATGCAGGTTCAACCGCTCTTTTTCAGCGGTTTCCAGATACATTTTGAACCCTTCGATCTGGTCCATCACCTTGCGACCCTGAATGGTCGGCGCACGCATCAACACGGCGAAAATGGCGTTGATGGCCACAATTGACAAAACGGCGATCACCGCCATGTCGCCTTGCCAGGCGGTCAAAACGGATTGGAATTCACCGTTGGTCCACGCCGCATGCAACGTTTCCCACAGGCCGGTTGTTGTGAATATAAACGGGATCATGTTGCCCACAATCGCTACGATCGCAAAGCCTTTTGCCCATGCAAACATGGAGCGTGCGGCCAGCAAATGCGAAATGCCTGCTGTCGCCGTCATGGTCAATGCGGCCAGCGCCACGGCAATGGGCAACCAGATAAAGCCGATGATTTCAAAAAAGACCATGCCTACAATCGACAGGGCTGAGAAGATCACGCCGAACGCCACATAGCCCACATTGTGGTTGAAATAAGAGCGACGATTTTCATCTTCGATGATTTCCAACACTTCATTGTGGTTGCCGTGCAGGCTTTCGCCAATGTCTTTATCGATTTCAATTTGCCCCTTGGAGCGCAGCCAATTGAACAGGCGCATCTCGCCAGGTGGCAATGAGGGCGTTGCGGCGTTGGTGACGGTCACGGTGGTGTTTTTGTCGTCATTTTCGCCAATGGTCACCAGCCCTTTAACCGCTAGAGAAATCAGCGCGGCGATATAGGCGGGCCATCCCGCTTTGTGCCAACCATAGTGATGCACATAGTGCACCAAGGCAGGCGAAAACCCTTTTGGGGGGTAGAACAGCGGGATGATTGTGCCCTTGGCCGGATCGCGCCCCACGCGCGTCCATGCCACTACATTGTAAAGCAACACCAGCATGGCCAGAATGGGTGGAAAGATTTGACTGCGCAAATCCGAGAGCATGTAAAGGAACGCCGTGATGCCTTCGGGTGCGGCGATGGCCCCTTTCTCCATCGCGATGGCGACAGTTATACCTTCATATGGCTCGAGCGGCTGCGTTGCACGGAAGATCACATCCCCATCCGCATTGCGATTGATCTCGGCATTGCTCTCAGTTTGCCCGTAGCTCCCGGTGAAAACAGCGGTATCCAATATGCTGGCTTCTTCGGGCAATTGCACCCGCACCACGGCCTTATCGATAGGAAAAGCCCAGAATTGACCGATGGCATTGAAATAAAGCTCGTCATGATCTTCGCGGAAACGAATCTGACGATCCATTTTGTATTTGATCTCATAGGTATAAAAACCGGGTTGAAGGAACACGTCCTCATGCCCGATGTAAATGCGCTTTCCGCCATCGATTCCCGTGATGGAAAAATTCTCGACTTCGCCACCCCGTTTGACGCTCACATCATCGATTGAGCCGCGGATTTTGCGCCCCTCATCATCTTCCAACACGGTGGGAATGTCGCGGAAAATGCCACGACGAATTTGATTGCCTTCTGCCCGCACTGATATGTTTTCAGTGATTGCCAGCTCTCCATTGGGCAGCACTTCAATATCAACCGCATAAGAGGTTATCCGCTCAGCCGACAGTGCAGATGTGGCGAGCCAAAGGCCCGCCAGCACGGCAAGAAAAATTGTCTTAAACAGGTTGATTAATCGACTAGAATGACACATTCGGGACAGCGCGATCCAATTCATTTTCAAGCTCAAAATACTCTTCTTGGCTGAAGCTGAACATGTTGGCAACGATGTTAGAGGGGAAGCTTTCCACGCTCACATTCAAATTGCGCACAGTGCCGTTATAATAACGGCGGGCCAGCTGAATTTCTTCTTCCACTTGCTGCAGCGCCTCTTGAAATTCAATAAAGGAACTGTCGGCTCTCAACTCTGGATAATCTTCCGCCACGGCAAATAGTCGGCCCAGTGCGCCAGACAAAATGCCTTCCAGCTTGCCACGTTCCTGCGGCGAGGCATCGCCAGCGTTTTGCACGGCGGCCCGTGCCTGGGTTACCGCCTCAAGCGTTTCACGCTCATGGGTCACATAGCCCTTTACGGTTTCCAGCAGGTTGGGAATTAAATCAGCACGACGCTTCAATTGCACATCAATGCCAGACCAACCTTCGCGCACCAATTGGCGAAGTTTCACCAGCTTGTTGTACGTTATAATCCCGAAGAAAACGACGGCGCCACTCAGCGCCAAAATAATCTGTAAAAAGTCCATATCCCTCTTCCACCACCTTGTTTGGCAATTGCCAAATTTCCAACTTTTTCAACATCTAAGCGCAAACATCGCAGAAAATAAAGGGGCCGTCCATATAGGCAAAACAAAAGGGCGACTGATCTGCATCATATCGCCCTTTTCTAAATTTTACCTTGCGCGTATAGCGCAGTTTTTTCTCGACTATTTTGGGACTGAACTGCTTATCCCCCAAGGCCTTTGCAGGTATATTTTGGGGTTTAATCAGCGCCCCTGCTTGCTTCTTGCGCATTGTGAGGCTCCTTTGTTTGCCCGCCTGATATAGGCGCAACACCCCAAAGGTTCAAGACTTAAGCGCCGCCGGCCTCCGTATTGAGCCACGCGCCACCGCACGCCTTTGCCAGCTCACGCACCCGCAAAATATAGCTCTGACGTTCGGTCACAGAGATCACCCCGCGCGCATCGAGCAAATTGAAAATGTGAGAAGCCTTGATGCATTGCTCATAGGCGGGCATCGCCATTTTGTGCTGATTGCCTTGGTCGCCTGCCTCAAGAATGGCGCGGCATTCCGCTTCTGCATCCTTAAAGTGCTGGAACAACATTTCGGTGTTGGCCTGCTCGAAATTGTAGCGTGAGAATTCTTGCTCCGCTTGCAAGAACACATCAGCATAGGTGACCTTCTCGTCGCCCTCACGGCCATTGAAGTTCAATTCCATGATGCTGTCCACGTCCTGCAAATAACAGGCAATCCGCTCGAGCCCATAGGTCAATTCGCCGGATACGGGGGAGCATTCAAAGCCAGCCACTTGTTGGAAATAGGTGAATTGGCTTACTTCCATGCCATCGCACCAACATTCCCAGCCGAGGCCCCACGCGCCAAGGGTTGGGCTTTCCCAATCATCTTCCACAAAGCGCAAATCGTGCAGTTTCGGATCGATGCCAATGGCGTAGAGCGACTGCAGATAAAGCTCTTGCAGGTTTTCCGGGCTTGGCTTCAAGATCACCTGAAACTGATAATAATGCTGCAAGCGGTTTGGGTTTTCACCATAGCGGCCATCGGTTGGGCGGCGGCAGGGCTGCACATAGGCAGCGCGCCATGGCTTTGGCCCCAAAGAGCGCAAAGTTGTTGCCGGGTGGAACGTACCCGCACCCATTTCCATGTCATAAGGTTGTAAAATCACACAGCCTTGGGCAGCCCAGAAATTTTGCAATGTCAAAATCAGCCCTTGGAAGGACTGTTTTGGGTCCAGATGGGCTGGCACTTTTTGTTCGCTCATAAACTTGACCTTTGGCATCCGCTGATAAGTTTCAACTAACTTATCCAATCGCGCTGCAACCTAATTGCGCCGTGCCGAATTATCAAGCGGCAGGTGAACATTGCGGCAAACTAATTTTCACGAGGGCGATCAGTGCTTATCGTGCAATTGTCGAATATGGCGCATGGCAAGCCATGTGAGCGCCAACACAAAGGGCGCAGCTACTGCCAACATAAGTGATTTTGAGGGGAACGCGCCCAGCTGCATGCCCGCAAGAATATAGCCCAACACACCGAGCGCATAATAGGTGATGGCGATGGTGGATAGCCCCTCCACAGTGGTTTGCAGCTTATATTGACTGACCGAGGTGTCTGAGATGGCCTTGAGCGCGTCTTGGTTTTGCTTGTGGATTTCAATCGCCACTTTGGTGTTGAGCAACTCCGTCGCCCGCGTCAATCGATCCGTCAGCGCATTCAGTCGGTTTTGCAGCGCGGCGCAGGTGGCCATGGCGGGGTCCATACGATTGCTGAGATAGCGGGCCATATTGGTGTGGCCTGTGATGCGCTTTTCCTCAAGCAATCCCAACCTGTGCCGCACCAGCTGATCATATGAGTAGCTGGCTGCGAAAAGTGCATTGGTTTCGCCATGAAAATGCGTGGTTTCCAGCGCCAGCTTGTTCAGCTCATTCAATAGCTCCTCAATAATCTGCGGATCTGTTTCATTGTTCAGGCGCTTCAAAATGTTTTCTAAGCCGCGCTCCACATTATCGACATTGGGCGCAATATCCTGCGCCACAGGCAACGCCAAAAGCGCTAGCGACCGGAAGGTTTCAATTTCCAGCAGATAGCGGGCGATCACCCCGCGCCGCACATCGGTGATCCCTGCCCCGGCAAACTCCAGCCGCGTAAACCCATCATTGTCCGGCAAAAAGTCTGTCGCGATCTCGGCCAGCCCTTCTTCCACCTTGGCGTAAGACAGGCTGGCGCGGCGAAACCCTTTGAGCGCTTCTTCGTGGACGGTTTCCGCGTCGATCAGATCCACACGGGTTGTCACCAACAATTTGGCGGCAGTGATGGCCTCTAAACCAATATTTTCGGGCCATGGTTCGTCCAGCGTACTGGGGGCCATCCACGTGATCGACGCATGTTCGGAATGCAATTGCCAAGTGGCGGCGATTTCGCCCACCTGGTAACGCGCTTGCCGGTCGGTCATAAAGGTGGGTTTGATCTGGTTTTTGTGACACCAGGAGGCAAACTCCTCCCGCATCTGATCGTGCCGTCCCGGCTCGCGGCCAAAATAGGTGGCGACACGGCGCAAGCGGCCTTTGGGGCCAAGCGGCTGAACCGGACGAGCGTGAATTTCTCCCAATGCCTGGGCGCGGAATGGATGATCGACAAACTGCATTTTTGTGCTCTGCATTCGCGTTTGCCCCTATAGGGCTTTTTTTAATCTGATCGCGAATGGGCGGGGCAAAACAAGTGCAGTTTTGCGTTAAACGTTAGTCTTTTTTGTCTTTGGGCTTATAGACGCCGGTTTTTTTATCTCGTTCGAGATCAACGATATTGCCGCGCGCGCGATCCGATTGATCACGCGCCTTCTTTTGCTCATCTATATCTTTGAAATGCCGATTGAAATTATCGCGAATGCTCCTGATGCCATAATAGACCAGCACCACCAGCAAAACGAAAACAGCGATACGTAGCAGCAATTTCTATTCCTCTTACAGTCCGAAACGCGACCAATGGGCCTGCGCTTTAAGGGTTGAAAGCACATCATCGCTTAAAGATTGCTGGCCGATTTGCCCGCCCAAAAAAGGAACGCGCGGCATGGAGAATAGCGAGCGCCTCTCCTCAATCTTGACCAGTTTAACCTTCTTACCATAGCGCTTTTGCAAAGTCTCATATATGTCGCCGAGCGCGTCAACCAGGCCAAACTCAATGGCCGATTTTCCGGTCCAGAATTCGCCAGAGAACAAGCCTTCCTTATCCAAATCCAGTTTGTCGCCGCGGCGTTCTTTCACAAAGTCTTTGAACACTTCATGCACATCGAGCTGCAAGCGTTTCAATCGTTCCACATCTTTTGGGTCTTCGGGCAAAAATGGATCGAGCGTGGATTTGTTTTCGCCAGCGGTGTAAACGCGGCGGCTCACGCCAAGCTTTTCAATCGCGTCCACAAAGCCAAAAGTGGCAGAGATCACGCCAATGGAGCCCACGATCGAGCTTGGGTCGGCAATAATCTCGTCCCCTGCCGTAGCGATGAAATAGCCACCGGATGCGGCAACATCTTCAATAAAGACCAAGACCTTTTTGTTTTTCTCTTTCGCGAGGTCACGAATATATTTGGCCACTAGGCGCGATTGAACCGGCGAACCGCCGGGAGAATTGATGATGATGGCAACCGCTGGTGCCTGCTTATTCTTAAACGCACGTTTCAATAACGGCGCGGCATTGGCGATATTGATCCGGTCCGGTTTTTGGCTCGCTTCAATTGTGCCGCTTAAGCGCACAACAGGGATTTGCACATTATCGCGGCCCAAAAGTCGGGCGTGCCATGGCGCTTTAATTTTATCGGTCAGATCGTCGTGCATAAATTTCCCTGCTTACGCTTTTGGCGCGTTTTGTTCATCTTAGTTCACAATGTAGGAGGTAAAATACAAACTACCAGTGTAATTTGTCATTTCCCATCAAAATGGCTTGCAATTGCGGCGTAAATTTTCGCCCCTCAGTGCCATGTAATGAAAGAGGCGACAAGAGCTTGCAGGGTGCTTTTGATCCCTTATAGCCGCGCACGAGCACGCGGCTGGCTTGCTGGCCAGGGCGCGACACGATGGGCAGGATGGTGATGTTGCCCAATCGGCGGTCGTAATATTTCATCAGTTTTTGCAGCTCGGCAGCGCGATGTATAAAGATCACTTCGCCGCCAGCGCGTGCACAACTGACCGCCGCTTTCACCCAACGCTCCAAGCAATCAATGCCGTGGGCATGCGCCCGCTTGCCATAATTGTCATTGGGAAGTGAAACGGTCTTTTCATCAAAATATGGTGGGTTGGCGATCACACTATCGAAATGATCCTGCACCATGCCCGCAGTGACGCGTTCCGGACCGGGGGCCATGATGTCGATTTGGCAATATTTTGCCCGATCAACGTACCCGTTATGTCTCAGATTTTGTTTGCCCAGATCGACAATTTCATCATCAATTTCGGCGAGAAGCGCGGTCAGGCCGGGGCAATATGTTAGCGCCGTCATGGAGGCAACGCCAACGCCTGCGCCCAGTTCCAGTAGGGTTTTGGGTGCATCATCCACCGCCGCGCCGAGCAAAACGCTATCCACACCTGCACGGAAGCCTTTTTCGGGCTGGCACACACTGAGTTTACCGCCTAAAAAAGCGTCAGATGTGACACAATGGTGTTTTACTTTCCCTTGCGGGTGGTCTACGGACATAAGCACATATATGAATCTTGTTATCGAATAGAGTTATCTTGTCCGACGATGAGCAACAAGTTTTCTTGAGTTTGTCACAAGATTACAGCAAAAATTCGATTAAGCGAATTGGGACATTTGTCCATGGGGCGAAAAATGAGTGGTGCGCAGGCAGTGACTGATCAGGTCAAACCGAAAGATGTGGTTGATGAGCTGGTTGAGTTTACCCGCAAGGACATGGAAGCGGTGAACGAAATGCTGTTGGCCCGTGTGGGCAGCCGCGTTGAAATGGTGCCCGAAATTGCTTCCTATCTGATTGACGCTGGTGGCAAGCGCTTGCGCCCTATGCTCACCATCGCTGCCGCCCAATTATTTACCCCTCAAAACAGTCATCACATTAATTACGCAGCTGCGGTTGAGTTTATGCACACTGCCACCTTGTTGCATGATGATGTGGTGGATGAGAGTTCAAAACGGCGCGGCAAACTGGCCGCGCGCATGGTCTGGGGCAATGCCGCATCTGTGCTGGTTGGCGACTTTTTGCTGGGCCAAGCTTTTATGATGATGGTGGAAACCCGTGATGTGGACGCGCTGGGTGTGCTGTCGCAAGCCGCGGCGATTATCGCTGAAGGCGAGGTTTTCCAACTTTCAAAAGCCAACGATCTCAGCACCCAGGTGGACGAGTATTTTGCGGTCATCAAAGCCAAAACAGCCGCACTGTTTGAAGCCGCAACTGAAGTTGGCGCCATGGCGGGCGGCGCTACTGAAGCGCAACGCAAAGCGCTGAAGAGCTTTGGCGCAGAACTGGGCATTGCGTTCCAGATTGTCGACGACGTTTTGGATTATGGTGGCGCAAGCGGCACCATTGGCAAAAATGTGGGCGACGATTTGCGCGAGGGCAAGATGACGCTGCCAATTCTACATGCCCTGCAAAATGCCAGCGAGAGCGATCGCGATTTCATCAAAACCAATTTGGGCGATCCTGAAGCGAGCGCTGAAACGGTCAGCAAAGTTGTTGAGATTTTGCAAAGCACAAACGCCTTGGCCGATGCACTCGCGCGGGCACAACAGCATGCTGAACACGCCAAAGCACATTTGAAAGAATTTGCCCACCTCCCCGGTGGTCGCATTCTTATCGATGTGGCTGATTATTGCGTTGAACGCGCGTACTGAGGCACGTTGATCACAAGGTTGCGGATTGGGCCACCCAGGCCTGTGGCCAATTTTTTCGAAACGATTGTGCAGCCAACATGGCTTCGCCTGCGGTGCCGAATAGGCCGAATATGGTGGCGCCGGAACCGGACATGCGCGATAGCAAACATCCCTTTTGTTGCCCCAAATCAGCGAGCATATCTGTAATTTCAGGAACGTGTTCTATCGCCGGTTTTTGCAAATCATTGCGCGTACCTTCAAGCCACATTGCGATAGCGGAAATATGCGCAAAATCTGCGGCATCGCGTTGGATCGGCGGATTGTCCTTGTCCACGAGCTTTCGGAAGATTTCTGCCGTTGAGACCGCCTTGCCGGGATTTGCCAGCACCATTTGAAATGTCGGGAACTCCGGAATCGGCGTGAGTTGCTCCCCCACCCCGCTCACAAAGGCGGTGCGCGAGAGGAGGCACATGGGCACATCTGCCCCAAGTTCCAGCGCCATCCCCATCAAATCATTCAAGTCCAAGTTCAAGCCTGAGATGCGGTTGGCCAGCCGCAACATTGCCGCAGCGTCGGCCGAGCCCCCGCCAATTCCCGCCGCGACCGGTAGGGCCTTATCCAGTTCGATCTTAAGCCCTTGGGGCAATTTGTCGGGAAAGCGCGTCCGAAACAAAGTAAGCGCCTTGAGCACAATATTTGACCGCTCACCACGTAGTGCGTTGCCGAAAGGACCCGTGAGCTCCACTTCATCTTTGTCGGCGGGCTTTGCGGTCAGTTCGTCACACAGTTCGGTGAACACGCAAAGGCTTTCAAGCTCGTGATAGCCATTGCTGCGCTGGCCCACAATGTGCAGTGCCAAATTGATTTTGGCCGGGGCCGGCTCGAGCCATTCAACGGTCATAGACTAGTTGCTCAGTTCAGCGACGCGATTGAGGGCGGAAAAATTCCCGTCAAGTTTTTCGCGGATTTCCTCGATCAGTTCTTCATCATCTTCGTCGGTGAGCTCCAAGGCAATTGCCCATTGGAATTTGGCTTCCCGTTTTCGATCAACCTGCCAGTAAGCATCGCCCAAATGGTCGTTGATGGTCGGATCGCTAGGGCTAAGGCGCGCGGCGCGTTCCAATGTTTCCACAGCCTCTTCAAACCGCTCCAGCCGATAATAGGCCCAGCCCAAGCTATCGACGATATAGCCATCCTCAGGACGCAAAGAGACCGCCTGTTCAATCATTTCCAGGGCCCGTTCCAGCTGCATTTCCTGATCTACCCAGCTATAACCCAAATAGTTTAGCACCTGAGGTTGATCGGGATTGAGTTCAAGTGCTTTCAAGAAATCGCTTTCGGCCTTTTCCCACACACCATCGCGTTCATTCGCAATGCCGCGCACATAATAGAGATGCCAATCGATTGGCCGCTCGCCGCCGGTCATCTCCAGCGCTTTGTCATATGCCTTTGCCGCTTCGTTATAGCGTTTATCGCGCCGCAACGCATCGCCAAGGGCAATCACAGCGGTCAGATTATCTGGCATGGTGTTGGCCAAATTAGAAAGCTTGCGTATGGCCTCGCCAATATCGCCAATTTCCTGTAAATTTTCGGCCGTACGCACCAGCGCTTGGCCGTGCAATGGCGATTTGCGATCTACCCGGCCATAGAGCTGATTGGCGATTTCATAGCGTTCGGCCCGCTCCATGAGATCGGCGATGGAAAATGTAATCAGGTCTGATTTGGGGTGCAAAAAGCTCGCCAACCGCATCAACACAATGGAGATGTCAGACGCTTGTTCACGCGATAACGCAGACGACAGGCCGCGCAGTGTTTCTGCCGCGCCTTGCTGCACATTATCGGCCATGCGGCCCGGACGCTTCTTGGCCGCGAGATTTGCTGCCAACGTATCAATATTCACATGGCTGAGGCCACGATCATAGTAACGTTGGATAACGTCCTTTGCATCGTCGTGCCGCCCCTGATTGCCCAAAAAGCGCGCATAGGCTTCAACAATACGAAACACAAACGGATCGGCTTCATATGCCTGTTGGTAAAGCTTGTCAGCCAGTTCGGCATTGCCGGACAGATCTGCCATCAAAGCAGATTGAAATACTAAAAAGTTTTTGAAGCCAGGCTGGCTGATCGGTTCCAGATTTTCAACGGCGGCGCGGCCGTCAACTTCTTCAACAATCGCCCAAGACCAGATTACATTGCCCGTGATGCCAAACAAGGAATCCTTTGACATGCCTTCAAGCGATTTAAGCGCTGAAGCGTAGCGTCGTTCCTTAAGCGCCACCACACCAACAGCGATGCGGGCAAGCTCGTTTTCAGGCTCGATACTCAGCAATTGCTTTGCGACCGTTTCAGCTTCTTCGATGCGGCCAGCAGAGACCAGCGCAACAAAGGCCCGGTCCAACAGCGCTATGTTGCCCCAATCTGCTTCCAACGCGTCGAGGAAATAGGAGGCGGCCAAATCATTCTCACGGTCTTCAAACGCACCGCGACCCGCCAAATAGCTGCCTGAAATTGACGGATGATAAAGCGAAAATTGTTCAAGATTAATTGTGTCTTGCGCTTGCGCATGCACGTTTAGTCCCAACACCATTGCTGAAGCCAGAAAAAGGTGTTGCAGTTTTTTTGAACAATTCATCACGTTTGGGACAGCCCTTATTTGATTTGGATTCGGTCAAACATATTTATGGCGCATAGATTGGCGATTTTATGGCTAATACGCAAGGATATGCGTTTAAAAATCAGGTAAAAAACCGTTCAATTCTGACGGGAAACGCTATGCGGCACCCCAATGATGGGCTATTAGTAATTTTATGAGCGAAAATGCCCCACCACCAAATGATGAGACCGATCGCGGCGCCTTCGCACCGGTGCCCGGCGCTGCCTATTTGGATGCAGATTCGGCCAGTCTTGCGGGTCTGTTGGAATGGTATGAGGCAATGGGTGTGGATTTGGCACTTGAAGATGAGGCCATTGATCGGTTCGCCGCTCCGAAAATTTCGCATAGTGCACAACCAGTAGCTGCATCGCCCAGCGCCCCGCAACAACCTGCTTCGAGCGGTTCACCGCAGGGCGCTTCAACCGGCTTGATCTCAAATCCTCTTTTACAAGAGGACACCAAAAAACCTGTGGTGCGACAGCAAAACTTGGCTGGCAAAGCTGAAATTGAAGTGGCGCAAAAAACAGCAGCAAGCGCCAATAGTCTTGATGAATTGCGCGACGCCCTTGCCCATTTTGATGCGTGCCCGCTAAAGCGCCATGCAGACAAACTTGTGTTTGGCGAAGGGCCTGCGGATGCCAAAATCATGGTGGTTGGCGGCGCGCCGCGCACGCAGGATGATTTGGCCGGCCTGCCCTTCCAAGGCAATGAAGGGGCATTGTTGCAAAAGATTTTGGCCGCGATTCAACTCGATATCGAAACGGTTTATCGCACCAATATTTTGCCATGGCGCCCGGCAGGGGACCGTCGCCCCTCTCCGATTGAACGCGACATCTGCCTGCCCTTTTTCCAGCGGCAAGTGGGGCTGATCAAACCGCAATTCATCCTTTGTTTGGGCGAACAGGCGGCGCATGCCGTACTCAACCAGAAGGGCAGCATTTTGCGCCTGCGCGGTCAGGCCCATGCGGTCGAAATTGATGGCCACGCTGCCAATGCCTTTGCCACGCTCAACCCCTCGCATTTGCTCAACAAACCCGCACAAAAAGCGTTGGTTTGGCATGACATGTTGAAATTAAAACGCGCGCTCAGCGCCTAATGCTGTGAGTTATGATGTTCAAGTTCAAAATTGACGAAACCAAAAGCCTGATCCCGCTGCATATTGCCATTTTGGCCGTGTCCGACACGCGCACGCTGGAAAATGACGATAGTGGCGCGCTGCTGAAGTCCATGATTGAGGAAAGCGGCCACAAGGTTCTGGATCGGCAAATCGTCAAAGACGAAGTGGACGCCATTCGCGGCGTGGTGGAGCCATGGCTCGCGGATGAAAACATTGATGTGGTGATCACCACCGGCGGCACGGGTTTTGCCAAACGTGACGTGACCCCGGAGGCGCTGGAGCCACTGTTCGATAAACGTATTGATGGCTTTTCAGTGCTGTTCCACCAATATTCAGCCGCGCAGATTGGCACTTCCACTTTGCAAAGCCGCGCGACCGCTGGCCTGGCGCGGGACACGCTGGTGTTCTGCCTGCCCGGTTCCAAGGGGGCCTGTCGCGATGGCTGGCAGGGCGTGATCCATTATCAATTGGATAGCCGCCACAAGCCGTGCAACTTCATTGATAATATTCCCCGCCTGAATATGGCGCCAGACCATGACTGACGGGGCCTTGCCCCGTTTTCAACGTGGTCGAATTTCTTAAAATCGCGTTAAATGTTCTTTTTTTGTTCTCATTTCTGTGCTAAGAATCGGTTCTGAACTGATTTGAACTGAGCGCGCTTGTTTGCGCCAAAGGCACGGAGACTAAAATGGGAATGAACGCAGTATTTCCGCCCTCACCGGAAAGCCTGGCGCGCATTGCGAAAAGCAGCGATGCGGATGTGTTGTCGCGCACGATTATTGCGCCACATCTTAATCGCGGGCGCGGCGCACAATCCAACCAGACCTCAAAGTTCGAGCCCTACAGCCGCGAAGCCGTAGATGATGGCTGGGGCAATCTTGAGGCGCTTGAATCCGTCAAAACCAATGTGCGGGACGAAAAGTCCAAATCGATCATCACCAAAAATGACTCGCCGGACATTCATTTTGATCGCTCGATCAACCCCTATCGCGGGTGCGAGCATGGCTGCGTTTATTGCTTTGCCCGCCCCACCCACACTTATCTGGGCCATTCGGCAGGGTTGGATTTTGAGCGTGAGCTTTATGCCAAAACCAATGCGGCTGATCGGCTTTATGAGGCGTGGCTGAATAAGAAATACAGCGTAAAGCCGATTGCCATTGGCACCAATACGGACCCTTACCAGCCGATTGAGCGCGACAAGAAGATCATGCGCGCTTTGCTCGAAAAGTTCGTGGCGCATAAGCACCCTATCACCATCACCACCAAATCCAGCCTGATTGTACGGGATTTGGATTTATTGACCGAGTTGGCCAAGCAAAATCTTGTGCATGTCACCATGTCCATCACCTCGCTGGATCATATCCTGTCGCGGAAGTTGGAGCCCCGTGCGTCCTCACCCGCACGGCGGCTGGAAGCGGTGGAACTGCTCACGGCGGCGGGCATCCCCGTTTCTGTGGCGGTGGCCCCCATCATTCCGGCGATCAATGATGCGGAGATTGAAAAGATTTTGGCCGCGGCCTCTGCCAATGGGGCAAGTGGCGCTGCCATGATCATGTTGCGCCTGCCCGGCGAAGTGCGGCAATTGTTCCGCGAATGGCTGTTGCGGCACTATCCGGATCGGTTGCGCCATGTGCTCAATCTTGTGCGCGATGTGCGTCAGGGCCGCGAAAATGATCCGCGCTTTCATTCGCGCATGGCGGGGCAAGGCCCCTATGCCTTCTCGCTGCAACGCCGGTTTGATCTGGCGCTGGAACGCTACGGCCTGAAAAAACGCCTGCCGCATTTGCGCACCGACCTTTTCACACCTCCAAAAGTGGAAGACCCGCAGCTAAGTCTGTTTTAGGATTCCCCTATCCTTTGGCCCGCTAGCCAACAGACTTAGCTCCCCTACCAGAGTGCCCGCCCCAATTGTCGTGCCCCCGCACGGTACTCCAACGCTGTTGGGGTGGCACTCTGGACATTTTTGGATGCGAGATGGGATTCCTAAAATGGCAGCCATCGCAAGCCGGACTGCCCAGTTCGCATATAAACAAAAACACATGCGAAAATAGCCAACAGTACATAGGGACCGATGCTCATGGAAAACCAGGCATTGGCTTCTTTATAGCCAGCAAATATCGCAAGGTTTGCGGCCACATTGAAGGTGAGGTGAATCATGACAGCGGGCAGGATTGACCCGCCTGAAATCGTATAGGCGGCACCAATAATGATGGCATAGAGCATAACATGCACGGCAAACAGAGGCAGCGCGATTTGCGCGTGCGGCGAGTCAATGGCCCAGAGCGGCAGGTGCCAGACCAACCAGATCCCGCCAACCATCAGCGAGGCCTCAAGCCAGCCAAATCTTTGATTTAAATGCTCCTGCAGTACACCACGCCATCCCAGCTCCTCGCCCAAAGGGCCGAGGATCAGGTTAAATCCAACGACAGCTATGACCATCCCGACACTAAGGGGAGATGTTGCGTCTGGTGCGAACGGGCGCAAGATGATCAATACGAGAACGGGCGCAACAACCAGCAGCCAGACTTCTGGCGGAATGGAGGAGACTTTTATGAGGCGCGCCAACAAATCTGATAGTTGACCATTTCGCGCGCTCACGATCAGCGCGGCCAAAGACGGCCCCCATACCATGACCAGCCAGAAGGGAAGTCCGATCAATGTTTCAGGCGACCTGGCGGCCGGAATGGCCCAAATACAAGCAAAGCCTGCAAGCGATATGGCAAAGGTAAGGCCAAGAAAGAAGACTGGCATCATGACGTGCTCACTTTTTTCAGTTCGGCGATGGTTGCGTGAAGCTGGGTTGGGTCTTTTAAGAATGGCACCAGGGCTTGAAGCGCTGTTGCCGCAAAACCTGCTGCTTGCTCTTCCGTCCAGTCGCCCAATATCTGCCGGCGATTGATATGCGCGTTCACCGTTACAAACAGCTCAGACACATGTCCGGCATCGAATTCGGGAAGAACGTGCTCCTGCATTTTCTTGCCAAGTACGAGGGTCAAATGACGGTCAAAAGCCACCTCAAGGCTGGAGAGATAGTCTAACCGCTCTTCTTGCGCATTGAGGTCCGCAACAATGCCGGGATCATTGCCAAGATGGCTGGACCCAAAGTCCAAAAGCACCGCAATGGGCCAAACTTCAGACTCATCAATCACCCTGACCAGCCCCAAAACTTCTTCCTCGATCAATGCATCAAGCACCGCACGCTTATTGCCAAAATGGTGGTAAAGCCCGCCGCGCGAAAGCTGACACTCCAGCCGAATATCCTCCATTTCCGTACCCGCATAGCCGCGCGCCGCTATCAGCATGCGCGCTTTATTCAATATGTCCTTACGGCGGTCAGTTTTGCTCAATCGTGTTCGCATAAAAGCTATATACCGACATGTGTCGGTAAATGCAAGGGCTAAAGCTAACTTACTGGCCGCAGGTTCGCATCCGCTAACCAACGTCACCATGGCCGCCCCGGACTAGATCCGGGGCCAAAGCAGCAATGATGATATCCGCAAAACCAACCGCGCCCACCACGTCATCCTCGGGCTTGATCCGGGGATCCAGACAAGCGCCAACCAAGACCCCAATCATTTAGGTATTGCACAGTAGAAGTTCCCAACTGGATTCCCGCCTACGCGGGAATGACGATGTACGTTGAACTCATGCAAATAGCCCAACCCACAACATCATACCCTCGTCCCCTCGGCGACTTCTCTCAAATCGTCTGATAAAACGGCCGATAAATCCCGGTAAACACCTCTTTCGGGCGCAAGGTGAAACTGCCGTCCACCAGCTTCGCCTTTTTAATCCGATCAATGCGGAAAACGCGGGAGGAGTCGCGGAGGTGGTCCCAGGCGATAATGTACCAGATCGGCCAGTTGAGCAGGATAAATTGGGCTTCAATCACCCGCGTGCGGCGCTCCATTGCTTCGTTTTGATAGTCGATCTCCAAAAGGCTTTGCTGCAAAAAGGCTTCGGCGATGCGTTCGGAGATGTGCTGTGGTGGGGGCGCATATTCTGAGAGCATAAATTTATTGGCATTGTCGCCAATCATCACGCGTTTGCGGATATTGCTGACGGCGCTGCGTTGCTTTTGTGGAAAGGCTTGAAACAGCTTTTGCTTGATAGCTTTCAGATTGCCGGTGAGCAGCGGCGATTGCAGGCTTTCCACGATGGCCAGAGAGAGAATCAGCTCGATCACTTCATAATGGCTGAGGTTGAGCCGCTCGACGCCCCATCTGCCATCGAGCCGAATGCCGCCGCCACGCCCCCTGTCCGACTCGATTGGATAGCCTGCCTCTTTCAGCGCCGCCAGTTCCCGCATCAAGGTGCGTTGGCTGACGCCCAATTGCGCCCGCAGATCGCCGGTTGTCCAATGGTCTTCGGATCGCAGAAGCCCCAAAAGGCGCGCACGCCGTTCGGCCCGTTTTTCAAAATTGCTGTCACTCATCAAATTAATATGCCAGAAAATGGCATATTTTTCCATAGTGTCCTGTCAGCGAAATAGTTCGCGGTGAAATAAGACATTGCGCCCTGAAGCGGCGCAAAACGAGCAGGTAGAAAAATGGACACGATGATTAAATCAACCGAATTTCCGAACCCCACGATGATCGCTGTAAATGGTGTGGAGCTGGAGGTGTTTGAAGCGGGGCAGGAAAATAAGGGCAACCCGATTGTGCTTTGCCATGGCTGGCCGGAGCATGCGTTCGCCTGGCGGCATCAGGTGCCGGCGCTTGTGGCGGCGGGGTATCATGTCATCGTGCCCAATCAGAGGGGCTATGGCAATTCATCCTGCCCCGCGGAGGTGACCGCCTATGACATTGCGCACCTCACCGACGACCTCGCCGCACTGCTGGATCATTATGGGTATGATGACGCGATTTTTGTCGGCCATGATTGGGGCGCCAATGTGGTGTGGTGCATGGCCCAGTTGCACCCGAAGCGTGTGCGTAAAATCATCAATTTGGCCCTGCCCTATCAGGCGCGGACGGAAAAGCCATGGATCGAATTTTTGGAAGAGATCTTTGGCGGCGATCACTATTTTGTGCATTTCAACCGTCAACCGGGCGTGGCGGATGCGGTGCTGGATCAAAACACCAAACGCTTCCTCAGCAATCTGTTCCGCAAAAATGTGCCGCTTGCCCCGCCGGAACCGGGCAATATGATGATCAATCTCGCTGAGGCCGAAAATGCCCCGGGCGATCCTCTATTGAACGATGATGAATTGGCGGTGCTGGTAGATGCCTTTGAGCAAAACAGCTTCACCAGCAGCATCAATTGGTATCGCAATATGGACCGTAACTGGCACTTGCTCGCCGATGTCGACCCGATCATGCAGCAGCCGACATTGATGATTTATGGCGAGCGGGACATGATCCCGAAGGCTGAAAACCTATCTGACTTTGTGCCCAATCTGGATGTGGTGAGCCTTGATTGTGGCCACTGGATTCAGCAGGAAAAGCCAGAAGAAACCAACCTGGCCATTTTGAATTGGCTTGAAACGCAAAGCGCCAGCTAGGCGCGCTGGCTTCGCAAAAAGCCCGCCGGTTTTCCGGCGGGCTATTGCTTTGGCCGATTGGTCTTAGCCTTCTTTTTGAATTTCCACAGAGTGGGGATATGGGATAGAAATGCCCTCCTTGTCGAACGCTTCCTTCACCGCCTTGGTCATCGCAAATTTGAGGTTCCAATAATCTGCGGTATTGCACCAAAGCCGTGCGGTGATGTCGACACTGCTGTCGCCAAGATTGGTCACGCGAAACCACGGTTCCGGCGTTTCCAGAACGCGCCCATCGGCCTTGGCCACATCTTCAATAATCTTCATCGCCTTATCCGCATCATCACCATAATCAATGCCAAAGGTCAGGTCGCAGCGGCGGGTTTTATGGTGTGAATAGTTGGTGATGATCGCGCCCCAGGCTTGGCCATTGGGAATGATGATTTGCACATTGTCGGGCGTCACAAGTTCGGTCACAAACAGATTAATGTCGACCACTGTGCCTGCTGTGCCGGCCACATCAACAAATTGTCCGTTTTTGTAGGGCCGGAAAATAATCAGCATAAAACCAGCGGCCAAATCAGACAGGGTGCCTTGCAGCGCAAGGCCGATGGCCAAGGTGGCCGCGCCCATAACGGCCACAAGCGACGTGGCTTCGATGCCGAACAGCCCGAGCACGGCGATCAACACCATTAAAAGGATGACCCATTTAACAATGGCAGCGGCAAAATTGCCGATCGTGTCGTCAATCCGGGGGTTTGCGGCCACATTTTTGCGCACCAGTCCGGAAACGGCGCCAGCCACGATCCACCCCACAATCAGGATGATCAGCGCTTTGATTGCATTGAACACGATCGGGCCGTAGCCCATCGCCATTTCAGACACCTGATCCATATTTATTTCTCCTTAGTTCTTGGCTCGTCTCAGACTTGGTCGTGATTTGTATCGATACGTTATCAGCCAGCAAATCGGTTTGAAAGTCGCTCAAGGCTGCTTTCAACGTCCCTGTTGCCCCTCTCCAAGGCACATTGGGATATAGGTCCAGGATGATCCATTGCCCTTCACAATCCGATCTATTCGGCGGTTCACGACGAGCGTATTTTGGGTGGCGCGCACTGGGCGATGGAACGATTTGCTAATAAAGATTCTTCGGATTCTCACATGTGTGATATAGGTGGTGACCTAGCGCGCAATCGTGCGCGCCTGTTCCGATACTGATTGGACTTACATCATGCAATTGCCAACATGGACGAAACCTGCGCTTTGGGGCGCGGGCGCGGGAGCTATTACTTTAGCCTTTGTGGGGTTTACCTGGGGAGGCTGGGTCACTGGCGCGAGCGCAGAGGATTTGGCGACCGAGATGACCGAGACCGCAGTCGCAGAAGTGCTAACACCATATTGCGTACGAAGCTCAAAAACAGACCCGAAAGCTAAAGAAATATTTGTTCAGTATGAAGAAGCGAGTGCCTATCAGCGCCGCCAGATTATTGAAAAAGCTGGCTGGGCAACCCCGTTAGGTGCTGAAGAGCCCAATCGGGAATTAGTCAAAACTTGTCAAATTGAGATAAGCAAAGACATGTAGCCCGTCTCTGTCGCTGATTTCAGCGGCATTCGCCATATAGTGGCGCGCACTAAAGTGCGGACAAGCTGATTTGTGGGATCAGGCGAGCATCTCGCCGCCCCACAAAACGCTTCAGCCGCTATTTTCAAACTGACTTGAGAGCTTTTATCCGTTTCGCTGGCGCGGTTTTGTTGCCAGCAAAAATCTATTTTTTGGGAACAAAATGACCGATAATTTTGAAATGAAAAGACACACTCCACCCATGCAACCTGACCCAAATCGCAGCCAGCATGCCGCCAACGAGGTTTTCGAACCGGCCGAACATGGCCTTTCGATGACCACAAATACGGCCCTTGTTTATTGCGAGGGGAACTTCGGCGCTTTGGACGGGAAAACTGCAAATGGGCTTGTCCGACATTCAGAAAAATATGACGTTCGCGGTGTCATCGACAGCGAAATGGCTGGCCAAGATAGTGGCATGGTGCTGGATGGTATTAACAACTCTATTCCCATTTACCGTGACTTGGCCGACGCACTGGAAAACATGGCAGGCACGCCAGACTATTTCATTTTTGGCATGGCACCAGCCAGCGGCATGTTGTCTGCGCGTGAGCGCAGCTTGCTTATTGAAGCGATGAGCTACGGCATGGATATCGTGAATGGTTTGCACGAATTTCTGAATGAAGATCCAGTTTTTATCGCCGCAAGCGCTGCTCATGGTGTTAGCATCATTGATGTGCGCAAGCCGCGCGATAAAAAGCATTTGAGAATGTTCAGCGGGCGGATCGCTGAAGTGACTTGCCCGGTTATCGCGGTGCTTGGCACTGATGGCGCCATTGGCAAGCGCACAACATCAACGATCCTCACCAACGCGCTTGTAGCCCATGGCATTAAAGCCATTATGATCGGCACCGGCCAAACGGGTTTGATCCAAGGCGCGCGATACGGCATTGCCATCGACGCAATCCCCGCTCAGTTCTGCTCCGGCGAAATGGAATCCACAATTGTTGATGCCTTCGAACGCGAGAACCCCGATGTCATCATCGTGGAGGGTCAAGGTGCGCTTAGTCACCCGGCCTACCTAACATCGACCTTTATTCTGCGCGGCAGTCAGCCCGATGGTGTGATTTTACAACACGCGCCAGGCCGCAGCCATTTGGGCGATTTTCCAGAAACCAAAATGCCGACGGCAAAGAGCGAAATCAATCTGATCGAGACATTTTCGGACACGAAGGTCATTGGCGTGACCATCAACCACGAAAATATGAGCGATGAAGACGTGAGTGCTGCAATCAAATCCAATTCGAGTGAGTTGGGTATTCCTGTAACGGATGCACTAACCCGATCGACAGATTTTCTGGTCGATATGGTTGTTGGCGCATTTCCCGAGCTCGCGATCAAACGTGCCGTCAATTCCCATTGACCGCGCCTCGGCTTGAGATTGACCTAAGCAAAATTCGGCACAACGCGCAGGTGCTTGTCAAAAAACTGGCAGATCGTGGCATTGGTGTTTCAGGTGTTACAAAGGCAATGCTTGGTAACCCGCTATTTGCCAATACCCTGCTGTCTGCCGGCATAAGGGGCTTGGCAGACTCTCGTGTTGAAGACATTGAAAACATGCGCAAAGCGGGCGTTGATGGGCAGATGGAACTCATTCGTTCCCCCATGCTGAGTCAGGCCGCCCGCGTGGTTAAATCCGCAAACATAAGTTTAAACACTGAGCTTGAGACCATTGCAGCACTTTCTGCGGCGGCTGGTGCGCAGAATTGTGTTCACGGCATTTTGCTAATGGTCGAATTGGGGGACTTGCGCGAGGGCATAATGCCCTCAGACCTTGAGGATATGGTGCGTAGAACACTGGCTTTCCCCAATATCAGGCTTGATGGTATTGGCACCAACTTGGCCTGCCAGAATGGCGTTGTGCCTGACGCACGAAATATGGGTGAACTTTCCGCACTCGCGGATGCTATCGATGCCACATTCGACAGAACATTCCCCGTCGTCTCCGGCGGCAACTCCGCCAATTTGAATTGGGCGTTGGGCGAAGGGAAAAAAGGGCGCATTAACAATCTACGATTGGGCGAGGCCATTTTACTCGGCTGCGAACCACTCCACCGTCAACCGCTAGATGGGCTTTATGCCGACGCCTTTGTACTTGTCGCTGAAGTTATCGAATGCAAAACCAAGCCATCTCAACCGACGGGTACAATCGGGCAGACCGCGTTTGGAGCAGCCAAATCAGCTGCAAACAGTGGGCCCATACGACAAGCGCTGTTGGCGATTGGCCATGCAGACACGGACCCAACTGGCCTTGCGCCCATCCATCAGAGTTTAAAGGTTTTGGGGGCAAGCAGCGACCACCTCATTCTGGACACACAGGATCAAACTTGCCCAATTGGGTCAGAAGTGGCCTTCTCCCTCAACTATAGCGCATTGATCCACGCCATGGCTTCGCCCTTCGTCACAAAACAATATCACCAGAATAGCGCGTCGCGCGGTTCGATCGCCGCCGCGTAAAGATCGTATTTAGCTAGTCCAGCAGTTCCGGCGGCAGCGTGCCATGTTTGGAGAGAACCTTTGGTTCGTCGTAGCAATCGGTTTCAACATCAATTTCCTGAGAAAACGAAATCGCCCCATCACGAGACAGAAAAACCCGTTCTGCCAGCGCAATCGCTGCGTCTGCTGTCTTTGCTGATTGCATCGGATCAGCGACCAATGCGCGGCCTTTTTGTCGAAAGCTCATCACTGCAAATCGGATGACCATAACTACCTCAATTCAAAGAAAAAAGATTAGCACGGTTTGCGAAAATGCCTGCATCTATTCCGAGGGCTGGATAGAATAAAATAACCCAGCATACACCTTGATAATTGCGGGTCATCGATGTTCATCCTGCTTTCCTTAAGCCAATCACTATGGCACAAAACACCATGGCCAAACGCGACTCATCATCGACTTCACAATCAGATCTATTCGGCAGTCCCGATCTGTCGCTGGAAGACGCGTTCCGCGCGCAGGGTAAAATTGTGTGCGGCGTGGATGAAGCTGGGCGCGGGCCACTTGCCGGGCCAGTGGTTGCCGCGGCGGTGATCCTTGATCCCGAAAACGTACCGGATGGGCTGAATGACAGCAAGAAACTGACCGTGAAGGTGCGGGATCGGCTTTATGATGAGATCTTCGCCAGTGCTCAAGTTGGCATTGCCAGCGCGCCGCCGGAGATGATCGCCACCCACAATATACGTGGCGCCACCCTATTGGCCATGCGGCGTGCGGTGGAAGCGCTGGCGCAGCAGCCGGATGTCGCCCTGATTGACGGGCGGGACGTGCCACCCCACCTGCCCTGCGCCGGGCACTCTTTGATCAAGGGGGATAGCCGCTCGCTCTCCATTGCCGCGGCGTCCATCATTGCCAAGGTCAGTCGGGATCGCGCCTGTGAAATTATGGAGCGGGACGCGCCGCATTTCGGTTTTTTGAAACATAAAGGCTATGGCACAAAGCAGCATTTGACCGCATTGATTGACCATGGAGCCTGCGATCATCATCGCAAAGATTTCAAGCCGATTGCAGAAATAATTGCCAAAGAAAACTGATTCAAAACAGTGCCTTAGCGGCGCAATCTCATTGTTTACTTTTGGTTTACCATAAGATTTAAAGCTCGCTTAACCCTAACAAATTACAACTGGCGAGGTAGTATTGCGTTAGGGTTAAGTAAATGTTGCGTGAGTTGGGTACCGAGGCGCGGGATATAGCGCCAGCTTCTGAGGAAGCGAAAGATGTTTTGCCGATCGACACCATTTTGGTTGGCGATTGTATTGAACGAATGAATGCCCTGCCCGCCGGATCAGTTGATCTGGTGTTCGCCGATCCCCCCTATTATCTGCAGTTGGATAAAGGACTTACCCGTCCTGACCAATCCAATGTGGCCGGGGTTCATGATGATTGGGACAAGTTCAACGATTTCGCCCATTACGACCAATTCACCCGCGACTGGCTGGCCGCTGCAAAGCGCGTTCTCAAGCCAAATGGCGCGATCTGGGTGATCGGGTCTTACCACAATATTTTCCGCGTTGGCGCGACCTTGCAGGACCTTGGCTATTGGATGATGAATGATGTGATCTGGCGCAAAGCCAATCCCATGCCCAATTTCCGCGGCACGCGATTTACCAATGCACATGAAACACTTATCTGGGCAACCCGAAGTCAAGATTCAAAGGCCGTTTTCAATTATGACGCGCTGAAACAATCAAATGATGACACGCAGATGCGGTCAGACTGGCTGTTCCCGATCTGCACGGGTCAGGAGCGTTTGAAAGACGAGAATGACGACAAGGTACACCCGACCCAAAAGCCAGAAGCGCTGTTATATCGCGTGCTTATGGCGACTTCGAAGCCGGGCGATGTGATCCTCGACCCCTTCTTCGGCACCGGCACAACGGGTGCAGTGGCCAAGAAACTGGGCCGTCATTTCATCGGCATTGAGCGCGAGAGCGACTATATCAACGCGGCGCTGAAGCGGATTGCCAGCATCAAGCCATTGGACAAAGTGGTGTTGGAAACTGTGAAAGGCAAGCGGGCGGAAAAGCGCGTAGCGTTTGGTTCGCTTATCGAGCAAGGCTTGATGGAACCCGGCGCTATCTTGTTGGATTCAAAGAAGAAATTTAAAGCGGTGGTGCGTGCCGATGGGTCGCTTTCGTGCGAAGGGCATGAAGGTTCGATCCATAAGGTGGGCGCTGCGGTGCAAGGGCAAACGGCCTGTAATGGCTGGACCTATTGGCACATTCAACAAGGCAAAGACCTTGTTTTGATTGACGAATTACGCGCGGAGATCCGTTCGCGCATGCATAAATTATCAGCCTGACCTCCAGTACTGCATACAGGCAACCTCGACGCCGTCGGTCTTATCAGATCGGCGGCTTTTTCTTTGCCTCGGTGAAATCGGGCGAAAAACTCCAAAAAGTTTTACACAATTTCAGCAAGATTTCGGCAAATTTCACTGCTTTTTGACGGCACTTATATATCCATGCGCCAAAATTTGCGCGCGCTCGAATATTGCGTCTCGTTCTGCTTGTTCTGAAGTGAGCCGCCCCGCGATCAAGCCGTTGAGCGCCAGGATCAAATCTCGCGCCGCCGCGGCGGGTTGTGGCACTGCAAATTGCGCCAGCACGCCAGCGACGATCTCCACCAGTTCAGTTTTGAAGACGGCGCTTTCTTCCGCCAAGGGCAAAAAGCTTTCCGCATAGTCCAGCGTGCGCCCCACCATGGGCCAGCGCATGTGATGATCGATGGTGACGTGCAACAGCGCATCCAGCGCGGTCCCGAGCGGTTGGTCGGCGGCGCTTTCGGCCACGGCGGCCAGCCCATCGCGCAGTTGGGTGCGCTTTTGCCGGATCAGTTCGATCAAAATGGCGTCTTTGCCCGGGAAATATTGGTAGAGCGTGCCGATGCTCACCCCCGCCACCTCGGCGATGTGATTGGTGTTTAGTTTCTCCAGCCCGTCGCGCTGCAAAATACGAGTACTGGCCTGCAAAATCGCGTCATAGGTCGCGCGGGCGCGGGCCTGACGCGGGGTTTTGCGGGGGCTGGCGGGTGATGCGGGCATGGGCGGCAAATGCGAGTTTCCAAAAATGAGTAATTGCTCGACTATTGCACTCAAGTGATTGATTGTAAATGAGGTGCAGGCGATGGCCTTTGAGTTTTTGGATAGCAAAGCGTTAGTGACCGGCGGGGCGCGAGGGATTGGTTTGGAAATATCCAAGCTGCTGATTGAGCGCGGGGTGCATGTGGTGGCGCTGGGGCGCAATGAAGAGGATCTGACGCAGTTGCAGCAGCAATTCCCCCAGGCGGTGACGCCCATCGCTATGGATTTGACCGACCCGCAGGCGGTGGACCAGCTGGTGGCGGATATGGCCTGGGCGCATCCGGACTTGAACATGCTGGTGAACAATGCCGCCTTGCAGGTGGAGATGGACGCGCTGGCGGGCGACCCGGCGCAAAACATCATGAATGGGCGCCGGGAGATCGCGCTTAACCTCGATGCGCTGATGACACTGAGCCTTGGCCTACTGCCGCAATTGGCGCGGCAAGAGCGGGCGCTAATTTGCAACATCAGCACCGGGCTGGCCCTTGCGCCCAAAGCCGCCTCGCCTGTTTATTGCGCCACCAAAGCCGGGGTGCGCCATTTCACCCGCGCCATCCGCTATCAATGCGAGGATGCCGCCGCCCCCGTGCAAGTGAGCGAGGCGATTATGGCGCTGGTGGATACGGACATGACCAAAGGGCGCGGCAGTGGCAAAATCTCGGCACAGCAAGCGGCCCGCGAAGTGGTGGACGGGTTGGCACGGGGAAAGGATGAAATCTGGGTCGGCAAGGCCAAATTGTTGAAATATATAAGCATCTTTGCCCCGCCGCTGGCGGCGAAAATGTTGCGCTAGGCTATTTCAACGCTTTTTGCAGCACTTTTTTGAAGGCGGTGGGCAAGGCTTCACCCGTCAGCGTGTCGCGCGGTTGCCACCAGCCTGTTTCCGTTGGCGGCGTGTCGCTTTGGATGAACCAGACGGTCACCTCCAAGGCGAAATGGGTGAACACATGGTCGATGGTGCCGCGCTTGTGCCAATCACCTGTGAAGGGAAACGCGGGTTCGGTGCGGTCACCGATCCACTCGCTGCCCGGCACCTCTGTCATGGCGGCAAGCAGGCCTTTTTCCGGACGCTGGCGCAGGAAGATTTCGCCGCGCTGGTTTTGCACCACAAAGGCATGGCCAAAGCGCTGGGGCTTTGGCTTTTTCGGCGCGGCCACCGGATAGTTTTCCGGCGCACCGGATTTTCGGCCCGCGCAATTTTGTGCGATGGGGCAAATCAGACAGTTGGCGCGTTTCGGGGCGCAGATGGTGGCGCCCAAATCCATAAGACTTTGGGCAAAGTCCCCGGCCCGCTTGGGCACGGACCGCGCCACCACTTCGCGCACGAAGGGCTTTTGATCGCGCACTGGCTTGTCCAAAGCGGTATAGCGCGCCACCACCCGGTCCACATTGCCATCCACCACGGCCACTTGCTCATCAAAGCAGATCGCGGCGATGGCGGCGCTGGTGTAGGGCCCGATGCCGGGCAGTTTTTGCAATTCTTCGGCGCTGGCGGGGAAGATGCCATTGTGCTCTTCGACCAGCACTTGGGCGCAGGCATGCAGGTTGCGGGCGCGGGCATAATAGCCAAGGCCCGCCCAGGCTTTGAGCACATCGTCGCGCGGGGCGGCGGCGAGATCAAAAATAGTCGGCCACTGCGAAGTGAAGGCCGCAAAATATTTCCCTACCGTTGGCACGGTGGTCTGCTGCAACATAATTTCCGACAGCCAGACGAAATAGGGGTTGGGCAACACCCCTTCTGCCCGCGCCTGCGGCCCCACGCGCCACGGCAAGGTGCGGGCCGAGCGATCATACCACTCGAGCATCGCTTCCGCGTCTAAGGTGGGGGCGTTTTTCCCCCTAGTTTTTGAGATTTTTTCATGCATGATGGGCACTCTACTGCGTTGCGCCGCTGGCTCAAGCCTAAAGCACCATTTGTGCGCAACATATTTGAACGGGCACCCATGGCAGAGAAGAAAAATACTAGGCCGTACAAACATTGGAACCGCGCCAAGTCAATTTCGGAATTGGCCGAGCGGGCGATTGAACCGCTGGCGCAAAAGCGCGGCTTTGCCAATGCCGAACTGCTGACCCGTTGGGCGCATATTGTGCCTGAACCGTTTGATCAGTCCGTGATCCCCGACCAGCTCAAATGGCCCCATTCCGGCCAAATGGAAGGTGCGGCGGGCGCTGTGCTCACCGTGAGCGTCGACCCCATCTACGCCCTCGCCTTCACCCACGAAACCGACATGATCAAAGGCGCGATCAACCGCTATTTCGGCTTTTATCTGGTGGATAAAATCAAACCCTCCCGCCGCCCGTTTTTGCCGCAGCAGCAAGAGGACACCCGACCTCAGTTAAGGCCGCTGACGCCGAAGGTTGAGGCGGAGCTGAATGCGGAGCTGGATGGCATTGAGGATGCGGAACTGCGCGAGGCGTTGATGAAGCTTGGCCGGGGGCTTAAGGGGCGGAGGTAATCAACCCTTTGCCTGAAAGAGTGGCAGATCCCCAGTTAATTGACCTTCGATTTTCCTTATTGCTCGCTCCTGTTGAACATCCACCCACACCTTGCATACTTCTGCGATCCGAGTTTTGAGCTCTTCATAAGAATAAAGCTGAATACCCTTTGCCTCGTGCAAGACAACTTTACTTTCGAGGTCAAAACCTTTTCGATTGAATTGCAGAACGCCAAGTTCAAAATCTGCAAACATGGTTGGGTCGAGCTTTCGAATTTGCTCGTTCATAAGAGAGAATACAAACCGTCGGCTTTCAACGTCAAGTGCGCTAGTTTCTCCCCTAGGATCAACCAGCAGAACAAATTTTTTACCATTTATTGTAAATGCAGCATTTTCCCACAGCCGTACGTCAAAACCTTGAAGTGTACGAAATGGTTCGTGTGCGTGCTTAACTCCAAACACTTTGTTCTCCCGACAGAAGTCAAATAGAACTCTAGCAACCCAGATATTATTTTTGAAATTTTGCTCGGGTCTACGACTGCTGTCGCACTTTTTCTTTATGAGGTGCTCAATATGGGAGAAGTCAACTACAGCCCGCTTATCGTCAATCTCCCCCATTCGAATACTAAATATGTCTGGGAAATTTTGGCGAAGCGGTGAGTAGGTATAGCCATGAACGAAAGAGCTATAGGTAGTAATCGCGGTATAAAGTTGGTGCTGAGGTAAAACAGCAAATTTTGCCAAATCAGTTGGGTTTAATGGGACAATCTTCAAATTCTGGCTCCAGCATAGAGTTCGCAGAAACGCTACTAAGGTGGAATCGAAAGCGCTCCTTAATTAACTCATCGCTTATTCTCCCGCCAATAGCAACCCCTGTTCTTGCTTTGTCCACAACCACAGCCCATGGAGAACCTGGAGCATGCGATAATGATACAAGCAAAGAAGCTGGAAGTTTGGCATATCTTTCAACTACTAAGTCGACGACTTCCAAGATTGCAGGATCTTTAGGCGGCGCCAGCTCTCTAACTTCGCCTGAAAATATGTCCTTTAATACTAGCTGACTGACAATGCTCTGCCTGCCATTTGACTTGAGTTCCCGATATAGAAGTGGGTGCACAGGGCCATATTGCCATGCTTCAAAATAGCCACTAACTAGCGGACTGTTATGGCGGAGCAGAAACATGCCATGAGCGAAATAAATCAACTTCTGAAGTGAGAGATTTGTTACTTTAAAGCCGTCTTGACGCGAGCGTTCGATAAATAGGTTAGCAACAATGCGTGGATCTATAGCAGAATCGTTCATGCATCGCTCCCTTCAAACACGAATCGAACATATCAGGAACTTTCCTCTGCACCAAGGGCTCACCCTTGTAAAGAGATTTGTTTCGCGTCGAAAGAGCTCCTAACGATAGTCGTCATTCTCGCGCAGGCGGGAATCCAGAATGGATTATCTTCGCGGAAATTCAATAATGGAGAGCGTCCTGGTTTGTGCTGCATGGACCCTCGGGTCAGGCCCGAGGGTGACGGTGGTGGGTGGGTGAATATAGTGCTCAAGACTCGCTGTTTTATGCGTCGACAGGTGAAATGGATTGTAAGACAGATACACGCTTACGCCGCAGGGCTGGTTTTGCGATTACATGGGCGGTGGTTTGGGCAGTGCGAATTGTTCGAGCGCTGCTTGGACCCCGGATCAAGTCCGGGGTGACGCGGGAGTTTTGGGTTGGTGCGGTGCTATGTCTAACAAACCGCTTTTGAGATATCTCTGCCAAATACTCTCCCGTCATTACCGGGCTTGACCCGGTAATCCATGTAGCGGCAATGTTTTCGCCATGGGTGGATGGGTTTACATCATGAGCAACAAGATGAACGGCACGCTATATGTTGGCGTGACGAGTGACTTGGTGCGGCGGGTTGCTGAACATCGTGAGGGTGTTGTTGAAGGATTTACCAAGGACCATGAGTTGAAGCGTTTGGTGTATTTTGAAGCGCATGATGAAATTGGCGCGGCCATCCAGCGGGAGAAGAGTTTGAAGCGCTGGTCGCGGGCTTGGAAAGTTGAGTTGATCCAGAAATTCAATCCGTTTTGGGATGATTTGTTTGATCAGATTTGTGGGTGAATTGGCGTTGTGCCATTTCGCTTGTGCTGCTTGGACCCTCGGGTCAAGCCCGGGGGTGACGTTTGGGGTGTGGGCGACGCCGGAGAGCGCGGCTACTGCGGTGCCAATACGTCCCTACCCCACCGCCTGCCACGAGCCCGGCGCCTGGCCGGTCCAGCGTTTGAAGGCGCGGGAGAAGGCGCTGGGGTCGGAGAAGCCGACGAGGTAGGCGGTTTCGTTGGCGGAGACTTTTTTCTCGGCCAGATAGTGGCAGGCCATTTTGTGGCGGAGGTCGTCGCGCAATTGTTCGAAGGAGATGCCTTCGGCTTTGAGGCCGCGATATAGGCTTTGGCGGGAAAGGCCCATTTTTTCGGCCACCTGATCCATGGTCAATTCGCCCGTGTGCAGCACGGGGATCATGATGCTTTCGGCTCGGCCCTTCATGGTTTTGCTGCTTTCCAGCTCTTTGAGCAACGCGTCGGCATGTTTGGAGAGGATGCCGAAGGCATAGCGGTCGGCATAGTCGGTTTCCACCGTGAGCCATGAGGTTTCAATTTCCATGGCGTTGCGATCGGCCGCGAATTCAACCGGGGCCTGCAGCACCCGGTCATAATCCTTATAATGGACGGGCCGGTCGTGGGTGACCTTGATGCGTTTGACGAAGGGGGTATCGCCAAAATGGCGGCGGAACTCGCAAATGAAGCGGCCAAAGGTGCTTTCGGTGAGCTCGGGAAACTCATTGGGGTTCAGCCGGGTATCTTCCAGCCACAATTCATGGCCTTCAGGCACCAGGGCAAAGCGCTCGCCAGCAGTGCCGATATCCACTTCGGCCACAAGCTTGCCATAGCGATTGAGTTGCTCGAGCGCCTCGCCCATATTGGCGGTGGATTCAGCGATCAGCCCGACAATTGAGGTGCGGACAAAGGGCATGTCCCAACAATAATCCAGCGAGAAAGCCAGATTGTTGGTGTGTTCGACACCCAGCTGCATCATGCGGCGAAACTTTTCCATCGGCACGCGGTTATCCGCATCGGCGAAAATGGTGTCATCCAGTTCGATCGCAGCCAAAAGGGCCGAACGGGACGCACCCTTATCCACCGCATAATCCAAGATTGATTTTAGATAACCAGCTGAAACGCTGCCTTTTTCCATCGCTGTGCCCCCACGTCGCCCCACATCTTAGTCAGGTGATATGTGGGGTCAATAAAATGATTTCTCAAGTCATTTGCGGCGTGGCGAAAGCGGCTTATGTGCAAGTCACGTTAATTATGCAGGATGAAAATGATGAATGTGAGTTTGCAAAAAGCCGGCGGTTGGGCCGGATTGGTGGCCGGTGGCACTTATATTTTTGGCTTTGGCCTGTTGCTCGCCGTGTTTGCGCCAGGGGGCTATTTTGAGGGCGAAGCCGCAGATAAGGTTCAGTTTATGATCGACAACAAGACCCTGCTCGCCGTGTGGAATTTTGTCATCTGGATTACGAACAGTTTTGCCATGGTGGTGCTGACCGTAGCGCTTTATGATCGGCTGAAAGGCGGCGCCCCGGCTTTGGCCGCGGTCGGGTCTGCCTATGGCTTGATCTGGGCTGGCCTGATTTTGGCAGCAGGCATGGTGTCGAACATCTCACTGGCGGCGGTGACGGGCATGGCGGCAAGCGATCCGGAAGGGGCCGCAACCCTTTATCTGGCGCTATCGCATGTGGAAAACGGCATTGGCGGCGGCAATGAGTTGGCCGGGGGCTTTTGGGTGCTGGTGATTTCGCTGGGGGCGTTTTTGTCAAACCAGCTGCAAAAGCTGCTCAATATTTTGGGCATGGTGATCGGCGCGGCGGGTCTCTCCACGCTGATCGCCGGTGCCTCGGAGATTGGCGGTTCGATCTTCGGGCTTGGTTTTATCGTCTGGTTTATCTGGGCAGGCGTCTATTTGCTCAGGACAAAAGCGTAAGCGCGAGCGCTGCGAGATAGCACAGGGCCACAGCGATAAAGGTGGCCAACATGCCATATTGCAGGGCGCTGTTCAGGGTGCCCTGCGGATAGGCCAGCTGCATGGCAACGCGCACGGCCCACAGCAAAGATGTTGCGGAAAGCACAACGATCAACGCAAAGCGATTGGCTTGCCCGCCCCACGCGAAGGCCAAGTTGATCAGCCCGAACAGGACCAGCGACAGGGAAAAGAAGACATTGGTGGCCCGCACAGCCACAACCAATTCGGTGGCGGCTGGGTCCATATAATCGTACCATTTCCACAAGGTCGGCACGAAGAAGTGCCATGCGCCAAAGCCGATGGACACCACGCTGCCCAACGTCACGAGAATTTTTGCCAAATGTCCCATTTTGTCCACAAACCTGCTTTTCATCACTCAAATGTGAGGGGCATGAAAAGCAGCATAAATGCCCTGCCCTCTTGCTGCCATCATTATTATGTGTAAGTTGCCATCAAACAATTGATGGAGAGCGGAACGTGGAACTTTCTCGCAGACATATGCTGATGGTTGGCGCTGGGGCCGGTGCCTTTTTGCTGGCCGGGTGCGACAACAATAACGGCAATGCGCAGGCTGAAAACAAAAGCACAGTCAACACAGCCGATAATGAAACGCCAACAGAATACGCCCCAACAGGCGATCTGATGAAGCCTTTGGCGTTTGAAGATCGGTTTATCGGCAATGAAGATGCCAAAGTGACCGTGATTGAATATTCATCACCCACCTGCTCGCACTGTGGCACGTTCCACAATTCTGTTTATCCGCAGTTTAAAGAACAATATATCGACACCGGCAAAATCCGGTTTGTGGTGCGCCCGTTCGTGCGCAACATTCTTGATGCCGTTGTTTATATGCTCGCCGCAAGCGAGGAAGAAGGCGTGAATGTGGATTATTATGAGATCCTCAAAGTGTACTTTGAGAACCAGCGCACATGGGCAAGTTCTCAAACGCCACGCGATGCAATTGCTGAAATCGCACTAAATAACGGATTTACACAGGAAACCTTCGACGCCAGCTTGACAAACCAAGCGCTTTTTAAGGAACTAGAACTGTTGCGGACCCAGGCGATTGAAGAATTCAACCTGAGTGCGACTCCATCGTTCTTTGTGAACGGCAAGTTGATTGAAGGGGTAGTTCCGCTTGAAGATTGGGCTAAAGAAATCGATCCACTTCTTTAGACCCTCGCACTCCGATAAAAGAGGCGCGGGATGAAATTTTCGCGTCTCAAGCTTGTCGGCTTTAAAAGCTTTACCGACCCCACAGAAATTCACCTCAAACCCGGCCTAACTGGCATTGTTGGCCCCAATGGCTGCGGCAAGTCCAACCTTGTGGAAGCCTTGCGCTGGGTCATGGGGGAAAACTCCTATAAAAATATGCGCGCCTCGGGCATGGATGACGTGATCTTTTCCGGCTCGTCCAACCGACCGCAGCGCAATTCGGCCGAAGTGAGCCTGGTGCTGGACAATAAAGACCGCACCGCCCCGGCCATTTTCAACAAAGATGACGAATTGGAAGTCACCCGCCGGATTGAGCGGGAGCATGGCTCAGTTTATCGCGTGAATGGCCGCGAAGTGCGGGCGCGCGACGTGCAGCTTTTGTTTGCCGATGCCTCCACCGGGGCGCACAGCCCGGCGCTGGTGCGCCAAGGGCAAATTGGCGAACTGATCGCCGCGAAACCCGTGCAGCGTCGCGCCATCTTGGAGGAGGCTGCAGGGATCTCGGGCTTGCACTCGCGCCGCCATGAAGCGGAGTTGCGGTTGCGGGCAGCGGAAAACAATCTCGATCGTGTGGACGATATTATCGGCCAGGTGAGCACCCAGCTTGAAAATCTGAAGCGGCAGGCGCGGCAGGCAACGCGCTATCGCGGGCTTTCGGGAGAAATCCGCAAAGCTGAGGCGACCCTGTTTCATTTGCGCTGGGTGAACGCCAAGGTGGCGGAAAAAGAAGCACAGGCCGAGCATGAACGGCTGGTCAATCTGCTGGCCAATGCCACACACGTTGAAATGGGCGCCCGGCAAAAGCTGGAACAATCTGAAGCCGAACTCACACCGCTGCGTCAGGCAGAGGCAGAAGCGACAGCGGCTTTGCAACGGCTTAAGATGGCTTTGGAACAGCTAGAGGCCGACGCGCGGCGGGCGAAAAACCGGCGCATCGAGCTTGAAGGCCGCGCCAAGCAGGTCAATGCCGACGTGGAGCGCGATGAGGCGCAAATCAAGGAAGCCAAAGAGTTTTTGCTGGGTTTGATCGACGAGCAGAAGGGTTTGCTGGCCGACGAGGAAGCCGAAACCCAAGACATGGCTGCCGCGCAGCAAGAAGCGGAGCGCACCGGGCAAGCGGCTGAAGAGTTTGAGCAAGGGCTGAGCACCGCCCGCGACAAGCTGAGCAATTTGCGGGCGCATAAAGCCCAAACCGAACGCAGCCTGAACGATGCGCGCACGCGCGCCGAAAAATTGGCGCGGCAATTGGCGGATGTGCGCGAAGAAGCACAGCAGGTTGTGGCCAAACTGCAGGAAGACAAAACCATCCAGCTGCGCGAACGCGAGCTGGAAGACGCCAAGGCGGCGATGGCCCAAGCCGAGCAAGCCGCGGATAATGCGGAAGCGAACGTTGCCACGACGCAGAACAAGCTGGACGCATTGGTCGATCCGCGCAACGCCGCCAAGAGCGACGTGACCCGCTTGGACGCGGAGGCGCGCGCCATTCACAATATGCTCAATGTGCAGGATCGGTCGCTTTGGCCCGCGGTTGTGGATGCGCTGCAAGTTGAGCCCGGCTACGAAACCGCTCTGGGCGCAGCCTTGGGCGACGATCTGGATGCCTCTTCCGATGCGGGAGCGCCAATTTATTGGGCGGGTGCCGAAGCGAAGGGCAGTGATCCTACCTTACCTGCGGGCGCAACGCCCCTCAGTGATTTTGTGCGGGGCAGCAATCTGGTTAGCCGCCGCCTGAACCAAATTGGTTTGGTGGAATTTGCAGATGGCCAGTCGTTGCAAAACCAATTGCAAGTTGGCCAAGCGCTGGTGACCCTTGAAGGTGATTTGTGGCGTTGGGACGGGTTTGTGGCGCGCGCCGATGCGCCAAGTGCCGCCGCACAACGGTTGGCGCAGCGCAACCGTTTGCAAGATATTGAAGCGGATTTGGCCAAGGCCAAACAGGCTGCGACTGCCCTTGAAGCGCAGTTTGACGAAGCGTCAACAGCACTGAAGCAAGCGCGGCAGGAAGAACAGGCCAAGCGGCAGGCCTATCGCGATACCCAACGGCAAATCAACGTGGCTCAAGGGGCGCTGGATGCGGCCCATAAAGGCTTGGTGGATTTAACCTCTCGGCGCTCCGCATTGGAAGAAGCGGAAATTCGCCTGAAATCAAGCCATGATGAAGCGCTGGGTTTGATGGCCGACGCGCAAAAATCTCTTGATGATATTGAAGATGAAAGTGCCCTCGCCCAAGAGATTGAAGCAGCCAATGCGAAATTGGCTGAGTTGCGGCGCGTGGCCAATGATGCGCGGATGCGGTTGGCCGGGTTTGAGAACGCAGCGCGCATGCGCAAACAACGGTTGGAGCGGATCGGCGGCGAACAACAGAAATGGCAAAACCGCCTAAATGATACGCAAGCGCACCTTGATGTTTTGGCCAATCGCCAAAGTGATATTGAAGAACAGCTTGAACAGCTCGCCAGCGCGCCGGATCAGTTCAGCGACAAACGCGCAAAACTGGACGACCAGATCGAAGATGCCGCCCATGCGCAAAAGCGCGCAGCGGACAAGGTGGCTGTTGCACTGGAGCGGCAGCGCAACGAAGATAAGGATGCCCGCGAAGCGGTAAGCGCCCTCTCCCGCGTGCGCGAAGAGATCGCCCGGATTGAAGAGCGGCTCAAATCGCTGGCCAGTCAACGCATGCAGATTGAGGAAATGGTTTCGGAAACGCTGGATATTCCCGCCAGCCGCACGGCGGAAGTCGCTGGACTGAAAGCGGAGCAACCGCTGCCGGAAATTGAAAAAGTGGATGCCAAGCTGGAGCGCCTGAAGCGGGAGCGGGAGCGGCTGGGCGGCGTCAATTTGCGCGCGGAGCAGGAAGCGATCGAAACCGAAGAGCAACTCGGCATTATGGTGACGGACCGCGAGGACTTGATCGCGGCGATTGCCAAGCTGCGCACGGGCATTTCCAGCCTGAACCGCGAAGGCCGTCAACGGCTGACCGAGGCGTTTGAAAAGGTAAACGCTCATTTTACCGAGCTGTTCACAAAGCTATTTGGCGGCGGCACGGCGGAACTGACCTTTGTGGAAAGCGATGATCCGCTGGAAGCTGGCTTGGAAATCATCGCCCGCCCACCAGGGAAAAAGCCGCAAACCATGACATTGCTTTCCGGCGGCGAGCAGGCTCTGACAGCGATGTCGCTGATCTTTGCGGTGTTTTTGACCAACCCCGCGCCGATTTGCGTGTTGGACGAAGTGGACGCGCCGCTTGATGATGCCAATGTGGAGCGGTTCTGCAATTTGCTGGATTCCATGCGCGAGAAAACCGACACACGCTTTGTGACCATCACCCACAACCCGATTACCATGGCGCGGATGGATCGCTTGTTCGGCGTGACCATGGCGGAAAAGGGCATTTCCAACCTTGTGTCGGTGGACCTGACTACGGCCGAAAGCTTTTTGGAAGACGTGGGATAGAAGAGACGAAATCAACGTAATTTTTTCGGACAAAATAAAGGGCCGGCACAAGGCCGACCCCTTACGCGTTTTATAGGTTTCGGCTTGGGCGTTAGATATCCCAAAAGCCGCCGTCCCCCATATCGTCACCGATATCTGTGAGTTCTGGCTCTTCAATGATGCCGTCATTGTTTTCGTCATATTTATAAAAGACGCCGGTGGCGAACTCGGTTTCAGACAACAAACCATCATTGTTTGTGTCCCATGTGCTCAACAGACCGATATCGCTCCACCCTTCGGCAAACTCGTTGGCCAGAATGACACCGTCACCATCAATGTCCCATGCATCCCAAGACACGGTTTGATCAAACCAGTAGTCAGGCGCACGTTGGGTGTCGGCCACATATTCAGGCGCGGTTACTTCACCGCTCTCATCAGAATCGATGGTTTCATAAACGCCGACGCTGAGCTCCTCACCGGAGATCAAGCCGTCTTCGTCAATGTCCCAAACCTCGAACACGCCGCGATCAGTGAAGGCGGCTGAGAACTCTGTAGCGCTCATGACGCCATCGCCATTTGTGTCCCATGGGGCCACTTGAGCCATTGTTGGCGCGGCGGCCATGGCGAACATGAGAGCTGTTGCGCTAGTGAGGGTTTTGAACTTAGTCATCATTTTCCTCCTTTCGCTTTCTGCGTATATCGGCCCAACGACGAGTGCGCGCAATTGTTCCAAATCAAAAATAAGCAAGTTGGCGCGGACAAATGAGCGCGGCGAATGTGTGATTGCTGAAAGCGCTATTGTGCGGGTGCAGGACCGTCTGCGAGGAGTCCAAGCTGCGCAAGTTGCCGCGTGGCCAACTCCTCCAGCCCCTCAATTTCCGGCAAGCTCCGCGCCAACAAATTGAGTTGTTCTATCAGGGCGAATAGCTGTCGTCCGAGGCGGGCACAATCTGTTGCGCGCGGCAGGTCTTTCGCATTCACCCCCCAACGGCAGATTTCAGCCAATCGGGTAATGCGGTCTTGATTGATTTGTTGCAAGAGTGCCCTCAACGCGGGTTCATTTTCGCGCAATTCCACAGACAGGTTGGTGAGCAAGCATCCTTTCCGCTCACGGTCGTGCACATATTGTGCGCACATTTCTTGCAACAGCATGGTGAACAGCAATTTCACATCGATGGGTGGATACGCCATCACCAAGGCCATCTGCGGAGATTGCAATTCATAATAGATGATCAGGTTTTTCAGCAGCGCCTCACGCGAACCAAACGCATTATAAAAACTGGATCTTGGCAATCCAAGATGGTCTGACATGCCCTTCACGCTCATCGCACCGATGCCTTCGCGCCAGAACATGTCGAGCAAAAGATCATAGGCATCATGCGGGGCAAAGGATTTAGGGCGAGCCAAAGGTGCGCACTTTCAATTTATCAAAGAAAAGCAAATTATATTATTGTACAATCATGTATAAAATTCAAGTGTTCAGCGAATCTGAGTTGTCCGGCCATTAGAATTTGTGGCGAAAAAGTGCGCGAAGTTGAAAACAATGCCAATTTGTCGCAATAAAAAGATTCTGCCAGTTCTAATTTGCGTTTATTTTCTTATATTTAGCATCATATAACCAATCTTGACACCAAATTGGCAAGGCCCTATGTTGCCCCGGAATTTGAGGGGTACGATTTTTCGTACAAATTGCCGGTTTTGGCAGGTTGGGAAAATGACCAATTCTGATAAAAATGGCGCCGAAAAAGACGCCCCCAAAGGTTTGGTTGGAGGTGTTCCAACTGGCGACCTTGATGCCCGCATCCGTGCGGCGCGCCAAAAGGGTGGCTATGGCGAATATCAGACCAAACCGAAAGAGCACCTGAGTGGACACGCGAAAGCGTCGCGGTTGGGCACCGAGTTTATCGCCGCGATCCTTGTTGGGGGCTTTATTGGATATTTTGCCGATATGGCGATGGGCACAACGCCCTGGTTCTTATTGGTGATGGTGTTGGTGGGCTTTGTTGCTGGTGTTCTCAATGTTGTGCGGGCTGCCGCGCGGATGAACGCCGAAGCGATCATAACACCGGACATGGATTTGGGACCGGAAGCGCATCGAGACGATGCTGACGGAAAATAGCGATAAGGGGCTGGAGCGTGGCAAACGATCCAATTAAACAGTTTAAGATCACTGACATTTTCACCATTGGTGGTGCAGGCGAAGGCGAAACAGGCGGTTTTGAAATCGCGTTCACCAACTCTGCCCTGTTCATGGTGATTACTGTTGTTTCGATCTCTGCATTTTTGATCCTGTCGACACGCGGCCGTGGCCTTGTTCCAGGGCGGTTGCAGCTTTTATCTGAAATGCTCTACGAGTTTGTGGCCAATATGGTGCGATCATCGGCAGGCACTGAAGGGATGAAATTCTTCCCGTTTGTGTTCTCGCTGTTCATGTTCGTTCTGGTGGCCAACTTGTTCGGCATGGTGCCTTACTTCTTCACCGTAACCAGCCACATTATTGTGACCTTCGCTCTCGCCATGTTGGTGATCAGCGTTGTGATCATTTACGGCTTTATGCGCAATGGCCTGGGCTTCTTGAAGCTCTTCGTGCCAGCGGGTGTTCCCGGTTACGTGTTGCCGATCGTTATTCCGATTGAGATCGTTTCGTTCCTCTCTCGTCCGATCAGCCTTTCAGTTCGTTTGTTTGCCAATATGCTTGCGGGTCACATCACTTTGAAAGTGTTCGCCGGCTTTATTGTCAGCCTCTCTTCGCTTGGTGCGGTTGGTGTTTTGGGTGCCACCTTGCCATTCGCTATGACCGTTGCGCTTACCGCGCTTGAATTCTTGGTGTCTGCGCTGCAGGCCTATGTGTTCGCGGTTCTAACTTCTATGTATCTGAATGATGCAATTCACCCAAGCCATTAACAAATAACAGTTTTCAACTAACAATGCGGCAATTGTCGCAATAAGGTCCAGCTTTTAAAGGAGTCTAAAATGGAAGCGGAAGCAGCAAAATTCATCGGTGCCGGTATCGCATGTGTTGGCATGGCAGGCGCAGCAATGGGCGTGGGCAACATCTTTGGCAACTTCTTGTCAGGTGCGTTGCGCAACCCATCAGCAGCACAAGCTCAATTCGGTAACCTGATCTTTGGTTTTGCCGTGACTGAAGCTTTGGGCATCTTCTCATTCTTGGTTGCCCTTTTGCTTTTGTTCGCCGTTTAATCAACGCGCGTTAGAAGTTTTAAGGCAGCCCACATTTAAAATGGGCTGCCTTTCATTGCATTTTCGCCAGATTTTGGCACACTAAATGCACTGTTGGTTGCCTGATAAAGGCGACGGTAAAAACCAGGTATTCAAATGGCAAGCAGTACAAATAGCGCACACGAGGCAGCGACAGGTGTTTTCCCACCGTTTGATCCAAGCACTTTTGGATCACAGCTCTTGTGGTTGGCCCTAACCTTTGCTGCGCTTTATATCTTGATGAGCAAGGTCGCCCTGCCCCGCATTGGCGAAATCCTTGAGGTGCGTCGTGATCGCATTGAAGGGGATTTGGCTGAGGCTGAGCGGCTAAAGCAAAAGACAGACCAAGCCATCAAGTCTTATGAAGCGGAATTAGCCGACGCAAAACAAAAGGCGCACAACATTGCCGAGGAAACACGGGATTCAATCCGTGCTGATCTCGAAAAGAAGCGCGCTAAAGTTGAAGCGGATTTGGCAAAGAAAATGGCCGCTGCGGAAAACGATATTCGCGAAACCAAAGAGGCCGCTATGGGCCACGTTGAGGAAATTGCATCAGACACAGCTTTGGCGATTGTGACCAACATTGTTGGCCGCACAGCGCAAAAAGCCACGAAAGATGCAGTCGCGAAAGTGGTGAAGGGATAACAAGATGGAATTAGATGCAACCCTTTGGGCGTTTGTCGGTCTTGTTGTCTTTTTGGGTTTGGTCACCTATTTGGGCGTGCCCAAAAAGATGACTGCAGCCTTGGATGATAAGTCTAAGAAAATTGCGGATGAGCTGGAAGAAGCGAAACGCCTGCGCGAAGAGGCACAGTCTTTGTTGGCTGAGTATGAGCGCAAGCGCAAAGCCGCTGAAGACGAAGCTGCGGAGATTATCGAAGCTGCCAAGTCTGAAGCCGACCGCTTGACCGAAGAAGCCCAACAATCATTGGATGATTTGATCACTCGCCGCACAAAAGCGGTGGAAGAAAAGATCGCCCAAGCAGAATCACAAGCGATTGCTGACGTGCGGGCCCGCTCTGCGGACATCGCTGTCGAGGCTGCAAAGCTGGTTCTGGCCGACAAAATGGCTGATAAAGGCGATGCGCTGATTGACGCAGCGATCAAGGATGTTTCTTCTAATCTGAACTAATTGATGGTTTCAGATGTTGAAATTGGAAGCGGGCTCCGGCCCGCTTTTTTTATGGCCGCAGCCGGGCAGCACTTTCTCACTTAGTGAGTTGAAACCCGCCTTGACCTTGCCCTCATGGCTAGCCCGTCTGGTCGTCGGCGTCCTGCTCCGCTTTACGCGCCTTAGCCTCCTCGAATTTTTCGAATTCATCTACCGACTGGCGCAACATTGTATTGGCGATGCGCGTCACCAGGGCGACAAATATCCCCATGCCGGAAATGACATAAACCACGGTGAATAGTTTGCCCAAATTTGTTTCCGGTGTGATGTCACCGTAGCCGACGGTAGAGATGGTCATCACGGTGAAATAGAGCGCGTCAATCGGCCCCCACCCCTCAATCAGCATATAGATCAGGGTGGCAAACAGGATGATGGCAATTGTCATCGTCAAAATTGTGCGGACAATCTCATCACCAAAAGCGGCTTTTAGGCCGTGCCAGAAAACTGAAATCTTTTGCACAAAGCATCTCCATTTTTCGGAGGTTTAGCACTGTCCGCCCTCCTAAACAATAAGTGCGACAGTGGCTTATTGAACTTGGCGGTAAATTTAGGCACTATGCAACTATATTTAAGTCGAGGATTTTTTATGAAGTTACACCCCATGTTGATGTTTAAGGGCAACGCGGCGGACGCGCTTGAGCACTACACAAGTGCCATGCCTGCTGCAAAGGTAACCGATAAGCGTGAGCGCGAAGACGGCACCATTGAATCAGCCAATTTGATGTTTGGTGAAAACCAACTCCTGATGATTGATAGCCCCATCGATCAACCGTTTGACTTTACACCATCCTTTTCCCTGTTTGTGTTCTTCGACGATCCCGTTAGTTTGGACCTCGCCTATGAACGTTTGTCTAAAGGCGGGCAAGTGATGATGAAGCTCGGTGAATATGATTTCGCGAAGCGATATGGGTGGGTGTGTGACCAGTTTGGTGTGAGCTGGCAACTTTGTCTGCCACAAGCTGAATAGTGGCGTATCCCACCATCAATATGGACCTCGATGCTTATGTGAAGCGCTCTCGTTCGGGGGCATGTTTTATCTGCGGCATGATCGCAGGTGATCCGCGTTTTAAGCATCACATCATTTATGAGGATGACGACAACATCATCTTTCTTAGCAAGTATCCGACATTGCCAGGCTACACTATCGTCGCGCCCAAAACTCATATTGTGGATTTGGCGGAGGAGCTTGGCCCAACCAAATATCTGGATATGCAGGCAAAAATCCATACTGTTGCCCGCGCACTGAAAGATCTATTTGATGCGGAGCGCATCTACATATTGTCTTTGGGGAGTCATCAGGGAAACAGCCATTTACATTGGCATGTGGTGCCGCTACCCCATGGCGTGCCTTATGAGAAGCAACAATACTATGCCTTAATGGCCGAAAATGGCATTTTGGACATTTCTGATGACGATATGAGGGCAATCGCAAACGAAATTGAAATGCGTTATCGCGCATTGGCACCCTAAATGCAGGCTGGGTTTGGCCCGGAAGGCTGCGCTAGAGCGTCAAGACCATGAAGGGCAATGTTCGGGCCGGGTATTGAATCAGAAGGCACTACGCCCGTCTTTTTAAACCCCATATGGGCGTAAAAAGGCTCGGCATGGGGATCGGCCACAGTTGTCATCCGTTTGGCGCCGAACGCACGGGCGTGATCGATGCCCCAATCAAGCAATTGCCGGCCCACGCCCTTGCCAACGCAGTTTGGTTCAACGAACAACATCTCGAGATCAAAACCGTCATCTGTTCGATCAAGTCGGATCACACCGATGGGCACGCCAACGTCTTCTGCCACCCTGACGGTGTGTTGCACCAAGTCATGTTCTGTAATCGTCAACTCGTCCCGACACGCTTCAATGAACTCGGCATCATAAGGCCAATGCGCTTTTGACCGCAGACAGAGGTCGCTTAGCTCACCAACTTCTTCAATGCGGGCAGGTCGAATAATCATTTGGTTAGGATGGGGCGCTAATAAAGCAATAAAAAGGCGGCGGGCTCTGCAGCGCCCACCGCCTAATGAAGCGGTATTTATTTGTTATTGTTTTACCGCTTTTGTTTCGGTTCACCTCACTTTGGAGATGAAAAAACCGCCCCGCGATGACACGCGGGACGGTTTGATTTATTCAGCCGCTTTTCGCTGCTCTGGCTTTTCCCATTTAAGGATTGGGGAACGGGCAGCGCGGGTTTCATCCAAACGACGAAGCGGCGCTTTCATGGGGGCGTTGGTGAAACGCTCCACATTGCCGGCCTTTGCGTCTTCCATCAGCTCGCGCATGGTGCCGATAAACTGATCCAGCGTGTGAAGGCTTTCGCTTTCTGTTGGCTCGATCAACATGGCGCCGTGCACCACCAATGGGAAATACATGGTCATGGGGTGATAACCCTCATCGATCATGGCTTTGGCCAAATCGAGCGTTGAAACGCCTGTGCCTTTCAAGGTGCTATCATCAAACAGCACTTCGTGCATGCAAGGCTGATCGCCATAAGGCGCGTTGTACAGGTCTGACAATTTCGCCTTGAGGTAGTTGGCGTTCAACACCGCGTCACGCGCAGCACGGCCAAGACCGTCCAAACCGTGAGAGGCCATATAGGTCAAGGCACGAACATACATGCCCATTTGCCCATGGAACGCTGACAAACGGCCAAGATGATCGCTGCCTTCTCCTTTGTTTTCCACCAAGGTGAGCTTGTCGCCTTCGCGCTTTGCGTAAGGCAATGGCGCATAAGGGGCCAACGCATCAGACAAAACAACCGGACCAGCGCCTGGACCACCGCCACCGTGGGGGGTGGAGAAGGTTTTGTGCAGGTTGATGTGCATCGCATCGATGCCCAAATCACCCGGACGGATGACACCCATAATGGCGTTGAAGTTCGCGCCATCACAGTAGAAGTAAGCACCAGCTTCGTGCACTGCATCCGCGATTTCAATCACGTCGGGTTCGAACAGGCCACAAGTGTTTGGGTTGGTGAGCATAATGCCCGCCACATTTTCATCCAACGCATCTTTAACAGCTTGCACGTCCACCGTGCCGTCTTCGCGGGCTTTGATGGGCTTCACTTTGTAGCCCAAGAATGCCGCTGTGGCTGGGTTTGTGCCGTGGGCGCTTTCAGGCACCAACACGATATTGCGGTGGCCTTGGCCGTTGGCTTCGTGGGCCGCTTTGATGGCCATCATGCCGCACATTTCGCCGTGGGCACCAGCTTTAGGTGTCATGGAAACAGCTTTGGTGCCGGTCAATTCCATCAACCAATGCGCCAATTGCTCCATCAATTCAATCGCGCCTTGTACGGTGGATTGGGGCTGCAATGGGTGAATATCCGCAATGCCGGGCAAACGTGCCATTTTCTCATTGAGGCGCGGATTGTGCTTCATGGTGCACGAGCCAAGCGGGTAGAAGCCCGCATCGATTGAATAGTTCAACCGGGAAATGCGCACATAGTGGCGCATGGCCTGCGGCTCGGTGAGCGCAGGCAAATCAATGTCTGATTTGCGGGCAAAATTACCGAGCTTTGAACTCACCTTCTTATCGAGCGCCGGCAAATCAACACCAGATTTTTCTTTGGTGCCAATTTCAAAGATCAATGGCTCGGAAGGCAGTAAAGCTGCGCCGTTTGCGGATGATGCGGCAACATTGTCCACACCTGTTGGACGGCCTTGATTGTTCAACATCAGATGACCTCCTTCAACGCGCTCGCAAGCGCTTCAATATCTGCATCGCTGGTCAATTCAGTCGCTGCGATCACCAATAGGTTTTCAAGCTCCTTCTTGCCCGGCTCCAACCGTGACACAGGCACACCTGCGAGCACGTTTTTGTCAGCCAAGGCTTCAACGATTGGCGCCGCCGCCTTTGGCAGCTTCACGGTAAACTCGTTGAAGAAGTGATCGTTCAACACCTCGACACCGTCAATAGCGCCAACCGCCTCGGCCGTTTTCACGGCTTGCTGGTGGTTCAACAGTGCCAAATGCTCAATGCCCTTTTCACCCAACAAAGACATGTGGATGGAGAAGGCCAAGGCGCAAAGGCCAGAGTTGGTGCAGATGTTGGACGTGGCTTTATCGCGGCGGATATGCTGCTCGCGGGTGGAGAGCGTCAGCACAAAGCCGCGTTCGCCTTCCGCATCAACTGTTTCGCCACATACGCGACCGGGCATCTGCCGCACAAGGTTCGGATGGGTGGCCATCAAGCCGACATAGGGTCCACCAAATGTAAGCGGGTTGCCGATGGATTGGCCTTCGCCAACCACAATGTCCGCCCCTTGGGCGCCGGGAGATTCGATGGCGCCGAGGGACACCACTTCGGTGAACACGGCGATCAACAGCGCGCCCTTTTCATGGGCCGCGTCAGCAATCGGCCGCAAATCGCGCAAATTGCCATAAAAGTCTGGGGATTGAACAACAACACAGGCCGTGCTGTCGTCAATCTGCGCAATGATGTCTTCTTGCGCTTGTGGGTCAGCCTGCATGCATTTGAATGCAGGGTCTTTGCCCAAATAAGTGGCGATGGTGTCGCGATATTGCGGGTGCAACCCACCAGACACAACAACACCATCACGCTTTTTCAGGCGACGGGCCATCAACACGGCTTCCATAGCTGCGGTTGAACCGTCGTAAAGCGAGGCATTGGCCACTTCCATGCCCGTCAGGTTGGCCACTTGTGTTTGAAATTCAAACAGCATTTGCAGCGTGCCCTGAGAAATTTCAGGCTGGTAGGGGGTGTAGGCGGTCAAAAACTCTGACCGCTGGATCAAATGGTCCACGCTGGCGGGCACATGGTGGCGATAAGCCCCTGCCCCAACGAAGAATGGACCATCTCCACCGGCGCGGTTCTTGGCCGCAAGCTGGCGAATATGCGCCTCTACGGCAAATTCTGGCTGATGATCAGGCAAGTCTGGCTTGGCTGTGTCAAAAACCTTTTTCGGTACGCGTACAAACAGCTCGTCATCGCTTTTGATGCCAATGGCATCGCGCATAACCTGTCTGTCTTGATCACTATTTGGAAGATAGCGCATATTTGTCCTCGTTTAGTCGATGTGCGCCTTGTAGGCGTTTTCGTCGAGCAAGCCTTCCAGCTCGCCAGCATCATCAATTTCGATTTTGAAAAACCAGCCATTTACAACTGGATCAGAGTTCACCAAGCCTGGCTCGTCTGCCAAAGATTCATTCACAGCCACAACTGTGCCGGAAACTGGCGCATAGATTTCAGAGGCGGCTTTCACAGATTCAACAACGGCAACTTCGTCACCTTTTGAGAATTTTGCGCCTACTTCTGGTACGTCCACAAACACCACGTCGCCCAATTGGCCCTGTGCATAATCGGTGATGCCCACGGTGCCTTGATTGCCCTCAACGCGGATATATTCGTGATCTTCGGTATATTTTGTGTCGCTCATTTCTTCCCCCTTGGATTAAAGACGCACATAATTTGCAGGTGTAAATGGAAGTTTGGTCACCGTGCCTTTGGCCGGTTTGCCGCGCACAATGGCGGTCAATTCGGTGCCGATCTTCGCTTTTTCAGCAGGCACATAGGCAAACGCCACCGGCGACCCAATGGTCGGGCCAAATGTGCCAGATGTGACTTTGCCGATGGGCGTGCCGTTCTCGTCCACAATGTCTGCGCCTTCACGCACAGGCATGCGGCCTTCAAACAAAATGCCCACGCGCTTTTCAGCAACGCCATCAGCAATCAGCTTTTGAATTTTTGATGCACCGGGGAAACCGCCTTCCACACGACGGCCTTTGCCGATGGCAAAGATGAGGCCTGCGCTGATTGGATCGCGCTGATCGTCCATATCGTGGCCATAAAGGCAAAGCCCTGCTTCAAGACGCAGGCTGTCGCGTGCGCCAAGGCCAGCAGGTTCAACTTCATCGTTGCCCACCAGCAATTCAGCCAGTTTCGCCGCATTTTCGTTGGCAACAGAAAGCTCAAAGCCATCTTCGCCCGTGTAACCAGCGCGAGACACATAAACGTCAATGCCGTCAATGGTGGCGGCAGCGGCGTTCATGAAGCTGAGCTTTTGCGGCAGATCGCAATAACGTGACAACACGTCTTTCGCTTTTGGACCCTGCAGCGCCAACAGGGCTTTGCTGTCAAAGTAGGTTTCGATCTCAAGTTTGTCGCCAAGCTTTTCGCGCAGAATGGACACGTCGTGGTCCTTGCGGCCCGCGTTGAACACGATAAGCAATGTGCCATCTGTGCCCGCTTCGCTTGGGCGGGTGACGATCAAATCGTCTTCAATGCCGCCATTATCGTTGAGCAAAAGCGTGTAGCGCATTTCGCCTGGTTTCAGCCCCACCAGGTCGCCCGGCATCAGGCTTTCAAGCGCGCGTGCCGTTGTATCATGGTCCGCGCCTTTAACGGCGACCTGGCCCATGTGCGACACATCAAAAAGCGATGCTTCATTTCTTGTGTGATTGTGCTCGTCCACAATGCCTTTATATTGAACCGGCATTGCATAGCCTGCAAAACCAACCATGCGACCGCCCCATGCAATATGGGTATCGTGCAATGGTGTTTGCAAAAGATCCTGAGATTCCGCCCCTGCCATTATTCCCTCATTTGTTTATCCGACAAGTGCCAGCAACGCGACAAATTGTGTCGCCTGGCGCCCCCCCTGTCGGGTAAACCTGAGAGATTTCCCGGAACTGACGTTCCGGCTACCCCCTTCGGTGTGATTGCAAAAGCAATCCGCTTTCCAGAGTTATTTATGCATGCGGTCCCTGTTGCCTGAGAGTTTCCGGGGCGGTTGCTCCTTCGGCGTTGAGCTCTTTGGCTCAATCTCTCCCGCATTGCAGTGGTCAACCTAGCAGCAAAATCCGCTAGGTCAACATTTATTCACTCAGCCTTTTGGATCAAAGCCAACCCAAATGGTGATTTGCTCGCCACCCACATAAGGAATGGCCACGTTTTCCACAACCTTGACGAATTCTTCGCCCTGGTTTGGTGGTGTAATTGTGATGGGGATATCGTATTTTTCTGAGAACACGGCCATTTCGTCGCGTTCAACTGCGAAGCGCAGTGGCACATTTACGGCGCCTGATCCTGCTTGGGGACCAGCCAACAATCGGCCAACAACACCCATTTTCACTGTGATCAAACCGTTTGATACAATGCAATTACGTGACTGCTTGTCGATCACCGCTTGGTAGCGCAGACCCTTTGGGTCACCGCTGCGGCCGCTTGAATAAAGCGCAAAACTTTCACCACCGGGACGGATTTTAATCTCGGGGCATTCGCTGGCGATAATGGGCAGCGCTGACGGCGCAGAGCTGGCAATCTCAGTCTCGCTTGCGGATTTGTTGATGTATTTGCTTTCAGAGCCGCCGCCGGTAAATGACCCAACGCAGCCTGACAACAATAGCGCACCTGCAATGGCTGATGCTCCAGCCAAACGTGAACGGCTTAAAAATCTCTTGGTAAATACGCGTACTGACATGCTTCTCACTTTTTGACCCGAAGGCCCCCCGATTAACCCCAATTGCCCGCTTTTGAGCGCACTACTGATTTTTTTTCGCCTCTTCCAACATGTGCGGTGCGCCCGAAACGACAACTTCGCCCGGCACTGTTTCAATCTCCACATGAGAAATTACGCCATCTTTAACCAAAAGGCTAGAGCGAACATATCGCGTGCCGAAGCCCGCTGCTGAAAAGTCTTTATCCAATTTGAGCGCTTTTGCCAAATCGGCATTGCCATCTGCGATCAAATCGACAAATCCAAGGGCGCCTGTTTGCTCACCCCAATGCTGCATCACATAATGATCATTGACCGACAAACACAGAATGCGATCAACACCTGCGTCTTTAAAATCTGCTGAATGGCCAATATAGCCCGGCATATGGTTGAGGTGGCAGGTTGAGGTGAACGCGCCAGGCACGGCAAAGATAACTGATGTCCCTTGTGCAACAAGATCCGCAAAATCAATATCTTTTACGCCCTCTGCATTTACAAGTTTAACCTTTGTTGATGGCACTTTGCTGCCGACGTCCAAAGCCATATATAACCCCTCGTTGCCTAAACCGATTAATCAATGCAGCTGAATCTTATTGATCCAGAGCATCAAACAATAAAATGGGCACCTGTTTTTCAAAGGCACCCTCACGGCCACTATAGGTCAACCGTGCTGACATTCCAACATGATCGACCAAGGAAATTTCCTTCAGTGGTTCAAAGCTGAGTAGCGACGAACCGGGGCGATTTTGAGGCACATCGAACAGGAGGTTTTGGTTTGGTAAATCAAGAATTAATGTCTGATTTTCTTCTGCATCGGATGAGGGTTTGACCCAAATCTTGTTTTTGCTTTGGTCGAAATAGACAGCGTCAAATGGGGCATTGGCGCGATCATCGTTGATCGGCACATAGGCTTTTGCTGCCTCTAAAGTGAAGGATACAGATATATCCTTTTGATCGAGCGGCAGGCTTTGCGCGATGTTGTAGGTCACCGGCACACAGATTTCACCGCAAATGCCCATTAAAAGATCGCCATTTAATAGCGCGACATTTTTGTCGGATTCTGCTGAGATTTCCACTTCGAAGGGCAACACAAAATCCTGATCGTAGACATAGTCAAAATAGCCCAAACTGATCGTGCGCTTGGGCATCGGCCACAGGAAATTCACCTGATCAATATTCTGACTGTTGGACCAGTTGGCCGTTAGCGGAATTCCGCTTTCGCCGGGGATACGCCAATAGGTTTTCATGCCATCGCGCAATTGAAACTCTAACCCCGCCAACATCTTTCCATTGGGATCGACATAATCGGACGTTAGCAGCCGAATCTTTGCGCCGGGTGCAACGTCGACCCAAGGGCCAGTCTCTGCCAGCACTGATGTTGGAGCCATGATCGCGGAAAGGATCAAAGCACGTAATAAAGCTGATTTCATAAAACGCGTTTTATCGCAGATTTATGGCACAGGAAAGACAATCATGATCAGAGGTTTGTGAACGATATTTGATTTCGCGCGTTTACCTGTTAAGCCTTTATTTATATGGATGGGGCGAGACTCAAATAAACCAACCTAGAAGGTGAGCGTTTTGACTTTTTCGCTTAAAGGCCAGCTGTTGGTGGCCATGCCAGATATGGAAGACGAACGGTTTAAAGACACCGTGATCTATATGTGTGCGCATAGCGAAGAAGAAGGCGCAATGGGTCTTGTCGTCAATAAGCGCATGCCCGACATTCAGTTTGCCGATTTGATGGCACAGTTTGACATCAAAGTGAGCGACAAAATTGAAGAAGGCCATGCCGACCCCTATCAGCAACCGATCGTCGTGGGTGGCCCTGTGGAAACGGGGCGCGGATTTGTGCTGCACACACCGGACTATCAAACTGTCGACAATTCCATGAATGTGGCGGACAATATGTGTTTGTCGACCACGTTGGATATTTTGCGGTCTATCGCCGAGGGTGACGGCCCTGAAAAGGCCCTGCTTGCCTTGGGCTATTGTGGCTGGGAGCCTGGTCAATTGGAAAGCGAACTTGTGCGCGATGGCTGGATGGTGACATCTGCCAGCGACGAGTTAATCTTCACCACGCCTGTGGAACAGCGCTACCAAAAAGCGCTCAAAGACGCAGGCATTGAACTCGCCTATCTATCTCCGACTTCAGGCAGTGCTTAACTGACGTCCTTGTCTTTATTGGTCGTTTTTTGCGGTTCTGGCTTTTGCGGTGCGTGCTGCGCCTTTTTGCCAGCTTTTTCAGCAATTGCGCGCTTTTTGCTTTGCTGGCGTTCTAAAGCGGCTTGCTGCTTGCGCTTTTCAGCCTCTTTCGCCCGTTGCTCAGCCATTTCCTTCGCTTGCTGTTCTTTTTGGATCTTGCGGGCTCTTTGTTCGGCATCGCGCTGGGCTTGTTTGCGGTTCTTCGCATCCTTGCTCAACAATTGCACAAACTCTTCGCCTGACACGGCTTTTGAAAACGCAAAGCCCTGCGCATAGCGACAACCCAACCCTTGGATGCGCGCGACTTCATCGTCGCTTTCGGCGCCCTCAGCGATCACTTGCAAATCCAAATCCTCGGCCAAAGACACAACCGCCTTCATGATCGGCATTTGCGTTTGAGCGATACCGTGGCGTTCCGACATCTGCACAAAGGTCGATGGAATTTTGATAAAATCAAATGGGAAGCGGTGCAGATAGGATAAGGATGAATGCCCAACACCGAAATCGTCCAACGCCAGCCGGAAGCCAAGGCTTTTCAGAGAGTCCAAAATGTACGCGGAGTGCTCAGGGCTGGTCATGATTTGACTTTCAGTCACTTCCAGCAAGAAGCGGCGCGCGACCTCAGGATTTTTAGACACGAGCGAACGCATGTCATTCAACATTGTCTCAGATGCCAATTGCTGCGCTGACAGGTTGATCGACAAGAAAAATCCTTTTTCAACCTCACCACCAGACAGCCAATTTTTGAGCTGCGCCGATGATTGCTCAATCGCCACGCGACCCAGCTTTTCAATCAGCCCCGTGCGTTCAGCCAATGGGATAAATTCCTCTGGGCTGATGGCCCCGCGCTGCGGATGGTTCCACCGCATCAAGGCCTCTGCCCCGGCCAAACGACCATCTCGCAGATCAAAGATCGGTTGGAACAGGATCTTCAACTCACGATTATCGATCGCCTTTTTCAAATCAACGTCTAATGGATTGGTCGGCAATCCCTCATCATTGGTTGTCGTGCGGTAGGCTTCAATACGGTCGCCGCCATCCCGTTTGGCGTGCAGCATGGCCAGTTCAGCATTACGCAGCACCTGTGGCGCGGTGATCGGCTTATTGTCGTAAATTGTGATGCCCATGGAGGCAGAAATCGACAGTTCGCTTTCACCAAACTTGATGGGGTCTTTAATCGCCTTGCGCAGTTGCTCTGCAAAATGCGCAATGCTGGCAGCACTGTCCTCAGTGACCAATATCACGGCAAACTGATCGCCATTTACCCGCGCCAATGTATCCAACGGCCGCATAAGCCGCGACAGACGACGCGCGATGGCCAGCAACACTGAATCAGCGGCGACATGGCCAATACGCTCATCAAGGTTCATGAAGCCATCAAGATCAATCAAAAAGACGGCGGGTTTGATGGCGCGCGATTCGCGTGAGCGTGTCAGGGCCCGGTCGAGGCGATCCAAATATAGTTCGATATTAGGTAAGCCGGTCAAACTGTCATGCACAGCATCATGCAGCAGGCGATCCCGCGCTACGCGTTCGTCGGTTACATCTTGCAACGTGCCCACACAGCGCGACACTTCATCACTGCCGCCCAAAACAGGTTTTACGCGCAAACGGAAATTTCGGTAGCTACCATCTTGGCTGATGATGCGAAAATCTGACGCGACTTTGCCGCGCCGCAATTCAACCAAAGTATCCAATGCTGTGCGGAACCGATCTCGGTCTTCGGGATGCAAACGCTCCAGCCAAAGTTTGATATCGCCGCGCAATGCACTTGGTTCTTCACCAAGGCGCAGGGCTAAACCGTCCGAGACGACCACGCGATCGCGCTCGATATTCCAATCGAACACAAAGTCGCCGCTGCCTGTGAGGGCAAGCGCCCGACGCTCAACTTCGGACAAGGCCCCGACAGACACCTGGCCGTCGGTAAACGCATGTTGGATCGCGGTGAAGCCCAGCAGCATCACAATCAATACGAGCCCGCCCGCCACTGCGGATTGGGCAATATCATTGGTGATGTCGCCGGAAACCACCATGTAGGAAAAGATGAGCCAACCGACGAAAATGATCCAGGTGGGCACAATAAGTACTGCCCGGTCGTAGCCCCGCACCGCGAGGAAACCGACCACAACAATGCCAAACACACCAAGCAAAGCCAGCACGGCGCGGGCGGTGCCAACCGCCAATATGGGTTGGAAAAACGCCAGAATGATCAATGCCAACATCACCAGCATCAGCGCCAATGCCAAATGGATGAAGCGAATGTGCCATCGGTGGAGGTTGAGATAGATGAACAAAAAGCCAAATAAGGTTGTGGCCAGCGCCGCCTCTGCCGCGGCGCGATAGGTTTGCAGCTGGGTGGGGCGAATATCGATAAGCTTGGCCAAGATGCCGAAATCAACCAGCAAATAGAACATAACAGCCCATGCCAGCGCAGCAGCTGCGGGAAAGACCCCGCGCCCCTTCACCACAAACATGATGGATAAAAACACCGCCAAAAGACCTGACACACCCAAGACTGTGCCGCGGAATAGCGTAAAGGCGTTGATATAGTCGCGATAGGAAGATGGTTCCCACATCACCAATTCGGGTAGTGTTTCATCTTCAAGTTCAATCACATAAGTAACCGTCGCGCCCGGATCGACCGTGATGGAGAATGCATCCGCCTCTTGGTCTGGCACGCGGTTGGGGCGAAACCCCTGACTGGCGGTGATGACATTAATGCGTTTTCCGCCCAAATCGGTGCGGAACACGCCGGAGCCTGGCATTTGGAAAAAGGGCGCCACCAATAGGCGCTCAACTTGAACATCCAACGGATTGTGAATGGCAATCAATGCCCAATTGGGGTTGGCGCTTGTATCTGTGGCCTGCACTTCGATGCGGCGAATGATGCCGTTCACGTCGGGCGCAGTGGACAATTGCACCCGGCCATCTTGGCCTTCGCGCACTTCTACGGCTTCACTGAGATCAACGGCGCCGATCTTTTCAGGAATCGTAACCACTTCCAACGCTGAGGCCGCCCCGACCCATAGCAATAGGCAAAGGTGCGCCAAAACAATTACAGCCTTACGCAGCGCGCGGAACATTCCCATATTTACTCCCAACGGTTTTTCGTAGCCCGAAAAAGCCGTTACATCAACTTATATGTCGTGGTTATCTTCAGATCTCAAGTGGTTAGACGTGTTTGATAACGTTCTTTGGTGAGCCCAAATAGAACATGGTCTTGCCATTTGCCATCGATCTTTAAATAGCCTTCAGCTTGGCCTTCGCGGGCAAATCCGTTTTTCTCCAGCACCCGCATTGAGCGATGATTATCAACCAGACATGCCGCTTCAGCGCGGTGAAGCCGCAATTCATCAAAAATAAATGGCAAAACTCTGGCAACCGCCTCTGTCATGATGCCTTTATTGATTTGATCCACACTAACCCAATAGCCTAACGTGCCCGCTTGGGCAACTCGGCGGCGAATATTGGATAGGTTTAATCCGCCAACCAACTGAGGATTCTCACCTTTTTCGAAAATGAGAAAAGCGTAAGCCTTGTCCGCTGCTGCATCGGCCCGCGCTTTTTTGACACGGTGGCGAAAAGAGAAACGGGCCAATTCTGTTTCACCCCATGTCGGTTCATAGGGTTTTAGAAAGGATTGGCTGGCCGCCCGCACCTCAACCCACTGTGGATAGTCTTCCAAGGTGGGCAAGCGCAGGCTTAACCGCTCGGTTTCTAACGGGGTGAAGTTGTTTAACGAGAAAAGTCGCCCGATCACCCCTTCACTCCTTAGCTTTTCAGCCCGTCTTCAATGCGATCATATGTTGGAAAATGATCAAGTGGCCCAATGGCCGATACAACGGGCTTTGCATTGTGGAACAGCTGCGCTGCAACTTCCATCACCCGATCCGCATCAATGCGGTTGATCCGTTCTACCGTTTCTTCCAATGAAATCGGACGGCCCCACAACAATTGCTGACGCGCAAGCTGGCCCGCACGAGAAGATGGCCGCTCAAGCGACATCAGCAGGCCCGCACGGATTTGGTTGCGCACACGCAGCACTTCTTCTTCGGTGATGTTTTGGGTGGCTTGGTGCAATTGGTCCAGCACGACCGGCATCAACTCATTTACATCCTCATCGCCGGTGGCCATGGACACGCCGAAAATGCCCGTATCCGCAAAGGCCCAATGGAAGGCGAAAATGGAATAGCACAAACCGCGCTTTTCACGCACTTCCTGGAACAGGCGGGAACTCATGCCGCCGCCCAGAATTGAAGACAAGATTTGTGACGCGTAGAAACCATCATGGTGATAGGGACGACCTTCCACCCCGATCAGAATGTGCGCCTGCTCATGATCGCGGTTCAAACGACGCTCGCCGCCGGTAAACTTCGCTTCAACCGGGTCTGGCGCGCCGCTGGTTTTCAAGTTTGGAAATTTGCTCGCGGCGATGTCCACAAGCTGATCATGGTCGACATTGCCCGCGGCGCTCATCACCATACGGTCGCCCACATACATGCGGTCCATATAGGCGCGGATGGCGTCAGGTGTGAAGCTTTCCACTGAATCGGTCGTACCCAAGATTGAACGGCCAATGGCCTGATCTTCAAAAGCAGCTTCCTGGAACAGATCAAACACATAATCATCCGGCGCGTCATGGCTGGCGCCGATTTCTTGCAAAATCACGTGTTTTTCGCGGATCAGTTCATCCTCGCTAAAACGAGAATTTTGCAAAATGTCCGATAGAATATCCGCGGCTAGGCCGACATCTTCTTTCAGCACACGGGAAAAGTAGCCTGTGTTTTCAATGCTGGTGGCCGCATTGACATCACCGCCCACATTTTCAATCTCTTCGGCAATTTGCCGGGCTGATCGGGTCTGTGTTCCCTTGAACGCCATATGTTCCAGCAGGTGCGAGATGCCGTGCTCTTGTTCGGTTTCGCACCGGGAGCCGGATTTGACCCATACGCCCACAGACGCACTTTCGAGGCTCGGCATGGAATGGGTGATCACAGTCATTCCACTATCAAGGGTGGTTGATCGTAAAGGCATTAGCTCTCCTTATTGGCGCGGCAACGCGTTTTGATGAAGTTTTCAACTTCAGTTTGGCTATTCGCGATCACATCATAGCGCTCTTCACGCTCATAGAGATCGCTCAACCAATCGGGCAGCACCGGGTCGATTTTTGTTGCCGCTTTCACAGCAGCTGGAAATTTAGCCGGATGGGCTGTCGAAAGTGACACCATCGGCGTGGACGTGTTCAAATTTTCTTGGGCGACCGCCACCGCAACGGCGGTGTGTGGATCGAGCAAATAGCCACAATTTTCCAACGTGGCAGCTTGCACCTGTTCGGTCCGGCCCTGATTTGCGGTGCCAGCGACAAACTCAGCGCGAATGGCGTTGATTTCTGTGGCGGTTAGTTCGAACCCGCCAGATTGTTTCAATTGCGCCATTTGGCGTTTGACCAATTCTGCGTCGCGCCCTGCTGCTTCGAACAAAAGGCGTTCGAAATTTGACGAAATCTGAATATCCATCGATGGGCTGGTGGTTGCGGCCACGCCATCCATTTCATAGCGCCCCTCGTCCAGCGTGCGACGCAGAATATCATTTTCGTTGGTCGCAATGATCAGGCTTTTGATCGGCAATCCCATGCGCTTGGCCACATAACCGGCAAAGATGTCGCCGAAGTTGCCCGTAGGCACCGTAAAGCTGATCTGTCGATGGGGTGCCCCCAATGCGGCAGCGGCGGTGAAATAATAAACCACCTGCGCGACAATGCGGCCCCAATTGATGGAGTTCACACCCGACAGCAACACTGAATCCCGGAAATGATGATTGTTGAACATGTCTTTGACGATGGTCTGGCAATCATCGAAATTACCCTCAAGGGCAATGTTGAACACATTGTCGTCAAGCACCGTGGTCATTTGGCGCTGCTGCACCGGGGAGACCATGCCTTTGGGGTGAAGAATGAAAATATCGGTGTTGTCGCGGCCGCGAAACGCTTCGATGGCGGCGGAACCTGTGTCGCCAGATGTGGCGCCAACAATGGTTGCCCGCTGATTGCGTTGGCCAAGGATATGATCCATGACACGCGCCAAAAACTGCATGGCCACATCTTTAAAGGCGAGCGTTGGCCCATGGAACAGTTCCAACACAAAGTGGCCAGGCTCAAGCTGCACCAGAGGCGCCACAGCATCGTGGCGGAACGTGCCATAAGCCGCGTTCAACATGCCGCGCAGGGTGTCGTCGTCAATTTCGCCATCCACGAAGGGTGAAATGACTTCAAAGGCGATATCGGCGAAGGGGCGGTTTGCCATGCCAGCGATTTGATCTGCGCTTATTTGCGGCCAGCTTTCCGGCAGGTAGAGACCGCCATCTCTGGCGAGGCCCGCAAGGACAGCGTCACAAAAACCCAATCGCGGTGCATCACCGCGCGTACTTACATATTGCATAAGATCGTCCGAAGGTGGTTTTGAGGGGGCACCCTATTCTTCTGATTTCGATTTCGCAAGTTCTTGCCGGGGGCGACGGGTGCGAATAAGCCAAAAAATTGCCAATATTGGCATGAGCGCGGCAAGACCAAACCATGTGAAGGCATATTCAAGGTGTCGGTTGCTGAAATCAAGCGCTGCATCCGATGCGGCTTGCGGCAAATCACTCGCCACCGGGCTCGACAAATTGACGTAAAACGGCGCCACATTTTCAAGCTCCGGAAACATGACATCCTGGAGCCGCGCCGGGTTAATCACCCAATCCACTTGCTTGGCCAGGTCAGGTTCCAATGTCGCGCTGCCCACACGTTCAGGTCGTCGCATATAGCCCTGCAGTTCCTGCTTGCCTTTTGGCGCTTGCGCATATTCGGCATCGGGTAAAGTCATCTCCTGAGGGGCAAAGCCGCGATTGACATAAACAACGCCGCCTTCTTCAAGCTGAAACGGCGTCACAATCCAGTAGCCCGGGCCAGAATAGCGATCACGCTTTTTGGGCAGCGAGATGAAAACCCGCGCCTCACAACACTCTAAAAATTCGCCCGTCAGACTCACTTTTTGAAAATCAAACCGATCCGGATCAAGGGTAGCCCATTGGCTTTGATCGGGCACTTCACTGCGTTCGGCATTCAGCCGTTCATTTGCCGAGGCGATCAGTTGCTCTTTCCATTGCAGCCGATCCATTTGCCAAAAGCCAAGTGCCAAAAACAGAATCATGCAGACAAGCAAAAAGCCAACGAAAAAGGCTTTGCCCAATCCAGTTTGCCGTAGGTCTTTTTTGGCGTCACTCATTAGGCTTTTCCTCTTCATCGTCATCTGCCCATTTGGCTTCCTGGGCGTCATTTTTATATTGAAGGGCGATCATCAATCCTTTGAGTGGCCGCAGCAGCGCAAAACTCAAGATGAGTGTGGCCGGAATCCACAGCAGCAGATGGACCAAGATCGGCGGGGAGAAGCTGACTTCAACCACCAGGGCTGCCCCAACAACAAGAAATCCGACAATCATCATGATGAACACGGCTGGGCCATCGCCGCTATCCGCAAAGTTGTAGGACAGGCCGCAACTCTCGCAATGGTCCTCAACCTTTAAAAAGCCACGCAGCAGGTTTCCTTCGCCGCAACGGGGACAACGGCAGCGCAGACCTGCGTAAAATGGTGATATTTCTTGATATTCTGTCACTTGTCTTGCCTTTGCCCTACAAACAGAAAGGGCGCGACCAACGGCGCGCCCTTCTTAAACCTTCGTGCCGTTCCCTTAGTGGGAAATGGCGACGCCCCATGCGCCCCAAACATAGATGGAGGCAAACAAGAAGAGCCAAACCACATCCACAAAGTGCCAATACCAAGCGGCAAATTCAAAACCAAGATGTTGCTTGGAGTTGAAGTGGCCAGAAAGGGCGCGGAACAAGCAAACCAGCAAGAAGATTGTACCGACCAGCACGTGGAAACCGTGGAAACCTGTCGCCATGAAGAACGTGGCGCCATAAATATTGCCTGAGAAGCTGAAGCCTGCAGACACATATTCAACGGCTTGCACATAGGTGAACAATGCACCCAAAATCACTGTGAGCACCAAGCCCCATTTCAGGCCATTGCGATCGTCTGCGAGCAAGGAGTGGTGCGCCCAAGTAACCGTCATGCCAGAGGTCAACAACAACAATGTGTTGAAGATTGGCAGGTGCCATGGATCAAACAGTTCAACACCTTCTGGCGGCCAGTGGCCACCGGTGGCGGCAACACGGCCGATCTGCTGTGCTTCATCCACATAGAAGAACATGTCGAAATAGGCCCAGAACCACGCCACGAAGAACATGATTTCAGACACAATGAACAAGATCATGCCGTAGCGGTGGTGCAATTGCACAACCGGCGTGTGATCGCCTGCATGGCTTTCTTTGATCACATCACTCCACCAGCCATACATCGTGTAAAGAACACCGGCGAGGCCAATGAAAAAGATATATGGCGTCCAGTCTTGCATCCAAGCGATACCGCCAATTGCCATAACAAGCGCTGAAACAGACCCGATAAATGGCCATGGGCTTGGGTCGACCAAGTGATAATCATGATTTTTGGCGTGTGCGGCCATATTTAGCTTCTCCCAATCTTATGAAGCATGGAATGCATAAAAGAGCGTGATTTCCCGAATTGTATCAAGCTCGTCGTTTAAATCCAGCTCCGGATCCAAATAATAAAGAACCGGCATTTGTACTGTTTCATTCGGCGCAAGGGTTTGCTCGGTGAAACAAAAACACTCAATCTTGTTGAAGTACGCTCCCATGGACGCAGGTGTCACATTGAAGCTCGCAACAGTTTTGACAGGCTCATCCGTGAGGTTTGTGGCCTCATAGGTCACTGTAATTTTCTTACCAATTTTATCGACTTGCGTTGCCGCAGGCACAATTTTAACCGGCAAATCAGCATCGACCTGCGCTGCAAAGCGCACTGCCATCTCGCGATCGATTGTTGAAATCGCACCGTCTTCCGCACGCTGAGTTGTGCCGCCATAGCCAGTGACCTGACAGAAAATCTGATAGAGCGGCACCGCCGCATAGGCCATGCCCACCATCAACGCAACAACCAGCACCAAACCATAAGCAATGCGCTTATTGGATCGATTTCCGTGATGTTGTGTGTCGACATGTGCCATTACGCGTGTTCCCTACAATGGCCGCTGGAAAATGGCCGGGCCAATTTTCACAATGGTGACGGCATAGAACAGGATCGCCAAAAAGCCCAGAACCAAGGCGAGCGCGATTGAACGCTTGCGGCGGCGTTTGGCAATTTTCTCTTCTTCTGTCAGCTTAACATCTTCACTCATGCGCCGATGCCTCCAAAGTAGTTGGCGACACTCACATCAGCGAGCAGAACCAAATAAACCACGAACAAATAGATCAGCGAGAACGCAAAAAGCTGACGGGCAGCTTTTTTCAGCGCCACATTATCCTTTTGCAACCAAAGTTTCACCGCATAGAACGTGAATGCTGCACTCAAACCACCAGCTACAAGGCCGTAGGCCAAACTTGCAAATCCCAACAAGGTCGGCGCAACGGAGATTGCAGCCAGTACCAATGTATAGATCAATATTTGATGTTGCGTGTTCCGCTCTCCAGCCACATTCGGCAGCATCGGGATACCCGCTTGTTCATAGTCACCCTTTTTATAGAGCGCCAATGCCCAGAAATGGGGCGGCGTCCACAAAAACGTAATCAAGAACAAAATTGTGCTTTCAATTGTCACTGTGCCTGTAACAGCGGCCCAGCCAATCATTGGGGGGAAAGCACCTGCGGCGCCACCAATGACGATGTTTTGCGGCGTCCACCGCTTCAACCACATGGTGTAAATCACCGCGTAGAAGAAAATGGTGAAGGCGAGCAATCCGGCGGCGACCCAGTTGGTCACCAGCCCAAGAATAGCAACAGAGAAGAATGACAACACAAGGCCAAAGCCGAGTGCTTCTTGGCGTGTCACGCGCCCCGCGGGAATCGGCCGATTTATTGTGCGGCTCATCACCGCGTCAATATCAGCGTCATACCACATATTGAGCGCGCCAGATGCCCCAGCCCCGATTGCGATGCACAGAATTGCAACGAATGCGAGAAGCGGGTGCAATGTGCCCGGCGCGATCAACAAACCGACAATGGCCGTGAAAATCACCAATGACATCACACGTGGCTTCAGGAGCGCGAAATAGTCTTCGACTTCCGCGCCGCCCCAGCTAGTGTTGTCACTTTGATTGCCAATATAGGCCATTGTCTCTTTTCCTTACCTATCCGGTTCGATTACTTAACTTTTGGCAAAGTTTCGAACTGGTGGAATGGTGGCGGTGAAGGCAATGTCCACTCGAGTGTGGTTGCACCTTCGCCCCAAGGGTTATCGCCAGCTTTGCGCTTCTTCATGACTGATTCAACGATACCAGCGAAGAAGAAGACCAAGCCCAAAGCCATGATCAGATAACCGATCGAGGACACCATGTTCCAATAAGCAAACGCTTCAGGATAGTCGATGTAACGACGTGGCATGCCATTCAACCCGAGGAAGTGCTGCGGGAAGAAGATCAGGTTCACACCAATGAACATGACCCAGAAGTGCAGCTTGCCCAATGTTTCATTGTACATATAGCCGAACATTTTTGGGTACCAGTAGTACCAAGCCGCAAAGATTGCGAACACGGCACCAAGGGACAGCACGTAGTGGAAGTGAGCGACCACATAGTATGTGTCGTGCAATGAACGGTCAGCACCAGCGTTGGCCAAAACCACACCTGTCACACCACCAACGGTGAACAAGAAGATAAAGCCGATGGCCCACAACATTGGTGTGCGGAACTCAATGGAGCCGCCCCACATTGTGGCAATCCAGGAGAAGATTTTCACCCCTGTTGGCACCGCGATCACCATTGTGGCGAACACGAAGTAGCGCTGTGTATCAAGCGAAATGCCTGTGGTGTACATATGGTGCGCCCATACGATAAAGCCCACAAAGCCAATCGCAACCATCGCATAAACCATCGCCAAATAACCAAATACTGGCTTGCGCGAGAAGGTTGAAACGATGTGTGACACAATACCAAAGCCAGGCAAGATCATAATGTACACTTCAGGGTGACCAAAGAACCAGAACAAGTGCTGGAACAAGATTGGATCACCGCCACCTGCAGGATCGAAGAAGGTGGTGCCGAAGTTACGGTCAGTCAACAACATGGTGATGGCGCCAGCCAAAACAGGCAAAGACAACAACAACAAGAATGCTGTGACCAAAATTGACCATGGGAACAATGGCATCTTGTGCAATGTCATGCCCGGAGCGCGCATGTTGAAGATGGTTGTGATGAAGTTGATGGCACCCAGAATTGAAGATGCACCGGCGACGTGCAGCGACAAAATGGCGAAGTCCATTGCCGGGCCAGGCTGGCCGGATGTGGACAATGGCGGATAAACGGTCCAGCCACCACCTGTGCCCATACCGCCTGGAGGGCCTTCAAAGAACATGGACATCAGCAAGAGGATGAATGCCGGAGGCAACAACCAGAATGAGATGTTGTTCATGCGTGGGAACGCCATATCCGGTGCACCAATCATCAACGGCACAAACCAGTTGGAGTAGCCGCCGATTAGGGCAGGCATCACCACAAAGAACACCATGATCAAGCCGTGCGCAGTGGTGAACACATTGTACATGTGCTTACCAGCGTCAAGCGCTGCCGCGCTTTGCCAATCAGCACCATAAACTATCGATGCCAAGCCAGGGAAAATTTGAATACCCGGTTCAGCCAATTCCCAGCGCATAAAGCCAGACAGCGCGCCACCGATGATCCCTGCGATGATCGCAAAGATCAGGTACATCGTGCCGATGTCTTTATGGTTGGTTGAATAAACATAACGCTTCCAACCCGTTGGGTGGTCATGCGCATCATGTGAATTTTGGGCAGCAGTTGCGTTCGCCATTTGCTTTCCTTGCCTCTTTCCTTAACGCCCGAAGATCCCCCTTGAGACCCCTCTTGGGCGGCAAAATTAGCGGCGGGCCTTAAAGGCTCGCCAAAGTCTCGTTCGCAGCCTCGACATCGTCTTCGGCTTCCATAATCTCAGCCCATGCCGCGAATTCTTCTTTTGAAACAACCCGCACTGCAATTGGCATAAACGCGTGGTCTTTACCGCAAAGTTCAGAACACTGACCGTAGTAAAGGCCCTCTTTACGCACATTGAACCATGTTTCGTTCAAACGACCTGGCACCGCATCTGTCTTGTTGCCAAATGCAGGCACGGCGAAAGCGTGGATCACATCGCCAGCGGTCACTTCAACGCGTACAGTTGTGTCGACGGGAACCACCAACTCATTGTCCACGGCCAACAAATAGGGCTGGCCTGGCTTTTGCTCGGCGATTTCTTCTTTGGTCAACATATATGAAGAATAGGCTGCATTGTTCAGGTCGGGATATTCATAATCCCAATACCATTGCTGGCCGGAAACGCGAATTGTCAGCTCTGGAGCGGGCACGACTTCGCCACCATCGCGGGAGAAGATGTTTGAGCCAAGATATTTGCGCTCACCATCTGGCACTGTCATTTGGTCTGAAAGCACACCGAATGATGGCACCGCAATCACGATCAGAATAATGATCGGCACAACAGTCCAGACAATTTCAACCAATGTATTGTGGGTGAATTTGGATGGTGTTGGATTTGCCCGTTTATTGTAACGCACAATGACCCAGATCAATAAGCCAGTTACAAAAATGGTTATAAGAGTGATGATCCACATCAACAAACCATTATGAAAGGCAATCGTTGAGTCCATAATTGGTGTTACAGATTCTTGCAGGCCGATTGCGCCGGGCTCTGGCTGCCCGTTTTGCGCCAAAGCGGCGGTGGGCAAAAGCCCCAATGTGATTGCAGATGTTATTTTAGCCAGACGTGCAAGAAGTTTGCTCACGCCAGTCTCCCTTTGCGACATGTTTAAGCCCTTTTTCGACGGTAACGCATAAGTGTAGGTGAATACACTTGTCAATTCGCGTTACGCCCTAAAAGCGCAGAATCTCGAAACAGACTAAAACCATAACAGAAGGCGCAAAGCAATTCCAAACCCGCAAAATTCGGTGCGTCATATGGCTGCAATCGACAGTTTTGGGCACTTTTTGCACATTTTTATGGAATTTTGCTGTCCGCAAGACCTATTTAAGCAGCGCCGCGCCGCAATTTTGCCATGTGAATAAGCACGCTATTCCATCGCGGCTCGATTGACTGTTGTACATAAAGGTCGCAAATTCAAAAAACCATTCGGGGTAAAGGAATCGTCTCATTATGCGTTTGATCAAGCTATTTATTGGTGTGCTTATGGCTGGGCTGGTTGTGACCAGTGCGAACGCACAGGGCGTGGTGAAAGGCGACCATGGCGATTGGCAAATGACCTGCGACACACCGCCGGGCGCCACATTTGAACAGTGCGCCTTGATTCAAAATGTGACGGCTGAAGATCAACCCGGCGTTGCGCTGAGCGTCATCGTTTTGAAAACCGCTGATAAACAGACTCAATTGTTGCGTATTCTGGCGCCGCTTGGCGTGTTGTTGCCCAACCAGCTCGGGCTGGTGCTTGATGGGGAAGACAAAGGGCGTGCGCCCTTCATCCGCTGTTTGCCCAATGGGTGCATGGCCGAAGTTGTGTTGACCCCGGATCTGATTGCAGAGCTTTCGAGTGCGGATACTGCACTCTTTGTGGTGTTCAAGACACCCGAAGAAGGCATCGGCATCCCCGTTTCTATGAATGGCTTCAGCGACGGCTATAACGCTCTACCCTAGATAGAAAATACCAGCCAAACAGAGCTCCCTTTCGGGTTGCGACAAGAATTGCCTTGAACCGCCAAGGCGATTGCGGGTAGTTATGCGGCGTTCCAATTTGGCGTTTGCGCCAAGCCACAACAAAGAGTGATCTCATGAGCGAAGCATCTCCCACGGCAAAGAATGCTGTTTTTCTGACCGGCTCCACAATGCGCCACGTCATTATTATGACGACCACTTCGGCGATTGGGTTGATGTCGATCTTTTTCGTGGATGCGATTACGCTCTTTTACATTAGCCAATTGGGAGATCCGAGCCAAACCGCGGCTGTGGGCCGCGCGGCCTATGTGCTCGCCTTTATCATCGGCATGTCAGTTGGCTTTATGATTGGCACCTCGGCCATGGTGGCACGCGCTGTTGGCGCGGGACGCGATGAAGCCGCAAAATCATATGCTGGCACATCGATCATTAGTGTTGCCATATTCGGCCTGCTTCTGGCGGGCCTGGGCTTTTTGCTCCTCGATTGGCTGATGGATATGCTGGGCGCGACGGGCGAAGCGCTCGATTACGCGCGCACTTATCTTTATATCGTTTTGCCGTCGACACCATTTTTTGCCATCGGCATTGTGACCATGGGGATATTGCGGGCGCACGGCGATGCCAAGCGCTCCATGTATATTACGCTGGTTGGCGGCATTATGACCGCCCTGCTCGACCCGTTTTTCATCTTCGTCCTGGGCTGGGAAGTCGTTGGCGCTGCTGTCGTGTCCGCGATTGTGCGCGTGTCCTTTGCCGCGTTGGGGCTTTATTTTGTGATTGGCATTCACAAGGCGATTACGGTTCCCAAGTTCCGCCGCTATTTCAAAGATCTAATTGATATCTTGAAAATCGCAGCACCGACGGTGGTGACCAATTTGGCCGCGCCGGTTGGTGCTTTTTTGATCGCCCGTGCCGTCGCCGAATATGGGGATGCCGCTGTGGCTGGCCAATCTGTCGTTGACCGCTTGATCCCCCTCGCATTTGGCGTTGTCTTTGCCCTTTCCGGGGCTGTTGGCCCGATCATTGGGCAAAATTTTGGTGCGATGCAAATGACCCGCGTCCGTCAGGCGCTGATCGATGGGCTGATTTTCAATTGCGTTTATATATTGATCGCTTGGGGCTTGCTGTTTATTGCGCAAGAGCAAATCATCGCGATCTATCAAGCCGAAGGCAGGATGGCCATTGTCATCCGATTGTTCTGTAATGTGCTGGCAGGATCGTTCCTGTTCAACGGCATGTTATTTGTGTCCAATGCGGCCTTCAACAATCTGGGCTATCCACTTTTGGCCACCCTTTCCAACTGGGCGCGGCAAACGCTGGGCGTGATCCCCTTCATCTATTTTGGCGCCATGTGGGCAGGCTTGCCCGGCATCATTTGGGGTGCTTCTATTGGTGCGGTCATATTCGGTATTTTGCCGGTAATCGGTGCATTCTGGCTGATCCAGCGCCTGACGCCTGACAGCAAGACACCGCAAGAAACTGCCGAAACACCTGAAACACCAGAGGCTGCCGAAGCGACAGTTTCATAAAAAAAGGCCGAGACGCCAATGGGCGCTCGGCAAAGTATTCGGGGGTTAGTTTTCATCAAACTCAGCCCACCATATAGGTTGGACCAGTTTGGTTCTTGTACACTATTGACATTTCCCCCATTCGACTAACAAATAGTATTCATCGAACAAATCAATTTCTGTGATGAATGCTATGGCCAATCCCCTCGACCTTGATCAGTTGCGTACCTTTGCCGTGATTGCCGATTGTGGCAGCTTCACTGAGGCTGCCCGACGCGTGTTTAAGACACAGTCAGCTGTGTCCATGCAGATCAAACGCTTGGAAGAACGACTAGGCGAAAATTTGTTGGTGCGTGATGGGCGCTCCATTTCCCTCACCCGTGCCGGGGATGCGCTTTACCATCACGCGCGGCGAATGCTGGAAATCAATGCAGAGGTCGAGGATTTGTTCTCGTCAGATGTTCTGTCCGGCACCATTCGGATCGGCATACCAGACGATTATGCGGTCAAAGTCTTGCCCATTCTGCTCAGCTCATTTCAGCAAACGCACCCAAAGATTTTGGTGGATGTGAAATGTAAATCTTCAGAAGAGCTTATTTTGGATTTGCAGCAGGGCGATTATGATTTGATCGTGTTCACCCAAGGCACCAGCCACGAAACTGGCGAATTGTTGCGCACCGAGCCTTTGTCATGGGTGATTGGCCCCGGTTCAGATGCACATTTGCAAGATCCGCTGCCCATCGCTTGTGGCAACAAGCAATGCTGTTGGCGCACCAACGCAGAAATGGCACTGCGCGACGCAAGCATCAATTACCGTGTCGCCTACACCTCTTCCAACGCCACAGCGATCACTAGCGCGGTGATGGCCGGCTTGGCTGTTGGTGTGCTTGCAGAAAGCTCGATCACGCCAGAAATGCGCAAGCTTGGTCTTAAAGACGGGTTGCCCCCACTCAAAGCCGCCGACATCGCGATCCGCCGCGCCGCTAATGCCTATGGTGGAATTTACAGCGCTTTGGTTGCGCATATTAAGTCCGAGTTGGATCAAGCAATGGAAGATGCTGCTTGATTGGCATCTTTGCCGATCTGATCCTAGGTCAGCTTTTCGCTTTGGCATGTGGCGCACCGCGCATTAAAAACCAATCGCTGTGTGCGCCGCATGTTTGATTTTTTGCTGGAAGACCTCGCAGGCTAAAACAAGCGTTCCGTGTAGATTTTCGTGATGTCGCCACCCCAGGGGCCCTCATAGGCATCTAGCATGTGTTGGGCCGGGGTTTTCTCTGTTTCGAGCGTTGTTTTGATCATGTTGAGGAAAACTGACTCGTCAAACCCTTCATAGTTTTTGCGACCACGGGCGACCAATCCGGACTTTGCCAAATCATAGACATCTCTTGCGACGTCCAACACTTTGCGTCCGTTGATTTCCGCATCCAGCGCAGTCTTGGCAACATCGGTCCGCAATTGATTGCGCTGCTCTGCGGTCCAGTCTTTGACCAATTGAAGCGCGCCATCGAGTGCCGCTTCGTCATAAAGCAGACCGGTCCACAATGCGGGCAGCGCACATATGCTGTCCCAAGGGCCTGCGTCCGCGCCGCGCATTTCCAAAAATGTTTTAAGGCGAACTTCAGGGAACAGGGTCGACAAATGGTCTTCCCAGTCAGCTATTGTCGGTTTTTCACCGGGCAGCTGCGGCAACTCACCTTTCAAGAAGGCGCGGAAGCTTTCGCCAGCGCAATTGACGAACTCGCCCTTGCGCATAACGAAATACATCGGCACATCCAGTGCATAATCGACGTAGCGCTCAAAGCCCATGCCCTCTTCAAACGCAAAGTCCAGCATGCCTGTGCGATCATTGTCCGTGTTTTGCCAAATTTTTGCACGGTAGGACAAATAGCCAGACGGCTTGCCATCGATGAAGGGCGAGTTGGCAAAAAGCGCGGTTGCAATTGGTTGCAGGGCCAAGCTGGCGCGCAGCTTTTTCACCATGTCCTGTTCGGACGAGAAATCCAAATTTACTTGCACGGTGCAAGATCGAAACATCATTGACGTCCCAAGTGTGCCCACATGCTCCATATAGGGCTTCATGATGCCATAGCGGGATTTGGGCATCATGGGCATATCATCAAGCGACCATTCAGGGGCAACGCCAAGCCCCAAAAACTCGATGTTCAGCTTATCTGTGATGCCGCGCAGCAGCCGCAAATGATTGCCCGTTTCCGAACAGGTATCGTGCAGGCCTTCCAGCGGTGCGCCAGACAGCTCTAACTGCCCGCCCGGCTCCAGCGAAATCGAAGCGCCTGTGCTTTCGTCTTTAAGGCCAATAATATTGCCTTTGTCCAAAAGCGGTGTCCAATTGGTGCGTTTTTGAATCTCGATGAGAATCGCGCCAATACCATTTTCGCCTTCATAAGGCACGGGCTGATGGCTGGTTTTGCAGAACACAAATTTTTCGTGCTCGGTGCCAATGCGCCAATCGCTTTTCGGCTTGCAGCCCTTCTCCAGCGCGTAAATCAGATCCGCTTTTGATTCAATGAGGGGCGAGTTTTCAACTGCATTGGCCATAGGTGGTCCGTCCGAATTGTTATGTTTGCCACGCTGTGCCAGCGCATTGTGTGCTGGCGACAATAACGCGGAAAATTTAGGATGCAATCCTTTTATCGTAAATCACCGATATTTGATTGCACGAGTGTTAACGCGACAATGGCGGCCGTGTCGGCGCGCAATATGCGTGGGCCCAAGCTGATCGGAACACAAAAGCTTTGCGCCCGCAATAGCTCGCGTTCCGCTTCCGAAAATCCGCCTTCCGGGCCAATCAACACGGCCACTTTGCTTTGGCCCAGTGGCTTCAAGGCTTTGGCGGCGTCGGTGACGTCAGTTTCCTCATCCGCAAAAATAAGTTTACGCTCTGGATCGGTCTCGGCCCAATTGGCGATCAGTTTTTCCAAGGTTTGCGCCTCGTGCACCGTAGGCACGTTGAGGATTTCGCACTGTTCCGCGGCCTCCACAGCATTGGCCCGCATGCGATCATAATTGATGCGCGACATTTGGGTGTGTTGGGTTTGCACGGGCCGCAGGGCGTTTACGCCCATCTCCGTGGCTTTTTGCACCATAAAATCCAACCGTGCGGTTTTGATGGGGGCAAAGATATAGTCGATTTGGCTGGGCGGCGTTTGGGCACTGGTTTGTTCCGCCACCTCAAGCTGCGCTGCCTTTTTTGATCCGTTCACCAATGTGGCGCGAAATGCCCCATCCTGGCCATTAAACAGAATCACCTCATCGCCCTCATTTAAGCGCAGCACGTTGACCAAATAGTTGGACGGCGCTTTTTCAAGCTTCAATTGATCACCCGTTGCCAAGGGCTGATCAATAAATAGGCGGGGTAAAGTTTTGTGTTTGCGCGGCATTAGGTTGACATTCCGTGCTTAAATTATAGCGTTCACTGCAACTGAATAGGTGGAAGTGGCAAGTGATGCAAGACAAACCCAATTCTGAACGTATCGCGGATGCAAGTGCAACCAACTGGGTGGATCGCTATGCCCCCCGGGCTATTCACCCCTATGCCAAGATGGCCCGATGGGACCGGCCAATCGGTTATTGGCTGCTATTTTGGCCCTGTGCTATTTCGCTTGCCCTAGCGGCCGTGGCGCGACCTGCCACTGGGTTCAACTTTTACTATTTGGGCCTGTTCTTTTTAGGCGCGATCGCCATGCGCGGCGCGGGATGTACGCTGAACGACATTGTTGATCGCAATATTGATGGCAAGGTGGAGCGGACGCGATTGCGGCCCATTCCTTCCGGCCAAATCAGTGTGCCGCAGGCGTTCGTCTTTTTGGCGGCTCAATGTTTGGTCGGACTGGTTATTCTTTGGCAATTCAACGACTTCACCAAAATTTTGGGGCTTTCGTCCATTGGGTTGGTGATCATTTATCCCTTTATGAAGCGCATCACCTATTGGCCGCAGCTGTTTTTGGGCCTTGCGTTTAACTGGGGGGCGTTGATGGGCTGGGCTGCCATGTTTGGCGAGTTGCATTATCCCGCCTACTATCTTTATGCGGGCGCAATATTGTGGACCATTGCCTATGACACGATTTATGCGCTGCAAGACAGGGAAGATGATGCGTTGATCGGGGTCAAATCAACCGCGCGACTATTCGGCGACCATGCGCAACAGATTTCCGGCCTGTTTTATCTAGGCGCGGCGATCTTGTGGTTTCTGGCCGCAGATGGCGCGGGTGCGGGGCCGGTTTATTATTGGGTCATGTGGGTTGCGCCCGCCATTCTGGCTTGGCAAATCCTCACACTGAAACCGGACCAGACACCAAACTGCCTGATCCGGTTTAAATCCAATTTTTGGGTGGGCCTGAGCTTCACCCTCGCGCTCTATATCGAATACGCGATTTAACCGGACACAAGGCCCAGCTGACGACGGTTGAGGAACCGGGGGCGCCGATTGGCTTCCGGACCAAGCTTGCGCCGTGTGGTTTCCTGCCCAACCATAACGCCACCCACATGCTGTGAGTAAGGCACCAATCCGCCATTGCCTGAACGGATAAACAGCGGCAAGCCCAATTGTTTGCCCCAATTTTGCCATTCAGCCACCACGGTGTGGTTGCCCTCTTCTTCAAACACGCGATAATTGAGTTCATCATCCGCGTGGATCAATTCGATTGAGCTGGTGAGAAGGCCATCCTCAGAAATACGCGTGGCCACCGCGACACCATAATACTCTTTAACTGGAACTTTGATTTTGATCGGAACGCCGCTCTTTGAAAGCATTTTGCGCACGGTGACGGTTTGCACATCACCCTGACCGCATCCATTGTCGTTTGCTGGGGACAATGTGGGCCAACTCACCCGACCATTTCCAAACAAGATCAAATCAGATCCTGAAACTGTTTTGCCCTGCACCATTTTTATCTCGTGCCTTCCTGTTAACTTGAGAGCTGTTTTTAATTTTTTGCCGCTCTTCTTATGAGGCCAAATTAGCAGGCAAGGTTTGGCATCCCTTTAAAAAACTGGGTTAAGTTTTTCTTGTTATCAAAAGGGTTAGCAGGTTATGACCGTGGGTAACCGGCGATTAACCCAAGTGGGTTCTTGCCTTTATGCTCTGCCTCGCATACGCACGGAAGAGCTTATGTTTCTTAGGGTTTCGGGAGCCTTTGATGGCACAACCAGATATTGCAGAATTGATGGAAGATCTGGAATTGGTCCGAAATGCTGTGGTGGGCGCTGGCATCATCGCCACCGGATTTTTCCGCCAAGATGTAAAAACATGGACAAAAGATAACGCGACGCCTGTCACCGAGGCTGACTTTGCCGTCGACACTTTCTTAAAAAACATGCTCACTGCTGCCCGTCCAGATTATGGCTGGTTGAGCGAAGAAACTGCTGATGATCCGATCCGGATGGAGAAGAAGCGGGTTTTTGTGGTCGACCCCATTGATGGCACTCGCGGGTTTATCCGTGGCGAGGACAGTTGGACGATCTGCATCGCGGTTGTGGAAAATGGCGTGCCTGTTGTTTGTGTTATATATGCGCCGATCCGCGATGAGCTTTATGAAGCGGTAGTGGGGCAAGGTGCCTTTTTGAATAAAGAGCGGCTTGAGCGCCGGCATCGCCTGGGTGCTGGCCCGATCATCCCGGCGCCTGGCGCTGTTCATCGTGAATTGGAAGAGCGCGGCATTGATTATGTGCGCGGTCCAGCGCTTCCCTCTTTGGCCTATCGCCTGGTGCAGGTGGCCACAGGCGTGCTCGATATTGCAGTGGCGAGACGGGGTGCACAGGATTGGGATATTGCTGCCCCTGCTTTGATATTATCCGAGTGCGATCACTTCTTAGAAGATGTATGTTTTGGTGTGCCGCGCTTTAATAAGCAAGAAATTCGTCACGGCGCTCTTGCGGCCATGTCTGACCTGACGCTAAAAGACGATGTCCATGATGTGCTGCGCAAGGTCTATGGGTGTCCGGCAGCATAGACGAACACAATAAATGGTGGGTTTATATGAGCGAAGAAAAACAATTGCTGCACTTGGTTTTTGGTGGCGAGCTAGAAGATTTGGAAAATGTGACGTTCCGCAATTTGGATGAAGTTGATATTGTTGGTGTTTATCCCAACTATCAAGCTGCCTATGCGGTTTGGAAGCAGAAGGCACAAATGACCGTTGATAACGCTCATATGCGTTATTTCATTGTGCACATGCACCGCTTGCTTGATCCCGAAGCCAAAGGCTAATTGGTGAACGAGCAGATCCAAAAAGAACATGGCGAGCGCGGGCTGAACAGCACCAAGGCTCGCCATTTTATTGGCTGGCATATTTTGGGCGGCTATTTGCGGCTCACTTCTGCTACGTCCAAATTTGTTTATGATCCCCCCGATGCCGAGCAAAAGTGCGCAGATTTGATGCCTGCCATTTATGTGTGCTGGCACGGGCAAGGCATGTTGGGCATGAAATTGGTGCCTGAAGCCAAGCAATTGACCATTCTCACCTCTCGCCATCCAGATGGTCAGCTGGTGGCCGCCGCGGCAAAAAGCTTTGGCTGCTCGAATATTGATGGATCAGGCGCCAATCCAAAGCAGGATGAAGGCACGGGCGGCATGGCCGCCATGCGCGAAATGCTGCGGGCGATGAAAAATGGTCAGTCCATTGGCATCACAGCCGACATTCCCCCCGTACCTGGTCGTCAAGTTTCGGATGGTGTGGCGCTGTTGGCCCGTTTCTCCGGGCGTCCCATTATTCCCTATGCTGTTTCAAGCTCCCGGCGGTCGGTGCTTGAAAAGGTGTGGGATAAGATGCAGATCAATCATCCTTTTTCCACCATTTCAGCCGTGGTGGATGAACCACTTTATGTGCCACGCTCAGCTAAAGACCTGACGCCTTATTCAAATGAACTGGCAAAGCGGCTTGATAATGTTTTGGATCGGGCTTTCCTTTTGGCTGATGGTAAGGACCTGCCACCGCGCCCGGATCGGTCAGCTTTTTCAGTTGCCGAGGACTAGGCGCACGGCATAGTCGAGGGCCCCGGCCGGACCGATGCGCTCCATGCCGATGCGGCCGCGCCGTTCAGCATCTTCCGGGTCACTTAACAATCGATCCATGGCGGCACTAATCTCTACCGCGCTCATTGCACAGCTTATGCGGCTTTCCCCCATTAGGCGTTCATTGCGTTCAACACGCGATGGACGTGCATCTGGTGGCACCAACGCGACGAAGGGCGCGCCCAGCCCAGCGCTTTGAAACCCCGCCGTACCCGCCTGCCCGGCGACAAATCGCGATATGCGCGCCAACGTGCCGATACCTTGCTTGAAAAAGTGCACTGGTGTGCCATCAAACATGAGTGCTTTGGCCAGATAATCGCTGGCGTCGACATCAGAGTTTTTCGCCACCGGCTTGAGCGAGGCAGCGCCGATAAGCTCATCCGCGTCACTGGTTGGGGCAACAGGCACCAGCACAGTCAATTCATATTTGCTGCTTAACCGCCCTACCGCAGTGATCTCCAGATCGAAAAACTTTTTGGCCGCCGCACGGCTGCCCGGCAGCAATGTGATGGGCGTTCTGTTTTCGATCAGTGATGTTACGTCGAACGAGAGCTCGGGCAACGTATCCATCATGATGTTACCGACAAATCCCGCATCCAAACCGTCGGCGCGCAATTGCCCGGCCAGAATGTCGTCGCGGCAAAGGGTTTTGGCTGTGGTGCGTTTGATGAGATTTTTCTCAATCAACGAATAGGTCGACGCATAGCCCGAATTATAGCAATCGATATAGAGGTCAACATGATGGCCACCAGCCTTACAAAGCGCCAACCCGACCATATCGCCCAAAACAACAATCTTGTCCCAGCGGCCTCGCTGCTGGCGCATATAACGCACATGTTTATACGCCGTGAGCGCCAGACCATTCTTGAAGTCTTTGATCAACGAGCCTTGCTTGCGGTGACCTTCGCTGGCCAAATGGCCGCGCGGTCCCATAAGCGGGCAAATGCCTTCATAGGCAAGCCCCTCACCAACCGTTGGCAGCGCTTCCACCTCGCAGTGGGGCGCAAGCGCCTTAGCGAGCGCGGCGCCCATGGCGTCCTCGCCCATGCCATTGGTGATGATCAAAACGCGCATAAGGCGTTACTTTTTGCTCGCTTGCAGGGCTTTGAGAGACGCGTGTGCGTCCACATACGGCTCTTGCAAGTCGACACTCCAATAAGACAATTCATCCAATGGAATTTGCTTTCCGGTGACAGCGCAACGCACAAAAGTGCCCGGTTTAATCACCGAAAAATCTGCATCCAAATAGCGCAATTTGGCTTCGCTTTGTCCAAAGCCACTTTCAAAAATATTCATGTGTGAACCTCTTTCGCTTCCTATTTAGGATGAGCTGAGGAAAAAATCAAAAAAGACTTTGCTGTTTTGTCTCTTTTTCTTTGCTTGGCGATTTTGGTTTGGGTTTTTGCGACGGAGGTTTTCCTTCAGTCACAACCACACCTAAATCACCATCTGCAAATTGCACGTTTAGCCCCTCGCCCGTTTGCGGGGTTGAGGATGAGCGTACCAAATTGCCCTTGGCATCTGTCACCAGGGCAAAACCGCGTTCCAGCGCTTTTTTGTGGCTCAAACTATCCAATAGCTTGCCCAAATTCTCGACCTTGGTTTGCTTGCGTTCAAACGCAGCCAACGCCGCAGGCTGCAAACGTGCACCCAGGCTTTCGATCTGACTGGCAAAGTTTTGTTGTTTTTGCCGCAAGCCATGTGGCGACAGACGGGCGCTGATCTGCGAATAGCTGGCACGCTTGCGATCTACAAATTGGTTCAACGCATTGCCAAGGCGCATGGTGGCCATATCAAACCGTTGGCGCGGCACGCTGGTTAGATCCTGAGCTTTTGGCAGCGCCGCTGATACAGCGCGCAACCGATCCTTCGCAGTGGCAATATTGCGAGCTTGTGCGGCCCGCAGTCGAGTGCCCTGGTCAAGCACATAATTGACCAGTTCTGATTTAACAGGCACGGCCATTTCTGCTGCGCCCGTAGGCGTAGGCGCTCGTCTGTCAGACGCATAATCAATCAGTGTGACATCTGTTTCGTGGCCGACCGCTGAAATCAGCGGGATTTGCGACGCAGCCGCTGCACGCACCACTTCTTCTTCATTAAAGCCCCACAGATCCTCAATTGAACCACCGCCACGTGCAACGATAAGCAAATCTGGGCGTTTGATCGGTCCGTCAATCGGCAAAGCGTTAAAGCCATTAATGGCATTGGCCACTTCCGCGCCGCAGGTATCGCCCTGCACCCGCACGGGCCACACAATAACATGGGTAGGGAAGCGATCGTCGAGACGGTGTAGAATATCGCGGATTACCGCCCCTGTCGGCGATGTAATTACGCCAATTGTTTGCGGCAGATAAGGCAGTTCCTGTTTGCGCGAGGCGTCAAAAAGCCCTTCAGCCGCCAATTGCTTGCGGCGCTGTTCCAATAGCGCCATCAAAGCCCCTGCCCCCGCAGGTTCAATATTGTCGATCACGACTTGATATTTCGACGAACCTGGATAGGTGGTCAATTTGCCCGAAGCAACGACCTCCATGCCCTCTTCAGGTTTGAACCGCAGCTTTGAAAACACACCGCGCCAGACCACAGCCTCAATGCGAGCCTTTTCGTCTTTGAGCGCGAAATAGGCATGGCCAGAAGAATGCGGCCCCCGATAGCCCGTGATTTCGCCACGAATGCGCACATGACCAAACTGTTCCTCAACGGTGCGCTTCACCGATTGAGAGATCTCAGTTACTGTGAATTCATGGGCATTGGAGCCCGTATTGCCTGATTGCTCGTCCATAAATCAAGTGGTGCCTGTTCATTGTTGAAAGGTCAAGGGTGACCTTTGTAAATCAACATGATATGGGATTCGCAGGTTGGGTATTGTTTCAAATTCGGATCGAAAACATGAATATTTTGCTGTTGGGTTCTGGTGGGCGTGAACACGCATTGGCTTGGGCAATTGCGCGCTCTGCGCGGCTCGATAAACTCTTTATTGCCCCTGGCAATCCGGGAATGGCGGCATGTGGTTCTTTGGTTTCGCTTGATGTGAGCAATCATGAGCAAGTGACGGAGTTTTGCTTAACCCGTGAAATCGACCTTGTGGTCGTTGGCCCGGAGGCGCCATTGGTGGCTGGCATTGCTGATGATTTGCAGGCCAAGGGCATCAAGGTATTTGGACCCTCAAAAGAAGCCGCCCAGCTTGAAGGTTCGAAGCATTTCACCAAACTTTTGTGTGATGAGATGAACGTTCCAACCGCCAAATATGCGCGATTTGATGAATTGGATGCCGCCATCGACTATGTTCGCGCCGAAGGCGCGCCGATTGTTGTCAAAGCCGACGGCTTGGCGGCAGGCAAAGGCGTGATTGTGGCGCAAACGCTCAAAGAAGCGGAAGATGCGCTATATGCCATTTTTGACGGCGCGTTTGGCGCTGCTGGTGCATCCGTGGTTATCGAAGAATGCCTGGTCGGTGAAGAAGCGAGCCTTTTTGCGATTAGCGATGGGGTCAACTTTCAGCTCTTGGCTTCCGCTCAGGATCATAAGCGCGCCCATGATGGTGACAAAGGGCCCAACACTGGCGGCATGGGGGCCTATTCGCCTGCGCCTGTGATGACCGATGAAATGATTGAGCGAGTTAAGAACGAGATTATCGCCCCTTCGATCAAAGGTATGGCCAATCGCGGCACACCGTTTAAAGGCGTGCTGTTTGCTGGCCTTATGATCACCAAAGATGGGCCAAGCCTGATCGAATATAATGTGCGCTTTGGTGACCCAGAATGCCAAGTGCTGATGACGTTGCTTAAATCCGACATATTGGATCTGATTGAGGGTTCAATTGAAGGCACTTTGGACCAACACACACCCGAATGGCACGAAGGCACCGCCCTCACCGTTGTGATGGCGGCAAATGGCTATCCCGGCTCATATAAAAAGGGCACTCCGATTAATGGCATCGAGGCGGCGGAAACCGATGGGGTGAAGGTGTTCCATGCGGGCACGGCGCTCGTGGATGGGCAATTGGTGGCCGCAGGGGGCCGAGTGCTCAATATCACAGCCTCCGCAAAAGACGCACAAACCGCGCGCGACAAGGCCTACGCCGCCATCGACAAGATCGAATGGGCCGATGGTTTTTGCCGAAAAGACATTGCATGGCGGGCGCTTGAGCGCACAAATGCGTAATCTCCTCTTGAAGATATAAAAGTTTAAACAATTTCATTTAACATCTAGATTGAATACGAGCATCGGGTGTTAAAGATGACAATTACTGGTCCCAAAATTGGCGTTGCGCTTGGCGGCGGTGCCGCACGGGGCCTCTCACATATCGCTGTGATCGAGGCCATGGATGAGTTGGGTTTAAAGCCCGACTTGATCGCTGGCACCTCTATAGGATCGTTCATCGGCGCGGGCTGGGCCGCGGGCATGAGCGGTAAAGAAATTCGCGAATATGCGATTGAAGTTCTAGGGTCGATGCGGGCGCTCAGTTCTCGCTTGTGGCGGACGCAGGTGACCGGCATCAAAGCCATGTTCCAAGATGGTATTTCGATGCAGTTTGACGCCACTAAGGTGCTCACCTCGTTCGCCCCCGGCACCTTGCCGCTACATTTTCATGATCTGAAAATTCCACTGCGTGTTATTGCGACGGATTATCAGAGTTGGCATCAAGTTGTGTTTCACACAGGCCTGATTGCACCAGCAATTGCTGGGTCCATTGCGATCCCAAGTCTTTTTAAACCCGTGTCACACCATGGCCAAACCCTAGTTGACGGGGGCGTTGTGAACCCGTTGCCGCTGGACCATGCAGCACATAATATGGACATTTTGATCGGTGTGGATGTGAACGGTGATCCCGTGCCCATCAATGAAATGGCTACCCCATCGGCGATTGACGTGGGCTTGGGTGCGGCACAAATCATGATGCACGCGATGAGCGCCTATGCCATCGCCGCCTATCCGCCGGATATATATGTACGGCCCCCTGTTGGACATTTCGGGGCGTACGAGTTTTGGCGTGTTCGCGACATCTTGGCCGCTGGCGACTTGGTAAAAGACAAGTTCAAGCGCGATTTGGCCACGCGGATTGACCTTATGCTCGCCTCTCAGCAAAAAATTGGATGAGCATTTTTGCAGCTTCCGCTTCGCCAATGCCTGAAATCACTTCTGGGTGATGGTGGCAGGTCGCTTGGTGGAAAAAGCGCACGCCATTATCAACGGCCCCGCCCTTTTGATCTTCTGCCCCATAATAGACCCGGCGTAATCTCGTATGGGCAATCGCGCCAGCGCACATGGTGCATGGCTCCAACGTCACGTAAAGATCGCAGCCTTCCAAACGCCCCGTGCCCAATTTTGCCAGTGCCGCGCGCATAGCCTGCATTTCGGCATGGGCCATCGGATCACCTTTACGCTTCATCTCGTTTTGCGCTTCGGCGATCACGACACCGTCTTTCACAATAACCGCGCCAACGGGCACTTCGCCTGCGGCGGCAGCCTCTCGCGCCAAATTCAGCGCCAATTGCATCGGGGTTTGATCAGATTTTGCGGTCATCTTCATCCTACTTGTTGAAATGTTACCTGCCATAGGTTTGAGGATGATGCAAAGCCTATCGGTTGGTCCTATGCTATCGGGATAGGAGAATCAGCAATGCGCATTCGGCAACTGCCCAACGATCTGGTGAATAAAATTGCGGCTGGCGAGGTGATCGAGCGCCCGGCCAGCATTGTCAAAGAGTTGGTGGAAAACGCTCTGGATGCTGGCGCGACGCGCATTGCCATTACCACCTCTGCGGGCGGCAAATCGCTGATCCGGATCGAGGATAATGGCAGTGGCATGGGTGAAGAGGATTTGCGATTGAGCGTTGAGCGCCACGCAACCTCCAAGCTGCCTGAGGATGACCTTGATCACATTCAAACGCTCGGCTTTCGCGGCGAGGCCCTCGCCTCAATCAGTGCGGTGGCGGATTTGCGCATCGCCACGCGCCCACAGGACGCAGAGTTGGGCCTACAATTGCGTTTTATCGACGGTGAAGCGGTGATTTCGCCCTCGCCAATGCCCCACGGCACTGTGATCGAAGTGCGCGAACTGTTTAAAAATGTGCCCGCGCGGTTGAAATTTTTGAAATCTGATCGGGCCGAAACCAACGCGATCACCGATGTGATGAAACGTTTGGCCATGTCGCAACCACATGTGCATTTCATCTTGTCGGGATCGGACAGGCAGACATTGAACTGGCCGGCGCAACCCATGTCCGATGTGGAAGATGATTTTCAGGGCGATAAAAACCGCCTCGGCCAAATTTTGGGATTGGACTTTGCACAAAATGCGGTGCCCATCGATTATCAGCGCGGACCGGTTTTGGTGCGCGGCATGGCGGCGCTGCCGACATACACCAAAGCCAATTCTTTATCGCAGTTCTATTTTGTGAACGGCCGTCCCGTGCGCGACAAGGTTTTGCTTGGCGCCCTGCGCGGCGCCTATGCCGATTTTTTACATCGTGATCGGTTTCCGGTGGCAGCCGTTTTTGTGAACATGCCCAGCCAAGATTTGGATGTGAATGTGCACCCTGCCAAAGCTGAAGTGCGGTTCCGTGACCCCGGGCTGGTGCGGGCGGCGGTGATCCGTGGCGTGATGAATGCCCTTGACGCTGCCGGGTTCCGCGCGTCGAAAACGGTATCCGACGCCACCCTTTCCGCGTTCCAACCTGGTGGTGGACCAGCACAACAACCGCCTGCGAGCGCATCGCCGTACGTTGCGCCCAACGCAACGGGTGATGGTTTTGCCATGCCGCATCAGCAGCAATGGGCCAATACGTCGCCGACAGGCTTCGCACCACCACCTCAATCAGATGCACCGCGCATGCATGATGTGCACCAGCCAAGCGCCCGGATGGAAGTCGCGCCGGATTTGCCACCAGAAAATGATGATTTTCCACTTGGCTCTGCACGGGCGCAATTGTTCGAGAATTACATCGTTGCGCAAGGGCCGGACAGTTTGATCGTTGTTGATCAACATGCGGCGCATGAGCGGCTGGTTTATGAGCGTTTCAAGAAAGAACTCAGCGACGGGCCTGTGCCTGCGCAGCGCCAGCTTATTCCAGTGGTGATTGAGCTCACAGAAGAAGATTGCGATCGACTGGAGGAGGCACAGGAAGAGTTGGCGCAAGTGGGATTGGGCGTCGAGCGCTTTGGCCCGCGCGCCATCGCCGTGCACGAAACACCGGCGATCTTGAAGCATCCGAACGTACAAAAACTGGTCAATGATGTCGCTGATCAACTGGCCGAGTGGGACAATATTTCAATCGTACGAGAACGGCTGGAAGAGGTTGCGGCGCGCATGGCTTGTCACGGTTCTGTGCGCTCAGGTCGACGATTGCGGGCCGAAGAAATGAACGTGCTGTTGCGGGACATGGAAGCCACGCCGCATTCGGGGCAGTGTATTCACGGTCGCCCCACATATGTGGAGCTGAAAAAGGCGGATATTGAACGGCTGTTCGGGCGGCGGTAGGGCCCTAAACGGCAGGCGCTTTAAACAGATGGATCATTGTATCCCCGTAAGTGCGCTCATCGAGCACTTCGAAACCATCAGGCGCTTTGACTTCAACGCCCTTTTGCTCTTCCAACACGACAATCGCCTCTGGCGCGATCCAGCCGCCCTCATAGGCGACCGCCAATGCTTTATCGCCCAAACCTTTAGCGTATGGCGGGTCTAAAAATACCAGGTTGCACGGCAAAATGCGTTGGATTTGACCCAGATCGGTTGCATCGCGACGCAACATGCGCGATTGACCCGCTACACCAAACTCTTGGATGTTCTCACGCAGCAAGGCCCGCGCTTCTACGCCCGTATCAACAAATGTGGCGTGCTCTGCCCCGCGCGATAAAGCTTCGAGGCCCAAGGCACCGGTGCCTGCGAACAAATCCAACACGCGGGTGCCGGTCATAACCGGGCCGAAATGATTGGCCAGAATGTTGAAAAGGCTTTCCCGCACCCGATCCGAAGTCGGGCGAATGTCGTCCGACTGAGGCGATGCAATGGTTTTAGATTTAAACTTGCCGGCAACAATGCGCATAAAACTCAACTCGGCCTATGGTTTGCGCGGTGGGCGACCACCGGGCTTGCGGCCAGCGGGTTTACCCCCGCGTCCACGTTGATCTCCGGCTGGACGACCTTTATGGCGGCCTGCGTCTGAATAGCCCTGTGTGGAATGCCCACCACCCGGCCTGCCGCGGCCACCGGTTGGCTTGCTGCCACGTGGACCACCTGGCTTTTTATCAAAACGCTTGTCACCTTGCGGCTTATCGCCGGACGGCTTGCGGTCGCCACGCTCACCTTTATCTTTATCCTTATTGCGATCTGTGAACGCGCCGCGGCGATCATCCGGGCGGCGGTCATCGCGACGCCCTGCAGCACCACGCGGCTTATCGCCGAAATGTTTCTTTTCGCCGAAAGGTCGACCACCCTCTTTGCGGTCCCGCTTTTCAAATGGCTTGCCATCGCGACGCTTATCATCACGACCTTTGGCACCATCGCGATCATCACGACGTGGCGGACGGTCTTTTGAAAACTCACGCTTGGGGCCACGGTCATCGCGATCGAATTTGCGGTCTTTATCGCCAAAGCGTTTTTTGCCGCGCGGGCCCTCATCTTCGTCGTCTTTTTTGCGGGCGCGGGGCACATGTTCGCCGATATTGCCATCATCGAACAATACGCGACGGGTAGGTGTCACCTCTTCTTCTTCAAATTTGCGACCACGTGGCGAGCGTTTTTGATCAGCAGGTTTTCTCGGCTCGCCTGTGCGGCCACGGGCGCGTCCGAAACGTTCGGTTTTTGCTTCGGCTTTTTCGGCTTTGGGCACCACAGGCACGATAGGCCCATCAAAGTCCACGCCAGCCTGATCGGCTAATTTTTGGCCTAACTGATCTTTCAACACACGGGTTTTGACCGCTTGAATTTCGCCGGGCTTTAACTCATTAAGCTGGAACGGGCCATAGCTGAGGCGGATCAAACGGTTCACATCAAGGCCAAATGCGGTGAGCACATTTTTCACCTCACGGTTTTTGCCTTCGCGCAAGGAAACAATCAACCAAACATTGCTGCCTTGCTGCCGCTCCAACTGGGCTTCAATCGGGCCATAATGCACCTTGTCGATGGTGACGCCGTCTTTTAGCTCATCCAGCTTTTCCTGCGTGATGCGGCCATAGGCCCGCACACGATAACGCCGCGCCCAACCGGTCGCGGGCAATTCAAGCACCCGCTTGAGGCCCCCTTCGTTAGTGAGCAGCAACAAGCCCTCTGTGTTGATGTCCAACCGGCCCACTGTCATCACACGGGGTAATCCCGCCTTATCGAAGGCTTCGAATACAGTTGGGCGCCCTTCCGGGTCGCTTTCTGAGACGACTAGACCAGCTGGCTTGTGATAAAGCCAAACGCGGGTCGCTTCTCGTTCGCCCAACGGCTTACCGTCGACCAAAACGCGGTCTTTAGCTGTGACATTTACGGCAGGGCTATCGATGGTTTTGCCATTAATGGCAACACGCCCATCAGCGATCCACACTTCGGCAGCGCGGCGCGAACAAAGGCCAGCGCGTGCCATTACTTTGGCAATACGATCACCAGTCTGGCGGTCATTGGTGCTGCCAGCGTCATTTTTGGCCATTAGAGTGGCTCCGGAACAATTGAAAGAGTTTCGGAGGGTTTACCCGTTTGTTAGGAGCCTTGCAACGCTTCTCTGATCTCAGGAGGACAAAGAGGGCTATCTAGTGGCACTAAATCCCCATTTTCAGCCAAACAGATCAAATCTTGACCACCAACTTTGGTGAAATACTTTTCTGGTGGCAGATAAAGTGGGCGTTTGTCGCCACTCTTGAGCGCCTTTTGGTAGGCCAAACGCTGCTCACGGAAGCGGCGAGCCACTTCCTGCGCTTCTTTCGGCGTAAAGGCACGGCCTTGCGCATCGCTGAGGTCGGCAACCCGCGCACCGCGGATCAATTTGATCTCATTTTCGGTGAGCTGGGTTTCGTCTAAGCGGACTTCATCAGAGTCTTCGGGCAATGAAGCTGTTGCGGTTTCGGTTGGGATCGGCAAGAACTTCGTGTCTTTTGGCAAAACAAGCGGCGCGCGAGGGGCAGAAATGTCTTCTTTTTCTTCCCGCTCAAGCACACCCAAGCCGCGCAATGTCTCAGACATAACTTCACGCTCAAAGGTGTTGCCATCTTTAAACGCGTTGGTACCTTCAACTGTGGTGCATGCCGCCAAGCCTAAAAGCGAAGCGCCCAACAGGACACTTGTGCCCGCGCGTTTTGCGAAAGAAAAGAACTTCTGGTTCGTACTGAACATGCATGCCACTCCAAAAACTTACCCGATAGGCCATAGGTCTCAAAAAAGGCTATTTTGAGGAACTATCCCCTTGAGGCTTTAGCACTATATCCCATAACAAGATAATAAGGCCAAGTGCAATTGCTACATCTGCCAGATTAAATATGTACCAATAATATCCAAAAGCGTGAAAAGAGAAGAAATCCGCCACCGCGCCATAAGCAATTCGGTCGATCAAATTGCCGAGCGCACCGCCCAAAACAGTCGCAATGCCCCATTTGACCAATTCGGTTGTGGCGGTGACCCACCAAATGGCAAGCCCGAGCATGGCGATGCCCATAATCCCCACGAGCACATAGGGCGACGCATCGCCCAGCCAGCCATAGGAAATGCCCGTGTTCCAAGCCAGAACATAATCAAAAAATGGGGTGACGGTGACAATTTCGCCGCCAGTCCACCCCACAATATTGAGCATATAGATCTTATGGACCTGATCCAACAATAGGGCCAAGAAGAAGGCAAACAGGCTTTTGTGGGCTATATTCGCCTTCATCTTTTTTCCCTTAGGCTTGCGCCAGTTCGCGCAAGGCTTGCGCGTCACGCAATGTTACGTCCGGATATTCTGGGTCCTGCCCCACTTCCGGCAACACTTTCCAAGAACGCTCGCACTTTTTGCCCTCAGCCATGGCGGGCACGACGGCGACGCCAGGTACATCGTCCAAACGGAAAGCCTCACTTGGGCCTTCATTTTGCAGCACCTCAGCTTGGCTGGTGATGGAGATTTCCGCCATGTCTTCGCCATGGATAGCGACATATAAATCAGCATCGGCCACATAGACCTTTGGTGCCGATTCTAGCGACGAGCCGATGCGCTTTTCACGACGTTCGATTTCCAATGCCCCAGTGACCACACGACGTACCTTGCGGATTTTGGCCCACTTCTCGGCCAATGCGTCATTGCGCCAGTTGGCGGGCACAGTGGGGAACTCGCGCTTATGCACGGAGCTATCACCCTCCGGGTAACGCTCCAGCCACACCTCTTCCATGGTGAACACCATGATCGGGGCCAGCCATGCGGTGAGGCAATCAAACAATTGGTTGAGCACGGTCAGCGCTGCTTTGCGCTTCACACTCGATTTAGGGTCACAATAAAGCGTGTCCTTACGGATATCGAAATAGAAGGCTGACAAGTCGACGGTCATGAAATTGAACAGAGTTGAAAAAACCCGTTTAAAATCAAAGGCTTTATAATGCGCCCGCACTTCTTCGTCGAGCTTGGCGATCCGGTGCATCATATATTGCTCAAGCTCAGGCATATCTTCAAACGCCACCTGCTCAGATGGATCATAATGTGCCAAGCTGCCCAGCAAGAACCGCAATGTGTTGCGCATTTTGCGGTAAGCATCAACCGTGGTTTTGATGATGGTATCACCGATCCGATGATCCTCAGAATAGTCAACTGAAGACACCCAAAGACGCAATATATCTGCGCCATATTGCTTGATGATATCTTGCGGCGCGATGGTGTTGCCGATCGATTTCGACATTTTGCGCCCATCTTCCGCCATGGTGAAACCGTGGGTCACCACGTTTTTATAGGGTGCACGGCCACGGGTGCCGCAGCTTTCCAGCAAAGAAGACTGGAACCAGCCGCGGTGCTGGTCTGAACCTTCAAGATACACATCAGCCGGAGATTGGTGATGGTCGCGTTTTTCCAGCACAAAGGCGTGGGTTGATCCAGAGTCAAACCACACGTCCAGGATATCGGTTACTTGTTCCCAATCAGCTGCATTGTACTGATCGCTCAAGAAACGGTCTTTCGCGCCCTCGGCAAACCACGCATCAGCCCCTTCGGCTTCAAAGGCATCGGCAATGCGGGCATTGACCTCATCATCTTTGAGCACTTCGCCATTTTCATTGACAAACACGCAGATCGGCACGCCCCAAGACCGCTGGCGCGAGAGCACCCAATCGGGGCGCCCTTCGACCATTGAACTCAAGCGGCGTTTGCCGGTTTGCGGCACAAAGTTGGTCGCCTCAATTGCGTCCATGGCGCGGGTACGTAACGTATCGCCAGCACCACCGATATCGCGATCCATATAGACAAACCATTGTGGCGTGTTGCGATAGATGATCGGCTTTTTGGAGCGCCAAGAGTGCGGATATTGGTGCTTCAATCGCCCACGCGCCGCCATAGCGCCGCGTGCAGCCAGCTCTGCGATCACCTTATTGTTCGCATCGCCCTTTTTGCCTTTGTCATCCAAGATGCGCGCGCCTTCAAAGCCCGGCGCATCCTTGGTGTAATAGCCACCTGCGTCCACGCAGAAAGGGATGGTTGTGTCGATGCCGCGCGCCTCAAGATCGCGTGCATTGTCCATCCAGATTTCAAAGTCGTCCGCGCCGTGGCCCGGTGCTGTGTGCACAAAGCCGGTGCCCGCTTCGTCTGTAACGTGATCGCCATCGAGCAATGGCACGGTATATTCATAGCCGCCGCCATGGCCATGCAGCGGGTGTTCCAACTCCACGCCAGCGAGCATATCGGCCGGCAAGTCGGCCACACGTTCAAACGCATCAACACGCGCTTTGGTGAATACGTCAGCAGCAAGATTATCTGCCAAGATCAGCAATTCACCTTTTTGCACCCAGTTTTCGTCCGGCGCTTCTGTGACTTGATAAAGGCCATATGAAATGTCGGATGAGAACGAGACAGCACGGTTAGTTGGGATCGTCCATGGTGTGGTCGTCCAGATCACCACTTTGGCGTCCATCAGCTTTTCGACCAAATCGGCTTGTTCGCCGGAGCCACCTGCTGCGGTCACCGGGAACTTCACCCAGATCGCATCGCTCTCATGCTCATGATATTCGATTTCGGCTTCCGCCAGGGCTGTGCGTTCCACAACCGACCACATCACGGGCTTTGAGCCACGATAAAGTTGGCCAGAGGTCGCGAACTTCATTAGTTCGCGCGCGATCTGCGCTTCCGCATCAAAGGACATGGTGATGTAAGGATTGTCCCAATCACCATTTACGCCCAAGCGTTTAAATTCTTCACGCTGTACATCCAACCAATGGCCCGCAAATTCGCGACATTCCTTACGGAATTCATTGATCGGCACTTCGTCCTTGTTTTTGCCTTTAGCGCGATATTGCTCTTCGATTTTCCATTCGATGGGCAGGCCGTGGCAATCCCAACCCGGGATGTAGGCAGCGTTATAGCCCTGCATCTGGTGCGAACGCACCACCATATCCTTGAGTGTTTTATTGAGTGCGTGGCCGATATGGATGTTGCCATTGGCATATGGAGGGCCATCGTGAAGGATGAATTTTTCTTTGTCTTTGGAGCTTTCGCGCAATTGACCGTAAAGGTCCATATCTTCCCAACGCTTCAGCCAGCCTGGCTCGCGCTTGGGCAAGCCCGCGCGCATGGGGAAATCTGTTTTGGGCAAATTTAGCGTTGCCGAATAGTCTTTTTTGTCGTTTTGCGGAGTATCCGCGCCTGATGAATTATCGCTCATGGTGCTAACCGTCATTCAATTTGTACTGGAATTGCCGATAGGCGGGTTCGCCTTGGCTTGATTTCAATTTATATCCGACACTTCGTTCGCGCACTTCGCGCTGGTTACGAAGGCCGGCTAATAATTCGAATAATCGGGATGATCTGCGCATGATCGGACGCACGCCGCGGCGCGGCGGTCAAAAACTGGATAGGCGTGTGATCAAAAAAGGCCACGAGTTGGTCACCGATTTATTGTTGGTCTGAACGCATTAGGCCAGAACAGGGCTTAAAGTCAATCTTTTGGCCCAAATTGATGGGCGCATGGTCAATCTGCAAAAAAGCCAAGTTTGACATCAATATCCGACATGGCTTTTTCTTTCGCCAAGACTGCCCGCGCATTTTCGCTATCCTGATCCATGGCCGTGATCAATTCATCGAGCGAATTAAAGTTGGCTTCGCCACGCAAATATTGGCAAAGGGCCACTTCCATATATTCGCCATAGACCTCTTCGGCGAAGTCGAAAATATGGGTTTCGAACAAGGTGGTGCCATTATCAAACATAGGGCGACGGCCATAATTGGCCACGCCATCATAAGTTTTGCCCTTAACGCGGGCGCGCACGACATAAACGCCATGCTTGAGCCCTTCATGGGGCGACAGGTGCAAATTGGCTGTTGGATAGCCCAACTCGCGGCCCCGCTTATCGCCATGGCTGACTTCGCCGGCGATGAAGGCATGATAGCCGAGCAATTGGTTGGCAAATTCCACCTCACCTTCACGCAATGCTTCGCGCACGCGGGTTGAGGAAACGGGTGCATCACCTTCGTCGAGCATATGGTTGATGACCACATCGAACCCATATTTTGGTCCCGCTTCAACCAAATATTGTGGTGTGCCTGCACGGTCTTTGCCGAAATGGAAATCTGCGCCCACAGTGACGATTGATGCGCCAAGTTGGTCAACAATATAGTGCTCAATGAAGTCTTGTGCGGACTTTTGTGAAAACTCTTTGGTGAAGGGCATGATCACCACGCCGTCAAAGCCCATCGCCTCCACAAGGCGCGCCTTTTGGTTGCGCTCCGTCAGGCGGAACATAAACGGCTTTGGCGCAAAAACGTCGCGTGGGTGCGGTTCAAACGTCAGCACAAGCGCTGGCACATTGTTGGCGCACGCCATTTGCTGCGCCCGCTCGAAAATCGACTGATGACCGCGATGACACCCATCAAAATTGCCAATCGCGACCACGCCCCCGCGTAGGTGCTTTGGCAACTCACCCAAATTTTCGACAATTGTAAACGCCATAGTGTGAAGCCCTATTTACTGAATCAAAGGCGGAAATGAATTGGCGCAAACTGCCCCGTTTGGCGGCAATTTGCAAGCAGAGCATGATTATATTTGCTCACTTTGCTATACGCGCTTTTCCCAAGTCAGGGATTTACTGTGATTTCAGCGACCAGCCGTATCATACCGGGATATTTAATGAATTCCTGGGGGTGAGAGAATGGCTTTGGACCGATCCATGCGCATTCTTATCGTGGACGATTACGCCACGATGCTGCGCATATTACGCAATCTATTAAAACAATTGGGTTTTGAGAATGTTGATGACGCGCCCGATGGGCACGCGGCGGCCCAAATGGTCGCCAAACAGAAGTATGATTTAATCATATCCGATTGGAACATGGAGCCGATGACCGGGTATGAATTGCTGCGCCATGTGCGCGCGGACCCTGAAAATGCCCATGTTCCTTTCATTATGATCACGGCAGAATCGGCAACTGAAAATGTGATCGCGGCCAAGCGGGCCGGCGTAAATAATTACATCATCAAGCCATTCACCACCGAGATTTTGTTCGCCAAGATGCAGGCGGTTTTTGAAAAGCAGATGGCGAGCTGATGATGGTACAAATAGCAGAAAAACAAACCGGCGAGCTCGACCTCACCGATTTATCAGACAGCGACGATGAACGTATTCCATTGAAAGATGTCATCGCGCTGGCCGAGAAAGTCACCGCAGCGCTAAAACCACTGGTCCGTAGCCTTGACCGCTCCATGCACCAAGAGCTTCGGGAGATTTTGCAAGCCATTGAAGGTTTGCGCACCGAGCTATCGCGCGTGGATGCCAATGACATCTTTGCTAAGCGCATCCCCGAAATGGGGCGTGAGTTGGGTGCCATCGTGAAAGCCACAGAGGTTGCCACCGACACAATCATGAATGTTGCTGAACAAGTGTTGGCGGCTGATCGCTCCGATCCTGAAAAATATGCTGCCGAGGTGGAGCAACATATGATGGCGATTTTTGAAGCCTGCAGTTTTCAAGATTTAACCGGCCAGCGCGTGACCAAAATCATCCACACGATGGAAGTGATTGAAGAGCGCATTGAGGTGCTGTGCAAAATGATTGAGAACAATAATATTGCCCCCCAGACGAGTGGTGAACCCACAGCTCAGGAAAAGCGAAACCAGGAAAAACTGGTCAGTGGCCCCGCCCACGAAGGCGAAGGGGTTTCACAGTCTGACATTGATGCCATGTTCTGATCCTCCCCCGGATGCCCTGCGCCATGATTACCAATAAAGGCGTGGGGCAAATCCGACGGTATTTGCTTTGCTTTGGCCCACAAGTCTGGTGATCATTTCCGGATCAGGGTCCTCAACACTGCCAAATTCTTGCGCGTGAATTGACCCGGAAATGAACAGGAAATCATAGCCCATATCAGCAGCCCCTGTTGCGTCAGTACGCACACTATCGCCGATGGCCAAAGTGCGGTCTGGTGCAGGCGCCTTGCCCAGCTTTTCGGCGGCCAAACGGGAGGCGCGTTGATAAATCGGCGCGTAGGGTTTGCCCGCCATGCGCACTTCGCCGCCTGCTTGTTCATAAACGTCAGCCAGCGCACCGCCGCAATAGATCAACTCATCGCCAACTTCGACAACTTTATCCGGATTGGCACAAATGAACGGCAAGCCCCGTTTTTTCCAATCCAGCACTTGTTCTGCATAATCCTCGGGTGTGCGCCCATATTCCAGATCGGTGCAAATGATCGCCTGTGCGTCTTCCAGCGCGCCAAATTGAACCGCGATCCCCTCAAACAACGCGCCGTCACTATCGGGGCCCAAACGATATAGGGACTGGCCTTCATAGGGCCGGATCAAATCGCGTGTGGCATCGCCTGAAGTGACAATCGCATCGTAAATGTCGGTGGTTACGCCGAGTTCGGCAATCTCGGCTGCGATTTCGCCCGATGGGCGGGGGGCATTTGTCACCAAAATCACAGCCTTGCCCATGGCCTTCGCGTCGCCGAGGGCTGCAATTGCCGTTTTGTGGCCCACTCGTCCGTTGTGCAGCACACCCCACACGTCGCAAAACAGAGCATCATAGGAATTGATCAGGTCGGAAAGACCTCGTTTAGGTAAAGGCATAGTTGGACTTCGCTTCGATGGTAATTCGCCTAATAGGCAGAAGATTGAACTTTTTGTTTTTCACCCAACAGGTCGGGGCGTACGGGCGATGGCGGCGCGATATGTTCGCCTTGCGCAAACGGGATTTTGTCATCCAGCAGCATCAAGATTTGTTCTTCTTGTATCACATTGTCCATGATCAAGCCCACATCATAACGCTTCACAAAATCGGCAACATCTGCATTGTGAAGGTCTGAATAGGATTGTGGCTTTTCAATAAAGCGCTGCGTGTCCGCCTTCACATATTTTACGCCACGGGCATATAGATCCTGGAAGTTCAGCCGCAGGCTGCGCACATTATCCAAGCACAAACCAACACCAATTTTGACAAATTGTGAAAGGTTGGTGCGCTGGGTTTCATTTAACGCGGCATATTTCTCCTCATCCATTGTCAAAAACAAGCTCGCTGTTACCGCGCGATTGGACTGAACCAGGCTGACCAATCGTTCGCAGGCATCAGCGTCGTTGAGCAGACAATAGGATATCGGCACAAACAATGATGTGGGATCACCAGTAATGTTGGATCGATGTATGATGTTTGCACCCTGCCGAACCAGCATTTGTTCCAGCTCTGAAATGGTGCCAGTGCGATCGGCATTTGGCAAAAATTCATTTGCGTTCAAAAACTTACCGCCGACCTGCTCGATCTTGGGCACCAAATCATACCCCAATGTGCGGCGGTTGGGCAGCGTGACAATCGGTTGCAGATATTGGCGCACCCGCCCCTCAGCAAGCGCATCTTGCAATATTGATATTGGCAAATCAGATTCTTCACGATCTGCAGCGGTTGATGAGCGGTTTGCCGCTTTGAGCGGCGAGACATTGTATGCGGTTTCTTGGCTTGGTGCCGGCTCGGGTGCCGGGGGCGGCGCCATCGCTTGGGTTGCTTGAAGCTCTTCCACTTCGGCGACAGCTTCTGCCAATTCGCGCACCACTGTGCCTAGAACGGAGATGTCAGATTCAACATCTTCAAGCCGATTATTGACATTGATGTTGGACAAGTAATTGACCTGGTCCGACATGATCTCGTTGGTGCGGGCAACAACACCCAATTGCTGGGCAATTTCAGACACGCGCTGGGCCAGATATTTTTCGGTCCGGCGGCGAAACAGCCCCTCAACAATCATGAAGCAGGTTAAAGCCGAAACGCTGAACAAGAGAATGGCATCCATCAGGGTGACACCCAACCCAAAATAGGCGGTTATACCCACGCTCAAACACGCAACAAAGATAAAAAACAAAATGAGTGCGCGCACGTTCTCCTAAAAGCCCTTCAATCCAGATTCCCCTGACACCAGCATAGCATCGCTTTTTTAACCGTCAAAGCAATCTCAAACTTACGGTTTTGCGCTATTTTTACAATTTTGCATCAAATGCAAACACTTTGTTTACCCTAAATGTGAAGAATGGGGTCAGCAAGAATGCGAAAAAGACCCAGAATCGGGAGTAACGGCAGAATGCCAAGTTCATGCGGCTCGTCACGGCCACCGCGTCTATTAATTGTCGACCATGGCAATTCAGTTCTCAATGACTGCCAAGAATTTTTGGACAATAAGGGTAATGGAATGCAGCTTGCCTGCACCCATGTCACCGGCGGAAAACCGGGCTTGAGCGCGCTCAAATCCCACGATTTTGATATCATTTTCGTCGATTTCGGCAGTATTGATGATTTAGATCCAGATGCTGAAGTCGCTCTCTCCAAAATTGCACATTATTCTCAAGGCGCCCTGATCATTGCCCTTTCTGAAGGCGGCTCTGTCACCATGGCGGTTGCAGCGATGCGGGCTGGTGCGCATGATTATTTTGCAAAACCTGTCACCGCAAAGATTCTATTTGAGCGTTTGGAAGAGCTTTCTGCCCGGCATGGCAAGAAATATCAGTTTTCACCACCGCCGGAAGAAGGCGATCGGCTCGATTTTGAGGGCTTTGTTGGCGCATCGCCGCAAATGCGCGTCATTTATGAACAGATTGGACGGATCGCGCCCTCCAACGCGCCAGTGTTTATCACAGGTGAGAGCGGCACCGGCAAAGAAGTCTGCGCTGAAGCAGTGCATGCGCGTTCGAACCGGGCCGACGGTCGATTTGTGGCCATCAATTGCGGTGCCATCCCGCGTGACCTGATGGAAACGGAGCTTTTCGGCGTCGTCAAAGGTGCTTTTACCGGCGCCATGCAAGACCGTGACGGGGCGGTTGAACTCGCCAATAACGGCACTTTGTTTCTCGATGAAATTGGCGAATTGGATTTGAGCCTACAGGCCAAATTGTTGCGCTTTTTGCAAACCAGCAGCATCAATCGCGTCGGCGAAGCGATGCCGCGCAAAGTTGATGTGCGCATTATTTGCGCCACCAACCGCAATCCAATGCAAATGATCACAGAGAAATGCTTCCGCGAAGATTTGTTTTATCGCTTGCATGTGCTGCCCATTCATTTGCCACCACTCCGCCAACGCCCGGCAGACATTATGCCGATCGCTGAAACATTCTTGTCGCGCTATTCTGAAGAAGAGGGCAAAGAGTTTATCGGCTTTGATCGCGAGACAGCTGAACAGTTTATGAGCCGGGAATGGCCGGGCAATGTGCGCCAAATCCAAAATCTGGTGCGCCGCATCGTCGTGATGCATGACGAGCAATTGGTCACCCCGCGCATGGTGCGGCTGGCTGATATTGAAGGCACCGCGCAGCAGGCGGCACGCGATGTACCACGCGCTGCCCCAATCGCCAATCGGCATGCCAGAGCACAGTCTTTGGTGTTGGAGCCGCTTTGGAAGCAGGAACAACGCATTATTGAGGAAGCGTTGGCCCTGTTTGACGGCAATATCTCGCAAGCGGCAGCGGCGCTCGAAATCAGCCCTTCCACCATTTATCGCAAGAAAATGTCTTGGGAAAAGCTGGAAGCGGAAAACGCCGCTTAGGCACCTATGTCAATCACCCTCTCTCGTCGGCCTGCCACTTTGGCCGATCTTGACGCCTTGGTTGAATTGCGCGTTGTCGCCATGCAACCCAGTTTGGAAAAGCTGGGGCGCTTCAACCCCGCACGTGCTCGCCAGCGTCTAATTGACGAATATTCGCCTGAACACACGACAATTTTGCTCGATAACGACCAGCTGATCGGCTGCTACGCGCTCATACCTCAGGATGATTTCCTTTACCTCGCCCACCTTTATCTCTTGCCGACCTATCAAGGTCGCGGCCTTGGCAAAATGATCGTGAGAGAATTGCAAGCCAGGGCAAACAAGATGTGCAAAAACATTTGCCTTACTGCGCTCAACAATAGCGATGCAGAGAAATTCTATGAGGGGCTTGGATTTAAGGTTGTTGAGCGTGGCGAAGTGGATATCCGTATGGAGTGGCGGCGCCCCAAAACAGCTAGAATTTAGCTATTGGTGGAAGCCAAGTTTAACTTGAATTGATTTGGCGAAAATAGGATTTCCATCCGGCGATCGAAGGCTGAGTGTCACCATACGCCGCGGTAAGTTCGCAAGCATGCCTGTCGACATCACAAATTTGCCATCTACAATGTTAGCTGCGCCAATCCGCTCATCATCGACATAGGCACCCACCTCAAGTGGGGCATCAAATTCATCCACCTCGCCCGAAATTTCGATAATCTTTGTGAGCGGCAGAAGCGGCACGCTGTATTTGCCAGTTGTTGTTGGACCAAACGCGCGGTCAATAATCAGATTGTCACCCCGATAAATGCGCACGGGCGCCTCTGCGCGGCCGGACCGTTCTATCTCCACGGTGCCAATTTGCTCAAACCGCTCAAAATACCGTTCGAAGCTGGCCAGCATGGACTCATGCGGCCAGACCGATGTCGCCACATATCCCGTTTTGCCTTCAAGCGCTGTGGGATCAACATTAAAAGCGATATTACGCGGGTCTGATGAGATGCATAAAAATGGCACCTGCCCTGCCGCAGCATTATCGACATGGCCACATTCAGTCCAGTGCACGCCTGCAACAAAGTTGCCGTCAATGAGCGCGCCTTCTTTTTCTAGGAACTGTTGTAACGCCGTCCACGGCAAAGCGTCGCGTGTTGGGTCTGTGCCTTGGTCAAAGCCCGGTACAATATTGCGTAACCAGCCCGTAGCTGTGTGCGTTACCAGGACGCCCATCACCACAAAATTGACGATCGTTGCAAGAACCAAGAAGGCAGACAGCACTGTTTTGCGACGTGCCCAGGCCTTGTCGATCCACATGGCCAACACCAAAAACAGCATCATATAGCCCGGTGCTTGCCAATGAAAATGAAACTGTGTTTCAGACCAAGCCGCCACAGCGGTAAACAACAATATGGGGCCATGAGCCAGCATCAGGAAAAAGAAGGTAGTGCCAGGCTGCTTGGCGTCGGGCCATTTTGAACCTGGCCCTTTGACCAGCGCAATTCCCCCCGCAACTAAGGCGGGCAGCGCCAGCCATGGGGTAATGTAGATCAGTTGGCCCACAATCATGCGCGTCAGGCGAAGCAGCGAAAAGTCATCCCCAAAAGCGCGGCCACCCTGAAATGTGAAGGAGATAAACTCGTTTTGCCAATTCCAAATCAGCACTGGCGAGCCGATGATGGCGGCAACCAATATTGCCAAATAGGGTCCGGGATGTACGATCCATTTGCGTGCGCTCGGCGCGATCAAGGCGAAAAGGCCCGCGCCATATAGCAGGAACACAGCGTGATATTTCGACAGGAAGGTCAATCCCAACATTGCCCCGACAAGAAGCCAGCTTTTGAATGGCGCGCTGGGCGTTTCCACAAATATGTCGAGCAAAAACCATGCGGTCAGCAGCCAAAACAGCATCAATGGCGCTTCGGGCTGTGCCCATCCGCCAATTGAAACTTGGAAGAGCAGCGAGATGTTAAACAACAGCGCAGCGATCCAACCGGCACGTTCAGATTGCACCCGCGCACCAAGGCGGAAAATCACCCAAGTGCTCATGGCAAACATCAGGATGAACGGCAAACGCAAAAGCGCGGGCACTTCCCCGGGCACGATTTGGTTGGTGGCCCAAAGCACCCAAAGGAACAGTGGCGGCTGGTCAAAATAGGAAAGGTGAAGTTCCCGTGCGGATGCCAGATAGTAGGCCTCGCCAATGCCGAACCCCACCATGGCCCCGGCCCAGACGCGCCAAAGGGCAGTCAGCACAATCAACAGAATAACGAGTTTAGCGTAATATGAATCGTGATTGGGCCAAGAAACCAACTTCGCAGTGTTGCGCTGCCCTATCCCCATATTACACTCGCCATGTAAAAATACGTGTTACCGCATAATTAAACACGATACTGATGATTATGCCCGCGATTGCAGCGAAGTAGAATAGTGAATTTGTTTCAAATATAAAGGCTGCGACCGACACGTTGGCGATCGCTGGGATGGCGCAAACGGCGTAAAAGCTCAGCAGGCCTTTCCAATAGTTCACACCGCGCAATTGGCGATCTGCATAAGTGAACATATTGTTGAAATGAAAGTTTGAGGTCATCGCGACGATGGTTGCAAACAATTGGGCATTGGTGAAGTTAAAGCCCATCCAACTACTGGCGATGGTCAACGCAATCAAATGGACCACCACACCTGTGGCACCCACAGCGGCAAACATGAAAAAGGATGATGGCAAAATCCCGCCAGTCATTTTCGACAGCGCCAGGCCAAAGAACTGGGCAGCAATTAACGGGCTCATTTTGCTTTCGCCATCGTGGCGGGCGCGGAAGGTGAAGCCGACCTCGCCAATATTGAGCGGCACACCTTTGTTGCGCGCGGTAGCAATAATATCGAGAAGGATCTTGAACCCTTCGCTCGACAGGTGTGGTGCTACCTGTTCAAACTTTTCGCGTCTGAGCATGAAAAAGCCGGTCATCGGGTCGGTGATTTTGGTGCCTGTCACCAGATTGGCAATCGCGTTGGCCACATTTGAGCCCAGCTCCCGAAAGCGGGAAAGCCCCTCTCCTGCCGAGCGACCATCGAGAAAACGCGAGGCCAGCACCAGGTCTTTTTCCCCCTCGACGAGGGCAAGCATTTGCGTCAGCACGGTTTCGTCATGCTGATGATCTGCGTCCATCACCGCGACATATTCTGCGTTGCTGGCGGAAATGCCTTCAACACAAGCCGATGATAGGCCGCGGCGACCAATGCGTTTGATGCATTTCACCCATGGCTTTTTCTGTCCGATTTCCTTGGCCAACTCAGCCGTACCGTCAGGGCTGTTGTCGTCCACAAAAATCACCTCAAATGGCATTTGTGGAAACACCGCTTCCAGCTTTTCAACCAGCAGCTCAATATTGCCTCGCTCATTAAAAGTCGGCACTACGATTGAAAGGTGCGGCGCACTCCAGTTCGCCGCAGCGGCCAAAGTTTGGTCTTGCTCTGACATGAATTCCCAACTACGCTCCAAAAACTCGATGAAGGCTTAGCGCTAGTTGTGCGCAATGGCAATCCTTTGCCAGCCCCGAATTCGCCAATTCATCGCAAAATCGCTGACCGTTGTGTGTTTTTTTCCAAATCATTTCAGCTCAGTTCTTGACTCTTCCCCACCAGATCACTATTTCCTGTTCGATGCTAATTAGCACTCACCTATTGAGAGTGCTAGCAGCAGCGAAATTAATGTCAATTCAATAGGTAATTGAAGGAGCGAATATGAGCTTCCGTCCACTTCACGACCGCGTTGTCGTTCGTCGTGTCGACTCTGAAGAAAAAACTTCAGGCGGCATCATCATTCCAGATACTGCAAAAGAAAAGCCTTCTGAAGGCGTTGTTGTTGCTGTTGGCCCAGGTGCACGCGACGAAGATGGCAAGCACATCACACCAGATGTGAAAGCCAATGACCGCGTTTTGTTTGGCAAATGGTCAGGCACTGAAGTCAAGATCGATGGTGAAGACCTGTTGATCATGAAAGAAAGCGACATCATGGGCGTAATCGAAGGCTAATTTCAGCCTTTTCGCCCTGCCCTATCTACTCAGTTTCTAAGGAGCATACATAAATGTCTGCTAAGGAAGTAAAATTCGGAACCGAAGCGCGCGACAAGATGCTTAAAGGCGTCAACGTGCTTGCTAATGCGGTTAAAGTGACATTGGGTCCAAAAGGCCGCAATGTTGTGATCGACAAGTCTTTCGGCGCACCACGCATCACTAAAGATGGTGTTTCTGTTGCGAAAGAAATCGATCTTGAAGATAAGTTCGAAAATATGGGCGCACAAATGGTGCGTTCTGTTGCGTCAAAAACAAATGACGTTGCTGGCGACGGTACAACAACTGCAACCGTCTTGGCGCAATCAATCGTTGTTGAAGGCGTAAAGCTCGTTGCTGCTGGCATGAATCCAATGGATTTGAAGCGCGGTATCGATTTGGCTGTTAGCGAAGTGATCGAAAATCTCGCTAAAGCGAAAAAAGACATTTCAACCAGCGCAGAAGTTGCACAAGTTGGTACGATCTCAGCAAACGGTGAGAAATTCATCGGTGAAGAAATCGCCCGTGCAATGGAAAAAGTTGGCAATGAAGGCGTGATCACTGTTGAAGAAGCAAAGACTTCTGAAACTGTTGTTGACGTTGTTGAAGGCATGCAGTTCGACCGTGGCTACCTGTCACCTTACTTCTGCACCAACACTGAGAAAATGGTTGCTGAACTTGAAGATCCTTACATCTTGTTGTTCGACAAAAAATTGTCAAACCTTCAAGCCCTGTTGCCGATCTTGGAATCAGTGGTTCAATCTTCTCGTCCGCTCTTGATCATCGCTGAAGATGTTGAAGGCGAAGCGTTGGCAACATTGGTTGTGAACCGTTTGCGCGGCGGCTTGAAAGTTGCTGCTGTTAAAGCACCTGGTTTCGGCGATCGTCGTAAAGCAATGTTGGAAGACATCGCTGTGTTGACTGGCGGCCAAGTGATCTCTGACGATCTCGGCTTGAAGCTTGAAAACGTAACTTTGGATATGCTCGGCACTGCAAAGAAAGTCGACATCACCAAAGAAACAACAACTATTGTTGACGGTGCTGGTTCAAACGCTGACATCGAGTCACGCGTTGGCCAAATCAAAGCGCAAATCGAAGAAACTTCTTCTGACTATGACCGTGAGAAATTGCAAGAGCGCTTGGCGAAACTTGCTGGCGGTGTTGCTGTTATTAAAGTTGGCGGCGCAACAGAAGTTGAAGTTAAAGAGCGTAAAGACCGCGTTGATGATGCGTTGAACGCAACACGCGCTGCGGTTGAAGAAGGCATTGTTGCTGGTGGTGGCGTTGCGTTGCTGCGTGCTTCATCTGCTTTGACTGCCAAAGGCGAAAATGCTGATCAAGATGCAGGCATCAAGATCGTTCAGCGTGCGCTTCAAGCACCTATCCGTCAGATTGCAACCAACTCAGGCGACGAAGCTTCAGTTGTTGTGGGCAAAGTGTTAGAAAACTCTTCAAGCACCTTCGGCTACAACGCACAAACTGGCGAATATGGCGACATGATCAAAATGGGCATCATTGACCCTGTTAAAGTTGTGCGCACTGCCCTTCAGGATGCCGCATCTGTTTCTTCATTGTTGATTACAACAGAAGCAATGGTTGCTGACATTCCAGAAGAAAAAGGCTCTGGTCCTGCTGCTCCAGATATGGGTGGCATGGGCGGTATGGGCGGCATGGGCTTCTAAGCCACGCTACCCAACGCTACAAAGCATTAGGGGCGATCTTCGGATCGCCCCTTTTTTGTACTCAGAATTATTGTTCAGAAATTCTATCCGGCTTTGGACATTTTATGCTCATGACCTGTGGTCAGTTTGAACACATCCACCATATTGTCCAACTCAGACGAGCGGGCTTCGGTTTGCTCAATGGCCGCATTGGTTTGTTCAACCAGAGATGAATTGTGCTGAGTCATCTCGTCAATCTGCATGATGGCCGTCGAGATTTCTTCAATTGAGCTGGACTGCTCTTCGCTTTTCTGCGCGACAGATGCCATCAACTCATTGTTCTTGCGTGCCGCGTCCAACATTACATTGAGGCTTTCCGCTGCGCGATTGACCAGCTTGGTACCATCGTTCACTTCGTGAGCGGATTGTTCAATCAGTGCTTTGACTTCGTTAGACGCTTCCGCTGCGGACTGAGCGAGCCGCCGCACTTCAACTGCTACAACGGCGAAGCCTTTGCCCGCCTCGCCTGCGCGGGCGGCCTCAACCGACGCGTTCAATGCCAGCAAATTAGTTTGGAAGGCGATATCGTCGATCAAGCCAATAATGTTGGAAATCTTACTTGATGACTCGGTAATGCGTTCCATGGCCTGGCTGGCATTGCCCATCACTTCGCCACCCTCTTCTGCCGTGCGGCGTACATCGTCGGCCTGTTGCATAGCTTCTCGGGCCTGTGATGTGTTTTCAGCCACGGCGCGCGACATGTTTTTCACTGTCGCGGTGGTCTGCTGTATCGCAGCTGCTTGGCGGTTGCTGCGATCTGCCAAATCATTGGCGCCGGACAAGATCTCGCCCGTGGCGCTTTTAAGTGAGCGTGAGGTGCCTTGGATTTTGCCGACCAGTTCAGAAAGCTGATCCGAAACCGCGTTGATGTTGCCCTGCAACCGCTCAAACGCACCATTGCGATTGCCCTGAATACGATGGGTTAAATCTGCATTGGCCATGGAGAACAATGCGTCATCGGCCTCTTCCAGCCGATCACCCAATTCGATCATCAATTGGTTGGTGCTTTGAATAAGTGCGTTCAGATTGGGATCTTGCACTTCCAGATCAACACGCTTTTCAAAATCGCCATTGACCGCGGCAGACAACACATTTTGCATTTCGGCGTTGACCATTTCGGTTTCATGCCGGGTCTGATGCACATAGGAGCTGATTGCCAATTCCATATCCAGCATCAGCACCTTCATCATATCGGCAACGGTCTGCGCCACCTCATCAGCGCCATCGCTGTTGGATTTTCCGCCCAGACCAAAGCGCCCCTTGCGACCTTTGCCTTCGGCCAGCATATCCAGCATGACACCTTTGATGAGGTTTTCAGCGACAAGGGCATAGCCGGAAACGTAATATTTCAGATCCAAACCGATTGCGGCGTGAACGTGCCCAACTTTGCGACCGGCCCGTAAAAACTCTTCATCCCATGCGCCGTCCGCAATACGCTCCCAATGGGTCGTTTGTCGCTCCCGCGCACTTTGCCGCATTTGATCGGATTCGAAAAATGATTTGAGTGTGGGTGAAGTGGCTACTTTACCGTAAAATCGATCTAGCGCATCTGGCAGGTGAGATAGAATGTGGTCTTTTGCTTTAGCGACTCGTTGAGCTGCGTCCGCGCTAAGCTCCATCATCTCGCGACGCTCATCAATCGAAACCTGATCTTGATCCTGAGACACAGGTTTGCTCCTCCATATTTGCATCAAAAATGGCCGATCAAATCGGCCCCCCTCTTAACGCAATATGAACCATGTTGATTAATGGCTGATTAAGTAAAAGTTACAACCGGACTAAGTTGCAAATATTTCAATGATTTGAGGCCAAAGCAGACGCACCGCCATGGCGGTTGATATGATCACAATCATTGGCTTGATGATCTTTGCGCCAAAGCGCATTCCCGTGATCGCGCCAAGATAGCCTCCGCCAAACTGACCAACGATCATGGCACCGCCCACTGCCCAAATCACTTCGCCCGCATAAATGAAGAACACAAGTGCGGCTGCATTAGACGTTGCGTTCAACACTTTGGTTGAGCCGACAGCGCGGGTGACGCCAAAGCCAAACAGGGTGACAAATCCGGCCGTGAAAAACGAACCCGTGCCGGGCCCGAAAATGCCATCATAAAAGCCGATGGTGAAGCCCATAAGAGGGGCGAAAAGTGCAAAATTCAGCCGCTCAGCGCGGGCGTCATCTGAAAGACGGGGCGAAAACAAAAAGTACGCCGCCACGCCGATCAGCAGAATAGGCACCAGAACAAGCAAAATATCGGTGTCCATCTGTGTCGCGCCAAACGCGCCAATCATGCTGCCCACAAATGTGGTGATGATCGCGACGCCCAACTGCTTGAAATCCACATAGCCTTTGCGTGCATATGTTGTGGCGGCAACCACGGCGCCGACAACAGATTGCATTTTGTTGGTCGCTAAAGCCCCCACAGGCGGCAAGCCGGCGAACAACAGCGCGGGCACGCTAATCAGTCCACCGCCACCAGCAATAGCGTCCATAAAACCCGCAACAAAGGCGACGCCGGCCATGATTACCAGCAGCGAGATTTCATATTCCATGGAAGGTCCCGACTCGAAGAATAGATCGCCATTATGCCGTTTGATGGCCTCAGGGACCAGCAAAATTGCGCCCTTTTCATTGTTAATTTTATTCGAACTATCTGTGCATGTATTTGTATATTGTATTATTTTTTTATAGTTATAGATTGTCTGCCACGTCAAAAAACGGAGAAGATTATGGACGGGGTAAACAAAGCGACGCCACTTGTGGCGCGTATCTTAATGTCGGCTATTTTTATTATGGCAGGCTTGCCAAAACTGACGGCAGGGGCCGCAATGGCGCCTTATTTCGCCCAATTGGGCATTCCCATGCCGACGGTCAGCGTATATCTGGTTGGCCTTTTTGAAGTGGTGGCCGGTTTGGCAGTTCTGGTTGGCTTCAAGGCGCGCATTGCAGCGATCCTTTTGGCTCTATTCTGTGTGGCCAGCGGTTTTCTGGCGCACTTTGAACCAGCAAACCAAGCCCAAATGACCAGCTTGCTGAAAAACTTGGCCATGGCTGGCGGCTTTCTTCTGCTTTGGTTGCACGGCCCAGGGGCATATGCAATCGACAAGAAGTAATCCAACCCGCGATTAGCTTTTAAGGGCCTCGGTGATCTTTTCGCCGAGGCCTTTTTCTATCTTGTCTAGAAATGTCTCGAGCACAGCGATCCGATCCGCGGGCCAGTCCGCATTGCGTGAAACCACCAAATTGGCTTCCGACTTCAAGATCACACCGTCGCGCGGCACTTTGAGTTGATTGGCTTTAAGGGTCGACCCTGACGACGTGATATCGACGATGAGTTCAGCGGCTCCTGATGCCGGTGCCGCTTCAGTCGCCCCCATTGATTCAACAATGCGATATTCCGCAATGCCATGTTGCGCGAAATATTTGCGCGTCAAATTGATATATTTGGTTGCCACACGCAGCCATTGGCCATGGCGGTGACGATAATCGGAAGCAACATCTGCCAGATCGCGCATGGCGGTCACATCGACCCAAGATTCGGGCAAGCCCACCACGACATCGGCGCCGCCAAAGCCGAGCGGCTTGGCCAATTCTACCTGATTAATGCCGCGCTCGGCGGCTTCGTGCACCAAATCCTCGCCCGTAACGCCGACATCGATGTTGCCCGCAATCAGTTCACGGGCAATTTCACTGGCGGACAGAAAGCGCACCGTTACTTCAGGGAAATCGGCCATTTCGCCAAGGTAAGAACGCGCACCGCCCGGCCGTTCAATCGGCATGCCCAAATCAGCAAATACTTGACGCGTCGCTTCTTCTAACCGCCCTTTAGACGGTATTGCCAAAAGAATTGAGCTCATCGTGCGCCTCCTTGTTCAAGCCGATCTACCCAAACAGCACAGCCAATCGCGGTGACTTGTTTTTGCGCCCCTAGCCGTTGCAACAAGCGATCATATTGACCGCCCGAGGCGAGCACGTCGCCCGTCAAATTCGAGGTCAATTCAAACACATGTCCGGTGTAATAATCCAAACGCGGCGAGAATCCGGCATCAAACTCCACCTCAATTTGAGGGGCGTCGGATTTGAGTTGAGTGAGCCGCGCGCTCAACCGTTCCAATTGCGGGTCGAGGTTGATCCCAACCTTTTGCGCCAAAGCCGTGATGTGAAACACCTGCTCGTGCGCGCGGCCAGTGATCGACAAAAATTCACGCAATGTGCGCACGGTTGCGGCGGGCACTGGCGCGTCGGCCAATTGCCGCTTTTCCAAATAGCGTTCCGCGATCTCGTCTGCACTACGGCCCGAATAGGGTGAGAGCCCCGCCTCTTCCATCATCGCCAGAATTCTTGCTTTGGCAGCCTCGAAGTCTTTAGGCAAATCGGGTTGATCCTGCAGGCCTTCCGGCGCAAACAAGCGATCCAACAACCGCCCCATTGCCGCGTCATGGCCAAACCGATCACGCACACGCGGTCGCCACACATCAGGCAAATCGATTTGATCGAGCAATGCCTCAAACAAATCCACCGCGCCCAAATGAAGGCGCGGCTTTTCTTCGCCATAAAGCGCAGCGGTTTCGATCGCGAAATCCAAGCATTGCTGGAACGCTGCTTCTTCGTCTTGCGCCGCTAAAAACTCCAACCCCGCCTGATCAAATTCGGCGGGCCCATTTTCACGTTGGCGGAAAACGGGGCCGAGATAGCCGTAGCTCTTCTCGTCAAACTGCGGATGCTTTTGCACGTAGGCGGCGGCGATGGGCAGCGTGAAATCCGGGCGCAAACAATAGTTTGTTCCGTCGGCTCCAGTGGTGAGCAGAAGGCGCCGACCAATGTCTTCTCCGGCCAGATCAAAGAACAAATCCGACTTTTGCAAAATATCAGGTGCCGTTAGTTCGCCACGTGCTTTGATATTTTGTTCAAGTATCTGGCGCTTTTGCTGCAATTCGCTTGCGGTGAAGGGCATATCAACTCGCCTAATTTGATTGGGTTTCGTTCTGCTCAATCAGAGATTTGAGATGCTCAACCAAATTTTCGCGCTTCACGCTCACCTGCGCTGGGCGGGCTGCGCGCCATTCCGCATTGTCGGTGATGTCTTTAGACGCAATCTTGCCCGCGACCAAATCTTTGACCTGCACTTCGCCAGCATCGCGTTCTTCAGAGCCTTCAATCACCACGGCCGGGGCATTGCGTCGGTCCGCATATTTCATTTGTTTGCCCATGTTTTTGGACTGGCCCAAATAAAGCTCTGCCCGCACGCCCGCCGCGCGCAATTCGGCGACCATTTTCTGATAATTGGCGATTTGATCTTTATCCATGATCAACACAACGACAGGGCCAAAGCGCTCTTTGTTGCCCAATTCGCCGACCAGTTGCAGGGCATGGGCCAAACGGCTCACGCCGATGGAAAAGCCAGTGGCGGGCACAGCTTCTGCACGGAAACGGCTGACCAGACCATCATAACGACCACCGCCGCCAACAGAACCAAAGATGACTGTTTGGCCTTTTTCATTGGTGACCGGGAAGGTCAATTCGGCTTCAAAAACGGGACCTGTGTAATATTCAAGACCGCGCACCACGGAAGGGTCAATCTTCACCTTATCGCGGCTATAGCCCGCTGCATCAAACAGCGCTTGCATTTCTTTCAGCTCGGCCACGCCTTGCTGACCTTGCTCATTATCGCCAACCTGTTCAGCCAACACATCAAACAAATTGGCATCGTCAGCGTCAGCGGTCACATAGGCCAAGATGCGGTTGATCTGCTCTTCGTTGAGGCCCGCGCCCTTGGTGAAATCACCGCTATCGTCTTCGCGACCTTCGCCAAGCAGAAGCTTCACACCGTCAATGCCCAATCGGTCCATCTTATCAATGGCACGCAGCACGATCAGCGACGTATTGGTGTCGTCGGCCAAGCCGGCGGCAGCCAACACACCATCAAGCACCTTGCGGTTGTTCACCCGAACGACAAACTTGCCGGAAAGCCCTAGTTCGTCCATCACGTCGGCCATCATCATGCACATTTCGGCGTCCGCCGCCGGATCTGGTGCGCCAACGCTGTCGGCATCAAATTGCATAAACTGGCGGAAACGGCCTGGCCCCGGCTTTTCATTGCGGAACACATAGCCCTGACGATAGGAGCGGAACGGCTTAGGCAGGGTTTCGAAATTTTGCGCAAAATAGCGGGCAAGCGGCGCGGTCAAATCATACCGCAAGCTCATCCATTGCTCATCATCGTCCTGCAGTGAGAACACGCCCGCATTGGGCCGATCGGTATCGGGCAAAAACTTGCCAAGGCTCTCAGTATACTCGAACAAAGGTGTTTCAAGCGGGTCAAAACCATAGCGCTCATAAACCGCTTTGATCCGATGGATCATGGCATCTACCGCGATGATTTCATCGGGGTCGCGGTCTACAAATCCGCGCGGCAAAATGGGCGTTAAACGCTTTGCTTTTTTAGCCATGATCATACCTAGTTTTTGAGTTGTTAAATGCGTTGCACAGCCAGAAAAAACACCGTGCGGGTCGGTAGTTAAACGATCATGCCCTGTCGCACAAGTCAAAGGCCGAAATATCGGGACTATTTTGGCTGTGGTGGTGTGAAGTTTTTGCGTGCCTCTTCCGCCTTTTGATGTGCAAAACAAGTGTCCATGTGATCATTGACCAACCCCATCGCTTGCATGAAGGCATAAGCGGTTGTTGGTCCAAAAAACTTCCAGCCGCGCCTTTTCATGTCTTTTGCCAGTTTTTGGGAAGCCTCCGTTTGCGCCAATTTGCGCAATGTCGCTTCATCTTTTTGGGCGGGGCGTTCGCTGAGCTGGGGCTCAAACTGCCAGAAATAGGCGGCCAATGTGCCAAATTCATCGCGCAGTTCAATTGCCCGTTGGGCATTGTTGATCGTGGCTGCGATTTTGCCCTTGTGGCGCACGATTCCGGCATCAGCCAACAAGCGATCCATATCGCGCTCGTCATATTTGGCAACTTTTTCAATTTCAAAATTGTCGAAAGCCGCGCGAAAATTTTCGCGTTTACGAAGGATGGTCAGCCAGGACAACCCGGATTGAAACCCCTCCAAGCACACCTTTTCAAATAGGCGCCGATCATCATCAACCGGATAGCCCCACTCACTATCATGATAATGAATATATTGCTGGTCTTCGCCACACCAAAAACATCGGTTCAATTTATCTTGGGAATTCATAATTTTGGTTTGCTTTCTGCTCAGATTTAATTATGTTCCCACAAACTAAATTCGACTTTAGATTTAATAACTGGCAGGTTAATCAAATTGTCTGCACGAACCAATTCAGCTTTGGTCGATTTGAAACTACTGATTGTAGACGACAATCAGTATGCACGCAGTTTGGCCATTGCCAATCTCAAGCAGATTGGTTTCCACAACATCGATGAGGCCGATAGCGGTGCTGAGGCGTTACTCCGCTTGCATACCGGCAGCTATGATGTGTTGATTATTGATTGGTATATGCCCGAGATTTCAGGCGCCGGCATGTTGAGCGTGATCCGCGATCGTCGCTTCGGCCCTGCGCACAACATCCCAATCATTGTGATGTCCGCCTACACGAACCGCGAAAACATCGAACGGGCGCTTGGCCTTGGCGCCAACCAAGTTGTGGCCAAACCGATCAAAACGGCAGCAATGTCGAAAGCGATTGGTGAGGTCATCAAAACTGAACGACAAAGCTATCATTCCATGTCTGGCCTACTGAACAAGGTTCAGGAGGAAGATATACTCGATGATCAATTGCTGGTCGACAATGATGAAGCTGACACTGCGTTCCTGTAACGCTATTCGGCTCGGGTACCTTTCAGTTAACCATGTCGCTTAACTACCTATAAACCCATAATTTTTAGGGTTTGCACACCATTCCACTTCACGCTTTATTTGGCGTCACCCGCTATTATTTGGTTCAAATTTTATTGAACCCGCATTTTGTGCGGTGAGGTGGTCGTATCATGCGTATTTCAGTATTGAAGCAGAATATTATGACGTGGGGCTTAGCCCTTTTGCTTGCCCTCTTGGTTGGCCAGAGTGCCTTGGCTGGCAACGGATTGGTCAAAACCCAAAACAGTTTTGGGCAAACTATTTACGTTTCCCCACCAGCGGGCATGACCGCAACCACAGGCACGCCGCGCAATGGCCTGCAAGTTAAAAACAAATATGGCCAACATCCGAAATATTTGCGTCAAGTCGTGCCCTACAATTCAAGCGAGGCCAAGGGCACCATTATTGTCGATACGGGCGCACGCTATCTCTATCTCGTTTTGGGCAAAGGGCGCGCCATGCGCTATGGCATTGGTGTGGCGAGAGAAGGCTTTGAATGGAGTGGCACCCACCGCATTACCGCGAAAAGAGAGTGGCCCAGCTGGACACCCCCGGCTGAAATGCGCAAGCGTCAGCCTGAGCTACCGGCCTTTATGCCTGGCGGCATTAACAACCCTTTGGGCGCACGCGCCCTGTACATCGGCAGCACACTTTATCGGCTGCACGGCACCACGCACCCATCGACAATTGGGCGCAAAGTTTCCTCAGGCTGCATTCGCCTCACCAATGACGACATCATCGACCTTTATCAACGCGCGTCAATTGGTGCTAAAGTCATTGTGATTTAGTTTACTTTTTTGGCCCACACTTCGGCATCTTTATTTGCATGACTTGTGGGCCACATGTTGCTATTTGCCAAACTGCTAAAACGGTTTCATCGCGATGAATCCGGCGCTTTTGCCGTCATTTTTGGCGTTATGGCCATTGTGCTGATCGCAACGGGGGGATCGGTCGTCGATTTCGTCGCGATCCAACAAAGTCGCGCCAATGCCCAAATATCGTTGGATTCGACAGTTTTGGCGCTGCAGCCCAAAATTCACACGCATACAACCGCTCAGCTCAAATCCACCACAGAAAAGCTACTTCAAGAGAGCATTGGTAGTAGCGAAGTGACGATCACTGTACTTGATCCTGTGGTTGATAAAGAGGCAGGTAGCCTGTTGCTGCAAGCCAAGATCAGTCGTCCAACATTTTTCGTTAAGCTGGTTGGAATTGATAAAATGGAGGCCCTAGTGCGGGCCGAGGCCACGCGAGCGCGCACTCGCTTGGAAGTGGCCATGGTGCTTGACAATTCTGGCTCCATGGGCGGCACAAAAATTACGCGTTTGCGTGAGGCCGCTGCTTTGGCCGTTGACATTATTTCAGAGTATAAAGATTTCCCGGAAAAAGTATTTTTCGGCTTGGTGCCGTTCACGGATATGATCAAGGTTGACCCCTCATACCGTTACTCAGGTTGGATGGATACCAACGGCCTGTCATCCACGAGCTGGGATAATTTTGACGATGACGACAATTCAAAAACAGGCCATGACGTCAGCAATGCGACGGACCGCCTAAACCGTTTTGATCTTTATGATGCAATGCCCAACTTTACGTGGGAGGGCTGCGTTGAGGCGAGACCCCATAACACTTCCTTGCCCTTTGAACAGCGGCTGGACGTATATGACAAGGCCCCCACACCGTCTGATGGCGACACCTATATTGTGCCTTTGTTCCAGCCCGACACGCCAGACGGCACCGGCTATCGGGTCAATTATTTGCCAGATACCAACCCCGCCTGCTCCACCAGCACCTCAACTGGCGAGTGTACAGAAACAGTTTGGACGGGGCGCTACGCTTCTCCTGGTCGCAGTTCAAGCTACAATCCAGATTCCGGCTATCCAGGCAATGCAAACAACACTTGCTCATGTACAGGCCGGACCATCACCTCGTCGTCCAGCTCTTGGGATTGGTACTATGGCACCGTAACGCAGAGCACATGCCGTGTCCTTGGGTTGCGCGAACGTCAAGAGCGCATTTGTAAATATCAGGGCGTAACGCCTGCACAAATCGGCTATTCATCCCCGAATGGCAGCTGCACGGTTGACCCTGTCACGCCTCTGACAAATGACATGAAAGACATTAAATCCAGAATCGCTGCAATGGACGCAAATGGGGGCACCAATATTCACATGGGTTCCATGTGGGGATGGCGCGTTCTGTCGCCGGGAGAACCTTTCACCGAAGGTGTGGGCTATGACAAGGGTGCCAGCAAAGTCATGATCATCATGACTGATGGTGAGAACACTGGTTACCCCTCGGGCGACAATTTCAACAACACCTATTACTATTCAATGTATGGCTTGTTTTATAATGGGCGGCTCGGCAATCTGGGCACAACCAGTGCGGAAGCGCGCACCGAAATGGATCGGCGCACGGTGCAAGTATGCGAGAATGCTAAGAATTCCGACCATGGCATTGAGATTTACACCATCGGCCTGGGCGTTTCATCGGGTACGCCAAACTGGACGATGCTGACCAATTGCGCGACGGATGCGGGCAAAGCGTACTTCCCGACTGATGCAAGTGAACTCAATGATGTGTTCACTGCCATTGCCGATCAATTGAGCGATCTACGCCTGTCGCAATAGGGCCAAAACTGTATTGGGGAAAGGTGGTACCGCCTCCCCGGATCGAACGGGGGACCTCTAGATCCACAATCTAGCGCTCTAACCTACTGAGCTAAGGCGGCACATCATTTGTGCGCGCGAACATAGGGCCAGACATTTGAATTGGCAAGAGGGCAAAAGCCGCTCTTTCAAAAAAAATTTCAGTTTTTCATTTTAACCATGAAAATGGTCTTTTCCATTGCAAAGGGCCCATATGCTGGACGGCTGCGCCTATAGAATATATTAAGAAAACGTAAATTTTCCACCTAAGCTGGTGACAAACCTCGGCAAGGCCCTGACAATATATGCGGACACATTGGGTACATAGCGAGATTGGCAAGCGCGTGTTGAGCTACACACTCGATCCTAGACCCGTTTGGTTTTGGGATGAGGACGGTTCGCGCCTTTTGTGGCGCAATCTCGCCGCACGTTTGTTCCGCACCAAAGCCAAGAAAAAAAGCGTTAAGCTGCTGCCCGATCCCGTCCCCTTGCGCGGACAAATCAATCGTTTGATCCGGTTGGGCGCACATGGCCGCGCAAGCCTGTCGCGCATGCGGTTTCAAATTGGCAAAAAACCTGTCTCCACCACTTGTAGCTGCATTCCGCTGCTCAATGATGATCTGACCGGGTTGTTGGTGATTTCATCCGATACAATCGATCCGAAATTCTTTAGCGGCGACGCGTATGACCTGGCGGCGAGCGCCCAAATGTTCCGTCCGGAATTGGATTATGTGGTCATCGATGACAGCCATGAAGTTGTGGCTGGTGCCTGCGCACAGCAGGATGAGGATCAGGAACAACCTGATATTGCGGCCATAGATTTGGAATTGCTTGAACAAGGGGCCACTGCCCAATTTGACATTTCTGCCCGCGCTAGAATGCTGATCTTTGAGCCTGGCATGTTGTTGGACCTGTCAGAAATGGGGGCCGACGCCCTCTCCTCACCGGTGGACAGCACGGAACCCTTGAACACTGAACCCGAAGACGGCTTGCTGGACCAATTGGACGGTGATCTGCCAACGGATGAAGAAAAGCACGCATCAGACAAAACGGCAGAGGAATCTGCCGACGAAAAAGCAGCGCATGACGAGGCGTCAGACGAAACTGGTGTAAACGAAGATGATGCCACCGATCTGCCCCACGATTTAACGGAATTGATCGATCATTTGTACCAAGCTGATCGCGGCTTGATCGATTCTTCTGACAAACTCACCTCGCTTGAAGTCGATGAAATGTCTGAAGATTTGGCGGCTGATCCTGAAGATGCAGAAATCGCCGCAGATGAAGCCACGTCAGCCGACATTGGCGACGACCAAGATTCCACCCAAAGCAAAACGCAGCTCTGGACGATTCGGGCGACACACAAGCTCACCGAAGAAGAGGAAAGCATCGAATCAAACGTTGCTCCCCTCGTCAATAATTCAGACAACGACCAGAGCATTTCAGAAGCAGTCGATGACAAATCGACGATTGCTGCAAACCCTGTTGGCGAACCTGACCCGACTGCCCGCTATAATTTTGAAGAATTGTCGCGGGTGCTGCGGGAACGTGTTGGCCCTGACGACACAATCGAAAAGACAGATGGCCCGGATAACGTCGAGGCGGAAGACAAACGGCCTACGCCTGGCACGCCGCCTGCAAGCGAGCGTGAGGCCGCAGCGCAACTGATTGCGAACGGTATACCGGAAAATGCAATGGACGCCCCTGCCAACCCGCAAAATGGCAAGAATGGCCGACGCAACCGCCCAGCGGAGCACGTGCAACCGGAACCGCAGTTAGATCCATCTGTTTCTGGTGCGTTGGTGGCGCTGAGCGATGAGACTTTGGTGCTCAACCGCTTGCCCCTCGGCATCCTCCTGTTCCGAGATCAGGAGTTATTGTTTACCAATCGCGCAATGGCAGAACTTGCCGGCTATAAAACCAGCACTGAATTGCGCCAAGCTGGCTTTGATCAGATTTTTCCCCGTGCGGATGAAGATGATGCGAGCGTTGGCCCTGTGACCAAACTGGTGCGCAAGGATGGCAGCGAAGTCGCCGTGGTGGCGCGGCTGCAGATCACCACATGGCAGGGCAAATCCGCTTATATGCTGACGGCGCGAGAAGATGATCGGCACGACCCGATTTCCTTGCCGGAATTAGACACTGATCACGCAGCGGATGTCGACGTGTCCAGCTTTGTTGGTGGTGTCACCACAGCTTCGGCGCTCGACATTGAACTGATTGAACGCTTGGTCACAGACGCGCACCAAGGGTTGGTCATTTTGGACAATCGTGGCCACGTCACCAATGTCTCGGATCAAGCTGTAGCCCTGATTGGCCCCAGCCGCGATTTGATGCTGGATCGCACCTTGATGGAATATATCGACGCAGATAGCCGCTCGAACTATTTTGGCTTGCTTGCTGGCACCAAGCAGGACGAAGAAGTGTATCTTTTTGCTGGGGCGGCTCATTGCGCTATTCGGTTTTTGCGCCATCCGCTTGGCGACGGGGACGATTTTAAATTGATCGGTGTGGTTTACGAGAAATCTGAGGTGCCAACACCGGTAACAGATATCGACATTGCTGAACAAGACGCTGAAACAGACCTTTTGCCGCTCATCAGCCGCGAAATACGCCGCCCCTTGGCAACGATTTCCGGTTTCAACAGCCTTATGCATGATGAGGCTTACGGCCCTATCGGCAATGATCGCTATAAAGAATATGTCAAAGACATTCAGTTGGCGACCAAACGCCTGGAACGTGTTGTTGGTGAGTTGGACGATCTCAGCCGCTATCGCGACGGCACATATGAATTGGAAAATGCGCAGATTGACTTAGGTGACTTGCTGACACAGTGCATTGGCAAAATTCGGACCCAAGCGAACGCCCAACAGGTGTTTGTACGCAGCGCCATCCCGGATGCTCAATATTTGATTGAAGCGGACCAAAAACTTCTCAGCCAAACCATCATGAATTTGCTGGCGAGCGCGGTCACCCTTAGCCCTCCGGGCAGCAATGTTATTGTTAGCGCCATTCGGGAAGATAATGGTGACGTGTCGGTTCATGTGCGCGACAATGGGAGCAATCAGGTGGACAGGGGTGAGAAATTCGCTGTGTTTCACCACAATAGCGGCGATGGAAAAGAAGCCGGCACCACTGCGAGTTCGGCGGTTGGGCTTTCCCTTACGCAATCACTGGCGCGCGCCAACTCGTTTGGCCTTTCGTTTGACCCGCTCGGTGACAATGGCATGATGATGGCCTTGCGCATTCCTGGCCACCGCATCCAAAAAACAAACAGCTGATCGCAATCCACATTGCGACATTCCGTCACACCGGATTGAGACAGCGGTCGCGCCGCAAAACCGGAAAATATGGAGATTTTCCCTCCAGTTTAGAACGGTTGTAAAAAGCGCCCTTTTTTCGGCGGTTTTTGCCACTAGGGCTTGATTGACATTGAGCATTCATTTGCGCAAAACCAACGCAACCGACGGGCCTTAACCCCGGATAAACAGGAGCGAAATAATGAAAAGAACACTTATCCTCGCCGCACTTGGTGCAGCATCATTTGGCGCAACAAATGTACAAGCTGAAGAAGTGAACATTTACAGCTTGCGTCAGCCAGAGCTTTTGGCACCGCTGACCGCAGCGTTTGAAGAAAAGACCGGCATCAAAACCAACGTGTTGTTTGTGAAGGACGGCGTTGTTGACCGCGTCGCCTCTGAGGGCGAAAACTCTCCAGCAGATGTGGTGATGACTGTTGATATCGGTCGCTTGGATGCCGCTAAACAAGCCGGCATTTGGCAGCCTATCCCACAGGATATTACAGCAGATGTGCCAGCCAATTTTGTGGAACCAGATGGTGCATGGGTGGCGCTGACAGCGCGGGCCCGCGTGTTCTATGTTTCAAAAGATCGTGTTGATGCGGAAAATCTTTCTTATGCCGATTTGGCCTCTGACGAATGGGCTGGTCGTGTTTGCACCCGCTCCGGGCAGCACGCCTATTCAATCGGCCTAGTGGCCAGCCAAATCGCCCATAATGGCGAAGAAGCCACAAAAGAATGGCTCGAAGGCGTACGCGATAATCTTGCGCGCAAGCCAACAGGCAATGACCGTGCGCAAGTACAAGCCATCTACTCTGGCGAATGTGACCTTGCCATCGGCAACACATATTACATGGGCAAAATGCTGACCAATGATGCCGAGCCTGAGCAAAAAGAATGGGCTGCTTCTGTTCGTTTGGTTTACCCAGATGCCGAACAAAGCAAAACCCACGTGAACATTTCAGGTGTTGTTTTGGCCAAGCATGCGCCAAATGAAGACGCCGCAAAACAGTTCATCGACTTTTTGCTTTCAGACGAAGCGCAAGCGATTTATGCTGAAACCAACTTTGAATTCCCAATTATGCCAGGTGTAGAAGCATCTGATCTGGTGCAAAGCTGGGGCGAATTGAAAGCGGATTCCTTGCCACTGGCCGAAATTGCAGATAAACGCGATGAAGCAAGCAAATTGGTGGATGAAGTCAAGTTTGACGAAGGTCCGCAAAACTAATGGGGTTGACCTATTAAAGGTACCGACAGCCAAAGTTTGAATAGTTTGAAAGGCGCGTTTACGCGCCTTTCTTTCGTTCAATTGGTCATCATCTTTTTGATGGCGCTGCCCATTCTGGCACTTGCATTTCTCGCCCTTGGCCGATTTAGCGTTGAAGGTGGCCTTTTCTCGCGCATGCTGCCCGTTGCGCTCACGGAAACAGGCCTGTTGCTGCTTTTTGTCGGTGTCTTCACCGCCATCGTCGGGTTATTGAGCGCGTGGCTTGTCTCATCCTTTGAATTCCCGGGACGAAAGCTTTTCCAGTGGGCTTTTATCCTTCCTTTGGCTATCCCCACCTATATCTCAGCCTATGCCTGGGTCGAGGTGATGGAATTTACTGGCCCCATTCAGACGACAATTCGTGCCGTTACTGGTGCAAAGACCATCCGCGAATACTGGTTTCCAGACATCCGCTCGCTTGAAGGCGCTGCGATCGTCATGAGCCTTGTGCTTTACCCCTATGTCTATTTGAGCTGCCGCGCTTTCTTCCTGATGCAGTCTGGCGCTTTGGTTGCAGCCAGTCGGGCGCTTGGCGCCAATGCATGGCGCACATTCTTTGCCATTATTCTGCCCCTCTCCCGCCCAGCCTTGATCGTCGGTGTCACCTTGGCCCTGATGGAAGTGCTCAATGATGTGGGCGCGGTGGAGTTTTTCGGCGTCAATTCCATCACCAAGATTGTGTATACAACCTGGCTCAACCGCTCCAACCTGCCCGGTGCGGCGCAGTTGGCCCTTACCGCGATCCTTTTGATCGGCACGCTGATCTGGCTGGAGCAATATGCTCGCCGCCGCCGCGATTACCTGACCCGGCGTGATTCCCGCGTGCCCCCATCATTGATCAAGCTCAGCATGCCCGTTGGCTTGCTGGTTACCGCCTTTTGCGCCGGTGTTGTTTTTCTGGGATTTGGCGTGCCCGTTTTGGAGTTGCTGTCGACCTCGATCAACCGTGTGATGCGCGGCGCGTTGCGGCCTGCGATTTGGCCGGCCTTTATCAACACCATCATGCTGGCCGCAGGCGGCGCACTCTTGTGCGTTTCGATCGGCTATTTTACGGCGCGCAAAATGATCAATCGCGACGGCCGCGGCGGCTGGTCTTTCCTCGCCACTTTTGGCTATGCGGTGCCCGGCACCATTTTGGCCATCGGCATTTTGGTGCCATTGGGCTTTTTGGATGGGTTGATCAATGATGGCACACGCGCCATCTGGGGCGTCACTGTTGGCCTGATCCTATCTGGCTCACCCATCGCCATCCTTTATGCCTACACGGTGCGGTTCTTGACGGTTAGCCACAATAATATTGAAGCCGCCATGAAAAAGCGTGGCCTCAACCTGCTTGATGCCAGCCATATTTTGGGGGCCAACAAGTGGCGCACACTGATCGAAATTGATCTGCCCACCTTGCGCCCAGCGCTGGTGGCGGCAATGACGTTGGTGTTTGTGGAATGCATCAAAGAACTGCCCGCCACCTTGTTGCTGCGCCCCATTGGCTTAGAAACCCTTTCAACTTTCGTTTATGCTGAGGCCAGCATCGAAAACTTTGAAGCGGCGGCCGTTCCTGCATTGTTGATCGTTCTAATCGCCCTCGTTCCGGCCATTTTGGGTGGTCGGTTGCAAGGCAATCACAGCTAATCATCGACGGCCAATTCACCAGACGGTCAAATAATTCTTATTTTGCGCCCTTTTCATCTGATCATGTTCTCCTATAAAAGAGGGGAAATTCTATGGGAGCGAATATCCGTGAAAAATTCTGCGCTTCACCTTGCGGGCCTTATGGCCGCAACCTTGTTTTCCTCAACAGCTCTTGCTGACGAACTTCGGCTAGGCTTGGTGCTTGAACCACCTCACCTCGACCCCACGGCCGGGGCCGCAGCGGCAATTGACGAGGTGGTTTATGCCAATCTGTTTGAAGGGCTGACTCGCATTGACCAGAATGGCGCTGTGCAGCCCTCGCTGGCGACAGACTGGACCATTTCTGACGATGGCACACGCTACGAGTTCACGCTGAAAGAGGGCGTAACCTTCCATGATGGCACCAGCTTTGATGCGGAAGATGTGAAATTCAGTCTGGACCGTGCCCGCGCAGAAGACAGCGTGAACGCGCAAAAGGGTATTTTTGCCCCCATCACCAAAGTTGAGGTGTTGGCGCCGAATAAAATCGCCATCGAAATTGCCAACCCGCAAGGGAACTTCTTGTTCAACCTTGGTCGCGGCGACGCGGTGATTGTGGCACCCGAGAGCGCTGAGACAAACCAAACAAATCCTGTTGGCACCGGGCCCTTCAAATTTGTGGATTGGCAGCAGGGGTCCAAGGTGATCTTGGAAAAGAACCCGGATTATGTCGGCGATGACGTTTATCTGGACCGTGCCATCTTCACCTTTATTTCGGACCCGAATGCGGCGCAAAACGCCATGCTTGCGGGCGAGCTGGATGGCTTTGCCAATTTCCCAGCGCCAGAAACACTGGAGATTTTTGAAGCCGACCCGCGCTTTAATGTGGTGGTTGGTTCCACAGAAGGTGAGACCATTTTGGCCACCAATAATAAGGCCGAGCCGTTCAATGATCTGCGCGTGCGTCAAGCCATTGCCCATGTGATTGATCGTCAGGCGATCATTGATGGCGCAATGTTTGGCTATGGCACGCCAATCGGCACCCATTTCGCGCCGCACCATCCTTATTATGTGGATTTGCTCGATACGTACCCACGCGATCTCGAACGGGCAAAGGCGCTTTTGGCGGAGGCTGGCTATGCGGATGGCTTTAAAGCCACGTTGAAACTCCCGCCCCCAACCTACGCCCGCCGTGGCGGCCAAATCTTGGCAGCGCAATTGCGCGAAATCGGCATTGATTTGGAATTGATCAATGTGGAATGGGCGCAATGGCTGGAAGACGTGTTCACCAACAAGGATTACGATTTGACCATTGTGAGCCACGTAGAACCGTTTGATATCGGGATTTATGCCAATCCGGACTATTATTTCCAATATGACAACAAAGCGTTCCAAGACCTGATCGCGACGCTAAACGTCGTTACTGACGATGCGGAGCGCGAAAAGCTGGCGCAGGACGCACAACGGATTTTGTCGGAAGATGCCGTAAATGGCTATTTGTTCCAATTGGCGAAAACCGGGGTGTGGGATGCGCGACTTTCTGGCATGTGGCCGAATTCCCCAGTTGAAGGCAATGATTTGACCCAAGTGAAGTGGGCTGAGTAAGGCGCTGGATAAGTACAAGCTTGCGCTTGACAAGTTGGGCTAAAACCAGCCCGATACGCCCATGGTTGGCTATTTGATACAAAGATTATTGGGTGTCGCACTGACCTTGCTGGTAGCTGCGGCGCTCATTTTTTTTCTGCTGGATGTGCTGCCCGGAGATCCGGCGCGGTTCATGTTGGGTATCAATGCGTCTGACGAGTCGTTAGCAGCGCTTCGCCAGCAATTGGGCTTAGACCAGCCTGCCATTATTCGATTTGGCCAGTGGCTCACCGGGCTGATGACGGGCGATCTGGGCATGAGCGCCAGCCAACGTGCGCCGATTGCGGAGTTGATTCTTGATCGGATGCAACTCAGCCTACCCTTGGCGTTTGGCGCCCTCGTCCTGTCGACGCTGATTGGCCTGCCACTCGGCATATTTGCAGCACAACACCAAGGCAAACCGGGCGATGCGGGTCTTATGGGCCTGGCGCAAATTGGCATTGCTATTCCCAATTTCTGGTTTGCCATGCTGTTGGTAGTGGTGTTTGCAGTGACCCTGAAGTGGCTGCCCCCCGGCGGGTTTGTGCCGTGGGCGGAAAACCCGACGGCAGCATTTCGCGCATTGATCTTGCCCACCATAGCCCTTGCCTTGCCGCAAGCCGCGATTTTGGCGCGCGTGATGCGCACCTCGCTGGTGGACGTGGCGCGACAGGATTTTATCCGTACGGCTCGTGCAAAAGGCTTGAGCAAAAGTCAGGCCCTTTGGCGACATGGGGTGCGCAACGCCCTGCTCCCCGTGTTGACCATCATGGGCCTGCAATTCGCCTTTTTGATTGCTGGCACCATCATTGTCGAAAATGTGTTTTACCTGCCGGGCCTCGGCCGATTGATTTTCACAGCCATTTCCGCGCGTGACCTTTTTGTGGTGCGGAGCGCCTTACTTGTGCTGGTCGGTTTGGTGGTGATCATCATGTTCTTGGTGGATTTGCTCTATGCGCTGGTTGATCCGCGCTTGAAAAAACGGGCGACACAATGAGCACCAGATTATTGAAAGCCTTCAGCTCAAATTTCGCGCACCCCAGCTTTGCCATTGGCTTTTGCGTCAGCCTGATTTTGGTGGCGTTCGCGCTTCTTTCCTTGGTTTGGACACCACACGCGACCGACATTGTAAACGTGGCCAATCGGTTTGCTGCGCCGTTCGGCAACCATTGGTTTGGCACAGACTTTTTTGGGCGAGACATTTTGTCGATGTTGATGGCGGGCGCTCTCACCAGTCTGCGGGTTGCGGTGTTGGCCGTAGCGATTGGCATGGTCATTGGCGTGCCGCTTGGCCTGCTCGCTGCCGGACATGGCGGCTGGCTGGAGCGATTGATCCTTCGCTTTAATGACTTTGTGTTCGCTTTCCCCGCGATTATCACCGCGATTATCATCACCACCTTGTTCGGCCCCAGTGCCATCAACGCCATGATCGCCATCGGCATTTTCAACATCCCGGTTTTTGCGCGCGTCGCGCGAGGTGGTGCCTTGTCGATTTGGACTTTGGATTATGTGGATGCCGCGCGCCTGTCGGGCCTCAGGGTTTGGCAGATTTCCGTGCGCCATGTGCTGCCCAACATTTTGAGCTTGCTGATTGTGCAAGCCACCATTCAACTTTCGCTTGGCATTTTGGCCGAGGCGGGTCTTTCCTATATTGGCCTGGGCACACAACCGCCCGAAACCAGCCTGGGATTGATGCTGAAGGAAGCACAGAGCTTCTTTCTTGCCTATCCCATGCAAGCGATTTGGCCAGGGGTCACCATTATTGCCTTTGTCATGGGGCTCAATTTGATGGGCGACGGGCTTCGCGATCAAATGGACCCGAAATTGTCGAAAGCTGGAGGCATGAATGTCACTGGCTAAACTGGAACAACTCACCGTTCGATTTGGCGATCGTGAGGTGCTGTCACGTTTGGATTTAGAAATACAGCCCGGCGCACAAGTTGGCTTGGTTGGCGAAAGCGGGTCCGGCAAAAGCCTGACCGCGCTCACCTTGATGAACTTGCTGCCCGAACGGGCTGAAGTTTTCGGTGAAATCGGTTTCAGCTTTGACCAGCGCACAAAAATCGATGCAGCGCAGCTGGGCGAAGATCTCAATTTCCCTTATCGCGGTGCACAGATCGGCATGGTTTTTCAAGAACCTATGACCGCGTTAAACCCCTTAATGCGAACTGGTGATCAGATCGGGGAAGTGCTGGCGCTGCATCGCCCGGAAAATAACACCAAGGCACATATTGAAGCCCTGTTGGCGGAAGTCGACCTGCCTGCCCATATGCGCACACGCTACCCGCATGAGTTGTCTGGAGGCCAGCGCCAGCGCGTGGGCCTGGCGATGGCGCTGGCGGGTGAGCCAGCGCTTTTGATTGCAGATGAACCGACCTCGGCGCTCGATATGATCACCCAGCGGGGCGTGATTGACCTGATCAAACGCATTGCCCGTGAGCGAAAAATGGCGTTGCTGTTTATCAGCCATGATTTGGGCGCGGTTGCCGCCTTATGTGATCAAATCTATGTGTTGGAAAAAGGCAAGCTGGTGGAGCATGGGCCAAGCCAAGCGATCCTCCAATCGCCGCAACAAGCCTATACCAAGCGGTTGGTTGCCGCGGCCAAGCCCACACCGCGTCCTGCGTTTACCCGCACAAAAAACACCACGCCGTTGCTGCAAGTCAATGGATTGACGCGCCAGTTCAGACAGCGGCGCTGGCTGTGGCAACGCCCATCCCCTGTCACCGCCGTTGATGCGGCGACGTTTGAACTTCACGCTGGCGAAACGCTCGGCTTGGTTGGCCCTTCAGGTTGCGGCAAAACTTCACTTTCGCGCATGATTGCCGGGTTGGACCCGGCACAGGCGGGTGAAGTGCATTTTGATGGACACCGGTTTGGGCATAAACAAGGGTCAATGCCACGCGCCGCGCGCCGCGAAATCTCAATGGTTTTTCAGGATCCGTTTGGCAGCTTTGACCCGCGCATGCGCATGCGCGACGCGCTGTTTGAACCGCTGCATCTGATGCCAGAACTATCTGCCGAACAGTGGCAAGAGCGTGTAACCGAAGCAATTGAACGTGTTGGGCTTTCAACCGATATGTTGGGGCGATACCCCCACGCCTTTTCAGGCGGGCAGCGCCAACGCCTCGCCATCGCCCGCGCCATGGTGCTCAAGCCAAAATTGATGATTTTAGACGAACCTGTGTCGGCACTCGACGTATCCATTCGCGGCGATGTGCTGGCGTTATTACATGATTTACAAGAAAAATTCGGCATGGCCTATTTGTTCATCAGCCATGATTTGGATGTGGTGCGCACGGTGACGGATCGTGTGATGGTGATGGATCACGGACAAATCGTCGAACGTGGAAAAGTTGATGATGTTTTTGATCGCCCTCAAGCTGAAATTACAAAAAAGCTACTCGACGCCCGGCTGACGATCTTGGGTTAGAGCCGAGCACTGTTGCGCGCACCAAAGCTCAACACGAATATTGTTCAACATAATGAAACAGTCTGACCCGGATTCAACCATCACTGCGTATTTTCCTTTTTGATATAAGCCCCCTATGAGCAAAGACATTCAAATTCCCGACGACTCCACGCGGCCCAAAGCGCCAGATTTTGGCAATCTCAACGAGCATCAGCGCCAGCCGATGCGGCACTTGCGCGCCATTCACGAACATCATCGACGCAATATGCGCATGATGCGCACTCTGCTTGAGGGCGTGCGCACGGGGGACACCAGCGCCAGCGAGTTTCACGCTCAGATCAAAGACAATCCAATTTTTGAGAATTACCAGATTTTTGGCAATCTTTGTGGCCAGCATTGCCAGATGGTCAATGGCCATCACCAGATTGAAGATATGCACATGTTTCCCGCTCTTGAAGGGCGGAAGAAGGCGCTCGACAAAGTAGTTAAGCGCCTCCGGGAAGAACATAAAGTGGTGCATGCGCTTTTGGTTCAACTCAATGATGAAGCGGCGCGTTTGATTGACGATCCGAGCGATGCTCAATTTGAGCGCACAGTTGCCGCGCACGAAAAGCTCGAAAAACTCTTATTGTCGCACTTTGGCTATGAAGAAGACGAAGTTGGCCCCGCCATGGGCTATTATGAGCTCGCAGTTTAGGCCGTGCGCACCACTTCGCCATCTTCTTTGGTGAACGGTTGATCGAGCGGCATGTTCAAAATGTAGAGCACCTTTTCTGATGGTCGGCACAGGGCGGCGCCCTTATCCGTCACCACGATGGGCCGGTTGATCAGAATAGGGTGCATCATCATTGCGTCGATCAACTCATCTTCGCTCAGTGTTTCATCTTCAAGGCCAAGTTCATCGTATGGCGTGCCTTTTTGGCGCAGCAAATCACGTGCGGACATCCGCATTTGCACCAACAGCATTTCCAGCTCCACCCGCGTTGGCGGCGTCTCCAGATAGTGGATAATCTTGGGCTCCTCACCAGAACGGCGAATCATTTCCAGCACGTTGCGAGAAGTGCCACATTGTGGATTGTGATATATGGTGACAGTCATTTGCGCCTCCTCACCTGACACAGTTCATCATCACATGATCAAATGACAATGACGCGACAAACTGAGATGAATTTGGCGTGGTGGTTTAGGCCCGTTCGTTTTGTGGCGGATTTTCACCCATTGGCCCTACCAGCCGCGAGGTCTGGTCTTCAACAAAGGCGCCGCCGGCCTTTTTGGCGAAATATTTCCGCCAACCTGCCGCCATTGCCTCAATAGCGGCAAGTTCCGCGGCGGTCTCGGTCGATAGGGCCTTATCAAAGCGGGCTGCTATAACGTCTGCCAACGGCCAGTTCGCATGAAGCCGTTCCACGAGGCGGATGTCATCGCCCATTTTGACAGTACCGGGGCGCAGCACGCGATAATACCACCCCGTACGGCCTGAGTTTTGCAACTCCAATGCCATCATCTTGAAGCCCGTATGCATGTTCAATTTCCAGCAAGGTTGCCGCCCCTGGTTAATCTGCACCAGTGCTGTGCCCAGCTCAAAAATGTCGCCAATACACACTAATTCTTCAGTCAAACCCGTACTTGAGATGTTCTCGCCAAACGCACCGGGGGTGAATTCAAACGGTGTATCGAATCCTTGATCACGCCAGAATTCGTAATGTTCCGCAGGATAATGATGCACTGCCTTCTCTGCACCGCCATGCACTTTTTTGTCCGCTTGCTCGTCGATGGTGAAGCCATCTTCCAACAGTTCAAGAGGCACACTCACCTGCTGTTTTGCGATGGCGCTAGGCGGTTTTCCTGCCCAGCGCTGTTGCGGCTTGCCAACAAAGAGGCCAGAGATTTTTGAGGTGGTTTGCATAAGTTTCGTCCTAGGCGGCGGTAGCATGTTCGTGGCAAATTTGCTTAATCTGGTGTGGTTTCAAATCCACCTCTAACAGTGCGCAATGTGCGTTGCCTTTTACGCCTATGCGGTGATGTTTGCACGTCCTACACATGCCAAATGTCCGGTTTTTGCGCATTTTCAAGGTGGTTGTGAGCAGGTGGCGCAAGCTGTCGGACAGTCTTTGCTGTTCGTCCTCATCCATTTGCGCCACTGTTTTGGCGATCGAGGTGTCAAAATCCAGCGCCCGTTCATAACCCTCGCGCAAATCATATCGAATGGACCGACGGTCTTGCTCCGATCTGACCTCTTCGATCAAGCCCTTGCGCACCAGCGCCTTTAGGGTTTGCGACACGGTGCCCCGTGTCGTGCCCAAATAGTCCGCCACATGGGAGGGCGCGCGGGAAAAGCAATTGGCCCGCGCCAAATATTTCAGCGCCGCCAGTTGGGTAGGGTTCAGATCATTGGTCCATTGCTCAGCCTGGGTCAGCCGACCAATGCGCTCCAACATTTCCAAAATGGTGTTCTTTTCAGATTCGCTCATAGGTAATTAATAGCGAGTCAAAATTACTATTGCAATAGTTTCGACTCGCTATTAAAAGAGCCTCTCCACAACAGGAGAACGGAAAATGAAAACAGTAATTTTGAGCACATTGATTCTGGCAGGACTGAGCAGTGCAGGTTTTGCCGATGGCAACCACGCCGAGGATATGGCAGATGCTGTCACGTCAGCGCAAAGCAACGACATTGTTGCCAGCTACGATATCCTGGCGGCGCACGTGCACCGCGACGGGCAAACCGTCACCTTCCATCTGAGCACTGTTGGTGCGGCAGGTGCGGAGGCGCCCGTATCGGTTGGTGCGTTGGGTGGTGCAGGTGTGCATGCCTATGTGTGGCCCACTTCGCTTGATCCGGCTGCGGTCGGCTTTGAAGGCGGATCAGGGATCTTGGCCCTTGCCGCCACTGCCCATCCGGACTTTGATGACACTCCGTTATATGACGAGAACAATGATGGTGCTTTGGACAATGACGGCGCCTTGTGGCATTCCCACTGGGTGGTATTGACCCCAACACCGGCCTGTGGCGAAGGTGCGCTTGCCGTGCGCGACATTGCTGAAGGCACCACCCCAAAGCTGCCCAAAACCTGGCCCGGCCTGCCGCTCTTCATCGATAGCCCCGGATATAGCCCACAGTTTGATGCGGGCGAAGTTCGGGTGAATGTGCCATTCGATCACGATGTTGATTTGGCCGGCGTCAATTATGAGGGGGTTACTGCTGCCTTGCGGGTGAACGCCAACATTCATGCGCCGCTACTTTGCGTGACAGACGTGTTTGATGTGGCTTCAGGCGATCTGTCATTGCCCGGTGCGATCAAATAAAAATGGATCCGAAATCATCGGATCCATGAGTTTGCTTACGAAAGTGAGCGGGGAGGATTGGAGGTTTTAAATCGGCTGGCCGTGTTCATCAAACCGATGCACATATTCTGGACGGGTTTTGATTTCCACTTTCTCACCATAAGCAAGTGGTGCGTTGCCATCGCGGCGCACCACCAGCGGCTCCTCTTCACCAATATTGATGTAAATATAGGTGTCAGAGCCCAGAACTTCCGTGTGCATCACTGTGCCCCTAAAGTCGCCATCAGAGGAAACGATGTCGAGGTGCTCGGCCCGCACGCCGACCGTGTGGGCATTGAACGGCTTGGCCTGTGCGCCTTCAATAAAATTCATTTTTGGCGAGCCTATAAAACCTGCCACAAACAGGCTGTTGGGCTTTTCATATAGCTCCATGGGTGTGCCCACTTGCTGAACCACCCCATCTTTGAGCACCACAATGCGGTCAGCCATGGTCATGGCCTCTACCTGGTCGTGGGTCACATAAATCATGGTGGTGTTGGGCAGGCTGTTTTTCAGCCCCGCAATTTCCATGCGCATCTGCACGCGGAGGGCTGCATCGAGGTTCGATAGTGGCTCATCAAACAAAAAGACCTTTGGGTCGCGCACAATCGCACGGCCAATCGCCACCCGCTGACGCTGCCCGCCCGAAAGTTGTTTGGGCAAACGGTCCAAATACTCCGTCAATTGAAGCTTAGCTGCCGCTGCCTCAACCATTTGTTTTATCTCGGCCTTTGGCAACTTCATCAACTTCAGGGAATAGGCCATATTGTTGAACACATTCATATGCGGATAGAGCGCATAGGATTGGAACACCATGGCGATGCCCCGCTTGGACGGCGCCACATCATTGACCACTTTTCCGTCGATTTTCAATTCGCCGGAACTGATAGATTCCAAGCCGGAAATGGTGCGCAACAAAGTGGACTTGCCGCAGCCAGATGGCCCGACAAACACGATGAATTCACCTGTTTTGATATCGAGATCGATATCCTTTAAAACATGCACTGGTCCATAGGATTTGTTCAAATCCGAAATGGTAATATCAGCCATGGTCCCCTCCTCCCAAAGGTTTACCCTATCACTCCAATATAGGCGCCTAGCGGCGGTAATTTAAGTCCTGCATCTGTGCGTTCGGCCGCGTGCGGCCAATCGCTGTCGGCAATGTTGTTCATGTCTAGCGCAATTTCCGCGGCCTCATCGGACATATTGAAAAGGCACAACAAACGCTCATCATCAGCGGTCCGCTCAAAAGACAGTATTTGATCCGTCGCCGAGACCTTTTCAATGGCCCCTGTTGTCAATGCCTTGTGGTCGCGTCGGAAGCGCAGAAAGTCTTGGTACAGCCGCAAGATGCTTTCGTCGCCCTGCTGATCTACCGCCAAGTCTTTATGCGCGCGCGGCACGGGCAACCATGTTTTGTTCGCAATACTGAAGCCCGCATTGGGACCATTTTTCTGCCACACCATTGGGGTGCGACAGCCGTCACGCCCCTTAAAATTCGGCCAGAACTCAATACCATATGGATCAACCAGATCTTCATAGGCGATGTCCGCTTCAGGCAGCGCCAGTTCTTCGCCTTGATAAAGGCAAACTGAACCACGCAAGGACAATAAGAGCATTGCACTCAATCGCGCCAACGCCTTGTGGTCACGCTCATTCGTCGCCCACCGCGACACATGACGTACCACATCATGGTTTGAAAATGCCCAGCACGGCCAGCCGTCGGTTACGATGTTTTCCAGCTCTTTAATCCGTTCGGCAAAATATGGCGCTTTAAACTCGCCACCCAAAAAGTCGAACGTATAGGCCATATGCAACTTGTTGCCGCCGGACGTATATTCGGCCATCAGCTCTAATTGGCGCTGGGCATCGCCAATCTCACCAACGGTTGTGATGTGGTCATACTCGTCCAGCACCGCGCGCAAATCTGCCAAGAAGTCGACATTTTCGGGCTGGCTTTTGTCAAATTGGTGATTTTGCCAATTATAGGGGTTCACCGCGGGCGCGATGGTGGAATTTATTTGATCCTTGGGCAAAGCCGGATTGTCGCGCAGCGACGCATCATGCACATAGAAATTGACCGTATCGAGCCGAAAACCATCCACGCCACGGTCCAGCCAGAACCGAACTTCGCTCAACAGCGCTTTACGCACCTCTGCGTTATGGAAATTAAGGTCCGGCTGTGAAGCGAGGAAGTTGTGCAAATAATATTGGCAACGGCGCGGGTCCCATGTCCATGCCGATCCACCAAAAATGGAAAGCCAATTGTTTGGCGGCGACCCATCGGGCTTGGCATCCGCCCACACATACCAATCGGCCTTTTCGTTTGTTTTATCGCGGCGGCTTTGTTCAAACCAATCATGCAAATCAGAAGTGTGGCTGATCACTTGGTCGATCATGACCTTCAAGCCCAAGCTGTGCGCCTTTTCCAACAATTGGTCAAAATCAGCCAATGTGCCAAATATCGGATCCACATCGCGATAATTGGAAACGTCATAGCCGAAGTCTTTCATTGGCGAAGTGAAAAAGGGGGACAACCAGATGGCATCCACACCCAGATCAGCGACATAATCCAGCCGATCTGTAATGCCGCGCAAATCGCCTATCCCGTCGCCATTCGCATCTTGAAATGACCGAGGATAGATTTGATAGATGACCGCGCCGCGCCACCAGTCTTTTTGTTTCTGCCATTTATCTTTGGCGCTATTTTGCAAGGCGAAGGTGCTCATCAATACCCTTTGATTTCTTGTCGTCGCTTTATTCTCTGTCCCAATCGCAATTTCCCACTGCAATGGGACGCAAAACTGTTGGTATTTCTTTTTCCAAAACGTTTTGGTAGATTATTTTTAGCGGGTTAATATTGCCCTCGTCAACCGATTGTTGAAAGTTCGGTCTGGAAAAATACGGATTGACGAAAAACACCCAGGCCGGGGAAGCGACAAGCAGATGCACGATGATGGCCCAACAGGACGTGAGCGCGATCAGGTAACGATCAAAGACCTATCGGCAGAGCTCGATCTTTCGATCACAACAATTTCGCGCGCCTTGAATGGGTATTCGGATGTCAGCGCAAAAACGCGTGAACGTGTGCAACAGGCCGCACGCGACATGGGTTATACACCCAACCGGAATGCGCAACGTTTGGTCACGCAAAAATCGCACTCAATCGGCTGGATCAAGGGCGATGGCTCGCAGCACTTTGTCGATCCACACTTTGTCGAGGTTTTTGCTGGTGTTCTGCGCGAAGTGAAAAACTATGATTACGACGTGGTGTTCGCTTCTGGCGCCGAGAAAGAAATCATTCCCCTTTATGAACGCTATGTCAAAGATCAAAGCGTTGATGGGTTTATCTTAGAACTGCCGCAACCGAACGATGCACGGATCGATTATTTATTGGACGCTGATATCCCCTTCGTCGTGCATGGCCGGGAAGCGCGATCAGATAAATATGCCTGGGTCGACATCGACAATTTTGGCCTGTTCGAGACATTGACGACCGTGTTGATTGGCGCTGGGCACAAGCATATTGCGTTTATCAATGGCGATGAACACTATTCATTTGCCGTTGAGCGGCGGCGCGGCGCACAAGCAGCGTTAGAAAAAATGAACTTAGCGCCGGACAGTCTAACGATCTACAACGCGGTTCACCCCATGGTGCATGCGGGCTTCCAGCTGAGCCAAAAAGCGCTTGAAGACCCGACGATCACCGCCATCATTTATTCATCCGCTGTGATGGCCGTTGAGGGGCAAGCTGCAATTGAAGGCTCAAGCCGCACCATCGGCGAGGATTTAGAAATCGCAACCATGGACGATGAATTGCGCCATGTGGATGTCAGCCATTTAGAAGATAAGATCAGTTTTGTCCGCGCCCCGCTAAATGATAGTGGCCATGCGCTGGTGCGCCAATTGATGCAGCGCATCCAGAATAAAGGTGCGCCCAGCGGTGAATTAATACCCGGTCGCATAAAGCTCAGGCCGAACTTGCCGGCGCATCTGGTGCCCGACTGTTTTGAGGTCGAGCAAGCCAAATAAAATTTAGTTCAATACTGACATAAATATTTCCCAACGCCTGCATTCAGGAATTGTTCAGGCGCATTTTGCTTTCTTGGCTTTCAAGGTTACTGTCAATGCTGGCAGCTTTGGAAATGGGAGAGAGAAAATGACCTTCAAACACATGACTATCGCAGCTGGCTTTGCTGCAACAACATTCATCTTGTCTACCGCAGCCGCATTCGCGACATCGGCACAGTCTACCGCCGCGCTGAATGTGCGCACAGGTCCGGGTACATCTTTCAGTGTGGTCGACACGCTAACACCCGGCGAAAATGTCGAAATCAACGAATGCGCTGAAAATGGCTGGTGCTATATTGAGCATGAAGGCCCAGATGGTTGGGTTAGCTCAAACTATCTTGAACCCGTAAGCGGCGGTTCGAGTGGCGGCTCCGGCGAAGATTGCAGCTTCTCATTCAATATCGGTTCTGGCGGCCCAAGCCTCAGCATTAATTGCGGCGACAGCGGCGGTGCGCCTGCGGATCCTGCGCCTGCACCTGATCCAGACCCTGCGCCACCAGCTGGCAATGTGGCTTGCTTCTATACAGGCCCCAATTTCACAGGCAGTGAATTCTGTCACGGTCCCGCTGTGTTGAACACACTTGATGGCACCTTTAACGACAACATTGCGTCTGTGAAGCTTTATGGCAGTGCCAAAGCCCGCTTGTGCCGCAACGCCAACCTTGGTGGGATTTGTAAAAACTACACCAGCAGCAAATCAAGCTTGCCTGTGTCAATCCGCAACAAAGCGTCTTCATTGCGCATCTTTACTGGTTTCATTCCAGTGCCGTTGCCTGTTGCTCCGGTTACACATTCAACCGGTCCGATTAATCTGAAGTCCAGCTTTATGGCGAACCTCGACAATGGCAATGTGGGCAGCCCTGGTGCGGACATCTGGTATCACGCTGTGAACCCGGTTGAGAAATATATTGAACCTCGCAATGGCGCAAAACTCGCATTGGGCGACAAATCCAACCGCGGCTATGCTGGCTGTAAGACAGAGAGTTTCTCCAGCAACCCTATCTCAATCTGGGCAATGCCAGTTGGCTCTTATGTATGCGTTAAAACCAATCAGGGTCGCATCTCACAATTCCGGTTGAACGGCTATGCCGGCACCACCATGAAACTGGGATACACCACCTGGAAATAGAAATATTGATACCTCCATTCTCACCTGCCCGGCCTTTTGGCCGGGCTTTTTTATGCAATTTTGAGCTTATGTGATGACAAATCATCGCAATTGAGGCCCCTGTTTGGGCGCAAGCCTGCTTGCATTCGGCGGCATTTCATCCATAGTTGGCAGATATGGCGCTATCCTGTGCGCCCACTCCCCGTCATAATTGGCATCCGCCATTTCAGCGCTCTAGGTTCATATGAATATCCGTCTGCTTGCCATTTTGGCCGGATTAAGCACCATCGGCATTTATGCCCTGCAGTTTGTGGGTGCGCGGTTCAGTTTGACAACGCAAGGTGAGTTGGCCCGCCTCACCTCAACCGATTTGACGATTTTGCGGATCTTCGCATCGGGCCTGTTCTTTTTGCCCTTTTTGCGCAAGCGGCATGTGCGGGCATTTCTCAATCTGGGTTGGCCAAGGATCATTTTGCTCACCGCACTTGCGGGCGCGCCTTACCCCTTTTTGATCAATATTGGCTTGGGCTTCACCCCAGCGGCGCATGCTGCTGCCATTTTACCATCATCCGTGGTGCTGTTTTCTTCGATCTTGGGTCTGTTAGCGTTTAAGGCGCCCATCTCACGCCATAGCGGCATTAGCCTTTTATTGATCGGCACCGGCATGGCTTTATTCGTTTGCTACGATTTGATCTACAATCCATGGGCCTTACCGGGCGATCTTATCTTGTTTATGGTCGGCGCCGGATTTGCCTATTTTAGCTTGACCGTACGTGATCTGGAAATCGATCCTCTGGCCGTCACCGCGGGCATCGTGTGGTGCTCCTGGCCGCTCACCATCCCGATGTTTTTGGCCATGCCCAGCAATCTATTTGCCGCATCCATGGCCGAAATTGCTTCGCAGGCGATCATCCAAGGCGTTCTCGCTGGTGCCATCGCGTTGTTCTTGACCACTTTTGCCGCGCGTCACTTGGGGTCACAAACCGCATCTTTGTTCCTTGTTGGCATCCCCATCACAACAGCATTGTTGGGGGCATTGGCATTGGGCGAACTGCCCATTCCTTTGGAGATTGTCGCGCTGGGGTTGATGGCCGTTGGCATTGGTTTGCCCGCCACACGATTTTTATGGACCCAATATAAAACGGCCCGCCGCTGAAGCGCCGGGCCGCCATTTCTGAGTTGAAGACTGGCGTTAGCCGCCCTTGACCGAACCGGCCAACAAGCCGCGGACAAAGTAGCGTTGCAGCGCAAAGAACACGACCAACGGCACGATGATTGAAATAAATGCGCCGGAGGTGAGAATTTCCCAATTGTCGCCGCGTGAGCCGATCAGTTCGCGCAAACGCCCGGTCAGCACCAATTGCCGATCATTGTTGCCCAAGAACACGGTGGCCACCAGCAAGTCGTTCCACACCCAGAGGAATTGGAAAATGGCAAACGATGCCAGCGCCGGGAAGGACAAGGGCAACACCATGGTGGTGAAAATGTTGAAGTGTGACGCGCCATCCATGCGCGCACTTTCCATGATTTCTTTGGGCAAGCTGGCCATGTAGTTGCGCAGCAAATAAATGGCCAACGGCAAGCCAAAGCCGGTGTGCGCCAGCCAAATGCCGAGATAGGATTTGCTCTCTGCGCCAAACAACGGCATCACGCCATTATATAGGCGCAAGATCGGGATGAGCGACATTTGCAGCGGCACGACGAGCAACCCGACAACCACGGCCACCAAAACACTCCGCCCGGGAAACTGCATCCACGCCAAAGCATAGGCGGCAAATGCCGCAATCAGAATTGGAATGATTGTGGCTGGAATGGTCACCGTGAACGAGTTGATGAATGAGCGACCAATGCCCTCGCTTTCCAACACTTCTGCATAGTTTTCCAGCGTAAATCGCGGCGGCGTTTCCGCAATATAGAGCACGCGCTGACCACGTGTTGTTTCAAAAGGTTCGGCGGATACCCAGCGGTAGCTGCCGTCCGCATTGACGGTCAGGTTGCTACCATTTTTAAGGGTAATCGTGCTGCCAGCTGCATTGTCATTATAGGTGCTGTTGGTGACGCCGAAAAACTGGATCTGCCGCCCCGCGGCATCGCCATCAAACAAGTCGCCGGAAATGACATATTGGCCATTTTCTTGCACTTGGGCGGCAGCCGCATCGGTGCGGCCCTGATCTGTGCGCTCTGTCGTGGTCAAGGCAGACCACCAACCGGTCACCGACAATTGGTCTTTATCGCGGATCGATGACACCAGAAGACCAACGGTGGGCAATGTCCACAGCACAACCATGAGCAGCAATAAAGCGTGGGTAAGAAAACGTGACATATCCATGCGCATTAGCGTGTCCCCTGTTCTTTATTGGCTTGTCGGATGTTCCAGATCATAATGGGCAACACGGCGATCATGATCACCAAGGCAATGGTTGAAGATCGCCCGAAATCAACGCCACGCACCATCCAATCAAACATCAAGTTGGCCAGCACTTGCGTATCCCACTGGCCATTGGTCATGGCGAGCACAATGTCGAACACTTTGAGCACCAAAATCGTAATGGTCGTCCAGACCACCAAAATGGTGGGAAAGATTTGTGGGATCATAATGTTGAAAAAAATCTGCACATCATTGGCCCCATCGATGCGCGCGGCCTCGAGAGTTTCTTCAGGGATGCCGCGCAAAGCTGCCGACAGGATCACCATGGCAAAGCCAGTTTGAATCCACACCAGAATCGCCATCAAAAAGAAATTGTTCCAAAACGGAATTTGTATCCACACTTGCGGTTCAAATCCCATGCCCTGAACGATCGCATTGAGAATACCGATTTGCTCGCTGTCGCCGCTGCGATAGTCATAGACAAATTTCCAGATCACAGAGGCCCCGATGAATGAAATCGCCATAGGCATAAAGATCAGGCTTTTGGCAATATTACCCCACCACAGCTTGTCGGCCATCACCGCAATCACCAAGCCAAAGGCCGTGGCAAAAGACGGAACCACAATCAACCAAAGCAAATTGTTGAACACCGACTGTTGGAAATTTGGGTCGCCGAGCGCCCACAAGAAGTTGGAAAAACCCACAAATTCGTCTCCGCCCGCGTCAAAAAAACTTAGCCACAGCGTCGCGAAAACAGGATAAACCAGATAAAGAGAGAGAAAGAATAAAGCTGGCGCTAGGAAAACCCAAGGCCGGATGGCCGCACGGCGACTTTCATTCGCTACCGAAGCTGTTGCACCGCCCATCAGGCGATCAAGAACCCAGTTTGTGCCCCAAAAATAAAGAATACACGCGGCAACCCCAATTATAACCGTTTGGGTTGCGCTTAAAATCTGCGCAATCATTTTGCTCCTCCCTCACTAGCAAAACGAACAATTTGGTGAAAAGGCACTGCCCTTCGGCAGCGCCTTTCCAATCGAATTTGTTACTTGATGGAATCCCAGCTGGACTGGATTTCCGCAGCAACTTCTTCTGCTGGCTTGCCACCGGCATAGTCCACCATGCCTGTCCAGAACGAACCGGCACCAACCGCACCTGGCATCAGATCTGAACCGTCAAAGCGGAAGGTTGTGGCGTTGAGCAAGATTTCGCCTTGTCCGCGCAATGCGTCGTTGGCGTATTTAGATGTATCCACGCCTTTGTGCGGTGTGAGGAAGCCCGCACGCGCCATCCAAATTTCGTGCGCTTCAGTGGTTTGAAGATAATCAATCAATGCACGTGTGCCTTCGGAATCTTTGGTGATACCGAACAATGTACCCGCACCCAGAACTGGCTTGCCAAGATCCTTGCTTTCAAATGCAGGGAAGTAGAAGAAGTCTGCATCTGTGCCCAGTTCAGTGCCTTCAGGGAAGAAGGATGGGATGAATGAGGCCTGACGGTGCATGTAGCACTTAGGTGGCACTTCAAACAGACCTTTTGGGCTGTCGCGGAAGTCGGTTGCGGAAACAGCAGCGCTGCCGCCATCTACCCAATCATCATTGCGGGCAAATGTACCGAATGTTTCGATGGCTTCCACCACGCGAGGATCGTCAAACGGAATCTCGTTGGCTACCCATTGGTCATAAACTTCTGGTGGCTGGGTGCGCAGCATAATATCTTCCACCCAGTCAGTTGCTGGCCAACCTGTGGCCCCGCCTGAACCCAAGCCAATGCACCATGGTGTGCCGCCATCTTCCACAATCTGTTCGGAAAGGGCGAGCAATTCTTCCATGGTTTCAGGCACTTCATAGCCCATATCTGCGAAGTTGTCTGGTGAATACCAAACCAAGCTCTTCACATCGACTTTATAGAAGAAGCCATAGTGGTCTTTGTTGCCATCAGGGCCTTCATATGAGCCCAAATCGACCCAAGATTGACCTGCAGCATAGTTTTCCTTAACCCACTCTGTCGTGTCGTCTTCCAACGGTACTAGTCCGCCTTTGGACGCCAAATCAGCTGCCAAACCGGGCTGAGGGAAAATCGCAATGTTTGGTGCGGACCCCGCCTGAACATCGATCACAATCTGCTGCTCAAAACTGTCAGATCCTGAATACTCAACATTTGCGCCGGTTTTTTCCTCGAATGGAGCTAAAACGGCCTCAATGTGCTCCTTATCCACGCCCAACCAAGGGCCAAAAACAGTGATGGTTTCACCTGACAAATCCATAGAATGGCTGTCCGCCAACACGGCGGAGCCCATACCCAGGCTAAGTGCCAGTGCTGAAACCCCTGAAATCAAAAATCTTTGCATGCATTCCTCCCAATACGGTGCATCAAAATAATATTCGCTCTGAGCCCTGCAGCGGCGACGTTTTACCGAGCGCCAATTCTCCCATCGACCCAAATTCCAAAACGTTTTGGAAACTCGTCGAAAAAGGGCTCAAAAAGCCTGCCCGCATAAGTTTACACAAAAGTTAGAGGTTGCCAAGTAGAGAAATTCAGCAAAGACAAATCAAATTTTATTACATTAATACAAATAGTTACGCAGAAAATTTTCATTTAGGCGCCACCCGCGCGATTCTACTCGCCTCTCTCATTTTGTCAGTTTGCCGTTGCGAACGATGGAAATTGAGATGAAAATTAAAGCTGAAAATTTCACAAGAATTGGCTGCCGTTTCGGCCTCATTTTCCCACCTATTTGAGCGCGTATGGCGCAAGTGCGCCGACTCGTTTAAGGTGGCGTTTTCACGCTTTGTTTCACCGATTTTGGCCCCAATCTATGCAATGGTCTTCACAACAACAAGATGCCCTTCGCGCCGTCGAAAAATGGCTCGCGGACAAGGATGCACCGCAAATTTTCCGGCTTTTTGGCTGGGCTGGCACGGGCAAATCAACCTTGGCTGTTCATCTGGCCGAAGGTGTCGACAAAGTTGTGTTCGCGGCCTTCACCGGCAAGGCGGCAATGGTGATGCGGCGGCGCGGTTGTACCGACGCCAGCACCATCCATTCGCTGATCTATCGATATGTGGACAGCAAAGATGAGGACGACGCGCAAGGCGGTTCGCCCGAGTTCAAGCTGAATCGCGACAGCGAAGTCAAAAAAGCGGACCTGGTGGTGATTGACGAAGTCTCTATGGTCGGCGAAGGACTCGCGCGTGACCTTATGTCCTTTGGCAAGAAAATCTTGGTGTTGGGGGATCCGTTCCAGCTGCCCCCCATCCATGACACGGGCTTTTTCACCGATGCCGAGCCGGACATTATGCTCACTGAAATTCACCGTCAGGCGGCGGATAACCCGATCATTCAGCTCTCTATGGCCATCCGCAATGGCGAAATGCTGGAACATGGCCGATATGGCGAAAGCAAGGTGATTTCAAAACGCGATGTCGACCGCGACGAAGTGCTGGCGGCCGATCAAATCCTTTGCGGCACCAATGCCACCCGCCTCACCTATAATGACCGTGTGCGCGAGTTGAAGCACCTTCCGGCGCAGATTCCCGTGGTCGGCGATAAGCTGATTTGCTTGCGCAACAACCATCAGAAAAAGCTGCTCAATGGCCAACTTTGGCGCATTGAGGAGATGGTTGAGAAGAAAAAGGGCATCATCAAAATGGAGCTATCGCCCGATGATGCTGGTGATCGGCGCACGCGGGCCAAAATCAAGACTCATGAGAAGTTCTTTGAGGGCCGCGAAGATGAGTTGAGTTGGCCCGTCAAGCGCGAGCTGGACCAGTTCTATTTTGGCTACGCGCTCACCGTGCACAAGGCACAGGGCAGCCAATGGGACAATGTCTATCTGTTCGACGAAAGCTATGCCTTCCGCGAAGACCGCGCACGGCACCTTTATACGGCCATTACGCGGGCGGCGGAAACAATCACCATCGTTCGCTAGAGGCTTTTGGCAATATCCAAAAATGCTTTGGCTTCAATGCTTTCCGGCATTGTGGCCACAACGGGCTTACCACTATCTGAATTTTCACGAATGGCCATTTGCAATGGAATGCCACCCAAAAATTTCAGACCCAATTCCTTCGCCGTATTCTCCGCACCATGATCGCCAAAGATATGATGTTGGCTGCCGCAATCGGGGCATTCAAAATAGCTCATATTTTCAATTAGACCCAAAATGCGGGTCTGGGTGCGGGCAAACATATCGATGGCCTTACGGGCATCAATCAGCGCCAAATCTTGCGGCGTTGAGACAATCACTGCGCCGGTCATCTCCACTTGCTGCACCAGTGAGATGTGCACATCGCCTGTGCCGGGTGGCAGGTCGATCACCAACAAATCCAATTCGCCCCAGTCGGTTTCGCGCAACAATTGCTTGAGTGCGGAGCTGGCCATGGGGCCGCGCCACATCACAGCCTGATCACCTTCCAGCATCGAGCCGATGGACATCACTTTGAGGCCATAGGCTTCGTGGGGGGCGAAAATGCCATCTTCACGCACGGCTGGTTTGCCATGAATGCCCAATAGTTTTGGAATGGATGGACCGTAAATGTCGGCATCGAGAATGCCAACCTTTTTGCCTTCATGGGCGAAGGCCAGGGCCAGATTAACAGCGGTGGTGGATTTGCCCACACCACCCTTGCCCGAGGCCACCGCGATCACGGTTTTAACGCCCTTAACCGGCTCTTTTTGCACGGTTGGCTTGGGTTGTCCTGCGCTCTGCGCTTTTTGCGCCGCCGCTTTGTCGCTGGTCAGCGACACCATCACTTTTTTGTCGCCAGCCACACCGGAAACAGCTTCTTTCGCGGCATCAACAATCGGTTTAAATGCGGCTTCCATGCCGGGCTGCACAGTGATCGCGAAGGCGACTGCGCTTTGCGTCACAATCACGTCAGAAAGGCCCGGAAATTCGGACAGCACGCCTCCGCCAGGCAAATTGATATTGGTCAGTGCGTTGCGCACTGATTGTTCCAGCGCCTTATCTGACATAATGCGTTCCCTAAGTCCTTAAAGGATTGATTGGCCGGTTGATTTCCAGTCATTGACGAAGGCTTCAAGGCCTTTTGCGGTCAATGGATGTTCAGCCAGTTTGCGGATCACTGCTGGTGGGATTGTCGCCACATCAGCACCCGCAAGCGCGCTATCGCTCACATGGTTGGCTGAGCGGATAGATGCCGCCAGAATTTCGGTTTCAAAACCATAATTGTCGTAAACCGTCCGGATATCTTCGATCAACTGCATGCCATCCAAGTTAATGTCATCCAAGCGACCAATAAAGGGCGACACATAAGTTGCGCCAGCTTTGGCGGCCAACAGGGCTTGGTTGATGGAAAAGCAAAGGGTCACATTTGTTTTCACGCCCTTATTGGTGAAATAGCGACAGGCTTTCAAACCATCCATGGTCAAAGGCAGTTTGATCACGACATTGTCGGCCAGTGAGGCGAGATAATCGCCCTCTTTCACCATGCCTTCATAGTCTGTGGCGGCCACTTCGGCGGAAACAGGACCGTCAATCAGGTCACAAATTTCCTTCACCACTTCAATAAAGTCACGGCCGGATTTGGCGATCAGGCTTGGGTTGGTGGTGACACCATCCAAAAGGCCAGATTCGTTGAGTTCTTTGATTTCAGCGACTTCTGCTGTGTCGACGAAAAATTTCATATTGCACCCGATTGTCTAAATTTGTTGATGCCTTGTCTCATACTTGTTTGGCGTTTCGCAAGGCCAAAACCCATGTTGGCCGTCAATATGTAACCGAAGCTAGAATATTTTTATCACTTGGTCAAAAAATAAATCTCTTGTTTGTCGGCTCTTGCGCTTGTAGCACATGCATATGGCGGCATTTTCATTGGAACCAGATTGTCAGAACTGTGTAGCGTTTTGCTGTGTGGCCCTTGCGTTCGACAAAGGCAAACATTTCGCTTTTGATAAAAAAGCGGGTTCCGCCTGTCATCATCTGGCTGAGAACCACTTGTGCAACATTCACGAAAAACTGGACACAAACGGGTTTTCCGGCTGCGTCCGCTATAATTGCTTTGGCGCAGGCCAACGGGTAGCTGGCGAAACATTTGGCGGCAAATCCTGGCGTGACCACCCGGAACTGGCTGACAAGATGTTCGAAGCGTTCTCTCTCGTCGAGAAATTGCATGGGTTGATTTCTATGCTCGAAGCAGCAAAACAGCTCAACCTCCCGCCCCACCATGAACGTGTAAGACAGGCGCACCAGGACGAGTTGGAGGCACTATCTATCCAACAAGAAGATTTGCATAAGATCTCAACTGCCAATCTGCGCGCCAAGGTTGAGAGCTTCCTTGCCGGATTGCGAGAGGACATCTCACAAACAGCATTGCGCTCGTGAGCTGCAATTCCGCGTGATATTTCCTGATAGCGCATTCTGAATGCCATGATGAACTCTTCCGTTGTAATTTTGATAGCAATACCTGTGCCGCAAGCATAAGAGTGCAAGCGACAGCGCTTGAAAGCTCCCTTGCAATCAATGGCCCACACTCGTCGGCAGTGTTGGATTCACTCACCCCATCATCGCATTCCGCTAAAGTGAGTGGCGTCACCTCTTTGCGGCTTGAACCAAGCATTCCGTCTATTTCGGGATCGCGTCCCGTCGCGGCATGTTCCGGTAAGGCATGGTGCAATATCAACGTGCCCAGGGTCATTTGTCTTTCAATGTCATCGCCTTTTTGCGGCTCGCTCCTATTCCCATCCGCCCGCTTCTCAACCGCAAAACCGCTCAGCAACAATTTTCCTTGCATTTTATGACGACTGGTCTATATAAAATATCATGAGCACAAAACAAACGACCCCGCGCCGCAGGCGCAAAGGCGAAACGACAAAATCTAAACTGACCACAATTGCGATGGATTTGTTCCAGCGCAAAGGCTTTGTGGCTGTGGGGCTAAATGAGCTTTGCGCTGCGGGAGATCTGCCAAAAGGGTCGATTTATTATCACTTCCCCAAGGGCAAGAATGACATTGCCATTGCAGTGGTTGAACAGGCGAAGCAGGTAATTGGCGAAGGCATTCGGCAAGCTGGTGCTGCAAGCGACAGTTTGGACAGCTTTATCGCTGCATTGGTGCAAGGCTTTGCTCAAAATCTGGTGCAGTCAGATTATGAAAAAGGGTGCCCCGTTTCCACTTTGGCGTTGGAGTTGAGCGCGCAGGAAGCTGAGATCGGCGCTGCTATTTCCGCTTGTTATGTCCATTGGCAGAGTCTGGCGGCAGACCGATTTATCGCGTTCGGCATGGACGAACAGAAGGCTAATGAATTGGCGCAATTTAGTTTTTGCGCCCTTGAAGGTGCGTTGATTTTGGCGCGCACGCAAAAATCGCTGCAACCGCTGGAACGGGTGCAGTACCATTTGAGTAAATATCTAAAGTAAGGCGTATCCCATGAAAAAGAGATATATCTCGGCGCTCGCCGCCGGGGCAATTGTGCTGGCCATTGGCGGCATGATCACCTATCAAACTTGGCCCCGCACCATTGAAGGACCGCGCGAGCCGATGGAATTAACTTTGGAATTTCCAGCTGCGCCGCAGAACAGCGAAATTCGCATTTCTCAATTCTCCACGGGTTATAATATCTCCCCCGAGGCGCTGATTTATACCGGCGGCAATTTCTTCGAACAACACCAAAGCGTTTATTCCGGTTTTGTAGTCGAACATCCGCGATCAACCTTCATTTTGGAAGGCGGCATTGGCACCAATATTGCCCGTGAACATGCCGAAAATTTCAACTTCTTCTATGAAAACCTCTTTGCGTACACCGCAACAGAAACCGCCAAAGAACTGTTGGCGGCAAATGGGAAAAGCCAGAGCGACGTTGATTTTATCGCGCTCACGCATTTGCATTGGGACCATGCGGCCATCATCCCTGACTTTTTAGACACGCCGATTTTGGTGACGGAAAATGAGCTGAACGCCGCGCGGGAAGAGGCCGTGGAGAACCAATCCTACTTTCAGGAATATCTGATCAACCCGGAGACCGAATGGGAATTTCTTGAGTTCACCGATGGCCCCTATGGCCCGTTCGATAAATCCAAAGATATGTTTGGGGATCGAACCGTTATTGCCGTGCCGATGGCGGGACACACTGCTGGAAGTATGGGCTTTGTTGTCACAGCCGCCAGTGGCAAACGCTATTTCTTTATCGGCGATACAAGCTGGTCAATCGAAGCGATTAAAAAAGCCCATCCGCGTTTGCCATTTGCTGAAAACATTGTCGATCATGATGTGCCCATGGTGCATGATCAAGTTTGGCTTTTGCAGCAAATCATGAAGGCCAATCCAGATTTAATGATCGTGCCCACCCACGATGGTAATGTGGTCAAGCAGATCAGTGCGTATCCCGCATTTGAATAAACAAAAAAAGGGCGCCATTGGCGCCCTTAATCAATTGATTTCGATGACGTTAGCCCTCGCGGGTCACCTTCACCAAGGCATCGGCAAATTGCTCGATTTTGTCCATACCCAGGCCAGCAATGTTCATGCGGGAATTGCCCACCATATAGACGCCGAAGTCTTTTTTGAGCTGCTCAACCTTGTCTTGGGAAATGCCGAGCAAGGAGAACATGCCGCGGTGTTCGGCCAGGAAGTCAAAGTCGGCGCTGTTGGAGCGCTGGCGCATGGCTTCGGCTAGTTTTTCGCGGATGGTCACCATGTGGTTGCGCACTTGGGTCAGTTCGTCTTCCCACTCTTTGCGCAAGGCCTCATCATTCAAAATGATACGCACAATTTCTGCGCCGTGATCAGGTGGCATGGAATAGTTGGCGCGGGCGGCACTCAGCAATTGTGAGAAGGTGATGTTTGCCACTTCCTCATTGGCGCCGATGATCATCGCACAGCCAACACGCTCACGGTACAACCCGAAGTTTTTGGAGCAAGATGCGGCAACGGCCAATTCCGGCAGGGTGCTGGCCAGTTTGCGCACGCCATATGCGTCTGGCTCCAAACCATCGCCAAAGCCGAGATAGGCAATATCCACCAACACAAATGTGCCGGTTTTTTGCACGATTTCAACAACCTTGTCCCATTGTTCATCGGTCAGGTTGGCGCCTGTTGGGTTGTGGCAGCAGCCATGCAGCAACACGATGTCGTCAGCTGTCATCTTTTCCAGCGCTGCGCAAAGTTCATCAAACTTCACGAGGCCAGTTTCCGCATCAAAATAAGGATAGGTTGCGGTTTTCAGCCCTGCTGCGCTCATCAAAGGCACATGGTTTGGCCATGTCGGGTCAGACAGATAAACGGTTGCGCCTGGCTTGGCCACGTTGAGCAGATCGGCGATCAAGCGCAGCGCGCCGGTGCCGCCGGGCGCTTGTGCGCCGCGCACGCGGTCACGCGAAACAGAGTCGCCCAAAACCAAATCGATCATGGCGTTGTTGAAGCCAACATTGCCGGCCATGCCAACATAGGTTTTGGTGGTTTGTTCTTTCACCCGGCGCTCTTCCGCTTTTGCCACTGCGGTCATGATCGGGGTGTTGCCGGTTTGGTCTTTATAGACGCCCACGCCAAGGTCAATCTTGCTGTCGCGCTCGTCAGCTGCGTATTCAGCAATCAGGGCAATAATTTTATCTTGCGGGGCGGGTTTTAAAGTTTCAAACATTGTCTTTCCAACTTTTGTGGGTTCGCTTTGTTCGCTGCACTTTGGTAGGCGTTTATGGTTTCACGTGCAAGTGATTTGCACGCGATTTCACCCGTTTGGCAAGATAGATTCATCATCCATTCGACGCATGGGACCCCAGATTTTGCAACCAATTCACCGCTGTGCCCTAAATCTCACACTGATCGCGCTTGCTGCTGCGTTCTCGCTCTCCTCTGCATGGGCGCAAAAACTGCCCCACAGCCAGGTGGCCAAGGGCAAGACGAAAGTGCAGTCAGTTGAGCTGATCGGCCCGACGCAACGCTATGCGCATTTTGTTTTGGGCGATCAGTTCGAAGCTGCTGGTTTTCGCGTTACTTATGAAGATGGCGCGCAATCGGATTTCACTCTGCCCGCGACAGAGGTTTTTGAAGATCGGGTGCCAAGATTGATTGACCTTACCGGCGACGGTCGCGAGGAGCTGATATTGGTGCAAAGCCATGTCCAAAAAGGCGCATCGCTAGCGATATATGATCTGGGCCCCGGCAACATCACCCTGCGCGCGCAAACGCCCTATATCGGCCAGCCCAATCGCTGGTTGAACCCGGCGGGCATTGCCGATTTCGATGGTGATGGGCAAGTGGAAATTGCCTTGGTGTCCAAACCACATTTGGCGAAGGAATTGCAGCTCTGGCGCTTTTCCAATGACGGACTTTCGCTGGTTTCAACCCATGCTGGGTTTTCCAACCACCGCTTGGGATCGCGTGAACAAAGGCTTTCCGCCCAGGCTGATTTCAACGCTGATGGCGTTACAGATTTAATCGTGCCCGGTGCGAACCGCAAGAGCCTGCATATAGTCAGTTTTGCCAATGGATTTAAGGTTTTGCGCACATTCAATCTGGCGTCAGAGATTGACGGGCCAGTAACGTTGAAAAACGGCAAGTTGAACGTGCCCCTGCGCTCGGCAAAACGAACAAAAATCTCAATTTTCTAAGGCCCTGTTGACGGTTGCACAGACCTCTGGTCAAACCAATTTTTTTATTGCACTATGCAGCTTCAATTTCGCGCCCTGGCGCGCAAGAGCAATATAGGGAGACCAAACGTGCCGATTATCAATCGTATCGCAGAATTTCATGACGAGATTACCGCGTGGCGACGCGACTTTCACGAACATCCAGAGCTTTTGTATGATGTGCACCGCACAGCGGGCAAAGTGGAAGAATTGCTGAAAAGTTTTGGCTGCGATGAAGTGGTTTCCGGCATCGGCAAAACGGGCGTTGTGGGCATCATTAAAGGCAACAAAGACAGTTCAGGCAAAGTGATTGGCCTGCGCGCCGATATGGACGCGCTGCCCATCCATGAGCAAACCGACAAGCCTTACGCCTCCAAAACACCGGGCAAGATGCATGCATGCGGCCATGATGGTCACACTGCCATGTTGCTCGGCGCGGCGAAATATCTGGCCGAAACCCGCAATTTTGATGGCACCGTTGCCGTAATCTTCCAACCTGCGGAAGAAGGCGGCGCAGGCGGCAAAGCCATGGTGGATGACGGCATGATGGACCGCTTCGGCATTCAAGAAGTGTTCGGCATGCACAATTTCCCCGGCATTCCCGTGGGCGAATTCGCCATCCGCGAAGGCGGCATTATGGCGGCTGCGGATATGTGGAACATCAAGGTGGTGGGCGTCGATTCCCACGCTGCTATGCCGCACAAATCCGTCGATCCGATTGTGGTTGCGTCTCACATTATCTTGGCGCTGCAAAGCATTGTGGCCCGCAATGTGGATCCGGTGCAATCTGCCGTGGTCTCCACCACCATCATTAATGGCGGTTCGGCCCACAATATCATCCCGATGAATGTTGAACTGGCCGGCACCGTGCGCGCGCTCGATCCGGATGTGCGTTTGCAGGTGAAGCAACGGCTGATTTCCATCGCCGAAACTGTTGCTGCAGGCTTTGGCGCCAAAGCAGAAGTCGATTACCGCGATGGCTACCCCGTCACCATGAACGCAGCCGATCAAACAGCCTTTGCCACTGAGGTGGCCAAAAAGCTGGTGGGTGATGAGCGTGTGGATGGAAACACAGAACCAAGTCTTGGCGGGGAGGATTTCTCCTTTATGTCCAACGCACGTCCCGGCGCCTTCATCTTTGTCGGCAATGGCGACACGGCTGGCCTGCACCAGGACCAATATGATTTCAATGACGAGATCATCCCCTATGGCTGCTCCTACTGGGCACAGCTTGTGGAAACGGCAATGCCGAACAGCTAAAGCATCTGGGTGAAAGCACCCATCCTATGTCCCTCCCCCATCAAGGGGAGGGATTTTTTTGTGTGTAGCAGTTGCCGTCTAACACTATACGGTCACAAGCAATTCAAATCTGAATCCAGGCGTTTCCGAAATGTACAACTAGCCCCTCCCCTAGATGTGGAGAGCTGGGGTAAGCTATAACCAACGCCTATAACCCGCCCAACAACGCCGCTTTGACCCGATTTCCATCAGCCGTTGAGCGCACAATATGGTGTTGCCCCCTGGGGGAACCCATATCCCGCAAAATATTCGGTCGGGTCTGGCTGTGAAAGCGCCAAACCAGCTTGAGATGTTGCAGCACCAACTTATGCTCAGGACAATTCTCCGGCAGCTCCGGACGGCTTTTAAACAGGTAAGGCAAATTGCGCTTGAGTGCGCGGACATAGGCGATCGGCCGGGGCAGGTCGAGAAGTACGATCATGTCCGCCGCTTGCCGCACTTGGGCGGAAACGCCTTCGATGATCCACGCAGGTTTTTCGATCAGTTCACGCTCCAATTGAGCGCGTTGGTCGGGTGGTGTTTTTTGCCAACCTGGTTGCCAAACTATTTTGTCTAGACCGAAAACGGGCACGTTGAGCCCGGCACCTAATTCTTTCGCAAAGGTGGTCTTGCCCGATCCTGAATTGCCCGTGACATGGATTTTCATGTTACAGGATCAAGGGCTTTGCCCGTGTCAAAAAAGGCCACCAGATTGTCCACCACTTGCGCGCCCATTTGCTGGCGGGTGACGCGGGTGGCGCTGCCGGCATGGGGTGACAGTACGACATTGGGCAGGTTGCGCAATGTGTCCGGCATATGCGGTTCGTTTTCAAACACATCCAGCGCCGCGCCGCCCAATTTGCCCTGCTCCAGCGCGGCGATCATGGCCGGTTCGTCCACAATGCTGCCGCGGGCAACATTGACCAAATGCCCGTCCGGGCCGAGCGCTTCGATCACCTCGGCACTGACCAATTTGTCGGTCCCCTCGCCGCCAGGCGCGATGATCACCAGCCAGTCCACATGGCGGGCCATCGCGGTCAGATCATCAAAATAAAGATAGTCGTTTTGCTGGTCCGTGCGGCCAAAATAGCTGATTTCCATGTCGCAAGCCTCCGCCCGTTTGGCGACGGCTTTGCCAATGCGGCCCAGCCCCAAAATGCCCAGCTTGGCGCCGGCCAATTGCCCGGTCAGCGGTGCCCGTTTCACGCTGGGCCAATGGCCATTGCGTACCATTTCATGGTTTTTCGGAATGCGCCGGGCCAGAGCGATCATCAACCCAAGGGTAAGTTCGGCCACGGCGGCGTTTAGCCGGTTGGGCGTGTTGGTCACCACAATATTGCGTGCCTTCGCCGCCTCCACATCGATATTGTCATAGCCCACGCCAAAATTGGCGATGATCTTCAAATTGGGCAATTTGTCCATCAATGCCGCGTCAATTGCGCCACCGCTGACGCCTTCAATTTCATGCGCATGTTCAGCCAAAAACTGCTCTTTGTTATCGGCATGGTCCATACGATAAAGGCTAAAATGCTGCCCCATCAAGTTCAGACAATCTTGCGGGAGATGGCCCGCGATCAATATGTTTTTCATGTTAAAACCCATAGCCAGAATGAAATGGTGAACATGCCCAAAAGCGTGCCAATCAAAACCGTTGTGGCCGCCACATCAGTGCCTCGATTGAAATAGGTAGAGAATATATAGGCATTAATGCCAGTGGGCATAGCGGCCAGCAACACCACAATCCGGGCCACCTCCATGGGCACGCCCAATAGCGGCACCAGCATCAGATAGGCGAGTGCCGGGTGCAGCATATTCTTGATGGTCGCCATGGCGAGTGCGGGCGGCCAACTTGCCGATAGGCGATATTGGGTCAGCGCCGCACCCAGACCGAACAGGGCGGCGGGCAGCACCGCTTGCACCAGAAGCTTGGTCGTGTCGTCCAAAAATAGCGGAAGCGAGAGGCCGGATAGATTAAGGACTACCCCCGACACAATCCCGATCAGCAGTGGGTTAGTCGCGATGCGCTTGCCCGCATCCCGCAAAGCAAAGCGGATCGGCCGACCGTCGCGGCGCGACATCTCCATCGTAAGCATGCCCACGGTCATTAGCAGCGGGGCGTGAAAACCGATGATCATATAGGTGGTGGTCAGCGCTTCTTCGCCATAAGCGCGTTGAATGATGGGAATGCCCAACAGCACTGTGTTGGTAAACAGCGCGGCAAACCCCACGGCCACAGATTCACCGGGGCGAGCCCCAAATTGGGTGCGCGCCAGCACGATGCCGACGACAAAACCGGTGAGTGCAGCGATGTAGAAGGGCACGATCAGATTGGGATTGAGCGCCGAGGAAAAATCGATCGTCAACATGGCGCGGAACAGCAAGAAGGGTGCCGCGAAATTGTTGGTAAAGGCGATCAGGCCCTTGATGCCGTCTTGCGGAAAAAGCTTGAACCAGGTGGCGAAATAACCCAACCCCACAAGGCAGAAAACCGGGGCGATGACATTAAAGATAAACAGCATAAAGCAATCCGCGTCAGATGAGGTACGGCGCTTATATGCAAGAATTGCCCCCTGCCCGCTTTTCCCTGCTCAAGGAAAAGCGACGCATTGGCGCGCCGCCGAAGAATGTTGACGCTAGCTTATCCGGCGATTCTGGCTGCTGTAAATAGCGGCGTCTCTATTTGGCCATGCGCGCTTTTGCAGTGAAGGTGAAGTCTTTTTGAAACGGATAGCAGGGGCTGGGTCGATGATGATTGCTCAAGCGCTCAATATCCTGGTTCACCGCCCCATCGGTCAGCGCCATCAAATTGGGATTGGCGACCTTGGTCATCTCGGCAGAGATATAGCCACATTTGATCGCAATCATCTTTTCTTCCGCCACATCCAACCCCAACGGGGCCACATCATCGGGGTCGTGGAACATTTGGCGCTTCTCGCTCAGCACCGCGCGCACACCGCCAATTTCCACCAGCGCCAACCGTTGACCATTGGCCAGTTCCGCCAGCCGCAACACGGTCGCTGCGCCCTCAATTACGGGCGAATTTAGCTGGTCCAATTCGGCCCCCAATTGCAGCGCCACTTTCTTTTCAAGCCCGGCCTCAAATATTTGGGCCACAGCCTTTGGCGCGCAAATGCCGATCACCAGCAGTTCTTTCAGTTCGCGTGAAATGGCTTTTTTGAGCACGTCCACCCGGTCGCCAACGCCGCCGCCACCGGGATTGTCGCCGCTATCGCAAATCACAATGGGGCCGGTTTCAATTTTTGAGGCCGCATTCAATGTCTCATCCAGCGGTGCCGCTGGCACCCCAAAAGCGAACTGATCGCGCGCGTCATAATAGGATTGGGCAATCTCTTCTGCTGCCTGTTTCATCGCCGCTTCGTCATAGCCGCAAACCACAGCCGCTGCTGTGCCCCGCGCCACATCGGCCCATACATAACCGACCATTAGAGAGGCATCCAAAATGCCTTTGCGTTTGTCTATGTCCCACAATTGCGCATAGAGCGACTTTGCAGGTTCATCGACAGTGCTGGTTTTCTCACCCGGCAGCAAAACAGGGATCGGTGCCCAGCACAATTTTGGGCGCTTGCCAGTTTTCAGTGCGTCCACCAAATAAAGGAATGCGCGCTCAAGTGTTTCGTAGGTATCAATGTGCGGCGCATGGCGAAATGCGGTGAAGATATCGAGTTGATTGATCACCTTCTGGGTCACATTGCCGTGCAAATCATAGCTTGAGGAGATGATGACCTCGTCGCCCACCCGCTGGCGGATGGCTGCGATAAAATCACCCTCGGCATCTTCCATGCCGGTTACATGCACCGCGCCATGCATGGCGAGATAAACCCCGTCGATGGGGCCTTCAGCCAAGGCCGCGTCGAGCGCGGCCAAGGTTTTTGCTTTGAACTTTTCATATGTGCTTGCTGAAACCGGGCCGCCGGGCGTTGCCCGCGCATAAAGCAGGGGAGCAACCTCAACACCATCGTGATCCAAGAATTTGAGCAACTCATGTTTGAGGATCTGTTCCCCGACCATGACGTTGAAGTTCTCGGTTTCTTGTTCAAGACTTGTATAGGTGCTGCACTCCGTGTGCAGCCCAGCAACAGCAATGCGCATATTCATTCGTCCTTGTGTTCAAAAGAGCCTAGAGGCGTGGCAACAAACGGCATTGCGCCGCAAATCGTGGCCAGTCTTTATTCTCTTTCTCGGTCCAGCCGGCTTCGGCAATAGCATTCAAGCGTGGGAACACTTGATGGTTGAACACTTGACGGGTGATCAAATGCTCCGACCAGATGCAAGCCTGTACGCCTTTCAACCGCCCCTTCAAATGATCAGGGAATTCGCCTGCGGCTTCATAGGTGTAGGTTTTTTCTGGTGATGCATAACCCGCCCAGAATGCGCCAGCTTCCTGCCAAACTGGCGATTGTGCCATATCGAGATAATAGGCCTGACCCGGTGTCATCACCACATCATAGCCCTGCTCGGCAAGCTCAAGGCCAACCTCTGGCTTCTGCCATGCAAACAACAGGGTACCGCCTTCTTTGTCGATACCACCGCCGTGGGACACTTCATCCCAACCGCCGACAATCTTGCCTTTTTTGCGGATGGTTTTTTGCACTTTGCCCAAGAAGTGTGCTTGCAACTGCAAGGTGCCATTCAAGCGCTCTTCATTCATCACTTTTTGCGCAGCCGGTGATTGCAACCACGATTCTTCGTCCACTTCATCACCGCCCACATGGATATATTTGGATGGGAACAGGTCTGAAATTTCTTCCATCACTGTTTCGATGAACTTGTAAGTGGCCGGAATGCCGGGGTTGATGGCATTGTTAGGATAGCCTTGGATCGAACGGTAATTATCTTCAGGCTCGTCAGGGTCACGCAGCTCAGGATAAGCTGCCAACACTGCGTTACAGTGGCCTGGAATATCCAGTTCCGGCATAATTTCAACATTGAGTGCCTGCCCATGAATGATCAATTCTTTGATCTCTTCTTGGGTGTAGAAACCGCCCGTTGATTTATGGCCAGCGCCCAATTGTGCTGGCATCTCATGGCCTTCGCCCATAACCGCACCATCTTTTGTGAGGTTTGGATAGCCTTTGATTTCCACGCGCCAGCCTTCATCATCAGACAAGTGCCAGTGGAACTTATTGAGCTTGTTCCACGCCAAAATGTCGATGAACCGTTCTACCGCATCCGTCGGGTAGAATTGACGAGACACGTCCAAATGCGACCCACGCCATTCATAACGCGGCGCATCTTTAATTTCGCCGGAGGTCGGGAACTTGAACTTGGTCGGCTCAGCTTTTGCCCCGTCCATCATGTGCGACAAGGTGATCAAGCCATAGTTCAAACCTGCCTTATCGCCATAGGTGAGTACAACTTCAGCCTTTGCGAAGGAAAGCTCATAGGCTTCGCTCGCCAAAACCGCATTGTGGACGAGAGTCAATTTACGACCACCGGGCACGTCTGTCAGGCGCAAGCGATCTGGCAGCTCATATTTCAAGCGCTTGGCCAAAGCGGCCACAGCATTTATGGCGCGTTTTTCTTCAGCGCTGGTGCCATCAGCGGCGCACAGCACAACCGGCGGCACATCAAAATCGCTCACCGCCACGTGGTTCGGCCAAGGAACGACCGAAATCGGGTCCGTCAATTTGCCTTCTGGAATGAGATTTCCGGCGAATTCGCTCGGACGACCTTCGATTTGCAAGTCGCCGGTGTCCACATCAACATGTGTACCGTCCTCAAGCGTTACATAGCCGGACTTTGGTCCGTCCATGCGGTGCTGGGCGTTGCCCGTGAGATTTGTGATTGAGAATTCCCAGGTTTCACCGTCAGCCACAACCACATTATCGAGTGGGTCAAACTGATGGAAATTGGCAAATCGCTTCACAAAAGTTGCGTTTTGCGTTTCCACATCCGCTTTTGCCCGCATCAAACCTGTGTAGGACAAGCGGAAGTTCTTCAGGTCTGCACCTGAAAGGTTTGTCAGCGCCAGCTTCATCTTTGCTGGCTCCTCCCCGTGATCCACCCAAGTGGCCTCAAGACGGAATTTTGGCGTTGACATATGATATTCCTTTTAAAGTTTAGGGACTTTAATTTGCAAAATACGCCCTAGTAGTCTTCAGATTGTGCAAAGGTGCCGGCCAATTCCGCCTGCCCTGCAGTTAACCCGCAATCCACAGGCAGACAGGCGCCCGAAATTGCAGCCGCAGCTGGAGACGAAATAAAGCTCACCACTTTTGCGATGTCGACAGGGTCTGCAACACGCTGCAAGGGATACCAGCGTTTTGCATCCTCAAAGACTTGAGGATTTTTCTTGGCCCGTTCGTCCCATACCTGGGTCCGCACGGTGCCGGGGGCAATCGCATTGGCGCGAATGCCGTATTTTCCATATTCAACTGCAACCAAGCGGGTGAAATGGATAAGGCTTGCTTTGGCGGCGCTATAGCCGGGATGGCCATAAACGCCCAACCCGTTGACCGATGCGATATTGGTCAACACGCCTTTATTGGCGATGAGATCCTGTTCCACAGCTTTGAAACAGGCAAAGGCCCCAAGCTGGTTGATCTTCAGGTCCTTTTCGAAATTCTCAACGCTGGCTTTGTGCAAGGATTCGTCAGTCACCATGCCCACATTGTTGACCAGCAAAGAGATGGCCCCAAGTTTCCGTCCGGCTTCGGCCATTTTGGCACGGTCGTCCGCGTCCAAAATATCGCAAATCAGGGCTTCCCCCTTGCCGCCGGCTTCATGCACGAGGCGCATGGTTTCATCGTTGGGCTCTTTTAAGATATCGAGCGCCAAAACCGCATATCCATCATTGGCCAGTTCAAGGCATATGGCGCGACCAATGTCGCCGCCTGCGCCAGTTACGATGGCGGTTTTCAGTTCATTTTGATCAGACACGATCTAATCTCCGAGTACTTGAGTATCGTCCTCATCGCGAAAGGTGACCAACTGCCGTTTAATCCGACGCAGAGGTTCAATCGCGCTGTCTTTTCTTTTGATCGCCACCAAAAAGGCAATCATGTCGATGGCGGCCATAAAGGCGTAGCGCGCCGATGATGGTCGCAACACGTCTGTGCCTTCCGGCAAATCTACGGCCAAGTTCATTTCGCTGGCCTGTGCAACCAGGCTTTCACTTTTTGAAATGGTGGCGGTTGCCGCGCCATAGCCAGATGCGATCTCAAGCGCCCGCGCCATTTCCCGGTTGCGGCCTGAAATCGATAGACCGATCACCATATCGTCTTCGCCCAGGGTGGAGGCCGTCATCAATTGCATTGAATGGTCTTCCGAAGCGGTGACGCGCAAACCCAATCGAAACAATCGATTTTGCACCTCATGGGCAAAAAGTGAGGAGTTACCGCCAGAGCCGAAAGCATAAATCATTTTGGCCTTGAGCACTTGCTCCGCAATCTTTTCAACCACTTCAGCGTCAACATTTTCGTGCAGCACATTCAAGGTGGATTGGGCGCGGCCCATTACCGTGTCGATCACTTCTTGACTGCTGGTGACCTTCACTTCCGGCTCGAGATACCGCGTGCCGATAAAGGCGGATTGAGCAACCCGCACTTTAAACTCTGAAAAGGAATGGCAGCCCAAACGACGGCAAAAGCGGGTGACGGTTGGCGGCGACACATCCGCGCGCGCCGCCAGTTCAATAATCGAGGCGTTCACAGCAAATTGCTTATCTTCAAAAACGATATCTGCAATGCGCTGCTCTGAGCGAGAAAGCCCATCGCGTTCCTTTTGTAAGGTAGCAATTATGTCCGCCATTGATCCGCCTTTTTCAAATGATCAGCCTCTATTTACGGCTGGGATCAAAGGCAATGCAATCCACTTCCACCTTACAATCGACCATTAGGCTCGATTGTACACAGGCGCGTGCTGGCGGGTGCTCACCAAAGTAGGATTTATACACGCCATTGAACGACCAAAAGTCACGCGGATCGTCGAGCCAAACGCCAACGCGCACCACATGCTCCATGCCGTAACCCGCCTCATCCAAAATCGCGAGAAGGTTCTTGATCGCCACGTGGGTTTGCTCCACAATATTACCACCGACGATTTCGCCATCTTTCATGGCTACTTGGCCAGAAACATGCAGCCAGCCATCGGCTTCAACTGCACGAGCGAATGGCAAGTTTTGTCCACCCGCGCCAGATTTTTCCGCACCATAACGTTTAATCGTCATTGATCGTCTCCAAGATGTTCATCTATGTAAATTATTTTCTTATCGATTGACATTTGAGCAGAAATGGACCAGTTTTTCCATAGGAATTTTAACAAAAATGAAAATTTTTTGCCGAGTGATAGTATCGTGACATCAAGACAGAATCCTTTTGAAAAATCAGACAGCGCGCGCCACCAAATTTGGGAAATGCTGGTGGACCGCGACATCAAAGCCTTCATCGCCGCCGACTGGTCAATGGTGCAAAATGACTTTGTAGAACAAGGCTTTATGGGCGTGCACGGGCATAACACAGCCAACCCGGACCATTGGCGTTTGGCGTTTCCAACGCTGAAAGACTATGCGGACGAATGGCTCGATCAGGCCAAGAATTTTCAAAAAGAATCGCAAGCTGGGGCCTTCGAAGGTGACCCAATGGACGCGATTTTTAACGCCACTGTCCTGCGTGACATCGAAATTAACGGCGACAAGGCCATCGTGCACAAGAAATTTGACGGGCGTATCCCGCGTGCAGACGGCACCAGCGACCGGATGTTGTGGCAAACGGTCTATTATTGCGCCAATGTCGATGGCCAATGGAAAATCACCGGATTCACCGGCTATTTGCCAAACCCGATGGGTGGTGAAAGAGCGTAAATATTATGGCAGATTTGCGCGTTTTCTCGGCGGCTCTGGCCACCGAATCGAACACATTTTCACCCATCGCAATTGACCGGCGGGGTTTTGAGGCGTCACTTTATGCCCGTCCAGGCACCCACCCTGAGACCCCAACTTTGTGCTCCGCGGTCATCCCAATTGGCCGCAAGTGGGCCAAAGAAAAGCAGTGGACTTTCATTGAAGGCACTGCTGCATGGGCTGACCCCGCCGGCATCATTAATCAGCGTGCGTTCGAAAGTCTGCGCGATGAAATCTTGGATCAGATTAAACAGGCTATGCCACTCGACGCCGTCGCCCTCGGGTTACACGGGGCGATGGTCGCCGCAGGTTATGACGATCCCGAAGGTGATTTGTTAAAACGCGTACGAGATATTGTGGGCCCGGATTGCGTGGTGTGTGCCACATTTGACCCACACAGCCAGCTCACCCAGAAACGTGTCGACCAGCTCGACTTCTTTATGGCGTTCAAAGAGTTTCCGCATGTCGATTTTGTTGATCGGGCGGAAGACCTTTACCGCATTTTGGATGCCACCCTCGCGGGCGAGGTAAAGCCCGAAGTGAGCGTATTTGATTGTAAAATGATCGATGTGTTCCCCACCTCTAGAGAGCCAATGCGCAGCTTTGTGGACAAGATGTTTGCCCTGGAAAAAAGCGATCCCGACATTTTGTCGCTTTCGCTCATCCATGGCTTTATGGCTTCTGATGTGCCGGAAATGGGCACAAAAATGGTGGTGATCACCAACAATCAAAAGCAAAAAGGCGATCAACTTGCGCGCGAGCTTGGGCTCGATGTGTTTGCCATGCGGGGCAAATGCATGCCGGAACAGCCGGACGAAGTGCAAGCTGTCGCCGATGCGCTGGCCACGGCCAAGGGCGCGCAAAAGCCAGTCGTACTCACCGACATGTGGGACAATCCAGGCGGCGGCACCGCTGGCGATGCCACCGTTATTCTGGAAGAGCTGATCAAGAAGGGCGCGACCAATGTTGCCGTCGGCACAATCTGGGACCCGATCGCGGTGCAGATCTGTTTTGCGGCGGGCGAAGGCGCAGAAATTCCCCTTCGCTTCGGGGCAAAATCGGCCCCCCACACGGGCAATCCCGTGGATAAGCGGGTGAAGGTAGAGAAGCTAGTGACCAATGCCGAGCATCGTTTTGGCGATAGCTATGTGCCCATGGGCGACATTGCCACTGTCAGCTTTGATGGCATTGAGGTGATCCTTAATTCCACACGCTGCCAGAGCTTTGGCAAAAGCCTTTTTGATGTGGGGGGCGTGGATTGGGCTGCAAAAGATGTTTTGCTGATCAAATCTACCAATCATTTCTATGATTCATTCGCGCCAATTGCTGAAAAGATCATTTATTGTTCTGCCGGGCGGCCTTACCCAAATGATCCAGCAACAACGGATTATCAAAAAGCGCCAAAAAACATTTGGCCCAAAGTCGCTGATCCGCATAATCTGGGCTAACACCAAATCAAACGCGCCAAGCGGGAAATCACAATGACTGAAAACAACTCGATTTATAATCTGAGTACGCCTGTTGTGCTGATCGACGAGAACATTGTCGACGCCAATATCAAGCGGGTGCAATCCTATTTGGATCAGGCGGGCAAAAAATCACGCCCGCATATCAAAACCCATAAAATCCCGCGTTTCGCGCAAAAACAACTTGATGCGGGTGCGATTGGCATTACCTGCCAAAAAGTCTCCGAAGCGCAAGTGTTTGCGGATGCAGGCATAAAAGACATCATGTTGACCTTCAACATTGTTGGCGCAGAAAAGATGGAACCACTGCGCAAGCTCAACGAGCAGGTCACTTTGTCTGTGGTGGCCGATAGCGCCACGACAATTGACGGCCTCGCTGCCGCATTTGAAGGGCAAAAGCCCCTGACTGTTTTGGTGGAATGTGACACGGGTGGTGGGCGCTGTGGCGTACAATCGCCAGCGCAAGCACTTGAGCTGGCCAAGAAAATTAATGCGGCGCCGGGTCTCACATTTGGCGGGCTGATGACCTATCCGTCACCTAATGGCGAGGATGCGGTGGACCAATTCTTCAATGGCACCAAGGCTTTGCTGGATGAATCAGGCATTGCCTGCCCGGTTCTGTCGAGTGGCGGCTCTCCGAGCCTCTTTTCCGCGGAAAAGGCGAAGTCTGCCACCGAGCATCGCGCCGGCACCTATATTTATAATGACCGCTCTTTGGTGCGGGCGGGCCACTGCACATTTGACGATTGTGCCATGACCATTTTGGCGACCGTTGTGTCGCGTCCCACTGATGATCGGGCGGTGCTGGATGCTGGGTCCAAGGCCCTCACCTCCGACCTCCTCGGCTTCTCAGACTTTGGCTACATTGTCGATTACCCAGAAGCCGTGATCAGCGGCCTGTCCGAAGAGCACGCAGTGGTTGATCTTTCGGCCTGTAAGGACAAGCCCCAGGTTGGCGACAAGATACGTATTATACCGAACCACACCTGTGTGGTCAGTAATTTGATGGATCAGATTGCGCTGCACCGCGATGGCAAGTTCATCGAAATGGTGGATGTGGCTGCCCGCGGCAAGGTTTGGTAGCACCCACATCTGAAGATAGCCTTTGGCGGGAATTTGACGCATTTCGTCATTTCCGCCACTGGAATGGTTGGTGAATTTCTACAAAACTCCATGCATATCAATGGAGTTTTCTATGACACGTACCGACCAACTTTTCGAGGCGATCCAGACCTATCTCGACGCAATCTATTTTTGTGATGTCGAAAAACTGGACGCTGTTTTTCACCCTGCCTCCACCTTATTTGATGCCGACAATGGCGAGATCTTTGTCGATCCCATCAAAAGCTTTCGCGCCGATGTGGCAAGCCGCCCCTCGCCTGCCAGCTTCAATCAAAAGCGTCATGATGAGATCATAACCATTGATTGGCTTTCGCCGCTCAGTGCAGTGGTGAAACTGCGTTTGCATTCCCGCACGAGCATCTTTGTCGACCATCTCAATTTTGTCTGGGATGAGCAGAAAGGCTGGCAGATCGTTGCCAAAATTTGGCACCTGGAAGGCACATGCGAATTAGAGACAATCGCGGCCTAAACAAAAAGAACCCCATCCGAGGATGGGGTTCAGGCCCGTGGGGAGGAGCCAAGAAAGTCTCATAGGAGATTTTCAAAATTGGGTAGTTCGACCCAATCTATTTTAGATCTGGCAAGCTCAGATCTTTGAACTCGATTTTGCGTTCGTAAACGCGGCCATCTGCATCGAACAAGTGGCAATCTTTGGCATTGAAGCGCAGTTTAAAGTCTTCACCAGCCTTCAGCGGTGCTGAACCACTTTGGACGGTGCAGAACACTTCATCCACACCTTTGCGGTTGGCGTAGCCTACCGTGTGAATGCCCAAGCGCTCGACTACATTTGCCGTCAGCTCAATCGCAATGTCACCCTCTTCGAGATGTGTGTGCTCTGGGCGAATACCCAGTGTGAGGGTTTGGCCTTCGATCTTGTCTTCATCATGGGGATGAACGGGCAACACAAACTCACCAGCATTTGGGATTTCAACGCGAACGCCGTCTTTGTCTGCCCCCTTACCTGTCACTTCAATGAAGTTCATTTTCGGGTTGCCGATAAAGCCAGCAACAAACAGATTGTCAGGCTTGTGGTATAGCTCAAGCGGAGTGCCCACTTGCGCAATTTTACCGCCATCCAACACCACGATCCGGTCGGCCATGGTCATGGCTTCCACCTGGTCGTGGGTCACGTAAATCATTGTGGCGTCGAGATCATGGTGAAGCTTTGTCAGCTCAACACGCATGGTGGCCCGCAGCGCCGCATCAAGGTTTGACAATGGCTCGTCAAACAGGAATACGCTTGGCTCCCGCACAATCGCACGGCCAATGGCCACACGTTGACGCTGACCACCGGACAACTCACCCGGACGGTGATCGAGGCGTGGTGTCAAATGCAGAATTTCTGCAGCCTTGCGTACCTTTTGATCAACCTCTTCGCTTGATTTCTTCTCAACGCGCAGAGGGAATGCAATGTTTTCATAAACGCTCATATGTGGATAGAGCGCATAGGATTGGAACACCATCGCGATGCCCCGTTTTACTGGTGGCAATGTATTGACGATCTTGTCGTCAATCTCAACATCACCAGCTGTAATTTCTTCAAGGCCGGCAATCATGCGCAACAAAGTTGACTTGCCGCAACCTGATGGTCCGACGAACACGATGAACTCACCATGTTTTACGTCAAGTGAAACGCCCTGAATGACCTCAACGTCGCCGTAGCTTTTTTTAACGTTATCGAGTTTGAGTTGACCCACGGTCATCCCCCCCTAATTAGCGGTTTTCATTGCGGGGCCCGCCAATGGCGGACCCCACGTTTTTGCAAAGGCTTACTTGTAGTCTTCCAAATCTTCGGCTGCAATTTCAACAGCTTCAGCGGCTTCAACTTCGCCCAATACAACGCCTTGAACAGCTTCGTTGATCACGTCTTGCAGACCAACATAGTCAGTTACGAAAGGCTCTGGACCACCAGTTGCGATTGCGTCAAGGAAGGCGTTCCAAGTTGGATCTTCTTCACGCATTTTCGCCACTTCTGGGTGATCAGGACGCAATGGTGTCAAACCAGCAGCAATTTCAAATTCCATCTGGTTGTCGTAGCTTGTCATGAACTTAGCAAAGTCCAGAGCAGCTTCTTCAACACCTGAACCTTTGAACACTGCATATGAGTCAGTGATCAACAAAGTGCCTGGTGTACCCATTGGGCCCACTGGAATTGGCGCAACGCCCCAATTCACAGCATCGCCAACAGCGTTCCGCTCCCAAGGACCAGAAATGAACATGCCGATTTTGCTTTCCACGAACAATGGACGCAATTTCGCACGGTCATAAGCAACTGGACCTGGCTGAGAAACTTCAGCCATTTTGCCATAGAACTCAAGTGCTTGTACGTTGTTTGGTGAGTTGAAGACAATCTCGCCGTCTTCGTTGATCACTTCACCACCGTTTGTGTACACATAGTTCATGAACTGGTGCATGGTGTTGTCGAATGAGGCAGCAGCCAAACCGAAGCCATCGGCGTCAGTGTTTTCTTTAATGGCTGATGCAGCTTCGTACATCTCGTCCCAAGTTTTTGGCGGTGATTCAGGATCAAGGCCAGCGGCTTCGAACAAGTCTTTGTTCCAGTACAAGGCCTTTGTTGAGAATGCGCGTGGCAAGCCCCAAACTTTACCGTCAGCTGTCACGGTGCCCAAGATTGGGCCTGCCCATGAATTCAGCTCTTCTTCTGACAAGTCATGAGACAGGATCAGATCGTTTTGAGCCAGTTGCTTCAAGGTCCGTGAACCCATGTAAGCTACAGCTGCTGGTGTGCCGGCGGCAGCAAGCGTTGTTGCTTTTTCCTGACACTGGCCCCAAGGCACATATTCAAATGCGACTGTGTAACCAGGGTTATTAGCTTCCCACTCAGCGGCGTGCTTTGCGTTCACTTCACCACCCCATGTGTCGTCACCACAAAGGATAACTTGGAGTGATTGGTCTTGCGCAACAGCGAATGTTGCAGAGCTAAGCAGCAGAGCGCCACCAAGCAAAATTTTAGTCAGTTTCATCTTGAACTCCCTTTTTTCTGCCAATTGATACATCTGTCCTATTCCTTCACCGCGCCAGCGGTCAGGCCAGCGATAATGTATCGCTGCAGGAAGATGTAAATGATCAGCACTGGCAAAATGCCGACCAAACTCGCGGCCATCACTTCGTTCCAAATAACGGTTTGACGACCAAAGAACTGGTAAATACCAACCGGCAATGGATGCAGGTCAGAATTTGAATTGAATGTTAATGCGAACAGGAACTGCTGCGCATAGGCCCCAATAAAGGTTGCAATCGCCACCACAACGATCCCGGGCATGGCGATCGGCAAGATCACCTTCCAAAGGATGTAAGGGCGGCTTGCGCCATCCACCCAAGCGGCTTCTTCAAGCTCGCGAGGGATTTTCATTAGATATGAGCGCAACAACCAAATCGCGGTTGGGATCAAAAACGCTGCGCCTGGAATGATCATTGCCAAATATGTGTTCAGCAAACCCAAGTTCCGCATCAATTGGAACAATGGAATGATCAAAACAGCGCCACCCACCATGTTAATGGCAAGGAATGCGGCCAACATTGGGTCGCGGCCTTTAAATTCGAACCGGGCAAAGGCCCAAGCGGCGGGGATCACAGCAACCAGCACGATCAGTGTCACACAGGTCGCAATGAAGAAGCTGTTCCAAATATAACGCCCCAAGCGCGGCACATTTTCCCACATGGTGAAATATGCATCAAAGCTCATATTGTCCGTAATGATTTTATACGGAATGGAGTTGATCCGGTTGAGCGGACGCATGGACACCAGGAAGGCTTCCAGGAACGGCGCCAAAAGGAACAATAGAAAGACGGCGATGCCTAAATAAATGCCGACAATTTCCCACCAACGGTACTTATTTATCATTTTTCAAGCTCCTTCTTGCCATGCGTGACAGCATGTAGAAATAGAACCCTGCGAACGAGGACAGGAAGATCACGATCATCACAGCACGCGCTGCACCTTCACCATATCGATTGCGCGAAATCGCAGTCTTATAGGTGTCGATAATCATGGTTGTCGTCGATCCGCGCGGCCCACCCTCGGTCAAAATCCAGATGATGTCGAAGGAGTTAAAGGTCCAAATCGCACTCAACAGGCCCATGGTTGCCACAGCGGGCATAATCAAAGGCAGCGTGATGCGGCGGAAGCGATACATGCGGCTTGCGCCATCCACCCAAGCGGCTTCGTGCAAGTCAGGTGAAATAGACTGCATGGCAGCCAGCAAATAGATGGTGACCAATGGCGTGCCCACCCAAACGTCGGTCACGACGGTTGAATAGAATGCGCCGGTGCGGTCGCCCAAGAATTCGTAAGGCCCTGCCAAAATACCCAAATGCTGCGCAACACCGGAAATCATGCCGAACTGGCCATTATACATCCAGCGCCACATAAATACGCCAATCGCAATTGGCACAATCCAGGGGGGCATCACCAGTACGCGCAAAAAGCCGCGACCTGGTACAGCGGAGTTGAGCAACATTGCGCCCAGAACGCCGACCACCATTTTCAAAGTTACAGAAATGGCCATCCAATAAAATGTCCGGCCAATGACTTCTGGAAAACGGCGAGAGAAAATCTTCTCATAGTTTGCCAAGCCAATGAACTCTTCAGTCGGCTTTAGCGATGCGTCCGTAAATGATAGCCGAACTGTTTCCAACAGCGGCCATGCTACAATTGCCAGCGTAATAAACAATGCCGGCAAGAGCAGCAAATACGGAAACACATTTGGACGTCCCCCCATTGCTTGCATTTAAGCAACCTCCTCCTTGGCAAGCTTGTAGCTGTCGAACTTCGCCCACGTTTCCGTGAGATCAACAACAGAGCCGGACAAGCGTGCTTCGTCTAGTTTGATTGCGGTTAGGCCCGCTTCCAAGCCATCCAAAATGGAAACTGGAAGCTTTGCGCCATTCCGCAAGTGATTGAAAATATCCTCGATCATCTGCTCATCAGCCCCGTAGTGAGCAGACAGGTTTGAGGCTTCATATGATTTGTCGACCAAAGTCTCAGAATTCTCAGCTGCAGTGAGCTTGAAGAAATTGCGAATAAAATCGCCTTCCGCCATGCCTTTTGAGCCGATCACCGCAAAGCGACGAAACTCGTCCGGCACGTTCATATTGGTGTGGAAGCAAAGATTTTCGCCATCCTGATATTCGACCAAAGCGGTTTGATAGTCGATGATATCGCCATCGCTATCGAACACCTTGTCGCTGCCATTCCAGCCACTGGGCTTATATTGATAAACGTCAGCCAATTCGTCCGGTTTGTTCTCCGGCACAAATGAGCGACGACCACCAAAGCTGGCCACACGTTTTGGCCGCTTGCCCACAAGACCTTGGTAAAGGTCCAGGTCGTGGCAACATTTTTCCAGCATGAACCCGCCAGAAAATTCTGAATTACGACGCCAATCGCGCATAAAAAATGCACCGTGATAAGGCGCAATATGCTCGGACGCCTCAATGGAGGCGATGTTACCCAATTTGCCGCTGTCGCGTGCCGCAATCAAATCGCGGTAAAGCGGTGCGTAACGCAACACCAAGCCAATCATCACTTGGTCTACATTGCCAGCTTCCTGCAACAATTCAAGCAACTCAAATGTTTGCGCTTCTGTGGTCACAACAGGCTTTTCAGCAAATGTCTTGACGCCCGCCTTGATCGCAATCCGCAAATGCTCAAGGTGCATATGGTTTGGCGAACCGACCATCAACAAATCAAGGTCGTTTTTCTCGAGCAGCTCTTCCAAGCTGTCAAAAGGCTTGCCCGGATTGAAGGTTTTAAGCGCTGACGGATCAACAGAGATGCCGGGCACCCCTTCCCCATTCACCAAGCCCAAGCCTGCCGGATTTGGGTCAACGTAGCCAACGAACTCAATGTCCTTTTGAGTTTGGCCGATGACCTGCATCAAATAACCAATACGATATCCCAGTCCAACGACACCGATTTTAAAGGTCATACGATCCCTCCCGATCTTCTATGAAATTAATTTTCGTACATTGGACCAAATAATGCAAATTCTCAAGGGAGTTTTGTAATTTTACCCCCAGTTTGTGAAAATCAATTTCACAATTACGGATAAGTTTTTGAAAATTAAAGCGATCTTTGTGTTTTTTTGTACGGAGGAGAAATGTAGTCATGACGCTGCCCCCTCAAAATGAGACAGCTCAAGCGCAAGTTTTTGCGCCACTTTCAGACTAGCGTCGCGCCGACCAGCTGCAGCTGCAAACCCCAGCTTCACCGCCGCATCCGGCGATTGTGGCAAAGGTGCTGCGCAAGAGGCGTGAATATTTGTGAGCGGCATCGCTGCGGCCAGATGCGATATCACTTCGGCATTCACGCCTGACCCGGGCATAATTTCAATGCGTCCGCGCGCGGCCGTGACGATTTCAGCAAGTAAGTCTTTGCCATCACTGGCCTTTGTTTGCTGCCCGCTCGTCAGGATACGATCAAATCCAAGCTCGATTGCAGTCTCGAGCGCTGAAAGCGGCTCTGGCGTCACGTCAAAGGCGCGATGTAGTGTTAAATCCATGCCATTGGCAGCATCAATTAGCGTTTTAAGCGTGCGCTCATCCAATGTGCCGTCGGCATGAGTTGCGCCCAATACGACACCCTGCATCTTTTCACTTTTCGCCAATGCGATATCGTCCAGCATTAGCTTCAATTCATCTTCACTAAAGCAGAAATCACCGTCACGCGGACGGATCATTACATGCGCAGGCATGTCGATTTCACGTGCCAGACGCATCAAGCCACGCGAAGGCGTCAGGCCACCCGCGGCCAGTGCCGAGCAAAGCTCTACACGATCCGCGCCAGCCTGTTTGGCAACTTTGAGACCATGCGGTGTATCGACACAAATTTCGAAAGTGATTTTCGACATCACGCCACCCCACGCATTTTTGACTCTGGGGGACGTAAAAATGAGGCCCCAACCAGGCCAGCATTTTTGAGATGTTGCGCTGGCACGACCAGCGGCTGCTCATAATTTGACAGCACCATTGTGCGTACGCGCTTGTCGATGTGCGCGATCAGATCTTGGGCGTGGGCCAACCCGCCGCCAACGGGCACACAACTCGGCCCAAGCGCATTGATGAAAGTGGAAAGAACACGCGCCACCATCTCCGCAGAGACTTCAATAGACTTTGTTGCCTTTTCGTCGCCAGCGCGCCAACGTTCCAGCACGGTTTCAGCATCAATGGCTTCACCCGTGAGCGCTTGATGCACATTCTCGATGCCGCGCGCGCCGCCAACCGTATCCAAACATCCTTTTTGGCCACAGCCGCATTGGAAATATCCCATATCCTCAACCAGGCCACCAGCCGTTGGATCGACGACAGGACCATGGCCCCATTCGCCGGAAATTCCGCCATATCCTGTAACAATTTCGCCATTGATAACAATGCCGCCGCCAACGCCTGTGCCGAGCACGATGGCAAGCACATTGCCAGAACCTTGGGCAACGCCAGCTTTCGCCTCAGCAAGCGCCAAACAATCCGCATCGTTGGCAACCAGCACAGGGATATTCACGCGCTGCTCCAGCTTGGTTGCCAGATCGACGCCTTTAAGACATTCGATGTTGGCAATGGTCAATGCGCCCGTTTCGGGATTGGCAAATCCGGCGATTGAAATGGCGACGAAATCACATTGAGCCGCTGGTGCTTTTGCAACCATAGATGCCATCGCGTCAATAAACTCATCCAGCGAGTCACGCGGGGTTGGGCACTGCGCGGCAATAGGCACATCGCCCAGCGCCACAGGCCAACCGCAGCGAATGTTGGTGCCGCCAATGTCAAAACACACAGGCATTAATGCTCCTCCCCTTCACCTTTAATCCACGTTTGGGTGACCTTCATGCTGTCTTTATCAAAGGCAACGAGATCGGCATCATAATCGGGTGCGATGCGGCCGATTTTATCGTCCAGCCGCAAGAATTGTGCTGGATAGAGTGACGCCATGCGCAGGGCCTCACCAAGCTCTAGCCCAAGCTCTTTGTGCGTCAATTCCACAGCCCGCATCATATCAAGGTCTGACCCTGCCAGCGTGCCATCATCCAGCGCGCAACGCCCATCCACTGCATGAATGGTGTCGCCATAAAGGTTGAAGTGTTTTTCTTCCGCGCCGACAGTGGCCATCGCATCTGTAACCAGCATGATTTTGCCCTGCGGCTTTGCCCGCACAACAATCCGTGCGCTGGCGAAATGCAGATGGTAGCCATCAACGATTAAGCCGCACCAGCTCTCCACATCATCAAGCCCCGCGCCAACCACACTTGGCTCGCGATTGGCCAGCGGCGGCATAGCGTTAAACAGATGGGTAAAGCCACGCAAACCAACCTTGAGCGCCTCCCCGATTTGTTCGTACGTTGCTGCGCTGTGGCCGGCGCAAACATGCACGCCCTTTTCGCTCAGTGTGGCGACGAATTCATTCGGCACACATTCCGGCGCCACCGTTACAATCACTTCGCCCAGATCGCCACGGGTAAACAGCCCAACCGCCTCATCATCCACGTCCCGTAAAAATTCAGGAGCATGCACGCCGCGACGCTTCAAACTCAGATAAGGCCCTTCAAAGTGCACACCGCGTATGCCGGGCACATTCGCGTTGATCGCCGCGCTGATCGCATCGGCAGCCTCGCGCATTACATCAAATGAATCGGTGATCAGCGTTGGCATTAGGGTTGTGGAGCCAAATTGACGGTGGCCACGCACAATCTCGGTCAGCCCTTCCACGGTGCGTTGGTCGTTAAACATCACACCGCCGCCGCCATTGACCTGCACATCCACAAAACCCGGCGCCAAAATTTGCCCCTGAAGGTCAATTATTTGCCCTTCATCGGCAATCGATTGCGTTTCGGCAGCGGACACCAAACGGGAGATTTTTCCATTGGCGATCTCAACGGACTGATTTTCCAAAAACCGCTCACCGTCAAAAACCGTGGCATTTTTGAGCAGAATCGCCATGAACCATCTTCCTCCCGACACCCCACTTTAACTGGAGTGCTAAATCCTCATTATTCGACAGATGCACAACCGGCCTAGTCAGTTGCACTTACATCGCCCTCAGCACTATTAAATCCAATTTAATACCATTTTGCAACCAAAAAATCACATGCATTACAAATTCACATTCCGCAGCCACTATATGAATATAAGCTATTGATTTATATTCATATATCCTGTTTTACCCACGCATAAAGGCTGACCACGGATCGAAAGTTTAAGAAGAAACTACATTTGATGATCGTTGAATTGCCGCAAAAAACCAGAATCGTTATGAATTGGTATCTTTTTGGGAAGCTGCCTGAATTTCACTAATGACGTGCTAGGTTGATAGTTTTTAATCATTCTGTAGTTTGGTACTATCGAGTCGTTTGCAACTAAAGGCACGCCATCCATGAAATTGCGCCAGAAATTGAATCGCTACACACTCTTGAGTTCAGCTTGCTTCGGCGTCCTGTTTTTGGCGGCATGTGGTCCCGGCGTCGGCTCTGGTGGTGGCAGCATTGATCCTATTGTAGCTGCATGGGGAGCGGGATTTGTTGGCACAGAGGATTCCTCCCTTGCCACCAGAATTGCCAATACTTCTGAATTTCAGGCGGTTAATTTCAATAGTGCTGGCCGATCTGGAGCAAACCCGCACCCATATCTTTTAACAAAAGTGCATCAAGCACTATCGACTGGCGCTTCTGGCGAAGGACAAGTTGTTGCAATTATAGATGATGGCTTTTTGACCACTCATGAAGAATTTAGCGGCAAAATAATTTATGAGTATGGGACTGTGACGCCCTATTCTTTCTCAAATCACGGCACGCATGTGGCGTCAATTGCCACGGGCAACTACGGCACGGGCGAAATTATGGGCGTCGCGCCCAATGCTGACCTGCACCTTTCTTCATTTCGGCAAAATAATATGGGTGGTCTAGCTGCTGCAACCAATGATGCGGCAGCTAAAGGCGCAGTCGTGCAAAATAATAGCTGGGGCTTTGATTACGTTATTGGTGACGCGCAGGCGCTAATGACAGGGAGCACGACGGCGGCTGAGGCCCTGGCTTCGTTAACCACTTACGACACAGCCGCCAATTGGCAAAGCTATATTGATGCCTTGGATAATTTCCAGAATAGTGGTGTGATCGTATTTGCGAGCTCGAATAACAACAGTCTAGGTGATGTAGATGTGAGCGCCGGCTTGCCCTTGTTGGCCACTGAGTTGCAGGAAGCATGGATTTCGGTCGTTGAAGCTAAATTCACGGTCGATGGTGATTACAATATCACTAGTGCCAACCTCATCTCCACCCCTTGTGGCCAGGCGGCACAGTTTTGCCTGGTGGGTGATGGCGACACCAAAGGCGCGTCCGACAATGCAAATAATGCCTATGAAACCGGATGGGGTACGTCCTTTACCGCACCGCAAATATCTGGCGGCGTTGCGCTGGTGGCGCAAGCATTTCCGTCGCTTTCGCCAGGTGAATGGCGTGATCGCTTATTGGCGACTGCCAACAATAATTTTTTCTCCGGCGCTGTAGATGGCTCCACAAATTTTGGTGGCGGCATCACACATGCCTATTCCGATATTTTCGGGCATGGGGTAATGGACGTGGCGGCAGCCTTGCAGCCGATTGGTGCCGCGAGCGTGGTACGAGGCAATAATCTCGCCACTGGCACACGCACGCCACTCGGCGCTGCGACTATTTCCACCAGCGGCACTTATGGCGACGGGCTTTCTCGGATGCTCAAAGAGCAAGAAATGGCGGTCTTTGACGCGCTGAACGGTAATTTTGAGATCCGCGCCGACTATTTTGTGCAGGAAAACCAAAACACATATCGCTCAGCATCATTGGACAGCCTCAAAGACAAGGGACAGTCAAGAACATCCCTTTCGCTTGGTGACGACATCAGCAATGTGGAGAATGTGCTCTATTTTGGTGCGCAGGATGGCCTTGCGCATTTGCAAACGGATTTGGGCCTGACCAATAGCTTGGCTCAAAATGTATCCGTCCTTTCCTTTGCTGAAACTGCAACTGCCGTGTACCAGAAACACGATACTGCTTTTGGCCATTATGGGTTCTACGGGTTTAGCGCACAGCACAGTGAAAACATAAACGGCTCCCTATCTGGCGCGGGTGCAAATGCGCAGTTTAATCTGGGCAATTCATCATTGCGCCTTGGCTTCAATCAAATGGTCGAGACGGGTGCGTTTCTTGGCCTGGTCGGCAATGAGGCTTTTAACACGCCAACGCTTGCAAGCAGCCAAAGTGCAAATTTGAGTTTCGATACCGATCTATCCAATGGAATCAGCGTGTTTGGCGGTGCGGAACTCGGCCGCGCAAACGGGCAAGCAGAGGGCGATGGCTTTGTGACCGCATTTAACACCGCACAGTTTTCAGGTTTCCATCTTGGCGTGGCCAAAGCCGATTTCGTGCAAAAAGGCGATCGCGTCACCCTTTCCCTCGCGCAGCCCATTCGCGCGGATGCTGGTGACGTTACGATGAATTTGCCTGTAGGACGGGACAAAGACGGCAACATTATTTATGAGCAGGTCAGCGGCAATCTCTCCCCGTCAGGTCGTGAAATCGACATTGCGGCCAGTTACTTTATGCAGCCGGATGCCTTTAGCACATTGCAATTTGATGTGATGTACGCGCTTGATGCCGGACACGTGGCCGGTGAGCGTTCTTATGGGATTGGGGCAAGTTTTAAACGCGACCTGAATTAAGACCATCGCAAAACAAAAAAACATTTAGGGACCTATTCAGGTTCCTTTTTGCGTTGCGTTCACGTCAGATTAATCGACAAAAACACCATAGATGCGGGGCGCAGTACTTACGGCAATGGACGCGACGGTTAATCCGCTTTCCAACGCCATTTGCAGTCCCTCGCCCGCCATATAGGATGAGATAAAGGCCGCATTGAAAATATCGGCATAGCCAACAGGATCGTTGGTTTCAAAGTCGTCAATGGACGCGGTCACCATTTGCCCTTGATAGAAGCCATCGGCGCGGGTACGCCCCCGCTGCACGACCAGCACCTGGTGGTCCGCGAGTGTCTTGACCAGCGCTTTTTCGGCTTCTTCGGTATCGTCTTCTTCCATAACGGCGCGCAACTCATGCTCTCGCATTAAGATGCAATCTGTGGCACGCACCCAACTCAGAAACACCGCTCTGGTGTCTTCGGTCCACCCCTCAAAAGGGCGGTCATGGCTAAGCGCCGTGGTCCACCCCATGGTGGACAACATCGTCAAAAGTTGAGAAAGCCCGGCTGTCACTGAAGGCATCAAATGCGCACCGGTGACCAACGCAAAAGAAGATTTCGAAGTTGCCGGGGGAATCGCATCGATCATGGTGTCGAGCGTTACATCCTGCAAATGGCCTGTAGAGTTAAACACAACCACATTGCCGCGATCATGCAACATATTCACCGAAACTGTGGTGGCCGTGGGAATAGTTGTCCAGGCTGTGGTGCCGGGTTGAAATTCCCCCTGCAGCCATGTGCCCAAATTGTCTGACCCTACGGTGGCAATTAAACGGTGATCGACGCTCAAGCCGGAAAGCGCCAAGGCCGTTGTGCCCGCCGCGCCGCCCGCACGAAAGTCTGACGAAGACATGGTCATCTCCGTCCCGAAGTCCGGCCAATGATCCAAGTCGCCCATCACCAGTTCGATATTCACGTTCCCAAGAATTAGCAATGGGGGTGAAGCCATATGGTCGATTTCCCTCGTTCAACTTTTTGGCACACTAATCAGAATTCGCGTTTAATCAAATATGAAAGTGTTACAATACTGACAATTTAATTCAGATTTGAGCAAATTGTCCCAAAAAACGGGGATAATCTCCGATAAAATAGAAAATTTTACATGATAAGTATCGGGTTTCCGGGCAAGAGCGCGCGATATCAAATCGAAAAAATTTTTATCTGATAAAAAATTCTTTACTCACCTCGCCAATCTTGTATCTTCGAATAATCTATTCGATGGCGGCGACGATTGATCGAAAGTCAATCACAAGCCGATGTAACCATCCAGCGGGGCGTTAAATGTTACACTATCTGATCAAGCGCATCTTGATGATGGCCTTGACCTTGTTTTTGATCATTACGCTGACATTCTTTTTGATGCACGCCATTCCTGGCGGGCCCTTCACATCTGAAAAAATGTTGGCACCTGAGATTGAGGCGGCGTTGAATGCCAAATATGGGCTGGATAAGCCGATTTGGCAGCAATATCTCAGCTATCTGCAGGGCATCATCACTTTTGATCTCGGCCCCTCATTCAAATATCCAGGCGTGCGCGTGAATGATTTGATCCGCGAAGGCCTGCCCGTGACAGCACAGACCGGCTTTTTGGCCATGTTGTGCGTTGTCGCCTTGGGCATTCCTTTGGGCATTGTGGCGGCCCTGCACCAGAACAAATGGCAGGACACCACCATTATGGCGATCGCCACCATGGGCGTTGCTATCCCGTCTTATGTGCTGGCCACCATCGCGCTCTATCTGTTTGCTTTGCAATGGCAGTTGGTGCCCACCTTTGGGCTGGACAGTTGGCAGGGCTACATTTTGCCGGTTCTCGCCCTTTCCGGCTTTTGGCTTTCCTTTATCGCGCGTCTGTCGCGCTCTTCGCTTCTGGAAGTGTTGGGGCAGGACTATATGGTCACCGCGCGCGCCAAAGGCCTGCATCCGCAAACCATCTTGTTCAAACATGGTATGCGCAATGCGTTGATCCCCATCGTTACCGTGCTGGGTCCGGTTGTGGCCAACTTGCTGACCGGCTCATTCGTGATTGAACAAATCTTTGCCCTGCCGGGCATTGGACGCCACTTTGTGCTGTCCATTTCCAACCGAGACTACACCACCATTATGGGCATTACGATTTTCTATGCGGCGTTTTTGATGCTGATGATTTTGATTGTTGATCTTTTATACATGGTGCTCGATCCGCGCATTAAACTTGGGGAGAAAGCACAATGACCGACATTCATGTGACTGTCCCGAAGGAAAAATGGGCGCCAGTGGATCGTGGGGCACAAGATGCTGAATTCATCGCCGCGCCAAGCCTGACCTATTGGCAGGATGTGCGCCAGCGCATGTGGCGCAATAAGCCTGCCATGGCCAGCCTCGCCTTTATCATCTTGCTGATTTTGGCGGCTATTTTCGGCCCAATGCTCACCCATCACACTTATTATGATCAGGATTTGAAGCTCTCCAACATTCCGCCGATCTTTGAAGTGTATAAGGCGGAACCAACCGACGCCTCGGCGCAATATGTGTTTCTCAATAGCGGCAACTTCAAGCTCTATGAAGTGGCCGAAAATGGCGAAATTCTTGGGCTTGTGCGGGCCAAGCGCAAAGATTTGATGAAAAAGCAGCACATTTATGTGTTTGGTGACGCGGAAGTGCGCGTGGACTATAGCCAACTGCCTGCGACGCTTGTGGATGGCGATGGCAATGCGGTTGAGTCAATCGGCTATCGCTGGAACCAGACCAACTGGTTCGGCACCGATAGTTTGGGCCGCGATGTGTTGGTGCGTCAGCTTTACGGCGCGCGTATTTCGCTGACCGTGGCGTTTGTCGCGGCGATGGTGAACTTCTTTATTGGCGTCTTTTATGGCGGCATTGCGGGCTATTTTGGCGGCAATGTGGACAATGTAATGATGCGGATTGTGGAGATTATCGCCACCATTCCCCTCACCCTTTATGTGATCCTAATGATGGTGGTGTTCCAATCTGGTTTCCTTTCAATCATCATTGCTATTGGCTCGGTGTTCTGGGTGGATATGGCGCGAATTGTGCGCGGGCAAATGCTGTCGCTCAAAAACCAGGATTATGTCGCGGCGGCCAAAACCATGGGCGCGAGCACCAAGCGGATTTTGACGCGTCATTTGCTGCCCAACACAATGGGCCCCATTCTGGTGACCCTGACCCTGTTGATCCCGAGTGCGATTTTCATTGAGAGTTTTATGAGCTTTATCGGCCTGGGCGTCAGCGTCCCGATGGCCAGTTGGGGCACTTTGACCGCGGAAGCGGTGGAAACCCTGCGCGCCTATCCGCACCAATTGTTTTTCCCTGCAGCTGCAATTTCATTGACCATGTTTGCGTTCAACTTTTTGGGCGATGGATTGCGGGATGCACTTGATCCGAGGTTGCGCAAATGAGTTCTGCACCTTTATTGAAAGTCGACAATCTCACCACTCATTTCCACACGTCGCGTGGCGATGTGCAGGCGGTGCGCGGCGTTAGCTTTGATGTGCGCCCGGGCGAGATTTTGGGCATTGTGGGCGAAAGTGGCTCGGGCAAATCGATCACCTGCCTGTCGATCCTTGGCTTATTAAAGGCCAATGGGGAAGTGGTGGACGGGTCCGCCGATTTTGAAGGCAAGCTGCTTACCGGCCTGTCAGACAAGCAATTGCGCACCATCCGCGGTGATGACATTGCGATGATCTTCCAAGACCCGATGACCAGCTTGAACCCGACGCTGACTGTGGGCGAGCAGTTGATTGAAACCATTATGGCGCACAAGCCTGTTTCCCGCAGTGAAGCCCGCAAGCGGGCGCTGGAGCTGTTTGACCTGGTGAAAATACCAAGCGCGGCCAGCCGGTTGGACAATTATCCGCACCAATTTTCTGGCGGTATGCGCCAGCGGGTGATGATCGCCATGGCGTTGACGTGTGACCCGAAATTGCTGATCGCGGATGAACCAACCACCGCGCTTGATGTGACCATTCAACGCCAGATTTTGCTGTTGCTGAAAGACCTTCAGGAAAAGCTCGGCATGGCCATCATTTTGATCACCCATGATTTGGGCGTGATCGCCGAAGTGGCTGACCGTATTTTGGTGATGTATGGCGGCATGGTGATGGAAACGGGCGACGTCTATGACGTGTTTGAATCCCCGCAGCATCCTTACACGACGGGTCTGCTCCATTCGATTCCGGATGTGCGCAGCCACACCAAGCAAAGGCTGACGCCAATCCCCGGCTCGCCGCCCGACATGTTGCGGCCGCCTGAGGGATGCCCGTTCGCGCCACGTTGTCCGCACGCGATCCAACAATGTTTGGAAGCGATGCCGCCATTGTTTGAGCGCCCGAACGCGAAGCCGACTGTGCACGAGGCCCGCTGCTGGTTGCACCATGAAGAGGCGCCCAAAGCCCTGCAATCCATATTCGACGCGCCGGAGGTTTCCAATGGATAAGCAACCACATATGCGTGACGATGAGGTTTTGATGCGCGTGCGCGACCTGAAGAAGCATTTTCAGGTCTCGGCGGGATTTTTTGGTCAAAACCCGAAATTCTTGAAAGCGGTTGATGGTGTTGATCTCGACATTCGTCGCGGCGAAACGCTGGGCCTTGTTGGCGAGAGTGGCTGCGGCAAGAGCACCCTTGCCCGCACATTGATCCGGCTTTATAGCCCGACTGATGGGGTGATTGAGTTTAACGGTGCGGATTTGGCCAAGCTCAAAGAGAAAGATTTGGCTCCGCACCGCCGCGATATTCAAATGATCTTCCAAGACCCCTACGCCTCGCTGAATGGCCGCATGAATGTGCGCGACTTGATTGCCGAGCCGTTGGAAATTGCGGGCATCGGCAATGATAAAAGCCGCACGGCCCGGGTGCATGAATTGCTGGAAGTGGTGGGCTTGAACAAAGACCACGCCAACCGCTTCCCGCATGAGTTTTCTGGTGGCCAACGTCAGCGGATCGGCATTGCCCGCGCCATTGCGTTGAACCCGCAGCTTGTGATTTGCGATGAGGCGATTTCGGCACTTGATGTGTCTATTCAGGCGCAAGTGGTGAACATGCTGGAGGACCTGCAAAAAGAGCTGGGCCTCACCTATTTGTTCATCACGCATGACCTGTCCATGGTGAAGCATATTTCCGACCGAATTGGCGTGATGTATTTGGGAAAGCTCGTCGAGATCGCGCCGAACAATGCGCTTTATGACGACCCGAAACACCCCTACACCCGCGCGCTTTTGGCCTCCATTCCCATTGCGGACCCGGTGGAAGCGCGCAAGGACAATCAGGATCAAATGCAGGGCGAAATTCCTAGCCCGATCGACATGCCCTCGGGCTGTCGGTTCCGCACACGTTGCCCGCTGGCGACGGATTTGTGCGCCGAGCAAGAGCCTGAGCTGAAAGAATTGGCCGACAACCACAAAGTTGCCTGCCACTACGCCGAATAATCGGCACCTAAACCAAAGGCCCAACCAAAAGGGCCTGAACAAAACAATGGGGATAGTCCCCACGGAGGAGTGAGATGTTAAAAAAACTGATCCCTCTCATTGCAGCAACTTCATTGGCACTTGGCGGTGCAGCTTACGCTGAATCTTCACTTGTCTATGTGGTCAACAATGAGTCTGACACATTCGATCCCGGCACCACAAACGAAACCTTTGCGGCCCCGATCATTGGCAACACATTTGAAGGCTTGGTGAAGTTTGCACCAGACGGTTCAATTGTGCCCGCCCTGGCTGAAAGCTGGGAAATCTCAGAAGATGGCCTGACATACACATTTAAATTGCGCGAAGATGCAAAATGGTCTGATGGCGAACCTGTCACCGCCGACGATTTCATCTATGCCTGGACACGGGTTCTGACCCCTGCCAGCGGCGCGAAAAACTCTGCCCTTCTTTATCACATTGAGGGCGCTCAAGAGTTTTATGATGGCGGCGACGCCACGCCAAACATGAAGGCTGTTGACGAGCACACCGTTCAGTTCACCCTGAAGCAACGCGTGCCTTACATGTTGCAGCTTGTGGCCTACTCAACATATTTCCCCGTGCGTCAGGATGTTGTGGAAGCGGACCCAGAAGGTTGGACACGTAGCCCAGACACCTATATCGGCACCGGCCCTTTCCGTGTGACCGAAATGAATTTGGGTGAAGGTTTTGTTTTCGAGAAAAACCCAAACTATTACGGTGCGGACAATGTTAAACTCGACAAGCTGACTTTCCGTTTGATCCCACAACAATCAACGGCGTTGGCTGCGATGGAAGCTGGCGATGTAGACGGCATTGAATCCGTACCTGCATCTGAGGTGCCACGCTTGTCAGTTGAAAGCGATGCGTTCTTGGTGATCCCATCATTGGGCACCACCTATGCGTTCTTCAACCCAGCAGCAAGCCCGATTGATGACGTGAAAGTGCGTAAAGCGCTGTCCATGGCCATCGACCGTCAGGAAATTGTTGAGTTCGTGCTGCAATCAGCAGACGTGCCAGCAACTGGCTTGGTGCCTTACGGCATGAATGTTGCGGGCGAAGATTTCCGCGATGTGGCTGAGGATTATGGTTTGGGCGAAACAGCGAAAGCTGAAGAAGCTCAGAAATTGCTGGCTGAAGCTGGCTATCCAAATGGCGAAGGTTTCCCTGAAACCGTCTTCATGACCTATGCTTCGCCTCCAATCCAGAAATTGCTCGAAGCTATTCAGCAAATGTGGAAAGAGAACCTCAATATCGATGTAGAAATCGATGTGAGCGAATGGAAAGTTTACTACCCAGAAGTGCAAAAAGTTGAATACCAGATTGCACAAATGGGTTGGGGCGCTGACTATCCGCACCCAATGACTTTCCTCGACAACTTTGTGTCCACAAGCCCGAACAATCTGGCCAAGTGGGCAAACGAAGATTATGACGCCGAAATCGCTGCTGCCAAAGCCGCAGTTGATCAGTCAGAATCTTTGCAGCACATGGCAAATGCAGAAGCGATCATGATGAATGACCACGTGATTTTGCCGATGTATCACCGCAATCTCTACATGATGATGGGCACACATGTTGAAGGCTTCTGGCGTTCAACTTTGGGTGTACCTTATTTCGCTGATGTAACCATCGCAGAATAAGCCATCTTCATTGATGCGTGTTTTAGAAGGCGGGGCGCTCAGCGCTCCGCCTTTTTGTATTCTGGTTCAAGTATGCGGTTCTTTTTATTGATGCTAGCATTTCAGCAAGCGCACGATCTTCGGCCAACGATACCAACGTGCCTGATGAACTCTATGTGCCGGAATGTTCGTTTTTGATGGCGCAGGTGATTCCCCCTTGCTAAAACCAAACTCACATGCGCAATTGCCGCTAGAAGAATATTTTCGTATGAGTTGAGGACACGATCGTGATTTTATGTTGTGGCGAAGCGTTGATTGATATGTTGCCGATGGAGGCTGCCGATGGGCGGTTGGGATTTGCGCCAGCCGTCGGCGGCTCGGTTTTTAACACGGCTGTGGCGCTGGGTCGCTTGGGCGCGCAAGTTTCTTTTCATTCCAAAGTCGCCACAGATGGTTTGGGCGAACAGTTACGCGGCGCGCTGTTAGATAGCCACGTCAATCTTGACCATCTTAAGCGCAGCAAACTGCCCACGCCGCTTGCGATGGTCCATCTCAAAGATGGCCACGCCAGCTATCAGTTTTATGATGAAGGGACCGCCGCGCAGGATTTCACTGACGATGAGACATTGCCCGTACCGAACAAGGTGCACATGGCATTTTTCGGCGGCATTAGCTTGCTCGGATCAAAATCCGGGCCGTATTATCAGCGTATTTTAACCGAGATGGCGCAACATGTTCCCGTTATGCTCGACCCCAATATACGCCCGAGTTTCATTGCCAATGAATCTGCCTATCGTCGCGAATTGGATGCCCTCTTTCCGCATGTGAGCATTTTAAAGGTCTCCGATGAAGATCTGGCGTGGATTGCCGGCCTAAAGTCTGTTGACGAAAAGATCCAAGAAATCTTCGATTTCGGCACCAAGCTTATATTGATCACCAAGGGGGGTAACGGCGTTGAGGCGATTGGACGACATGTGCGCATCAATGTTCCAGCTGCGCCCGCAGATGTGGTTGATACCGTTGGGGCTGGGGACACGTTCACGGCTGGTTTCTTAAGCGCGCTGCAGGAAGACGATCTGTTCGGTTCTTTGCTTACCATTAGTGAAGAGCAGTTGGCCCGCGCCGTACAGCTGGGCGCACGCGCGGCGGCGATCACCGTATCACGCCATGGCGCCAATCCCCCATGGCGAGAAGAGTTACGCTGATTTGGCGGTGTTTCGTCCGGCCAGGTCGTCCAAAATCGGGCAGTCGGGCCGCTGATCCCCGTGGCAGTTTTTCACCAGCACTTTTAGGGTGGACCGCAGGCTTTGAAGTTCTGCGATTTTCTCATCGACCTTTTGAATTTTTTCACGCGCGATCCGCTTAACGTCTGCGCTGGCGCGGCCCTCATCATCGTAGAGTGATAGCAGCGTGCGGCACTCCTCAATGGTGAAGCCGAGGCTGCGCGACCGCTGCAGAAATCGCAGTCGATGTACATCATCGTCCGAATAGTCGCGATAGCCATTCTCCGCCCGGTCTGGTTTGATCAGGCCAATATCTTCATAATAGCGGATGGTTTTGGTGGGAAGACTTGTGGCCTCTGCCGCATTGCCGATGTTCATTTCTTTATCTCCTCGCCCCGGCCATATAGTTTGCGCAATTCAGCCATTTCCTCTTCAGAAAAGCCGATGGCGTGTGCTTTGCACAACAGCTCATTTAAAGGCGTGGTCGCCTGATCTGATTTTTGTTCTTCGCAAATGATTGACATGTTTTTCCTTTCAGAAATTCTAAAGCTTCAGGCCGCGCAGGCGCAGGGCGTTCCCGATGACAGATACGGATGACAAACTCATGGCGGCGGCGGCCAGCATGGGCGACAAAAGAGCGCCCGTCAGTGGAAACAGGATACCAGCGGCAACTGGCACACCCACGCTGTTGTAGGCGAATGCAAAAAACAGATTTTGCTTGATGTTGCGCAGGGTGGTTTTTGCCAATTTGCGGGCGCGCACAATCCCGGTTAAATCACCTTTCAGCAGCGTGATACCCGCACTTTCAACGGCTACATCCGCCCCGGTGCCCATGGCCAAGCCCACATCGGCAGCTGCCAAAGCCGGCGCATCATTAACGCCGTCACCCGCCATGGCAACTTTTTTGCCTTTGGCGCGCAATTCTTCCACGAGGGCTTTTTTGTCTTCAGGAAGCACCCCTGCGCGGACATCATCAATATTGAGATCGCGAGCGACAGCCTTTGCGGTGCGCTCATTGTCACCGGTGGCCATAATCACCTCAAGCCCCTGTTCATGCAGTGCGGCAATGGCTGACTTTGTGGTGGGTTTGATTTTGTCGGCAACGGCAATGATCGCCACCAGATCGCCATCCTTGGCCAGATACATGGCTGTTTTGCCCTGCTCTTGCAGCGCTGCAGCCTTGTCTTGCGCATCATCGGACGTTGCGCCCAATTGTTGCATTAGGGCCCAATTGCCAAATCCCAGCTTGGCGCCAGAAACCGTGCCGAGAACGCCCTTGCCCGTCACCGCTTCAAAATCCGATGTCTCGCTAAGCGCGACATTTTTCTCTTTCGCGGCATTGACGATGGCTTCGGCCAACGGATGTTCTGAGCCTTGCTCTAGTGATCCGACAAGTTGCAGCAGTTCATCTTCATCACCTGCCAAGGCGACAATGTCCGTCAGGCTTGGTTTGCCTTCGGTCAGGGTGCCGGTTTTATCGACCACCACAACATCGACTTCAGCCATGCGTTCCAATGCGGATGCTTCGCGCACCAACACGCCAGCTTGGGCACCACGACCCGTTGCAGTCATCACAGACATGGGTGTTGCCAAACCCAATGCGCACGGGCAAGCGATGATCAAGACGGACACAGCGGCGATCAGCGCATAAAGGATCGAAGGCGATGGCCCAAAGAAGAACCACACGCCGAAGGCGATAATCGCAATAGCCACAACCGCTGGAACAAAATAGCTGGCCACTTTGTCGGCAAGGCCCTGGATCGGCGCTTGCGAACGCTGGGCAGAGGCGACCATCGCAACAATTTTGGAGAGCATGGTCTCTTCGCCCACATGGGTCGCATTCATCACCAGCGTGCCATTTTTATTGATGGTGCCCCCAGTGATTTTGTCGCCGACATTTTTTTCAACTGGCACCGGTTCGCCAGAAATCATTGACTCATCAATTGCGGTTGAGCCTTCGATGACTTCCCCATCAACCGGCACGGCTTCGCCGGGACGCACGCGTAGCCTGTCACCAATCAGGATATTTTCCAAAGGCGCATCATATTCGCTGCCATCATCATTGATGCGGCGCGCGGTTTTGGGAGACAGGTCAAGCAATGCGCGAATGGCGTCTCCCGTGCGTTCTCGGGCCCGCAATTCAAGCACTTGCCCCACAAAGACCAGCGCAATGATCACCACTGCGGCCTCATAATAAACTGGCGGATGCCCCATAACCAGCACTTCCGCGGGCAATAGGCCGGGAAAGAGCGTTGCCACAACGCTGAAGCCATATGCAGCCCCTACGCCCAGCATAATCAGCGTCCACATATTGTAGTTGGTGGTTCGGATAGAGTTCCACCCTCGTGCGAAGAAGGGTTGGGCGGCCCACAGGACCACAGGCGTCGCCAAAATCAGCTCCAGCCATATGGCGATATTTTCGCCGATCCATTGCCGAATGGGCAGGCCAATCATTGGCCCCATGGTTAGGATTAACAGGGGAATTGCCGCCGCAACGCTTACCCAAAGGCGCCGCGTGAAATCAACCAATTCATGGTTTTCTTCCGAAGCCACGCCATCCATCGGCTCCAACGCCATGCCACAAATCGGGCAACTGCCCGGCTCATCCCGCACAATTTCGGGGTGCATGGGGCAAGTATATTTCACATTTTTCGGGGCCGTTTCCGCTTTTTTCTTATTGCCACCAGACATATAGAAATAGGGGTCGGCCTCGAACTTGTCATGGCACTTTTGCGAGCAGAAATGATAATCTTCACCCTTGATGGTGAGACTAGGTTTTCCTGCATTCACGTCCACTTTCATGCCGCAAACGGGGTCAATAGCCGTCGCACCATTGTCTGAATTACCGTGATGAGTGTGATCGTGGGCGCTTTTTGAATGCGCGTTTTCAGTGTGGTCGGCCATGGGTGCTCCTTTCGGAAAGCAATTGCATGGTGACCGTTCTAATCCTTCCAGTCAATGGAAGGTCAAGCGATTAAAAGAGTGTTGCTGAAAACGAGGTCAAACGACACTCAAATAGCCCGCCAATCCGGCTTTTTGGTGCTCAATGACGTGGCAGTGGAACGCCCAGTCGCCCAAATTGTCGGCCACCAGCGCCACTTCAATGGTTTCATCTTTCAAGAGATGCGCGGTATCCGTCCAGATTTGGGGGATGTCGCGCTTGTTGGACCGCAGCAGCTTGAACACCAGCCCATGCAGATGGATCGGGTGATCGTTGGGGCTCTCATTGCGCAGGCGCAAAATATAGGTTTTGCCCAGCTTCATTTCGGCCAATGGCCCCACATTTGGCTCGGCATCGCCGGGCCACGGCTTTTTATTGATCGACCAGAAGGAATAGCCAAAAGAGCCGCACCAGCCATTATTCTGCGGATCAGCTTCTGGTGTCCAGCCAAACAGAAATTCGTGGGTTTCGGCAGTAGATAGATCTAGATCTGGCAATTGATTGCGGGCCAGCGACGGCAGGTCTTCCAATTGGTGTTTGAGGTTCTGCCCCGTCGGCATCAGCTGTGCCAATGGGCGATGACCAGAAAGCGCATGATGGTTGAGTGTCACCATTGTGCCCTTGTCCGGCATTTGAAGGGCCATATCGACGCGCTGGCCGGGTGCTAGGATCAATAGCGTATCTTTGGTGGGCCATGGGATCAAATCGGTGGCATGGCCATCCATGGCCACGACTTTGCCTTTTGCTCCCTCAAGCGCCAATCGATAGATACGCGCCGTATCTGTGGCGGCGATACGCAAGCGCACAAGCCCACCTGCCGGCGCGTCATAGGCCGGGTTCTGCAGCCAATTGGTGGTCATCACATTGCCCATGGTGCCGCCACGCGCTGCACCACGCTTGGTGTATGGCGTGTCGAGCGCTCCGTCGCTCTTCAGGTGGAAGTCTTTCAAATTGAGGACTATCTCCGCATCAAATTGCGGGTCGTTATCGTCCTCCACCACCAAAATACCTGTCAGGCCATGGGCCATTTGCTCCATGGTTTGGCAATGGGGGTGGTACCAATATGTGCCGCTGTCTGGTGGCGTGAACTCATAATCAAAGCTGGTGCCCGGCTCGATCGGAAGTTGAGTTAAATAGGGCACGCCATCCATTTTGTTGGCAATGCGAAGCCCATGCCAATGGATGGTGGTGTAATTGTCGAGCTGGTTGTTCACCCGGAACCTGGCGGTTTGGTTTTTGCGCAAACGGAGCACGGGTGGCGGCGCATCGCTTGCGGTCGAAACCAGCCCGCTTGTGACGCCTTTGCCTAGATCAAACGAAGCGTGTTGAACATTTATGGAAGTGGGCGCGTGCTGTTGAGCAAACGCATTGCTGCCCCACGCAGCGCCAACCGATAGCGCTGCCGCCCCACCTAAAAAGAATTCACGCCGATCCATCGCTGCCTCTCACCAACCTTGATGTCTTGCCATTTCACCAGCGGACACCACGCCGAAATTGTTGCTTTTTAAAATCATACTCAAGGGGAGGTTCAATTGCCTGATTTACATCAAGATCGAACCAAAAATGTTCCTATCAAAGGTGCTCCGCTCATCATCAATTTTAACGCTAGTTTTCACCCTTATCATTCTGAGTGTCGCGGTGCTTATGCCGCGTCGCGCCACTCGAGCTTTTCCAGATTTTCCCGAAAGGCAAAGCGCACCAGATGGCTTTCAATCACATCTTTGGTGCGGCTGAGCGCTGCCTCGTCTTCGGCCTCAATGGCGATTTCCAATTGATTGGCGTCGGCGCGCATTTTGGCAATGCCAAACGGGAAATTGGCATAGCCGTGGTTGCCATCAAAATCGGCATCAATTTTATGAGCAAAATGCTTGCACAACTGGCCTAAATAGCGCGGGCCTTTGTCCGTCATAAACTGCGCTTGTGATTTTTGCATGGGGCACCTCAATAGCTTGTAAAAAAAGCCTGGAACGTAAGGCAATGCCCTACGCTCCAGATCAAATATTGCTGAAAAGGTCGCGATAATCAGCAATATTTGAAGGTTGACGCATCTGCACGTCACTAAATATGATTTTTATCATCATATTTTTATAGAGCGTGTTTTACAGATTGAAAACAAAAAATCAATAGGAAAATCAATTGTTTAGAATGATTCTAAAGTTTTGGTGCAAGTGGTTGGGTTTGTTGGGAGAATGTGAGATCGCTCACCGGCCGCCAATTAGTTTCTAATCCACAGGGCCAATTTTTTACCCACAATCGAGCAAATCATCGGGTCGTTTCACGCGACAATCGGCCTTAACCTCAATCGCATCGATATTGGGCGCCACCACAATGCGCAGCAGCCGATCAGCGGGGGCCAGATGTGTTTTGACATACTCATTCTGGGTAGCAAGATTCATGCCCCCAACAGTTGGTAAAAGCCTATAGACAAACTCCGGTTCATGCCCTTCCAAAAGCGCATCAATAACGAAATTTGTCGGCAAGTTGTCCCCGTTCAACAACGTCTCAAAGTGGCTGAAATATACCTTTTTGGCTCTGTCAAAAGCCGCCTGTTCAAATCCGGTTGAACGCATCTGATCATAGACGTCGCTTGCCGCCGCCAGCGCGTCGGCTGCTTGATCCGGCGCCACCTGCCCGCCCATGGCCAACAGTCGTACCTCGCGGTCAAAGTCTACAAATTTGGCAAAGACTTCATAAGCCGCGCGCAACTCATCACGCAATTTGAGATGCAATCGCGAGCTTGACGTCCCGCCCAGCTCATAAACAGAAATCATCGTTTCGATTTCTCTGGCCCGAGATTGGCCGGTCAAATGACCAAACAACAAAACCAACGAGTCGCTCGCCGCCTTATTTTCGATCAAAATGGTTTTTGCCACAGGTTCAAATGCTTGCTGCGTCGCCACTGCCTCGCGTGGCTTTTTTTGGTCCAGCCCGTCCAGCAAAGCATCCACAGCCCGCAAGCCAGATGTCATGTCTTCGGGCCCCGACAGAACAATGATCGCGTCATCAGCATAAAAGGATTGCTCATACCAATCTTTGATTTGCGCGTGCGTTATGGCTTGAATATCTTCGAGACTGGTCGTCCAAAACCGTGCAACTTGCGGATCAAAACTGAGTTGGCGCATGGCGCCCCAACCGATCACCCCGGAATGTCGGCGATCCATTGCTGCATCTTCCGCCAAATTTGCCGCGATGCGGCGAAACCAACGTTCATCCAAAGTCGACTTATTGAGCACCTGATTGGCGATTTTCGCGGCTGCCTCGATGTCGCCAACATCTGCAACCAAGACGCCATGAATGGCATCGGTTCGGGCGTAAAGCTCTGCTCTTGCGTCCAGTCTTTCGAATTCCTCAACAAGCATTGCACGCTTGATGTTGCCCGCGGCCGCTTGTTGGATAAGGGGCAATGCCACATGAGGCACGGCGGGGTTTGCCCCTTCTGTGAATATATAATTCGACTGGAAGGCGGCATGGATCGTCACCACTTCGCCGTCCATCGGGATATAATAAACCTCATGGCCCTGATCTGTTGTGGCTCGCTTAATTGCTGGCAGCCCGCCATTAGGCATAATGCAACTGGATAGGAAGGCCAGTGCCAATAGAATTGGCAATATTCTCAATCTGGTCATTGTGTCGCCCGTAAATAAAGAATGGCCGTATCACTCGGAGCAGCGATGGCTTGCATCACTGCGTCATAATCAAGATGGGTCAGCCTTTTGGCGGCCGCCGCGATTTCCTCGCCTTGTATCGGGGCAACGTTTAGCAGGAGGGATTTGAACGTATATTCATGCAAATCCGTCGGAGAATTCTGCAGGTAATTATAGAAAAACTCCGTGTCGTTTTTCAAATCATAAAAACGCATGCGTGAGACGCCGCTATCGGCAAGATGGGAGAGCTGCCGTTCTATCTCCAACGCTAAATCTTCAAGCGTCACGTCAAAATCTGGTGCGGCAGAAATCTCCAGAAGCAAGACATTTTCCGTGATAAAATCCAGGTCAATTTCAAGATCCGCCGCCCAAAACGCATCAAGTTGCAGCGCTTTGCGCACCCCGCCAGAGCGACTGGAGAGCAGGATTTCATCAAGATGGTCGAGCAGCACCAGTTTTTGCGCCCAATCATATTGTTCTGGGAAGGAAATGGCCTTTTTGAAAATCAGCCGATCTCTATATAAATCGGGCCGTTCCACCTCATCGAGATGGCGCTTATCGCCAATCACCAACGCCTTACGCTGGTGCGGATCCCCCTTTTCTGACGTGATCGAAAAAACATCTTTGACGTGCTTGGCGATTTTTGAATAGTTGATCTCACCGAGCACATAAAGTGACGCATTGTCCGGTCTATAAAACTCATCATGAACGGCCAACGCCTTATCGATATCGAGCTCGCGAATTGATGCCGAGGTTCCAATCACGGATCGGCCAACGGATTGTCCATCGAACAATTTTTCGATCAGCGCTGCGCTCTCTAACGACAAGGGTTCCGCTTGCACACCTTGCTCAAATTCGCGTTCGACGATGCGCCGCTCTTCCCGCATGAATTGGCGATCCAGTTCAATGGGTTGAAATATATTGCCGAGCCGCCTCATAACGGCGCCATAGTCGGCACTGGATTCTGCATATCCATAGAAAACTGTAGCCAGCTTATAGGCGAAGGCATTTTCTTCAACCTTGATGCTGAGCTCACCTCGTTCTTTTTCCAATGCGGAAAACAATGCCAAATGCTCAAGATAATGCGACAGACCGGCGGGGCCGTTCATATCCGCCTCACCCACATTCACGACAAGATAAAAGGCTGCACCACCATAACCGGGCACATTGATCAAATATATGTCCTTAAGGGCGCGTGAATATGGCGGCTGATAGAGATCATTTGAAGCAACAGCGCCAAGAACCATCTGTACAGACAGCAATAAAATCAGACAAAAACGAAACATAATATGACTTAAACAAAATAAAATTAAGCCACAGATTAACCAACGCGGACCAAAGGTCAACCGCGCAAATATATTGCAAATTCAGAATGTTACGATGTTAGGGAAAAGGCATGGTGCCCGGGGGCGGATTTGAACCACCGACACGCGGATTTTCAATCCGCTGCTCTACCCCTGAGCTACCCGGGCACAATTTGATTGCATGTCGCAATCAGCATGATGGCGCGGTTATAGGGCGTTCATTCCGCTCTGTCCAGCGCCGAGATGCAAAAAATGCACAATTTTGAGAGAAAAATTTCGATTGCGGCCAAGCATCTAATTTTCCTCGTCAAATTCAGCTCCATCTTCTTCCACAACCGGGATCGCATAGGAGCCATTTAGCCATTTGCCCAAGTCTAGATCTGCACAATGCTTTGAGCAAAAGGGATGGAATTTTCTGTCACTGGGCTTGCCACACATCACGCAGGGCTTGGGCGCGCGCAAGCCGGTGACCTTGGCCTCACTCTTATTTGCATCATTTGCCATAGTTTAGATACCTGAAGCGGAGTTGAGCCAGTTGAACTGGATTGGATAGCCCTCGCCTTTCAAAAGCGACACGGTTTCATAAAGCGGCAGGCCCATTACCGCAGGATAAGACCCTTGCAGCTTCACCACAAACGCCCCTGCGATGCCCTGAATGGCATAGCCGCCCGCTTTGCCCTGCCACTCGCCTGAAGCGAGATAGGCTTCTACTTCATTGTTGGACAGGCGCTTGAAGCGAATTTTTGTTTCCACCAAGCGCCGTCGTGCTTGGCCACCTGGGGTGAGCAAGCACACCCCGGTATAAACTTTGTGGGTGCGGCCGGAGAGCAATTTCAGGCAATTGGCGGCGTCTTCCAGCAATTCTGCTTTAGGCAAAATGCGTCGCCCCACGGCGACAACCGTGTCGCCGCCTAGCACCAATGCATTTTCGTCAATGCCGGTTTGGCGCGCTTTATGCTGCGTGGCAATGGCTTTCATGTGGGCCAAGCGCCCGGCCAGCTTGCGCGGCGTTTCGCCCTTTTGCGGGGTTTCATCAATATCAGCAGGCACCAGATGATCCGGCTCAATCCCAATCTGATTGAGCAGCGCCAAACGGCGCGGCGATGAAGACGCCAATATCAGATCTGGACGGGCCGCCATATGATCATTCTCCGCAACTGCGCCAAGGGCGCGATAGGCTTATTTAAAGCGGTAGGTGATCCGCCCTTTGGTCAGATCATAAGGTGTCATTTCCACCAGCACCTTATCGCCTGCCAAAACACGAATACGGTTTTTGCGCATCCGGCCCGCAGTGTGGGCGATGATTTCATGGTCGTTTTCTAGCTTCACCCGGAAAGTAGCGTTCGGCAACAATTCTTGCACGACGCCCGGGAATTCGAGCATTTCTTCTTTAGCCATTCTGTCTCCTGAGCTAATTTTTCCGCCTTATAGCAGCATAGGCTGGGGGAAACTATACAAAATCAATGTGTTTGTGAACCATTTGGTTGCGCGTCCGTCAAGATAGCGGGCAATTCTGCCTTTATGCGCTTGGATAAATCTTCGCGCAAGGCGCGATAAGCATCTAAACGCTGTTCGCGATTGCCCTCTTCCAAAGTGGGGTCTGCCACATCCCAGTGCAATCGCGCGCCCGCTTCATAATCTTTGGCGTCCACAGCGGCTGGCGCCTCTTCGGAAAGCGTTACGATCAGGTCAAAACTGGTGGCCACCAACTCGTCCATTGTGTGCGGCGTATGCACCGACATGTCGATGCCAATTTCTTCCATCACATCATGGACAAACCGATCCACCTGGCCCGAGCGCACCCCGGCAGACCGGGCGATGAGTTCGGAGGGGAAATATTTACGCGCCAGCGCTGCGGCCATTGGGGAGCGCACTGAGTTCATTGAACACACAAACAGCACCGAGGGTTGTTTGTGCGCGATGCTGATAGAGCGATCGGCATAGGGTTGCACGGCACAGATCAGGGTGAACAGGCGGCGCGCCGTGTTCAAATCCATCTCCAGCTTCCCCTTGAGGCGCTCACGTAGCATTTCGGCCGCGTCATTGTGCAGGCCGCGCCGCCCCATATCTACCGCCTCAATTTGCATGGGCTGCGCGCTTTTGATCGCATCATAATAGCTGTCGCGAATGCGAAAATAATCGCGAATCATATGCCGCATCGGCGTGAGTGATAAAAAGTGGGCGGCGATGGGTTCGTTGGTTTCCGGATTACGCACATCCAAAACCAAATGATTGCCCTGAATCGATAGGTGAAGCGCAAAGGGGCCGCTGGCTCCGTTTGTCGGGGCAAAAGCATTTTCATCCACCAGGTCGTAAACCGCGATGCGCCGCTCATGCACCTCATCCGGATCAATGGAAATGATGGTTTCCGGATCCAGCGTCACGGTGACGAGTTTATCGCTATCAGGATCTAAAATGCGCATTATGCCCCTTGCCGCGTTCAACCAGCCTAAAGATTAAGCCGAATTGAGACCGAACGTCCATGGGCTTGCAAATCTTCAGCCTCGGCCAACGCAATCGCATCGGGCGCAAGAGCGGATAGCGAAGAGGGGCTGCAGCCCAAAATCGAAATACGCTTGATGAAATCATGCACATTGAGGCCAGAGGCGTATCGGGCGGAACGCGCGGTGGGCAACACATGGTTGGTGCCGCCAATATAGTCGCCTATGGCTTCGGGCGTGTGGTGCCCCAAAAATATTGCGCCGGCGTGGCGTACTTTGTCGATATATTGCTCGGCCTTATCAAGCGACAATTCCAAATGTTCCGGCGCCATGCGGTTGGCAATATCAAAGGCTTCGTCGAGATCGTTCACTTCAATGACAGCGCCATAATCCGCCCATGATGGTCCGGCCAAATGCTTTTTCGGCAGCAATTCGAGTTGCCGCTCCACTTCCTTCATCACATCGTCCGCCAATTGCGGGCTTGTGGTGACCAAAATAGATTGGGCGGCGGTGTCGTGTTCGGCTTGTGCAAGCAGGTCCGCTGCGATCCATGCCGGATTGGCACTATCATCAGCGATCACCAACACTTCGGACGGGCCCGCAATCATATCTATGCCCACCTTGCCAAAGACCTGCCGTTTTGCAGCGGCGACAAAGGCATTGCCTGGGCCGACAATCTTATTGACCGGTGCGATGGTTTCGGTGCCAAACGCCAAAGCGCCAATGGCTTGCGCGCCGCCAACCCGATAAATCTCGCTTACGCCTGCGATCTTGGCAGCGGCCAAAACCGTCGGGTTCACTTTGCCGCCGGGTGTGGGCACCATCATGGCGACCCGCTCAACCCCGGCCACACGTGCCGGCGCCGTATTCATCAACACCGATGAGGGATAGCTGGCCAAGCCGCCGGGCACATAAATGCCCACGGCATCCACCGCATTCCATTTTGAGCCAAGGGTGACCCCCTGCTCATCTTCAAACAATTCGTCCTTTGGCATTTGCCGCGCGTGATAGGCCGTAATCCGCTTGTAAGCGTGTTTTAGCGCCTCGATCAATTCATCCGGGGTGTCCAAATAGGCTTGATCGATTTCGTCTTGGGTGAAGACCAGCCCCTCGGGCGTCAAATCCAGCTTGTCGAACTTTGCTGTGAGTTCAACCAATGCCGCATCGCCGCGCTGTTCAACCTGATGGAGGATTTCGGCCACACTGTCGCTAACTTCAACCGAAGATTCGCGTTTGGCATTGAGCAACAGATCAAATTTGTTTTCGAAATCAGCGTCGAAGGTGCGCAGTCTTTGCGGCATATAAGGTCCTATTATTCAATTTCGTGGGCGGGCTTGGCCTTGGCGCGCCAGGCGGCGCCCAAATCGGCCAATCGTGCTTCAAGGCATTCAACTTGCAAAGCTATAGAGGCACCTCCAGCAAATTCAAGCGTGACATTGCCTGATGGCGCTTCTGTGGGTTCAAAGCGGATGGTCAACAGCTCCAAAACGCCATCTTTGGCATTCATATCGAAGCCTGTGCTTTTGGCGCTCAGCACATGGTCAAAGTGCAGCGCGGCGCGGCGGCGTTCACCTTTTCTGGACTTATCGCCGGTTTCCCATGCAAACCGATTCATCAAAAAGGCAAAGCGCTTGTCGCCAGGCACATAGCCCATATCACCCACTTTGATCACTGAATCTTGCGTATAAGCAGCGATCACTTCCAAGTCTTCTTGGTCTAGGGCGAGCAGTTTTAGATCAGCCATTTTTCGGTCCTTGCATTCATAACCTGTTGGCTCATACCTAATGTGTGTGGCCGCGGTTCACAATGGGCGGGCATTGATTTATTGCCTGCCCGCGTGCGCCTTAGCCCGACACACGCTCAATTTTTGCGCCACAACGGCTTAGCTTGTCTTCAAGCCGCTCAAAGCCACGATCCAGATGATAGATGCGATTAACAATGGTTTCGCCTTCTGCAGCCAATCCGGCGATCACCAGCGAAACGGATGCCCGCAAATCGGTGGCCATCACTTGCGCACCTTTTAGATGCTCAACACCGGTTACTTCTGCGGCCTGGCCATCAACATCGATATGTGCGCCTAAGCGTGCCAGTTCGCTGACATGCATAAACCGGTTTTCGAAAATGGTTTCGCGGATGGTGGTGGTGCCATCGGCACGGCTCATCAAGGCCATATATTGTGCCTGCAAGTCCGTGGGGAAGCCCGGATATTCCGACACATCAACATCAATGGATTTGATGCCGCTGCCATTTTTGACAATGCGGATACCGTCTTCTTCTTCAATTACTTGAGCGCCCGTTTCCTTCAACACATCCAGCGCTGCGCGCAAATGCTCTGCATTCGCGCCCTTTAGCAACACGTTGCCGCCCGTCATCGCGACGGCCATAGCATAAGTGCCCGTTTCGATGCGATCGGGGATCACATCAACTTCAGCGCCATGCAAAGTGTCGACGCCTTCAATGGTCAGTGTGCGTGTGCCCACGCCTTCAATCTTGGCGCCCATGGCAATCAGGCATTCGGCCAGATTTGTCACTTCGGGTTCCATCGCGGCATTTTCGATCACTGAGGTGCCCTCAGCCAAGGATGCCGCCATCATGATCACGTGGGTCGCCCCAACAGAGATGCGCGGCAACACAACTTTACCGCCTTTGAGGCGGCCGCCGGGCGCTTTTGCGTTCACATAGCCGCCGTCAATTTCGATTTCGGCGCCGAGTTGCTGCAAACCGTCAATATAAAAATCTACCGGGCGTGTGCCGATCGCACAGCCACCGGGCATCGAAACGCGCGCTTCACCCATCCGGGCCAAAAGCGGGCCGATCACCCAAAAGCTTGCCCGCATAGTAGAGACCAATTCGTAAGGTGCGCATGTATCCACAATGTCATGAGCGGTAAATGTGATGCGCTGCCCCTGCATTTCATCGTCGCCACGGCGACGCCCCTGCACGGCAATATCAACCCCATGATTTTCCAAAATACGCTCAAGCTGCTTCACATCGGCCAGACGCGGCACATTGTTGAGCACCAGCGGGTCTTTAGTGAGCAAAGATGCAATCATGAGCGGCAATGCGGCATTTTTCGCGCCAGAAATTGGCAGCTCACCATTAAGTTCATTGCCACCAACCAATCGAATGCGATCCATATTAATTCCTTTTAGACTGACCCGACAGGGGATCTCAGATTTGTTTTGACGCACCTTATGAACAAAAATGCGGCCAAAAGGTAGCATTTAAGCGCACACAATCGCACTTATTGCTTATTTTCCTTCATTTTTTCAAACACGCTTGGTTTGCCCTTAGGGCGCTCTGCCAAGCCTGTTGGCGCCTCAACCCGCGCTTTCGATTGGGTTTTGCGACGCCGCAAATTGGCCCGCAACTGGGCGGCCAAACGTTCTTTTTTCAGCTCGTCTTTGGTTTTTTGTTTCTCAGACATCATCACTTCAATCGTGCATTTTTTGGGTGAAAAACGGGCTCTTACCTATTTGACCTGTTTCTTGCACGTTTTTTATGTGTCCGTCCAGTTTTCCCCTTGCGTTGAACAAATCATTGTGGCAGTAACCACGGCGCTTGATGCGAAAACAATCGCATCAATTTTGATCGCCACAAAGATCATATATGCTGCCGTAGCTCAGGGGTAGAGCACTCCCTTGGTAAGGGAGAGGCCGAGAGTTCAATTCTCTCCGGCAGCACCATTTCTCTCAAATCACAGTCGCTTTTTATCTCATGGCGATCCGCGTTGCCCGAGGCTTGCATTGAATTGAACGATTCGGCTGTTCCAATTTTTGGCAACCGTCTTGCTGATGTCCGAAAAATCCGTACGCTACAGTCCAGTTGTGTTTTATCGGGGCGGCCATGTCAGAAATTCAATTAGAAGACAGCTGGAAACAGGCGCTGGCGGATGAGTTTTCCAGCACCTATATGCAACAGCTAAAGTCTTTTTTGCTGGAGCGAAAAGCCAATGGCGCGACCATTTTTCCAGCCGGGTCGAACTTTTTCCGGGCATTGGATTTAACGCCGTTAGAAGATGTCAAAGTCGTGATTTTGGGTCAGGACCCTTATCATGGACCGGGGCAAGCGCATGGGCTAAGCTTCAGCGTGCGTCCCGGCGTCCGCATTCCGCCTTCTCTGCTGAATATTTATAAAGAAATTGAACGTGACTTGGGCCTTCCGCGTCCGCAACATGGTTTTTTGGAAAATTGGGCAAAGCAAGGCGTCCTGCTGCTCAACAGCGTGCTGACTGTGGAGCAAGGGCAAGCCGGTGCGCATCAGGGCAAAGGGTGGGAGCGATTTACCGACGCGGTGATTGAAAAAATCAACGCACAGGGGAACCCCACCGTCTTTATGCTTTGGGGCAGCTATGCGCAGAAAAAGGCCAGTTTTATCAATCAAGACAGGCATTTGGTGCTCAAGGCCCCTCACCCATCACCCCTGTCGGCCCATCGCGGGTTTTTGGGCTGCGGTCATTTTTCAAAAGCAAATGCGTTCTTGTCGGCGCAGGGCCGCGATCCGATTGATTGGCGTCTTCCCGAACAGGTGGAAACCAGCTAGCATCACGGTCCAACCTAATCTTTGCGTTCTGGCGAGGTTCCTATGCCCTATATTGACAGTTATTATGCGGACAACCGCATCAGTATCGCTCCGTTTGCAGCGCTAACCGAGCATATTCAGGCCGATGTTTGTGTGGTTGGCGCCGGGCTGGCGGGTCTCACGGCGGCGCGGGAACTGGCGGCCGCTGGCAAATCGGTTTGCCTCTTGGAGGCGCACGATATTGGGTGGGGCGCATCTGGGCGCAATGGCGGCTTTGTGTCTGACGGGTATGCCGAAGGCATGGGGGCGCTTGAGAAAAAGCTGGGCCGCGATCACGCCAAAGCGCTCTTCGCTCTTTCGCAAGAAGGCACACAATATGTCAAAGACCGCATGGCGGGTTTCGCTATTCCTCAGCTGCCCATGGGCCGCAACTGGCTTTCGGTGGTGCGCCATGATGTGGGCGACGACATGTTGCGCCACGCGGCGCAGATGAACACAGAATATGGCGCCAATTATGAAGCGCGCAGCACCGAAGAGGTCCGGGCGTCACTTAAGTCCGACAGCTATTTTCAAGGGCTGGAAGATGGCAACGCCATCCATATACAGCCACTAAACTATGCGCTTGGCTTGGCTGATGATGCCCGTGCGCAAGGGGCGCAAATATTTGTTCAAAGCCCAGCGACAGATTTACAAAAGCTGCGCAATGGCTTTGAGCTCACCACTTCAAACGGATCACGCATTAATTGCGGCCAAGTGATTTTGTGTGGCTCTGCCTATATGCACCATCTTTACCCCCGTATCGAAGGCGCGGTTTTGCCCGTGGCGACTTATGTCGTCACCTCAGCAAAACGACCCGATTTACTGGAAAACGCGATCACCTATCGCGGCTGCATTTCTGATAATCGCCGCGCTGGCGACTATTATCGGCTGGTTGATGAAGGCCAGCGCCTGCTGTGGGGTGGGCGCATCACGACACAACGGTCTGAACCCAAAAAACTCGCAACTCTTCTTAAGAACGACATCGCGAAGATTTATCCACAATTGAGTGAACTTGAAATTGAATATGCATGGTCCGGCTTGATGGGATATTGCGTGCACAAAATGCCCGTGTTGCGCGAGCTGGAGCCGGGCCTGTGGACGGCCACAGCAACCGGCGGGCATGGCTTAAACACCACGGCAACCATCGGCAAAGTAGTGGCTGAAGCGGTTGCGGGTACGTCGGATCGTTATCAATTGTTCGCCCCTTTCAAAGCCCAGTGGGGCGGTGGTCTGCTGGGTCGGCTGGGCACGCAAATGAGCTATTGGGCGATGCAGGCACAAGACCGATGGGATGAACGGCGCTAGCTTTTTACTTGCTTGCATTTAACGCTAAAAACACATTCAATACGGCCAATTGGCATGCGAAGGGGAACCAAATGCAACGAGTTAAGTCAGCGATAAAATGGACCGTCTCGGCAGTTGTCTTGGTTCTGATTGGGGCCGTCGGATTCTTGCTGATTTCACCGCCAGATTTATTGCGCGTGGGCACCAATTACGCTGCCAAAATCGTCTGTTCCAACGTGTTTATAGCGGACCGTGATCCAAAATTGGTGCTGCGCGAAGATGTTCAAGCGCCCGGACATCCCTTATTGCGCTATGTGCAAATTGATGTGGATCGCGATCAACAGCAGGTGGAAGCGCGGCTGTTGGGCATATTTGCCACTGGCACCGCCGTATATCGTGAGGGGTTTGGCTGTGCTTCCCTGCCTTCAGGGGAGAGAAGCAATCTGGCCGATACAACGCTGAAGCGTCCCGCGTTTGATCAGTTTGATCCCAATGCCATATGGCCGTTGGGCGACAAAGTTATCCAAACGCAAAGTGATCGTTTGCAGGATCTGCTCGATAATTCTGCGCTCAGAGGGCCGAATATGCGCGCAATTGTTGTTGTGCATAAGGGCCGTATTATCGGCGAACGCTATGGTGATGGGTTTGACGCGAAAACCCCTTTGATTGGCTGGTCCATGACCAAAACGGTCAATGCCGCCCTGATCGGTGCGTTGCTGACGGAGGATTTCACGCTCAATCGAACCGACTTGCTCTCCAATTGGCATAATGACACCCGCGCAAATATCAGCCTGAAAATGCTGATGGGCATGGAAAGCGGGTTGGCTTGGAATGAAGATTATGGCGATGTGTCGGATGTGACGCGCATGCTTTATCTCACCGAAGATGCCGCAGCTTTCGCCGCGGAAAAACCGCTACAGGACGATATCGGCAACGCCAAGTTTGAATATTCTTCCGGCACAAGCGTTATTCTTTCGCGCATCTGGCAAAACCAGTTGGGCAAAAACTCCATTTTTTGGCCCGACCGGGCGCTGTTCGAACCTTTGGGTATGCGCAGTGCTGTGTTCGAAACAGATGCCAGCGGCACCTTTATGGGCTCCTCCTATCTCTATGCGACCGCGCAGGATTGGGCACGGTTCGGCTTGCTGCTTGCGTCTGGGGGCAAATGGTATGGCAACGATATTCTGCCAGAAACCTATTATGACTTTATGGTTTCACCTACGCCGAAGTCTGTGACGCCATGGGGCGAAAACGAGTATGGGCAGGGTCAAGTCTGGCTTAATGGACCACGCGGCCAAACGCCGGATCAGCTCGATCCGGATGCAAGCTTTGGCCTACCCGATGATATGATTTGGATGTCGGGCCACGATGGTCAATCGATCGCCATCAGCCAGGAAGCTGAGCTGGTTGTGGTGCGCATGGGGCTCACCCCTTCGCGTTGGGGCTATAAACCGCAACCCTTGGTCGCCGCTATTCTTGAGGCCTTGCCGGAATAGGCTTGCCAACCCTGCTAATGGGTATCGCCCGCATTGAGCTTGATGTCGTCGGCTTTATGAGAGGCGGCGCGCCAAATGGCGCGTCTTAGCGCCTCGGCCATTTGTGACAAGGGCAAATGCGGCACCTCGCCTGATGTTGGTGAAAGACATTCGGTCGCCTGCGGCACATGGACAAAACCCGCGCGTGTTTTGGGGTAGTTGCAGGCGCAAAGGTGCAGCACGCCATACATCAGGTGATTGCACACAAATGTCCCGGCGCTAAACGAGATGGCGCTGGGCACCTGTGTCTCCATCTCTTTCACCATCAGATTTATCGGCAGGGTGGAAAAATAGGCTGTGGGACCATCAGGAAATATCGTTTCGCCCACCGGTTGATGGCCCGCATTGTCGGGAATGCGAAAGTCATCAAAATTGATGGCAACTTTCTCCGGCGTTATTGCCGCGCGGCCCACGGCGACACCGAGGGCCACGACCATATCGGGAGCCTGTTGCTGCATCAACTCATCGAGCTTTTCTAGGGCTGCATAGCGTTCAACCGGCAAAATCGCGCTGACGATTTCCGCATCACCATCACGCGCGCCATTTAGCAGTTTTGCCAATTGTTCGGACGGATTTTGCTGTTCATTGCCGAATGGCTCAAATCCTGTCAGCAAAATCTTCATGTCGTCCAATCCTATTGCGCTAAACCGCCCATCAGCACGTATTTTAGCTCAAGATAATCATCCAAGCCATAGCGTGAACCTTCGCGGCCAAGGCCGGACTGTTTGATGCCGCCGAACGGGGCTTCAACTGCAGAGGTAACCCCCTCATTAACGCCAACAATGCCGCATTCGATGGCTTCGGCCACGCGCCAAACCCGGCCCAAATCATTTGAGAAGAAATATCCGGCCAAGCCAAATTCTGAATCATTGGCCAAAGCAATGGCGTCAGCCTCATCATCAAACTTGATCACTGGCGCCACGGGGCCAAAAATCTCCTCGCGCAGCACGCGCGCATCGCGGCTTACATCGCGCAAAATGGTTGGCTCATAGAAAAGCTCGCCCTTGTCGCTCCCCCGTCCGCCAATTGTGGCCGACGCACCTTTTTCCAGTGCATCACCAACCAATTCTTCAACTTTGGCCACCGCCTTCTTGTTGATCAGCGGCCCTAGCACCACATCATGATCAAATGCCCCGCCGACTTTTAGCTCGGCCACCTTTTCACTAAATTTCGTGACAAACTCATCATAGATGCCCGCTTGAACATAAAGGCGGTTGGCACACACACAGGTCTGTCCCGAATTGCGGTATTTTGAAGCCACGGCCCCTTCTACGGCCCGATCAATATCGGCATCATCGAACACGATAAAGGGAGCATTGCCACCCAGCTCAAGCGATAGTTTTTTGATCGTCTGTGCGCCATTGCGCATAATAATGCGTCCCACATCTGTGGAGCCGGTGAAAGAGACCTTTGCGACATCATTGTGGGTGGTCAGCACATCCCCCACCACTTGTGCGGTGCTGGTTGGCACAATATTGATCACCCCGTCTGGCACGCCCGCTTCTTTGGCCATTTGCGCCAATGCCAGCGCCGACAATGGCGTGTCTTCCGCCGGTTTGATCACAATGGGGCAGCCAGCGGCCAGCGCAGGCGCTGCCTTGCGCGCAATCATCGCGTTGGGAAAGTTCCACGGTGTGATCGCAGCAACCACCCCAACGGGTTGTTTCATCACTAAGATGCGTGCATCAGCTTTATGGCTTGGCACAATGTCGCCATAGGTGCGGCGGGCTTCTTCGGCGAACCATTCAATGTAGGCCGCGCCGTAGCGGATTTCCCCCAGCGCTTCAGCGAAAGGCTTGCCCTGCTCGGTTGAAAGCAATGCCGCCAGCTCTTCATCATGGGTCATGACAATGTCGAACCAATTGCGCATGATCTGGCAGCGTTCTTTAGCTGTTTTGTTGGCCCATGGCCGAAATGCAGCCTTGGCTGCAGCGACCGCGCTTTGCGCGTCGTCAGCATTGCAATCCGCAATATTTGCGACGATGTCGCCAGTGGCTGGATTGGTTACGGCAAAAGTGTTGCCCGATTTTGCGTCGACCCATTCGCCATTGATAAATGCTTTTTTATTCAGAACCTGTTCGAACGACATTCTATCCCCTACCTACCAAGCCATACTCGTTTGCACGATTTTGGCATCAGGCTAGCCTGTCGATAGGGACATGTCATTAATCAAATAAACGAATTACATGATGATTTTGAATGTCTTGGTCACAAATTTTGATGATTAGTTTTTAGGCCGAAGGCTGGGACATTCGGAACATCCTGTTACCAATTGGCACGGCATGATCTTGCAATCGATTGGTGCCTGCGTCATCTCGTAAAGCCGCCATAATTTGGAGCGGCGACCGGACTTTACAACAATCAAAGCATCATTTTGAGCGCTAATCAGCTTGTGGACTTCATGAATATCGTTGCTTGCGACAATTTCGCAATCGCCCAGCGTACCCTTGAGCTTGTCTGCCGCCCTGAACGCGCCATCGACACCGATGATCATTTGGCAATGTGGGGCGATTTCTCGCATAATCTGACGGTAAGCGCGCGACCCGGTGTTGCCTGTGTCAGAGATTTGCCCGAGGACAACGACCAATTTGCCGTTCTTCATTTCGCTGAGGTCGGCGGCAAACAGTTTGGTTGCCCAGTATGGTGCCTTAAACGCATCCATCAACAAATGTTGGCCGGATGCGGTTTTATGAATGCTCATATGGTTTTTCATTGGCTCGATATCCGCCAATGCTGCAATTGCGGGCTCAAGCGGCAGCCCTTTTGCATGGATCGCCGCCAGCGCCGCGAGGATGCTGGTCAGCAGCACAGTGCCGACAAATCTTGTTTTCACCGGATAGGATTTGCCTTCAACATAAAGGGTGAAACAAAGGCGCGATTTCCAATCAGCAGAGACGATTTCAGCACGCACGGCGGCATCAGCCGCACGGCCATAGCTTATAAGACCAATATTGCGCTTATTTTCTGCGGCTAGGCGGGCCAGGTGTGGATCGTCAATGTTCAGACACGCGACACCCTCAGGCTTTAACGCGTCGAGCAGCTTGGATTTCTCCGCCAAAATCGCGTCTTCGGACTTAAAGGCGGATATATGGTCGCCGCCAATGGTGGTTAGCACGGCAATATCGAGCGGCACATCGGCCACCAGATAATCGAGGTAGCCCGGCTCACCGCCGGAGATTTCCTGCACCACAATCTGGCGGTTTCTGTTTAGCTTTCGCAAAGAACGATAAACCCAACGCTTGGAATTGTTGCCCAGTCCCGCATACACGGGTTCGGCATAGCCTTTTGCCAACATCTCAGACAAAAGCTTGGTGGCGGTGGATTTGCCACAACTGCCCGTTATGCCGACAATGTAGGGGTTTAACTCTTCTATCTTTTTCTTGGCTTTGCGGCGCTCTATGCCCCCAATGACCTTGTAATAGTAAGGTTCCAGCCGCTCTGCCCACGCCAGATTTAAAGTTTTCAAAGCTTTGTTCATAGGGGAGCTTGGTTCCGCAATTGAAAATGTTATCGTCTAATCTGAGGCGAGATGTTTGGCAGCAGGCATTTCTGATCCGATTTAGGATCGCACCCGTTACTTTACAGAATACGGAGTTTAAAATGGCAAGAAAAATACTTATTTGGGCAATTTTTTACGCGGCGACAATTGTTGCGGCAAGCAGCGCGGTTTTGTGGGAAATTCAATCCTATTATTTCGCGCTTGAACAGCCGTTTTACGCGCCGCCCGCTTGGTTGTTCGGGCCGGTCTGGACCATTCTCTACATTTTTATTGCAACGATCGGCTATCGTATTGTGATGGCGCCGCAAAGTGACGTTAAGCCGATATTGATCGCACTTTGGACGTTGCAGTTTGCTTTGAACACCATTTGGACACCGAGCTTTTTCGGGGCCCAAAATCTTGGCGTCGCCCTGATCTATATTGCCGCGCTCGACGTAACCGTGCTGATCACCATGGTGCTGTTATGGTCACGTGACCGGATCAGCTTTTGGCTGGCCGCGCCCTATATGGCGTGGATCGGTTTTGCCACGGCGTTGAACGCGGGCTTTCTCATCCTGAACGGATAAATCTCCTCCCTCCTCACCTCCGGCTCATCTTGATACAAGGTGGGCCATTTTTTTGCACTATCTGAATTATTGACTTTCAAAATTTAAAGTAATACTTGGTTTTATAATAATGAGGAGAGCAAAATGTCACCGCGCGCAATTTCCAGTTTGGCCAAAGCCCTTTCAATCTTCCTCTCGATTGCGTCCATCTTGATCCCCGTTATGTTTTTTGCATTTGTCGTGTTTGCCAATTCATTGGAGCTTTCGCTGCTCGGCAACGCCACAATCAATTTACAAGCGGACGACTTCACGCCCACTATGCGCGCCATTCTGGGCCTATTTGCGCTTGGCTATCTCACCCCATTGTTGGTTGGTTTTGCCGGACTGCGGCAAACATTTGATGAAGCGGCGGCGGGCCGTTGGTTATCCGCGATGTCTGTCGCCGGTTTTCAGCGCTTCGCGTGGGCCAATTTGGCCCTGCTGGTTTATGAGATTTTTGGCGGCGCATTTTTGGTCACCTATGTGCGCTTGCAGCAGGTGCCGAAACAGATCTCCTTTATGTTTGGGTTGACCACAGAGTTTTTCACCGCTTTGTTTATCGCCTTGGCGATTCTGGTTGTGGCGCACATTTTTGCCGCCGGCAGAAATGCTTATGAGGAGAACCAAACATTTGTTTAGGCTGATTTATGCCCATTGTTGTTAATCTTGATGTGATGCTGGCCAAGCGCAAAATGCGGCTGAAAACGCTGTCAGAGCGCGTGTCGCTGACCGAGCAGAATCTATCAATGATCAAAACCGGCAAAGCCAAGGGTATGCGCTTCGAAACATTGGCAAAAATTTGTGATGTTTTGGACTGCCAACCCGGTGATCTTCTCGAATATGTGCCCGACGAAGAAGCCGACGCATAGCTGTTTTCACATGGTTGTGATGGAAAAGCGCCCGGAAATTCTAGGTATTTAACCAAATTCAATTGCAATCATTAACGGGTTCGCGTTATTGCATATATTGGTCGCGAAAAAAGTCTCATCAATTGACCTGCGTCATGTTGCCGGATCGCATGCATGATAATTTGCGACTAAGTTGGCCTTGTGGTTAATGGCCGACACGGGCATGAAATATAGGGGACGAGTTGATGGATTATCGCGGACTTTTTGAAGACGCCATCGACACACTACGTCGCGAAAAGCGCTATCGTGTATTTGCTGATCTGGAGCGGGTTGCCGGAAAGTTTCCGCGTGCCGTGTTCCGTGACGCGGCAGACAATGCCCGCGAAATCACCATTTGGTGCTCAAATGATTATTTGGGCATGGGCCAAAATGACAAAGTGATTACCGCCATGCAGGAAACTGCTGGCAAGCTGGGCGCTGGCGCTGGCGGCACCCGCAATATTTCTGGCACCAACCGGCCTTTGGTTGAGCTTGAGCGTTCGCTCGCTGACCTGCACAAAAAAGAGGCCTCTTTGGTGTTCACTTCTGGCTTTGTGTCCAACGAAGCCGCGATTTCAACCATAGCCCGGTTGATCCCGAATTGCCTGGTACTGTCAGACCAGTTGAACCATGCTTCCATGATCGCGGGCGTGCGCCAGTCTGGGGTTGAAAAGAAAATTTTCCGCCATAATGACATGGCGCATTTGCGCGAATTGCTTGAAGCTGCTGGCAAAGACCGTCCGAAATTGATCGTTTTCGAATCAGTTTATTCCATGGATGGCGATGTGGCGCCGATCAAAGAGATCGCTGATCTGGCCGAAGAATTTAATGCCCTCACCTATATTGATGAAGTGCATGCGGTTGGCATGTATGGGCCACGCGGCGCAGGCATTTGCGAACGCGAAGGCTTGATGGATCGCATCGACATTATTGAAGGCACCATGGCCAAGGCGTTTGGCGTGATGGGCGGCTATATCACGGCCAGCCAGCCAATCGTTGATGCTGTGCGCTCTTATGCGTCCGAATTTATCTTTACCACGGCTTTGCCCCCTGCTCTTTGTGCCGCAGCGCGCGCCTCTATTGATCATTTGAAGCAATCAAGTGCTGAGCGTGAAGGCCAACAACGGCAAGCGCAGCGCACCAAAGAGATTTTGGGCGCAGCCGGCCTACCAGTTATGCCAACTGAAACGCACATCGTGCCGATCATTGTTGGCGAAGCGCGGGGCTGTAAAGCGGCCAGCGACATGCTGTTGGAAAAGCATAATATTTACATTCAGCCGATCAATTACCCCACTGTGCCGAAAGACACAGAGCGGCTGCGGATCACGCCGACCCCATTGCACAATGATGAGATGATCTTTGAACTACGCGACGCCTTGTTGCAGGTTTGGGATCAATTGGGTCTGCCGAAAAATATCGACACCTCCCAACTGACCGCTCAAGCGCTTAATTCAGGTGATTTGGTGCTGCCAACGATTGGTGGCTAATATTTTGGCATGAGTTGCCAACTACGCGTATTTCGGCCAGCCCGGCAGATTGTGGGGCTGGCCGAATTGTTTTTGCCTCACCCGTTAGCATCAGCGTCATAGGCATCGCGTGCGGCGCGCACATCACTGAAGTTAGAGGTCGCCCAATCCACCAGCTCTTTGAGCGGGACCAGCATGGATTGCCCAAGCGAGGTCAGGCCATATTCCACACTCGGCGGCTTGGTTGGGTGAACCGTGCGATATACATACCCGTCGCGTTCAAGGTCGCGTAGCGTTTGGGTCAACATCCGCTGAGAAATATCAGGAACCAGGCGACGTAACTCACCAAAGCGATAGGGCCGTTCGCCAAGCGCTTGCAGCAATAACGTACTCCACTTGCTGAAAATTCCTTGCATCACCTGCCGCACAGGGCAGTTTTCCAACGATTGGCCTTCTGGCAATCCCTGCAATTGGCGGGCAAAATTATTGTTTGCTTCCATAGGTGGTTCCCTTTTCGTAACCATCGGCAGAAAAACTGCCTACTTTTCTTCTGCGCACAAAAGATTATCTTGCACCAACTCTCAAAACGAGAGCAACCCACTTTATGAGACATAATACTCATATTGCATCAGGAATAAAAGGATATCATATGAGCAAGATCCTCATTACCGGCGCGTCAGGACAACTTGGTGGCCTCGTAATCAAGCACTTATTGGAAACTGAGAATATTGCCGCCGGCGACATCGTGGCGGGCAGTCGCGATCCATCAAAATTGTCCGATCTGGCCGAATTAGGGATTGAGACGCGCGCCATTGACTTTGATCAGTCCGAAACATTAGACGCAGGCTTTGCCGACATTGATCGGCTTCTCATCATCTCCACCGATGTGTTGGATGTGCCTGGCAAGCGCCTCGTCCAGCATAAAGCGGCCATTTCGGCGGCCATCGCAGCAAATGTTTCGCGCATTTTTTATACCTCAATGCCCCGTCCTGACGGCAGCGCCATCAGCTTTGCACCAGATCATGCAGGCAGCGAGCAAGCGATCCGTGAAAGCGGCCTCGCCTATACGATTTTGCGTGACAGTTGGTACATGGAAAACCTGTTTATGACCCTTCCGCAGGCCATTGCTTCGGGCCAATGGTTCACCTCTGCAGCAGAAGGGGCAACGGCCTACATCGCGCGAGAGGATTGCGCGCGCGGCATCGCTGCAGCTTTGGTGAAGCAGGATGACGATAATGCGCTTTATACGCTTACGGGCAGCAAGGCCTACAGCAATCCTGAAATTGCATCGCTGGCGAGCGCCGCCACTGGCAAACCAATTGACATCATTGCTCTCGACGACGAGTCGTTGGCAAAGGGATTGACACAGGCGGGCGTTCCCGAAGGGCTTATTCCATTTTTGATTTCCGTGGAGAAAGCCACACGGGCGGGACATCTCGCAGATGTCACGTCAGATTTTGAGCAATTGACCGGGCGCCAACCTGTCGCGTTTGAAGACTTCATCAATGATAACGCAACAGCCCTGCGCGGCGCTTAAGCTTTGCGTGTGGGCGGAGCTTTCCGCCCACACATCTTCACCGCTCCGCCACTATGGCGCTCATGGGTTAGCTCGTAGTGCTGCCATCGCCTTGGCTTAGCGCATTGAGCACCGATAGGGTCTGTGCCGTTTTCTCAACCGGCACAAACAAATGGTCATGGTAAAAAGCCGAGACCACATTTGAGCTGATGCCGTTCAGCGTCAACGCGGTGGAAATGGCGTCTAGAAAACCCACTGCCTCCAATGAAGAGTGCACCTGCAAGGTAATGCGCTGGCAGCGAAACGATACATCGTGGTCTGTGCTGTCTTCTTCCTTGACGATATAGGTTGTGCCTTCGTCCTCTTCAAAGCGCATCAGCGCCTTTTGGTCGAGGTCTCTATCAGGTGATTTCAGACTCAAAAACACCCAAATCTGCTCATCCAGTTGCGGCGTCATATTCGCCAGCAATCTGTTCAAGTCGAGTTCGCCTAGTGATTGTTTTTCGGACATTTTCCCTCCGCGCATCAGCGCAATGTTCAGGTCGTCCTGATTTTTGATGCCTTAATCATGGGTCGTCCCACCTGCCGAACCTAAAATCCGCTGCGGCAAAGCGCAAGAAAAAAGGCGGCCCAAACAAGGACCGCCAGTTTTGCTCAGTTGAAGGGGAAGTTCGAATTCAACTGGTCAAGACGATGCGCACCAGATCGGCGGTGTTGCGAGCACCCAGCTTTTCCATCACGCGGGCACGGTGCACTTCGATCGTGCGGGGGGAAATACCCAACTCGCGCCCTGCTTCTTTGTTGGATTGCCCATTGGTGATGAGTTGCAGTACTTCGCGTTCTCGAGGGGTGAGTTGGCTAAACCCACGCACCTCAACGGGACGGTGAGAACCGGATTGAACGGCGCCGATGTGCACATTACGCTGCAGGGCCTGGCGCACGGAACGCACCAAATGCTCTGTGTCGATGGGCTTGGTGATCACATCAGCGGCCCCAACCTTCATCGCATCAACCGCGCCGCCCACATTTTGCGACTCTGAAAGCATAAAGATGGGCGCTCCTGTGCGCATATTTTTAAATCGCGCCACTGTGGGCAAGGCATCTTCATCGCCCACATGCATATTGATGATAACTACATCGGGTATTTTGCGCTCAATCGACCCTAAAAACTCCGCGATGCTGGTTGAGAAGCTGGTTTGAAACCCTTCAAGGCGAAATAAAACGCCCAGCGCTTCACACGTGGCATGATCCGCATCTACGATTTTGACGAGCAAGTCACGGTTCAGGGCGTTGTGATAATAAATACCCGAGGTCATTGCGCTTGACCTATAGGAAAAAATACTTGTTTGGGTGGAGTTAGGATGGGCACGTTCATGTGGCACTCCAATTTCAATTTAAGTATAAATTCAATGCTTTAAAATATGGAACATCGACATATGCGTAATTATGCTGCCCTAAAATGGCTTGACCAGTTTGGCTAACTACCTAGGTATTTATTCATAGGTAGTTTTACGAATATGCCTTCTGTTCCTGCTAATAGGTTTATTTTCCTATTCATCTAGCACAACCATTGGTTGTGTGCAAGTGCCCTTTAGACCTTTGAATAAGTCCCTAATTTGGTTGAGGCTTTGCCCCGGTGTTTGATTTGGCTATAGATTGAAAGAGCATTTATTGGAGTGGGTATGTCAGATCGCGAGAATCACCAATGTGATGAAACAGCATTGCGCTTGGCGGTGGAGCATTTGGGCCAAGGCATCGCTGTTTTTAACCAGGATCGCTGCATTGACGTCTCCAATGATCAATTTCAAACCATCTTGGATTTACCACCCGCCCTGTGTGAAGCTGGCACGGCGCTGGCGGATATAGTACGGCATTTGGCAGCCCGGGGTGACTTTGGCGAAGGCGACATAGATACGCTTACCCAAAGCCGTCTCGATGAAATTGAGCAGAACACATCCGGATTGCTGGAGCGTTCAGGGCCAAATGGCCAGTTTTTGGAGGTCCGCACCAATCGCTTGCCCAATGATGGTCTGGTGATCAGCTATAATGACATTTCGGCGCGGGTTTCCGCCGAGCGGGCGCTGGCGCAGGTCAACCAATCTTTGGAAAAGCGCGTGCAGGAACGCACCAAAGCGCTCACCCATTTGAACAATGAGCTGGAACGGGCGCGCGCAAAAGCAGATGCGGCCAATTTGGACAAAACGCGTTTTCTGGCAGCCGCCAGCCACGATTTGTTGCAGCCGCTCAATGCGGCGCGGCTATACACCTCGACCATGGTTGAGCGCGCGCACGGCACCGACTTGGCCCGACTCGCGGCCAATGTTGATGATTCATTGGTGGCGGTGGAGGACATCATGTCCGCCTTGCTTGATATTTCACGCGTGGATAGCGGCGCGATCAAACCTGCAATTTCCATATTTTCGCTTCGCGAGTTGCTCAAGAAAGTGAAGGTTGAATTTGAACCGGCTGCCGCGGCAAAAAACATCAAACTGCGCTTGGTGGGCGCCGACGCGTCGGTCAGTACCGACCGGCGCATGGTCGCCCGCGTTCTACAGAATTTGGTGTCAAACGCGATCAAATACACCCCCGAAGGTGGCGCTGTGCTGGTGGGATGTCGCAAGCGCGGCAATCGCATCCGATTGGACGTGATCGACAATGGCATCGGCATCGATAAAGACCAGCACTCGCTTATTTTTACTGAGTTTTCTCGGCTCGAGCCGGGCGCGCGCATTGCCCAAGGGTTGGGGCTGGGCTTGTCGATTGTGCAACGCTTTGGCCAAGCCCTAAAACTGGATGTTGAGGTCGACAGTGTGCCCGGGCGCGGATCGCGTTTTTCGATCTATTTGCCGCCCTCGGCTGAAGCTCTTCCGGCTTCGTCGCCAAGCAATGCGGCAGCGCAACCGGCCAGTTCCCTGGTGGGCAAGCAGGTTCTTTGTGTTGACAATGAACAAGACATTTTGAACGCCATGCAAGACCTGTTGAAGGGCTGGGGCTGTGATGTGCGCGTTGCGCGATCGCTGAAAGAGATCTCACAAAATGATATTCTGGAGGGCTGGGTTCCTGAGATTGTTTTGATGGATTATCACCTTGATCAATCCTCGGGCCTCGATGCTATTCAATGGTTGCGCCAGAATGTGGGCGGGCATTTGCCTGCCGTGCTGATCACCGCAGACCGAAGCACGCAAGTGCAAACATTGGCCGAAGAACGCAATGTTTCACTGTTGCCCAAGCCCCTCAAACCCGCGGCCTTGCGGGCGTTGATGTCGCGCCTGACTTAGAAAGAAAATTGCATGGCAAATTGGATTTTTCTGACCTGTTATGCCCTGATCATTGGTCACGAATTGGATGCCATCCACCAGAAGGAATGGCGCATTTTTCCCGGCACAAATTTGCTGCCCGACCAGCTTGGCTTTCAGGTTTTTAACGCCCTGCATGTACCACTCTTCATCCTATTGAATTGGTTGTTTTTTCTCAGCACCCCAGCCGTCATGACCGCAGCGAAATTCTGGTTCGCCCTCTTCGCCATTGCGCATATCGGCGCCCATTGGCTCTATCGAAATCACAAAGAATATCGGTTTAACAACCCACTCTCCAAATTTCTGATCTGGGCGCCGGGGGTGTTTGGCGCGCTTTATTTGGCCATAACGTTCTGAGCGTTGCTGAGGGGCGCTTGCGTCCGATCCGTCATGCTGTAATCGCGGATCACTTCAGCAACACGAATGCGATAGTGCGCAAACACGGTTTGACGGCCTTCGGTTTGCGCCTTGCGATGGTTCATGTGGGTTCTCCAATTTGCAGCCGCTGTCTCGTCCCGGAAGAAGGAAAGGGATAGAAACTTGCCTTTCTCGCTTACACTCTCAAATCGTTCAACGCCGATAAAGCCGTCAATTTTGACCAGTTCAGATTTCAGTTCCGCCGCAATCTCGAAATAGCGGGCGCCCTGGCCTGCTTTAGGTTGCACTTCAAAGATCACAGCAATCATTTTGGAAAGTTCTCCGATGCCAATTTCAAAAAGGTCCGGTCCTCTTTCAGAATGAACCTTTCCTGTTTTGCGAATTGATAGTTCTCTTGCCCCAAAGGATCAGCCGCAAGGCGCGCGCGATATTGCTCGTAGGCAGCCAAACTTTCGATAGAATAGACGCCATAGGCGAGTGCGGAAGACCCTTCGTGCGGGGAAAAATACCCAATTAAGTCTGCACCGCAGCGGGGAATTGCTTGGCCCCAATTGCGCGCATATTGCTCGAATTGTGCCTTTTTGGTGGGGTCGATTTGGTACTGAATAAAACAGGTAATCATTGTCGCTCTCCTTCACGTTGGTTTTGCACTCCTACACGATTGAACAGCATCAATGCTTCGGCTATGGTCGAACTATCAAAGACGGACCTGACATATCAAGAATTGGCCAACTGATTGGCGACCCGGCGCGTTCAAATATCTTGTCGGCGCTGATGAGCGGCAAGGCGTTGACCGCCACCGAGTTGGCTCAAGAAGCGGGCGTGACCCTGCAAACAACAAGCAGCCATTTGGCGAAGCTGGTCGAGGGTGGTTTGCTGCGCGTGCGCAAACAGGGGCGCCACCGTTATTATTCGCTACGTGACGACAATGTCGCCAAGGTGCTTGAAAGCCTGATGCATTTGGCAGCGACGAAGGGACATTTGCGCACACGGACCGGCCCGCGTGACCCTGCCCTTCGCCATGCACGCATGTGCTACGACCATCTGGCGGGCGACATGGGCATCCAACTCTATAATGCGATGATCATGAATGGGTTTTTGCTGGAAAATGGCGAAACATTGGATGTGACGGAAGCTGGCGCGCATTTTCTGAGCCAATTTGGCATCGATCTCGACGCGCTTCGATCAGAGCGTCGTGCTTTGTGCCGCCAATGCCTAGACTGGAGCGCACGCAAAAATCATTTGGCGGGCGCATTGGGCAAAGCCCTGCTCGACCAAGTTTACGCACGCAAATGGGCAAAGCGCGAACCAAATTCTCGGGTGGTGACCTTTAGTCAGCAAGGTGCGCAAAGCTTTTTGGCCCTGTTGGGCAGCAAAAGCTAAGCCCCCGCAACCGCCTCGATTTGTCCTTGCTCGAGCTTGGAAGCAACGATCACGGCTTGAGTGCGGCTGTCGACATTCAGCTTTTGCAAAATGGCGGAGACGTGTGCCTTCACGGTCGCTTCGGAAACACTCAACTCATAAGCGATTTGCTTGTTCATCAACCCGTCTGAGAGCATCATAAGCACGCGCACTTGTTGCGGCGTCAGGGTTGAAAGTCGCTTGGTGTATTCAGCAATTTCGGCTTGCGCATCATCAAAGGTAAAGCCGTCTGGCACCCAGATACCGCCATCCAAAACCGTTTTCATGGAAGATTGAATCGCGTCCGCGTTGGTGGATTTAGGCAAAAAGCCGGAGGCGCCTAAATCAATAGAACGGGACATGGTTTGCTGATCATCGCTGGCCGAAACAATCATAATCGGAATGTCTGGATATTGCGCCCTCACCAGCAGCAGGCCAGAGAAGCCGCGCACGCCAGGCATCGCCAAATCCAAAAGCACCAAATCGCAATCGCGATCTTTATCTAAAAGGCTGGTGAGCGATTCAATATCGCCAGCTTCGTCAATTTGGGCATCGCCAAAATGGGTTTCAATGGTTTGCCGCAACGCCGCGCGAAAGAGCGGGTGATCGTCAGCGATTATGATGCGCGTTTGTGCCATTTACTTGTCCGGTTGGTCCCGATTAATTTGGTTTAGCCGACATTTTAGCCGCAAACAAGTCGCCTTTTAGCTGCTGTGTCATTGAACTGTTATTAAACGCCAACCACAACATCTAATCATCGCTCAGTCCGGCATCGACCATGCCGGCGATGATTTGCTCTACGCGCTCCAACTCCGCCAAGCTCATTTCAATCGATTCACGGCGCTGCTTGAGCAATAATCGTTGCGATCTAATTTTCGTCAACGCCTCGCGCATTTGCCGTTCATTGCCATCGCGCAATTCATAACTTTCCAAAAAGTCTTGAATCTCGCGGATGGTCATGCCGATCTGCTTGCCGTTCAGGATGAGGCGCAATTTGGTTCGGTCTTTTTTTGAGTATAGCCGTTTTTGGCCCATCCGCTTCGGTTTGAGCATGCCCTTATCTTCATAAAAGCGCAGGGCCCGATGGGTGATGCCAAAAAAATCTGCCAGATCGCCGATGGTATAAACATAACCGGCGAGGTTTTGCGTGTTGGAGTGTTCTTCGCGCGATGTGGTCGACATTTTTGGGCCTATTACTTCAAATCCTAGCGTCAAATCTTGCCAAGTTTGGATGCATTTTCCTTTATGGCATGACGGTAAAGTCTTAACAAACACTTGTTGTGTCTGTGGCCAAAAGCCAGAAAAATCTACCAAAAATCAGTGAATTTTCCCAATTTGCGGCCAAATTTGGCACAAATTAACAGCTTCTTTACCAAGGATGTTAAAAGGTAAGGCCGTTCGAGAACTCAAACATGCGTGTTGATTTGCCTGCACGCGATATGGATAGAAGATGCCAAACCGTCGGTTCCCTACGCAAAAACAACCCACCTACTCATCCACCCCCACTGGGACGAATGAGTGGGATGCCCTTAAAGGTGAGTTGGAAGGATTGCTGGATCAGGTGCATGGCCAAATCGCCGAGTTCGAACATCAGCAGCACAATGATACCCGTGAATATCAAGAGCCTGTGCGCAGATATGGCACAGACAATGGTGCGCAGCATTTTATGCAGCAGCACGAAACGCCTGCTGAACAGGATCAGGGATTTGATACACGGCGGCAGGACGCCCTACGGCAGGTTCAATCCGCAGTTGCGCGGATGGGGCGCAAGCAGCATTCGCCGCGGACTTCCATGCGGCAGGATGAAAATGACCCTGTTGGGTCACGTCTGGATCGTGCTGTGGCACAAATCCGTGCACGGCAGGGCCAAATTCGCCCAGACGCACCGCGGCAGGACAATGCGCCTTCAATGACTGGCCGGGCGCCGCAGCCCTCAACCTCTAACGAACCGCCCGCCTATGTGCGCGAGATCATGCAGGGTATGGAAGGGTTGCATCGTAGCGTGCGCGACCTAGCCACTCAGAACCTGCAAAAAAATCCTGAACAGTTCAGCGCCAATTTCGCCCAAATTGAGCGTCGCATCAGTGACCTTGGTGAAATGATGGGTCGCCATAGCGATCCGGCGTTGGATGATATGGGCCAGCGGCTTGATCAATTGATGAAATCAACCGAGCGGTTGGCAGAAATCCAAATCAAGCAGATGGCGCAGCTCGAAGAATTTCGCGAAGCCAGCCAAACACCCGATTTGAATTTGGATGGTTTGGAAAATGGTATCCATAATCTTTATGAACGGTTGGACGCGCTAGAGCGCACCGCCACAGCGCCTTCCAAAGAACTGGACACCATTGCCCGTTCGGTTGCAGGCATCGCCAGCGCGGTTGGCCATCTACAAGAAGAATCTATGGCGCACAAACTGCCCGAGATTTACGCCCAATTGCAGGACATTGGCGATCGCATTTCAACGTTGGACGATCAGCATTCCACGCGCGTCTCCGACCATATTCGCCGCGAAATGCAAGGCGTACGGTCTGAAGTGACAGGCGCATTTGAGCCGCGCTTTGACAATATCGAAGCCCGCCTGGAGGGCCTTCAAGAAAATTTGGCGCACGGATCAACAGACGGCGACCAACCAGACTTGAGCGAGCTGCACGCCATCGAACAGCGTTTGAACGATGCCATTTCCAGCCTTGATGCTGTTGGTGCGGGCGGCGGTTCATCTGCGCAGAACAATGAAGATGTGTTGGGCGCGCTTACTGCCATGGAAGATCGGCTGAACGCCGCAATTGAATCCATTGATCAAGTGCAAAATGATCGCGCGGCGCCGCAGGACAATCTTTTCCAAAGCCTAAAAGGCATGGAAGATCGCATCGTTGATGCGATCAAAACATTGCGCCACGCCAGCGAGCAACCAGCGACATTTGAAGCCTCGGCACTTGATTTGGCCGGACTAAAAGCCATTGAATCGCGGTTGAGCACGCAATTAGAAATGCTTGATGCGCGCCTCGAGGCGACACCTGCACCGGCGATGGCCGCTCCATATGCGCCGCAAACGACACCATCTGGTGCCCCAAACGATCATTTCGCTGCCTGGGAAAATGATAAGAATGACGAGCGCCGGGCAGAATCACCGCCGTCTACTGTGGCAATGCCCACTGAAGATCTGGCCAGCAACGAAGCGCCATCGTTTGAAGAAGCCATTGGCTTTGATGATGAGGCGGAAGATGCAACGACACCATCTATTGGCCTGGGCTTTTCTGATCTGGAGGCCGATAGCTCGGCATCTCATGAGTTAGCAGCTGCAGAGCCTGAAGCCGCTTCGGAAATGCCTGCCACGCCTGAAGCACCCGATTTTGCAGCACCTGAAATGGACGTGGCGGCCTCTCCTGACCAAGAAGAAGTGCCACAGCCGCGCTCTTCTTTCGAAGCCGAAGGATCAGGCTTTGGGGACGGTCCCCGCTCGCTCAGCGATCTTGAGGCACCATCTAGCGCAGCGTTGGCGGCCGCGCCAGCCCCGAGTGTGGATGAAGCTACCCCCGCACCTGCGCGCGACGAATTCGAAGCACCGCGGCCGGGACAAGCGCAAGACGAAACTGTACATCATGCGCGCCAGAGCTTTATTGCCGCGGCACGCAGTGCAGCCGTTGCGAAAAACGATATGCCTGAACAAACCACTAGCTTGCTGGGTCGCGCATTTGCCCGCATCAAGGCAGGCAAAGACGAAACGTCAGACCAAACAGTGGGTGACGCATCAGCAGAAAATGCGCCAAAGGCTGAGCGCCTCGACGCAGGTGAAAATCATCTCCATGCCGCAAGTGCAAACCTTGAAGGCGATGTCGCTGAGATGGAAGTTGCCGCCGAGCAGCGCCGCAAGCGCTTCATGATGCCGTTCAGCAACAAGCAAAAGGACGAAGCTCCAGAGGTTGAGCAGGTAGAACGTCCCAAAAGCGCATTTGATGATGAGCACAAGATTTCACTCGACGGGCATACGGATCACCGCGACGCCTATGACCCGACTGCCGAAAATGATGAAGACGAGGTCAAAGAGAGCTTCTTAAGCCGTCATCGGCAGCCGATCCTGTTGGGCGCCTCCATCATCGCCATTATTGCGATGACTGTAAATCTGATCAATCAGAATGCCGCTGAAGATGGCGCTCAAAACGCAGGCGATGCGCCCGCCGTTACAGCACCGGCTGAAGCGGACACCTCTTCACTTGATGATTTGCCAAATCCACGGCAAATCGACATGTCACAGACACCCACGGTTGAAGTTGGCCAACTTTCGCCGCTGACCGACCAGAATGCCTTGGCAGATCAAGATGTTGGGCTGGTGGCACCCCAGTCAGACGCTGTAGATCAGGGTTTGACAACAGCATCTATTTCGCCTGAACCCACAAAATCTTCACTCGAAGAAATGGCGACTGACATTGGCCCAGAAGGTTTGCGCATTGCCGCAGCTGGCGGCGATGTGCGGGCGCAATTCGAGATGGGCGCGATTTTGATGGAGGGTCAGGCTGTACCAAAAGACTCCCAAGCCGCATCAATGTGGTTTGAACAAGCCGCCGCTGCAGGATATGCGCCAGCGCAATACCGTTTGGCCGCAGCATTTGAGCATGGAATCGGGGTCAAGCAGGATATCGACCAGGCCAAAGAATGGTATAAGCGGGCGGCCGAAAACGGCAACCGCATGGCCATGCACAATTTGGCGGCGCTATTTGCTTCTGCCGATGAAGAGCAACAAGACTTTAAAAAAGCCAGCGTGTGGTTCCAACGCGCTGCGGATCAAGGCGTTGTCGACAGCCAGTTTAATCTGGGCATGTTGTTTGCCCGCGGCCTTGGGGTTGAGCAGGATTTAGGTCAGTCTTATTTCTGGTTTGCGCTTGCGGCCATGCAAGGCGACCAAGACGCAACTGGCGCACGTGATGATGTGGCGCGGTCGATCGACGCGACAGAAATGCAGAATTTGAAAAATCAAATTGCGAATTGGCAGCCAGAAGAAATTGCCCTGGGGGCAAATTATGCACCGATTGGCACATGGGACCCTGAGTTTAATCCCGGCCCCTCAATTGACAAAAAAGAAGTGGTTCTTGGCGTACAGACTGCTTTGGCGAAACTTGGCTTCACCGTTGGCAAACCAGACGGCGTGATGGGCCCGAAAACCCAAGACGCAATCCGCGGCTTTGAGCGGGCGCTGGGCATGAACGAAGTTGGAGAAATTAACCCCCGTCTGATGGCCATTTTGAGCAGTCAGCCGCTATAATTTTGCGCAATTCGACCTGCGATTAGAAAATTCGAACCAAATCTTGGTTCATATCAATTGACAGCCTGTGACGGTGCGGCCTACACCGGGCTTAGTTAATGGCCCTCGCGGGCGTCGAATTTTTTAGGATCGCGGTCACGTGCAGCTCTATTTGCCCATAGCTGAACTCTCGCTCAACCTGTTTATGCTGGTTGGCCTTGGGGGCGCTGTGGGCTTTTTATCGGGCCTATTTGGCGTTGGTGGTGGTTTTTTGCTCACCCCGATGCTGATTTTTTCTGGCATCCCGGCCCCGGTTGCTGTTGCCTCGGTCACGGGGCAAGTTGTGGCGGCCTCCACATCAGGTGCTCTCTCTTACTGGCGACGTGGCGGCATTGATCTCAAGCTCGCGCTATTTTTGATTGTTTCGGGTGTGTGTGGTGCCTTTTTGGGCGTGTGGACCTTTGGTCAATTGCGCAGCGCTGGCCAATTGGACCTTGTTATCTCTTTGGGATATCTGGTGTTTTTGGGGTCAATCGGCACATTGATGCTGATTGAGGCGGCGCGTTCGATCATCAAGCATCGGCAGCAAGGCAATGCTCCCCCAACAAAATTGCCCGGTAAGCATAATTGGATTCACGGCCTACCCATGCGGGTGCGCTTCAAACGGTCCAATCTCTATGTTTCGATTTTTCCCGTTATTCTGATTGGCGCCAGCATCGGCTTTTTGGGGTCATTGCTCGGCATTGGCGGCGGGTTTATTCTGGTGCCTGCCTTGATCTATTTGTTGCGGGTTCCCGGCTCTATCGTGATCGGCACGTCGCTATTGCAGGTTTTGGCCATTATGGCTGCAACAACTATTTTGCATGCCATCAACTCTCAAACCGTTGATATTGTGCTGGCCTTCACCTTGATGACCGGCTCCGTGATTGGTGCCCAATTTGGCGTCTCCGCGGGCCAATATTTGCGCGGCGACCAGTTGCGGGCGCTTTTGGCGCTCATCGTGTTGGCGGTGGCGGTGCGGTTTGCACTTTCGCTTTTGCTCACCCCAAGCGATCCGTTCTCCGTCGCTATCCTCACAAATCTGGGGGGCGGTTGATGCGGTATTTATTGGCAGTTTTGCTCTTGCTGTTTGCCACGGGCACGGCCTCGGCACAACGGCTGGTGATGTCCACATCCGAACCGGTGGTCTCCATCAGCTCCAACTTTGCGGGCGACACGATCACCATTTTCGGCACGATTGAACCTGAACTGGGGCGCAATCCGGATCAAGTCACCAACAATTATAATGTCGTGATTTCCATTAAGGGACCCGCGGGCACCTATGTGGCGCGCAAGAAGACCCGGCAATTCGGCATTTGGCTGAACGGTGAACAGGAAGCCTTTGAAGGTTTCCCATCTTACTTTTCGCTCGTGTCGAGCGCGCCCATGGACAAGATCGCCGAACCGCAGGTTCTCAGTGTTTCAGGGCTTGCATTTGACAGCACACCCCATATTCGACCCGTGCGCCGCACGCAAAATACGGACATGTTTGCGCAAGAGCTGATCCGGTTGATGAAAAAACGCGGGCTGTATTCGTTAGATGAGCATGGCGTGCAATTCCTGTCAGATACGTTTTTCTCCGCCCGGATCGCCCTGCCGGCGCACGTGCCCAATGGCAGTTATTTGGCCAACACTTATGTGTTTCAGGATGGCAAGTTGATCGACAATGCGCCGCAACGCTTCATGGTGCGCACCGTGGGCTTTGAACGGTTTGTTGCGAATTCTGCCAAAGATTATTCTTTGCTTTATGGCGTGGTTTGCGTCATCCTAGCCATATTCACAGGTTGGCTGTCCGGGGTTGTATTTAGGAGATAATATGTCTCTTCCCATTTTCTGGTCGCGCACTGTTTCTTTAGCCGCTTTGGCGGGATGGGTGCCATTCGCTACAGGTTTTGTGCTGGTTCTATTTCCCGGCCTTTCACCGGTTGATCCGGTTATTTTTGAGCGGGCGCTATTGGGCTATGGCGCGTTGATCCTGTCCTTCTTGGGCGGCGTGCGCTGGGGCATTCGGCTGCAAGGCGGTGCCGGCAGTGACCTCACCTATATCGTGGGCATATTTGGCTCAGTCGCCGGGTTTATCACTCTCTTGCTGCCACTCACCATTGGTTTGATCATATTAATTGCAGGCTTTGGCATACACGGCCTATGGGATGTATGGTCAGGCATACGCGGGCGCGTGCCGCCAGCCTATGCGCGTTTACGCCTTGTGATGACGTGGCTGGTATGCGCCACGCTGCTGCTGATTTTGATCGCTCGCTTCCTTGTCAACCTATGATGGGCTGCGAGGTCAGATTGGCGACCGTGCGCGATGCGATCGCGCTCAAAGATATTTACACCCATCTCAACCCTGACGACCCTGCCGTAAGCGATCATCAATTTGAACAGGATTTGGATGCCCTGCTGGCTGATCCAAACCGGATGATCATTGTGGCGGAACTGGACGGCATCATCGTGTCCAGTTGCACTCTGTTTATTCTGCCCAATCTCACCCGCGGCAATCGCCCAATGGCGTTGATTGAGAATGTGGTCACCCACAAACAATATCGCCGCATGGGGTTTGGCAAGCGGGTCATGCTCAACGCCATGGACCGGGCGCAGCAAGCGGGCTGTTATAAGGTCATGCTGCTCACGGGCAGCAAAACACAAGGCACACTTGATTTTTATAAAGAAGTTGGGCTGGTGCAGGACAAAACAGGGTATCACAAGCGGTTTTAGGCTTTAGCCATTCACCAGATATTTGGTGGCCACCGGATAGATCTGATCACGTCCAATGGCGAAAACACGCATATTTTCTTTGTTCATGACAGGCCGAAAGGCAGGTTTCAGCACATTGAGATTGCCCGTCGACACGCCATAGGACGGCATGATCAGGCGATCATGATCGAACACAAAGCAAGGCCGTTTGGTGGAGCGACCATTGATGCGGATACGGGCGCCGGGGTGCAGATGCCCCGCAATTTGCGGCGCGATGTTGGCATCTGGTTCATGGGAGAGCATCAGCCCATCCATCGACAATTCATCGCAGCAATGTCCACCCAGATCATGGGCGCTGGGGTCGTGATTGCCCGCAATCCAAACCCAGTCATAGTGCGCCACAAATTCCGCAATCAACGCCCGATCATGGATTTGCAGCGTGGTGGTGCCTTCATCCCGGTGAAAACTATCCCCCAATGAAAACACGCGCGTGGCGCCCGTTTCGCTCAGATCGCGTTCCAATTTCGCCAAGGTGGCTTTGGTGTCATAAGGCGGAAAGAACTGGCGTGACTTGGCAAAAGACGACATTTTTTCAAGATGCAGATCCGCCACCAAAAGCGCATTCTGCGCAGGCCAAAACAGCGCCCCGGAAAGCAGCGGCACAAATGTTTGTGCGGCAAATATAAGCTCAAGCGGCGATTGGGGTTGGGCTTGCGCTACGCTCATTTCAGCGCCATCCGATATTGCACCACGCGGTCCACTTCTTCAAAGCCAACGGCTTCATGAGCTTTGTGCCCGTCCAGGTTCGACAATTCGGCGTCAGATGCTAAATGCGGATAGTTCTTTGACTTGGCCCAAGTAATGGCTGCATCCACCAACGCCTGGCCAACACCCATCCCACGTGCCTTTTCGCCCACAAACCAGCCTTCCATATAGGCGACGGGGCCATCATAGCAGCCATCGGCGTAAGTCCGCTCGCTGATTTCCAGAAAGGCCGCGACCTCTCCGTCGACCACGCCGACAAATACAATTTTGAGGGTCAGATGGTCGCCAGCCATGAATGCGGCTGTGTCTTCTTTCGCCTCCGCAAAGGTGATCCTAAATAGGTCAGCCCGCATTTGCGCCCATGCATCTTCTTCATCTGGTCGCATTTCACGAATTTCAAATTTGCTCATTCGCCTGCTGCCTCACGCATCAATTCTTCCGCAGCCTCCACCAACACGCTTTCACGCCCTTCGCCAAAAATCGGTTCTTTGCCAATTTCCAGCATCACGGGCACGGCCAATGGAGAGATTCGGTCCAAGTTTTGATGTATAATATGCCGTTTGATCCGCTTTAAACAATGGCCCAGCCGTTCAATATCCAGCAGACCGCGCGCGGCATCGCGCCGCGTGGCCTGCATTAAAATATGGTCTGGTTCGTGCTCGTAAAGCACATTGTAAATCAGGTCAGACGACATGGTCATTTGCCGTCCGGTCTTTTCCTTGCCCGGATGGCGGCGTTCTATCAGCCCGGAAATGATGGCGCAGTTGCGGAACGTGCGCCGCATCAGGCTGGATTCGTCCAGCCAATCTTCCAAATCGTCGCCCAACATATCTTCGGAGAAAAGCTCATCAAGGCTAAGCCGACCGGATTTGAACATTTGCCCGACATCGAGCGCGCACCAAATGGCTAGCGCATATTCCGAAGCGACAAAGCCCAGCGGTTTCGCCCGGTCGCGTTCCAACCGCCGTGTCAGCAACATACCTAAGGTTTGGTGCGCCAGTCGTCCTTCAAAAGGGTAGCAAACGATGAAATATTTATCGGCTTTGGGAAAGGTCTCCACCAGCAGGCTTTCCTTGCCCGGCAGTTTTGAAACATCGCGCTGCAGGCTCAGCCATTCGCGTACCTGGTCGGGCAGTTTTTTCCAGCTTGTGGGGTCTGCCAGCGTGCCGCGCACCCGTTCGGCCAAATAGGTCGACAGCGGAAACTTGCCGCCCATATAGGACGGGATTTTGGGATTGTTGTGATAGGAGCGCGAAACATAGGCTTCATTGTCGCGAATGGCCTCAAAGGCCACGATTTCGCCGCCAAACAGAAATGTATCGCCAGGCATAAGCTGGCTGAGGAAGTATTCCTCCATTTCACCCAACATGCGCCCGCCGCGGCCGATTGGCCCGGTTGTGGCGCCGCGCTTGTGGGCCTTGGAGCGCACCAGCCGCACTTTCAACATTGGCTCTTCGACAATCGTGCCGACATTCAATCGATATTGCTGCGCGATTTTGGGGTGTGAAATCCGCCAGGTGCCATCCGCGGTTTTGCGCAACCGCGCATAGCGCTCATAGGCCTTGAGGGCATAGCCGCCCGTCGCCACAAACTCGAGCACCCGATCAAACAATTCGCGGGTGAGGTCGCGATAGGGCCAAGCGCGGATGGTTTCGTCAAACTGCGCGTCAGCGTCCAATGGTGCACTGCATGCCATGCCTAGAACATGTTGCGCCAGCACATCCAAGCCGCCCGGCTGCGGATCTTCGCTGTCCTGCGCACCCTCTTCCGCAGCTTCCACGGCGGCTTCACATTCCAGCACTTCAAACCGATTGGCAGGCACCAGAATAGCGCGCGACGGTTCATCCAAACGGTGGTTGGCGCGGCCGATCCGCTGGAGCAAACGGGACGAGCCTTTGGGCGCACCGATTTGCATCACCAGATCAACGTCGCCCCAGTCGATGCCGAGATCAAGGGTGGAGGTACACACCACTGCCCGCAACTTGCCCGCAACCATCGCCGCCTCCACCTTGCGGCGCTGTTCGACATCGAGCGAGCCATGGTGCAAGGCGATTGGCAGCGAGTCTTCGTTCAACTCCCAAAGCGATTGAAACAGCATTTCCGCCTGTGATCTTGTGTTCACAAACAGCAGGCTGGTGCCATTTTGCTGAATAATGTCGAGCAATTCCGGCACCGCATATTGTGCCGAATGCCCCGCCCATGGCACGCGATCATCGCTGGCCAGAATCGAGAGTTCAGGGCTTGCGCCGCCCGTTTGGCTGACCATCGCCACGTCGCGCGCCGGGCACGGCGCAGCGATCCAATCGCGCAAGATTTCCGGGTGCGCCACTGTGGCCGACAGGGCCGAAACCTTTAACTCGGGACACAAGGTGCCCAACCTTGCCAGCCCCAGCGACAGCAAATCGCCGCGCTTAGAGAGGGCCAAGGCGTGCAACTCATCCAGCACCACGCGCCGCAGCGTGCCAAACAGTTTTGGCGCTTCGGCATGCGACAGCATCAGCGCCAATTGCTCCGGTGTGGTCATCAAAATAGAAGGCGGGTCAAACCTCTGCCGCTGACGTCGTGATGAGGGCGTATCGCCGGTGCGGGTTTCCACCCGCACATCCAAGCCCATTTCTTCAATCGGGTTGACCAGGTTGCGCGCCACATCCACGGCCAAGGCTTTGAGTGGCGAGATATAGAGCGTGTGCAGCCCTTCATGCGGGGCGTTGGCCAATTCGCATATGCTGGGCAAAAAACCAGAAAGGGTTTTGCCCGCGCCCGTTGGCGCAATCAGCAAGGCGGATTTGCCTGCCCGGTCCGCCTCAAGCATATCCAACTGGTGGGGTCGGGGTGTCCAATGACGCGCCAAAAACCAGTCCCGCACCACCGCGGGCATGCCCCAGCTTTGCGAGAACAAATCAGGGCTGGGCTGAAAAGAATCAGAATGATTTCTTGTTGTTTTCGTCATCGTGCTTATATTTCACAAATGAGACGCCATCACGCCAGCTTAAATTCGATAAAGAGGCTAAAATGAGAGAAGATGACCGCACATATGACGTTGACGACCGAAAAGGTCGCGGCGAATCCAACGGCAAACAGTTTTTCAAACTGGTCCTCGCCTCACTTTTGGTCGGCTTTATCATGTATCAATCTGGGCTGACCCCGGGCGATATCTTTGGCGGGTTTGGCCGTTGGGTTGGCTCAATCTTTTCAGATTTCGGCTCCACCATTGGCACTGTGGCCGTTTGGTTTGCTTATGGCGCCGCCGTGGTTTTCCCACTTTGGATTCTTATTCGCATCCTGAAATCATTTAAATAACGCCCGACGCGATATTCGAGTTTCGTGGCTTTACAGCCATTTTCCAAGCCTGCTAGAAAAGTGGTCCCACCACTTTTCTGGAGTCGTTTATCATGGCGCACCAAGATTTTTCTGCTGCTAAAACCATCTTTATCACCGGCGCAACGTCAGGCTTTGGCGCGGCAACTGCACGCATGTTTGCGCAAAATGGTTGGAAAGTCGTGGGCACGGGTCGGCGTGAAGAGCGTTTGAAGGAGCTGCAAGCCGAGTTCCTAGAGGGACAAATTCACGTTGTGCCAATGGATTTGACCGACGAATCCTCCATCAAAGCCGCCATTGATGCCCTGCCCGAGAGCCACAGCACCATCGATTGCTTGTTCAATAATGGCGGGTTAGCGCTTGGGGTTGATCCGGTGCCAAATGTGTCGCGCGAGCAATGGCGCACCATGGTCGATACCAACATTATGGGCGTTCTGGATGTCACGCTGAATTTGCTGCCGCATTTGAAGCGCGCAGGCAAAGGCGCAAGCATCGTCAATGTTGGGTCTATCGCGGCGCGGTTCGCCTATCCGGGTGGCAATGTTTATGGCGCCACCAAGGCCTTCACCAGGCAGTTTTCTTATAATCTACGTGCTGATTTGGCGGGCGGTGATATTCGCGTCACAAGCCTTGAGCCCGGCATGGCCAAATCCGAGTTTACTTTGGTGCGCACGGGCAGCGAAGAAGCAAACGAAAAGCTTTATGAAGATGTGTTGCCGTTGGTGCCGCAGGATATTGCCGAGATCGTATGGTTTTTGGCCACCCGCCCTGCCCATGTGAACATCAATTGTGTGGAAGTGATGCCCGTTGCGCAAACACCAAGCGCGCCCACCATCACACGCGGCTAATCGCGCGCCCCTTTAAGGTCCACATTGATGACAGCGAAGACTTACCCCTTTGACGTGCGGCACAAGGATGTGTGGTACATCGCCCTGCCGACTGCGCTTGCCTTTGTCACCGAGCCGTTGCTCGGCATTGCCGACACAACCATTGTGGGGCGGTTGGGCGAAGTTGACCTGTTGGGCGGCCTGTTGTTGGGCGGGCTGGTGTTCGACTTCATGTTCGCCTTTTTCTACTTTTTGCGCATGTCGGTTACAGGGCTGACCGCGCAGGCGTTTGGTGCACGAGATCAGGCCAAGCAAACCGCGCAATTGGCGCGCGGCTTGGCCATCGGTTTGTTCGCCGGGCTGCTGATCATTTTGCTGGGTGGGCCGCTGGCAAATTTTGCCAAAGTCGTTTACGGCGCCAGCGATGCGGTCAATGCCGCCTTCGACCAATATTTCTATATCCGGCTTTTGGCTGCACCTTTCGCCTTGATGAACTTTGTGCTGGCCGGTTGGTTTTTGGGCCGCGGCCAATCCATCACCGCCTTGATGCTGCAAGCCGGGTTGAACCTCACCAATATTATCCTGTCCTATGTGCTCGTATTTGAGTTCGATATGGGCATTGCCGGGGTGGCCTGGGGCACAGTGATCGCCACAGGCATCTTCATGGTGATCGGTTTGTTTGGCGCTGTGCAAGCGCTTGGTGGCTTTTCCCAATTGGCGCGGCGATTGCACGAAGCCAATTTGTTCGACAAAGCCGAGATTAAAAAGATGCTTTCGCTGAGCAGCAATATTTTGCTGCGCTCGGTTTTGATCAATGCCGTCTTTTCCTTCTTTGCTCGCGAAGGGGCGCAAGCGGGCGATGTTATCCTCGCCACCAACGGCATTTTGCTGCATTTTTTGATGATCGCATCGTTCTTTTTGGACGGGCTAGCCGCGGCCTCGGAACAATTATGCGGTAAGGCCATTGGCGCGCGATGGAAGCCTGCCTTTTTCAGCGCGATCAAACTGTCCTCCCTTTGGGGCTTCATTCTTTCGGGCTGTCTTTCGGTGATTTTTATCCTGACGGGGCCGATGATCATTGATTTTATGACCACGAGCGACGTGGTGCGCCAAACTGCACGCGACTTTTTGTGGTTGGCGGCTCTTGCGCCTGTCTTTGGCGTATTGGCCTTTGTGTTGGATGGGGTGTTTGCAGGCGCGGCCATGGGCTCGGACATGCGCAATGGCATGTTTTTATCAGCCATCGCGTTTCTGGCCATCTGGGCCATCGCCGTGCCGTTGTTTAGCATCTATGGATTGTGGTTGGCGTTGCATGGCTTCTTTATTGCCCGCAGCGCGATCTTTTTGTGGTTGTTGCTGCGACGCGTGCCCTCACTCTTTGAAGAAGGCACGCCAGAAAACGCTGCGGCGGGCTAAATTTCTAGCTTGCCGCTGGCCCAGTCGTCGGTTTTATTGCCTGAGATTTCCGACACGCTCTTATAAGAGTGGCGCATCATTTCGCTCACCAAACCCTTTTTGATGCTGGTCATCAATTCCATGCCGCCAAATACGAGCGCGGAATATAGTTGCACAGCATCGGCACCGGCTTCGATTTTGGCCAAAGCAGATTCCGCAGAATAAATGCCGCCCACGCCGATGATCGGCATGTCTTTGCCCACACGTTGGCGCATTTGGGCCAAACGTTGGGTGGAGAAGTTGAACAACGGACGGCCGCTTAGCCCCCCTGCTTCGTCAGCATTTTCAGCCCCTTCCACCAGATCACGCCGGATGGTGGTGTTGGATATGATCAAACCATCCAGATCAAGCGTTTCGATGACGGCGGTGATTTCGTCCATCTCCGTTTCGTTCAAATCCGGTGCAAGTTTCAAAAAGACAGGTACCCGCACTGATGCCCGGCTGCGTTCGGCCAGCACTTCGGTCAAAAGCCGCTTTAGTGCCTCTTTGCTTTGCAAGTTGCGCAAGCCCGGTGTGTTCGGTGACGAAATATTGGCGGTCAGATAATCGGCGATTGGGGCAAAGCGTTTCACGCCTTCCACATAGTCAGCGACAAAATCTTCGCTATCTTTGTTCGCGCCCACATTAATGCCGATGGTGGTGCCTGGCTGCTTGTTGCGGGTCAGGCGTTCAAACGCAGCTTCATGGCCTTCATTGTTAAAGCCCATGCGGTTGATCACGCCCATATGTTCGGGCAAGCGGAACAAACGCGGCTTGGGGTTTCCCTCCTGCGCGCGCGGGGTAATGGTGCCCACTTCCACAAAACCGAAGCCAATCTGCATCAGCTGGTTTGGCACTTCAGCATTTTTATCAAACCCGGCAGCCATGCCCACAGGGTTTTTAAGCTCAAGCCCGGCGATGCTGGTGGTCAAACAAGCCGGATCTACATCCTCTTGCTCTGGCACGGCACCCAGCTTCAACGCACTGATCGTTGTGCGATGCGCCTGTTCGGGGTCCATCTTCAGCAAAGCGTCCCGCGTTAGATTTTGAACCAGCGGGTTATTCAGAAATTTGGAAATGTAGGATTTCATTTATCGTATGTCATCGGGCAGGATAAACTGACCGTTCTCATCTGTTTCAAGGTCATGCGCTTTGATCACATGCGCCATATTCAGGTCGGAATAGAGATGAGGAAACAGATCCCCGCCCCGTGAAGGCTCCCACTTCAAATGGTTCTCCACCCGCTCTGCATCAACATAAAGGAGCACAAGCTCTGCCTGCCCTGAAAAATGTTTTTCCAAGGTTTCCCGCAATTGCGCAGCAGTGGAGAAATGCATATAGCCATCATCACGATCAATCGGCATGCCATAGTAGTGGCCCTCGGCTTTTGCCGCCTGATAGTCAGCATTTGGGCAGACTTTATAAATGATCATGAGTGTTAAACGCTAAATTGTTTAATTCAACAAAGGCTTAGTCCTTTCAGACAGAAAGTGCAAGCTCGCTAAATCGTTTTTGCTTTACAAATTTACCAAGAATAGTTACCAAGATATAGGATTTTAATCCGCTTTTGCGAAACTATTCCTGTAAACGACAGGGTCCAACCATGATTTCTCACCGCAATATTTGGAATGCGATTGACGCTTTGGCAGAGCGCAAGGGGCTCTCAGTGTCCGCGCTCGCACGCCTGGCGGGGCTGGATCCGACCAGTTTCAACCCATCGAAGCGCACCAGCAAAGATGGCCGCGAGCGGTGGCCCTCCACGGAGAGCTTGGCCAAGATTCTTGATGCCACCAACGAAGATATGGATGGCTTTCTAATCGGCGGCGGCGTCTACACCCAGCCTGATATTCATGAACACCCTATTCCACTCCTCGGCTTTGCGCAGGCAGGCGCTGGTGGATTTTTTGACAGTGGCGGCTTTCCCGTTGGCCAAGGGTGGGATGAGGTGCATTTCCCTGTTGGCCCGGATGCAAACGCTTATGCGTTGGAGGTGAGCGGCGACAGCATGTTGCCGCTATACCGCGATGGTGACGTGATTATTGTATCCCCCACCGAGCAGGTGCGCCGCGGCGACCGCGTGGTGGTGCGTACGCAGGATGGGGAAGTGATGGCAAAAATCTTGCATCGGCAAACCGCCAATCAGGTGGAGCTGCACTCGATCAATCCAGAACATGAACCGCGCATCATCAAGACGATAGATTTGGATTGGATCGCCCGTATTTTGTGGGCGAGTCAGTAGTTTTCCCTGACCGTTGAGCGATAAAAGGCATCCCCCTCCCCAAAATGGAGAGGGGTTAGCGTAGGGGTATCCCCATTAGACTATGCCGCGAATTTCCCCGCCAAGGCGTCAGCGATCAATTGCTTGGTTTCATTGACGCCATAAAGAGCGATGAACGAACCGAAGCGTGGACCTTGATCCTGCCCCAACAGCACTTGGTAAAGCGCTTTGAACCAGTTGCGCAGCGGTTCAAATTCGAACTCTTTGCCGATTTCAAACACCAGTGTTTGAATGGCTTCCGCATCGCTTTGATCTTCCACTTCGTCCAAACGCACGGCCAATTTTTCCATTGCCGCCCGCTCTTGGTCTGTTGGCGCACGGAACTGTTTGGTTGGCTTCACGAAGTCATCGAAATAGCGAATGGCATAGCCCACCATCCGGTCCAACTCGGGATGCGTTGCCGGTGTCGCCTCTGGCGCATAACGGGTGATGAAGCCCCACAGCACTGATGCGTCTGATGCATTGGCGGCAGAAACCAAATTCAGCAACAATGCAAAGGTCAGCGGCATATCGTGCTTCGGCGGCATACCTGCATGGATATGCACGGCAGGGTTTTCCAACACTTCTGCGGGCGACTGCGTCTCAGCTTTGGTGCAGAAGGTGTAATATTCATCCACCGCCTTCGGGATCACGTCAAAATGCAGCTTTTTCGCTGTTTTTGGCTTTTGATACATGAATAGCGCCAAGCTCTCGTCTGATGCATAGGTCAGCCAATCTTCAATCGACAGACCATTGCCTTTCGATTTGGAGATTTTCTGGCCCTGATCATCCAGGAACAACTCATAGCTCAAGCTCTCTGGCGGCGTGCCGCCCATGGCCCGCACGATGCGCGAAGAAAGTTTGACGCTATCAATCAAGTCTTTGCCGGACATTTCATAATCCACGCCCAACGCATACCAACGTAGCGCCCAATCGGCTTTCCATTGGCATTTCACGGCACCGCCAGTTACGGGCACGACCACTTCTTCGTTGGTTTCTGGATCAACATAGGTCACGGTGCCATTTTCCACGTCGCGCGCAATCATGGGCACTTGCAACACAATGCCTGTGCGCGGACAAATGGGCAAAAACGGCGAATAGGTTTTCTGCCGCTCTTCACCCAAAGTTGGCAAAATGACTTTCATTACATCGTCATAGACCTCGAGCATGCGCAAAAGCGCCTTGTCCAAGCGACCGGAGGTATAATAATCCGTGGCGCTGGCAAATTCATATTCAAAGCCAAAATCATCCAAAAACTTGCGCAAGCGCGCATTGTTGTGGTGCGCGAAGCTTTCATACTCATCGGAAAATGGGTCCGGCACTTTGGTCAATGGCTTGCCCAAATATTCGGCCATGCGCTCTTGGTTCGGCACATTGGTCGGCACTTTGCGCAGTCCGTCCATGTCGTCAGAAAAGCAGATGATTTTTGTTGGGATCTGATCATTGGTCAAAAGCCGGAAGGCGTGGCGCACCATCGATGTGCGCACAACTTCACCAAAGGTGCCGATGTGCGGCAGGCCCGAAGGGCCATAGCCCGTTTCAAAAATCGCTTCTTTCTTGCCGGTTTTTTCCACACGTTTGAGCACCTTTTTCGCCTCTTCAAAAGGCCATGCGCGGGCATTTTGTGCCGCGTCAAAAAAGTCTGCATCAAAAAGTGTGGGGGTGTTTGCCATTTTGGCGTCCCTTTCCGGAAAAATACTCTGTTTTAATGTGGGGCGCGCACCACATATTCGTAATGCGCGAAAGCCCGTGCCTGCGGCATTTCGCACGTTGCGCAGGTGGCGTCAATAGTATCGAATTTTTTGAAAATGGGTAAAGGCGCGTGCAAACGCTTGTAATTGGTGCGCGTGCCGCCTAACTCTTAGTTAGGATTTGGGGCAAGCAAAGAGGGTTATTATGTCGCTGTCACCGCAAGAAGCATTGATTTATATTATGGTTGTCACATCGGCAGCTGACCGCAAGATGGACGATTCAGAGCTCAAGCGCATTGGCTCGGTCGTGCGGCAACTTCCTGTTTTTAACGACTTCTCCGAAGACAGTTTGCCGCTTGTGGCCGCAGATTGCGCTAATATGTTGGACAATGATAGCGACCTTCAAAGCGTGATCAATGATATCACGGCTGATCTGCCTTCGCATCTAAACGACACCGCTTATGCTTTGGCGGTCGAAATTGCTGCGGCCGATCTGCAGATTCGGCCAGAGGAAAGCCGCGTGCTTGATCTGCTGCGTATGAAGTTTGGCCTTGATCGGCTGACCAGCTCTGCCATTGAGATGGCTGCCCGGGCCCGGCACCGCGTGGTCTAAGGCGATAGGTTTTTCGTACCGCTTCAAACACGCTCACGCAGTGTTGACCGCCATTTGACTTTTGCTGGCTTTTGTCGGCGTGGTAGATAGCGGGTGCGAAAGGAAAACAAATGCCTGAACTTGGATTTAATGAAGGCGCATGGCGCTTTGGCACATTTGCCGGGATTTTGTTGCTGATGATTGTGCTTGAGGCCGTTTGGCCACGGCGCAAACGGCGGCATACACGTCTGCGCCGGTGGGCCACCAATTTCGGGATTTTGTTTTCAGATTATCTTGCGGTGACACTCGTCGTGCTGTTGGTGCCCGTGACCGCTGTGATCACCGCCTTGTTCGCGCAACAATATCAGATCGGCCTGTTCTATTGGCTCGATTGGCCGCTTTGGGTTGAGTGGTTGATTGCATTTCTGGTGCTGGATTTTGTGATCTGGGGTCAACATGTCATCACCCACAAAATACCGATCCTGTGGCGTATTCACCGCGTGCACCATACGGATCAGGACTTGGATGCCAGTTCGGCTGTGCGGTTCCACCCTCTTGAAATCATCCTATCTATTTTTATCAAATCCGCTGCGGTGCTGTTGCTGGGCGCGGGTGCCGTTTTGGTGGTGATTTTTGAAGCGGTTGTGAACGGGTCTGCCCTATTCAATCATGCCAATTTCAAGATCCCGCCAACGCTCGATCATATGTTGCGTTGGTTTATTGTCACCCCAGACATGCACCGCATTCACCATTCCATCGAGCGGCAAGAGCATGACACCAATTATGGCTTTGCGTTGAGCATTTGGGATCGGTTATTTCGCGTTTACAGTGTTGAACCGGAACTGGGGCATGACAAAATGATCATTGGCCAACCCGACGCGCAGGATACGGGGCCTGAGACGTTTTTGTGGTCGATATTGTTGCCGTTTTTCAAGCGGAAAATGCCTGCCTCAAACGCGCCGCCTAGCGATAAAAATTCACAGGAAACCACTTAAGGTAGAGTTCTGTAAATTTGCCGTTTTCCTGCACGCGGCGCAGGCCAATGTTAATCGCGCGCCGCGTTGCTTCGTTACCGCGTTTGACCGCAATCGTTAGACCCGAACCGAACGCCTCATTTGAAAAATAAGGGCCATCTGCAAAGGTGCAGCATTCGGGGTTTTCATTCAGCCAAAATGACGCCCGCATACCGTCGACAAAGGCGCGATCCACGTCAGCGAACTTCACCGCTTCCAGCGCCTGTTGTTCATTGTCAAAAGCGACGGCATCAAGTGCCTTGAAATGCTTGGCCAGAAATTTGGCCTGAGCAGAGCCTTCGCGCACAGCCACCTTGTTTTTGATCGCCTCGCCGGAGGGCAATTGCCCCTCTGCCCGCGTCACAAAGCGGGCGGGAAATTTCAGATAGGCTTGGGAAAAATCCATCTTCGCAACGCTATCCGCATTGATTGCAATGGCCGCAATCACTGCATCACCCTGATTGTTGTTAAGCGCCGTGACCAATTGCTCCCATGGCCAAGATTGCATGGTGCATTTGACGTCTAATTCCACGCAAATCGCTTCGGCCAGCTCAATGTGAAAGCCGGCAAGTTCGCCCTGCGAATTTCGAAAATTTAAAGGCGGGAAGTCAGTTGTGGTCAAAAATCGAATTGCGCCGACCTGACTTGCGTTGAACACATCCTCATGGGCGTCTAAATCCACGTGATTGGGCAAATTTTGCGCCAATGCGAGGCTGGCGAAAACGAAACAAACAAAACCCACGGTTGTGGATAGGGCTGATTTTACCAAACGGTTCAAATACTTATCCATAGTTTCTTTGACTCAGTGGGCGCGGTTTGGCACAGTAAACATTATTTTTTTGATTTTTTATAGTGATTTACATTAGTGCAAATGTGTAGCGATCTGCGAGACGCAGATCTTTTGCAACAGATATTGGCTCCATATCAAGTGGATCGGTCACAGGCCGCTGCGCTCATTTCCGATGCCAACAGACAGCAGCTGGATGTGTTTCAACTCTGCATCGCCCGATTTGGCATTAGCGAGGCGGATATTTACGCGCGTGCCGCGGCCCTCCTCGGCCTCGCATATCACCCCACAATTCCCGTTGGCACTGTGCAAATGCGCCAAGTTGAACGGTTGGAGCAATTGCAAAATATCCGACAGGTGCGCGGCAAGGTGTTTGATCGATCTTTGATCTACGCGGCGCCCACACTTGAAAAATTTGTCCGCTTGCACGCGCAATTGCTGCATTCGCCAGAAATACGCGGCAGGCTGTGCATCGTGCCGTTAAGGGCGCTACGTCAATCGCTGCAGGTTGCGCAAAACCCAGCGCTTTATCGTGAAGCAACCCAACGATTGGCGCGCAGCTGGCCGCACGCAAGCGCCCATCTGGGTTTGGGACGGTTTAAGCGTTTTTTGTTTTTAGGCGCGGTTATCACCGTTGCACTGCTTTCGGCGTGGAACCCGCCCTTCCTCGCCGTCTTGATCTTTCTATTCTTGGCCCTCCTCTATGTCGGCCCGGCAGCATTTCGACTTTACGCCTCATTATATGGGGTGCTGCTCGGTACGTCTGACGACACTGAGCTGCTCGATGATGAGGCTTTGCCGACCTATACGGTTTTGGTGCCGCTATATAATGAAGCCAATCTCGTGCCGCAATTGGTGCAGGCATTGCAGGCCATGAACTACCCACCGGAAAAGCTCGACATCAAGTTTGTTGTTGAAGCAAGTTCGCCCACGACGGTGGCCGCTGTGGAGGCTGCGCTCACCCATGGTGCTTTTGAGCTGGTTGTCGTCCCCGATGGCAAGCCGCGCACCAAGCCAAAGGCTCTCAATTTTGCGCTGCCCTTGGCCCGTGGCGAGCATATTGTGGTTTATGATGCGGAAGACATTCCGCATCCGGATCAATTGCGCCTCGCGGCGACCCTGTTTGCCCAACATCCAGACATCGCCTGTTTTCAGGCAGAGCTCTTGATTGATAATGCCCATGAAACGCCGCTCACAGCCTTGTTTTCGGCAGAATATGCCACCCAGTTTGGTTTGATAATGCCGGCCCTCGCTGATCTCAACATGCCCATGCCTTTGGGCGGCACCTCAAACCACTTTCAGCTTGCGGCTTTGCGGCATGTGGGGGGATGGGACAGCTTTAACGTCACTGAAGATGCCGATTTAGGTTTACGCCTCGCGCGATTGGGCATGCGCTGCGCCATGCTCCCCTCGGCCACGCGAGAGGAAGCCCCGATCAGTATCTGGCCGTGGATTAAGCAGCGCACCAGGTGGATGAAAGGCTGGATGCAAACATTGATGGTGCATTCAAGTCAGCTTCGCTTATTGCAAATGCAACTGGGTTGGCGCGACTTCCTTTTCTTCTATCTCTATATTGGCGGCATGGTGTTTGCCGCGCCGATGCACGGCATCTTTCTGGCCAAGTTCTCTATGGAAGCCCTATATTATCAAGGCGACTTGCCAAGTCGGCTTGCCCATGCCTGGCCCTATTTTATTGTATTGTCCATGGCCTATGGCAGTGCGCTCATCACAGGCATATTGGGCCTCTTGCGGCTGCGCAAACCTTTACTGATCGTCTTTCAACTCTTCCTGCCCCTTTATTGGCTGCTCACCTCATTCGCAACATTGCGCGCGGCTTGGCAGCTTGCTGTTGATCCGTTTAAATGGGAAAAAACCGCACATGGCAAAACGCGCATTCGTCGTCATCTGACTGTTCACGAGGAAAACGACAGCATGTTACTAAAACTTGCGCAACGCATAGGATTATTTAACAATGCCGGAAATTGAGGTCATTAGCACGCATGAACACATTATCAAATTCGAAGCAAGCGTGCCAATGGCGCAGATCACGCGAGCCGCAATAATTTACCCGGGACTTGCCTATACGGCCAATCACCCGATTTTGAAATTCGCGACCCTTTGTTGTGCTCAGAATGGCTTTACCCCGGTCCTTGCTAGTTATGAATACCGCGGTGTATTCGAAGGCAAATCCGAGGAACACATCCAACAGATTTTAGCTGACGATGCTCGGCAGATTGAGGCTGCGCTCGATTGCCATTTGGTGCATGCGACTGATCGTTTACTGCTCGGCAAGTCATTGGGCTGCTTCCTAATAGCTCATATGAATGAGGCTATGGGGCGTGCTGACGGCATAGCTTGGTTCACACCAAATATTTCCTATATGCCGATTTGGGCAGCTATCAAACGTCATAAAAAATCGTTTGTTGGCTTAGGCAAATTGGACAAATATTTTAGCCACCGCCTCGCAGAAAACGTGGCAAAGCATCCGGGCATTTCGCTGTCTTTACAACCAGATTTGGATCACGGTCTGGAAGCAGCTGATGATGTTGAAAAAACAATATCGCAGCAAGGCGCCATGATTGCCGACTTAAATCATTGGTTCGACACACCGTCTCAAAAGCCGAACGACTTGCTTTAGCGTGGCCGTGCACCTACAAATCCCAACCTAAGAGTTTTAAAATCGGTTGAGATCGTGCACACATTCAAAGAACAAGTCACACAGGCAAAGAAGAACCTAAAATCGATATTGCCCGCCACGCCGCTGCAGCGCAATGTGCATTTGTCGCAGCAATATGGTGCCGACATCTACCTGAAGCGCGAAGATTTAACGCCTGTACGGTCCTATAAACTGCGTGGGGCCTTCAATTTTATTTCCAAAGCATTGGCGAACCATGAGGGCGTTGAGAAGCCGCATTTTGTGTGTGCGTCTGCGGGCAATCATGCGCAAGGTTTTGCCTTTAGCTGCGCCCATTTCGGCGTGCATGGCACTATTTTTATGCCCGTTACCACGCCAAAACAAAAGATCGACAAAACCAAAACCTTTGGTGGTGAATTTGTTGAAGTGCGGCTGACGGGAGATATTTTCGATCAGTGCTATGCTGCCGCGCAGGACTTCTGCACAGCGCAAAGCGCTCATTTGGTGCCCCCTTTTGACCATGCGGATATCATTGAAGGCCAAGCCACCATCGGCTTGGAAATTCTTGAGCAGCTTCATAATGAAGCGCCGGACATGATCATTTTGCCTGTCGGGGGCGGTGGGCTAGGCGCGGGCTTGTTGCAATTGCTCGGTACCCTTGCGCCGGAAACGAGATTTGTATTTGTGGAACCTGAAGGTGCCCCAAGTTTAAAGCGCAGTCTGGAAACACAAACGCGGGTGAAGCTCGATAAAATCGATAATTTTGTTGATGGCGCTGCGGTTGCGCAGATTGGTGCGCTTAATTTCGATATTTTGAAAGACGTGCCTAGCGATGCGGTGCACCTGGTGCCGGAAAATCGTCTCTGCGCCACCATCAGTTCGCTGCTTAATATTGAGGGCTTGGTGCTCGAACCTGCGGGTGCCCTCTCAATCGATGTGTTGGCAGATTTGCCTGCCACAGAAATCGCCGGCAAGAGGATCGTGTGCATCGTTTCCGGCGGAAACTTCGACTTTGAGCGCTTGCCCGAGGTTAAAGAAAAGGCCATGAGCTATCGCGGGTTGAAAAAATATTTCATTTTGCGGCTGCCGCAGCGCCCCGGCGCACTGAAAGACTTTTTGAACATGCTGGGGCCGAATGACGACATTGCCCGGTTTGAATATTTGAAAAAGTCCGCTCGCAATTTTGGTACGGTGCTTTTGGGCATTGAAACAGACGATCCCGCAAACTTTCAAATCCTGTTTGATAAAATGGTGGCTGGCGGATTTTCCTATCAGGACATTACGGAAAATGACCTGTTGTCCAGCTTGATTGTATAATCAAAATGAGTGAACGCGGCTCACCCCTTCGCCATCAACGACGACGCTTTGCTGTAGCGCTGATCGCGCTGTTTTTGCTCGCGGTGTCGTTTTTGGTGATCTATGCCGCTGCGTTCTCCACGTTCAAGTCGAGCGAGCTGGAACGGGCGCAAGGTCGCGCCGAGTTCTATCGCACCACATTGGAAAGCGCTTTAGACAGGTTGGAGCACTTGCCCTTTATTCTGGGCCAAGATCCGGCGGTCGTGCGCGGGTTGCAAGACCCCGAAAGCCGCTTCGCGCTCAATAGACGGTTGGCAGATTTTGCGGCCCGCGCCAATGCGGAGGCGCTCTATGTGATGGATTTAGACGGGCTAACCATTGCCGCATCCAATTATAGCGAGCCCGTGAATTTTTTGGGCGAGAATTACAGCTTCCGCCCCTATTTCCAGACCGCAAAAAACGGCCAGCGCGGCAAGTTTTTTGCCATTGGCGCCACCACCAAACGCCCCGGCTTTTTTGTGGCCGAGCCAGTGCGCGACAGCACCGATAACATTATTGGCGTGATCGCCCTCAAAATTGAGCTGGATGAGTTGGTGGCAGCGTGGCGCGCGTCGGGTGAGAAGATTTTGATCACCAATCTCGATACGATTGTGGTGCTGGCCAGCCAGCCAGATTGGCAATATCGCACCCTCGCGCCGCCGAGCGAAGAACGGCTTTTGCAAATTCGGCAAATGCGGCAATTTGGGCAAGAGCCGTTGGCACCGCTCGATTGGGAGCGACTGGAAAATGACGAGGTGGCGCTGGCCGGAGAACGGCATATTCGTGTGCGCGTGCCGGTGACCAGCCAACCGTGGCAATTGCATTTTATCGTCAGCACAGCAGGGTTGCAGGAACGCGCGCTGTTTGTTGTGTTTTTGGCCGCCATTTCTGTGGCGCTTTTGGCGATCATGTTTATCTTTTGGCGCTCAGAACGGCTGCGGCGTGCGCTTGATGCATCGCACCAGGACCGCAAGCGCCTATTGCGTGAAATCGAAGACCGTAAAGCCACGGAAAAAGCACTGGCGAAAACGCAAAACGAACTCGAAAAATCAAGTCGAATGGCCGCGCTCGGCCAGCTCGCGGCCTCGGTCACCCACGAATTGGGACAACCCTTGTCCGCCATGCGCAATTATATCGCGATTGAAGAAATGAATGCAGCGCAAAAGCCTGAAAGTCTGGCGACGCGCCTTTCCGGCTTGGTCCGGCGCATGGAAAATATTACCCGCGATCTGCGCTTTTTCGCCCAGCCCAAACAGCACCAAAAGACCCCATTCGATGTGGCCAAAGCCATCGAAAATGCAGTTGGTCTAACGCGACATGATTTACAAGCACGGCAAATCGAAATGGCGTTGAACCTGCCCACCCCCGCACCACAAATATTGGGTGATGGTGCGCGTTTCGAGCAGGTGCTGGTCAATTTGTTGCGTAATGCGATGAGTGCGGTTGATGATGTGTCCGCGCCGAAAATTGAGATCGGTTGGGCGCCTGCAGGCGATAATATTGCCATCTATGTGGCGGACAATGGGCATGGGCTGAAAGGCCAGCAGATTGAAGAGCTGCAAGAACCCTTTCGCACTGACAAGCCTTCTGGCGAAGGCATGGGGCTTGGTCTTGCCATATCCGCATCGATCGTGAAAGAACATGCGGGTGAACTTTTCGCAGTCGATAATGAACAAGGCGGCGCAACATTTACGATTTTGCTGCCTCCCATTTCAAAAGATAAAGGGCAATCTGGCCAATGAGCGAAGCAGAGCAAAAACGGCGGCCCTTCCGTGCCTTGGTGATTGATGATGATAAGGAAATGCGGCTTTCGCTGGCCCATTTGCTGGAGGCTGCCGGATGGCGCTGTGAGTTGTTGAGCGGCCCGCCACAGGTGGAGCAAAAGATCAATCAATGGCAGCCTGATGTTATTTTGTCCGACGTGCGCATGCCCAACGGCTCTGGTTTGGATTTGCTGCATTTGGATCAGCAAACCCCGCCGATTGTGCTTATTTCGGCGCATGGTGATATTCCAATGGCCGTGGAAGCCATGCGTGCCGGTGCCTATAGTTTTTTGGAAAAGCCGTTTGATCCGCAACGTCTATTGCGCATTTTAAACAACGCTGCAGAGCGGCACAGGCTGACCCAAAACACCCAGCGCTTGCAGGAGCGTTTGGCCAAACTTTCCGGCATCGACCGGGTGTTGCTGGGGCAGTCGCCTCAATTGCAAACCGTACGCGAGCAAATCATTGATTTTAGTTCAACCCCCGCCCCAGTGCTGATCTCTGGCGAAACGGGCACAGGCAAAGAGCTTGTGGCCCGCGCGATCCATGATTTGAGTGATCGGGCAGATCAGCCCTTTATCGCCATGAATTGTGCGACCTTTGAAGCGAGCAGTTTTGAGCGCATGGTGTTCGGGGTGCAAAATGAAAGTCTGGGCACCTTCATGCAGGCGGAAGGCGGCACTTTGTTTTTGGACGAAGTCGCCTCGCTCAGCCCGGATATTCAGGCCAAATTGCTGCGGGCGATTGAGCACCGTGAAATCACACCGATTGGCTCAGACAAGCCGCAATCAGTTGATGTGCGCATCGTCTCCGCCTCCAATGAAAACTTGGATGATGCCATCGCCGCGGGGCGTTTTCGGGAAGATCTGTTTTATCGATTATCGACCGTGGTGATCGATTTGCCCAATTTGCGGTCACGGCGGGACGATATTGTTTTGTTGATGCAGCATTTTCTGGCGCATTATGCAGCGCTTTATGAAACCACGGCGCCTGAGTTGGACGCGGAAGAGATCGCCACGCTTTTGGCCCATGACTGGCCGGGCAATGTGCGCGAATTGCGCAATGTGGCCGAGCGCCGCGTGCTCTCTGCCCGCCGCGGTGGAGGCTCCATCTCCACATCCATGCGGCTTGAAAATGATATGGGCAATGTGCCCGAAACATTGCGCGAAGCGGTGGCCAGCTTTGAGCGTAGCCTGATCGCCAAGGCCATTCAAACCCATCAGGGGCGCATGGATGCGGTGGCCGAGGCGCTTGGCATTGGACGGCGCACGCTGAACGAAAAAATCGTTAAACTGAATTTGGACAAGTCTGAGCTGTTATAGTTCCGGTCCCCGGTGTATCGGCGGTTTCACGCCACCAAACCCGCTCAAAGCGAATGCTGTGAGCAACGGCGGCGCTTAAAAATTGACGCCGCTTGCCATAAAAACTCACCCTGCGGAAATCCGCAGGGCAGTGGTTTTCCCATCGGCAGTTTTCTTCATACCCAACAGACTTTGTGCGGCCTACTCTCTTGGCAGCACCGACTCGGCTCGTCCGAGTGCACATGGTGCATCGAGATTTGGTTCAGGTATTCCTTGGGAGGAACAAGATGAAGACCATTACGAAAACTGCAGTTGCGGCCCTTTTGGGCATGTCATTTGTCGGCGAAGCTGTCGCTGTCGAGTGGAACGTATCGCTTTGGGGTAAGAAGCGCGCTTTCACTGAGCACGTTGAAAAATTGGCCGAGTTGGTCAGCGAAAAGACCAATGGCGATTTTACGCTCAACCTGTCTTATGGCGGTCTATCGAACAACCGTGAAAACTTGGATGGCATTTCCATCGGCGCGTTTGAAATGGCGCAATTCTGTGCGGGTTATCACGCAGATAAAAACCCATCGATCACTGTTTTGGAACTTCCGTTCCTTGGCGTATCTTCTTTGGAAGAAGAAATTGAAGTGTCCATGGCGGTTTATAACCATCCCGCCACGAAAGCAGATCTGGGTCGCTGGAACGCAACCTTGTTGATGCCTTCACCGCTGCCACAATATAATTTTGTGGGCGTTGGCGAAGCGCCACGGAGCCTTGATGATTTTGAAGGTCTTTCTGTGCGCGCCACGGGCGGCATTGGCCGCGCGATGGAAAGCATTGGGGCTGTACCGAACTCTATGTCGGCTACAGAAGTGCGTCAGGCACTGGATTCTGGTGTGGTAAAAGCCGTTTCCTTTGCGCCGCACGCGCATATGTCGTTCGGCACCATTGAGAGTGGCGAATGGTGGACCACAAACATGAACCCGGGCACTGTAAACTGCCCCGTTGTGGCCAACACAGATGCCTTGAACAGCTTGTCAGATGAGCATCGTGAAGCTTTGTTGAGCTCCATTCCTGCCTCCTTGCAGCACTATGTTGATAATTACAACAACAACACCATGGAAGCTTGGGGCCCTGCGCTAGACGAGCGTGGTATTGAGCGCATCACCTATACCGACGAAGAGTTGGATAGCTTCCGCTCAGCCGCTGGTAGCATTGCCAAAACTTGGGTTGAAGAAAACAACGCCAAAGGCTTGCCAGCTCAAGAATTGCTGGACCTGGTGAATTCAACATTGGCAAATTAAGGCCGCAATAAACTTCGATCGGCCGCGCTGTTGCGCGGTCGATCTTCCCTTTTCGCTTTTGGTATTCGGGGGAGGACACCATGGCAGGCACTGCATCCGTTCTCACGGACGACAGCCCTTTAAGCCGTCTAGATCAACGGCTCTTTTCCATTGAAAAGATACTCGTTTTTATCGGTGGACTGGCGATTTTTTCGCTGATGGTCCTTGCCGTTTTTTCTGTAGGTGGGCGCAATTTTTTCAACCGTCCGCTTTCGGGCTATGTCGATTGGATCGAGCAAATCATGCCGCTTATTGCATTTGTCGGCATTGCGTACACGCAACGCGTGGGCGGGCATATCCGCATGGATATTCTGGTCGGGCAGCTCAAAGGTCGCCCGCTGTGGTTGGCTGAATTTGTCGCCACTCTCGCCATGTTGCTGTTGATGATCTTGCTGGTCTGGGGCTCTTGGGCACACTTCCAGCGCTCATTTGATTTTAGCGTGCCGATGTGGAGTCGTGACTCTTCCATTGATATCGCTTTGCCCTTGTGGCCAGCCAAATTATTGGCGCCCGTTGCCTTCTTCATTTTGACATTGCGCCTCACCATTCAATTGATTGGCTTTGGCCGGGCTTTTGCCACCAACGCCACCCATCCAGTGGCGGTGCCTATGGTTGAAGACGCCGCGACACAGGCACAGCGTGAAGCTGAACATGTCTCCGGGCTTGAGGAGGACAGCAAATGACCTCGATTGATATTGGTCTCATCGTTACGGCGATGCTGCTCTTGATGGTGATCATCGGGGTTCGCGTTGCCTTTGCTGCCGCCATGGCGGGTGTCACAGGGCTTGTGTGGATCTTCTGGTCCAAAAAAGGGTACGATCCGAACCAGTTTTTCTGGGCGCTCAGTGTTGCGGCGAAAACCGCAGGTCAGGTGCCGCACTCAAAGGTCTCCTCGCAGGCGCTGTCGCTTATTCCGACATTTATTCTAATTGGCTATCTCGCCTATTATGCGGGTCTGACCAAGGCTTTGTTTGAGGCCGCGAAAAAGTGGGTGGGCTGGTTGCCCGGCGGCATGGGCGTGGCCACGGTATTTGCCACTGCGGGCTTTGCCGCTGTGTCTGGTGCGTCTGTTGCCACATCAGCCGTGTTTGCACGGATTGCCATTCCGGAGATGCTCAAGATTGGCTATGACAAGCGCTTTGCCGCAGGGGTTGTGGCTGCCGGGGGCACGTTGGCATCCTTGATCCCGCCCTCTGCTATTTTGGTGATCTACGCCATTATTGTGGAACAGGATGTGGGTGCTTTGCTGTTGGCTGGCTTTATCCCCGGCGCGGTCTCTGCGCTGATCTATGGCGGCCTCGTGGTGTTGATGGCCACATTCAACAAGAATCTGGGCCCATCCGTAAGCGGCTTCACCTGGGGCGAACGCTTCAAGGCACTGCCACCTGCGTTGCCGATCTTTGCGGTGGTGATCATCATCATCTGCTTTATCTACAACCCGTTTGGCGGCGATGCGTGGGGCACGCCAACAGAAGGTGGTGCGATTGGCGCGTTCATTATTTTCGTAATGGCGTTGATCCACGGCATGAAGTGGGGCCAGTTTAAAGATGCGCTCACTGAATCTGCCAAATTGGCGGTGATGATCTTCACCATCATTTGGGGCGTGTTGATCTATGTGCGCTTTTTGGGCTTTGCCGATCTGCCCGGTGCGTTTTCTGATTGGGTCACCTCGCTGGATCAACATCCGATGATCATCCTGATCATGATCCTACTCGCCTATGCGGTGTTGGGCATGTTTATGGATGCGATTGGCATGTTGCTGCTCACCCTGCCCGTAGTCTTCCCGGCGGTCATGGCGCTTAATGGCGGTATGGATGTCACCGCCGCTGAAAGTGCCTTTGGCATGAGCGGTTGGGGGTGTGCCATCTGGTTCGGCATTATTGTGGTGAAAATGGCCGAGCTCTGTTTGATCACTCCGCCCATCGGCCTCAACTGCTTTGTGGTGGCTGGGGTACGAGATGATATCTCAGTGCAAGATGTGTTCCGCGGCGCGACCCCGTTTTTTGTCGCGGATGCGATCACCATTGCGGTGCTTATTGCTTTCCCAAGCATCGTGCTGTGGTTGCCGAGCCTCTTATTAGGCTAGTCATCTTCCATCGAGACCAAAAGGGCGGGGAAAATTCCCCGCCCTTTTTTCTTTGGTATGTTTCAACAGTCTGAACTTAGGCTACGGCGTCGGCACACCGGATTGCGCGGCGTGCCAGGCCACAATTTTGCTGCCGAGGAAGAAGTTAAAGCCCCTCTTATCACTTTTTCGCTGAAGCACCGTTTCACCCGACAATTCAAAAACTGTGGTGCGGCCACCATCTTCCACCACAATCTCAAAATCTGGCGCAACCTTGGGATGAGTATTTGGCCCGGGAAATAAGCGCATCAACAAACGGGCGAAGGGGCCCGGCTGCACAATGGCGATCTCGCTTGCGACAAGGTCTGCTTCTTGTTGCGCAAGCTGAACACTTGTGTTGGTTTGCATGTCGGTAACAGTCACTTTTGCCATAGCGCTCACCATGTCCCGTTCTTGAAGCTAGTCCAGCAGGCACTGCCCGTCGCGTCAACTGAGCCAGGATAGGCTGTGTGGGTTACCACATCGTCATAGCCGTAATAGGGAATGAACCCCAGTGCCCATTTCCACCGCCATCGCCTTGATGTTAGCACCCGCGAACAATATTCGCTGCCGCTGGCATGCACCCCTGTTAAATAGCCTTTAGAACCATAAACACGGATTTGGTGCGCAAAGTTCGTGGCGTTAAAGGTGATTTGTCCCGCCAATGCTTCGGCGACAGAACCTGAGCCTGCTGCGGTTTTTAGACCCGTGTTGCAGCCTGCCAGATAAATGCTTGCCGTATCGCACCATGGCACCTTTTTAAGCTCTGTGCCCCACGTGCCAATATTGGTCAATTGCAAGCTATCAACAGTAATCGGGTTGCCGTGTGCGTTAATCTCCAAATAGTCAACACACGCATTGGCATTGGCTGCAGATAGGGCTTTGATCTTGGTGACGAGATCTGCCGCATCCGTATAACCATCAATGAGATGATACCCACTTATCCCTTGCAGATATGCGTGCTGATTGGGCTGTTCTGCAGCCGTAAAAGATTTTCGGTCAAAGGCAATTATCTTAAGAGTATTTACCATGACGCCCACCCAGGCGTTGAGAAACATCATTCATTTAATTATCCGGTTATATTATTATCATTTTCAATGAAGATGCAAGTTTTCGTCAGCAGTTGAGCAAGCTCACCTTTGTTTGACACAACAAAAAAAGGCGATGACCTAGAAGATCACCGCCTTTTTCTACGTTTGGGAGACCATCTTATTCAGATGGTGGTGGGAGAAAGTTCACTTCGTGCAATGCGGAGAGGCGCACCACTTCGTCCGGGTCGCCCAAATCATGCAACGCTTCAAATAAATCAAAGAGTTTGCGGCTGGGCGCGACACCAAAGAAGCAGTTGGCATCTTTGCCGGATTTGTTGGTGATGCCGTGGGCGATGCCCATGGGCATGCGCACCGTGTCGCCCGCGCGGGCGGTCACAATCTCATCGCCGAAGGCCAGTTCCAATTCGCCATCCAACATGGTGATCCACTCATCCTGCGTGGGGTGGATGTGCGGCGGCACAAAGCTCTCGGCAGGCAAAAGTGCGTGCCAGATCATGGCGTTTTCTGAATAGAGTTTGGGGATATAGGTTTGGCCCAAAATGTTCCATTTGGTGCCCTCGAGCCCCTCTCCTTTGGCGGTAATGCCTGGTGTTAATGTCATTTTCTTCTCCTCCTAATTCACCCGATAGTCCGGGGTTGAATCCAAAAAGCGGCGATAAGCGTCGGCGTCGGGCGGGGTGAAATTTTCCGCCAGCGGATTGCGCCGCCGGATCTTGGCGCCCATATCGTCCAGCAATTCATCAAAATGTTTGAAGTGGTAAGGCGCTACACACAGCCCGCCATAGACTTTGGCCGACGGTTTTTCATGCCGCTTCCAGTGCAGCATTTGCTCGATATTGTCGTTCATCTGCTGCTCTGTCGGCTGCTTGGCCAATTTGCCATCGGCATAGCGGACCAGCCAATTGGCGGCGAGGTCGGCGCACAGCACGGTGCAGAAGGATGAGTTGAAGCCCACAAAGCCCATATCCGGCAAATCGGGGTTGGCAATGATGCGGTAAAGCCGGTATTGCCCATCTTCTTCCACCAGCTTGTCCTGATATTCTTGCGGCAGATAAGGCACACCCAGTTTCCAGCCCACGGCCAGAATGGCGAGGTCTGTTTTCACCTTTTCGCCGCCGGTCAGCACCACGCTGTCGCCCTCATATTCTTTGAAGGTGCCTTTGATGCAGTTGATGCGGCCGTCGGCGATCATCTCAAACAGGCCGGGGGTGACGATCGGCACCGAGCAATTGATCTCATCTTCAATTTTGATCTCCGGCCGCAGCCCTGTCTTTTTCAGCTTGAGCTGCATGGTCAGCAAGGCTTCAAGCGCGCGCCAATTTGCCCACACAAAGGGTTTGCCAATCACATGCGCAAACTTCTGCATTGGGTTCAGACCCCAGCTAGGGAACATTTGCTCCTGCTTGCGGATATAAAGGATGCGTTTGAAATTGATCAGCCCGCCGATGAAATAGGGCACCCGCCACACCGATTGCAGATAAACAATGGTGACCGATTTTGCGCCTGACTTCACCGCATTCACCGCAATGTCGGTGGCGGATTTGGAAAAGCCGAGCACGGTGACATTTTTGCCTTCCACAATGGACGGGTCGGTATATTCAGATGAGTGCATCACCTGCCCGCCCTGCGCTTCAAATGCCTCTTGGCCGGGATGGGTGAGAATATTTTTCTCGCTGAATTGTCCGGTGCAGACCGAGACGAAATCAAAGTCCTCGGTGCTTTCCTTTCCAGCCTGATCCACCAAATGTAGCGTCCAGCCTTTCTGCCCGTCCGCACGGCGGGTCATCTCTGAAACGCTGGTGTTGAAGCGGATATGGTCGCGCAGATTATAGTCTGCGGCATAGCTATCTAGATAGGCATGCACCTGCGGCCCCTTTGGCCACTCAGGGTAATCATCCGGCATGGGCTTATCGGTATATCGGTACAAATCTTTGGGGCTTTGGGTTTGCACGTCGGGATAGGATCGCGACAACTCCCACACGCCCCCTAAATCGTGGCTGCGTTCGATAATGGTCACATCGTGACCTTTTTCTTTAAAGGTTTTTGCGGTCACAAGACCGCTTACACCAGCGCCGATTACGGCCACCTTTTTCTTCGTTGTCATCGTCCCCTCCTCCAAGCCGATTGCAACATTTATTATTTTATGCCTAAACTAAATGTCAGATAGAGGGAGGCGGCTATCCGAAAAACGCAAAATAATGCGGATGGCCGTTGGGAGAACAACAACAATGGAGCCTTTGGCTAAATATCGGCTGTTTCAATCAGCGGAGTTGGAGTGCGCGCGGGAGATGGTGGCGCGCAAATACTGCGCCCATCGCTTGGATTTCGCGGCGCCACAGTCCCAGTTGGATGCGGTGCACAATCATGTGGCGCTACCCGGCTTGTCGTTTAATTATATGCGCTATGGCGGCGCGGTGCGCATCACCCCCGGCGAGTTGGAGAGATTTTATCTGATCCAAATTCCATTGGCTGGTGGGGCGCAGATCACCAATGGCAAAATGGAAGTTGAGAGCACCATTGAGTTTGCCACCATCCTGAACCCCGATCTCAAAACCGATATGACGTGGCACGCGGATTGCGAAATGCTGCTGGTGCAAATTGAGGCAGAGCATTTGCGTAAGGAAGCCGAAATGATGCTGGGTCGTTCCTTGGATGCGCCCATTCGGTTCGATCCAAAATTACGCATGCAGGCCAAGCAGCTCCAGCCATGGCGCAATCAATTGCGCCGCATTTTCGCGGATTTAGATGCGGGCGCCACCCCGCATGGCCTGTCAGAATTGCTGTTGCAATTTTTGGAAGCGGCGCCGAGCAATATTCAATGTTTCTTTGACGCAACGCCAGTGCATCTGGCCCCGGCGCAGATCAAACGCGCCATGGCCTATATCAAAAGTGAATTCAGTGCCGAGATCGGTCTGCATGATATTGCCCGGGCCGCTGGTGCCTCGGTGCGGGCGCTGCAATATGGCTTTAAACAGGCCTATGGGCTGACGCCGATGCAAATGGTGCGGCTGGAGCGATTACGCCGCGCCCATTATCTGCTGCAAGGGGCGTATGGCGCGCAAACCGTCACGCAGATTGCCTCCGCTTTGGGGTTCAACCATTTGGGACGGTTTTCGCAGGAATATCGCGACGCCTTTGGCGAAACCCCGCAGCAAACGCTGAATTTCGCCAAGCGCCAATTAAGCTGAGGGCCGGCTCTTAGGTGTTGGGCAACACTGCCGTGCCTTCAATTTCGATCAGTGCCTCGTCTTCCACCAGCGCCGACACCACCACCATTGTCATCGCGGGGAAATGATAGCCGAGTACGCGGCGATAGGCTGCCCCCACTTCCTTTTGGTGCGCCAGATAATCCTGCTTGTCGGTCACGTACCAGGTCAGCCGGGTGAGATGCTCAGCCTTACCCCCGGCCGCTTCCACAACATCCAGAATATTGCGCAGGGCTTGTTCCATTTGGCCAATAAAGTCTTTGGCTTCAAAAACCTGATCTTTTGTCCAGCCGATTTGACCGCCCACATACAGCGTGCGCCCTTCAGCAAGCATGCCATTGGCATAGCCTTTTGCGGGCTTCCATCCTTCAGGGTGTACAACAATATGTGCCATTATTCTTTTTCCAAATAGAGTGTCATTTTGTCTTTAAGCTCTTGCGACCATTCAATGGGTCGCCCGGTGGATTTGGTGATGTGCACCAGCGTCATGGTGCTTTCCACCTTCGTTTGCGCGTCATGGGTGCCCCACACGCGCACTTTCACGCTGGTGCGGCCCACCCGCTCAACCGTCAGGTGCCATTGCCATTCTTCGCCCAGCTTGCCCGGCGCATTGAACGTTGCTTCCACGCTGGCGGTGGGCACTGCCGTTTGGTCAGCCACATGCATTTGCGCGAAGGAATAGCCAATCGCCTTGTCGAACCAGCGCTCGATGGTGAGATTGATCATCTCAAAGAAGCGCGGATAAAACACAATGCCCGCCGGATCGCAGTGCTGGAACAAAATGTCCTGATCGTGGGTGAAAATCTTGCTCATCAGACCCCCAAATAACGATCGGCCAGATCGTCCGTCAGCGCGTCCGGTGTGCCCGTCCACACGGTTTCACCGCGTTCCAAAATCACGCAGTGATCGGCAATCGGTAGCAATTCACTGAGGCTTTTATCCACGATCAAAATGGATTGACCTTGCGCTTTCAACGCTTTTACGGCCCGCCAGATTTCCTCGCGGATCACCGGCGCCAGGCCTTCGGTCGCCTCGTCCAGCACCAGCAATTTTGGATTGGTGGTCAACGCCCGACCAATGGCCAGCATTTGCTGTTCGCCGCCTGACAAAGTGTTGGCCAATTGGTCCTTGCGCTCTTCCAGCCGCGGGAACAATTGATAGACCTTTTCAAGCGTCCATTCGCCATCGCGCTGGGCCGCCACCAGATTTTCTTCCACGGTCAAATTGGCAAAGCAGCGCCGCCCTTCCGGCACCAACCCCACGCCCAATTTCGCCACCTTGTGGCTGGGCATCTTGTTGACCAGCGTGCCATCGAAATGGATATCGCCCTTGGTGGGTTTGGACATTTTGCAAAGGGTGCGGATGGTGGTGGTTTTGCCCATGCCGTTGCGGCCCATCAGCGCCACCACTTCGCCCTCTTTCACTTCAAGCGACACGCCAAACAGCGCCTGTGACGGGCCGTAAAACACCTCAATATCTTTGATGGAAAGCAGAATGTTTGACATTAGGCTGCACTCCCCAAATAGGCTTCGCGCACCGCTGGATTGTTGCGGATATCGTCCACTGATCCGGTGGCAATCACCCGGCCATAGACCAGCACGGAAATCCGGTCTGCCAGCGAAAAGACGGCGTCCATATCATGTTCGATCAAAAGGATCGGCGCCTCGTGGCGCAGATCGTCGAGAAAACCGATCAGCTTTTTCGAGCCTTCTGGGCCCATGCCCGCCATGGGTTCATCGAGCAGGAAGGCTTTGGGGTCCAGCGCCAATGCCATAGCGATTTCAAGCTGCCGCCGTTCACCGTGCGACAGTTCCGCCGTCATGACATCGGCTCGCTCTTCCAGATTGACGCGTTTCAGCGCCGCCATGGCGGGTTCAGTCAGGCTTTTATCGCCACGCACATTTTTGAAAAAGCGATAGCTGGTGCCCAATTTGGATTGCACGGCCAGCATCACATTGCGCAGCGCAGAGAATTCCATCACCAGTGAGGAGACTTGGAAAGTGCGCCCCAGTCCGGCCTTTGCCCGTTCAGCCATGTCCATACCGGCCAAGTCCCGGCCGTTAAAGATCACCTTACCGCTGTCCGAGCTGAGCTGGCCACAGATCTGTTTGATCAGGGTGGATTTGCCCGCCCCGTTCGGCCCGATCAGCGCGTGGATTTCACCCCTTTTCAGATCAAGGGTCACGTCATCGGTGGCGGTAAGTGCGCCAAAGCTTTTGTTCAGATTTTGAATTTGCAGAATTGGTTGATTAGTCATGACGCGCCTTTCCGGCCAGCAGACCAATGGCGCCACCGCGGGCAAACAGCACCACGCCCAACAAGATGAGGCCGAGATAGAACTGCCAATAATCAGTCATGCCACCAAAAATAAACTCAAAGATGATGTAGATGAGCGCGCCGACAACCGGGCCATAGAGACGTCCCACGCCGCCCAAAATCACCAACACCATAATCTCACCTGACATGTGCCAGGACAGCATGGAGGGGGAGATAAAGCGGTTCAGATCCGCCATCAGCGCCCCGGCTAAGCCGGTAATCATACCGGAGATCACAAAGGCGGTGAGTTTGATGTTGAACGGGCGAATGCCGGTGGCGGCCAAACGTTCCTCATTTTGCCGTGCCGCTTGTAGCGCCGCGCCGAAACGTGAGTTTTTGATCATGGCCGACAGGCCCAGCCCTGCAAACATCAGCACCAAGCAAATATAAAAGAAGCTAGCGGGATCAAGCGTGTTCACACCCGGGAACTGGTTGCGTACATAGATGGACAAGCCATCTTCGCCACCATAGGTCGGCCAGGAGATCATGAAATAATAGATCATTTGCGCAAAGGCCAAGGTGATCATTATGAAATAAACACCTGACGTCCGCAGGGACAACAGCCCGATAAACAAGGCGGCAATGCCGCTCATCACAATCGCGACCAGCCAAATGATCAGCATTTGGTTGGTGCCTTCAATCACGAAAGGCCAGGTGAAAATTGGCGTGTAGGTTTGCGCATGGCTGGCCAAAATGCCCATGGCATAGCCGCCAATGCCGAAAAACGCTGCATGGCCAAAGCTCACCAAGCCGCCTGTGCCAAGGGCGAGGTTCAACCCCACCGCGGCGAGGCTCAAAATGGCCACGCGGGTCGCTAGCGTGATGTAAAACGGTTCATCCATCGCCGTGGCAATAAAGGGGAACACCAGCAGCCCAAGGCTGATGAAAATGTTCAAATAGGTTTCGCGGGAAAGATTAAGCATTGTTGCTCACCAACCCTTCCGGCTTGAAGATCAGAATGATCGCCATCAGCACATAAATTGACATGGAGGACAGCGCTGCACCGACCGAGTTGGCCGCAGCTGTGTCCATAAACAGATTGAAAAAGCCGGGCAGCGTCACGCGTCCGAGCGTGTCGACAACGCCGACGAGAATGGAGCCGATCAGTGCGCCCTTGATGGAGCCGATGCCACCGATCACGATCACCACAAAGGCCAGGATCAGCACGGGTTCGCCCATGCCCACTTGCACCGATTGGATGGCGCCCATCATTGCCCCGGCAAAGCCGGCCAAGGCGGCGCCGATGGCGAAAACGATCGTATAGAGCGTACCGATATTCACGCCAAGCGCCGCGATCATTTCACGATCCGCCTCACCGGCGCGAATGCGAATGCCGAGGCGGGTTTTGGTGATGAGGAGATAAAGCCCCAGCGCCACCAAGCCCCCGACAAGGATAATCGCCAGACGATAAGCAGAATATTGAAAGCCGCCAAACAAGGTGACGGGACCGGACAGAAAATCCGGTGTGTCGAGATAAAGCGGGAATGAGCCAAACACCATCCGACAACCTTCAGAAAGGATCAGGATCAAGGCGAAAGTGGCCAACACTTGGTCGAGGTGATCGCGATCATATAATCGTCTGATCACAAGCATCTCGATCAAGACACCGGCAAAGCCCGCCGCCACGATAGACGCCACAAGGCCAAGCCAAAAGGAACCTGTGGCCGCAGCCACGGCGGCGCAAGCAAAGGCCCCGATCATATAGAGCGAGCCGTGCGCCAAATTGATCAGCCCCATCACGCCGAAAACCAGCGTTAAACCGGCAGCCATCAAAAACAGCGTCACGCCATATTGCAGGCCGTTTAAAAGCTGTTCAAATAAAAGAGTGGTGGACATATTTTCCCCAGCGGTTTGGATGTTGGCGGGGCGCAAACGCCCCGCCAATCAACTCAGCCATTATTGCAATGGGCAATCTTCAGCATAAGCATCTTGGTGATCTGTCAGTGCCAGACCCAAGATCTTGTTGGTCAACACGTCACCCTCTTTCACAACTTCACGTACGTAAATGTCTTGAATGGGGTGATTGTTGTTGCCGAACTTGAAGTCACCGCGGGTGGACTTAAAGTCAGCTTCTTTCAGTGCAGCGCTGAACGCTTCTGTGTCTTTCACATCGGCTTTGTCCAATGCAGAAAGGATCAGATTTGCCGCGTCAAAGCCTTGGCTGGCATAAAGCGATGGCAAACGCTCATATTTCTCTTGGAACGAAGTAACGAACGCATTGTTGGTTTCGTTGTCGATATCTTTGCTCCACTGTGAAGAGTTGCGCACACCAAGTGCCGCATCACCTACAGCGCCCAAAATGCCTTGATCGAATGAGAAGGCTGGGCCCATTACCGGCAGATCAACACCAGAGGCTGCATATTGCTTCATGAACGCAATGCCCATGCCGCCTGGCAAGAAGAAGAACACGCTGTCTGCGCCTGAATCGCGGATTTGTGCAATCTCAGCGGCATAGTCAGTTGCGCCCAATTTGGTGAACACTTCGCCCGCCAACTGGCCACGATATTCACGCTTAAAGCCGTTCAGCGCATCTTGGCCAGCCGGATAGTTTGGTGCCAAAATGAAGGTGTTTGTGTATTCAGCCACATTGGCGTACGCGCCCATGGCTTCGTGCAAATTGTCGTTCTGCCATGCCACGTTGAAGTAGTTGGCGTTACAGCCTTTGCCTGCCAAAGCAGATGGACCAGCGTTTGGCGACACGTAGATTTTGCCTTGCGCCACGGCTGATGGAATAACCGCCATCGCCAAGTTGGACCAAATAATGCCGGTCAGAATGTCCACTTTTTCAGACTGGATCATTTTGTCGGCGATTTGCACAGCCAAGTCTGGCTTGCGGGCATCGTCTTCGATGACAACTTCAACATCGTCGCGGCCGGCTTGTTCAATCGCCAGCATAAAGCCATCGCGCACATCCACGCCCAAGCCAGCGCCACCGCCGGACAAGGTTGTGATCATGCCGATTTTTGCGCCTTCAGCCATGGCTGAGCCGCCAAGGGCTAAGCTCATCGCCACTGCGCTGGCCATTATTGTTTTTAGCGTCTTCATAGTTTCCTCCCAAACTGCGAACCTAGGTTCGCCGATTACAACACTTCACGACAGGTGAAGCATTTAATTTGCCCTTTGCCTCTCCCAAAGCAAAGGCCAATTCTTACAACAATGGGGTATAGATACCCAATTGCCGCAAACCATTATAGTTACATCCATGCATGAATCTTAATATATTTCAATATTAAAAATTTCATGCTTAAAATATCTATTTCTCATTTGCCCCAACGACCAATTTGGTCAAAGCGCTATCGGGCTCTTCCAAATCAGCGATTACGTCAAAATGGTGCTTGTGCGGTGCTTCCACCGCATTTGTTTCCACGCCAAGCCCGGTCCAAACATTGGCCAACAATTGATTTTGGCGCAAAAATTCCGGCCGTTCATCAGCGCCCACCCAACAGGTGAGGCGCACATCCGCCAGCGGCTCCAATAGCGCCGCGCTTTCCGCGCGCGCTTCAGCCAAATCCAGTTGCAACCCCTCATTCATGCGGGTGTTGAGCAGCGGGCGCAAATCATGCAGCCCGGACAAAGACACCACATGCTTCAACCGCGATTGCACTTCTTTGGACAAAGGCGTGTCCGCACACATCATGCGCGACACCAAATGACCGCCAGCAGAGTGTCCAGAAATGCGAATTGGCCCTTCCACTTTGGTCGCCGCATAAAGGATCGCCGCGCCAATTTGCTGGGTCATCGTGCTGATCCGCGCTTCAGGCGCCAGCGTGTAGGATGGCAAGGCCACAGCCCAGCCATGGGCAAGCGCCCCCTTGGCCAAATGCGACCAGGCGCTTTTGTCAAAGCTCAGCCAATAGCCGCCATGCACAAAAACAAACAGGCCTTTCGGCGTGCCTTCGGGCATAAACAGATCGAGCTTTTCCCGTTGCGCATCGCCATAGGCCAAGTCTAGTTCCGCGCGGCCAGCTGCATCCATTTCCTCGCGAAATTGTGCCGACGCTTTCGCCCAATATTTTACATAGGAGTCCGAATTTTCGATATATGCGCTATTGGCATAGGCATCATCCCAGTCGCTGGGCGTTGTCCAGTTTGGCAGTCCGTCACGCATCAAATTTTTCCCCTTGCAAGGCTGCGGCTGGCCGATAACGCCCTTCCAGATAGGTCGGGGCATTTTCTTCCAGTTGCGCCAAAATCTCTCGCACTCGATCAAGCCCGATTTCGGCCAAAAATGCAAATGGCCCTTTGGGGAAATTCAACCCCAATTGCATCGCCAGATCAATATCTTGCGGCGCCGCCACCTGGTCATCCACGGCAGACGCCGCCTCATTGATCAGCGTCGCCAATATGCGCTCGGCAATTTGCTGTTGGTCGGCTTCAGCGAGGTCGACCTGAACGTCCTCGGTCACAAAGCCCTTGCCGCTTTTGCGACCCAGCGCGCCCTCATCCACCTGCCGTTGCAGGCGATCAAACACATAATAACGCGGATTGTAATCAAAGGCTTTGGCCATAGTTTCGCTGGCGGCCAGATTTATGTCTGCGCCCACCAGATCGATCAGTTCAAATGACCCCATGCGGAACCCCTGCGCCCGCATGGCCGCATCAATTTGATGGGCCGAAAAGTCACCTTCTTCCAATATCGCCAGCGCCTCGCCATAAAAGGGCCGCGCACACCGATTGACGATAAAGCCCGGGCTATCCTTCACCTTGATTGCGGTTTTGCCGATCTGATTCAGGTAAATGACGAGGTCATCACATCGTATCTGAGATACGGGTGGGGCTGTGATGACCTCGACAAGCTTCATAATGTGGGCGGGGTTGAAAAAGTGTAGGCCCAGCGCCCGGTCTTTATGGGTGAGATCGGCAAAAATATCGGCAACGCTGAGCGATGAGGTGTTGGTCGCCAACAGCGTTTCTGCACCGCAAACTTCTTCCAATTGAGCGAAGAGCTGTTGCTTGATGTCCAACCGCTCCACGATGGCTTCGATCACCAGATCGCAATCGGCAAGGTCGGCCAACTCGCTTGCGGCGCTCAGCCGCGCTTTGCTGGCCTCCGCATCATCGGCACTCACCCGCCCTTTATCTACGGCCCGGGCCAAAGTTTGGCCCACCGCGTCCAGCGCTGAGGTCACCGCGTCATGGTTCACATCAAAAAGCTGCACCTGGTGGCCGGATTGCGCGAAGAACAGCGCGATATTGCGCCCCATCACGCCTGCGCCCACCACGCCGATTTTATTCAGCTCAACCATTACTTGCCCTCAAATGTGGGTTTGCGTTTGTCGAGAAAGGCGGTCACGCCTTCGGCCTTATCTGCGGTGCCGAGCAGGTTTTCGAAATCGCCTCTGGTTTCGCCCATCACATGTTTGAGCGGGGTTTCGGCGCTGGCGACAATCGCCTTTTTCGCCGCCTGCATCGCCAAGGGTGCGCGTAGGGCCAAGCGCTCGGTCAGTTTCGCTGCAAAAGGCAGTGCGCCATCCTCGGCCATATAGCTGATAATGCCCCAATCATTGGCCGTGATCGCGTCGACAATTTCGCCGCCAAGCACAATGCGCCCGGCGCGTGCGCGGCCCACCATGGTGGTGAGGCGCTCAATGCCGCCTGCGCCGGGGATCAGGCCCAAATTGGGTTCCGGCAAGCCAAATTTGGCGGTGGTGCCCGCCACGATCAAATCGCACATCAGCGCCAGTTCAAACCCGCCGCCGAGGCAAAAGCCATCCACTGCCGCCACCAACGGCAGGGGGCAATTGCGGATACGTCTCCAATGGGCTTTGCGCGGATCGAGATAGCCTTCTTCCCGGCCTTTATCTTTAATTTCGTCGATATCGGCGCCAGCGGCAAAATGCTCGCCTTCGCCGCAAATCAGCACGGCGCGCACGCTTGAGGATTGGGCAAAATCGTCCAGCGCATCGGCAATCTGCCCCAACAATTCTGTGTTGAGTGCGTTGCGCTGCTTTTGTCGATCAATGCTGAGAATCGCCCACGCGGCATTGTGGCCTTTAATGTCCACTTGCTCTATGCGCAGCATATTTTGCTCGCCCATATGTCCTCCCTATCGCCATTAAGTGTTCACCAAAATTGAATATATTTCAAGCCTAAAATTTTGAGCTTGAAATATCTTGTTTCTGATGCAATCATACCCTCCATGCGTGATCAACATTGCGCCATTGGGAGGACATTATGAAAATCGCATGTTTGGGCGGTGGCCCGGCTAGCCTATATTTTGCCATCAGCATGAAGCGGCGCGATCCGTCGCATGACATTACGATTTTTGAGCGCAACAAGCCAGATGATACATTTGGCTGGGGCGTGGTTTTGTCCGATGAAACCCTTGATAATATGGCCGAAAATGACAAGGAGAGCGCCGAAGCGATCCGCGAGCATTTCGCCTATTGGGACGATATTGCGGTGGTGCATGATGGGCATCGCACCGTTTCCACAGGCCATGGCTTTTGCGGCGTTGGCCGCATGCAATTGCTGCTGACCTTGCAGGAACGCGCCCGCGAACTCGGCGTCAAAATGGAATTTGAAACCGAAATCGACAGCGCCTCCCCCCTCATGAAAGAATATGATTTGGTGGTGGCGTCTGACGGGCTGAATTCCAAAACCCGCACCGAATTTGCCGATCATTTCAAGCCGCAGATTGATGTGCGCAAATGTCATTTTGTGTGGCTCGGGACCCATCAGAAATTTGATGATGCCTTCACCTTTATCTTTGAGAAAACCGAACATGGTTGGATTTGGGCCCACGCCTATCAATTCGATAAGGACACGGCGACCTTTATTGTAGAGTGCGCGCCTGAAACATTCGAAAAGTTTGGGTTTGGCGAGATCAGCCAGCAAGAAACCATCGCCATTTGCGAAGAGATTTTCAAAGATCATTTGGGCGGCCACAGCCTGATGACCAACGCGAACCATATTCGCGGCTCGGCATGGCTGCAGTTCCCGCGCGTATTGTGTGAAAAATGGCACCATGAAAATGTGGTGCTGTTGGGCGATGCGTCGGCCACGGCCCACTTCTCCATCGGTTCAGGCACCAAACTCGCCATTGAAAGCGCCATTGCGCTGGCTGAGTTCTTGCACACCGAGCCGACTCTGGACGCCGCGTTCCGCAAATATCAGGAAGATCGTCGCTTAGATGTGCTGCGCCTGCAAAGCGCGGCCCGCAACTCAACCGAATGGTTTGAGGATGTGGAACGCTATCTTGATCTGGACCCCGTGCAGTTCAACTATTCATTGCTCACCCGCTCCCAGCGGATTAGCCATGAAAATCTACGCTTGCGCGATCCGGAATGGCTGAAATCTGCTGAAATGTGGTTTCAGGAGCAGGCGGGCGCGAAAGGCGTACATCGTGCGCCGATGTTTGCCCCGTTCAAGCTGCGCGATATGGAATTAAAGAACCGCGTGGTGGTCTCCCCCATGGCCCAATATAAGGCCAAGGATGGCTGCCCCACCGATTGGCATTTTGCCCATTACGCTGAGCGCGCCAAAGGTGGCGCTGGCCTTGTTTATGTGGAAATGACCTGCGTGTCGCCCGAAGGGCGGATCACGCCGGGTTGCCCGGGGCTTTATGCCCCCGAGCATGAGGCGGCGTGGACCCGTCTTACAGATTTTGTGCATAGCGAGACCAGCGCCAAAATGGCGATGCAGATCGGCCATTCCGGTCGCAAAGGCTCCACCCAATTGGGATGGGAGACCATGGACGCGCCGATCAAAGAGGGCAATTGGCCGCTTCTGTCAGCATCAGACATTCCTTGGTCGCCGGATAATGCGACGCCAAAGGCCATGGATCGCGACGATATGGACAAGGTGCGCGACCAATTCGTCGCCTCCACCAAGATGGCCGATCGAGCCGGATTTGATATGGTCGAGCTGCACGCGGCGCACGGCTATTTGATTTCGTCCTTCATTTCGCCCAAGTCGAATAATCGGCAGGATGAATATGGCGGTTCGCTTGAAAATCGTATGCGCTATCCGCTGGAAGTGGCGCAAGCCATGCGCGCTGCGTGGCCGGACCATAAGCCCATGTCCGTGCGGATTTCCGCCAATGACTGGGTGGGCGCAGAAGGCGTAACGCCAGACGAGGCCGTGAAAATCGCGCAAATGTTCTCCGCCGTGGGGATCGACATTATCGACGTGTCCGCTGGCCAGACCTCAATCGACGCCGCGCCGATTTATGGCCGCATGTTCCAAACCCCGTTCTCTGACCGCATCCGCAATGAGACTGGGCTGAACACCATGGCCGTTGGCAACATCTACGAGCCGGACCACATCAATTCGATTCTGATGGCGGGCCGAGCTGATCTGGTGTGTCTGGCGCGGCCACACTTGGCGGATCCATATTGGACGTTGCATGCCGCAGCCGCCCTTGGCGACAAAGATAGCGAATGGCCCTTGCCCTATTTGCCTGGTCGGGATCAAATGATGCGACTGGCAGAACGGAATGAAGGCATTGGGATTAAGGTATGATCTTAGCGGGCAAAAACATATTGATCACAGGCGGCGGCACCGGCGTTGGTGCCGTGATGGCCAAGCAGTTCGCTGAAGCGGGCGGCACCGTCACCGTGGCGGGACGCACCCGCGCAACGCTCGAACAGGCGGCCAGCCAACATGCCAACATCAAAGTGGCAACCGTGGACATCACCGACGAAGAGTCGGTGAAGGCGTTGTTTGATGAGATCGGCGTGATGGACATTGTGGTGGCCAATGCCGGCGCATCTTCCAGCGCGCCCTTGGCCAAAACCTCGCTCGCCGATTGGCAGCATATGATCGATGTGAATTTGACCGGCACCTTCTTGACCCTCAAGGAGGGTTTGGTGCGACTGAAGGGCAAAGAGTGGGGGCGCTTGATCGCTGTTGCGTCTACAGCTGGCCTGAAAGGCTATCCTTATGTGGCGCCCTATGCGGCGGCGAAACATGGGGTGATCGGCCTCATCAAAAGCATGGCATTGGAAGTGGCCAAAAGCGGCATCACCGCCAATGCGCTTTGCCCCGGCTTTCTCAATACGGAGATGACCGAGCGGTCCATCGCCAATATTATGGAAAAGACAGGCATGAGCGCGGATGATGCCCTCAAGGCACTGGCGAAAAACAATCCGCAAGGGCGGCTGATCGAGCCGGAAGAAGTGGCCGCGGCGGCGCTTAATTTGTGCGGTCCGCATAGTGAGGGGCTGAATGGTGTGGCCCTTTCTATTTCAGGAGGTGAAATATGAGCGCAACTGACCCGGTGACGGGACACCCCATGAGCAAGCAGCGCTTGCGCCTGTGGCTACATATGCTGAAAACCGCCCGCTTTGTCGAGAATGAGCTACGCGAGCGCATGCGCATCACCTATCAATCCACCCTGCCCCGCTTTGATGTGATGGCGATGCTGGACCGTACCCGCGAAGGGCTGTTGATGAGCCAATTGTCTCAACAATTGATGGTGTCGAACGGCAATGTGACGGGCATTATCGATCGGCTGGTGCAGGATGGCTATGTGGTCCGCGTCTCCGTGAAGGGCGACAAGCGCGCTACCCTTGTGCGACTCACCCCGAAGGGTGTCGAGAAATTTGCCGAAATGGCTGCCGAGCATGAACGCTGGATCGATGAATTGATGGACAATGTGCAGGACAGCGACATTGAGCATTTCGTCGACGCGCTCAATCATATCCGAAAGGATCATCAGCATGACTAAACTGGCCGATTATCAACCCGAACATTTTTTGCTGACTATGAAGGGCGACATTGCCATTGTGCAATTGAACCGCCCCGACCGGAAAAATCCGCTGACCTTTGAAAGCTATGCCGAGCTGCGCGATTTCTTCCGCGACCTGCATTATGCTGACGATATCAACGCCGTAATTTTTGCCAGCAATGGCGGCAATTTCTGTTCCGGCGGTGATGTGCACGACATTATCGGGCCACTGGTGGGCATGGACATGAAGGAGCTGTTGGCCTTCACCCGTATGACCGGGGATCTGGTCAAAGCCATGCTCAATTGCTCCACCCCGATCATCTCCGCCGTCGATGGCGTGGCCGTGGGGGCGGGTGCGATTATCGCCATGGCCTCGGACATGCGCTTGGCGACACCGGAAGCCAAAACCGCCTTTTTGTTTACCCGTGTCGGCCTTGCAGGCTGCGACATGGGCGCGTGTGCCATGCTGCCCCGATTGATCGGCCAGGGCCGTGCGGCAGAGTTACTCTATACGGGCCGCTCCATGAGCGCTGAGGAAGGCTTAAACTGGGGCTTTTTCAATGCGCTGCACAGCGCCGATGAGTTAGATGATGCGGCCATGAAGCTGGCTGAGCGTGTGGTGGCGGGGCCGACCTTCGCCCATGGGATCACCAAAACCCAACTCAATCAGGAATGGAGCATGAGCCTCGAACAAGCGATTGAGAGCGAAGCGCAGGCGCAGGCTTTATGCATGCAAACCAAAGATTTTGAGCGCGCCTATCACGCCTTTGTCGCGAAAGAAAAACCAAAGTTTGAGGGCAATTAATGGCCGATCAAAGCTTTCTCAACTGGCCCTTTTTTGAAGATAAGCACCGCGCCTTGCATGCTGAGCTAGAGGCTTGGGCGAGCGCCAATTTGCCCGTCGATCACAGCGATGTGGATCAGGCCTGCAAAGATCTGGTGGCCGCGTTGGGCAAAGCAGGCTTTCTGCAATATAGCGGCGCGAAGCAAGGCGAGACATTAGATGTGCGCAGCCTGTGCCTGATCCGCGAGACTTTGGCCCGGCATGATGGCTTGGCCGATTTTGCCTTTGCGATGCAAGGCTTGGGCACCGGGGCGCTGTCGCTGTTCGGCACGCCGGACCAGCAGGCTTGGCTGGATCAAACCCGCGCAGGCGAAGCGCTTTCCGCGTTTGCCTTGAGCGAGCCCAAGTCCGGGTCAGACGTGGCCAATATTGAATTGAGCGCCGAAGATAAGGGCAATCATTATGTGCTCAATGGCGAAAAGACATGGATTTCCAATGGCGGCATCGCCAATGTCTACACGGTTTTTGCCCGCACAGGCGAAGCGCCGGGGGCCAAGGGGCTATCCGCCTTTGTGGTGCCAGCCGATAGCGAAGGGCTAGAGATTGCCGAACGCTTGGACGTGATTGCGCCGCACCCACTCGCCCGGTTGAAGTTCAACAATGTGCATGTGCCGAAAACCAGCATGATCGGCGACGCAGGTGCAGGCTTTAAAATCGCCATGAGCGTTTTGGACGTGTTCCGCTCCACTGTTGGGGCCGCCGCACTGGGCTTTGCCCGTCGCGCGTTGGACGAAACATTGGCCCGCGCCAAATCGCGGGAATTGTTCGGTGCGCCCTTAGCCGAATTGCAAATGGTGCAAGGCCATATTGCCGATATGGCCTTGGATGTGGATGCGGCCGCCTTGCTGATTTACCGCGCCGCCTGGACCAAAGATATGGGCGCTGCTCGCGTGACGCGGGAAGCGGCCATGGCCAAACTTTACGCGACAGACAAAGCGCAAGAGGTGATCGACAAAGCCGTGCAAATCCACGGTGGCGACGGTGTGCGCAAAGGGTCGATCGTGGAGAGTCTTTACAGAGAAATTCGCGCCTTGCGCATTTATGAGGGCGCCTCAGACGTCCAAAAAATTGTGATTGCGCGCCAGACACTAAGCTAAAATTCCTTGGGAGGGGATCATGGAATTGGGACCAACAGGTCATGTGGACCATTTTTGCCGGGAGAACTTGCCGCCATTTGATCAATGGCCGCAAATCAACACGGAAGATTTCACCTATCCGGAATATTTGAATGTGGGCCGCGCCCTCACCGATGCGATGGTGGAAAAAGGGTTTGGCGACCACACTGCTTTGATCGGCAATGGCCGCCAGCGCACCTATAAGGAATTGGCGGACTGGACCAACCGTTTGGCCCATGCGCTGGTGGAAGATTATGGCGTGAAGCCGGGCAACCGCGTGCTGATCCGCTCCGCCAATAACCCCGCCATGGTTGCCTGCTGGCTCGCCGCCACTAAGGCAGGCGCGGTGGTGGTCAACACCATGCCAATGCTGCGGGCGGGCGAGCTTAGCGGCATTGTCGATAAGGCCGAGATTGAATTTGCCCTTTGCGACACGCGGATGATGGACGAGATCGTTGCCTGCGGCAAAACCTCGAAACATTTGAAAACCATTATTGGCTTTGATGGCACCGCCAATCACGACGCCGAGTTGGATCGCGTTGCCTTGGGCAAATCGGTCAAATATGAAGCTGTAAAAACAGGGCGCGATGATGTGGCCCTCTTAGGCTTCACCTCGGGCACCACGGGCGAACCGAAAGCCACCATGCATTTCCACCGCGATTTGCTGATTATCGCCGATGGCTATGCCAAAGAAGTGCTGCAAGTCACGCCAGAAGATGTGTTTGTCGGTTCCCCGCCTCTGGCCTTCACCTTCGGGCTGGGCGGCTTGGCCGTGTTCCCCTTGCGCTTTGGCGCAACGGCCACCTTGCTGGAAACAGCATCGCCCCCGAACATGATCGAGATCATCGAAACCCACAAAGCCACCATCTGTTTCACCGCCCCCACCGCCTATCGCGTGATGCTGCGGGCCATGGATGAAGGGGCGGATTTGTCCACCTTGCGCTGCGCGGTTTCGGCCGGGGAAACCTTGCCTGAACCTGTGTTTGAAGAATGGCAGCAAAAAACCGGCAAGCCGATGCTGGACGGCATTGGTGCCACCGAAATGCTGCACATCTTTATTTCCAACCGCTTGGACGATGCCAAACCCGCGTGCACAGGCAAGCCTGTGACGGGCTATGAAGCCAAAGTGGTCGACGACGAGATGAATGAAATGCCGCGCGGTGAACCAGGTCGGTTGGCAGTGCGTGGCCCCACAGGCTGTCGCTATTTGAATGATGAACGGCAGGCCAAATATGTCGCTGACGGCTGGAACATCACCGGCGACACCTTCGTGGAAGATGAGAACGGCTATTTCCATTTTGCCGCCCGCAATGACGATATGATTATTTCATCTGGCTACAACATCGCCGGACCTGAAGTTGAAGCGGCGCTTTTGTCGCACGAGCATGTGCTTGAATGCGCTGTAATTGGCGTGCCAGATGATGCGCGTGGTCACATTGTGCAGGCGCATGTGGTGCTGACCGAAAACGCCACGCCATCAGAGGAAATGATCAAGACTTTGCAAGATCACGTGAAAGCCACGATTGCGCCGTTTAAATATCCGCGCTCTGTGATCTTCACTGATCAATTGCCCAAAACCCAAACCGGAAAAATTCAACGGTTCCAGTTAAGAGAGAAGCAAGCGTGACCGATATTTTCGCCCAGACCAAAGCCAAGTTTCATCTGCCCAAGGGCATGATTTATCTGGATGGCAACAGCCTTGGCCCCTTGCCAAAAGCGGCGATGGGCGTGGTGGAACGCACCATTCAGGATGAATGGGGCGAGATGCTGATCACCGGCTGGAACAAGGCCGGTTGGATCAACAAGCCCAGCGAGATTGGCGACCGGATTGGCAAACTGATCGGCGCACCTGCAGGCTCGGTGGTGATGGGTGATACGCTGTCGATCAAGGTTTATCAGGCTTTGGCCTCGGCATTGGAACTCAATCCGGGCCGCAAGGTCGTACTGTCCGACAAGGGTAACTTCCCATCCGACCTTTATATCGCAGATGGCTTGCTGAAGAGCTTGGGCGACGAATATGAGCTGCGTGTGGTCGCGCCGGAAGACGTTGAAACTGCGCTAACCGACGATGTGGCCGTGATGATGATCACCGAAGTGGATTATCGTACCGGGCGCAAGCACGATATGAAAGCCTTGACCGCAAAAGCCCATGCCAATGGCATTTTGACCATTTGGGACTTGGCCCACTCCGCAGGCGCATTGCCCGTTGACCTTGAAGGGTGCAACGCCGATTTTGCGGTGGGCTGCACCTATAAATATCTCAATGGCGGTCCCGGCGCGCCGGCCTTTATCTATGTCGCTGACAAGCATAAAGATGCGGCTCGCCCGGCCCTTTCCGGTTGGATGGGGCACGAAGCGCCGTTCGCTTTTGATCTCGATTATCGCGCTGCGCCGGGCATTGAGCGGATGCGTGTGGGCACGCCGCCGATCATCGCGCTGAGCGTGTTGGAAGCCAGCATGGACATTTGGGACATGGTGGAGATGGACGCGGTGCGCGCGCGCTCGATTGAGCTATGTGATTTATTTATTGACGAAGTTGAGCGGCTTTGCCCGCAATTGCAATTGGGGTCGCCGCGTGAAGGCAAGCGCCGGGGTTCGCAAGTGTCATTCCATTTCGAGAATGGCTATGCGGCGATGCAGGCACTGATTGCCAACGGGGTTATCGGCGATTTCCGCGCCCCGGATATGATGCGGTTCGGGTTTACCCCGCTTTATGTTGATCATGATGATGTGCGTGGCGCTGCGGCCATTCTTGGTACGATTATTAATGAAAAAGTTTGGGACGATCCCAAGTACCAAAAAAGGTCAAAAGTTACATGATCAAGCCATATGATCCGAGTGAAGAAGGCGCTCAAATGTCATTTGATGGACGCATGTCCTATGGTGACTATTTGCAAATTGATACCATCCTCAACACCCAGAAACCGCTCTCGACAGCGCATGATGAGATGTTGTTTATCATCCAGCATCAAACCAGCGAATTGTGGATGAAGCTGGCGGTGCATGAGCTGCATGCAGCCCGCGCGGCGATGCAGGAAAACCGCCTCGAGCCGGCCTTTAAGATGCTGGCGCGGGTGGCGCGTATTTTTGAGCAGCTCAACAATGCGTGGGACGTGTTGCGCACCATGACCCCGTCGGAATATACCCAGTTTCGCGAGACATTGGGCCAATCGTCCGGCTTTCAATCCTACCAATATCGGCAGATTGAATATATTCTGGGCAACCGCAATCAATCCATGTTGAAGCCCCATGCGCACCGGGAAGACATTCACGCCATGCTCAAAAAAGAGCTCGATGTACCAAGCCTTTACGATGTGGCGCTGCAGCTGGTGCATGCCAATGGCGTTGATATTCCAAAAGCTATTTTGGATCGCGATGTCAGCAAAACGCATGTGGCCGACGAGGGTGTTGAAGCGGCATGGGCAACGATTTATAAGGACCCGGATAAATATTGGGTACTTTATCAATTGGCGGAAAAGCTTGTTGATTTTGAAGATTATTTTCGCCGCTGGCGCTTCAACCATGTCACAACGGTGGAACGGATTATCGGCTTTAAACGGGGCACGGGCGGCACAGGTGGCGTGAGCTATTTACGCCGGATGCTGGATGTGGAACTATTCCCCGAACTTTGGCATGTGAGGACACAATTATGACCTGCGTATTTGTTCAATTGCGGTGCAAGCCGGGCAAAACTTATGAAGTTGCCGACCAAATTCACGAGCGCGAAATTGTTTCCGAGCTTTACTCAACCTCGGGCAATTTTGATTTGATGATGAAGATCTATATTCCCGAAGGTGAGGATGTAGGCATGTTCATCAATGACAATATTGTGGATATTGAAGGCATTGAGCGTTCGCTGACCACGCTGACCTTTAAAACATTCTAAGGGTCAAAATCATCGAAATTAGAAAGGGATTTCAGGTGTAACCATCTGAAATCCCTTTTCTTTTGCGTAAAAACTGAAATCCGACGCCATAATTTTAGTTTATTTCAGCAAAATTACAGAAATTTACAGCGCCTTTTCAGCCTATTTTATGCCCAGCGGTTTGAGGCTTTTTAAAAAGATATTTTTGACCTTTTGCAGCTCATCCAATGAGGCTCCTCCGCGCGCCTGAATCGCCAAACTGTGCAGCGTGGAATTGATCAGGCTCGCCAACTCATCGGCACTCAAGTCAGCTCCCTCAAAATGGGCTGGAAATTGTGCGGTGAGCTTTTCGGCAATCTGGACCTGCGCCGCGTTCAAAAATTGATGCAGCGATTTTTGAATTTGATCATGTTCACCAGCGGCGGCGGGCATGGTGGTGAGCACCAAGCAACCAGACCGGCTGGGCGCGGCGGCGGCAAAGCGGGTGATTGAGATGTCCAACGTGCGCTCGATCGCCTCATAGAGCGAGCGTGCCCCCTCAACCCCCTTTTGCCATTCGGCCCACACATCCTCCATATAGGTTTGGGCCACCCGCTCGAACAATTGCGCCTTGTCGCCAAAAGCCCGGTAGAAGCTGGGTTTATTCAACCCCATCTCCTTGGCCAATTGGTCGATGCGCACCCCATCATATCCGGCGCGGCGGAACAGGTCTGTCGCCTTTTGGATCGCGGTTTTTTCGTCAAATTGTTTCGGGCGCCCGCGGGGGCGCTTCTCATCTTTTGATACCATTTAGTACAAAACCCTTGCCAAGCAGATTTTTTTATGTACCTTTCAGTACACAAATTTAAACAAAGGAGCAAGTTCAACCATGTCCGCCCTTCAATCCGCCCCCGACATTAGATGGCCCGATTCTGATATTTGCGTGGCTGCCCATGATTTGGTGAAAGAGGTTTCGCCCGCCTTTTTGTACAATCACCTGATGCGCTCCTACGCGTTTGGCGCCGCCATCGGGCAAAAGCATAGCAAGAGCTTTGATGCAGAGATGCTGTTTTTGGGCGCGGTAATGCATGACCTTGCGTTTGTTGACCAATTTGAAAATGGCCACCGCTTTGAAGTGGATAGCGCCAATGCTGCCAAGAATTTTTTGGCTGAACACGGCTATGACGACAAGAAGATCGATGTCATCTGGCAGGCCATTGCCCTGCACTCCACCCATGATGTGCCGCAGTTTATGGCCCCGGAAGTGGCGCTGGTGCAGTTTGGTGCCGGGTTGGATGTGGGCATGTTCCCCTATGATGCGCTTGAGGCGAAGCAGATCGATCAGATTGTCGAGCTTTATCCGCGCCTTGGATTCAAGAAAGCCATTATCGAAACACTGGGCCATGTGGTGCAGCGCAACCCGCGCGCCACCGTCACCACCTTTTTGGAGCATGTGGGCCACCGCTGTGTGGAGCATTATCGCGCGCCAAACTTTGTGGACATTGTGACCCGCTCGAAATTTGCCGAATAACAACCAAGGAGATCGGGAGGAAATATGGGACGTTCTCATCCAAAATATATTGCAGGGGCGGTGCAAGCTGCCTCTGTTGTGCATGACCTTGAAGGCGGGGTGCGCCGCACCATTGAGCTGATTGAGGAGGCCAGCGAAAAAGGCGTGAAAGTGCTGGTGTTTCCAGAAACCTGGATTCCCGGCTATCCCTATTGGGCCTGGCTTGGCCCGCAGGCCTGGGGCATGCAATTTGTGCAGGCTTATCATGACAATGCCATGGAAGTTGGCGACGAACATCACCAGGCCATTTGCGCCGCCGCGCGTGCCCACAACATGTATGTTGTGCTGGGATTTGCCGAAAAATTTGAAGGCAGTGTTTACATTGCCCAAAGCATTATCGGGCCCGACGGGGTGGTGATTGCCAACCGCCGCAAGCTGAAAGCCACCCATGTGGAGCGGGCCGTGTTTGGCGAAGGCAGCGGCGTGGACCTTGATGTGCACCGCACCGAAGATGCGGGCAATTTGGGCGCGCTTTGCTGCTGGGAGCATATGCAACCGCTGTCCAAATATGCGCTCTACTCGATGAATGAGCAGGTGCATGCCGCCGCGTGGCCCACCCTGTCGCTTTATGAAGGCAAAGCCTTTGCCTTGGGGCCGGAAGCCAATATGTCGCTTTCGCGCACCTATGCCATGGAAGGGCAATGTTTTGTGATCGCGGCCACCTCTGTGATGACCAGCGAAATACAAGACGCGCTTGGCCTTGATGACATGCAGAAAGATTTACTGCCTGTGGGCGGCGGCAGTTCCTCCATCTTCGCGCCAGATGGACAATTGATCAGCGCGCCCTTGCCGCCCGATGAAGAAGGCATTGTGGTGGCGGAGCTGGACCTTGGTCTGATTTCCCTCGCCAAGGCCGCTGCTGACCCCGCTGGCCATTACGCACGCCCAGACGTGACCCAGCTTGTGTTGAACCGCGCACCGACCCCCACCACATTGGTGCGCGCGCCCGAAAGACCTTCCGGACCAACTGCATTCGAATTTCGCGAGGACGATGTAGCTTTGGATGAAGAAGAGATGGTCTAATTCAGGGCGAACCCGTGGGCGCAAGTTTCCCGCTTGCGCCCACTTCCCTTTTAAAGGGACTTAGGAAAGAGGCATGCCCTCTTCGATCAGCTTGATCATAAAGCTGGAGCCGGTGGGGATGATTTCATCGTTAAAATCATATTCCGGGTGGTGACAGTTTGGCGTGTCGCCCTGCCCCAAAAACACGTAAGCCCCTGGCCGCGCCAAGAGCATGAAGGAGAAATCCTCTGCGCCCATCACCGGCTCAATATCGTCTTTCACCCGATCTTCGCCCACCACTTTTTTGGCCACGTCCAGCGCGAACTGGGTTTGTGCCGGATGGTTGATGGTGACCGGGTATTCCTTTTGGTAATTCAGGTTGACTTTGGCCCCGTGCAATTGGGCGATGCCGTTGCAGATTTCCTGCATCCGCTTTTCCGCATAGTCGCGCACTTCCATATCAAGGGTGCGCACGGTGCCGGAGAGTTTGGCGGTTTGCTCAATCACATTGTCGGCGGTGCCGCAATGGAAGGTGGTGACGGACACCACGATGGATTTGAGCGGGTCGACATTGCGCGACACGATGCGCTGAAAGGCTTGCACCAAATCGGTGCCGACAATAATCGGGTCAATGCCGTGGTCAGGATGTGCCGCGTGGGCGCCCTTGCCGATAATATCAATTTCGAAGAAATCCGCGGCCGCCATAAGCGGGCCGGTGCGGGCCTCAATATGGTTCACATCGGTGCCGGGGGAATTGTGCAGGCCATAGACTTCATCAATGCCGAAGCGCTCCATCATCCCGTCTTTGACCATTTCATTGCCGCCGCCGCCGCCTTCTTCCGCGGGCTGAAAAATCATCACGGCAGTGCCGTCAAAATTGCGGGTTTCGGCCAGATATTTCGCCGCGCCGAGCAAAATGGTGGTGTGGCCATCATGGCCGCAGGCATGCATCACGCCTTGATTTTGCGACTTATAGTCGTGGTTCAAAATTTCGGTGATGGGCAGCGCATCCATATCGGCGCGCAGGCCGATGGTTTTGCCGGATTTGTTCTCGCGCCCTTTGATCACCGCCACCACGCCGGTTTTGCCAATGCCGGTGACAATTTCATCCACGCCATAGCTTTTGAGTTTTTCCGCCACCAGCGCTGCGGTGCGATGTTCGTTAAAGCCCAGCTCGGGATGGGCATGAATGTCTTGCCGGATTTCGGTGAGTTCTTTATGAAATTCAGCAACACGATTGATAACTGGCATTTGTCTCCCCTTGAACATTGGTGCAACCAATATCACGTAAGAGATCATGCCCCATTAACAATGGCAAATGGAATTGTTTGGCTGAACACAATTTTACGTTAGATTTAGCCGAATCATGAATTACAAAAGCCAAGATGCACTTCGAACGGCAAGGACAGATTTTAGCTATGGCAAATGAGAACGAAGACAAACAAGACAACAAGAACGACCCAACCGTTGAGAAAATCCTGTTTAAAAACCGCACGGTTTTGATCACAGGCGAAATCAACGACAAGCTCGCGCGCGAAGCTTCTGGTCGGTTGTTGGCGCTTGCCGATCAATCAGATGATCCGATCAATGTGTTTATCAGCTCACCTGGTGGCCATGTTGAAAGTGGCGACATGGTGCATGACATCATCAAATTCATCAAACCCACCGTGCGCACCATCGGCAGCGGCTGGGTGGCCAGCGCGGGCGCCTTGATTTTCGTGGGCGCGAAAAAGGAAAACCGGATGTGCCTCCCCAACACCCGCTTCCTGCTGCACCAACCAAGCGGCGGCGTGGGCGGCAAAGTGTCGGACATTCAAATTCAGGCCGAGCAAATCAAACAAATGCGCGAACGTTTCGACATTTTGTTTGCTGAAGCCACGGGCCAAACCAAAGAGAAGATCGCCGAAGACACCAACCGCGATTTCTGGCTGAACACCAAAGAGGCCATCGACTATGGCCTGCTGGGCAAGGTGATCACCAGCATCGATGATCTGACCTAAGGGTTTTGAGAGAATGAGGAAGCCGCCGCGAGGCGGCTTTTTCTATACCAAATTGCACGACAGTTTAGCCCACCTATCGTTGAAAATCATAATGAATTAAATTGGCTATTTAGACCCTCGCTATGGCAAAACCTGATTTTAGCAATAGTACAAAAATTGAGTTGGCAAAGCGTGCTGCCTACCTCTGCTCAAATCCGGACTGCCGAGTAACCACAGTTGGTCCAAACGAGAATCCTACAAAATCTACATCAATTGGTGAAGCTGCTCATATCTACGCTGCAAGGCCAAATGGCTCAACACCGCGTTACAACTTATCAATGACTGATGCCGCTCGTGCGGAAATTACGAATGGTATATGGCTATGTACAAATTGCCATCGCACAATTGATAACGACCCACGCAAATATCCAGCAGATCTTCTATTCGCATGGCGAGAAAAACATGAAACTTATGTGCGTAGCAATCTGGGCAAACGCTCAGATAAATTTTCAGAGAAATTAGTTTCCGAAGAGTTGCTGCCTTTTGCGAGTTATCCTGCCATCGTTCGTCGAATTGTAATCGACAAACCTGAGGGCTGGGAATTGCGACTAACAGCAGAATTATTGAGATATCTAAATCAGAGCCATTTTCGCAGGATGCGCGATTTACGCGATGGGCTTTATACAGAAACCAAAATTCAAGTTGAGGGGTGGTACGCCGCTACGTGGATTGACGAACGACTGGGCGAATTGGCAGATCTATTTGGACCAATAGAGCGCGTCTTGAATAGATTAGTCGAGAGCTGGGGTGCGCCCGGAGAACCAGGCAATCTCAATGAGATCCACCACAACTGCAAACTGTTTGGTGATGCTTTGGCAAGAGTAATTGAGCACGAAGAAAAAGTGCATTTCGCGACATTACCGAAACACTTTGAACCTGTACAACAATTGCTAAAAAACAATGCTTCCTCTCAAGCTGAAAAGTTACACGACATCCCCACGATCATTGACCAACATTTAGAGCTTTTTGAACAGGGTGAAATTGGCAAGCCGGGGAAACCTATGAGCGCATTTCACACTATCGATATTAGTCTCCCAAAAGGCTGGTCAAAAAGACTTAGTTTTGCAATCGATAGAGCAAACAGAATTGAACGTGGAGAGAAACTCCCACTGGACCCGAGTAAACCACTTGGTTTTTTTGGCTGGCTTGGCGTTATATTCTGGCTCGTTATTATTATCGTGATTCTGGTATAAGATTTACGTTCAAATTTCACTTTTGTCTGGCAATTAGCAACAAAACGAAACTAATGAAAAAAACTTTTTATATTAGCACCTATTTGTTTTTCTTAAAAAATTTCAACCATGTACGATAAACTGATCAAGTTTGGAGCAACGCTGTAGGAGATGGCTAATACTGTCTGGATCCCCGGGTCAAGCCCGAGGATGGCGGAGGTGCGGGGTGTCGGCGTTGTGCCAAATGGCTTAAACACCACCTAATTGTGCAGTCAAAATGTCTCCCCCGTCACCCCAAGACTTGATCTTGGGGTCTATTTGCAATTGGCCAAGCGGCAGGCTTGTTCGGCCTTCTCATCTCTCGTGCCAAGAGGACAAGTGAAATGGATTGCAAGATCAAGTCTTGCAATGACGGTGGTGTTTGGGGCTTAGGCACTGCCATGGGCGCTGTTTGTGTGGCCCCGGAACAAGTCCGGGGTGGCGAGTTTGATGGGCGCCACTAACACAACACCTGTTCGGCTATCGCACTGCCGCTACATTCGTCATTCCCGCGCAGGCGGAAAGCCAGGTTGGACTTTCAGTTGGGCAAATCGTTTACGGCTTTGGCCTTGAGTTGTGCTGAACTGGATTCCCAGAGCTTTATGGGCGCTCGCGCCGTAAGACTGGCCCCAGCATGACAAGCAGATCTGCTTTGCTGATGTCGATATGTCACGAAAGGTTTCACGGAATAGCAAAGTCATCTGCGAGCGCTGGTAAGTCAGCTTCACATGCAAAAGTCTCGACCACGGGCTTAGCAAAGAAATAGCCTTGAAATAGATCGATGCCCAACTTGTACAAAGTGCGGGTTTCTGCTTCCGTTTCCACACCCTCGGCGAGCACGTTGAAGCGCATGAGATTACTCATTGTCATGATCCCTTGAACAATGGCTTGCCGACTGGGTGACTTGTCAATATTTCGGACCAAGTCCATATCGATTTTGATAATGTCAGTTTGAAAGCGTGCCAAAAGACCGAGACCTGAGAACCCTGATCCAAAGTCGTCAATCGCGGTCGTGAACCCCATTTTGCGATACTCTGTCACAATATGATGAACATGGTCGGTGTCCCGCATTTCCTCTTGCTCGGTAAACTCGAACATCAGGCGTCGTGGACTGAAATTTGCCTTCGCGGAAGCTGCTAAGGTGGCGCGGATGCACGCCTTGGGCTCATAAACCGCGTTGGGTAAGAAGTTGATCGAAAGCATCGCATTTGACCGTGAAGGCATCTTTTCACCAGCCAGCTCGATGGCTTTTACACGACACGCTTGATCAAATGCGTATCTGTTCTCATCAGTGACTTGGCTGAGAACATCGAAAGCACTTTCTCCGTTTTGGCCACGAACGAGAGACTCATATCCCCAAACACGTTTTTTGGCCAGGTCAACAATGGGCTGAAAGGCCATCGTAAACGGCACCACAAATTGGTCAGCGTTCGCATCTTTACAGCCATTGCATCCAACATATTTAGACATTCCGTTCCAGCCTACTTTTAAAATATCCAGTATCTAGAAGTTGAGGCGAACTCATTAAGAATGGGATAATCCTGAAGCAGCGAACCCCAACTCGCCCCGGTTTTCCTCTTCGATCGCAACGTGCTGGGAAAAACGCATACGCAAAGCCAGGGTCTGCGGTGTAGATTTATCCGCAGGGGTTGATCGTTTTTGAGTTTTGCCAAACTGGATCCCCGGGGCAAGCCCGAGGATGACGTGGGAGAGTATTGGCGTTTTGCCATATGATTCCGTCCCGTTCTTGACCGCATTTAGGCTTGCGCCGGGCAGGTGGCCGTCACAGGGAGCGGAGAAGTCCATTTGGTCGAGGGCATGCAGGATGGTGGGGCCGCCGACCCAGAGCGTGGCGACGGTGTTGACGACCATGAGCGGGCTTATGATTGTGTCAGGTGGCTTTTTGAATTGCTTTGGCGCCTTCCATGGCGGCCTGGCGCAAGTTACCCATTGTTGGGGCCCCAAGCATTTCGGCTAGCTCTGTCTCAATGCGGCTGAAGGCGGTGAGTGCGTGTTGGTGTAGCTCGAGCCCGGCATCTGTGCGCAGGATGATTTTTGCGCGCTTGTCGCTTGGGTCGGGAAAGCGGGCGAGGTAGCCGAGATCGATCAACTCCTCAACAATTTCGCTCATCGCCTGCTTTGTCATATCCGCCTTGGCCGCGAGTTCGGTAAGGCGGCACCCGTCGGCTGGCAAATGGACAAAAACCGGATTAAATGCCGCGCGCGCCTCCGGGAAAACTTCGCGCAGCAATTCGATAAGCCGGGTTTCGATCCATGCCACGATTGGCTTTATCGAAAAGATCAAAGGTGGGTTACGGGGACGATCGGTTCGGAATGCGCGAATGCCCTCGGCTTGAAGGCGTTCAAGCTCGGTGGGCTTCGGTGATTTGGGCGACTCACTTGACATATAGTCAGGTAACATGATTATATTTAGTCAGGCAAATTGACTAAATTGGAATGGAGCCATGCCTCTTAGCGATGGATGCAATCACGTCACGATGCTGACCAAGGATCTTGATCGGTTCGTGGAATTCTACACCCGTATATTCGATGCCGAGTTGCGATTTGGTGAGCTTGAGGGTGACCTTAGGCACGTCATGATTGACGTTGGCGGCGGCTTCTGCCTGCATCCCTTCGAATTGCCGACGCAGGACGCACATGCCGAAGGGCTCCCCGATATTTTCCAACGCGGCCACATCGACCATTTTGCGCTTGATTTTGTTGACGCGGAAGACTTCGAGACGGCGCGCCGCCGTCTATTTGAAGCCGGGGCGACGACGGGACAGGTTCGCGATTTCGGGGTGATCAAGGTCCTCAGCTTCACCGACCCAGATCATATGGAATGCGAGATTGCACTTTGGAAAGAAGGCAAACCTTTGACCATGGCTCAAAGCACGGTCGAACCCTATAACGCTGGGTGATGACCTATTCCGGTGCTGCCACGGGCTTCGGGGCAAAGCGGGTCCAGAGGGGTTTGATGATTTTTACGCCGATGGGAATGAGGATGATGCCGAGGGCGAGGCCGAAGATGCCGTCCAGACCAGCGGTGACGGTCCATTCTATGGCGCCTTGCCAGGTGCCGATGGCGTTGGCGGCGTTTACGGCGATGTGGTGAATCCAGTCGTAGGGGGCGGAGAAGCCCATTTGATCAAGCGCGTGCAGAATGATCGAGCCGCCGACCCAGAGCATGGCGGCGGTGCCGACCACCATCAATAGGGTCATGAATTTGGGCATGCCATAAACAATGCCGCGACCGAGGGCGCGGGTGGCGCTCAGGCGGCCCTTTTCGGCCAGATAGAGGCCAACATCGTCGGCTTTCACGATCAGCGCCACGGCGCCATAAACCAGCACGGTGATGCCAATGGCTACCATGGCCAAAGTGGCGGCTTCCATCCAGAGTGCGCTTTCCGGAATGGCCGCCAGGGCGATGGTCATTATCTCGGCCGAGAGGATGAAATCGGTTTTGATGGCGCCAGCGACCTTTTCCTTTTCCAAATGCGCGGCATCGCCTTCGGTGTGGCTGCCGTCCGGGCCGCCATGGCCTTTGCCAAAGCCGAGGAAATGCGCGATTTTTTCCGCGCCTTCAAAGCACAAATAGCCGCCGCCCAGCATCAGCAAAGGCGGAATCAACCATGGCGCAAAGGCCGAGAGGGCCAGCCCGGCGGGCAACAGGAACACCAGCTTGTTGATCAGCGAGGCGCGGGCGATTTTGGCCACCATGGGCAATTCGCGCGCTGGGGAAAAACCCTGCATATATTTGGGGGTGACGGCGGCATCATCAATCACCGCGCCGGCGGCTTTGGAGCCAGCCTTGACGGCCTGCGCCGTTACATCATCCACCGAAGCCGCGGCCAATTTGGCCAGCGCCGCCACATCATCCAGCAGTGCCATCAACCCGCTCATGCCTGTCTCCCGAAATATTCGCGCCGACAGTGCGGCGGGGTATATTCTGACCTGCCGGATGGCCTGCCCTTTGGTTGCATTATCGCCTGATTGGTTCGGTGGATCAAGGGTTTACCGCGCCACAAAATCTGACTTTGCCCGACTGATTTAGCCAAGATCGGCGCCCTCTGCTGGAACATGTTGCGGCCGAGGCCATTGACCTGGCCATTCGGCTGGCCCCTGCCCCAACGGGCAATTTGATCAGCACCCGCCTGATGGACACGCGCTACCGCGTCTGTGCGTCTCCTCATTATTTGGCGCACAATGAAGATTTGAAGGTGCCTCAAGACCTCGTCCGCCACCAATGTTTGCGCTTTGCGCTGCCGGAATATCGGACCCATTGGCGGTTCAAAACCCAAGAGAATGCGGCTTTTGAGGTGAATGTTGCTGGCCATCTTGTTATTACCAACGCCTTGTCTTTGCGGCGTGCCGCCTTGGCCGGTTTTGGCCCGGCGCTGATGGCAGATTGGCTAGTGGCATCAGACCTTGCTGAGGGCCGTTTGGTTGATCTGTTCCCCAACCATGAATGCACGGCCACTGAATTTGATACAGCCGCATTTGCACTCTACCCTTCACGCGCATATCTGCCGCAAAAGGTGCGCGTTATGATTGACTTCCTGCGCGAGAAACTGGGGTCGCGTTAGGAAGATGATCGGCTTGCCGCCGCTAAGGACGAACCAGCATGACGGAGCATTTCGCATGTTGGGCGATTTTGCCGCCATTGGATGGCCAGATATATTCCACGGCCCCGGGCAGATGGCTCGCCATCACAACAAGATCGGCGCCTGTGTCGTCAATCGCGTGTATCAGGGCATTATCGATTTCTGTGGCCGGGTCATTGGCCATGGCGGTGTGGGCCGTGGCCTCAATGCCGCGCTTATCGATCTCCCCATCCACAAAACTTTGCAGTTTTTGACTGAATTCCTTTGGGTTGTGGCCCAGCGCGCCGGGTGCGCTCGATGTGACCCCGACATAGGTGATGGGCAAGCCATAATGCTTGGCCAAATCCGCAGCGCAGTCTAGCGCGCGCTCCAGCTTGTCGACATGGGCCAAGTCCACGGGTGTCATGATCCTATTGAACATATGCATGCTCCCTTTTGTGTTCGCGTGCACAGACTGTTCCAATTTTATCGCAGCAAAAGCTGCTGCATTCGATCTGTGCCTCTACTTCGTTTCACCCCCCAATGCTAAACGTTCTCAAAGGGTGTGCATTGATCTGCGTCACATTTTGTTAAATAACAATTTTGCGCATTATTCCCGGATCGAAACCTCAAGGTTTGAACGACGAATTTAGGGCGGCAGCACTTGATTGGCAGGCCAGAAAAGGCGATCTTGGCCCGCACCCAACGACCAGTTGTGGCCAATTGGCCAAAGCCTTGAGAGTGAATATGAAAAAGCCTATCGATGCCGAAGCGCGACGCGCCGTTAAACCTGTCATTTGTTACCCGGTGGACGCCCTGCCACAACCCGACATGGCGGCTTATGAAGGGTTTCGGGCGCAGGCGAAAAAGATCGATGAAGTGGTTGTGCCGCCGCGAGATGCAGCGACATTTTCTGTGCCCGCAGGCGGGTTTTTTCGCATCACCTCCGTCGAAGGCCCGCAGGTTGGCGATCTAAATTTGTGGCATGCCGATGATTTGACCGAGCGTTTCTATTCGGGCAAGACCCGCGCCCTACACGGCACCCATGTCACCACCGGCCAGCGGCTCTGGTCGAGCTTTCCAGCGCTGCGCCCGATGGTCACAATCGTTCAAGACACTCTGGACTGGTATGGCAAGGATGAGTTTGGAGGATCGGTGCATGATGTGATTGGCACTCGCTGCGATCCCTATACGCACAATTTGCTGTCGGGCGGGCACTATCACCATTGTTGTCATTCAAACCTGACGCGCGCTTTAGCAGATGCGACCGGATTGCCGCTGCACGAAGCTGAGACGCATGTGCATGATGTGCTCAATGTTTTTATGTGCACCGGGTTCACCCGCGACACAGGACAATATTTTATGAAGGCCAGCCCGGTTCGGCCCGGCGACTTCCTTGAGTTTTTCGCCGAAGTTCCGTTGCTGGGTGCCTTATCTACCTGCCCGGGCGGCGATTGCTCTGCCGAGCATTCCTCAGACCAAGCCGCGTGCTATCCGCTGTTGGTGGAAGTGTTTGAAACACCTAAACGCGCGCTGGCCGCATGGAACCAACCGCCCGCCAATGGCTATGACCGCAGCCATGGCCGATAAACGATCTTTTGGCTGGCCGCTACGTACGAAACCAAAGCCGCGCGCATGCGTTGTGCTTAAAGCTGGTATTTAACCGAAGGAGTTTCTCATGAGCACGAAGACAATTTTGATCACAGGTGCATCAAGCGGCATCGGCGCGGCCACCGCACGATTGGCAGTTGAAAAAGGCTGGCAAGTGGGCCTGTTTGCTCGGTCTGAAGAAAAGCTCAATGCGCTTGTTGAGGAACTTGGCGACAAGGCGACCGCCTTACCCGGCGATGTGACCGACTTTGACAGCGTGAAAGCGGCCATGGACAGTTTTGTCAGCAAGGTTGGCGGCATTGATGCGGTTTACGCCAACGCCGGCACAGGACTTTCTGCCCCCGGCACCGATGCGGGTGATCCAGACGAATGGGAAAATATGGTGAATGTGAACATACTCGGGGTGTTGTGGACGGTGAAGGCCGCCATGCCGCATTTGAAGGCGCGTAAAGGCCATTTGCTACTCACAGGGTCCGCCGCTGGCCGTCGGCATATTGCCGGTTCAGTTTATGGCGCCTCCAAATGGTTTGTTCATGGCTATGGCGGCAACCTTTCGGAAGAAATGAAAGAATTTGGTGGCCGCTGCACGGTGATCGCGCCGGGCATGGTGGACACGCCATTCTTTGATGAACCAAAGCCCGACAAATTGCAGCCAGAAGACATTGCCAATGCCGTCTTCCACGCGCTTGACGCTGATCCGCGCTGTGCTGTGAATGAAATCTTCCTGATGCCAACGCAATAGCGACCGGCACCATTAACTCTGATGAGGGCGCCTCGGATCATGTCCGGGGCCGCCACACGCCAAGCTCTGCCCCACTTGATCCAAAACAAGGCGCGACATGCTATCTGCTCGTATGCTTATATTTAGATAGGTGGCAAAAAGGTGGTTTATGAAGCGGGATATGGACTTGGTGCGCAAAATATTGATTGCGATTGAAAATTCGGTGGATGATGAACCCGGCACCATCGATCTGCCCCATGATGACTATAATGACGTGACCGTTTTTCAGCATGTGCGCCTGATGCATGAAGGCAATTTGATCCATGCCGTTGAAGGCCGCGGATTTGACAAATCTGCGCCATGGTATCCACACTCGCTGACCTGGCACGGCCATGATTTTCTGGATGCTGTGCGCGATGATGCGATTTGGGCCCGGGTGCGGATGCGCGAAAAAGAAAGCGGCTATACGCTGCCGCTGGAAGGGCTTTACCAGCTGGCTATCTTTGAGCTGAACAACAAGCTGGGCTTGATTGGCGGCTAGCGCAAAAGGGTGCCAGATGCGGCGCTATTGCCCTTTTTTAATCGACTCGTGCAGCGAGTTGATCAGTTCGCTTTTTTGCAGTTTCACTTTATCATCATGCTCATGCTGCAGCGCCCAGCTGATGGCATTGATATGTAATTCCAGAATGTCTTGCTCTTTTTCCAGCAGATCGGGCACGGCACGAATGGCCGCACAAAGGCTTTTGCCGACCTCACCCACCAGCTGATAATTGAAAGTGGCGGCCTGCCCTTTCAGATCGTGGGCGCGCATAAAAATATCTTCCAACCGTTCCTTGAACGGCTTGCGCGCCGCCAAATCGGCCTTCATCGACGCCACCGCCTGTTTGACAATATCGGGATAGTTTTCGCCTAACTTGCGGATGCGTTGCTCTGCGGCAAACTCCATTTCTTTCAATGTATGCCCGGTATTCGGCCTTATGACCTCCGCCAGTCGATTGCGCGGGGTGTAAAACTCAACCTCATGATCGGCCTTAAGGCGCGGCGTGGAACTTGGCTTCTTGCCCTCACTCATGTGCTTGCGCCTCCTTTTGTTTTGTCATCTCGGGATTGTGCGGGGTTTGTATCGCCTCACCCTTGCCATCGTCAGCGATATTGGCACCTTCCGGGTTTTTGCGCCGATCTTCCCCATCAAAACCGCGCAATGTTCGGCGACGATCTGGCCCCGTATAATCGCTGGTTTTCACAAATTGGCGCGGATGATCCCGCATATAGGTGAACCGATCAAACAGCCCCGCCACGGAAACGGGTTTGCACAAAACCTCGTTGGCGCCACTGTCCCGCGCCTGGCGCACATGTTCCACTGTTGAATAGGACGTGAGCACCAAAACGGCCAAATCGCGGATGGCTTCGTCGTCGTGGTTGCGCACTTTTTTGATCATCTCAAATCCGCTGACTGGCTTCATCAACAAATCCACAATCATGATGTCGGGGAGTTCACTCTCGGCCATTTGAAGGCCTTCTTTTGCCGAAAGCGCATGGCCGATTTTTTTAATGCGCATGCCCAGCAGCATGTCGCGCAGAATATTGTGCATGTGCTGATTGTCGTCGACGATCAACACTTTTAAATCACCAAAATTATATTTCGTATTATGCCCGAATAAATTGCTCGACATGCATTCGCCCGCTTATTGGCACTCACATTAACAGAGGCGCGTAATCAAATGGTGAATTTGCGTAGGCGATGAGGTATTGGCTAAGCTAAGATCTTCGTAAAAGCGTCGTTGATAATTACCAGGCCGATACTAAAAATCACAAAGCTAATAAATATTTGGAAGGCGAAACGCAGTTTTGCGTTCTCACCTTGAGCTCTGTTTACTCTCCATTTGAGCACTGCATTCCAAATAAGCAACGGCGGTATTAGAAATGCTTTTCCCAAACCGATGACCAGCTCCATGGCCAGCACAATACGATCCACACGATACCAATCTTGTCAGTGTCACAATTTTCTGAGGCGTTGAATGGCGCTGCTCACTTACCCCTTAGTGGCGAAAGTACAATACTAATGATGCACATAACAAGTCACAAGGTCGGCGAATATGGAGCGGGTGAAGGGAATCGAACCCTCGTCGTCAGCTTGGGAAGCTGCTGCTCTACCATTGAGCTACACCCGCGAGAGATAAGCTTCGATATGCCGTGGTTTAGCGATGGCGTCAAGTGAAATTGAAATGGCAAGACGCCAGTTTAATGCCAGGGCTTGCGCTCGCGGCGTGAAAGGGTAAGTTGGGAAAACTTATTTAATTTTAGAGGCGAATTATGTCTAGATCTGACTCCAAAATCCGTGTTGGCCTGTTGGGATCCGCCAATATTGCCATCGCCGCAATGATTGAACCGGCAAAACGACGCAAGGATGTGGAGCTGGTGGCCGTGGCCGCGCGCGATCTTGGGAAAGCGCAGGAATATGCGCGCAAACATGGGATTGCGGAAGCGATGGAAGGCTATGAGGCGCTAATCAATCGGGATGATATCGACTTGATTTACAATGCGCTGATCCCTTCCCGTCATATGGATTTAAGCTGCAAGGCGCTTGAGGCGGGCAAGCATGTGCTGGTGGAAAAACCATTCGCGCTGAATGTGGCGCAAACCGACAAAATGCTTGAAACTGGCGCGAAGAGCGGCAGATTTCTGATCGAAGCATTTCACGACCATTATCACCCTGTGCTGCAGGAAGTGATGCGACTGGTGCAAGGCGGCAGCGTTGGCACCGTGCGCAGTTTTCGCGCCCAGTTTGATGTGGCCATCCCTTTCGAGGCCAGCCCCTTTCGCCACACCAAAGAAATGGGCGGCGGCGCACTTATGGATTTGGGCTGCTATCCCGTACATTGGGCCACAACACTGTTGCGTGGCACGCCAGAAGTTTTGGAGGCCAGCGCCACACTTACGCCCACCGGTGTGGATGAAAGCCTGAGTGCCAAGGTGCGCTTTGGTGATGTGGTGGCGGAGCTGGGCTGTAATATGGCCGAGGAAGTGGAACAGCGCGCCTTTTTGGACCTGGTGGGTGATAAGGGTCGGATCTATGTCGATAACCCGATCCTGCCGCATAATGGACATTATATCGAAACCGAAATGGATGGGATTTACCGCCGCTATACCATGGGCGCCGGCACCACTTATGACCATCAGCTTGAGGCCGTGTTGAACGCCATTCGCACCGGCACCCCCGCCGCCACCGGCGGCAACGCACCACGGATAATTATGCAGGTGGTGCAGGATATGTATGAAACCGCGGGGATGGACCGGTCTTTTTAGGACAGGTGCTGATGCCGCTCTGGATTCCTAAGTCAAATGCGCTTTACGCCTTGGACAACAGCGCATACAACAGTGGAAGTGTCTGATTACGCGAGTTTGATATGACCCTGCCCAACATTCTGTTTGAAACCGAACGCCTAATCTGTCGCCCGTTTGAGGAGACGGATTTTGAGGACTTGCTGGCGCTGCAAAGTGATAAGCGGGTTTATCAATATGTGGGCAATGGGCAGCCTTTGTCATCAGACCAGGTCAGGTTGTGGATCGACCGGTCGCGCAAAAACATTGAAATAAATGGATTTGGCACTGGGGCTATTGTCTATAAGGGACAAAACGACCTGATTGGCTGGGCGGGCTATGTGCAGCCGCCGGAACAGGAAACTGAGATTATCTATGGCCTCTCTGAGGCAGAATGGGGCAAAGGGTTGGGCACGGAAATTGTGCAAGGTCTGGTGAATGCGGCGCGAGGCCGCTATCAGATTTGGCCCCTACATGCGAGTGTGGACCCAGAAAATAGCCGTTCGATCAGCCTATTGAAGAAATTGGGCTTTGAGCTTTTTGCCAAGACCAAGGATGAAGATGGCTTGGACACAGACATCTACCAGCTGAACGCTTAAAAGGCTGCCCCCAACCGATGGTCGGGGGCGCTTTGTTTGATTATGCGACTTTGCGCTGGTGTTCACCTTCGCGCACCTCTTCAATGATTTTGGCCACGAATGCATCCAAATCATTTGGGTTGCGTGAAGTGATGATGCCGTTGGAAATGGCCACTTCCTTATCCACCACATGTGCGCCAGCATTTTTCAAATCTGTGCGGATGGATGGATATGATGTCATTTCACGACCTTCCACAACGCCTGCTTCAATGAGCAGCCATGGCGCATGGCAGATGGCGGCAATGATTTTGTCGTTTGTCACAAACTCGCGGATTTTGCTGACGGCTGTTTCATCAACCCGCAACAGGTCGGGGTTGATTTGGCCGCCGGGCAGCACCAATGCGATATAATCATCAACATTCACGTCTTCGATCTTCAAATCCGCATTTACAGACTCGCCCCAATCCGCCTGGTTCCAGCCTTTGATGGCCTCGCCATCTGGCGTGGCGACATGCACGGTGGCCCCCGCTTCTTTCAATTTTTCAAGCGGCGTGAACAATTCTGATTGCTCAAAGCCATGGGTCGCCATAATTAGAATTTTAGATTCGGTCAGCTTAGGCATCGCAATCTCCTTAAATATTTGTGGTGGTCAGATTTGCTGCCGCATCACCGCAAGGGCGGAAAATTTTCGCGCGGCTCAGCAATAATTTGTCTTCATGAGCAAAACAGATGAGCGCGATGATCGTTCCATAGCGATTTCGATCGGATCACGCATTTCCATGAAAATGGCGGCACAAAGCAGACAGATAAACTTGAATTAAGTTAAAACAATGTGTTCATGCGCCAGATGCATGAACTTATACCTATTTATCGCTTCAATCCTTCAATCTTAAAGCGTTTAATGCCTCAAACTCATAAATATCACCTTGTTGGGTGCAATGGGCCATCGAATGGGATATCGCGGAGGATATCGGCCCCAACAGCGCACTCACATTAGGAGAAGGATAAGCCGATGACTGCAGATCGCCCCAAAATTCGGGATAAAGACCGCCCCAATCTCAGCTCGTTCAAATGGGAAGACCCGTTTTTGCTGGACGATCAGCTGACCGATGAAGAGCGCATGGTGGTCGACACTGCCCGCGCCTTCGCCGAGGAAAAGCTGCGCCCGCGTGTGCGCGAAGCCTATAATGAGGAAAAGACCGATCCGAACCTGTTTAAAGAGTTCGGCGAAATGGGGCTTTTGGGCTCAACCATTCCGGAAGAATATGGCGGGGCGGATTTGGGCTATGTGGCCTATGGTTTGATTGCGCGGGAAGTTGAGCGCGTGGACAGTGGCTATCGCTCGATGATGTCTGTGCAAAGCTCGCTGGTGATTTATCCGATCTATGCTTATGGCACCGAAGAGCAGCGGCAGAAATATTTGCCCGGCCTGATTGATGGCAGCTTGATCGGCTGCTTCGGCCTGACCGAACCAGATGCCGGTTCTGACCCCGGTGCCATGTTGACCCGCGCCAAAAAGACCGAAAATGGCTATGTGCTGAACGGCACGAAAATGTGGATTTCCAACAGCCCGATTGCCGACGTATTTGTGGTGTGGGCGAAATCAGAAGCCCATGATGGCAAGATCAAAGGCTTTGTGCTGGAAAAAGGCATGAAGGGTTTGAGCGCGCCGAAAGTGGGTGGCAAATTGTCTTTGCGGGCGTCGATCACTGGTGAAATTGTGATGGACAATGTGGAAGTGGGCGAAGACGCGCTGCTGCCGCATGTGGAAGGCCTAAAGGGGCCGTTTGGTTGTTTGAACCGTGCGCGTTATGGCATTAGCTGGGGCGCGATGGGCGCGGCGGAAGCCTGCTGGCACGCAGCCAACCGCTATGGCCAGGAGCGCAAGCAATTTGGCAAGCCATTGGCGCAGATGCAATTGTTCCAAATGAAGCTGGCCAACATGATGACCGACATTACGCTCGGGCTGCAAGGCTCGCTGCGGGTGGGTCGCTTGATGAATGAAGCGAAGGCCGCGCCGGAAATGATCTCGCTGATGAAGCGCAACAATTGCGTGAAAGCGTTGGACATTGCCCGGATGGCCCGCGACATGCATGGCGGCAACGGCATTTCGGATGAATTTGACGTAATCCGCCATATGATCAACCTTGAAACGGTGAACACATATGAGGGCACAGCCGATGTGCACGCCCTGATTTTGGGCCGTGCGCAAACTGGCTTACAGGCATTCTTCTAAGCCCGGGCAACAAGGTATTATCAATGCAAGAGCAACCGCTTAAAGGTTTAAAAGTGCTTGAATTGGCACGGGTATTGGCTGGCCCCTGGGTTGGCCAAACCCTTGCGGATTTGGGCGCAGACGTGATCAAGGTAGAATCGCCCAATGGCGACGATACCCGCACCTGGGGACCCCCATGGATTGAACGCGGCGATGATAAGAGCGCTGCCTATTTCCATTCTTGTAACCGGGGCAAACGCTCGATCGCGTTGAACTTTAAGGACGCGGATGACCTTGAAACTGTTCGCCAATTGGTCAAGCAGTCAGACGTGTTGGTGGAGAATTTCAAGCTCAACGGGTTGCAAAAATATGGGCTGGATTATGACAGCCTGAAGGCGATTAATCCCCGCCTGATTTATTGCTCCATCACCGGCTTTGGCCAAAATGGGCCTTATGCCCCGCAGCCCGGCTATGATTTTATCGTGCAGGGCATGTCGGGCATGATGTCCATCACTGGCGAGCCGGACGGGCAACCACAAAAAATCGGCACGGCGCTGGCCGATATTATTACCGGCCTTTATGCCACCATCGGCATTCAAGCCGCCTTGTGGCAGCGCGAGCGGACGGGCCAAGGCCAGCAAGTGGATATGGCGCTATTGGACAGCATGGTGGGCGTTTTGGCCAACCAGGCCATGAATTATCTCGCCAGCGGCACGGCCCCCACACGGCTGGGCAATAGCCACCCCAATATCTGCCCCTATCAGGTGCTGCCCGTGAAAGATGGTCACATCATTCTGACGGTGGGTAATGACAGCCAATTCCGCCATTTGGCACAGCTTTTGGGCATGGAACAGATCGCAGATGACGAGCGTTTCGCCACCAATGGTGCGCGCGTGGCGCATCGGCTTGAGCTGACGGCACTTTTGGAAGCCGAGTTCCAAAAGTGGGAAAAGCTGAAACTGCTGGATGCGTTGCACGCGGCGAATGTGCCTGCCGGGCCGATCAACACGATTGATGAAGTGTTTGCCGACCCGCAGGTTTTGGCGCGAAAAATGGCGCTAGATTTTGATGGTGTGCCGGGCGTGCGGACGCCGATCCAATTCTCGGATGCGACGCTAACCTTTGATCGCCCTTCTCCCAAGGTGGGCGAACACACCCAAGAGATTTTGAACGAGCTTAAAGCTCTCAACGATAATTAAAGAGCACATACAAATGGCAAAAATGACCGGCGGCGAAATTTTGGTGAAATGCCTTGAAGCGCAGGAGGTGGACCGCGTGTTCTGCGTGCCGGGCGAAAGCTATTTGGCGGTGCTTGACGGGCTGCATGACAGCAATATCGACGTGGTGACCTCGCGCCATGAAGGCGGCGCGGCGATTATGGCGGAAGCGGACGGCAAGATGCTGGGCCGCCCCGGCATTTGCATGGTGACCCGTGGACCGGGCGCCACCAACGCCGCTGCGGGCGTGCATATCGCCAAGCAAGACAGCACGCCGATGATTTTGTTTGTTGGCCAAATTGGCCGCGCCATGAAAGGCCGTGAGGCGTTTCAGGAAGTGGATTATCGGCAAACCTTTGGCGATTTGGCCAAATGGGTGGAAGAAATTGACGATGCGGCGCGCATTCCCGAAGTGATTGCCCACGCCTATCATATTGCCATGTCTGGCCGCCCCGGCCCTGTGGTGCTGGCCCTGCCGGAAGATATGTTGCGGGACGAAGTGGACGTGCCGGTTTGCCCCTACATCGAAGTGGCGGAGCCTGCCCCGAGCCTCAAGGCGGCGGCTCGGTTTGAAGAGCTGCTGCGCACGGCGGAGCGCCCTTTCATCGTGGCCGGTGGCTCGCGGTGGACGGAGCAATCTGTGGCGCAGTTGAAAGCCTTTGCCCACAAGCACGACATTCCGGTGGGGTGTTCATTCCGGCGACAGCAATTGTTTGATCATACAGATAGCCACTATGCGGGCGATGTGGGCTTGGGGATCAACCCGGCGCTGAAAGAACAAATCGAGCAATCGGATTGCCTGATTTTGTTGGGTGCGCGTTTTTCTGAAAACCCAAGCCAGAATTTTACGCTTTTGGGCATGCCTAATCCGGGCAAAACCTTGATCCATATTCATCCCGGTGCGGAAGAGTTGGGGCGGATTTACACGCCGACGCTCTCCATCAATGCGACGCCTGAATGTTTCTTTGATGCGGTGGATCATATTGATGCCCTGCCCGCTGCGGATCGCGGCAAAAAGGCCAATGAGATTTATCGCGCCTGGACCGATGCGATGCCGGAAACGCCCGGCGATGTGCAAATGGGCGGCGTGATGACCTATTTGCGTGAAGCACTTTCAGACGATGCGATTATGTGCAATGGCGCGGGCAATTATGCGATTTGGTTGCACCGCTTCTGGCGCTTCCAGCGCTATGGCACCCAATTGGCCCCGACCTCCGGCTCGATGGGCTATGGCGTACCCGCCTCCATCGCGGGCAAGTTGCGGCACCCGGAGCGGGACGTGATTTGCTTTGCGGGCGATGGCTGCTTCCAAATGACCGGGCAAGAATTTGCTGCCGCCGCGCAGTTTGGCGCCAACATCATTGTGTTGGTGATCGACAATGGGATTTACGGCACCATCCGCATGCATCAGGAAAAACATTATCCGGAGCGGATTTCCGCGACGGATTTGGTCAACCCCGACTTCGCCGCATGGGCCCGCGCTATGGGCGGCCATGGGGAGACGGTTGAGCACACCGACCAGTTCCCGCTCGCATTTGAACGAGCACGGGAAAGCGGCAAGCCAGCGATTATTCATATCAAGACCTCGGCTGAGGCGATTTCACCGACGGCGACGATCTCGCAGTTGCGGGGGAAGTAGTTGGTTCTCGCTCACGGTTGAGCGGCGCTGCGCGCCTAACCTCCGCGGGGGCGAAACCTGAAGGTTTCGGGCTGGGCCGCCCCAGCCCTGTTTAGGTGCCAAAAGTGGAAGGCGCCCCTTAAGCCCTTTACCCCCATGGGGAGTGGTGCAGATTTGGGCTACGCCCGTTGTCCCTGCGCTGCTGCCCGGGCAAACTTGACACCCTCTCCGCGCCATCCCTACACTCGGCCTGAACTCGGCATTCATAAGCTGAATGCTGAACAATGGGGAAATGGAAGGAGACCAAGCATGCGCATTCTGACACTCGCGGCAATCTTCGCTCTATCGGCGTCTGCAGGCTACGCGCAGGGCGTTTCAGGAGCTGACGAAGTTTATGGCACCGACACAGTGGGAGAAGCCATTTCGTCGGGCTTCATGGGCAACACATCCAATCCAAGCGGCAAAGGCAATGGCGTTTTGCCAAGCCGTTCGCCCGGACCACACACAAATGACGGTGGTTTTGGCAATTTGGGAAAATATGCGTCCGGACAATACCTTACCGGTGGTGGCACGGTTGATAACGAACCAAACCCTGACACCGGCTTGCCGGCCGACCAATAGGCGCAACACAACAATCTGATGCCACGGCGCTTGATATTCATGGGCCGTGGTCATCCTGAACAGTTCCAACTGTATGGACGCCCGCGGGCATTCAGGATGGAGCTTTTCAGGGCTTGGGCAGGGCGAGCAATTCTCAATTGGCCCTGCGTCACTTCGTCAGAACACTGGCGCAAGGCGAATGAACTTTGTTCGCATCTATTTAAATCTAATTGAAAACCCGGCGGCCAGCACCTACCTTTAAGCTATGCGCTGCGCGTTAGGCGCGGTGGCAAAAAAGGAGAGGTTACATGTCCCTCGATAAGATCGCTCTGGCGATTGTGATTGTGGCGGCGGGTATTTATGTCGGCGTGATGGCGTTTGGCATTTTTTCATCGGGTGTGCCGCTTTGGCCGTTCTTTATCTTGCTCGCGATTGCTATTTATATTTTGTCGCGCATCATTTCCGACAAGTTGAACAATAAAGAAGATAAATATTACGAAGATAATATTCAGGAGTAGTGATAAGTGATTGTGACGACAGGACTAACTGTGCCCGAAGGCGAGATTACTGAGACCATCGGCATTGTGCGAGGCAACACCATACGCGCCAAACATATTGGCACCGACATCGTTGCCGCCTTGCGCAATTTGGTGGGTGGCGAAGTGGGGGAATATACCAAGCTGATGGCCGAAGCCCGCGAGCAGGCTTATGATCGCATGGTCGCCCACGCCGAAAGCCTTGGCGCTGATGCGATTATAGGGGTGAACTTTACCACTTCCATGATTACTGATGGCGCGGCCGAAATCCTCGCCTATGGCACTGGCGTGAAGTTAAAGCGATAAAAATGCCGAAGATTGAACTGCCGGGTTGGACTGAACATGACAGCCAACCCCATCCACTAACCGGGCAAAATGATGGCCCCTACGCCGACAAGGCGCTGAGCAAGGCCGCGGGCATGTCCGGGCTGGGCGTGCGCATGGAAAAACTGCCGCCTGGTTCAGCCTCGTCTCATCGTCATTGGCATGAAACCGAAGATGAGTTCTTGCTGATGCTATCGGGTGAACTGGTGTTGGTTGAGGATGAAGAGACTGTTTTGCGGGCGGGCGATTGCGCCGCGTGGAAGGCGGACAGCCCGGTTGGACATTGCCTGCAAAACCGTTCGGATGCGGACGCCAGCTTTTTGATTGTCAGCGCAAATCGCGAAAAGGATAAGGTGCATTATCCCGATCATGATCTGACCCTGCATCGCGAAGGCGGCAAGCGTGACTATACGCGCCTTGACGGCACGCCGATTAAGTAGGCGACCCCAGCAAGAAACCTAGTTCTGCTTAAAGTGTTTGGACAATTTGAGGTGCTGGCCCTGGTAGTTTGATCCTAGGTCCGCGCCATAAAGATTATCTGGGCGCTCGGCCATGCGTTCATAGACCAAGCGGCCGATGGTTTGGCCATGTTCCACCAAAAATGGCACTTCGCGTGAGCGCACTTCCAGAACGGCACGGCTGCCTGCGCCTGCGGCGCCGGCATGGCCGAAGCCGGGGTCGAAAAAGCCCGCATAGTGGACGCGGAACTCGCCGACCAGCGGGTCGAACGGCACCATCTCGGCGGCATAATCTGGCGGCACATGCACGGCTTCGCGCGACACGAGAATGTAGAATTCGTCCGGGTCGAGGATCAGCTCGCCCGTGCCGCGATCATGCAAGGGTTCCCAAAAATCGAGAATGTCGAGCGCTGCTTTTTTGTCCACATCAACCACAGCGGTGTGGCGCTTGGAGCGATAGCCGATCAATCCGCCGCGATCACTGCCAAGAAGATCAATTGAAAGGGACACGCCCTGTTCGACAATGGCATCATCATCAAATACCAGGGTTTCTTTGGCGTGCAATTCTTTGTGCTCGGCCACGCTCAAACGGCTATCGCCGGAGCGGAAACGGATTTGGCTGAGGCGTGAGCCTTGCCGCACCAATGCGGGGAATGTGCGTGGGCTGATTTCGAGATAGAGCTTGCCCTTATAGCCTGCGGGCACTGTGTCGAACGCGCGGCCCTCATCAGTGATGACGCGGGTGAAAATATCCAAACGGCCGGTGGAGCTTTTGGGGTTGGTGGTGGCGCTGACGCCCTCAGGCAGGGCCAGTTCTTCCATCAGCGGCACGATATAGACGCAGCCGCGTTCCAGCACTGCGCCGTCGCCAAGATTGATCTGATGCAGTTTGAGATCTTCGATCCGCTTCATCACCGAGGTTTTAGGCCCCGGCAAGAAGCTGGCGCGGACGCGATATGCAATTGTGCCCAAGCGCAAATCGAGACTGGCGGGCTGCACCTGATCCGCATCGAAGGGCTGCGCAGAAATAATGGCGCCATCTTGATGCATTTGATTGATCATGCGGGCGGAATAGATACCGGTTGCTGACGTCATTTACTTGACTTACCCATTACATTCTTTTGCAGACCATTTGTTGTTAGCAATGTTAAACATTGACGCCAAGCCACAATTGGCATTAGATCACATAATTCGGTGGTCATTTGGCCGGTCTGCTTGCAGCCACCTTGGGTACTTCCCTAAATCAACTTGCTAAGGCGACCGCGTATGCCGGCCATTTGGGTCGGCTTTTTTGTTTGGAGAATTATAAGATGGCGCAAAGCAAAAACCCTCTGTTGGACCCCAAAAAGCAAAGCCCTGCGACGCGCATGGTGCACGGGGGCACAGATCGGAGCCATCACGGAGAAACCTCAGAGGCGCTATATCTGACCTCTGGCTTTACCTACGACAGTTCTGAAGCCGCGCGGCTGCGCTTTAAAGGCGATACGGAAGGCCATATCTATTCACGCTTCTCCAACCCCACTGTTGAAATGTTTCAAAACCGCATGGCGCTTTTAGAAGGCGGCGACGCGGCACGCGGCACAGCAACCGGCATGGCCGCGGTGACGACGGCATTGATGAGCCTTGTGCAGGCGGGCGATCATGTGGTGGCCTCACGTGCCTTGTTTGGCGGCTGCCGCTATGTGGTGGAAGACTTTTTGCCGCGCTGGGGCGTGAGCTCAACTTTGGTGGACGGACGCGACCCGAAGAATTTTGAAGCGGCGATGCGCGACAACACCAAGGCCATTTTTGTGGAAAGCCCCACCAACCCCACCATTGAACTGGTGGATTTGGAAGCTGTGGGCAAAATCGCCAAGGCCCATGGCGCAAAATTTGTCGTCGACAATGTGTTTGCCACCCCAATCTATCAAAGTCCGCTGGAATTGGGCGCTGATCTGGTGGTTTATTCCGCCACAAAGCATATTGATGGCCAAGGCCGTTGCTTGGGCGGCGTGATTGTGGGCGATCAAGAACTCATCGAAGGCGATGTGCATACCATCATTCGCCAAACCGGGCCGTCCATGAGCCCATTCAATGCCTGGGTGATGCTCAAAGGATTGGAAACGCTGGGCTTGCGCGTTGAAAAAATGGCGCAGAATGCTGCGGCGGTTGCGGACATGTTGGCCAACCACCCGAAAGTAGAGCGGGTTTATTATGCCGGACACCCAAGCCACGCGCAGTATGAGTTGGCGCAAAAGCAAATGACAGGCGGTTCCAACATGTTGGCCTTTGATGTCAAAGGCAAACAGGCCGATGCTTATGCGGTGGCGGACCATTTGGCGCTGATCAAAATCTCCAACAATTTGGGCGATGCGAAAAGCATCATCACGCACCCAGCGACCACCACCCACCAACGGTTGGAAGAGGCGGATCGGGCTGAATTGGGGATTTCTGAGAAGTTGCTACGCTTGTCTGTTGGACTTGAAGCAGAGGAAGATTTGCTCAGCGACCTGCAATTTGCACTGGATCAGATTTAGGGGGGCCCGGCACTAAGCCGGGACGACCAAATCACTCGGTGATCTTATTGCCATATTCCTGGTAGGCCAAAAGCATGCGCGCAATCGCCGTATAAAATACGGCGGCGGCGAAGAGACCTGCCAGCACATTGAAATATTGCGGCCAAATGCAAAGCGCGGCGAAGAAGGCGATTGTTTCCGTGCCCTCGGTGAGGCCAGTGGAAAAATAAAGCGACTTTGCTCCGCGCTTGGTGGTTGTCAATTTGTGCTTTTCGGCCAAAATGGCGTAGCCCAAAAAGGTGCCGCCGTTGAAATAAAAGCTGACCAAGAGCACGGCGCCCCAGACCCCATTTTGCGCAGGATCGAAGATGATGAAGGCGAGCGGAAACGCGCCGTAGAACAGAAAATCTGCGGTGATGTCGAAATAGCCGCCGAAATCGGTTTTTTGCGTGGCGCGGGCCACGGCCCCGTCTAAACCGTCCATCACCCGCGACAACAGCATCAAAATCAATCCGGCATAGAAGTATCCCATGGCCACCGTAACGGCTGAAATGAGGCCAATCAAAAGGCCAGCAAGGGTGACACCATTGGCCGTAATGCCCGCCCGTGCCAATTGTCGACCAACAAAATTGAGCGGCGGATCGATCCATTTGCGCATTTGGCCATCAAGCATAAATTGTCCTTCGCCGTCGGTTATTGTGCCTTCAGGTGCCGCTTCCAGCGGTACAAGGCTTCACTTGCAAAGCAAACTAAACTATCACTCAAGGGTTGAGAACATGCTGCACATGTTTGTGAGCAGAATGTTATGATATAGCATCGTGGCAACACGAAAAGAGTCGGCAACCATCCGGGATCTGCACATTTATGGAATTTCGTCCGATTTTGATGATCATTGGTGTGCTGACCGCGATCTTGGGCTGCTCGATGTTTTTGCCTGCGATTGCCGACGCGCTAGTGGGCAATGATGACTGGATCGTCTTTGTCACGTCGGGCCTGATCACCACCCTTTTGGGCGCAGGCACCTGGGCGGCTTCCTTTGGCTATGACCAAAGCCTGAATGCGCGGCAGGCATTTTTTATGACCGCCATTATCTGGGTGGTGCTGGCCGTTTTTGGCGCCCTGCCCTTTTATTGGGCCGGGATCAATCTCAGCTATACGGACGCATTTTTTGAATCCATGTCGGGGCTGACCACGACAGGTGCAACCGTCATTTCCGGCCTCGACAATCTACCCCCCGGCATTTTGCTGTGGCGCAGCCTGCTGCAATGGTTCGGCGGGTTGGGGATTATCGTGATGGCCGTTGCTGTTTTGCCGATGTTGCAAATCGGGGGCATGCAGATGTTTAAGGCCGAAGCCTTCGACACGGCGGAAAAGATTTTGCCCCGCGCGGCGCAAATCGCGTCCAACATGACCACGATTTATATTGCTCTCACCTTCGTTTGCGCTGTCAGCTATTGGGCGGCAGGCATGTCACTTTTTGATGCGGTTTCCCACTCTATGACCACGGTGGCCACAGGTGGTTTTTCGACCCGAGATGGCTCCATCGACAGTTATGGCTCTGCCATGATCGATTATATCGCGGTGGCCTTTATGATATTGGGGGCGTTGCCGTTTTTGATCTATGTGAAAATGGTGCGCGGCAATATTTCCAGCCTGTGGCGCGACAGCCAAGTGCGCGCCTTTTTGCTGGTGTTGGCTGCAGTGACCTTGGTGGCCGTTATCGTGCAATATGTCGATGAAATTGACCGTGGCGAAGTGGCGTTTCGCCATGCGATCTTCTCGGTCACCTCTGTGATGACCGGCACGGGTTATGCCACCACAGATTATGGTGCGTGGGGCGGCATTTCGGTGACACTGTTTTTCATCATCACCTTTATTGGTGGTTGTGCGGGGTCTACCTCCTGCGGCATCAAAATCTTCCGGTTTCAGGTGCTGTTCTTGGATTTGAAACAGCATATTCGGCAAATTCTCTATCCGTCTGGCGTGTTCGTGAAACGCTATAATGGGCAAATCATCTCAGACACGGTTTCCGCCTCTGTGATGAGCTTTATTTTCCTTTATTTCTTCTTCTTCATCATTTTGGCGCTATTGCTTTCCTTGACCGGGTTGGACAGCCTGACGGCCTTTTCCGGCGCGGCCACCGCCATTTCCAATGTGGGGCCGGGCTTGGGCGACATTATCGGACCATCCGGCAATTTCGGGCCACTTTCAGATGTTTCAAAATGGTTGATTGCCACCGGCATGATTGTCGGTCGCCTCGAGATTTTCACAGTGTTGGTGCTGTTTTTGCCGCGCTTTTGGCGCGGCTAACAGGCGCGCTATTCTGCCGGATCAGTTCGACGCGGTACCGTGTGGTGATGGCCGAGCAGTAGTCCGCGGAAACTCGGGGCGTTTTCGCGCAGGAACAGCCAGCCAAAGAAGGCACCAATATCTGCACCAATGCCGATAAAGGCGGGCACGAGGAACAGCACCAATGCGGTGGCCAAGCCCAACCCAAACACGATGGTGATCGCCATGGGGATGAGGAACTGCGCCTGCAAGCTGGTTTCAAACAGCAGTGGGGTAAGCCCGCCAATGGTGGTGAGCGATGTGAGCAGCACAGCGCGCAACCTGTCGCGCGAGGCACCCGTGGCCGCTTCATAAAGGCTGTCGCCTTCCTCCAAACGCTCCTGCAAACGCGACACAAGCACAATCGAGTCATTGACCAAAATGCCGGCCAAGCCCAACAGGCCCATCACCGAAATGATGGTGAGGGAATAGCCCATGATAAAGTGGCCCCAAATGGCACCAACCACCCCAAACGGGATGATGAGCATCACCGCGAGGGGGGCAAAGTAGGACGCGAAAATCCACGCGATGATCACATACATAATGCCCAGCGCGATCAGACCGCCCAGCCGCAAATCGCCAAAGGCGGCGTTCTGCTCGGCTTGTGTGCCGCCAAAGCTGTAATTGACGCCGTGTTCGGCCACGATCGCACCCATATAATCCTGCTCAAGGCGCGTGATGACTTCGGGACCGGAAATGATGTTGTTGTCGGTATCGGCAATTACCCGCACGGTGGTTTTGCCTTCTTCGCGCACAATGCGGTTGAAGCCTTGGCGTTCGCTCAAATCGACAACTTCAAGCAAGGGGACAAAGTTACCCGCTGGCGACCGCACCCATAGGTTTCTGAGGGCTGAGGTGCCCTCATTTTCGCCATCACGCTCCACGCGGATGGTGATTTCCTCATCCTCTGCCGCAACGCGACGGGCGACACGTCCCTCAAAAGCGTCCCGGATTTGGCTCCCTAAGCTATCGATATTGAAGCCCAAAGCGCTGCCGCGTGGGGTGAGCTCAAGGACAAGTTCGGGCTTGCCATAATTAAGGGTGTCATTGATGTCTTGCACCCCATCGAAGCCTTCGAGCACAGCGGACAAATCTTCAGCTGCGGCCTTCAAGGTGGCTGTATCTGCGCCGGTAAATTCCACATCGATGGCGCGTCCTGGAGGTCCGCCCCGCGGCTCGCGGACGCCGATGCGATCCACACCTGCAAAGCGCGGCAATTGCTGACGAATGGCGGCGCCGATTTCACGGGTACGCACGGAGCGCTGTTCAGACGGCGTGAGATAAATCTGAATATTGGCGCGGCCATTTTCCACATCAAGCGAGGCAAAACTGGTCACAATGAGGGTTTCTCCCTCTGGTGTCAGTTCCTTTTCGACTTTTTCGACGACCTTGCCCATCTCATCAATCAGGGCATACATATCTTCTTGCGGCACGCCGGGTTGGAAATTGGCATTCAGCGACACGGTTTCGCCTTCGACTGAAGGGAAAAACTCAAATCCCAGTTTGCCAGCAGGGATCAACGCACCACCCAAAATCGCCAACGCGATGGCAATGGCGGTGGTGGCATAGCGCCAGCGATAAGACAGGCGCGACACCGCACCAAAAATGCGGTCCTTGAAGAAATCAAACCCACGGTCAAAGTTGCGACGGAACATGCCCGGCGCTTTACGCACTTTGGGCAATGCATGGGACAAGTGGCCGGGCAACACCAAGAAACATTCGATCAGGGAGGCGATCAGCACCGCGATCACCACCATGGGCAAAGCGGACAGGATTTGCCCCACCACATCGCCCACCAGCAAAATAGGGCCAAAGGCCGCCATGGTCGTCAGGCTGGCGGCGATCACGGGCGCGGCCATGCGCCCTGCCCCGGCAATCGCCGCATCCGCGCGGTCGTCGCCCATGGCATAGCGGGTGGCGGTGTGTTCCCCCACCACAATGGCATCATCCACAATGATCCCCAGGGTGAGGAGCAGCGCAAACATGGAAATCATATTGATGGTTTGGCCCGTGAGATACATCACCCCAAGGGTCATCAACAGCGAGATCGGAATGCCCACGGCAACCCAAAACGCGATGCGGAAATCCAAAAAGATAAACAGCACAATCAAGACAAGCGCCAGCCCCGTGACACCATTTTTGACCAGCAAGGCCAAGCGATCTTCCACCAATGAGGCGGCTGCGTTGAACACTTCAATTCGCAATGAAGCGGGCAAAACTTCGCGGATTTCCTCCAAATAGGTGTTCATGGTTTCAAAGGATTCAACAGTATCTGCGGTGGCAGAACGCGACACTGACAAGCGGATGGCCTGATCGCCGCCCATAAAGCCGACGCTTTGGTCGCTGTTGAACCCGTCTTCGATTTGTGCCACATCGCCCAACAGCAATTTATCGCCTTGTGACGTGGTTTTGAGCTCCAATTTCGCCAGTTCGTTCACACCAATTTCAGCGGCCAACGCTCGGATTTGCGCCTGCAAGTCGCCTTCCACTGAGCCGGAGGGGCGGTCGGCTGTGTTTTGCGAAATAGTTTGCGCAATTTCGGCGGTGGTAAGATCGAGCTGTCGCAGCTTTTGATCGTCGACAATGATATTGATCTCGCGGTCGCGATAGCCGGTAAATGTTACCCGATCGACGCCGGCATCCAGCAGACCGTCGCGAATTTCGCGGGCATAAAACCGCAAGGTGGCTTCAGGGAATGGTCCCGATATCCCAATATCCGCGATGGGGTCGAAGAATTTTGGGCTGTTCACTTCAGGCGTTTCCGCATCGATGGGCAAATTGGTTACCCCGGCGACTGCCGCCTCAACCTGTGCTTCGGCTTGGCGCATATCGGTGTCGCGCTCAAATTCAAGCGAAATGGTGCCCGAGCCTTCGCGCGCTTGTGACGACATGGACCGCACGCCATCCAAAAAGCGTACTGTCGGCTCAATAGCTTGCAGCATGTTTTTTCGAATGTCGTCGGCACTGGCACCGGACCAGACCATCGAGACTTGTATTTGCTTCACTTCCAACGAGGGAAAGAATTGGCGATTGAGCTTGGAAACGCCCCACGCGCCAAACAAGATCATCAAGATCATCAGCAAATTGGCGGCGTTGCGGTGGCGCACAAACAGCTCAAGAATTGAGCGGGCGCGGTTTTTGCGGGCGGCACTCATTATTCTTCACCCTCGGTGGCATTATCATCCGATTGCGGCTGTTGTTCACCTTGTGCAGGGCGTTCTCCGTCGCCACGCCGACCCTCGCCCCGTGCGGGAATGGGTGGCGCTTCGCCTTCAACGGTGACCGCTAAACCATCACCTGCCTGTGCCAGCCGGGTGGTGATCACCTCAGCGCCATCTTTTATATCAGCACGGACCAGTAATTGTGCGCCATCCCGCGCGACAATTTCGGCATCGTGGGAGACCATGCGTCCCTCTTCAATGGTGTAAATCAAGCGGTTGTCGTAAATCGCGGTTTCCGGCAAGCGGATGACATTTTCATATTCACGGCCGGGCACAAATATTTTCACAAAGGTGCCGGGACGGAAGGTGGTCGCCTGGGCATCTTCAAGCCGTGCATAGACCTGCACCCCGCCCTTAGCGGCATCGATTTCAGCGCCAGCGCGGGTGATGTGTCCGTTTGCGGTGAGGTTTTCCGGTTCAACTTCCCACACAACTTCAACCGGGCGATCAATCAACCCGTCAGCAAATATCTGGCCATATTGACGATCAGACATGGTGAACCGCACATCCAACTGGTCCTGGCGGTAAAGGCTGACCAATGCCTCATTGGCGTTGACAATTTTGCCCAACGCGATGGCTTCACTGTTGATTACGGCGTCGAATGGCGCGTAGATTTCGGTGTTTTCAAGATCACGTTCGGCCCGTTCCACTTGCCACTCAAACCGCTCCATGCTGGCCAATTGGCGATCAAGCTGTGCTTGCTGGATGGCAATGTTGGCTTGGCGTTGTTTTAAGGCTTGCTCGCGCTGAGACACAAGCAATTCACGGTCATCAACATTCTTTTGGGTCAACGCGCCTGATTGCAGCAATGTCTGCGCGCGTTCGAGATCTCTTTTGGACAACTCCAACTGCTCGCGGGCGAAATCCAAATTGGCTTCTTCCAACTGCAAGCGTTCGCGCGCTTCGGTGGCGCCCAGCTGTGCTTCGGCCAAACTGGTCTTGGCTTCGGTCAGCGCCCCCCGGTACGCAAAATCGTCGATCCGCGCGATCAACTCGCCTTGACTGATGCTGTTGCCTGCGGCCACGTTTGGATGAATGTCCACAATTTCGCCCACCACTTGCGCACGTACATCGAGCGAGCCAGCAGCAACAATTTCGCCAAAATAGGTCAGGTTGGGTTGGGCGGATAGCGCGTTCACTTCAACGGTGCGCACGGTGAAGGTGCGTTCCCGCGCTTGCCGTTCAGGCGGCTCCGGCCGGGAAGAGACCATTTGAAACGCGAAAAAACCCGCTCCACCTATGATGGCGATGGCCAAGAGGAGCCTGAACAGCAGGCCAAAAAACGACACCCTGCGGCGCTTAGGTGCGGCGGGTTGTGGGTTTTGCGCTACGGGTTCAGAGGCGGTTGGCTGATCCACTTGGCGGTCCATTGTAAAGATCCTGTTTTTATTCAATCTACGCCGCTGGCGCATCTTGAACAAATTAAACTTTGTACATCTTTACGTGGTGCGGCCCGCCACCGGATCAACCTTCTGCCGCAATTAAAAGCGAATGCGCTAGTCTTTTAGGAACAGGTGGGGATTGAAATGATAGGCCGTGGAGCAAAATTCACACACCACTTCAATATCACCATCGACCACCATGGAGTCGATATCCTCGTTGGAAAACTGTTCCAGCATGGCTTCGATTTTGTCGGCATTGCAGCCGCACTTTTCTTCCAAAACCATAGGCTCGAAAACGCGCACGCCCGTTTCATGATACAGGCGGAACAAAAGCCGCTCTGATGAAACCTGCGGATCGACCAGTTCATGATCATCCACCGTTTCGAGCAAGGCGCTGGCCTCAACCCAGTTGTTTTCCGGCTCAAAATCAATGTCCGCAGTTTCAGGATTATCAAAATTCCCATCACCAGGAAGGTCAGCCATGGCCCGTTCGCCATGTGCGGGCAAATGCTGGAGCAAAATGCCCCCCGCGCGCCACTGATCCGCCGCTTTGCCCTTTTCGCTAAACTGGGCAACGGCCAAACGAACTTTGGTTGGGATTTGCTCAGATTGCATAAAGTAGCGGTGGGCCACATCTTCCAATCCGTCGCCATCCAACTGCACAATGCCTTGATAGCGCTCGGTCATCTCGCCCTGATCGATGGTCATGGCCAAAATGCCTTTGCCCAACAATTCTTCAGGTGACAAGGCACCCTTTTCAGCGGCTTCGCTGAGGGCTACTTCGTCAAACCGCGCATAGCCGCGCAACCCGTTAGGTGTTTGCAAATCAACCACAATCATGCTGACCGGGCCATCGGTTTGGGTTTGCAGAATAAAGCGCCCTTCAAACTTGAGCGAAGAGCCGACAAGACTGGCCAATACAATGGCTTCGCCCAGCAGGCGCGCCACGGGCGTTGGATAATCGTGCCGTGTCAATATTGTGTGCAGCGCTTCATCCATTTTGACCGAACGGCCCCGGACATCCAGCCCTTCAACAGCAAAAGGCACTACGCTATCGCTAAGGCTTTCCTCGCGGTCCAACCCAGCGGCTTTCAAAAAGTCTTCTGTCATTTAAGCTCCTCAATGCCGAACACCCAGCACAAAACTGCTTTTTGGGCATGCAGCCGATTTTCAGCTTCGTCAAAAACAACCGATTTGGGCCCATCCAACACGTCGGACGTCACCTCGTCACCGCGGTGCGCGGGCAGACAATGCATAAAGATGGCGTCGGGCTTTGCCTCGGCCATCAATTCGTCTGTCACGCGGTGTGGAGACAAGATTTCACGACGGATGGTGGCGTCCAGATCACCCATAGACACCCAAGTGTCTGTGATGACCAAATCCACATCTTTCATGGCCTCAACCGGATCTTGGGTGACACGCACCTTACCGTTGCTGGCATTTATCTCTGCCTGCATGGCCTGATTTGGCTTATATTGTTCAGGACACGCAATATTCAACTGACAATTAAACAATTTTGCAGCCTGAATCCATGACATCAACACATTGTTACAATCGCCCTGCCAGGCAATCTTGATGCCTTCAATTGACCCACGATGTTCTTCATAGGTCATAATGTCGGCCATGATCTGACAAGGGTGCGAAAAGCGCGTTAGGCCATTGATCACCGGAATGGTCGCCGCCGCAGCCATTTCTTCCAGATCATCATGGCTGAGCAGCCGGATCATGATGGCATCGACATAGCGCGACATGACACGCGCCGTATCGGCGATGGTTTCATCGCGCGACAATTGCATCTCGTCACCCGTCAACATCAATGTTTGGCCACCAAGCTGGCGCATGCCCACGTCAAACGAAACGCGGGTGCGGGTGCTTTCTCGGTCGAAAATCATCGCCAACACTTTGTCTTTCAACAAAGGTGGTTTTTCACCCTCTTTCAATTTTGCTTTTAGGGCGTGGGCCAAATCGAGAATTTTTCTCAGCTCTTCTTTTGTGAACTGACCGAGATCCAAAAAATGTTGTGTTGCAGCCATGGTGACTGTCCTTTTGTCATGAGTTGCTTGTGGGGGAAGCGAAGATCTGTTGAACGAATTAAGCGGAGAACGCTTTTTCCATTCGGTTGATCGCCTCATCTATATCCTGTTTTTCAACAATGAGCGGCGGCAGAAAACGGATAACATTATCACCCGCGCCTGCGACAAGCAGATGTTGATCGCGCAGTTTCGCCACCAATTCACCAGCAGGCTGATTGACCTTAATGCCAGCCATCAAGCCCTTGCCGCGCACCTCCAACACCTCGTTGGGGAACTTTTGTGCCAATTGCTGCAAAGACCAGCTCAAATATTTGCCCATCTCTTCAACATGGTCCAAAAAGCCATCTTCTGAAATGCGGTCCAACACAGCATTGCCCACGGCACAGGCCATGGGGTTGCCACCATAGGTGCTGCCGTGGGTGCCCGGCACCATTGAAGCGCCGACCTTTTCAGTCGCCAAACACGCGCCGAGCGGGAAGCCGCCGCCAATGCCTTTGGCCAATGCCATCACATCTGGCTCAATGCCCGCCCATTCATAAGCAAACATTTTACCGGTGCGGCCATAGCCACATTGGATTTCATCCAAAATCAACAAGATGCCATGCTCGTCACACAGGGTGCGCAATGCACGCAAAAAGTCGGTACTAAAGACATTGATGCCACTTTCGCCTTGAATAGGCTCAAGCAAGATGGCAGCGGTTTTGTCGTTGATGGCCGCTTTCACGGCATCGAGATCGCCAGCGGGGACCTGAGGGAAACCTCCGGCCTTGGGGCCGAAGCCTGTTAAATAGGCTTCGTTGCCGCCTGCGGCGATGGTGCCCAAGGTCCGGCCATGAAACGCACCTGTGAAAGTGATGATCTCATAACGATCGGGCTGACCCTGATCATAAAAATAGCGCCGCGCTGTTTTAATGGCACATTCAATGGCTTCCGCGCCAGAATTGGTGAAGAACACCATATCCGCGAAAGAACTGTCGACCAAACGCTGCGCAAGCTTTTCTGCTTCGGGAATAGAAAAGATGTTGGAGACGTGCCAGAGCTTTTCTGCTTGCTCTTTTAATGCACGCACAACATACGGATCAGCATGGCCCAATGCATTGACGGCAATGCCAGCGGCAAAATCAAGATATTCTCCTCCATCAGATGAGAATAGTCGCACCCCTTCGCCCCGCTCAAACGAGAGATCGGCGCGTTGATAGTTTTTATAGAGTGCGGACATTGTCTTGATGTTCCTTTCTGCCCTTTAATTGGTGCGACACAGGCACCTAAAACCAAAAAACGCGTTGCCCGCAACGGCGCAACGCGATAACCAATGCATTTATGACCAGTTTAGCCAGAAAATGTCAATTGGTTGCGAAATTGCCTAAATGCAACGCTGGTGAAAAATGTCTTGGATAACCGGAATAAAAGCCACTCGAGCCTTGTCACGGATTCATCCGGTCTTGTAAAGTAATCCTATAGGAACACGATATCTCGTGTGGCGGACCTATAAGTACATACGATGGATGGTATTTGAACCGGATTTTACGCATTTTTCGGTGAGGTGCCCGAGTCTATCTTTTGATTAAAATGGAGGAACTCCATGGCGTGGACAGACGAGCGCGTTGCGATTTTGAAAAAACTCTGGATGGAAGGCTTGAGCGCAAGCCAGATCGCGGCAGAGCTTGGCGAAGGGGTGACCCGCAATGCGGTGATCGGCAAAGTACACCGGTTGAAACTTTCTGGCCGGGCAAAGCCTGCTTCTTCAGCACCACGTGCGCGTAAACCGCGGGCAACAGCCGCGAGTGCGCCAAGGCGACCAAGTGGCAGCGCCTCGAGCACAACAGCACGCAGCGCGGGCAGCCGCCCAGCCGCAGCATCCGCACCGCGCCGTTCCAGCGGCGGCCCTGCTGTTGCCGGCAACACAGCGTTGAAGATGAGTGCCGATACAGAAGCTGAGCAATCATTTGAATTAAATGCTGAATCTGAGATTTTCATTCCAGAGGCCGATCGCATTGGCTTGATGGAACTGAATGAGCACACATGTAAGTGGCCAATTGGCGACCCTGTTTCTGAGGACTTCCACTTTTGTGGTCGGCACAGCGATGAAGGCAAGCCTTATTGCGAGTTCCACTCCAAGCGGGCTTATCACTCCCTTGATCGGCGCAAGAAAAGCTAGAGAAATTTGACTTAAAATCGGGTCGCTTTGTGCGGCCCCTTTTTTTGGAGTTTTTTCGCTCGCGGTTGGGTGGTGTTGTTTGTTCTCGCTCGCGGTTGAGCGGCACCTGACGGTGCCTAACCTGCGCGGGCGCGGCGCAAAAGTGCGCCGGGGTCCTCGCGGCGCTCGTCCGTCTTTTCCATTGCGGCGGCAATGGTCTTTTCGCTCACGGTTGAGCGGCACCTCTCGGTGCCTAACCTGCGCGGGCGCGGCGCAAAAGTGCGCCGGGGTCCTCGCTGTGCTCGTCCGTCTTTTCCCATTATTGTGTCAATGTGCTTTTCGCTTGCGGGTGGGTAGTGCAACGTTTCTTGGGGGCGGTGGTTTCTTGTGTTCGCGCGCAGCCTTTTCCCTCTTAAGTGAAGGAAATATGGCGGTCCCAAGCTGGTTCGGGCGAGAGTTCTTCGGCGATAAAGTCAATCAGCGACCGCACGCGACGAGGTATATTGCGGTTTTGGGCGAAAAGGGCGTAGGCCGCATAGTCTGACCATTGATGATCGGCAAAAAGCGGCACAAGTGTGCCCGACGCGATGGCTTGATGGGTGATGAAGGTGGGCTCAAGCACCACCCCAAGCCCTTTTTCCGCTGCCATGCGCAACATATCACCATTGTTGACGGCCATGCGGCTGCTGAGCTTAACGACGCCACTGGTGCCGTCGGGACGGGTAAAGGGCCATGTGAGGTGGTTGCGGGTGGAGCGATAAGTCAAGATCGGAAGCTCAGCCAGATCTTCCGGTTTTTCCGGCTGGCCATATGCTGCCAAAAGCGCCGGGGCAGCACAAGGCACCCGGCGAATGGTGGTCAGCCGCTTTGCGATCAGACCGCTATCGGACAATTGGCCAATTCTGATGGTGAGGTCGAACCCTTCGCCAATCAAATCTACCCGCCGATCATTGAGGTCAAGATCAATATTCACCTCAGGATGCTGGACCATAAAATCCAACAGGATGGGGCCCAGATGCTGAGTTGAAAATGTGAGGGGCGCGGCCATGCGAATGCGGCCCATCAGCTTTTTTGCACCTTGGGAAACGGCACTTTCGGCTTCTTGAATATCGTCGAGTATGCGTCGGCAGCGCCAGAGATAATCTTCGCCCGCTGCGGTTAGATTTATGCTCCTTGTCGAGCGCAAAATCAGGGTTGTGCCGAGCCGTCGCTCAAGCTCCTTCAGGCGTCGACTGACCGCCGACAAGGCAATGTTCAATGTGCCTGCGGCACCGGTCAGGCTCTGCGCATCCGCGACAGCCACGAAGGTGCGCATCTCATCGAGATGACTCACATTATTCTCCAAATCGCAATAATATCTTGCTATCTAATGCTATTATTCTGAATATGTAAAGCTGCTATTGCTTCCGCTCGACACCATGTGGGCCAAGCCCCGAATGCAATTGGAAGGAATATGGCATGAGCGATAAAGTGAAAATTCTGCAGGTGAATAGCAGCGTGATGGGAGAGGCCAGCCAATCCGGCCGCCTGGCCACGCGGATAATTGATCAGCTGGCCGATCAAGGCCTTGTTGACCAGGTGGTGCTGCGCGATCTGAACAACAGCCTGCCCCTTATTACGCAGGAATGGGTTGTGGCCAACAATAGCCCGGAAGAAGATCGAACTGCTGCGCAGCAAGAGGTGCTGGCCCTATCCGATCAATTGATCGCTGAAATTGAAGAGGCGGATATATTGGTCATCGGGGTGGCACTCTATAATTTTGCCGTGTCGGCCAGTCTGAAAGCCTGGATTGATTTGATCTGCCGCGCCCGTAAAACATTCGTTTACAGCGAAGACGGGCCAAAAGGACTGCTGAAAGGGAAGAAGGCGATTGTGACTTTTGCATCAGGCGGCACACCGTTTGGCTCTGACATCGATTTTGCCAGCGACTTTTTGCGCCATATCCTTGGGTTCATTGGGATTGATGATGTGGAATTTGTTGCTGCTGATCAGCACTTTATGGCCGAAAACGCGCTAGAGAATGCGGACCGCTCTGCGGACGATCTGGTGGCGCGAATTAGTGCATCCGAGAAAGCGGCATAAGGCTGCAAAACCGCTGCACCTTAAACAGAAACCGGGTCGCTTTCGGGCGGTCCGGTTTCGTCGGGTGGCCCTTTTTGAGTTTATTTCGCTCACGGTTGAGCGGCACCTTTGGTGCCTAACCTGCGCGGGCGCGGCGCAAAAGTGCGCCGGGGTCCTCGCGGCGCTCGTCCGTCTTTTTCCATTGCCGGGGCAATGTTCTTTTCGCTCACGGTTGAGCGGCACCTGACGGTGCCTAACCTGCGCGGGCGCGCGCGAAAAGTCGCGCGGGGTCCTCGCGGCGCTCGTCCGTCTTTTTCCATTGCCGTGGCAATGTTCTTTTCGCTCACGGTTGAGCGGCACCTGACGGTGCCTAACCTGCGCGGGCGCGCGCGAAAAGTCGCGCGGGGTCCTCGCGGCGCTCGTCCGGCTTTTTCCATTTGGGCGCTGCGGATCGGTTGTGTGGTTAGCCGCGACCTCTGTAAGGGGGGACGCCTTGGTCTGGGAGCCAGAGTTGCTCGGGGACTGGGCCAGATTGCCAGAACACATCGATGGGGATGCCGCCGCGTGGATACCAGTAACCGCCGATCCGGAGCCATTGCGGCTCCAGAAAATCGACCAAGCGGCGCGCGATGGAGATGGTACAATCTTCATGGAAAGCGCCGTGGTTGCGGAAGGAGGTTAGAAACAGCTTGAGCGATTTTGACTCCACCAGCCACGCACCGGGGGCATAATCAATCACCAAATGCGCGAAATCCGGCTGGCCGGTCATAGGGCAAAGTGAAGTGAACTCTGGCGCGGTGAAGCGCACATTGTAGGTCACATCTGCTTGCGGGTTGGGCACACGCTCCAGCTCGGCCTCTTCCGGCGATGCTGGAATGCGGGTTTCGCCGCCCAGTTGCTTTAAGTTCGCATAGATATTTTCAGTCATGAGTTTCTCCTATACGCCGCGTTTATTGCCCCACAACAACACATGCAGTTGCGGCAAGATACGGGGGGCGAACCAGCGATCAGCCATCGCTGTGTCTGTTAGCCACGCCAATCGGTCGATAAGCGATTGTGGGTCAATTGGGGTTGCCGGATCCACTTCTGGGTTGCCGGGCTGAAGATAAAGCGGCAGATCAGGATAGCGGCCATGGACTTGCTTTGCCCAATCATAATCGGCCTGGTCGAAAATGACGATCTTCATCACCATTTGCCGCGCCGCCGCCCCCGCTTTTAGGCATTCATCGAAGTTGGGCCAGTTCACCACTTCGCCGCTGGAGGGTGGCTTGGGCGACAGCACCAATGTGTCCAGCTCGGCAAACCAGGGCCGTGCAACGGAGCCTTGGGTTTCGCAGGCGAAACGATACCCCGCAGCGCGGCCCCGCGCGATGACCGGGCCAAAATCTTGAATGGCGGGGTTGCCGCCGCTCAGTGACACCGTGAGCGGTTGCCCGTCCGAGAGCCGCAGCACCTCGTCCCACACGGCCTCATCACTCATCGCGGCCCAATCGTGGCGATACTGACTTTCCACGGCATGAAGGCTATCGCACCAGCTGCAGCGATAGTCGCAGCCGCCTGCGCGGATAAAGACGGTGGGTTCACCGATCAGTGCGCCCTCACCCTGCACTGTGGGGCCAAAAATTTCAGCGATGCGCAAAGTCATGGGCGGTATTCGGCCCATGTTTTGGGCGTTTCACTGACCAAAACCGCACTGGTTTCCGGCCACCGCGCGTGGCACCATTTGTAAAAATGCAGCGCCATATTTTCCGCTGTGGACGGGCCGTCCATCACGTCATTCAAATGCCGGTGGTCGAAATGGTCATCAATGTAGGTTTTGAGCGGTTTAAGATCATGATAATCGCGCACAAAACCGTCTTCATTTAAGGTTTCGGCGGCCAGTTCCACCACGACAATATAATTGTGACCGTGCAACCGCGCGCATTGATGGTCTGCGGGCAAATGGTCCAATTGATGGGAGGCGGAGAAATGAAATTCTTTGCGAATACGAAACATTATCGCTTCTCCCCTTCTGCCACGGCTTCAAGCCAATAATCCGGATCAGCATAAAGTGTTGGGTCTTCTACACCCGCAAGGTGGAAGGCTTCGCGGCGTTCGACACATGTGCCGCACCGGCCGCAATGCGCCTCGCCCCCTTTGTAGCAAGACCAGGTTTCAGCAAAAGGAGTGCTGTGTGCCGCGCCTTCTTTCACAATGTCCGCCTTGCTGCGCTCCACAAACGGGGTATAGAGCTGGACATTGGCATAACCATCCAGCGCTGCCTTTTGCATCTTATCGAAGGCGCGGGTGAATTCGGGGCGGCAATCGGGATAGATAAAATGGTCACCGCCATGCACCGCGGTGGCCACGGCCTCATCGCCATTGGCGGCGGCGATGCCAAAGCCAATGGTGAGCATGATGGCATTGCGGTTCGGCACCACGGTCACCCGCATTGTGTCTTCGGCATAGTGCCCATCAGGCACGTCAATATCGTCGGTGAGCGCAGAGCCAGATAAGGCGGCACCGATGCCGCGCATATCCATGAGATGATGGGGCACATTTAAACGCTTGGCAGCCGCGGCTGCAAAATCAAGCTCCTTGCGATGGCGTTGGCCATAATCGAAGGAGACAAGCCGGGTCAGCTCATGCTGATCGGCTATAATATGCGCGAGCGAGACGGAATCCAGCCCGCCCGAGCAGATAACGAGTGTTTTCATTTTTAGGGCCCTTGTTTTGATATCCGGGTAGGCTGCGACCGGAAAAGAGGTGTTCTAAACCATAGACCACCCCCAATGCAAGCCGGATATGCTGAGAAATCCGGCCTCTTGATGCGGCGGGGCCGCTATTGCTTCACTGCACCGGCGGTGAGACCGGCGACCATGCGCCGTTGCACAAATGGAAAAATGAGCAAAACCGGCAAGATACCGATCAGGCTGGCGGCCATCACATCGTTCCAACGCGCCACCGATCCTTGTGCATACGGAAATAACCCAAGCGGCAGGGGCTGCATTTCCGGCGTCCACAAAAAGGCGAAGGCGATCACAAATTGTTGCGAATAGGCGCCGATAAAGGTCGCGATCGCGACCACGGCGATGCCGGGCATGGCAATGGGCATGATGACCCGGCGCAAAATATAGAGCCTTGAAGCGCCATCAACCCAAGCGGCCTCTTCAAGTTCGCGGGGGATGGTCAACATATAGGAGCGCAGCAGCCAGATGCCCACGGGGATCAAAAAGGTCGCGCCGGGCAAAATCACTGCCCAATAGGTATCAAGAAGCCCGAATTTAAGAAAAATCTTGAACAGGGGCAGAATAAAAACGGTCGGCCCAATCATGGTGATGGTCAGAAATGCGGTGAGCAGCACCTCGCGGCCCTTAAACTCAAATCGCCCAAAGGCCCAGGCGGCGGGGATCACCGCAATCAAGGTCAATATGGTCACACTGCTGGCAATGAAAAAGCTGTTCCAAATATAATGACCGAGCAGAGGCACATGTTTCCACACGCTGAAATAAGCGTCAAAGCTCATGCCTTCAGTGAAGACTTCGTAGGGTATGGACACGATCTCCCGCCAAGGGCGCAGCGACACCAAAAAGGCTTCAATGAAGGGCGCGAGGATAAAGGTGAGGAAAATGGCGATGCCAATATAGATGCCCACAATCTCGTACCATCTATATTTGTTGATCATGCCTTGCTCCTAAAAAATCTAAAAAGTCAGGGGAGACGCCCCCATAAATCGGAATAAATCGCGCTTAAGCGCAGGGGCGCTTGGGCAATTCTTACCTGTAATCAGAATGAAATCGAAAGATGGCCGAATTCCCAATTGTAGTAAACCTACATATGAAATTGTTTTTAATCGGTTACGGAAATTCGAGTGAACTGAAATGGTTTGCATCAGGCACCAAGATTTCGCAGAAATGCCCCCCCAAACTAATAGGTTTCCGGCTGGCCAGTGGCAAACATCGCCAATATAAAAACTATATGATGAGAAGGGATCGTTTAAATGCAACAGCGCTCTGACCACTTGGAAACCAAAGGCATGCTATGTGATCCCGGCGATCATTTTAAAGGGCGCTTCGAGGTAGAGAGAAAATTCCGGGTGGCAGACCTTGCGTCTGTGAGAGAACACCTTGAAAAATTATCAGCCATTCCTTTTACCCTTGGCAATGCCGAAACTGACGTTTTTCTTGATTTACCCGATGGGCGACTTGAGGCTAACGGCCAGTTTCACACTCTCCGGCATATGCGCCCTTCTGAACGCGTTCTTTGGATTTCAAAAGGACCGGCAAAAGACGAATGTGTGGCAATAGACCTTGCCAATTATGATAAAGCACTCGCGATGCTAAAATCACTCGGCTTCATTGAGAAGCGGCAAATACACAAACGTCGAGATATCTATTTCATCGACAAATTTCACGTCACATTAGATCAGGTGGATGGGCTTGGCTCTTTTGTTGAACTGGCGATAATGACTGACGATGAAGATTTGCTCCCCATGCTGCGCGACGAGGTGCAACACACAGCAATGGAGCTCAAACTAACTAGCTACCCTGAGGAGCACCTGTCTTACCGTGAGCTCCTATTTGGCTGAACAGATGGAAGATGGCATCTTTCAACCGTTAAGCCGTGGCAAACTTCTCGTCGAACGAATAGCCGGCGCCACGGACGGTGCGGATGGGGTCTTTTGAGCGGCCACGGTTGATGGCTTTGCGCAGGCGGCCGACATGGACGTCGACGGTGCGTTCATCCACATAGACATCATGGCCCCAAACGCTATCCAGCAATTGCTCGCGGGTATACACCCGGCCTGGGCTTTGCATTAAATATTCGAGCAACCGATATTCGGTGGGGCCCAAATGCACCTCGCGACCAGAACGGCTGACGCGGTGGGTTTGGCGGTCCAGTTCGATATCGCCGGCGGTGAGGCTTTGGGCTGTGAGATGCGGGTTGGAGCGGCGGAGCAAGGCTTTAACTCGCGCCAGCAGCTCTGGCACGGAAAACGGCTTCACCACATAATCATCAGCACCAGTGGCCAAGCCGCGCACACGCTCTTCTTCTTCGCCGCGTGCGGTCATCATAATGATGGGCGTGCGGGCTGTTTCTTCGCGGGTGCGCCAGCGGCGGCATAATTCAATACCAGACAGGCCCGGCAGCATCCAATCGAGCAAAATCAAATCCGGCACTTCTTCGCGCATGATCAAAGCGGCTTCGTCACCGCTTTCGGCGGCGGAGACCTTATAGCCTTCTGCTTCCAGATTATAGCGCAGCATTAATGCCAGATCGGCTTCATCTTCGACGATCAGTATGTGTGGTGACATAACCCCAACCTCGCAGTTTTTGGCTTATCCCAAAGAGACCTTGCCGCTCTCAATATCGTTATAAAGATTGCCGCCTGTTTCCAAATAATAGGCTGCTTCTGCGATATTGGTCGCGTGGTCGCCTGCGCGTTCAAGATTTTTGGCGCAGAACAACAAATGCGTGCAATCGGTAATGTTGCGCGGATCTTCCATCATATAGGTGAGGAATTCGCGGAACAATGAGATGTACAGCGAGTCCACTTCATCATCACGACGGCACACATCAATGGCGATTTTTGAATCCCGTGCAGTGAACGCATCCAGGGCGCGCTTGACCTGTTGCAAAGACAGGTCGGACATATGCCGCACGCCATTATAAAGCTGCTTGGACACACGTTGGCTGTCGATATGAAGGGTCCGGCGCGACAGGTTTTTGGCAATGTCGCCAATGCGCTCCAGATCGTTAGCCACGTGGATCGCGGAAACGATGTGACGCAAATCGCCAGCCATGGGTTGGCGACGGGCAATCATGGAGACTGCTTGCTCGTCAATTAGACGCTGCATATCATCCACGCGCTTGTCGCCATTGGCGGTTTGCTTGGCCAGCTCATGATCCACACGGATCAGTGCTTGGGTGGCGTTGGTGATGGCCACCTCCACCATGCCGCCCATTTCTGAAATGGCGCGCGTCAAAGATGTCAGTTCATCTTCGTAAGAGGTAACAATATGTTCGTTATCTGGAGTTGCCATAATTATGTCTTTCGCCGCTTATTATTACCCGATACGCCCTGTAATATAATCTTGCGTCTTTTTGTTGATCGGGTTGGTGAAAATCTGGTCAGTTGGGCCCTCTTCAATCAGCTTGCCCAAATGGAAGAACGCTGTTTTCTGGCTCACCCGCGCCGCCTGCTGCATGGAGTGGGTCACGATTACAATCGTAAAGTTCGCGCGCAATTCGTCAATCAATTCTTCAATAATCGCTGTGGCGATGGGATCGAGCGCTGAACATGGCTCGTCCATCAGCAACACTTCAGGCTGCGTGGCAATGGCGCGGGCAATGCACAAACGCTGCTGCTGACCGCCGGAAAGGCCAGTGCCGGGTTGGTCCAGACGATCTTTGACTTCTTCCCAAAGGCCCGCACGGCGCAAGGACGAGGTGACCAAATCGTCCAGCTCATCCTTTGAACGTGTCATCCCATGGATGCGCGGGCCATAGGCCACATTCTCATAAATGCTTTTGGGGAATGGGTTTGGCTTTTGGAACACCATGCCCACGCGAGCACGCAGCTCAACCACGTCGATGTTTTTGTCGTAAATATCTTGCTCGTCCAACACGATCTTGCCGGTCACTTTACACACATCGATGGTGTCGTTCATGCGGTTCAAGCAGCGCAGGAAGGTGGATTTACCGCAGCCCGAAGGGCCAATCAAAGAGATCACCTGATTTTTGTAGATATTCAAATCCACATCAAACAGCGCCTGCTTATCGCCGTAAAACACGTTAACGCCGTTGCCGCTCATTTTCAGCTTGCCCGCTTTATCTGCCGGCGCTTGCGCGGCGGTGGCGGCCAAATTTGCGTCTACACTCATCATCTACCTCAATATATGTGGTTGCACCGAAGCTCGGCTTACCAGCGGCGTTCGAAACGTTTGCGCAGGACAACAGCAAGCGCGTTCATTGCAATCAAAAAGCCCAACAACACCATAATCGCAGCCGATGTACGCTGTTGGAAGGCGGGTTCAGGAAAATCGGCCCACATGAAGATTTGTACAGGCAACACTGTGGATGGATCGGAAAAGCCCATCGGAATATCGACCACAAAGGCCACCATGCCGATCATCAAAAGCGGCGCTGTTTCGCCCAAGGCTTGCGCCATGCCAATGATCGTGCCGGTGAGAATGCCAGGCATGGCCAATGGCAACACATGGTGCAGCACTGTTTGCAGGCGCGAGGCACCAATGCCGAGGGCCGCTTCACGGATCGATGGTGGCACGGCGCGCAATGCGGCACGTGAGGCGATGATGATGGTGGGCAATGTCATCAACGCCAAGACCATACCGCCAACGTAAGGCGCGGAGCGATCCAGTTCAAAATAATTGAGGAACACCGCCAAACCGAGCAAACCAAACACGATGGAGGGCACAGCGGCGAGGTTGTTGATGTTCACCTCAATCAATGTGGTCCAGCGGTTTTTCGGTGCGAACTCTTCCAAATAGATCGCGGCGGCTACCCCCAGGGGGAACGACAGGAGCAAGGTGACAATCAAGGTCAGGGCCGAGCCAACGGCCGCGCCGAGCACACCTGCCATTTCAGGCTCACGGCTGGCGCCGCGGGTGAAGAAAATTGTGTTGAGGCCAGAGCGGACATAGCCACGCTCGACCAACTCATCCGTCCAAACGATTTCCTGGTCGGTGAATTTGCGATTGGCCTCAGGCACTTCGAGCACACGGATGTTCCACTGATTGGCAGCGATCGAGGTTGTGGCCTCGTTAAGTGGCATATATTCAACCACATTGGCTGTGGTGGACGTGACCTGCTCTACCTTGAGCACCGCATCATTGGCGTAGACCAGCACTGACAACATTTCGCCAGTCAGCTTTTCGCCCAAGCCAGGATTGGCCACGCGGCTCTCAATAGCGTTGGTTTGCTCTTCAAGCTGCTTAATGCGCGCTTCGAGCACCGAAATATCTGATTGCGAACGCTCAAGTTCAGCTTCCAACCGAGACTTCACATTGGCATTGGTTTCTGCCGGAATGCGCCCTTGCAGGGCTTCAATATCACCACGGGTTTTGTTCAATGACAATTGCAAGCCTGATTGCTGGTCGCGCATGCTGGCGGCCTGACTTTTCAATGCTTCTTTGGCGCGGGCCAATGCATCGGCAAACACAGGTTCATCGGCAATCAAGCGCAACCCTTTATCATTGCGATCAACTTGTAAGGCGCCATTGCCTTCGATGATAGAATCGTTGGTGATCTGGCCCTTAAGGTAAAGATCGGCAAAATCTGAAATCGGGATTTCAAGGCGCTTATCACTGCCCAGCACACTTGGGTCATCGAGCACTTGCTGGCGTAAGTAAACAGGGGCGCCCGACGACAAAAGGCCGCTCAGCGCGCGTTTCTCGCTCCGCCCCGTTACACTTGGAAATTGATCACGTATGGCGTCGCGCACGACCGCGTCATAATTGGCTTTGCGCAAGCTGTCATATGATCCATCCGTATCAAGCTTTTCTTTGGTCAACTCGAACGGCAGATTGACGAAATTGAATGTGAAGGCTGGCATGCCCTGAAAAACAACGGTGGAAAGCAACAACAGCAAAAACGCGACAGAAACGCCAATAGCTGATCGACCGAGCCATTTAAACAATGACTCGCCGCGATAACGCTTTGCCAAGCGTGAACGCGCATCATCGCTGGTATGGATCGAGGCCTTCTCCACATTGCCACCTGTTAAATCAGTCATATTGCTCTCGATATTTTTGGATCACCCGAAGCGCAATGACGTTCAGCAGCAGGGTAACGCAAAACAGCACCAAGCCCAAGGCAAAGGCAGCGAGTGTTTTTGCGCTATCGAACTCCTGGTCACCGACAAGCAGGGTTACAATTTGCACGGTTACGGTGGTTACCGCCTCAAGGGGGTTCACCGTCATATTGGCGGAAAGGCCAGCGGCCATCACCACAATCATGGTTTCGCCAATGGCGCGGGAAATGGCCAGCATCAGGGCTGACACAATGCCCGGCAACGCCGCTGGCAAAATCACGCGCCGAATGGTTTCTGATTTGGTGGCGCCCAAGCCAGCAGACCCATCACGCAAACTTTGCGGCACCGCATTGATCACATCGTCCGACAAGGAGGAGACGAATGGAATGATCATAATGCCCATGACCAACCCCGCCGCCAACGCGCTTTCGGATGACACTGAAATGCCCACAGCCTCACCTGTGTTGCGGAAGAACGGGGCCACGGTCAACGCGGCGAAAAAGCCGTAAACCACGGTGGGGATACCGGCCAAAACTTCCAAAATGGGTTTGGCTGTGGCGCGCAGTTTTGGCGACGCATAGTCGGACAGATAGATGGCGGACATTAGCCCAATCGGCGCGGCGACGAGAATGGCAATCGCGGTGATCAACAATGTGCCAGCAAATACTGGAATGGCACCGAAGACTTCTGAATTTCGGCCTGTGGCTTCCTCGCCAACGCCTTCAAATGCGCTTTGCGGGCTCCAGTGCGTGCCGAACAAAAAGTCCAGGAAATTCACTTTTTGGAAGAAGTGAATGCTTTCGAAAATCAGGGACAACACGATGCCAAGCGTGGTGAGAATGGCCACGCCAGATGCGGCGATCAAAACGACCATGACTGTTTTTTCAACAATCTGGCGGGCGCGCAAATCTTTACTGATCGCGCGCACGGCGAACCAGCTGCCCACAATCACCAAAACGGCAACCACCGCTTGCAGGGCCAACGCCGTGTTGGTCACAAATGACCGATAAGCCTCAACCGCATTGACCTCGATCGCGCCCAGCGCGCTCAAATCTGTGCGGTCCGCGAAGGAGCGCATGTTGCGCATCAATGCTTGCTGTTCGATTGTCGCCAGATTGGCAAAATCAGCACCAAGCTGAGACGCGACAAAAGCATTGGTCAAATAGCGGGAAAATAAAAGCCAGGTGAAGAACACCAAAACGGCGGGCACAATGCCGCAAATCATGACAAAGGCGCCATGAAAACCAGGCTTTGAGTGGAGAAGAGTCGAGTCCCCACCTACCGCGGAGACAGCACGAGAGCGGCCAACATAAAACAGCGCACCTGCTGTTAAAACCAAAATGAGTACGAAGAACCAGCCTTGCACCTTGCCACCCCGTTCTTAATCATTGATGCCCTTTAAGAGCACATGGGCCGCCCCGGGGAAAGCCCCGAAGCGACTCTTATTCAGTGAAAAGATTTACATCTTTTCAGCAGGCACCAAGTTCTCGGCGTCTGATTTGAATTCTGCACGTGCTTCCGCAGGCAATGGGATCAGACCTTTTTCAGTCAAATAACCTTCATCGCCCCAAGCAGCTTCGTTGGTGAATTCAGCAACATATTCTTGAATGCCAGGGATCACGCCAACATGCTCTTTTTTCACATAGAAATAGAGTGAGCGAGAAACTGGGTAATCGCCATCAGCAATGGCATCAAAAGTTGGCTCGACGCCATCAACGGTTGCACCTTTGATTTTGTCAGCGTTTTGATCCAAGAAAGAGAAACCGAAAATGCCAACGGCAGCTGGGTTTGCTTCAAGCTTTTGCACGATCAAATTGTCGTTTTCGCCTGCATCGATGAATGCGCCATCTTCACGAATTTCGCCACATGCATCTTCTTCGATGCCTTCCTGGCAAGATTCTTCCATCACCAACTCAACAAACGCGTCGCGAGTGCCTGAGGTTGGTGGTGGGCCAAGTACTTCAATTTTTGAAGCTGGCAATGATGGGTCAATGTCTGACCAGTTTACATATGGATTGGCGATGATCTGGCCATCCACAACAACGTTTTTCGCCAAGGCCGCAAAAATCTGATCGCGGCTTACAGACAAGTCCGCACCTGATTTTGCGCCAGCCAACACGATACCGTCGAAGCCAACTTTAACTTCAACAGGTGTTGCGCCATTGGCCATGCACTTGTCGATTTCAGAGTTTTTAATGCGACGTGATGCGTTTGTGATGTCGGGCGTACCTTCGCCAACACCTTCGCAGAACAATTTCAGACCGCCGCCTGAACCAGTGGATTCAACAACAGGTGTTGGGAAATCACTTGTTTGACCAAAACGCTCTGCAACTGCTGTAGCGAATGGAAATACAGTAGAAGAACCTACGATTGAGATTTGGTCACGTGCTTGTGCACCAGTTGCGGCAACTGTGCCTGCAACAACCAAAGCAGCAACACTTGCATATTGGGCGAATTTCATAATGTCATCCTCTTTAGAGCTCGCACTCGAATTCAGTAATCAGGCCGAGAAACCAGTATTTGTCTGACTGGTTGTTTCCTCCCGGACTGCGGGCACCCTATTGCTCTGTGCTAATGGTTTTATGTCTTTTAAATGACAATTAGATGACAGTATAAGTATTTGTATTCGCTTATATTTTGGGAACTCCCATTGTGGGTAACTGTGTTAGATGACAGCTATTATAACGGCAAAAAGACGCTGATCTCGGTGCCCTCGCCGACCACAGAACTGATCCGCAACTCGCCGCGATGCCTGCTCACAATGTGTTTCACGATGGCAAGGCCCAGCCCTGTGCCCTTTTTGCGGCGCGATGATTCCGCATCCACACGATAGAATCGCTCTGTTAAGCGCGGCACGTGTTCTGCCGGGATGCCGGGGCCATTGTCTTTAACGGTGATCCGAACGTCATGATTGTGGTGATCCGGCTCTTTTTCCAAGCGCACCTCCACCTGCCCGCCTTCATGGCCATATTTGATGGCATTTTCGAGCAGGTTTGTGACCACTTGCGTAAGCTCGTTACGGTCACCGGTCACTTCCGTGCCCTCAAGTTGGTTGGCGAAACTCAACTCGGCTTTATTTTCGGTGATTTGCGGCTGCAGCATTTCAATCGATTCTTTGATCAATTTGCCCAAATCCACCTTGGTGGTCGGGCGTTGGTGCTGGCGCAACTCAATGCGCGAGAGCGACAATAAATCATCGATGAGCCGCGACATGCGCTCGGCTTGGCCGCGCATAATGCCCAGAAAATGATCGCGCGCTTTAGCATCATTGGCGGCGGGCCCCATCAACGTATCCAAAAATCCCATCAACGATGTGAGCGGCGTGCGCAATTCATGGCTGGCATTGGCCACAAAGTCGGCGCGCATTTGATCCAATGATCGCTGCTCGGTCTGATTATCAATGGTCACCACAAATAGGTTTGCCCGCGGGGTGGGCGCAATGCCTGGTTTTTGCACTTCAAGGGGCACGGCACTGACCTTGTACCAACTGGCGGCAGGCACAGTCTCTCGAAATTCGCCAACCGCGCGATCATTCTCAGCGATCGCTTTTTCAATCGTGTTCAACAAAAGTGGATTGCGCAGCGAAAACGACAACGGATCGCCGATAGAGGTGGACGGAAACTCCCCTGCCGCGGCCTTGTTGCGATAACGCAGGATGACCCGATGATCTACAATCAGGCAAGGGTCTGGCAAGGCTTCAGCAAAGCGCTTTGTCGACGTATCAGGCCATAGGGACGGTGCATGGTCATAATTGCCCACAGACGGCACCAGATGGGCGCGACGCGGCACGGCAATTGCGGCCAAAAAGATCACACCAAAGGATAGAATGGCCTGGACGAACGTGAGCCGCTCACCCAAATAGAGCGCCAAAAACACCAGCGAGCAGGCCAAAAGCACCCATCGCGCGGCGTAAAACCGGTCGCGCCAGCGAATAGTAAGACTGCGATTTGGGGCGGATGAATCCATACCACTCATTTTATATCCTAATAGAACTGATCGAAATATCCGACCTGATTTAGTCAGTCATTATGAAGTTTCAACGACAAAGACTTTAGACTTATGGCCAAACGGCCCGCGCACAATGCTTTTTTCAGTTCATTCAAGTCTTTACGGCGACGCACCGGCACCATAGACTTTGCACTATTCTAGCCATTACATCCGCTTCCAATAAACTGAAAAGGGATAAAGCGCAAATTGACCCAATTTGATTTAGACCATCCAGAACTGCCCGATCATGTGAAAGACCGGGCCTTTGCATCTGGCAATTATCCCTATGATGACAAGCTGAAGCGCAAAAAATATGAAGCGCATTTGGAAGCGCTTCAAATAGAACTGACCAAACTGCAAAGCCATTTGCAGACAAGTGGCGAGCGGGTGGTTTTGGTGTTTGAGGGCCGTGATGCGGCGGGCAAAGGCGGGTCAATCCGCCGTTATATTCACTATTTGAATCCCCGCCACAACCGCGTGGTTGCGCTTTCAAAGCCAACGGAGACGGAACAGGGGCAATGGTATTTTCAACGCTATGTCTCCCACTTCCCAACCCGTGGCGAGCAAGTACTGTTTGATCGGTCATGGTATAACCGAGCGGTGGTGGAACCTGTGATGGGGTTTTGCACGCCTGAACAAACCGAGCGCTTCTATCAACAATTGCCCGATGTCGAGCGCATGATTGTTAAAGAAGGTATCCACTTCTTCAAGTTCTGGCTGAATATCGGGCAGGAAATGCAGCTCAAGCGCTTTCATGATCGGCGACATAGTCCCCTAAAACACTGGAAGCTCAGCCCGGTTGATCTGCGCGCGCTTGATAAGTGGGAAGACTATTCCGCTGCACGCAACGAAATGCTGGAACGCAGCGATTTTGACTTTGCGCCGTGGACCGTTGTGCGCGCCAACGACAAACGTCGCGCTCGACTTGGGGTTATTCAAACCGTTGTGTCGCAGGTTGCCTATCAAGGGCAGGACCGCGATGCAATTGGGGAGATTGATGCGCAAATTGTGCAGTCGGCAGAAACATTTTTGAGCCACTGCCCCAAAGACGAATAAGGCGCGGAAAACCGCGCCTTTTTATTTATGCCATTGTGTCGATTTGAATGCGGTTATCTGGAACAACCACAATGGGTGAGCCCGATGGCACACGCTTGTAAAAATCAACAATGTCATGGTTGGTCATGCGGATACAGCCGGATGAGGCTGCTGTGCCGATGGTCCACCATTCAGGCGAGCCGTGAATACGGTATAAGGTGTCGCGGCCATCTTTGAAGATGTAAAGCGCGCGAGCGCCGAGTGGGTTGTCCAAGCCTGGAGGCTGGCCCTCACGCCATTTTTCAAGCGTTGGATCACGTTCGATCATTTCGCTCGGCGGCGTCCAAGTGGGCCAAGGGCGCTTGAATTGCACCTTGGCACGGCCGGACCATGTAAAGCCTGCCTTGCCAACACCAATGCCATAGCGCATGGCTTGGCCATTATCCAAGGTGAGGTAGAGGAAACGATTTGGCGTGTCGACAACAATCGTGCCAGGCACTTCGCCAAACGGATCATCCACAACTTGACGCCACAAGCTGCGATCCAAACGGTTTGCAGGGATGGCAGGAACGGTGTAGCCATTATCCGTGAAGGACGCGAAACGCAGCAAATCGGGATCAGGCGTATTCACCTTTGGCCCTTCTGCCATTCTGGCGCTGCTCGCACCACAGCCCGTCAAGACAGCGGACATTGCCGCGCCTGACAAAAGCATCGAAAACTGTCGACGTGATAAATTCACTTGTATCTCTCTCATCCACAAAAAAAGCCGCCACGAGGTGACGGTGAAGAATTGATTGCAATCTATATCAGATTTCAATTCAATTATAGAGCATCTATGCCACACTCATGTAAATTTCTCATACAATAACACGCACGTTTTTGTGAAGTTCCATTCAATGAGGGAATTTCCCGCCGAGCTTTGTCGTGACGCGGTGCGCTGCATTGATGACCATTTCGGCCAATTCAGCCGTTCGTTCCCGCGTGACGCGCACCGTGGGGCCGGATATGGACAGTGCACAAACAGGCTCCGCAAACTCATTAAAAACCGGTGCTGCGATGCAGCGCAGCCCCAAGGACTGCTCCTCATCATCCACGGCAAAGCCTTGATTTTTAACGGTTTCAAGTTCGTTTTCAAATGCAGGCAAATCCAAAATGGTTTTGTCGGTCAGGCGCGGGAAATGAAGGTTGGCCGTTAGGTTGTCGACCTCCTCGGGCGCGCCGAAGGCGAGGATGGCTTTGCCGACCGCACTGGCATGTAACGGGCCAACACTGCCGATTTTCACCGCCATGCGCATTACTTCATCACATTCAATCTGTGCCACAAATACAACAGTGCCGCGATTGAGAATCGCCAAATTGACGGTTTCACCTGATTCTTGCATCAGCCGGCGCATGGGCGCGCGAGCTGCAGCAACAAATTCCCGGCGGTGCAGGAACGCCGCGCCGATTTGGAACGCGCCAAGGCCGATTTGCCATGCGCCCGCCTGCGCATCAAAGGCCACCATCCCCTGCCCTTCCAGCGCACCAAGCAATCTATGGGTGGTAGAGGGCGCAAGATCGGCCTTCTGCGCCAAAGCGCCCAAGGCTATCCCCTCAGGCGCGTCAGCGATGATGTTGAGCAAGCCAAAAGCCCGGTCCAGCGATTGCACAGGGCTTTTGCTTTGCTTTTTGTCGGCCATCTATGCGTTGGCCTTTGCTTCAAGACGGCGGCGGTGCAAGATCGGCTCCGTATAACCGGAAGGCTGGTTGGCGCCCTCGAACACCAGTTCGCAGGCAGCGGCGAAGGCGACGGATTTATCAAAATTGTCGGCCATTGGCTGATAGGCCGGATCGCCTTGGTTTTGCTCATCCACTTTTGCGGCCATTTTCTTCATGGCCTGCATCACCTGATCCTCATCCACCAGACCGTGCAACAACCAGTTTGCGATATGCTGTGCGGAAATACGCAGGGTGGCGCGGTCTTCCATCAATCCCACATCATTAATGTCCGGCACTTTGGAACAGCCAACACCCTGCTCGACCCAACGCACCACATAGCCCAAAATGCCTTGAGCATTGTTTTCAAGCTCGTGTTGCACTTCATCCGCTGAAAGGTTGCGGCCACCGAGCAATGGAGGTGTCAAAATATCGTCAAGGGCGGCTTTGGCGCGAGATTTCAACTGGTCCTGCACTGAAAACACATCGATCTGGTGATAGTGTGTGGCATGCAACACAGCGGCCGTTGGCGACGGCACCCACGCGCAATTCGCCCCGGCCTTCAAATGGTCGGTCTTGGCTTCGAGCATTTTCGCCATTTCATCAGGCATGGCCCACATGCCTTTGCCGATCTGCGCTTTTTGCGAAAATCCAGTTTCAAGGCCCGTGTCCACGTTCCAATTCTCATAAGCGGTGAGCCATTTGGCGCCTTTAATGTCGCCCTTTGGCAGAACAGGTCCTGCCTGCATCGAGGTGTGAATTTCATCGCCTGTGCGATCCAAAAAGCCCGTATTGATGAACACAACCCGGTTTTGCACCGCGCGGATACATTCTTTCAGATTGACTGTGGTGCGGCGTTCTTCATCCATCACACCCACTTTTATGGTGTGACGCTCCAAGCCATAGGCGTCTTCCACCCGATCAAACAATTCATCGGTGAGTGCAGCCTCTTCCGGGCCGTGCATTTTTGGCTTTACGATATAGATCGACCCCGCACGTGAATTTCGCGGGCCGCTCTCTTTGTTCAAATCGTGCAAGGCGCACAGCACGGTGATCATTGCATCGAGCATGCCCTCAGGCACTTCTTCATCATTGGCAAAGAGTACAGCATTGTTGGTCATTAAATGCCCGACATTGCGCACTAGCATCAAGGAACGACCGGGCAATGAGATATTGTCGCCATCGGGCGTTTGAAAACTCAAGTCGCCATTGAGGGAGCGCACCATCTCTTTGCCGTTTTTGGTGAAGCTAGACTGCAGATCCCCCTTCATCAGCCCGAGCCAATTGCGATAAACTTCTGCTTTGTCCTGCGCATCGACCGCCGCGACGGAATCCTCACAATCCTGAATGGTGGTCAACGCCGCCTCCAGCACAACGTCCTTCACACCAGCGCCACTTTGCTGGCCGATCGGATCGGACTTATCGATCACCACTTCAATATGCAGACCATTATTGGCAAATAAATAGCCCTGCCCGGCTTTGGATTGGCGGGTGCCTAAGAATTGGCTTGGATCTTTGAGTGGAATATCGGCACCATCAATAATGGCGAGGAGATTTTGCCCGTCGAGCTTATAGCCGGATGCGTCGGCATGTTTTCCTTTGCTCAATGGAATGGCCTGATCCAAGAAGGCCGCGGCGCGCGCGATCACTTCCGCACCGCGCTTTTCGTTGTAGGCTTTGCCGGGGGCTAGCGCGCCCTCAGTTGCGATGGCGTCGGTGCCATAAAGTCCGTCATATAGCGATCCCCAGCGTGCGTTGGCCGCATTTAGGGCAAAGCGGGCATTCATCACCGGCACCACAAGTTGAGGGCCAGCGACTTTGGCAATTTCATCGTCTACATTCTGCGTGCCGATCTCAAAGTCCGCGCCTTCTGCGACCAGATAGCCGATGGCTTTGAGAAACTTTTTGTAGGCCGCCGCATTCCAATCCGCGCCCTTATGCGCAAGGTGGTAATCATCAATCTGTTGTTGCAGCTTTTCGCGCTTGGCCAACAGTTCCTTGTTGCGCGGTGCCAGGTCCGCCAGGATTTTTTCAAAGTTCGACCACACCTGATCTGCGTCGATATTCAGACCCGGCAGAATTTCCTTCTCAACCAAACTGGCCAATGGCTTGGCCACCTTGAGTTGACCAATTTCAATATAATCAGATTCGCGCATATGCCTGTCCTCGCCAATTTGTTTTGAGCGAGTTTAGGCAATTTGGTGGGCTTATGTCAATTCGAATGGAATTGATTTCCATAATATGGAATTATACTTTAGGCGGCGTTCTGCGGGTCACAATAAACAGTGCGGCACCCCCTAAACATGTCCCTTGAATGGCCAGCAATTTCCAATCCAGACCGATCAGAACACTGATCGAGAACACCACTGCCATGGTTGTCACCGCTGTGATCTTCGCGCGGGTCGATATGGCATGATATTTTTCCCAATCAGCAATGGGCGGGCCAAGCTGGGGATGCTCAATCAACCATGTATGAATTTTCTCATTTGACCGCGCGAACCCGAATGCCGCCAAAATCAAAAAGGGTGTCGTGGGCAGAATTGGCAAAAACACCCCGATAAACCCAAGCCCAAGACTGGTCCAGGCGACCGCGGCCCAAAACAGACGCCAAAATCTACTATCCGACACAGAATCACCCTTTTTTGCGCATCATGTCGAGTTGACAGCGGAAAATAAATATGATTTTTATACTCATGTTTAGATGTCACCTGCCTGAGACATCCTTTTGTCCACATCCCCCCTAAATTGCCCGTGGACAAAAAAGGCCCGGTTCGTTGGAACCGGGCCTTAAATCTATTCAGGTTGAGCGCTGTGCTTAGAACTCTTTCCAATCAGCATCTTCCTGCTCGTCTTCTTCCTGCTTTACCGCAGCGTTGCCGCGGGTGAGGTAAGACTTGGCAGCGGTGACAACTTTTTGCTGCAACCCTTTAATGCCTGTTTGCTGCGGTGCCGCCGCTGGAGCCGCTGCCGGAGTAGAGACGTGCTCGCTGCCGCTGGCATCGGTGACAAACACATCAACAATGGCATCCAGCTCAGAAGCTTGCGCCTCAGTTTGCTCGATTGCGGCGTTGGTTTCTTCCACCAAAGCGGCGTTGCGCTGGGTCATGTCATCCATTTGCGCCACAGATGTTGTGATTTGCTCGATTGAGGTGGCTTGCGCCTTACTCTTATCGGCAATCGAAACCATGATCGCATTGTTTGAACGGGCAGCTTCAAGCATTGATTCCAAGTTCGAAGCAGCTTCAGCCACCAGCTTGGTGCCATCTTCTACTTCAGAAACAGATTGCTCGATCAGCTTCTTCACATCAGAAGATGCATTTGCTGCTGATTGCGCCAAGCGCCGAACTTCCACAGCAACCACCGCGAAGCCTTTACCTGCTTCACCGGCCCGCGCCGCTTCAACCGACGCGTTCAAGGCCAATAGGTTGGTTTGGAACGCAATGTCATCAATCATGCCAATGATGTTCGAGATCTGGTTTGAAGAGGATGTGATCCGCTCCATCGCCTCATTGGCCTGGCGCATCACTTCGCCACCTTTTTCAGCTGTCTCACGCACTTGATCCGCATTGGTGCTGGCGTCAGATGCTTCCTTGGCGTTTTCAAGCACCGTCTTCGACAATTCATTCATTGTCATGGATGTTTGATTGATCGTTGCCGCTTGTTCATTTGTACGGCTGGAAAGATCGTTGGCACCTGCGAGAATTTCGCTGGTCGCAACTTTCAACGCGCGTGAGGTTGACCGCAATTGGCCGATAACATCGCTCAATTTTGAGTTCACGCGGTTTGTGTCGGTTTTCAACTGGTCGAATGCGCCCTTATATTCGCCTTCCATGCGTACCGTCAGGTTTGCATCTGCAAGAGCAGAGAGCACTTTTCCAGTTTCATTAATGCCACGATCAACTGTTTCAACCAAGCGGTTCACACCGTCAGCCAATGTGTTCAATTCCTGATCTGGGAACTCAGCCTGTACGCGACGAGAGAAATCGCCGTCGACCGCTGCGTCGACCACATCACCAAATGCACTTTGCAGTTCTTGCATCATGGATTGACGTTCAGCGGCACGTGATGCGGATGCTTCTTTTTCCGCTTCTGTCATCTGCTCAACTTTGATGCCGTTTTCACGGAAAACTTCGACGGCACGGGCCATTTCACCCAATTCGTCTTTGCCTTTGGTGCCGCGCACCTCAACATCCAGATCGCCATCGGCCAAAGCCCGCATTGTCTTTGTGAGGCGAGAGATTGGAACCGTGACTGTGCGTGTTGCCAACAAACCGGCAACAACGGCAATGGCCAACATAATCGCGCCCACGATCAGCATCATGTTGCGCATTTCAGCAACCGGCTGGAACAGTTCTTTTATGTCCTGAGTGGCAACCATGGCCCACTTCACGCCAGCAAATTCAACTGGAACGGCTTCCACATGAACCTGATTACCGTCGATGCCCATGGCAATGGATTGTGCAGGCTCGCCCTCAAGCGCTTTTGAAACCGCTTCTGTTTCCAAAGACGCGACGAACGCATCATTTTCTTCAGTGAATGTTGAATCCACACGGAGCAATTGGTCGGTGCCGACAAGCAGTGTTTCACCTGTTTCGCCCAAGCCCTTTTTCAAATGAATGAAATCAGCGATGGTCTGGTAAGGCACGCCAAAGACCAGCACACCAACAAAATCACCTTTTTCGTTGACGATTTTGGAGCCCATAAAGCTGGCTGGGGCGCCTCCATAATATGGGTATGGTGTGAAGTCTGTGAAGACGACACTGCCTACTTCAGAACTGGCCGCTTTTTGCAAAATGCTATCAAGTGGTGTGCCAGGTTCAATTTTCGTCGCAAAATCACGCTGCTTAAACACAGAATAGACCACAACACCATCTGTCGACAGCATCATAATGTCTTTATAGCCCGCATTGACGGCCTGGGTCGACAATTCGGGGTGAATACGTGAGTGCGCAAAGTCATAGTTGGTGAATTGCTTCGCGGTGTTCGCCAAATGACGCTCATTTTCCGCATTCGGGTTGTTATCAATAAACCCTTCTTGCAAATAGGCCGTAGGATCGTCGGCATCGGCCTGTTCCCACGTTTTGCGCAATTCAGTTGCGTTGGTCACCACATTTGGATCCTGCGCAGCTTTCACCAAGTCATTGGACATTTTGGTCAGCAAGTCAGAAAGGGTTTCAGCGCGAATGGACGCAATGGTCGACAATCGCTGCTGTGTAAGACTATTCACCGTGTTTTGTGACACCTGATAGCTCACAAAACCAACGCCAGCGCCCACCAAAAGCGCCGCCGATACGACAACAATCGGCAATTTCTTTGCGATTGTGATGGATGGCATCTTGAGTTTTTTGAACATGCTCGCCCTTTTCTACCTTCTGTAGAATCTCCCCCAAATTTGCGATAATTTGAGCAAAATTCGCAATTCTTCAAAAAACAATCTAAAATGGAAATGCTAAACTTGTCTTAAAAAAAGGCCCAATTGCTAAGCAAATTGGGCCTTTAATACTTGTTCAAGCTTTAAATCGAGACTTAGGTCAGCGCGCCGATTACTGCCTCGATCTTTTTCTTCATTGTTCCCGCATCAAACGGCTTGATGACATAATTGTTCACCCCGCACGCGATGGCTTCTTTCACCTGCTCTTTATCGCCGCGTCCCGTGGCCATGATAAAGGGCATCTTGTTGGTTTTTGGATGTTTTCGAATAACCTTGAGCAAGGTCAACCCATCCACATCGTCCATGTTCCAATCTGAAATAATCAGATCGACATTGGCCGATTCCAATTTGGTGAGCGCATCCCGACCGGACTTAGCTTCAATTACTGTTTTGAAGCCGAGCTGGTTCAGAATGAATTTACAGATCCCGCGCATGGATTGCTGATCATCAACAATCAAAACGGTCATAGAACTGGCTTTAGGCATACGCTTGGGCCTCTGACATATTCTTAGTTAACTTTAATTCAAATCGCATCATAAACGTCAAACCGTTACTAATATATCAATTCATGCCTATGCGGCATCACGTTTTGCTTCCAAAGCCGCAATTAGCTTGGATGCGATGGATTCAATTTTCGCTTCTTCCTGCACTGCGCCCAATGAGTTAGCAGCACCAGGCATGCCATAAATGAGGGCAGAAGACTGGCTTTGGCCAATCGTATATGCACCTGCATTTCGCATTTCCAGTAGGCCGTTTGCGCCATCTTTGCCCATGCCGGTCAGAATCGCCCCGACTGCATATGGCCCAACTTGCTGCGCCACGGACTTAAACAAAACATCAACTGACGGACGGTGGCCTGAAACCACATCGTCTTCGCCAATCCGACATTTGAGCTGTCCAGATGAATATTCCACGCGCAAGTGAGCGCCGCCGGGTGCGATATAAGCATGGCCCGGTTTTACAACTTGGCGATCGGTCGCCTCCACAACAGTCAATCCGCTCACCTCGTTCAGTCGCGCGGCAAACCGCTCGGTAAATCCAGGTGGCATGTGCTGGGCGATTACAACAGGCGGACAATCTTGTGGCAGACCAGATAAAACTGTTTTGATGGCCTCAACCCCACCTGTTGACGCGCCAATAGCGATCAAAGCCTTGCGGGATGAATTGACCTTTGAGGGCACAGGTGCTGCGGTGGATGGAGTGCCCTTTGGTTGACGCGCCATCGCCCGCCCGCGCACATCGGACTGAGACGCGGCAATCACTTTTTCGCGCACTTCGCGACCAAATTGCTCCAAACCGCCGTCTAAATCATGACCCGGCTTGGCCACAAAATCGACAGCTCCCAATTCCAGCGCCAACAATGTTTCTTGCGCCCCTTTTTGGGTCAGCGTTGAAATCATCACCACTGGAGTTGGCCGCAACCGCATAATTTTTTCCAAAAACGCCAAACCATTCATATTCGGCATTTCGATATCGAGGGTCACAACGTCTGGATTGAGCGTCTTGATTTTTCCCCGTGCATCCATTGGATCACATGCTGTGCCGACCACATGGATATTCGGGTCCTCACTCAGCAATGTTTGCAACACGCTGCGAATGAGTGCGGAATCGTCGACAATTAGAACTTTGATCATGCTGCGCTCCGGGAGGCCGGTTCGTTTTTCGGTCTATAGATGGTTTTGCCCACCAGTTTGAATTTCTCGGATACCGAATTCAGGTTTTCGGAATGGCCGATATAAAGATAGCCATGCGGCGCCAATAATTCGCCCATGCGGGTGAACATGCGCTCCTGCGTTGGCTTGTTGAAATAGATCGCCACATTGCGACAGAAAATAGCGTCGAATGGCCCTTTCATTGGCCAATCATTCATCAGATTAAGCGGCTTAAACGCAATTGTTTTGCGAATAAAATCAGGGATGCGCACATCACCATTCCCGATCGGCTCAAAAAACTTTGAACGCTCTGGGCTTAGGCCGGCCAAATCATTTTCTTTATAAATACCGGCTTGCGCACGGCGCACCACATCGGTGTCGATGTCTGTCGCCAAAATGCGCATGTCCCAGCTTTTCAACTGCGGATAGGCGTCAAAAAGCGCCATGGCGATTGTGTAAGGTTCCTGGCCAGTGGAGCAACCCGCGGACCAGAACCGCAATCTTTTGCCAGACTTGATTTTAGGGTCTTCAAGCAGTTTGCCCACATGTTCGACCAAATGCTCGAAATGGTGATCTTCACGATAAAACCGCGTCAGATTGGTGGTCAATGCGTTGATAAATTCTTGCACATCATCCGGCGATGCACCGCGATCAAGAAAATCCAGATAGTCAGAAAATGTATCTAGTTGAAGCCGACGAACAATTTTGGACAAACGCGACACAACAAGCGTGCGCTTCGCGTCGCTCATCGAAATGCCCGCAAGCTTGTAAACTTTATCTCTTACTGCTTCGAATTCGCGATCTGACAAAGAGATCTCACCACTATCCATACTGGTCCCAGCCTCATTTCCCCTAATCCTCGCGCCCATTTTGAGCACCAAGACAGCCCGTTGATTGGTGTAGCGCGCCACGTTTTGATGTGCGCTTTCGCTTTGATTATGGCGGACCACACCCTTAAATTTGGTAAATGCAAACCCGTGCAAATCAAGCAAAATCAATTGGGATAGCAAATGGCGACCGAACTTCAGTTTTCGCCTTTGTGTAAACCTTGTTCAAAGGTAAACATTATTGGTTAATAGTTGGTTTTTACACGTGCTATTGTTCACAAAAAAGGGTGCAGTATTATTGCACCCTCTTTCCAAAACCTGGAAGAAATTTGATTGTTGCAACAGCGTGTTAGAACAATTCGATATCGTCGTGCTCGACAACTGGCTTGTTGGCTTTTGAAATTTCTTCTTTGATCAATGTATCGTTGATGGAGCTGTCGAGGTGTTTGACAAAGACTTTGCCTAAAACCGGTTGAAACACCACGCGCCGCGCGTAAGTGCCGCCCAAATCTTCTGCGGCGGCTTTATAGCCTTCCGCCGAAAGAAAGCCGCGCACGAACGCCGCGTTTTTAGCGCCGACATCATCCATTTTCTGGTTGATATTGCCGCCACCGAATACTTTTATTTCCAGCTGATCGCGTTGGCCGGACCCCTGGTTCAACACTTTGTTGATCAACTCTTCCATCGCATAAGCACCATAGCGGGCGCTCTCACCATATCGGTCGCGCGAACTGTCGGACTGCACACCCAAGAGGAAATGGTTCATGCCGCCAACACCTGTGAGCTTATCTCGAATACACGCAGCAACACAGGAACCCAGAACCGTCGAGAAGGCGACGTCTTTGTCGTTGGTGACATGACAGTCACCTTGATGCACCTGCTGGGTGGATGCTGCGGATATATCTCTGGGCGATCTTGCGCTCGGCTTCACTACACTCACCTGAAATAGTCGTTTTTACAAACCTACACCTTAAATTGTTAGTGAACTGCTAACCAAAACCAAAACTAGCGGATTTTTTGCACATAGTTTCAAACCCTGTTTAGGAAATAGGCGTTAGGCTGGAAGTCTAGTAAATCGGGGGATCGCGTATGTCCTTGGCAAAGTTGGCCATTGAGTTAGAAGAAACTGCCCGCCAAACGGCGGAAATGGTAGATCGGGTAAATGATGGCCTTGCCGTTCTTATGGACGACAGCGTCAGCTGCAAGACCGCGCGTGATGAAGCTATTCGGAAAATTATTATCGGGTTGCAAATGCAAGATCGCATTCAACAACGCTGTGACAACATGGCTGGCGCCTCGCGCCGCATGGCAGAAATGGTTGAAATCGCTGATCGGGTTGAAGCAGAGGATGTTTGGGCGGGGCTCAATTTGGATGAGTTGCGCAAGCCAAATCTTTCAGGCGTGGCCCAACGCAACAATGATGATGTGGAGCTGTTCTAAACCGGCTCGGCAAAACCAAGAGTTTTGAATTCGGTTAAAAAACCAAAAGAAAAAGCCCGGCCAAATGCCGGGCTTTTCTGTATCTCAATGACCGCTTGTGGTAGGCGATTTAGGATTCTTCGCCCGTATTGCCCACAACAGTATCCAGATCGATCAACCCAACCATGCGATTATCATGGGTGATAATGCCGTTGAGCAATTCCGCATCCATATTCTCGCCTTCAGGCACATTATGGATATCATCTTTTTGAATGGTGAGAATGTCAGACACTGCATCCACCAAAATACCAATCCATTTGTCGCCGACAGACAGAACCACAACGACGTGGTTTTTTGTGGCCTCGGTCGCACCTTCGCCAAACCGTGCGCGCAAATCAAAGATTGGCACGATCGTGCCGCGCAAATTGATCACACCACGCACATATTTGCGGGTATTCGGCAATGGGGTCGCCCCATTCCATGCGCGGATTTCCCGCACAGTGGTGATTTCTACACCATATACTTGCTCGCCAATTGAGAAGGCGATCAATTGAATTGAGTTGGCGCCGCCTGGCTCGTGGCCATTTTCACTGACTTCAATTGCTTCCATATTCAATCTCCATTTATGCCGTTACGCGGCGTTCCGATGGTTTGGGCCTGCCTTTAGGCCCTGTACATCGACAATCAACGCCACTTGGCCATCACCTAGGATCGTGCCACCAGCAATGCCGTCGATACGCTCATAGTTTTCCTCTAAACTCTTAATAACAACTTGCTGCTGGCCGATAATTTCATCTACAACTAACGCAATCTTACTAGAGCCATCTGCTTCACACAGAACCACAAAGCGATCTTTCTCTTCAGCGGTCGTATGCATCGCGAAACGTGTCGCCAAATCAGCCACTTGCACATATTCGCCGCGAATTGAGAGCAAACGTGCGCCGCTTGGCGTTTTACCAAAGTCAGCTTTGCCTGCCTGGATCGTTTCAACGATTGAAGACAATGGCACCACGTAAGGGCATCCCGCGACGCTCACCAGCATCACGTCCAATACCGCCAAAGTGAGTGGCAGACGCAGGGTCATGCGTGTGCCACGACCCGGGTGGGAGCGCACATGCACCGACCCACCAATCTTTTTAATGTTGGACAGCACCACATCCATGCCCACGCCGCGGCCTGAAATATCAGACACTTCGGTTGCGGTTGAAAAGCCAGGGGCGAAAATCAGATTATCGATCTGTTCGTCACTTGGGTTTTGCTCAGGCTGGATAACACCACGTTCCCGTGCAATGTCCAAAACCCGCTCGCGGTTAATGCCTGCGCCATCGTCCTCGACAATAATCAAGATATTGCCGCCCGCCTGTTCGGCAGAAAGGCGGATGGTGCCTTGTTCCGGCTTGCCGCGCGCGATGCGTTTTTCGACAGATTCAACACCATGGTCAGCTGAGTTCCGGATCATATGTGTCAGCGGATCGGACAATTGCTCGATCACCGTCTTATCGATCTCGGTCTGCTCACCCACCATTTCCAGCTTGATCTTCTTGCCGGTCTTTGTGGCCAATTCACGCACAAGGCGTGGCATACGGGAGAACACTGATTTTACGGGCTGGGCACGGATGGCCATCACGCTATCTTGCAGACCACGCGTGGTTTGCGCCAGCACTTCAATGCCCCGCACCAATTCCTGATATTTTTCGCGCAACGTCTCATCCATTTGCTGTGTCAGCATGGATTGAGTGATAACGAGTTCGCCCACCATATTCACAACACGGTCAACCTTATCCAGATCAACGCGAATAGATTGGACTGGCGACTTGTCCGGCGCTTTCGACTGCGTAATTTTGTTTGCAGCAGCGGCTGCAGGCGGTGCCTTTGGCGCGGCAGGACTTGCGTCGGTTTCAGGGGCGGCTTTCGCCTTGGGCTCTTCTTCGTCCAAAAGATCGGACAGCATCGCTTCAGCATCCATGCTATCGTCACCTTGCTTTTGTTTGATTTCATCAGCAACGGCAGATGGCGTCTCGTCGTCTGAGCTGCTCGCCTCTGGCGCCTGTTCTTCTTCTGCTTCACCCAAGCCTTTAACGCCCAGTTCGCCCGCAAGATCTGCAAAGCTGACTTCGCTTTCGCCGGCCGCTGGTTCGTCGGTGGCCGGTGTCATTTCATCGGGCTTCACAACAACTTTGGACGTGGCGCTAATGTCGCCCACCAAATGTGCAGCTTGCTGCTCGGAGATGCCTCCGGGCGGTGTAATTTCTATTTCGCAGTCGCCCTCAACGAACTCAAATACTTCGCGAATTCGCTCTTCGGTGACGTCATCACCTTTGAGATAAATGGTCCAAGAACAATAAGGCTGGAATGGCTCAAAGTCCTGCAGCGGTGGGATTTCGCGCAGGTTGGCCCGCATTTTGGTTTCGCCAATAATTGCCATTTCGCGGAACAGCAATAGGGGGTCATTGGCGCGCTCATAAAGCGCGGGCAGCGGCGTAAAGACAACGCACCAGCAATCCGAGGCACCCATGTCGGCGGCATCAATGACGCCTTCTTCATCTGAATGATCTGCGGTGGCCGGATTGTCGCTCTCAAATACCACATCCGCATTGGCAATCTCTTCTGCCAAGGCTTCATGGTCACTATCGTCAACATTGTCCATCAAAGCGGCGTTCAGATCTTCTTCAAGCGGCGACTCTTCAAACTCATCGCTTTGCTCGGCATCAGCCTCGCTGCTGTCGACTTCAACCATTACCGGGGTGAATTCGATGTCGAAATCTTCTGGGTCTTCTCCGCCCGCTTCGCCATCGGCATCCGGGTTGCACAATTCATCGAATTGGCGTTTCTCGTCGGCGCCGTAATCGGCTCCCAACTCGCGATTTTCTTGAGCTGCTGTCACAAAATCCGCGACCAAATCGATTGAACGGATGCAAAGCTTGATGACATCTTCGGTCAGCTCAACCCGACCATCACGCACAAAATCAAGCAACGTTTCAAAGCTGTGGGCAAATCCAACCAAACCTTGGAAGCCAAACGCACCCGCGCCACCTTTGATAGAGTGAATGGCACGAAAAACAGCATTAAGACGCTCAGTGTCCTGATCGCCTTCTTCAATTGCGACAAACTGCTCTTCAAGCTCAATCAAGAGCTCCGAACATTCATCAAAATACGTTGCTTTAAACTCGTCTAGTTCACTCATGGCTTATCCAGCCCCATTACTTATTGTGGTTTAGTGGCTGACCTTTTTAATGACGCTCAGCAGCTTATCGGGATCAAAAGGCTTCACAATCCACCCTGTGCCGCCAGCTGCACGTCCTTGATCTCGCTTATCCTGGCTTGTTTCTGTAGTCAGAATGAGAATAGGCAAGCTTTGATGCTTTCCTGACGCTCTGACGTTTTTGATAAATTCTATGCCATCCATAATCGGCATATTGATATCAGTGATCACCACATCTACGGACTCGTTTTGCAAGACATCCAGGCCTTCCTGGCCATTCTCGGCTTGCAAAACCTCGTATCCAGCGCCAGCAAGCGTGTGCTGGAGCATGGCGAGGATGGTGCGAGAATCATCAACCGTGAGTACACGCATAAACCGACTATCCTTTCATATAAGGTTCAAATGCGTCATCTAGTCCGAGTGTTGAGACTGCACTTGAAAAGTGTTCACTTGGCGCGGACAGGCGCAATTCATAGTCATGCTGTTTGGCAGCAACACCTGCACTTAACAGCATGAACAACGCACTTGTTGACACACGCTCTACGTTTGAAAGTTCAATCTCAAGACTGCCGGCATTAAGCGCATCCAGCATCTCCTCGCGCATATTATCGACAACACCAGTGTCAGCAACTGCGGGCATTTCTATTGTCTTTAATTGAGTCTCGGCCATTCTAGCCTCTCCCTCATACACACGATTCAATTCATGCCAGTTTCACCACTAACTATTTAAGATTTCCTAACCATATGGCGATTAGCGCGATTTTATTTCACCAAACGGTTGAATACTGCTTTGAGACGGGATCAGTTTGTCAGTAAAAAAGAGAATTGGTCTTGCGAGACTTCGCGAATGCTTTTTGGCTGCCAATTCGGGTTATTGTCCTTATCCACCAACACAGCGCGCACGCCCTCTGAAAAATCGGGCGCGGAGACGATGGCCCGCGCAACATCCCGTTCAATTTCAAATTGCACCGCAATGTCGTCAATGCTGGCCGACCGCTTGACCAACAAAAAGGACGCCATCAAGGATGTTGGGCTACCCGCCACCAAACCTTGATGTAGTTTTTGTGCGCGCTCATCCCCCGCCGACGCCGCACCTAGGGCATCGATAATCGCTTGCAAATCGTCGCGTTCAAAAACGGATTGATGCTGATCGGCCCACGCGGTAAAGGGCGCGTCCATTGTGGTTTGCGCCAAGGCTGTAGTGGCCCCTTTGGCGGCGGCCAGCGGGTCGGGCGCTTGCGCGCATTCTTCAAGAATCTCCGGCAGTTTTGCCCAATCATTTTCGCTGATCAGCGTGTCCGACAGGTTGAGGGCAATGGCATCAGCGGGCGACACCAACTCACCCGTCAGCAAAAAGGCCATGCGCTGATGAAGGGGTGCGGCTTTGACCAAATAATTGACCGCGACATCGGTGAAGAAACCAATGGATTTTTCCGGCATGGCAAACCGCGCACCTTCTCGCACCAGTCGCAATTGTGCGTGGCCGGACAATCCGATCCCCCCGCCCATAACAATGCCGTGCTGCAGCGATACCACAGGGATTTTTGACACGGCTATGCGCTCGTAAAGCGCATATTCGCGATCAAAAAAGGCCGTGGCACCATCAACTCCACCCGCCTCCAATGCCGCCCGCACTGCTTTTACATCGCCACCGGCACAAAAACCTTTTTCCCCCTCGCCGGACAAAACGATCATCGAGACCGCATTATCCTGCTCCCACGCATTAAGCTGGGCCGTCATCGCATCAATCATATCCAGGTCGAGCGAATTGAGTGCACGCGGCCGATTAAGTTTGATCTCACCGAGTTTTCCACGCTGTGCGAATAAGGTTTTTTCTTCAGTCATTATGCGTTTGGCCCTTGTTATTCTTTGATCTTTACCTAGAGTTTATCCGGTTATGACGGGAAATGGCAAAGGAAGTCAAAACATGTCCATCGTGAAAACTGAAGCGGAATTGGCCGCCATATATGGCGGCGTATCTGAAGCCTCACTGGTGAAAGAAATCGATTTTCTCTCCGAAGGCTATCAAGCTTTTGTCACGCATTCGCCATTTGCCATTCTATCCACCGTGGGGCCGGAAGGCACCGATGCCAGCCCGCGGGGCGACAAGCCCGGCTTCGTGCACATTGCTTCCCCCCGCGAATTGCTGATGCCAGATCGACGCGGCAATAATCGCATCGATAGCCTGCGCAATATTGTCCGCGATCCGCGATGCAGCTTGATGTTTATGGTGCCGGGAAATGCCAATGTGCTGCGGGTGAACGGCCTCGCCGAGATTGATGTTGATCCAGAGCTGTGCGCCCGTTTCGACATTGATGGAAAATCACCCAGAAGCGTGGTGCGGCTTCGTATTGAAAAGGCCTATTTTCAGTGTGCTCGCGCGATAATGCGCGCCGATTTATGGGGCGATCATGACGCCCCTCACCTGCCCACACCCGGCCAATTGATGAAAGAGATCACAAACGGCAGTTTTGATGGTGCCACCTATGATCGAGAATGGCCGGCTCGCGCCAAAACCAGCCTTTGGTGACCCACGCGCATTTTCGCCCATAAAGACTTTCGCGGCGACAAATGTAATTGAGAAATCCTGTGCCACTTCAAGAGCAAATTTCGCTCAAGGTAAGTATAGCTGACCTAATTTTTATTCCTCTTAGAATATTTTTTTCACAGATCCTTTCGACCCTCTATTCGCCAAATCTTCTCAAGTCTTCATCAAAAAAGTCTTGGAATCCGGCAGCATATTGGCTGGACCAATTTATTTCTTCTTTATCGCAGCAGAAAAAATTGATCAAACCAATTCATCATTATAAATTTGTTCTTGAAAAAGGCCGAAAGTTCGATAGTCTCACTCAAAACAAAAAAATATGCTGGGGGGAAGAGCGATTAAGCCGGTATTAGATGTTACTGACTTAAGAACTGTATTTCATACTCAAGACGGAACGGTGCACGCGGTAAATGGCATTAGCTTTTATCTTGAGGAAGGTGAGTTATTAAGCGTAGTTGGGGAAAGCGGATCTGGTAAGAGTGTTACCATGATGTCGCTATTGAAATTGTTGCCTATTCCGCCTGCCGAAATTGTGGCTGGCACGGTCGAATTTGATGGCAATGATCTTCTTAAATTGGAACCCGAAGCCCTGCGGCAAGTCCGCGGCGGCGATATTGGGTTTATTTTCCAAGATCCGATGACTTCATTGAACCCCGTGTTCAAAGTCGGCTTCCAGATTATGGAGCCGCTCAAGGAGCATTTGGGCCTTTCCGAAAAAGAAGCAAGAAAGCGCGCAGTTGAGCTTTTGGAGCTTGTGGGCATTCCCAGCGCGTCAGATCGGCTGGATGATTATCCACACCAGTTTTCCGGCGGCATGCGCCAACGGGTGATGATCGCGATTGCGCTGGCTTGCGACCCGAAAATTTTGATTGCCGACGAGCCGACCACCGCTTTGGATGTGACCATTCAGGCGCAGATCATCGAGCTGGTGAAAAAGCTGCGGCAAAAGCTGGGCATGGCCATTGTCTGGATCACCCACGATTTGGGTGTGGCTGCGGGCATCTCTGATCGCATCATGGTGATGTATGCCGGCTTTGTGGTGGAGCACGCCAAGGTCAAAGACCTTTATAGGCGGCCATTGCACCCCTACACCCGCGCCCTGTTGGCGACTTTGCCGACAGACGACGAAGAAGGCGAAGATCGGCTGAAATCCATTTCCGGCTTGCCCCCCGCGCTGCACGAATATCCCAATTCCTGCCCTTTTGCGCCGCGCTGCGAACATGCATTTGATCGCTGCCAGAAGGAAAATCCACTCTTGATGGAAATGGGCGATGGCCACCAGGTGGCTTGTTGGTGGGATGTTGAAAAGGGAGCGCCCCGATGACCAAACATGATCAGGTTTTGGTGAAAGCCCAAAATGTAAAAGTGCACTTCCCGATCCACAAAGGCATTTTGAGACGACAAGTCGGCTCTGTGAAAGCCGTTGACGGGCTTAATTTTGAAATTCGCAAGGGCGAGACCCTTGGTCTTGTGGGCGAAAGTGGTTGTGGCAAATCCACAGCCGGGCGCGCCATGTTGCGCCTTTATGAATTGACCGAAGGGCAACTGGATTTTGAAGGCGTGGATATTGCCAGCCTTGATCCGAAAGCCTTGCGTGAAATTCGCCCGCGGATGCAAATGATCTTTCAAGATCCGCAAGCCTGCTTGAACCCGCGCATGACCGTTGGCTCCATCATCGCTGAACCTTTGGACGAGCACACCAACCTATCGACCGAGGAAAAGCGCGAAAAGGTGAAGAGCCTTTTGGATGCGGTGGGCATGAACCGGGACTTTGTGAACCGCTATCCGCACGAATTTTCTGGCGGTCAACGCCAACGTATCGGCATTGCGAGAGCCCTGGCGCTCGACCCTGATTTTATCGTTTGCGACGAACCCATTGCCGCCTTGGATGTGTCCATTCAGGCGCAAGTGGTGAATTTGCTGCAAGATATTCAGGAGCGGATGGGGCTCACCTATTTGTTCATCTCGCACGATCTGAGCATGGTGCGCCATATCGCGGACCGCGTGGCGGTGATGTATTTGGGCAAAATTGTAGAGCTGGCTGATAAGCGAGATCTATATAAAACACCCAAGCACCCCTACACGCAGGCGCTTTTATCCGCTGTGCCTGTGCCCAACCCCGAAGTGGAAGCCAAGCGGGAGCATATCGTTCTTCAAGGCGATGTGCCCAGCCCGGCCAATCCGCCAAAGGGATGTAATTTTTGCACGCGCTGCCCGGTTGCCATCGACAGATGTCGAGTGGAGGAGCCGGAATTGCGCGAGCTAAATAAGGGCCAGTTTGTGGCCTGCCATTTGGCGGAGTAATTCGCCAAATTTCGTTTCTGGTCAGCAGTGCTGGCCGGGGAAATCCCCAGCTTTCGAGCTGGGCGTTCGTCGCCTTCAAAACAATAAAAAAGAAGGCGCGAGCTCTTAACCAGGAGGAAATAATGCGTAAACTTAAAACTCTGATTATGGCAACGGCTGCGGCGTCTACGTTCGCAACTGTCGCTTTGGCAGAGCGCGGTTCAGACGGAAACCTCAATGTCGCTTATTGGCAAGCGGTTTCCATTTTGAACCCGTATCTGTCTGGTGGCACCAAGGATATTGAAGCATCTTCATTGATTTTGGATCCTTTGGCCAACTATCGCCCTGATGGTTCTATGGAGCCTGCCTTGGCGACAGAAATTCCAACCATTGAAAATGGCGGCGTTTCTGAAGACCTGACATCCATCACGTGGAAATTGCGTGACGATGTTGTGTGGTCTGACGGCACACCATTTACAGCAGCTGACGTTGTCTTCTCGGCCAATTATTGCTTGGACCCAGAAGGTGGCTGTAACGCAGCATCAAACTTTGCTGATGTGGAAAGCGTTGAGGCGCTTGACGATCACACTGTGAAGATCAACTTCTCAGTGGCAAAACCATTCCCATATGGTCCATTTGTGGGCGCGACTGCTCCTGTGATCCAGGAAGCCCAGTTCAAAGAGTGCATGGGCGCGAAAGCACCTGAGTGTACTGAAGCGAACTTTGGCCCCATCGGCACAGGCCCATTTGTTGTGGACGAGTTCCGCGCGAATGACGTTGTGACCTATAAAGCCAACGAAAACTATCGCGATCCTGCACAGCCTGCTTTTGCAACCGTGACCCTTAAAGGCGGCGGCGACAGCGCAGCAACAACACGCTCTGTGCTTGAAACTGGCGAATTTGACTATGCATGGAACGTGCAGGTTGAGCCTGAAGTACTTGACCAAATGATGGCTGCCGGCAAAGGCGAAATCATTTCTGCGTTTGGTACATCTGTTGAACGTTTGATGGTGCAATTGACCAACCCAGATCCATCTTTGGGCGACAAGCGCGCAACTGTTGAAGGCGGGCCACACCCGTTCTTGAGCGACATCAATGTGCGTAAAGCATTGTCTATGGCCATTGACCGCGACATCTTGGTTGAAGTGGGCTATGGCCCGAACGGTCAGGTGACATGTAACGTGCTGCCTGCGCCTGAAATTTATGCTTCAACCGCAAATGATGCATGTAAAACTCAAGACGTTGAAGGTGCCAAAGCGCTTCTTGACGAAGCTGGCTGGTTGCCAGGTCCTGATGGCGTTCGTGAAAAAGACGGCGTGCGTTTGTCAATTCTATACCAAACATCCACCAACTCCGTTCGTCAGGGCACACAAGCTTTGATCAAACAGATGTGGCAGGAAATTGGTGTTGAAACTGAGTTGCGCAACATCGACGCTGGTGTGTTCTTCGGTGGTGACCAATCTTCACCTGACACATTCCAGAAGTTCTTTGCTGACATCGAAATGTACACCAACAACTTCGATGGCACTGACCCTGAAGCCTATATGGGCAACTGGGTCTGCTCAGAAATTCCTTCTCCTAAGAACCAGTGGATCGGCAACAACATGCCGCGCTTCTGTTCAGAAGAGTATGATGCTTTGAGCGCTGAGATGGGCCAAACTGCTTCAATTGAAAAGCGGTCTGCCCTTGCGAAGAAGATGAACGACATGCTGATGCAGGAATATGTGATTATTCCTTTGATCCACCGTGGTCGTGTATCCGCAGCGTCTAACACCCTTGGCAATGTTGTTCTGAACCCATGGGATTCAGAATTGGCGTTCGCTGAAGAGTGGACACGCGTTGAATAATCGAACTTGTGGGGCGCGCATGGCGCGCTCCACGCTTCCCACTTTTGGGCAATAATGTAGTGTTGGGGAACTCTTCATGCTGAATTACACCCTTAGGCGTTTGCTGTTTGCGATCCCTACCCTTTTGGTGATCAGCTTCATTATCTTCGTGATATTGGATCTAGCGCCGGGCGATCCAACCGGCCAATTACCGCTAACCATTCCCGCTGAAGTGCGCGCGAAAATCCGCGAAAGCCTTGGCGTTGGTGAGCCTATTCATATCGCCTATTTCAAATGGGTGCGTGGTTTCTTTGTTTATGAACCGCTTTATTGGCTTGATCAAATTGGCATCACCATTGGTGATCCCTCAGAACGTGCTCGGATCATTTCTTACGCCACCCGTGGCCCTGTATTCGATCTGATCCTTGAGCGCATCCCGCAAACCTTGTGGGTGGTGGGCCTTTCTTATGTGTTTGGCATTTTGATCGCTTTGCCGATCGGCGTGATTTCAGCCTATAAGCAATATTCATGGTTCGACCAGTTGGGCACATTTATCTCCATGGTGGGCTTTTCCGTGCCAACCTTCTTTACTGGCCTCTTGATGATCGTGATCTTCTCTGTGCAGTTGGGCTGGTTCCCATCGGTTTATGACACGACATTAGATGTGAATAGCTGGGACACATTCATTTTGCAGGTGAAGCAGATGGTGATGCCTGTTGCTGTGCTCGCCCTTTATAATGCCTCGCAGATTTCACGTTTTATGCGCGCGTCGATGCTCGATAATCTGACACAGGATTATGTGCGCACGGCCCGTGCAAAAGGCATGAGCGAAAAAGTAGTGGTCTTGACCCACGTGCTGCGCAACTCGTTGATCCCGGTGGTGACCGTGATCGCCCTCGGCGTTCCGACCATTTTCTCTGGTGCGATTATCACCGAGCAGATTTTCCGGGTGAACGGGCTGGGCCAATTGCTGATTATTGGCATTCAGGGCAGCGACTTCCCGCTCGTGCAAACACTGACCTTCATCTTTGCCATTCTCATCGTGCTGTTCAATCTGATCGCCGATGTGATCTATGGCATTCTCGACCCAAGGATCCGCTATGACTGATCAAGCTGCAACCACAACTTTGGGCAAGCCGCAGCGCTCCTTGTGGGGCGACGTATTGCGCCAATTCTTGAAGCATAAGGGCGGCGTGGCTGGCCTTGTGATCTTCTCGTTCATCCTTTTTGCGGTGTTGTTTGGTCCTTATATCCACACCATCGACCCGCAATATCTTGATATTCGCAACAAAAATTTGGGGCCAACCTGGAAGCACCCCATGGGCACCGACAATTTGGGACGTGACGGCTTGGCGCAAGTGCTGAGCGGCGGCCGCGTGTCTTTGGCCGTGGGCATCGCCGCGATGGCGTTATCGCTGTTGCTGGGCACCTTGATCGGCATTCTGGCTGGTTTCTTCCGCAAGCTGGATGGGCCGCTTATGCGGACTACGGATTTGTTTCTGGCGCTGCCCATTTTGCCGCTTTTGCTGGTGATCATTTTGTTGTTCCGCGACACGTTGCGGTCCGCATTCGGGCCGGAGATGGGCATCTTCTTGCTGATCGTGTTTGTGATCGGCATCACCAGTTGGATGAACACTGCGCGGATTGTGCGCGGCGAAGTGCTGGCGGTGAAAGAACGTGAATTTGTGTTGGCGGCCCGTTCCATCGGCACCGGGTCGACCAAGACCATTCTGCGTCACATTTTTCCCAACGTGTTGAGCCCGGTGATGGTCTCGGCCACGCTGGGGATTGCCACAGCGATCATTACCGAATCCGCTTTGAGCTTTTTGGGCCTCGGCTTTCCATCCGACTTCCCCACTTGGGGACGGCTTCTTTATGATGGCGCCAACTTTATGACCCTTAACCCCGCACGGGTGATTTGGCCCGGCCTGGCGATCTCGCTAACCGTGTTGAGTGTCAATTATATTGGCGACGGCATTCGCGATGCGCTCGACCCGCGCATTCGGGGACGGTAAAAATTCAACATTTTTAATATGTGATAAAACGGCACCAGCAATGGTGCCGTTTTTGTTTCTGCCGGCGTTGCGCCTTGACGCAAGAATAAGGGCTGGCTAGCCTCTTCTCATTCTTAGAGCAGGAGTTTCCCTGATGAAAAAAGTACAAGGCACAGCCGCTTAAGCCTTCCGATTTTTTGGAAGTTGCGAAAGCCAAATGAAAGCTGAACGGGCCCGCACGAAAGCGACGCCCGCAGCATATTTTGTTGCTTTTCTCTAGGACCAATTTACATGTTTAAACTTATTTCGGATCTGGTCGATCCGTTCGTGCGCGGGCGCGTGGATGCGCCTAATTCCACCCCCCTTAGCTTTATCCACCAACAAATGCGCCCCTTGCGCTGGATTATTCTTGCTTGTTTTGTGACCACAATATGCGCTGCTTTGATTGAAGTGTGGCTGGTTTACTATGCTGGACATCTCGTCAACCGCCTGGTTGCAATTCCACCCGATCAGATTTGGGCGTTAATGGGCGCAGAACTTGTTCTGGCAGCGTTCATATTGCTGGCGCTGCGCCCTGCCGTGGCTCTTTTGAATGAAGGACTGGACGATATTGTTTTTCGGCCAATTGCCGTCAGCATGGTCAGATGGCAGGCGCACCAGCATATTATGCGACAATCAGTTGGTTGGTTTCGCAACCAGCAATCCGGGCAATTGGCCCAACGCGTGCGCGAAATTGGCGTTTCGGCCACAGGCACCATTTATGCCGTTCTGCATGGCCTTATCTACGTGGTCACCTATTTTGTCGGGTCATTTTGGCTGTTCACCGCGATCGATTTTCGTCTGGCAATTCCACTTTTGATCTGGGTCGCATTCTATTCATTGCACATGGCCTATGCCGTTCCCCGGTTCAGTCGTCACTATGAGCGGTTTGAGGCGGCGAAAACCGATTTAACCAGCCTGTTGGTGGACAATTATGCCAATATCGAAACGGTCAAGCTTTATGCCGACCAAAGCTATGAAGATCAGCATGCGCTCACCAAGTTCAGGCGTGCGTTCACAGCATTTGTTGGTGTCCAACGTTTTGAAGTGGTGATCAATGTTGGCATGGTTGTGTTGAGCAACATGTTGCTGGTGGGGCTGATCGGGTATGCTCTTTATTTGTGGCATGTGGGGGCGGCTCAATTGGGCCTGGTGGCCGCATCGCTGGCATTGGCGACACGCGTTTCCAGCATGGCGGAATGGATGATGGACGCAGTTGCCTCGATTTACGGCAACATTGGTGCAACCCGCGAGGCCTTGCGCTCCGTCGCGCAGCCTATGGATATGCCCGCCACCCCCAATGCACCGAACCTGAAATTTAAAGACGGCGCGATTGAGTTTCGCGATATTTCGCATCACTATGGTCAGGGTGCGGGCGGCTTGGACAGGCTGTCGCTTCACATCGAGCCGGGCCAGAAGGTAGCGCTGGTCGGGGCCTCGGGCGCGGGCAAATCAACGCTGGTCAATTTGATGCTGCGCCACTATGCGCCCGAACGGGGAAAAATCTTATTGGATGGGCAAGATATCAGCCATATCGATCAAAACTCGCTGCGCCAAAACATCGCCCATGTCTCGCAAGATGTTTCACTGCTAAACCGTTCTCTTCGCGACAATATTGCATTTGGTCACTCTCAGGCATCGCAGTCTGACCTGTATGATGCGGCCCGCCGCGCCCATGCACATCAGTTTATCCAAAACACGGCGGATGACATGGGCAACCAAGGTTATGATGCCATTGTGGGCGAACGCGGGGTGCGGCTTTCAGGCGGACAAAAGCAGCGCATTTCGTTGGCACGGGCACTGCTGCGCAACGCCCCAATTCTGATATTGGATGAAGCAACATCGGCGCTCGATTCCGAGGTTGAAGCCGACATTCTGGATGCTCTTTATACGTTTATGGCGGACAAAACCGTGATTGCGATTGCGCACCGCCTGTCCACCATTGCACATATGGACAAAATCGCGTTTATCGAGAATGGGCGGATCGTTGAACTGGGGCGTCATGATGAGTTGCTGGCGCGCAATGGACGATATGCCAGCTTGTGGCGCACACAAAGCCGCGACAAGCTGACTGAATAATTGTTGCGGCAGCGGCATCAAAAATGGGCGAAAAGCGGCCTTTTCCCTTGACTTCAAAGGGATTCTCCAGCATAACCGCCCTCGAATTGAAGCGTAGCTGGGGACAGGTGCGCCGATTTTCATTGGAAAAACTGCAGCTTAAGGCTTTCAGGTTGACCTGAATAAAAGACCGGTGATCCGGCGCCGCACAGCGCGTGACAACACTCTGGCCCACGAACGGCCTTTGAAAGGAATAAATATGTTTGCTGTGATTAAGACAGGCGGCAAGCAGTACAAAGTTGCTGCTGATGACGTCTTGAATGTTGAAAAACTTGATGCCGAAGCCGGCGACACCGTCACCTTTGATCAAGTGTTGATGGTTGGCGCTGAAGGCGACGTAACAATCGGTGCTCCGTTGGTAGACGGTGCTTCTGTTGTTGCTGAGTTGGTTGAGCAAAAGCGCGATAAGAAAATTGTGATCTTCAAAAAGAAGCGTCGCCAAAACTATCGCCGCAAAAATGGTCACCGTCAGCATTTGAGCGTTGTGCGCATCACCGACATTTTGACCGGTGGCGCAAAGCCAAAAGCAACGAAGAAAGCAGCGCCGAAAAAAGAAGCTGCTAAAGAAACAGCAAAGTCTGAAGCACCTGCCGCTAAAGCAGACGCAAAAGACGATTTGAAATTGATCTCTGGTGTTGGCCCAGCTTTGGAAAAGAAATTGCACGCTGCAGGCGTGACCTCTTTGAAGCAAGTGGCGGAATTCACCAAAGCGGACATTGAACGCATTGATGCCGAGCTGAACTTTAAAGGCCGCATTGAACGCGAAGATTGGATTAGCCAAGCTAAAGAATTGATGGCTGGCAAGTAAGTTATAGGAGACTGACAGAATGGCACATAAAAAAGCAGGCGGTTCATCCCGTAACGGTCGTGATTCAGCTGGTCGTCGTCTCGGCGTGAAAAAGTTTGGTGGCGAGCACGTCGTGCCCGGCAACATCCTTGTGCGTCAGCGCGGCACAAAATGGAATCCAGGTGAAAATGTGGGTCTTGGCAGAGACCACACAATTTTCGCGCTTGTGGAAGGCAAAGTGACCTTCTCCACACGTCGCAACAACAAGACTTTTGTATCCGTGATGCCACAAGAGGCAGCGGAATAACGGCGGTTCACATATCATCCGCCGGTTTAACCAAACCCCGGCGGATCGATTGAGACCTGCTAAAAAGCTTCAAAGTTTTAAAGGGGATTGGTGAAAACCGGTCCCCTTTTTGTTTGGAGCATTAAAATGACTAAATCAGTTTTGAAAACCACTCTTCCTTCAACCATCCGCTCAAAGCGTTTGGTGATGCGTCCGTTGGGCGATCAGGATGTGGCGCAACTGGTGGTGCTCGCAAACAATAAAAAGATTGCCGATGTGCTGGCGCGGCTGCCCCATCCTTATGGGGAAGAAGACGCCAAATTCTTTATCAATCTGGCCAACTCCGATGGCGAAGAAAAAGTGTGGGCAATCACGCTCGACGACACGCTTGTCGGCGTTTGTGGCCTTACCTTTTCCGATGACCTGTCAACGCCTGAACTTGGCTATTGGCTTGGGGAACCCTATTGGGGTCAAGGTATTGGTTCTGAAGCTATTTCTGCTTTGTTGAACGCGGTGAAAGAAACCGAGAAAGCGGCGGAACTATTCGCCCGTTGTCTCGTTTCCAACAAGGCTTCCAAGGCACTGCTCACCAAGTGTGGGTTTGTGCATCAGAAGACCCTCACCGAAGAAAGCGGCCTTCATGCCGACAAGGAAATGCACCATTTCCTGTTCAACCACAAAGACGAGCGGATAGATAATGACTTACATTGAGACCAAGAACCTGCTGCTGCGTCCGGTTGAAATAGGGGATGCAGCGAACCTTGCTGAAGCCTTGAATGACTTTGAAATTGCGCGGAATTTGAAAAACGTGCCAACCCCCTGCCGCCCTAAAGATGTGTTGGCATGGCTGGGGCGCACGGTGCATGACCGTTCGCGCGACAATATTGCGTTTATCATCGAAGTTGAGCCCATGAAACTGGGCGGCCTGATCGATTTTGGCAAGACCGAACGGGGCGTCAATATTGGCTATTGGCTGAAGAAAAACTATTGGGGCAAGGGCCATATGGGCGAAGCGTTGCGCGCGGCGCTTGACTGGTATTTCCTGGAAGATGATCGGGACTTTATCGTCTCGGACATTTTTGAGGACAATTTCGCCTCGCGCAAATTGCAAGCCAATCTAGGCTTTGAGGAAGTGGGCACCTGCCAGTTTAACTGCCAAACGCGCGGCGAGACCGTCACGGCAGTCGACACGGTTTTGACCCGGCAAGCCTATTGGGACCTGCGGAGACAGAGCCATGCTCAAATTGGCAACTGATCGGCTCTATTTGCGGCCACCACAAATGGATGATGCAGCGGCGATTGCTGCTGCATTATCGCGTTATGAGGTGGCGAAGGATATGGCACATGTGCCTCACCCTTATTCGTTGGAAGATGCCCAAGCGTGGTTGGAGAGACAACCGCAAATTTCGCCTCCTTACGGGCAAAAATTTGCGATTTTCACCCATGAGGATCAATTTTGCGGCATGACGGGTTTTACCGAACGAGAGGAATTACCCTCGCTTGGCTATTATATGCATCCCGATTTTTGGGGCCAAGGCCTGATGACCGAGGCGAACTGGGCCCTGATCAAATGGCTGTTTAATGGGCCGGGCGCGCCAAAAATCACGTCTGGCGTGTTTGATTATAATATTGCGTCATTAAAGGTGCAGCAGAAGTTGGGTTTTCAAACTGTCGGTCAATCTCAGGTACAATCCCTTGCACAAAACAAAGAATTCGCGCATATCGATACAGAACTGACAAAGGATGCGTTTGAAAATGCCGCGCCAACGCTGGCAACCTTGCGTAAAAACACATGAAATTTCTAGACCAAGCAAAAATCTTTATTAAATCAGGTAGCGGCGGCGCAGGTTCTGTTTCGTTTCGGCGTGAGAAATATGTCGAATTTGGTGGCCCTGATGGCGGCAGCGGCGGTCGCGGCGGCGATGTAATCGTGCAATGCGTCGACGGGCTGAACACGCTGATCGATTATCGCTATCAACAGCACTTTAAAGCCGGCACCGGGACACACGGCATGGGCCGACAGCGCACGGGCGGCGATGGCGCCGATGTGATCTTGAAGGTCCCTGTGGGCACGCAGATTTTTGCCGAAGACAATGAAACATTGATGGCGGACTTCACCGAAGTGGGCCAAGAAATGGTTTTGCTTAAAGGCGGCAATGGCGGCTTTGGCAACATGCATTTTAAAAACTCCACCAACCAAGCGCCTCGCCATGCCAATCCCGGGCTTGCGGGCGAGGAAATGTGGATTTGGCTGCGCCTGAAACTGATTGCGGATGCGGGCCTTGTGGGTCTACCCAATGCGGGAAAATCGACGTTTCTCGCCTCGGTCACCTCCGCCAAGCCGAAAATCGCTGACTATCCCTTCACCACATTGCACCCCAACTTGGGCGTGGTGAAAATCGGCAACCGCGAATTTGTGATGGCGGATATTCCCGGGCTAATCGAAGGCGCACATGAAGGCGCTGGCATTGGCGACCGGTTTTTGGGCCATGTCGAACGCACCCGCACCATTGTGCACTTGATTGATGGCACACAAGAAGATGTTGTGGCAGCGTATAAAACCATTCGTGGTGAGCTTGAAGCCTATGGCCATGGCCTTGGCGAAAAACATGAGATTTTGGCGCTGAACAAGGTGGACGCGATTTCGGACGATGACCTTGCTGAAAAGCAGGCGGCGCTTGAAGCGGCGAGCGGCAAAAAGGTGCATTTGATCTCTGCGGTGGCGGGCAAGGATGTGGATAAGGTGCTGTTTGACGTGCTGGGCCAATTGGACGACGCCAAAGACGCCGAAGCGCAAGAGGCGCTTGACGAAGACGCGCCTTGGACGCCTTAAGCGCGATCAATAGGCGGAAATGAGAGTTTTATGGCAGATGCGCTCAACGATTTTTTTGGCTTTAAGCGCCTAACGATCAAAATCGGCTCTGCCCTTTTGGTGGACGCTGAAACGGGTGCGCTGCGCAAAGCGTGGTTAGAAAGCCTTGCTGCCGATATCGCGGCGCTCAAGGCCCATGGCGTTGAAGTGGTGATCGTATCGTCGGGCGCCATCTCGCTAGGTCGGCGCATGTTGGGCCTCGAGGCGGTGAGTTTACCGCTCGATCAAAGCCAGGCGGCTGCGGCGGTGGGGCAGATTGCCCTCTCCCAAGCCTTTAGCGACATTTTGCGCACCCACAATATTGTTGCGGGCCAAATTTTGGTCACCCCCAATATAACAGAACAGCGGCGGCATTTTCTCAATGCCAAGACCACCATGAACACCTTGCTCGATATGGGGGCCGTGCCGATCATCAATGAAAATGACAGCGTGGCCACCAGCGAAATTCGCTATGGCGATAATGATCGGCTGAGTGCGCGTGTCGCCACCATGGTGGAGAGCGACGGGCTGATCATCTTTTCAGATGTGGACGGGCTTTACACAGCGCCACCGCATCTGGACCCAGACGCTGAGTTTTTGCCTCGTATCGAACGCATCACCCCGGAAATTGAAGCGATGGCGGGGGGCGCGGCCAGCCATTTGTCACGCGGGGGCATGCGCACGAAAATTGAAGCGGCAAAGATGGCTGTAAACGCGGGCACCGCGATGATCATTGCCAAAGGGGCAATTGACCATCCATTGCGTGCAGTAGCAAATGGCGCCCGGCACAGCTTTTTCGTGCCTGTGGCGACCAAACGCGCAGCGCGGAAAAACTGGATCATGTCGGCTCTGCCCGCTGGACGCGTTGTGATCGATGCAGGGGCCGCCACCGCTTTGGCCAAAGGCACAAGTTTGTTGCCCATTGGCGTGACCCAAATTGAGGGCACATTTGGTCGCGGGGATGCGATTTCCATTTTCGATCAAGCTGGGATAGAACGTGCGCGCGGCCTTTCAAATTTTGATGCGGCTGATGCGCAATTGGTGTTGGGCAAACGCTCAGCCGATATTGCTGAGATTTTAGGACCTGTCTCGCGCACTGAACTGGTGCATCGCGACAATATGGTTTTGCTGCAAGTTGAAGAGGCAAGTTGAACAATGACAGATCATGCCGATATTCATACGCTGATGATGGGGCTGGGCGAGCGGGCCCGCTTGGCCGCCCGCGGATTGGCCATTGCTCCAACTGACCAAAAAGACCAAGCCCTGCGTGAAGCAGCCGCGCTGTTGCGCGCCAATGTTGAAGGCATTCTGGCAGCAAACCAAAAAGATGTGGCGGCGGCGAAAGCCAACGGCGTGGGTGCGGCCTTTATCGACCGTTTGACACTGGACGCCCAGCGCATCGAAGCGATTGCCGATGGGTTGGAGCAAATTGCCCTGTTGAACGATCCTGTGGGCACCAAACTGGCAGAAATTCGTCGACCCAACGGGTTGGTGATTGATCGCGTGCGCACGCCTTTGGGTGTAATTGGGGTGATTTTTGAAAGCCGCCCCAATGTGACCGCTGATGCTGGGGCGCTTTGCCTTAAAGCGGGCAATGCGGCGATCTTGCGTGGCGGGTCTGACAGTTTTCACAGTTCACGCGCCATCCATCAATGTTTGGTGGACGGGCTTGAGGCGGCAGGATTGTCTAAAGACGCCATTCAATTGGTGCCAGTGACCGACCGCGAAGCCGTGGGCAAAATGCTGCAGGGGCTGAATGGCAATATTGACGTGATTGTGCCGCGTGGTGGCAAAGGGCTTGTGGGTCGTGTGCAACAAGAGGCACGCGTGCCTGTGTTCGCGCACCTTGAAGGCATTTGCCATATTGTGGTGGACCAAAGTGCGGATCTGGACATGGCTGAAGAAATTATTCTGAACGCCAAAATGCGGCGCACCGGCATTTGCGGTGCGGCAGAAACCGTGTTGATTGATCAAAAAATTGCACCGCTCTTTGTGCCGCAAATGGTGGATGCATTGATGGCAAAAGGCTGCGAAGTGCGCGGATGCACACGCACCGCTGACCTTGATGATCGTGTGGTTGCCGCCACGGAAGAGGATTGGTCTACCGAATATTTGGATGCGATCATTTCCGTGCGGGTGGTGGATGATTTTGATGCGGCTCTTGATCATATTGCCCACTATTCATCCCATCACACAGAAGCCATTTTGGCTGAGAACGACGAGGTGGTTGAACGCTTTTTCCGGGAAGTGGATTCAGCGATATTGATGCACAATGCTTCAACCCAGTTTGCCGATGGTGGCGAGTTTGGCATGGGGGCCGAAATTGGCATCGCCACAGGCAAAATGCATGCGCGTGGCCCGGTGGGTGTGGAACAGCTCACCAGCTTTAATTATCGCGTGCATGGCAAAGGACATACGCGTCCGTGACAAGCATTATCAAAAACAGTCATGCTGATCTCAGCCTGCCCCATTCCACACCCGGGATGCGGATTGGCCTATTTGGCGGCAGCTTTAACCCGGCCCACGAGGGCCATAGATTGGTGACGCGGCAAGCGCTAAAGCGGCTTGGACTGGACGCGATTTGGTGGCTGGTGACCCCCGGCAATCCGCTGAAAGACCATAGCGAACTCAAACCCCTGTCAGAGCGCATTGCAGCGGCGCGAAGTTTGATGGACCATCCGCGCGTGCGCATCACCGGTTTTGAAGCCAAGCATGGCTTTAAATATAGCTATGACACTTTGGCCTATTTGAAACAGACCTTGCCCGGCCGCAAATTCGTTTGGATTATGGGGGCCGACAACTTGGTGAGCTTCCATAAGTGGGACCGCTGGCAGGATATGGCGCAATTGATGCCGATTGCGGTTTATGTGCGCCCCGGGGCAACCCATAATGCGCCGTTTGCGCCTGCGGCCCAAGCCATGGCGCGGTGGCGCGTGGATGAAAGCGACGCCGCGTGCTTTGCTGACATGCGCGCCCCGGCCTGGATCTATTTGCATGGCATTATGTCTGATCTTTCCTCCACACAACTGCGCCAAGGGGCAAAGCGCCGCGGCTAACACAGCGCAGAAGACTTGAAAAACACGCGCAATAAGCGCATATTAAAAGCATTGGAAATAAGCGTGAAAGATGATCGAGCCACAATGGTTTCTATCTCACTGAAATTGGGCCTTGGTGCATGACGCCCCAAACCCATAACAAGGGCGCAGCGCCTGAATCTGCTGCATCATCAGAAAATCTTTTGGATGTTGTACTTGGGCTTTTGGACGATGCAAAAGCTGAAGACACGGTATCTATTGATATTCGCGGCAAATCAAGCTTGGCGGACAATATGATCGTGGCCTCTGGCCGATCAAACCGCCATGTGGGAGCGATCGCCGACCAATTGTCGCGCACATTGCGTGAAAAGGGTTTTGGCAAACCGAAGATTGAAGGCGTTCCACAGTGCGACTGGGTGCTGGTGGATGCGGGCGATGTGATCGTGCATCTGTTCCGCCCTGAGGTGCGCGAATTCTACAACATTGAAAAAATGTGGTCTGCTAATTTGCCAAATGACGCGACGCACTAGCGTTTAGACCCTTATGAAAGTGCATATTCTGGCAGTGGGGCGGTTGAAAGACGGCCCCGAACGCCAACTTGTTGATCGCTACATTGAACGTGCCAAATCGGTGGGTAAACAGCTCGGCTTTGGCGATGTGAGCGTGCGAGAGCTGCCAGAGAGCCGCGCCAAGCAATCCGAACAACGCAAAAAAGAAGAAGCAGACGCCATACTCGCCCAGGTGCAGGATGGCGCGGTGTTTGTATTTTTGGACGAACGCGGCAAAAGCCTGACCAGCGAAAAATTTGCCCAACATATGGGTGATTGGCGCGACAATGGCGCACGCGAATGCTGGTTTGTTATTGGCGGCGCGGATGGGCTCGACAAAGACCTGCGCCAGCGGGGCAAGCTCACCCTGAATTTTTCTAATTTAACCTGGCCGCACCAGATTGTGCGCATCATGCTGGCGGAGCAAATTTATCGCGCCATGACGATTTTGAGCGGTCACCCGTACCACCGTAGCTAGAAACATAGCGAAAACCGGGGGGTACGGCCCAAAAAAGGTCAAACTTAAACGCGACAAAAGCGTTGCCTTTGATACATTAGAGTGGTGATTCGCCATTTTGCGTGGAGCCGAAATTTACCCGTGAGCCTTTATTTGCGCCAAATTGGAAAAGCCAGTCGATGGAGCGCTGGATTGTTGCTGGCCAGCGCCATGATAATGGGGCCGAGCCTTGCGCAATTCAATGATCCCACCACAACCCAAGATGCGCAGATTGAACTTGACCAAGTTAAGCTAACCATTGAGCTGACCGAAGAGCGGGTGGCGGAACTAAAAGCGCAAGTGGAAGAGTTTTCCGGCGACCGCACCCAGCAAACCGCCGCGCTCATCGAAGCCGCGCAACGGGTGAAGCTGGCGGAGATTGAAGCCAACGCGATTGCCGAGCGTATGGCCAGCCTGCGCGCGGAAGAAGAGACCATCCGCGCGACGTTGGACGATGAAAATCAGGAAATTGGCACCCTTCTCACCGCGTTACAGCAATTGGGGCGCAACCCGCCCCCTGCCCTGATTATTGAACCGGGCAACGCCGTCGATTCCGCGCGTGCCGGGAGTTTGTTGGCGTCTGTTTTGCCGCAATTGGCCAGCCGGGCTGATGCGGTGCGCATGGAACTTGATAGTTTGTTGGCGATAGCGGAAGAAGCCGAGGCGGAACAAAAGCTTCTTGTGGCCAACCTCACCGTTTTGCGGGAAGAACGCTTGCGCATTGCAACCCTGATTGAAGCCCGCAAGCGCGGCCTGGAACGGGTGGGCGAAGAGCTGGAAGCGGAGCAACGCGAAGCCGAATTGTTGGCCAGCCGCGCCACTTCCCTGACGCAACTGATCAATACGCTTGAAGATAAAGTTCAATCGGTGAGCAATGCGAATGCTGAGGCGGACGCATCCGATGAGGACCAAAATAATGTTGGCGAAGAATTAGAGCAAAGCGTGATTGATTTGGCTTTGGCCGATAAATCACGCACAGAGCCCGCCTTCCCGTTTGCCCTGGGCAAGGGACATTTGACCCCACCAGTGGTTGGCGTGGAAGTCGTCGCCTATGGCGCAGATGATCGATTTGGCGGCACGTCGCAAGGCGAATATGTTGTGACGCGGCCCGAAGCGCAAATTGTTGCCCCTGCCGATGGATGGGTGGTTTATAAAGGCCCTTATCTTAATTATGGCCAAATTATCATTTTGAATATGGGTCAAGGATATCACCTGCTGTTGGCAGGCATGGAAAGCGCAGACGTTAATTTGGGACAATTTGTTTTGATGGGTGAACCACTGGGTAAAATGGGCACCAACACAAATTCTCAAACGATCGCGACCAGTGCTGGAAACTCTCGGCCAACGCTTTATATTGAAATTCGAAATGAAGATACGCCTATTGACCCCACCGGATGGTGGGACAAAGGGTCCAGGACAGCACAGAATGGATAGTCAATTTATGAAACCGACCATGAAATCAGCTCTTCTTGCCCTCTCAATTGGTCTTTTTGCTGGCGCGGCGGCGCCCGCGTTTGCACAAGAGGCCACGCAAGAAAATGAGGGGCCGCTGGAACAGCAACAAGTTTATGAAGAACTGAACCTATTTGGTGAAATCTTCGACCGTATTCGCTCCGAATATGTGGATGCACCAAATGAAAAAGAGCTGGTGCGCGCGGCTATTCAAGGCATGCTGACCAGCCTTGACCCCCATTCTGGCTATCTTGATCCAGATGATTACGCTGATGTGCGCGAAGACACGCAAGGCACATTCGGCGGCCTGGGCATTGAAGTGCAGATGGAAGATGAAGTGATCAAAGTCATTTCACCCATCGACGAGACCCCCGCTGCTGAGGCAGGGGTGTTGGCCAATGATTATATCGTTGAGTTGGATGGCGAGCCTGTTCGCGGCAAGTCATTGGATCAGGCGGTTGAATTGATGCGTGGCGAAGTGGGCACCGATATCGAATTGACGATTATTCGAGAGGGTGTTGAGGAACCAATCACGCTGACCATCACCCGGGATGTGATCACCTTCCAAGTGGTACGCTCCTTCACTCAAGATAATGTTGGGATCATCCGGCTCGCACGCTTTACCGGCCAAGCCTATGCTGGTGTGGAAAAAGCGATCAATGACATCCAAGAAGAACTTGGCGATGACCTTGAAGGCATCATCCTGGATTTGCGCAATAACCCGGGCGGGCTTGTGGATCAGGCAGTCTTTATCTCAGATGCGTTTCTATCGCGTGGCAATGTTCTGTCGACCAGAGGCCGGTCCGCAGAGGAAAATTCGCGCTATGACGCCAACCCAGATGATTTGGACAAGCGCGTTGAAAACCTTGATATGATCGTCCTGATCAATGGCGGGTCAGCCTCCGCATCTGAAATTGTGGCCGGAGCGCTGCAAGACCAAAAGCGGGCGACCCTTGTGGGCACACGCTCGTTCGGGAAAGGCTCAGTGCAATCGATTATTTCACTTGGACAAAACGGGGCGATGCGGTTGACCACCTCGCGCTATTACACCCCAAGTGGGCGCTCTATCCAAGCGGCAGGCATTGTGCCTGATATTGAGATCTTCCAGGATGTACCGGACGAACTCAAAGGGCGTGACGAAATCATTGGGGAAGCCGCGCTTGATGGTCAAATTGGCGGCGGCACAGAAGATGAGGCCACAACTGGTTCATCGGTTTATGTGCCCTCAGATCGCGAAAAAGACAACCAATTGCAGTTTGCAATTGATTTGATCACCGGGGAAAAGACCAACGAAGCTTTTCCACCTGATCCTAAATAGATCATTCGGTTTGGCCCCGCATTAAGTGGGGCCAACACCAAACCACAAGTTGCGGCGGCATATGGCGGACAACATTAATAAGCCTCTTGGGCGCAAAAAAAATGAGCGCCGAGACAACCCATCGAAGATTCGTGTCGGTGGGTTTCCGCTATTGCCTGTGTCTATCGCCCTGCTGGTGACCGTTATTGCGGTGCCCGTGGCTTGGGTGGCCTATGTGGAAAGCCCTTTGGAGGGGCGGCCACAAATTGAAGTGGCTGTTTCATCCACCGGCAACAACGAATTGGCCCGCAATCTTTCTACGGAAGGGGGCGAAGATATTGTTGAAGAGGAACCTATCGACCCCGTCGAAAGCCCCTCCTTTATAAATATTGACGCCTTTCCGGAAGCAGCCGAAGCCGCCCGCGCGGCAGCGCCCCTGCCTGAATTACTGGAAAAAACCCAACATGGCTTTATTCCGCAAGTGGGCCCGAACGGGGACCGACCTGCAGACGTGTATGCGCGGGCATCGCTCACGCCTGACAGCGCCAATGGCCGCGGCCTGATCGCTGTTGTTGTTGAAGGATTGGGCCTTTCAGAGGAAAACACACGGTCGGCAATTGAACGGCTGCCAGATGAGATAACATTGGCCTTTGCCCCTTATGGCAAAGATGTGGGCAGCCTTGCCCTCGCCGCACGCATTGGCGGCCACGAAATCATGCTGCAATTACCGCTTGAGCCGTTTGATTACCCGCAAAATGATCCCGGCCCGCAAACGCTTTTGGTGGGACAAGCCGCCCGCGCCAATTTGGATCGTTTATATTGGCTGATGTCGCGCATGGGCGGTTATACTGGCGTCATCAATTTTTTGGGCGCCCGCTTCACCTCCTCTGCCAACGATATGCAACCCGTTATGGAAGAAATTGCCCTGCGGGGACTTACATTTTTGGATGACGGGGCCTCGAACCGTTCACTCGCACCGCAGCTGGCGAAACAGGCTGGGGTGGATTTTGCTCGGGCCGATTTGAGTTTGGATGAATCGCCCTCACGCAGCGATATTTTGCGCCAATTGAGCAAACTAGAAGCACTTGCCCTTGAAAATGGATCGGCCATCGGCACGGCTACATCTTTGCCTGTGACGGTGCGCACCATTGCGGAATGGGCCAAGGAGCTGGAAGACAAAAATCTGGTTCTGGTGCCCGCAAGTGCATTGATGCAGGACAATTAGGACAGAACTTATGACGCAGCCAATTGATCGCGAGAAAATGCCCTATCGGTTTTGCGCGGGCGTTTGCGTCGTCAATGACAAGGGCGAAGTTTTTGCAGGTCGGCGGCTGGCAAAGCCCGGTGTGCCCCAATCGCATGAATGGCAATTCCCGCAAGGTGGCATCGACAAGGGCGAAGATCCGCTGGAAGCCGCCAAGCGCGAGCTTTATGAAGAGACCAACATGTCCTCCATTGAGCTGATCTATGAGGTGCCAAAGTGGCTTAGCTATGATTTGCCGGAAGAGCTTTTGGGCAAGGCCTTGAAGGGCAAATATCGGGGCCAGCAACAAAGATGGTTTGTGTTCCGCTTTGTCGGAGACGAAAGCGAAATCAATGTCGAGCGACCAGCGGATGGCACGCATCCCGCAGAATTTTCTGAATGGGCGTGGCGGCCGATTGACGATATGCCGGACCTTATCGTTCCGTTCAAGAAAGAGCTCTATCAAGAGTTGGTGGCGCTGGTGCGGCCCCAAATTGAAGGGGAGCACCAGATATGAAAACCATCGGCCTATTGGGCGGCATGAGCTGGGAATCCACTGCGCTTTATTATCAACAGCTGAACCAATTGGTACGCACCAAATTGGGTGGCTTGCACAGTGCTGAAATGTTGCTGCGGTCCGTCGATTTTGCCCCCATCGCGGACATGCAAAAGAGTGGGGCCTGGGATGAAGCCGGTGCCCTTTTGGCTGACCACGCAAAAGGGCTCGAACGGGCCGGCGCCGAGTTTTTATTGCTGGCGACAAACACCATGCACCTGGTGGCGCCGCAGATTGAGGCGGCTACCGATATTCCCCTGCTTCACATCGCTGACAGCACCGCGCAGGCGTTGAAATCAGATGGATTTGAGCGAGTAGGCTTGCTGGGCACAGCCTTTACGATGGAAAAGCCATTTTTGATTGATCGGCTACAGGGTCATGGGCTGGACATCATTGTGCCCGAGGTGGACCGCACCAATTTGAATGCGATCATTTTTGATGAGTTGTGCCAAGGCATCGTGTCGGACAAGTCACGCGAAACCTATCAGCGTGCCATTGATGGAATGATGGCGCGTGGCGCCGAAGCCGTTATTTTGGGATGTACGGAAATCACACTGTTGATCAGCGATGATGACAGCCCCATCCCCACCTATGACAGCACCGACTTGCACGTGCGCGCCGCTGTTGAAATGGCGCTGGGCTAAGACCAACACCGCGTCTAGCCAATGAAAAGCCCGCCAAGATGCTTGGCGGGCTAATTCAGTTTAATTGTGCATCATTATCTAGTTGTGCTTCATCTCACTCATCAAGCCTTTCACCAAGGCAAAGCATGCCAGGAGAATGACAATGGTGAACGGGAAGCCCGTGGACACCGCCATGGCTTGAAGCGCCCCAAGGCCACCACCAAGCAACAACGCGATCGCAACGATACCTTCAAAGCTTGCCCAGAACACACGTTGCGGTGTGGGGGCATTCACTTTACCGCCAGCTGTCATGGTGTCGATCACCAAGGAGCCAGAGTCTGATGACGTCACGAAGAACACAATCACCAAACAGATACCCACAAATGAGGTGAGCTGTGCCAATGGCAATGGTTCCAGCATTTCAAACAGCTTCAACTCCAACGCGGCATCAGCCACGGCTGTGTAGCCCTGATTAACGATCTGATCGATCGCTGTGCCACCGAATGAGGTCATCCACAAGACAGACACCAGAGACGGGATGATCAACACACATGTGATGAACTCGCGCACGGTGCGACCACGGCTAACGCGGGCGATAAACATGCCCACAAATGGTGACCATGAAATCCACCAGGCCCAATAGAACGATGTCCAGCCTTGTGAGAAGTTTGCATCTTCGCGACCAAACGGCATCGATAGTGCCGGGAGGTATTCAATATAGGCCCATAGGTTTTGGAAAAAACCGGTCAGGATGGCGAGGGTTGGCCCCACAATTATCACAAAGACGAGCAAAATTATCGCCAAGACCATGTTGATCTCAGACAAGCGCTTCACGCCTGCATCCAAGCCTGCAACAACAGAAACCAGCGCCATCCCGGTAATCACGACAATCAAAAACACCATGCTGGCATCGCCGACAGGCAAACCGAACAGCGCGTTCAGGCCGGCATTCGCTTGCTGCGCCCCAATACCTAGAGAAGTGGCCAAGCCAAACAATGTGGCGAACACCGCCAGAATGTCGATGATGTGCCCTGTCCAGCCCCATACGCGTTCGCCAAAGATTGGATAGAACACTGAGCGCATGGTAAGCGGCAGACCCTTATTGTAAGAAAAGATCGCCAATGACAGGGCGACCACTGCATAAATTGCCCACGGGTGAAGAGCCCAGTGGAAGATGGTTGCAGCCATGCCCAAGCGCGCGGCCTCGAACGCATTGCCTTCAGCACCGCCCAAAGGCGCCGAGTCTGTGCGGACACCATTTTCGGAAGCGACGCCCCCCAGCGCGCTGGTAAAGTGCGAAATCGGTTCGCTCACACCATAGAACATCAGCCCGATGCCCATACCGGCGGCAAACAACATGGAAAACCAGCCTATATATGAAAAATCTGGCGTCGCATCTTTGCCCCCAATGCGCACCTTGCCCATTGGCGTCACAATCAACACCAAACACAAGATCACAAAGATATTGCCTGCCAACAGGAAGAACCAATCAAATGTCTGGGTCAGCCAATTGCGCAAATTGTTGAACAAGGGTTCAACTTCGGATTGGAACGCCAATGTGAGCAACACAAAGGCCACTACGGTTAAGCCGGAAATCACAAATACCGGGTTGTGTATGTCCAGACCAAACGGGCCGATATTGGTTTCAATATTATCCTGACCGATCTCGTAATCACTCTCGATGATCTCGGTCGGACCTTCGGGCGCGGGAATTGCGTCCAGTTCGGGTTCGTTGTTGTCCGTCAATTTAGCCTCCTATTGACTGAGGCGAGTGCCGAGCACAGAAATCAAGACATCAATTCAAAATAAAGCTGCTCGCACAAAACAAAACGAAGCAAATATCGCCATGTCTACTGCGGTCGTCATAATATGATCAATTTCACCAGCAACCGCGACCGCGATTACAGTAATTGTCAAAAGGCCCCAGTTTATACTACCCCATCTGAGGCCCAATTTTACTTCCGGCTTCCGCAGACCTCGCCTTCAGTATAAAGGCTAGCACACCGAATATGTTATTTGTAGTATTCTTTGTGGATAAACTATTCGGCCCGCCAAAATGCCAGCCACCCATTGATCGCTTGGTGCTGCGTCTTGGGCCGAAGTTTCCCCCTCCCCGCTAGCGATCAAAGCCTTCATTTTGGCAATTTCTTTTTCTGGCGCTTTGATGATTTTATCGACCAAATTGTGAACGCGTGGATCTGAAACCCGCATGCTCACGGGTCAGAATCGCGATGAGATGGTGAGGTATCAGGACGAAGAAACGCCTACACCTCATCATCTCCTTCTTTTTTGCACCCATGCGGGAGTTAAGCCCCAACGATGTTGCCACCATTGGGATGGAGCACCTGCCCCGTCATATAGCTTGCGTCAGATGAGGCGAGGAAAATGTAGCTCGGGGCGACCTCATCAGGTTGCCCGACACGCCCCATAGGTGCGCCTTCACCGAAATGTTCGACATGCTCAGCATCGAATGACGCGGGGATCAACGGTGTCCAGATAGGACCGGGCGCCACAGCGTTTACCCGCACATGTTTTTCCGCGAGGTTAGACGCCAATGATCGGGTAAGGCCCAATATCGCGCCCTTGGAGGCGGCATAGTCCATCAACACATCATTGCCGCGATAGGCCACAACCGACGTTGTGTTGATGATGCAATCATCCTTGCCCAAAAATTTGAGTGCGGCTTGGCTAAGGAAAAACGCCCCGAAAAAGTTGGTGTCGAATGTGCGGCGCACCTGCTCTTCTGGAATATCTTCCAACCGTTCTTGCACGTGCTGTTCGGCGGCGTTGTTGACCAGAATATTGAGATAGCCAAATTCTTTAAGGACCTTCTCCACCGCGGCATCGCAAAATGCTTTTTCGCCAATATCACCCTTGATCGCGAGGGCCTTTTGGCCGGTCTTTTCAATATGGCGGACCGTTTCGTCGGCGTCGTCATCCTCATCAAGATAGATAAATGCGACGTTGGCGCCTTCCTTGGCGTAGCCAATGGCGACCGCCCGGCCAATGCCGCTATCGCCGCCGCTGATCAGCGCCACCTTACCAGTGAGCTTGCCTGCACCTTTATAGTTTTCCATCAGCGACTGCGGGCGTGGCTGCATGATGCTCTCCACGCCGGGCTGATGATCTTGGTGTTGCGGTGGCCGGGTTTCCCCTTGAACGCCAACTTCACCTGGTGTCCAGGATGGAGGATCGCTGGCGGGGAAAGATTCGTCCAACGCTTCATCTATCTCTGGAACCTTCTTCTTTTTGTCTGCCATTTGATCACCTCATTGATTGTGTTGTGTGAACAACGCAGGGCCTCCGGCCAGAGTTCCGCAACCAAATCGACAGCAATTACACTGACGCATTCCTTATGACTATGTCATTGAGAGACGTGATCATCTTGAACAATCAAAAGCCCGTGCCAGCGAAGCGCAGATTTCCATTTTGGAATGGCTTGTCATGCCCGCCGTGCTTTGCGCCCATGGCTCTGGACACTTTATGCCCAGAAGGCACCTTAAGGGTCGGTAAAAAGCCCTGACGGCAAACGCGCAGCATCATGCTGCACATGAGGCAAAATCATTTATCAATTTGGGGAAATGGTGCACCGGGGAAGATTCGAACTCCCGACCCCTAGATTCGTAGTCTAGTGCTCTATCCAGCTGAGCTACCGGTGCTTAAAATCAACGGTTCGAAAGTTCCGTCGATCAACAGCGCAAAGCCATATACTGGCTTTGAAATGATTGCAAGACCCACAATCGCAACTTTTTCATCTGATTGTCATTTTGCAGCGAAAAAGCCCGGATTAGCGGGGCAAACAAATCTCAAATTTTGTGCCTTTTTCAGTTTCGATATAATTGAGCTGTCCGCCATGTGCTTCAACAAGCTCTTTGGCGATGGCCAAACCGAGGCCGGTGCCGCCAGCACGGCCCGACCCCTCAAAAGCACGGAACAGATTCTCTTTGGCGCGCGGCGACAAACCAGGCCCGTTATCTTCGATAAATAAACGCACTTGCTGGTCATTGGCGATCAGGGTGGCGGAGATGGACAGGTTTTGGCCATCTTGCAAGCTCAGTGGCTCCAACGCCTCACGCGCATTTTTGAGCAAGTTGGTGAGGACGCGTGCGATCTGATCCGGGTCCACGCGGATGATGACATCATCTTCCACCTGATTGTGCCACTCAATTTCCGGGTGCATCCGCACCGCCGCGTCGGTTGCGCATTCATCCAACAGTGCCCGTAAATCCACAGGTTCAAATCGTGGGGCCACCGATTTATGGCGACCATAATCAAGCACCGACTGACAAAAATTGATGGCGCGATCCAGCGTATGCACCAATCGCGGCGCCAAACGCTGCACATGCGGATCATCCAAATTGGCCACCTGATCCGAGAGCAATTGCGCCGCACCGAGGGTATTGCGCAAATCGTGATTGATCTTGGCGACGGCCAAGCCAAGGTCGGCCAAATGCTGCTTTTGTTTGAGCATGGCGAATAGATTGCTCTCCATTGCGGCCAGTTCCCGCTCAGCAACGCCAACTTCGTCGCCGCGTTCGGACGGGATGATGATTTTACGCGCGTCGTCGGGGTCCTGCCGAAAGGAGATCATGTTCCGCGTCAGCCGGGTAATCGGGCGAATCAGCAATCCATTTAGAAACAAGAAAATCGCGAATGACGTGAAGCTGGCGACCAACAGCGAAAGCCAAAAAATATTGCGGGAATAGGTGATCAATTCTTCGCGCAATAGTGCTTCATTGACCAACACCTCCACCACAACATCCTGGTTGTCCATGGGCACACCAATGACCCGCATGGTGCGGTTGGATCCGAAAAACAGCACTTCCAATGCGCGGCCAATCAGGTCCAATGGCGCGCGCTCTCGCGTATCAGCCGCATAGGCGGCCACGGGCATGGGCATATCTGCGCGCTCAATCAATTGGGATTGGCCCTGCGTGCGCACCACCAACGCCTCTGCCTGAGCAGAGCTTAGCAATTTGCTGACGGTGTCTGGCGTCAAATCCATCGTGTCGGGCACGGTTTCAATGACTCGCGCAGCAACGCCAGCGACATGCACACGGTCATCCATCCAATTGATGCGGAAATTGGCAACTGAGGGCAGGTAGATCAACACCTCCACCACCATAATCATCGCGATGATCATGGTGATCAATTTCATTGAAAGGCCGAAAATGACCCGCTTTGGAGCGTCAATTTGTTCGTTCGCCATAAATGCCTTTGCAGCGCTTAAAGGTCAGCCCAATATACGGTTGAGCTGAAGCAAGAATTTCAGCGCCGGATGATCGACTTTGTCTTTATAGAACTCCACCGCGATGCGCTTTGCAATCTCGAATTGCGTTGGGTAAGGCGCGACCATCTTGGTAAACGCCCCAACTTTCATTTTGTTGGCCACAGCCAAAGCATAGATATTGATCAATTCGCCCGCATTGTTGCCCACGGCCCCGGCGCCTAGGATTTTGCCTGAAGGGGTGGTGATGACTTTAAGCAGCCCCTCCTCAACATGTTCGGCGCGAGCGCGGTCATTTTCAGCAAAACTCCAGCGCAGCACTTTGAATTTGTCGCCATATTTTTCCCGTGCATCGGCCTCTGTGAGCCCGACATTTGCGATTTCGGGATCGGTATAGGTTGCCCAGGGAATAATGGTGGGATCGTTTTTGATCGGCAAACGGTAGAGCGCGTTACGCACCACCAAGCCCCCATGATAACCCGCAACATGGGTAAATTGCAGGCCGCCAGCAACGTCGCCGATGGCATATATTCGCTTGTTCGACGTTTTCAGCGATTTATTGACCTGAATGCCGCGACCATCATAATTGACCTTCGCCTTTTCCAAATCCAAGGCTTCAACATTTGGCTTGCGCCCCGCCGCCAGCAGCAAATGCGACCCGACAATTTCTTCTGTATCGCCGTTTTTCAGTTCAATCGTCACCGCAATGTTTTTGGCCTTCTGCCCGACTTGCGTGACCTTCACGCCCTGACGGATCACCACGCCTTCGCGGCGAATTTGCTTGAGCGCAATATCGCTCAATTCCGGATCATCGTTGGCCAACGGGGTTTGCATTTCAAGCACGGTCACGTCGCTGCCGAGGCGGTGATGCGCCTGCGCCATTTCCATGCCAATCGGGCCGCCCCCCACCACAATCAAATGTTGCGGCTTACGGGTCAGGTTAAAAATCGTTTCATTGGTGTGATACTCAATTTCGCTCAAGCCCGGGATCGGCGGCGACATGGGCCGCGAGCCTGTGGCGATTACAAACCGGCGGGGCTTGACGGCCTGATCGCCCACCATCACGGTTTTGGCATCAGTGAACTTGGCTTCGCCCTGCAGCACTGTGGCGCCAAGGCCCTCAAAACGCTCCACCGAATCGTGCGGCGCGATGTCTGCAATTACCCTGTGCACATGTTCATTCACACGGCCAAAATTAATCTTGGGATCTTCTGCCGCGATGCCAAATTTGGTCGCGGTGCGCATATATTGCGCGCGTTTGGCTGAGGCAATGAGCGATTTTGACGGTACACAGCCATAGTTGAGGCAATCCCCGCCCATCTTGTCGCGCTCGACCAGCACAACGCTTGCGCCCAGCGATAAAGCGGCCGCCGCGACGGTTAAGCCGCCGGAGCCGCCACCGATGACACAGAGATCAGGTTGAAGAATTTTTGCCATAAATAAAACTATCCTCGCACAATGTGCGCTTCCGTTCTTTTGTTTAAGCGGGCGTTTTGCGCACGCGCTTAATGATGATCGGGATCAAAGATGCGAGCCCCAAGGCACCCAACGCGATCAACAAATCTGTTGTGATGATATTGCCCACTTTCAGCGAAATGCCGCAAGTGGCATTTCCCGCTGCCATGCAAGCCTCATATGCATCGGCCTGTGCCCGAACGATTGAATCAAGCCCCTCACCCGCGTAAGCGTAAGCGAACGTGCCCGGCGCAATGCCGACCAGTGTGGTCCAGAAAAAGATGGAGAATGGGACGCCCAGAATGCCAGGGACAATATTGACCAAAGTGAAGGGAAACACAGGGGTGAGCCGCAAAAACAGCATGTAGTTCACGGCGTCTTTTTGGAAACCATCCCGCATACGCTGCACATAGCCTTTTGCGTTTTGCCGCATATGCTCGCCAAGCGATGTTTTGGCGATGAAAAAGAGAATCGATGCACCCATCGTGGCGGCAACGATGGTTGCGAGGCCGGCTATCCACCAGCCCAAAAGCAAGCCACCCGAAACGGTAAGCACCCAGGCGGCGGGAAATGAAAGCGCCACCGCGACCACATAAAACGCCATGTAAATGAGCACAGCGAACAACAAATAGTCCGCCACAAATTGGGACATGCGGGTATAGTTTTGAACCAATGCCTCAATGGAAAGCCATTTATAGGTGCCGGTGAAATAGAGCACGGCAATGATGAGCACAAGAAGCGCCAACGGCAGCCAGCGCTTGGCGAGTGAAATCTTGTTTTGGTGCGGCAAAGACATAGTTGGTCCCAAAGTTTGTGGTTGGTCCAGACTAATCATGGGTCGCGTCTGGACCCAAGTAAATTATGATGACAGAATGATCACTCAGATTTGAGGGTCAGGTGTGAAACAAAGGACGGAAAAAGTACGTCCGCGCACGAGGGTTTTGATTGACTTGGGCACTATGATTGCCTATAAGCCAGCCCAACTCGACCATTTAATGATGGTGCGGTCGGTATTTGTTTTGTCAAAATCAAAAGCCGTTGTGCCCTTTGGTCAATCAGGAATTAAACAGTAAAAGAGGAACCGTGTCCTTTAAGATGCGGTCTTGAAGAGCAATGAAGCGTACATTTCAGCCTAGCAATCTTGTTCGCACACGTCGTCACGGTTTCCGCGCACGTATGGCCACCAAGAACGGTCGTAAGATTTTGAATGCGCGTCGCGCACGTGGCCGCAAGCGTTTGTCAGCTTAAGTGACGATTTGGGCACGATAAGGGTCCGAAGAGCAAGATGACAACCATGCGCCAGTTGAAAAAAAGGGCGCAATTTTTGAAAGCCGCGCGTGGACGTAAAATTGTCCGGCGCGGCTTTGTGCTGCAAGCCGTTGCGCACAATGAAGATTGCGACTTGGGTCCGGCGCTGGGCTACACAGTGACCAAGAGGGTGGGCAACGCACCGCAGCGCAATCGGATAAAGCGACGTTTACGCGCACTTTCCAAAGAATTCGCTGAAAAATTTGACCCAAATTTCAACTATGTGTTGATTGGTCGTCAAGAAGCGTTACATGAACCCTTTAACGAACTTAAAAAGAACCTCGCAAGAGCTCTTGAAAAGATACATGTCGAAAGAAGCGCTGCTTCGCATGCAATAGATCGGAAGTCAAAATCATGAATGAAGGCCGCAATTACGTCTTGGCAATCGGGTTGTCGATTTTGGTGCTGGTGGGGTGGCAATATTTTGTTGCTGGACCGCAACTGGAAAAAGCCCAACGGCAAGCTGAAATCGCTGCGCAGCAAGAGCAAGGCACATCAAGCACCGCGGATCTACCGACCCCATCTGCTGATGGCGACCCAAGCGATGTGGCTGCGCCTGTAACCGGCGTTACTGGCAGCCGTGACGACGTGATCTCCCAAGGTGAACGCGTTGACATTTCGACCGATGCTTTGACAGGTTCGATTAATCTAACCGGCGGTCGCATCGACGATCTGCGCTTGAAGCGCTATCGCGAGACTGTGGATGAGACCAGCCCGATCATCACGCTTTTGTCGCCTGAAGGCACACCAGAGCCATTCTTTGTGGAGCAAGGCTGGGTAAGCGCCACTGGATCGACAGCAAATCTGCCGAAATCTGATACGCAGTGGGATGTTGTTGGCAACAGCACCTTGGGTGTGAATTCACCAGTGACGTTGCAGTATGACAATGGCAATGGGCAAATCTTTAAGCGCACATTCAATGTCGACGAAAACTATCTCTTCACTGTGACCCAGGCCGTAGAGAACAATGGTTCTGGCGATATTGCGCTGTTCCCTTATTCTCGCGTTACGCGGCAAGAAACGCCCAAGACTTCGGGCTTCTTTATTTTGCATGAAGGCCCGATCGGCGTTCTTTCCGACAATAATCTGGTCGAGCTTTCCTATGGCGACCTCGCTGAAGATGGCCGCAAAGACTTTTCATCCAATGGCGGCTGGCTTGGCTTCACCGATAAATATTGGGCCGCAGCAGTTGTGCCAACACCAGACACATCTGTGAATGCGCGTTTCTCCTATCGCACAGCGGGCGGACGCCCGACCTATCAGTCCAGCTTTGTAGCGCAGGACCCGATTGTTGTAGGGGCAAGCCAATCCGGCTCATTTACAAGCCACGTTTTTGCCGGCGCCAAGGTTGAAGAATATATCGACGACTATGAGCAGAATCTCGGCTTTGACCGATTTGAACTGCTGATTGACTGGGGTTGGTTCCACTTTATCACCAAACCCATTTTCTACATGATCCGGTTCCTGAATGGCATTTTGGGCAATTTCGGTCTCGCTATTTTGGCGGTGACCGTGATCATCAAAGCCTTGTTCTTCTGGTTCGCGAACAAATCTTACGCCTCCATGGCTGCCATGAAAAAAGTGCAGCCTGAGATGAAAGAAATTCAAGAGCGCCACAAAGATGATCGCATGCAGCAACAGCAGGCGATGATGGAGCTTTACAAGCGCGAAAAGATCAACCCGATGAGCGGTTGTTGGCCGGTTCTGATTCAGATCCCTGTGTTCTTCTCGCTCTACAAAGTGTTGTTTGTGACCATCGAAATGCGCCATGCGCCGTTCTTTGGCTGGATTCAGGATTTGGCGTCACCAGACCCGACCAACGTGTTCAACCTGTTCGGCTTGTTGCCATTTGACCCAACAGGCCTGCCCTTGTTGGGCGGTTTCCTGGCCTTGGGTGCATGGCCATTGATCATGGGTATCACCATGTTCGTGCAAATGCGCTTGAACCCTCCACCAGCAGATCCCACACAGGCAGCGATCTTTGCCTGGATGCCTGTGATATTCACATTCATGCTGGCAGGCTTCCCAGCTGGCTTGGTGATTTACTGGGCATGGAACAACTTCCTGTCCATCATCCAGCAATATGTGATTATGCGTCGCCATGGCGTGGATGTTGATTTGTTTGGCAATATCGCGGCCACCTTCAAGCGGAAAAAACCCGCTGAAGAAGAGGAAGCGAAATAATTGACGATCTAGCATGAGGCGGCTAATTTAGCCGCCTCAATTGTTTTTAGGGGTAGGCTCAGCCAATGATTCAATAACCGTACACCACATTCGATGTGGACACGCTATTTGCTCACTCTCTTTTGCAAAGGACAGCCAATGTACGGCCCGAATCCAAATACCCCATTTCCGATCAAAGATGTTGATCGGGTGATCTTCTTGAAAAACCACATTACCAATCCGCTGATCGAGGTTGGTGATTTCACCTATTATGATGATGGTGATCGACCGCACGATTTCGAACAGCGCAATGTCCAATATCATTTTGAATTTATCGGCGACAAACTCACCATCGGCAAATTCTGTGCCTTGGCCCAAGGCTGCCAGTTTATCATGAATGGCGCCAACCATTTGATGGAGGGGTTCTCCACTTTTCCATTTCAAATCTTTTCTGAGGACTGGGCCGATGGGTTTGACGCCAATAAGTGGGTTGAAAATTCCAAAGGCGATACCAGCATTGGTCATGATGTGTGGATAGGGCGGGACGCCACGATCATGCCTGGGATGACCATCGGCAATGGCGCCATCATTGGCAGCAATGCCGTTGTGGCAAAAGACGTGCCGGCCTACGCCATCGTGGTTGGCAATCCAGCCCGCATTGCAAAGATGCGATTTGGCGATGGAATAATTGCGCGATTGGAGCAAATTGCGTGGTGGCATTGGCCGGTAGAAAAGATTACAAAGCACAAAGATGCGATAATGGGCGCGGAAATTGCGGCGCTAGAAAAGGCAAGTTTAGACGATGACTGAGTACTCTCCGGCAGAATTGGAAGCAGGCCGCCTGCTGTTTGCACGCCCTTGGGATTTCATTAAGGGATGTGTACGCATTGACGACCTTCCGCCAACCGACCGCACAGAGATCGCCTTTGCCGGCCGCTCAAATGTGGGCAAATCTTCTTTGATCAACGCATTGACAGGGCGGGTAAATCTGGCGCGGACATCTAACACGCCCGGGCGCACGCAGGAGCTGAATATTTTTGAAGCCAATGACGCACCGCTGCGCATTGTCGACATGCCCGGCTATGGCTTTGCCAAAGCGCCGAAAAAGACCGTTGAGACGTGGACCAAACTGATCCATTCCTATTTGAAGGGCCGCCCCAACCTGCGGCGTGTCTTTGTGTTGATCGATGGCCGACATGGGCCAAAACCCGCCGACGAAACGGTGATGAATGAGTTGGATGGTGCCGCGGTCTCTTACCAGATTGTGATCACCAAAGCGGATAAGCCAAAAGCTGAGGAATTGGCCAAAGTCATCGAGCGCACGACGCAAATCGTCAGCAAGCATGGCGCCGCCCATCCCGAACTGTTGGTCACCTCATCTGAGAAGAAAGATGGTATCGCTGAATTGCGCGCCGTAATCTCGAAGCTTTAGATTTGTGCGCTAAATGCTGACCATGCGTGGCCACTCTGTTTCAGCATTGTGGTCCGTGATAAACCGCTCAAGATCGTCAGCCCCCATTGGGCGGCCGAACAAATAGCCCTGGAATGCGTCACAGCCCAACAGACGCAGGATGCGCACCTGATCCTCGTGCTCAACGCCTTCCGCCAACACTTCAATGTTGAGTGACTTGCCCATATCGATAATCGATTTGATCAGGCGGCGTTGTTCGGCAGATTTGGTGAGCGGTGCCACAAATTGCCGATCAATCTTGAGCCGTTTCGGATGAAGGCGCACAAGGCCCACAATTGAGGCGTGCCCCGTACCAAAATCATCAATGTCGATATCGATGCCCATTTCCTGAAGGCGTTCCAGATTTTCATCCACGATCTTTTTGGATTCATCCAAGAAGATGGTTTCCACCAGCTCGAATGTGATTTGACCTGGTTGGATATCAAACTCCGATAGCGCGCTAATCAAGTCTTCGTCTTCAAGGCGGCTGGAGGACACGTTGACTGACGCGTTGGGCATTTCAAGCCCCTTGGCGCGCCAACGCGCCATGTCGTCGAGCACCGTTTGCAAGATCATGTGATCAAGCTTGTCCATCACATTCAAATCTTGGGCGGTGGCCATAAACTCGTAGGGCGACAATAGCCCTTTGGTGGGATGATCCCACCGCGCCAGGGCCTCAACCCCGATGATTTTAAGCGAGTGTGCATCGAACTGCGGTTGATAGAATGGCACAAATTGAGCCTGCTCTATGCCGCGCAATACTTCATCCGCCAAAGCGCGCGACTTGACGATGCTGGTCTGCAACTCGTCTGTGAAGAATGAAAAGCAATTTCGGCCATCTTGTTTTGCCCGATAGAGCGCGATATCTGAGCGGATCAACAAATCCGTATATCGCGTATCATTATCAGGGCTGCAGGCAATCCCCACACTTGCGCCAAAGCGACAGATTTGGCCTTCAAAGTTTAGCGGTCGATTGGCAGCGGCGATAATGCTGCGGGCGAGATCGGACAACATATCCAAATCGCCGTCACATTCCATCACCACAACAAATTCATCCCCGCCCACGCGGCCAATAAAGCCATTTTTCGGCGCATTGGCGCGTAAAGCGCCTGCGAAATAACAAAGGGTGGCGTCGCCCGCTCGGTGGCCCAGCGTGTCGTTGATCTGCTTGAACCGATCCAAATCGATGGACAAGATGGCAAGGCCCCGCCCCTCTTCAGCAATGCTTTGCATATGGCTCAAATGCTGATCGAGCAGACGGCGGTTGGGCAATCCGGTGAGTTCGTCATGCATCGCCAGATGCTCAATTTGCTGATGCGCGGACTCGAGCTCTTCGTTTTTGCCCTCGGTAATTTTCTTGGCGCTCAGCAGCGCATTCTTCATCTCAACTTCTTCTGTTACGTCCCAGTTCACCCCGACCATCTTCGGATCGCCACCAGCGGGGTGGTAATAGGAACACCGAGACTGGAGATGCCTGATTTGACCTTTGGGCAACACAATTCGGAACTGTGAATTCAAATTGCCCTTGGTGGCAATCGCGATTTCAAATTCCTTTTTGGCCCTTTCCCGATCCTCAGGATGAAGTGCATCCTCCCAATCTTTTTGTGAGCGGATATAGATGCAATCATCGTATCCGAACAGATCGTTGGTGCGTTCGTCCCATACGTTTTCGCGCGTTCTTAAATTAACTTCCCAAACGCCAATTGCGGACGCAGAGAGCGCCACGCGCAAGCGCTCGTGCAGCAGCTCCAATTGTTGTTCGCGCGCCTCAAGCTCAACATTTTGTTTGCTGCGAAGCCGAATGAGATGGGCGGTATAGAGCAGCGGCACCACAACAATGAACAACGCAAGAACAAAGAAAAGTCTGAATTGCCAAATTGTCGGGGAACCATGGGCCCAGCCCTCACGCGGGGTGGCCAACAGAACCCAGCTACCGAATGGCAGGTTGACGCCAACGGTGACCGGATTGTGCTGTTGCATCGAAGGGTCGCCAAAAAAGACATCGCCGGAAATGCCAGAGCCGTCTTCGCCCTGAAGGGCAATATCGAGATCTAAATCATCGCTGAGAAGGCCGCTATCTTGATATAAGCGTTCCGCATCAATTACGGCTGAAACAATGCCCCAAAACTTCTTTTCGCCCGTGAAATCATTGAGAAAAACCGGGTAACGCCCGATAAAGCCGCGCCCGCCTTGCACGAGATCGACAGGCCCCGCCAAGACCAGCTCACCCGTATCACGCGCGCGCAAGGCCGCGGTGCGTTGCTGTTCATTTTGCTTATAGTCCAAGCCGATGACGCTTTCATTGCCAACATAGGGATAGATCATGTTGACTTTGAGGTCAGGCGCCCCGGCCAAAACCCGGAGTTGTTGTGAATCGTCAAAAAGACTACGCGCCAGAAAGGAGAACCGAACCTGCCCCATATCCGGCTCTGAGGCGATGACGCTCACCAACCCCTTCACCAATTGCAAATTGGCGTTGACCGTGTGCTCCAGCTCCGCGCGCAAAACACTTGCTTTCGCCAGCACTTCGTTGCGCTGTTCCTGCATAAAGAGTCGATTGCGCTGATCTTCGGCGAAAATCCAAAAAAGGAAAATAAAGACAATACTGATCAGAGCCGGCAAATTTGTTAAATGCCAGACATATCGGCTCCAAAAGCCGTTTCTATGCCCCTGTTTGATCACGGTAACGTTTGCCCCGCCTTTCGTCTTCGTCAAAAGACTAGCGCCGGGATGTTTAAATTTTGATTATGTTTGGGACAGAACCTTATTTTTGTTGGAGAAATCGAACAAATAACCGCCCCAATAAGGTTGATGATGATGTTTTTTGCAACGAGACGAGCGCTTCGTCTGCATCATCAGGGTCAAAAACAACGCCTTTGCGCTTGGTGAAGAGCGTTTTTGAGAACTCATCATCAAACTCGGGATGCGGTTGTACGCTGATCGCCGGGCCGTTTGGATAATAAAGACCAGCAAATGGCGTAAAGTCACTCTTGGCAATAATCTGCGCTTCCGGCGGTGCTTGAAGCACCTGATCCTGATGTGAGGCGGTGACGCTGACCTGGCTGGCAGCAAGGGCCAGTTTTTCGGGCAGATTGACCAACTGATAGTCATGCCGCCCAAGGCCCCATCCCTTTTCGGATTTGCCCGCATGGCCGCCAAGGGCCTCGGCCATGATCTGATGGCCGAAACAAATGCCCACCATGGGTATATGGCGCGCATAGGCCTGCTTGATAAACTCTTTTAAAGGCGCAATCCATGGCAGCGGATCATAGACACCGTGGGAACTGCCTGTGATCAATATGGCCTCAACTTGATCAAGAGGCGGCAAGGGCTCATTTTCAACAACACTGACCACTTCATAGTCAAAATCGCCACCCGCGGTTTCCAGCATTTTTTGCATCATGGTGCCGTAGGTGTCGAAATCATCCCGCATAGGCTCGGGCACAAGACCCGTTTGGAGAATGGTAATTTTCATAATTGTGGCCTCAATATAATTTTGACCACATAAGACTATTGACATTTACCTGACAAGAGCGGTTTTACTCTGGACAAAGTCAGGTGAACCTGCACGATGGGGTTCGACCAAATCGCGATCATTCCCAAGGAATTTCCAAACGCATGACCAGCGAACCCAAGCCAAACAAATCTAAAGAAGCGGCCATTTTGGCCCAAGCCCTACCCTATATGTTGCGCTATGACGACCGCGTGGTGGTTGTTAAATATGGCGGCCATGCCATGGGGGACGAGCAATTGGCGCGCGCCTTTGCCCGCGACATTGTGCTTTTGCGCCAGTCTGGCGTGCACCCGATTGTGGTGCATGGGGGCGGGCCGCAAATTGGCAAAATGCTCGAACGCCTAAACATCACGTCTGAATTTAAGGACGGGCTGCGGGTGACCGACCAGGCCACAGTCGACGTGGTGGAAATGGTGCTGGCGGGCGCAATCAACAAACAGATCGTAACCGCGATTACCCAAGAAGGTGGCCGCGCCATCGGCCTTTGCGGCAAGGATGCCAACATGGTCTCCGCCAAAAAACTGCGCCGCACCAAAATGGACCCAGACAGCAATATTGAGCGCATTGTTGATTTGGGTTTTGTTGGTGAGCCGAGCGAAGTACGGCCGGAAATTTTGCATCGCCTGATTTCAGAAGAAATTATCCCTGTGATCGCGCCGATTGCCGCTGGTGAAAAGGGCGACACATTCAACATCAATGCTGACACGTTTGCCGGCGCCATTGCCTCGGCCATGGATGCCAAGCGCTTCTTGCTGCTTACTGATGTCGAGGGTGTATTAGGCGCGGATGGCGAGCTGATCACCGATATGGATGTGGATGGCGCCCGCAAGCTGATCGAAGACGGTGTGGCCAAAGGCGGCATGATCCCGAAACTGGAAACAGCGATTTCTGCGGCGGAAAATGGCGTGGAAGCGGTGGTGATTGTGAATGGCAAAACCGAACATGCGGTGCTATTGGAACTGTTCACAGAACATGGTGCTGGCACCCTGATTCATGTCAATCAAGATGAGGAGCTTTAATGTCACTTTCGCATGTCGACTGTTGGATCTTTGATCTCGACAATACCCTTTATCCCCGCACCTGCCGGTTGTTCGATCAGGTGGACAAGCTGATCACGTCTTATGTGGTCGATGTAACGGGTTATGAATGGGCCGACGCGCGCAAGCTGCAAAAAGAGTTCTTCGCTGAATATGGCACAACCTTGAACGGTTTGATGGCCACCCGCAATATTGATCCGCATGACTATTTGCAAAAAGTGCATGACATTGATTATTCGCCAGTGCAGCCCAACCCGGCGCTGATGGACACTATTCGGGCGCTGCCGGGCCGCAAAATCATCTTCACCAATGCTGATCGTGGCCATGCGGAAAATGTGTTGAACCGCTTGGGCGGGGACGACGTGTTTGAAGACATTTTTGGCATTATTGAAGCCGAATTCGCGCCCAAGCCGCATAACCCATCTTACGAGAAATTTTTGGCTGCCCACGCAGTGACGCCAAAAAGCGCGGCCTTTTTCGAGGATATGGAAGTCAATTTGAAAGTGCCTCACAATTTGGGCATGCACACGGTGCATGTGGTGCCCGGTGCAGACTTTGACGGCAGTGAATTGGAACCATTTGAGCTTGAGCGCAAGGATGGTGAAGCGCATATCCACCATGTGACCGACGATTTGGGCACATTTTTGAGCCCGTTTGGGCGCCGAAACTAGCTCTCAAATCTCTTGAGATAGGTTTGAAGCGTTTGGTGCGGCGCGAGTTTGAACTTCTCGCGTGCCAGAACCATCTGCTCAAACCGATCCATACGGAAATCACGAAAGTCCTGTCGGCTGGTACACCAGGCGGTCATCAACCAGATCGGGCCAAAATTGGCGAGCGCCAACGGGTAGAGCTGGCGTTCGCTCACTCTGTCATCTAGCGCGCGGTAGGTGACCTGCAAAATGCGGTTTTCATCAATTGCCCTGCGCCCCAAACGCAATTCTTTTTGCGGCATTTTCATGCCTTGCGGCGGAATCACCATCAGATGTGGACTGTCCAACTTGGCCTGATGGCTTTGCGGCACGGCATCGCGGATTTTGGCCAGCGCTTCCTTGGCGGCGGCGGACATATCCTTGTCGGCAATCAGGGCGAGGGTTTTCGCGCCGAGGGCCAGCGCTTCCAGCTGCTCAAAAGTGAAGCTGAGTGGCGGCAAGTCAAACTCATCGCGCAGCATAAAGCCCACGCCAGGTTCAGAATCAATGGGTGCGCCAGAACCGATCAAATGCGCCATATCACGGTAGACAGAGCGTTTGGAGATTTCCAACTTTTCGCCAATTTGCTGCGCGGTCAGCGCGCCATTGGCGGTGCGCATAATTTGAATGATGCGGAAAAGGCGTTCGGCACGGCGCATTTTATGGGTCCCTACTCAACATTGTGGCCACAAGGGTGGCAACAGGGGGATGCTAGATCGCTTTCCATCAACAGGAAAGGAAAATCAAATGTCTCATGTTTTTGAATTGGTCAGCTACACCGCAAAGAACGCCGAAAACGCCCTTAAGCTACGGCGCGAGGCCATGGACCACGCCAAGGAGTTGAAGGGCTTTGTGCGCTATCATGCATTGGTGAACACTGAAGATAACAAGCATTTTGCCGATTTGGTGGAATGGGCCAGCCTTGAAGATGCACATGCAGCGGCGGAAAAGGTGATGACCTTGCCCGCCTTCCAAGGGATGATGGCTGAGATTGAGAGTGTTGAAAGCATGAAGCATTTCAACATTGATAAAATCGCCGAATAAAAAAGAAGCCCGGCTCGTGCCGGGCTTTTCTTATTCTGGTGTGTCGCAACCTTCATCGGTGATTTTTGGCAAATTGTAAAATTCGCGCACAATGCACCAAGCTTCTTCTGCCGTGTCGACGGTTTCAAACAGGTCGAGATCGCCCGGAGAGATAGTGCCCTCTTCCGCCAAGGCTTCAAGATTGATCACACGCGACCAAAAATCCTTGCCGAACAAGAGCACGGGTACACGCTCCATACGCCCTGTCTGGATCAGCGTCAGGGCTTCAAAGAACTCATCCATTGTGCCAAAACCACCGGGGAATACGGCGATCACCCGAGCGCGCAGCAAGAAGTGAATTTTGCGGGTGGCAAAATAGTGAAAGTTAAAACAAAGGTCTGGCGTCACATATTGGTTGGGCGCCTGCTCGTGCGGCAAGACAATGTTGAGGCCGATATTGGGCGCGCCAACTTCTACAGCGCCTTTGCTGCCCGCTTCCATAACGCCGGGCCCGCCGCCTGTTACGACAACATATTCCTTATAGTCCAATGTCTCAGACGTCAGCGATGCCAGCCGCGAGAATTTGCGAGCCTCTTCATAATATTTGGAGTTCTTCTCCAAATTTTTCTTTTGAACATCGTTTTTGGCTGCCCATGCCTCTGCGCCGGGCGCAGGCAAACGCGCACCGCCGAACAGAACCACGGTGGAATTAATGCCGCGCTCGGCCAACCACAATTCAGGCTTTAAAATTTCCAACTGCAACCGAATGGGGCGGGTTTCTTCCGCGGTCATAAACTCTTCGTCGGAAAAGGCCAGCTTGTAGGCTGCAGATTCGGTTTGCGGCGTGCGTGGCACCCGACGGGCAACGTTGATGTCCTCTTCGGAAGTGCGAAGCGAAGTGTGGTGCTGTCTGCGGCGTCTTGCCATTATATTTTCCCTTCAAGGTGCCTAGGTCTTGCGTTATCTTTGCGCGTGAAGCGTTAAAGATGTTTTGGCTTCAGATCAATTTTACGGCCAAAGCGCGAAAAAGCGAGGTTGACAGGTGCACCTTGCACGCTAATGTCGCGCAAAAGACAATGCCCATCACCAAGGAGACCCTCAAATGGATCGCGCCGAACTGGCTCAAACTATTGATAACGCGTTTGATAATCGCGATGAGATCACTTTTGCAACACAAGGTGTTGTCCGCGATGCGGTCAATGAAGCCCTTGAGTTGATGGACCGCGGCGAAGCCCGCGTTGCCGAACAAAATGAGCAAGGCGAATGGGTGGTCAATCAATGGCTGAAAAAAGCTGTGCTTTTGTCGTTCCGTTTGAACGATATGGAAGTGATTGAAGGCGGACCTGGCGGCGCCACATGGTGGGACAAAGTGCCGTCTAAATTTGCAGGCTGGGGCGACAATCGGTTCCGCGAAGCAGGCTTTCGCGCGGTGCCGGGCGCGATTGTGCGCAAATCAGCGCATATCGGCAAGAATGTGGTTTTGATGCCATCTTTCGTGAACCTGGGCGCCTATGTTGATGATGGCTGCATGGTGGACACATGGGCCACTGTGGGCTCTTGCGCACAAATCGGCAAGGGTGTTCACCTTTCCGGCGGCGTTGGCATTGGCGGCGTGTTGGAGCCGCTGCAAGCTGGCCCAGTGATCATTGAAGATGATTGTTTTATCGGGGCGCGTTCTGAAATTGTGGAAGGCGTGCGCGTGGGCAAAGGCTCCGTGATTTCCATGGGCGTGTTTATCGGCCAATCTACTAAGATCGTGAACCGGGAAACTGGCGAAATTCATATGGGCGAAGTGCCGCCCTATTCCGTTGTGGTCTCTGGCTCTATGCCGGGCAAACCCTTCCCAGATGGCACACCGGGCCCAAGCCTTTATTGCGCAGTGATCGTGAAGCAGGTGGACGAGCGCACGCGCTCCAAAACCTCCATCAATGATTTGTTGCGGGAGGCGTAAGTGAGCCAGGCACTCGACCTATTGCGTGATCTGATCCGCTGCAAATCTGTGACGCCTGCCAATGACGGCGCGTTGGAGATTTTGCAAGATTTTCTGACGCCATTGGGCTTCGAGTGCCAAATCGTCACCTTTGATGGCGATGGGTCTTACCCAGTGAACAACCTGTTCGCCACGCGCAACCGTGGCGGACGGCATTTGCTGTTTGCCGGGCACACAGATGTGGTGCCTGTGGGCGATGAAGCCGCCTGGACCCACGATCCGTTTGGCGCTGAGGAAGTGGACGGCGTGATGTGGGGCCGTGGCGCAGTCGACATGAAAAGCGGTGTGGCCGCTTTTTGCGCGGCACTGCCTGAGCTGGTGGACAGCGGTGAAGCCGACAACGGCACCATCTCGCTGTTGATCACAGGCGATGAGGAAAGCGACGCGGTGAACGGCACCGTCAAAACCTTGCAATGGGCGAAAGAGCAAGGCCATCAGTTTGACTTCGGCTTGGTGGGCGAACCCTCCAGCGCAGAAGAGTTTGGCGATGTGGTCAAAATTGGTCGGCGTGGCTCACTGAGCTTCACCATCACGGTGGCAGGCGAGCAAGGCCATGTGGCCTATCCGCATAAGGCCAATAATCCGATCCCGGTTTTGTCCAAAATTGCCGCGCAATTGTCGTCAGAGCCATTGGATGAGGGCAACGAGAATTTTCAAGCGACCAATCTGGAACTGGTGACCATTGATGTGGGCAACAGCGCCAGCAATGTGATCCCGGCCAGCGGTCGCATGAGCGGCAATATCCGTTTCAATGACCTTTGGGACGCGTTCAAACTGGAATATTGGTTGGGGCAACAAATCCTCAAAGTGCCCGCCAATGGGTGCGATATTGAGCTGAAAATTCATCATCCGGTGTCGCGCTCATTTGTCTCCAATGAGTCAAAAGATGTCGATCTGCTTATTGAAACTGTGAAGAAGCACGCCAATATTACACCAGAGCGCTCCACTGGCGGTGGCACGTCAGATGCGCGGTTTATTGCCGATTATTGCCCTGTCGCAGAATTTGGCCTTGTGGGCAAAAGCATGCACCAGGTAGACGAGCATGTGCCAACAGCTATGGTGGACCGATTGCAAGCGGTTTACACTGACTATGTCCGCGCCTTCCTAGATCAAAAGAGTTGATATGAACAATCGTCCCTACCTTGAAGAAATGATTGATGCCGCCAAGGGCGTCTTTGCGCTGATCCGAGGTGAAAAGGATAAGTTGGGATATTTCAACTTTTCGCAATCTGGTTTGGTCGGCAGCTTTATCGCGGTGTTGATCGGCTTGGCGTTGCAGGAAGTGTTTTCCGGGCCAGGGCCAGAAGATTTGCAGGTGCCCGCATGGGCGAACCTGATTAGCTATGCGTTGTTATATGCGACACCGTTTTTGGTTGCCTACGGATTTTTGAGCATCATCGGCGAGCGTGACCGGATGTTGGGCTATATGGTCGCGAACAATTGGGCCAGCTTTTTTTTCACGCTGATACTCGTGGCGATCTTTATCTTCCAACTGCTCGCCAGCGTTGGGTATTTTGTGATCGTGGTCCTGACCATTTTGGTATTTTGGCGCACCGCGCGGCTCATATTGGGCTTCACCATACCGCAAACCATCATCTTTTTTGTGGCAACCATTATGGCCGTTTTGATGGCAGCTATGCTAACGGTGAACATTTTATTCGCAGCGGCAGGTGTTGATCCGGCTGTATTTTTGGACGCGCAAACCTCAGGCGTCTAAATCGGGATAATCCACACCGATCAAATAAAGGCCATCTGGCGGAGACACCGGACCGCATGCTTTGCGGTCTGCCGCATCGAGCGCCGCGCGAAAATCCTGCGGCGTCCATCTTTCCCGCCCCACTTCCACCAGCGAGCCAACCATGGAACGGACCTGGTTGTGCAAGAAGCTGCGTGCAGACGCGAACACATGAATCATCTCGCCCCGTCGCTCCACATCCAGCCGATCAAGCGTGCGGATAGGTGAGTTGGCCTGACACATGGACGCGCGGAACGTGGTAAAATCATGCTGGCCCAAGATCAACTGCGCCGCCTCGTGCATCTTATCGGCATCCAGCGCATGGGGCACATGCCAGACGCGATTGCGCATGAAGGTGGGCCGCGCTTTACGGTTTAAGATGAGGAATTCATAGTGCCGCGACAGCGCCGAAAAGCGTGCTTCAAAATGGTCAGGCACTGGCGCATGGCCCGTGATGGCGATGGGCAACGGCTTTAGATGAAAGTTCATCGCTTCGGCGATGCGAAACGAATCCCATTGCTTGGACAAATCCAGATGAAACACCTGCCCCGTGGCGTGCACGCCTGAATCGGTGCGCCCTGCGGCTTGTACCTTTACGCGTTCGCCAGAGAATTTTTCAATCGCGTCTTCAATGGCGTCCTGCACGCCCTTGCCGTCGAGTTGGGACTGCCACCCGTGAAACGGGGTGCCGTAATATTCAACTGTGAGCTTGTAGCGGGGCACTATTGTGCAACCTTGCCTTTAAGCGAGCCGGGGCCGCGCAAAAAGGTTTCCACATCCATGGCGCCTTTGCCTTCGCGCTGAACGGTGAGTGGTAAAATGGACCCCTCGCCGCAAGCGATGCGCAAATCATCGTCGAGCACGGTGCCGGGTGCACCGCTTCCATCCACTAGGCTGGCCTTGATGATCTTGATGCGGACAGGCTTGTCATTGATCTCAATTTCGAACCACGCGCCGGGAAAGGGCGACAGGCCGCGAATTTGGTTGTGCACCACCGCCGCAGGCTGGGTCCAATCAATCCGCGCTTCGGCCTTCTCGATCTTTTTGGCGTAGGTCACGCCTTCAGTGCTTTGCGGCGTGAAATCCATACTGTCGCGTTCCAGCGCTGAAAGGGCGCGGCCCATCATATCGGCGCCACGCACCATCATTTCATCGTGCAATTCGCCCGCGGTCATGTTGGGCGAGATGGGGATTTCATCAATCAAACCGACATCGCCGGTGTCCAGGCCTTTGTCCATTTTCATGATCATGATGCCGGTTTGGGTATCGCCCGCCATAATTGCCCGTTGGATGGGCGCAGCGCCACGCCAGCGCGGCAGCAAGGAGCCGTGCAAATTCAAGCAGCCTTTTTCTGGTGCATCCAAAATGGCTTGCGGCAGCAACAGCCCATAGGCCACGACAACGGCAACGTCAGCATCAAGCGCTTGGAATGCTTCGACCTCGGCCGGGTCTTTGAAATTGAACGGCGTGCGGACTTCAAGTCCAAACCCTTCGGCCAATTCGTGGACCGGCGATTTACGGTCTTTTTTGCCTCGGCCCGCTGGGCGCGGCGGCTGAGTATAGACCGCCACCACATCGTGGCCACGGCCAATAATCTCACTCAAGGTTGGCACGGCAATTTCTGGCGTGCCCATAAAGATGACCCGCATATTACCCCGCTGCGCGTTTAGCGATTTTTTGAAATTTCTTAGTGACCCGCTCGCGCTTTAACCGCGACAGATAGTCGATAAACAATTTGCCGTCCAAATGGTCGATCTCATGCTGCACAACGGTGGACAAAAGCTCTTCGGCTTCCAGCTCTTGCGCCACGCCATTCTCATCCAGATATTTTACGCGGATTTTGACCGGGCGCTCCACATCCTCATAATATTCAGGGATCGACAGGCAGCCTTCTTGATAGACCCATGTTTCGTCCGACGCCCAGGTGATTTCAGGATTGACCATGGCGATCGGGTTTGGTTCGTCCTCTTCTTTAGAAGGGTCCATCACGATCACCCGATGCAACTCGCCAATTTGCGGCGCGGCGAGGCCAACGCCGGGCGCGTCATACATCGTTTCAAACATATCTTTAATCAGTGTTTTGATCTCGTCATTCACGGTTTCAACAGGCGTGGCGACCTTGCGCAAAACATCGTTTGGGATATGTAAAATGGGGCGGATGGTCATGGTATTAATCTCTTGGTTCAACTTTGGGTGCTTGGATAGGCCGATTAGCCCTTCGGGTCAAGAAATTCGGCGCATAACTGCCCTGCTCCTGCCAGATATAGGCAGAGAATGGCTCAAGTTAAAGCCACCAGCGCTTTAAGGCGGCACATGGGCGCGAATCACGATATGTTCTCCCCATGAATGATGTACTTTTTTATGCCTTCGGGCATGGCTTTACCGCACTAGAACTCACTTTGACGGGCGTTGGCCTGTTGCTGATTTTGGCGATTGTAGCGCTGATCGGCAGTTGGCGAGCCGGCCAGCAACGGGCGATTGAAGCCGCGCGCATTGCCGAGCGCAATCAAGAGATGGAACGGCACATGGCCGACCTAATGCGGGTGCAAAGCGAGATGACCGGGCGCATGCACACCATGTCGGAGATTTTCGGCAGCCGCACTTCGGATTTGGCCAAGGCATTGACCGACCGGATTGATAGCGCCAGCCACCGCATGGGGCAAACGGTGACGGAATCGCGCACCAAGACCGAGGAGAGCCTTTCTAAGCTGAATGAACGGCTGGCGGTGATTGATCGGGCGCAAGCCAATATTTCGGAGCTGTCGCACGAGATGGTCTCTTTGCGCGATATTCTGGCCAACAAGCAATCGCGCGGGGCGTTTGGCCAAGGGCGGATGGAAGCGATTATTTCCGATGGCTTGCCCTCCAGCTCCTTCCAGTTTCAAGCCACCCTTTCCAACAATTCGCGGCCCGATTGTTTGGTGCTGATGCCCAACAAGGCGCCCGATTTGGTGGTGGACGCAAAGTTTCCGCTGGAAAGCTGGCAACGGATTAATGACGCGCAAGATGCGGTGGAATTGAAAGGCGCGATGACCCAGTTCCGCACCGACATGACCAAGCATATGAAGGATATTTCGGAAAAATATCTGATCGCCGGGGAAACACAGGACACGGCCTTTATGTTTGTGCCCTCAGAGGCCATTTTTGCGGATATTCATGAGAAGTTCGATGATCTGGTGCAAAAGGCCTTGCGGATGCGGGTGGTGATCGTCTCGCCCTCGCTTTTGATGCTCTCCATCCAAGTGATCCAAGCCCTGCTGCGCGACGTGAAAATGCGCGAACAGGCGCATATTATCCAGTCCGAAGTCACCAATCTTCTGGCCGATGTGGGCCGCTTGTCTGAACGAGTGCACAAGCTGCAAACCCATTTCCAACAAGCTAACCGCGATGTGGAACAGATTTTGATTTCCACCGGCAAGGTCAACAAACGCGGCGAACGGATTGAACAGCTTGAGTTTGAGGAAACCAAGGTGATGTTGGAGGGGGATGGGTAGTTTTTTGCGAGGTCTGCTTTGAGACCAATTAGCCAGTGTTGCATGTCGTACAAACGTCAAATAATCGGCAACCCGGTCAATCGTTTGCGCAACGCAAAACTCAATACCATCGCTATGAGCAGGAACGCTGCACCCACGATCCATGCGATAGGCGTGGAGTACATCTCGGCAACGGCTCCTGCCAAGACCAGTCCGAATGCGGCCCCCAATTGCTGGATGAGGGATCGCAACGACAGCATTGTTGATCTCTGACGATCTTCGACGCAGCTGTGCAAGATACTGCTTGCTGGCGTCTCGCTTGCTCCAAGAATGGTTGAGTAAACAACAAAGACGCCAATAAATCCCACAATGCCCCCTTGCATTGCAAGGGCGATCTGAACAGCCGCTAGGCATGCAAAAAGTATCGCGAGCGTGACCGCGTGGCGACGCTTGAACATGCGGCTGATATGCGGAGACAGCGACGCGCCAAAAGCGATCGAGAAAAAGTAGCTCGCCGTCAGAACACCAATGGCCGTATTGGCGTAGCCCTCGTCCAACATGGGCTTGGCATATGTGGGCCAAATCACTTCGACTGGGTTGGTTGCCATCAGGAACAACGCCAAAGCTGCCAGAAGCATTGAAAGTGTGGGATGTTTCAACGCAAGAAGACTGGCCTCGGTGATCACCCGTGGGACATTGGCGAAACCTTGTTTGACGGCTTTTGGGTTCAGCGGGCGGGGTTCCTCCGCTATGGCAAATATGGTGTAGACTAAGACGCCAACCATCACGACAAAGCTCGCTGTGTAGGAAACATCATAGGCGCTGATCCCATACCGCAAGCCCATCCCACCAAGCGCATCAGGTAGAAAACCTCCTACAATCGCGCCAACGGCTAGGCCTATAGCATTCGCCCATTGCGCATTCGCGAGTGCGGGCTGGACATCCACATTCGGGGCGGCCGTTTTGAATGTTTCGACAAACCACGCATCAAGCGTGCCTGAACGTAGGGCACGTCCGAACCCGATGAAGGCGAACGAAAGAGCCAAGACGCTGAAGTTGCTCGACGAGAGAAAAAGCGCCAAGGAAATCAAGCTCGCAATGACGGCTGCAAGAAAGACCGGCTTTCTGCCAATGTTGTCGGCCAAGCCACCAAACGGTAGTTCCATCGCCACGGTTGTGAGCGAGTAAACCCCGAAGAGAAGCGAAATCTGGAAGAGATCCATGCCACGATCCGTCAACGCAAGTGCGACCACTGCAACCGTTAAACCCATGGCGAAACGGTCCAAAAACTGGTGCACTTGAAACACCCGAATGTGCCGTTGTGCTCTACCTGTCAATGCTTTGAAAGAAAACTCGATTTCCGTTGTCATGGCGTTATTATCTGTCTTTGCACATCTGTGCGCAATAGCTCACGCCGCAAGACGAGCAATTCGCGTTGTGTCAAACCGAGCATTCGCACAGCCGCAGCGAAATGGCGCTATGTCTGCATAGCTGTCATTCCATCATGAGCTGCTATTCTAGGACTTTCATCAGGTGATCCCATCAATAGAGACATATCAGCGTTTCCATTTTGGTCGTGCCGGATGGGCCAATTACAGTGCCGCGATTTTGGCGCGTGTGCGGCGTCACGGCATATGAACAATTGAGCGCCATTTTGCCGAAAATGGCCGGAGGTGGTATTCTTGGACCACCATCAGGCGTCAGGGGGGAGGCGAAATGGGGAACGAGACTGAATCTGTTATTGATCATTATACCCGCCATAATCTGATGCAACGCATCCGCGATGCCTTGCGCTCGGCCGGACACGACCCGGAAAATCCCACGCGGGAGATGCTGGCGGAACTCGACCATTTGCACGGCGGTGGCTTCACCACCACCGAAACGCAGGTGGTGCTGGCCGAAATTCCAAAGGGCTGTCATGTGCTTGATGCGGGCTGTGGCATTGGCGGGCCAAGTCGGTTTCTGGCGGGGCAACATGGGTGCACAGTTGAGGGCATCGATTTGACACCGGAATATATTGATGTGGCCACGCAGTTAAATGAAATGGTTGGGCTTGACGACAAAATCTCTTTGTCTGTCGGCAGCGTGACGGAGCTACCCTATGACAATGAAAGGTTCGATGCGGTGTTGTGCCAGAATGTCTCCATGAATGTTTCCGACAAGGAAACCCTGTTCTGCGAGGCTTTCCGGGTGCTCAAACCGGGCGGCATCTATACCATCAGCCATATTGCTGAAGGCCCTAACGCGCCGCCCATCTACCCGCTGCCCTGGGCACGCACGTCGGATGGGAGCTTTCTGGAAACGCCGGAACGCATTTTGATGCTGCTCAAGCAAGCGGGATTTGAAGCGATTGAAGATCGCGCCGCCACCGCACCATCGCAACCCGGCGGCGGCCCCCAGCCGGGGACAATCGGAGCCGTTCCCGCAATGGGCGACGATATGCCGGAGCGCACTGGCAATAGCGCACGATCCATTGAAGAAGGGCGGCTGGTGGCGATGATGGTGGTCGCACATCGACCCCTATAATTGGTTGGCGGAGATCGAGGAATTGGCAGCGATAAAGTGACCGCCGCCTAATGATCTGGAACCATCCCCTGGTCCCATACGTTTCTCCTTACAATGAAAGGAGTGCGAGATATGACTGATTTTAAGAAGGAATTCTGGAAGCGCCTCTCTAATGTTAAATCTGGTTTGATGGATGTGGACGGGCGTTTGTTTCCGATGACGCCTAACCTGACGCCGGAGGATGACGGGGCGATCTGGTTTATCACCTCGAAAGGCACAGATGCCGCGGATGCGGCGGAAGCGGGGAAAACCATTCGCTTTGCCCTGTCCGACAACAGCGCCGGTTTGCACGGCTATGTGAACGGCAAAGTCTCCACATCGCCCAATCAGGAAAAGCTGGAAGAAATCTGGAGCGTTGTGGCTTCAGCATGGTTCGAGGACGGCAAATATGATCCCGATCTGGTGTTGGTCAAGTTTGAGCCGCAGGATGGTGAGATTTGGCTGAGCACGGAAAGCGGTGCTGTCTTCCTGTTCGAAACCATCAAGGCGAACTTGACCCATCACGAGCCGGATGTGGGCCAACGCGCCACATTGGATTTTAAGAAGGCCGCATAAATCTAGTGAATGAATATTCAATAGTGCCGCCGGTGCTTTGCATCTGGCGGCACATTTTTGTGCGCCCTACACCACCACTTCAAAGCTTTGACGGAACGCGCGCGGGCTTTGGCCCGTCCAGCGCTTAAAGGCGCGGGAGAAGGCCGCAACGTCGGAGAACCCCAGTAAATAGGCAATGTCGCCCACGCTGAGCTTTTGGCTTTTCAGATGCGACATGGCCATGGTGTGGCGTAGCTCTTCCAGCACGTCACGATAGGCTGTGTGCTCCTCTTTCAGGCGACGAAATAGCGTTTGGCGACACATGCCCAATTGGGCGGCGATTTGATCTGCCCCCGGATTGCCCAAATGTAATAGCGGCAGAAGCGCCTGCTCCACTTGGCCGCGAGTGCTTTTTTGTGTCGATAGATCATTCAAAAGCTGATCGGCCCGCTCGGCTAAGAGATTGGACATATAGGTTGGGCTTTGCGCGACGGGCCATGCGGCGACCTCTGGGTGCAGCTCCAAAGCGTTCCACTTGGCCTCAAACTGCACCGGACATTGAAATATACGGGCATATTCATCCCTGTAAGACGGTGCTGCATGCGTAAAGTGGACCGACAGGATATGCGGGGCGTCAAGAAACTGGCGCGGCCCGCACGTCAGCCGCGCAAAGGCATTTTCCACCAATTCCGGCACATTTTGTGCAGGTGTCGCCTGATAAACCATATAGAGGCGCCCGTCCTGCTGGGTCAGTTCAAAATGCGGGCTGCCCGCTGGATCATTGATCTCCATGGCCAGCCGCCCATAGCGCTGCAATTGCTGAAACGCAGCGCCCATAGTGGGGGCGGCGTTCATGATCAGGCCGACGATTGAAAGCTCCGCCATGTCCACATCTTCGCCCCAATGCAGCGCGAGCGCGGGATCTCCGGTTTCCTTTTGCGCTTGATGCATCAGCGCGAGATAGTGCTTGAACGGCACCCGCGCGTCCGGATCTGTCAGATCCATATCGGCGAGCCCCACCTTGAGCCGCAAATCGGCAGCATCTGCCCCGCGTGAGGCCGCATAGGTCAAGAGGCCCGCTGCTAAACCGGCTGACACTGTGGAATGCGCCAATTCTGTCTCCTGTTACAAAGGATCAAGTTTCAAGCAACCTAAGATCATGGACTTAATCTTATATCCGGCTACAAATCTATGTTCACTAGATCGCCATTCTCTCTGCGAATTGCAAGAAGGACAAAAAATTGAAGCCCGTTTCGCTGTTGCGCCTTTATTTATTGCGCGGATGTTATTTGTTGTTGTTGGTTGGCCTGTCGATACAGATCGTGCCTGACCTGTTTGGCCCGGTGGTGACTATGCCCATGATGGATGGCGTTGTTACCGCCATGTTGAGCGCCTTGGCGGTGCTCTCCATTCTCGGGCTGTTCGCACCCCTTTTTATGTTGCCGCTGCTTTGGTTTGAGCTTTGCTGGAAGCTCCTTTGGGTGTTGTTTGTGGCCCTGCCCCGCTGGCAAACAGGCACCATGGATGAAGGGACCACAGAGGTCTTGTTTGCCTGCGCCTTTGTGGTGCCGTTTGTGTTTATCATCCCGTGGCGCTATGCGATTGCCCGCTATGTGGCAGCACTGGATCTGTGGCGCGCCAAGAACGATTGATTGAGCGGAAGCGCAGCATAACTCAAAGCCCCGGTCAAACGGGGCTTTTTTCGTTCAACGCCTTAGCGATTGGGCGGTCGCCAATCGCTTTTGATCGGCTTTTGCTTATTCAGATTTAGCGCCAAGCCGATGATAACGCCGACACCAATGGCGACGGTCAGGTCTACAGCGACGGTGAGGACAAGTGTGAGTAATAAGAGGAACAGATCGCTCTTTTTGCCGTGTGCATATTCACCCCATTTGTCCACTTCCATCATGTTCCACGCGGTGACCATCAGTAATGCAGCTAGGGCAGGCATGGCCAGATAGCCCGCGAGCGGCGCGGCGAGCAACATGACGATCAAGATGGTGACAGCGTGCACCAACCCGGCCACAGGCGTTTTGCCGCCAGCTTTGATGTTGGTCGCCGTACGCGCGATGGCGCCCGTAGCGGGCAGCCCGGTGAACAAGGCCGATCCGATATTGGCGATACCTTGCGCCGTTAGCTCCGCATTTGGGCGATGATGACCTTCGATCATTTTATCCGCCACCATGGCAGACAATAGCGATTCCACGCCTGCCAGAAAGGCGATGATAAAGGCCGAGGGGAGCAGTTCAACAATACGCGCCAATGTTAGTACGGGCAGTTGCGGCATGGGCAAGCCGCTGGGCAGTTCGCCAAATTGCGACCCGAGGGTGCTTACAGGCAGGGCAAAGGCAGACACCGCGAGCGAGCCAATGCCGACCGCCACAATGAGACCGGGAAATTTGGGGGCCATGCGGCGCAGGGCGACAATCATCACCAAAGTTGCCAAGGCAATGGCCAAGGTGACCAAGCTCATCGTGTCGCGGGCGCCCCAGAAGGCGTGCACTTTTTCGAAAAATTCTGCGGGCACTTCTGCCAAGGACAGGCCGAAGAAACTGTTGAGCTGGCTCGTGCCAATGATGATGCCGATTCCGATGGTGAACCCAGCCACCACGGCTTCAGGCACAAAGGCGATGAGATTGCCTGCCCGGAAATATCCGGCGATCAACAAAATGATGCCCGCCATGAAGGTGGCCAGCACCAAACCATCATATCCATGCTCAGCGATGACACCGAACACCACCACAATAAAGGCCCCGGTTGGCCCGCCAATTTGAACCCGACTGCCGCCAAACAAGGAAATCAAGAAGCCCGCAACAATTGCGGTGACGATGCCTTTTTCTGGTGTTGCGCCCGAGGCGATAGCGATGGCCAAGCTGAGCGGCAGCGCCACCATCGCAACCGTGATGCCTGCGATCAGGTCAGCGAGAAAAAGTGGCCAACTATAGGATTGAATTGTGGTGAGAATTTTTGGGAGTCGCATGGGTAAATCATACATCGCCGGTTCGGCGGCTGTCATGAATTTTCTTTATGCCGCGCCGAAATGGCGCAAAGAAAAGCCCCGGCGAACCGGGGCTATTTTGTTATTCCGCTGCTGTCATATTCTGTTTGGCGGCGCGTTGCACCATGCCATAGAGATCCCGCGGATCATCGGGATCAGCCAGCATGTCCAAATCTTCATAGAATTGGGTGCCTTGGATGGCCTGATAGATAAAGCGCAGGGCAGAGAAATCTTCGACGGCGAAGCCGACACTGTCAAACAGGGTGATTTGCCCTTCGGCTTTGCGGCCTTCTTTTTGGCCTGACATCACTTCCCACAATTCGGTGACTTCATAGTCGTCCGGCAATTGCTGAATTTCGCCTTCAATGCGGGTTTGCGGGGTGAACTCGGTGAAGATTTCCGAGCGGTACAAAATGTCTTTATGCAGCTCGGTCTTGCCCGGGCAATCGCCGCCAATGGCGTTGATGTGCATGCCAGAGCCGACCATATTGTCGGTGAGGATGGTGGCATATTGCTTATCCGCCGTGCAGGTGGTGATGATTTCGGCCCCCGCCACACAATCTTCGCCGGTGCTGCATGAAGTGAGGTTAAGCCCACTATTTTGCAGGTTGAACATGGCCTTTTCGGTGGCTTTCGGGTCCGTATCATAGAGGCGGACATTTTCAATGCCGCAGATTTTTTTGAAGGCCAGCGCCTGGAATTCGCACTGGGCGCCATTGCCGATGATGGCCATGGTTTTTGCATTTTTGGGCGCCAGATATTTGGCAGCCACGGCGGACATGGCAGCGGTGCGCAAGGCGGTGAGGATCGTCATTTCAGACAGGAGCACCGGATAGCCATTTGCCACATCCGCCAATAGACCGAACGCGGTGACGGTTTGCATGCCGTCCTTGGTGTTTTTGGGGTGGCCATTCACATATTTAAAGCCATAAACCTCACCATCGCTGGTGGGCATCAGCTCGATCACACCTTCATTTGAATGGGAGGCGACGCGTGGGGTTTTATCAAACAATTCCCAACGCACAAAATCCTCTTCGATGGCTTTGGCGATGCCTGCCATCACCTCATCCACGCCGATATGCAAGATGAGTTTCATCATATTGTCGACGCTGACAAAAGGCACAAGATTGAGTGTGTCGCGGTGGAATTTTGCCATTGAATATCCCTCGTCATCCAAAGCTAAAGTAAGAGAAACAAATCATACGCAATGGTTCAGTCAAAAAAAATGGCAATGATTTATAATTCTTGCCATCTATTTTGATAAAATCGTATAGTCGGATTGTGCAATTTGACATTGGATCGTAAGATGGCTGAGAATCCCTATTATGTGTATGACGCGCTAGACCGCGAATTGATTGCGCTTTTGCGCCGGGATGGGCGCGCATCGTTGGCCAAAATCGCCAATATATTAGGCGTTTCACGCGGCACGGTGCAAAATCGGCTGGACCGATTGACCGAGGTTGGCGCCCTGCTCGGATTCACGGTGCGGGTGCGTGAAGATTACGGCCACGACATGGTGCGGGCCATCATGATGGTGGAAGTGGTGGGCAAGACCACCAGCGATGTGATCAAAAAGCTGCGCGGCATGCCTGAAGTGCAATACATACACTCCACCAATGGTGCTTGGGATTTGGTGGTGGAAATTCAGGCTTCAAGCCTGCCTGAATTTGATCGGGTGCTGCGCGAGGTGCGTATGATCGACAATATTTTGAACAGCGAAACCAGCATTTTGCTGAGCTCGGTTTAAAAGGGCTCGAAGCAATCGTAATTGCGCTGGCGAAATATCTTTTGTTCTTTAAATTCGAAGACCCACGCGAAGTGCGCTTTCATTTCATCGCCGGGCTGTAAGCTGCCGATAGGAACAGCGAGTTTCCCCGTCCAGATTACTTCAGCGAGCGCGCCATTCTGATCGTCTTCCATATAATTGACAATCTCAAAGCTCTGCCCCTGCAAAACCTTCCGCCCAGCTTCGGCGCCTTGCAGCATCGCAGCGAGATCACGTGTGGTTTTTTGTTTGGTGAGCGCGTTGGGAAATTCGACTTGTTCGATTTGAGGATGGAGAAAGACTGAAAGAGTGTCGCCCACTGCCATTTTCGATAAAGCGGCGAGATAATCGGTGATCCACTGCTTCTTCGAAAATTTCGGCATGTCCACTCCTCAACTCAAAAGTCTGTGCGTGCTTTCAATGCTTGCGACAAGGTGCCCTCGTCCAGATAATCCAGTTCGCCGCCAACCGGCACACCATGGGCCAGCCGTGAGATTTTTACGCCGAATGATTGCAGCTGATCTGTAATGTAGTGCGCGGTGGTTTGCCCGTCCACAGTGGCGTTTACAGCCAAAACGATTTCAGTGATGTTGCCCGCTTCCACGCGCTCAACCAAACTATGGATGTTCAAATCTTCCGGTCCAATGCCATCGAGCGGTGACAAGGTGCCACCCAACACGTGGTAGAGCGCGGCGCCAACGCCCGCCCGCTCCAAGGCCCACAGGTCGGCCACATCCTCCACGACGATCAACAGGCCAGCGGTGTTGCGCTTTGGGTCGGTGCAGATATGGCAGGGGGAAATGGTATCGACATTGCCGCAGCTTTGGCAGGTCATAACCGTATCAACAGCACGCTCAAGCGCGCCAGCAAGCGGCACCATCAAGGTCTCTTTTTTCTTGATCAGGTGCAACACAGCACGGCGTGCCGACCGCGGGCCAAGGCCCGGCAGTCGCGCCAACAATTGGATAAGCTGATCAATTTCGGGGCCGCCCGACCGTGAGGACATGAAGAATGTCTCTTGGCTTAGAACGGCATCTTCATGCCAGGAGGAATAGGCAAGCCAGCGGTGACTTCCTTCATTTTCTCCTGTGCCATTTCTTCTGATTTTTGCTTGGCATCAGCATGGGCCGCAATGATCAAATCTTCAACGATTTCAGCTTCATCAGGCTTGAGCAGGCTTGGGTCGATTTTTACGCCCCGCATCTCGCCCTTCCCCGTCAAGGTTACCTGCACGGCGTCGCCACCAGCGGTGCCGACAACTTCCAGCGCTTCCAGCTCAGCTTGCATTTCGCCCATGCGCGCCTGCATTTCCTGCGCCTTTTTCATCATGCCCATCATGTCTTTCATAGGTCACCTTCTTCATTTTCTAAATCAATATCCAGCCAGTCTTCGGGCTGATCTTCATCAATCAAAGAGCGAATATTCACCAGTTTTGCGCCGGGGAATGCATCCAACACCGCTTTGACTTCGGGTATTTGCTCCGCCTTTTTTTGCCGCGCGTCTCGGGCGCGTTGTTTTTGCGCCGCGATGGTGTCGCCTGCTTTTTCGCGGGCGACGGAGACCATCCATGTCTGGTTGGTCCATTCACGTAGTTTAGCCGACAATAGCGGCACGAATGTGTGGTCTGCTTCTTCCGTCAGCGCCAGTTCAATACGGCCCGTGGCAAATGAAACCGGGCTGGCATGCGCTTCCAAAGCGTGCTTGAGCACCAGCTCGCGATTTTCGCCCGCCAACTGGATCAATTCCTCATAGGTTTTGATTTCCAATGTGGGCTCTTGCGCCGCGGCGGGTGTTGGGTCTGGATTGGTGGCCATGGCGCGCAACGGGCTTTGATCCCGCGATGCCGTGGGTGCTTTTTGGCCCAGCGCATTGATGCCACCGCCATTGGCCATGGCGCGCGGTGCATCTGCACCATTGCCGCCACTGTGCTGGGGTGCTGATGCGCCTTGTGGGTTGGCTTGTATCTTTTTGATCAACTCGTCTGGCGACGGCAGGTCAGCGGCATATCCCAAGCGGATCAACACCATCTCAGCCGCCTGCAAGGCGTCGTGACTATTGTTGATTTCGCTGATGCCTTTATTGAGAATTTGCCAAGCGCGCGACAATATTTTTACGCTAAGTTTTTGCGCCATTTCGCGGCCGCGCTCTTTTTCGTCAGGCGTCAATGCCGGGTCGTCTACGGCGCTGGGCACCACTTTTAGACGGGTCACCAAATGGGTCACTGTCGCCAAATCAGACATGATGGTTTGCGGGTCTGCGCCTGAATCATACTGGTGGCGCAGCTGTTCAAACGCGCCCGCCATATCGCCGCGCATCAATGTTTCAAACAAGTCGAGCACCAGGGCGCGATCGGCCAGCCCCAGCATTTGCTTTACCGTGTCCGTGCCAATCTCACCGCCCGCATGGGCAATTGCTTGATCGAGCAAGGAAAGACTGTCGCGCACCGAGCCTTCGCCCGCGCGAATGATCATTTGCAGCGCATCAGGTTGGAAGGCGATGCCCTCCTTTTCCAAAATGCTGGTCAGATAGGTGTTGAGGGTGCCGCTTTCGACGCGCCGCAGATCAAACCGCTGACAGCGTGACAGGATGGTCACCGGTACTTTGCGGATTTCTGTCGTCGCAAAGATAAACTTCACATAAGGGGGTGGCTCTTCCAGCGTTTTCAGCAGCCCGTTGAAGGCCGCTTTGGAGAGCATGTGCACCTCATCGATGATGAAGACTTTATAGGGGGCCGACACCGGGCCATAGCGCACACTGTCGATGATCTCACGAATATCATCAATGCCCGTGTGAGACGCCGCATCCATTTCCACCACGTCTACGTGACGGCTTTCAATGATCGCGCGGCAATGCTTGCCTTCTTCCGCTAATTCGAGATTGGGGCGCGGGCCATTGTCATCTTCAAAATTGAGCGCACGGGCCAAAATACGTGCTGTGGTTGTTTTACCCACGCCGCGCACCCCGGTGAGCATAAAGGCATGGGCGATGCGGTTGGCTTCAAACGCGTTCTTTAGCGTTTGCACCATAGCTTCTTGACCAATAAAGGTTTCAAAGCTCTCCGGGCGATATTTTCGCGCGAGCACCACATATGAGGAATTTTGATCTGCCAAACTCTGCCTGCCTAAAAGGATGTGCGTTTTATATTAAGACGCCTATTTGACACCGATTCTGAGGTGGGGCGCAAAATATTTGGGCAAAGATATAAAGGAGACTGGCAACGACCCGTTCCTAACTCGTTAGGGCTGCTTCCTTCCGGACCTGACCCAGTTGGCGAGCGGTTCGTCCGCGCCAATCTCCCGACGCCCTATATCATGCACTTTGCGCCAAAGTGCAAGGGGGTGCGCCCAAAGAATTTGCCCCCAAAAGCCTAATCCTGCTTCGTTGCGGCGGGATAGACACCCAAAATATCGATATGGTGGGTGAAAAAGGCCAGCTCTTCAAACGCGTCCTGCACGCCTGGATCGTCAGGATGGCCTTCAATATCGGCATAAAACTGGGTTGCGGTGAAACTGCCATCCACCATGTAGCTTTCCAGCTTGGTCATGTTGACCCCGTTGGTGGCAAAGCCGCCCATCGCTTTATAAAGCGCAGCAGCCACGTTGCGCACACGGAACACAAAAGTGGTTTTCACCTTGTGCTTGGTGGGATCAACCTCGATCATATTGCGCGACATCACCAAAAAACGGGTGGTGTTGTGATCTGCGTCTTCAATGTCGCTGGAAATGAGATCAAGCCCATAGATTTCGCCTGCCAGTTTGGATGCAATCGCCGCGCGGCTTTTATCGCCACGCTCTGCCACTTCGCGGGCAGACCCGGCGGTGTCCACGGCGTTGATCGCTTTCAAATTGTGATCTTTGATAAAGTTGCGGCATTGGCCGAGCGCAACAGAAAGGCTTTGCACTTCCTTGATGTCATCAAGTTTTGCGCCCTTCACCCCAAGTAGGTTCATGTTCACCCGGTGAAAATATTCACCAATGATTTTCAATCCACTTTCCGGCAACAGATGGTGAATGTCGGTGATGCGGCCATAAAGCGAGTTTTCCACCGGCACCATGGCATAATCAGCCGTGCCGTTTTGCACAGCGGCAACCGTTTGCTCAAACGTGGTGCATGGCAGTTCTTGCTCATTTGGAAATGTGGCGCGCACCGCCGCATGTCCGAAAGCTCCCAATTCACCCTGAAACGCCACTTTAAGCATCGATTTTTCCTCAAATTTTGATTTTTCGCCGCGCACTATTCATTTTTTTTGTTTGGGAAGTCAATTGAGGGGTGATTAATGCTGGAAATTACGCAAATATTTATGCGAAATGTCGCAGAACGCCAATAGGCTGTTGCGCTGCAAGCGGCGAGTGGATATGGTCCGCGCGCAAAAGCATGACAATTTGGCATGCAAGAATCATTTTGGCCCTCTTTCTACCGAAAAGATGGGCTCAGGCGGAATTTGTCGCTGGCGGGGAAGCGACGCGGAGAAAGCTGAACAATGAATCGGATTGATCTGGAAAAGTTTATTGGGGCTGCATTGGGCACCCTTGTGTTTGTGTTTAGCGTTGGCTTCTTGTCAGACGCGATTTACCACACCGAAGCTGGCGCGGGTGGCGGATACACCTTGGAAGAGCCTGAAGAGGACGGCGCTGAAGTGGCCGAAGTCGAAGAGGAAACTGTTCCTTTGGCTGATCTTTTGGTTGCAGCATCAGCCGAAGATGGCGCAGATGTCACCAAGAAATGCTCTTCATGTCACAGCTTTGAAGAAGGTGGCGCCAACAAGGTAGGCCCTGCCCTTTACGGCATCGTTGGCCGCACAATTGCAGGACTTGATGATTTCTCTTATTCAGACGTGCTGAATGAAATGGGCGCTGAGGGCAAAGTTTGGACTTATGAAGCGTTGAACGCATTCCTGGAAGACCCAAAAGGATACGCAGCAGGCACGAAAATGAGCTTTGCTGGTTTGAGAAAAGAAACAGACCGCGCAGACCTGTTGGCCTATATGCAAACTCTTAGCGCAGATCCTGTGCCTTTCCCAGCCGCTGAAGATGCAGCTGTGATCGAAGAAGAAGACGTGAACGCTGACGCCACTTCAACTGAGGAAGTGATGGAAGACAATAGCGAGGCGACCACTGAAGAAGAAATGGCGCCTGCGGCCGAAGAAGAAGCCGCACCTTCTGAAGACGCAAACGCTGAAGAAACAAACGGCTAACGCCGAAGCGAACAGCTTGAAAAATTTGGGAAGACCGTGCCATAAAGGCGCGGTCTTTTTTTATTCCAGCAACAATCGATTGGAGGGGCAGCATGACGCTTCTTGTACATTTGGGCGGCATTGATGAGCAGGAGTGGGCTGACGCCTTCCAAGCCAAAATGCCGGATCTCAAAATTGTCACCTCCTCTGATGCGTTTGATCCTGCAGAAATCAAATATCTATATGTGTGGAAGCCCCGCGATGATGTGTTTGATGGCTTGGACAATCTTGAGGCTATCTTCTCGCTTGGGGCGGGTGTGGACCCCATTTTGAAGCACCCCCATTTGCCCAAAAATGTGCCGATCACCCGATTTGTCGATGAGACGCTGACGCAATGTATGAGCGATTATGTGATCGCCAATGTGACGATGCACCATCGAGAACTTACGCATTATCGCCACGAGCAACGGCAGCATTTCTGGACACAATATTATCCCGCGCCTGCCACCGACATTGCTGTGGGCGTGATGGGGTTGGGCCAATTGGGTTTAGATGCGGCGCAAAAGCTCACCATGCTTGGCTATCAAGTTAACGGATGGAGCCGACGCCCAAAAGAAATTGAGGGCGTTACCTCCTTTTCAGGCGACGCGGGCTTTGACCAGTTTTTGGCCGCTACAGATATTTTGGTAAACCTGCTGCCCTTGACCTCGGATACCCGCGATATTTTAAACCGCCGCACGTTCGAAAAGCTTCGGCGTGATGTCATGCCCCACGGACCGGTGATGATCAACGCCGCGCGAGGTGGCCATCAGGATGAAGATGATGTGGTCGCCTGCCTCAACGACGGCACTTTGGGGGCGGCAAGTCTGGATGTGTTTAAAACAGAGCCATTGCCAAAAGACAGCCCGCTTTGGGATCTCGACAATTGCTATATCACGCCGCACATTGCGGCCATTTCCTCATTTGAGGGGGGCGTTGAATTGGTGGCGCGGCAAATTGAGAGCTATGAGCGGGATGGGACCTTGCAACATGTGGTTGATCCCGCCCAAGGCTATTAGGGCTATTTTTTGCCGTAACGTGCTTTGAGCACACGATAGGCCGCGCGCTGGCCTTGCTCTGTGGCCCCCACAGGGCGACCGGGGCGTGCCAATGGGGCCCAGGCCATAATGTCCATATGGGTCCAACTCTTGGCGTTTTTCACAAAACGACGCAAAAACAACGCTGCCGTGATCGACCCCGCCAAGGGGCCATTTGAGATGTGGTTTACATCGGCAATGTTGGATTTGAGCATGTCATCATACTCATCCCAAAGCGGCATCTGCCAAAGTGGATCGGCGCTGGCTTTACCCTGTGCGACTAGCTCTTGCGCCAGCTTGTCATCTGTTGAATAAAGCGCCCCCAAATCAGCCCCGACCGCCACACGTGCGGCGCCTGTAAGGGTCGCCATATCAATAATCATGTCGGGCTTTTCTTCGTCAGCAAGGCTGAGCGCATCGGCCAACACGAGCCGCCCCTCAGCGTCAGTATTGCCGATTTCAACCGTCATGCCGTTGCGCGAATCCAAGATGTCACCGGGGCGGAAGGCATTGGCGGAAATGGAATTTTCGACAACGGGAATCAAGACGCGCAACCGCACCTTAAGGTTGGCTTTCATGATCGCATGGGCCAAGCCCAAAATGTTGGCTGAGCCGCCCATATCCTTGCGCATAAGCAGCATGGATTGTGGTGGCTTGATGTCCAACCCGCCCGTATCAAATACAACACCCTTACCCACCAGGGTTACTTTGGGATCGCTCTCGTCGCCCCAGGTAAAATCAAGCAAACGCGGCGCTTCATGCGCGGCGCGGCCCACCGCATGGATCAAGGGGAAATTTTGGTCCAGCAAATCATCGCCAACGATAGAGGTAACCTTCGCCCCATGCTGTTTGGCAAAGTCGCGAATTTCCTTTTCGTAGGTTTCTGGCCCCAAATCATTTGCTGGCCGATTGGTTAGGTCACGGGCCAAGGTGGCGGCTTCGACCAACAAATCAACCTCGTCTTCATCTGCGCCCTTGAGCGAGGCCAACTTTACGGTTTTGGGCGTTTTGCGAAACCGATCAAAATCATAGGCGCCAAGGCGGAAACCGGCGGCAGCTAAAGTTGGGTCATTGAAATCACCCTCAAGGGCATATTCCCCTTCCGGCAGGCTGGCGGCAGCCAATCCGGTGACAAACGGATCGGCCTGTTCCTTTGGGCCCATTCCGAAAAGATATGCGGAAACCTCGCCGTCTTTTCCAGGTAACGCCACCAGTTCTCCCTTCTTGCCCGCAAAATTGTGGGCCTTTACCCACGCGCTTTGCTGCGCGTTGAGGGCACCTGGGAGATCTTGGTCCTGCCAAAGACAATGGACTGAAAAAGATTTTGAAACAGACATATTTCCGCTTTCGGTTGCATTGGTTTGACCAAGATTTAACGTGAAGCACGGGCCAATGCAAACGCAATGAGGATCGCACTTCGCAAGGCATTTTAACTGACTATTAGGGTTAATGATTTATTGCATAGTAAGGTTGCGCAGTTTGCGTACCGCTTGATTTTGTACAGAGGTTCGCATGTCTTATCGGCAAAGTAGCATGTCCAATAGAATAAAACTGCTGGCCCTTGCCGGTGTTGCGGCCATTGCGCTGAACGCATGCGCCTCACCACGCGGCCATAGCGGCGGTACAGCGACCCCAGATTTCTCCAGCATGTCCAACGAAGCAAAACATGCGGCTGTGCAGGATTTAGGCGCAAAATTCCAACAAAACCCCAACAAGCAAAGCGCGATCTATTTTGCCGCTGCGTTGCGGGCAATTGGTCAAACGGGGCAAGCTGTGTCCGTGTTGGAACAAGCGCAGCTTAAATATAAGAACGATCAAGATGTTGCCCTCGCCTACGCCAAGGCGTTGGCAGAAGATGGCAAGTTTAATCGTGCCATCAATGTGCTGGATGCGAGCATTCGCCTTGAACGGCCAGACTGGAATGCGCTGAGCGTTAAGGGTGCGGTTTTTGATCAGATGGGTCAGAACGCGGAAGCGCGCGCGCTTTACAATCAAGCACTGGTGATCGCGCCAAATGAACCCTCACTTTACGCAAATCTTGGCCTGTCCTACGCGATGTCGAACCAATTGGACCAAGCGGAAAAGGCGCTTCGCCGCGCTGTTTCAATGCCCAAGGCAACACGCAAGATCCGATTGAATTTGGCGCTTATTGTGGGCCTACAGGGCCGATTTGATGAAGCCCGCAGCCTTTATGCCCGAGAACTGCCCGCAGCGGATGTTGAAGCCAACATGGCTTACATCAGGGCGCTATTGACCCAACAGAATAAGTGGGACCGGATTAAGAGCAGCTCTTAAGCAAACTCTCTCCCCCTTTCAACGCAAAACACCCAGCTGGCACTACCAGTTGGGTGTTTTTGTTTAGGCGACCTAAAACTGATGTGGTGATTAGCCCACGCTAGGTGCTGCAAAGATGGTGATCATTGCCGGTGACATAATCACGATGAACAGAACGGGCAAAAAGAACAGGATCAGCGGAACCGTTAGTTTTGGCGGCAAGGAAGCGGCCTTTTTCTCCGCTTCCATCATGCGCATATCGCGCCCCTCTTCCGCCATCACACGCAAAGAACTGCCCACGGAAGTACCATACCGCTCAGATTGGATCAGCGCTGTCATAACAGATTTGACTTCATCAAGATTGATCCGCTGCGCCATATTTTCATAGGCTTTTGCGCGACTTTCCAAGAAGTTCAATTCAGCCGTTGTTAGTGTCATTTCCTCGCCAAGTTCAGGACTTTGGGTCACAATCTCAATCGACACTTTTTGAAACGCGGCCTCAATCGACATGCCACTCTCGACGCATAGAAGCATCAAGTCCAAGCAGTCAGACCAGGCGCGGCGAATTGAGCTTTGCCGCTTCTTGACCTTGTTGGTTAGAAGCAGAACCGGCAAATAGGATGAAATAATCCCCGCGCCCATCGCGTATGTTATCTGCAAAAACAGCAGCGCATCCGGCATAATGATGAATTTGATATAGAATAGCGCAAGGACGAACACGCCCAGCGGGATGGCAAAGCGCATGAAAACATATGTCATCACGGCATTGGGGCCACGATAGCCCGCGCGGGCCAATTTTAGGCTCGTTTGCTCATCCGCGAATGCTTTTTTCAGCGAGAAACGCTCAACTGTTTTTTGAATAAAGTCTTTGCGGCGACCGCTGGCACCTACTTTTTTGTCTTCGCCACGCAAACGGGCCAACTCATCGGTGCGGAGACGTTCCCGCTCGCTCGCCACTCGGCGAATGCGGCTTTTCATATCCTTACCGTCAGCGAACTGGGCGCCAAAAGTAAACACGATCGCCGCCGCTGAAATTGCAGCTAAAAGTGCAATCAAAAACTGCCGGTCTGTTAGTGTTTCTACAAGCGCTTCCATGTGCTTACTTTCGTCCCAAATTAATATTCAAACTGAACCATGCGATACATGACAAACAAACCCGTCGACATCATCAAGCCCGCAACGGCGAGGCAAATGTTTCCAACCGGAGTTTGAAATAAAGGCAAAAGGTAGGTTGGGCTCACAAGTGAAACCAATGTCGCCACGATAAAGGGCAATGAGCCGATGATGCCTGCTGACGCTTTCGCCTCCGAGCTCATGGCCTTGACCTTGGCTTTCATCTTCTTGCGGTTGCGCAAAACCGTCGCCAAGTTGCCCAAAGCTTCGGACAAGTTGCCGCCTGATTGTTGCTGCACGGTAATCACCACAACGAAGAAGTTCACTTCCGCGATCGGCAGCCGTTCAAACATGATTGGAATTGCTTCCCCCATGTTCTTGCCCACAGATTGCTGCTCCACCACGCGGATAAACTCAGTTTTCACCGGCTCCTTCGCCTCAGCAGCAACCACTTTCATTGAATCATTTAGCGGCATACCGGCCTTCACGCCGCGCACAATCGCCTCGATTGCGTTGGGGAACTCGTCCAAAAATTTCGACCGGAATCTTTTGGTACGGTTGGCCAAATACCAACGCGGCAAAACATAAAAGCCAGCCAAGCCAAACACCAAGGCAAAATGGATCGGCACGCCGGTAAACCATGTGAATATAAACATGCACACGCCGACGATCACTGAATTGCGATAAAACGCAGCTACATTGCCCTTCAATCCAGCTTGGATAAGTCGCTTTTTGACTGTCCGCTTTTTTCGCTGTTTGTTGGCTTCGTTTTGTTCATCAAGGACTTCTTGCAGCGATTTCCGCCGTTTGTCGCGGTTTTTGCGACCGTCCGCTTCAACGCGACTTTTTCGCCCACTATTCTGTGGCCCCGGTTGGCGAAGTGCCTTCATGCGTTTGCTGGCACGGCCGCCCCCTGCCACGCCGGGCACAAATGCGAGACCGATGGCGCCTATGGCGACTGCCGTCAGCAAAAAGAGAACGATTGGCGACATCCGGCTAACCTCTCATTTCTTCATCATTTACAGCTGCGGCTTCCAGCGCTTCAACAAGGTTCAGCTCCTCATTGTAATAACGTGCACGCTCAGCAAATTTAGGCTTGGTGATGCCTGTTGAACGGTGTCGGCCGATCAAATTGCTGTTCGAGTCCTCACCGATGATGTCGTAAAGGAAGACATCCTGCGTGACGATGACGTCACCTTCCATGCCCAACACTTCAGAGATGTGGGTGATGCGCCGCGAACCGTCGCGCAAACGGGCGGCTTGCACGACCACATCGACGGACGACACGATCATTTCACGGATCGTGCGCGAGGGCAGCGAATACCCGCCCATTGTAATCATTGATTCAAGACGGCTAAGAGCCTCACGTGGCGAGTTGGCGTGCAATGTGCCCATGGACCCATCGTGACCCGTGTTCATGGCCTGCAAAAGGTCAAATGCTTCTGGTCCCCGCACCTCACCCACGATGATCCGTTCAGGACGCATCCGCAAACAGTTTTTCACCAAGTCACGCATGGTGATTTCACCCTCACCTTCAAGGTTAGGTGGGCGTGTTTCCAGCCGGACCACATGCGGCTGTTGCAATTGCAGTTCGGCACTGTCTTCGCAAGTGATGATCCGCTCATCAGGTTCGATAAAGGCCGTCAAACAGTTGAGCAATGTGGTTTTACCCGAACCTGTACCACCGGAGATCAAAACGTTGGCACGAACACGTCCCAAAATCTCCAGGACCTTCGCGCCCTCAGGCGAGATCGATCCGAACTTCATCAACTGATCCAACGTCAGCTTGTCTTTTTTAAATTTACGAATGGTCAGCGAGGCGCCGTCAATGGCCAATGGCGGCCCAATAACGTTCACACGAGAACCGTCAGGCAAACGCGCATCACAAATCGGGCTGGATTCGTCGACACGACGGCCAACTTGGCTCACGATACGCTGACACACATTCATCAAATGGGAATTATCACGGAACCGCACATTGGTGAGACGCACCTTGCCGTCCACTTCGATATAGGTTCGACCGGCCCCGTTGACCATGATGTCGGCAATATCATCGCGGGCCAAAAGTGGCTCCAACGGCCCGTAGCCAAGCACGTCGTTGCAGATATCTTCAAGCAGATCTTCCTGCTCTGAAATCGACATCACGATGGATTTTAGCGTGATGATTTCAGACACAATATCGCGAATTTCTTCGCGCGCGGAATCCTGCTCCATTGTCGCCAATTGGCTCAGATCAATGGAATCAATCAGGGCATTGAAGACGGAGGATTTGGTTTTAAAATATTCGGAATCAACACCGCGGTCCTTGGGTGCTTTTTCAACATCCACGACCTCTTCTTTGCCTATGGTAGGCTTTTTGATTTTCAGGTCTGGCTTTGGCCCGCCCTGTGGTTTGGGCGTTGGTTTTTCAGCCACAGGAATAGGGGCAGGCTTCGGCTGAGGCTTTGCCTGCTGCTGATTTGTATTTCCGCCAAAACTTGTGCGTTTCCCAAACATGACTAACCTTACTTCACGCTACGCCGTGGGTTATCCCAGCTTTAATTTTTTCAAAATGCCCGGCAGCAGACCGTTTGCATCCTGATGCGTCGCCGCATCACGACCGCTTACCCGCCGCGCCAGACTGTTAAATCCGTCATTTAATTTGTGCGTTGCATTAACTTCCGCGATCATCTGACCGTTGTTTGCCGCCGTGCCGAACAGAGCTGGTTCAAAACCAAGTTCAGCAAAAATGTCGACTTCGATTGTGTTCGCGAATTCAGAGGTGCTCAATTCCGGCCGTTTCGGCACACCCACTTTGTTCATCATCAAAATGGGCTCTGCCTCTGACATGCGCAATGATTTGAGCGTGTCCATCATGAATTTCACATTGCGCAAATTGGCCAGATCGGGCTCGGCCACAATCACAACTTCATCAACGGTTGATAAGGTGTGCCGCACCCAGCCATTCCACGCATGTGGCAAATCAAGCACCACAAGCGGCATGTTCTTTTGACAAATCTCGATAATGTTCTCGAACGCTTGCTCATGAAAATCATAATCGCGATTTAGATTGGCTGGCGCTGTCAACAGATTGATGTGATTGGCACATTTAGACATCAAACGCTCAATAACGACATCATCAACATCATCATTGGAGAACACAGCGTCGGCAATGCCATGCGGTGGTTCCTGATTGAAATTGAGGCCCGCAGTGCCGAACGGCAAATCCATATCCATGATCAGCACATCGCGGCGCACTTGCTGGCTCAAGGCCCATGCAGTGTTGTGTGCGATCGTTGAAGAGCCGGCGCCGCCTTTTGCTGAAACAAAGGCGATGGTACGTCCGATAGGATCTGCGCCTTCGGCAGTAAACAAATCCGCAATTGTATCCACCAAGGCAGGCGTTTCCACTGGCGTCACCAAATATTCAGAAACACCATAGCGGATCAAGCGACGGTATAGTTCAACGTCATTCACATTGCCGATGACGACAACTCGGGTTGATGCGTCACACACCTCAGCCAAGCGATCCAAAGCTGAGAGCAAATCATTGCCGGCCAGATTTGATTCAATAATGATCAGGTTTGGCGTTGGGTTGATCTTGTAGGTTTCAACCGCCGCTTCAATGCCGCCATTATGGGTCGTCAAGGCAACTTTGTGCATGCGACGATCATTGACTGCGCTTTCAACCGACTGCGCCGTCATGGCGTTTTCACAAAAGGCTTGAATGGTGATGTGTGGCACCAAACGCGCGCCCGAGGGAATATCCGAAGCGCCGCTCACGTTTTGACGAATATCATCTGACATAATTTATACTTCCAACTCGTTTTCGCGCTCGTTCTTAATCCAACACAAAGCCAACGCCGCCCTTGAGGTCCTGCCCTTTAGGGCCGTCACCCACGCCGTATAGCTTCTCCATCCGTCCCAAGAAAATCGCCTCAGCATCGCCAGCGAAATCCATTTTATCCGTGGGCAAGGTGTAGTCGTTCATATGGCCCGGTGCGGTGAGATAAGGCGTCACCAAGATCAACAATTCGGTTTCGGCACGGACGAAATCACGTGACCGGAACAGTGCACCAAGCACGGGGATTTTCCCAAGGCCCGGCACTTCGTTGAACCGTTGGCGAGATTTTTCCTCAATCAGACCGGCGATCGCCAAAGTCGAGCCCGTCGGCAATTTCACCGACGTTTTGGCCCGGCGTTCTTTTGTCGCCGGAATGGTAACAGGACCAGCCGTGTAGCCACCTTCTGCATTCAATTCGGAGACCTTTGTTTCCACATCAAGCGAGATGACATTGTTAGAATGCACGACTGGCGTGAAATTCAGCTCTACGCCGAATTGCTTGAATTCGTAAGTGATCTCACCCTCATCATAACCGACAGGTACAGGGAACTCGCCACCGGCCAGGAATTCTGCGCTTTTGCCTGAAAGGGCCGTCAACGTAGGTTCCGCCAGTGTCCGCAATGCGCCACGGCGCTCCAATGCCTTAACTGTTGCATCGACCGAGAGGTTACCAAAGGAGAACCCTAACTTGCCTGAGTTGGATGCAACCACATTGGATACACCGCCCAAACCGGGATTGGTCAACAAAGACGTTGCCACACCACCAACATTTAGGCTGGCATTGAGGTCGATGCCCAATTGTTTAACGGTTTCACGCTGCACTTCCGCAACGATAACCTTGAGCATAACCTGCTGAGCACCGGCCACATTGATGACCGAAACCACTTCGTTTCCACTGAATTGTTTCGCAATTGAGATGGCTTTTTGCACATCATCGTCGCTGCGTGCTGAACCCGACAGCACAACGCGCTCATTTGCGACTGTGGCTTCGATTGTCGAGCCGGGCAGCAAGCGCGCCAGAGTTGTTTCCAGTCCACCGCCAGATTGGCCAACGGTCACATCCAAAATCGCAATTGGATTGCCTTTGGCATCCAAAAAGATGACATTTGTGTCGCCCGCTGAGCGCCCTTGAATAATGGCGCGGCGTTTTGTGCGCACAATTGCATTGGCGATAGATGGCTCTGAAACGATGACTTCTTTTGCAGAAACCGGCAAATCAACGATAAGAGATTTGTTCTTCCCCACCGCAACTGCATATGTTTGACCAATCTGATTGGCTGAAATGCGCATCGTCGCATTTGCCATTGCAGCTTGTGTACTCAACATCTGCGGCATAACCAAAAGTGTCAGCAGCAATGCGCCTTTCGCCAGCAACTTTTTGGCTTGGGCAAATGCTTCTACATTAAAAATGGCTTGTACAGGCTTCGACATAACCATTACTCCTTCACCAATACTGGTGCATTATTTGGGCGGGGTTGCGCTGTGGGCACAGGCATTGGGGAGAACACGCTGCCCCCCTCGGCATTGCCTTGCTGCGCATCGCTATTTGCTTGTTCGTCAGACGTTTCCGGACCTGAATTTGCCAGCGCGCTCGATTGTTGTCCGGCGCGAATGAGTTTTACGCTGGATTGATCGGCGGTGCCGCCAGTTGCGGGACCGTTTACAAAATCAACGATTGACCGGAGTACAAGTGAGAGTGACCCGACCTCCGCCGCATTAATTATCGTTTCCGCTTGTCGCGGTGTCAGTTCGAGCGTTGCAATCGTTTTATCTTCAAACGCTTCTGGCGCAGCTTGTTCACCATTGCCACTGCCTGCATTTGGGCCAACTTCTCCCAAACGGTTGCCGATGGCCAACACGCGGGCATTATTGAGAATGGTTTGTGATGTATCGCCCAAGCGGCTCCGCTGCGTTAAAACCACATCCACTCGATCATTTGGCACGATAAAGCCGCCCGCGCCGCTTTCAGCTGATACCTCAATCGACACGCCGCGCATGCCTTTGCCAATCACAGCTGACAAATAACCTTGACCGGTACGCACCAATTTGGCTTCCCGAATGGGCTCGCCGTCAAAAATTTCGAACCGGGAAATTGTTCCTTGCATTTGCTCGGGCGCGTCGGGCAACCGCTGGTCCGTAATGAATTCAGCGCGGATCGCGTCTTCCGGCCAATCCTGCCAAGCGACGGAATTAGGGCCCAACCGCTCGCCAATACCAATGGTACGACTTGCGATCAAAACTCTTACTTTTTTAACAGGCTCAACTTCCGCCACTTGCTGCGTTGGTTCAGGGCTACCACCCGAATTCAGGGCGAAGAAGGCCGCCAAACCACCCGCAATCAATGCAACCAATACTAGAATCAAACGCGCCGGCTTCATCTCAATTTCCCCGGTTAAACTCAAAGTTCCGCACGCAACGCGCACAGCTATTCGGGGCTAGTATCGAGCTAAAGCGTCAAGGTTTGGTTAATAGGGCCTTTTCAAATAGAGTTAATGAAAAGTTGCATAAAATTAACCGCTTAGCTCACAATCAGCGCGGTGAAAATATTGGTGTGTGGAAACACAATCAGGGCTGCAATTGCCAATGCTATGCCATAAGGCACTCCAACTTTTGGATCATGCAATTTTTGCAGCCACTCCCATTTTGGCAATTGAGTGGCGTTCAGATATTTTCTAAATGCCAAAATAAGAGCCGTGAAGATACCGCCTGCGATGGCGGCATATAGGAGGTAAGGCACGGCAAAACCCATGCCCATCCACAACACAGTACTGGCGGCAAACTTGGCATCACCGCCGCCAATCCAACCGGGAATAAACAACAGAAAGCAAACAGCAAGTGCAATAGCAAAGGCGACAAAATGCATGCCGATCATCTCGAGGGGAAAACCTGCCAGAATTGCGGCGACTATAAATCCAACAATCAATACTGCGGATAACCAATTTGGGATGCGCATCGTCAGTAAGTCATAAGCAGCGCAAAATGCCATCATGACGGGAAAAATGGCAAGGACGATCATATTCATATTGCTCACACCTAATTCATCTGAACGCGTCGGCAGCATGCAGATTTATGGTTATCCAAACGTAAAGATTTGGCTGCAACGCAAAAAAGAGGGGAGCCGGAAGGCTCCCCTCTTTTCAACATAATTATGCCTAGGATTAGGTAGGCGGTGTCAATTTTCCGGCGATGCCAGAGAATAGGAGATTCAAGTTTTTACCCAATAGAGATGCGCCACCGATAATAATAACAGCAACAAGTGCGGCAATCAGACCATATTCAATAGCTGTCGCGCCTGACTCATCGTTCAAAAAACGTTTTACCAAATTCATTTCTTTGCTCCTTGCTCGTCGTCACGACACAACGTGACAAAACATTGTCCGATCCTCACCATCGAACTCGACGTCAACGTTAGGCTCGGAGTCTTGAAATTGTGTTAATCGAAAACTTGCAATGGCCAATAACGACCAAGTTTATATTTATGATTATCAAATAGTTAAGAAGGAATATTTGCAGCTAATTTCGAGAGTTAGCCAAATCTCTTTCTCGATAGGCGATCATTTTGCAGGCGCGTAACGACTAAACGCAGCGAATTTGCATATAAATTATAGGTATATTCTGTGCACAAGAGTTGAGTGAATGGACCGCGGGCCCATGCATTTGCACTTTATTCACCATTCTATCTCATGATGCTGAAAAGTTTTTGCTAAATAAAGGGTTAACGTCATGCTTGGCAAACGTGTTCTGAAAGTTTTGCATACATGGACCGCAGTCGGTGCTGTCGTGGCGGGCCTGCTGGCGTTTACAGGCACCGGCGCGGCCATTGCCGCTGACCCGCAAGGTCAGGTGGATGTTCAGGTCAATATGGCGCGCATTTTGCGGCTGCCTTCAGCGGCCTCAACAATTGTTATCGGCAATCCCGCTATCGCGGATGCGACCATCCAAGATCCAGAAACCATTGTTCTAACCGGAAAAACATTTGGCCACACCAATCTCATTGCGCTCGATGCCGTTGGAAATCCGATTGCGGACCTGAAAGTTGAGGTTGTTGCCCAGCAGGACAATGTTGTGCTGGTCTATAATGGCATCGCGCGGAACACAGTGTCTTGCACACCTGAATGCGGCCCTGCTTTGATGATGGGCGACGATGTGGACTATTTGGGCAAAGTTGCTGGTTCAAAATCAATCGTTGAGAGTGCATCCGAATAGCCTTGCAACGCATAGATGTGAATCATTATCGAAAGAATTCAGTAATTATACGTCGCTATTCTTTCATCACTTAAAACAAGGGTGAAGTGATGACATTCGCACTACAATGTCGACGTGCTTATAAATTGCTGAAACAGAACCGTTTCAGGAAAGACGAGCGTGGCGTAACCGTCGTTGAATTCGGTCTACTGGCATTGCCGTTTTTTGCCATCATTGGCGCTATTCTGGAGACAGGTCTTGTCCTGTTGGCGTCGCAAGTGCTCGATAGTGCGGTTCATGATGCAACTCGCATCGTGCGGACGGGTGAAGCGCAGCGCAACGGTTATAATATGCCTGAATTTCGCGCTGCGGTTTGTGACAAAACATTTGGGCTATTTGACTGCAATAAGCTGCGGATACGCGTTCGGGTCATTGATAAATTTGCCAACGCCAAATCAAACAGCCCTGTCGATAAGGATGGCAAGTGGATCATCACAAGCAGTTTCCAACCTGGAAAACCCAATCAGGTTGTGTTGGTGGAAACTTATTATAAGTGGCCAACAATTTTAAACATTTTGGGCTTCCAACTTGGTAACCTAAATGGTGGCAATGCCATGTTGATGAGTTCATCTCGCGTCTTTATGAACGAACCATATTTGGGATGAGGTTGATGTATATCGTGCAAATCATCCGACATATTCGAGCGATTTGGCGAAATGATCGCGGCATTTCTGCGGTGGAATTTGCGCTCATTCTGCCAGTAATGCTGACCCTTTATTTGGGCACCATCGACGTTAGCACCTTCATTATTCTTGACCGGAAGGTAGCTGTGGTCGCGGGTTCTGTTGCCGATTTGGTTGCGCGTGCGCAAGACCAAATTGCGACATCAACGGTGGACGATTATTTCAAGGCAGCCGAATTCACCATCAAACCGTATGATTCCGCCAATCTTCGCCAACGCGTCACCAGCTTGCGGATCGACGGAGATGCTAAAGCATGGGTGTTATGGTCACGCACGTATAATGGTGGGTCGCCGCTGACCAAAGACAGCCAATATGTGCAAATCCCCCCGGAGTTCGCGGCGGCAAACAAAAATAAATATCTGATTATGGGCGAAGCATGGAATTCAGCTGATCCGCTTATTGGATATTTGTTCAATAGCACAATGAACTATCAACATCGGTATTTTTTCCGCTCGCGATTTGATGGAATCATCAACCTGATCTAGGTTGGCGTCAGTTACACTCTCAAACTTTCCTCACTTAAGGATTATTATGTCCGACTATTTGATCCCAGTATTCGATCTGGGCGGTGTTTTTATTGATTGGAGCCCGCTTAACCTATATCGCAACGTGTTTGATAGCGAAGAAGAAGCGGTTTGGTTTGTCGAGAATGTGTATTCCGGCCTGTGGAATCTAGAGTTTGATGCCGGAAAACACTATGCCGACGGCATTGCCGAGCTTTGCGCCAAGTTTCCCGCCTATACGAACCAGATCAAGGCCTATGATGACCGATGGTTAGAGACCATCGCGGGTGTCTTTGACGGGACAATTGCTATTCATGAGGAATTGATTGCGCAGGATTTACCGACTTTTGCGATTACCAACTATTCAAAAGAGAAATTCCAGCTCACTTTGGAAAAATACGAATTTTTGCAAAAGTTTGATGGGATATTGGTGTCTGGCCAGGAGAAGCTGGTGAAGCCGGATTATCGCATCTATCACCGCTTTTTGGAGCGCTACAGCCTTGATGCCTCAAGCTGTGTGTTTATTGATGATAGCTACCCAAACGTGGTGGCCGCTGATCATATCGGCATGAAAGCAGTGCACTTTGAAAACCCGGAACAATTGCGGGAAGATCTGATCGAGTTGGGGCTACCCTTAGGAGCAAAATAGGGGCGCCAGAGCGCCCCAACTTGCAATTTAGCGGGTGCCATACATCCGGTCGCCCGCGTCGCCCAATCCAGGCACAATATAGCCCTTTTCATTGAGCTTTTCGTCGATGGCCGCTGTGTAGATCGGCACATCTGGATGGGCTTCCTGAAAGCGTTTAATGCCTTCGGGCGCCGCCAAGAGGCAGAGAAAACGCAGATTGTTTGCACCGCGGCGTTTAATGCGATCCACCGCTGTTACGGCTGAGTTGGCTGTGGCCAACATGGGATCGACGACCACGACCAAACGGTCGGCGATGTCGGATGGGGCTTTGAAATAATATTCAATCGCTTCCAATGTTTCCGGATCGCGGTAAAGGCCGATATGGGACACACGGGCGCTGGGCACCAGATCCAACATCCCTTCCAACAGGCCATTGCCGGCGCGCAGAATGGAAGCGAACACGAGCTTTTTGCCCTTCAATGCTGGGCTTTGCATTTTTTGGATTGGGGTGTCGATCTCGATCATTTCGGTTTCAAGATCGCGGGTGACCTCGTAGCACAGTAAATGAGCAATCTCTTGCAGCAGCCGACGGAAACTCGCCGTTGATGTGTCCTTGTTCCGCATAATGGTCAATTTGTGTTGTACCAACGGATGTTCGACAACGGTTACATTTTCCATATTCTACCTCTTACAAAAAGCTCTTACCATGTGGCCCAGCTGGCAATTTCAGCCAACTTGCCACGCTTTCACCAATATCTGCAAATGTTTCTCGCCCGCCTGCACTGGCTTTTTTCAAAATTGGGGAAAAACACAAAACCGGCACCTGTTCACGGGTGTGATCGCTGCCGGGCCAAGTGGGGTCACACCCATGATCTGCTGTTAATATCAACAGATCGTCCGGCTGCATTTTTGAAACAATTTCGGGCAGCCGACGGTCAAAACGTTCCAGCGCCGCGGCATAACCGGGCACATCGCGGCGGTGACCATATTCCATGTCAAAATCAACGAAATTGGTGAAAATCAGATCGCCATTTTCGGCCATGTCCATGGCATCCAATGTTGCGTCGAACAGCGCCATATTGCCACTGGCTTTGATTTTGTGGGTGACGCCTTGGGCGGCATAAATGTCGGAGATTTTGCCCACCGCCAGCACTTTGCGGCCCGCCTCTTTGGCGCGATCCAGCAAAGTTGGCTCTGGGGGCAGCACGGAAAAATCGCGACGATTGCCCGTGCGCTGAAAATCCTCACTATTGTTGCCCACAAAGGGGCGCGCGATGACACGGCCAATATTGAGCGGATCAAGCAATTTACGGGCAATCTCACACATTTCGTATAGACGGTCCAAGCCGAAATGCTCTTCATGAGCCGCGATTTGAAACACGCTGTCGGCGCTGGTGTAGCAAATGGGCTTGCCGCTCTTTATATGCTCTTCGCCCAATTCGGCGATGATGGTGGTGCCAGAGGCGTGTTTGTTGCCAAGAATGCCGGGCAACCCAGCCTTCTCAACAAGTTTTTCAATTAAATCGGGTGGAAAACACGGTTCGGTTTCGGGGAAATAACCCCAATCAAAAGATACGGGCACACCTGCGATTTCCCAATGGCCGGATGGCGTATCCTTACCTTTGGACACTTCGCTGGCGTTGGCCCATACACCGCCGCGCTGTTCGCCTGACAGGCCCGCAGGTATTTCACCGCTGGCGGCTTGTGCCGCAAGGCCAAGGCCCAGCATGTCCATGTTGGGCAATTGCAGCGGCCCTTGTCGCAGTCCGTCCTGATCAGCCTCGCCAGCAGCACATTTTTCGGCAATATGGCCGAGCGTATTTGCGCCCTCGTCGCCAAATTCGGCGGCATCCGGCGCTCCGCCAATGCCAAAACTGTCAAGCACGCATAAGATTACGCGGGGCATTATCGCCTCCCTAAGTCTGTTCAATCACGCCGAAGAAAAGCTCAGGCGTTTGTGGCGCATTGCCGATGGTATAAGCCGCCTTCAAGCGCGCCGTTGCTTCATCTGCCAATGCGGTATCATTGGCATGTAAACGCGCGATAGGCGCACCTTTTTCGATTTTTTCACCTATCGGTGCCAACCGATCAAAACCAACAGCATAATCAAGCATGTCGCCGGGTGCCTTGCGGCCGCCGCCCAGCACAACCACGCCCATGCCCACCTGCTTGGCGTCGATTTCTGTGACAAAGCCTGCCTGATCAGCGAACACATCGCGAATGATGTCGGCTTTTGGCAAATGGGCAGCGCAATTTTGCATAAAGTCTGATGGGCCACCAAGACCCGTGATCATTTTGCCAAATTGCTCGGCGGCTTTGCCGCTATCAAGCACGTGGCGGGCTTGCTCGCGCCCCTCTTCCACATCTTTCACTAGCTTACCATGCACAAGACCATGGGCCGCCAATTCGATCACAACTTGCTCAAGTCGCGGATCTCGATGTCTGCCGCTCAAAAAATCAACTGCATTTTGTACTTCAAGGGCGTTGCCCGCGGTGCTGGCCAAAGGCTGGTTCATGTCGGTTATCAACGCACTGGTGTTAACGCCAGCGCCGTTGGCCACAAACACCAAGCTTTCCGCCAGTTCTTTTGCTTCATCCACTGACTTCATAAATGCACCGGAGCCGACTTTGACATCGAGCACCAAGGCATCCAACCCGGCAGCCAGTTTTTTGGACAGGATGGACCCGGTGATCAAGGAGATGTTGTCGACTGTGGCGGTGACGTCGCGGATGGCATAAAGAATTTTATCTGCAGGGGCGAGATCATTGGTTTGGCCAACTATGGCGCAGCCCGCTTCACGCACGACTTTTCGAAAATGCGCATTGTCGACGCTGGTCTGATAACCGGGGATGGCATCAAACTTATCGAGCGTGCCGCCGGTATGGCCCAATCCGCGTCCCGAAATCATCGGCACAAATGCGCCACAAGCTGCCCACATCGGGGCAAGCATTAAGGACACATTGTCGCCAACGCCGCCGGTTGAATGCTTGTCGATTACGGGGCCATCGAGTTCGTCCCAACTGAGCACTTCACCACTGTCACGCATGGCCAGGGTGAGCGCCACACGTTCATCGATATCCATATTTTGGAAATAGACGGCCATGACAAAGGCCGCCGCCTGCTCAGGCTTGACCGTGCCGGAGACAATACCCTCAACAAAGGCATTGATTTCGGCAGGTTTAAGCGACTTACCATCACGTTTTTTAGCGATGATTTCAGCAGGCAAAAACATTTAAATCTGAACTCCTAGTCCAAGCGATAAAGCCGCACTGGCGGCTTTTCCGCCCGCGCGATTTTCTTCTTCGCTTCAAGATCAAGTTGCACGCATTTCACCCACCAACCTGCAGTGCTGCCGCCGGGGAACAAATCTTCCGGCAGATGTTTTTTGGCTTCGGCGATCACGTCCTTGACGACCATGCCCGGCGCCTCATGGGGCAAAACCTGCATCATCGCTTTGTACATGGCGTTATATTTCGCCGCGTCAACGCGGGTGAATTTGCCCGGTGTGTTTACGTTTTCAACTTCGACCTTGTCGCTCATGGTTCAGGTTCCTATGCGCCGTAGGGCACCCAAACATTTTTGACCTGAGTGCTCCGCTCGAGGAAATATTCGCCTTCACAAATCTCGCGATCGGTCCAATCCATGGCTTTGCCTTTGTTGGTCCAAGTCTGTTTGAGATTGTGAACTGAATATTGCTCAACTTTTTTGCCGCCCTCAGCATCGCCGCAATAGAACATGGCGTCAACGCCATCATGCTCGGCCAAGGTTTTGGTCAGCTCGTCTTTGGCGCCGGTGACGATGTTGACAACACCGCCAGGCACATCGCTGGTTTCCAAGATCTGATAAAAATCAGTCATCGCCAATGGTGCGGTTTCAGACGGGATTAACACGCTGGTGTTGCCCATGGCCATGGATGGGGCGAGCAACGAAATGGCGCCCAAAAGCGGACTTTCATCTGGCGCGGCAATGCCGATTACGCCGATGGGTTCGACCATGGCGACCGCCATTTGGCGCACAGGTGGGTTATGCACCGCACCATCATATTTGTCTGCCCAGCCTGCGAAGGCGAATAAGCGCTCGATTGAGAGCTCAACTTCTTTCTTCGCGGCACCAGCAGAAACACCAGTCATCTCGCGCAGACGGTCAGCAAATTCATTGCGGCGATAGTCGAGATTTTCGCCCATATAGTAGAGGATTTGCGCGCGCAGATGAGCCGTTTTGCTGCCCCATCCCAATGCGCCACGCGCAGCTTCCACCGCATTGCGAATGTCTTTGCGGTTGCCTTCGCCGACTTCGCCAACCAGTTTGCCATCAGCGTTCACCACTGAACGGGCGTAGCCGCCATCTGGCCGAGCTTGCTTGCCGCCCACATAAAGTTTGGCGGTGCGGTCAATGCCATCTGTTGCAAACAATTTTGGTTTAGCTTGTGCCGGGGCTTTACCCAAAGATTTCAGCTTCAGCTCCCATTCAGGACGCAGATAGGCACGCATGCCTTCTTTGCCGCCTTCACGGCCAAAGCCACTTTCTTTGTAGCCACCAAAGCCGACAGCAGCGTCGAAATTATTGGTGGAGTTGATCCACACAACGCCGGCTTGCACCCGCGGTGCAATGTCCAAAGCGAGGTTGATGTTTTCCGTCCAGATGCTGGCGGACAATCCATATCTTGAATTATTGGCCAAGGTTACAGCTTCGTCAGGCGTGCGGAAGCTCATGGCGACCAGAACGGGACCAAAGATTTCTTCTTCCGCGATGATGTTGGCGGGTTGCACATTGGTGTAAAGCGTTGGTTTAACGAAGCAGCCATTGGATGGGATTGTGCCATCCGGCTGATATCGAACAGCGCCCTGCTCTTCGCCCTTTTTCATCAAATCCTGCACCCGTTCTACCTGCACTGGGGCCACGAGGGCGCCAATATCAATGGCTTTGTCGAGCGGATCGCCAATGCGCAATGTGTCCATGCGCGCCTTCAGCTTTTTGATGAAGCGGTCTTCAATGCCTTCTTGCACCAAAAGCCGCGACCCGGCACAGCAGACTTCGCCCTGATTGAACCAGATGGCATCCACCAGGCCTTCCACAGCGCTGTCCAGATCCGCATCCTCAAACACGATAAAGGGCGACTTGCCGCCCAGTTCCAGCGACAGGCCTTTGCCTGAGCCCGCCGTGGCGTTGCGGATGGCTTTGCCGACACCGGTGGAGCCGGTGAAGGCGATCTTGTCGATATCTTTGTGGTTGACGATGGCTTCGCCCACTTCACCGTCGCCGGTGACGATGTTGACTACCCCTTTGGGCAGCCCGATTTCCTGACAGATTTCAGCGAACAACAGCGCCGTCAGCGAGGTGAATTCGGCGGGTTTAAGCACCACCGTGTTGCCTGCCGCCAAGGCGGGTGCAATTTTCCAGGACAACATCAATAGCGGGAAGTTCCACGGGATGATTTGCCCGCAAACGCCATAAGCTGACTGATTGGGGAATTGGCGATCACGCTGCTGCGCCCAGCCGGCATGGTGATAGAAATGACGCGCCACCAAGGGGATATCCAAATCCCGGCTTTCGCGGATCGACTTACCATTATCGAGCGTTTCGAGCACAGCAAAGAGCCGTGAATGCTTTTGCACCTGACGCGCGATGGCGTAAAGATATTTGGCCCGTTCGTAACCAGACAAGCCTTCCCAATCGCCCTGCGCTTTACGCGCAGCGGCCACGGCGGCGTCAATTTCAGCCTTTTTGGCCTGGCTGATTTGCGCCAGTTCCTCGCCATTGGCGGGATTGTTGGAAGCAAATGTTTTGCCGGGCTTGGTGAATTCGCCATTGATAAAGTGACCAAATTTGCGGCCATAGCCATCAAGCCATTCATGTGCTTCGGCGCTGCCTTCCGGCGCAGGACCATATTCCATGGTTTCAAAAATCTCTTTAACGTTCATGTTGCCCACCTAAACCAGAGGCTGACGATAATCGGCCGCATAGCGCCCGGTGACATTATGTTCGAGCTGTCGCTCGATGTCGTTCAAAAGGCTGGATGCGCCAAAGCGGAACAGATGTGGCGAGAGCCACTTATTGCCCAGCTCATCCTTCATCATTGCAAGATATGTAATCGCATCCTTGGCTTTGGAAATGCCGCCCGCAGGCTTATAGCCAATCTCGATGCCCGTTTCCTCATGGAACCAGCGGATCATGCGGATCATAGACAAAGAGGTCACCAAATCTGCGTTGACCTTTTCCTTGCCTGTTGAGGTTTTGATGAAATCGGCCCCAGCCATCATGCACACCATCGACGCTTTGGCGACATTGGTTTGCGTGGCCAATTCCCCCGTGCCCAAAATGGTTTTCAAATGCGCGTCGCCACAAGCGGCGCGGAAGGCTTTGACTTGATCATAAAGGCCCTGCCAATCCTGCGTCAGCACCTGATGCCGCTCAATCACGATGTCGATTTCTTTGGCGCCCGCCTTCACTGAGGCTTCGATTTCAGCGATGCGGGTGTCCAAAGGCGTCAGACCTGCCGGGAACCCTGTTGAAACGGCGGCCACCGGAATGTTGGTGCCTCCAAGTGCGGCCACCGCGTCGGCGACAAAATTATGATAGACACACACCGCGCCTGGGGTGATGCCCAAATCTTCAACGCCGAGCGCCTTCAAAATATCGGTGCGTATGGGTTGGCGCGCTTTGGCGCACAGGCGCTCAACGCGGCCCTTGCTGTCGTCACCATTCAAGGTGGTCAAATCGATGTTGGTGATGGCGTGGAGCAGCCAGGCGGCTTGCCATTGTTTTTTCACTGAGCGGCGGGTGCCGATGGTGGCGGCCCGACGTTCCAGGGCTGAACGGTTCATCCGCACATGACGCAACCAGCCCAAATCCAAATCGAAACCGGGATTGCGTTTATGCTCTTCTGCCGCGTGCGGCATTTCAACTGCTTTTAAACTCATAGTTCTGCAATCATTTTTGTCAGCAAACTTTGCATGCGCTCTCCGCCAGATGCGACCATGGTTTGCGTATGGTCGTGAGAGAGATGTTCGTCCGACATGCCCGCGCCCATATTGGTGATGAATGAACATCCCCAGACGCGCATGTCGTAATATCGGCCCAAAATACATTCCGGCACGGTGGACATGCCCACCGCCTGCGCCCCAAAGCCCTGGATCATTCTGATCTCAGCGGGCGTTTCAAATGAGGGGCCAGAATACCATGTATAAACGCCTTGTTTAAGGCCCAAAGAATCGCGCTCGGCGATATCTAGGGCCTTTTGGCGCAACGTTGGATCATAGGCATTGGCCATATTCACAAAACGTTTGTCGCCCACTTCACCAATCAACGGGTTGAGGCCCGAATAATTGATATGGTCGGTTATCTGCATCAAATCGCCGGGTTGAATATCCTCAACGATTGAACCCGCGGCATTGGTCAACATCAATGTATCAATGCCCAATCCGGCCAGCGTGCGCAGCGCCATTTTCATGGCTGCGGCATTGCCGTGCTCGTAATAATGGGCGCGCCCTGTGAGCAGCGCCACGCGCTTGCCTTCGAGATAGCCGATCAACAAGTCTTTACCGTGACCCGTAACGCCGCCGCCGGGAAAGCCTTGCAACGCATCATAATTGATGGTCACCGGGTTTTTCAGCATATCGCCAAGCGCGGCGAAGCCTGACCCTAGAACAAGTGCAGCGGCAATAGGTTCATCGCCCGCGCGTTCTTGGATCAAACGCATATTGTATTTTGCGGTCATGACGCCCTACTCCAGAAATTCCGGGCCAAAGGAATCCGGCAAAATCTCATCCATGGTGTAGCTTTTGGCGTCGCCATCTTCACCTGTGCAAATGATTTGCGTGTCAGGTGTGGCGAATTCGCGAATGCGCTGGCGGCAGCCGCCGCAAGGGGTGACGGGATCAACGCCTTTGCCGATGACAAAGATGCGGTGAATTTTCTTTGCGCCAGCGCCAATCATGGCGGAGATGGCTGCCGTCTCGGCACAGTTGCCCTGCGGGTACGCCGCGTTTTCGATGTTACAGCCCGCATAGATTTGCCCATCATCCGCCAGAATGGCTGCGCCAACCGGGAAGTCGGAATAGGGCACGTGCGCATGTTTGCGCACGGCCTGAGCGGCATCATAAAGAGCTTGGGTCACCGCATCCATCTTAGCGCTCCTTAACATAGGGTTGGCCGATGGCTTTTGGTGGATTGGCCCGACCGATAAAGCCCGCCAGAAGCACCACAGTAAGAATATAAGGCAAGGCCTGAATAAACTGCACTGGCACTTCACCGATCATGGGGAACTCCACGCCTTGCAGGCGAATTTGCGATGCACTGAGCACGCCGAACAACAAACATGTCCACATGGCCTGCCACGGACGCCACTTGGCAAAAATCAGTGCCGCAAGCGCGATAAAGCCACGGCCCGACGTCATATTCTCAGAAAAGTTTGCGCCCTGGGCGGTGGATAGAAATGCCCCGGCAACGCCGCACAGCAAACCTGTAACCACCAACGCCCGATAGCGCAGCATGGCCACTGAAATACCCGCTGTGTCCAGCGCTTTTGGGTTCTCCCCCACGGCGCGCAGGCGCAAGCCAAAGCGCGTGCGGAACAGAACAAAGGCCGTAACCGGCACCATCAGGAAGGCGAAGTAAACAATGATCGAATGGCCGGAAAGCAATTGCTCGTAAATCTCGCCAATAATTGTCACTTGGCCAAATTCTTGTGCGAAGGGCAATTCGATGTTGGCGAAACGCTCGTCCGGACGCAGATTTGGCGTAGTGCCCCCGCGACGGAACCAGGCATGGCCCAAAAATACAGTGAAGCCAGCGGCCAAGAAGTTCAGCGCCACACCAGAAATAATCTGGTTGCCGCGGAAGTTGATAGAGGCCAAAGCGTGGATCATCGACATCACAACGGACACGCCCATCGCGGCAGCGAGGCCAAGCCAAACGGAGCCCGTAACAGCGGCTGTGGCGGCAGCGGCAAACGCCCCGCCCAGCATTTTGCCTTCGAGGCCAATATCCACAATGCCTGACCGTTCAGAATAAAGCCCAGCCAGGGCCGCAAGCATCAATGGCACCGCAAAGCGAACACTGGAATCGAGCAAGAGAATGATATCTGTTGCACCCATGATCTATGCCTCCGTATCTGCGGTTGTTGGCGCCTCGGGCGAGGGTTTCACCCTTCGGGCAAATATGCGCTCCAGCAATGGCCGGAACATATCGCCCATGGCACCCGTGAACAGGATCACCAAGGCTTGGATCACCACCACAAGGTCTGACGGCACAGCTGGCAATTCAAAGGCCAGTTCCTGCCCACCCTGATAGAGCGCACCGAATAATAGCGCGGCCAAGGCAATGCCCACCGGGTGGGAGCGGCCCATAAAGGCAACGGCAATGCCAACAAAGCCAAAGCCATGCACATAGCCTACGACGAGCCGCTTTTGCACGCCCACCGCTTCATTGACCGCCATGAGTCCGGCCAACGCGCCGGAGATGGCCATTGCAATAATGATCACCGAAACGGCTGAAATGCCAGCATAGCGGGCGGCTTCCTTATTGGCGCCAAGGGTACGGATTTTATAACCGAGCTTGGTGCGCCAGATCAGCACATAGGTGAAGATCAGCGCGGCGATGCCGAAAAAGAATGTGATGTTCAGCGGCGAATATTGGAACGCATCAAACCAGTCGGACATCAACGGCAGGCGGCCCTGTTCGTTGATTGTGCGCGTTTCCGCATTGGCACCCGGTGCTGTGATGACTTGCGCCAGCATATAGCTCATAAACGCTGAGGCGATAAAGTTGAACATGATGGTCGTGATCACAATATGGCTGCCGCGCTTCGCCTGAAGCCAAGCAGGGATAATGGCCCAAAGTGACCCCATCATCATGGCCGCAAGGGTTGACCCGAGCAGCACCAGAGTCCAGTGGGTCTGATCAAGCCAAAGCGCCACCATGATGGCCCCAAGGCCCGCCACATAAGCTTGGCCCTCACCACCAATATTGAACATGCCTGCCTTAAAGGCGATGGCAACGGCAAGACCGGTGAAAATGAAGTTGGTGGCATAGTGAAGCGTGAAGCCCCAGCCCATCCCTGTGCCAAAGGCACCATAGAACAAGGCCCACATGGCATCGAGCGGGTTTTCCCCGATGATGGCCACGGCCAAACCGCCGATCACGAATGCCAGCAACACGTTGAGCACTGGCATCAAAACAATTGTTACCCAATTGGGCAAAGGCTGGCGCGCACTCATAGTTTGATTACTCCAGACATTTGCTAAGCCCCCTCTTTGGGATCAACCCCGGCCATGGACAGGCCAAAATCTCGTTCGCTGGCATCAGGTGTCAATTCGGTGACGATTTCCCCGTCAAACATCACCAAAACCCGGTCAGACAGGGCCCGGATTTCATCCAGCTCCACAGAGACCAGCAAGACCGCAATGCCTTTATCCCTTAATTCAATAATGTGCTTGTGAATGAACTCGATGGCGCCAATATCGACGCCGCGCGTGGGCTGACCCACAATGAGCACGTCCAAATCACGATCCATTTCCCGCGCCAGCACCACTTTTTGCTGGTTACCGCCTGAGAAATTGGCTGTTTTCAACCGCGGATTGCGCGGGCGAATATCGAACATTTCAATACGGCGTTCGGCTTCTGCAATAGATTGCTTTGGCGACAGAAACGGACCTGAGCCATAGGCTTCAGAATCGTGATAACCAAGAATGGAATTTTCCCATTCTTCAAAATCGGTCACCAAACCCATCTTGATCCGGTCTTCCGGCACATGGGCCAATCCCATCTGACGTACTTTCGCCGCACTATCATCACCGTCGAACCGCACCAATTCGCCATTAATGCGAACTTCGCCCAGCAGCGGCGCTTCCATGCCGGAAATGGCGCGCAAAAGCTCGGACTGGCCGTTGCCGGCCACCCCAGCGATGCCGACGATTTCGCCAGCACGCACATTAAAGCTGACATCTTTCACCCGCGGCACGCCAATGTCGTCGGTTACCGACAGGCCATTAACTTCCAACACCACGTCTTTCGGTTCAGCTGGCGTTTTATCGACACGCAACAAAACGCGGCGGCCCACCATCATTTCCGCCAATTGTTCTGGCGAGGTGTCTTCGGTGGCTACGGTGCCGACCATTTCGCCCCGACGCATCACCGAAACTGTATCGGTCACGGCCATGATTTCGCGCAATTTGTGCGTGATCAAAATGATGGTTTTGCCTTCTTCGCGCAACTGTTCGAGAATGCGGAAAAGCTGGTCGGCCTCGGTTGGCGTCAATACGCCCGTTGGCTCGTCCAAAATCAGCACATCGGCACCGCGATAAAGCGCCTTCAAAATTTCTACGCGCTGTTCCTGTCCCACGGACAGGTCTTCAATCAACGCGTCCGGGTCGACATCCAACCCATAGTCTTTGGCCAGTCGCGCCAACTCTTCGCGCGCCTTTGCCATGCTGGATGCCAGAAGCGTTTCGCCTTCAGCGCCCAGAATAATGTTTTCCAAAACGGTGAAATTTTCCACCAGCATAAAGTGCTGGTGCACCATGCCGATGCCCAATTCCAGCGCGTGGCTGGAATCTTTGATTTTCACCAATTGCCCATCGACCCAGATTTCACCGCTATCGGCAGTGTAAAAGCCATAAAGAATTGACATCAGGGTGGATTTACCCGCGCCATTTTCCCCCACAATGCCGTGGATCGAATTGCGCTTCACCGCCAAATCAATGTTTTTATTCGCCTGAACTGGCCCAAATGCTTTGGACACTTTCTTCAGGTCAATGGCAAATTCAGACCCAGCAGCCTTTGAAGGCTGCTGGGCGCTTGTTGTCTGGTGCTCAACCATGTCGAGTTACCATTCCAGTTTTTAGTTTAGACTATGATACAGGGCAGGAATTATCTGACCGGTAGTCATGCACTTCAATCTCGCCAGAATTGATTTTTGCAGTCAATTCTTCGAGTTTGGCTGACATCTCATCGGTGATCAATTCTTCATTGTACTCATCGACTGCAGCACCAACGCCACCTTCGGCAAGACCAAGAGATTGAACGCCTGATGACCATTCGCCATTGGCTTCGTCGTTGAATGCATCTTGCACTGCAACGTCAACGCGCTTGACCATTGAAGTCAACATGTTGCCAGGGAACAAATAGTTCTGGTTGCTGTCCACACCAATGCCGTACTTGCCAGCATCCGCTGCAGCTTGCAACGCGCCTTCACCAGCAGCACCCGCAGCGGCGTAAATCACGTCAGCGCCACGCTCAAGCTGTGAGCGACCAACTTCGCCTGCGGTGTTGATATCGTTAAAGGCAGCAAAGTCTGTACCGATAAGGTTCTGCAGTACTTCAATGTCAGGATTTACAGCTTTCGCACCTTGCACATAGCCACAGCCGAAGGCCTGCAACAATGGGAAGTCAAATGCAGTGATATAACCGATAGTACCTGTTTCAGACTTCATCGCCGCCAACGCACCCACAAGATAGGAGCCTTCTTCTTCTTTAAACAACACTGAACGCACGTTTGGCAAGTCTACGACAGCATCGATAATCACAAAGTGCGTGTCTGGGAATTCTTTTGCGACAACCTCTAGGGGCTCGGCCCAGTTAAAGCCAGGCACCACGATTGGATTCATACCTTGTTGCGCAAATCTTCGAAGAGATTGTTCAAATTGCGCATGAGTTTGAGTTTCGAAATCACGATAAGAATTGCCGGTTTCTTCTTTGTATGCTTCGGCTCCGTTCCAGGCCATTTCGTTAAACGACTTATCGTTTTTGCCGCCTGTGTCATAAATCAATGCAGGTTCTGCCAATGCTGTGCCTGTCATCAATGCAGCGAATACGGCTGTACCGAGAACGGCTTTCGCGCCGGTGAACTTTTTATTCTGGACTGACATGAATATCTCCCTTGTCAACTTATCCACACGTAACAAGACCTAGTGTAAGATCCAAATGTGGTGTTTTTAATTCAAGCGCTTTCTTGGTCCCTCCGCAAGTAAAAACGCCTAAATCCCCACGCAATCGTTACCTATCCCCTACAAAAAGTTCAAGATTTTTTTAACCAGACGGTAAAAATAATTGATTTTTTGACCAGACGGACGAAATTTTTATTTGTGATTCAACAAGTTAATGATTTGGGCCTTTGCCGCCACTGCGTCAGCTTTGTCATGTGTAATCAAAACCACGGGTAAGTTGTTTTGCTGAGCTAATCCAAAAACAAAAGTGCGCACCCGATCACGCAACTCCACGTCAAGTGCGGAGAACGGCTCGTCCAGCAACAAGGCTTTGGGCTTTGACAGCAGTACCCGCATCAGCGCAATGCGGGATTGTTGCCCGCCGGAAAGTGTCAGCGGGTCACGCGCGCCCAAATCTTCAAGATGCACCGCCCGCAGCTTTTCGCGCACCTTTTCGCATCGCTCTTGCTTGGAGCCGCCGCGCGGCAAGGCAAATAGCAGGTTTTCTTCAACACTCATATGCGGGAACAAAAGCGGCTCTTGAAACATCAGGCCAATTTTGCGGCGGCTTGGGTCCTCATGGGTGATGTCCTGCCCATCCAGGATGATCTGGCCGCGGCAGCTAAATCGCGGCGATAGGAACCCCGAAATGGCGTTGAGCAATGTTGACTTGCCTGAGCCTGACGGCCCCATAACCGCCAACACTTCCCCCGGCGCAACTTCGGCATCGATATCGAGCAACGTGTCACCGGCCAGCGAAATGCGAAGGTTTTTGAGAATGAGGCTATGTTCGGCCAATTAGGCCTCCCGCTGTTTCGAGAAATAGATTTTGTTGGGATAAAGCAATTTTGGCAAGACCAGCGCCAAAGCAAATCCGACCGCAGGCAACAGCGTTTGCACCAACGCGTAAATGCCAATCAAACGACGATCACCACCAGAAGCCAGCGCCACCGCCTCAGTGGTGATGGTGGGCACACGTCCCGCCCCGATCATTAATGTGGGCAAATATTGGGCCACAGAAATGGCAAAGCCAAGCGCAAGCGCAGTGAAGATCGGTTTGAGCAACATGGGTAATTTGATTTGGAAGAATATCCGATTTTGCGACTTGCCCAACGCTGTTGCCGTTTGCATATAGCGCGGATCAAGATCATGAAAACTCGCTTCCAGCGCCAAGTAAGTATAGGGGAACACAAAAACCACATGCATGATGGTGACGGGCCAGAAACTGCCATCCAGCCCATAGCGCACCAACAGAATGGAAATGCCGGAGATAAAGGCAATTTGCGGCACGATCAGCGGCAAATAGATAAGCCGCAATGCACTTTGGGTTAGGCGGATATCGTGGCGCTTTTCATTTTCAAGGCAGAGCAGTGTTTGCACCACAGAAATGAGGGCTGCCGCCACACCAATCTTGATTGCATTGAAAGATGGTCCCCACAGATTTGAGGCGTTGTCGAGCCATCGCATCAAATTCATCGTGCGTGGCAGCGCTTCAGGAAAGCGCCAATAACCTGCAACCGACCAGATGCCCAAAATCACAATGCTCGCGGCCGATATTGTGACCATGGCCAGCATGGCGATATTGAAAATCTGGCGCACAATCTGATCATTTTGATGGCGTGCGCCCTTTGATTGCATCTGGCGCATCAAATAGCTGCACAGCATTTCCAAAAGCCACCATGCCAACAATGCGACAAGCGTGGCACCGAGCTGGAATACGGCCCCGGCAGCGGCCACAAACCGCATTTCAATGTCCGGATCGTTCATCCAGCGCAAAATTTGCACGGGCAAGCTGGGCGGCAGGTTGGGCCCCAAAATCAACGCCACATCCACCACGGAGCTTGAAAAAGCAATGACCGCAAAAATCGGCAGGCGGATTTGGCGGTAGAGCGCAGGCATCACCACGGTCAACCAGGCCCACACACGGCCATACCCCATGGACCGCGCCAACTTTAAGCGCTTATCCACATTGATTTGCGACGCCGCGCTTAAGCACATCAAAAACAGGAACGGCACTTCCTTGAGCACCAACCCTGCCAGCAGCGCATAGCCGAGCGGGTCATTGATGATCAGCCAATCTGGTGGACGATCAAAGCCCGTCGCCCACGGCGACAGCAAGCGGATCAACCAGCCAGAGGGCGCAAACAAAAAGGCGAAACCGAAGGCGGCGGCAGCATGCGGCACGGACATGAGCGGCGAGACAAACCGCGAAATTCTGGCAAAGAAGGGCGCATCCCAAAAGGCGGCGAAGAAGCCAATCACGATGACAAAAGAAATGATGGTGGTGACCAGCCCAATCCAAATGGACAGATGCACAGAATGCCAAAAACCGGGGACGTGCATCGCCTTATGCAAATGGTCCCACGTCAGCTCCACGCCACCTAGTGTGGGGAAATAGCCAAATGCAGGCGCCGCCACACCAATCAGGCCCGCAAGTAGCGGGCCTGTGAGCAACAAAATCACAAGGGCGGGCGCTACCCAAAAAACTGCATTTAGCGCCCGATTGGTCATGGTCATTACATATCGCGCATGAAGCGTTTGGTCCATTCTTCCTCAAGCATTGTGGCCCAGCTTGCGTGCGGCTCGAGTAGGGTTTTGCCGAACTCTTCGCCCTGCAATGTTGCGGGCCCAAGTTCCAGCGCGTCAAAATAGGCCTTTTGCGCGTCGGGTAAATCATTGATGGCGAGGACTGAGGGATCGCCCCACACATTTTCGTCGGCCTTACGGGCTTGCGCTTCGGCAGACAAAAGGAAATTGGCAACAACCATTGCGCCAGCTTTGGCGTTGGCATTGTAAGGGATTGTTACAAAATGGGAGTTGCCCATTGAGCCGTAATCCATCACGAAAGACCGTACGCTGGGTGGCAATTCACTTGCATTGATGGCTGATGAGGCTTCACCGGGGTTAAATGTCATGGCGATATCAATTTCACCGTCGGCCAAAAGATTTTTGAGCTGCGTGGTGTCCGAAGCATAAACGACGCCATCGCGCCAAAGATTTGGCTTTAGCTCGTCCAAATAGGTCCAAAGCGACGCCGTGACTTCAGCAAAGATCTCTTCAGTCGCTGGCTCGCGCAAAACAGATGGGTCATCTACAACGCCATAAAGCACCTGCTTCAAAAATGTAGTACCAATGAAGTTTGGCGGCGCGGCATAGGTGAAGCGGCCGGGGTTTTCTTCCGTCCATTTGGCCAATTCTTCCAGCGTGGTGGGCGGTTTAGCCAAGATTTCGCTGTCGTAATAAAAGGTGAGCTGCGCCATGCCCCATGGGCTTTCCTGCCCATCAACCGGCACGGTAAAATCGTAAGTCAGGGTCGGTTTGCCCTCAATGTCAGCATATTCATAATTGGGCAGCTTTTCGGCCCAATTACTGTCGATCAGCAGGCCCTGCTCTTTCATGGCCGCAAAGTTTTCACCGTTGATCCAAATGAGGTCGACAGAGCCCCCCTCATCGCGACCAGCCGCTTTTTCGGTGATCACGCGGCTTACGGCGGTGGCTGTATCTTCCAGCTTCACATGCTCGATGCTGACGCCATATTTGGCCTGCACCTGCTCGCCTGCCCAAGCGATATAATTGTTGATGTTGGGCGCGCCGCCCCAAGCATTGAAATAAACGGTTTGCCCTTTCGCCTGATCCAACACATTTTGCCAATCCGTTGGGTCCGGTGCGTTTTCTTGCGCCAAAGCAGGCGTGCCTGCGCCCATGGCCAAGATGGAGGCAAGAACAAGTTGTTTTGCTGATGGTGAACGGAAAAACCGACTTTTACGCATTAAATATCCTTCGCACATTGCGTGCTTAATGATTGATCATCAAGGATATTTGTTACGCGATTGCCAGCAGAAGTACAGCCCCTTAGAGCTACAACTCTCGCTCACATAAGTGTGAAATGCTTTTAGTTGTGTTCCGGCTCGGCAGTGTCTTCCGTATCAACCGGTATTGCTTGGGCATCAATTTGTGCCGCGAACCGATCAAAAAAGCGGTCGATCACCCCTTGGGCACTTTTACCCACCAGCTTTGAGCCCAGTTTTTCGATTGAGCCTGATACTTCACCATGGGCTTCAAATGTCAGAATACAGGCCTCATTGGCCAAGCCCCAATCCTGCAATTCAATATCTGCGGCGCCGCGCGCGAGCCCCAAAAGGCCGCCACGACCGCCACCCGAAAGTGTGTAGGCTCGGGCAGGTTCAACGTTTGAAAGTGCAAGGTCGCCCTTAAAAGTGGGCTTCATAATGCCCAAATTGACGGTGATCGAGGCTTCCAGATTTTCGCTATCCACCCATTCAATTCGGTCACATCCGGGAATGCAGGCCTTCAATACTTCTGTGTCGTTCAACGCCTCCCAAACCGCCAATCGCGGTGCTGTAATGCGATAATGTCCAACAAATTTCATAAAAGGCCTTTACCTCGAGCGAAACAATTCCAATATCTGCAACACATGGTAACATGCTTGCACAGTGTCAATTGATGACGATAAAAGAATTATCTAGAGTTTACACACTAACATTTTTGGTTCTTAGGCTGAACGGGGAATAATATGGCAAACGAAATCGCAGAAAAACCATTGCAATATTTGGACAAGGCAATGGGCGCGATCCGCGAAATGGGCCTTTGGCCAGAAACTGTTGAAGAAGCACCGATCACAGGGCTCCTACAAGAAATCACAGATTTGGATGAAACACGCGTCATTTTGATTGGCCGCACTTTGAATCAGGCCAGCGTGTTCAATGAAGTCGTACGCGAGCAAATCGCGGCGATGAATATCGGCGAACGCTATGAAGATATCACCAACGGCTTTGACAGCATTCGCGATGATGCCAAGGGCATGGTGGATCAGCTAGAAGACGGCAAGCTGGATATGTTGGAGCGCGCTTCCAACGTTTGGATGAAAGTCACCCGTGGCGACATCCCAACTCGGTTTGAAAAAATCCGCACCACCTATTTGGAAGTCACCAAAGACACCAAAGATCAGGTTGACCGCGAACACACCATTTTGGAAGCCTATCGCGATTTCCGCGGCGCGCTAAAGCAATCAGAAGTGATGGCTTTGGAAGTGCTGGAAAAAGCAGAAGCCAAGCTGGAAGAGCGCAAAGAGCATTTGAGCAATGCGACGAAAGAACTGGAAAACTTTGCCGATGGCACACCCGCTGATCGGGCGCGCCTGGAGATGGCCCGCGACGAACGCTTGCGCGAAATGCAGCAGGAAGAGCGCCGTTATCAGATTGCAAAAGACCTTTCTGACAATCTGACCATTTCATACAACACGTCTGAAGTGATCATGGCGCGTTTGATGCAAACCACAAATGCCAAAGAGCGTGTGTACCAGCAATCCATCTCTTTCTTCTCCACCAACGAAACCGTTTTGACAGCGTTGAGCGCGTCTTTCACTGGCTTGTTTGGCTTGCATGAAAGCACAGAAACATTGAACGCAATGAAGGAAGGCATGTCTAAAAGTCTTGAGACGTTGGCCGAGATTGGCGATACGGTGCAAGAAGAAGCGCTTAAGGCCGGATATGGCCCGACCATTCGCGCCGATGCGGTGAAAAAGCTTGTCGACAGCGTTGTGAATTTCCAAGAAAAGTCACGTTCGATCATCAATGACATGCGCGAGCAAAGCACGAAGAATTCTGCTGAAATTCGCGATGCCGTGGAAGATGGCAAGCAGCGTCTGGCAAAATTGGCAGCGGAAGGCAACACGCTTTTGGCTGAACAAAAGCAAAGCTAATTTTGCTCTTTAGCAAAACGAGAAACGGGAATTTGTTTTGAGCAAAGACAAGTCTTTACCGCTTGATGATGTGATGATGGCGATGGACGTGGTGGATACGCTGCGCCATCGCAATGATCTGGTGACGCGGGAACTGAATGAAGAAAACCGCGCCTCCAGTTTGGTAGACCGCCTGCGCGAAGTCTACCACCAGCAGGGCATTGATGTGCCGGATCACATTTTGCAAGAAGGGGTCAACGCACTTAAAGAATCCCGTTTCAATTATGACCCGCCAACAGGTGGCTTTAGCTATCGGTTGGCGCGGGCCTATGTGTCGCGCGATCGCTGGGGCAAATGGGTTTTGGGCCTCGGCCTGGCGCTCGGCATTGGTCTATCTGGATATTTTCTGGTTTATCAGCCGATGCAGGCCAGCCAAATGGCGGCAACGCAAGCCTATCTCAATCAAGAATTGCCCGAACAATTTGACCAACTTGTCACCCAAATTGAAGCCACCGCCAAGGTCGAAACGGCCAACGCACAAGCCGCAGAACTGGCTGAACGCGGCAAACTGGCTGCCAGTGTTGGCGACCAGGTTGCGGCTGAAAAGTTTTTGGGCGATCTCAACGGCCTGCTCAGCACATTGCAGAGCGAATATCGGGTGCAGATCGTCAACCGTGAAGGCGCCGATACCGGCGTTTGGACCTATCCGGATGTGAACCAAGACGCGCGCAATTATTATGTCATTGTCGAGGCGATTGGGCCGGATGGCAACGCCTTGCCGCAAAGCATCACCAATGAAGAAACCGGCATTGCAGAGACCGTTGAGCAATGGGGCGTGCGCGTGAGCGAGGTGCAGTTCGACGCGGTGCGCGATGACAAGCTTGATGATGGCATCATTCAAAACAATATTATGGGCCTCAAAGAATTTGGCTATTTGAACGTGGATTACACGCAGCCAGTTTTGGGCGGCGCGATAACAAAGTGGTAGGACAAGCATAATGGTAAAAGGTCCAGAAGCACTGCGCCGATTAGATCGCTCCATGCGCGATATTCGCGATGAAGAACGCTCGCTTTCCCGCACATCTGCAGACGCATCGGCGAAGATCGCGCGGTTGCGTGAAGTGGAAAGCGAACAGTTTTTGCATCTCGCCAAAGTGCGCCTTGATCCAAAGAAACGCGATGAAGTCACTGAATATATTTCGCGTGCGGAAAAAGAAGCCAACAGCATATTAAAGCGCCATGCAGGCAAGTTGGATGAAATATCTGAGTTGCTGGCAGATGTGGATAAGGACATTGAAACCACACGCGCAAAGCGCGACGAAGCGATGTCTGATTTCGAGCAGGCGCAGAAAAAGCTGGATCAACTGAGCACTGAAGTTTTTGCCGATTTGGACAAAGACCCCGCCTATGCGGCGCAGAAGCAGGCCGTTGAGGAAGCAATTGCCACTTTTGATCACGCCAACAAAAAGGCGGAGGTGGCCGAGCAGGATCGCGAAGAAAAAGGCGCGCCCTATCGCAATGATCCGCTGTTTATGTATCTGTTTGAGCGCGGGTTCAACACAGGGTCCTATCGCGCAAACAACATCACCCGGATGCTTGATGGCTGGGTGGCGCGCATGGTGCGCTATCACGATGCCAAACCAAACTTTGTGATTTTGAACGAAATCCCCATGCGGCTGCGCGAACATGCAGATCAGGTGCAGGACGAGATTGACGAAGAGCAACAAAAGCTTGAAGCGCTCGAGGATGCTGCCTTTGACGCCCATGGCGGCAAAAAAGCCCGCGAAACGGCTGATCGCAGCGAAGAAATTATCGGCGAGATTGATGCTCGTTTGGTGGAGCTGGAAGATAAGCGCGACGAGTTGGTGCATCGCCAACGCAAGTTCACCCAAGGGCAAAATCCAGCCTACCGCGAAGCGGTTGACCTGCTTGCATCTGGATTGCAGCGCGAAGGGCTGGAAGATCTTTATGCTGCGGCGCGGCAAACAGCGACGCGCGAAGATGATCAGATCGTGCGCAAGATTGATGCGGTACGCTCGGAAATCATTTCGTTGGAGACTGAACTTCGGGCATGCAAGGACCGCTTAAAGGTCCTCTCAGAGCGTCGACGTGAACTGGAAGACATTGAATGGGAATTCAAACAAAAGCGCTATGATCGCCCGTCATTCGATTTTGACGACGATCTGGTCGAAGATTTATTGGGTGAGTTTTTGAAGGGCGCCATCACCGCCTCGAGCTATTGGGGCAAATGGCAAGACGCGAAAAAATATCGTGGCCCGAAACGCAGCCGCTCAAAAGATCAATATAGTAACCCTTGGGGTGGCAAATCCTATTCTTCAAAGAAGAAGCGCCGCTCAAAGGATTTCGGCACATTTGGCTCCAGCTCGTCGGAGTTTTCGCGCCCGCGCAGCACCCCGCGCGGCTCCAAAGGCAAGCGCGACCATGGTGGGTTTAAGACTGGCGGCAAGTTTTAAACCGTCTATGCAACTGCCACTTTGCATCGTGCAATAAATGACGGCTTCTAAACTGCACCCCGCCGATGGACGCATGCCTGCCTATGCCCAATATGGCACGCCAACGTGCCAATCCATTTCTAATGGCACATCGGCAGCGCGTTCTGCCCCGTCTTGTTTTCCAAGTCTGACACTTTTGCGCCCGCCAATAGGGGCATGAGCGATTCTTGTGTGGAGCGGGCGACAAAAACGCTAAACTTTGAATCGGACGCAATTTGTGGCGTGGTTTTACAAAATGCTGGCTCGACGCCGATGGAGAGGCTGCCTTTTATGCTTTTTGACTTAAACGTACGTATTTGGGCCTGAACTGCGCGTAGCTTTTCTTTTTCAGCTTCAGGAAATACGAAGACGTGAAGAATCTTGCCTTGAGCGGCAGGTTTCGTGCCGCGCGGCATTTCGTTGGCCGCGGCCAACCTCAGATTTGCGCGGGTCTTTTGCGTGGTGCCGCCCTCGGGAGTAAGCGAAAAGACAAACTGGGTCTGCTCTGGCAATGGCTTTAAATTTGCATCTGCCTCAACCGCAAAGACCATATCCTCAATAGGATCATTCACCACATCTAACTTGGACATGGTTTGGATTGTGCCAAGCGTGTTGAGTGACATACATCCCACCAGCAAGAAGGGGACGGCAAGAATGAACGCGATTTTTGGTAATCTAGGCATGGCAATTCCCTCTCAAAAACTATTGAGAGGGAATCTAGCTATTAATTTAAATATTTCAAGTCTTACTTGATTAATTCACCGAGCGCGCTGGCGCCATTATCGGCGGCGCCGACCAATTGGCGCATGCCAGTGAACAGTTCACGACCCAGTCCATAGTGTGACTCGCTCAAATCTTGCGTGGCCACTGGACGGGCATCAAATTCTGCTTGATCGACCAATACTTCCAGCACACCATTTTCCGCATCCAAGCGGATGATGTCGCCATCTTTGATTTTGGCGATGGGGCCACCGTCGACGGCTTCCGGCGTCATATGGATCGCGGCTGGCACCTTACCCGAAGCGCCGGACATACGACCATCGGTGATCAGCGCCACTTTGATGCCGCGATTTTGCAGCACCGACAGCGGTGGCGTTAGCTTGTGCAATTCTGGCATGCCGATGGCTTTTGGCCCAGAGAACCGCACCACGGCCACCACATCTTCGTTCAACTCGCCCGCTTTGAATGCGTCATTCAGCTCATTTTGCGAATGGAACACTTTGGCCGGTGCTTCCACCACACGATGTTCTGGCTTGACCGCAGAAATTTTGATCACGGATTGGCCGAGATTGCCTTTGAGCAGTTTCAAACCGCCATTTTTGGCAAAGGGCTTGCTGCACGGTGTCAGCACATTTTCATTGCCGGATTCTTTGGCAGCGGGTTCCATTTGGATGCGATCATCGATCAATTTTGGCTCTTGTGCATAAACATGCAAGCCAGAACCCCAAATGGTTTTTACATCGTCATGTGCCAAGCCCGCATTGAGCAGTTGGTCAATCAAGAAGCCCATGCCGCCCGCTGCGTGGAAATGGTTCACATCGGCCATGCCGTTCGGGTAAACGCGGGTGAGCAAAGGTGCCACATCGGACAGGTCAGACATGTCCTGCCAGTTGATTTGAATGCCTGCAGCGGCGGCCATAGCGATCAAATGGATGGTGTGGTTGGTGGACCCGCCCGTCGAGTGCAACCCGATCATGCCATTTACAATCGCCTTTTCGTCTACGACGCGGCTGGCTGGCGTGAATTCGTTGCCCAACGCGGTGATGGCCAAAGCGCGGCGCGTAGCCTCTTTGGTAAGGGCATCGCGCATAGGGGTGCCGGGATTGACGAAGCTGGAACCTGGCAATTGCAGCCCCATGATCTCCATCAGCATTTGGTTGGTGTTGGCGGTGCCATAAAAGGTGCAGGTGCCGGGAGAATGATAGCTTTCGCTCTCAGCTTTAAGCAATTCATCGCGCCCCACTTTACCTTCGGCATAAAGCTGGCGAATGCGGGCTTTTTCGTCATTGGGCAGGCCAGAAGGCATTGGCCCTGCAGGCACAAACACCGCTGGAATATGGCCAAAGCTGAGCGCCGCGATTACCAGACCGGGGACGATTTTATCGCAAATGCCGAGGAACATGGCCGCATCAAACATATTGTGGCTAAGGCCGACGCCTGCTGCCAACGCGATCACATCACGCGAAAAGAGCGACAAATCCATGCCAGGCTGGCCCTGAGTGACGCCATCGCACATGGCAGGGACGCCACTGGCGACCTGCGCCACAGCGCCTGCCTGCTCGGCTGCCGCCTTGATCTGATCCGGATAATCCTTATAGGGCGCGTGCGCCGAGAGCATGTCGTTATAGGCGGTGATGATGCCGATATTGGGCGTAATCTCATCGCTTAACTTGGCTTTGTCGCCCGCCCCGCAGGCTGCGAAACCGTGGGCCAGATTGCCACAAGAAAGCGCGGTGCGGTGAACGCCCTGTTTGGCAGCGGCATCCATACGGTCCAGATAAATCCGCCGGGTTTTCTCACTGCGTTTGGTGATGCGGTCTGTCACATCACGGATCGTTTGATGAACGCTCATTTGTTGCTCCTTTGGATTTATCAGTGCGACCTTACTGGGAACAAAGGATGTTTGGGTAATACCCTAGGGACACCAGAAGATATTGAGTTCTTTAATGGTTTGGCGCAGCACGGCGCGAATGGGCATATCGGCCACCTCGCCTTCGCCAAACGCCGATTTCAAAACGTCTTGCTTTTCATCGCCTTCAATATGCAATGCCAAGAAACTGGATTGCAGCAATTGCGGCAGTGTAAATGTGATCCGCGGTTCGCCCGCGCCCGGCGCTTCGATCGCGGTAAATGCATTTTGGTTTTTCAAATCAATCGCTTCGGCCAATTGATCGCCGCCGGGGAAGAATGAGGCCGTGTGGCCATCCGTACCCATGCCCAAAATCACCACGGTGAAGGGTTTGTGCACACCTTCAAACTGTTTGCCGAGCAATGTTGCGCCTTCTTGCGCGGTTTGTCCGTCGACATAAAGCGGCAGGAATGCGGCACCATTGGCCTTGTTTTGCAGCAAATATTCGCCGACCAATTTGGCGTTTGACCGATCAGAACTTGGCGGCACCCAGCGCTCATCCACCAATGAAATGGTGACGCGTGTCCAATCCAGCTCTTCTTCACTCAGGGCCGTAAAGAACGCTTTGGGTGTTGACCCACCGGAAACCAGCATACTGGCTTTGCCCGAAGCTTCAATGTCGCGCTTTAGCTCAGTGGCGACGCGGAAAGCCAGCGCACGGGCCAGCTTATCTTTGTTTTCGAAATTATGGTCGATTACATCTGCCATTCGTTCACCTATATTGCTTTGGGATCGTCCAGCTCTTCATGCCATGTACGGCCGTCGCGCTCGATCAGCGCAACTGAACTGGTGGGCCCCCATGTGCCAGAGGTGTAGCCATGCAATGGTGTTGCGTCATTGTCCCACGCTTCGCGGATCGGATCAATCCACGCCCACGCCGCTTCCAACTCGTCACGACGCATAAACAGGGTTTGGTTGCCGCGCACCACATCCATGAGCAACCGCTCATAGGCTTCTGGGGTCCGCTGGGTAAACGTATCAGCGAAGCTAAGGTTCAATGGTACCTGACGCAAACGCATGCCGCCTGGGCCAGGGTCTTTAATCATTAGGAACAGTTTCACCCCTTCGTCCGGTTGCAAGCGGATCACCAAGCGGTTTGGTGTCGGCGCGCCTTCTGTACGAGAGAAAATTGAATGCGGGATTTCACGGAATTGGATTACAATTTCGGACGCACGGCGCGCCATGCGTTTGCCGGTGCGCATATAGAACGGCACCCCGTTCCAGCGCCAGTTTTCCACCTCGGCTTTGATCGCCACAAATGTTTCTGTGTTGGATGTCGCGCCATCGCCCAGCTCTTCAACATAGCTCGGCACCTTGGTGTCTTCAGCGCTCACACCGCGATATTGGCCGCGCACGGTTTGCTTATGAACTGTTTCGCCCACGATGGGCTTTAGCGCGCGCAACACTTTCAGCTTTTCATCGCGCAGGGCATTTGCTTCATCTGATGCGGGCGGCTCCATCGCCACCAAGCACAAAAGTTGCAACAAGTGGTTTTGCACCATATCGCGCAAAGCACCTGATTTTTCGTAATAGGAGCGACCACCCGCCCCAACTGATTCAGCGGCGGTGATTTGAATATGGTCAATATGAGCCGAGTTCCAGATCGGTTCGAACAGGGCATTGGCGAAACGCAAGGCCAACAGATTCTGTACCGTCTCTTTGCCCAAATAATGGTCGATCCGATAGACCTGATCTTCGCGGAACACTTCGGCCACAGTGTCGTTGATTTCCACAGATGATTGCAGATTGTGCCCGAGCGGCTTTTCCAACACCACCCGCGCATCGGGTGTCCAATAGTTTTGGCTGGAGAGATAATCGCAAATGGGGGCGAACAGGAATGGCGCAACCGCCAAATAGAAGGCCCGCACCACGCTTGGATCATTGCGCAAACGGTCACTCAATGCCGCCCAACCATCGCGGTCGGTAACGTCGTTGGCGATGTAGGAGAAGCAACCAATGAAATCGTCGAGCATTTGAGGCTCGATATGGTCTGCATCCACAAATTCATTCACTGCATCGCGGGCGAATTTTTGGAATTCCTCATCGCTCATTTCTGACCGAGACACGCCAATAATACGTGAGTTTGTGTCGAACTGCCCGTCATAAAAGCGATAATAGAGCGCAGGGATCAGTTTGCGCTGCGATAGATCGCCGGTGGCGCCAAACACCACATAATCAAAAGGATCGACCGGAATAATACGGGCGGACATAGGCATTCCTTTCATTGTTCGCGCATGACGCGCTGGCCCCAAGCGTGCTTATGCAGCTTTTTGCGCCATTAATAGTGCCCCATTTTGAGCGTCAGACTTTGCGGCTTGCACATAGTCGCCAAAGCGCTCAGTCAGAATGGGAATAAGCCGCTCACCCAACCCACCAACAATGGCAAGTTTTTGCGCGCCGCGGGCTTTAAACCAGTTGATGAATTGCTCGATCTGATCAAATTCAAACTGCATCAGTTCCAACGCAATCGGGTCATTCTTTTCGAAATGCTCAACCACAAATGGCGCGAGGCTGGCAAAATCTTTTGGCCATGCCTTGAAGGACCATGCCATCAAGCTGTTTTGGGTGCCGCCAAGATGGTCAATAACCACTTCAGTCAGCGGTGAGCCTTCGCTCAAGCCGTCCAACACTTCGATTGAGCGGCGGGCCAAAGCGCGTCCCAAAATTGCGCCGGAGGCGGTGTCTGAGATATGATAACCCCAACCGCCAACCGGGAAATATTCGCCTTTTACTTTGGCGAGGCCGGCCGATCCAGTACCGACGATCAGCACCGCGCCATCTTCGCCCAGATGAGCGCCTTCGCGGGCGGTTTCCACATCATTGTGCACAAGGGTTTTGGCAAAGGGATATTCACGCGCAGCAAAATCGCGGCGTGAGCTTTCCAAATGTGCGCCAGCGAGGCCCAAACAGGCGATGGTGCGGGTCATATCTGATTGGCTCAAGCCCGCCTCTTTAAAGACTTGGTGGCTAACATCAATGATGGAATTGTAGGCTTGTGACCCGTCACCAATTGTGGTGTTGGCCGGACCACCGCGCACCTGCGCCAAAATATTCAGATTCTCGTCCGCAAGCCGCGCTCTGCAATTGGTGCCGCCGCCGTCAATTCCGAGAAACAAGTTTTGCACGCAGTCCATCCTTTAGTCAAAACGTTGAAATTTGCGCGGACCATAAACGCAATTCGTCTTATACGAAAGTATTAATCCGCGCAAATTCGCTCGTTTTTTCGCAAAAATGCAATTGCAAGCCATTGGCTTTATCTGCGGCATGTTTTATTGAGGGCGTTCGTTTGAAAAAGGTGATGAATTGGCGTCCTGTTTGTTTATCTGTTCTACGTGCAAATTTAGCTCCACCAGCGCTTTTAACGATAAAGGCGAAACCGGCGGCGAGTTGCTTGCCAATTTGGTGGAAGCAGAGCGCGACAATCGGCAGATGGAGCTTAAGATTGTACGCCACCCCTGCCTTTGGAGTTGCAAACAATCCTGTGCAATACAATTGCAGGACGATGAAAAAATTGGCTATCACGCGGGCGGGTTCACCCCAGACCAACCCACCGCAGAAGCCATTATAGATTGGGCGGCAGCGCATCAACGCACCCCGGATGGCGAAGTGCCATTTGCAGAATGGCCCCGGGCCATGATGGGACATTTTATTGCGCGCCTGCCCACAATGAAGAAAGAAAAAGACGATGACTAATCACTCACTTATTCTTGGCGGCGCCAAGTCAGGCAAAACCGGATTTGCCGAAGGCGTTGCCCTGAAAGGCAACCAAAAGCCTCTCTATGTGGCCACGGGCCGCGCCTATGATGACGAAATGAAATTGCGGATTTCTGCCCACCAACAGGCGCGCGGCGATCATTTTGATACAGTGGAACAGCCCATCAATTTGATTTCAGCGCTTGAACGCGCACGCGGCAAATATGATCGGGTGTTGGTGGATTGCCTGACCCTTTGGATCACCAATTTGATGATGGCCGATTATGATGTGGATGAAAGCGTTGAGGCCCTCGCCCATTGGTTGAGCACCAATAATGATATTTCAGTTATCTTGGTGTCCAACGAAGTTGGCCAAGGCGTGGTGCCCGACAATAAGATGGCCCGCGAATTTGTGGACCATGCCGGTATTGCCCATCAGGAACTGGCCCGCATCTGCCAAAATGTGGTGTTTGTCACCTCAGGTATCGCACAAAATCTAAAAGGTGAATTGGCGTAAGTCACCAGCATGCTGGCTAGTTGAAGAACGCCGCCAGCACCAGCAGCGTGCCCAAGATCAGCGTGAGGGCAAACCAGTATAGCGTCACGGCGCGGTCAATATCGTCCGCGTCTACTTGCTCTTTGCCCTCGCCCATATAGGCCAATTTCACCGTTTCGCCATCATAATCGCGCGGGCCGCCCAGTTTGACGCCGAGGGCGCCGCCCATGGCCGCTTCCGGCCAGCCTGCATTTGGCGATTTGTGCCATTTCGCATCCCGTTGTGCCGACCGCCAGGCCGCTTTTGCGTCAAACCCCTCTTTGAATTTCGCTGCGACAGTGAAGAAAAAAGCAGTGATCCGCGCTGGCACAAAGTTGGCCCAGTCATCGAGCTTGGCGCTGGCATAGCCGAAGTCCTTAAAGCGCTCGTTCTTGTGGCCCACCATGGAATCGGCCGTGTTGATCATTTTATAAAGTGCAATGCCCGGCAGGCCAAAAAGCATCAGATAGAAAATCGGCGCGACCACACCATCTGAGGCATTCTCGGCCAACGATTCCACCGCACCTCGGGCCACCCCGTCTTCATTCAAATCATCCGGATCGCGCCCAACAATGTGGGACACCGCTTCGCGGCCTTCATCCAGCGAGCTGCGCAGGCCCTCAGCCACGGCTTTCACCGCGCGGCCCAGTTCCTTTTGTGCGATCAGGGTGCCGGCGAAGAAGATTTCAAAAATCCAACCGAAAGGGGCGCTGCGGGTGATGGCAATGATGATCAGGCTGATCAGCAAAGTCACGGCCAGTGCCAACCCGATCATGGCATAGCCATTTTGCCGCCGTCTTTGATCGGGCAACTCCGGGTGATTGCCGCGCTCTTCCAGAATTGTAATGAGTTTGCCCATCCACATCACCGGATGCCCAATGGCATCTAGCAACTGCCGGGGATAACCCACCATTCGTTCCAACAGCATGGCGAGAAAGGCAATGGCAAAGCTCATGATCAATTTCCTATAATGTCATGTCGCGCGGGGTGGCGAACAGGCTGATTAGCTTGTCGCCATCAATGTGGCGTTCAATATGATCGGCAAATCCGTCTAAAATCTGGTCAATGCGGGCTTCATATTCAAGGTCGGTGCTCATCATGGCCCCGAGATTTTGCAAAAAGGCGCGGCGGAACTGGTCGCTGGCGAACAAGCCATGCAGATAAGTGCCCATGATCCGGCCACTGCGCGCCATCGCCCCGTCCGTTTCATCACCGATCTGGCTAAAGGGTCGCGCCCGATCAGGTCCCTGCGTCTCACCCATATGCATATGGTAGCCGCGCAGGGTTTGTTGGGTCGCTAAATGGAGAGCCTCCTCTTCGCGTAGGTGCTTTTGGCTGGCCATGGTGGTTTCAATATCCAGCAGGCCAAGCCCATCGATTGAGCGCGGTGCGCCTTCGACGCCCTCTGGGTCGTGAATTTTTCTGCCCAGCATTTGATAGCCACCGCACAGGCCCAACACGGCACCACCTGCACGGGCATGGGCGAGAATATCGATGTCCCACCCCTGGGCTTTAAGCGCTTCAAAGTCAGCGATGGTGGCTTTGGAGCCGGGCAGTAAAATCAGGTCAGCGTCGCGGGGTAGCGGATTGCCGGGCTGTATGATTTCGACGCTCACATTGGCTTCCTGCCGCAGCGGGTCGAGATCATCAAAATTGGAAATACGCGGCAGGCGCGGCACGACAATTTTTAACCCATCGCGCTTCACCAGTTCCGCATCATCCAGCGCCAGCGCATCTTCAGGCGGCAGCAATTTTGCATCGGCATAGAAGGGCAACGGGCCAAAACAGGGGCGCTTTGTGTGCGTTTCGATAAAGGTTTTGCCCTCTTCAAAGAGCGATGGATCGCCATGGAATTTGTTGATCAGGCTCGCCTTGATCAGGGCAGCATCTTCCGGCTGTGCCACCGCGAACGTGCCAACAATTGACGCGATCACGCCGCCGCGGTGAATATCGCCGATCAATGTCACGGGCAGATTGAGCACTTGGGCAAAGCCAAAATTAGCAATGTCGCTGTCGCGCAAATTCACTTCGGATGCGCTGCCCGCGCCTTCGACCAAAACAAAGTCATAAGTTGCGCTCAGTTCCTGAAAGGCTCTGATGGCCTCGGGCAAATATTCAATGCGGCGCTTGAAATATTCTCGTGCACTCATGGACGCAACGCGCTGGCCGCGCACGACCACTTGTGCACCCGTTTCATGCTCCGGCTTGAGCAAAACGGGATTCATTGCGGTGGTGGGGGCAATTTTGGCGGCGCGGGCTTGCAGGGCTTGGGCACGGCCAATCTCACCACCATCAGCGGTCACAGCGGCATTGTTGGACATGTTTTGCGGCTTGAAGGGTGCTACGGGGAAGCCGCGATTGTGCAACAGGCGACACAGCCCGGCGACCACAAGGCTTTTGCCCACATCCGAGCCGGTGCCCATAAACATCATGCTTTTGGCCGTCACGCGCCGCTACTCCCGCACATCAATGATGTGGGCATAGGAGCCCAAAATACGGTTGCGATGCAAGCCCATTTGCCCCACCGCATTGGCTTCCGCATCGCTGGCGCGGAACAAAGCATCGCCTTCGCGTTTCAGCTCGGTCGAATAGTGAAACTCATGGCCGAGCAAGTCGCTGGGCCAAGGCAGGATGCTCTTATGGCTCAGGCGGCGATAACCCAATTGACGACGAGGTCGGTTGATTGCGGTTTGCAGCGGCAGCAAGCCTGTCATTTCAAAATGATTTCCGGATTTGTCCGTCAGGCTTTCGCCCAGCACCATATAGCCGCCGCACTCGCCATAGATCAGCGCATTGCGTTCTGCTGCTTGGTGCATGCCCTGTTTGAAGTGCTGTGCATTGGCCAACAAGGCCCCATGTAGCTCTGGATATCCACCAGGCAGAAATACCGCATCGGCATCATCGGCAGGAGCTTCATCGGCAAGCGGCGAGAAGAAATGCAATTGGGCGCCTTGCGCCTGCCAATCGGCCAGCAAGTGCGGATAGAGAAAGGCAAACGCCGCGTCGCTGGCAATTGCAATCTTTTGACCCAATGGGGCCAGTTTGGGACCCGACTGTGTCGCGAGGATAGGTTTGGCCAGCTGCAACAGCCCGTCCAGATCCAACCGTTTTTTCACCTCGCTGATGGCGAGCGCCGCCACGGTGCGGCTTTTGGCGAAATCCTCCGGCAAGGTCAGCCCCAGATGGCGTGAAGGAATGTCCAGTTCTGCGTTGCGGCGCAAGGCGCCCAGCACTTCGATGTCCAGCTTGGCGAGTGCTGATTTCAGCATTTTCTCGTGCTTGTCGCTGGCGACACGGTTGAGGATCACCCCGGCCACATCAATATCAGTGCGCAGATTTTGAAAGCCATACACAAGGGCGGCGATTGATTGGGCCATCGAGCCACAATCGACCACCAGCACCACCGGCAATTGCAGATTTCTCGCCAGATCGGCAGTGGAGCCTTTGCCGCTGGCGGACCCGTCAAACAGCCCCATCACCCCTTCGACCAGCACCAAATCCTGACCGCTGGCCTGCTGGCTCAACAAGCTGCGCTGGCGCGATTGGCTCATGGCCCATGGGTCGAGATTGATGGCGCTTTGGCCAGTGGCAAGGCCATGCACTTGTCCATCAATATAGTCCGGTCCGGTTTTGGCCGAGGCAACCTGCATGCCCCGCTCTTTCAGCGCGCCCAAAAGCGCGGTGGTGAGCAAGGTTTTGCCGGAACCGGATTGGGTGGCGGCGATGATCAATCCCTTGGCCATTAATCCTTGTCCTGCCAGTTCAGAGTTTTTGCGTAATCAACCACAGGTCCCACCACCACGATGGCGGGGGTGGGTACTTCATTTTGCTGCACAAATTCGCCTGCTTCGCCAAGTTGGGTGACCATCAGGCTTTGGTGCGGCAAGGTGGCGTTGGAGACAATGCCCACCTTGTCCTGCGGATTGCGACCGCCTTCCAGCAGCTTTTGCGCGATCGATGGCAAATGTTTTACTGCCATATACATCACGATCACCGGGGCCGCTGTGGCCACCGCATGCCAATCCACCGCTTGCGGCACATTGCCTGATTCATCATGCCCGGTGAGGAAAATCACGGCTTGATTGGTGTCGCGGTGGGTGGCGGGGATGCCCGCATAAGCCAGCCCACCGATGCCTGCAGTGATGCCCGGTACGATGCGGAATTTCACCCCTGCATTATATAGCGTTTCGCTTTCCTCACCGCCGCGACCAAACATAAACGGGTCGCCGCCCTTAAGGCGCAGCACGCGCTTATTTTGTTTGGCCCATTCGATCAGCTTGAGCGAAATGTCATTTTGCTTCGGCGATGGTTTGCCCCCGCGCTTGCCCGCATAGTGCAATTCAGCCTGTGGGTTGGCGTAGGTAAGAATCTCTTCTCCCACCAGCGCGTCATAAACGATCACATCGGCTTGGCCGAGGGCATAAAAGGCGTGCAGCGACATCAGGCCCGGATCGCCCGGCCCTGCGCCCACCAGCCACACACTGCCTGGTGCAAAATGCGGAAAAGCGCGGGAATCAAGCCGCGCAAAATGATCCTGTTTTTTGCCAAAGAGGTGTTTAAACCAATCCCGCATTCAATTAGCCCTTTGCCTTTAAAGGTGCGTGACCTATAGAGAATATATGGTTGCGTCCACACAAGATAGCGTCAATGAAAAAGGTACGGCCCTGAAACGCGGTTGGACAACTGGCGCGTGCGCCACGGCGGCCACCAGCGCGGCGCTTTATGGCCTGTTTTCCGACGCGTTTAAAGACCCCATTCAAATCACCCTGCCCGGCGGGCAAACGCCCGACTTTGCCCTCGCGGCAGAAGAACGCGGCGATGATTTTGCCATGTGCGGCATTGTGAAAGATGCGGGCGATGACCCGGATGTGACCCATGGCGCGATGGTGCGCGCGACGGTGCGACAACTGCCCGAAGGTAGCGGCGTTCAATTTAAGGCGGGCAAAGGCGTTGGCATGGTGACCAAGCCCGGCCTGCCCATTCCGCCCGGCGAGCCTGCGATCAACCCGGTGCCGCGCAAAATGATGATTGAGCATTGCGAAAAAATCTGCGCAGAACTGGGCGCACGGGCTGACATAGAAATCACGATCAGCGTGGACAACGGCGAAGCGCTGGCGCAGCAAACCTGGAACCCGCGTTTGGGCATTGTTGGTGGCCTCTCCATCTTGGGCACCACGGGCATCGTTGTGCCCTTTTCCTGCGCGGCATGGATTCACTCGATTCATCGCGGCATTGATGTGGCCCGGGCAGAAGGGCTGCCCCATGTGGTCGGCTCCACCGGCGATGCCTCGGAAAAGGCGGCACAGAAACACCTTGGCCTGCCGTTGCAAGCCTATTTGGATATGGGCGATTTTGCCGGCGGTCTGCTGAAATATCTTAAAGCCAACCCCGTGCCCAACCTCACCATTTGTGGCGGGTTTGCCAAAATCACTAAACTCGCGGAGGGCCATCTGGATTTGCATTCAGGCCGCTCCCAAGTTGGTTTTGACTGGTTGGCCGAACAGGCGCAAAGCCTTGGTGCCAGTGAGACGTTGTGCAACGAAATTCGCGGCGCCAACACGGCGAAACATGTGTTGGAGCTGTGTACGGAAGCGGACATCGATATTGCGGAGCGCATCGCGGTTTTGGCCGCGGCAGTTGCCCAGCGCGTGCTGCGGAACAAAGATATCCATGTCAGCGTTTTGGTGACAGACAGAAAAGGCGTTATAATCGCCGAAAGCTAACACCAAACGGGAGGCAGGTTTATGCGCATTTTGATTTTTGGCGGCACGGGCGAAGCGATTGATTTGGCCAACGCGCTGGTGCGCCAAGACCATGAAGTCACCACCTCCCTTGCCGGGGTTACCCGCAAGCCGCGCCTGCCGAATGGACATGTGCATCGCGGCGGTTTTGGCGGCGTGGACGGGCTGAAGGATTATATTGGCCGCAATGATTTTCAATTGATGATTGATGCGACCCATGCCTTCGCCGCCACCATGTCGAACCATATTGTTGAAGCGTGCGAACAGCTGAACAAAAGCCATTTGCGCCTGACGCGGCAACCGTGGCGTGCGGGGCCGGATGATCAGTGGCAGCATGTGGAAGATTTGGCCCAAGCGGCAGAGCGCCTGCCCGAAGGTGCCCATGCCTTGGTGACCATTGGTCGCCAGCATGTGGAGCCCTTTGTGCTGCGCGATGATTGCCACGTGGTGTTGCGCGCCATTGAGCATCCCGAAATGGTGCTGCCCCCGCGGGTAACCGTGTTGTTGGAACGCCCACCCTTCAGCCTTGAGGCCGAAGTGGCGTTGATGCGGCAGCAAAAGATCACCCATTTGGTGACCAAAAATGCGGGCGGCGATCAGACGGTGGCGAAACTTGAAGCCGCGCGGCAATTGGGCATTGAAGTGATCATGATCGAGCGCCCCGCCCTGCCCACGGCACCGGAAGTGTTTTCGGTTGACGGCGCGGTGAAGTTTGTGGCCGATCATTCCGCCTCTGCCGCCTGACTTTTGGTCTTGGTGCGGTCCTTCTTTTTGCCCTTGTTGCGCAGCACATGGGCAAAGTCGGCTGAATAAAGCTCGCTATCTTTAAAGCCTTTGGCATCAAATACGCGGCCCACAAAAATCAACGCCGTGCGGGTAATTTTCGCGGCCCGCACATCTGCGCGCATCTCTTGTAGCGTGGTTTGGATGATTTGTTCGTCCGGCCATGTGGCGCGGTAAATCACCACTACGGGGCAATCGTCGCCATAATAGGGGCTGAGTGTTTCTTCGATATATTTGAGATTGCGGATGGAGAGATGGATCGCCAAGGTCGCGCGCGATTGACCCAAAATCTCCAGCGTTTCATGCTCGGGCATGGACGAGGCTTTGCCGCTTGTACGGGTGACGATCACGGTCTGCGCGATTTCAGGCAAGGTCAGCTCGGTTTTCAACCGTGCCGCCGCCCCTGCGAAGGCCGGCACGCCCGGCACGACTTCGTAGTCGATGCCCATTTCATCCAGCCGCCGCATCTGTTCGGCAATGGCGCCATAAAGCGAAGGATCGCCCGAATGCACCCGCGCCACATCCAAGCCATCGGCATCCGCCTTTTGAATTTCTTCAATGATCTGATCCAGATGCATAGGCGCGGTGTCCATCACCAAGGCATCGCTGGGTGCAGCTTCGACAATCTCGGTGGGCACCAGTGAGCCTGCAAACAGGCAAACTTTGCACTTTTCGATCAATTTCAAGCCGCGCACGGTGATCAAATCAGGTGCGCCGGGGCCTGCGCCGATAAAATAGACAGTCATTGTGCGGCCTCCTTAGCGGCTTTTTTTGCGTATCCGCGCGGGGTATAGGCGACCCGTTCGCCGGAACCGCGCACAAAGCTTTTCGATTGAGAAGACCCGAACAGCACGATGGTGAGCATGTCGATTTCTTCCGGGTTGAACTCGGCCAATGTGACCACCCGCACCTTTTCCGCCGGGCGACCAAGGTTCGAGGCGATGATCACGGGGGTGTTGCCTGGCCGTTCGGCGAGGAATTTTTCCTTCGCGATTTCGATCAGATCGGTGCGGCGCATGGAGCGCGGATTGTAAAAGGCGGTGACAAAATCACCTGTCGCCGCCGCGTCCAGCCGCTTCAAAATATCGTCGCGCGGGGTCAGCAGATCTGACAGCGAAATGCAGCAGAAATCATGGCCGATCAACGCGCCAGACTTGGCTGCCGCTGCCTGAAACGCGGAAATGCCGGGGCAGGTTTCAATCGCCACGCGTTTCGCCGCATCGGAAATGGCGCGGTCGCCTTCGGCCACCAGCAATTCATAGATCAGCGCCCCCATGGCAAAGATGTTCGCATCGCCAGAGCAGATCAACGCCACATCGCGGCCGGTGCCTGCCAGCTCCAACGCGTGACGCACGCGCAATTCTTCCTCGCCCAAATCGAACCGATGTTCGGTTTGGTGGGTTTTGGCGTCCGCCGCCAAATCCAGATAGAGGCCATAGCCGACCCAATCACTTGCCACCCGCAAGGCACGGTCTGCATCTGGTGTGCGCAAAGTGGCGGTGCCCGGCCCCAAGCCCACAAGATAAACCGTGCCCAAAGCCCGACCCAAAAGCTGCGGATCAATCACCTCGTCGGCGATGCCAATGGCACAGGTGGCTTGTTTGTTCTTTTGCTTCTCGACCAGCAAAGTCCCGGCTTTCAACGCGGCAGCTTCGGCCACAGAGGGGGTACCCACTTCCTGCTCCACAATGGCGGAAGGGTTCGGCACGCGCTCGCGCTCTGCCGCCAATTCTTCAGCGGTGAAGATGCGCAAGGGCACGCCGAAATGGGCGGCGGCTTGCTGCAAGCCCACCTCATCCGCTTTTAAATCAATACTGGCCAGTGCCGCGATGGCTTTAGGGTGCAGCTTGTTGGCTTTAATCGTTGATGTGATCAGGTCGATGATTTTGTCCGCCGGACAATGGCGCTCGCATCCCACGCCGACCACCAGCTTTTGCGGCACATAATGCGGCGCATCCTGCTCTTCACGATGGTGGATATGGGCGAGCAATTGCACCTCGCCTGCGGGATCATGGGCCGGGTGTTGGGCCAGCCAATCGGCTTCGCCCTTGATATGGAATTTTGCGCCCGCCAACAAAGACGCCATAGCCCGCTTGGCGGATTTGGGATTGACCAAGGTCCAGCCGAACGGCACCTCATCCAGCCCGGCGCCAAAGATGTTTTCGCTCGCCGTGGTGATCGCCGCATGGGCGTTCAAGTCCCGTGCGAGATCATTGGCGAGTTGATTGGCCCCATGGTGCCCGCCCAAGAGCGGCACAATGCTTTTGCCATCGCTGGACACCGCCAGCACCGGTGGGTCGGTCTTTTTGTCGGCCAAAAACGGCGCGAGAAAGCGGATCAGGATCGCCGCAGCGCAAATGCCGATGATGGGACGTCCCTGCTGAAAGCCCCGCTCGACAGCGGCGCGCGCCGGGTCCATTTCGCCTTTTTTATAGGGCTGTGCTTCGACTGAAAGCGCGGCCGCGATTTTCTCTGCGACCTCATTGCCACTTTCAGAAAAAGAAATCACCAATGGCGGGTTTTGATTTAGCTGCCCCATGCTTCGTCGCCTTTATAGCTGAGGATGATCGAAAAGTAGGGCCGTTCCCCTTGCGGGTATTCGGCCAGTTTGGTGATTTTTTGCGTGTCGCGGGTGGCATATTCCACCACCATAGCGCGTTCGCCGTGGCCGGTTTTGTTGAGCGCATCGCGCACCCGGTCAAAATGGCGGCCGATCTTGATCAGCGCCACGGCTTCGCTGGCGGCTAGTTCGGCTTCCAGCGCGGCGCTTTCGAGGGGCGCTGGTAAAATCTTCAACCGCTCATTGCGCGCGGCAAGGGGCCGTTTGATTTCAGCGGCGGCGGCGGTCAATGAGGTGATGCCGGGGATGATTTCTATTTGAGCATCTGGCAAGCGGTGCAGCAAATACATGGCAGAGCCATAAAATAGCGGATCGCCTTCGCACAGATAGCCAATATTTTGCCCTGCAGCCAGTTTGGGTGCGAGTTGTTCCGCCATTTGATCATAGGCCGCTTGCGCCGGGCCACGGTCCACCGCCATCGGCACGTCAAAAGCAAAATGCTCGACGCTATCACTCAAATGCGTTTCAGCAATGGTGAGGCTTTGCGAGGTGGCGCCCGGCTTTTGCGGATAGGCTACGCCATCCAGCGCACTCAACACACGCGCGGCTTTCAGGGTCAATAATTCAGGATCGCCCGGCCCGGTGCCAATCAAATAAAGCGTGCCGCTCATTCATCTGCCTTTTTCACGATGGACCATTGGGTCACGGTCATTTTCGGGCGCAGCACTTTATGGGCGCCCACATGGTCGAGATGGGAGACATCAATGCGGGCCAAGTCACCGCCTTTTTGTTCCAAACGCTGCATCAACGCGGCCTCGCCGTCCAACGTCACCGCATTGGCGACAAAGCGGCCACCGGGTTTCAGCGCCGCCCAAAGCGCGTCAAACAATTCTGTGTTGCCCACATCGCCGCCCATAAAAATCGCGTCTGGCATTGGCGGCGCTTCGTTCAAATGCGCCTGCGCTTCGCCTTCCACGATTTTGAGGCCAGGTGTGCCCAACACGTCCCTGTTCTTTTTGATCATTTCGATGCGGGCGGTGCTTTTCTCAAATGCTGTGGCCGTGGCGCGGGGGGCGGCGCGCATCCATTCAATGCCGACAGAGCCGGAGCCTGCGCCAATGTCCCACAAATGCTGGCCCATCAGCGGCACCAACTTGGCCAAAGTGGCGGCGCGGACTTCGCGCTTGGTCAACTGACCGTCGGACACAAAAGCGCTGTCCGGGAGGCCCGGTAATGGCGGTAACAGGGCGGCATCTTCATCTGCCACACAATCAATGGCGACGGTGTTGAGGTTGCCAATGCCGCGGCTTTCATAGGCGTTGGCGGTGAACTCTACCTTGCTTTCGGTGTCGCCACCCATGGCATTTAAAATGGTCATTTGGCTTTGACCGAATTTGCGCCGCACCAACAATTTGGCAATCGCCTCTATGGTGGTCGCATCGCTGGTGAGGGCCAAAATCCGGTTGCCCGGCACAATATGCGCATTGAGTAAGTCAACGGGGCGGCCATGCACCGAGACGCAGGCGGTGTTTTGCAGCGGCCATTTCATCCGGGCGGCGGCCAGGGAAAAAGCCGAAGGGGCCGGGTGAATTTCAAATTCGTCCAAGGGGATATATCGGGTGAGCGTGGCGCCAATGCCGTACCAGGTGGGGTCGCCCGTGGCCAAAATCACGGTCTTTTTGCCGCTGAACGACAGGATTTGCTCGATCATATTGTCGAGCGGTGCTTGCCACTCCACATAACGCGGATCATCGCCGCGCAATTTCGGCAAGCTGCGTGGTGGGCCGACCACGATTTCGGCGTCGTCGACAAGCTGTTGCTGTTCGCTATTGAGTGACGCCAATCCTTTGGCGGTGACGCCCACCACATCTAACCATTTACTCATGAGTGCTGCCCTCCCAGTGCAATCGCGTTCATCGCGGCGCTGGCCATTGCCGAGCCGCCGCGTCTGCCCGTTACGGTGATATAGGGCACACTAACACGGCTTTGGGTGAGCGCATCTTTCGATTCTGCCGCGCCCACAAAGCCAACGGGTGTGGCGATGATCGCGGCAGGTTGCATGTGCCCGGCCTCAACCATCTCAATCACCTTAAACAAGGTGGTCGGCGCGTTGCCGATCACAATGATTGCCCCGTCTGCCGCGTCGCCCCACAGCTCAACCTGTGCTGCCGAACGGGTGGTGCCAAGCTCCTTGGCCAGCGTTGGCGTACGCTCATCGTTGAGGTAGCACTGCGCCTGACTGGTCTTTGCGCTCACGGCAGTTTCGCTTCGCTCAACGCCTCCGCGGGGGCGGGCAAAAAGTTGCCCGGCGGCACTTGTGCCGCTCGGCGCATCATCAGAAGATGCTCCGCCTCTGGGCAAAAACCGTTTGGTGATGCCGGAGCGGACCATTTCGCAGTCGCATAGGATGGGTTTGCCTGCGGCAAGCGCCGCCTGCCCGGCGGCCATCACATCGCCGCAAAACGCGATATCTTCGGTCAAATCCACCATGCCGCACGCATGGATCATACGCACCACCACAGGCCGCAAAGAAGGCGGGTACTGATCCAGCGCCGCCTCCTTTTCGATGATCTTAAAGCTCATTTCATAAATGGCTTTAGGGTCACGCAAATAGTCCATCAGGACCCCTTTTTCTCCATGGTTTTCGGACCCAATGGATGGTCCTTAAACGGATAAGGGTGGTGATGGTGATCATGATGATGGTGGTGCCCATCGCCATGGTCATGTGAATGACCGTGATCATGATCGTGGTCATGCTTATGCACCGGGGTGAAAGGCAGCCCGTGCTTTTTGCAGAACTCTTCATCACGACAGGATGCATCGCAATCGCCATTGCAGGGGCAATCTTCCATGCCGCCGCCAATGCCTTCCACATGGTGGTGATGGCTTTCTTGCGCTTGTCCCACTTCGGCTTCAAACCCCAGAACCTGCTCGCGATATTTGCACATCTGGCAGTTCATGTTGTTTTCGCCGTCCACCACTTCGCGGATGCGATCAATAAAGGTTTCCACCACCATGTCATGGTCGTTCAAATATCCCGCTTTGATAAATTCAATGTCAGGATGTTCGGCGGCCACTTCATCGGTATATTTATAAATCCGCTTCACCAGCACGCCAGTGAAGAGAAAGTAGGGAAACACAACGATCCGTTTATAGCCCAGCTTCGCCGCATGTTGCAGCGCGGGTGCGGTGAGCGGGAATGTCACGCCGGAATAGGCCACTTCTGCCCAGCCAAAGCCCATACCTTCCCACAACATGCGCATCACTTTGGCCACATTGGAGTTGGCATCCGGGTCGGAGGCACCACGGCCCACAACCACAAGCAAAGTTTCCTCGCGTGGCACATCGCCACCTGCATGTTCCAATGCTTCTTCGATGCGGGCGCCAGCGGCGCGGATCATTTTCAAATCCACGCCAAGCTCGCGGCCATAGATGACCTCCATGTCAGGGTTTTGCGCCTGATAGGTGTTGAGCACCGATGGAATATCGTTTTTCGCATGGCCCGCGGCGAACAACATGCCCGGCACAGCGATCACCTTTTTTACGCCCTGCTCTTTGAGCTGATTGAGACCGTGATGAATCACCGGATCGGCAAATTCCAAATAGCCATATTCAACCGGCACATCGCCTAAACGTTGTTTCAAACGATCTTTGAGGTGCGCGAATTCATCCACGGCCAACTTGTTACGGCTGCCATGGCCACACAGCATCACCGCTGTGTCTTTATCCAATTTCAATTGTGCCATTATTTGTTGCCGCGACGGGCAAGAGCAACAACACCGATAAATGCCAAAAATACGATGACGGGAATAGCGCCATACGCCATCAGATCCGCCAATGTGTGCGTGTGACCGCTCACCACTTCAGTGTGCCCAGGGTGTGCCAATGCAAGACTTGGCAAAAGTGCAAAAATGGAAGCTAGGATATATTTCATTGTTCTACCTCTTCGGTTTTTTGAATCGTGAGAGGCAGAGTTCGCAAAAAATCAACATCGAGCAGCTCCGGGCTTGGCCCCCTGTTTGGGTCAGCCGCACCAGAATCGCTTTCAGTTCCTTTAATTGGAACGCTGCAGGAAAAGTTTTAGGCGCTCGCGTACCACCCGTCAACAACCGCCATTTCGTTAGATAAATTTTTATCTATTTCGCCTGATAATATTTAAAGCAGGTCCTGCATAGTGGCAGGATAGTCGGTAGCTTCAGGATTATCGGGGTAAAGTTGTTTAGTCGTTTCTTGACATTTCTAGGCGTGAGAGCAGAAGACCATCATTTGGTGCGTCCGGCGTTGTTAAGATCGCTCGCCATCACGCTTATTGCGCTGGTCGCTGCGGAAATAATGACGTGGCTGTTCTATTTTGGCGCGCCATGGCAAGAAATGGCGAACGTTCTGCGCATTACCGGGATTATTACACCCACCGTTGCGGTGCCGCTGATCTTTTATTTGTCCTGGCAGCGGATCAAACTCAACAAATTGAGCGTGCAATTGGCGCGCCTAGCCAGCACGGATGAGCTATCTGGCTTGCTCAATCGCACCAGTTTTATTGAGGCGATGAGTGACCGGATTATGCACCCCACAACACCCGACGGCCGTGGCGCATTTCTATATATTGACGCAGACCATTTCAAAAAACTGAATGATGATTTTGGCCATGCTGCCGGCGATGAGGCCATTAGCTTTATCGGCAAAGTGATCAATCAAAATATTCGCGAAACAGATTTGGCTGGCCGGCTGGGTGGCGAGGAATTTGGCGTCTATCTAAGTGGCGGCAATTCAAGCCTTGCGCGTTCTATTTCTGAAAATATTCGCCAAGACATTACGCACTTAAAGTTTGACAACCAAAAGCATCGCTACACGCTAACCGTGTCCATCGGCATTGCCACGCATAGAGCTGGTGAAATGCCCTCTGAGTTTATGAAAGTTGCAGATAAGAATCTTTATCTCGCCAAAAGCAATGGCAGGAACTGCATCGCAGCCTAGCGATCTAACCCTGCAGTTCAAAGAACTGTTCAGCCAGCGGTGCCCAACTCTCTACCGGCAATTCCTTGTAAAAATCATGGCCATATTCGGCCACTTCATATCGTTCCACCTGCGCTTCTTTATGCCAATCGGGCTTGGGCTGATAGTCATCATGCTGGCCGAAAAGACAAAGAGACGGCACCTTGAAGTGGCTGGCCGTTAGATGCCGCAGACGGGTTGAAGAGACAAACAATTGCGCTTCAAAAATCTGCACCACACTGTTGGCCATTGCGCCCACCGTGCCGCCAGCGCTGTAGCCCACCAGAAGAGATGGCACATCGATTTGAGCGATCAAACGCTCTGCCGCATCAATGGCTGCGCCGCCCTCAAAAAGGGTTTGGTGCAATTCTTCCGCAGGCAAGTCTGGTTTGCCGGCCAACTCGGGCAGAGAGAAGCGTTTGTGTGACAGATTATATTTCGCAGCCAAAAAGCCAGCCAAACAATGGTCCATATCTGGCCCATTATGAATATCGGAAATTGAAACAAGTGCGGTCATGAACGCCCTTACTGCTTGTGATGTTTAGTGCTGCGTTTGGCACTGATCATGGTCAGACAGCACCTGCAAGATTCGGCAATCCGCCACCTGTCCATGATCACAGCTTTTCAGCATGGCGGTCAATTCGGTTTCCAATGCCTGCAGCTTTTTAATCCGCTTTTTCACATCATTGAGGTGCTTTTCGGTGATCTTATCCAGGTCAACGCAGGGCGCCGTTGGATGATTAGACATGCGAATGAATTCTCGAATCGCGTCGATAGAAAAGCCTAAATCACGGGCATGAGCGATCATGGATAGCCGCTCAAGGGCAGATGGGGGATATCGGCGCTGACCACCAGCGGTGCGGCCCGGCGGATCCAGAAGTGCTATTTCTTCATAATAGCGAATGGTGGGCACCTTCACATCGCACTGTTTTGACAATTGCCCGATCGAATATTCTTTCATCGCATCCACTCCAATATCTCTAGAGACTAGAGCATTTTACCTCGACTGAATCAAGTGACTTAGAAGTCAGCTGCCATTTCAATTAGCTTGCTTATCGTGCGCCGATTTCGGACAGTTAGCGCCGTGCCGATTTTCTTTTCGAAGTTTAGATTGGCGACTTTGGAGCGGGCAGATCCGTTTCCATAGTAAAAGAAGAATTCGTTGCCGCTTTGTGCGACCAGCTCACCGTCAGCCAACAAACCTTCCAACACAGCCAGCGCATCAGCATTTGGATTTTGCCGCGCGAACCCCGTCATCATGAACTTTTGTTCGCGATCCTTCCGATCAAAAGGATAAGCCGCATGCGCGGCTTCCAGTTCGGGCAAGGTGCGCAAGATGATCTGGCTTGAAAAGCCAAACTCTTTTTCAAATGCTGGCTCTAATCTTTGTGCCAGATCGTGGACCTGTTCATCAGAGTGAAACACCAAATTGCCAGACTGAATGTAGTGTTTTGTTTTTTCGCCACCTTGCCGGTTGAGAAACGCAACTAAATCGGCCATCTTAATTTTATGACTGCCGCCCACATTTAAGCCACGAAACAACGCAATAAAGATCATCAAGCCATCCAATTTGTGAAAGTAGACTATGTCACACGCTGTACGGGAAATCGACAACACCATCAACACGCCGCATCTTGCAGATTGGCCTCACCCAATCAAAGGCGTGGTGTTTGATATGGATGGATTGTTGCTGGACACAGAACGGCTTTACAAACAAGCCATGACAGACATCTGCACAGAATGGGACCTTGAAATGAGCGATGAGATTTTTATCTCGCTTGTCGGTATTCCGAGCAACAAAAGTGCAGAAATCTATTATCGGCATTATGGCGACAACTTTGACGTTGATGCCTTTAACACGCTCTGTTTCGAACGCATTACGGCGATGTGCGAAATCGCGGTCCCGCTTAAAGTTGGCGCATTGATGCTGGTGGAGCAATTGAGCGCGCGGAATGTGCCCATGGCGGTTGCCACTTCAACCGGGCGCGATATGGCGCACAATTTTCTGGATCGCGCGGGTTTGAAGCCCCATTTTGATCATATCGTAACGCGGCATGATGTGACCCATGGGAAGCCAAATCCAGAGCCGTTTTTGACCGCGGCCAAACGATTGGAGCTGGCACCGGAAAACTGCATTGCTTTTGAAGATTCCCATAATGGGGTTCGCGCTGCACATGGCGCGGGTATGGCCACTGTTATGGTGCCGGATATTTTGCAACCGATCGATGAAATCGCCCAACGTTGCGCCGCGATTATGCCATCGCTTTTGCATTTTAAGACTGAACTGGATCATTTTTTTGCGCCAGTTGAGGCAAAATAAAAGGGCCGCCAAAGCGACCCTTTTTTGATTTGTTTCCAGTCCCTACATCTGACTTGGCAGGAACAAAGACAGGGCTGGGATACCCACCAACAAAGCTAGTCGGATAATATCGGCGATCCAGAAAGGGGTAACCCCTTTAAAGATCGTGCCCGTGGTCACGTCGCCAACAACATTTTTCAAAATGAACACGTTGAGCCCAACCGGTGGTGTGATCAAACTTATCTCTGTCACCACAACCACAACCACGCCGAACCAAACCGGGTCAAAACCCAACCCGATCACGAGCGGGAAGAAGATCGGCACGGTGAGCAACAGCATGGACAGACTTTCGAAAATCATGCCCAAGAAGATATAGATCATCAAGATCACGGCCATCACCATCCATGGGGCCAAGTTCAATGTCGCAATCATATCGCGCAAGCCTTCGGTCAGCCCCGCAACATTGACAAAGTTGGAAAAGATCCACGCCCCAATCAACACACTGAACAAAGAGGCAGTGGTTACGGCCGTTTCTTTGAGCACCTCGCTCACCGCCTTGAAGTTCAGATTGCCCCGGAACAGTGCGATCAAAAATGCGCCTGCGGCGCCCATGCCTGCGGCTTCAGTTGGTGAGAAGGTCAAGTAAATCGGCCAAACATTAAGCACACCATAGAGCCCGCCAATGACCAAGAAGAACAGCAACAGCACAGCCCAAACGCCGCGCAGTGCCGCGAAGCGCCCTGCCCAGTTGGTGCGTTCACCCGCAGGTCCGGCCTCAGGATTGCGGCCAACCGTGAAGCGAACAGCCAGAATATAGAATAGGATGCCCAAGACGCCTGGAATGATGCCGGCGATGAACAGCTTGCCAATCGAAGTTTCAGTCAACAAGCCATAAATGACCAGGATCACCGATGGCGGGATCAAAATACCCAAGGTGCCGCCCGCCGCGATGGACGCGGTGGAGAGGCTATCGGCGTAGCCATATTTACGCATTTGTGGCATGGCCACTTTCGACATGGTGGCTGCTGTGGCCAATGATGACCCGCAAATCGCCGCGAAACCACCGCATGCCACAATGGTTGCCATGGCCAAGCCGCCGCGCAAATGCCCCAAAAAGGCATAGGAGACCTGATAAAGCTCGCGCGAAATACCGCCCTTATTGACGAATAGGCCCATGAGAATAAAGAGCGGGATGACGGACAGGCCATAATCCTGCGAGGTGTCAATGATCAAGCGAGAGACCATGGACAAGGCGCCACGGAAACTTGTTTCGTACATATAGCCGGCCATGCCGACCAACCCCATGGCAAAGGCGATGGGCATGCGCAGCAATACCAGCACCAGAACAATGCCAAATCCAATAGCGGCTTCAATCATTTGACGGCTCCAAGAGTTGCGGGGCAATCAAGACGATCAGACCCCGGACCAGCAAAACAATCGCTGTAATAAAAGTCATGATCGCGATAAACCACTCGATATAAAATTGCGGCAAAGCGAGATATTCCGTGACATCACCATATGAGCGGGCCCGCTCGGCCAAAACGACCACTTGACGTGCAGGCCAGATCAGCATCGCGCCACAGGCAAGATTGACCAAGCCATCGCGAATGCGCGCGGCCCAAGCATTGGTGAAAAACGAGTCGGTTAGGTCCACCACGATATGATCTTGCTGGCCGGAGATAATCGGCAACATCAAAAATACAATGATGGCCATAAACCACCTTGTGAGCTCTGTTGCGGCTTCAAATGGTGCGTTAAACGCTGACCGCATCATCACATCAGCAAAGATCATCACCATCAAGGCAAAGAGCACGATGGATGCCAAAGCGATAGGCAACTTGGAGAGCTGCCGAAAGAGTTTTAAAGCAGATTGCATGTGTTTTCCTAAGCACCTAGTGGGGTGGCGCAGGACCCATTGGCCCCGCGCCTGTTTGTCTTAGGGATGCGCTATTGCGCAGCCATTTCGGCTTTCACCATTTCGTACGCAGCTTCTGCGTCGATGCCTGCAGCGTTCAGCTCAGCCAAAACCTGCTTGGTGATCAGGTCTGCATATTGACCATAAAGCATTTGGTCTTGCTCTGAAGCGATGGTGATGGTGTTGCTTTCGGCCTCGACGGTCGCTTCACGACCAATGCGGTCGATCTCGTCCCAAGCTTGACCCAGCATACGGCTGGCTGGCTCACCAAACACTTTTTCGTCCAACGCTTTTTGCAAATCTTCAGGCAAACTGTCGAAGGTTTCCTGGCTCATCAAGAAGGCGAAAGACCCGCGGTAGAAACCACCTGGCATTTCGTACACATTCTCAGCCACTTCGGTCAGCTTGAAGCCAACACGACCCTCGTAAGGCATCGCCACGGCATCGGCCGCATCTGAAGCAAGTGTTTCGTAAACTTTAGGCGCAGGCACCTGAATGCCGATCATGCCAAGCTCACGACCAATATCGCTGGCCACACCACCAGGCAAACGTGTTTTCAAGCCATCCAAGTCTGCAATTGAAGTCACTTCTTTGTTGGAGTGAATCTGGCCGGGGCCGTGGGTTGATAGACCCATCACTTTCACGCCGCGGTGCTCGTCCAAGGCAGCGAGGTGCTCTTCATATACACGCCAATAAGCGACTGAAGCAGCTTCCGCATTACCTTCATAACCTGGCAATTCAATCAGCTTTGTACCCACAAAGCGGCCCGGCTGATAGCCGTGGAAGATGATGGTCATGTCGGCTGCACCATCCATCACCAAATCCATTTGGGCTGGTGGTGGGGCAAGGCCCAATTTCACTTCGGCGGTTACTTTGCCATCAGTGGCTTCCTCGATCATTTCGATCAGGCCCGGCCACATCAACGCGTTAATACCGTGATTAGGTCCAGTCCAGCTTGAAATGGTGAGGTTATAGTCAGCCGCCCAAGCAGCGGTGCCGGTCGACATGGCAACTGCTGCAGCTGCAGCAAGTTTGATAAATTTGTTCATTTCTTCCTCCCTAAATGAACCTTCCTCTAAACTCGGCCGGACGGCCGAGCATTCCTTAGCGCACCAAAGACTAGGATTCCTCCAGGCCTTTGATGCCGCCCAATAATAATTCGGTGGCTAAATCGGCATATTGCGGACGCGTCATCCCCTTACCGCGCCGATACCACATGTAAAACCAGTTCAGCATACCAAACAATGACATAGTGACTGGTCGCAGCGTTTCCTGACGATTCTCAAAATAGTCAGGTGACACTGATTTTATGACAGTTGAAAATGTAACTACCAACTGTCTTTGTAGATCAGCAAGCTGATCCTGATCAACCTTTGGTAGTACTTTTGTGGCTTCCAATTGCAGTTTGTGCTCGGCATCCGCATCGCGATATTGATTAAGGATGGCGTGTACCAAATTGCGCAAATGCTGTTCGGGGTCGTCCACTGGCTCCACCGCTTCCACTGCTTCCACAAGGTCCTTCAAGTGGGTGTGGATGATATCATACAGCAAAACTTCCTTGCTGGCATAATAGTGATAGATCAGGGCTTTAGAGATACCGCATTCGCTTGCCAATTGGCTCATCGACGCACGATCAAAGCCGTTCTCTGCAAAGAATGTTGCAGCGGTTTTCAAAATCGCGTCGCGTTTTTCGCCATGATCTTTGGCAATGGTTCTAACCACTGGACTATCCTTTATCCCGATTATCGATCACCCGCACGGCCTTGCCTTGCGACCGTGGCACGCCACCCGGCTCATTGGCGACGACCCGTGCAGAAATGCCGATATTGTCTTTGATTTTCTTGGAGAGCAATTTGCTCAGTTGCGCCCGGTTTTCTTCCGCCGCTGCGCTGGCAATAGCTTCCACATGAATGGTCATTTCGTCCATGCGGCCGTGATGGGTCAACTCAATTTGGAAATGCGGCGCAAGGCCTTCAACAGCCAAAACCTGCACTTCAACTTGCGTCGGGAACACATTCACGCCGCGCAAAATGATCATATCGTCAGAGCGACCAGTGATCTTTTCCATCCGCCGCATGGAGCGGGCGGTGCCCGGCAACAGCCGCGTCAAATCGCGGGTGCGATAGCGAATGATCGGCAGTGCTTCTTTGGTCAAAGAGGTGAAAACCAATTCGCCCTCTTCCCCATCTTCCACCAGCTCGCCCGTCTCCGGGTTTATAATTTCGGGGTAAAAGTGGTCTTCCCAGATATGCAACCCGTCTTTGGTTTCCACACATTCATTGGCCACGCCCGGCCCCATCACTTCGGATAGGCCGTAAATATCCACGGCATGCATGTCGAACGCGTCTTCCACTTCCTTGCGGGTGGCGTTGGTCCATGGCTCGGCGCCGAAAATGCCGACTTGCAGCGAACTTGCGCGGGGGTCGATGCCCTGCTTTTTAAACTCGTCCAAAATCGCCAGCATGTAAGACGGCGTCACGGTGATGGCGCTGGGCTTAAAATCTTCGATCAGTTGCACCTGCCGTGCGGTCATGCCACCGGATACAGGCACAACGGAACAGCCCAAGCGCTCGGCGCCATAATGGGCGCCCAAACCGCCGGTGAACAGGCCATAGCCATAGGCATTGTGCAAAATATCACCTTTGCGCACGCCAGACGCCCGCAAAGACCGCGCGACCACATCAGCCCACACATCGATATCGTTTTTGGTGTAGCCCACAACGGTTGGCTTGCCCGTGGTGCCGGACGAGGCGTGAATGCGCACCACCTCTTCGCGCGGCACGGCAAACATGCCGAAAGGATAATTGTCGCGCAGGTCTGTTTTCACCGTAAACGGGAATTTTGACAGGTCGCTGAGGCTTTTCAGATCGCTGGGGTGCACGCCTGCTTCGTCGAATTTGGCCTTATAGAACGGCACATTCTCATAAGCATGGGCGAGCGTTTTCTTCATCCGCTGCAATTGCAACGCGCTGATTTCATCGCGCGAGGCAATTTCAATTGGTTCCAGATCATCTTTTTTTGGCGATAAGTCTTTCATCTCTCTCCCCCCATCAACGCCTATGGGCGCTCCAACATCAAGGCAATGCCTTGGCCAACGCCGATGCACATGGTGCACAATGCGCGATTGACACCTGTGTTCATCATCTCAACACCTGCGGTCAGCGCCAGGCGCGCCCCGCTCATCCCCAGCGGGTGACCAAGGGCAATCGCACCGCCATTCGGATTGACGAAATCCGCATCTTCCGCCACGCCCAATTGGCGCAACACGGCGATGCCCTGCGACGCGAAGGCTTCGTTCAATTCGATCAAATCCACATCGGTGATGTTCAGCCCCAAGCGATCCAGCAGTTTTTCCGATGCTGGCGCCGGGCCGATGCCCATAATACGCGGCTCGACGCCTGCGGTGGCGAGACCTGTGATCCGTGCCTTCGGGGTCAATCCATATTTTTCAACCGCCGCTTTTGAGGCGATGATCATGGCCGCCGCGCCGTCATTCACGCCGGATGCATTGCCAGCGGTAACTGAACCGCCCTCGCGGAATGGCGTAGGCAGGCTGGCGAGTTTCTCCAGCGTGCTTTGGCGTGGATGCTCGTCTGTATCAAACACAATCGGGTCTTTTTTGCGTTGTGGAATTTCCACCGCCACAATTTCCTGCGCTAAACGGCCAGAGGCAATGGCTTTGGCAGCCTTTTCCTGTGAGCGCAGGGCAAAGGCGTCCTGATCTTCGCGGGAAATGTTGAAATCCTCGGCAACATTCTCTCCGGTTTCCGGCATAGAATCTATGCCATATTGCGCCTTCATCAACTTGTTGACGAAACGCCAGCCGATGGTGGTGTCGTAAATCTCTGCCTTACGTGAAAAGGCTGTGTCAGCCTTTGGCATCACGAAAGGGGCGCGGCTCATGCTTTCCACGCCACCTGCCAAAATCACTTCAGCTTCGCCCGCCTTGATGGCGCGCGCCGCCATGCCCACTGCATCCATGCCAGAGCCGCACAAGCGGTTGATGGTGGTGCCTGGCACTGAGGTTGAAAGCCCTGCCAAAAGGGTCGCCATACGCGCCACGTTGCGGTTGTCTTCACCCGCCTGGTTGGCACAGCCCATATAGCAATCATCGATGGCGCTCTGGTCCAGACCGGGGGCGGCTTCGATGGTTTTTTTGATCACATGCGCCAGCATATCGTCTGGCCGCACTGCCGCTAGCGTGCCGCCAAAACGGCCAATCGGCGTTCTAAATCCTTCGCACAAATAGGCTTCTGTCACGCCTCATTCTCCTCAAAATGGGTTCCCTTCACGGTGCGCGAATGGCCGCGAAAATGCGCCAATGCCTCGCCGTTCTGGTTGGTGATGGTCACATCATAAATGCCTGCACGCCCGGCCTTGCTGACTTCCTCCGCTTTCGCGGTCAGCACATCGCCTTCCATGCCGGGCTGCACATAGGTAATTGAATTTTGGTAGGCCACAGCCAATTGATTGTAGCTGTTGCACGCAAAGGCAAAGGCGCTATCGGCCAACATGAAAATATAACCGCCATGGCAAATTTTATGGCCGTTCAAATGTTCAGGCCGCAAAGGCAGCGACAGGGTGGCTGTGCCCGGCCCCACATGATCCAATGTCATCCCAACCCGTTGCGAGGCGGAATCATTGTCCCACATGGCTTTGGCGGCGCGTTCTGCGCGCTCTTGCGGGCTCATTATTCAATGCCCCCAAATTGGGTTGGCCGCTTATCCAAGAAGGCACTCACCCCTTCGGCATAATCTTTTGAGCGACCACAACGGCCCTGCATTTCAGCTTCCACATCCAAATGCTCGTCGAGCGTATGATCATGTGAGGTTTGCAGCGCTTGCTTCATTTGCCCCAAACCAAAGGTTGGGCCTTCGGCCATTTGCGCGGTCAGTTTGCGCGCTTCATCCATCAATTGATCGTCGGCTACCGCTTGCCAAATCATGCCCCATTCTACGGCCTGCTTGGCCATAACGGGCGTTGCGGTCATGCAGATATATTTGGCCCGCGCTTCACCGATCAGGCGCGGCAAAATCCAGCTACCACCAGCATCAGGCACCAGCCCGACTTTGGCAAAGCTTTGAATAAACTTGGCGCTCTCTGCCGCCAGCACAATATCGCAGCCCAATGCGATATTGACCCCGGCTCCCGCCGCGACGCCATTTACGGCGCAGATAATCGGCTTATTGATCGACCGGATCAAACGCACCAGCGGGTTGTAGAAGTTGGAAATGGTGGCGTGCAGATCTGGCGGCGATTCCATTTTGCGCGGATCGCGGGCATCCAAATCTTGCCCGGCGCAGAAACCACGACCTGATCCAGTGAGCAGAATCGCCCGCACAGAATCATCATTTTTTGCTTCATTCAGCGCCTTTTGCAGCGCCTCATGCATCTCGTCATTGAACGAATTTAAACGGTCTGGACGGTTGAGAGCGATCTCAACCCAAGCCTCATTTTTGGTGACGATGATCGTATCGCTCACGCTAACCTCCCCTAAGTACTCGCTTTTTTCCATTTCGAACAAGCGAGAACAATCTCCATTTGAAAATTAGCTTTACATAAACCGACTGGTTGGTCAATATATGTTTCAACGAAGATCGAGGATGGGGGAGCGACAAGTGTCAGACGTGGTACGGGTCGATATTCAGGATCAAGTGGCGCGGGTGGAGATCAATAATCCGCCGGTGAACGCGACGGGGCAAGCCGTGCGCCAAGGGCTGCTGGATGCAGTGGCGCAGATCGAACAGGCTGGTGCGAACGCAGCCATTGTTTATGGCGCGGGTCGCACTTTTGTGGCGGGTGGCGACATTTCAGAATTTGGCAAGCCCCCGCAATTGCCGCACCTTCCAGATGTTTATCAAGCGATTGAAGACAGCAGCGTGCCGTGGATCGCGGCGGTGCATGGCACCACTTTAGGCGGCGGCTTTGAATTGGCCATGGCCTGCGCCTTCCGGTTGGCGCAAAAAGGCACGCGCTTTGGCTTGCCGGAAGTGAATTTGGGCCTTGTGCCCGGTGCTGGCGGTTCACAACGTTTGCCGCGTTTGATCGGCGTCGACGCCGCCATTGACTTGGCGACCACAGGCAAGATGATTGACGCTGACGAGCTACAAGAGCTAGGTGGCTTAGACGGCATTTTTGAAGGCGATCCGCTAGAGGCGGGCCTTGCTTTTGCGGCGGACTTACCCGCGCGGCCAACCAAGGTCAGCGCCCGCGATGTTGCGCCCGTGGGCAGCGATTATTTCGCGCAAAAACACGCGGAGATCAAAAAACGCGCCAAGGGCCAATCGTCGCCGCTCGACAATCTGAAGGCCATTGAATGGGCGGCCACGCTGCCCTTTACTGAGGGTCAACCCAAAGAGCGGCAATTGCATTTGGATTTGCGCGACAGCACCCAAAGCCAGGCCCTGCGGCATGTGTTTTTTGCGGAACGCGCGGTGAGCAAGCCGAAAGCCATTGAGGGCGGCACGCCGATTGAGATCAATACAATCTGTGTGGTTGGGGGCGGCCTGATGGGCGCAGGCATCGCTTTTGCCTGCTTGCAGGCGGGCTATCGGGTGATTTTAATTGAGCGGGATGATGACGCTGCGAAAGCTGGGCAGGACCGCATTGCAGGCCTGATTGAGGGCGGCATTAAACGCGGTAAAATTTCAGATGAGAAAGCGGTGAAGTTGCGCTCGGCGCTCTCCGTATCATCAGATTATGCGGCGTCTGCGTCCGCAGATTTGGCGATTGAAGCTGTGTTTGAAGATTTGGCGGTGAAGCAGGCGGTGTTCCAATCGCTGGCGGCGCATATGCGCAATGACGCGATTTTGGCCACTAACACTTCCTATCTCGACCCGACCGATATTTTTCAGGGCATTCAAAATCCAGCCCGCTTTATCGGCCTGCATTTTTTCTCGCCCGCGCACATTATGAAACTGCTGGAAATCGTCAAACTGCCCACCACGTCAAAAGATGTGTTGGCCACGGGCTTTGATCTGGGCAAGCGCTTGCGCAAGGTCGGCGTGCTGTCGGGCATTTGCGACGGCTTTATCGGCAACCGCATCCTTTCCGCTTATCGACGGCAGGCCGATTATCTGCTGATGGATGGGTGCACCCCGCGCCAGATTGACCGCGCCATGCGCGATTTTGGTATGCCCATGGGGCCTTATGAGCTGCAAGATTTGACCGGGCTGCAAATTGCCTGGGCCAACCGCAAGCGGCAGGCGGCGACACGCCCTGCTGAAGAACGCTATGTCCGCATTGGCGATTTGCTGTGCGAGGCGGAGCGGTTTGGCCAGCGGAGCCAAAAAGGCTGGTACCAATATGAAGAGGGCGACCGCACACCGCAGGACGATCCGTTTGTGACAGACCTGATCACGGAAGAAGCCGCGCGGGCAGGTGTGACGCGGCGCGACTTTACCGATCAGGATATTGTGGATCGGCTGATGGCGGTGATGATCAATGAAGGGGCATTGATTGTTGAAGAAGGGGTTGCCGAGCGGGATCTCGATGTCGATCTGGTGAAAATTCACGGCTATGGCTTTCCGCGCTGGCGCGGCGGGCCCATGCATTATGGCGAACAGATTGGCATAGACAAGGTGAAACAGGCCATGGCCGATGTGGCGGCGCAAAGCCCCAATAGCTGGCGCGTGGCGGGGAGGCTTTCATGAGTGAAATTGGACGTGATTTGATCGATGGGTTTGATCTGAACCATCCCCCTGCCGGGTTTATTCAAGATCCGTTTCCCTATTATCGCGCCATGCTGGCGCATCAACCGGTTTTGCCACAGCCGGATGGCTCGTTTATCCTGTCGCGCTTTGCTGATTTGGATCGCATCTATCGCGACACAACGCTTTATTCGTCGGACAAGAAGCAGGCCTTTCTGCCGAAATTTGGCGGTGACGCCCCGCTTTATGAACATCACACCACCTCGCTGGTGTTTAACGACCCGCCTTTGCACACGCGCGTGCGCAAAATCATGGTGGGCGCACTGAATGCCCGTGCGATCTCCAACATGGAGCCGGGGCTGATCGACACGATCGATATGTTGTTGGCCGACATGGCCGATCGCAATGAAGTGGATTTGATCGAGGATTTCGCCAGCAAAATCCCCATCCAGATCATCGGCAATATGTTCAATATGCCGATGGAAGATCGGGAACCCTTGCGCGACTGGTCTTTGGCGATTTTGGGGGCGTTGGAGCCGACACTCACGCCGGAACAACAAGCGTGGGGCAATCAGTCGGTCAAAGACTTTAAGCTTTACCTGAAGGACCTGGCTGACCATCGACGCAAATATCCGGGCGATCCGGAAACCGATGTGTTGACCCGCTTGATTGAAAGCGAAGAAGGGCAATTGTCTGAGACCGAATTGCTGCAAAACTGCATTTTCATTCTCAATGCCGGGCACGAAACCACGACCAATTTGATCGGCAATGCCTTGGCGGTGCTGCATGAATTTCCAGATCAGATGCAGGCGCTGAAACAGGAGCCGGAATTGATCAAAACCGGGGTTGATGAGTTTTTGCGCTTTTTGTCGCCCAACCAGTTTGGCAACCGCGAAACCACCGAAGATATTGAGTTGGACGGGTTTAAGTTCCCCAAGGGCACAAACTTACATTTGTGCATTGGCGCGGCCAATCGCGATCCCGCCCAGTTTGATCAGCCAGACCAATTGATCCTGTCGCGCAAGCCAAATAGGCATTTGGCGTTTGCGGGCGGGCCGCACCTTTGCGTGGGCTTTCAATTGGCGCGGATGGAGGGCCGCATTGCGGTCAACCGGTTCCTCAAGGCCTATCCGAATTACAAATTGACGGGCGAAGCAGAGCTGGGCGGACGCATCCGCTTCCGCGGCTATGCGAAACTGCCTGCGACATTAAAATAGAGGGTTTAAAATGACTTTGATGCAATTAGAAAGCTTTGCTGCAGGCCAATGGGTGGCCCCTTCCGGCAAGGTGCGCAAGATTTATTCGGCCGTCACCGGTGAAGAGATCGCCGAAGCGGGTTCTGACAAACTCGACTTCCAGCAAATGATCGATTTCGCCAAACAAAAGGGCGGCCCAGCGCTGCGGAAAATGACCTTTCATGATCGTGCGCGTATGCTCAAAGCCTTGGCGACCTATCTGAATGAGCGCCGCGATCCACTTTATGAACTGGCCTATAAGACCGGTGCCACCTTGGCCGACAGCAAGATCGATATTGATGGCGGCATCGGCACCGTTTTTGTTTATGCCTCGAAAGGCCGCCGGGAAATGCCAGATGCGCATATTTATCCCGATGGCGACCTCGAAATCTTGTCGCGCAATGGAACGTTTTTGGGCCAGCATTATTGCACACCCTTGTTAGGCGTTGCGGTGCATATTAATGCGTTCAACTTCCCGGTTTGGGGCATGTTGGAAAAGCTCGCCCCCACCCTGTTGGCGGGTGTCCCTGCGATTGTGAAACCTGCCACCTCTACCTCTTACGTCACCGAAGCATGCGTGAAAATGATGGTGGAAAGCGGCATCTTGCCGGAAGGGGCGATCCAGTTGGTAATGGGCGGCACGGGCGATTTGCTTGATCGTCTGGATTGCCAGGATGTGGTGAGTTTCACCGGCTCTGCCGCCACAGCGTCCTACCTCAAATCCAATCAGAATATCCAGAAAAATGGCGTGCGCTTTATCGCCGAGCAAGACAGCTTGAACGCCTCTGTGCTTGGCCCGGATGTGACGCCGGAGACACCGGAATTCGATCTGTTCGTCAAAGAAGCCTTGCGGGAAATGACTGCCAAGGCGGGCCAGAAATGTACCGCCATCCGCCGGATGATCGTGCCGGACACGCAGGTGCAGAATGTAATTGATGCATTGAGCGCCAAGCTGGCCAAAAATGTGATTGGTGACCCCACCGCCGAGGGCACCCGCATGGGGGCATTGGCGTCGCTGGATCAGAAAAAGGATGTGCTGGAAAAAGCGGCCGAAATCGGCACCGAGTGCGACCTTGTTTTCGGCGATCAGGACAATTTGCAACTGAACGGCGAAGGCTTGGAAAATGGTGCCTTTGTTGCGCCGATGCTGTTCCATTGTAAGGATCCGGACAAGGCCACCATCGTGCATTGCACTGAAGCCTTTGGCCCCGTCGCCACGGTGATGGGCTATCGTGATCTTGGCCATGCGATTGAGTTGATGAATAAAGGCGGCGGCTCGCTTGTGGCCTCTGTCATCACCCATGACGCCGATGTGGCGCGTGAGCTGACCATGGGCGCGGCAGCGTGGCACGGGCGGCTTTATTTCAACAACCGCGACAGCATGAAAGAATCCACCGGGCATGGTTCTCCCCTGCCGCATATGGTGCATGGTGGTCCGGGCCGCGCGGGCGGCGGCGAAGAGTTGGGCGGCGTGCGTGGCGTCACCCATTATATGCAGCGCACCGCGGTGCAAGGCAGCCCTGACCTGTTGACCGGCATTGGCGGTACTTATGTGAAAGGTGCGCGCTTTAAAGAGGGCCCTGCCCATCCGTTCACCCGCACCTTCCACGAGTTGGAAATTGGCGAAACCATCAAGACCAAATCGCGGACCGTGACGCTTGAGGATATTGAGCATTTCGCCCATTTCACCGGCGACACTTTCTATGCCCATATGGATGAGGAAGCGGCGGAAGCCAATCCGTTTTTCCCCGGCCGTGTGGCCCATGGCTATTTGCTCCTGAGCTTTGCGGCGGGCTTGTTTGTGCAGCCTGACCCGGGGCCAGTTTTGGCCAATACCGGGCTGAATGATCTTAGCTTCCAAAAGCCAGTAAGCCCGGGCGATGAAGTGCGCGTAACGCTGACCGTGAAGCGCAAAACCAAGCGGACTGACGAATATGGCGAAGTGCGCTGGCACGTGAATATGTTCAATCAGGATGATGAACAAGTTGCCGAATATGAGCTTTTGACCATGGTGGCGTTTGAGCGTACATAAGGTGCATGAGTGCACCGCATAAGCTGATTTCACCTTTGATCGACCATCTGCATTCAGATGGTCGATTGCGCGTTTGGTCCGTGGTTATCACCATTTTTGGTGATGCCGTGCAGCCCCATGGGGGCACGGTGGCCATGGCCGATTTGCAAACCATATTGGGCCATATGGGCGTGGAAAATGGCGCCTTGCGCACCGCCATGTCGCGCCTGGCGAAAGAAGGCTGGGTGACGCGCGAGCGCCAAGGCCGCAACAGCTTTTATCGCTTGTCTCCTGCGGGACTGAAAAGTTTTATCCCGGCCACCGAAAAGATCTATCGCGCCCAATATGCGCCAACACCGCAAAAGCTGATTTTTGCCGTCGGCCCAGATGTGATCGGCACCGCCCGCGAACAACAAAATGCGCTGCTGGCCGGATTTGGCGGCATGGCGCTGCGTAATGGCGTGGCGCTGTTTGCTGACCCGAGCGAACATTTGCTGCATCAATTGCGGCAAGCCGATCTTATGCTGATCGATGCTGATCTCAACGAATTGCCAAGCTGGGTTGCCGAGAAGTTGGAACTCACCGAGATTGAGGCGGATTATCAAGCGCTGCTCAATCGGTTCACGCCACTGGGGGAGCAAGCCGAACAGCTGGCCGCACTCTCCCCGATTGATGCTCTTTGCGCCCGCATTTTGTTGATCCATGAGTGGCGGCGGCTGATCTTGAAGCAACCGCCCCTGCCCGCGCATTTACTGCCCGAAAACTGGCCCGGTGCCGCCGCCCACCATCTGGTGAGCGGGCTTTATCGGCAATTGATTGAGCCCTCTGAGAATTGGTGGTCCAACGGCAACGGCGCTGAGGCACGGAAAGTGTTGGCTAAGCGGTTTTAATTTCACGCAGACCATCCAAGCAAGACCCCACATCAAGTGCGGGGTGGTGTGATGGAGTTGCCAAATGCGTCATGGATTTCTCCACGCCCAAAAACCCACTCTTACGTCATTACCGGGCTTGACCCGGTAATCCATGCAGCTTTTCAGTCGGCCACTGCCCTTGCGTCTGATCGCCAACCCTGCTTGGCCCCCGGATCCAGTCCGGGGTGACGCTGTATGCGGTGTAGTGCTATGCAAAAAAGCAGCCCTGAAAAGCTCTTTCCCACCCACAATCGTCACCCCAAGACTTGATCTTGGGGTCCAATTCACCTGTCTGCTTGCAGAAGCGCTTATTGCTTGGAACTCGTGCCATTTGGCCAGCGTGAAATGGATTACCGGATCAAGTCCGGTAATGACGCCGGTGTTTGTTGGCTACGCTGTGCTTTCGAGCCGCGCAGCAGTTTTACTCCTCAATATAAGCAAACACACCCGTCGAGGTGGTTGCCACTTTTTCGCTGCCTTCGGCCATAATGTCGATGCGGGTGGTGGCGAGGCGTTTGCCGTTGGAAAGGACTTTGGCGTCAAAAATCACATTGCCTTCCGGCAGCGGCCGCATAAAGTTGGTGGCCATATCGACGGTGACGCAGTTGCGGAAGCGGCCATTGAGATAGCTCAGGGCCAAAAAGCTGACCGTGTCAGACCCGGCCATCAGCGCCTGTCCACTCACCAAACCACCATTTGGGCCCTTATGCCGCAAGATTTTTTCGGTCGCTGGCATCACGAATCGGGCGCTATTTTCCCCAAGGTCCAGCACCTTAATGCCCAACTCCTGCACCCAAGGCGCGCAAATTTCGACGATCAGCGCTTCCAGCGCTGCTGAATCTAAGCGATTTTCCATCCCCATCCCTCCAATATGTTACGAAAATTACTTGATATGTGAAATTTCGTGACGTATTATTGTGTTCAGAGCCTATTGTCAAATGCTGGCTTGGCGACGCGCCGTTCTTTTCCATTGCGAAGAAAAGCATGTGCCGCCAACTCTTCTTGCGAAGTCTGATCGCCAGGATTTGCCCATAGCCTCAGGATAGGGATGCCAATATGTATTCACAAGGATTGATTGGTGCCGATGGCGCCACGGAAGAAACTGAAGAGTTTCTGGCCAAGTTTCAGGCCCGCATTGACCGGGAAGAAAAGATTGAACCCAATGATGCCATGCCGAATGGCTATCGCAAAACATTGGTGCGCCAGATCGGCCAGCACGCCCATTCAGAAATTGTGGGGATGTTGCCTGAGGGCAATTGGATCACCCGCGCGCCAAGCCTGCGCCGCAAGGCCGCATTGCTGGCGAAGGTGCAGGATGAAGGTGGCCACGGGCTTTACCTTTATTCCGCCGCTGAAACGCTGGGCGTCACCCGCGAGCAAATGACCGAAGAGCTGCTTTCCGGCAAAGCAAAATATTCGTCGATCTTTAATTACCCAACGCCAACCTGGGCCGATATCGGCACCATTGGCTGGCTGGTTGATGGCGCGGCGATTATGAACCAAATTCCGCTGTGCCGCTGTTCTTATGGCCCATATGCCCGCGCGATGATCCGCGTGTGTAAAGAAGAGAGCTTTCACCAGCGCCAGGGCTATGAAATTTTGATTTCACTGTGCAATGGCACCGAAGAACAAAAGCAAATGGCGCAGGATTCCATCAATCGCTGGTGGTGGCCATCTCTGATGATGTTTGGCCCGCATGATGCGGAATCCAGCCACTCTGAACAGTCTATGAAATGGAAAATCAAACGCTTTTCCAATGATGAGCTGCGGCAGAAATTTATCGACGCCACCGTGCCCCAAGCCGAATATTTGGGCCTGACCGTGCCGGATCCCGAATTGAAGTGGAACCCGGAAAAGAATGGCGGCAAAGGTGGTTATGACCATGGCGAAATCGACTGGGATGAATTTTGGCGCGTGGTCAAAGGCCACGGCAAAATGAACCGCGACCGCATTAAAGACCGCAAAAAAGCATGGGACGATGGCGCATGGGTGCGGGAAGCTGCCCTGGCGCATGCTGAAAAACGCGCCGCCCGCCAAACCCAACACGCTGCCGAATAGGGAGGAATTTTCATGTCTAACGAAACACCACTTTGGGAAGTTTTTATCCGTCCACGCAACGGCTTGTCCCACAAGCATTGCGGCTCTTTGCACGCCGCTGACGAAGTGCTGGCGCTGCAAGCCGCACGGGACACTTACACACGCCGCGGCGAAGGCGTTTCCATCTGGGTAGTGCCTTCTAAGGCCATTTTCGCGTCTGATCCTGATCAGGCGGCAGAAAATTTTGAACCCGGCGTCGACAAGGTTTATCGCCACCCCACCTTTTATGACATTCCAGAAGAAGTGGGGCACATGTAATGAGCGCGCCTTTGTTCAACGCTTTGCTCGAATTGGCTGATGATCATTTGATCCTTGGCCATCGGGTTTCCGAATGGTGCGGCCACGCCCCGTTGCTGGAAGAAGATTTGGCGATGCCAAATATGGCGCTTGATATGATCGGCGCCGCCCGCAGCCTTTACACCTATGCTGGTGAAATTGAAGGTGAAGGGCGCGACGAGGATCAACTCGCCTATTTGCGCTATGACCGCGACTATAAGAACTGCCTGCTGGTGGAACGGCCAAATGAAGATTTTGCCCACACCATGCTCAAGCAGCTTTATTTTGCGGCCTTTATGCATCCCTATTGGGAAGCCGCGTTGCAATCCAGCGATGAGACGGTGCGCGGCATTGCCGGCAAATCGGTCAAGGAAGTGGCATACCATATCCGCCATGCGGGCGAATGGGTGGTGCGGCTTGGCGATGGCACCGAAGAAAGTGCGCAGCGCATGCAAGATGCAGTCACAGAACTGCATCCCTATGTGGAAGAGCTGTTCCACATGTCTGCCGATGCGCAAGCAGCGGCTGACAAGGGCGCTTTGCCAGATCGTGAAGCCATGCGCGCCCAATGGACCAACACCATTTCCAATGTGTTTGACCAAGCCAAATTGACCATGCCAGAGGTGGAGTACCCGCAATTGGGTGGCCGCACCGGGCATCATGGCGAAGAGATGGGCCATCTGCTTAGCGACTTGCAATATATGCAGCGCGCCTATCCGAATATGAGCTGGTAAGGGCGATGGCGGACGTACATCAACTTAAACCAACCCGCTCAGCCGACGCGCAAAAGGCATGGGAGGCCGCCGCGCTGGTGCCCGACCCGGAAGTGCCGTGCGTGAATGTGGCCGAGCTAGGCATTTTGCGTGATGTGCAAATGATAGACGGTAAAGCGGTGGCCCATGTGACACCGACTTACACCGGATGTCCCGCTGTGTTGGCCATTGAATTGGCCATTGAGGTGGCCCTGCGCGAAGCCGGGTTTGACCCGCAAATTGAGCGCGTTGTGTCACCGCCCTGGACCACAGACTGGATTAGCGATGAAGGCCGCGAGAAATTGCGTGCCTATGGCATCGCGCCCCCGGTTGATGGCTCCAACTCCAAGCTGGCTTTATTTGGCGAAACCGTTGTCGCCTGCCCCAAATGCGGCAGCACCGACACGGAAAAGCTATCTGAATTTGGGTCCACCGCGTGCAAGGCGCACTATCGCTGCACGAGCTGTCGTGAACCTTTCGATTATTTCAAATGCATTTGAGGGCCTAAAAAGATGACCCCTAAGTTTCACACACTGACGATTTCGAAAATTGAAGAACTGACGCCAGACGCGAAAGCGATCAGCTTTGCCCTGAACGACGATTTACGCGACGCTTATGCGTTCAAGCCGGGCCAATATTTAACCCTGCGCAGCACGATTGGCGGCAAAGATGTACGTCGGTCTTATTCCGTCTCCTCGCCCCTCGGTTGCACCGACCTGACGGTGGGCATCCGCCGGGTGGAAGATGGCGTGTTTTCCAGCTTCGCCGCCAACGATCTTAAAGTGGGCGACCAGCTTGAGGTGATGACCCCGGACGGGCGTTTTGTCGCCGATATTGGCGGCATGAAAAATGCACTGTTGATCGCCGCCGGTTCCGGCATCACGCCGATGATGTCCATCGCGCAATCCTTGTTGGAAGGCGATGACGAGGCGGAAGTGACCTTGGTTTATGGCAACCGCGAAACCGGCACCATCATGTTCCGCGAGCAGCTCGAGTTTTTGAAGGATCGGTTCATGGATCGCTTTACGCTAATCCATATTCTCAGCCGTGAAGACCAGGACGTGCCGATTTTGAATGGCCGCATTGATGCGGACAAAATCAAAGCCTTGGTGAACACAGGTGCAATTGCCCCCAAAGCCGCCGATGGCGTATTTTTGTGCGGCCCGGGCGAAATGATTGAAGTGGCCCGCGAAAGCCTTGAAGGCATGGGCGTGGCGCACGATAAAATCCACTATGAATTGTTCACCCCCGCCGATGGCCAAACCCCACGCAAAGCGCCCACCAAGGCACAACGCGAAGCGGCGGAACAGGGCGTGAAGGTCGAAGTGGTGCTGGATGGCACCACCCGCAGCTTCACCCTCTCCGATCCGGAAGATACGGTGTTAGAAGCCGCCCATAAACACGGGCTGGAACTGCCCTTCTCCTGCAAAGGCGGCATGTGCTGCACCTGCCGTTGCAAGGTGGCCAAAGGCAGCGCCGAAATGGATGTGAACTATTCACTCGAGCCATGGGAAATCGAAGCCGGCTTCACGCTAGCCTGCCAAACCCGCCCCACCAGCGATGAACTAACGCTGGATTTCGACGAGAGCTAAAATTAAGGAGGGCATCGCCCTCCTTTTTTATTTATGGATTTGCCCCTATTTGCTAGCTTCGCAATATGGGTACTTATAATTATTTGATTGAAGGCATTTCCTGCACCGGCAAAACATCAGTTTGCCAGCTGCTCGCGCAACGCGGCTATCACGCGCTGAATGGTGACAATGTATTTGCCTATTGCGGCGACCCCGCTACAGGCGCACCGCTTTCCAGTGGCGGGCACCACACACATATCTGGGATGTGGCACAGGTGGAAGAATTGGTGCGAGGCCAACAGCATCGAGCCACCTTTTTCTGCGGCGGCAGCCGAAATTTTGAGAAGTTTATCCATCATTTCGACAAGGTCTTTGTGCTGGAGATTGACCTTGAAACCCTCAATCAGCGCTTGGCCAAGCGCCCAGCTGACGATTGGGGCGGTCGCGAATCCGAACGCGAAATGGTGCGCCAATTGCACGCTTCTGGCGGCGACGTGCCGAAAAATGGCATTCACATTGATGCAACCCAACCGCTTGAGCAGGTGGTGGATGAAATTCTGACGCAATGCGGCTTGCCGCAACATCTTTAGCGTTGTGCACGCTAGGTATGATCCCGGCTCGAGGCCGGGATGGTCAATTGGAGTTCGCGCCTATTCCCCAAACCACCCCGGACTTGATCCGGGGTCGGGTTATTTCAGGCATCCATTCACCCCCGTCATTCCCGCGAATGCGGGAATCCAGGTGGGAGTTTCTCTGCGGCGATTAGTGAGCGATGTGCCTCTTGGTTTGCGCTGCTTGGATCCTCGGGTCAAGCCCGAGGATGACGCTGTGCACGTAGAAGTGCCCTGCCCAAGACAGACGCTCTTTTCCCTCCCCTTGATGGCAGGGCAATCGCATATGGAAATGCGGTGGTCAGCGCTGCGCAGCCTAAGCAATTTTTTTAGCGCCTCGGGTAAACGGTGACGCCGCGGGGGCACCTCCTCGGGGGCCTCCCCGGACTTGATCCGGGGTCGGGTTATTTCAGGCATCCATTCACCCCCGTCATTCCCGCGAATGCGGGAATCCAGGTGGGAGTTTCCTGCGGCAATTAGTGAGCGATGTGCCTCTTGGTTTGCGCTGCTTGGATCCTCGGGTCAAGCCCGAGGATGACGCAGTGCACGTAGAAGTGCCCTACCCAAGACAGACGCTCTTTTCCCTCCCCTTGATGGGGAGGGATTAAGGGTGGGGTGCTATCGCCCCCAAATTCGCGCCTATCCCCTAGGCCAGTTCTGCCAATGCCTTGTGATACTTCTCAAGCGCCTGCTCCTTCACCACACCATAGCCTTTGACCATATCCACCAGCTTGACCTTTTTCATCGCATCGGCATGGTTATCCGCGGTCAGATTAGCCGCCAGTTCTTCCACTAAGGCGATATAATCATCGCGCAGTTTGCGCTCATCGCGGCGGTCTTTGCTGAGGCCGAACACGTCAAAGGCGGAGCCGCGCAAGGGGCGCATGGCATTAAGCAATTTCAAGCTCGGCAGGGCGACGGCACCCGGAATGGCGAACTTTTTCGGGCGACCATTTGGTTCCTTGATCCAATTGAGCATAGGCGGTGCCATATGGAAGGTCATTTTTGCACCCGCTTTAAACCGACCCTTCATCTCGTTGAGATGGGCCGTTTCAAGGTGCAAGCGGGCGACTTCATATTCATCCTTGTAAGCCATTACCCGCGCCAATTGATGCGCGACTATTTCGCTTAAACCGGTTTTGCCGAGGGCATTTTCTGCAGCCTGCACTTTGCCCACGGTATTCTTGTATTGGTCGGCATATTGAGCGTTTTGATAGCGGGTCAGGAATTCGGCACGATCCGCGATCAATTGATCCAGCGTTTGTTCAAACTCAGCGTCCTGATCTTCGGCAAAAAGCTCAGGTTGATCGGCGATCAAACGCCCAAGTTCAAACGCATTCAAGTTGGCTTCGATGGCTTTGCCATTCAGCTCGATCGCGCGGCGGATGGCATCGCCATCCAGCGGGATCTGGCCTTTTTGCCACGCCATGCCGGTGAGCATCATGTTGGAAAACACGCTGTCGCCAAACAGGGCTACGGACAGATCGGTCACGTCGAAATAATCAACCTGTTTTGCGCCTTCTTTTAGCTTTTTGAGGCGCATTTCTTCTTGGAAATCGGCCAAGCCGCGCAGCACAAAATCTGCGGTGGGCAAGATTTTGGTGTTGGCGATCACGTGGGTTTTGTTCGGGTTTAGGCAGGCCATCGGCTCGGGCATATTGGCCACCACCAAATCGCACGCGATCACCGCATTGGCATCGCCCTTGTCGATCCGCACCGGTGTATCCAGTCCCGGCTTTTCCAAAATTTTGAGGTGAGAGATCACCGCGCCGCCCTTTTGGGCAAAGCCCATAAAGTCGAGCACCGAAGCCCCCTTGCCTTGCAAGTGCGCGGCCATGGCCAACACGGCCCCCACGGTCACCACCCCCGTGCCGCCAACGCCAGTGATCAGCACTTCGCCGGTTTTGGCGAACTTTGGCTCTGGCAAGCTAGCAATATGGGTGAGCAAATGTTCGCGGCGATGTTGGTCGCCGGTGGCTTTTTCCTCGTCGCCTTCGATGGTGACGAAGCTGGGGCAAAAGCCTTCAACGCAGGAAAAGTCTTTGTTGCAGGAGGATTGATCAATCGTGCGCTTCACGCCCCATTTGGTTTTCACCGGGCTGATGGAAATGCAGTTTGATTGCACCGAGCAATCGCCACAGCCTTCACACACATCGGTGTTGATAAAAACCCGCTTTTTCGGGTCTTCAATCAGCCCGCGCTTGCGCTTGCGGCGTTTTTCCGTCGCACAGCCCTGATCATAGATCAATGCAGTTACGCCTTGAATGTCGCGCAGTTCGGTTTGGATGGCCTCAAGGTTTTTGCGGTGGTCAAGGCTCAAGCCTTTGCCGCGCATCAAGCCGGCGGCAAACCGTTCGGGCTTATCACTCACCAGCGCGATGCGCTCCACGCCTTCGGCCTTGAGTTGCGCCACGATGGCTTCAACGCTCAACTCGCCATCCACATCCTGACCGCCCGTCATGGCCACGGCGTGGTTATAGAGAATTTTGTAGGTCACATTGGCTTTGGCAGCAATCGCCTGACGGATGGCCATCATGCCGGAATGGAAATAGGTGCCATCGCCCAAATTCTGAAAAATGTGCTTTTTGCCGGTATAGCTTTCCATACCGATCCAATTGACGCCTTCGCCGCCCATTTGCACGATGCCGCCTGTGTCGCGGTTCATCCAGGAGGCCATATAATGGCAGCCAATGCCGGGCAGCGCAGTGCTGCCCTCTGGCAGTTTGGTGGATCGATTGTGCGGGCAGCCTGAGCAGAAATAAGGCACTCGGCGCGCCACGTCGATCTCGTCAAGAGTTGGCGCAGGTGAGGCGGAAGGAGGAAGGCCTTCAAGGTCCAAATATTCATGAACAACCTGCGCCAAAATGGAGGGGCGCAGCTCACCCGCTTCAGGGATAAGCGGGGCGCCCTCAAGGTCCTTTTTGCCGATAATGGTGAAGTTGCGCTGGTTGAAAAACAGCTCTTTCAGCTGGGTTTCGACCACGGCGCGTTTTTCTTCTACCACCAGTAGCTTTTCGGCTTTCGCCATAAAATGTTGATAGCCCGTTGGCTCAATCGGCCACACCAGCCCCACCTTATAAACCCCAAGCCCCATGCGCTTGGCTTTGGCTTCGCTGATGTCCAAATCGCGCAGGGTCTGCATTAGATCGGCAAAGGCCTTGCCCACGGCAACGATGGCGATTTTTGGCTGTTTGGCACCAAACGCCACTTCATCAATCGGGTTGGCCTTGGCAAAAGCGCGCATCGCGTCCAGCCGGGCGAGCAGCTTTTGCTCCAGCACCGGGCCAAAGCTTGTGGCCGGGTCATGGTTTAAGCCGAAAGGCGGCGGGGTGTAGTCTTCTGGTTCCTTGAAACGACGGGGTTCAGGCACTTCGATTGCGGCGCTGCTTTCCAACACTTCGGAGATGGTTTTAAAGCCGATCCAAGCGCCGGTGTAGCGGGAGGCGGCGAAGCCATAAAGGCCAAACGGTATATAGTCAGCCACGCCGGCCGGGTGCAGCACCGGCATCATATAATGCTCGCCGGCCTGATCGGACTGGTGCGGCATCGAGGAGGAGACGCAGCCATGATCGTCGCCGAAAAAGGCGATCACGCCGCCATGTTTGGACGCGCCAAGGGCGTTGCCATGCTTCAAGGCATCGCCAGACCGGTCGACGCCCGGGCCCTTGCCGTACCAGATGCCGAACACGCCATCGACGGTCTTTTCCGGATCGCTGGCCACTTCCTGCGTGCCGATCACCGCCGTGGCGGCCAAATCTTCATTGATGGCGGGGAGGAAATCAATTTTGTGCTCATCCAGCACTTTTTGAGCTTTGCCCAACGCCTGATCATACGCGCCGAGGGGGGAGCCGCGATAACCGGAAATAAAACCAGCAGTATTGAGGCCATTCGCCTGGTCAATTTTGGCCTGCTCAACGGGAATACGCACCAGAACGTCGGTGCCAGACAAAAAGACCCGCTCGCGCACCATGCCGTGGCGCAGTTCATAATCAGGATAAGCGAAAATATCGCGTTTAAGCGTTGTTAAATCCATCATGTCCCCCTCTAATCTAGGAGTATTATCGCCTATTTTGCTTGACAAAGCTGATCAGATTTGCAGGTGATTAACATGATAAATGCACAATTTTTTCATGATGAGGCGTAATTTTGAACAACTCACTCAAGATTGATCAAATTGATGGAAAGATTCTCGAGCTACTGCAAAAGAACAGCCGCATCTCCAACCAAGAGATTGCCAACCAGGTGGGCAGCTCCGTTTCCTCCGTCTGGCGCCGCATCAACGCGCTTGAAGAAGCGGGTGTTATTCAAGGCTATGGCCTCACCGTCTCACCGGAAAAAATGGGCTATCAGGAAACCATTTTGCTGCAAGTCAGCCTGCAGCGACATAGCGATGATTATATCGAGCAGTTCATCCATCTCGTGGAATCCATCCCGGAGATTTTGGAATGCTACGCCACCACAGGCGAATATGATTATGTGCTCAAAGTGCTGGCCACCGACATGCGCGCCTTCCACCGCTTCGTCCGCAACAGCCTGATGCGCCAACCGTTTATTTCCAAAACTTACAGCCAAGTGGTGATGGAGAAAATCAAGTTCCAAAAGGCCGTTCCGGCGATTGTGAATAAGGGGTAAGGCTGGCTTTAGATGGCAGACGATCCAAAATTATTGATCGAGACCTCAGCACCCGACGCATTCATCCGCGCATACCGAAAAGTTTGGTTGGCTGAAGAACTGGAGCATCGACCCCTTTTGCGGTTGTCAGCCAACTCAATGGCCACAAGGCACTGCTTAACCGTGTATGCAGAGACAAAACCCATCGGCTTTGCCTGCCTTACTCAGGATGATCAGATCATTTTGTCACCCCTGCCGAAAAAAGCTATTCCGTTACTTGCAGAACATCTCGTTCAGCGCGGGCTGCACGTTCCTGGTATATTTGCCCCGCAACACGCTGGGTTGGCCCTTGCAGATGCATTGGGCGGACTTAGTGGCGTGCGCTACCGCCTCGCCAAGCGCATATTGCATTGGGAAATGGCAAGCCCCGTCGACCCGCTAGAAGTTGAAGGCAGGCTGCGATGTGCAACAAGAGGTGATCGAGACGCACTTGTTGAGATGTATTTCGCTATGCAAGCCGAAATGAACACACAAAGACCGTTCGACGCCGACGCTATGGTCGGGACCGCCATCGCAAGCAAAACACTATTTGTTTGGGAAGTCCGAAACGGCGAAATCGTCTGTGCAGGCAAAGTGGATTTAGGCGACGCTGGCAGCAAATATGGTGAAGTCGGCAACATTTATTCTGTTCCGGCCTTTAGGGGACGTGGCATAGCCAGCGCCTTGGTCGGGTGCCTGGCCAACGAAATTTTGAAGCAAAAGTCTGTGGTGTTTTTGTCGTCAGACGCGGCAGATGCGCCGTCATCTAAGCTCTACAAAAAGATAGGGTTTAATGTTGAAGTTGAGATGGTCAATCTGCGTCAGTTGGAAAGTTAATTCTTTTTGGGCGCAATAATCTCGCCTGCCGCATCGCGCCACGCGCCAAAACCGCCCTCCATATGGGCGACATGGTCAAAGCCCATATCTTTTGCCGTTTTGGTGGCCAGGGCCGAGCGCCAGCCGGCAGCGCAAAAGAAGATGAGCTTTTTGTCGGTCGCCAGTTCCGGCTTGTGATAGGGGGATGTGGGATCAATCCAGAATTCAAGCATGCCGCGGGGCACATGCACTGCGCCAGCAATGCGCCCTTCCCGGTTCAATTCCCGGATATCGCGAATGTCGACAAACTGAGCCGCGCCCGCTGCAACGGCGTCCTTGGCCGTGTCGACGGACAAGGTTTCAATTTCTGCCGTCGCGGCGTCGACCAGTTCTTTGACGGTGTTCATCGCATCCCCACTATGCCGCGATGTCATCCCAATCTTTATGGCGCTTGAACTGCATCACCACATAGGGGCATACCGGCTCAATTTTTTTGTCATGTTCACGGGCATATTGAACGCCGGCCTTCACCAGTTCAAGGGCAATCCCTTTGCCTTCAAAGGGTTTGGGCACACCGGTATGGTCGACCACAAAGGTACCATCGCGGTCCAAAAAGGTCATTTCAGCCTCCTGCCCCCCGCCAAGATTGATAAAGAAACGGCCGCGATTGCCGGACTGTTCAAATTGCACGTCATGTTCCAAATCGGCCATAATATACTCCGTGAATGATCACTATTCTCAGTACCATAATGCATAGGCACGCCAGATGTTGCATCACATTTGTTTTATGCCAAGGCATCAATTGCTGCCGACAAAAGCGCAACTTCGGTACCCGCCAAGCCCGCCGAAAGAAACAAGGTCAGGTCCCCTGGCCCCTGCTCCTCCTGATACTTACCTAAATGCTGAATGTTGAGAGACTGCCCGAAAAACATGTGGTTTTCGCCCTGGGCTGCAATTTGTTGTGGGCTATCGGACGCACAGCTGCGCACACGCGGCAAAATATCCAACGGCAATTCATGTCGGCTTTTGGATTTTGGCCCCAACGTGGTGAGGTGACAGCCTTGTGCAAGCCAATCGGTTTCGATCACCGGTTCGGCTGCATTGGTGGCCAGCACCACAAAGTCTGCATCCATCACCGCTTGGCGCGGGTCGTCCACTGCCGCAACGGAAACACCCAGCTGCGCGGCCATCCGCTCTGCGAACGCGGTTCGCTTGTTCGCATTGCGGCTAAAGGTTTGTACCTGTTCAATCTCGCGCACAGCGGCAATGGCCAGCAATTGGGTTTCGGCCTGAGTGCCCGTGCCGATCAATCCAAGCTTTTTGATCGGCTTTTTCGCGGTCATCACATCTGCCGCCACACCGCCCAAACAGCCGGTGCGTAGCGCGCCCAGCCGCTCACCAACAAACAGGCCCTTGAGCCTTGCGGTAACACGATCATAAGCAATCACCACCTGATCTTCGTCGACCCCTTCGGCTTTTGGAAACGTGTCATACACCCGGAACCCTGCCAGCTTATCATTGCCGCCACAGGTAAAGGTCAGCCCGCCATCGCCAAAATCCACATTATGGCGCGGCGGCGCAACAGCGTGCCCCTCAGCATCCGCCTCGATCTGCGCCCGCACGGCGTCGACCAGAATGGACATGGGCACTTTGTTCAGTTCGGCTTCGGTCAGGAGGCGCATGGTGGGGTCCTATTGATCGCGTTCAAAACATTTAAACATTGCCGCATCCGGCAGCAGCGTTCCCATCCGGTTAAGTTTTTGCTGGATCGGCACTGCCGCGTCTTGTGACCGGAAAAGCAATCCCAAAATAAGGAAAATGTCCGCACCCTCCGGCTCGCTGCGCGGCCCGATGAACTGACTTGCGCCAGCTGCCAAAAAGATATCGGCCAGTTCACCTTGCCCGGTGAAGCAGGCCGTGGAGAAAACAAGGCGTGGCACCCGCTTAACCTGTGTCTGCATCACTTTGGGCGTCAGGATATCCTCGTCCAGCGCAAAAGCACTCCCCCCTTTGGCCAATTCAGGAAACACAAACCCCGCCTCATCTCCATGGGCGGAGACAACCAGAACATCGGTGCGATCTGCTGCCTCTGCGCAGGCTGCAAAGAACTGTTCGGGTGTTGCCACAAAGCTAAGCGAAACCTGATGCGATTGCGACTCCAGCACCGCCCTTAATGTGGTGGCTTCTAAGCTATCCCCTAAGGCAATGATGTGAATGCGCATGGCAGTGGCCTAGAACTATTGCCTAAAACTCGATCCCCACTTGCGCCTTCACGCCAGAGCGGAACGGGTGCTTCACCTGCGTCATGTCGGTCACCAGATCGGCGGCTTCGACCAGTTCATCTTTGGCGTTGCGACCGGTGATGATCACGTGCTTCATTTCGGGCTTTTGCTCCAGCACCTCAAGCACTTCTTCGATGGGCAGATAATCATAGCGCAGCACAATGTTCAGCTCGTCGCAGAGGACCATATCGTGCTCATTGTCCATGATGAACTTTTTGGCTTGCTCCCAAGCGGCGCGGGCGGCGTCGATATCGCGTTGGCGGTCTTGGGTTTCCCAGGTGAAGCCTTCGCCCATGGTGGCGAGAGAGACTTGATCGGGGAATTTATCGAGCACGTTGCGTTCGCCCGTGCCCCATTTGCCTTTTACAAATTGCACCACGGCCACTTTCATGCCGTTGCCCAGCGCGCGGAACACCATACCGAAAGCGGCGGTGGATTTGCCTTTACCCTTGCCCGTATGGACGATGGTGAGGCCTTTTTCGATGGTTTTGGTGGCGATGATTTTGTCGCGCGCCGCCTTTTTCTTTTTCATTTTTTCCGCGTGGCGGGCGTTCAATTCTTCTTCTGTCATATTGTCAGTTTTTTTGCTCATCCGTTCCCTCCATCGAGAAATGCGTAAACCGAATTGCGTTTTGGCGACCAAAAACCGCGCCGCACCGCCTCGTTAAATTTATCAATCAACTCATCATAGCCATATTTGTTGTTGGTCTGAATAAAATCACGCACTTCATCATTGAGCACAAAGGCTTCAAAAGCCAGATCAAAATGGTGCGACTTTACCGCGCCTGTGGTGGCGGCAAAGGCGAACATATAATCGGTGGTGGCGATGATTTCGAACGCGCCTTTATAGCCATGACGCATGACGCCATTGATCCATTTCGGGTTCACCACGCGGGAACGCATCACCTTGGCGATTTCTTCTTCCAGCGTCTTGGCCACCGGGCGTTCGGGGCGCGAATGATCATTGTGATAATTGGCCGGGGCTTCCCCTTGCAAATGTTTGGCAGTGGCGCTTAGGCCGCCTTCAAACTGGTAATAATCATCACTGTCTAGCAGATCATGCTCGCGATTGTCCTGATTGTGCACCACGGCATCAATATTTTTCAGGCGGTTGATCAGTGCGCCGCGCGCCACCGTGCCATTGGCTTTGGTGCCATAGGCATATTGCCCCCAATTGAGGAAGGTTTCAGCAATGTCGCCCAGCTCATTCCAGCGGCCCGAATCCATAATGCCTTGCAGCCCGGCGCCATAGCTGCCGGGTTTGGAGCCAAAGATGCGATAGCCTGCCTCCATGGCAGCGGCGTCCTCATCGCGGCCCTTTTGCATCAGGTCCAACGCATCGCTGCGCATGCGGGCGGCAATCGGATTCATGTCTTCCGGTTCATCCAGCGCCCCAATGGCGCGGATGGCGCGGTCAAACAGTTCGATCTGCGCCGGAAAGGCGTCGCGGAAAAAGCCTGAAATGCGCAAGGTGACATCGACGCGCGGTCGGTTCATTTTGGCCAGCGGGATAATCTCATAGCCGCTGACGCGGGTGGAGCCGAAATCCCATTTGGGCTTGGCCCCGATCAGCGCCAGCGCTTGGGCGATATCATCGCCGCCGGTGCGCATATTGGCGGTGCCCCACACTGACAGGACGATGGATTTGAGATAAAGCCCATGATCCTGAAAATGGCGGGTGACCAGATTTTCGGCCGACTTTACGCCCAGTTCCCATGCGGTTTGCGTCGGCACCGCGCGGTTGTCTAGCGAATAGAAATTGCGGCCCGTGGGCAGCACGTCTAACCGGCCGCGTGTTGGTGCGCCAGACGGACCCGGAGGTACAAATTTGCCGTCTAATCCGCGCAACAGATTGGCTTTTTCCAATGCGCCGGACTGGTTGAGTTTCGGCGCGATGTCGCTTTGGATCGCGTCGAGAATGGCGCGGGTCGCGGTCCAGTCCGCCTCGGCATCAATCTCGCCAGCGACCAGGGCGAAGGCGAGCTGCTCCAACCGTTCCACCGTGTGGCCCGTATGTCGCCAATTCTCGTCCAATTGGGATTGCAAGATTTCGGGACGCGGGCCCGTCCATTCTTTGCCCAGCTCGGCAGACAAAGGATCAAACCCAAGGCCCAAATCATCGGCCAGCGCGCGGATGATGGAGTGGTCCTGATCGCGCTCGCTGCCGCGCGGCACGCGGGTGAGCGCCACCAGCAGATCGTGTTTCAGCCGCCCCTCTGGTGCTTGGCCAAGTATATGCAATCCATCACGAATTTGCGCTTCTTTCAGTTCGCACAAAAAGGTATCGATGGTCTGCAACGCATCATCATCTTGCGCACCACCCAACCCCATATCGGCGGCCAAGCCGGTATCGGCGCACAGGTCGAAAATGCGCTGCTTCAAATCCTTGATGCGGCGTTGGTCCATGCCGGAAGCGTTGTAAAATTCGTCCGCCAGCGCTTCCAGATCTTTGAGCGGGCCATAGGTCTCAGCGCGGGTGAGCGGCGGAGTCAGATGGTCGATAATCACCGCCCCAGTGCGGCGTTTGGCCTGAGTGCCCTCGCCCGGATCGTTGACAATAAAGGGGTAAAAATGCGGCAGTTGCGCCCACAGCATGTGCGGATAACACTCGTCAGAAAGCGCCACGGCTTTGCCCGGCAGCCATTCCAGATTGCCATGCTTGCCATTATGGATCAGCGCGTCCGCGGCGAATTGGTGCTTCAGCCAGAAATAGCCAGCGAGATAACCATGGGGCGGCACCAGATCGGGATCGTGATAGATCGCTTCCTCATCCAAATCATAACCACGGGCGGGTTGGATCAAGATGGCGACATGGCCAAATTGGATGGCGGGCAGCTCAAAATGATCGTCACGGAAGAAGGGATCAGTTTCTGGAGTTCCCCACCGTTCTTCAATAGAATTTTTTAGAGTTTCAGGCAGAATTTCATAGATTTTTCTATAATTTTCTAGAGTTATCTGCGCCTGGCTGGTGCCGCGTTTTGGGGCGGCATTTGTGGGGCCGTTTTGCAGCATTTCGATCAGCGCATTGCCGCTTTCGGGCAAGTGATCAAGCGCATACCCTGCCTCTTGCAAAAACTGCAGAATATTGAGCGTTGAGGCCGGGGCGTCATAGCCGACGCCATTGGCCAAGCGGCCATCGCGGATTGGATAGTTGGCCAACACAATGCCGACCTTGCGCTCGGCAACTTGCTTTTGCCGCAGGGTGACCCAGTTTTTCGCCAGCTTGGCGGCCGCGTCGATGCCGGGGACATGGGGTTCGTTGACGGATAGTGGGCACTCGCTAGCATCGTGCCAGATGTTTTGCGCCTTGTGGGCAATCAGAATATTGCCTGCACGACCATCCAGTTCCGGCAGTACGATTTGCATCGCCAAATCTTTGGCGTTGAGGCCCTGAATATCTTCCTGCCACACTTCCTCAGCACGGCCCGCCTGCACCAATTGCAGGATCGGCGCGTCGGTATGGGCGAAGGGATTGTCTTCGTCGCTGAGATCATTGACGCCCAAGGCGAAGCCGGTGGCATTGAGGATTACCTGCGGGTCGAACCGCGCGAACAGTTTTTGGGCAAACTGCACGGGTTCCGCCTGTTTCAAGCTGGTCACCAACAGGATCAGGGGGGTCAGCCCTTCCTTGTGCGCTGCCCTAGCCATGCGTTCGATGGGGCGCAAATTGCCGCCATCCATTAAGGCGCGATAGGCGATGATGGGGGCGTACTTTGCAGCCGGGTCGACAGTGATTTCATCTATATTGCTCACCAATTGCCGCTCGTGCCAGATGGCGGCATTGGGGGCGGGTTGTGGTGCGGGCAACTCAGCTTTTTCGCCTTTGGCGCGGTGACGCATAAAAGTGAGCAAGCTGCTTAGATTTTGCGCCCCGCCTGCGATAAAGGCTTGATGCAATTGGTCGTAAATCTCGCCATCGATGGTGGAGCGGCTTTTTAGATCCGGGTCTGGATTGGCATCGCCAGGCAAGAGCGCCAGTTCAATGCCGCGATCGGCGCAAATGGCGGTGAGTTGATCGACGCCATAGGTCCAATAGGCCCTGCCACCGAGCACGCGCACCACGATCAATTTGGCATGTTGTGCTGTGTCGTCGAGCCAGAGGTCGATGGAATAATTGTGACTCAAGCGCATGGTGTTGGCGAGGCGCACATCATCAGCGCCTTGGGCATCAACCGCGCCTGCGAAGGCAGCCAGTTCGCTATCGGCTGCGGACAGGATGAGCAGCGGCGCAGGCGATTGGCCTAATTCAATCGCCTCCCCCTCTTGCTGGATGGCCCCAGCTTGGGCTGATAATAAATGCATCAGGAAAAGGCTTTTTCGAGCCGTTCTGAAATTGCTGCCCGGTCCAGCGGAGACTGGCCAATCACCACCAGCGAGGTTTGTTTTTCCTCGTCGCTGGTCCAAGGCCGATCAAAATAAGTGTCGACGCGCGGACCGACCGCCTGCACGGAAAGCCGCGCTGGTGCATCTTTAATGGCCGCGAAGCCCTTGAGGCGCAGAATGTCGAAATCTTTGATCACATTGCTGATCGCATTGCCCAGTTGCACCTTGTCGGCCGCAGCAGGCAGGCGGATGGAGAAGCTGTCAAAATCATCATGTTCGTGATGGTGGTGGCCATCTTCGTGATGATGCTCATGGTGAGACTTGCGCCCATCCATATCCAGTTCGCTGCCCGCTTCAATGCCGAGCAAGGCGGCCATATCAATTTCGCCTTTGTGGGTGCGTACCAGCTTCACGCCCTCGCGCAATTCTTTGCGGATCGCCGCTTCGACTTTTTCCAAATCTTCTGGCGAAACAAGGTCGGATTTATTGAGCAACACGAGATCGGCACAAATCAATTGATCTTCAAACAATTCGCCCAACGGGGTTTCATGGTCGAGCATTTCATCTTGCTGGCGCTGCGCATCTACAGCGGCTTCGTTTGAGGCGAAACGGCCCGCTGCAAGGGCTGACGCGTCAGCCACGGTGACCACGCCATCGACGGTGACGTCGGCTTTGATTTCGGGCCAGTTAAAGGCACGCACAAGCGGTTGTGGCAGCGCCAAGCCGGAGGTTTCAATCACGATGTGATCGGGGCGATTGTCGCTTTGCAGCAGGGCGGTGATGGTGGGAATAAAATCTTCGGCCACGGTGCAGCAAATGCAGCCATTGGCCAGCTCGACCATATCTGTTTCGCTGCACGCTTCATCGCCACAGCCTTGCAGCACATCGCGGTCCACGCCGACATCGCCAAATTCATTGATGATCAGCGCGATACGCTTGCCTTTGGCATTGTTCAACACATGGCGCACAAGGGTCGTTTTGCCCGCGCCAAGAAAACCGGTGATCACCGTTGCTGGAATCTTTTTCATCTCTGCTCCTTGAGGCCTTTGCCTCACCGTCCACCCGACGGCATTCGAGTTATGTTGGCGATGGCAGGTCTCCTGGCTCGCGATTCGAGCGATCTCAACCAGCCTTCCCGAAAATTCAGTGGCACATTGGTTGCAATCTCATCGCTTACAGTTGCGGGGGCAGCCTTGGATTCGTTCCCCGGATTGGGTCGAACTCACCATGTTCCCTTTTCACTTATAAGGTGCTTTTGCACCCATAAGACCGTCGCATGAACCTTATGAATTGCACGTGCAGCAAAGGGCGTCAATCATTCAATTGGTCAGTGGGTTTTAATTGACCGCACATCATTTGCCGCTTGCCCGCATGACCCTTTTTGCGGGTTACCTCAAAACCGGCGGCCTGCAAATTGCGGCGCACCCAGCCTGCTGCTGTGTAAGTGGCGAAGGTGCCTTTTGGGTGGGTGTGGGCGGCGAGTGCTTGCATCAATTCTTCGCCCCACATGGCCGGATTTTTGGCGGGGGCAAACCCGTCCAAATACCAGGCGTCCGCCATGCCCTGCCACTTGGGCAAGGTTTGGGTGACATCGCCAATTTGCAACTGGAGCACAATTCCCGGTTCAATCTCCACCGCGTTGCCAGCAGTGATTTGCTCCCAATGGTGCAGCATCAGGTCGCGCAGTTCCGCCAGCATCGGCCATGGTTCGAGTGCGCGCTCAATCTGCGCTGCGGTCATGGGATAAAGCTCGAACGAAGTAAAGTGGAGCATTTGCCCTTCGCCGCGCACGTCGCGCCATTGCCGCCATGTTTCGAGAAAGTTTAATCCGGTGCCGAATCCGAGTTCGCCGATGGAAAATTGATCCTTCTGCGTCCAACGCTCGGGAATAGTGTTGGACTGGATAAAAACGTAATCACATTCCAACCGCCCGTCGGCATGGGAATAGAAATGATCGCCAAATTCGGGCGAAAACGGCATGTCGTTTTCATGCCATTCAAGATGGGGAGGTTTGGTCATGCTCGCATTCCTACACCGTAAGTTGGGCGGACGCTTAGCATAAAATTCTGGTGACGTCGCGGTGCGTTTCAGTTGGCCTGTTTCACCTCGCCCCAAATCCCTCCCCATGACGGGGAGGGACTTTTGCGAAGATTAGTTGAACATTGCGTTGGGCAACATGAGTGCAATTTCCGGGAAAATCACAATCAGCGCCAAGGTGGCGATCATGGCCAACCAGAACGGCATGATGCCCGCAAAGATAGTTTCGATTTTCACATCTTGCACCACGCTTTTCACGATAAACACGTTCACCCCGACGGGCGGTGAAATCAGCCCCATTTCCAAAACGATCACCATCACCACTCCAAGCCAGATGGGATCAAATCCAAGCCCCACGACCAGCGGGAACACAATCGGCAAGGTGATCACCAAAAGCGACAAGCCTTCAATAAACATGCCTAGGATCACATAGCCCAGCAAGATGAGCGCCAAGGTACCGTATGTGCCCAAGGCCAAGCCTGCCATGCCCGTCGCGATGGTCGCTGGCAAGTGTGACAGGGAAACGAAGGGCGCAAACACATTGGCGCCGATCAGAATAAAAAAGGCCATGCCTGTGGTTTTGAGCGTTTCGGCGCTCACATCATAGAGTGTTGCCCATGTGCATTTGCGGCGGATGATCAGCATGAACAAGGCGAAGAATGCGCCCACGCCTGCCGCTTCAACCGGGGTGAACAATCCGGTATAAATGCCACCTATGGTGATCAACACAATGCCAGCAATGCCCGTAGCGCGAAACAGGCTGGTGAGTTTTTCCTTTGCTGTGAATTTAGGCCCGCGTGGCCCTTCCTCTGGCCAGAAGAAGGTGACCACGGCAATGGCCAGCAGAAACATGGCGGTGAGCAAAATGCCGGGCAAAACGCCCGCCATAAACAGGCGACCGATGGATTCTTCGGTGAGCACCGCATAGATCACAAAACCAGTCGAGGGCGGAATAAGGATGCCCAATGTGCCACCCGCAGCGATGGACCCGGTGGCCAATTTGGCACCATAGTTAAAACGCCGCATTTCGGGATAGGCGACTTTGCCCATCGTGATTGCCGAGGCGATGGACGAGCCAGACAAGGCGGCGAAGCCGGCACAGCCAACAATCGTGGCCCCCGCAAGTCCGCCTTTGAAGCGACCAATCATTTTGTGGGCGGCTTCAAACAAATCGCGGCTCAGGCCCGCTGCCGACGCCAAATTGCCCATGAGAATGAACAATGGAATGATGGTCAGTTCATAGACGGTGACGGTGGCAAAAACCTGCCCGCTGAGCGTGAAGGCGGCGGCTTGGAAGCCCGACAGAAAGATGGTGCCGACAAAGCCCACCACAAGCAATGCGATCGCCACCGGCGCCCCCATTGCTAAAAAGGCGAATAGGGCGACAAAGCCCAAGATACCAAATATTTCGGGGCTCATCGCAAGACCCTTTCGACCAGCAACAGAACGGCGCTTAAGCCGCTGCCCGCGGCAATCGCGTAATAGGAAGGACCAAAGGGCAATTGCAGCAACAAGGTGCTTTCGCCAAAGGTAGCCGCTTCCAACGCATTGGAAAAGGCACGCCATGTCAGATAACTCAGAATAATGACACCCATGATCGTGACGACCCAATCCAGCAGGTTTTGCACCGCGTTTGGCAGCATGTTGGTGATGGTATCAATGGCGATTAGCCGCCCCGAAAGCACACAGAGTGGCAGGCATATGGCGACGGCAAAGGACAACAATATTTGCGCGTAATCATTGGCCCCAAAGATGGGCATATTAAAGAGCGACCGCAGCAGGGCATCAGCAAAGGAAAGCCCCATCAGCATGAACACAAGGGCGGCGCCACAGATGACCAATGGCGCCTCCACCCAGCGGCGCCAGGCAGCATTTTGTTGCTGCGCCGGCGCCCCAAATTTTTCGTTTTCCATGGCTTAGTTGCCAGCCAATGCGTCAACAATCATTTGACCGTCAACACCCTTTTCCTGACCAACTTTTTCGATAAATGCGTCCAGCGTCGGCTTCATCGTTTCCCGGAACTCGGCATCTGCTTCACCATCAATCTGGATCAGTTCAACACCACTTTCGCGCGCCAGTTCCAGCCCTGCTTGGCCCGCCTCATAAAAGGCCTGTGCACCGCGGAGGCTCAAATAGCGCCCTGCAAGTTCGTCCAGTTTCGTTTTATGCTCATCGCTCAGTTTGTCCCAACTTGATTGGTTCATCAGCAAGTAGAAACTATCCAACGCAGATGGGATATTGGTGGTGACATATTTGGCGGTTTCATTGAGCTTGTAGGATCGAATGCCTGACGGCCCGATCATCACCGCGTCAATCACACCGGTGTTCATGGCGTTATAGGTATCTGTGGTGGGCATAGACACTGGAATGCCGCCCCAGGCTTTGACCAATTCGGCCATCACCGGATTCGGCGTCCGGATTTTCATGCCTTGCATATCGGCAACCGTGCGCACTGGCTTTTCGCGGGTGATCAATACTGAGGGGTTGTTGGCCCATAGGCCGAGCAACTTCACCTGCGCATATTCATCCTTGATCAGGTCCAAATTGTCCCACAATGCATGGGTTGCGGCTGTGCCATCCGGAAACAGGCCCGGAATGTGTACCATCGCCGTTTTACTGAATTGTTTTGGTGTGTATTCAGGAATGCCAAACACAATATCGGCCACGCCAGTGACCACTCGTTTATATTGCTGTACGGGACCTTTGCCCAACTCACCCGATGGGTAAATGCGGATCGTCAGTTCGCCATCTGTTGCCGCTTCCAACTGCTTGGCCAATGGCGTCATCACCCCTTGGTCCATTGGGTGCATCGACGGCATAAAGTGCGCCAGCTTCAACTCCTCCGCTTGAACTGACACAGCGCCCAACATCAGGCCAACACTGGCCAAACCGACCGAAATAGCCTGTCTAAAATTCGTGAATTCAATTCGCATGATCTCTCCCCCTCATTTGAATCTCGTTTAGTACTTAACATAGATAGTTATCCATGTTAACTACATAAAAGAATATGATGTGGGGCGAGTCAACTGGTTTGTTATGGAGGCGATCATTGGCTGAGGAATTTACACTTCATAATCGCGTCGGGTTCAAAGTCACCCGGTTGGCGCGGATTATGGAAGCGAAATTGGAGAAGCAACTCTCCGAGCACGGCGTGACGCGCCTCATGTGGTGCGTGTTGCGCGGCGTGGGCATGGAGGGGGTGCATTCACCCTCTGGGCTTGCCGACTATATCTGCATCGCGCGGCCAGCTGTTTCACGTCTCCTTCGCGACATGGAGAAGCGCGGCTTTATCGAACGCAACGGCATTGATGACGATAAACGATATCGGGACATCGCCCTAACACCATTAGGCGAGGAAAAGATGAAAGCGTGCCACGTATTGGTGCGCGAACTGAACGAGCACTTTGCAAGCAAATTGGACGCGGACACTTACGCGATCATGATGAACGCTATCGACCAAATGACCGAAGGTGAAGACGTAAAATTGATGCGACTTTGAGGCTTTGTTTAGGAGGGGGATGATCGAACGTGCCAGATAGGGAAGCTGTGATTGACTTGCGCTCCGATACGGTGACCAAGCCGTGCGCGGGCATGTTGGCCGCGATGGCTGGAGCACGCGTGGGCGATGATCAATATGGCGAGGATATTGAAACCAACTTGTTACAAGACGAGGTGGCGCAGCTTTTGGGCAAGGAACGCGCGCTATGGCTGCCTTCTGGCACCATGGCCAACCAAGTCGCCTTGAAAACAGCAACCCAACCCGGCGATGATGTCATCGTCGCCATGCAAAGCCATGCGGTGTGGCACGAGACAGGCGGCAGCGCAGCCAATGCGGGCGTGCAATTTTCCGAAATCGGTGGACAGGGTTGGTTTGGTGTGGACGCATTTGACGCCGCCATCAAGCCGAAAAACCACCACATCTTTCCGCCCACCACCATGGTGCAGGTGGAGCAAACCCACAATCGGTGTGGCGGCACGCTTTGTCCGCCAGAAGTGGCGCAAGAGATTTGCCAATTGGCCAAAGAACGCAACATTTTCAGTTATATGGATGGCGCACGGCTTTGGAATGCGGCGGTTGCAAGCGGCCGAACGGTTGCAGATCTGGCAGCGCCATTTGATGCCGTAATGGTGTCTTTTTCCAAAGGGCTGGGCGCGCCCGGCGGTTCGATGTTGGTCGGCGATAATGAATTTATTGAACGCGCCGTGCGCTTTCGGCGCATGTTTGGCGGCGCGATGCGCCAAACAGGGTACTACGCCGCAACCGCACGATTTGCCTTGTCCCAAAACATGGCGCGATTGACAGATGATCACGCCAACGCCAAAGCGCTTGCCGCCCATTTGGCGGAGTGCCCACAGCTCACACTGAACCCCAACGGCGTGCAAACCAACATTGTGGTGTTCGAATTGAAAACCGATGCCATGCGCGCGGGCGATTTGGTTCGTGCAGCAAAAGCACATGATGTTTTGATCAATGCCCTCGGCCGCAACACGGTGCGGCTTGTCACCCACAAAGATGTATCCCGCGCAGATTGTGACCATGCTGCCGATCAAATCATCAAAATCCTTTCCCACCAGCCGATTCCAAACGCGGCATAGAGGACGATTGAGTTGAAGTATTTTTCGAATAAAAAACGCCCGTTTCACCTTGGCTCATTTCCGCTGGAGCGGCTTAAGCGCGTCGATCAAGCTGCCAATTTGGACAGGCTGCCCAGACTTGAGCAAATGCGGTTTCGCTATGATGCAATGCCGGAAAACATCATCAATGCGATGGCGGAAAGCCAGGCGATGCTCGACGCAATCCGCGATGGATTGGTCAACAAGGCCAAAGCGGAAGTGCCAAACGACCTGACCGAACGGCAAAACCATTTAAAGGCATTTGGCTATTTCTCTGATGTGGCCATGGCCGGGACATGTGCGTTCACCCCCGAGATGACGCTCGACGCGCCGTTTCGCAATCCTGACATTGAACGTCTGGCGCAAAAATTGCGGACGGACCAAACCAAGTCACTCGCGTCTGGCGTGGACATGATCATGGCGGATTTGCGCGATGCGATGAACGCGCCGCCGCGTGAAATGACCCATCATCGGCACGCTCTTGTTTTTCTGGTGGAGCATCCGCGCAAGATTTGGCCGGACGAGCCAGGCGCTGAATGGCTGAATGGGGCGCAGGCGCACCGTTCTGCCTTGCGCGCCAATGAGGCCGCTGTGGTGTTGGCACAATATATCAGGCTGCTGGGCTATGACGCCCGCGCCCACTCCCACTCTACCAGTGATGTGGATTTGAACCGACTGGCTGTGGAAGCCGGGTTAGCAAACGTCGAAAATTGCTGTTTGATCAATCCGTATTTGGGGCCGCATTTTTCCATCGCGGCGGTGACCACCGATTTCGAGTTTGCCCATGATCGTCCATTGGCGCCGCTTGCAGAACAGCCGAAATCTCAGATTAAAGGTTGGGCGTGGCAGCTGGGCTATGGCACCGGCAAAAGCGCGAAGAATGCCGACCCTTATGCGCGCCGACGTTTTATGGATGGTGCCCATCCATTTGAAACCCTGAAACGGGTGGATGAGCCGACCACTTTTATTGATGAGGACCGCGTGCCGCGCGTGCCTAAGCGTACGGATATGTTCGCCCGCTCGCTTTTTGGCGATATGGGCAAACGCAATCAAGAGGCGTCGCGCGGGGGCAAATATGTGCGCAAATCTGCGCCTTCGATGGCGCAACGGCGGGCCTTGGGCGCGTTTGTGCTGCTGCAAGATGGTGAAGCGGCGGAAACACCATCTCGCACAACATCAGATGCGCAGCGAAATGCAGATAATGTAAAAGCCATGTCGCATTTTTTGGGTGTCGACGCCGTGGGCATTTCGCGTTGTCCTGACTGGACATGGTATTCTCACGATGCGGTGGGCGACCCGATTGATCCGCCGCATGATCAAGCCATTTCCATGGTGATCGACCAGGGTTATGACACGATGGAAGGCGCATCTGGCGATGACTGGATCGCTGTGTCACAATCCATGCGCGCCTATCTGCGCTTTTCGATTTTGGGCAGCATTGTCGCCAAGCAAATCCGGTCACTCGGCTATGGCGCCAAAGCGCACACGGTGATGGATGGCGAAGTGTTGCAGCCGCCGCTGTTGCTGCTCTCCGGCCTTGGCGAGGTGAGCCGAATTGGCGAAGTGATCCTCAACCCGTTTTTGGGGCCAAGGCTCAAATCCGGCGTGGTGACCACCACCATGCCCATGACCCACGATAAGCCCATCTCCTTTGGGTTGCAGCAATTTTGCGAAAGCTGCAATAAGTGCGCCCGCGAATGTCCCTCCGGGGCGATTACCGCTGGGCCGAAACTGATGTTTAATGGCTATGAGATTTGGAAATCTGACAGCCAAAAGTGCACCACCTATCGCATCACCAATGAGGGCGGCGCCATGTGTGGTCGCTGCATGAAAACCTGCCCGTGGAATTTGGAGGGTGTTTTTGCTGAAGCACCCTTCCGCTGGGCGGCGATGAACATCCCCAAAGCCGCGCCTGCCTTGGCCAAACTGGATGACGCATTGGGCAATGGCGAGCGCAATTTGATCAAGAAATGGTGGTGGGACATTGAGCTGCATGAGGATGGCGGCTATCGCCCAACGCCGCATAAGGTGAATGAGCGCGATCTACAAAAGGATTTGGACCTGAAGTTTGAAGACCAAACCTTGGCGGTTTACCCGGCCAATCTGGCACCGCATCCTTGGCCGTTCCCCTTCGCCATGGATCGAGAAAAGGGCATTGAAGCCTATCAGGCGATGATCACGGCGGATCAATATAAGACGAAACTGGCGCGGGGCGAAACGGAAGGATTGGCGCACGAATATCGCATTGAGGGCGACGCCCCTGTTATCCGCGTGCAGATCACCAAGGCCGAAGCCATGACCGACAGCGTCACCAAATATGAGTTTCAAACGCTGGATGGCAGCCCCCTGCCCGAGTGGACCGCGGGCGCGCATCTGGACATTGTGGTGGCGCCGGAATTTTTGCGGCAATATTCAATGTCCGGCGACCCGACGGACAATTCGAAATATCAAATTGGCGTGTTGCGCGAAGATGAAGGGCGCGGCGGCTCGCAATTGCTGCACCGCATTTTCACTGAAGGGCGCAAGATTTTTATCTCCAAACCGATCAATCATTTTCCCTTGGAGGAGCAGGCCAGCAAGAGCTTTTTGATGGGCGGCGGCATTGGGGTGACCCCGATGATTGCCATGGCCCATCGCCTGCATGCGATTGGCGCGGATTTCAAGCTGCATTATTGCTGTTCCTCGCGCAAAACTGCTGGTTTCTTGGACGATCTAGCGCAGTTTGAATGGGCGGATCGGGTGCATTGTCACTTTAGTGATGAGGGCACGCGCGCCGATCTCGATACGATTTTGCGCGACTATCAGCCGGGGCAACATGTTTATTGTTGCGGGCCCGACCGCTTTATGGCCGGGGTGATGGAGAGCGCTGAACGGCAAGGCTTTGCTGAAGACGAGCGGCATCTTGAATATTTCAATGTGCCCGAGCTGCCCGAATATGAAAACCACCCCTTCACTTTGAAACTGGCCAAGTCTGGCCGCGAGTTCCTGGTGCCAGCGGATAAATCCGCCACCGATGTGTTGCAAGAAAACGGCATTCAGATTGATGTGAAATGCTCGGACGGGATTTGCGGCGTGTGCAAATGCGGCATCGTTGCTGGCGACGTGGAACATCGGGATTTCGTGTTGTCTAAAAAGCAAAAGGAAGACAGCATTATCCTTTGCCAATCGCGCGCGGCAGATCCCGATGGTGTGTTGGAAGTGGATTTATAATCCCGCGCCTTGCGCAATAAAAAGGCACCCGGCGCGTGGCCGGATGCCTTTCACATCTTTAAATTGCAGACCGCCTATGCGCTGGCGAAAAGACGCTTTTCGAACAGGCCACTATCTTTGAGATGGTGCGCATTTTTGGCGATGGCCAGTGCACCCAAATCAACCAGTGGTTCGACAATCACCACCAGCATGTAGGCTGCGCCAAAGCTGAGCACTTGCGCCACATTTTCAGCGCCAAAGCCCTGACCGTAAAAGGCCCAGAACATGACCCAAGCGACGATTCCACCCTGATACATGGTGGAGAGCTTGAGCGCCTGTGTGTAGCTGACATCTTTATAGGCGGTTTTTGCGGGAATGATGCGTTGCGCCAAGGCGGACATGGCGAACAGCGGCACCAAAAGCGTTGTGACATTGATGCCATATTGCGGCAGATCAAATGGGGCAAACAGGAGGCCCTGCAACATCAACCCGGCCAACAGGCCAATGGCGGCAGGAGCTGCACCAAACAATAAAAGCAAAGTGGAGCCCATGATCAAATGGACCTCTGAAACGCCTACCGGGTGATGGGGCAGCACTTGGAAATAGGCAAAAACCATCGCCGTGGTGATGATTGACCGCACGGCCAAGGCGGCGACGCCATCCGCTTTGATCGTGTCCAAAGCGATTTTGGCGCCATAGCCGATGGCGGCGGTGGCGGTTGCATAGCTCAGCACCATTTTGGCGCCATCTACAATTCCGGGTTCAATATGCATTTTGTTCCTCGAACATATTTCACAGGCGCAACGTTTCCCCGTGCGCGTGCGAAGGCTAAAGACTGGCTTTCTCATTGGAAAACCGCTTATGCGTTCAGGCCGGTCTCCGGACTTGCAAGCATGGTTTTCACCATCGGAGTTCAGCCACCTTCCCATCATCATGACAGTGGTTTTTGGCCGGTCCTTAACTTGCCTACCGTTGCGGGGGCAGTGCCGGAATTGATCCCCGAATTGGGTCGATCGCACCAGCTTCCCGTTTCACCCAGAGAATCGTTAAACAGCAGATTTCTGGGCACCTGATCGCCGAAGTAAGCTAGTTAGGCCAAAACAACCTTGTCAATTCCATTTTTTTCTGGTCAATCCCATAGCCATGGAAAGATTTGACCTGATCATTATCGGTGGCGGCATTGTGGGCCTTTGGAGTGCCTATTTTGCAGCCCAACGCGGGCTCAAAACTGTGCTCGTGGAAGAGCATGGCATTGCCGCTGGCGCGAGCGGCGGTGTGTTGGGTGCATTGATGCCCCACAGCCCGGATCGATGGAATGCGAAGAAACAATTCCAGTTTGAAGCCCTGAACCAGTTGCCCGGCCTGCTGCAAGAGATTGAAGCGCGTACGGGGCAAAATGTCGGCTATCGTCGCGTGGGTCGCATTGCGCCTATTTTGAAAGAACATCATGTGGACGATGTGGCGCGACGGGCTGAAGGCGCAAATGAGTTTTGGCAGACCGAACAGAGTGCCTTTGCCATGCAGCATATGGACGCCGGGCCTGCCGCCAACTGGCCCGCTGTTGAGGCGATGCCATTTGGGGTCGCCGCTGATAATTTCAGCGCTCGGCTTTCCCCCCGTAAACTGATTATGGCGCTGGCCGGTTCGCTACATGGCAGCATTGATATGCGCTTTGCCACCCGCGCCGCATTTCTGGGCGAAAAGCAGGTGACCTTGGGCGACGGCAGCATTTTGCATGCTGACAAGGTTTTGGTGTCTGCGGGACTGGCCAGCTTTGACATGTTGCGGCCCTATGCCCCTAGCATCTCCGGGCGCGGCGTGAAGGGACAAGCCGCCGTGTTGGGCACGGATTTAGATCCGAACTTGCCGATCATTTATTCGGACGGTGTTTATTTGATTGTGCATGATGATGGCACCACCGCCATCGGCTCCACCAGCGAGAAAGAATTTACCGAAGGGCGCGAAACCGATCACTTGTTAGACGATGTGGTCGAAAAAGCGCGCGCGCTTTGCCCAATAGTCAAGGACGCACCCGTCATTGAGCGTTGGGCCGGTGTGCGCCCACAAGCGCAGGGGCGCGACCCATTGTTAGGCGTAATACCTCAACATGATTGGCTTTATGTGGCCACTGGCGGGTTCAAAATTAGCTTCGGCATTGCGCATTTGATGGCACAATCTGTTTTAGGCGCCTTATGTGGCGATGAAACCGCCCCTTCCATCCCAAAAGAATTCACTCCAGGCAATAGATTGCCTCGATGACAATTGCGGCTGAATTTTTATTTGTGATAAGATCGCACTTGGCAAATCTTAGGACGTATAAATGACCAATTCTGACGGACTCTCCCATCGCTTGAGAGAGTCGCAACAATCTGTAAATGATGGCAAACCCCGCGACGCGCTATTTGTCGGTTCCGTGGAGAAAGCATTCCGGGTGCTTGAAGCATTTCGCGGCCATAGCTCGCTTAGCCTATCTGAGGTGGCGATCACCACTGGCTTAGGCAAAAGTGCCGCCCAGCGGTTTTGCCACACACTGGTGGAATTGGGTTATTTAAAACGCGATCCGCGCAGCCGCCAGCTTAAGCCAGCCTTGCGGCTGCTGGAGCTGGGCTTCAGCTATTCCATTTCTGAGCCAATCATTTCAACCGCGGCGCCGTTTTTGCTGCGGGCGCGGGAAAAGTCGAACAAGGCTGTGAACCTGGCGCTACCGCGGGGCACCGATGTCGTTTATGTGATGCGGCAAACCTATGAAGACAGCCCCTATGGCAACCCGCCGGTCGGTGGGCGCGTGCCCATGTTTTGTACGGCGAGCGGTCGCGCTTATCTTTCGGCTTTGCCAAGGGAAGAATGTGATGCCATTTTGGCCCAATCGCCTTTGCACCCTTTCACCCCACACACGTTGACGGACCTTGATCAACTCAATGAAGCGTTGGAGATTGCGCGCAAGCGTGGCTTTGCCAGCGCAGATCAGGAATGCATTGTGGGTGAGCGCACCATTGGCGCACCGATCTATGATCGGTTCGGACGGGTCATCGCCTCCATGAATATTTGCGTTTATGGCAATGACTGGACCATGGCCAAAGTGGACAAGACCTATGGTGATTTGCTGTTGCGCACAGCACAGCAGATTTCAGAAGCGGTATCGAACAACCCCAATTTTAGTTAAGCCTACTAGCGATCAGCCATGAAAAAGGGCCAGCCCGAAGGCCGACCCTTTGGGGGTTAGTTTTTGGGAGAGTGTGGCTCTTATTCGGCCACTTTATACAAATCGCGGCTGTACCAGTTTTGTTGAATATTGTTCATCGGCCAGCCTTTCACCTGCGTATTGAGCATAATCACCGACGTGTAGTGATAGATCGGAATCACCGGCATATCGCGCGCCAGGATTTTCTCAATTTCCGTGTAGATCGGGCCAGGCTTTGAAGACACTTTGGCGTCGGCCATCATCTGGTCCACCTCGTCATTCACATAGTTTGCCCAGTTTTGGGGACTATTTGAGGTGTAAAGATCAAGGAAAGTTGAGGCTTCGTTATAGTCGCCGATCCAGGCATAACGCACCATATCGAACTCATCATTACGCGCCGTCTCCAGCATGGTCCGCCATTCCATATTGTTCAGCTCAGCATCTACATTCAGCTTTTGCTTCCACATTTGCGAAATGGCTGTCGCAATCTTTTTGTGGGTTTCCGACGTGTTGTAGAGCAGCTTGAAGCTGAGTGGATTATCGTCGCCATATCCGGCTTCTGCCAAAAGCGCCCGCGCTTTTTCATCGCGTTCTGCTTGAGACCAATTGCCATAATCGGTATCAGGATCGGTAAAGTCTGCTGTGGCCAACGGCACCACGTTGTAAGCTTCGCGCTGACCGCCTTGCAGGATATTCTCCACAATCACCTTGCGATCAACCGCATAGGAAAGGGCTTTACGCACCCGCACATCTTTGAAGGCTTCAGGGCCATTATCGGCCAAGTTGAAGCTGTAATAATAGGAGCCGAGATAAGGCAAAGACAGCGTTTCGTCCGGGCGTTCTTGCTTAAGTCGCGTGAACTGGCCCGAAGGCACCGCAGTCATATCCAACTCGCCCGCATTATAGCGCGTGAAGGCGACATTTTCTTCGCTGATCACATAGGTCAAAACCTTATCAATAATGGTTTCATCATTGTTCCAGTAGTAGGGGTTGCGCTCACGCACGGTCCGCTCATTCAACACCCATTCGGTCAGCTTATACGCCCCGTTTGAGACCATATTTTCTGGCCGGGTCCAGTCGTTGCCATATTTTTCAACGGTCGCTTGGTGCACTGGGAAAACGGTAGCCAATACGGTCATTGATGCGAAATAGGGCAATGGCGTGGTAAGGCGCACTTCGAAGGTATAATCGTCAACAGCGCGAACGCCCAACTCTGATTTATCCTTCTCACCAGCTAGAATTTCGCTGGCATTTTCAATTGCCATCAACTCAACATACCACGCGTAGGGCGAGGCCAGTTCCGGATCAATTGAGCGTTGCCACGCATAAACGAAGTCGTGGGCCGTGACAGGATCGCCATTGGACCATTTTGCATTTTCACGCAAATGGAATGTGTAGACATCATTCGTGTCGTTCACGTCCCAGCTCGTGGCCACACCAGGCACCAAATTGCCGTCTGCATCTTGATTGAGCAGGCCCTCAAACAGATCGCGCGCGAAGGCAAAGCCCATCACTTCTTCCATCATTTGTGGATCAAGCGTTGGAATGCCGTCCAGCAGGCGGTAGGTAAAAACTTGTTCCTCAGCAAGTTTTTCGCCCGTGTTGGGGTGCGTCATCGCCGCAAGGCTTGGCGCAGCGATGCCGGTGGCCAGCAACGCGCCCAAGGAAACGGCTCTCAGTAAATTAGAAAATTTCATATGTCCCTCCATTATTTTCGTGCTTTGTATCAGCACTTAATTGCAAGTATTGTATTGCAATTTATGTTATTGTATTTAAATAATCGGAGTCTGACAAGACGTGTTTTGATGTCGACGCGGCAATCGTCTGCCGCGCAAATTGCAACAAAACGGAACGCACAATTCGTCAATTTTGGATTGAAGGATTTTCTGCTCGACGCTCGCGCATGGCGAGGCTCATCGCCCTAGAGCGCAAATTCTTTTTGTGCCAGCCAATAGGCCCCATCAAGTGCGGTGCCTTTGGCAGTATGGCAAATCGCCTGATAGGCCGCTGGCATAAGTTTTTGATAAGTCGGACCGAGCCCACCCAAAAAACATAAATGTTGCCCCGGCACGTCAGCTGCAGCGCCGATCGATTCGCATAGCATGTCGACGGCGCGGTCAAAAATTTCAACCGCAACTTCATCTTGTTTTTCATAAGCAGCGACCAGGAGTGGTGCGAGTTTGGCAAAATCTGCAGCGTGAGCGTCGCGGGCAAAAGGCACCATCGCTTTGGGCGTTCCCTCGAACCGGTCCAACATTTGAGCGGTTAGCTCACTTCTGGGTCCTACATCATCATAAGCGCGGATCGTTGCCCGCAGCACTTCGCGCCCCAACCATGCGCCACCACACTCGTCACCCAGGATAAATCCCCAGCCGCCAACCCGGCGCACCCGGCCTTGATTGCGCCAGACGAAAAATGAGCCGGTGCCCAACATCGCCACCAGCCCATCCTGCTCGGTGCCCAATGCGGCGGCCAAAGTCACATCTACGTCTGTGGCCAGCTGCATTTTTTTAAAGCCGAATGAATTGATGAGGTTTTGTCGTTTGGTGCTGGCCCCTGCCCCGGCTAACGCCACATAGGCATAGTCCTGCGACCAGCAGGATGTCGGCCGGCCCGCCTGTTGATATACCGACTGGGCCAAAGCATGAAGGTTGGCCGATGCGGCCGCAAAGTCTGTGCTTAAATTGGCTGGCCCGCCATTTCCCGTGACCAACACCTCACCGTCGATAGTGCAAAGCCGCGCCCGTGCGCCGCTGCCGCCCCCATCGATCAACAGCAAACAAGATTGAATATTGTTCATGCCGCTTTATTTTGCCTTTGCCAACGCCTGACGTAAATGTCCACCTGCTTGTTCGATTTTTGCACGCGCCGCAGCCGCATCCAAGCCAGTTTTGCAGATCAATATCGCCACTTTAACGTCCCAATTGGCCGCGACTAAGGCGCGCAAGGCAACTTCTTTATCTGCCTCGGTTAATTCACGCACAAGATTCAGCGCACGCGCGCGCAATTTCTCATTGGTGACATTGAGATCAACCATGCGGTTTTGATAGCATTTGCCATAACGCACCATCGCCCCAGTGGAAATCATATTGAGCACCATTTTTTGCGCGGTACCAGATTTTAGGCGTGTTGATCCCGCCAGAATTTCCGGGCCAACTTCCGGCGTGATGGCGATGTCGGCTTGCTGATCCAAAGCACTGCCCGCATTGCACGAGACACCAACAGTGACCGCACCGCGCTTTTTCGCTTCGTCCAGTGCCGCCAACACATAAGGCGTGCGGCCAGAAACGGCGAGACCAATCACAAGGTCATGTTCGCCGACTTTGGCCGCATCAAGGTCTAGTGCCCCTTGTTCTCTGTCATCTTCGATGCCTTCCTGGGCCTCGAAAATCGCGGCCTCCCCGCCTGCAATAATCGCATGAAACAAGCTCGGGGATGCCGAAAATGTGGGGGGAATTTCTGATGCATCCAAAACGCCGAGGCGGCCACTGGTGCCTGCGCCGACATAAATGATGCGCCCTCCAGATATGAGGGCGTGGTGCGCTGCATCAATGGCTGCGGCGATAGGTTCAAGCACCTTTTCGACCGCCGTTGCAACAGTTTGGTCTTCGCTGTTCATCACTTTCGCGATATCCAGCGCAGACATTTGATCAAGCCGTTCAGACCGGGCATTATTGCCTTCTGACGCCAACCCCTCAAGAGTAGACGATAGAAGCAATAGATTATCTTCGGCGGTTTTGTTATGGTCAGCAGTCATATTGGAATTATGTATTCCTATAAAATTTACGTCAAGAATTTATTATTCTTTGCCGTTCTTTTTGCACGCTTCGGTTAAAACATCAAGAAACGAAAGCACGTCGCATATGCAGAATGCCCAAAATCTGATCTCTCATCTAAATGCCATTGTTGAGGATTTATCGCAAAATGAACAGCGAATCGCCCATTGGATTTTGAACGAGCCGTCAAAGGTCACCACCATGACCTCGCAAGATTTGGCGCAGCAGTGCGGTGTGAGCCAGTCCAGCATCATCAAATTTTGCAAAAAAGTCGGCCTATCTGGATTTCCAGCGCTTAAGATTGCGTTGAGCGCGGACGTCGCACGCGCCCAAGATGCGGAGCAAATTCACGGCGATATTTTTAGCGATGACCCGCTGAGCGAGGTGGCGCAAAAAATGTACAACAGCAAAGTTGCGGCGCTATCAGAGACGCTGAGGGGCAATTCGAGCGAACAATTGGCGCAAGCTGTGGATAAGCTTGTTGAGGCAAATCGAATTATCATCCTCGGTGTTGGTGGCTCTGCACTTGTTGCGGCCGACTTCGCCTCGAAATTGACCAAACTGGGCAAAGCTGTCGTGCAAGGCAATGATGCGCATGTGCATTTGGCCAATTTGGCACGCTTTGATGAAAATGATTTGCTGTTCCTAATCTCTTACTCTGGTAAAACCAAGGAGATCTTGGTGGCGTCAGATTATGCCCGGCAACATGGTATTCCCACGCTCTATCTGGTCGGTCCCGGCACGAATATAGAACCCATGGCCCATGAGCTGCGCTTGCGTTGCCTGGCCAGTGAAAACCTTGTCCGCTCCTCTTCTATCGCGACGCGCACGGCGCAATTGGCAATCACAGACCTCCTTTTCATCCTGCATGCCCAACGGGCAGAGGACATGCCCAGCAAGATACAAGACAGCCAGGCCCTGGTTAATCGAATTAAATAATCTCTCCCAACAGCCCGTCAGTGATTTTTTATTATTGACATAATGAAATAAGAATTTAATATTCCTAACAAGAAGAATGGGACGTAAAGCTGGGCGTTCAGCTCGGGCGATTGGAATAAAAAATCACTTCGCCAGGTTTAACCCTACTTTTCGACCATTCTCTTCACCCCAACTCTTGGCACCCCTAAACGCCAGTTTTCACTTTGAGGGAGGAAACCAAAAATGAAATCAATTCGTAAAATCGCCAGCATGGCGGTACTCGGTGCGGCGACATTCGCCTATGCCGGTACAGCACTGGCCCAAACAGAACTCGACTTCTGGTCTTGGAGACAAGAAGACGTAAAAGCTTACAATGAAATCATTGCAGCTTTCGAAGAGCAGAACCCTGACATTAAAGTCACGTTCACTGCGCATGAAGCCACAAGCTACAACACCATTTTGACAACTGCCCTAGCCGGCGGTGCGGGCCCAGACATTATGCACACCCGCTCATATGGGTCGCTGGAAGCGATTGCCGCGCCTGGTTATTTGGAGCCATTGGATGGCCAGATCGATTTGTCTGCTCTAAGTGCAGATGAGCTTTTAGGCACCACTTTGCGCGCCGATGGCCATGTTTATGCGGTACCATTCGCGTCGCAAACCATCGTTGTTTTCTACAATAAAGATTTGTTTGAAGAGCACGATGTTGCCTTGCCTGAAACTTGGGACGAATTTTTGGCCGCATCACAAAAGTTTAAAGATGCTGGCGTGATCCCATTGGCCAACGGCCTTGCAGATGCATGGACCATGGAAATTATGTCTGGTGCATTTTTGCCGAACTTTTATGGCAAAGATTTCTTTGGCGAAGTCACATCAGGTGCGACGGACTTTGAAGACGAGCGTTTTGTAAACGCCTTGGAAAAGTTCTCAACGCTGAAAGAATTCATGCCGCAAGGTTATGAAGGCGTTGACTACGCAACCATGAAGCAATTGTTCAATGTTGGCCAAGCTGCGATGTTTGTGGGTGGCTCATTCGACATCCCAACCTTTGTAAATGCTGGCGTGAACTTTGACATCATGCCTGGCCCTGCTGCTGAAGCAGGTGGCCCGCGCATGGTGGCCACATGGCTCGATGGCGGTTATGGCGTGAATGCTGCTTCTGAGAATAAAGAAGCTGCGCTGAAATTCATCCAGTTCACCGCAACACAGCCTTTCGCGCAAATGTTGACCGACAAATTGGCCAACGTGCCTGCGGTTGATGGTGCCGAAATTTCTGACCCAATGTTGGCGAAAGTTTCCGCCATGCATGAAGAGGCAACGCCTTACATCATGCTGGTTGCATTCCGCTTCAACACACCAACGGGTTCAACGCTGCTGCAAAACGGCTTGCAAGAATTGTTCACAGGCAAAAAGTCTGCTGAAGAAGTTGCTGCTGACATCAGCGAAGGCATCAAAAGCGCCGAATAAGGCGACATAAACACAACCGAAGGGGATATGTCCCCTTCGGTATTTGGCCTAGGCTTTGAGAGCGGCCACACCTCATTCCATTCAAGATTTAGGGCAACAAAAACATGGCAACAATTGAATTGCGCGACGTGACCAAAGACTTTGGCGGTGTACAAGTTATTCATGGCGCGAACCTGTCGGTTCAGGACAATGAGTTTGTCGTTTTTGTTGGTCCCTCAGGCTGCGGCAAATCAACATTGCTGCGCCTTCTTTCCGGGCTGGAGGAGCTTAGCTCCGGCGAAATTTATATTGATGGCGAACGCATTGACCACTTGCCCCCTGCGCGGCGCGGCTTGGCGATGGTGTTCCAATCTTACGCGCTTTATCCGCACATGAATGTGTTTCAAAACATGTCCTATGCGCTCAAAGTCGCCAAAAAGAGCAAGCAAGAAATTGAAGAAAAGGTGCATGCTGCGGCGGAGATTTTGCAGCTCACTGAATTGCTGGACCGTAAGCCAAAGGCGCTTTCCGGCGGCCAGCGACAAAGGGTTGCGATTGGTCGGGCGATTGTGCGTGATCCAAGCGTATTTTTGTTTGATGAGCCTTTATCAAACCTTGATGCGAAATTGCGGGTGCAAATGCGCCTTGAGCTGACGAACCTGCACAAGCAATTGCAGTCGACCATGATTTATGTGACCCACGATCAGGTGGAAGCCATGACCATGGCCGACAAAATTGTGGTGATGCGCGCGGGCAATATTGAGCAAGTTGGCCCTCCGCTGGAACTGTTTAACAAGCCAGCCAACAAGTTTGTCGCGGGCTTTATCGGATCGCCTGCCATGAACTTCTTCCATGGGCAGGTGGTTGGCGTAGACAACGCCACCTATGAAGTGAAGCTGGAAAATGGCGCGCAATTTACCTTCACTGCCCAAAACAGCAATTTGGCAGAAGGCGATGAGGTTGATCTCGGCGTGCGGCCAGAAGATTTACAACCCGGCACAGGCGGCCATGGCACAATGGCCGGCACCGCGACGGCGGTTGAGCGACTGGGCGCACAGACTTACGTTTATTTGCGCTCGCCCATCGAGGAAAGCATGATCATCCACCACGCAGGCGATCTGGACGTGCAGTCAGGCGAACAGATTGATGTGAGCTTTGACTTGAAGAGCTGCCATCTGTTTGGCCCGGACGAGCAACGCATCGAGTTTGAGGGGTAAAGGGATGGCACAACTTACCAAATCTATCAAAACCCCGTTTGACAATGCGGTGGTACGACGCCGCCAGATGCGCAAGCTCTGGCTGGCGTTTTTGCTGTTCCCCGCCATGGCGATTTTGCTGACCTTCGTGTTCCTGCCGATGGCCTCAGCCATTTGGTATTCGGTTTACGAATGGGACGGGCTGGTGCGCGGAGAATTTATCGGATTGGGCAATTTCCAAGAGGTTTTGTTCGACCCGCGCAACAACAAGTTTTTGATCAATGCGTTTTTCAACAATGTGAAGGTGTTTATCGCCCTCATGGTGTTTCAAAACGGGTTGGCGCTCATTCTAGCGTTATTCTTGGCGCGTGAACCCAAAGGCTATCGCTTTTATCAAATCGCGTTCTTTTTGCCGGTGATCCTGTCGACGGTGATTATTGGCTTTCAGTGGAAATTATTCCTCAATCCCATCTTTGGCTTGGTGAACACTTTGCTGCGCAATGTGGGGTTGGGCGACTGGGCTGTGCCGTGGCTGGGCCTGCCTGAAACGGCATTGGGCGCGATGATTTTGGTAAATGCTTGGCACTGGGTTGGGTTCCCAACCCTAGTGTTTCTTGCTGCCATCCACCGCATTCCAAAGGATTTGATTGAAGCCGCGCGGCTTGATGGCGCCAGCGAATGGATGATCGCCCGCGACATCATTTGGCCGTTGATGGCCCCTGCGGTCACCATCATTGTGGTGTTGACCTTTATTGGCTCGTTCAACTGGTTTGAAATCCCCTACATCATGGGTGGTCTTGAAGGCTCTCCTTCCTATTCCACCGACATGTTGGGCCTTCTGTTCTATCGTACAGCCTTTGGTTCTGTGAGCGCGGGCAATTCAGATTTCGGCACAGGCTCCGCCCTTGCTGTGCTGATCTTTATCTTCATTTTCACCTTCTCGACGATTGCCACGCGCTATCTCACCAGCCGCGAAGTGGAGCTGAGCTAATGGCCAATGTAATTAAAAAACCCGGTGATCTCGGCAGCTGGTTGATGCATATTTTTCTCGGTGCAAATGCCGTTATTATGCTCTATCCGATCCTGATGATGGCCCTGTCGTCTTTCAAGACGAACAAGGAGATTTTCACGTCGCCGTTCAGCCTGCCGCGAAGCTTTAGTCTCGACAATTTTGCGGTGATCTGGTCGCAAACCAATGTGCCGCGCTATTTTATCAACTCCACCATTGTAACCGGCTTGTCGGTTTTGGTGTTGCTGGTGGTGGGCACCATGGCTGCCTATGCATTGTCGCGTTATAAGTTCAAAGGCAATATCATGATTTCGCTGTTCTTTTTAAGCGGGCTCATGCTGCCTTTGCGCTTGGCGATTATCCCGCTGTTTATTCAGCTTAAGGCTCTTGGATTGGTGGACAATCTTTTGGGCCTGATATGCATTTACACGGCCATGTCTCTTCCCGCCACCGTGTTTATCATGACTGGCTTTTTACGCTCGTTGCCTTCTGAATTGGAGGATAGCGCACGCATGGATGGGGCCAGCGAGTTCCGCATTATGGTGGAAATTATGGTGCCCCTGATCACCCCAGCGATGGTGATTGCCGGCATTTATAATGCGGTGCCGATCTGGAATGATTTCTTCTTCCCGTTGATCTTTATCCAGTCTCCAGAATGGAAAACATTGGCGCAGGGGCTAACCGCATTCTTTGGCGAATATTCGGTCAATTATGGCGTGCTTTATGCCGGGCTGACGCTTGCCGCCTTGCCGATCATGCTGGTGTTTATTGTGCAGTCACGTCGCTTTATTGCGGGCATGACAGCCGGGGCCATCAAGTAGGACACCATGGCCACGATTGAAGATTTGGTGCAGCGCCACATCGCCAGGGGCACATTTCCCTGCGCGGAGATATTGGTGGCAACTGGGGACAAAGTACGCTTCCATCAAGCCTTCGGTTTTATGGAGGGGAGCGATATTGCCCCGTTGAAGAAAGGCGCAATGTTTGATCTTGCGTCGCTCACCAAACCATTGGCCACCGCCAATCTGCTGGTGCAATTGGTGCGGGAAGATCGTATCGGATTAGACGACGCTGTCAGCGATTATCTGCCCGAATTTATCGCCGGGCGGCACACTTCCATCAGCGTACGCCAACTGGCCTTGCACCAAGCCGGCTTGCCCGCAGAGGCCCCTTTGGCCAAACAGGCAGACAGTGCTGACGCCGCATGGCAATTGATCTATCAAATGCCCCTCGCCTATGCGCCGGGCAAAAAGGTGATTTATTCTTGCCTTGGCTATTTGTTGCTGGGGCGGATTATTGAGCAGGTGCTCGATATGTCGCTTGATGAAGCCTTTGCCGCGCATATTGCTGGGCCACAAAAGCTACAACACACCTTCTTCAGTCCTTTGGAAGCCGCACCGCATTTGCCCGAAATTGTGCCAAGTGTGCCTGCCATTCGCTCCAGCGGATTTATCCGCGGTGTCGTGAATGATAGCACTGCTCGCCGATTGGGCGGCAAGGTGGGCAATGCGGGCCTCTTTTCGACTGCGGCAGACGTACATAATATCTCCTGCGCACTTCTCGATGCGGCAGATCCGTTGATTTTTGAAAACGGCAACGGTCCGGGTCTTACCCCACGCACGATCGGCTTTGAATTTAATGATCCCGATATTTTGGGCTGCAGTTGTGGCGATCAGTTTTTCCCCGGCGCTGTCGGCCATACCGGATTTACCGGAACGTCTTTGTGGATGGAGCCGCATTCCAAACTGATTGTGATCGCGCTCACAAACAGGGTCTATCTGTCGTACCGCGATACGATTGAGGCGATGCGCACATTCCGTGCTGAATTACATGCCACCGCTAAAAAAGTTTATGGCGTATAGCACCATAAAGACGGTGTAAAACAATCCCGCCGCAACCATCAGCCCATTGGTGACCAGTCTTGGGCGCACGCCATCGGGCAGATTGAGATTGAGCGCAAAGGTGGTGAACACGATAAACGGCGTGTGCACAGCCGCAATGATGCCGGAAAATGACATGATTTTCACCGGGTCTCCAATGGCCAGGATCAGCGCGGTCGAGGCTACGCCGGTAATGCTCACGAGATAAAAGATTTTCAGCGCTTGCCGATATCCCATTTTGGACGGACGCCAAAACACCATGGGGTGCATCCATTTCGGTGGCGCTTTTTCCTTGACCTGTTCATCGCCCCCTTTTTCGTAACCACTGAGCGGCAAAAGCAAAGTGATGTCGGCAAAGGAGCGAGCCCAGCCATCCTGATTGGCAATAACACTACCGCCCAAAATAACGACAATCGCCATCATCATGACCCAATAGCCGAGTGATCCCCAAATTTCAGAAAGAAGTTTTGTGAGTTGCAGCGCCACATCTACACCCGACGGCACAATACCCTCAGGCTTGAGCAGTTCAACGCCCAACACCAGAAAACTGGTGATTGTCAATGTGCCGATCAGCACGCCAATAAGCGCGGTGTTCGACATGGTGCGCATCCAGGCTTTCAAGCCATCTATCGCAGCATAATAGTCCTTTTCAGAGCGGCCTTCCTCTTCAACATCGTCGACATCTTCGCCCTTATGCAACTCGCCCACAGCACCGCCATAACCTTTGGTGGCCACCCAATAGGAATACCACAAGATTCCCATGGACCCGGCGAGTATGGTGCCGACCCAAGGCAAGATAAAAGGGATGTCGAGATTGTCAGGAATGTTGGGGGCAAGGCCCGCGGTGAAGCTTTGCAGATCAGGCTTTGATTGAAGGGCAGCCAAAAAGGTCACCACAACCATGATTAGCGCAAAAATCTGCGCCACGCGGGAGACCCATTTGTAGCCCCCGAACCCCACAAGAAAGACTGAAGCCCAGAGCAATGCGATCGACCACAAGACCAAGCCGCCCGGCAAGACAGTCTTAAGGGCGCTGCCTGCCAAGCCAGAAAGTCCTGCCACGCCGACAGCAGCAGCAAATAATTGTGGCACGAAAATCAACCACAAAGCCCAGTTGCGGGGGCCGGGCAAGGTGCTAAACCCATCGAGCACGGTACGCCCGGTGACCACCGAAAAGCGTCCTGCCTCACGGATCATAATCCACATGAGAAAACACACCATCAACAACAGCCACAAAAACGAGTAGCCATATTCTGAGCCAATACGCGGTGTGAATAGGATTGAACCAGACCCAACTGACGATATGGCCCACAGGATACCCGGTCCCCACCATTTGACACGGTTTTTACCTTGCGGTGCTTCTGGCACAAATGGGCGTATTTGAATGGGCTGTTGTGGCACTTTGACTCTGGACGTCGATTTAAAATTTCAGGGCACTGTCGCGAAGATGCAGCCGCCGTCCCACAGACGGCAGCTATTGTTTAAATGCGACGCCTGCTGAAATGTTCCAAATCTGAAGCTTTTGGGCCAGCCCCGTTCAGGCTAAGTGAGAATGGGATCACCAAAAATCAACTTATGTTCACCAGGCACGGCTTCAATTTTCGCTCGGCTCATCAGGCAAAATGCGGTGGAAAGCCCATCTGCGCGCGCTGCCGATTTGTCGACCACGCTTAGGCTTTGCCACATGCCGCCGGGTTGGCCGGTGTGCGGATCCAGAATATGCCCGGCTTGGCCGCCTTGATCGAACGCAGTTCCGCTGGGTGAGGATGTTGCGATGGCCGCATTTGACAGATTTAGCTGCTCATTTTTGTAGGCTAAGGAAACAGGCCAAGGCATACCATTTGGGGCGACACCTTGGGCCGAGATTTCCCCGGTATTGACCAGCACATTTTTGACGCCCTCTTGCCGGAGCAAATCGGCAACTTTGTCGGCAATATATCCCTGTGCGATACCATTAAAGGTCAATGCCATATCCGGTTTTGAAAACTCAACCTGAGATGGCGATGCGGAAATGCCCATCCACCCTGATCTGCCACGCGCGGTGGCAATCTCGTTTGGCGTCGGCCGTTCACCCCTGGCATATTTTTGAGCATGCAGCGCCCAAAGCGGCTGCACCGACGGGTCGAAAACGCCAGCGGTTTCGCGGTAAATACGATCACTAATATTGATCAGGTCGAGCAATTCGACAGCTGGATCTGCCAACACCCCGTCTCGGTTTAATCGCGCCAATTGGCTATCTGGCAGATAGAGTGAAAATACCTTCTCCAACCGCGCAATTTCCAACAGCGCCTTTTGGGTGAGTGCTTTTGCGTCTTCATGATCGAGAATAATGTTGGCATTGGCCCCTAGTGCAACACCACTCCATTTATAGGTTGAGGCGCGAGCACCCTGCCCGATTAGCGGCAATGCGGCGGCTCCCGCCAAAATAGAAATCACGCGGCGTCGAGTGATCATTGGCTAACCTCTTCGTTTGTCTCGTCATGATCTACAGGGGCGAGCACGTGGTCCTGTGTTATGTCTTGCAAATGGCGCACTTCCCCACCGCGCAAGTTGGCGAAGGCAAGCGCCGCGTCCTCCTCAGCAAAGGGGACAAGTTCTGGTGCGCCCATGCCCCCGAGGGCGTCAGACCCCACCACATAGAAGGCTTCGTCCGCGCGAATCCAATTGTCTTCACCCGGTTCGGACCAGTTCTTGGCTTTGCCCATATCGTTCACATACATCACCACAATTTCCGCTGATTGTTCGGGTGACTTTACATAGGCGAGACCGTCGCGCACTTGCGAGAACCACAAGGGGTTCTCCATGCCCGCCAGGTACATTTGGGCCTTTGGCCCTTCGTGATCCAAAATAATCATTTGGCAATAATGCCCCGCCGCTTCTGCTGTCAAAGCGATGGGTTCAGGGGTTGGCGTCACGGCAGCTTCACTTGCACAACCCGCCAGCACAAAAGCGCTGGCAATAATGATTAGTTTTTTCGCGTGGATCATGGCTCGACCTTTCTGAAGGCTAGAAGCGCAAACAAGAGGGCCGCAATTGGCCACACCAGTAAGGAAGCAAGTTGGCCGCCCAGCCCTGTCGCACTGCTTGCTGCGCCCAGGCCGGAGGACAACATGTTGACGGATTGATCAGGCATGTTCAGCAGCCGAAATGCATCGGCTGGATTGGCCACCAAGGCGTAAGGGAAAATGGTTTTGGTAAAGGTGCCGCCTGCATCAGCGACCAACGCGCCGAGCAAGCCCAGATCATAAAGCACCACAGCGATCAACCATAAGGCGATGGCGACGCCGGACGCAGCCCCGGTTTGTTTGACAAGCGCTGAAATGGTGTAGCCGAGGCCCAGAAAAGTGGCCCCCAGAGCCAATGAGGTGAAATAGAGCACGATCAGAGCGCGCCACTCGGTGGCAGCAACTTCGTGACGAAAGGCGATGATTGCGGCGGTGATGCTAAGGCCGATGGCCACAGCCACGCCGAGCACCAGTAGGTGTGCGAAAAACTTGCCCAACAAGATTTCTGCCCGCGATAATGGATAGGACAGGCTAAGGGTCAATGTGCCGCGTTCTGCTTCGCCGGATATGGCATCAAACGACAAAAGCAGCCCGATCAGTGGCATCAAATAAACGGACAGCGTTGTAATGGAGGTGATGGACACAGTCATCGGCCCAGCGCCCAACACGCCTGTGGGCGCGTTGCCAGCTATGGTCAGCACCACATTGAAGGTGGCCATCAAAACAATAGCCGTGGCGACCCAAAGGTTGCGGCGTGCAATCAGCAATTCTAAACGTGCAATCGACAAGATTGATGTCATGATGATTTCTCCTCAATTCGAGAGAAATGTCGATAAAGCTCTTCCAGACTGGCGGGCGTCACATCGACATCTTTGACCACTGGCCCCAACGCGGTGATGGCAGACAAAACGCCGATTTTCTCGTCGGGGCGGCACATCAACTCCACGGACTGGCAATTGACGCGCGTGCCGCCGAGCTTATCGCTGACGCTTTCAATTGTGTCGGTGGACGCAGTGACTTTAAACCTGATCGGCAGGCTGGCGCGCTCGCGCAATTGTTGCAAACTATCATTGGCGACCAACTGGCCTTGCGACAGGATTGCGATGCGGTCCGTGCGCAATTCCAATTCAGTAAGTGCGTGAGACGACAGCATAACCGCTGACCCATTGTGCGCCATCTCTTCGACAATATCATAGAATTCATGGCGGCTGACCGGATCTAAACCACTGGTTGGTTCATCCAAAATCGCCAATTTCGGCTGGCCCAGCACAACTTGTGCCAAACCAATGCGCTGCCGCATACCTTTTGAGTACGTGCTGATCCGACGATCCGCTGCGTGCCCCAGACCAACGCGATCCAGCAAATCATCCGCTTGCTTCAATGGCACTGATTTTAATCGCGCGAAATGGTGCAGCTGCTCGCGCCCTGTTAAGGCGCCATGAAAGGCAACACTTTCCGGCAGATATCCGGTTTGCCGACGGGCTGCAGCCGAACCGGGATGATTGCCAAGCACATCAATCGTGCCTTGGCTGATCGGCATCAGGCCCAGCACCATTTTGATGATGGTGGTTTTGCCCGCCCCATTGTGGCCAAGCAACGCAACACGTTCCCCCGCTTCAACGGTAAGCGAGACATCTGAAACGGTTTCCAGATCTCCGTGGCGTTTGACAACGTGTTGGATATTGAGAGCAGTCATTTAAAATTCCTCCCATTCAGGGATTTCAGGCTGGACCGGTTGCATGAGCGGATGGCGATCCACCACGCCACCGGGCAGCAGAGCGGGAAAAGCAGATTGGGACCACCGGATCAATTGAACAGCGGGCGAGCCCAACAGCGATTTTGCCATAGGTTGCGTCCATAAAACGTGGTCCATAATATCGTTTGGGCGGTAGGCCGCGTCGGCAATGCCGTTGCCGTCCAGATCGTAGGCGGCGTGATCTGACCAATAATTACCTTTGCCGTCGACGCTCCAATCGAGCCATTTTGATCCGACATATTTCACCTGAGTTCGATTGCCGACAAAGGCATTTTCAACGATGCTATTGCGCTCGGACCCGGCGGTGAAATGCACGCCGATCTGGCATTGTGAAAACAGATTGCCGCGAAAACTGTTCTTGTGGGCATTATAGATGAACACACATTTTTCACCGCCCTGCTCGATGATGTTGGCGAGGATGGTGCTTTTGTTGGTGTAATTGAGCATGATGCCGTGATCGCGGTCATTGCGCGACAGGTTCCCCTCAATCACCACATCATCAGAATACATAATTGCATAGCCAAGGTGATTGCCGAGAGAGATATTGTTGCGCACGACAGATTTGTTCGCGTGCATATAGTGGATGGCAAACCGCAGATCGCGCATGCGATTGCCAATGAATTCGTTCTGTTTCGAGGTGTTGACGAAAATGCCGTCGCGGCCATAGCGAATGTCGTTGCCCACGACCTTCGAGCCCGGCGCGTTCCAGACATAAACACCATTGCCCCGCTCATTCATGCGGTGGTCGAGCCGGCCCTCAATCTTGTTTGCCCGCACCATTGCATCTTTGGTGCCGTGAACATCGATGCCGACGAGGTTGCCGAGCAGCACATTGTTTTCGATAAGCGCTCGATCTGCACTTTGGGCTGTAACGATACCAGAATCCCGATTTTGGCCATCGGAACCAGAGCCCGTGACCTTGATGCCGCGCACGGTAACGTCTGTGGCGTTGACCACAATCACTGAACCGATTTCGTTGCCTTTGATGTGGGCTTTTCCTTGCCCATCCAGAACCAAAGGCACGTCAATCTGAATCGGCCCTGCATAGGTGCCTGGCGCGAGGCGGACATAATCGCCCGCCTCCGCTTTTTCGAGGATGACGGACAATGCCTCGCCTTCAGGCGTCACTTGCCAATCGCGGGCCATGGCGGTGGCCACGTTCAATAGCAATAGTAGACAGGCAAGAAGGCGAAGCATCATGACCGACAATCCTTATTTGGGCTCAACAAACATACGGCCGCGCATTTCCATGTGCAGCGCGTGGCAGAACCATTGGCAATAGAACCAATGCACACCTGGACGCCCTGCAATGAATGTAACAGACGCTGTAGCTTGGGGAGCAACTTCCATCGCCACATTGTGATTTGACAGGCAGAAGCCGTGGGTCAAATCATCAATCTCATCGAGGTTGGTGACATACACAGTGACTTCATCACCCTGTTTGACGGTGAAGCTCTCCAAAGAGAAGGCCGGGGCCACAGAGAACATGTAGACACGGACTTTGTTGCCATCGCGAATGACAGTGTCGTGACCATCTTCCAACACCACGCCATCGGCCGCAGCTTGCGCTTTGGCATCATCGAACATTGGATCATTGCGATCCCAAACAGCGTTTGGATTCACTTTTGACCGGTGCACAATGATACAGTCGTGTGGCTCTGCGAAAGTTGGGCCATCGTGAACGACCTTCATCTCATCAGAGCTGATGTCAATCAGTTGCTCATTTTCAGGTTTCAGCGGACCAACGTTCAAGAAACGGTCTTTTGAGAACTTGTTCAAAGAGATGAGCCATTTGCCATCAGCTTCTGCGGTTTCGCCCATGGATGTTGAGTTGTGTCCAGGCTGATAGGCCACATCGACTTTTGAGATGATTGGATCAACATCTTCGCCAGCATAAGCGCGCACAGCGTCTTCAATGTTCCATTTTACCACTTGGCTGTCCAAGAACAATGTTGTGAAGGCGTTGCCTTTGCCATCAAACGCTGTGTGAAGAGGGCCAAGACCCAATTGTGGTTCTGCAACAATGCATGAACGTGGATCGATATCTTCTTCAAACAATGCGTCCAATTTGGTTACATCGATCACAGATACAGTTGGTGACAATTTGCCAGCAACACAAACGTGGCGTTTGTCAGGTGCAGTGTTGATGCCGTGTGGGCTGTTTGGAATTGGAATATAGCGTGTGTATTTCTTATTGGAGCCTTTACGACCATCAATAATGGGCACGCCATTCAACACTTCCACATCACCATTGGCGACGCCTTTTTCGATTTCCTTGATGTTGAACACAACAACATGGTCCATCTCGCTCTCAGTCATTTCGGCAAGGTTCATGCCCATTTCTGAGTTGTAAGATGTTGAGAAGGCATATTTGCCTTGATAGTCACAGTCGGTGTTATCAAGGTTGCCGGAAACCATCACCTGCCAAGACACCTTCATTTCGTCGCCATCGATGGCTGAAAAGATGTTTGTGTAGGTGGAAACGTCATGCATTGTAGAGCCGTCATTCACCAAAGGTGCTTCGTGCTCTGAGTTGGCAAACACATAGCCAGTACGTGGATATTTTTGAGGGCGCATGCCGTGAATGTCGTGGGCATTCGGGATCTCAATGATCTTGTCACACTTCATCACGTCAACGCGCACACGAGCAACCCGGGTGTTGGCTTTGTCGTTCATGAAAATGTAGCGACCGTCATAGGTGCCGTCAGTGAAAGACATATGAGGGTGGTGAAGGTCACCATTGTCATATGTTTTCATGCCGGAATCGGCCAAGAATTGTTTGGTTTCGTCGGTCAAACCTTCAGTCAAAATTTTCAATGACTCGTTGGTTTGGCCCCAACCGGTTGCGGAACAGCGATTGAAAACGGGTACCCGCATCAATTCACGCATGGAAGGCATGCCCATAATGCGCAATTCGCCTGTTTGGCCGGAAGACCAAAAGCCGTAATATTCGTCCAGCTCACCCGGAGCCAGCGTATGGTCATTTTCCGCTGCTGCCGCAGGTGTTGCCATAAGTGCGGCACCACCAGTGGTTGCCAAAGCGCCAGCTAAAAACGCGCCGGCACCTGTGCCTGTGAGAAGTTCCCGACGGGAAATCCCAGCTGATTTTACTTTATTGTCAGACATGTTAGCTCTCCTTTTTGCTAATGCCTTGCGGTGGATTTTTTTTACTCAGCAGGGCTTCCATTGCCGCCTTTGATGCCGTGTCATTTGCTGAGCGACGCTCGCGTCCTTTTCGTTGTTTGATGCAGACGGGACATTTCTGGTCGTCCTGATAGAGCACTTGGCAGTGCAAGCAGGACAGACATTCATTCGGGTTGATTTCCCCTGTGGGGTGGATCGCTTGCACAAAACATTCGTTTGCACAGGTTTGGCAGGGGTTGCCGCATTCTTTGTAGCGCTTGAGCCAATCAAACATCCGGATACGGCCCGGAATGGCCAGTGCCGCGCCCAACGGGCAGAGATAGCGGCAATAAAAACGCTCAATAAACAGGCCAGCGCCCAACAGCACCGTGGCGAACACCACGAAAGGCCATGCGCGATCAAACTTCAAAATGATTGCTGTTTTGAAGGGTTCGATTTCGGCATATTGCTCCGCCATCGGAATGGAGACGAGCGACAAACCGAATAGACCTAGAAAGATCATATATTTCAGCGGCCAAAGCCGCTCATGTAGGCCCCAGGGCAGTTCCCACTGAGGTACTTTGAAAAAGCGTGCGATCTGGTTGGTGATTTCTTGCAAGGCGCCGAAGGGGCATAGCCATCCGCAAAATGCGCCGCGTCCCCAAAACAGCAGTGCGGCCGCAACTGAGAACCACAGAATAAACACAAGCGGGTCGAGCAAAAATGCATCCCAACTGAAGCCGCTTTGCAAACTTGCGCCCAAGGCCATCAGGTTGACGATGGAAAGCTGTGCGTTTTGTCCCCAGCCCAAAAACACAAGTGTGACGACCAGAAAACTCATGCGGAACCAATAGAAGAACCGCGCATTCCGGGTGAATTGCTTTTGGAAGAAGAAGGTTGCCGTGAGCACCGCCAACATGACGCCAAGCACGGTGATTTCAAATTGCTTGTCGCGCCAGATTCGTTGCCACAATGCGGCGCGGGCAGCATCATCATCGTTGGTGTCAACCGCTGAGGCGACAGGTGCTACTTTCGGCAAAGGCTTTAGATATTGCTCTGGCAATTTATAGCCGAGATCGAAGGTCAAAAAGGTCTTTTCAACCGGGCCGACTTCGCGGTGGGCCAGCAATTGCAACCGCCACGGTTTGGCGGGATCAAACTCGGCGTTTGCCGGAATTCTAAAAATATCCAGCTCAGTAAAGCTGGGCGCACCATCCGCTGCGATTTCGCCGAGCCGTCGATGGTTTTTATCGTGAAAGCGGACGGAAATGTCGCCCTGAATGAGCTGGATACGGTCAAAAATGCCGCCGCGCACATAGCCAGAGCCTTTAAAGGAATAAAGGCCGCGTCCCGCGATCAGAATTGCATGCTCACCTTCATCCAGCCAGGATTGCAAATTGCCATATTCGGCCTCGCCCAAAAGGCTGAGGCCAATGCTGGGGGCAGACACCAAAGCGGCGTGCATATCGATGAACGTGGTTTCGGGGTCTTTTTCGATGGGCCGCTCAATCGCGCGTGGATCGCCGGCCTGCACAAAGGCCTCATTGATTTGACCGACATCCAAGGTCAGGCGACGGATAGAGCCATCGCCGGACATGGTTTGCCAGTCAGACACAAGACTTTCATCGTCATTCAACTCGCGCTGCGGGCTATTGTCCTTCGCTTCAGTGGACAGGCCACCCAAGCCCAATGCGCGTGCCACCTTAATGGCCGAACGCACAATTGAGTCGTCGATGATCATGATGGTCACCGTCGCGCCAGAAATGATGTCGAGCTCGTGGGCTGATCCCCCTTGAGCCGCTTCCTGAACGACATCGAGGCCTTTGTAACTTGCAGTGAGCTTTTTGATTTTGCTGTCTGGAATGCCGATCAAAACGATTGGTTCGGAGTGCTCAACCAACTCAGCGCCGAGCAATTTCCCCTCCAGGTCGATGGCGGCCATAACGTGAATGGGTTTGCCGGAATAGCCGGTGGTGCCGACGAAATCTGAAGTGACGAAGGCATAGCCAATCAAGTCTTGGTCCTGATAGATCGGCGCGACGGGCAGGTCTTGCTGAATGTCGCCATATCCAGACGCTTCAGGCGCAAAAAGCTGAACGTCAGTCTTGGACAGGAACTTTTCAAGGACGGGGCGGTTGGTCTGCGCTGAAGCTGTAGAAACGCTTAGGATAAGGCCCAACGCTAACGTTGATAGCAGGAATAAAAGGCGGGAAAGAATATTTGATTTGCTCATGAGAAAACTCGTGCATCACAAGTACTGGCGGGCGGTCCTCGCAGCATTTGATTGTGGATTGGCGCTGGTGTTTTGATAGTTTGGAATCGAAACGGGGCGGAAGAGTTCGCAGCAACAGTCAGAAAATGCATTGCGCCTTCAGGCGGGAAGCCGCCAGATTGCTCGGAGTCGGTAAAGCAAATTGCGCAACTGGCGCAGTCGGGACATGGGGCGTCCTCGTCACCATTGACCGCAACGACAAGTGCAGACTGTGAATCACAAATAACCGCTAGCAAGGGAGCTGCCTGCGCCGCAAAGGGTTGGGCCAACAAGAACACTACCGCACATGCCAGCAAAAAATCTGCACATAGCGCGTACAACGCCTTGCACAATGTCTTCCAGCTGGTTTTTGGGCGTGAAGCGTACATGGACAACCTTTTTTAGTTACAGTTGTCAAATACGCCTTGGTGGGGCGTTGGTCTTTGCGCTAGATCAAGTAAGGCGACAGATTTGTGGATTGGCGATCGCGCCTGTCACATTTGGGGACACGCGAAAACGGAAACCCGCACAGGGACGTTGGCCAAGTTTAGACGGTTTTACGCGCCTCTTGCGACACCACGCGCAGATAGTTCAGGCAAGCAATTACTTCCTTGCCTTGAAAAGGCTTGGTGAGATAGACATCCGCGCCTAACGACTTGCCGTAGCTGACATCGGACGCGTTGGCACGTGAGGTGAGCATCATCGTTGGAATGTCAGCCGTTTGTGGCGAAGCGTTCAGATGCCATAGAAACTGATAACCATCAATGCGCGGCATCATGGCATCAACCACAATGAGATCGGGCGTTGTTGTTTTCAGCAGATTCAGGCCAGCTTCGCCATCGGCACAGCTTAGAACGCGAAAGCCCTCTTCTTGCAGAAGCGGCGTGAGAAAGTCGATAATCTGGTCATCATCGTCGATCAGTAAAACTGTTTCCATCTGAAATCTCGTCGGGTTTTTGCACTCAATACTCACTGATCATAATCTCAGCTTAAAAACATATTGTTACAAACCCATTGTTCATAAAATTAAAGTAAATAGGATATTATACTAACTAGGTATAATTTAATCTTAAATATAATTGTATCTACTCATGTTAACCCGAATGAAATCATTTCTGAGCCCAATAGTATAATGCGGCTCGCTTTTTATGTGCGCCCAGTTATGTCTTTTTGAAATGGTCGGCGCATATGAATATGATTTCGAACCGGAAAAAAACGCTTTTTGGTGCCATCCTGATGGCATTGGGCGTGGTCGCAAGTCTCTATCTTACCGCACATTACGAAAATATACCCCTTATTTGGATACCTACAGGCATCGCCACGTGGATGTTTCTAACATGCCAAAAACGATGTGCAATTGCCCTCTTGGTCGGCATGCTGGTCGGCACATCTGGGTATTTTTTATTGATTGATTGGATTGGCGGCCCAAACCTCAAGCCGGCCATTGTGCTGCTGATTGCGGCAAGTTCCATGGCCTTTGCCGCAATCGTTTCTAATGTCATACAACGCTATTTTATGGTCAAAACCGGTGGCATATTTGCCACCCACAAAGTCCAGCCTGTCATAATTGCTGTGGTTGGGTGCATCGCACTTTCCCTTGCCATTGCGTGGATCATTGTCAGTTTTTTAGGTGGCACGGCAGATTCCATTCTATTGGCAACGCTAAAAATCTTTGCCAGCAACACCTTGGGCATCATCGCTCTCTTCCCACTCATTATCGGAAAGGTTCAGCTGGAATTTTTCCGGGAAACAAATCGAACGCGCAATCGACGCGAATATTTGGCCATCGCCGTTTTGGTGTTCGCGATTTTTGCAGCCACGGTTTTTGCATGGCATGCCACAAGCACCAGCCAGTTTGAAAAGAACACCGCTCGTTTTGATGCCCTCACTGAAGAAAGTGAAAAGGCGCTCAAGAACCGCCTATTGTCGTATGAAGACGCCATTCTTGGTGGAGCCGGCCTTTTTTATGCGTCTGAGGAGGTCAATCGTGCCGAATGGCGCCAATATGTAAGTGCGTTGGATGTCGTCAACCGCTATCCCGGCATTAACGGCATTGGTTATATTGGGCGCGTTGATGTTGACGATTTGGAGCGCTATATCGCCAACGAGCGCTCGTCAGGCATGCCCGACTTCAGGTCTCATCCGGAAGTGGATCACGACACCCACTATGTGATCACATTCATCGAACCCGTGGAAATCAACGGCCCAGCTGTTGGCCTTAATATCGCATTTGAAACCAACCGCCGAACGGCGGCTGATCTGGCAGCCACAACCGGAAAGTCTGCCATTACACAACGCATTCTACTGGTGCAGGATGCTGAGAAAACCCCGGGCTTCTTGTTGCTCTATCCGATTTATTCAACCGGTGTATTTGATGAGCTGACCAACCCGGAAACCGACTTGCAAGGCTGGGTCTATGCGCCTTTCATCGGCAAAAATCTGCTTGGTGATTTGACTGCCAGTCAAGGTCAGCAATTCAATGTCAGCATTTACGATGGGGCCACCACAAATAAGAACCAATTGATCTATGCTGAAAGTGAGACACAAGACGCAAAAGCGGCCGAGCCACCCCACTTTAAAAAAGTGCGGACCTTTAACGTCATGCAGCAGGATTGGACGATCGAGTGGACCAGCACAAAATCGTTTGAAGCCTCCACGATCGATTTTCAGGCAGAACTGATCCTGATTACCGGCATTGTGATTGGTGGCCTGTTGGGGCTTATGCTCGTCTCTATTGCGCATCGTGCCGCCAGCATTCAAACCGAAGTTGATCGCAAAACCAGAGAAATCAACAAGGCACGCGGGGGACTACAAGCGGTGCTAGACACGGTTGTGGATGGGATCGTTGAGATTTCCGCCGGTGGCCGCATTCTAGCGTTTAATCCATCTGCAGAGCACATATTTGGCTACGCCGCTGCCGATGTCATTGGCAAACCCTTTCACACGCTTTTGCTCAAACGTGACCACAGCAAAATGAAAGCCTATCTTGAAGGCGAAAGCCGTTGGTTGGAAGAAAATGGCATGGCCAATGGCATCACCATAACCGGTGTCCGCAAGGATAAAAGCACCTTCCCGATGGAGCTGGGCGCAAGCGCGTTCGATTTGGATGATGTGCGCCGTTATGTGGCAAGTGTGCGTGACATCACAGAGCAAGTTGAGGCGCAGCGCGCATTGGAGCTGAGCGAAAGAACGTTCCGACAAACTCTGGAAAATGCGCCCATTGCGGCCCTATCAATCTCGCCGCAACGCGAGTTGATTCATATGAACAAGACCGCCAACGACATGCTTGAATATTCGATGGAAGAGCTGCAAGACCCTTCGATACTTTTGGCTCACCCCGACGATATGGATGTCGATGCCGAACAATTATTGTCCCTGGCGAATGGGTCTGCACAGAATTTTGTTGTTGAGAAGAGATTGATCACAAAGTCCGGCCAGACCATTTGGGTCGAACAACATGTCTCCCCGGTTTACAATGCGGACGGGTCCATCAAATATTTCATCAAACAGATGATCAATTTGACTGAACGCAAAAAGACTGAGCGCATCAAGAACGAGTTCATTGCCACGGTCAGCCACGAACTGCGCACTCCAATCACATCAATTTCTGGCTCACTATCACTAATTTTGGGGGCATTTAAGGACGAGATATCTCCCAAGGTGCATGGCCTTCTCACCATCGCACAGCGCAACAGCACACGGCTGATTGCTCTTGTGAACGACATCTTGGATATGGAGAAACTGGGCAATGGCGGCATGCATTATGAAATCGCAAATGTGCAACTGAATGAGCTTTTGCCGCAAATCGTTGAAGACAACAGATCCTATGCTGCCACGTTCGAGGCAGATCTGAAGCTTGAGGCTGTCGATGCAGGACTATACATCAATGTCGACAAATGGCGCTTCAACCAGGTGCTGTCCAACTTTATTTCCAATGCCATTAAGTTTTCGCCCGCTGGCGGCACGGTTAAAGTGCGTGCGGATCAAAATGGCGATTATGCAAGGATCAGCGTTAGCGACAATGGTATTGGCATTTCCGATGAATTTCGGAACCGAATTTTTACCAAATTCGCGCAAGCTGACTCTTCGACAACCAGAGAGAAAAGCGGGACAGGTCTTGGACTGATGATCTCCAAGCAGTTGGTTGAACAAATGGACGGCAGGATTGGTTATACATCCGAACCGAATGTGGAAACTGTTTTCTGGGTCGAGTTCAAACTGGCAGCCCATGAAAATGAAGATGGAGAATCCATCCGTAAGGCTGGTTAGATCAAAATGATGAATGCAGCTCAACATAGCGTAGGCCCAAAAGGGCATATCTTATGTGTTGATGATGAACACGATATTTTGAGCATTGCGCAAACCTCGCTCGAAGCGATTGGTGGCTTTGAGGTAACGGTTTGCAATAGCGGTCCGGAAGCACTGGATGTCTTGCGCAACTTCCAGCCTGATTTGGTGTTGTTGGACGTCATGATGCCCAATATGGGCGGTCCTGCGACATTGAAAGCCATCAAGGAATTGCCAAATTGCGCTGACTTGCCCATCGTATTCATGACCGCGCGGGTTCAACCCTCCGAAGTAGAAGCCTACTTGGCCATGGGGGCAAAACAAGTCATCTCCAAACCATTTGATCCGATGACATTATCTGATCAGGTCCAAGGCATTCTTGATCTTCAATTGCAGCACAAGAAAACCGAATAGGTGGTGACATATGCAGCGTGAGGGTGGAAATTTTGCTGACGCGATGCACGCGCTGCGACGTACATATATTCAGGATTTGTGGGAACGTGAGGAAATCGTTCTTGATGTTTTGACCAAACTTGAGGCCAACGATCTTAACGACGATGATCTCAAGGATTTGGAAGAGGTTGCACACAAGTTTGTTGGCACCGGTCGCACCTATCAATTCCCCGCCATAAGCGAAACTGGATTGATTGTCGAAGACTTGGCTCGCGACCGGGTGGGCGCCAACGATCCGAATTTGCAGCCGGCCATCCTGGCGCTTTTGAATGCGTGCGCGGATGCGCGAACAGAGTTCGAAGCGCTCGACATGGCGCAGCAGCCTGCGACCGAAGAACAGCCCCTGTCTGCGGAAACGCCCAAGCCCGCTGCGTCGGCGAATTTACCTGCCGTTCTAATCGTTGACGATGACGCGGACACGCGCAGTTTGCTCGGGCAATTTATGTCCGACTATGCAGAGTGCACGATGGCCGAGAATTCAGATCAGGCCGAAGAGTTTATGGCGAAGATGCCTTTTGATCTGGTGCTTCTGGATAACAAAATGCCGGGTGGAAAAACCGGACTTGAATTGCTCAAACACATCAAGGCGGATGCTACCCTGCGCCATATGGACGTTGTGATGATTACCGCCAGTGGTGAACCGCAAATGGTATTGGATTCACTGACCGCGGGGGCTTCAGATTATGTTCTTAAGCCCTTTAAAGCAGAAGCGGTGGCGCAAAAGCTCAAGACCAGACTGGCCCACTTGAAGCAGACCATATTGTTGGTGGATGATGATCAGGCAGTGCAGAATTTGCTTCAAGCCAAATTCCGCACGCTTGGCGTGAAATGCATCGGCTATGACGATGGCCTGCAGGCTCTTCAAGATATGGAAGACATCAAGCCTGACCTAGTTATTCTTGATCGCATTTTGCCAGGCCTTGAGGGCATGGCCCTGCTGCACAATATGCGTCAAAACACGTCGCTCAAGGATATCCCAGTGGTGATTTTGAGCGCGAAACGAGACAATAAAGATATTATGGCTGGCTTGCAGCTCGGGGCATCAGACTATGTGGTCAAGCCCTTTAGCCTGGATGAGCTGGTGCTCAGATGCCAACGCTTGTTGGAACGGGCGGCAGTTGAAGGCAAACCAATGGGCGCTCACGCGTACGGTGCATAAAGCGCAAACAGCTTTTCAGGTTAAGGGCGTGAAGAGCAAAGCGGGGATATTCTGAGAGAACAAATCTTAGTGTCGATTTGGGTGCTGAGCGGCATCTTGGCCTTGGCGGCAATTTCTATTCTGCTTTTACTTGTCCTGCGGCGCATCTTTTTACCGCGGTGGGGGCAAAAGTTCAAAGATCGACGACACGAAATCGAGCAATATTTGGTGCTCGCGGTGAGTAGTCCAGTGGATCTGAGTGGCACAACAAAGCCTGACATTTCCCCGCGCGAATTTCCTTTGGCATTGGCGGCTGCATTGGATTTGGTGAGATCCGTTACCGGACAGGACGCGAAAAGGGTTGCGCAAATTGTTGATCATTGGCTTGGTCGTGACACGCTGCAGCGCATCGTGCGGGAGAGTGGACGGGGTCAGATCATTCAAGTCCTCACACTGCTTTCAAACCTTGATGACCCGGAAAGCAAACGCACTTTGTACGCCCATTTAGCGCATGCTGATCCTTACGTGCAGCTAGCCGCTTTGCGCGGTTTGGCGCAACGGGCTGACGATGAAGAGCTGCCCGAAATATTTGAGCATATTCCGAAGATGGACCGCACAAACGCGGCTTTTATGGCGGACGTGCTCACACAATTTGGGCCGCAATCAACACCCTTTTTGGTGGCCTTGCTGCCCCAACAAACCGAGGAAAGTTGGTGTGCGGCCATCATCATGGCGCTGGGCAATGTGGGGGATATGACCACAGCGCCCCACATCGTCGATTATGCCCAATCCCCATCTGTCCAGGTACGCCGGGCCGTGGCGCGCGCATTGGGCGAGTTGCAGGCGACCGATGTGATCGACACGCTGCATTTGCTGGCCCAAGATGAGCACGTGGATGTGCGCAAAGACGCTATTGTTGCGCTGGGATCTGTTTACACGGACCAAACATATGCTGTTTTGCTGGAGGCTCTGGACGACACCGATTGGTGGGTCACCTATCACGCCGCCCAAGCTCTGCTAAAGATAGGGTCAAAGGGCGAGGCGCTTTTATTGGCCTACACCAACGCACAAGGTCCGCACGCGGCGCTGACCCAGCAAATCATGCTTGAGCACGGTGGAACACAATATGCTTGAGCAAATGGCCCAATCGCTCAGTGCATTTTTTCTCACCCATATTTTTTGGGTTTATGCGTTTTTGGGCGTCATTTTTGCTATTGGATTGCTGCAAAACTTGATCAGCGCCATCCAACTGCCGGCAGCCTATGCGGAGATGAAACGGCACTCGCAGGCACAAGACAGCGAAACCAATTGGCAATTGCTGATTTCAGAAGAAGTCATGCCCATGTCAATTTTAGTCCCCGCCTACAATGAAGAGCAAACCATTGTTGCCAACATTCGGTCGATGCTGTTTTTGCAATTTCCGAATTTGGAAATTCTGGTCGCGAACGACGGATCAAAAGATAACACTTTGCAAGCGATGATTGACGCATTTGGCCTCAAGCCAATGACGCGTGCCCATGAATTGACCCTACCCCACGCCAAGGTGCGCGGGGTTTATGGCTCACCCGCCTATCCGCAATTGGTGGTGATCGATAAGGAGAATGGAGGCTGCAAAGCAGATGCTGTCAATGCAGCGCTAAACTTCTCAAGGCATCCACTTTATTGCGTTGTCGATGCAGACTCCCTGCTGGAGCCAGAATCGCTGCTGCGCTGCGTGCGTCCTTTTATGGAGGAGCCCGAACGCATGGTTGCGGTTGGCGGCACCATTCGTGTGCTCAATGGCTGCACGGTTAAAAATGGGCGCATCACCAAAATCGACTTGCCGACAAAGTTTGTCCCATTAGTGCAAACGATGGAATATATCCGTGCGTTTCTCATGGCCCGTCTGGCATGGAGCCACTGGAATATGTTGTCGATCATTTCCGGCGCCTTTGGAATTTTCCGCCGTGATCTTTCAATGAAGGTTGGTGGGTGGTCGTCAGATACGATTGGTGAGGACTATGATTTCATTGTCAAATTGCACCGATATTTGGCGGAGCAAAAGATCGATTATAAGATGCGCTATGTGCCTGAGCCCGTATGCTGGACCGAAGCACCCGAGCAACTAAAGGTTTTGCGGACCCAGCGCACGCGATGGCAGCGGGGCGCACTTGAGGTGGCGTCCAAAAACAAAGATATGATCTTGAACCCGAAATATGGACGTTTTGGCATGCTGGCCATGCCCAATAATATTTTGGTGGATGTGATCGGGCCGCTGGCAGAATTTATCGGCTATGTCGCCTTCCCGTTTTTGTTTTTCCTCGGGATTCTGGACCAAGCATTTCTGCTTGCATTTCTAGCGATCTTTTTCATTTTTGGCACTTTTATCAGCGTTAGTACCTTGATCTTGGAAGAGCTGGAGCTCGCCCGCTCCCCAAGAGCACGCGACCTGTTGAAACTTGGCCTGGTGGCGCTAGTCGAGAATTTTGGCTATCGACAACTCAATAGTTGGTGGCGCATCGTTGGCTGGTGGCAATTTTTGCGCAAAGTCGAGGGTTGGGGCGACATGCCGCGCACTGGCGCAAACGACACCAAAGAATAGCGCAATTTCGCTTCCCCCACCTCACAAGATGTCAGCCTAGATCTGTGGCTAGGTAACCAGCCTTTGCAACAGCGAGTCCGATGTGACCATGCCGACCGGTGCACCATTTTTGGTGACCACAACGGATGCCTTGCTCGCGGTCAATTCGGCGGCGAATTCCATCACTGGCGTGTCTTCATCAACGTGTAAGTCGCCGCTGATGTCGGCATCGGTCATCACGTCTTTTGCCCGCAAAAAGGTGAGCGGGTTGGAGTGGGCGACAAATTCTTCCACATAATCGCTGACCGGGTTGTTGGCGATGCCGTTCGGCGTATCACATTGCACAATGCGGCCGCCTTCCATAATGGCGATACGGTTGCCCAGCTTGAAGGCTTCATCCAAATCGTGGCTCACGAAAATGATGGTGCGTTTCAGCCGTTTTTGCAGTTCCAAAAGCTCGTCCTGCAATTTTGTGCGGATAAGCGGATCAAGCGCCGAGAACGGTTCGTCCATCAGCAGGATAGGTGCTTTGGTTGCAAAAGCGCGGGCGAGGCCAACCCGTTGTTGCATGCCGCCCGATAGTTCGCTGACCTTGTTATCTGCCCATTCGGACAAACCCACCAGTCCAAGTTGTTCGAGCACGACTTCACGACGTTTGGCTTTGGACATGCCGCCCAATTCCAGACCCAATCCCACATTTTCAGCGACACTACGCCAAGGCAGGAGGCCGAATTGCTGGAAGACCATCGCCACGCGTTCGCGGCGAATGCGGCGAAGGTCCACCTGCGCCGCTTCGGTCACATTCATCAGACCTTCGCCATTGCCCTCGTCTACATGCACAGCGCCGCGCACGACGGGGTTAAGGCCGTTGACTGCGCGTAAAAGCGTTGATTTGCCCGAGCCGGACAGCCCCATCAGCACCAGAATTTCACCTTCGTTCACATCAACGGAGCAATCATGAACGCCCAGGACCTGATTGGTTTTTTCCTGAACCGTGGTGCGGTCTAGCCCTTCATCCATAAAGGGGAGCGCACTTTCCGGCGCATCACCGAAGACGATGGACACATTTTCGATCTTAACAGCTACACTCATTGTTCCGACCCTCTGTTTAGCATGCGATCCAGCAAGATAGCGACCACAACAATGACAATACCGCTTTCAAAGCCTAGGGCTGTATTCACCTGGTTCAAGGCGCGCACGACCGGCACACCCAGACCATCAGCACCCACGAGGGCGGCAATCACCACCATGGACAGTGCCAGCATAATGGTTTGGTTCAACCCCGCCATAATCTGCGGAAGTGCATAAGGCAGTTCAGCTTTGATCAGCACATCGCGGTCTGTTCCACCAAATGCGCGCACGGCCTCCGTCAAGCGACTTGGCGTGGAGGAAATGCCCAACTGGGTCAGACGAATTGGCGCGGGGAGCACGAAGATTACTGTCGCAATCAAGCCGGGCACCATGCCGATGCCGAAAAACACAATCGCGGGAATGAGATAAACAAAGGTCGGCAGGGTCTGCATCAGGTCGAGCACAGGGCGCATCATGGCGTAAAGGCGCGGTCTGTGGGCGGCGGCAATCCCAATTGGCACGCCAACCGACATGCACACGATACAGGCGGAAAGCACCAGCGTGAGGCTTTCAGTCGTTTCTTCCCAATAGCCCTGGTTGAAAATAAAAAGGAAACCGAGAGCCACAAGCAAACAGGTTTTCCAATTGCGTTGCATGAGCCAGGTGAACGCAACGAATGCAGCGATCACCAAGAGCGGATGTGGTGTCTGAAGAATCCAAAGAAACCCATCGATCATGGCTTCGAGTACAAGGGACAGCAGATCAAGCGCGCCCTCCGCATGATCCCGAATCCATTCGAAAATCGCACTCGCGACTTTCCCCACTGGAATTTTGTAAGACGTCAGCCAATCCACGACCTGTTTCCCCCTTCGTCGTCTACATGCGAGACTTAATACGGCCCTGCACAAAGGCGCAGGGCCGCAATTTATAGCCTAAGATTATAGGCCGAGCGCTGATTTCACAGCAGGCAACGCTTCGCCACCATCTTGCGTGGTGACACCAGCCAACCAGCCGTCGAGCACGGATGGGTTTGCAGCCAACCACGCTTTTGCGGCGTCGCTTGCTTCTTCACCATCATTGAGGATCGCGCCCATGATTTCGTTTTCCATTTCAAGGGAAAACTCTAGGTTTTGCAGCAGCTTGCCAACGTTCGGGCATTCTTCGACATAGCCAGCCCGGGTGTTGGTATAAACCGTTGCGCCGCCGTAGTTCTCGCCGAACCAGTCATCGCCACCGGCAAGGTAGGTCAGCTCAAAATTGGCGTTCATAGGGTGTGGTGCCCAGCCCAGAAATACGATTGGTTCGTCTTTTTTGGTCAAGCGGGCTACTTGCGACAGCATCCCCTGCTCGGAGCTTTCTTTTACGTCAAAGTCTTTCAGACCAAACGCATTTTCCGCGATCATATCGAGGATCAAGCGGTTGCCGTCATTGCCCGGCTCAATGCCGTAAATGGTTTCATCAAGCGCATCGGCATGTTCAGCGATAGAGCCAAAATCTTTAATGCCAAGTTCTGCGCCAGCGGCGTTCGTTGCCAATGTGTATTTCGCGCCCTGCAAGTTGGCGCGCACAGTGTCCACAGTACCTTTTTCGCGATAAGGCGCGATGTCGGCTTCCATGGTGGGCATCCAGTTGCCCAAGAACACATCCACATCGCCTTCTTCAAGCGACACATAGGTCACAGGCACAGACAAAACACGGGTTGTGGTGTCATAGCCCATGGCTTCAAGCACGGTGGTTGTGGCCGCTGTGGTGGCGGTGATGTCAGTCCAGCCCACATCAGAGAAGGTGACTGTTTCGCAACTGTTGGCCAGCGCAGATGTTGCGCTCAGCGTGAGAATTACAGCAGTAAGTGTACGCTTCATTGGGATCCCTCTTTTTTTCACATCATAGGTGCATGAGTTATTGATTGACGAGTCAATTAATAATATATTATGCGAGAAATGCAACCTTCAACTCTGGAATGACCTTTATGGCCCGCAAATCGGAAGCTGAACGCCGCCAGGAACTCATCGCCGCCACCATCAATGAAATCGGCTCCACTGGCACGTTGAATGTGACCACCAGTCAGATCGCGAAAAGTGCTGGCGTTTCGCCGGGGCTGGCCTTTCACTATTTCCAGGACAAGGAAGGATTGTTCTTGGCCGCCATGCGCTCAATCCTGAGCGAATATGGAAATGATGTGCGCCAAGCTCTTCGCGGGAAGAAGACTGCCGATGAGCGGTTGGAAGCCATCGCCGAAGCCAGCTTTGGCATGACCAGCTTTCGCCGCGAGGCCATTTCGGCTTGGGTGAATTTCTATGCCCTGTCGCTGCGTTCTGAACCCGCCCGGCGGTTGCTTTATGTTTATCAACGCCGTTTGCACTCAAACCTTGTGGATGCCCTGCGCCCCAAGATTGGAGTGCGTGCGCCAGACGTGGCGCGGCGCATTGCGGGTTTGATTGATGGTCTTTATTTGCGCTACGCGCTCGACACCAGATCCATCAATGTGATCGACGCCGAAACTCATCAGCTGGACGGCGCGGAGGGCTCGCAACATGTGATGCGTGCCATCGCAGCCGAATGCACCGAAATTTCAGAAAATGACGTGATCTCGACCGAACAGGTCGACCCGGACCCAACAGCCATTCTCGTTGGCCCACAGGAGTAAATTGACCATGAGTTACCGCCCCCAAGCCAGTCACTTCATCAATGGCCAATATGTAGACGACACAGACGGCGAACCGTTTGATGTAATCTATCCGCATACCGGCGAGGTGATTGCCACGCTGCACATTGCGACGGCCGCCATTGTGGACGCGGCATTGGACAGCGCAAAGGCTGCGCAAAAAGAATGGACGGCCTTGTCGGGCACTGAGCGTGGCCGCGTGTTGCGCCGGGCGGCGGATATTATGCGGGCGCGCAACCGTGAGCTTTCTGAAATCGAGACCAAAGATACAGGCAAACCTCTATCAGAGACGTTGATCGCAGACCCGGCTTCAGGCGCAGATGCGCTCGAATATTTCGGCGGGCTTGCCGGCACATTGACGGGCGAGCACATCCCCGTTGCAGGCGGCGATTTTGTCTATACACGGCGTGAACCCTTGGGGGTTTGTGTGGGCATTGGTGCATGGAACTACCCGATCCAGATCGCCAGCTGGAAAGCGGCACCCGCCCTTGCTTGCGGCAATGCGATGGTGTTCAAACCATCAGAAATGACGCCCTTGACGGCGCTAAAACTTGCCGAAATTTTGCATGAGGCAGGAGCGCCAGCAGGGCTGTTTAATGTTGTGCAAGGTGCGGGCAGCGTCGGCCATTCGCTTATAACCGATCCGCGGGTCGACAAGGTGTCGCTTACCGGCTCTGTGCCCACGGGACGTAAGGTCTATGCGGCGGCCGCTGATGGCATTCGTCATGTCACCATGGAATTGGGTGGCAAATCGCCCATTGTTGTGTTTGATGATGCGCATTTGGAAAACGCCGTTGCGGCTGCAATCAACGGCAATTTTTATTCAACCGGACAGATTTGTTCCAACGGCACACGGGTCTTCGTACAGGACGCGCTTTACGAGAAATTCATTGCCCGCGTTGCCGCGCGGATGGACAATGCAATTATTGGCGACCCGATGGATGAGACCACGACGATCGGCCCCATGGTGTCTGCCCGCCAGCGTGACATTGTTACAAACTATATCCGCATTGGTCAGGACGAAGGCGCCCGTCTGGTCAAAGGCGGCAAAATGATCGACGGCGACGGTTTCTATATCGAACCCACCCTATTTGCCGATGTGACTGACGAGATGACCATTGCCCGAGAAGAGATATTTGGTCCTGTGATGTCGGTGTTGCGCTTTAGCGATGAGCAAGAAGCAATCAACCGTGCAAACGCCACTGAATTCGGCCTTGCCGCAGGCGTTTTCACTTCAGATTTAACCCGCGCCCACCGCGTTGCGGCAGCGTTTGAGGCGGGTACATGTTATATCAACACCTATAATCTCACCCCAGTTGAAGCGCCGTTTGGGGGCATGAAAGCGTCTGGCGTTGGCCGTGAGAACTCGAAAGCCGCGATTGAGCATTATAGCCAGCTCAAAACCGTCTATGTCGGCATGAACGACGTCGAAGCCCCGTTTTAAGGAAATTGTAGTGCACGCAGAATATGTGATCATCGGTGCTGGCTCCGCGGGCTGTGCCATTGCGTATCGTCTCGCCGAAGCGGGCAAAAAAGTCATTGTCGTGGAATATGGCGGCACCGACGCAGGGCCGTTTATCCAGATGCCCGGCGCGTTATCCTATCCCATGAATATGAAGCAATATGACTGGGGATATGAAAGCGAGCCAGAACCGCATCTGGGCGGCCGTCGGCTGGTCACACCACGCGGCAAAGTGCTCGGCGGTTCGTCCTCGATCAACGGCATGGTCTATGTGCGCGGGCACGCGCGTGACTTTGACAATTGGGCCGATATGGGCGCGCAGGGATGGGCCTATGCCGATGTGTTGCCTTACTATAAGCGAATGGAAAGCTGGGATGATGGCGGCCATGGGGGCGATCCTTCGTGGCGCGGTAAGGATGGTCCATTACATGTCTCCCGTGGCAAGCGCGACAATCCGTTGGTGAAGGCTTTTGTGGAAGCGGGCGCGCAAGCTGGCTATCAGACAACTGATGATTATAACGGCGAACAGCAAGAGGGTTTTGGGCCTTACGACGCGACGATCCATAATGGCGAGCGCTGGTCGGCTTATAAAGCCTACCTCAAACCCGCCATTGCGTCTGGCAACGTTACCGTTGTGCGCGGACTTGCCCGTAAAATTGTTATTGAAGACGGTCGCGCCACTGGCGTTGAAATTGAGCGCAAAGGCAAGATTGAGACCATCCACGCGACGGAAGAAGTGATCGTTTCAGCCTCGTCGATCAATTCGCCGAAATTGTTGATGTTGTCTGGCATTGGTCCCGCGGCACATCTGCAAGAACATGGCATTGAATTGGTGGCAGATCGCCAAGGCGTTGGACAAAATCTGCAAGATCACCTTGAGCTTTATATTCAGCAAGCCGCCACCAAGCCGGTGTCCCTGTTCAAATATTGGAATTTGCTCGGCAAAGCCTGGGTTGGGGCGCAATGGTTGTTCACGCGCAAAGGTGTTGGCGCCTCTAACCAATTTGAAAGCGCGGCTTTTATCCGCTCCAAGCCGGGCGTGGATTATCCGGATATTCAATATCACTTTTTGCCGATTGCTGTGCGTTATGACGGGCAAGCGGCAGCAGAAGGTCATGGATTTCAAGCGCATGTGGGGCCAATGCGGTCCAAGTCGCGCGGCAGCGTTTCTCTGACGTCGAATGATCCGTCAGATGCGCCGAAGATCAAATTTAACTACATGTCCCACCCTGAGGATTGGGAGGATTTCCGCATTTGCATTCGGCTGACTCGCGAGATTTTTGCGCAAGATGCTTTTGCACCCTATCGCGGCCACGAAATTCAGCCCGGAGCGGACGTTCAGACGGACGCCGAACTCGATGATTTCATTCGAGATCACGCGGAAAGCGCATACCATCCGTGTGGGACGTGCCGTATGGGCAAGGCCAGCGACCCGATGGCCGTTGTCGACCCTGAATGTCGCGTCATCGGGGTAGATGGCCTGCGCGTCGCAGACAGCTCGATTTTCCCGCGCATCACAAACGGCAATCTCAACGCACCTTCGATTATGACCGGGGAAAAAGCGGCTGACCATATTCTTGGCAAAGCCCCCTTACCAAGAGAAAATGTTGGACCTTGGATCGCACCTAACTGGGAAGAAAGCCAACGATAATTTTGGGGCCGCCCGGCACTCCATTCACAAATGGTTCGGCCGGAAACCGAAGCTGACAGTCCTTCGCTAATCAACCATTCGCTTTTCATGTGCGAATGGGCTTAGGCCGAGCCACTCTTGCATGCAGGTGATCACTTCACGTTCGCCACTCAACTCGAGCCTGCCTTCATCTATGGCCCTTTCAACCGTGTCCAGCCCCATCCAAATCGCGGTCATTGTGCGCAAAGTGGATTCAGAAAACAGGTCAACGTCGTAGCCGGGGTCTGCATAGCAGGCCTCTACGCCGGACTGGGGGTCGGCCAGCAGCCAGTAATTCTGTCTCGCCTTTGGCAAATTGCTAAAGACGAACTGCAGGCAAACGCGCCGCGCGGGAAGCGGCGCGATATTCAGGCAACGATGCATGTCCCATATCAGCAATTCGGGATCGAGATTATTGAGGGAAACCTCTGTCTCCACCCATCTTTGCCCCCATGTCCCGATCCCCATAATAAGGGGCCGGAGGTCTTCACCAGCTTTGGTGAGGCGATATTCTTGCGTGCCTTGTTTGTTTTTGAACGATCGAATAACACCCACTGTTTCAAGCTCACCCAGCCGCTTGGACAATAATGATGGTGACATTCGCGGCACGCCACGCCGAAGGTCGTTGAACCGCGTGCTGCCACATAAAAATTCCCGGATTAGAAGCGGCGTCCAGCGCGCGCAAAGGATTTCAGAAGCCATCGAGATTGGACAAAACTGACCGTAACTGCCGCGCATAAGAGCCCCCTTTCGGGTCCGGAATTTAGTCATTCTAGCCTAGGCCGAATTGTGACGTTGGTCCAGTACAGTTTCTGGACTATCGCCGCGCGGCTATTGGGAGGAACCTGTTTGCACATTCACAATACGAGGGAGAACAGGACATGGCACAAGTTATGGATAGATCAAAAACGGCTATCGACTTCAATGCGACGGCCAAAACACTGGCTGAATCTTTTTCCGGCAAAGCACAAGAGCATGACAACAATGACAAGTTCGTTGCCGAAAATTATGCCGAGTTGAAAAGCGCCGGGCTGATATGTGCTGCGGTGCCTGCGGAGTTAGGTGGTCAAGGCGCAAGTGTACGCACCCTTTGCGAGGTCTTGAGCATTATATCGGCGGCCTGCGGCTCAACGGGTCTGGCACTGGCCATGCATACGCATCAGGTGGCGATCCCCGCGTGGCGCTGGCATCATCAAGAGCCAGCGCGTCCGATGGTGGAGCCCCTTTTGCGTCGAATTGCGGCAGAAAAACTGGTGCTGTTGAGCTCAGGCGGTTCCGACTGGATCGGCGGCTCTGGCAAAGCGGATCGGGTGGACGGCGGATATAAGATCACTGCACGCAAGGTGTTTTCATCCGGGGCACCTGCAGGCGACATTCTGATGACCAGCGCCATTTTTGAGGAGAACGGCGAAAAGACGGTCCTGCATTTCGGGGCCCCTATGGCCGCGCCAGAGGTCACTGTTTTGGATACGTGGCACACAATGGGTATGCGCGGAACCGGTTCGCACGATGTGCAAATTGATGGACTATTTATCGCGGACGACAAAATTCCACTTCAGCGCAAAGCAGGTGAGTGGCACCCGGCATTCCAGATGATTGCGACCATTGCGTTCCCACTGATTTATGCGGTGTATTTGGGCGTGGCGCAAAGCGCACGTGACATCGCGATTGACATTGCTGGCATGAAGCCGATCTCTCATCGCGCGCAAGCAATTGCAGGCAGAATGGAGAATGCGCTGGTTGCCGCACGGCTGGCGCATAATTTTATGATTGAGGCGGCTGAGCGCAATGCCCCATCTGCCAATACAGTCAATGATGTGATGATCGGCCGCCGTTTGGTGGAGGAAAACACCATCCGGACCGTCGAACTGGCGATGGAACTAGCCGGTGGTGCGAGCTTTTATCGCCGGACTGAATTGGAACGGCGATTCCGCGATATTCAGGCCGCCCGCTATCATCCGCTCCAGAAAGAGGTGCAGGCCGAATATGCTGGCGCCATGGCGCTCGGGCACCCGATTGCGGAAATCTACTAGCACAGGTTTTGGGAGCTAAAACCATGGGACAAAATGCCAAAGCCAGCGAACGATTGAATGCAGGAGGCGCGGTGGCCCCTCACCCACTATCTTCAGTTGATGCGGCTGCATTCCGAAATGCTTTATCGCGGCTGGCTGCGGCAGTGAACGTGATCACTACCGATGGTCCAGCGGGGCAATGCGGCGTCACAGCATCAGCAGTGTGTTCGGTGTCGGATACACCGCCAACCGTTTTGGTTTGCCTAAATCGGGCGCATCGCATGAACGGTTTTGTGAAGGCAAATGGGACATTTTGCATCAACATGCTGGCTGCTGACCAGCAAGACATTGCCGAAATGTTTGCAGGCTTTGGTCGGGTCGGAATGGCGGAGCGCTTTATCCGTTGTGGCGCTATTTCGGACATGGATCGAGCGCCGATTGTGGCCAATGCAATCGCCGCAATTGATTGCGACATAACTGGCATTCGCGAGGTTGGCACCCATTCGGTGATCTTTGGTACGGCCCGAGCGATAAAGATTGGCAAGGACCAAAGGAAGGCTCCTCTTGTTTATCATCAGCGGCATTACCACACCGTACAAATTCTCAAATCAAATGGAGAAAGCGCATGACTAAAATTGCGATTGTGCAGGAACCACCTGTTTATCTAAATCTTGCAGCCAGCATGGAACGCGCCATTGGCCTTGTTGAAAAGGCAGCTAAAGACGGCGCCAAACTGCTCGTTTTTCCAGAAGCGTGGTTTCCGGGCTACCCAACCTTTTGTTGGCGCCTGTCGCCCGGGGCGGATATGGGCAAGACCGACGATTTATTTGCCCAACTTCAAGCCAATTCCATCGATCTGAGCAAAAACGGCATGGCCCCCTTGCAAGAAGCGGCGGCGGAGCATGAAATGGTCATCGTTGCGGGGTATCAGGAAGTTGACGGCGCAGTTTCAGGTTCGACCCTGTTCAACTCCTGCATCACGATCGATGCGGATGGCACAATTGCCAACAATCATCGAAAACTCATGCCGACCAATCCTGAACGAATGATTTGGGGTTTTGGTGATGGGGCCGGACTTAATGTGGTGGATACCGCTGTTGGTCGCATCGGTGCGCTTTTATGTTGGGAAAGCTACATGCCGCTGGCGCGATACGCACTTTATGCGCAAAACATCGACATCTATGTGGCGCCAACATGGGACAGTGGCGACACATGGCTCGCCACAATGCAACACATTGCCCGCGAGGGTGGCTGTTGGGTCATTGGGTGCGCAACGGCGCTTGAGGCGTCTGACATCCCAACCGACATTCCCCACTATGACATCTTGTTTCCGAAAAAAGATGAATGGGTAAATCCCGGCGATGCGGTTGTCTACCAGCCGTTCGGTGGGGTTGCTGCCGGGCCGATGCATCGGGAAAAGGGATTGCTTGTTGCCGAAATTGATGTGGCGGCGGCCAAAGCTTCACGCCGGAAGTTTGATGCGAGTGGTCACTATGCGCGACCAGACATTTTCTCGCTGTCGGTTGACCGAACACATAAGCGACCAGTTTCGTTTAAATGACCATCAAACCGGCGGTTTTGTTCACCAAAACTGCGTCTCAGTGCCGCCGGTTTCAGTCGCTTTTACGAATGACGCGCTGCCTCAAGTGCGGCGCGCATGTCTTTGATGCCTTCACCGATCTTATCGCCATAGCGCAGCAGACTTCCGCCCAAAAGATAAACCACATCGTCACCATACATGCTGAGCATATCGCCAGCCCGGTCTTTTGACATGCCGCCGCCCGGGCTGGGGAACATTGGCTTCCCGATGCCGTCCGCTGCACGGCATGCATTTGCGATTGATTTGCACTCTTCAACAGAAAAGCCGAAACGACCGCCTACATTGGGGAAGACAGAAATGTCCGAACCAGCCAAGCGCTGCAACACGCCAAACATCATGGCGTGAGTGAAACCCGTATCATTGGACAAAACATATGGCCCCAAAAAGCTGGGGTGTGTCATGATCGGCAAGTCGAATGCCGTGTCGCGCGAGAAGTGATTGACGATGTCAAAACCCAATAGGCCGGGCATGAGCAAAATGCCTCCCGCACCCGCCTGTTTGGCAAAATGGGCATCTTCGATCAATGTCGCGAAATGGCCGCCAATGTTGGGCAAGTAGAGGCAGCTTTGACCGGTCTCTTGATTGGCCCGCGCCACCGCCTTAGAGATTTTTTCCACCCGCTCTTTGAACGGCGCTGCGGGCTGGTTCACCAACCCATGATCTTCTTTGACAATATTGGCGCCAGCCACTGCGCACAAATAGGCGATTTCGGCCAATTCGTCGGCACTTGAACCCTGAGGCTTCAGCACTGGAGAAATCAACCCGCCCTTTGGGGTATCCGCACGTTTGCGCACACCTTCAATACCAAATCGCGCACCGGGAAATTGTTTGCCCAGCGTGGAGCCCAAATCAATATGCGTTACCTGCAGGCCTTTTTGGATTGAAGAATTGCCAAAGATGACGTTGAAAAGCTGCGTTAGCTCTGTGCCAACGCTTTCAGGGCTATAGGAGAGCACAGCCTCGAACTGACCCTCATGGGATTGGCCACAGCTTTCAACTTTACCTAAAATCTCGTCCTCGATAAATCCTTGAGGCACCACGTCCCGCGGGATCTCAACGGTCTGCTCCAGTGCAATATTATGGGCGCGCTCCAGCGCCTCATCATTGCTTTGCGCTTCGATTTGATAGGTAACGTGCAAGCGGTCCATGATTAAAGGGCCTCCGCCTTGGCGCTTGAATGCACCGCATCTACCCGCACTGTGTCCAAATCGTCTGCGTCGATATTGGTTTCAATGTTCATCAGCCCTTCAATGCCACGCACTAGGGCCAGAGCATCCAGACCGTAATAGCGCATCAAATAGGGGCGTGAACCCCCATGGGCATATGTGTCTTGAAGGCCCAAACGCACCAGCTTTTTCTCAATGCCAGCTTCGGCGATCGTTTCTGCCACAAGCGAACCGATACCACCATTGATTACATGGTTTTCGAGGGTGATCACCCCATGTTTGACTGATTGCAAATGGTCAAGCAGACGTTTTGAATCAAACGGCTTGATGGTGTTGAGGTGCAAATGCCGGATCGATACGCCTGCGCCTGCCAAAGCCGCCTTTGCGCGCAAAGCTTCTTCTGTTGTGATGCCCGCTGTCACCACCAACACGTCATCGCCTTGGGAGAGTTCGCGCATTTCGCCCACTTTGATCGGGGTATCGAACAGACGCGGCACCGAGCCGCGCAACACGCGACAATAAACCGGACCATCAATGGAATCTGCAGCTTCACAAAGGCTTTCAACCTCCGTGGCATCGCCTGTTTCCAAGATCGACATATTTGGCATGGCGCGCATGATCGCAATGTCTTCAATGGCTTGGTGGGTCATGCCACCCGGCGTGGTGACGCCCGGCAAAAAGCCCATGATCCGCACTTTACGGCGCGGATAAGCGATCGAGGCCATCAATTGGTCATAGGGGCGACGATAGGTGAACACCCCAAATGTGTGAATGAAGGGCCGGAACCCTGCAAGGCCCAAACCGCCCGCAAAGCTCATCATGTTCTGTTCAGCCATGCCCATCGACATGAATTGCTCGGGGTGCCGATCGCGGAAGCCGTCAATCTCGCAAGATGAGGTCAAATCCGCTGACATGCACAACACATCTTTGTTGGCCAGTGCGTATTTTTCAAATGCACCCGCATAAGGGCGCGTTACCATTTCAACCATTTTGATCTTCCCTAATGCGTGTCGAATTGAACCGGATCAATGCCCAGTTCTTTTGCGATGGAGACGTTCATCTCGTCACGCTCTTGTTCTGATTTAAAGCGCACATAGTGCAAGCGCGGGAATCGTTTTTGCAAAAATGACATGCCGTGTGTGGGGGATGAATGCGCCAGAATTATCAAGGGCTGCCCCTCATGTGGCTCTTTTTTGGCTTGCCGCATCGCATCCAAATCATGGGCGTCAATTTCCACCACGGTTGCGCCAAAGGCGCGCATCTTGGTGGCGATATCGCGTACTTCCATAACTGAGGACATGGCGCCATCGCACTGCTGATCATTCACATCCATGATCGCCCACACATTGTCGATACCATGGTGTGCGCAGGCCTGAATGGCTTCCCAGGTCTGTCCTTCTTGCACTTCACCGTCGGACATGAACACGCAGACTTCGCCAGGTTCGCCGCGCAAGCGACGGCCATATGCAAGGCCAGCGCCCGTGGAAAGGCCGATGCCGAGCGTGCCATTGTGCACTTCCATGCCGGGAGAGTGTTCCGCGCCAATCATTTCAACTGAAGAGCCGTCCTTATTGAACATTTCAAGCCCCTCTGCCGCCATGCGCCCTGTCTCGATCAAGGTGGCATAAGCCACCAGCGCGTAGTGAGCTGGGGCAATGAACAGTCGGTCATATTGGGGTTCAAACGGCCCGTTGTAGCCAGCACCGGTGACATAGTCGTCATTGCCCGGCGCGGGCACACCGCCAAATGGCGGCGGGATCATCGGCATGGTTGGCTCGCCCAAATTCAACGCTTCGTTGTAAAGCCATGCCAATTGCTCAGCGGCTGAACAGGCTTGGCTGAGATAGCCACCATTGTTGCGCATCGAGTGTTCAAAAACGCGGCGGCGTATGCCCAACGCGATCTCTTCTGTCGTCTTTTGGTTTTTCACCCGTTCCCCCATCAAAAGTGTGGCGTGGATTCTTTAATTATTACTAATGTCAGTAACACATAACATTTGATAAATAAAGCATGCAGGCGCGCTGAACTGCTAAAAAATCACGCCTTTGCGCAAGATAAAGCACCCAAATGGGCGCATTTCACCCACACGCACCACAGCAAAGCAATTTTTGGCGCGTTGGTAGAATGTTTGACGCTCAAGTGAGCCGAGATTTGCAGGCGCTGGCTTGGCCTTTTCCAGCACATCAAAGACCATTTGATGTACCTCACCCATTTCGTCGGGTGCATTGTCGATTTCCATGCGCCATGCGCAAAAATCGTAAAATTCTTCAAGCGGGAAATGCTTGGTCATGGCGCTGATCAAAGCAGGGGCATCCATGCCGGGCAGGTCCACAATTTCGCCGGTTGCTGTTTCAAGCGCTGTCGAATGAGCAGGAAAGTTTGCATCCACAATAGCGATCTCGTCGCCATGGCCCATTTGCATCATCACATAGACGAGATGGGCGGATAGTTTGGGGTCTAGTCCTTTGAGCATTTGCTCCTCCACAAAAAAGGGGCGATCTTGGGTTTTGCCCAGTTGATCGCCCCAAGTTCAAAGGGTTGCGTCTTTTAGATTATGGCAACGGCATCCAGTCTGGAACCGCCACTGGTGCATGGGCAAACTGTGGCAATTTTTCGCTCAGCTCTTCCATGTTTTTGATGTCTTTTTCCAACAGATCTTTTTGTGTGATCAAGGTTGGTGGCACCACAACGCTTGCGCCTGGATCTTCACCAGCCAACATCATGGCCAAGGCCCGTACAGACACTTCACCCACAACTGCTGGGTTGGTTGCCGCTGTGGCTTTCCAAGCACTGTTTGGCTCGCGCATTGCTGCAATGTCAGATGTTGAAACGTCAGCGGAATAGATGCTGACTTGATCGGTCATGCCCGCTTCATCAACAGCAATTTTTACGCCTTTAGCAAATTCATCATATGGCGCAAACATCACAGTGATGTCTGGGTTGGCTGACAATACTGAACGCGCTTGGTTGGCGTTTGAGTTGGCGATGGGGTTATCCAATGTGCCGAACTGGGCTTTTTCGTCGATGCCAGGATAGCGCTCTTTGAACTCTACCCAAGTTTCGTTACGACGATCCAATGGCGCGATGCCTGGTACGTAGACATAGCCGGCTTTCCAGCTCTCGCCATTGTCAGCGATCGCTTGTTCCAAAGCCAAACGGGCCAAGTCACGGTCAGACTGTTCGATCTGTGGCACAGCTGGGTTTTCAACATTGACGTCAAAAGCCACAACTTTGATGCCTGCATCCACAGCGCGTTGCACAGCTTCCTGCATGGATTCAGTCAGGCCGTGCTGCACGATGATGCCGTCTACGCCAAGGGCGATGGCTTGATCGACCATATCTGCTTGCAAGGCAGCGTCCTGACGGCTGTCCAACACGCGCAGATCAACGCCCAGAGCTTCTGACTGACGCTCCACGCCAGACAAATAAGCTTGGAAAAAGTCACCCGTTGAGAGATAACGCACCAACGCAATTTTCACATCGCCTGGATTGTCGAATGGTGCAGGCATATCGGCCGCATGGGCCAATCCTACGAAGCTAGAAGCGGCAAGGGAGACCCCTGCGAGCATTTTAGCAAACATGCGTCTAGTTAGTTTCATTTGGTTCCTCCGATTTAAGTCGACCATATTGTTGAACGCTCTAGGGTGGTCGGGCCTAGCGTCTATTTGAAAGCGCGAACGTGAACATGAGGGCCACCACCAACACGCCACCTTTCACAAAGTCCTGCGTGTAATAAGGGGCATTCATCATGGTGAGGCCTTGGAGCAAAATGCCCACGAAAAGTGCGCCGATTGCCGTGCCGAAGGCATTCGGCTTGGCTGCGCCCAGAACGGCAAAACCGATCAGCGCGGCGGCCACAGAATCGAGCAGCAAATTGTTGCCCGAGGCGATATCGCCACGGCCAAGACGGGCTGCAAGCAAGATGCCACCCATTGAGGCCAAAACGCCTGAAATCATATAGGCGATGATTTTGTATTTCTTGACCGGCACACCAGCAAGGCTTGCGGCGCGTTGGTTGGAGCCAATCGCGTACATCACGCGGCCATAGCGGGTATATTCAAGGAAAAGCCAGATGCCGATGGCAATAACGATCAAGAAGACCACGGAAACCGGGATCAGATTGTCGATAAAGAAGTCAAAGCGATGACGGCCGAGCGCCAAGAATTCTGGCGAAAAGCTGCCCTGAGCTGTCGAACCATCGGGCAAGCTCATGCCAGTCGCGATGGAGCGACCTTCGGTTGGAATACGCTGCAGACCAATCAGCAAGAACATCATGCCCAATGTTGCCAGCAAATCCGGCACGCGCATTTGCACAATCAAAAAGCCATTGATCAGCCCGACCAGCGCGCCCATCAACAAACAGGCCACAACGGCAACCAGTGCGCTTTGCTCGAGCACCACCATCACATAGGCAGATAGCATCAGCGCCGAAGTGGCGACCGCCCCAATGGACAGATCAAACCCATCCACCACCAAGGTGGCCGTTACGCCCAAGGCCAAAATGCCAGTGATGGCAACAGACTGGAAGATAAACACTGCACTATAAGGACTTGCAAACCCTTCTGCGGCAATGCTGAAATACACCACAAGGCCGACCAACAAGGCCACAAAGCCATAGCGAATGGCGTAGTCGGTTAATGACATTGTTTTTGTGTTTACACGGGTTTCGCTCATCGAGCTGCCCCTTCTTTTTGCTTTTGTTGGTCTTTTGCCGCTGCAGCCCCAGATACTTGCTCTAAGATCAGATCCACATCGACATGTTCATTTTTGTGCTCACCGACAATGGTGAATTCAGCCATCACCAAGATACGGTCTGCAATTTCCAAAGCCTCATCCAATTCGGCGACCAGCACGATGGTGGCCCGGTCTTTGGCTGTTTCGCGCAATTTGGTGCCAATATCGCGACGCGCAGCGATATCCACCCCTTGAAAGGGCTCATCCAAAATCAGCACGTCGCATTCGTGAGAAAGCCAACGGCCCACCATGACTTTTTGCTGGTTGCCGCCAGAAAGCGTGCCAATTTCATCATTGGCCCCCTGGCAGACAATGCCCAGCTTATCGATGGCGGCATTGGTTATTTTGTATTCGGCATTGCGGCGCACAAAACCGAACGAAGACAGGCTGGACAAGAACGGCAAGGTGATGTTGCGGTTGATATCGAAATCCTGAACCACGCCGTTTGTGCCACGGTCTTTTGCGCACAAAAACACGCCTTGATTGATGGCATCGCGTGCGGAGTTTGGCGCATAGGGCTTGCCGTTAAGTTGCACTTTGCCGCCAGCCGCAGCCATTTGACCAAATAGAACTTCAGAAAGCTGGGTTTTGCCCACGCCAACTAACCCGGTGATCGCAATCACTTCATTGCGGTGGGCTGTTAGATTAATCGGCTGGCTTTCAGGTTTGAGTTTCACATCGGTGAGCTCCAGCACTTTTTCGCCGGGCGCTTGTACGGTGATGTTCACATCGGTCATGGTGTGGCCGAGCATGTCATTCACGGCGCCCTCATAATCCAGCGGCGCTGTTTCGTATTTGCCAACAATAGTGCCATCCCGCATGGAGACAATTCTGTCGGCCACGCGACGGATATCTGACATGCGGTGGGAAATATAAAGAATCGCAACGCCGCTCTCTCGTAGTTTTTCCACCAACCTGAAGAGGCGCTCGGCTTCGGCTGCGGAAAGGGAGGAGGTTGGCTCATCCAAAATCATCATTTTGGGTGAATGGGCCATGGCGCGTGCAATCGCGACCAATTGGCGATCGGCGAGCGTGAGGTCGCTGACCATTGAATTCATATCGAAGTTCAAGTCGAGTTTGGCGGCAATTTCCTCAGCGGATTTGCGAATTCGTCTTGGATTGAGCAATGGCGCGCTCTTTGGGTTGGCCAACCAGTCCAACATCAAGTTGGACGCCACATCCAAGTCTGGCACCACCCCATCATTGATGTTTTGGTGCACAGTGACGATGCCTGCTTGCAGCGCTGCTGACGGCGTGTTGGGCGCAAATGGCTCGTCGTTGAGAAACACTTCACCTGCGTCCGCTTCATATAGGCCACAGATTATTTTCACCAGCGTAGACTTGCCGGCCCCGTTGGCGCCCATCAAAACGGTCACCTTGCCCGCAGGGATATCAAGATCCACGCCGCGCAACACGCGGTTGGCGGCAAATCTCTTTTCCAGCCCACGAATTTTAATGGGTATTCCAGCCATAGTCTCCTCCGATGAAGTCACGTTAAATGCATCTGACATCAAATGTCAAACGTTATTGACATTTGACATTTAAATTGCAAATCATGGGTCAATATGTGTTTGGCGTTTGCGCTTTTGCATGTCACCCTAACCCTTGAATTTGTTAGCGTGACGAGCGCTTTGGGAGGATATTGTGAGCAATCCATATGAACCATTAAATGTAGACACAATTGGCGAAAAACTTGGCCATTTGGAGATTTTACAGGAAAAAGTTGGCCCCGATTCCAGCACGTGGACAGCACAAGAAGTCGGCGATGGAAACTTAAACCTTGTGTTTATTGTCACCGGCCCGAGCGGACAAGCAATTGTGAAGCAGGCGCTGCCTTATGTGCGCCTTGTGGGCGACAGTTGGCCCCTACCGCTAAAGCGTGCCTTTTTTGAATATCACGCGCTGACACGGCAGGCAAAATATGCGCCAGAGGATGTGCCGGAGGTTTATCACTTCGACGAATCGCAGGCGCTCATTGTGATGCAGTTCATGTCACCGCATGTCATTTTGCGCAACAGCCTGAAAGATGGCGTGCAGCATAAAAATTTGGCTGAGGTGGCTGGCAAATTTTGTGCCCGCACCTTGTTCCGCGGCTCAGACCTTTCAATGGACACAATGCAGCGTAAAAAGGATTTGGCACTTTTCGCGGACAATATCGAGCTTTGTGACATTACCGAAAATCTGGTGTTCACTGACCCTTATTATGATGCGGAGATGAATCGCCACACCAGCCCGCAATTAGACGGCATCGTGGCCAGCCTGCGTGCGGATATCGACCTTAAAGTCGCAACACAGCATCTAAAGGCCAAGTTCTGTAACAATGCCGAGACTTTGCTGCACGGCGATTTGCACACCGGTTCCATCATGGTGACTGAAACCGACACGGTTGTGATTGACCCTGAATTTGCCACCTATGGCCCCATCGGGTTCGACATTGGCATGTTGCTGGGCAATTTCTATATGGCGTTTTTCGCGCAAGATGGCCACGAATCTGAAAAAGGCGCGCGCGACGATTATGCCCAATGGATTTTGGACGTGACGTGTGACATCTGGCACCATTTTGAAGAAGAGTTCAGCCATTTGTGGCGTACGGAACGCAACGGCATTTTGTATGACCAGCGGCTTTACGAAGACCAAAATCAAAACCTCGCGTCAGAACAGGCGCTGGCCGATCGGTTGAACGACATCTGGACAGACTTGCTTGGCTTTGCTGGTGTTGAAATGCATCGCCGCATTCTCGGTCTGGCTCACATTATGGAGCTCGACAGCATCGAAGATGTTGATCAACGCGCCGCCTGTGAAGCGCGGGCATTGCACTTTGGTCGCCAGCTTGTGATTTCACGCGCTGCATATAAATCCCCCCACCAAATCGCCGAGCTTGCGCGCGCGGTTAGAAAGGACAATTTCCTATGAAAATAGATGGCACCCATTATCGCTCGATTTGGCTTGGGGACGATCAAAAAACCGTCAAAATAATTGAGCAACGCCTGCTGCCGCATGAGCTGAAGGTCGTTGACCTGAAGTCGCGGGAAGACGCGGCCATTGCGATTAAGGATATGTGGGTGCGCGGTGCGCCGCTGATCGGCGCCACCGCGGCATACGGCATGGCTTTGGCTATGGCCGACGATCCATCGGATGCCAATTTGGAAAAATCGTGGGAAATCTTGCACGAGACTCGCCCTACCGCCATCAATCTACGTTGGGCTTTGAACCGCGCTAAAGCACATCTTGGCGCCATGGCACCGGAAGAACGCGCGGCAGCAGCTTACAAACTGGCAGCCGAAATTTGCGATGAAGATGTAGAGATCAATCGCTCCATTGGCGAAAACGGCCTCAAACTCATTGAGGAGATCGCGGCCAAAAAAGCGCCGGGCGAGACGATCAATATTTTAACTCATTGCAATGCGGGGTGGCTCGCCACTGTGGACTGGGGCACCGCCACCTCGCCCATCTATCATGCGGTGGAAAAAGGCTTGAAGGTTCATGTGTGGGTGGATGAAACCCGGCCCCGCAACCAGGGCGCACAATTGACGAGCTGGGAGATGGCCAGCCATGGCGTGCCGCACACGTTGATCGTGGACAATGCGGGCGGCCATTTGATGCAGCATGGGCAAGTGGACATGGTGATTGTCGGGACAGACCGCACCACCGCCCAAGGCGATGTGTGTAACAAAATCGGCACCTATTTGAAGGCATTGGCCGCCAAGGACAATAATGTGCCTTTCTATGTGGCGCTGCCCTCACCCACCATCGATTGGACCGTGAACGATGGCGTGAAGGAAATTCCAATTGAAGAGCGTGATGGCCGCGAAGTGACCCATGTTTATGGCAAGCTGGAAAATGGCGAGCGTGATTGGGTGCAAATTTCACCTGACGCCACCCCAGGCGGCAACCCAGCATTCGACGTGACACCGTCGCGCCTGATCACAGGTTTGATCACAGAGCGTGGCGTTTGCGATGCTTCGAGTGAAGGCTTGAAAAAACTATTCCCTGAGCAGGAATAATGTGGGAAGGGGGCGCAACATGGTTTGCGCCCTTTTCTTTTTACCGTCTAATCTAAAGCCAGAATAAGTTCAGCTGTTTCCGCATCGGTCACCAAATGGGTGGCATAGCCGCCATTCATCACCGCGGCCATCGCTTTGGCTTTATCCTCGCCGACGGAAACCAAAAGTCCCATTTCGAGATCTGTTAGCTTGTCCAGTTCAACGCCAATCATGCGTTCATCAAGCGGCCCTTTGACAGGTTTACCGACCTTGTCGACAAAACGTCCACACAAGACGCCACTGGCGCCATTTTCCACATAGGTTTTCAAATCGTCTTCGCTGGCAATGCCGCTCATCACCACGTGGGAATTGGCACACACAGACCCTGCGGCGAACACGGCCTTGTTGCATTGATCCAACGCGGCCAACTGATTTTTAATGATCGGCTCCGCCCGCAATTGCCGGGCCAAATCAACGTTGGTGACAATGGCCGGCGCATGCAAATTGATGCAGGCCGCGCCGAGGCCCTGTGCCAAATGGGCGGAACAGATTTCGGCAGTAAAGCCATAGGGCGTCGCCATCGAACCGACGAGCTGCGCCACTTCCACATCAGGAATGGTCACATTGGCGGAGGACACCAACAGTTCTGCCATTTCATATATGGTTTGGCCCCAAGCGACCCCTAGCTTATCGCCGGGTGCCACCAAATCCGGCAACCATTCGGCCGCGCCGCGCGCGGCCCGTGTGAGCCGCGATTGAATATCACCCAACCCGTTGGGCACGATAAAGGCGGCTTTCAGGCCAAACTTTTCGCGCAATTGGTGCGAAAGCTTATGGCCCATAAATACGTCCGGCGCCATGGTCACACGGATATAGTTCCGCTCACGCGCTTCCTGCAAATAATTAACAACGGTGGCGCGGGATACAGCCAAGCGATCGGCAATTTCGTTTTGGTTTAGCCCGTCATGGTAATAAAGCCACGCCGCTTCTACCACGATTTCGTCACCACTCACCTGTCCTGAGGCGCGTCTTTTGCCGTATGCCATAAAATCCCTCTTTTTTCTATTTGACAGATGTTACTAACATTTGTCAAATTACAGAAAATTTCCCCTAACTGGACGGACAGCTTCGTGGTAAAAAATCTCTGGAACGACAAAGACGCTCAACATTTTCTTGATAATGCTGACCCAGAGGAAGCAGATCGTCAACTGGCATTGAGGGTTTATACATCCCGTATCATTGGTCAAGACCCTGATATGGTGATGCATGGAGGTGGCAACACTTCAGTGAAGGTGAAACGGGCAGATATTTTTGGCAATGAAATATTTGTGCTTCACGTAAAAGGCAGCGGTTGGGACCTTGAAACCATCGAAGCGGCGGGCCTGCCCGGTGTGCACATCACACCGCTTGAAAAGCTGCGCCAGCTCCCAGCGCTATCCGACGAAGACATGGTGAATTTGCAGCGCTCTAACCTGCTTGATAGCACGTCGCCCAACCCTTCAGTTGAAACCTTGCTGCATGCATATATCCCCCACAAATTCGTCGATCACACCCACGCCACGGCCATGCTGGCTTTGGCCAACATGCCTAATGTGGAAGAGGTGATCAAAGAGATCTTTGGCGATAAGGTGGCTCTGGTGCCCTATATTATGCCTGGCTTTGAACTGGCCAAGGTGGCGGCAGATATCTTTGATCAGAACCCTGATGTTGAAGGACTGCATCTGATCAATCACGGTCATTTCACGTTCGGCCCTGACGCCAAATCATCCTACAAATTGATGGTTGAGCATGTGAGTGCGGTTCAAGACTGGTTTGAGCGCCGCGCTGAAGCGCAGCCTCCTGTGCGCGGGTCAATGCTCAGTGCCAAAAGCATCTTGCCGAAAATTCGTGCCAGCCTTGCCCGTGCCATGAAGGCACATACGGGCAAACAGGACCAAGCCGCGCCATTTTTGGATTTGCGTGCCAATGACCAGATTTTGCGCTTTCTCACCCGCGATGATTTGGGTGATCTGGCCAAGCGCGGTGTAGCCACACCAGACCATGTGATCCGTACCAAAGGGTTTCCCACCATTATCGCCAGCGATGATCAGCAAACAATTGATGCGGCCATAGATGCATTTGTGGAGAATTACAAAGCCTATTTCGCGCGGCAGGACGCACGAGTGAGCGATCAAAAAACCATGCTGATGCCCACCCCAAATCTATTTTGGGTTCCCGGTCTCGGCTTGATCGGGGTTGGCGGCAATGCCGCCGCTGCCCGCATTGCAGCAGATCTCGGCACGCAAACGATTCAGGTGATGGAATGGGCCGAGGCCAATGGTGGCTTTTACCCGATCAAGGAAGATGACCTTTTTGATATGGAATATTGGTCATTGGAACAGGCCAAGTTGGGCAAAGCCAAGCCAAAGCCATTGCAAGGCAAAGCCGTGTTGGTGACGGGCGGAGCCGGTGCAATCGGGCTGGCCACAGCAAAAGCATTCAAAGATCAAGGCGCCAACATTTTCCTGGTCGACCGGGATCAGGATGCGTTGATTGAAGCTATTGGCAATTTGGGCATGGATCATGATGGAGCTGTGATCGATCTTTGCAGTGCAGAAGGGCCACAACATGCCATTGATGCCATCGTTCGACGGTTCGGCGGCATTGACATTTTGGTCAGCAATGCAGGCGCGGCGTGGTCAAAATCCATGCTCGATATGGATCAAGACACATTGCGCAATAGCTTTGAGTTGAACTTCTTCTCGCACCAAAAAATTGCGCAAGCTGCAGCAAAGGTGATGCAAACCCAAGGCACGGGCGGCGATATTCTATTCAATGTATCCAAGCAAGCGGTCAATCCGGGCAAGGATTTTGGCGCTTATGGATTGCCCAAGGCCGCGACATTCTTCTTGGTCAAGCAATTTGCCCTTGAGCTCGGGGAAATGGGCGTCCGTGTCAATGGCGTTAATGCCGATCGCATTCGCTCTGGTTTGTTGACTGACGAATTCATCGAAAGCCGCTCTAAATCTCGCAACATCAGTACCGAAAACTATATGGCTGGTAATTTGCTCAAGCGGGAGGTCGAGGCCCGCCACGTGGCGGACGCTTTCGTCGCACTGGCGCTCGCCGCCCGCACAACGGCGCATATTATGACGGTCGATGGCGGCAACATTGAAGCCAGCTTACGCTAACAAAACTTGTCGGCGCGTGAACTGGCTAGTCACGTGCCGCTCTCTGACGCACAATCGGTCAACCGCCACGTTTCCAATCCAACAAATTGGCAGTCAGGCGGTAGGCGCCCGGCACCAGCTTATCAAGCTGGTGATGCAGGATCAGACTGGTGTGTATGTGGCGCCCCTTGCCAAACGCACCGACAAGCAAGCTGCCCTCAAGTGGCTTCTCGCCCGCATCATGCATAGACAAGAGCGGCTGATAGGCATCATCCCAGGCTGAGGCAAAATAGAGCCCTCGCTCCTTGTGCCAATCTGCCCAATCGTCAGTCCCTATTGTGTTTGGCCCGTTCAGCACCTCGTGCTCGGGCGCCAAATAGGTCACGGCTGCATTTTCATCGGTCACACGCCACCTTAAGGAGGGTTTGCCAATCTCCAATGGCGCCAATGGCACCCGATCTTTATCCCAATTGTCCCATGGGCGATGATATAGGGTGAGCAAATTACCGCCGGCATGCACCCATTTATGTAATGTCTCGATATTGTTGAGCAATTCGGGGCGTGTGCGGAAAGCAAATACCCCCACAATGATGCTATCAAAATCATCAAACCGACCCGTCGCGATGGCATCATCGTCGATGTTTGCCACCTCCACGCCAAATTGGTTTAGCCAGTAATCCACACGATCACTGCCGCCACCAATATAGCCGATACGGCCCTGTGGCAGCGTGGCATCCAAAACACGCACCGACAATCGCGCAGGCTCTGCCCGATTGAGTGGTCCCGTGTGCGGATAATGCATACGCCGGACAAAATAGGCATCTTCACCGCCCAGCGTCACGGGCAACTCATAAAGACCTGGCTCAATGTTTTCCTTCGCCGTCAACGCAATCCCTCGAGCCCCCACTTCGCATTCCAAAGAGTCGTCTCCAGCTATCTGCAAATCGTCGGCGCTGCCGCCCGCCCGCTCAATAGATTTGGTGGCCAAGCGTTGTTTATTCAGCAAAATTGCTTTGGGCTCCAAGGCCACTTCATGTGCAGGCAAAATGTTTAGCCGTTGCAATGGATCAATTTGCATTTCTATTTTCACGCCTTCGATCGTCCACGCGAGCTGCAGATGGACATCTTCATTGGCGCGCACTGGCGACCAAATATCGGGCAATGGATCGCTTGGTAGCGCGTCCACGGGCACACGGACATTGAATTGATGTGGTGCTTCTTTTGTTACCTGCCATCCTGCTGGGCAAACGACCGTCGCTTCAATGTCAAATGGCGAATCCAACTCTACCTCAAATCGCACCGCATCGCCGGGACGCGCATAAATCTGATCTGACGACAAACTGGCGCGCACTGGACAGGCAAGGTAAAGCGCACGCTGTAGTTGCATCTCCTTGGCGTCGAGCCGATGGACGATTTCGGCCTTCGCGTGGCTTGGACATTGTGCCTTGGCTTCACGCACAGCTTCCAGCGCCGCCAGCAAAGATGTCATAACACGATTGGCATGCGGCCAATGCTCAAGCGCAGCGTCCATCGCACTTTGTGCGGTGAAAAGCAGCAAGCCGATTTCAGGTGCTTTGGCGTAATTTGCCAGCTGGTCTAATGTTTGGGGCAGCCCCTCAAATATTGAGTGCTCATCATGGGGTGCCTCGTCGGCCGCCCAGGCCAAATGCAGGGGCCATTTTTTCTCTTTACCCGGCGCGACCCAGGTGCCCATGCCTTGCGTTTGGTGGTAAGCGCGAGACACTTGCCCCAATTGCTCATAATCCATGCCGATCACAGGATCTTGGCCAGTCCCGTCAATCTCCACAGTTGCAGGCGGCGGCGGCAAGTCATCATCATATGCATCTCCCGCACCAGACCATGCGGGCAGATAGAGTTTTTTGACCTGCCACACAGGTAGATCTTGCTCGGGAAACGCCTCTGGATCAGCGGCCAATATCACCGCCTTATAGGCACTTTTTGTCATCGCCCGATGGTGCCCGTGCTGCCCCGGCACATCCAGAAATGTGACGGTGGCAATATCTGGACGCTCGGTACGTAAAATCCAAACAAAGCGCTCCAACGTGCGCGCTTCGCCCCACTTTTCTAGGGTTTCTTCGCCACTTTTGGAAAATCCAAAGTCTGCTAGCGGATCACCGGGATATTGGCACAGCCAATATTGGGTCATGTCCAAAATGTCGGCCGCACGTTCCATTTCACGCGTGCGCACGACGCCAAGATCAACACCGGTTTCGGTGCCGATTGCGTTCTGCCCGCCTTCCCCACGGGTGGAGCAGGCGTGGGATAAATTGATCCCGTCGCGATAATGCAAAGCCGCCAGCATGGTGGAGATTTCATCATCAGGGTGTGCACCGGTATTCATAAAGGAGACACAGGATTTTAGCGGCAACAATGCGCGCCAAAGCTGCACAGAACGTGGCTGCGCAAAGGCGTTTAACAATCGATCTGCATCATGCTTGGGCATAATTATTCCTTTGCGTTCAATATGTTCGTGTGTTTGGCGTTATGGTTTGGTGGATCACCATTGCGCCCGCGCCTAAAGCCGCCGTCAGGCGGCCAGAGAACCCACGCATGACCCGCGGGCAGGTGCGGTCTTCCCGATTGGAAACAGACCCTTCGGGCAAATCAAGGCGTTCGATAAGCGCGTTAATGACAGCGTCGGGCAACGCCCCACCTAAAATCACGCTTTGGGGGTCAAAAATGTTCTCTAGCGTGCCAATGACGTGGGCCAGGTGTTGAGCGGCCTGGTCAAGCCAATCGCGAAAATGTGGATTATCCTGCGCCACCAATTGAGCAAAATCATCGCCAGAATTTGCATCGATTCCAAATTGGGCCAAATGTTGCCGTGCCGCATAGCGGCTGGCATAGGTTTCAAGACACCCTTTGTTGCCGCACGGGCAATCACGACCGCCAATTTGTGTGACGATGTGGCCGATTTCACCCGCATTGCCAAACGCGCCGCGCATCACATGCCCCTGAGAAATCACCCCAAGGCCAATACCCGTACCGAAATACACATAGCAAAAATCGTCCATGTCACTGGCGACCCCCGCCACCCGCTCTGAAACAGCGGCGGCTGTCGCGTCATTTTCGATCAGAACGGGATGTCCTATTTCAGCTTCAAATGCCGCCTGAGGATCAACATCCTCCCACCCTGGCAGCACAGCTTCACCGGCACTGGAGATGGCTGTTTCGCCAAACGGACCGGGCATCACAACGCCCACACCCAACAGGCTTTTCGGACTAAAGGCAGTGGCGGCTATTGCTGCCCGCACCTGATCGCCCACCGCTTTGATCGCCGGCTCCGGGTGAGCGTCCTTCAGCATCACACGTTCAAAATAGATCTGCTTGCCCGACAAGTTCAACGCGGCAACAATAATCACGTCCGGTCGCAACTCGACGCCGATCGCAAAGGCCCCCTCGGGATTGAACCTATATTGCAAAGCAGGCTTGCCGCGCACCCCAGTTTTGTGGCCGTCGGGCATGAGCAATTTTTGACGCTCAAGTTCAGCTGTAATGTTAGAAACCGCCTGAATACTGAGCCCGCAACTACGCGCAATTTCGGCCCGCCCGGCAGGTTCATTCGCCCGCACATAATCAAGCACCACTTTTTGATTGTGGTCGCGATTGCGCAGCGCGTTGCCGCCAATAATGCCTGTTGTGCTCTTTGTTGTCATAAATGAAATTTATTTACTCAATTAACTTGAGTTAAGTATTGATTTGTTTTCTCAAATGGTCAACACTTACCGGCAGGCTCGAGCAAAAAAACATCAAATGTAGGGCATATCCCTCCATTAAGGTGTTGAAAAACAAAAATAATATTCAGCCTTGAGCACAACCTATAGTGGAGGGATCCAAAAATGAAATCATGGAAGAACAAGCTACTGGGCTTCGCCTCAGGTGCAATTTTCGCCCTCAGCGCCGGGTCATCCTGGGCTGTGGAAATCGAATATTGGCAATATTTTTTCGAAGCCCGCGTCAATGCCATTGATGCGCTGATCGAGAAGTTTGAGGCAGAAAACCCAGACATCACCGTCAAGCACAACACATTCCCTTATGCGGACTACCGCACCAAAGTGGCGGCAGCGATTCCCGCAGGCGAAGGCCCGGACGTTGTGCAGCTATTTTATGGGTGGTTGAATGATTATGTGGACGCTGAACTGATTACGCCACTGCCCACCGATATGTTCCCCCCGGAAAAAATCGAAGCCGAATTTTTCCCCATGGTGCAAGCCATGAAGCGTGATGGTCAATATATGGCGCTGCCCACAGCGGTGCGCTCTTTAGCCCTTTTCTACAATGAGCGTTTGTTTGAAGAGGCTGGCATCGAAAACCCACCAGCAACGCTGGACGAGTTGGTCGAATCTGCCAAAAAACTCACCAAAAAAGACGGCTCCGGCAACATCACCCAAGTCGGCATCACCACAGGCATGAATGCTCAGGATCACCATTGGTGGCGCGAAGTATTGACCCGTCAGTTTGGTGGCGAACCCTATACCGACAATTATCAGAATGTGAATTATGATGATGACGGCAGCGGCGCTGCGGCCATGAAGTGGTATACCGACCTGCAGAACGAGCACGAAGTGACCCAAGCAGGCTTTATGGACGAGCCGCAAGCGGCCTTTAAAGCAGGGCGCGCAGGCATGCACATTGATGGTTCATTCCGCATCGGGGCACTTGAAAAGACCCGTGGATTGAAGTGGGGCGTGGCTGAACTGCCCGCTGGTCCTGATGGCACCAAGTCCAACTATTCAAGCTATTGGGTGAATGCCGTCACCTCTAAGGCACAAGGCGAAAAAGCCGAAGCTGCGCAAAAGTTCCTGGCCTTTATCACATCAGACGAAGCGATGCAGATTTGGCTGGACACAGTTGGCGAGCTGCCTGCGAAACCTTCGGCCGCATTGACAGATGAAAACAAAGCCAATCCTGTGTTTGGTCCTTTCATCGAAGGCTTGGGTTATGCAAAAACCACCATTTTTGCCAATGAGTCAGCTCAACGTCAGGTCTTGATGGATGCAACACAACGCATCTTCCTTGAAGGACAAACCGCTGAGCAAGCCATTGCGATTGCGGCGGAAGAAGAGCAAAAAATTCTCGACGAATATTACGGCGAATAATCGAGTTAGAGGGGCGGCGGCGCGTCGCCCCTTTATATTCTGAGGGGAACAGATATGAGCTTTTACGCCAATTTGACCATCAAACAAAAACAGGTGGTTTGGGCATGGACGTTTCTGTCGCTGCCAATTCTTTTTTATTGTGTCATACGCTTCTACCCGACATTGAATGCCATCACCTTATCGTTTCAAGAATGGAACCTGTTGGGTGATCGCACGTGGGCTGGTGTCGACAATTATGCGAAATTGTTCGCGGACCCTGTTTTTTGGAAAGTGTTTAAAAACACCTTCATCTATTTGCTTTTGGGCACGCCGGTCAGCTTGGTCCTGTCATTCTTGGTCGCTTATCATCTGGACAAAGTGCGCTTTATGCACGGCACCATCAGAGCGCTCTACTTTCTTCCCTTTATGACATCAGCAGTTGCCATGGCATGGCTTTGGCGCTGGTTTTATCAGCCTGTGCCGATTGGCCTGTTCAACAATGCGTTGGCCAGTGTCGGCATTCCGCAGTTTCCCTTCCTGTCCTCAACCACCTGGGCGCTTCCCTCAATTTTGGCACCGGCGGTTTGGGCAGGTTTGGGTTTTCAAATCATCATCTTTATGGCCGGGCTGCGCGCCATTCCGCAAACCTATTATGAAGCGGCCCGCATTGATGGTGTTGGTCCTTGGACCATTTTATGGCGCATTACCCTGCCGCTGCTCAAGCCGACCATAGTCTTCCTGGTCGTGCTGTCATCAATTGGGTTTTTGCGGATTTTCGACCAGGTCTTCAACATGACCTCAAACAATCCGGGCGGTCCTTTGAACTCCACCAAACCGTTGGTTTTGATGATTTATGAAACCGCCTTTGACTCATTTGACATGGGGTATGCCGCTGCCCAAACCGTAGTGCTTTTTGTCATTCTATTGGCGGTGAGCCTGGCGCAGCTTTATATTATGAGGGACAAGTAAGATGGCCAATACAGCAGAAATTAAAGTCACGGCTGACGCCCTTGATAAAGCCACGCCAAAGCGCCATGCCCGCAAACAGGACCCCGCCGCAATTTTGCGTTGGATCTTGCTGATGGGGGGCGGCATCCTGATGGTGTTGCCGATTGTTTACATGCTCTCCACCTCGCTCAAATGGCCGCATGAAATTTACAATCTATCCATCTTTCCGGATGAGCCAACCCTCGATAACTACGCGTATGTGCTTGAAGATGGCCGCTTTTATATGTGGTTCGTCAACTCGCTTATAATCGCGGTGATCACCACTGTCTCCGCCGTGCTGTTCGACGCGCTTGTGGGATACACCTTGTGTAAGTTTGAGTTCCGTGGCCGCCTGATCGTGTTCGTTGCCATCCTATCAACGCTGATGATCCCAACAGAGATGCTGGTGATCCCCTGGTATTTGATGGCCAAAAACTTTGGCTGGCTCGACACCTATTGGGGCATCATGTTCCCCGGCATTATGACGGCGTTCGGCACGTTCTTGATGAAGCAATTCTTTGAATCTGTGCCCAACGACTTCTTAGAGGCCGCACGCATCGACGGGCTGAATGAATTTCAAATCTGGTGGCGTGTCGCCATGCCGATGGTGAAGCCCGCGCTTGCCGCGCTTGCAATCTTTATTTTCCTGGGTAACTGGACAGCCTTTATCTGGCCGCTCATCGTCACCAACTCGCCCGAGCTTTATACATTGCCGGTTGGCCTCACGACGTTCAGTGTAGAGCAGTCAGTGCAATGGGAGTTGATTATGACAGGTGCCGCTTTGGCCACGATCCCAACTCTGATTGTGTTTTTGGTGTTCCAGCGCTTCATTATTCGCGGCGTGGTAATGGCAGGGTTGAAAGGATGACCGATAACTCAACCTTTCCCCATCCTGTTTATAAAGACACGGTTTTGGCCCCTCTATTTGAGGGGGCCAAGACCCATCATGTGGACGCGTTCCGCATGATCAACCAAGCGCATCTTGTGATGTTGGTGGAAGAAGGCATTTTGCCCACTAAAACAGGGCATGAACTGGCCAAGGCATTGCGATCGATTGATGAAGAAGTAGACGTTAGCGCCCTCACCTACACGGGTGAGGTTGAAGACTATTTCTTTCTTGTGGAAGCAGAGCTTAAAAAGCGCCTTGGGCCGGATGTCGCTGGCGCGTTGCATACGGCGCGCAGCCGCAACGATATGGACCATACGGTTTTCAAATTGGGGCTGCAAAAGCGCGTGGATCATTTGATCCAATCGCTGCATAATTTGGTCACCGCCATGCATGAAACAGCGGCACGTGAAAAAGAAACTTTGATCGTGGCCTATACTCATGGCCAGCCAGCCCAGCCCAGCACGTTTGGCCATTATTTATTGGCTGCTTCGGAGGTTTTGTTGCGCGATCTCGACCGCTTGATGTTGGCGCGTGATCAAATCGAAAAATGTCCGATGGGCGCCGCCGCGATCACAACATCCGGCTTTCCAGTCAGCCGCCAGCATGTGGCGGAATTGCTTGGATTTGAAGAACCGCTAGAAAACTCATATGGCTGCATCGCTAGCGTGGACTATATCACCGGGCTATATAGCGCCATCAAACTTGTTTTCGTGCATCTCGGTCGGGTCATCCAGGATTTCCAATTTTGGAGTGCCTTTGAAGTTGGCCAGCTCTATGTGCCGAATGCGTTGGTGCAAATCAGTTCGATCATGCCACAAAAGCGCAACCCAGTACCCATCGAGCATATGCGCCATTTGTGCTCTGTCACGGCCGGGCGTTGCGACATGATGGTCAACACCATGCACAATACGCCTTTCACCGACATGAATGACAGCGAAGGCGAAGTGCAACAAGCTGGTTATGCCACTTTTGAAAGTGGCGGTCGGGCCATTGACCTGTTGGCCGCTTTTATCCCGGCCCTATCCATCAATGACGACCGGGTGGCCAAAACCGCCGACGCGGCCTGTATCACGATCACAGAGCTGGCAGACACTTTGGTGCGCGAGGAAAGCATATCCTTCCGCCAAGCGCACGAGGTCGCGGCGGCGACAGCCAAAAAGGTGATTGCTGAAGGTAAGTCGTTGGGCGACGCCCATGCGGATTTTATGACAGCGTTTATCGAGATGACCGGACGCGAGTCCCATTTGGATGAGGCCGCTTATCGACGCTCTGTTTCAGCGCGGCATTTTGTGAATGTGCGCAAGCGTTTTGGCGGCCCGGCCCCGGTGGCAATTGAGGCGTCGCTTGAGCGACAAATAACGCATTTTGGACATCTCAAAGCCCACTTCGAGCAAATTCAAACAAGAAAAAAAACAGCGAACCAAATGCGTGAAAAGGCATTTGACGCCCTACTCAACAATCGGGGGGAATGATTGTGGCAACGGTAAAATTAAGCGATCTAACAAAAGCCTATGGCAAAACCGAAGTGCTACATGGCATCAATTTGGATGTAGAGGACGGCGAGTTCGTTGTGTTGGTCGGGCCCTCTGGTTGCGGCAAATCGACGACATTGCGCATGCTTGCAGGCCTTGAAGAAATCACCTCTGGCGAAGTCAGCATTGGCGACCGCGTCGTCAATAATTTGGAGCCGAAAGAGCGTAACATCGCGATGGTGTTTCAAAACTATGCGATTTACCCGCATATGAGTGTGCGCAAAAATATCGGCTTCGGGTTGCACACATCAAAAATGAGCAAGCCTGAAAAGGAAAAGCGCATTGATGAAGTTGCCGCCATTTTGAGCATGACAGACTTGCTGGAGCGCAAGCCTTCGCAGCTGTCTGGTGGCCAGCGTCAGCGTGTTGCTATTGGCCGCGCCATGGTGCGGAACCCAGCTGTTTTCCTTTTTGATGAACCTCTTTCCAATTTGGACGCGCAATTGCGCACGCAAATGCGGTTGGAAATCAAAAAACTACACCAGCGTGTTGGCACCACGATCATTTTTGTGACCCACGACCAGGTGGAAGCCATGACGTTGGCAGACCGCATCGTCATTATGAAGGACGGTCATATTCAGCAGGTCGGCACACCCTCTGAAGTGTTTCAAAAGCCTAAAAACATGTTTGTGGCCCAGTTTATCGGCGCCCCTTCAATGAATATGCTCACCGCTACTGTGACGGGCAACAATGCAAAACTGGATGCGGGCCCCACGATTGAACTGCCCAAGGCGCCAGGGGTTAAAGATGTCACTATTGGCATTCGCCCAAGTGAGTTGACCACCGCCAAGGATGGCCAAACACCAACAATGGAAGGCATCGTTTCACTCGTCGAGCCCCTGGGCACCGAGACGTTGCTTTATCTTGATGTTGGCGGCATTGAAGTGATTGCGTCTGCCCCCGGCCGGGTTCACCCCCAGCCTGGCGACAAGATCAAGCTTTATGCTGATCCCGAAGAAATTCATGTATTCGATAGCGCCACGCAGGAGACCATTGCGTGAATGAGCTAGACCAAAAAGGCGTTTTATGCGTCGGCAGGGTTTATTGCGATTTGGTTTTCGCCGGCCTGCCGCATATGCCCAAGCTGGGCGAAGAGGTTTATGCCGAAAGTTTCAGCGCACACGCGGGTGGCGGCGCCTACATCACAGCGGCCTATTTGGCGGCGGCGGAACAACCGACGGATCTATGCGCATTTTTGCCACACGGTCCCATTGGCTCCTTTGTGCAGAATGATCTGAACAAATCGGGCATCAGCAAGACATATACCGAAGAGGCCGATGCCAGCTGGGGCACGCAGCTCACTGTTGCAATGGCCCTCAATGATGATCGCGCGTTTTTAACGCGTAGAGGTGGCGCTCCCATTCCTGACAGCTTTGATCGTGCAATCAACGATCCCACCATTCAGCATCTGCATATTGCTGAACTGGCAACCTTGCTGGAAGCGCCCACAATTTTGGAACGCGCCAAGCAAGCAGGGCTGACCATTTCTTTAGATTGTGCTTGGGATGAAAGCGCCATGGATGCCGGTCATGTGCGTGAATTGATTGGCGAAGTGGATCTTTTCTTGCCCAACCTATCCGAATTCCGGCGCGTCTTTGATGTGGCAGGCGAGATCGAGTTTTTCACTTCCGAAATGAGCAATTGGGCCACCAAAGTTATTGTAAAACGTGGTGCAGATGGCGCCACCCTTTTCCACAAAGCGTATCATATATCAGCGCCTGCACTCCCTTGCGCCATTGTCGACCCCACCGGTGCAGGTGATGCGTTCAATGCGGGGTTCATCACCGCGTGGCTACGAGGTAAATCTGATCAGGAGGCATTGGCTGAAGGCAATCGCTTCGCCGCCTCGTCCATTAGCTCAATTGGCGGCGCCACTGGTGCAGCAATGATCAAAAAAACCGGCAGCTAGACAAAATTCTCGCTGCAGTCGGGGCAAACTCCCACTTGCCACGCTGTGTCGGCATTGCATTGCGTCTTAATCCATCTTGCCCTTGGAGTAAGGGCAACACCAGTCTGATCGATTTCTTTCTGCTCGTGATAAGAGTGTTGGTACATCGGAACATGTGCCTCTATCAACAGCATGTGGCTGTGCGTTGATCAGAAGAATTTCCCTCGGACGCGTCACCTTCCCAATTTTGTCGACAGAAATCCATTTTGGATATTTTTCGACCTATCGCTTGGTCACACAATTTGAGAATGTTCATAGAGGGAGGACGTATCGTGACCAGAGACGAACTTATACGCATTTTGGACTTTGCTGATACATCGCGACAGATCTGTTCAGACCGCACCAATCTCGCGGCGCCAGATGCGCGGTGGAACATCATTTCATATTCCATGCGTCGGCATTTAGAGGGAAAGCTGTTGACGATCACGTCAGCGGCGTCAGCGTCGGGCGTGCCTTATGGCACCGCGATGCGAAGGATTACCGAGTTGATCGACGAGGAGCTTTTGCATAAGCGCCCGAGATCAAATACTGGCCGTTCGTTCTCTTTGCACCCCACCCGCAAGCTGATCCGTGAATTTGAATCTTATGCTTTGCAGCTTAAAGCTCATGTTGGCAAAACATTTGGGTTTGTCCAAAATGATGGCACCGCGAGCGACTTCTTCTTTGGTGGTTCATATATGACCGCCAAAATCCTGTCATTTCCCAATGCGATGCGAACTGGCGTTGGATTTGACAAGAAAATAAAGATCCTTTGCTCGCCCGACCCGACTTTTCGAACGCTGAAGCAAAACGCGCGAACGATCAATGAGCTTTGCGGCACGCAGGTGGAATTCACGCTCCTGCCTCTTAATGAGCTTTATGCGGCCATTTTGCAAAATCACGAATTGGAGCAGTCGGAATATGATATTGTCAATTTCGATCTACCCTGGCTGGGCAAGTTTGCGCATGATGAAATATTGCGCCCCCTTTCCGACTTGATTGAGAATGAGCGGTATAATTCATCGGACTTTCATACCGCAGCTTGGAAAGGCGGACGATATCAAAATCGGCAATATGGCATTCCTATCCAACCCACCACTGAACTGCTTTTCTACCGTTCAGATTTGCTCAATGAAGCCGGTCTCACACCGCCGCAAACAACCGAAGACGTTTTGCTCGCGGCGCGCACTTTGCATAAATTCCGCGGCACAACGCCCGGCATCGTGATGAATTACGGCCGTGGTTTGCCGGTGGCGCACACCTTTGTGCAAACCTTGGCGGATTTCGGCCAGCCCATTATCAATCTGCAACAGATCGACAATGAATTCGATGTCGATCATATCGAAGGCGAAAATTTTCGCCCTATGATCGATACCGAAGCCGGGCATCGAACGGCAGAATTTTTGAAAGCCTTGCTGGACTATGCCCATCCGAAAAGCCTCAAATGTTCTTGGGACGAACGAATTGCCATCTTCGCCAAGGGCGATGCGGCTATGACCTATGGTTGGTCTGTGCGGGCAGCAGCCTTTGGCAAAGAGGGCGCAAAGGACATCCACGATAAAATCGGGTTTACGTGCCATCCATCCGTGGAAGGCAAGCCAATGGTGTCACCAATTGGCGGTTTTTGCATGGGCATGCCAGCAAATTTGAGCGATGAGCGACGCCAATCTGCATGGAAAGTCATGGAATATCTGGCACGTCCGGAAATGATGAAATGGTATGTGCAAAATGGCAGCCACACCAGCCCCCGCTTTTCGACGAGTGCCGACCCTGAGGTGCAGTCTTTTTCTAAAATGCTGGGTTATTTGGACACCATGGAACGTCAGGGGATGACACAAAACTGGCCCCGCCCTCCTGTGCCCGAAATCAGCGGTATTTTTGAAATTCTTGGTAATGTCATTCATCAGATGCTGTTGAAGGACATCACCATTAAACAAGCGCTGTTGACCTGCCAGAATTCGATTGATCATTTGATGCGCGAAAATGGCCGCTATAAATAAAAAGCCCGCAATCGTTTAAGATTGCGGGCCTTATTAAGTGATTTCTTAAAGTCGCTTACCAGCTCGGACGCTCGAACTCATCCACATTTTCTGGTGTTACTTTCGGTGTTTCGATGCCTTGCAGCGGAGGCACCTCAATGCCATTCGCAATTTTGATTGCCGTTTGAATGGCAAGGATGGCATCATCAACAGGTGATTGCTTGTTGGAGCCAGAGTGCCAGCCCTCTTTCATGGCATCCCAACCTTCACCAAACTGGTTACAGGTCACAACTTTCACCTCACCCGGCGCTTTGCCCGCACCTTGAAGGGCGCTGATGACACCAAGGCCCATGCCATCATCAAAAGCATAAACGCCGTCAATTTCGTCACCGAACTGGGTCAGGAACGTTTCCATCACCGTTTGGGCCTTTTCACGGTTCCATTCAGCGGTTTGGCTGGCCAAGATATTAATGTCCGGATAGGAGTCGGCCATTTTATCCAAAAAGCAGTTTTTGCGTAGAATGGACACGGTGTAACCGGGCGTGCCTTCTACAACCACAATGTCACCTTTGCCACCAAGCGACTCGGCCAACATCTCAGCTGATTGCTCCGCCTGCGCGCAGTCATCCGGGCCGGTATGCCCCGCAATATAGCGACGCCCGGCTTCGCCGATGGGAGAATTCGACGTGATAACCGGGATGCCATTGCGTGATGCCTGACGGATCGCAGGGATCAATGCATTTTGTGATGTTGGCCAAACCACCAGGGCGTCAATCGGCTGGGATGACATATCTTGGATTTGGTCAAATTGTGTTGCGGGGTCACCTTGTGGGTCCAACACAATGGCTTGGATGCCAAGCTCTTTTGTGTAGCTTTCAGCGGTTTCCGCATATTTTGCCTGGTAGGCATTGGAGCCTGGGTAAAGCACGGTGATACCGATGCGTGTTTCAGCCAATGGTTTTTTCAGTTCGCCGCCCAACCAGTCTGGAGCGTCCTGCGCCATGGCCAAGCCAGTGGCGCTGGCCATTAAAACCACGCTTGCGACCGTAAGCTTGATCGATTTGATCATGCTGTTCATATTTCTTCCTCCTCATTAATGCACAACTGACGTTGAGAAATAGCTCTCTTGCCAATCCGGTTAATTGGACGATTTGTGCATTTGAAAAACAACGACCCTGATATCCAAATCTGACAATTGGCCAGAACCACCCATCAAACGGCAATAAATATCCATTTTGGATGAACGACCGCTGTTCTCCCGCGTCTAATTGCGTCAGTTTACAATAAATGCTTGTCAGGCAAAGCGTGGAGGAGAGATTTGCCTATGTTCAAACAGGATATGACCGCCCTACTCAGGCGACACGGTCTCTTATTCGCATTCGGCATATTTCTCGCCGGGGTTGCGCTCACCACAGACACCTTTTTAACCGTTGGCAATTTTCTCGACGTGATCCGTCAGGTGTCGATAACAGGCATGATCGCAATCGGGGTGACCTTTGTTGTCATTACCGGGCGCTTTGACCTGTCCGTTGGGTCCATGCTCACGTTTTTGACGGTGATTGTTGTTGATCAACACAATGTGTCAGGCCCCTTTATGGCCATTATATATGTGATGATTGGCGGCATCGTCATCGGCGCAATTAATGGGTTGCTGATTGGCTTTATTGGCCTAAACGCTCTGATCGTCACGCTCGCCATGCTTTCATTCCTACAAGGCCTGACTTTGTTTTATTCCGGCGGCGCCAATGTGAATGTCCAAAACGCGCAGAATACTTGGTTTGCCTTTTTCGGGCGGGCCGATTTATTCGGAATTCCTGTTCCAGCGCTTATTTTCATTCTCACGGCGATTGTGGCCAGCTTTGTGCTGACGCGCACAACATTTGGGCGGCAAATCTTTGCGGTGGGTGGCAATGAAACGGCCAGCAAATTCTCCGGTATTGATACGCGTAAAACGATTTTCTTTGCTTACATTCTGTCCGGCCTAACCACTGCGTTGGCCGCCATTATTATGGGCAGCCGGGTTATGGGCGCGCAAAACACCATTGGCCAGGGATACGAGCTTACCGTGCTTGCAGGCATTATTCTCGGTGGCACCTCATTGCTTGGCGGCTCTGGCGGCATTTGGCGCACCATTCTCGGCATCACCATGCTGGGCTTTATTCAAAACGGCCTGCTCCTGCTTGGATACCCCTATTATGTTCAATGGCTTGTCACCTGGGTTGTGATCATCCTCGCGGTATGGATTGATCTTGGTGCGAAGCGTGGAAAGGTGTTTGCGTAAAATGTCTACTCCCAACAAAGTCTCCTTTCTCACGCCCATCAAAAACTGGCTGCTGCGCAACCATATTTGGGTGTTCTTTCTGGTGGTATTTGGCGCGTTTTCTCTCGCCTCGCCCTATTTCTTGACGGTGAATAATCTGAGCAATGTGCTCACCCAGTCTGCCTTTATCGGTATTTTGGCGATCGGCATGACCTTGGTGATGATCAATGGTGAAATTGACCTGTCGGTGGGTGCGGTTTTGGCTTTGGCCAGCGCGTTGGCCATTGGCCTGCAAGATTCGATTGGTGTGTGGCCCGCCGTGTTTTGCGGCTTGCTCTCCGGTGTGGCGCTTGGTGCCTTAAACGGCACCATTATCGCCCTCTCCGGCATTCACTCCTTTATCGTGACTTTGGGGGCGCTGATTGGCGTGCGGGGCCTGGTGTTCATTTACACTGGCGAAGATGCGCTGATGGTCAGCGACTTTTCCTACACTGAATATCCCGAGATTTATCTCGGCCCCCTCTCCATCACTGCGATGATCTTTTTGGGGCTGGCCTTTCTGTTTCAATGGATTTTGACCTCCACGCGACATGGTCGCGAAGCCTATTCGGTGGGCGATAATATTGAAGCGGCACATGATGCAGGCATCAATGTAAAGCGCAACAAGATCATCAATTTCACCATTTGCGGCGGACTGGCCGCAGTTGCGGGCATCTTGCTGTCCATGCGTTTAGGCACAGCGGAGCCAAATGCGGGCAAGATTTGGGAATTGTGGACCATTATTGCTGTTGTGCTGGGCGGCGTGCGGCTCACTGGCGGCTATGGCACCTTATGGATGACTATTGGCGGGGTGTTGACCTTGGCGGTTATGCGCAATGGCCTACGCCTTCTGAGCACCCCCAATTATGTGGAACTGATGGTTATGGGTGCAGTGCTTATTATGGCGTTGCTGCTTGATCACTTTTTGTCTGGCATCTCACGGAAGAAAACGTCATGACCCAGAACACAACACTTTTAGAGCTGCAGGGCATCACCAAAACATTCCCCGGCGTCAAAGCGCTCGACAATGTGAGCTTGGATGTGAAGCAAGGCGAAGTGCTGGCCCTGGTGGGCGAAAACGGCGCTGGCAAATCCACATTGATGAAGGTGCTCGCTGGGCTTTACACCGCAGAACAAGGCAGCATCAAATATTTGGGAAAAGAGATGCAAGTGCACTCGCCGCTTGATGCGCGGCTTAAGGGTATTTTGCTGATCCATCAGGAACTTTCCCTATCCCCTGAGCTGTCCGTGGCTGAAAATATCTATCTCGGTGCGTGGCCGACCAATCGGTTTGGCGTGTTGCAAAAAAGAAAGCTGCGCAAACAGACGCAGCAGGCATTGGAAGCACTTGGCTGTGACTTTGCGCCCGATGATCGCGTTGGCCAATTGTCTATCGCGCGCCAACAGATGGTGGAGATCGCGCGGGCTCAGGCGTTCAACGCAAATATTGTGATTTTTGACGAGCCCACCGCCTCCCTCACGGACAATGAAAAAGCCCAACTTTTCGAGACCATTGAGGATCTGCGTTCTCGCGGCAAAGGCATCATTTACATCTCACACAAAATGGATGAGATCTTTGAAATCACCGATCGCATTACTATTTTGCGCGATGGCCAAGTGCAAGGCACCAAAATTACTGCAGATACGAGTGTTGATGAAATCACCCGGGCAATGATCGGGCGCGACCTCGACACCTATTTCCATCGCGCCAAAGAAAATTTTGGCGAGGATGTGCTGGCGGTAGACGGTTTGAGTGCTGATGGTCTGTTCAGCGACGTCAGTTTTTCGGTGAAGTCCGGTGAAGTGCTTGGCCTTTATGGCCTGGTGGGTGCTGGTCGATCCGAGGTGGTTGAAACCATCTTCGGCATTCGTAAGGCCCAAAGCGGTAAGATCACATGGAAGGGACGGGAGATTTCTCCCCCCACACCGGCCGAGGCCATTGAACTTGGCATCGCCTTGGTGCCCGAAAGCCGAAAAGAACAGGGCTTGGTTCTGGGCATGGGCGGACGTGAAAACATAACGCTGCCGCACCTACATTTCTTTTCTACTTTGAGTGTGATGTCGAAAGAAAAAGAGCTGGAAACCTACGAGCAGTTTCAACAGGCGCTCGATATCAAAACCACGGGCCCCGAACAGCCTGTTGCCAAACTGTCAGGGGGCAACCAGCAAAAGTTTGTTCTGGCAAAATGGCTATGCTCAAGCCCCAATCTTATCATTTTGGATGAGCCAACGCGTGGCATTGATGTGGGGTCAAAATCGTCCATTCACGAGCTGATCGCCAATTTGGCGGAGCAAGGCTTGGCGGTGATCGTTATTTCTTCGGAAATGCCTGAAGTGCTTGGCGTGAGCCACCGCGTACTCGCCATGGCGAATGGCCGGATTGTCGGCAGTTTTTCTGGGCAAAACCAAACAGAAGAGAACCTGATTTCTGCTGTCTCCAAAACCTAACCTCTCACGACCCTCTGTGTGAACTTGGGCGGGCAATCACCAATGGTATTGTCCGCCCTTTTTATTATCCAAATCGGATAACTGCGCGATAGGCGCGTTTTGGGCGAAATGTCATCATCGCCAAAAGACAGTTTTTGGAGTTTTATATGTCACAATCCAGCACAAGCTATGATTTTATTGTGGTTGGCGCAGGCTCCGCGGGTTGCGTGGTCGCGGGTCGATTGGGCGAAGCCGGATTTAAAACTCTACTTCTTGAAGCGGGTGGGAAAGATCGTAATCCTTGGATTCACATCCCCCTCGGCTATTCTCAGCTTTACGCCAATAAATCCGTCAATTGGTGTTACGAAAGTGAGCCTGAACCTCACCTCAATAATCGGCGCTTGTTCCAGCCCCGTGGCAAAGTCATGGGCGGCAGCGGTTCAATCAATGGCATGATCTATATGCGCGGTCAGCAGCAAGATTTTGATCATTGGCGCGATTTGGGGTGTGATGGCTGGGGCTGGTCTGATGTGTTGCCCTTTTTCAAAAAAAGTGAAGATCAGGAGCGTGGACCCGACCAGTTTCACGGCGTTGGCGGGCCGCAGGCCGTATCGGATTTGAGGACGGAACATAAGCTCGGCGAAGCCTTTCATGCCGCTTCTGAAGCGTTGGGCGTGCCGCGCAATCCGGATTTTAATGGTGCCACGCAGGAAGGCACAGGGTACATACAAACCACCACCAAAAAGGGTTGGCGCCATAGCACGGCAGCGGCTTTTTTGAATGGTCCGGGCAAAGAAAACATCCACATCGTGACCCACGCAATGGTCGATCGCGTCATCATCGAGGATGGTAGAGCGATTGGCGTTGAATGGCATGATCGTTCGGGCCGCCATCAGGCACATGCAAATCGCGAAACGATTTTGTGCGGCGGTACGTTCAACTCACCGCAATTGCTCAAACTATCAGGTGTGGGCCCTGCAAACGAGTTACAGGCGCATGGCATTCCGGTGAAGCACAATGTACCTGGCGTTGGTGAAAATCTGCGTGATCATTTCGGCATTGGTGCTGAATATCGGTCGCGCGAACATTCCACCGTAAATGACCTTTATAACAACCCGCTAAAGGGCGGGTTGCAGCTTTTGCGTTTTCTCTTGTTCAGAACGGGTCCATTTGCGGACAATGGCAATTATTCCAACACCTTTATCAAAAGCCAACCGCATATTGATCGCCCGGATATGATGGTGACTTTTATGGCCTGGTGCACCGACGAGGAGCTTAAGCCACACCCTTTTTCCGGCTTCACCATCTTGGCGGAACATATGCGGCCAAAATCATGCGGACGGGTCACCCTTTCCGGTCCGCGATTGGAAGATCAGCCGAAAATTCAATTCAACTTTCTTGAACATGATGACGATGTGCAGGCGGCGCTGGCCGGACTTAAATTTGGAAGAAAAATCGCAGAAACTGAGCCGTTGGCGAATATGGTTGAATATGAGCTATCGCCCGGTCCTCAGGTGCAATCTGACGATGACTTGATCAGCTATTTGCGGGAAAGTGGCCTGTCCCTGCTCCATCCTGTGGGCACCTGCAAAATGGGTGTCGATGAGGATGCGGTCGTCGATTCACGGCTCCGCGTGCATGGCATTACCAATCTGCGCGTTGTTGACGCCTCCATCATGCCCAGCATTGTCACGGCAAACACCAATGCCGCCGCCATTATGATTGGCGAAAAAGGTGCTGCACATATTATCGAAGATCATAAAGGGTGAATTGAACCATGCTGAATATTGCGCTCTTGGGCAGCGGCAGAATGGCCCATGTGTATGGACCCAAAATCAATGCGCATCCGCAGATGAATTTGGCTGCGATTTTCAATCCACGCTTATCGTCCGCGCAAAAGGCAGCGGCTCAATATGGCGGCCGCGCGGAAGATTCACTGGACGATCTTTTGGCGGCGCCAGACATTGATGCGGTGGTTATCGCCACGCCGACAAACACTCATTTGGAATATATTGGCGCCTGCGCCAAAGCGGGCAAACCCATCTATTGCGAAAAGCCATTGGATTTAAACCTCGAGCGGGTTGATCATTGTTTGGATATGCTCGCAACGCATCGCGTGCCCTTCATGTTGGGGTTCAACCGTCGGTTTGATCCGGACGTTGCCGCGTTGAAAAAAGCCGTGGATGCAGGTGACATTGGTGCGCTCACCTTTTTGATGAGCTGGAGCCGCGAGCCAGCCCCGCCACCAATACAATATGTGAAACAATCCGGTGGCTATTTTGTCGATGGGACGATTCACGACATTGACCTAATGTGTTGGATTACCAACGAAAACCCTTCGGAAGTGTTTGCTGCTGGCAGTTGCCTGTTCGATCCTGAAATCGGCGCGGAAGGCGATTTCGATGCCACAATGACAACGTTGAAAATGCCGTCGGGCTGCATTGTGCATATTAATAATAGCCGCAAATGCGCTTACGGGTTTGATCAACGTATCGAAGCCTTTGGTCGCGATGGCATGTTGCAGACGCAAAATCATCGAGATCAAAATCTGATCCGCTCCACCCAAGATGCCACCCAGGCAAAGGCGCCGTTAAAGCACTTCTTCTTGGAGCGATATGATGCCTCTTTCGGACACGCACTTGATGCGTTCTATCAGTCCATTATGGCCGGCGCGGCCCCTTCGCCTTCGGCATCGGATGGTCGCAACGCGTTGGCCATTGCGCTTGCCTGCACGCATTCGGCAAAAACCGGCGAAACCGTCAAACCTGACTATATCTAAAAGGGGTCTTTATGTCTGAACAACAACCTGTTGGCATCGGCCTGGTCGGAAGTGGATTTATGGGGCGGTGTCATGCCAATGCATTTCGATCTGTTTCCGGGCTGTTTGACTTGCCGGTTACGCCGGTGCCCGTCATGCTGGCTGATGCAACCTACGAACTGGCAGAGCAAAGTGCGCATCAGCTTGGCTATAAGCGGTTCACTGGCGATTGGACAGAGCTTTGTCACGACCCTGACGTGGATATTGTGGCGGTCACCGCGCCCAACGCGTTGCATGAGCCAATCGTTATGGAAGCACTTCAAGCCGGCAAAGCGGTTTATTGCGAAAAACCACTTTCCACCACACTTGAAAGTGCGCGACGCATGGCAAAAGCCGCGCGAGACGCCAATGCCCTCACCTTGGTCGGCTTCAACTTTTTGCGCAATCCCTTGATTGCCTTTGCAAAGCAGATGGTTGAGTCAGGTGAATTGGGTGAAATTGTCAATTTCCGGGGACGGCATGCGGAAAACTACATGTGCGATCCCTCAACGCCGCATTCGTTTCGCACGGCAATTGATGGCGGCGGTGCCTTGGCGGACATTGGCAGTCACATCATTTCCATGGCACGTTATCTGCTCGGTGATTTTGCTGCGGTTTCCGCTCAATGCAAAACCATCCACAAAGATCGGCCAGTGGCACCTGGTACAAGCGAGCTTAAGCCTGTCGAGGTCGACGACATCACAAATGCCGTTATCAGCTTTAAAAGTGGCGCGAGCGGTACGATTGAGGCCAACTGGGCGGCCAGTGGCCGAACCATGGATTTATCCTTCGAGATCACCGGCACAAAAGGTGCGATATCGTTCTCACAGGAACGCATGAATGAGTTGCTTGTGACGTCCAATGATCCAAAGCGATCTGGCTTCACCAAAATCGAAAGCGGCCCACAGCATTATCCTTACGGAAATTTTTGCCCCGCCCCCGGTCATCACCTTGGGTTTAACGACCTAAAGGTCATCGAAGTTGCAGAGCTGTTGCAAGCCTATGCCCATAACTCGTTTTGCCAGACCGATTTCGACGAAGCTGTCGAAGTTCAACGCATTGTGGACGCCATGCAGCAATCATCGCGTGAGCAGGCAGTGATCGCCATCTAAAGGATGACGCAATTAGTCTTTGGGCTCTTCCGGACACACTGAGAAATGGACCGTGAAGCGCGTTTTTCATCGTATCCCACTTGCAAAGCAAGTGGTCAAAATTCTTGAAGAGATCCACCAAGACCTGGATCAGGGAACTAATCGTGTCGTTCCCTCTTCTAGAATTATTCCGTTGAGCGATATGGCATTCGCTAACATTCTTCGCTCGATTTTTGCCAATGATAGCAAAATCCCATGACCAAGCTTCGCACACTTGGCCATCTCAAACGGTCGTAGCTATCTGAAAACAAACATCGTGCAGTTCGTCGTCGTCAGATCATCTGATCACATGAACTGCTGCTGCGGCGTGGCGTACGACGCGGCTGGCGGTTGAGCCCAGAAAATAGTCTTGGAATTCCGGTCTATGGGACGCGATGACGATACAGTCGATCCCATGATCATCGGCATATTCCACGATGGCGCGCCCGGCATGGCCTTCAACAATGGCCGGCGCAATATCTTTGGCGCCTTCCAATGCGGCGGCCAGCGCCGTTTCCGTTTCCGTCTGGCGTTTCGTGCGATGGCCTTCTGGCAAATAGGGCTCGACGTAGCCGGAGATCGGCTCCATCACGTGTAAGGCCGTAATCTTGCCCCCGTCAGCCAAAAGGCGCTGAGCAATTTCTATTGAGCCGCTGATGTCGCGATCATGTTCCAATGCGACGGCGATCAGAATGTTTTTATACATGTTCAATCCTCCTCTGCCGTCGAAGTATAGCAATTTCCGCCGGAGACAGATTGATTTAGGTCAGCCCTTTCGCCGAGCCTGTGCACGAGTGCTGCGCGGTTATCCCAACTGGGCAAAAGCTTTGAGCAAATCCGATCGGCTGATGATGCCAACAATTTGGCCATCGTCAACAACTGGAAACAGGCGATAGGAACTGGCAAGGAAATGCTCGGCGGCTGAGACAACATCCAAATCCACATCAAGCGTGACCGGATCATGCGACATATATTGCGCGACGGTGCCGCCCCATTGCTTGTAGTAATTGGCGTTCAGCGCAGCGCGGAAACAGTCTTTTTTGGTGAGCATGCCGAGTAAATTGCCCGTGTCCTCCACCACCGGCGCGCCCGAAATGCCTTTATCCAGAAGCATCGCCACCGCGTGATTGATTTCGAACGTGGGGGAAAAGGTGGTGACATCTCGCACCATAAAATCAGCAATCGATTGGTGGGTGCTCATGTGTTTTCCCGTTCATGTTCGCGATGCGGACAGATTGCGCAATCGAGCTTTTTGATACATGCCAACCCGCCACAGGACCCTTTGATGGGCGGCCGTCCCAAAAAGACGCCGACAGCCATGGCTGTCACGGCCAATAAAAAGATCACAAACACCGGCAGCAGAATTTCCATGATCGCTCTCCCTTCCTCACGCTATGACGAAACGCGTAAAATCACCAGTGTAGACCGGGTGCACCTTGTCGCCGTCTCGCAACAAAAACAGCGCATTCAGGCTTTCCCGTTCGGCAAGTGCAATAGCTTGTTCTTCGGCAACGGCCATTAAGGCGGTGGCCCATCCATCAGCAAAGGCCGCATTGGCGCTGATCACCGAAACCGAAAGGGTGCGGCTTGGGTTGGGCCCGTCGCTGAACGGGTTGATGATGTGACCAAAGGTACGTCCGCCACTTTGGTAGGCCTGCACGCCAAGCCCCGATGTGGCAATGGTGTGTCCCTTCAGGTCAAGCAAATGCGCAAGACCCTGTTCGCCGGGCGTTTCCACGCCCACCTGCCAGGGGCGCCCATCCGGATGCAGGCCGTTGCTGGTGACTTCGCCGCCAAGATCAAGCATGTAATCAGTGACACCCATAGCCGCCAATTCTGCACGCATCAGGTCAAGGGCATGGCCCTTTGCGATGCCGCACAGATCGAGTGTGAGGCCCGCTCGTGCTTTGCGCAATTTGCCGGGGGCTAGGGTAAGCTCCTGATAATTGCCGGCCACCCCTTCAATGGGACCAAAGCCATAACGCGCCACCCGCGGCCCCATGGTCGGATCGAAAGCCCCGTCGCTGCGTGCCGCGAGGGTGAGGCCTTCTGCCAGCAAGGCCTCAAGCGCCGGTGGCAGCGCGATCCATTCCGTGCCGTCCTGATTATTCACAACAGAAAGCGCACTCGTGGCCAGATAGGGCGAAAATAATGCATCCGTCTCGCGGATGACCTGATTGATCTGTCTGGAAATCTCAGCTTCGGCGAAAGGCTGGGCTAGGGAAAGACGCCAGTACGACCCGAAGGCAGGACCGCCATAGGTTGCCAATTCCGCAGACCACGCGGGCAGCGCCGTTAACGCAAGGCCGCTGGCGGTAAGGGTCATAAATTTACGTCGCGTCAACATGATCATATCCCGAAATCGTCGTTAAAAATGGAAGTGGGCTCAACCCCACAACTGTCCAGCATGGCCAGAACCGCCTGGATCATCATCGGTGGGCCGCACAGATAATATTCGCAGTTTTCCGGTGCCGGATGGTTTTTCAGATATTGGCGGAAAACCACTTCATGGATAAAGCCGGTCGCGCCACGCCACTCATCTTCAGGCGCAGGCTCTGACAAGGCCAACGTCCAGTCAAAATTCTCGTGCGCTGCGGCGAGTTTGTCGAACTCATCTGCATAAAAAATGTCGCTGCCACTGCGGGCGCCATACCAAAACGAAATTTTGCGCGTGGTGCCAGCGGTCAGTTGCTCGTGGATCATGGCCCGCAGGGGCGCCATGCCGACCCCACCGCCAATGAACACCATTTCCCGCTCGGTCTCCTGTGCCCCGAAATCCCCGAACGGCCCGGAGACGTTCAAGCTGTCACCTGATTGCAGATTGAACAGATAGGAGGAGACTATTCCCGGCGGAATGTGGGCATCAGCACCCGGTGGCGGCACCGCAAGGCGAATATTGAATACGATTTTGCCCCGATCCTGCGGCCGACTGGCGATGGAATAAGCACGGTGGGTGGTTTCATCGTTTTTGGCCACGAGCTGTCGCCACCCCATGGTCTGCCACACCGCGTCATATTTGGGGGGCACATCCAATTCGGCGAAGTCGAGCGTGTAGGCAGGCGCTTCCAGCTGCATATAGGTGCCAGCGCGGAAGGCAAAATCAACATTTGGCGGCACCTCCAGCACAAGTTCCTTGATGAGCGGCGCGCGCATCTGATTGGAGACAACGCGCGCGGTCCAGCTTTCGGCGGCCAGAATGTCATCAGGCACCGCCACAGCCATTGGTGCGCGGACCACAATTTGGCAGGCCAGACGTTCTCCTTGTTCAAGATCACTGCGCGAAAGGCGTGCGGTCTCTGTGGGCAAAGGCGGTCCGCCGCCTTCGGTGACCTTCACCTTGCACAGGCCACAGGTGCCTGCCCCGGCACAGGCCGAGGGGACGGGAATGTCAGCGTCGTTCAGCAAATTGAGCAGTTTTTGGCCGGTGGTGCCGGGCACTTTCATGGACCCATTTACAGTGACCTCCACAGGTAGGGCTGGCGACAGCCAGGCCCTAACCCCGATCACCAGAAGGGAAAGACACAAGATCAAAATAACGATCAGCGCGGTGCCCATGAGGATTTCTGTCATAGCTGCACCCCGGCAAAAGCGGTAAAGCCCATGGACATCAGCCCGGTGACAATAAAGGCCATGCCCAGTCCGCGCAGCCCGGCGGGGATGTCCGCATAGTTCAACCGCTCCCGAATGGCGGCGAGGCCCATTATCGCCAGCGCCCAACCAATGCCGCCGCCAAAGCCGAACACAACGCTTTCGGAAAAGCTATAATCGCGCTCGGCCATAAAAAGGCTGCCGCCCAAAATAGCGCAGTTGACGGTGATCAATGGGAGATAAATGCCCAGCGCCCGATAAAGCGCTGGCACAAATCGATCCAACACCAGTTCGAGGATCTGCACCGTGGCGGCAATCACCCCGATAAAGGCGATGAGACTCAAAAAGGTCAGGTCTACATCGCCGAGACCAAGCCAGCTCCAGGCACCTGGCGCCAGCAGTCGGGCGAGAATGAGATGATTGAGCGGCACGGTGATCGTTTGCACCACGATCAGGGCAATACCCAGACCAAAAGCTGTGTCCAGACGTTTGGAGACGGCGAGAAAGGTGCAGACCCCCAAAAAGAAACTGAGGATCAGATTGTCCGCAAAAATGGAGCGCAGAAATAGATCAATCATGGCGCTCTCCGATTGGGATCAATGGCGATTTTATAATCTGATGGCTCAATTTGCGCAGGGCGCAGCGCGCGAATGGCCCAAATCAGGAGCCCGAGAATGAAAAAGGCGCTTGGGGCCAGAAGCATGAGGTTTAGCGGGGTAAACCAGCCCCCGTCATAAACCGAAGGAAACACGGTAAGCCCGAACAGTGTGCCGGCCCCTAACAACTCCCGAATAAAGCCCACAATCAGCAAGATTAGGCTGTAGCCAAGCCCGTTACCCAAAGCATCAAGCACGGCTGGCCCTGGCGGATTTTGCATGGCGAAGGCTTCAGCTCGCCCCAAAACCAAGCAGTTGGTGACAATCAGGCCCACAAAAATCGAGAGACGCTGGCTGACATCAAAGGCAAAGGCCTGAATGATCTGATCAGCAACAATCACCAGCGACGCGATGATGGTGATTTGAACAATTAGCCGGATAGCGCTCGGTATATGCCGCCGAATGGTGCTGATCACAAGGCTGGACATCACCAAAACGGTGATCAGGGCTAACGACATCACGGCAGAGGTGGTCAGGGAGGTGGTGACCGCCAGCGCCGAACAGATCCCAAGGATTTGCAGGGTGATTGGATTATTGTCGATGATCGGACCATAAAGATGCCGGAGTGCGCTCATTGTTCAAGCGCCCCCGCGCGCAATTTGTCGAGGAATGGCCCATATCCATATTCTCCAAGCCAGAAATGCACCGCTTCCGTCACCGCATTGCCGGTGCGCGTGGCGCCGGTGATCCCATCAACCTCAAATTCATTCGTGGCGCGACCGCGCACAACGGACAGGGTGATGTCGCCATTTTTATCGGCCAGTTTTTTGCCCGGCCAGAGCGCTTGCCATGCCGGTTCCTCAATGCGGGCACCAAGGCCGGGCGTTTCGCCCTGTTCGACAATGGACAAACCCGCCACCGTATTGAGATCAGCCTCAAGCGCCAAATTGGCATAGATGGTGGATTGATAACCGGACGCTGAAATCGGCAGAATGATCAACCGCAACTCGTCGCCGCTGCGCAAAATATGCACGGGCGCATAATCTGCCCGTCGCCCAAGACCCGCAATATCCGCTTCCGTGGGAATAATTGTCGATGTTTCGGGATCTTCTGCAGCGGCCCGCATATCGAAGGTGCTGGGGTCGATCTCGGTCATTTCGGCGTTTTTGATGTCGATGACCACACTTTTCATATTATCCGCGTCCGCTTCGGCGAGAATCTCTTCCATGCCGGGCATCGCCGCCATCATGGCATCCAGCCGTGCCTGCCGTTCAGCAGCGCGGTTCGCCTCCTGCATCGGCTCCAAGATCACTGCCGCGCTCGACACCACCAAGGCACAAATGCCAGAGACCAGAAAGGCCACCACCAGCGTTTTGGTGCGGCTTTCATTGGGCAATGCCAGCAATTTCAACCACCAGGATACCGGATTAAGATCAGGCATTATGTTCTCTCCATTGCTTTGTGGTGGCGGCGATAATGCCGGCATCGATCAGGGGGGCGAAAATGGCGGCCAGCAAAGCGGCAAACACCACTGCCTGAGGCGCGGCGATGCCCACATCCGCCCAGCCGAGCAGTGCAATCAGTGCCCCGGCCAAGCCACCATAAAGCCAGCGCCCGCCGCGGGTGCTGGCCGAGCAAACCGGGTCTGCCACCAAAAACACCAGTCCAAATAGAAGGCTGCCTTGCCAGAACGGGGCAGTCATATCTTCGCCCAGCGCAAGCGTGACAAGTGCAAGTCCGACAACGGCGCCAAGCAGCACGCGCCCGGACAGGATGCCCGTGAGCAACAGCAGCATTGCCCCAGGCAACACGGATATGGCGACCCAAATGCCGGTGCCCTGATGGGGCACCTCTGGAAAGGCAAAGTATAAAAAGGCGAGCGCAACAACGCCGGCATGAATAAAATTGCGGCCCCAGCCCCCGAATATCTGTTCACCCACCACCGTGCCGAAACTGACCGCCAGCACAATTTGCCAGGCTTCGGTTGTGCCGGAGGCCAAAAGCGCGACAGCAAAGGCGGTCACCACTGCAATCGGAGAAAGCGGCTGTGCGCGCACAATCAAAAAGACGGCCTGCCAGAATAGCAAAGTGACCAACGCCACGCCGAAACGCGGCAGCGCCGCACCATCCTGCTCGATCCACAGGGCAGCGGCCACCGGCAAAAGCGCCACCACCAGCATCCAACTCACCATGTTACGTTGCCATATGCCAGTTGTCATGAGGCCTCCAATGTCGTCAATATGTCGCGCAGACGGGCAGCAAAATCCACCTCGCCGCCAGTCGCATAAGTGGCCAAGGCCATATCTTCTTCCGCTAGCTGCAAACAACCCAATCGCGCCGCGCTTTCAGCATCACCAATGCTCAACGCCCGCAATAGCGGCACCACATGAAGCTTTGGGCCGAGGGCATTTTCCACCGCCTGTGTGGGCACAAAAGGCGCGGGCACAGCCGCAGCGCGCAGCGCAGCCACCAACCAGTTGCGTGGCCGTTCGGGCGGCATATCCAAGACGGTCGCTTGCAGGTGATACCGCGACAAATGGCGGTGTTCACGCCCGCCCAAAGCTGGGCCAGAGAGAATACGCTTCCGGCCCGGCCGCAAATCCTTCCGCGTCAATGCGTGTAAATCCGCCCCCCATGGGACGCGCAGATAGCGGGCCGTGCTCAGGCCGGGGCCGGACAGCGTGATGGTGCGTTGTCCCGTGAGATGACCATCGGTCAGCAATATGCCGAGTTCCGCCACATCCTGATAGCCGATATGCCAGACCGGCTTTTGCCGCGAAGGTGGATGAAGCCGGTTAATATGGGTGCCGACCAAGCCGGCGGGGTGATGACCATCCACGTGCACAATCTGCGTTTGCTCATCCGCCGGGGCCAAAGCATCGCCGCTATGCTGGCAAAGATAGATTTTTCCCGGCGTCAAAAGCTTGAGCGCCGCCACGCCACGGGCAAAGCTGGTTTCCAGCCCCGTCAGCACATCACGCGGTTTCGGCGCATGGGCATGGGTGTCTGTTGCTGTGATAAAAATGGCGGCAGCCTGCCCGTCCAATGGCGGCACGCGGTCAAAAGGTCTGGCACGAAGAGCGGGCCACAGTCCGGCGCTCTGCATGAGGGCGCGCAGGCCGTCATTAGTATGCGCCTTGCTCACATCAAAGGACAGTCTATCTTCGCCTTCAACCGCGATATGAATGGAGGACAGGCGGCGTTGAGCGCCGATATTGATCTGGTCGATTTTGCCACTGACTGGCGCGGTGACCCTGATTCCCGGGTTCCGCCGATCCTCAAAAAGCGGCGTGCCGGCTTTCACCGTTGCGCCCTGTTCCACCAGCACCCGCGCGCGCATGCCGGGATAGTCCGCGCCTAAAAAGGCGATGCAATCGGTTTTAACAGTGTCTGTTGGCCCGCTTATGGCTGGGCCGCTGAGTGGATACGGCAAGCCGCCGCGCACACTTATCTTCATGCCGATCAACCCCTTCTGATATAAGCCCAAGCCTAGAGGTTTTATTGCGCTCAATCGTTGATTTGGGTCAATCTGATCTGCAACTTGTGGACGTATAGTCGGACGCAATGGAGGACCCTCAATATGAAGCGAAATGTTATTCTCGTTATTCTGGCTGGCCTGAGCCTGTTGCTCGCTCAGGTTGCCCTTTCCCAAAATGAGTCGACCGGACCGTCAATGGTTGAGCTTTGGCAAAAGTCAGGCCATGCCAATCCGCAGTCGTCTTCCTTCACGCATTGGAATGATGAGGGCGAGATCCCGGTTTCATGCGCCGCCTGCCATTCGGGTGAGGGTTTTCGCGCCTTTCACGGTATTGACGGTTCCTCTGTTGGTGTCATCGATAAGCCAGTAGCGACTGGCGGTGTCGTTGATTGCGCGACCTGTCATGATGACGGGGTGAAACAACTCGAGCAAATTCTGTTCCCCTCTGGCGCGGCAATCGCGGCACATGACGGCAGTGCAACTTGTTTGACTTGCCATCAGGGTCGGCAATCTGGTCCCGACCTTGACCAACGCACAACTGGTTTGCCGGATGACGAAGTAAATTCTGAGCTCAGCTTTGTGAACCCGCATTACGCTTTAGCCGCTGCAACCTTGTTCGGCACGGAGGTTAAGGGCGGCTACGAATATCCGGGGCGCGACTATGCCGGGAAATTCAGTCATGTCGAAGCCTATTCAACTTGTATCGACTGTCACGAGCCGCACAGCACACAAGTGACGCTGGACAATTGTACAAGCTGTCACAAGGTAGATGAGTTGCGCGATATCCGTACGTCAAAGCTGGATTTTGACGGTGATGGCGATGTGACGAGCGGCATTTACGCTGAAATTTCTGCACTTCATGAAAAGCTATTGTCCGCAATCGAAGCATACGCGGAAACCGTTTCGGAGGCGCCGATCGCCTATGCTAAGCAGTATCCTTACTTCTTTCATGCCGAGACTGAGCCAACCTACGCCAACCGCTACAATGCGTGGACCCCTGCCCTTTTGCGCGCCGCTTATAATTATCAGTTCATTGGCATGGACAAGGGCGCCTATGCCCACAACCCCCATTATGCGGTGCAACTGCTGCATGACGCGATCACCGATCTCGCAGACCGCACCAACGCGACAAATATAGAGATCGGGCCTCGCCCGTAACACATAAAGCGCATGAAAGCCGCCTTGCGGCTTTCATGCAGTTCGTCTGATCGGCATTAAATATAGGCGAGGCAATATACCCAATACTGCATTTCAGTGGTTGCAGGTTGCCAACCGTCGCAAAATCCCAAAAGCAGACATTGGGACATTTGAATTGAGTTTACTCAAAACAGACCTTCGTCGAACTATTGGTCTAAATTGTAGGTTAGTCGCTCGTGAAACTTGCTGGCGGCGAATGAAAGATGCCGCTTGCGCTCTATGACGACATTTATGTAGCCGGACCCAACATCGTTTTCGTGAAGTTTCAAGATCTTATACCCAACAGGGACAACGCCGATTTGATTGGGGTTCGGCAATATTGCAAGGCCGATCAAGGCAATGGGTGTTTGTTGGAGATATTGTGTCTGATCCGGGCAGGACAGATATAGCGTGGGTTCGATATCCTGTCGTTCGCATGCCCCCTCAAATTTTGCCATTAACTCGGTGTGTGCTGGCGGTGTAACAAGATTCAGGCCCTCCAGATGGTGGAGGCGCGCGGTTCGATCCTGCCCGAGCTTCGCGCCATTTGGCACCATTAAACATATATCGACTTGTTTGGAGAAATTGATCTTTATGTTGCGGCTTAATTGGGGTTGATAAAAAAGGGCAAAGTCAATGTTGCCATTTACAAGTTGATCTTCGAGATCGGATTGAGACACGAGTTGGATTGATAGCTCAACTTGCGGGAACTCCTGTTTGAACTCGGTAATAAGAGGCACCAGGAACCCTGTGTGAATGTCTGCACTTACGCCAATCGTAACCTTGCCGATGTGCAGCCCCTTAACCGCCTCGATCTGAGAGTTCATTCTGTCGTAGCTTGTCAATTGTTCCAAAGCAAAGCGATAAAACAACTCTCCCTCAACGGAAAGCGCCACGCCGCGTGACAACCGGTCGAATACCGATATCCCCAGATCCAGTTCCAGCGCCTGAATGTTTCGATTGAGCGCTGACGGCGAAATTGCGAGCGTTTCTGCGGCCCCGCGAATAGAACCAGCTTCTACGATTGCCCTAACATATTTGAATGTTTGTAAGTGACGCATGATTAATGTTTCACCACACTGGTGCAAAAAACGCAACATTAAGCGCACTTCTTTGCGGCAGACAGCAACACTCAATGTTTATTACCGTTCTGGCATGTCCAAAATGCTGATCAGTTATGGGCTCGAATGAACGCGAAAAGCGCAGGGCTTTCGCGACAACATTGAGAGAGAAATGATGAAAAAGCTGCTTCTAGCAACCGCAATGTGCGCCGCCGCAACAACATCAGCATTCGCGGAAATCAAGGTGGGGATTCTGCACTCATTGTCAGGGACAATGGCAATTTCTGAAACAACATTGAAAGACACCATGTTGATGCTCATTGAGCAACAGAATGAAAAGGGTGGTCTATTGGGCGAGGAGATCGTGCCCGTGGTGGTCGATCCAGCTTCGGACTGGCCATTATTCGCCGAAAAGGCGCGCGAACTTCTTACAGTTCATGAGGTTGACGTGATCTTTGGGAATTGGACTTCTGTATCTCGGAAATCTGTTCTTCCTGTTATTGAAGAATTGAACGGCTTGCTGTTTTACCCGGTTCAATATGAAGGTGAAGAATCTTCCAAGAACGTTTTCTACACCGGTGCTGCCCCCAACCAACAAGCTATCCCGGCGACCGATTATTTTCTGGAGGAGTTGGGCGTAGAGAAGTTCGCACTTCTGGGTACAGACTATGTCTATCCACGCACAACGAACAAAATTCTCGCCCAATATTTGGCTGACAAAGGCATCTCTGAAAGCGACATCTTTGTAAACTACACGCCATTTGGCCATTCTGACTGGTCAAAGATCGTTGCTGATGTGGTTGCTCTTGGCGCTGATGGCAAGAAAGTCGGCGTGATCTCAACCATCAATGGCGATGCGAATATCGGTTTCTATAAGGAACTTGCTGCAGCTGGTGTCTCCGCTGCAGATATTCCAGTTGTTGCGTTTTCAGTGGGTGAGGAAGAGCTGACCGGCTTGGACACAACCAACCTTGTTGGTCACCTTGCGGCCTGGAACTATTTTCAGTCTGCCGATAGTGAAGCGAATGCAAGCTTCATCGAAACCTGGAAAGCCCGCATGGGTGAAGATCGGGTGACGAATGACCCAATGGAAGCGCACTATATCGGGTTTAACATGTGGGTGAATGCTGTCGAGCAAGCCGGCACAACCGATGTGGATGCTGTGCGTGAAGCCATGTACGGCCAGCAATTTGAAAACCTGACTGGCGGCACAGCCGAGATGTTGGTGAACCATCACCTGACAAAGCCTGTGCTGATTGGTGAAATCCAAGAGGACGGCCAGTTCGACATTATCAGCCAGACTGAAGAAGTGCCGGGTGATGCATGGACAGATTTTCTTCCAGAATCTGCTGTCCTGAAATCAGATTGGAAAGAGCTTGGCTGCGGTATGTACAACACCGAAACATCAAGCTGCGTTCAGATCAAATCTAACTACTAATCCTATTGTTTGACCGATGAGAGGGCGGGTCGCTGCCCTTTCATTTGCTTGGAGACCAATGTGATATCTCGATTTCTCTTATTGCTGGCATGCTTTCTGATCGTACTGCCCGCCCAAGCACAGGAAGGCACCGCTCCTTCCTTGAAATCCATTGTGTCCCAAAACGCACCGGACATCATCAAAGGCTCCGTGAGGACCGCCCCCCCAATCATTGATGCGCTCGTCGCTCTGGACGATCCCAGCAGCCTACAGTTCCTTTCACTTTGGCAGGAAAAAGATCTTTGGTATCGCAAGTCTGACGAAGAAATTTTTGTCGCAAAAAAGCGTGAAGACCGCACCTACGAATTGTTTGATATAGCCACCTTGGAACCTGTCGAAACCCTGCCCAAAAAGCAGATCAAGCAAATCAAACCCAATTCAGGTTTGCGGGCGCTCATTGATGAAGCCTTGGTGATCTCCCGGCTCAAAAGCGCCGACATGTCAGTCAGACAGGAAGCTATTTCAAGCCTATCACGCTTAGCCAACAAGCAGCATTTGCTGCCGTTGCGCGGGGCCATCAGTACCGAACCCAACCAGGCGTTAAAAGCGGAGATGGAGCGGCTTGAACGTTTTTTGACTATTCAGTTCGGTGCGAGCTCTGAGGAACGGGTGAATGCCATTCATAGAGCGTCAGATGATCTGTCAGTTGAAACGCGCGCTAACCTAAATCGTGTCACCAGTTCGACAATGGCATTAAAAGACATGCTGGATGACGACGCCAACATTGCCCGGCACGTCATCCCGGGAGAGGCCGATTTTAGTGTTGAAGATGCGTATCAGCTTCTCATCGACAACGACCTTGCCGAAGCTATTCCCACCGCCAGCGAACGAACACAATTCCTCATCGAAAACATTGGGGAAGGAAAAGTCGGCCGATTCACATTGCACAATCTCGACACTCAAAAAAATCGCGATGCGGCCTATCTTTCACTTGTTGCTGAAGGAAAAGCACCCTTTTGGTCACCAGGGCTTAGCGCAGACATATTGGTTGAACAATTTGAGTTTGTAGAAGTCTATGATGAAAGGGATGCCCAAGTAACACAGGCGGCGGAAGTCGCGCTTGAAAAGATCGAAACCAGCGTCGCCTTGTCTGAGTTTGTGGATGTTTTGCTTGACGCCATTTCGCTGGCATCCATCTATTTCCTGGCTGCAATTGGCCTGGCCATCACTTTCGGCGTTATGCGCGTTATCAATATGGCCCATGGCGAATTCATCATGATGGGCGCATACACTGGCTTTGCGGTCCAGCAATTCGTCACAAACTACACCCTGTCTATCATCATCGCCATTCCTCTGGCCTTTGCCGTGACCTTTTTTGCTGGTGTTGCCTTAGAGCGATTGGTCATTAGACACCTTTATCATCGTCCTCTGGAAACTCTTCTTGCAACATTTGGCATTTCCATCGCGCTGCAACAGCTTGCGAAAAACATTTTTGGCACCCAGGCACGGCCGCTCACCGCGCCAGAATGGTTGGATGGAGCCTTAGTGATCAATGATGTGATCTCCATTTCCTTGATTAGGATCGCGATCTTTGGATTGGGTGTCCTATTTTTCGTGGTGCTCTTATTTGTACTGAACAAAACACGGTTTGGGCTGGAAACGCGTGCGGTGACCCAAAACCGCCAAATGGCGGCCAGCATGGGCATCAACCCGAACTTCATCAACATGCTGACCTTTGGCCTTGGCTCTGGCATTGCGGGCATCGCTGGCGTCGCAATTGGCCTATACGCCAAAGTGACGTCAGAAATGGGCGGTGACTATATCGTCCAAAGCTTCATGACCGTGGTCGTTGGTGGTGTTGGAAACATTTGGGGCACGCTGGCTGGCGCCGTGATGATCGGCTTTTTGCAAAAAGGCATCGAATGGTTCAATCCGGCAAACACTTTGGCGGCACAAACCTACATGATCATCTTCATCATCATTTTCATTCAATTTCGACCTCGCGGCATTATCGCCCTTAAAGGTCGGGCAGCGGGAGATTGATCATGCAAGGCCCTTTGACCCAGTTTTTGATGAAGAACCCGAGCGTTTTGATTTTTCTCGGATTGCTCTCCGCTTTCACCATTTTCGCCGCCATCGGCAGCGAAGCATTCGGCATCGGGTTCATTTCAACATCGATGATCAAAACGCTTGGCAAAACACTTTGTTTTTGCCTGATCGCCATCGCCATGGATCTTGTGTGGGGCTATTGCGGCATCTTGAGCCTAGGGCACTTCGCGTTCTTTGGGCTTGGTGGATATATGATCGGCATGTGGCTGATGTATGAACGCACGCGTCTCATCGTGGAAAGCTCCATGGCGAATGCAGCACTGCCCCCCACCCCACAGGAAATTCAGGAGGCCATTGGCACGCAAATTTTCGGTGTTGTCGGTGGTGCTGAAATTCCGGCAATTTGGGCGTTTGCACATTCCTTACCGATCCAGCTTGCGCTGGTCGTGCTGGTGCCCGGTTTGCTCGCCTTGGTTTTTGGCTGGCTCGCGTTTCGCAGTCGCGTGACAGGCGTTTATTTGTCGATCCTGACGCAGGCCATGACGTTGGCGTTGGCACTCTATCTTTTCCAAAACGATAGCGGCCTGCGCGGCAATAATGGTCTTTCTGGTTTGCAAAATATACCAGGGCTTGACCATGTACCCCAATCTCATATCTCCCTCTATTTCCTTTTGGCGTCTGCGTTTGCGCTGGGCCTTGGATTTGTCATTGCCAAACTGATTGTCGAGAACAAAATGGGCAATGTGATCAAGGGTATTCGTGACAATGAGGCGCGCGTACGCTTTCTCGGATATCACGTTGAGACCTATAAGCTGTTCATCTTTGTGCTTACGGCCATAATGGCCGCAATAGCAGGTGCCATTTACTATCCTCAGGCGGGCATCATCAACCCAGCGGAAATTGCGCCGATCGCCTCAATTTATCTTGCCGTTTGGGTGGCGATTGGCGGGCGTGGCCGCATTTACGGCGCGGTGATTGGTGCCGCACTTGTGTCGATGCTTTCCAGCTTGTTCACCGGGGGTCAGATACCGAATATTGAGGTCGGGCCCATCAATGTCGTCTGGGTGGATTGGTGGCTCGTTTTGTTGGGCGTGAGTTTTGTCGCCGTAACACTTTACGCACCTAAGGGAATTGGCGGCCTAATCGATATGATTAAGATGGAGCGAACAAAATGAATGAAGCTTTATTGGAAGTCCGCAATATTTCCGTTTCCTTCGACGGGTTCAAAGCCATCAACGCGCTTTCTTTCAGCATCGCTGAAGGAGAATTGCGAGCAATCATCGGACCGAACGGGGCGGGCAAGACAACCTTTATGGATATTGTAACGGGCAAAACCAGGCCCGATGCCGGGGAAGTCATTTGGGGCGAAAAAAATGTTTCGTTGCTCAAACGTCAGGAAAGCCAGATTGCGCGTCTTGGTGTGGGGCGCAAATTCCAAAAGCCCACGGTGTTCGAAGAGCAGAGTGTTTATGAGAATTTGCTCATGGCGCTCGACAATGATCGTAGCCCGTTCTCCGTATTGTTCTATCGACATAATGAAAGTGACGACCAACGGATAGCGGCATTGGCCGAGGAGATTGGGCTTCAGGATCATCTGGCAAAACGCTCAGGAGACTTAAGCCACGGACAAAAACAGTGGCTGGAGATTGGCATGCTGCTCGCACAAGAACCAAGATTGCTGCTGGTGGACGAACCCGCTGCAGGCATGACCCAAGAAGAGCGTCAAAAGACGGTGGACCTGCTCCGCCGCGCGGCGCAAACCCGAGCTGTTGTCGTGGTAGAGCACGATATGGACTTCGTCCGTAAACTCGACTGCCGCGTGACCGTATTGCACGAGGGATCGGTTCTTGCCGAAGGCTCATTGGAACATGTGACCGAAAACCAAGACGTCATTGACGTATATCTGGGGCGCTAAAATGCTGGAGCTAAAAGACATCACCCTTCACTATGGCCAAAGCCAGATTTTGCACGGTGTGGATTTGGTCGCTGAAAAGGGGAAGATCACTTGTTTGTTGGGCGTAAACGGCGTCGGCAAAACGAGCCTGTTAAAAGCCATAGCAGGTGTCCACAATCATTCTGGCGGTCACTATTTTCTGGATGGCGTGGAAAAAAAGGCGGCTTCGGCACACCATCTGGCCAAAGCCGGTATCGGCTATGTCCCGCAAGGCCGCGACATCTTTCCGCTCATGACCGTGCGGGAAAATATGGAGATCGGTTTCGCCTGTCTGGATAAAGATGAGCGTACATTGCCAGAAGAAATGTTTGAGCTGTTTCCGGTTTTAAAGGAGATGCAAAACCGTCGCGGCGGTGACCTCTCCGGCGGCCAGCAGCAACAACTGGCCATCGCACGTGCATTGATCACGAAGCCAAAGCTTCTGCTGCTCGATGAGCCCACCGAGGGCATTCAGCCCAATGTCATACAACAAATCGGGCGTGTGATTTCATTTCTCAATGATCAGGGGCAAATGGCCATTTTGCTTGTGGAGCAATATTTTGAGTTCGCCTACCAGCTTGCCGATCATATCTATTCCATGCGTCGTGGCGAGATTATTTTGGACGGCAAAAAGTCTGAGCTGAAAAAGTCTGCGGTTCTGGAAACGCTGAAGGTATGATTTGATGTTGGATCGGGCGAGCCAAGACACTCAAATGCAACGCGCCAAGGGATGCGCGAGGATTGGGTTTACGCATAAATCCGGTTCAACTCGGCTTGAGAGTTTGCATCAGTCCGGCTGCCTGAAAGCGCTGTTGCCAAATGTGCACAACACTTCGCCAGAAATTGTTTTCGTAAACACAGCAGGCGGCATCACTGGCGGCGATCAACTTGATATTTCGTGCTCGATCAGTGCACAATCTGAGGCCACCGCCACAACGCAAACTGCCGAACGCCTTTACCGATCCACAGGCGACAATGCGTATATCAATATTCACCTGAAAGTGGATGAAAACGCTAAATTTTTCTGGCTGCCACAAGAAACAATTGTTTTTGACGGTGCCCGGCTAACCCGTCGCATGAATGTCGAAGTGGCACCCTCCGGCAGCGTGCTGTTGCTTGAAAGCTTTATGCTCGGTCGTAAAGCGATGGGTGAGAAGGTTCTTCAGTGCGATTTGTCTGATCAATGGCGCGTGCGTTTGGGCGATAAGCTGGTTTTTGCAGAATCCATGAAAATCGGCGACGTCAGTGGACTGAGCTCTGTCGCGGCCCTCAAGGACAATTTAGCCTTTGCGACATTTGCATTTGTTGAGAAAGATGCACACCAAAAACTCAGCTGGCTCAATTCACTCCTGGCTGGTCTAGATATTCGCGCTGCCGCAAGCGGATGGAATGATGTTTTGGTCGCGCGATTTGTTGCCCCCGATGCATTTACGTTGCGCAGCGCGCTGTTCACAGTTTTAGAGCAATTCAACAAGCGACCCCTCCCCCGGGTTTGGCAACTTTGAGGTTCATACATGAAACTTACCCCCCGAGAAAAAGATAAGCTGTTGGTTAGCTTAGCGGCCATGGTCGCGCGAAACCGGCTTGAGCGTGGCGTTAAACTCAACCACCCGGAAGCAATCGCATTGATCACCGATTATGTTGTTGAAGGCGCGCGCGATGGCAAGTCTGTGGCCCAGCTTATGGAAGAAGGCGGCCGTGTGATCTCTGTCGAGCAATGCATGGACGGCATCGCCGACATGATCCACGAAGTTCAGGTTGAAGCGACATTTCCGGATGGAACCAAACTTGTCACTGTCCACCACCCCATTCGATAGCTTTTTCGGAGACAAAAATGAAACCAGGTGAAGTTATTACAGGACCTACTCCGATCACGCTCAATGCTGGCGTTGACTCCATTGTGCTCAGGGTTGCCAATTCAGGTGATCGGCCCATCCAAGTCGGCTCGCATTACCATTTTGCCGAAGCAAACCCCTTTCTCAATTTTGATCGCGATGCAGCCTATGGCATGCGCTTGGATATTGCGCCTGGAACAGCGGTTCGGTTCGAACCCGGCCAAGAGCGAGATGTGCAGCTAATCCCGATTTCCGGAAACCGCAAAGCATTCGGCTTTAATCAAAAAGTCATGGGAGATCTCTAATGGCGCGCGATATTGCACGGCATACCTATGCCGATATGTTTGGTCCGACGACAGGCGACAAAGTTCGGCTGGCGGATACAGAGCTGTTTATTGAAGTCGAGCGGGACCTGACAACCTATGGCGAGGAAGTCAAATTCGGCGGTGGCAAAGTTATCCGCGACGGCATGGGTCAGTCTCAGGTGACAAATGCCGATGGGGCGATGGATACGGTGGTCACCAATGCGCTGATTGTAGATGTCACTGGCATTTACAAAGCCGATGTCGGGCTCAAGGCGGGTCGCATCGCAAAAATTGGCAAAGCGGGCAACCCGGATACCCAACCAAACGTAGATGTCATCATCGGCTCCGGCACAGAAATCATCGCGGCCGAGGGCAAAATCCTCACAGCGGGCGGTTTTGACAGCCACATTCATTATATTTGCCCTCAGCAAATTGACGATGCGTTGCATTCCGGGGTCACAACGATGCTCGGTGGTGGCACCGGACCCGCCCATGGCACACTGGCCACCACCTGCACGCCGGGGCCTTGGCATATTGGTCGCATGCTGCAATCAGCAGACAGTTTGCCAATGAACATTGCCTTTGCTGGAAAAGGCAATGCGGCGCTGCCACAGGCATTGGAAGAACAAGTGCTCGGCGGTGCCTGTGCCCTGAAATTGCATGAGGATTGGGGCACAACGCCTGCCGCCATTGATTGCTGTTTGTCGGTTGCTGATGCGTTTGATGTGCAGGTGATGATCCATACTGACACGTTGAACGAAAGCGGCTTTGTCGAACATACGGTTGGTGCGCTCAAAGGCAGGACCATTCACGCATTTCATACGGAAGGCGCTGGCGGTGGTCATGCCCCCGACATCATCAAAATTTGCGGCGAGCAAAATGTGTTACCAAGCTCCACCAATCCGACCCGACCATTTACCGTGAACACACTTGAAGAACATCTCGACATGTTGATGGTTTGCCATCATTTGGATAAGGGCATTCCAGAAGATGTCGCCTTTGCTGAAAGTCGAATCCGAAGGGAAACCATTGCCGCCGAGGACATTTTGCATGATCTGGGCGCCTTCTCCATTATCGCATCTGACAGTCAGGCCATGGGCCGTGTCGGTGAGGTCCTAATCCGCACCTGGCAAACGGCCCATAAAATGAAGGTGCAGCGCGGTTCGTTGAAGGACGAAACGGGTGACAATGATAATGTTCGCGTCAAACGCTATATCGCCAAATATACGATAAACCCTGCGATCGCTCATGGAATTTCGAAAGAAATCGGGTCCATCGAACAAGGCAAGCGAGCCGATCTGGTGTTGTGGGACCCGGCCTTTTTCGGAGTGAAACCTGAGATGGTTGTGATGGGCGGCAGCATCGTGGTTGCCCAGATGGGGGACCCAAACGCCTCTATTCCCACGCCGCAGCCCGTTTATTCGCGCCCAATGTTTGGCGCGCTGGGCGGAGCTGTTCAACACACCTCGGTGTCCTTTGTTTCCGCTGCGGCATTTGATGCGGATATTGGCAAAACCCTCGGATTGCAAAAGGAAACAATAGCCGTGGAGAACACACGGAATATAGGCAAATCGGATCTTGTGATGAACGATTATTGCCCTGAAATAGAAGTCAATCCGGAGACATATGAAGTACGCGCTGATGGCGAACTTCTCACCTGCGAACCGGCCGAAGCGTTGCCGATGGCCCAAAGGTATTTCTTGTTCTGATGTTACGCGCTTTAAAAATTGACCGCCGCCAGGCGGATCCCATCGATACGGTAACCCTTTCGTTTGATGATCGTTTTCGTCGCCGGATCAAGCTGTGTGGTGATGCAGGCACCGAGTTCCTGCTGGATCTTGAGAAAACGATTGAGCTTCACGAGGGCGATGATCTGATTTTAGAGGACAACTCGCATATCCGTGTACGGGCCGCACATGAGGCCCTGGTGAAGGTGCGCGGCTCAGATACGCATCATTTGCTGCGCTTAACATGGCATATCGGGAACAGACACTTGCCCTGTGAAATCCATGAGGATCATCTTGTGATACGTGCTGATCACGTCATTGAACACATGCTGACGCATCTCAATGCCACTTTGGAAAAATTCGAGGGGCCCTTCACGCCTGAGGGTGGCGCATATGGTCAAGGCAGGACGCATTCGCATGAGCATTGATCTTCACCGTCTTGTCGCCTGGTTTTCCCCTTCGTTCCCGATTGGTGCGTTCAGCTATAGTCATGGGTTGGAGAACGCAATTGAGAATGGCGAGGTGACCAATGGTGGCGAGCTTGCAAGTTGGTTAGAGGCCATTCTGATAAATGGCAGCGGCAGAAACGATGCCATTTTGATTGCGCAAAGCTATCGCGCTGACGACGATGAACGAAATGCGTTATCAGAACTTAGTTTGGCAATCTGCGCGGGCCATGAACGGCAGTTCGAAAGCGTGCAACAGGGACAAGCTTTTGCGAAAACAGCTGGAGAAATATCGGGATATTCAATTACGCCAGGTCCGCTACCAACTGTCGTTGGGCAAGTTGCCGCAAAATATGAGATTGGTCTGCGCGAAGTGATCGCACTCTATCTACACAGCTTTGTTTCAAACCTCGTTTCGACGGCAATAAGATTGATGCCAATCGGCCAAACCGAAGGCCAAAAGATTCTACATGCTTTGTTCGAGCCCATTGAAATTGTTTCAGAGAACGCCCTGAACGCCTGCTTGGACGACCTTGGCGGTTCATGCTTTCTCGCCGATATCTCGTCCATGGCCCACGAAACACAACAACCAAGGATTTTCCGAACATGACCGGACCTCTACGCGTCGGCATTGGCGGCCCCGTCGGCGCAGGCAAGACCACACTGACCGAACGGCTCTGCCAGGCAATGGCTGACAAAGTGTCGATGGCGGTTGTCACAAACGACATATACACCACGGAGGATGCAGAACACCTCATGCGCAAGCAGGTCCTGCCACTCGATCGCATCAAGGGTGTTGAAACAGGGGGGTGCCCGCATACCGCTATTCGCGAGGATGCGTCGATTAATCTTGCGGCCATCGATGATCTGGTCGCGACCCACCCTGATCTCGAGCTTGTCCTTATCGAAAGCGGAGGCGACAATCTCGCCGCGACGTTCAGCCCGGAGCTCGCGGATATTACAATCTACATGATCGATGTGGCGATGGGCGAAGAAATCCCGCGCAAAAGGGGGCTAGGCCTCACCCGATCAGATATTCTGATCATCAACAAATCATCGCTCGCCCCATATGTCGATGTGTCGCTCGACATTATGGAGTGCGACACCAAAGAAGTCAGAAATGGCAAACCATATGTGTTCGCTGATCTTAAATCTGGGAATGGTGTAACGGAAATTGTTGAAATCTTGTCCGAACTTGGCGGCTTGACGCTCATCTTATGTGGCACTGGGCATAATTCACCCTAACTCCATCACATGGGTGGTGGTGCTAGAAATATGAAGCGCCTTATCAAGAAGAATGGCGGAGAGAGAGTCTGTATTTTATGGTGTAAATATCAATCAAAATCGGTCAGAATCCATCCGACTTATCTCTTTATATTCAATAACTTATTGATTTCATCTATCAAAATCTGTCAAAATGAAAATCAGCAAATCAAACCCACGCTGGTGGGCTGAAATGATATTGACAGATACCAAACTAAAGAAGATTTCACCGAAATTTAAGCCGGTCGCGGACGTTTATGTTCAGGGCTTATATTTTTATCCTTCTGCTACAAAGGTTGGCAATGGGAAGTGGCTTTTTCGATATACCTCACCGCTCACTCGTAAACGTCGCGAAATGGGGCTTGGGAAATTTCCTGAAAAAAGTCTCAAGGATGTTGCCGGAAACAATTGCCAATTAGTTACCTTCGAGTGTGAAAAGGTGCAGCAAAGGGCTCGAAGCTGTCAACCGGCACCTGGGCCTTGCCAATGGCCCAACAATCCCAAAAGCGGACATTGGGGTCACCTCATTTGATTTCCTCAAAGTGGACCTCCCGTTTACCGGTTTGGGCGGATATGATTAGGGCAATAATGCGGTTGAGAGCAGCCTCTGATTTTTGGTTAGAGAGCTTCTTGTCCAGTAAGTTGAAACTCTCCTCGTATTTTTTATGCAATTTGCACCGCATTCTGACATACTGACGGCAATACCTTAATAGTTAATCGATAGCGAGAAGCTTCTCCACGATTACGGTCACCTCCCACCTTTGAATAACAGTCTTAAACTTTTTCATGTGCGGAGAGGACCGATGCTCGCACCATTCTTCATCACTTCCCCAAACTTCATAGATAAGAAAACCGTCTGTCTTATCATTCGCACGATAAACCTCATAAGCTATACAGCCTTGTTCAAGCCGTGATGCACTTGCCAAATCTTGTATGGCCCCGCCAAGTTCAGCCACAAACTTATCCGCCACATTAAGCCGGGCAACAATAATCAATTCTTGACCCATCATCTCGCGTCTTCTTTAATCATGTCCGCGGCCTTCTCTGCGATCATTATGACAGGCGAGGCTGTATTGCCAGAAACGATTTTCGGCATGATGGATGCGTCCACAACGCGCAGGCCGGCCAACCCATGAACCCTCAGCCTTGAATCCACAACGCTATTGGTATCGTTACCCATCTTGCAGGTCCCCACCGGGTGGAAAATTGTGGTGGCAATATTGCCCGCCTCGATCAGCAATTCTTCGTCTGAGTTTTTATCTGGACCGGGTAAAATCTCTTCCGGCCGATAGGGCTGCAACCGCTTGGCCGTCATAATCTCACGGGCCTGCCGCAAAGATTTCACCGCCACCTCCTGATCCGATGGCGCGCTCAAATAGTTCAACTTAATCTCCGGCTGTGCTGCCAGATCGCGCGAGGTAATATGCGTGCTGCCCACACTGTCCGGGCGCAGATTGCAAACGGACACGGTGATCGCGGGGAACGGATGAAGCGGATCACCCAAACGGTCGGTGGAAAGCGGTTGAACATGATATTCAAGGTCTGGTGTTTCCTGCGCCGGATCGCTTTTGGTAAACAGGCCAAACTGGCTGGGTGCCATCGACATTGGCCCGCTTCGATTAAGCGCATATTTTGCCGCGATGCCGATTTTGCCGATCCAGCTATTCGCGGTTTCATTTAGTGTCTTGGTGTTATGTACTTTGTAAACGGTACGAATTTGCAAATGATCCTGCAAATTCTCCCCAACACCGTGCAGGGCATGGCAAACATCAATCCCGTGATCGCGCAGAATATCCGGCCGACCGACACCCGAAAACTCCAAGATTTTTGGTGAATTGATCGCACCGGCGCTCAGCACAACTTCGGCATTGGCCCGTGCATTCACCACCTTGCCTTTGTGGTGATAGGCCACGCCCACAGCACGCTGTCCGTCCAGCAAAATACGATCCACCAACGCATGGGTGACCACTTTCAGATTTGGCCGTTTCATCGCCGGTCGTAAAAAGGCTTTGGTGGCGTTCCATCGCACCCCGTTTTTCTGATTGACCTCAAAAAAGCCGGAACCTTCATTATTGCCATCATTGAAATCATCTGTCGGCATATAGCCAAACTCTGTCGCCGCCTCCTGAAACGCTTCAAGAATTGGCCATTTCAATCGCTGGGTAGACACTTTCCATTCGCCGTGCGCACCATGGGTCGGCGACGCCCCCTTATGATGATCCTCAGACTTTGTGAAATATGGCAGCACATTATCCCACGACCAACCCGGGTTCCCCATTTGCTGCCACACATTATAATCGCGCGCCTGGCCCCGCATATAAATCATGCCATTGACCGACGTACATCCCCCCAGCACCTTGCCACGGGGGTAAACAAGCGATCGACCATTCAACCCCGCATCAGGGCTGGTTTTCATCATCCAGTCCGTGCGTGGGTTACCAATGCAATAAAGATAACCTACGGGAATATGAACCCAGTGATAATTGTCATTCCCGCCCGCTTCCAGCAACAGGACTTTATTTTGCGGGTTCTCACTCAGCCGGTTGGCCAGCACACATCCAGCTGTTCCGCCGCCAATGATGATATAATCCCAATCGCCGCTTAAGGCTTTTTCTGTCGTCATGGTTATCTCAATATCCTCAAACCAAACTGTCGCCGCGCATATGCGGGTTCACCCATCTTGGCGGTGCTCAGCTCTGCCTTTTCGCTTGTATCGTCCAAAAATCGTCCATGGCGGTTTTGAGTTGGACAAACATCTCATATCGCTCATCATAATGTGTCAGCAGATCGGGGTTGGGCGAAAATCTGGCCTTTTCTCTGGTCATTTTCGACACGCCTTCATCCAGACTTTCAAACACACCGGCGCCTTGGCCTGCGGCGATCGCAGCGCCAAGCGCGCCCGTCTCCTCACACGCGGCGACGGACATGTTTGCCCTCAAACAATCCGCAAACATTTGCGGCCAAACAGGACTGCGTGATCCCCCACCGGAAAGGATGGCATCGCCAAATTCCACGCCGCCTGCAACCAGGCCTTCAACATGCCGTCTATGTTCAAAAACCACGCCTTCAAAAAGGGCACGCAGCATGTGGCCTTCACTGTGCCACCCTGCCAAACCATAAAAGCCGGCGCGCATATGCGCCCCCTGCCCGGACCCGTAAAGAAACGGGTGGAATATAGGGTCATCCGCCTTAGGCGTGACTTTTTCAATGATCGCATTGCAATAGCCAAACGGGTCATCATGATGCCCACCGCGCTCAACAAACTCGCGCACATACCATTCAAGATTGGCTGCCGACGTTGCGCTGGCCTCGATATTCATGAAGCGCTCCGGGCCGAAGCCACTCACCATGAAAATACCTTCATCCACCACAGGCGTTTTGGATAGAACCTGATTGATGCTCCAGGTGCCCGCAATGATCGATGCCTGATTTGGTTTGACGGCCCCAGATCCCAAAGCACTGGCGACCACGTCAAACAGGCCGCCCACAACAGGCGTACCCGCCTTCAGCCCAGTCAAAGCCGCAGCTTCTTCCGTCACAAACCCCGCGATCTCATCGGGTTGGATCAGTTTGGGCAGCATGTGGCGCGCATCTTGCAGGCCATATAGCGTCAGCAATTCATCATCATATTGGCAATCGGGCATGCGCAGAAAACCGGCGCCACTCATATCCGAAACATCACTCACCAGCGCACCGGTGAGCTGATAGGTGATAAAGTCTTTGCAGAAAAAGACTGTCCCGGTCTCAGCATAAAGCTCGGGCCGGTTATTCTTTATCCAGGCCAGCAAAGTGGCAGATTGCGACGGCCAGGGCTTTTGCAGGCAAAGGGCGTGCAACGGTTGACCATTTTCATTCCCAAGCTGCTCTGCCAGAGAAGCAGCGCGGGTATCAAGCGACTGAATCCCGATCAATGGCGCTTTGTCTTGGTCCAGCAGATAAAGGCCATTGCCATGCCCGGCACAGCCTACCCCCAAAATCTCAGAAGGGTCCACCTGCGCTTTTTCAAGACATTGGCCGATCACCTGCTTGGCATTTGCCCACAGCTCCGCCAAATCTCTTTCCACATAGCCAGGCGCCGGGCAGGATGACCGCCCATCACGGGCGGCCTTGGCAATTGGGTTACCCTCAAGGTCAAACAAGATTGCCTTGATGACCGTGTTGCCTGCATCTAAACCGAGTAGATATCCAGGTTTATTGCGCACTTTGATAAATCTCCCATGCCTCTTCACCACTCACGCCATCATGGATCATCGCAATAAGCGCTTTAACAACCTGGCTTGGATTGTCGTGCTGGTAAATGTTTCGACCATAAACGGCGCCTTTTGCCCCTTGCTGCAACAGGGCCGATGTCTTTTTCAGAACGGTCTTCAAATCTTCTTTGCCGCCACCGCGCACCAGCACAGGACAACGCGCCGCTTCCACAACCCGATGAAAATCTTCAGGGTCATCGGTTGGGTCAGCCTTGATAATATCAGCGCCCATTTCCATCGCTAGTCGCGTCAATGTGACGATCTTTTCCGCGTCGCCATCCACTTGATAGCCGCCGCGCACATCATTGGGGAGCATCACCAAAGGCTCAATCATAAGCGGCATGCCATATTTGTGGCACGCAGCCCGAACCTTGCTGATATTTTGAACGCACTGGCTAAACAATTCAGGCTCATCCGGCAGCATGAACAGGTTCACCACCACACAGGCCGCATCCATTTCCAACGCGCCGATGATCGGCTCATCGGCATTTTGCAGATGAGACCACATATAGCGGTGGCGTTGATCATTATAAGGATTGCCCATATCGATCCGCATGACCAGCGCGGGCTTGTCTTTTTCCGGCCGGTTTTGCAACAAATCTGCCTGCCCATAGGTCATTTGAACAGCGTCAGGCCCTGCTTGCACAAGCGAGTCGACGACCGCCTCCATGTTCTCAAGCCCCTTCAAAAAACTGGGTTCATTGCAAACCCCATGATCGATCGCAACATCCAGACAGCCACCATTAGTGAACATGCGGTTCATGCGTGCTTTTGTGCTGATACGCATTCTTTTCTCCTTTAACTGATCGTTCTTTGAGGGCCGCGAGCGACACCCCGTGAAACTTTTCCAATTCATTGACAACATTGGCTATTTCGCGCTTCTGACGCGCGTCGCTCCAACTGAAAACAGCCGCGAGCAGATCGGCGATTTTAGTCACCATTTCGAAGGACACCGCGCCGCTAATGGCCAGTGAAGTACGCCGAAAAATAATATCGCTGAGATGCTCAACCTGCTCGGCCATAGCGAGATGGACGATTTCGCCGTTGGTATAGGCGCAGTCCGCGGTCACCGGCTGGTCATGATGGAACGTGCGCGCCGCCTCCAAAACATCTTCAGCGCTCGTGCCATAATGATCCAGCAAATGCTGCGCACGTGATGTGGTGAGTGTGTGTTTGGCGCAAAATTCATCCACCCATGCCGCCACATCTTCTGGGTAGCTGCGCCCACCGCCGATCGCCATATTGAGACTATCTTTCTTGCGCGGCACCCCAAGCTCGTCCAGCACTGCATCCGTCACCTGCTCTGCAAAAGCCCGAAAAGTGGTCCATTTTCCTCCCACCATGCAAAACTGGGTGATGTCTCCCTCGAGCTTTTCGATAAAATGACCGCGAGAAATGCGGCCGGTAAAACTCTGGTCGCTCGTGGGCAAAGGACGAATGCCGCTATAGCTGAATACAATCTGTTCCGGCGCGATGTTTATGTTCGGAAAGACATGGGAAAGCGATTGAAGAATATATTCTTTTTCTTCCGGCTCGCAGCGCACACGGCCTGGCGACGAAACACGTATATCTGTGGATCCAACCAGCACATGCCCGGCATAGGGAAACAAGATACAAATCCGGCCATCATAGTTCTCATAGTAAACCATGCTGCCCTGAAGCGCCTTTTCCAGTTCGGGATGATCAATAATCAGATGGGACCCTTTGGTCCCCTCAACCAACCGCTTCGGCGGTGCATCAGCTTTGGAAAGCGCAGCCGCTGTCTGGTCCACCCATGCGCCTGTTGCGTTGACCACAGCTTTGGCTGTGACGATCTGTGATGCCCCACTTTCTTCATCACGCAGTTCCAGCGCGCCATCAGCATTAATGCCGATGGAACTGTAATTCAGGGCAATGGCATCTGGGTTCACATCAACTGTATCCGCAAGCAGCTCAAGCCCCAACCGCTCAGGATGGCTAATCCAGGCGTCGTAATAAGTGGCGGTATATTTCGTATCGGGGTGCAGATCGGGCCATTGGGCGAGAGAACCGCCAAACATTTTCAGCTCATGTTTTGGCAAGCGACGGCGTTTACGCGTGACCCAATCATACAGCATCAATCCGATTTTCACCGTCAATGCCCCCCGCTCGGTTGGCTTTGACGGCAGGCGGAAAAAATTGGCAGCGCCGTTCAACAGACCAGAGAAAGTTGTACGAAGGGGCACCACAGTCCGCAAGGGCCGCACCATATGCGGTGCATTTTGCAACAAGGCATCCCGCTCACGCAGCGACTCTTTCACAAGATCAAATTCGCCATTTTCAAGATAGCGCAGCCCGCCATGAATCATGCGCGATGGAGCGGAGCTGCACCCTGAACAATAATCGTTCTTTTCAACCAAAAGGACGCGCAATCCCTGCAACGAAAGTTCGCGGAAGGTACCAATGCCGTTGATCCCGCCACCCACGACAATCACGTCGAAGGCCGCATTAGCGGTTATTCTGGCAAATTTATCTGACCTGCGTTCAGGCATAGGCTACCCGTGCACCGACAAGGTGATTGTCGGCGTCCTTTCAAACTTGAATGGTCCGTTTAACTATCCGTCCAGATTGACAAGATGCGCGCTGACCGCGGCATCAATCTGTTGTAAATCGTTTGGTTTCAGCTCAATCTTGCCAGCTGCGGCATTCTCCTTTGCCTGGCGCGGATTGCGCGCCCCACAAAGCGAAAAGGTGATGCCGGGCTGCTGCAACGTCCAAGCAATAACAATTTGTGCCTTGGACGCATTATGGGCATCACAAACTGGCGCAATTTCATCCATAAAGCGCATGACCTTTTGGCGGTTTTCAGCAGAGAACCGTGGATTGTCCTTGCGTTGATCATCACCCTCAAACTTGCGATCTGCATCAATCTTGCCCGAAAGCAACCCCAGCGCGAGCGAGGAATAGCTCAGCATCGCCACATTGTTGGCGCGGCTCAGCGGCAACAAACTGTCTTCAATATCGCGATGCACCATGCTGTATTCTTCCTGCAGGCAATCAAGTTGCCCAGCCGCCAAATACGCCTTCACCTCTTCAACGGAGGTGTTGGACGCACCAACCGCGCGGATTTTGCCTTGCTGTTTCAAAAGCTCCATCGCTTCCATCGTCTCATCAATGGGCGTCGTCGGGTCCTGCCAATGGGTGATGTAAAGATCGATATAGTCAGTTTTCAGCCGACGCAGGCTTTGTTCCACTTCATGAACAATGCTGTCTTTGCCCAAATAACGGTGGACCGGCTGACCATCCTGGTCGAAAAAATGATTGCCTTTTGTGGTGTGCCAGACAAGGCCGCACTTTGTGGCCAACACCACTTCGTCACGACGCCCGGCAATCGCCTCGCCAACAATTTCCTCGGAACGCCCCAAGCCATAAGCCGGGGCTGTATCGATCAGCGAAACACCTTCATCAATGGAGACACGGATCGCCTCGGTCGACGCCTGTTCGTCCGTGCCGCCCCACATCCAGCCACCAATGGCCCATGTGCCCAAGCCGATTGCGGAGGCCTTTATTCCTGATTTTCCAATTTCTCGCGTTAGCATTTCGCTTTCCTCCTACTCGGCTTTCGACTTTAATTTCAAAGCGGCGCTCGCGGTGGCTTCATCAACCACCAGCGACGACAAATGTCGGCCATTCAAAACACATACAACGGGCTGCACCTTGTCCTGACCGGCGGCAATGCCGATAGTCTTGGGAATTTTGGAGACTTCACTGGGGGTCAGCGCCAATAAGCGTTGGTTCAGCTCAACATCACAAGGCGTGCCGTTTTCATCAATCAGATGCGCGACAAACTCGCCCACAGCCCCCTGATCAATCAGGTTCTGGCGTTCTGCCACGGGAATGGGGTGCAAATCATAATAGCTGGAGCTTTGCGTCAGAATGGAGCCAACCCCGGTAAACGCAATGTCTGCATTGCGCGCCATATCAAACACTTCGCCAATCTGCCGCAAGGAGAACAACATATCGCGCTCCTGCTTGGATTCAGCAAATAGCGGTGCATGGATCAGCATGGCCTTGCCGCCGAGCCGATCGGCCAGCATGGTCGCCACATGGTTCACATCCGTATAATGCTTGCCCTGCACACAGCCGGTCAGTGGCACGATCGTCACATCAAATTTGCGGTCGACGGTCAGGTTTTCCACCAAAGCGCTTACGCCCTTTCCGCCTGTGATGGCGATCACATCACCATCACGTATATTCTCCGTCAAAAGATTACCCGCGGCCGTGCCAACCTGTTGCAACACCGTTTCCATATTGGTCGACAAGGTTGGCGTCACCAATGCGCTGTTGAGCGGCCAATGCGCGGTCAGCCGATTTTCAAGCTCGGCCAAGCGCTCAAATGGGCTGGTGACAGTGATGTGCAACATCCCCAATTCGCGACCCTGCTTGATCAGCCGGTTCACCTTGGCGGTGGACATATTGAGCTTGGTCGCAATATCGGCCTGTTTCTGTCCTTCAACAAAATGCATCACCAAAACAGTGTGAATCTGCCGAATAACACCAAAATCTTCTTTGTTCTTCACGTTAGCCCCCGCACCGAATGAGTTGGACTATATAGCCAGATATCGACAATCGATGGCCAATTTCCCGTGCGCTTTTTTTGAGAAAACACATCATTTGGATCCTTTGCGACTAACAAGGTGGTTCGAAGCGGCGGCTATCAATAGCACAGTTCCCACCACCAGGGTCTGATAATAGGCAGGCACCAGCGTCAGCATGCCGACGGTCAGCGCCATGATGATCAATGCACCGATAAACGATCTAAGCACACGCCCCTCACCGCCACTAAATGCCGTACCACCAAGCAGCACCACCAAGATGGCCGTCAATTCCATACCGTCGCCGGAAAGCGGGTCGCCCAGGGACATAAAGCTTGAGCGTGCAATACCCGCCAATGCGGCGCTGACCCCAACAACCACGTAGAGCAAAATGACAATCTTGTTTGAGCTCACCCCGGAGAGCCTTGCCGCTGTGGGGTTCCCCCCCACCGCTGCGGCATGCTTACCCAACAAGGTTTTATTCTGCACGACGATCAAAGCAATCGTAACCAAAACGGCTACCCAGAACGCCATAGGCAGATTGAGCAAAACGCCGGAGCGACCATAATCATTGAACCAGCCTGGCATCTTCAGTCCGCCGCCGGATTTAATGGCAGACACACCATCCTGCACCATAAGCAGAGCCACGCCCTTATAAAGGCTCAAGGTAATCAAGGTGGCGATCACTGGCGTGATTTTGAGCTTCACCACCAAGAGGCCATTGATGGCCCCCAACAGAACGCCAACAACGACGGTCAGCCCAAACGCCATAAGGAAGGGCACGCCATTGATCGCAAGCGACGCATAGACCACGGCCGCCAGACTCATCGCGCTCCCCACCGAAAGGTCGATATGGCCTGACACCATGAGCAGGGTAAAAGCCCCAGCTAAGGTCAGAATGGGCGCGGAAACACGCAGAATATTGACGATATTTTTCGGGTTCAAAAAATTGCCGCGTTCAAACAGATCGAACCGATCGAGATTGGCAACGCTTAGCAACACCACCACAAGGATCAACACCAGGTAGATATAATAATCCCGCAAAAACTGCCCAAGGCGTGCGCTAAACGGTGTATGGCTGGTTTTAGAAATTGAATAAGACATTGTTTTCACCGGTTTTTCAGGGTCAGTGCCCACGTCTGAGCCACGATTGCAAGGAACACCGCGATTGCTTTGAGGATGTATTGCCAGTCGGGTGACAACACCAATCCAGTCGCGGCAGAGGTGACGGTAGCCAGGATCAATGCTCCAAAGAACATGCCTACGACCGACCCGAAGCCTCCTGCGATAGCGACACCGCCCAACAACGCAATAACCAGCGCGTCAAATTCCATCAGCATGCCGCGGCTGGAGAAGCCCGACTTGAATTCAGAGGCCAGCAAGATGCCCACCATCCCGGCAATCGCCGCGCTGAACAGATAGAGGTGAGTTTGATGTCTTGCATTTTTTATCCCCGACAGCCGGGCTGCAACCGGGTTTGCACCAATCCAGAAGGTCAACCGACCAAAAATGGTACGTTTTTCGATCACAACAGCCACACATACCAAGAGCAGCATCAAAACCACGGGTAGCTTGATGGAAGTGCCAAACAGATAGATGTTGCCCAAAAAGCCAAAATCATCCGGCAAATTCGTGTTGCGTTGTGACCCGTGTGTGATCACTTGTGCAATGCCTCGCGCCACCAACATGGTGCCCAGCGTCACAATAATGGACGGGATTTTAAACCGCACAACAAACAGCGCGTTCAATCCACCAATTGCCAAAGCACCAAACAGCGCAAATAGCATCGCCATCCACGTCGGCATGCCAAACCCGCTGGCCAGTGCATTGGCGCCGCCGGGCGCTTGGGCAAACCACACGGCCAACACGCCGGATAGAGCGACAATGCCACCCACGGACAAATCAAAGTTGCCGCTAACAAGCAGAAACGTCACACCAACGCCCAGTGAGATCACGGCCCAGTTGTTGGTGACCAAATTCACGACGTTTTGAAATTGAAAAAAGTTCGGCACCAGCAGCGAGGCAAACAGAAAAATAAAGACTGCCGCAGACACCACCAACAGGGTGATAAAAGCTTCATCACTCATCTTAAGCCCTTTGGCCATTTTTGCTTTTAGTTGCACACTCATTGTCCTTTATGCTCCGCGCCGCCCGTTACCACATTCAAAATGTGGGCGATATCAACATCTTCCCCATTGCGCAGCTCTTCCTCCAACACGCCGTCATAGAGCAGGATGATGCGGTCACAGATGCCCAAAATCTCTTCAAGCTCGGTTGAAAACACGCAAATCGACTTGCCCTCATTGGCGAGTGTCTTGATGACGTCATAAATTTCGGTTTTGGCCCCCACATCAACGCCGCGGGTCGGCTCATCGAGCAACAACAGGTCTGCTTCAGCAAATAGGCATTTCGCCAAAACAACTTTTTGCTGGTTGCCGCCGGAGAGTTTTTCCGTGTGCTTCTCAATGCTGCTGGTGGCAATGCCCAGTTGGGCAACAAAATGCTCCGCAGCCTGACGCTCACGTGATGGAGACAAGATCCCTGTTGTGGAGATTTTCTCCAAATTCATCACCGGCACATTTTCTCGAATGGTCAGATTTGTGAAAAGCCCCTGTGTTCGGCGTTCCTCCGGCACCAAAGCGATGCCCGCAGCAATCGCATCGTGCGGCGTGGGACCGATTTCTTTGCCATTAAACCTGACCGAGCCAGAAAACTTGTCCGCACCATAAATCGCCCGCGCGATCTCTGTTTTGCCTGCACCCACGAGGCCATAAAAACCCACCACTTCGCCCTTATTGACATGAAATGACACATCCTTGAGCAAGGAGGTTTTCAGATGCTCCACCTGCAAAATTGGCTCAGCATCGTCTATATCTCTGGGTTCATATTGTTGAAAAACGGTGCGGCCGATCATCAACTCAATCAGCTGTTGGCGCCCGTCCACCTCGTCGAGCGACTTGGTCACAATATGCTTGCCGTCTCTAAACACTGTGACGTCATCTCCCAGCTCAAAGATTTCATCCAGCTTGTGAGAGATGTAGACAACTGTCACATTTGCATCGCGCAGACGGCGGATCACCGCAAATAGTCGCTCCACTTCGCGCTCTGACAGCGCAGCGGTTGGCTCGTCCATAATGATCACGCTGGCACCGGATGAAGCCGCGCGCGAAATCTCCAAAATCTGTTTTTGTGCTACACTCAAGCTCCCGACACGTGCCTCCGGATCAATGGATGGCTCAATCGTGGCCAAGGTCTCGATGGCAACCTCATCGGTTTTGGAGTTCACCAAAAACCCAAACCGGCTCGCTTCCATGCCCAGAGTCAGATTTTCTTTCACCGTCAGCTCATCAACCACGTGAAGCTCTTGAAAAAGTGTGGCAATCCCGCCATCTCGTGCTTCTTGCGGATTCCTAGGACAATGGCGACGTCCTGCCACTGTCATGCTACCACTTGTGGGCTGCAAAACACCTGTGAGCATTTTCACAAGTGTGGACTTGCCCGCACCATTTTCACCAACCAGACAATGGATAGCACCTTGTTTGATTGTAAAACTCACATTGTCGACAGCCCGCACACCCGGATAATCCTTGGTTAGGCCCTCGACAGAAAGCGCAGATGATTGTTGCTGTGTCATCAGATCGACTTTCTTTGACTAATCTTGCGTATATTCCGCCGTTTAAACTTGAGGACAATCTGACCTTCCCACACTTTTCGCGTCACAGATCTTAGTGCCTCCCACAGGTATAATTAACTCCGACGGCTGGTCGGCGCATGGCCGATCAATTTGGTTGGGGGCCGCCGGAGTCAAACTGTTTTAGCCGCCAAATTGCGAGGTCAGCCAGGCTTCAGCAGTTTCTTCTGGCATAGACCAGAATGAAATTGTGTACGCCTTATAGAAGAACTCTTGAGCTGGATCGGATGTCATGTCTACTTTGCCATTGATTACATCCATCACCAGATCAACACGCCCACGAGCTGTTTCGATTGGTGGGAGCCCCATAGAAACCTTCAGGCTGGAATTCGGATCATAGACTTGATCAAACTCAACAGAGTCAAAATCCACGCTCGCCACAATTTCGGTCAAAGGCTCGCCATTCTCAAATTTGCCGCGGCCGAGTTGAGACAGGCCGGCCATCGTACCAACAGTCAGGTTTGAGGCCTCAGAATAGATAAGGTTGACCTCAGGACGTTGTGTCAACAAATCAACGACGATCTGCTTGGCTGCTTCCTGCCCGCCGCTTGCATCAAGAGCGCCAAGGTTTTCCGCCTCAGGTGCCACTGAAAGCACGCCTTCAACAAATGGCTTGGTCCGCCCAGAGTTTACCTCAGTGTGGTTAGGCCAGCCCAACTGCACCATCACAATCGGCACGTCCGGATGTGCAGTTTTCCATGCTGTTGCCATTTCAGCGCCCATCGCAAAAGACACGGTGGCTTCATCGCTTCGCGCAACAGGAATGCCTGTGTCGCCCAACGGGCTGAAGAAAGATGTCATCGCCACACCCTCTTCCAAGGCTTCACGCACACCCGGTGCGGCCGCTTCAGCGTCCCAAATGTGCAATGTCGCGCCATCAAAACCGCCAGCAACCACTTGGTCAACATTTTGCGTCATCACAGCGGAATCGGCCTGGCCGTCAAAAATAACAACCTCAGCGCCATATTCCTCTTTGCCGTAACGCTGTGCTTCAGCAGCTTGCGCTTGGTGAAATACATTTGACAGATCGGATACAAAGAATGCGATCCGTTTTTCGTCTGCAACGGACGCGCCAACCGCAGCCGCTGAAAACACAGATGCCGCCATCAGCATCCCGATAAATTTCCGTTTCATTGATTTTCCTCCCTCAATGTAAGCTTGCTGTCACGAACATATGCTCCTCCGCTCACAACAGTCATGTAATATATTTCAGCTTGCGTAAAAAATTTCAATAGCAATTTCTTCTTTTTTGGGAAAAATTTTTAAGTCATTGTTTTGATTAACTTTTCGAACCGCCTCGCCGCACAATCATCCTAAAATTTTGTTACGGTTTATAGCATTGAGCGCCAATTAAGCTGCGGAAGCGCCTGCACTACCCTGCCAACTACTCGACGTTAATTCCCTTCCGCGACGGAAGTGGGCGATAGCGCCATCTATACGCTACCAATAGAAGGGGGCACGCCAGTACGTGTCACAGAGAAAACACCGTCCTATTGGCACGGCTGGTCGCCCGATGGCGCCTAGATTTGGTTCAATGGCGAAAAGGATGGCAGCGTACAGTACTGGCGTATGCGCCCCGATGGCCGTGACCTGCAACAGATGACCGATGAGGACAGCGTGAACTGGTTCCCACATCCCGCACCTGATGGCCGCCACATGCTCTACCTCGCTTATCCCGGCGGCAAAAAAGGGCATCCCTTCGGCAAAGATGTGGAACTGCGTTTAATGCCGGCTGAGGGAGGAAAAAGCCGCACATTGACCACGCTCTATGGCGGACAAGGCACGATCAATGTGCCGTGCTGGGCGCCAGATAGCGCGCGTTTTGCATATGTGAGTTACAGCGCCTGACCGACCTGCATATGCTGGGGTGCGCCATATAAAGAATCCGCACAAAAAATCCCGCCCGAACCACGAGGCCGGACGGGCAAGTTGAGGGTTAAGACGTGATCGTCTCTTCATCAGGTTTTTTGCCCAGAATAATCATGCTCAACAAATCATCGTCGGTAACGTCGTCGACATTGACGGTGCCCACCAGCTTGCCATTTTTCATCACAGACGCGCGGTCGCATAAATCCAGCACGTCATGAATGTCGTGGCTGATCAGGAAAATGCCGATCCCTGCCTTTTTCAACTGCTTGATCAGGTCGGCCACCATTTGTGTTTCATGGGGGCCAAGCGCAGCTGTGGGTTCATCCATGATCAGAATGCGGGCATCAAAATAGACCGCCCGGGCAATGGCAACCGATTGCCGCTGCCCGCCTGAAAGCGCAGATACGGGGTCGGCGAACTTTTTGAAGTTCGGGTTCAGTTTCCCCATAATCTTGCGGGTTTCCGCTTCCATGGCGTCGTCATTGACAAAGCCCAAAGGATTGGTGATTTCACGACCCAGAAAAAGGTTGGACGCAGCGTCCAAATTGTCGGCCAGGGCCAGCGTTTGATAGATGGTTTCAATATTGTGGGCGCGGGCGTCGCGTGGATTATGAATCTCCACTTTTTCGCCATTGATAAAAATTTCGCCCGCATCGCGTTTATAGGCGCCCGACAACACTTTAATCAGCGTCGATTTGCCCGCGCCATTATGGCCCAATAGGCCCACAACCTCGCCGGGATAGACGTCAATACTGACATGATCGACCGCCTTGATGCCGCCAAACGACACGTGAATATCGCGCATTTCAACAAGGGGATGGGCTGCATTTGCATGTGTCATCTTATGTCTCCTTACTGACCCGCGCGACGGCGATAGGCGATGTCGAGATAAACCGCCAGCACCAAAACGAAGCCGACAACGATGGATTGCAATGGTGCGTCCACGCCGACCATGGCCATGCCCGATTGCAGGCTTTGCATAATCAGGGCCCCGAGCAACGCGCCATAAATGGTGCCGATGCCCCCAGCCAAAGCGGTGCCGCCGATTACCGCCGCGGCGATTACGCGCAACTCATCCAGTGTGCCCAAATCATTGCCGACCGAGCCCAAGCGCGCCGAGGCAATGACCGCTGCGATGGCGGTGAGCGCGCCCATCAGCGCAAATACCTTGACCGTCAATAATTTGGTGTTGATTCCGGAAAGCTCCGCCGCTTCAGGGTTGCCACCGGTGGCAAACACATATCGGCCAAAACGGGTGCGCCGGGCAATAATGGTCATGATGATGGCGATCACAATTACAATCACCACCGGAATGGCGATGCCATGCATCACTGCAAACTGCGGAATCTCTTCGCCGCGGGCTTCATAAATCCGCCGCACTGCTCCCTTGGGCAGTGGGTATGAATTCATCACCGTGACGAATCCCAAAATAAGCGCGATCACGATGCCCCCGAGCGTGAATTCCGCCCAAAGCGGCTTCAATTTAAAGCCATGGCTGTTTTTCTGACGTCTGCTGAGCACCATCATGACGACTGCTGCTATGGTGGCAATAATGCCCACGAGCCAACTTAAACCTGCGCCCAGCGTGCCTTCAGCGCCGCCGCCCAATAGACGAAAATTTGAATCCAGCGGTGCTACGGTTTGGCCTGTGGTTACCCACCATGCGGCCCCGCGATACATCAGCAAACCGCCCAGGGTGACAATAAAGGAAGGGACAGCCAGATAGCCGATCACCCAGCCTTGAGCGGCACCCACAATCACCCCGACTGCAACGCCGGCGACGATGGTGATCACCCAGATCAAAGGATGCTCGAGCCCAAGAAATTGGGGCAAAATATGCACCTGCAACGTGCCCATGAGCATGCCAATCAAGCCCAAAAGCGAGCCGACCGAAAGATCGATGTGCCGGGTCACGATCACAAACACCATGCCCGTTGCCATCACGGCGACGGATGCGGTTTGTACGGAAAGGTTGAAAATGTTCCTGGGGGTGATGAAGCGGCCGTCGGTGAACATATTGAAGGAAAGCCAAAGGATGACCAGGGCACCGATCATGCCCAGCATTCTTGTGTCCAGCTCTAGTCCGGCCACGAACTTTTTGAGCGTTTCTGTCATTGTGAAGTCTGCCTCTACACACAAACGGGCCGCTTGGCGCATATTACCCCAAATCGCGGCAAACCGTGAGCACTGAAAAATGCCTCCCTTGATGACAAGGGAGGCATCTTTTGGTTTGTTTAGTTACACACGGCCACTTTAGAGCCATCTACACCGACGCACAGCGCGTCTTTGGCAATCCAACCGGCATCCAAAACAACGTCCAGATTGTCGATGGTGATCGGAACTGGCTCAAGGAATTTCGCTTGGATTTCTGTGCCTGCTGGTGAGGTCCAAAGGGCAGCGCCCTCAATCTCACTCATAGAAGCACCATTGGCCAAGTCCACGGCAATATTGCCTGCAGCTTTACCCAATTCACGCGCATCTTTCCAAACAGATACAGTTTGTGTGCCCAGGGCCACACGGTTCAGAGCCGCATGATCCCCGTCTTGACCAGAAACAGGCAGACCTTCCATGCCCTGCGCTGTCAGCGCAGCAACAACACCACCGGCGGTGCCGTCATTTGACGCCACAACGGCATCAACGTTGTTGTCATTGGCTGTCAGGATTTGCTCCATGTTGCGCTGGGCATTGGCGGGCACCCAACCATCAGTATAGGCTTCATCAACAATGGTGATGTCGCCTGCATCAATGGCATCTTGCAACACTTCTTGCTGACCACCGCGCAAGAAATCTGCGTTTGGATCGGTGGGCGAGCCCTTAATCATCACATAGTTACCTTCAGGCTGCGCTGCCAAGACCGCGCGGGCCTGCATGCGGCCAACTTCCACATTGTCAAAGGTGAGGTAGAAGGTGCGGCTATCTTCGATCAAACGATCATAAGCGATGACAGGGATGCCTTCATCTGTGGCTGCATCTACCGCAGGGCCAACCGCGGATGCGTCTTGTGCCAAAATGATCAATGCATCTGCGCCACGGGCGATCAGGCTTTCAATGTCTGAAAGCTGTTTTGATGAGGATGCTTGCGCATCAGCGGAGATATAGTCCGCACCAGCTGCCTCAAGCGCCGCTTTAATCGCGGCTTCATCCGTTTTCCAGCGTTCTTCTTGAAAGTTTGACCAGCTCACGCCAACCACCAAATCGGCGGCAAGCGCATTTGATGCGACGCCCATGCTCAGCACAGCTGCCGTCGCCAACATAAATTTCTTCATTCTATTTTCCTCCCGAAAACGAGGTTGGCCGAGCCATAGCATTTGTGAAATGGAGGCTTGCCAACCGACCCAATATCGGTAACAATTTTAAATTCGACAGTCAAATTAAATAATCGTGAATTGTTAAACCGCTGAAATTTATACCTTTCTGACCTTGAGTCAGGATTTGCCGATTGAAAAAGTACCTATATTGCGTATAGATCGGTCGGACGAAGTGGAGGAATGACCATGTTGGGCGAGCAAAGAAGCATAGGCAGACGCGCAATCCTGTCGCAAATTCGTAAAGTTGGCCCCTTGCCCCGGATCGAGCTTTCCGAGCAAACCGGCATCAGTCGAGCTACGGTCACGACCATCACGGCGGAGCTGTTGGATCATGGTTTGATCGAAGAAATTCCCGTTGAGCCGAAATCTAAAGATTTGAAACGGGGTCGCCCCAAGGTGGACCTAAAAATTCGCGGTGACATCTTTCATGTGGCGGGGATCAAACTGGCCAACAAGTCTATCTCCATCGGAATCTGCGATTTTGAAGGCAATCTGGTGTCCGAATATTGGTCGGCGCTGCCGCAGACCATCTATGATGAAGGTGAATTGTTGGCCACGTTGACGGCCGAACTGGAGAACGCAACGCGCGCCACCAACCTTACGCTCGCAGATCTTTCGGCTGTGGGATTGGGGTTGGCCGGGATTGTGGATGTGGTCGAGGGGGTTGTGCGCTGGTCTCCGTCGCTGACAACACGCAATGTAAAACTTCGCGATGCATTAAGCCAACGCTTGGGCAAACCGGTCTTCATCGACAATGACGCCAACTTGGTGGCCAAAGCCGAACAATATTTCGGCAGGGGCAAAAATGTCAGCGACTTTATCGTTGTCACCATCGAAAATGGTGTTGGCATGGGCATTGTGTTGAACAATCAGCTTTATCGCGGCACCCGTGGTTGTGGCGCGGAGTTTGGCCACACCAAGGTGCATCTGGATGGCGCTTTGTGTCGGTGTGGCCAGCGGGGCTGTTTGGAGGCCTATGTGGCCGATTATGCCTTGCTGCGCGAGTTGGCGGTGGGCACCGATATGGTGGGGTCAGCTGACCCGGCGGAGGATATGGCGGCCCTGATTGAGGCGGCAAAAGCGGGCGACAAGACCGCGAATAGTGTTTTGGATCGCGCGGCGCGCATGTTCGCCATGGGGCTGGCCAATCTGGTCAATATCTTCGATCCGAAATTGATCATTCTTTCGGGCGAACGGATGCAGCTCGACTTTTTATTTGCTGATGATGTTTTGGCGAGCATCCGCGATATTGTGGTGCAGGTGGATGCGCCTCCCCCTGAAATCATTGTCCACAAATGGGGAGACATGATGTGGGCAACCGGGGCCGCCGCCTACGCCATTGAAGGCTTGGGCGAACTCACCTTGCGGGAGCTGGCTGATAATGTGGCCTAAGCTGGTTGCCATCGGAGCTGCGCTTCTCACCGCCACCTGCCCGGGTTTGGCGGCACCCAATTTTGCGCCACGTGCCACTGATATTGAGCATCAATATCTTGGAGGGTGGGAGCATTTTGTGGGCGGCGGTGTCGCCGCTTTTGATTGCAATAATGACCATTTGCCTGAGCTTTTCCTGGCGGGCGGGACCGCGCCGTCAACCTTGCTGCGCAATGTAACCAACACGTTTGGTGAAGATATTGCATTTGAGCAAATGCCAAGTCCGCTCAATGTCACGGGTGCGACGGGCGCCTACCCGCTCAATATCAATAACGACGCGCACGTAGATCTGATGATTTTACGCGTTGGCGAAAATCTGTTGTTTGAGGGGCAAGGCAATTGCCAATTTGCGCCCAGCACCATGCTTTATGGATTGGGCGGCGATCATTGGACCACAGCCTTTTCGGCCACATGGGAAAATGGGCAGAAGCTGCCCACGCTTGCCTTTGGCAATTATGTTGACCGGACCGATCCTGACGGCCCTTTTGGCACATGCGACGCGAATATTTTGCTGCGTCCGAAAGACGGCGGGTATCAAAAGGTCATCCAGCTGGAACCCGGCTATTGCGCCCTGTCCATTTTGTTTTCGGATTGGAATGCCAATGGCCAACAGGATTTGCGGATCAGTAACGACCGACATTATTATTTGAACGACGGACAGGAGCAGCTTTGGCAATTGCGTTCTAAGGGGCCACATTTGTTAACGGCAGAAGAAGGGTGGATAAAGCATCAGCTTTGGGGCATGGGCATCGCCAGCCGCGATCTGGATTTTGATGGCAAGCCCGAGGTGTTTTTGACGTCAATGGGTGATCAAAAATTGCACAGCTTGCAGCCCAATGCCAACGGGCCGACCTATGCGGATGCCGCTTATGACCAAGGTATTACCGCCCATCGCCCCTATTTGGGCGACGATGGTCGCCCTTCAACGGGGTGGCACGCCGCGTTTGGCGACGTTCAAAATGATGGGTTGGACGATATTTTCGTTGCGAAGGGCAATGTTGACCAAATGATTAGCGCAGCAATGCAGGACCCCAATAATTTACTGGTGCAACAACCTGATGGTCGGTTTGTGGAAATGGGCGACGTGGCGGGGATTGCCAGCCTTGCCCGCGCCCGTGGCGGCGCGCTGGTTGATTTGAACCTCGATGGGCGTCTCGATCTGGTGGTCAACAATAGGCGCAGCAATGTTGAAATATATCAAAACATGACGTCAGACAGCGGCAATTGGCTGAGCGTGAAGCTGAACCAACCAGACCAAAACCGAGATGCAGTTGGCGCCTGGATTAAATTGCGCACATCGGAACGCATTTATAGCCGCGAAATCACCATTGGCGGCGGCCATGCCGGGGGCACATTGGCACCAGCACATTTTGGTTTAGGCGCCAATGAGCAGGTTGAAATCATGGTGATCTGGCCCGGCAATGTCAGCTCAAACTGGCACACGATTGACGCCAACAAACAATATCGAGTGACCCGCAAAAAAGACCAAACATTAGTCGAGGCTTATTGATCTACCGGCAATCCGCTGGGCACGTTTTTGGGCACGCCCAAGCGACCAGACAGGCTTTGCTCATCCGTTAGTGTTTCCAAAAAGGCGATAAGACTGCCGATTTCGGCCTGCGTCAGCGCCAAGGGCTTTAGCGCGTTTGCGTCGATGATTGCGGCACGATCCTGAGCATTGTCCATCACGCGCCAATCGTCACTATGGGGAAACCGTGGCAGGGCAACCCGGCGATCATATTGTTCAAAATACTTCACCGGATCCGTGTGATGTTGGATAATCTTTTCAAGATTGTCATAAGCACCGCTATGTCCGTAAGGCGCAGTGACCGCGACATTCCTTAAAGAGGGGGTTCGAAAGCGGTAGAGGTCTTTGGCGGCGCCGGTCACATGCGCGCGCCCCACATCGCGGGCATGGTCCTCAAATCGAGCGGCCTTACCGGGACCAAATTGCGGCATCGCAATCGCATGAAAGTCATGGTCGGTCTGAAACAAACCTGCATGACAGCTGGCACATTCTGCGCGGCCATAAAACAAATCCATGCCGCTCTGGGCTGATGCGGGCAAGGGTTTCCCGCCAAAAACAAATTGGTCAAAGGGGCTATTGTCCGCCCGCCATTCAAACGCGATAAAAGCTGCAATGGCATTGGCGATTTCCACGAATGAAATGTCGGGGCGCGCCACATCTATGGCCGCGAACAGGTCCGCATATTCATCAATATTACGCACCCGCTGGGCGATAATGTCCCATGCCCCTCCCTCACCCGTCAGCACGCCCATGCGCACCGCGCGGGCCACATCGTTTTCTTGATAGTGCCCAGCCATTTCATCAGGAGAAAGCACCGGGAACATGGCTTGCGCCGCCAGTACACCATCAAAACCCATGACCATTTCATCGGCAAGTGGCGTGCGGATGCCTGAGGCCCGAGACTCGTCTTTCTCCAGCCGTCCATCGTGGAACATAGAAACAAACTCCGACGCACCAAGATTAAACAAAGCTGGCGAATTACGGGGCACGCGCTCTTCAGGCAGATTGTCTGGCGCAAGCATGCGCTCTGGCCCTAGCCCAATGCCACCATCACCAATGCCCAGGGGCAACCCGTCCGAAGTGGCAAATTTTGGATGATGGCAACTGGCACAGGAAACGGATTTATTGCCACTTAAAATTGGGTCGTAAAACAGAAAACGCCCAAGTTGCACTTCTTCCATATTGACAGCGGGAAATTCAGCGCGCGCAAAAGTCGGCAGTTTCACCTCCTGCGCGGTAGTGGCGATGCTGCTGATCAAAACCAATATTATGCCGAGTTTAAATCGCATCTTTAACTCTCGGGCCACGGTCGTTTGGGCCGGAAACCATGCAGCCGAGGCTGAGATTATCAATCTCAGCCTCACCACGCTTCAGCAAAGTGATCAATTGAGGGAATGTGTCTACTTCGCCAATTCGTGTTTGGTGCATCATGTTACAAAATCGATTGCCCGGTCGACTTCCAGTCGGCCACGAAGGCGTCCAAGCCTTTATCGGTTAAAGGATGGTTCGCGAGTTTTGCCAGCGTCGAGGCGGGGATGGTGGCCACATCTGCGCCCGCAAGCGCGGCTTCACTCACATGATTTGGCGTGCGAATTGAAGCGGCCAAAATCTCTGTGTCAAAGCCATAATTATCGTAGACCGTGCGAATGTCGCGGATCAGCTCCATGCCATCCAAATTGATATCATCCAAACGGCCAATAAAGGGACTGATATATGTCGCACCAGCTTTAGCGGCCAACAGCGCCTGATTGGTTGAAAAACAAAGAGTGAGATTGGTGTCCACCCCCATATCGGTCAATTGCCGACAGGTTTTCAATCCATCTAAAGTGGTCGGCAATTTAATGACAACGTTGGGTGCAATGTCCTTGAGCACCATGGCTTCTTTCAACATGGTGGCATGATCAAGTGCAGCCACTTCTGCGGAGACCGGACTTTCGATCAGTCCGCAAATTTCCTTGATCACATCGAGAAAATCGCGGCCCGATTTGGCGACGAGGCTGGGATTGGTCGTGACCCCATCAAGGAAGCCGCTATCGGCCCACTTTTTGATTTCACCCACATCAGCTGTATCGATAAAAAACTTCATTGTGTACTGCTCTTCCCCCAGCGCGCTTAGACGAACCGGTTGACATAGTTTTCGAGAATTTCCTGACGACCGGAACGTGGTTCAGGATTGATGTTTTGGTTTTCCACTTGGGCGGCAATTTCATCCAATGAACCATTCAGCAGGCTGTTGCCCAAGGCTGTGTCCCAACCGGCATAACGCTCTTTCAGCGCGGCATCCAAACCACCATCTTCCAACATCGCCGCCGCAGCTTTCAGGCCGCGGGCGCAAATATCCATGCCACCAATATGTGCTGCCACCAGATCTTGCGGGTCAAGCGATTGACGACGCAAGCGCGCGTCGAAATTGGTACCACCTGACGTCAGGCCACCATTTTTCAATATATAATAATAGGCCAAAGCCACTTCAGGCACGTTGTTGGGGAACTGGTCCGTGTCCCAACCGGATTGATAATCATTGCGGTTCATGTCAATCGACCCGAAAACACCCAACGCAATTGCGGTGGCGATCTCATGCTCAAAGGAGTGGCCAGCCAAGATGGCGTGGCCCTGCTCCAGATTGAGCTTCACCTCATTTTCAAGGCCGTATTTTTGCAAAAAGCCATAGCATGTGGCGGCATCATAATCATATTGGTGTTTGGTGGGTTCCTGTGGTTTAGGCTCCACCAAAATTTGCCCCTTAAAACCAATTTTGTGTTTATATTCCACCACCATGTTGAGGAAGCGGCCCATATGGTCCTGCTCCTGCTTCAAATCCGTATTTAGCAGGGTTTCATAGCCTTCGCGACCGCCCCAAAGCACATAATTTTCTCCACCCAACCTGTGTGTAGCGTCCATGCAAGTTTTCACGGTCGCCGCAGAAAAGGCAAACACTTCCGGATCTGGGTTGGTGGCCGCCCCGGCCATAAAGCGCCGATTGGAAAACAGGTTCGCCGTGCCCCACAAAAGCTTAGTACCCTGCTGCTGCATCTTTTCGGCGAAATAGTCTGTAATTTCTTCGAGATTACGGGAGTTTTCAGCAAAGTTTTCACCTTCTGGCCGCACATCCACATCATGGAAACAGAAATAGGGTGCACCAAGTATGTCGAACATTTCAAAAGCCACATCCGCTTTAAGCTTCGCCAACTCCATGGTGTCACCAAACCAGGGGCGTTCAAAGGTTTGCCCGCCGAACGGGTCCCCACCCGGCCAAGCAAACGAATGCCAATAGGCCACAGAAAATCGCAAATGATCTTCCATGCGTTTGCCCATCAAAACTTCGTCTGGATTGTAGTGCCGGAACGCCATTGGGTCAGTGCTACCTTCACCCTCATATTTGACCTTGCTGATGCCCTTAAAGAAATTGCTGCTCATTGTACCGCTCTAACTGCTGGATATATTTTGATAAATTTTTCATAGGCCGAATTGTAAGCGGCCGATAATTGAGGATCGGGCAAAACCGTTTCGGCAATGTCCGGCGGTGCCATTACCATTTCTGGCTCTCGTCCCGTTACACCACAAATCGCCAGACGCGCAGCCCCAAGCGCCGCGCCGAATTCGCCTTTTTCAGGCACGTTGATCGGTAGATTGAATGCAGTAGCGAGCATCTGCAGCCAATAGCCAGATTGCGCGCCCCCCCCAATCGCCAAAAGATCATCAATAGTTGCACCTGTAGCGCGCAATGCTTCAAGGCATTGGCGCAACGCAAAGGTGACCCCCTGCAACACTGCATGCGTCATGTCTGCCCGGTCGTGTGCGATATCCAGGCCCACAAAGCTGCCACGAATGTGGCTGTCATTAATGGGCGTGCGCTCGCCAGATAGATAAGGCAGGAACTGAATGGTCGAAGGTGGTTTTAATTGCGCACCCAGCTCGCGCGTCAGCTTGGATGGGGGCATGCCAGCAATTTTCGACAGCCAGTTCAAACTGTCCGTTGCCGCAAGAGTGACGCCCATTTGATACCACCGATCTGGTACAGCATGGCAAAAGGTGTGCACCGCAGTTTCAGGCTGAGGCGCAAACGCATTGCGGCCCACCAATATTACGCCGGATGTGCCCAGCGAAACAAAGCCCTGCCCTTCTTGCAAAACGCCTGCGCCGCACGCGGCCGCCGCATTGTCGGCGCCACCGCCGACAACCATTACCTCCTGACCGATGCCCCAATCTGCGCACAAATTATCACGCAGTGACCCGGCGGGGGCCGAGCCTTCCACCAGCTCGGGAAGTTGATTTTCGCTGATCTGACCAACTTTTAGCAAAGCATTGGACCAACGGCGCGTACTCTGATCGAGCCAACTTGTGCCCGCAGCGTCGGAAATTTCAGCCCTCAATTCACCTGTCAGGTAGAGCCGTAAGAAGTCTTTTGGCAGCAATATATGCGCGGTTTTTTCAAAAATATCAGGTTCGTTGGCTTTAACCCAAACCAATTTAGGCGCCGTGAACCCGGGAAAGACGATATTGCCGGAAAGTGTGCGTACATTCTCATGGGCATCCAGTTGCGCCGCTTCCGCATGACTGCGGGTATCGTTCCATAGAATACAAGGACGCAGAGGTTTTAACGCCTTGTCGAGCAGCACTGCCCCATGCATATGGCCCGAAATGCCGATGCCTTTAAGCTGTGCCAAAGCCTCTGGCGCGGTGTCGCGCAAATCATTGAGCACCTTTTTGCAGGCAGCTATCCACAATTGTGGGTCCTGTTCACTCCACCCCGCATGTGGGTGTGCGGTTGAATAGGCGTGATCTGCCGAGGCAACGCTCTGGCCCTGATCGTTGGTCAACAAAGCGCGGAGACCAGAAGTGCCTAAATCTAATCCTAAATACATATTCTCACTCCCTTGCCCAACCTAAATTATATTTAATTTGAAAGTCAAATTAAAAAATAGGATGTAGCTGGCGCAAAGGCGGCCGCATCCTTTGGTCTGGGTCAATAAAGCGCATTAAAATCTGGAAAAAGTGCTCACTTTTGAAGTGTTTGAGCGCAAACCGAACGAATATTGTGGCGCCAAAGGTGCGAGGCAGCTGCATTTCAGAAGGCAGAGGACGCCTGCTGTATCCCGTCAGCGTTCATTAGACAGATTGATGCGATTGGAGGCGCGTCAAGCATCTTCTGAGAAGTAGGGCACAGGATTTCAATGCGGCAAGCCTTAATTCCAGCCCCTTCCCGCAACTTTCGCTGACTTCCGAAAAAGATGCGCTGGATCAAAACATAAGATTCGCAATTACCAATGACGGGCAGATTTTTTGGGAGAGACAAAATGAGGGACGCCAAAACAGAAATTCTATTTATAGCAATAAAAATGGCGGAGAGAGAGGGATTCGAACCCTCGAGACGGTTACCCGCCTACACGCGTTCCAGGCGTGCGCCTTCGACCACTCGGCCACCTCTCCGACGCGGCAGCAACTTGCTGCCAGAACTTTCCACCGCTGTCGCCGGCTCATGTGGGCCCAATGACGTGGCAGATTGGGCTGCAATATACTGATCACAAGCGAGATCGCAAGTGTTCACGATGATGTTTCTGCCGTTGAATTGCATTTATTTATGTTTATCTTGTTTTACAACGACTGGACGGGGCTGTAGTCCCCAATTTTAAAGGATATGCGCGTGCGCTTGACCCTACGACTGATTGGCACATTTTTCTTGGCGATCACCCTTTTGCTGGTGGTGATGGATGGTGCGCGCATCTTTGCGAGCTCCAGCTTTGTGTTTACCCCGTTGGGCGAGACCTGGTTTAAGATTGACCAAGCCCTTGGCACATTGACCCTGAATACACTTCAGGCGTTGATCCAACGCTATGTTCATCCCGTTATATGGGATCCCTTCATTGTCACCATATTGGGTGCACCCGGGTGGCTTGTGTTTGGTATTTTGGGTTCGCTGTTCCTCTTTTTGGGCCGCACCCGGTCGCACAAGCGCTTTATGAATGTTGAGGGGCTTTAGACCTCAAAGGAGATTCGTTTCATGTTTATGACCAAGCCAAGCCACATTGTGAGCAAGAGCGACGCCCTACCCGGGCGTGATGCACCATTACCGACGGCCGAAAACCATTTTGTGAATGGTAACCCGCTCAAGGGGCCATACCCGGAAGGCAATGAAATGCTTTATATCGGCATGGGATGTTTTTGGGGGGCAGAACGGCTGTTTTGGCAGCTGGAAGGCGTTTGGGTGACAGCTGTTGGCTATCAGGGCGGCCACACGCCCAACCCCACCTATCATGAGGTGTGCACGGGCAATACCGGCCACACTGAAGCGGTGCTCATCAATTTCGACCCCTCTGAGATTTCGCTTGATAAAATCCTGCGTACATTCTGGGAGGAGCATGATCCAACCCAGGGCATGCGCCAAGGCAATGATCGGGGCACGCAATATCGCTCCGCCATCTATGCCACCAGCCCCGAACAATTGGCGGCGGTTGAACGCTCGCGCGATGATTTTCAGGCGCAATTGGATAAGGCCGGTATGGGCAAGATCACTACCGAGATTGCTACTGCTGAAACCTTTTATTTCGCTGAGGACTACCACCAGCAATATTTGGCTAAAAACCCTGGCGGCTATTGCGGCTTGCGGGGTACTGGTGTGACCTGCGCAGGAGACTAGGCCGTGCTCAGCCGTGAAGAATTTGAAGCCTATTGCTTTGCCTTGCCCCATACCACCCACGTGGTGCAGTGGGGCAATGCTTCTGTGTTCAAAATCGGCGGCAAGATATTCGCCATATACAGTCGTTGGGATACAGAAGATAAAGACATTATCAGCTTCAAGGCGAGCGACGATAGCTTTCGCATCTTGCCAGAGCAGACGGGCATCGCCCCAGCAAAATATCTCGCGCGCGCCAAATGGGTGCAGGTCAATGAGGATGCAGGCTGGAGCGCCGAGGATTTTCACGCCTATATCGAAAACGCCTACAAAATTGTTTTCGCCAAGCTGCCTAAAAAAGTGAAAGACACCCTATAGACAACAGATAGGTGGACTCATCTATTGATGTGGCATGCTATATCTGTCTTGATGCACAAAAATAGGGGATCGACCATGCGTTTACTTCTTTCTATCGGCTTATTTGTCAGCCTTGCCTTTTTGGCGGGGTGTGCCACCTTGAGCAAATCACAGTGCCAAACGGGCGACTGGCAACAAATCGGCTTTGGCGATGGCGCTTCTGGTGCAACTTCCTCGCGCTTTGCTGACCATCAAGAAGCCTGCTCTGATCACGGCATCACGGTAGATCGCGCCCAATATATGCAAGGCTATAACCGTGGTTTGCAGCAATATTGCACCCCCTCAAAAGCGGCTGATGTCGGCCTTGCGGGGCGCACCTATAAAAATGTGTGCCAGGGCGAAGAAGGTGTTTCATTCCTGCGCGTTTATGCGGCTGCCAAAGAGGTTTATGAGGTAGATCAAGAGATCGAAGGCATTCAGGACAAGATAGATAAAGCGACCAAAAAACTTGCAAACCCCGCCACGCCGCAAGCAGAACGCGACCAACTGGCGCGCGATCTGAATTGGCTGAATATCGAATTGAACAGCGCCTATCGCGTTAGAAGCCGAGAAGAGAGCGAGCTGCGCAACATCCAAGCGCGGGAAGAAGCACGGCTGGCACGACTTTAGGGACGAAAAACGCGCATTAAAAAGGGCGGCCCAAATCATTTGGGCCGCCCTTTTCTTTATTCAAATAAAAAGCTTATGCGCCAGGTTGTTTCACGATGCGCAAATAAGGCTTCACTTCGTTCCAGCCATCAGGAAACTTTTTCTTTGCGTCTTCATTTGAAAGCGCAGGCACGATGATTACATCTTCACCATCTTGCCAGTTCACTGGTGTCGCTACCTGGTGATCTGCTGTCAGTTGCAGTGAATCGATCACCCGCAACACTTCGTTGAAGTTCCGGCCCGTCGATGCAGGATATTCGATCTTCAATTTGATCTTTTTGTCCGGCCCAATCACAAACACAGAACGCACGGTCAGCGTGTTGTCTGCTTTTGGGTGAACCATGGAATAGGCTTTCGCCACTTCACCTTCTGGGTCTGCGATCAAAGGAAAGTTCAAGGCTGTGCCTTGAGTTTCTTCAATGTCGCCAACCCACGCACGGTGGTCTTCAATCGGATCCACGGACAGGCCCAAAACCTTCACGCCGCGTTTGTCGAACTCAGGCTTCAGCTTTGCTGTAAAGCCCAATTCTGTGGTGCAAACAGGGGTAAAGTTTTTCGGGTGTGAGAACAAAACGGCCCAAGATCCATCGATATAATCGTGGAAATTGATTTTACCTTCGGTAGTTTCCGCTTCAAAATTCGGGGCTTCATCGCCAATCAGCAATCCCATGTCGTATTCCTTTCGGTTTGCCAAAATTCTTAAATTTAATATGGGCTTTTACCAGCCCGTTTGAAATAGGCAAAGGCCGAAAGTTTTTGCGATTTTTGGCAGGGGATGGAAATTCAATTGCGCGAACTTGCCATTTGATGGCTAAAACATTCCGGCGAACAGGGTGCCGCCATTGCTGGTATGAAAGAAGAACACAATTGCTGGTAGGGTCGAGAAGGTGAGTGCGACAGGCCAGCGCGCCTGCAGCATGCGCGCCACGACATAAAGAACGAGCGCCAAGGCCCCCAAAACAATAATGGGCATGCTGTTTAATTCAACAAATCTTATGATCTGCGCAACCATTGCTTCACCTCAAAGTGAATTAAGGAAGACAGCGTTAGGCCGATTTACTGAAATTACGCACAAGCTTATTGATGGCATTTTGTGCTCATTTGAACGATTATCCACTCAGTGAGGTCGCCAATCGACGCCAACAAGCGACCCAACAGAGCCCCCATTGCGGTTGTCAGTTGGTTGTATCGCGATGGGACTGATCAAACATCCGTTCAAACCAGCGCACCACCAAGGTGAGCGAAATGGTCATTACCAAATAGAGGAACGCCACCACATTATAAGTTTCAAAGAATTTGAATGTGGAGGCGGAATAGACCTTACCCAATTGGGTGATGTCTTGCACCCCGAGGGCCGAAACAAGGGCACTATCCTTAATCATCGCCACCAGCTCATTGCCCAAGGGCGGCAGGATCAGGCGCAAGGCCTGTGGGGCAATGATGAACCTGAATATATGTTTGCGGCGCAAGCCCAATGCGCGGGCCGCCTCAACCTGGCCACGGTCCACCGCTTCAATGCCCGCGCGGAAAATCTCAGCCAAAAACGCGGAATAGGAAATGGTTAAGGCGATGATGGCACGCCATGTGAAGTCGAACATGCGCACTGTCATTTCGCCCATCAAGCCAGTTTCTTGCAGTGGTCCGGTAACGGTGTTGAAAAAGTCGACAAACCAAGGTGCGCCCACAAAGGCGATATAGAAAAGCAGCACCAGCATGGGAATGCCGCGCACAATCTCAATATAAAAAGTGGCACATTCGCGCACCAGCCGAATGGGGGATAGGCGCAACACGGCCATGATCAGGCCCAAAATCACCGCCAGTGTAAAGGCAATCACGGTCACGTAAATGGTGGTCGTGACACCGCGCATCAACGCCCAAAAAATGGTTTGATAGCCTTGATCGGCCACAATATTCCACATGATCAGCACGGCCAGCAAAATCGCGGCGAGCAACCAATAGGGCATTTGGAAGCCGCGCTGGGCGCGGCGATGGGTGGCATGCATATTATTGGGGTCCAAGACGGAAGCAGGGCGGGGAAATCCCCGCCCCCTTTAATTTATTGGTTGGCCTTATATTCGTAGAACCATTTTTGGTTCAACGCTTCAAGCGTGCCATCTTCGCGCATGGATTTCAGCGCCGCATTGACCGGCCCTACAAGGTCTGAACCCGGGGTGAAGATAAAGCCGAACTGCTCGGTGCCCAGCGCGTCGCCCACAACCTTAAACGCACCAGGATTGGCGCCGATATAGCCTTGAGCGGATGTGTTATCCATCAACACAGAATCCACATCACCACTCTTCAGCGCTTGCACGCTTGCACCAAAGGTTTCGAACAATTTGACGCGCGGGTTGGCTTCATCGCCATCCAACACATCATAAATGGCCACATAGAAGTTGGTGGTGCCTGCCTGTGCGCCAAACAACAGATTTGGATTTGATGCAAATTCGGCAGAACTATCGAACCGATCTTCATCTGCACGCACGAGCATAAATTGCTCCGACGTCATATAGGGATCGGAAAAATCGACTTGAGTTGCCCGCTCTTCGGTGATGGTGATGCCATCCATGCCCACATCAAACTGGCCATCGCGCACAGCTTGGATCATTGTGTCCCAGCTGGACAATTGCCAATCCACTTCAGCGTTCAAACGCTTGGCGATTTCGTTGAAGGCGTCATATTCCCAGCCAATGCCTTGGCCGGTTTTCGGATCAACAAAATTGAGTGGTGTGTAGGCATTTTCCGTCACCGCTACAATCGTACGGCCTTGCAGATCTGGCAGTTCATCCGCCAATGCGGGCGCGATCGAAACCAGACCAGCCGCAAACAAACCTAAAAGAGTGGATTTAATCGACATAATGATGGGCCTCCCCCAACGATTCATATTTTTGTTGCAATTGCGCATCAGCTTAAGCGGGTTATTCAAGGATGAAAAGAGGGGCTTGTGTTAAAAAGCCAATCCATGTTGGGATGGAACAAATGTGCTTTTCTGCCGTTTTTGCAATAGGATATGGGCGAGAATAATGCGGGGACGACAAAAACTGATTGACAATTATGGACAGTCAAGCTCATTGGTTTTTCGCCTGAAATAATTGGGCGATGGTCGCGACTTCTCTTTTCATTTCATTCAATCTGGAGACGAACAAAATTGGAAAAAAATCTGGGTGCCGATGTTTACGGCATAGATCGTTGGGGGCATGAGATTCTAAGCGTTTTGCCGAACGGCGACGCGGGTCTTATCGATGTAATGAACCGTGGTGCTACACCCGTAAGTATTCCCTCGATCATCCAAGATTTAAGTGAGCGCGGGATCACCTCGCCAATTTTGTTGCGGGTCAATTCCTTTTTGCAATCTAGCCTGATCGAACTGAATGAAGGCTTCCGCACCGCCATCAAGGATTACGAATATCAAGGGGCCTATCGCGGCGTCTTCCCGGTTAAGGTCAACCAACAAGCCGAAGTGGTGCGCCGCATCGTTGAAACGGGCCATCAATATGATTACGGGCTTGAAGTTGGGTCCAAGCCGGAATTGCTGATTGCTTTGGCGCAAAATCTGTCGAAGGAAGCGCTACTGATTTGTAATGGGGTGAAGGACGAAGAGTTTATTCGCCTCGCCATTATGTCACGCAAGATGGGTTTCAACACCATTATCGTGCTGGAAAGTCCCAAAGAACTTGACCACGTGTTCAAGGTGGCGCGCGATCTGGGGGAAAAGCCTGCGCTTGGCGTGCGGATCAAACTCACCCATCAAATCAAAGGCTATTGGGCCACCTCTTCTGGTGATCGGTCCAGCTTTGGCATGACGGTGGACAATGTGATCGATGTGATTGACCGCCTCAAAAATGAAGGCATGGACGATTGCCTGGTGCTGCAGCACTCACACTTGGGATCGCAAATCCCTGACATTATTGATGTGCGCCGCACCGTGAATGAAGCCTGCCGCTTTTATACCGAATTAAAATCACTCGGCCTGCCGCTGCGCTATCTCGATTTGGGGGGCGGCCTCGGCATTGACTATACTGGCGAAAAGCAGGCCAATGAAAACTCAATCAACTATGGTTTGAGCGAATATTGCGAAGCGATTGTCGAAACAGTCAAATATGCCATGGATGAAGCGGAAATTGAGCACCCCAGCATTGTCACAGAGAGCGGACGCGGTGTGGTCGCCCTTTCTTCAATGCTGCTGTTCGATATTTTGGATGTTACGCTTTATGACAGTAAAACCAAGCCCGAGATCAGCGAAGACGATCACCATCTCATCCATGACATGATGGCAATCACCGAATATTTGTCAGCCAAGCGGCTGCAGGAATCGGTGAACGACGCGATCTATTATCGCGACGAAATTCGAGCTTATTTCCGCCGCGGCAATGTGGACATTCGCTCCATGGCGCGGGCAGAAAATGTGTTCCGCTATCTGGTTTCGATGTTCAAGCAATTGGCGACCGAGATTGAAGTGCCTGCGCAATTGGAAGAGCAATTGGATGGGTTTGCGGATATTTATCACGGCAACTTCTCGCTGTTCCAGAGCTTGCCGGATGTGTGGGCGATTGATCAGCTACACCCGGTGATGCCGCTGCAACGCCTTGATGAGATGCCTGAACGCCGCGCTGTTCTGTCCGACATCACTTGCGATTCTGACGGTAAAGTGGATCGATTTGTGTTGGCTGATGGCGTGTCGAAAACGCTGCCTGTGCATGAAATCTCCGATGAAGAGAACTATTATATCGGCGTGTTTTTTGTGGGCGCTTATCAGGAAACCCTGGGCGATCTGCACAATCTGTTTGGCGACACCAATGTGGTCACCATTTCCCTGAAAGAGAATGGCGATTTCGACCTTTTGCATGAAGTGGAAGGCGATACCATTGCCGAAGTGCTCAATGCGGTGGAATATGAGGCGGCAGCTTGCTTGGCTGCGTTCCGGCAACGGGCGGACGAAGCGGTGAGCCAAAAAGAATTGACGATATCTGAGCGGCGCGAATTGATCGCAGCCTATAAAGACAGCCTTGCTGGCTACACATATTTTGAAGCCTAGGCTTTAACAAAAGAAGGATTTGTTTGATGGGTAATGTACTTGTCATTGGCGCCGGGGGCGTCGGATCAGTTGCCGTACATAAAATGGCGATGAATAGCGATATTTTTTCAAATATCACGTTGGCCAGCCGCCGCAAATTCAAATGCGACGACATCGCCAAATCGGTTAAAGAGCGCACAGGGGTTGAGATCAATACTGCAGAAGTGGACGCCATGGATGTGGATGCAACTGCCGCGCTGATCAAAGAAACCGGCGCGGAGCTGGTGGTCAATTTGGCCCTGCCTTATCAGGATTTGGCTTTGATGGATGCGTGCTTGAAAGCGGGTGTGAACTATCTCGACACGGCCAATTATGAGCCTGAAGACGAAGCTAAGTTTGAATATAAGTGGCAGTGGGCTTATCAGGACAAATTCCGCGAAGCAGGATTGACCGCGATTTTGGGGTCGGGCTTTGATCCTGGGGTCACTTCTGTGTTCGCCACATGGCTTAAAAAGCACAAGCTCAACACCATCGACTATATCGACATTCTCGACTGTAATGGTGGCGACAATGGCAAAGCCTTCGCCACTAACTTCAATCCCGAGATCAATATTCGCGAAGTGACCGCACCAGCCCGGCACTGGGAAAATGGCGATTGGGTGGAAAGCCCCGCCATGACCACCAAATATAAATTCGACTTCCCGGCCGTGGGCGAGAAGAACATGTATTTGATGTATCACGAGGAATTGGAAAGCCTTAAAACGCATTTCCCAGAAATCAAACGCGCCCGTTTTTGGATGACGTTTGGCGATGCCTATATCAATCACGTCACCGTGCTGCAAAATGTGGGCATGACCAGCATTGAGCCTGTGATGCATGAGGGCAAGGAAATCATTCCCTTGCAATTCCTCAAGTCTGTTTTGCCGGACCCCAGCGAGCTGGGCGAATTGACCAAAGGCAAAACCTGCATTGGCGACATTGCCACAGGCGAGGCCATTGATGGCGGCGGACAGAAAACCTATTATATCTACAATATTTGCGACCATGAAGAGTGTTACGCTGAAGTTGGCTCACAGGCCGTGGCCTACACAACAGGCGTGCCCGCGATGATCGGGGCCGCACAAGTGTTGAAAGGCAATTGGGCGGAGCCCGGCGTGTGGAACATGGAGCAGCTTGATCCAGACAATTTCATGGACATGCTCAATCAGCATGGCCTGCCCTGGGAAGTGCACGAGTTGGATGCCCCTGCCGAGTTCTAAATGTTTTAGGGGCGGGCAACCGCCCTTTTTACTTTTAGGCGTTGAGCCGGAACCCAAGTGGTGCAAAGCTAGACCGGCACGGCTGGTGCACTTCAGCAGTTTACGTTGAATCATCAAGTTAGTGAAAACAGGAGGACCACCTCATGAACTGGGATTATATGGGCACTGGAATGGGTTTCGGAATGGGATTTGGCTGGCTTTTCGGCCTACTGGTCCTAGTGCTGCTGGTTTTGGCCATTGCGGCACTCATCAAATATCTTCGGAATTAGCAAAAAGGGAGTTCACTATGACTTACACGATCAATCGAATGATCTCCGATGCTGGCATCGACGAAGTTGACGCCCGCACCCGTGAGGCGCTGGCGGACCACGGCTTCGGTGTGCTGACCGAAATTGACGTCAAGGCGACGATGAAGAAAAAGCTCGATGTTGAGATGCCGGCCTATCGCATCCTTGGCGCTTGCAACCCCAAAATGGCTTTTCAGGCAATTGGCATTGAACCGCGGGTGGGTGCAATGCTCCCCTGCAACGTGATCCTACGCGAGCTTGATAATGGGGTGGAAGTTAGCGCCATTGATCCCGTGGCGTCGATGCAAGCGATTGAGAATAGCGAGCTCACATCAGTCGCTGGCGAGGTCCGCGACATGCTGGCGAAGGCTGTAGATGCAATTTAAGCAGAACTTGCTCGTCGCCAATTGTATGGCGACGGGCATGACCTCATCAAACGTCAACGCGATTGAGTTGTTTCGGCCTTTACCGCTTAACACCACTTCTTTTACTTTGGAGCCCTAATCAATGGCCGAAATGATGCAAACCCAAGCGGGGGATGCTGGTGCATTCCAGCAGTTTGATTTGGCACGTGTACCCTCCCCTTGTTTTGTGGTGGATGAGAAAGCTGTCGAACGCAATTTGCAGATTCTGGCTGACGTGAAGAGCCGTTCCGGCGCGCACGTTTTGGCGGCGCTCAAAGCGTTTTCCATGTTTTCTGTGGCGCCCTTGGTGTCAAAATATCTTGATGGCGTGTGCGCCTCGGGCCTATTTGAAGCCAAGCTGGGACGCGAAGAATATGAAGGTGAAGTGGCCACGTTCTGCGCAGGCTATAAAGATAGCGACATTGATGAGATCATTGCGCTGTCCGACCATATGATCTTCAACAGCCCAAGCCAAAAAGCGCGTTTTGCCTCCAAATGCCAGCAAGCTGGTGTCAGTGTGGGATTGCGGATCAACCCGCTGCACTCGGAAGGTGAGATCCCCAAATATGATCCATGTGCGCCCTGTTCGCGCCTAGGCACCCCTATCAACCAGCTGGATGACGAACTGCTGGACGGCGTGGACGGTTTGCACATGCATACTTTATGTGAGCAGGGGTTTGAACCCCTAGCCCGCACTTGGGCTGCCATTGAAAGCAAGCTCGCGCGATACCTGCCTCAGCTGAAATGGCTGAACTTTGGCGGCGGTCATCATATTACGCGCGCAGATTATGATCGCGAGGGTTTGATCAAATTCATCAAGAGCATTCGCGAGAAATATCAGCTCGAGGTCTATCTTGAACCGGGCGAAGCCGTGGCGCTTGATGCGGGCATTTTGGTGGGCGAGATTTTGGATTTGCCGCACAATGTCATGGATTTAGCGATCACCGACATTTCCGCCACCTGCCATATGCCTGATGTGATTGAAGCCCCTTATCGACCAGCCTTGATGGGCGAAGCGGAAAGTGGCCACACTTATCGGCTTGGCGGGCCCTCCTGTCTGGCAGGTGATGTGATCGGCGATTACACTTGGGCCACGCCGCTTCAAGTGGGCGATCGGTTCGCTTTTTTGGATCAGGCGCATTATTCCATGGTGAAAACCAACACATTTAATGGCGTCCCCCTTCCCGCCATTGCGCTTTGGAACAGCGAAACTGACCAGCTCACGATGGTCCGTGAGTTTGGCTATGATGAATTTAAAACCCGTTTGAGTTGAGGCGTTATGAGCATTTTCCTAGACAGTGAATTGAGCGACCAAGAGCGCCAGCGCGAAGCGGCCAAGTTTGTGGTCATCCCCATGCCATTGGAACGCACCGTTTCTTATGGCGTAGGCACCGAGGCTGGGCCAGGCGCGATCATCGAGGCTTCCAATGAGCTAGAGCGCCTCACCATCGGCAGGGAGCCCGCACTGGAGGGCATTGTCACCGAAGAGGCTGTGTCTTGCGACGGACCGTTGCCAGACGTGATGGAGCGTTTGGCTGCGCGTACGGCTCTCGCCGTTGAAGAAGGCAAAATCCCTGTCACCCTCGGCGGCGAACATTCACTGACCTATGGCGCGGTCACGGGCGTGTCACGTGCCTTGGGCAAGAAGGTCGGCATTGTGCAGATTGATGCCCATGCGGATTTGCGCATCGCCTATCAGGGCGAAAAGCACTCCCACGCTTCTGTCATGCATTTGCTGTGCGAAGATGGGCATAAGCTGGCGCAATATGGCGTGCGTGCCCTCTGCCAACAAGAGGTGGATTTGCGCGAAAAATACAATGTGAGTTTTCGCGATGCCGAGGAATTGGTGATGGAAAACATCACCAGCGCCGTGCTGCCCAATGATTTTCCAGAAGAGCTTTATATCAGTTTTGACGTGGATGGGTTGGACCCGTCCATCATGCCCGCAACTGGCACCCCAGTGCCCGGCGGCCTGGGCTATTATCAATCACTTTCCATCATCGCTTCTGTGCTGCGTGGACGCAAAATTGTCGGCATGGATATTGTCGAACTGGCCCCGGACGAGAAAAGTCAGGCCTGGGACTTCACCGCAGCGCAGATTGCTTATCGGATGATGGCGTTGGCATAGATCTCGGAGTCGCGGTAGCGCCATAGGGCGCTGTGCGTTATCCCGGCCCCCCCGGCTCTTTCTTGCCGCCACCGGTCGCTACGCGCCCGTCCCCGGCCCCCCCCAGCTCTTTCTTGCCGCCACCGGTCGCTATCGCTCCCGTCCCCGGCACCCCCGGCTCTTTTCTTGCCGCCACCGGCCGCTACGCGCCCGTCCCCGCCCCCCCCAGCTCTTTCTTGCCGCCACCGGTCGCTATCGCTCCCGTCCCCGGCACCCCCGCCATTGGTGCATCACAACGTACGAAGTGCGCGGCTTGGTTGGAGCAGGCGCACAATCCATCCACTACTGCCACCAAACCTGTCCCCCCTTAGCGAGTGCCGCCTCTACGTTCTTGCCATTTGGCATAAATTACACTATATTTGCCATTAAGGAGAATGATTATGCTCAATGAAGTGCGGCGCACGCCGTCGCAACCCGACCATAAAGAGATCAGCCAAGATGAGGCGGCGGCCATGGCCCGCGCCACGGTTAATCTGTTTCGCCGTTGGGAATTGAGCGACGGGCAGGCCCGGGAGCTTTTGGGCGGCATGGCGCCGCGCACTTGGGCACGCTGGAAGAAGGGCGATATTGGGCGCATTGATCGCGATTTGGCCATGCGCATGTCTATCTTGATGGGCATCCACAAAGGCTTGCGTTATCTGTTTTCTGATCCGCATCGCGGCTATAAATGGGTTAAAAAGCCCAACAGTGCATTTGCCGGGCAATCTGCACTGGATGTGATGTTGGGCGGATCAATCTTTAACCTTGCGCGTGTGCGCGATTATGTGGATGCGGAGCGCGGCGGCGCGTGAATATCGACCACATTCCTACGCGGCAGGTTACCTGGTCCCACACCTTTCGCATTATCCGTTCAATCTTCCCACCCATAGATCTATTTGAAGACATTGCCGACCCAGCGGACTGGGACGCATTGGCGTCTGCCGAAGCCAAAAGCAACCCGCGCATTGTCGACGAAATTGGCAATCTCGCTCTGGTGCCCGCCCATCGTCGCGTCAATGGCATTGGGGCCAGCTATGTGATGGCGCCCTTTACCCATGTCTCTACAGACCGACCGGGCCGCTTCACGGATGGAACCTATGGGGTTTACAGCGCTGGAAACCGGGACGAAGTGGCGATTTATGAGGTGGCCTATCATCATGGACGCTTTATGTCGGCAACACGGGAAGACCCAGGGTGGACCTCGCAATTTCGGATGTTGATCGGATCGCTTGATCAATTCCTGCACGATCTGACAGATGTGGCTGACGCCCTATTGCCGCATGATTGGACACAAAGCCAAAAGATCGGTGCGGCGCTGCGGGCGGCTGGCAGCAATGGCGTCGTCTATCCGAGCGTGCGCGCGCCGGAGGGCAAGTGCGTTGGAGTTTTTTGGCCCAATTTATTGCCCATCCCGCATCAAGCGGATCATTTCGACTTCCATTGGAACGGCGCTGAAGTGGACAAGGTGCGCAATTGCAATAGCGGTAAAATTTTTGCACTTTAGGGCATACTGAAAATACGGAGATTTTCCATGCCAATGCCACAGGAATATCAACGGGCCAGTATTATTTATGATCAGATTTTGACTGATCTGTGCGACGAGTTGCACTTAGCCACCCGCAATCAGACCTATACTTTGCTGCAATCGGTGCTCCTCGCCTTTCGGCGGCGCCTTACTGCGCCGCAAGTGCTGCAATTTGCTTCGCTTTTGCCGCCAATTGCGCGGGCTATTTTTGTCAAAGATTGGGATGAGCGTGAATATCTTCCTGACTTTGGCAGTGAGGGTGATTTGATTGAAGAGATCAAAGATGTGCGGCGGGCGCATAATTTTGCAGATGGTCACGCCATTAAGGGTGTAACGCACGTTCTGCGCCACCATATGGATGAAGCAAAGCTTGATGCTGCGCTAGCGGAAATCTCAGATGATGCTGTTGCCTATTGGCAAAACGAACAAGCCTAGTCTTTGCGTTTAAACGCCAAATAGTCGCGCAAGCCAGTTACAAGATAGTATGCCGCAGCCACCAGCGCGATAATCACCGCATAAAAGGTAAAGCTGCCATTTTGCGCTGCATCGGGGCCGACCATAAAGGTGGCGGCGATGAGCGCAACCAAGATCGCGCCCACAATTTTGCCCATGCCGGGATCATTCAGATTCATGATCAATTATCCCCCATTTTGAGGGCTTTGATAAAGGCTTCCTGCGGGATTTCGACTTTACCGAATTGCCGCATTTTTTTCTTACCAGCCTTTTGCTTGTCCAAAAGCTTGCGCTTCCGACTGGCGTCGCCACCATAACATTTTGCCGTCACGTCTTTGCGCAAAGCAGAAATGGTTTCGCGGGCGATCACTTTGCCGCCAATAGCCGCCTGAATTGGAATTTTGAACAGGTGCTGTGGGATCAATTCTTTAAGCTTCTCACACATAACGCGACCGCGGGCTTCCGCCGCAGAACGGTGCACTAGCATCGACAACGCGTCTACCGGCTCGCCATTGACCATGATCGACATTTTCACCAAGTCGCCTGCGCGGTAATCGGAGATTTGATAGTCGAAACTGGCATAGCCTTTGGAGATAGATTTCAAACGGTCGTAGAAATCAAATACCACCTCGTTGAGTGGCAAATCATATTGCACCATGGCGCGGCTGCCGACATAGGACAAATCCACCTGGATACCGCGACGGTCCTGACACAATTTCAAAATCGCGCCGAGATAATCATCGGGGGTGAGAATATTGGCGCGAATCCACGGCTCGCGCACTTCTGCAATTTTCATCACTTCCGGCATATCGGCCGGGTTGTGCAATTGCTCCATATCACCATTGGTCATTTGAAGTTCGTACACAACGCTCGGTGCAGTCGCGATCAGCTCAAGGTCGAACTCGCGGCTAAGACGTTCTTGAATGATCTCAAGGTGCAAAAGCCCCAAAAAGCCACAGCGGAAACCAAAGCCAAGTGCGGCGGAGGTTTCCATTTCATAAGAGAAGCTGGAATCGTTCAACCGCAGTTTGCCCATCGCCGCGCGCAGATCTTCAAAATCATTGGCATCAACAGGGAACAGGCCGCAGAACACAACAGGTTGCGCTGGCCGGAAGCCTTCGAGCGCCTTATCACATGGCTTTTTCGCGTCGGTGATCGTGTCACCCACATTGGTATCGGCCACTTCTTTGATTGACGCAGTGATAAACCCGATTTCGCCCGGTCCCAACACGTCCGTTGCGATCAATTTCGGGGTGAAGACGCCCACACGATCAAGATCATAGATCGCACCAGTGTTCATCATTTTGACCTTTTGGCCTTTTTTGATGGTGCCGTCGATCACGCGGACCAAAACCACAACGCCCAAATAGGCATCGTACCAGCTATCCACCAGCATGGCTTTGAGCGGAGCGTTGATGTCCCCTTCTGGCGGCGGCAGGCGTTTTACAATTGCCTCAAGCACTGTTTCAACGCCGATCCCCGTTTTCGCTGAGATTTCCAGCGCATCCGAGGCATCAAGGCCGATCACATCTTCAATCTGTTGCTTAACCCGGTCGACATCAGCCGCGGGCAAATCGACCTTGTTGAGTACCGGCACGATCTCATGATCAACTTCAATCGCCTGATACACATTGGCCAGCGTTTGCGCTTCCACTCCTTGAGAGGCATCTACCACCAGCAACGAGCCTTCGCACGCAGCCAGAGAGCGGTTCACTTCATAGGCAAAGTCAACGTGTCCCGGTGTGTCGATCAAATTGAGAACGTAGGTTTCACCGTCGTCAGCTTCATATTTCAAACGCACAGTTTGTGCCTTGATGGTGATGCCGCGCTCACGCTCAATATCCATGCTATCAAGCACTTGATGCTGCATCTCACGTTCGGTCAACCCGCCCGTCAATTGAATCAGTCGATCAGCCAAGGTGGATTTACCATGGTCGATGTGAGCAACGATGGAGAAATTGCGAATGTTTTTAAGGTCTGTCATGGGCTGGTGATTACCAGCTTTCTTTTCACAAGAAAAGAGAAATTGGTAACCATGTGTGAAAAGCGTCAATCCCTTGCCGCACGCGGTTTGACGACGGTTCAAATTGCGGGTGCATTTGGAGTGTGTCGGGAGCGTGAAATTTGACGAACGCGACCTAAAAACATGCATTCGAACCGGAACAAATTGGTGATGTCGTTCGTTCTATTCTGAACACATTGATCGATATAATGTGTCGTGTTTGGCGCTGCCAAATACGATCAACTGCCGCACCAGAGGGAGGGGCAATGAACATCTTCAAATTGCTCCTGTCGCTCGCACCGTTTTTGGTGCTGCCGACCGCCTTGAGCGCGGCCCCCTTGCCGCCCGCCCGGCCCGCAGATTTGGCTGTGACCGTTGCAGCAGAACCCGAAAAGCCAAAAAGCGACATTGTCTATCAAGCCGCTTGCCCGGCGCTTATGGATAAGGGGATTGAGGCAAAGATCCTCCCTCCAATCGACAGTGAGGGTTGTGGCACGTCCTCGCCTTATCAATTGAAGTCCATTTCCATTTCAGGACGCAAAATCAATCTGGCCTCACCGGCCACATTCAATTGTGCCATGGCGACGGCTTTTATTGACTGGGCCAAGCGGGTGGATCAGATCAGCCGCACCATGCATGGCGCGGGCATCAAGACCATTTACACGGGCACCAGCTATGTGTGTCGACGTCGCAATAATTCAAAAACCGGCAAAATCTCTGAGCATGGGTTTGCAAATGCCATCGACTTAACGGGCTTTTCGCTCACCAATGAAACCGAGATAAAGCTACCAAGTGCTTGGAACAATGGCGGCAAAAGCCAAAAATTGATGCGCGCCAGCCACAAGCAGGGCTGCGAGATTTTCACCACCGTTTTGGGACCCGAGGCCAATGCCTTGCATAAGGACCATTTGCACCTTGATATGGGGTGCCACGGAAAGAATTGTACTTACAAAATATGCGATTGATTGCCCCACCTCGCAAATAATCATGATTGCGAGTTGTTCTTGTAAAAAATCAGGATTAGATTGAACTAAACATGCTGATTTTTTTGGGAATATTCCATGCTCAACCGGGTACTAGGTGGCCAACGTCGCCGATTTGATGATCTATCAGAAGCCGAAATTCTAGCCCTTGCCATTTCAGCTGAAGAGGACGACGCGCGCATTTATGCGGCCTATGCGGATATGTTGCGCGAAGAGTTCCCCGCATCGGCAAAAGTGTTTGAGGGCATGGTCGCGGAGGAAAACGAACACCGCCAGATTCTGATCGACATGTTCACCAAAAAGTTTGGCGATAAGATCCCGTTGGTGCGGCGCGAGCACATCAAGGGCTTTATGGAGCGCAAGCCGTTTTGGTTGATGAAAAACCTGCCGCTTGAAACCATCCGCCAACAGGCTTGGGAAATGGAAGAAGCGGCGCAAAACTTCTATCTTGAGGCATTGAAGCGGACCAAAGATGCGCATATTCGCAAGCTTTTGGGCGATCTGGCGATTGCTGAGCAGCATCACAAGAACGCGGCAGATGAGCTGACAGAAGAGCATTTGGGCGAAGATGCCCTTGAAAGCGAAGACAAGCAAAAGCACCGTAAATTTGTGTTGACCTATGTGCAGCCAGGGCTTGCAGGGTTGATGGACGGGTCCGTCTCCACCCTTGCGCCCATCTTTGCTGCTGCCTTTGCCACCCATTCCACATGGGAAACGTTTTTGGTGGGTTTGGCCGCATCGATCGGCGCGGGCATCTCCATGGGCTTCACCGAAGCCGCCTCTGACGATGGCAAACTGACCGGACGTGGATCACCGATTAAACGGGGCTTTGCTTCCGGCATCATGACCACTATTGGCGGGTTGGGCCACGCGCTACCCTATCTGATTGCTGACTTTTGGACGGCCACTGTCACCGCGATCATTGTGGTGTTTATCGAATTGTGGGTGATCGCCTATATCCAGAACCGTTATATGGATACGCCTTTCTGGCGGGCGGTTTTGCAAGTGGTGTTTGGCGGTTCACTGGTGTTTGCCGCAGGTATTTTGATCGGCAATGCTTAGCGACGCTATTTTAATTTTTGAGTGATTTTATGACCCTGACGCCCGAATTTTTGGACGCCAATTATGTCGAACGCGATGGCGTTCGTCTTGCCTATGGTGATGTCGGCCCCAAAGATGGACCCGTTGTTTTTCTTGTTCATGGGCTTGCGGCGTCAGGCATGCAATTTACCGCAGACGCGCATTTTTTCGCTAAATGGGGCTACCGGGTCATCGTGCCCGATTTGCGCGGGCATGGGCGCTCCAGCGCGCCAACGGGCAAAAAGTCAGAGGACTTTTCAATAGCCGAAATGGCAAAAGACATTATAGCAATTGCCGACCACATTGAAGCGAGTGTGTTTCATTATGTGGGCAATTCGCTGGGCGGCATTTTAGCGCTCTGGGCGCTCAAGGAGCATGGTGCGCGGTTTAGAAGCTTTGCCAGTTTTGGCACCAGCTATTCGTTGCGCACTCCCGAGGCTGGGGTCGGGCTTTTAAAGTGGATTTATAAGTTGCTGGGACCAAATCTGATCGGGCGTATCGGCGCCGTGGGCACCACCAAAAACAAAGCGGCCCGTCCGATTGTTCGAGCCATGCTGACCGCGATTGATATTGATGTGGTTACACAAATTGTGGGCCATGTAGGCAACTATAATTTGATCGACAATGCGTTGGCCTATCCAGGGCCGATCATGCTGCTGCGCTGTGGACACGACAAATCCGTAAATTCTGCGTTGGGGCCAACGCTTTCAAAAATGAAAAGCCAAGATGATTTCACTCTGATTGAGGTTCCCGATGGTGGCCATTGCGCCAATCTGGATGCCACAGATCGTGTGCGGCAATATTTGTTGGAATTCTGGCAAACCACCGAGCAAAACGAGCGTTAAGCAGCGCTTTCCTCAACTTCATTTTGCAAACCATCGAGCAAGGTGCGCCAGCCTTCTTGATGCTCTTTCTTCATATTTTGGCCACCAAACCAGACAACTTGCTCATAGCAAATAACACGGGTGCCATTGCCTTCAGGCACCAATTCAACTGTACTTTGCGAGCATGACATTATTTGTCCGCCTGCTTTGACTCGGATTGAGCTGACGATGCGTTTTTCCGGCAGGATGTCGATATAGCGTGTGTCGAATGCCGCCATAACCTCACCGTCCTTGATCATTTCACTTTCTTCGTGAGCGCCCACTTCAAATGAAGAGGGGCCATATCTCATCTCCATATCTGGCGGCGTTGGCTCCCATCTTTTGCGCGCCTCTGCATCCGCAAAAGCCATATAAACCCGTGCTGGTGAGGCCTTCATTACACGTTCATCATGCACCGTTTCCGCGATAGCAACTGGTTCTGCCATCCCAAATCTCCTTAGTTCAATTGCTCATTGTCCAAATAGTTTTCCAACGCGTCCAAACGCTTTTTCATCAGCGCGCGACGGTCTTGCATCCAGTCCATCATTTGGTCGAACGCCGCCTGGTTGATTGTACAAATGCGGCGGCGTCCCTCCTTTTTGGTGACGATAAGTTCGTTGCTTTCCAAAATATCCAAGTGTTGCATGAACGATGGCAGCGCCATTTTGAATGGCGACGCCAGTTCTTTGACTGACGCTGGCCCCTCCGTGAGGCGGTCCACTACCGCCCGACGGGTCGGGTCAGCAAGGGCTTGGAAATATCCATCTATCGCGTTTTCATACTTAGGCATAAACCTAACCAATCACAGCCTTCGCTTCATGTCAATAACAGTTAGGTAATTAACTTACCTTTTTTCTTTATTGAAACTGTCATCTTTTTGAATTTTTTCCGTCATGATGCGTCGGCATTTTCCGGGCTGATCCGGTTCGTGATCTTTTTGCTTTGGAGAGAAAAATGATGAAATTTAGCCCGGCCCTTTTTGGCCTTGCGCTGTTGGCCCAGCCCATGGCTGCACTTGCAGACAATCATGATGAAGCCGCCGTTCATCTGGGTGTGCGTCCGCTCTATTTGATTGATCAAATGGACAACAGCGCTTTGAAGGACAAGTTGGCATCCTGCGCCAATGGTCCATTTCAAAAGAGTGACTTTTCCATTGGCCACCGCGGTGCGGCCCTGCAATTTCCTGAACACACCAAAGAAAGCTATATAGCGGCTGCGCGTCAGGGCGCCGGCATCATCGAATGTGATGTGGCCTTCACCGCAGATCAGGAGTTGGTTTGCCGTCACTCCCAAAGTGATTTGCACACGACAACTGACATTTTGCTGCGTCCAGAATTGGCCGCGAAATGTTCAGTGCCCTTTTCTCCGGCGGATCCGGCAACAGGGAAAAAAGCTGAAGCCAAATGTTCTACCTCGGACATCACTTTGGCTGAATATATGACCTTGAACGGCAAGATGGATGGCGCGAATACGAACGCCACCACAGTTGAGGACTATGTCAAAGGCACTGCCGGTTTCCGGACCGACCTTTACGCAACAACAGGCACTTTGGTGACCCACAAGCAGAGCATTGAGCTGATCAAATCATTGGGCGGCAAGTTTACCCCAGAACTGAAAACACCAACCGTAGACATGCCTTATCAAGGCGACTTTAGCCAGGCTGCCTATGCGCAAAAAATGATTGATGAATATAAGGACGCCGGCATCGACCCCAAGAGTGTTTGGGCGCAATCGTTCCTGCTGGATGACGTGCTCTATTGGATCGAAAATGAACCTGAGTTCGGGGCCCAAGCGGTTTATCTGGATGGCCGTTATGGCGAGGAAGGCTTTGATCCCATGGACCCATCAACCTATGGCAAAAGCATGCAAGAGCTTGCTGATGCAGGTGTGAATTATATCGCGCCACCGCTTTGGGTGTTGGTGACCACTGAAGACGGCAAGATCGTGCCATCCGTTTATGCCAAAGAAGCCGAAGCCGCTGGCCTGAACATCATTACGTGGACATTGGAACGCTCTGGCCCGCTCAACAATGGCGGTGGCTGGTATTTCCAATCCATCACCGATGTGACCAACAATGATGGCGTTGCTTTTGAGCTGCTTGATGTGTTGGCCAAAGAAGTCGGCGTTGTCGGCGTCTTCTCTGACTGGCCTGCGACCACAACTTACTACGCGAATTGCATGGGGCTCTAAATCCTCCCTAGACCGTCATGCGGGGTCGGGTGCTATTGCATCCGACCTTTCTGTGTGTGCCAGCCTATTTGCGCCACAAGCGCAATCAAACCAAACAAAATCCATTGCGGCATGGGCCACAAAGATTGCAGATAGAACATCCCGGCGACGACAAAGATCAAGGCGATGCCGGCATAAATCACGTTGATGAACAGCACCATATCCATGGATTGTGCCCCGCGCTTTGAGGCCAGCAATAGCGCCAAGCCAACGACAATCAGCAGCAGGCTGACCTGGTTCCAGATTACGTCCATTATAGCGTAGAGCACATCGGGCATATCCAACTGTGCCAGCGGCACCATGATCTCAGGTGTGCCCGCAAAAATGTGGATCGCCGCAACCAATAGTGACATCACACCTGCAGCACCCCACCAAAGATTAAATTTATTTTGCATAATCATCCCCTTTCCATACGCTACCGTATGTATTGCATTTGCACATAAATCACCATACGGATACGTATGTTTGAGCGCATTTGTCGCAGACAAGGATGCGCCGCGCGGTATAAGGATGAGGCATGGCAAAATCAGGTGATGCGAAGCGAAATCAATTGTCGGCGCAAGATTGGCTGCTGGCCGCCATTGCGGCCATGGCCAAAGGTGGCGTGGAAAATGTGAAAGTTGAGCGGCTGGCCAAAAGCCTTGGCACCAGCAAAGGTTCTTTTTATTGGCACTTTAAAGACCGCAAAGATTTGCTTGATCAATTGATCCGCTATTGGGTGACCCAAGGCACCGAACAGGTGATGGCGACCAACGAACGTGACGAGACGTCTCCGCACGATAAGTTGGTTGCGCTGTTTCACGTCGCGCTTAAGGAGCCCGTGGGTGCGCTCAGTTCCGCACAGGGGGAGATGGCCATGCGCAGCTGGGCAATGGTTGATCCAAACATCGCGCAGACTGTTTCCGAAACAGATCAGCAACGCATAGACTATGTGATCCATCTCTTTGCAGAACATGGGTATAGCCAAGAGCGTGCGACGACAAATTCCCACCAACTCTATTTGATGTTGCTAGGCTATTATGCACGGGCCACCTATGCGCCAAACGCAGCGAAAGCAGCTCAAGAAAGCATCCTCGCGACGCTGGATGACATGCTGACGGCGCGTTCAATTTAACGCTGCAAATATGCTTTGATTTCCCGTTCCCAGCGTAAATAGGCGCCAACGCTCGTCAGCAATATGGCGAAAATGACTGTGGGTAAAAGTGTGCCACTTTCACCGAAAAGCAGAATGTGCAATCGGCGCCCTGGCATCAGCGCCAAAACAAATGGAATGCCCAACGCGCCCCAATACATGGACAACATTGCTTCCCGGTGGGCGCGCACCTTTTTGGCGCGGATATCGCGTATCCCGCCCCAAAGACCTGCAATGGCAAAAGGAATAATCAAATGGATGGGACTGAAGGGGCCAATCCACTCAAATCCATGAATGAATAAGGCGCTGAATATGGCAATGGCCATGCCAAATACCCAAGCCCACCCCATAATTTTATGGGCACTTGTTCCCTTTTTGGCGTAGAGCATATAGCCGCCCAAGGCGATGCAAAACAACGCCGTTATGAGATGTATAATGACCGGCAGGGGTGCCGTTGCCAAGATTTCACTGTCCATAATGTCCTCATTTCCACATTTGCGCAGGGTTCGCCAATTGCGCCGCTGCACTTGTGTGCGATAAATGAAAACCTTAAGTACTGGCGCAATGGGGATTTCGCCAAAACAAGGGAGTGCTTCGTGAACGACGGCCCATTACAATTGACGCTTCGCGAAATGCGCGAGATGTTCGGCTCTGGCCGTGTTTGGGCAGGCATCATTACTGTTGCGGTGATGATTGGGATTATCGGCCCCTTCCAGACTTTTTCCTATTTCGCGCTGGGACCACGCTTGGCCTATTGGCTCACCACTGTTGTGGTCACCTATACGGGCGGGGTTTTTGCGGGCAGCTTAGTGATCAATGCCTTTGAGTATTATCTCAAAACCACCAACCCGGTCCTGCATGTGATCGTTGCGGGCACAGGCGCAGGCAGCGCCGTTGCTGTTCTGATCACGCTGATCAACGGCATCGCCTTGGGCGATTGGGAAATCCCAGGGTTCGTATCGTTTATGGTCTGGGTCTATTGCGTGGCGATTTCGATCTGCATTTCAGCGTTGCACTACATATTTCAGCGTCCACAAAGCGAAATCATCAACCCGCCTAAGCAAGTGCCGTTGATGGCGCGCCTCAATGTCAAAAATCGGGGCCAGCTTTATTATTTGTCGATGCAGGATCACTATGTGAACATCGTCACCAGCAACGGGGCCGAGTTGATATTACTGCGCTTGGCCGACGCGATCAAAGAAACAGATGGCGTGCCGGGGGTGAAAATTCATCGCTCCCATTGGGTGGCGCTTGATGCGGTGGCGGAAACCCGCAAAAAGGGCAGTACGCTGGTCGCTGTAATAAAGGATGGAGCAGAACTGCCCATCAGCCGCGGGCAAACCGAGGCGGCGAGGGCAGCGGGGCTTTTGCCCGCTGCACCAGCATGATCTAAGCCTGCTTGGCCTTTTCTGCCATTTTACGGTTCAGCTCGCGCTGTTCTTTGCGCAATTGCTTCATGCGTTCTTTGTTTTTCCGGGCAAATTCTTCTGCTTCATCGCCGATGTGGGCTTGGCCACGCTCAGCGGCCAAACGGATTTGCTTTTCCCGCTCCGCAGCGCGCGCCCGGCTGCGCTCTGATATTTTGTCAGCGCAATGGTGGCATTGTTGCCCCTCGATGAATTTGGGGTGCTGCTGGTCTTCTTCGGTCAGCGGATAACGGCAGGCCCGGCAAAGGGTCAGATTACCCTCCTTCAAGCCATGTCCCACGGACACGCGCTCATCAAACACAAAGCACTCCCCGTCCCAAAGGCTTTTTTCCTCTGGCATTTCTTCCAGATATTTCAAAATGCCGCCCTTGAGGTGATAGACCTCTTCAAAGCCTTGGGCCAGCATGTAGCTGGACGCTTTTTCACAGCGAATGCCGCCGGTGCAGAACATGGCGACCTTCTTGTTCTTCTTCGGATCAAGGTTTTCGGCCACATAATCCTTGAACTCGGTGAAGCTATCTGTTTTGGGATCGAGCGCGTTTTTGAACGTGCCGATCGCCACTTCGTAATCGTTGCGCGTGTCGAGCACGACCATCTCTTCATCGGAGATGATGTCGTTCCAATCCTCAGGCGACACGTATGTGCCGACTTGTTTATTGGGATCTGCTTCTGGCGCGCGCAGGGTAACAATTTCCTTTTTCAGCTTCACCTTCATGCGCAAAAACGGCATGTCGCTGGCGTCGGAAAACTTGATTTCGGTGTTTTTGAAACGGCACTTGAATTGATTGCCGCGCTCCAAATAATCTACCAGTTCATCAATCGCTTCAGGACGGCCCGCTACCGTGCCGTTGATGCCCTCTTCGGCCAACAAGAGCGATCCTTTGATGTCACGTTCCTTGCAAAAATGGAGAATGGGTTCTTGCAGTTCTTTATAGTCCGGCAAGGACACAAATTTATAAAGCGCAACGACCTTATATTCGCTCATCTTCAGCTTCCTCAGGTGATCAATCGCCTCGCCAGTTGAGGCGGCAAATTTCAATGGGGCGGTTTAGCAAAAAAGCGCCGCGCCGCCAAGCATTGATGTTTCATAGCCAAATCATTGCCATTTCCCCTTGATCTATGTCATCCTAGTTGTCCTGCCGTGATCTAAAATTGTGATCAACACACCAGAAATATGAGGTCCCTTATGCCCTATAGCGCATCACCTTCTCGCTATGACAAAATGGAATATCGCCGTTCCGGCCGTTCCGGTCTTAAACTTCCAGCCATAAGCCTTGGCCTTTGGCAAAATTTCGGCGGCACACGTGATTATCCAAGCGCGCTCGAGATATTGGCCTATGCTTTTGACAAAGGCATCACCCATTTCGATCTGGCCAACAATTACGGCCCGCCGCCAGGCTCATCTGAAGAGCTTTTTGGGCAAATGATGCAGCATGATTTTAAGCCTTATCGCGATGAAATGATCATCTCGTCCAAAGCGGGTTATGAAATGTGGCCCGGCCCTTATGGTGAGTTTGGCTCCCGCAAATATCTGATCGCCAGCTGCGACCAAAGCCTGCAACGTTGCAATGTTGAATATTTCGATATTTTCTATTCGCACCGTTTTGATCCAGACACACCGTTGGAAGAAACAATGGGCGCCCTCGCCTCGCTTTACCACCAAGGCAAAGCGCTTTATGTGGGCGTCTCTTCTTATCCGCGCGAGCAAACCATCGAGGCCCACCGGATTTTGCAAGAAATGGGTGTCCCCTTGACCATTCACCAGCCGTCTTATTCGATCCTCAATCGTTGGATTGAGGATGATGGCACCTTGGATGCCCTTGGCGAACTGGGCGTGGGCTGCATTGCCTTTTCGCCTCTGGCGCAAGGCGTGTTGAGCGGCAAATACTCAAAAGGCAAAGGCGAAAATACCCGCGCGGCGGAAAAATCATCTTCTGTTGCTGGATCGCATTTGGAAATGGGCGTTTTGGATGCAGCAGATCGTTTAAACGAGATCGCCAAATCCCGTGGTCAATCATTGGTGCAATTGGCATTGGCTTGGGCCCTGCGGCGCGAGGAAATGACATCAGCACTCATTGGTGTCCGCACGCTCGAGCAGCTTAAAGACAATCTGGGCGCGCTCGACAATCTTGAGCTAAGCGACGAAGAAATCGCCGCCATCGACAAAGCTTCAGAAGGTGGGTTGATGAACCTCCACCCGCAACCTGAAGGCTGGCTGCGTTAAAACAATTAGGGCGGCTGTTGGGCCGCCCTTTTCAATTTAATCGTTGATTTTCATCATTTCGCTGGTTTGATCCCAGCCTAGGCTTTCATACATCGGTTCGGCTTCTTGAGAAGCATGCAGCACCATGGTGGAGACGCCGCGGGCTTTAAATTCCTGCTCGGCGCAGCTCACCAGAAATTTGGCAATGCCTTGGCCGCGATGGGCGGGTGCAACATAGACATTGGCGATATAACCGCGATGGGCCTCTTCTTCATGATGAAAGTGGGGCGCCCAATCAATGATCCATTGACCAACGCCCGCCACGGGCTCGCCATTGCGTTCAACAATAAAGCCGAAATAGCGCCCATCTGCCAACCGCTCCTGCAGCCAGGGGCGGAAATAGGTGGTCATCTTTTCAAGGCGCTCGCGCGTACGCTTGCCGCCATCGGAAAACATCAGTTCGCGCTGGGCGCAAATCAGATCAAGATCCATCTCGCGGACCGCCCGCAGCCGGTAGCCTTTTGGCAAATCCATCAGGCAGGCTCAGGCAATTTGCCAATTTTCTTGCGCCAGATGGCTGGGGCGATCTGGTGGACACTCTGACCCGTGGAATCCACGGCAACCGTCACCGGCATATTCTCCACGTCGAACTCATATATGGCTTCCATGCCCAACTCCTCAAACGCCACCACGCGGGACGAGCGAATGGCTTTGGAGATGAGGTAGGCCGCGCCGCCTGTGGCCATCAAATAGGCTGCTTTGTGCTTGGCGATCGCCTCTAAACCGGCAGGCCCACGCTCGGCCTTGCCAATCATTGCCACAAGGCCGGTTTTGTCGAGCATCATTTCGGTAAATTTATCCATGCGTGTCGCTGTGGTTGGGCCGGCTGGGCCAACCGCTTCGTCGCCGACAGGATCGACAGGGCCGACATAATAAATCACCCGATTGTTGAAATCGACGCCTTCGGGCAAGCCCTCACCGCTTTCATAAAGCGATTGAATCTTCTTGTGCGCGGCATCGCGTCCGGTGAGGATTTTGCCGTTGAGCAGCAAGCGGTCGCCTTGTTTCCATGTGGCGACTTCTTCCGGTGTCAGCTTATCCAAATCAACACGCTTCGCGCCAGTGGATGGTTTCCAGCCAATGTCAGGCCACGCGCTCAAAGGTGGTGGTGTCAAATCCGCTGGGCCCGTGCCATCCAATTCAAAATGCACATGGCGGTTGGCCGCGCAGTTTGGCGCAAGGCCAACTGGCTTGGAGGCCGCGTGGGTTGGCATGTCCAACACTTTCACGTCGACCACGGTGGTCAGGCCGCCAAGGCCTTGCGCGCCGATGCCCAGCGCGTTGACCTTTTCATATAGCTCAAGCCGCAATTCTTCTGCAGTCGAGTTCGGGCCACGCTCAATCAGTTCTTGAATGTCGACCGGGGCCATCAGTGATTTTTTGGCCAGATACATGGCCTTTTCAGGCGTACCGCCAATGCCGAGGCCGAGCACACCAGGCGGACACCAGCCCGCGCCGAGCGTCGGCACGGTTTTGAGCACCCATTCTACAATATCATCGCTGGGGTTGAGCATTGCCAATTTGGCTTTGTTTTCAGAACCACCGCCTTTGGCCGCCACAGTCACATCCACCTTATCGCCCGTGACCATTTCATAATGGATCACGGCGGGGGTGTTGTCGCCAGAGTTTTTGCGGGTGCCAGCCGGGTCAATCAGCAATGAGGCGCGCAGCAAATTACTATCTGTCTCCGCATAGGCCTGGCGCACGCCTTGATTGACCATATCCTCGACAGACATGTCCGTATCCCAGCGCACATCCATGCCGATTTTCAAAAACACAACGGCGATGCCCGTGTCCTGACAGATCGGACGATGCCCTTCGGCGCACATGCGCGAATTGGTCAAAATCTGCGCAATCGCATCTTTCGCTGCGGGGCTCTCTTCCTTTTCATATGCCTTGGCCACCGCTTTGACATAGTCAAGCGGATGATAATAAGAAATGAATTGAAACGCGTCAGTGATCGACTGAATGAAATCTTCTTTTTTGATGGCAGGCATAAGTCCCTCGCGACAAAGGTGCATTAGTTAAATGCTTGTCCCATGAGTTGGTCAAATTTGCAACTAGACCAAGGGTCAATTTGATCGGTTTCGTCAAACACTCTAAAACTCGATGTTGCGCCGCTCATGGATTTCGGGATCGAATTGCATTGGCGTTGCCCGGTTAAGCTTCCAATTGGTGTTGATCCCCTTAAAGTGCCAAAAGTGCACCCCTTCCACATAGCGTCGACCGAGTTGAGGGCGGTTTTCAATCCAATGCATATATGGGAAGACCTTCAATTTTTTATACCATTTACGCTTTGGGTCAATCGCCCACTTGTCACCATAACAGTGGCTTTGTTTCTTATTTTTGGCGACAACGCAAAAATCGCGATGATCGCCGAATTCGCTTTCTGCAATTGGCTCCACCCAAACGCCCTTCATGGCTAAAATGCCCAAGCTGGATTGCTCTGCCAGTTGGAATACATCGGCCTGGCCGTTGCTGTTCGCCAGCTCGTCAATATCCAGATTCAAAATGGCATTCGCGCCCATACCAAATCGGCGCAACACGATGCTCATTAGCGCGATCTGCAGAAAATGAGCCCAATAGGGGTTCACCCGCAATATTTCATCCTTGGCGCAATAGGGATAAGGCATGCTCACGACAAGGACTTTCTTTAGCCCATCAATGTCCGTCAGCGTCTTTATGAGATCATCCATCTCATATTGATCCGAACCATTATCAAACAGGATAATGGCGGAAACATTTTGCTTTCGCACATGGTACTCCGCCCAAAACTTGATCCATTTCAAATCGTTGTTTTTCGACAGGGTGAACATCAAATTTTCGCGTGAAAACTCATCACATCCATTTGGCTGCACCGGCATGAGATGCGGCTCGCCGGCAAAATGCATTTCAATTGCCGTGGTGTCGACAGGTACATCCTTCAATTGCGTGGACATCACCGTCAGAGAGAAAAAATGCTTTGCCTTTATCTGTTTACCTGAGGGCAACGCGCGGTAAACAGCCCGCTTGAAATGCGGCCTAAGATTTGTCGGTGTGGGGCCAACGCATAAAACATCTTTGGTGTTTTGGTCCCAAAAGCAATCATAGTAGAGGGTTGTGAAATCGAAGCTTGCCAAGAATTTTTCGGGGCGCTCGCGCTCAGGGTATTTTGGCCTGCGCTTAACATCGCTCGCATTGTCGAGTTGCACCGTGGAAAGGCGCATACTTTCCCGCTCACCGGTACTGAGATCCAGCAAACAGCCAATTGAAGCATCACCCATTTTTCTGCCCAAATATCTCTTCCAACTTCTTGGCCAAAAACTCATCCTTCAAATGCTTTTCGGATTCAGCCGACCTACCAAGTTTACCAGCTATGCGCTGACCCGAGATCGCCAAAACATACTAGTGGTCGACATCAGGGCCGCCGCAGATAGCCAGCAATGTTTTCGTGGCTTTTGACGAGCTTAAGCTGACCAATATGCCCAGACTGTATGCCCTCCACTCGGCAATTGACTAAATCATCCAAAAGATTTTTGGGATCCGGGCCAACAAACCACACACGCTTTCCGTTCGCGTCGCGGAACACATCGTAGAAAGGCCCTATCCCCGCAATTCAGCTTTTGTGGCTTTTTGCACAGCAGCAACCACTTTTTGGCTGATCGCGTCGATTTCTTCGTCGGTGAGGGTTTTGTCTTTGGGTTGAATGGTCACTTCAATAGCCAAAGATTTTTTCCCTTCGCCCAAATTGCTGCCTTCAAACACGTCGAACAAGCTGACATTTGTAATCAGCTTTTTGTCGGCTGATCCGGCGGCTTTGAGCAATTTGCCCGCTTCCACAGATTGATCGGCCACGAAAGCGAAGTCGCGTTTCACGGTTTGTAGGTCGGATATGGTCAAAGCAGGTTTCGCCTTGGTGGCTTTTGCCCGAGGTTGTGGAATCGCGTCCAGATTTAGCTCGAATGCGGCAATGTTTTTGGGCAAATCCAAGTCTTTGATCAGTTTGGGGTGCAATTCACCGAACCACCCGATGATATTTTTTGGCCCCAACTGCACGCGGCCGCCGCGGCCCGGATGCGACCATGTTGCCGGCTCAGCTACAATTTGCAGATTGTTGGGATCGACACCCAACTGCGCCAATGTCTCAAACAGATCGGCCTTAGCTTCAAACACATCTGGTTTTTCGGCTTTGCCCTGCCAATGGCGCCCCACTTGGCCATAAGTGTCCAAGCCAGCACGAACGCCAGCGGCATAGTTATATTGTCCATCGGGAGCGGCGGTTTTAAACACCTGACCGACTTCGAATAGCGACAAGTTGGCAATGCCTCGGTTGGTGTTGCGGTTAACCGCTGCCAGCAAGCCGGGAAGCAACGAGGGGCGCATATCGCTTAATTCTGCGCTGATCGGATTTTCCAACTTCAGCTCATCTTGGCCGCCGCCAAAGGCTGTTGCTTCTTTTTCAGAAACAAAGGACCAAGTCACTGCTTCATTAAAGCCACGCGCCGCCAAAGCCCGCCGCGCAATACGACGACGGTTTTGAATCGTTGTGAGCATTTTGGGCGCAACGCTGGTGAGGCGCGGCAATGGATCAACAGGCACATTGTCGACGCCGACAATGCGCATCACTTCTTCCACCAAGTCTGCTTTGCCCTCAATGTCGGGCCGGTAAGACGGCACCGCCACTTTCACCACATCGCCAGATCCAGCGACCCAAAAGCCCAGGCGGCTCAATACGGCCTTCACCTCAACGAAAGGTACCTTCAAACCGGTCAGGCGGGTGATTTCCGCCAGTGGGAAGTCGATAACTTTTTCCTCAGGTTGCACATCGCCTGTGACGGTGATTTCGTGCACTTCGCCACCGCAAATCTCCAAAATCAGTTTGGTGGCCAATTCGAGGCCAGCAATCGTCAGCTCTGGATCAACATGGCGTTCCAGCCGATAACGCGCATCAGAATTGATGCCGGTTTTGCGGCCAGTCTGCGCGATTTCGATCGGCTCCCACCACGCACTTTCCAAAAACAAGCTGGTGGTGTCTTCGGTACAACCGCTTTCTTCACCGCCCATAATGCCGCCAATACAAAGCGGGCCATTATCATCAGCCAAGATACACATGGTCTCGTCAAGCTGATAGGTTTTGCCGTCCAGCGCTAAAATCTCTTCGCCTTTTTTGGCGTTGCGCGCGTGGAACTGGCCGTTGATTTTGTCAGCGTCATAGGCGTGCAGCGGGCGGCCACGATCATAAGACACATAGTTGGTGATGTCGGCCAACGCGTTGATGGGCCGCAGACCGATCGCGATCAAACGCTGCTGCATCCATTCGGGCGATGCGCCATTTTTTACGTTTTTGAACAAGCGGCCAGCAAATTGCTGACAGGCTTGGGGCTCACCCTCGCCAAAGCGAAACTCAACAGAAATATCGCCTTTCCCGTCCAATGTTGCAGGCACAGGTTGGACAGTACCGTCCTTCAATTCGCCAACGCCCACGGCGGCCAAGTCACGCGCGACACCGTAAATGCCGGTGCAATCACCACGGTTCGGGGTGATGGCGATGTCGATCACCACATCGTTCAGTTTGGCATAATCAACATAGCGCTCGCCTACGGGCGCATCCGCCGGCAAATCAATGACGCCGTCATGATCGTCAGACAGGAGCAATTCACGCTCAGAACACAGCATGCCATTGCTTTCTTCGCCGCGGATCACGCCTTTGGACAACACAAAATCTGTGCCAGGAATATAGGTGCCTGAAGCGGCGAACACGCCTTTCATGCCCGTGCGCGCATTGGGGGCGCCGCACACCACTTTCACGGGGTCGCCTTTGCCGGTGCTCACCATGCACACTTTTAGCTTGTCCGCATTGGGGTGTTTTTCAGCGGAAAGAACTTCGCAAACTGTAAAATCCGCGAGTGCTTTTGCCTGATCTTCAACCTCTTCCACCTCAAGACCAATCTGGGTGAGGGTTTCAATGATCTCATCGTTGGAAGCTGTGGTGTCCAGATGATCTTTTAGCCAGTCAATTGTAAATTTCATCGGTTTTACTCTTTTGTCGTCGTTTGATCCGCTAACGCTTCAATCAGCTTAAAGCGCTCGCACACCAGTTTCATTTCGGGTGAAAACCCGCCATTCCGGGTAAAAAAATCTTTGTGGCCATCATGCCAATATTGATAGCTCAAATCCCCTTCGCCTTCGGCGCGGGCAAAATCCTCATCCACTTCATCAAAGCGTTTCACCTCCACTGAGGTGGTTTCGATGATGCATTGGGGCACGCCGTCCCAGTTGGGCACAATGTAGCGCTTCCCCACTTCAGGCAAAGGTTCGCCATCGGCTTCATAGTGTGCCAGCGCGCCACAGGTCGCGGTTTTCTTGCCTGTAACAATCAGGCCAACAAGTTCGTTGCACAAGGTTTCGCTGTCGCCAAATTCAGAGATTTCGAGCTGGCGCAAATGTTGCGGCAGGCTGGAAACAATGAAGAAGCGTTTGAGCAAATGGGCAAAGCCGCGGGCGTCATCAATGGCGAAATGGCTGTGCGGCTGGAACCCAATCCAGCTGTCAGGCACCCGCCGTGTGGTCCATTCCTGATGCGGCACGCCTGCCAAAATGCCCGACATGGTGTAAATATCCGCCGCCCCGCCGCTAAAGATCACTTGGCTGTGGGTGGGGCCAGAAAAGACGCGCGAACGGGTATAAAGATCCAAATAATGATCGATGAAGATGCCGTCAAAAATGAGCGGCGCGGCGGCGAACACCTTGCGCCCCTCAAAGCCCTTCACCCACGCGGCATATTCCTTCATCACCTTTTCCGGTGATTGGGCATTTTCGGTGGCCGCCTTATAGGCATCGGGTTCGGTCTTCCACCATTCCATGGTTTTAGGGTCGGGCACCCGGTCTTTGCGCGGCTCAAGCACAGCTTGAAACTCACCCAAAAACTGGCCACGGCGATTCATCGCCACACTGGCAAAGCTCAGCATAGAGTTGCGCAGGGGGCTGGGGCCATCGCTTTCAATGTCGGTCACGATATAGATTTCTTCCATATCGCTGACGGGCATGGTCACGAAGACAATCCTCCAAACAGGGTCGGCAGATCCAGTGGGCGGAAGCCATAATGGTCGAGCCAGCGTTGATCAGCGCCGAAGAAGTCGCGCAGGTCCGGCATACCATATTTAAGCATGGCGATCCGGTCGATGCCCATGCCCCAGGCAAAGCCTTGGTAGATATCAGGGTCGAGCCCGCAATTACGGATCACATTGGGGTGCACCATGCCGCAGCCCAAGATCTCCATCCAGTCGCTGCCTTCGCCAATTTTCACTTCATTGCCAGAGCGGTCGCACTGCACATCCACTTCCATGGATGGTTCGGTGAACGGGAAGAATGACGGGCGGAAACGGGTTTTAACGTGATCAACTTCAAAGAAGGCGGTCAAAAACTCTTCCAGCACCCAGCGCAATTGGCCGATATGTGATGATTTATCAATAACCAAGCCTTCCAACTGGTGGAACATGGGCGTGTGTGTCTGGTCGCTGTCGCAACGATAGGTGCGGCCGGGAATCACGATACGGATCGGCGGCTCCTGATTTTCCATAGTACGGATTTGCACAGGTGATGTGTGCGTGCGCAGCACCATCTTGCCTTGGTTGGAGCCTTCGCCCTCTTGCTGCTTCATGAAGAACGTGTCGTGCATTTCGCGGGCGGGGTGACCTTCGGGGAAGTTCAACGCGGTGAAATTGTAATAGTCGCTTTCAATATCGGGGCCTTCGGCAATGGCAAACCCCATATCGGAAAAGATTGCAGTGATTTCATCAATGGTTTGGCTGATCGGGTGGATAGAGCCGCGCTGCATGGGCCCTTGCTGCAGCGGCAGGGTAATGTCCACTTTTTCAGCCGCCAGCTTGGCATCCAGCGCCGCATTTTCCAATTGCTCTGCCTTGGCCTCAATCACCTCGGCGATTTCGGTTTTCAAGCCATTGAGCGCGGGGCCAGCCACTTTGCGCTCTTCGGGGGTCATTTTGCCCAAGCCTTTCAGCTGTTCAGAAATGGAACCCTTTTTGCCCAAGGCGCCAACCCGAACCGCATCCAGTTCTTTTAGGTCGGCCGCGTTTTCAACCGCAGCCAGGATTTCAGATTTGAGCGCGTCCAGCGCTTTGGTATCAACCATTTGTTCGGACCCCTTGTCCCGTTTATTCGTTTAAGCAGCGAGAAGATTTGCGCACCATATAGGCGCACAAAGCCTTTAAACACAAAAGCCTTGCGCCAACCCCAGACTGGAGGATGGCGCAAGGCTTTAAATTCGGCCTCAGAAAAGATAAGGCGAGGAGTGCTTAGCTGGCAACCCGAGCGTGGGTTGTCGCGTCAACATCCTTAAGGTAACCGAGCGCTTTTTTGGCAGTTTCAACCAGCGCTTTAAAGCTTTCTGGCTCACGAACGGCCAAGTCAGCCAATACTTTACGGTCAACCGCAACCTCAGCTTTGCTGAGGCCGTCGATAAATCGACCATATGTCAAGCCATGCTCGCGAACAGCAGCGTTGATACGCTGGATCCACAATGCACGGAAATTACGTTTTCTCGCCTTCCGGTCGCGATATGCGTACTGACCCGCTTTTTCCACCGCTTGCTTTGCAACGCGAATGGTATTCTTGCGACGGCCATAATAACCTTTGGCTGATTTGAGCACCTTTTTATGACGGGCGTGGCTCGTTGCGCCTCTTTTTACACGTGACATGGATTGAGTCCTTAAAAGTCAGATTATTAGGCGTAGGGCAGGAATTTTTTCACCGTGCGTGCATCTTGTGCACACATTGCGCTCGTACCACGGTTTTGACGGATATATTTACCGTTGTGGCTGATCAAACGGTGGCGTTTGCCTGCTGCTGCGGCCATGACTTTGCCAGTGCCAGTCACTTTAAAGCGCTTTTTAGCGCCAGACTTTGTCTTAAGCTTGGGCATTTTGCTTTTCCTTCTTGTTGCCTCATCCCCGGTGGGATTTGGCGGGTTTTAAGCATTATGGATCGACACGGCATACCCTTTTCAGGCCGGACGATCCGCTTGAACTTGAGGGTTATAAGAGCACACAGTGCAAAATGCAAGCCTTGTGCGCTGTTCTTTTAGCGGTTTTTACACGTCGTGCTGGTCAATCAGAATGTCATTGCCATCAGGGTCTTTGAACAAGGCCATTTTGGGATAGTCCTCACCTCCCATTTGCCGTGAATAGTCCACCCCCATCTCATCCAGCTTTTTGTGGATTGGTTTTATATCCTTTGGATTGAACGTCATGATGTTTTGTTCAAACATGCCTTGGAAAATTCCCACTTTGGCATCGCCATTTTGCAGCACCAGCCAGTTTTGTGCCTGATCGCCAGCGACGATTTCAAACCCCAAATTTTGATAAAATTGCTTCGACACTTCAATGTCTTTGACATTCAAGCTCACCGAAAAACGTCCCAGTTCCATTTTGTCCTCACATTGCCTGATTGTTCATTTTTGATTTTGTCCAGAAATAGTGGCCAAGCCCGCCCAGCACTGAAACCACAAGCCCGATCATCCAAACAGTTGCTGCCATCACCAAAAACACCATGATGGGTTGAGCGAACATTTCGCGTTGCGCCATGGCGTCTTCCACCATGCGCTCATATTCCGGACCTTCTTGCACCGGCAGTGTGCTCAAATAATATTCGAAATAGGCATCCATAAAGCCGGGATTGATCATAAAGGTATAGATCACGTCACATATGGCGAAGATTGTGCCAGCGATCACGGCGATACCCACACCAAATATAATGCGCTGCCACAGGCTTTGCTTGTCAGCTCGCTCACTAAACTGTTTGTGCATGGCGAAAAGAATGATGGCCAGAGCGGCGATCATCCCCACATAGCCTGTAACTTCCGCTATGCCCATATTTTGCGCTTGATTGCCGGCGACCACAAAATATGAGCCGAACATAAATATGGTCATGACCGCGCCAACAATGACGCCCCATTTAAAGATTGTTTGCATTTCTTCCCCCAGAAGCGTTTTTGCGGGATTTATCTTGACCGATCAGGGCTCAATTGTCCTCCCCCAAAAGGAGGAAGCGGGACATTATTCAATCAAACCAAGGGCGCGCGCCTCGCTGGCCGCCTCTGTGCGGTTGGCCACATCGAGCTTTGAAAAAATGTTCTTTACATGGGTTTTGATGGTGGATGGCGCCACCTTCAATTGCGCGGCGATCTGCTTGTTGGTGTAGCCATGCACCAGAAAAATCAACACATCGGTTTCGCGCTCGGTCAGCCCGATCGCGTCGATAAGCTGCGCGTCGCGCACCGGAGCCGTGGGATGCATCATGCCAAATTTGGGCCGCGCCCAAAGCCACATGCCGACACCACCGAGCACCAGAAAGATCAAAGCAATCAGGGTTGGATAAAGCCCGCCTGGCCAAAAATAGGCGTAAGAATTGCGCCGCAAAAACTCCAGCAAGATCAGAAACAGCGCCAGCAAACCGCCATATCTGAATATCGCTCCACTCATCACGCCAACCTCATTTGCTTCCGAAGCTTTTTAGCTTTGCCTAGTTTATGACACACAGACTTACTGCTGCTGGAATAAATTCCCTTACATTCCGCAAAGGTTTTGTTAACCTAGGGTTATATTTATAGCAGTTTTTTGAGAATTTTATCGATGCCCTCTCCATTTCTAGAACGCCACATTTCTGGCTATAAAAACGCTTTCAATGATTATTTGCGCTATGGCACACCGATTGAGCGTAGCCTTAAAACGAAGGCGCAACGCCACTCCGGCTATTATATCTGGACGACGCGGCAGGATCAAAAAGTCCGCCCCTCACATGCAGCCAATCACGGCAAAATTTTTGCATGGGACAACCCGCCACCCACGGGACATCCCGGCGAGGGTTTTGGTTGCCGCTGCCGCGCGGTGCCCTATGTGCCCAGCAGTGCCGAACAGTTTGAGATTAAGTTGCATGATGTTTCTGACAATGGACGCGCCTGGAGCGACATTGATTATGTACTGCATTATTTCTATGGCAAAGGCCGAGCGATTAGACTGCGCAATACGGGCAATCTCGTCAAAGTGGTGCGGGAATATCGCAGAGAAGCCATTGATGACCCCGCAAGACTGCCTGGTCAAATTGCTGATGAAGCGCGGAAATTCAAAGCGTGGGAAAGGGAGGGCGTTGCGTTTTCCTATCCATTTGGTTCGACTTACCCGATGAAGGATGTCGTTTTCTCTTTGGGCACGACCACGATACGCGGCAAATTCAACGGCCGCTGCCAAAGGATTGGTGACAAACTGCAAATTGAAGGCAAAATTAATTTTGAGTTATGGGACGAGTTTCGAGACCCACTAAATATTGGCGCCTACCTTAGAGACAATAACATTGATCCGCATTCTGATGAAATCATTATGCATGATGCATTGGAGAAGCTGCGGCGGCGTCTGCGCCTCCATTTGCCCAAGATAGATGGCGATATTTTGTGGCATCGTCTCAGACGGAAAGATTTGCGGGAGATACCCGGCAGCAAGTTTTACGCAATCACGGACAATTGGCGCGGCACCGTCATCGCAAGGGTAAATGTCGATGGGACAGCAAGCAGATTCAAGAAATAGCGATTCACCAGAATACTATGATGCGATTGGCTGTCTGATCTTGGCTGTGCTGCTTGCAGCAGTGCTGGGGCTTTGGATCCTTTACACCAACATTGCCGAGCGCTTTTTCTGTGTTGAAATGCCCAACGGGTTACTGATCGGACGGGCAACTGTCTTTTCAAAAATGCATGCTGGGGGTGGTTCTGATGCGGACATCGCAATCAAATATCCGGATGGGCGTATTTTGCGGCGTGGCGATGGCACCATCAGTTTTTATGATTTTGAGTCAATGGCCGGGAGTTATCCTAGTGACGATGAAAGCAAATTTAATCGCTTTATCTACATCAAGGATGTGGGCCTGTTTATTGAATCTGAACAACCCGATCAATTCCGCCATTACTGGGAAACGAAGAAAAAGGAAATCTTCAGCGAACCAAGCAGCAACTTGCCTGACTCATTTGGCGGCAACCTTCACTACACCTATTTAATTCTGGATAAAAACCGTGAATATCAGCGCGCGCGGTGTCCCACCGCCTGGTTTTTGCCGGAAAAATAAAGGCTCCCGAAGGAGCCTTTTGCATTCTTGATAAAGGTCTTTTATTTTGTCGCTGTCGGCGCCAGGATCATAATCATCTGGCGACCTTCGGTTTTCGGCTTGGCTTCAACTTTGGAGATCTCTTGCACGCGCTCGCGCACTTGATTCAAAAGCTGCAGGCCGAGTTCTTGGTGCGCCATTTCACGTCCGCGGAAACGCATCGTGACCTTCACTTTGTCACCACCTTCCAAGAACTTCACAACATTGCGCATCTTAACCTCAAAGTCGTGCGTGTCCGTATTCGGTCGCATCTTGATTTCTTTGACGTCGATGACTTTTTGCTTTTTGCGCGCTTCGGCAGCTTTTTTCTGTGCTTGGTATTTATATTTACCCAAGTCCAGAATCTTACAAACTGGCGGCTTCGCATTTGGCGAAATTTCAACAAGATCCAAACCGGCATCTTGTGCCATGGTCATGGCTTCACGTGTATTCACCACGCCGCGGTTTTCCCCTTCAGCATCGATAAGCTGAACTTCAGGTACATTGATTTCGCGGTTAGAGCGTGGCCCGTCTTTTTGGGGTTGTACAGGTCTTTGTGGACGACGAATGGTGTCAATTCCTTCTTTAGACAAAAGATATTAGTTGCGACGCATAAAATCTGGTCAAATGGCCTCAAAGTCAACACCTTGAGCCAAAGATTCGACACTCGAGGCGAAAATAGTACCTAATGAGTAAAAAGAAAAGCAAATGCAAAAGCCAACCCATTGGATTGAACACCAAAATCAACATTCCACACACAAATTGGCGGTGCTCCATCAGGGCGGCCAAACACCGGGTTTGTTTTGGCTTGGCGGCTTTATGTCCAATATGTGCGGTGGAAAAGCAATTGCCATGGCTGCTTTGGCCCAAGAATTGGGGTTGGCCAGCACCCGCTTTGACTATGCGGCGCATGGTCAATCCTCCGGCGACTTCCGAGATCAGACCATTTCCAGTTGGCTTGCGGATGCCGTTGCCGTTTATCAACGGTTCGCAGATGGGCCGCAAATTCTTGTCGGCTCTTCCATGGGCGCGTGGATTGCGTTGCTGCTGAACCAATATTTGCTTGAACATGGCCACCCCCCTGCCAAGGCATTGGTGCTGATTGCGCCGGGGGTCGATTTCACCAAACGATTATTGCCGCAGCGATTTGCCCCTGAAGATTTTGCCAAGCTTGACCGCGACGGTGAATTGCGGCGCGAAAGTCGATATGGCGACGGTCCATATATTTACACCAAGAAGCTGGTGGAAGATGGCAACGCCAACAGCCTGTTAGATGCGCCACTGAAAACAGGCGCGCCGGTGCATATTATTCATGGTGGCGAAGATCCGGATGTCCCTCTAAGCCATGCGCAAGAAATCTACCGCCACTTTTTGCATGATGATGCGCGATTTACGCTGGTGCCCGATGGCGATCATCGGCTAAGTCGCCCGGAGGACTTAGCCCTATTGCAAAGCATTATCCGCTCATTTGCGTCAGAATAGATTCCAACCCCTCGCGGTAAGTGGGGAATTTAAGGGTAACACCCAAATCCTTTTTCAAACGCGCGTTGCCGCAGCGTTTATTGTCGCCATAAAAGGACCGCGCCATGGGCGTCATATCCGCTGCTTCGAACGGTTCTTCGGGTGGCAAAGGCAAATTGGCCAGTTGCGCTGCATATTCGATCACGGTTTGCGGTGGGGCCGGCTCATGGTCGGCGCCATTGAAAACGCCTGTGGCCCGCTTTTGTGCCGCCGCACAGACAATTTGCGCGATGTCCACCACATGAATGCGGTTAAACACCTGCCCCGGTTTAATGATGCGGCGCGACTTGCCATTGCGTAATTTTTCAAATGTTGAACGCCCGGGGCCATATATGCCCGCCAGACGGAAAATCGCGAAATCGACGCGCGCTTTTTTGCAGGCCGCAGCCCAGGCGGTTTCGGCGTCCACGCGCCATTTGCCGCGTTTGGAGACGGGCGTTGGCGGCGTGTCTTCCGAAATCCATGCACCGTCAAAATCGCCATAAACACCGACGGTTGAAAGATAGCCCACCCATTGCAGTCTTGGGCAAGTCGATTTCAAATCACCCAGAGCCGGCAACACTGGATCGCCTGCCTCGGAAGGGCTGGCTGAAATCACCAAATGTGTTGCCTCGCACAAATGCGCCGCAACATCGGGGTTGATCTCACCATCAAACAGCTCAACGGCAAAGCCCTTCTTCGCCAGCTTCTCTTGCTTTTCAGCCGAGCGCGTCGTGCCCACCACGTCACCGGGGAAGGCCCTCGCGATATGTTGAGCCGAATATCCAAGGCCAAAGATAAACATTTTCATGGTGCGGTCCGGTCCCATTCTGCACAAACATCGTGATCGTTTTCTGATGGATAATGGGCTTGGCGCAGTTGGTCAAACGCTTCACTGTCGTAATGTTGATCAATCGCCCACACGGCCGCCGCACGCACGAGCGCGCTTTCGTCGCTTAAATGCGGTTTGATGGCGGCGACAATGTCATCTTTGCGTGGCGCATTGCCCAAGGCGATCAACACATTGCGGATAAAGGCGTCGCGCCCTAGCCGTTTGATGGGCGATCCTTTGAAAAAGGCGCGGAAATCGGCATCGTCAAATTTGGCCAGCTCCACTAAAGATGGCGCGCGCAAATCCTCGCGGCTGCGCAATTTTTCATCGCGCGCCACGGACGCAAACTTGTTCCATGGGCACACGGCCAAGCAATCGTCGCAGCCATAAATGCGGTTGCCGATAGGTTTGCGAAATTCAACCGGAATGATGCCCTTATATTCATTGGTCAGATAGGCAATGCAACGCCGCGCATCCAGTTGATAGGGCGCTGGGAAAGCGTTTGTGGGACAGACATCCAAGCAGCGGCGGCAATTGCCACAACGGTCCGTGCCCGCCGCATCTGGCGCAAATTCCATATCCGTGAGAATCGTGCCGAGAAACAACCAGCAGCCATGGTCGCGGCTGACCAAAACGGTGTGCTTGCCCTGCCAACCGATGCCGGCCTGTTCGCCCAGCGGCTTTTCCATCAGCGGTGCCGTATCGACAAACACTTTGACCTCGCAGTTACCCTGCCGTGCCAACAGGCCAGCGATCTCTTTCAGCTTGCCTTTGATGATGTCGTGGTAATCGCGGTGACGGGCGTAAACGGAGATCAGTCCGTTTTCCGTGTCGTCCAATTGGTCGAGCGGGTTTTGATCCGGCCCATAATTATACCCCAACACGAGGGCAGATTTGGCCTCGGGCCACATATGTTGTGGGCTTGTCCGGCGGTCCAGCGTGTCTTTGAGCCAGTGCATGTCCCCGTGAAAGTCACGCGCCAGCGCTTCATTCAGCCGTTCAGGTGCTTCAGGATGCCCGTTGGCCTGCGCGACACCAAAGCTGACAAACCCCAGATCGCGGGCGCGTGCCTCAATTGTTTGACGCAGTTTTTCAGCCGATTGGGTCACGGGTTAAAAGTCGAGGTCAGCATATGTCGAGGAGGCGGGCATGCCCAGCACCCGATCGGCCAACAAAGTTCTAAAGGCGGGTCGAGACTTCAGGCGTTGATACCATTCTTTGACCTCCTGAACATCGTCCCAAGGCATTTCGGAAAGATAATCAAGGGTTGAGATTTGTGCAGCAAAGGCAAAATCAGCCAGGGTCAATTCTTCGCCCGCCAACCATTTGCGCGTGGACAATAAATAATCGAAATAGGCCAAATGCTCTGCGCGGTTAATCCGCGCCACCCGCAACACATTTGTGTCGGGGGTTTGGCCCTTCATATCGTTTTTGACGAATTTCTCTTCAACAATATAGCGCGACACATCATCTGAGAATTTGAACAATGCCCAATCAAGCAAGCGTCGTGTCTCCGCCCGATCGACCACGTTATGAGGCAGGAGCGGCAGACCGGTCTCCGTGTTTTCCTCGATAAACATCATCACGGCAGAAACACCAACGATGGCCAATTTGCCCTCTGCCTGCAAAACAGGTGTTTCAGCAGCAGGATTGATGGCCAAAAATTCTTCTTCGCGCCGCCAGGGCTTCACCTCTTTGAGTTCCACATCAAAGCCATATTCAGCGCACATTAAGCGGATGAGCCTCGAATAGGGGTCCAAAACATAATGCAGCAATGTTGGTGCAGACACGAATTACCTCTTTGTTTAGCGCGTAGCCAAATTTGCGCCGATTTTATGCGATTGGCCAATGAAATGAAATGCGTTAAGGCAAGATAAGGACATCAAGCTTAATTTGTTCCCCAAAAAGCATCACTGAGGAGATTTCATGAACCCCGATCAAGGCATTTTTGTGCCCCTCATCTTGGGCATTGTTGAAGGACTGACGGAATTTTTACCTGTCTCCTCCACTGCGCATATCCTGTTACTGGGCGAATGGCTCGGTTTTGAAAATCCGGGCCGTACATTTGAAGTCTTGATTCAGCTTGGTGCGATCCTGGCCATCATCACCATCTATTTTGGCAAATTACTGCAATTGGTGCGCGACTTTTTCAAGGGTGAAAAATATGCGCTGCGATTCGCGGCGGGCGTGTTGCTGGCATCTGTGCCTGCGGCCTTGGCTGGGGTGCTGTTGCACGGCTATATCAAGTCCGTGCTTTACAACGCCCCCTTGATCATTTGCACCATGTTGATCACTGGTGGCATCATTTTGATCATTGTCGATCGGCTGAAGCTGGAGCCGAAATATGATGATATTTATCATTATCCGCTCAAACTTTGTTTTGGCATTGGCATTTTTCAGATGCTGGCGCTGGTGCCCGGCGTTTCCCGTTCGGGCGCGACCATTGTGGGGTCCATGTTGATGGGCACGGACAAGCGCTCTGCGGCGGAATTCACCTTTTTTATCGCCCTGCCGATCATGACCGGGGCCTTCGGCTACGATCTTTATAAAAATATTGATGTAATCACGCTGGATGCGGGTTTGAACATTGCCGTCGGCTTTGCCGCAGCCTTTGTGGTGGGGGCGATTGTGGTGCGCTATTTGCTCGATTTTGTGTCAAAATTTGGCTTTTCCATCTTTGGATGGTGGCGCATTATTGTTGGTATTTTGGGACTGATCTTTGTCGTTCAGTTTTAATCGAAGATGAATGAGGCGGCTAAGCCGCCTTATTCGTTTTAGTGAATTTTCGTCGAGATATAGCTGTCGCGCTTTTTCAAAAAACTACGCAATTGGGCCGGATATTGTGGCGCCACAGCGTTCATCACTGATGGGCGCTCTGTTAGTGCTGTGCGCCATGCACGCACCTTTGGCAGATCGACAAAAAAGCCAAAATCCTCGATCTCATCAAACACGTCAAAATAGCGGAAGATCGGGCCGAACGAGGCATCGACGACGCTGAACTTCTCGCCCGCGAAAAATGGACCATCACCCAAAACAGGTTCCAGTCGGGCAAACTTGTCCTTGATCTTGGCGATTTGCTGATCGAAGCCTACTTTGTCTTTTGCGCTATAAAGCCCTGCAATATCGCTAAGGATCGAGGAGCCAAATTCCACCCACGCGCGGTGTTGCGCCCGCTCCAGCGCATCTGCCGGGTGCAGCGGATTTTTCTGAGTATCTTCCAAATATTCAACAATCACCGCTGATTCAAAAATCGCTGCATCATCGGCGATCAATAGCGGCGTTTTGCCCAAAGGTGATTTCTTCACGAACCAATCCGGCTTGTCGCCCAGATCGATATATTCTTTTTCAAATGGCACCTGCTTTTCGCTGAGCGCAATGATGGCGCGTTGCACATAGGGGCACAAATAATGACTGACCAGCTTCAAAGACATGGCGTCTCCTTTCGAATTTAAATGCAAATGCATATAAATCGAAACTAACACCTTTGTCAATATTGATGCATTTGCATATAAATGCTAGATGTTGGGCATGAGCATAGATAATGAGACCACCCAAGCGTGGCAAAGCCTGCATATCACCAGCCGCACATTGATTGAGCAGGTGGAAGCCGCCTTCAAGAAAGCGGATCTCCCCAGCCTCAGCTGGTATGATGCATTGTGGGAAATTGAAAAAGCAGGGGAAGATGGCATTCGCCCCAATGCGCTGATCCCGCAATTGCTGTTGCCGCAATATCAAACCTCGCGCCTTTTGGATCGGCTGGTGAACGCGGATTTGATTGACCGGGTCGTATGCGATGAGGATCGACGCGGCTGCCGCGCGGTTATCACGCCAAAGGGCAAAGACATGCGCGCGCGCATGTGGGTCATTTATGAAAAATGTTTGGATGAATTGATGCAAAAAAAATTGGGCAAGGATGAACGTGCCACACTTGCCCAATTGCTCAATAAATTGCGGTAAAGCCTAGTCGCGCTGCAATGGCTCCGTGCGCCGATCGAACTGACCATGCTTCATAAAGCGCCACACATAAGTTGGCATGATCGCCGCCATGGTCTTTGGCTCAATGCCAAATGCTTTCAATGTGCGCTTTTGCTTTTTCGCTTCTTCGCTCACCACATTGTCATGCTGCAGCAATTTCACCTGATCCACAGTTAGCATTGGATTTGGCAAAATCTGCATCACCCAGCCGATGGCTTTGGCAATTGGTGTTGGAATCGGCAGCAGCAAATTTTTGCGCTCGATTTCGCGCAATAGACGCTGCAAAAGCTCTTTCATGGTTTCAACAGTCGGGCCGCCAATCTCATAGATTTTGCCGCCCTTCACGCCACCTTCTGCCGCCACGTCAAATGCGTCAGCCACGTCACCCACATAGATGGGTTGCATCTTGGTGTTGCCGCCCACCAAAGGCAGCACAGGTGACAAGCGCGCCAAAGCGCCAAACATATTGAAGAACCCGTCTTCCGAACCAAAAATAATCGATGGACGAATGATGATCGCTTGGGGGAAGGCTTTCAGCACTGCTTGCTCGCCCAGTGCTTTGGACCGGGCATAATCGCTTTCGCTTTCCGCATCCGCACCCAAGGCAGACATATGCACCAATTGTGAGGCCCCTGCGGCTTTAGCCGCTTCAGCCACATTCTTTGCACCATTGGTTTGCACAGCTTGGAACTTCTGCTTACCGCTTTCAAACAGAATGCCAGTCAAATTGATCACGATATCCGCACCAGCAACCGCGCGCTCAACCGACGGCATGTCGCGTACATTGGCTTGCACCGGGTGAATTTGCCCCACTGCGCCCAAAGGTCGTACATCACCGGCTAGATCTGGACGGCGCACCGCCACGCGGATGCGATAGCCTTTTTTTGCCAAATGCTGAACCAATTGCCGCCCAACAAAACCTGAGCCGCCGAAAATCGTGACCAATTTTGGTGCGTGTTTGCCCATTTCTTCAAAACCTCGGTGCTGGCGCCTGCTTTTTGCGGCGCAATATCGATCTTGACCCCTTCATTAACCCGCGTATGGCCGATTGTCGAGACCGAATGGCACCCGGATTCAAAGGAAAAATTATATAAGGGCAACAAGGCAATTGACAAATCTACAAGCGCCTTTTAGTTCTCATCGCTGTCGTGCCCTGGTGGCGGAATTGGTAGACGCGCTAGCTTCAGGTGCTAGTTTCTGTATGGAAGTGGAAGTTCGAGTCTTCTCCAGGGCACCAATTCCCTAATCGCATTGTTATTTTTTCAGCACCCAGCTGCTGAAATGCGAAAGGCTGCAGGCCACTTTTGGTCGCCTACAGCCTTTGCTGATTAGATATGTTGCGGCCGACAATTGGCCGCAATGAGTTTAAAACTCAGACCATTCTTCTTGAAGAGCCGCATTGCCCTGAGTGGCCAAAGCTGGCTTCGCAGCGGGCTTTGCCGCCTGCATGCTCTGGCCTGCATTGGCATTGCCCACTAATTTGAACACTTCAACGATGCGATCAAGCTCGGAGGCTTGGGCTTCGGTTTGCTCAATCGCTGCGTTGGTTTCTTCAACCAGTGCGGCATTGTGTTGGGTCATCTCGTCCATTTGATGCACGGCGGTGCTCACTTCACCAATCGCTGAAGATTGATCATTTGAGGCTTGCGCGATGTCGGCCATCAATTGCGCATTGTCCCGCACGGCAACCAACATGTCTTCGAGTTTGCTTGAGGCGTCAGTGACCAGCTTGCTGCCGTCCGACACTTCATGTGCGCTTTGCTCGATCAATTGCTTAACTTCGCCCGATGCCTCTGCCGCACTTTGGGCCAAACGCCGCACTTCAATCGCCACAACAGCAAAGCCTTTGCCTGCTTCGCCAGCCCGCGCGGCCTCGACCGATGCGTTCAATGCCAGCAAATTGGTTTGGAACGCAATGTCATCAATCAGGCCAATAATATTCGAGATTTTGGCGGAAGATGAAGTGATGCGCTCCATCGCTTTGGTTGCCTCAGTCATGGCATCGCCACCTTCTGAAGCCAACCGCGAAGCGTGCGCGGTTTTTTCCGTTGCTTCTTGTGCTTTTTTCGCGTTGTCAGCAACGGTGCCAGACAATTGTTCCATGGCGGCTGAGGTTTCCTCGATGGTTGCGGCCTGACGCGTTGAGCGCTCGCTCAAATCGTTTGCCCCTTCAAGGATTTCACTGGTTGCCGTTTTCAGGCCGCCTGATGTTGTCCGCAATTGCGAAACAATTTCGGTCAATCTGTCCGCCACTTCATTGGTGTCGCGTTTTAGCTTTTCAAAGGCGCCATCATATTGCCCGGTCACCCGTTGGGTCAGGTCAGTTTTGGCCAGCGACGCCAACACAGAACCGGTCTCGTCCAATCCGCGCTCGACGGTTTCCACCAATCGGTTCACGCTTTCGCCCAACGCATTCAGTTCTTTATCGGGGAATTGCAAATCAACACGATTTGTAAAGTCACCATGGGTTGCAGCATCCACAACTTCGCCGAAGGCTGCTTGCAGCTCTTGCATCATTTGGGCGCGCTCTTGCTGTGCCTTTTCTTGGCGCTCAAGTTCTTCGTTGCTCAAATTGGCAACGCGTGCGCCATTTTCGCGGAACACTTCAACAGCGCGCGCCATTTCGCCGATTTCATCGGTCCGGTCTGTGCCGTCCACATCAACATCATGCTCGCCGGCCGCAATCGTACCCATCACATTGGTCAGGCGGGTAACGGGCTTCGTGATAGAACGGGCGATGAAGAAGGCCACCAGAAATAGGATGCCCGCAATTGCAGCTGTGATGCCAAGTTGGCTGAGCAATGTTTGCTGGTTGGCTGCGCGCAAATCATCGATATAGATACCGGTACCCACAATCAGGCCCCAAGGCTCGAAATAGTGCACATAGCTGTTCTTATCGACGGGCGTTTTTTCCGCGCCGCGTGGCCACACATATTGAAGATAGCCTGCGCCCTCTTTGGTCGCCAGATCAATCATGTCTCGGAAGATCTCTTTGCCATTGGCATCTTTCATTTCCAATTGATTGCCACCCACCAATGCCTTGGCAAACGGGTGCATCACCATCACACCCTCTGTGTCGACCACAAACATATATTCATTGCCGCGATATCGGATGTCTTCAATGGCACGCAGCGCAGCCGTGAGGGCCGCGTCTTTTTCCACTTCGCCAGCTTCAACACGATCATAGCTGCCTTGCAAAATGCCAACCGCTGAATCCGTGATCGAACTCAACTCTTGAGCGCGCAGATTTGTGCGGGTTTCGATGATATTGGAAATGCCGACATAGGCAAGGACACCAGCGGTCAACAAAGAAAGCGCGACCAAAGCGTAGATGCGCGCTGATATTTTTAGCTTAAGCATGTTTGTCTCCGAGACAAATAGTTACAAAGCTTGGCGAATAAAGGTTCAACAAACTGTTCTTCACTAATTTTGCCGCACTCGAGTAAATCAAATATAAATAAATTCGAATTTGATGATGTGCTTTGTTTTCATTGATGAAATCGATGTCGTGGCGGGTGCAATGTCGATTGCAAATTGGTGATCGGCACGAATAACCCTTAAAATTCGAGCGTATGTCAGGTTCATGTCAGTGCGCTTTGCTATGGCTTTTCTCGTATCAGTTCGTTTTGAACTTTTCGGGAGGAAAAGAATGTTCAAACAATTCAAAGCTGCATTGGCAGCAACCGCTTTAACTTTTGGTGTGGCTGGCGCTGCAATGGCAGATGGCCACCAAAAGGTTGAAGACATCCACTTCTTGATTCCTGGTGGCGCCGGCGGCGGCTGGGACGGCACAGCACGTGGCACAGGCGAAGCCCTAACCAAATCAGGCATTGTGGGACAAGCAACTTATGAAAACATGTCTGGCGGCGGCGGCGGCAAGGCCATCGCGCATCTGATCGAAACGGGTGATTCCGGCACATTGATGGTCAACTCAACACCAATCGTGATCCGGTCATTGCAAGGGGTGTTCCCACAGTCGTTCCGCGATCTGACCCCGATTGCCGGCACGATTGGTGACTATGGCGCGATGGTGGTGCACAAGGATTCTCAGTTTGAGGATATGCAAGCTCTACTTGCAGCCTATGCAAATGATCCATCCTCAATGGCCATCGGTGGCGGCTCGGTTGCCGGTTCAATGGACCATTTGATCGCCGCGTTGGTGATGAAAAATGCTGGCGCCAACCCAATGGATGTAAAATACATTCCATATGATGCTGGTGGTAAAGCCATGGCTGGTTTGCTTTCTGGTGAAATCGCTGCATTGACCACTGGTTTTGGCGAAGCCATCGAGCTGGCTCGTCAGGGTGAAGTGAACATTTTGTGTGTGACCTCAACCGAGCGTTTGGACACAGCACCGGATACGCCAACTTGCGATGAAGCTGGCTCTAAAGGCACCGAGTTTGTGAACTGGCGTGGGTTCTTTGCCGCACCAGGGTTGGATGAAGACACCAAAGCCCAATATATCAGCGCGCTCAATGCGATGTATGACACTGAAGAGTGGGCCACTGTACGTGACCGCAATGGTTGGGTCGACATCTACAATGCAGATTCTGATTTCGTTGCCTTCTTGGAAAAGCAAGAAGAAGAAATTGCAGGTCTGATGCGCGAACTTGGCTTCCTTTAAGCGCAAGGTTAAACTGTCGCTGCTCTTATAGAGCAGCGGCGAGTTTACGGCGAATAAAGCCAGAAAATGCGCCTGCCTGTCGGGCGCATTTTTCTCGAGGGCTGATCTGACCACCGCGAATAGCCGACAAGATCAGCGCCTTATCAACTTCCTTGGGAGGGGTTATATGTTTTTCACCAAACGCAGAATCGGCGCTTTCCTGCTGCTTGGCTTTTGCATCACATATGCAGTGCTTTCGCAGCGTATTCCCTTGCTGCCGTTCCAACAGGATTCAGCTTTTCACGCACGTACAATGCCTGAGATTTTGTCCGTATTGGCCATCGGCATTTGCATTTTGATCATCGCTCTGCCCTCACCTGCCGAATATGTCGAGCTCAAAGGCAAAAACTGGATTGTTGGCTTTGCCTTTTTGGTGCTGATGTCCATTTATGGCCTCACCATTCGACCCTTCGGTTTTATTTTGGCGTCCACCATGCTGCTCGGCGTTGGCTATTGGCTGCTCGGGGAGCGCAAATTGTGGCTCCTTGCGATCACGTCAATTCCTGTCGCTGTTGCCTTTTGGGCGCTCATGTCAATTGGTCTTGGGGTGTTTATCGAACCCCTGCCGTGGTTTTTAAGAGGGTAGTTGAATGCTTGAAGGTATTATGATCGGGCTGACAACAGCCCTTAATCCAACAAATCTCCTTTTCGTGGTTTGCGGCTGCTTGGTGGGCACGTTTATCGGCATGCTGCCGGGGTTGGGGCCCATGTCCGCGATTGCGTTGATGATCCCCATTGCCGCCAGCCTCGACCCGTCTGCGGGCATCATTTTGATGGCGGCCGTTTATTATGGCGCGATTTTTGGTGGGTCCACGTCCTCCATCTTGATCAATGCGCCGGGCGTGGCCAGCACCGTTGCCACCTCATTTGATGGGTATCCAATGGCCAAGCAAGGCAAAGCCGGCAAGGCGTTGGCGATTGCTGCTTATTCATCATTTTCCGGGGGCGTCATTGGTGCGATCCTCTTGCTCATTGCGGCCCCTTCATTGGCCAAAGTGTCGCTCTCGTTTCATTCCACTGACTATTTTGCACTGATGGTATTGGGCTTGACGGCGGTGGCTGCATTTTCCGGCCAAGGCAATATGCTCAAAGCCATGTTGATGACGGTGGTGGGGTTGATGCTCTCAACCGTGGGCACCGACCAGACCCAAGGCATCCAGCGCTTTACGCTTGGCATGATCGATTTGCTGGACGGCATCTCCTTCTTGTTGCTGGTGATGGCCACGTTCGCGCTGTCTGAAGCCCTGATGGCCATTTTGCGGCCGGCAGGCAGCGATGAGGACCGAAAACGCGAGCAGGAAGCTCATAGCAATCTAGGCTCGATGAAAGTCAGCAAAGAGGAAGTGAAAGAACTTGCACCCGTTGTCGGGCGCTCTTCAATCCTTGGCTTTTTGGTGGGCGTATTGCCTGGCGCCGGGGCAACCATTGCCAGCTTCTTGGCCTATGGTACGGAGCAACGTTTGGCCGGACCAAAGAAGGGCAAATTGTTTGGCACTGGCTCGATCCGCGGTCTTTCAGCGCCTGAAACCGCCAACAATGCGGCGGCCACAGGTTCGTTCGTGCCATTGCTCACCTTGGGTATTCCCGGCTCGGGCACAACGGCGATCATGTTGGGGGCGTTGATTGGGTATGGCATTCAGCCCGGCCCACGACTCTATATCGACCAGCCGGATGTGTTCTGGTCAGTGATTGTGTCCATGTGGATTGGCAATATCATCTTGCTGGTGCTGAACTTGCCGCTGATCCCATACATCGCCAAGATTTTGGCGATCCCGGCCCGGTTCTTGTTGCCGCTGATCCTGTTCTTTTCTTTGATCGGGGTTTATTTTGTCAGCTTCAACACGTTTGATATTCAGTTGATGATCATCTTTGCGGTCGCCGCGGTGACACTCAGATTGCTCGACTTTCCGCTTGCCCCGATGATCCTTGGGTTCATTTTGGGCGGCATGATGGAAGAGAATCTACGTCGTGCACTGTTGATCAACAATGATAGCTGGTCATTCCTTTGGGAACGGGGGCTCACCCTCACAATCCTTTCGATTGCTGTTCTCACCCTTATCGTCCCGATGCTGCTGCCCTATTTCCAGAAATGGCGCAAAGATGCAGATCGCGCAGGCGAAGGCGGTTAGGCTCTCCTCCCTAGCTTCCAAAAGGAAAGGGCGCCATTGCGGCGCCCTTTTTTGCTCATCCGTGAGGATAGTGGATGAGCGTGGGTCTGGTTGTTTGTGACTTATGAAAAGTCCATCGCATTGACCACATCTGCGGTTTTTGACACCACTTCGTCTGCCTCTTGCTTGGTGAGGCAGAATGGCGGTGCAAAGCCCAAAATGTCGCCTTGTGGCATGGCACGGCCAATGACTTTCTTTTGTCCCAACGCGCCCGCAATCTGCGGCCCGATTTTCTGGCTGGGGTCGAAGAAGGTACGGCTGTCTTTGTCTTTCACAAATTCCACCGCACACATCATGCCTTCACCGCGGATATTGCCCACATGCGGGTGATCATCCAAGGCAGCGTGCATTTGCGCGTTCAGATAGCTCCCGACTTCGCCTGCATTTTGCACCAGGTTCAGATCGTCAATCAGCTTTAAGTTCGCGATGCCCGCCGCAGCGCCAATCGGGTGCGCTGAGTACGTCCAACCATGGCCGATCGGGCCATATTCGTCGGTACCTTGCTCGAACACTTTCCACATTTTGTCGCCCACAATGGAGCCCGACAATGGTGCGTAAGCTGAGGTGAGACCTTTGGCGATGGTGATCAGGTCCGGTTCAATATCATAATGGTCAGAACCCATCATGGTGCCCAAACGGCCAAAGCCTGTGACCACCTCATCCGCCACCAACAAAATGTCATGCTTTTTCAGCACTTTTTGGATCGCTGCCCAATAGCCTTCTGGTGGCGGCACAATGCCACCGGTGCCCAAAATGGGTTCACCGATAAAGGCCGCGATGGTGTCGGCGCCTTCGCGTTCGATCAATTCTTCCAGCTTGGCCACACAATGCTCAACAAACTGCTCTTCAGTTTGGTCAAGATTGTCGCGACGATAATAATAAGGCGCTTCGGTGTGCAGCACTTGGGCGAGTGGCAGATCGAACTTTTTGTGGAACAGTTCAAGGCCCGTCAAAGACCCTGTCATCAGGCCCGAGCCGTGATAGCCGCGCCAGCGCGAAATGATCTTTTTCTTTTCCGGGCGGCCCAAAATATTGTTGTAATACCAGATGAGTTTGACGTTGGTTTCGTTGGCGTCAGAGCCGCCCAAACCAAAGTAAACTTTGGACATGTTTTTTGGCGCGCGATCCAAAATCATTTTCGACAGGGTGATTGACGCTTCTGTACCGTGGCCGACATAGGCGTGGTAATAGGCCAATTCTTTGGCTTGCGCGGCAATGGCATCGGCAATTTCGGGACGGCCATAGCCCACATTCACACAGTAAAGCCCTGCAAATGCGTCGAGCAATTTGTTGCCGTCGCGATCTTCAATATGGGCGCCGGAGCCGCCGGTCACAATCCGGTTTGGGCTTTCGCCACGGGCGTGTTGGGCCAAGTGAGTTGAGGGGTGGAAGAAATTCTCCCGATCCCACTGGTCGAGCTGATCATTTTTAAGCATATTCTGGCTCCCTTTTCTTAGGCATTTGCCATTTTTGGTTGTCCGAGGTCGTCCCAATCATCCCATCCAGGGTAGGTCATCGGCGTGTCAGATTGGATTGAGCTCAAGCGTTCAATCCAGTTTTGTTTGAGTGTCGCAAACTGCTTTTCGAACGCATCGTCCGCGACGTAGGAATATCCATGGCCCGATACGCCAAATGACGCGTGGGGCGGCAGCACATCAAAGCCCATATAGTAAAGCGAGAATTGCATGGACCAGAGGATCTGGTCCAACTCGCCACCGCGTCCGCCGGCCACAAAGGCCTCCCCCGGTGCGCCAGATGTGACAGAGCACATGGCGCGTTTGCCGCGGAAATAGCCGTTGTCATACCGCATCTTGCTGGTGTAGAGCCCGCCGCTGACAAACACGCGGTCGCACCACCCTTTCAACATGGCAGGCACTGAGTGCCACCAGATTGGGAACTGGAAAATCACCAGATCAGCACGCTCGAGCATTTCGATTTGCTGTTGGATTTCTGGCGCCAATATCCCTTCCTTATAGGCGTGGCGCTGTTCGGCTAATGGGGCAAACTCCTCTTCATTTATACGATCTGGGTAGTTTGCGGCCTTCTCCACCGGATCAAAATCCAACGCATAAAGGTCGCTTACTTCCACATGGTGGCCTTGGGCTTCAAAATAGTCTTTGCCTGTGGCGACCAACTGGCCGTTAAAAGATGTTGGTTCCGGGTGGGCCAGAACGAACAGGATATTCATAAAAACTCCAACTTATGCCCAATCGCGGCATACATATTTGATTTCAGTGTAGGCTTCCATGCCCTGACGCGCGCCTTCACGTGCCAAACCAGATTGTTTGTAACCACCGAAAGGAATCGGCGCACCAGTCACCTTGGTACGGTTGACCGCGACCATGCCAAATTGCAAGGCCCGGCTCATCCGGTAGATCCGTTTCGGATCAGCCGTGTGCAGATAGGCCACCAAACCATATTCCGTATCATTGGCCTTTTGGGTCACGTCCTGTTCGTCACTGAACTTTTGAATCGCGGCCACGGGGCCAAAGGTTTCTTCGCTCATGATCTTGGCGCTGTCGGGCACATCGGCCAAAACAGTTGGCTGGAAGAACAATGCGCCCATTTCGTGCCCTTCACCACCGGTGAGCACTTTGGCGCCTTTCTCTACAGCGTCATTGACATGTTCGATTTGCTTGTCGACAGCGTTCTGGTTCATCAATGGCCCGATCATCGGGTCGTCCATGCCGAAACCAACGCTTAGTTTTGCTGTCGCGGCGGCGAATTTTTTGCAAAATTCATCGTAGATTTTGTCGTGAATATAGAAGCGGTTAGCGCCCAAACAATCCTGACCAGATGTGGCGAATTTGGCCTTGATGGCTTCCGCCACCACATAGTCTACATCGCAATCATCGAAGGCGATGAAGGGGGCATGGCCACCCAATTCGAGCACCAGCTTTTTCACCGTGTCGGCGCTTTGGCGATAGAGCAAGCGACCGATCTCGGTGGACCCGGTGAAGGACAGTGCCCGCACGCGGCTATCTTTGGTCCACGGCTCAACCACCACTGACGCGCGGCCCGTGATCACGTTGAACACACCTGGCTCCAGCCCCGCCCGTTCGGCCAGCTCGGCCAGCGCCAAGGCAGAATAAGGCGTTTCGTGGGAAGGGTGCGCCACAACGGTGCAGCCGGCTGCAATCGCTGCCGCGGCTTTGCGGGTCAGCATGGCGGCGGGGAAGTTCCACGGGGTGATCATGGCCGCGACGCCAATCGGCTCGCGCCAAAGTTCAACTTCCGCATCCACAAGGTGCGAGGTCACCCCTTCAATATTCGGGCGCTTTGTCTCTTCGGCATAAAACTCAACAAAGGACGCCGCATAATCGATTTCACCCCTAGCTTCCGACAAGGGCTTGCCCTGCTCCAGCACCATGATGCGGGCTAAATCTTCTTTATTTTCAATGATCAAGTCAAACCAACGGCGCAGGCAGGCCGCGCGATGTTGCGGCAAGCTCATCGACCAAACGCCAAAGGCCTCGTGCGCAACATTGACCGCATCAGCGCTTTGGGCGGCACTCAAAGAGGCCACTTCGCCGAGCCATTCGCCATTTGCTGGATTGCTCACTGGAATGGTCGCGCCATCTTCGGCCCCGACCCATTTGCCACCAATATAGGAAAATTGGCGCAGCAGACGGCTGTCTTTGAGATAAGGCGTGATGCCTTTTAGATCGTCATGGGTTTGCAATAGTTTTGACGGCATGGATCACCCCTCCTTTTCGTGTTGGGTACACTATGGAGGTGCCTGAGCAGAATTTGTGACCAAAAAAAGCGTAATCCGCAGTCAGAATTACGGAAATATTACCGTAATAAAGTGGAATCTTTTGCTATTCTTCCAACAATTGCACGATGGGCGGTGGTGAGCCTTGCTTCACCGGTTTGGTCACAAAATAGGTGAAATATCGCGCCAGCCCGATTTTGGCTTCCAGCAGCTCATCGATCAGGCGTTGATAGGCATCAATGTCCTTTGTGACCACTTGCATGAAATAATCCAACCCGCCGCCAATGGCCCAGCACGCAACAATCTCTTCATAGTTTTTCATGGATTGCTCGAACAATTGAAAGCTTGCGGCGCGGTGATTTTCCAGCTCCACCGCCACAAAGATGGTGACGCAAGGCGCAATCTTATGCAGGGCAATCTCGGCGCGGTAGGATTGGATGACGCCAGATTTTTCCAGCCGCTTCAACCGCTCCCAACAGGGGGTGGGCGACAGATTAATCCGCGCCGCCAAATCAGATTTGGAGATTCGACCTTCCTGCGACAAGAGCCGTAATATCTCAATATCTCGCGCATCAAGTTTGATCATTTATTGTTCCGTATCAAGGGCCTAATCGGTTTTAATCTTCGTGCCGAAGTTCAAGCTATATGCCAACTCAAGCGCGTGGTTACCGATAGCCGTATCCTGCGCGCCGGTGCCGGTCAAATCGCAAATTGTGATGGTGGCATCACTGGTTCTGCCCGCCGCACCGCCCGTGATGATTTGCCCCAATTCCGGCGGGGTTTGATCTGACGGCCAATTGCCGGTTTGCTTTGCGGTGCGCAGTTCGCCCAACAGCTCGCACTGACTGACGCGGTCGCATACATATAAATCGGCTTGGGCTGCAATTTCCGGGTCCAGCTCGTTTTTGCCTTCCTGGTCCGACCCCATGGCCGTGATGTGCAGATCCGGGTGCATCCAATCGGCATCAATCAGCGGTTCGCGCGACGGCGTGGTGGTCACCACCAACTGGCTTTCCTTCACCACCCGCTCCGCACTGTCGACAGCGGTGGCCTCAACACCAATTTCTGCAGCGATGTCTTGGGCGCAAGCTTCCGCGTGATCGCGATTGCGGCCCCACACCAAAACCTTTTTAAAAGGACGTTCGATATGCGCGGCTATGATTTGCAAACGGGCCTGCACCCCGGTGCCAAAAACACCCGCCGTTTCGACCTTTTGCGGTGCCAGATGTCGCGCCGCTACGCCGCCTGCAGCGGCTGTGCGCAAATCGGTGAGATAACCATTGTCGAGAAAGACCGCGCTGGCGAGGCCAGTTTGGGCGCTCAACAACATCATCAGCCCATTAAGGCTGGGCAATCCCAGTTTAGGGTTGTCAAAAAAGCCCGGCGACACTTTGATGGCAAAGTGCTCAAAGTCTGGAATATAGGCGGTTTTCACATCAACCTCGGCGTTGACCATGGGCAGATCCATTGAAAGGATCGGGGGCATGATCACCTCGCCCGTTGCCAATGCGGCGAAAGCCTTTTCCACCAAGTCATTTACCGATCGTCCCAATTTGAGGGTGCGCTTGAGTTCACTTTCCGTGACAATCAAAATCTCATGGGACATGAAAATCTCCTTTATGCCGTGGTTAGGCTTTTGGCCAATGCATCCACTTGAGCCAGTGCATCGGCATGGGACAGGATGTCCCCAATGTCGCGCACGCCACAGGCGCGCACCATATGCCGTTCCGCAAACCCCAGCTTGTCGAGCGCCGGGCCATATTGCTCCAATAGGTTACCATACCGCGCAGCGGGTTCGCCTTGGGTTTGCAGCAAAACCAATTGCTTGCCGGGCGACAGCTTGGACGGCTGCGGATTGGTGAGATAATCGCTTTTTAAGAAACCAAAGAAGCGATCCAGCGCCCCTTTGAGCAATCCCGACATGTTGCACAAATAAATTGGTGTGCTGAGCACAACAATGTCGGCATCATAGATCTTGTTTAATGCGTCGCTAAGGCCGTCCTGATGATCATCGGGCACCTCGCCAAACGGCACAAAGGAAAGGTCGCGCAGTGCATAATCATTAACGGCACAGCCTTGCGCCAAAGCCGTTTCGCAGAAGCGATCTGCCATTTGGTCACTATTGCCGTTGGCACGCGGGCTGCCGCGCAGCACCACAATTTGTTTTGCCTTAGGGGCGGACATAAGCAGCCCCTTTGATCTGATAATCACCCAATTGAATATCCTGCCCTGTGACAATTTTTGTAAATAGATCCATATCGAGATTGCGCCCTGTGACCACGGTGGCCACTGGCCCCTTGGGTACAAAATGGCCGCCTAGCAGAGCAGCAATGCCCACAACACATGCGCCTTCGGCAACAATGCGATCTTCATAAAAAAGGCATTGCATGGCGCGATAGATCTCTTCTTCGCTGACCAAAATGGTCTCATCCAATAGGTCGCGACAGATCGGAAAGGAGAATTTGTTGTCCATGCCAATGCCGCCACCTAAACTATCCGCCAGACTGGCCACTTCGATGACGTCAACAGGGTGGCCCGCTTTTATTGAGGCCGCCATCGCCGCGCCGCGATCCATTGAAATGCCGATAAGTTTGATATCGGGCTTGATCGCTTTGGCCGCCAAGGCAATGCCTGCGGCAAGGCCACCACCAGAAAGTGGCACCAGCAATGTTTCGAGATCAGGCCGTGCCGAGAGCATTTCCAAACCAATCGTACCTTGGCCCGCAATGACATAAGGATCGTCAAAGGGGGAGATTTCCACCAACCCTTCCTCGCGACACAAGCGTTGGCTTTCCGCCATCGCATCATCCTGGCTGTTGCCTTTAACCCAAACTTCGCCGCCCAATTGCTGGATGCCCTCAACTTTGGCTTTGGGCACCAGCTCCGACATACAAATCACCGCGCGAAGGCCGCGAAGTTTGGCCGCATAAGCGACCCCGCGCCCATGATTGCCGGTGGAGCAGCAGGTGACCCCTTTTGTGCCTTCGGGCAAGTTCATCACCGCATTCATTGCCCCGCGCAATTTGAATGCACCAATGGGTTGCATGTTTTCCAGCTTGAGCAGCACGTCGACACCAAATTTGTCACTCAAGAAGGGTGACGGCACGAACGGCGTGTGATCGGCCTGTCCTTTAATGATGTTCTGCGCCGCCAAAATATCGGCTAAATCAAGCATTGCACGCCCCCACATTACACGGCCACTTCGCCGTACTTTAAACTTGTTGTGTACATCATGCCCATCAACACCCAGCTGTCAACGCAAGCAGCTTGATAAATCTTTGATTTTTTTGTTGACGGGGAACGCGAATTGCACTGATGTATACATCTTCGTGATTTTAGGGGCACTGTCTATGGCGAGCAAAAATCTACCCTTTTCTAAACATGAGTATGAACGTCGACTGGAAAAGGTGCGTCGTTCCATGGAAAACTTCGAAATTGATGTGCTGTTTATTGAAGATCCATCAAATATGGGCTGGATCACCGGCTATGATGGCTGGTCATTTTATGTGCATCAGGGCGTTTTGGTTTTCATGGATGAAGACCCCATCTGGTGGGGCCGCTACCAAGACACCAACGGCGCACAGCGCACCGTTTGGATGGACGATGACCGCATCACCTATTACCCCGACCATTATGTGCAATCGACCCTTTGCCACCCCATGGAAATGCTGGCGGCGATGATCCGCGACCGTGGGCTGGGCAACCAGCGCATCGGGGTGGAGCTTGAAAACTATTATTTCTCAGCCAAAGCCTATTTGACCCTTACCCACGAACTGCCCGACGCAGTATTTGTGGATGCCACTGGCCTTGTGAACTGGCAACGTCTGGTGAAAAGCGAAGATGAAATCGGCTATATGCGCAAGGCTGCGCGCATTTCAGAAAAAATCATTGATGGCATTGTCGAGCGCGTGGAACCGGGCGTGCGCAAAAGTGACATTGTGGGCCAGATTTATGCCGATGCCATTTCCGGCATTGACGATGATTGGGGGGACTATCCCGCCATTGTACCGATGCTGCCCAGCGGGTCTGACGCGGCAGCGCCGCATTTGACATGGGACGGCCGCATTTTTGATGCGGACACACCCACCTTTTTTGAAATCTCCGGCTGTTTCCGCCGCTATCACGCGCCGCTATGTCGCACGGTGCATTTGGGCAAACCACCCCAATATTTGCTGGATGCCGAAAAGGCGCTGGTTGAAGGACTTGAAGCCGGACTTGAGGCGGCTGTGCCCGGTGCGCGTGCGAAAGACATTGCCCGCGCTTTGGCCATTCCGCTGGAACGTGCCGGCATTTATCGCGCGTCCCGCGCTGGCTACCCGATCGGCATTTCCTATCCCCCGGATTGGGGCGAGCGCACCGTTTCGATCCGCCTTGAAGATCGCACCATTTTGCAACCGGGCATGACGTTCCACTTTATGCCGGGCATTTGGGAGAATGATTGGGGCCTTGAGATTACCGAGAGTATTTTGATCAAAGATAAGGGCCCCGCAGAGACGCTGTGTAACCGCCCGCGCAAACTTTATGTGAAAGACTAGGGGCTAAATGCTTGATCAAACCGAACATATTTTGCGCCAACTCATTGGCTTTCCGACGGTGTCGGCCGACAGCAATCTGGAGCTGATCCATTATGTCGCCAGCCTGCTGGAGGATGTGGGCGCAAAAATCGAACTACAGCATGATGCAACCCGCAAAAAGGCCAATTTGTTTGCCACCATTGGTCCGGATATTGCGGGCGGCATTGTGCTTTCCGGCCACAGCGATGTGGTGCCGGTGTCCGATCAGAACTGGCGAACTGATCCGTTCACCTTGGAAAAAGAAGACGGACGCTATTATGGCCGCGGCACCTGCGACATGAAGGGCTTTATTGCCGCGACACTGGCCATGGCCCCGACATTCGCCGCGCATCAACTCAAGCGACCGATCCATTTTGCCTTCACCTATGATGAAGAAGTGGGGTGCCTGGGCGCACAGGATCTTGTTCAGATTCTGGGCCACCGCCCTCATTTGCCTGCGGCCGCGATCGTGGGTGAACCCACGGACATGAAAATCGTTGAGGGGCATAAGGGGTGTTGCGAATATAGCGTTTATTTCGAAGGACACGCGGGCCATGGGTCCATGCCCGACCACGGCGTAAATGCGGCGGAATATGCCACCCGCTATGTCAGCAAATTGCTGGAATTGCGCGAAGCGCTGAAAGGCCGCGCACCGAAAGACAGTCCGTTTGATCCGCCTTGGACCACCATCAATGTGGGGCGCATTGAAGGCGGCACCGCTCACAATGTGATCTGCAACCATGCGGAAGTGGATTGGGAAATGCGGCCGATTGCGCAAGATGATGCCGATTGGGTCAACGGCATTTTGCAAAGCTTTTGCCAAGACGATTTGCTGCCCAATATGCGCAAGATCTGGCCAGATTCCAACATCACCACCCGCACCATTGGCGAGGTGATCGGCCTGACACCGCTGCGCTCCAACGAGGCCCGCGACATCGTTGTGGCCCTGACGGGCAGCAACGACAGCCATTTTGTGCCCTTTGGCACCGAAGCCGGCTTGTTTCAGGAGCTGGGCATTGCCACCATTGTGTGCGGCCCCGGTTCGATTGAACAAGCGCACAAAGCCGACGAGTTTTTGGAAATCGGGCAGCTCAAGCAATGCCTCACCATGCTGGACAAGCTGGCCCATTCAATGAAGGCGGCATAGCGCAAGAACATGGAACAGGATGACATTACTCTTTTGCGCTTGAGCGAACCCGACGCCAATGAAAGCGCGGCGGGCCGCCGGTTTCGTGAGTTGCATGATGAAATTCGCTCTCGCATTTCCCTGTTGGACTATCCGCCGGGCATGCGCTTGAGCGAAGAGGCTTTGGCGGAAGAATTTGGCGTCAGCCGCACGCCGTTGCGGCGGGTGCTGTGGCAGTTGCAGGCCGAGGGGCTGCTGCAATCGGTGCAGGGCGTGGGCACCATCGTCACCGACATCGATATTGGCGCGCTTTATCAGGTCTATCAAATGCGCATGGAGCTTTCGCCGCTTCTGGCGCGGCTTTCTCCACGTACCATCAGCCCGCAAGATATGAAGCGCTTTAAAGTGCTGCATAAGAAATGCCTCGAGCTGACAGACAATCCAAGCGCGCGGGGGTATTCCGTGGTCAATATTGCAACATTTCATGCGTTGGCTGACCTGACGACAAATGAGCCGTTGCGCGAGACGATGGAACGGCTGTTTTATCAAACTGCGCGCATTTGGCTGAAATCATTGACCGATCAAGATGTGATGCGGGAATGCAAAAGCCTTTGCCAAGAGGTGCGCGATTATCGCGATGCAGCCTGCCTGGGCGACATTGATGCGCTGGCGCATTTGTGGCGTGCGCACACATCGGCCAGCATGACGCGGCTACAGCAAAAAGCTGCGGCGCAATAGGGCTTTCACAAGCCTGTTTGCGCGTTCACGGCTGAACGACGCCCGCGGCGTGACTAAACAGACCAACGCCGCGCATCCCCGCTTCAACACAAACCCCTCTCACCCACCAGCTTGTGCGTTTTTGGGGTGGTGTCGCTGGTGTAGGTGAACGTTTTTACCCAAATGAGTTCGATAAATTGCGCACCAACCATTGACGTTTGGCGCAAAGAGGGGCCAAAACACTTAAAAAAACGAAAAACAATAATCATCTCTGGGATAGATCAATGAAACTTACACCCCTTGACGCGCCGGGTTATGAAAAGGTCGTTTATGCGGAGGACGAGGCGAGCGGCCTGAAGTCCATCATCGCTGTGCACAGCACAAAGTTGGGCCCGGCGGCGGGCGGTTGCCGCATGTTTGCGTACCCCGATTTTGAGTCAGCGAAGATCGACGCGCTGCGGCTTTCCAAAGGCATGACCTATAAAAATGCCGCTGCATCTTTGCCGCTCGGGGGCGGCAAATCGGTCATTATTGCGGACCCTAAAACACAGAAAACACCCGAATTGATGCAGGCATTCGGTCGGTTCGTGGAAAGCTTTGAGGGCATGTACACTACCGCTGAAGATGTGGGCATCAGCGTAGAGGATATTGAAGAAGCCGCCAAATATACCAGCCATGCGGCAGGGCTAAACAAAGGCGCTTTTGCGTCGGGCGATCCATCTCCGGTCACCGCCCGTGGGGTTTATCTTTCATGTGTGGCTGCAGCCAAACATGCGTTTGGTCACGGCGACCTCGAGGGCAAGATAATCGCATTGCAGGGCCTTGGTCACGTGGGCATGTATCTGGCTGAACATTTGCACGCGGCAGGCGCGCAGCTCATTGTGTCTGATATTAATGCAAGCTCTGTTGCAAAAGCACGGCAGGCTTTTAGTGCGCGCTCGGTCGCCCCAAATGACATTTACGATGTGGAGGCCGACATTTTCGCACCCTGCGCTATGGGCGCCATCTTGAATGCAGATACTATTTCGCGGTTGAATGTGAAATTGGTGTGTGGTGCGGCCAACAACCAACTGGCAGATGATGCAGCTGGCGATGCTTTGATGGCACGCGGCATCCTTTACGCACCGGACTATGTGGTGAATGGCGGCGGCATCATTAGCGTATCCACCGAAATCTTGAAAATCACAGATGAAAAATGGGTTGACCAAAAGCTGGAGCAACTGGCGGTGACAACCGACAAGATTTTGACAAAAGCCAAGGCACAAAACGCATCGCCCCATAAGGTGGCAGATCAATTTGTGGACGAGATTTTGGCCCAATAGCCAAGAAGAAAGGGGAGCCCCGCGGCTCCCCTTTTTGTTATTTTTTCGCCAATAGATCGCGAATTTCGGTGAGTAAGGTTTCTTCCTTGGTCGGAGATGGTGGAGCGGAAGGCTTCTCCTCCTCCTTACGGCGCATGGAATTGATGCCCTTCACCACGAAGAACAGCACCCAAGCGACAATCAGGAATTTCACAACAGCATTGATGAACAACCCGATATTGAGCGTTGCCACGCCCAATTCTTGTGCCTGTGCCACCGACGCGATGGTTTCGCCGCCTGTGTCAGACAGCACGATAAACCAGTTTGAAAAATCGAGTCCCCCGAAGATCAATCCGATGAGCGGCATCATCACATCCGCCACAAGTGACGAAACGATGGCACCAAATGCTGCACCAATGATCACACCAATGGCCAACTCGACCATGTTGCCTTTGATGGCAAAGGACTTAAATTCTTTGAGCATTTCTTTCCCCATATCAGCCCACAATTACCTGCCGCGCAGAACAACTATTCAGATGCGTCATCGACAGAAGGATTACTTTAAGAAAGAATTAACCAAAGGCAAGTGAATTGTAATGCTGGATGAATTTGCGCCCCGCCATCGAAAAGACGCAAAGAATTGATGAAACAGACTTTGCGTTGGCGCGCGTGTATGGCACAAGAGAAATTATACTCAATAAAACTAGGCTATTTGCATGACCATTCGTTTGCACAAGGGCGACCTTCCCCACCTCAATGACTACGGCAAATCTGTTGCTATCGACACCGAAACCATGGGCCTGAACCCCATGCGGGATCGGCTGTGCGTGGTGCAGCTTTCGCCCGGCGATGGCACCGCCGACGTGGTGCAGATTGCCCAGGGGCAAACCGAAGCGCCTAATCTGCAAAAGCTGCTCGCGGATGAAAATGTGACCAAGCTTTTCCATTTTGCCCGCTTCGACATCGCGGCGCTGCAAAATGCTTTTGGCACCGTGACCAAGCCGGTTTACTGCAGCAAAGTTGCCTCAAAGCTGGTGCGCACCTATACGGACCGTCACGGTTTGAAAGACCTGTGTCGTGAGCTTTTGGGCGTTGATTTGTCCAAACAGCAACAAAGTTCTGATTGGGGCGCTGAAGATTTGAGCAGCGCACAAATGGAATATGCCGCAAGCGACGTGCTCTATTTGCACGATCTGAAACGTCACCTCGACCGGATGCTGAAACGCGAAGGCCGGATGGACATAGCCAAAGCCTGTTTTGACTTTTTGCCCTACCGCGCCGATCTTGACCTGAAAGGCTGGGCTGAAACAGATATATTTGCCCATAGCTAAACATGAGCGAAACGGCCACTGCTTCACACTTCAACGATTTGTTTGCCGGCGTTCAGCGGCGGCAGCGCATCGTGAATTGGTTGCGGTGGACCATACCCCTGCTTGGGGGCGCAATTTTTGCCGCCTTGATGGTCCCCCTTTTGATCGACAATCTTTTGCCGTCAACTCAATTTGAAGGCATTCGGCTGGAACAGGATAGACTGGTGGTGGACGAACCCCGGGCAACTGGCGTTTTGAGCGATGGCGGCACCTATGAAATGACCGCGAAAAGCGCCACCACAAAAATTATCAACCAAGATATGATTGATCTGGTGGAGATGCAGGCGACCCTCAATTTTGTGGATGGCGACAATGTTGTGGGGACTTCAGAAACTGGCACTTTTTCGCTTAAGCGCAATATTTTGACCATGACCAGCGAGATCGATCTTTTGTCCAGCAAAGGCGATACCGGATTGATCGGCAATGGCGTTGCTGACCTGAACACAAAGATTTTTGACGGCGATGACGGCGTAGCGTTTGATTTTGCCAATGGCAGCACGCTACGCGCTAAAAATATGCATTATGATGGGCCGGGGAACTATTGGAAATTTGAGCGCGCGACACTCACTTTGGCGCCACAGGAAGGGCCAACCGCAGATGAATAGAATTTCAACATTCTTGCTGTTCATATGCCTTGCCAGCTTCGGCATGGTCGGCAGCGCAATGACGCAATCGAAAGGCCCCGTAAACATCACCGGCGATGTCTTCGAAATTTTCGAAGATAAGCGGGAGGCCGTGTTCACTGGTGAGGTGGTTGTCAAACAGGACGACTTCATCCTCTATTCGCCCAAAGTCATTGCCTATTACGGTGAAGGTGGCGCGTCCGACCTGAAGAAAATGACCGCAGCCGGCCGCCTTACGCTTCATTTTGGGCCTAAAACCGCCAAGGCGGATTTTGGCACCTATGATCCAAAGACTGAGATTTTGCACCTGACGGGCAATGTTGAAGTTACGGAAGACGGGACATTGGTGACCAGCAAGGATTTGTTTGTTGATGTCACGGACAATAGTTCCCGATTTACATCGGACCCCAATTCCAACTCTCGGGTGACAGGGGTTTTCTCCAGTGGCGGCTAACACGGCAGAACAGAGCCAATCACTTGATCCAACCGGCTGGCTGGTGGCCCATTCGTTGGCCAAAAGCTACGGCAAAAAAATCGTGATCCGCAATGTGTCTATTGCGGTCAACCGCGGCGAAGCCGTTGGCCTTTTAGGCCCAAACGGCGCAGGCAAAACCACGGTGTTCTCGATGATCATGGGCATCACCCCGCCGGATAGCGGCGAAGTGTTGCTGCATGGCAAACCCATCACCAAGTTTCCACTTTTTCAGCGCGGTCGGCTGGGCATGGGCTATCTGCCACAAGAACCGTCCATCTTTCGCGGCATGAGCGTCAAAAACAATATTATGGCGATCTTGCAAGGCCATGTGCGCGGCCGCAAGGCACAGCAGGCGCGGCTTGATGATTTGCTCGAAGAATTCACCATCTCGCATCTTCGCGATGCGGATGCGTTGGCCCTATCAGGTGGTGAACGTCGACGCGTGGAAATTGCGCGCGCCCTGGCGGCAGACCCGCAATTTATGCTGCTCGATGAACCCTTTGCCGGGGTCGATCCGATTGCTGTGGGTGAAATTCGCAAACTCGTGCGGCAACTCACCAGCCGCGGCATCGGCGTTTTGATCACTGACCACAATGTGCGCGAGACGCTGGGTCTGGTTGATCGCGCCTACATCATCCATGGGGGACAGGTGATGATCCAAGGTCGCCCCGAAACCATCACCAATGATGAGCAAGCCCGTCGGGTTTATCTGGGCGAAGATTTTACGCTTTAGGTTTGAGCTCACGGCTGAGCGGTGCTGTCGGCACTGCCTGTTTTTTCCACATCGCTGGCGTTTGGTGCTTGCATTTGGCTTTTCAAATAGGTGCGACTACACAGAAGTGTTAAGATTGGCACGGATTTTGTATAGTGCGGCTTGAATGTGTGCGATTATCTATGGCATTTTAGCACAACACCACGCTGATTTGCCCGGAAGGAGCGATGATCGACATGGCCATTGGCCCCAGATTGGATATTCGGCAATCGCAAACGCTTGCGTTAACGCCCCAATTGATGCAGTCGATCAAGCTGTTGCAGCTTTCGCATACCGAGCTTTCCCAATTTGTCGAAGAAGAGCTGATGCGCAATCCGCTGCTTGACCGCGACGACGGGGGCGAGGAACGCACCGTTGAAGAAGAGCCCGCGGTAAAAGCTGATGATCGCGCGGTTGACGTTTCAAGCCGAGGTGAACAGTTGGGCAGCGCCGTTTCGGTGGCGCAGGAGATGGACACGGATGTGGCCAACCTCTATCCCGAGCAGGTCGGGCAGGACAGCCTATCGCAATCCCTGTCCTGGCCTGAAGGCAAGCACACGAGTGGCGGGCAGGAAACTGGTGATTTTGAGCAATTCGCTGCAGGCGAAAAATCCCTCAATGATCATTTGATCGAACAAATTTCGCTAATTCTCAGCCATCCCGGCGACATGTTGATCGCCAGCGCCCTGATCGAAAATCTCAATGAAACAGGCTATGTGGATGTGCCTTTGGATCAGATTGCGGATCAGCTGGGCACCGAACTTGGCCATGTGGAAGCGGTGCTCGAAGCGGTTCAAGGGTGTGATCCGCTGGGCATTTTTGCCCGCGATTTGGCCGAATGTCTCGCGATACAATTGCGCGAAAAAGACCGGCTGGACCCAATGATGCAAATGCTGCTGGATAATCTCGATCTGCTGGCGGCGCACAAAATTACCGAATTGCAAAAACTGTTGGGTGCCGATGCCGAAGATTTGGGCGACATGCTCGCAGAAATCCGACGGCTGGACCCACGCCCGGGCCGCGCATTTGAAGGCAGCAATGTGCAAGCCATTGTGCCCGACGTGTTTGTGCGACAGGGCAACAGCAAAGAATGGGTCATTGAACTCAACCAAGAGGTGCTGCCCAAGGTGTTGATCAACCGCACCTATTTGGCCAGCGTGAGCGCCAGCGCCAAGAAGGGCGAGGACAAAACCTATTTGAGCGAGTGTTTGCAAACCGCCAATTGGCTGACCAAAAGTTTAGATCAACGGGCGCAAACCATTTTGAAGGTGACAAAGGAAATTGTGCGCCAGCAGGATGGTTTTTTGCATCATGGCGTATCTCAATTGCGGCCGATGACGTTGAAAATGGTGGCTGAAGAAATTGAAATGCACGAAAGCACGATTTCGCGGGTGACCAGCAATAAATATGTCAGCACCCCGCGCGGGCTATTTGAACTGAAATATTTCTTCACGTCGGCTATTCACTCCGCCAGCGGCGAGGCCGACCATTCCGCCGAATCCGTAAAATACCGGATCAAACAATTGATCGATGCGGAAGATCCACGAAAGATCCTCTCGGACGACAAAATTGCGGCGATATTGAACGACGAGCAAAGCATGAACGTGGCGCGGCGCACTGTGGCGAAATATCGTGAAGCGATGAACATTGCCTCTTCGGTGATCCGGCGGCGGCAAAAGCGGGAACTGGTGCGCTAAAGCCTCCCTTTAAGAAAACACCGTCCAATCCATTTCATTGGTAACATATTCGAGCATTTGCGTACCTATGTGGGAATTGCCATTGCGATCCAACCCGGGGGACCACACAGCTATGGAGGCAATTCCTGGCACCGCCGCCAATATCATGCCGCTCACGCCGGACTTTGCGGGCAAGCCAACACGATAGGCGAAATCGCCAGAACCATCATAATGGCCGCATGTCAGCATGATTGCGGCGATCCGGCGGGCGCGCTTCATCGACACCATTTGCTGGCGATTTGGCCCCAACGTGCCCGCAAATGCCAAAAACCGGCCCGCGCGCGACAGCTGGGCACAATCCATGGTCAGTGCGCATTGGTTGTAATATACGCCCAGTGTGTGCGCGACCGGATTATATAGATTGCCGCACGACGCCAAATAGTGCGCCAATGCGCGATTGCGGTGGCCGGTTTCTTCTTCGGACTGGGCCACACGCCCATCAATAAAGATTTGATCATCGCCCGTCAGGCCCTGCACAAATCGAACAATTTCGCCCAATGCCTCTTTTGGTTGGTAGGTGGCCAAGATCGCATCGGTCACCACGATCGCCCCGGCATTGACGAAGGGGTTTCTGGGGATGCCATTTTCATGTTCGAGCTGCAAAATAGAATCAAATGCGGAACCGGAGGGTTCACGCCCGACCCGCCGCCATAAATTGTCGCCCAATGTGCCCAAGCACAGCGCCAAGGTGAACACTTTTGAGATCGATTGGATCGTGTTGGGCTGTTGCCAATCCCCCGCGCCAATGGTTTCGCCATTATCCAACGTGACGGCAATGCCCGCTTTTTGTGGGTCCGCTTTCGCCAGCTCCGGGATATAGTGCGCCACCCGTCCACGTTCTGTTGACGCGCGGGCGTGATCCACAGCTTGATCCAAAATGGCTTGCAGTTTTTGCTGATCGCTTTGCATAGATTTCCTTTGTTGCCCTCATATTCATCAAATCCAACGCCAAACAGCAACCCAACTGTTCGGATTTATTGATAGACGGGCAAAGAACCGTCGCGGTCTCGAAAACGGAAAAAATTTTTGGGACGAATAATCGTACGAATCTAGCACAAATTGGCCACACTTATTGCGTGAGGTGGGCGGCTATTGCGTGAGGTGGGCGGCGCAAGCGCGCACAGAAAGCAAAGACAATTATTTAAAGAGATTCGGGCGGAAAATCGCGGAATTGCAGGCCTTGGAGCCATAACGATTCATCCCTATGTGGGGCGAATGTTAGTGCTTTTCTTCACCATTTGGAAGGCCTTGGGAAGCGATAATCCGTATTACAGGTGATTGCATCCGACCGCGAAGCGGCGTTAAAATGATTGACAGAGGTCAATTCACCTCGGCGAAAACGCCCTTATATAAGCAATAGAGAAAGGGGTATACTTATGAGCCTACGTGTTTCTGGAAAAAATATGGATGTTGGCGATGCACTTCGCACAAAAGCGCATGACCATTTGGAGTCCGCGATCACTAAATATTTTGATGGCGGGTATGATGGTCATCTCACCCTTGAACATGAAGGCAGCCGCTTTAACGCGGATGTTGTAGTACACCTTGATACAGGCGTTGTTCTGCAAGCTGGCGCTGACGCTGGCGATGCCACTTCTGCTTTTGAAGACGCTGCAGGGCATATCGAAAAACGGTTGCGCCGCTATAAGCGCAAATTGAAGAATCACCGTCGTAATGCGCAAACAGACAAGTTCAAAGCGCAGTCTTATATTCTTGCCTCACCCGAAAAAGAGGAAGAAGTCGAAGAAGATTTCAATCCAGCGATCATTGCCGAAACAACTGATAATCTTCACACAATGAGCGTTGGCGAAGCTGTTATGGAGCTTGACCTCGCCCAAAGTGACGTAATTGTGTTCCGACATGCTGGACATGGCGGCGTTAATGTGGTTTACCGTCGCGCTGACGGGAATGTTGGCTGGATCGACCCGGCCCTTGAGAACAAGTGAGCACTTGTCCCCTTCGTTGATCACAATGAAAGGCACATAAATGGAAATCGCACAGATTCTGGCGAGCAAGGCGATCGTGCCTTGCGCGAAAGTCACGTGCAAACGCCAGCTTTTGCAGCTTGCTGCTGAGCGTGCAAGTGAAGTGGTGGGCCTCGACGCCCACCAAATCTTTGAGACGCTAAAAGAGCGTGAACAATTGGGTTCCACGGGTTTGGGTGATGGTATTGCCATTCCTCATGGCAAGCTCAAGGGGCTCGATGGCGTACACTGCATTCTTATTCGGCTTGAGCATGGTATCGAGTTTGAAGCAGTGGACGACAAGCCTGTTGATTTGGCATTTGTTTTGTTGGCGCCCCAAGGGTCTGGCGCAGACCATTTGAAAGCCCTATCGCGGATTGCACGGCTGACACGCACACCGGGCCTTATGGAACGGTTGCGCAAAATGCAAAGCGCAGAAGATATTCATGAGTTCTTGACTCGTGAAGCGGAAGAAACCAACGCCGCGTAGTTCACCTCGCGACCGTACACATTAAAAAAGCACATTCACTGGTCACAGCGAATGTGCTTTTGTTTTTTAGATCCTGCAGAAACGCAGCGCGTTTCACTTAGTGACGCAACGCCATATCCATGCCGGCTTCATCGAGCCAATCGGTCAGTGATCTTTTATCATCGGTGACCAATAAAGGTGTGCCATCGGCGCCGAACAAAGCGTCAAAAATCTGATTTTCCGGCGCATTTTTCGCTTCAGGCAAAAAGTCTTTTAGCTGTTTGCCTGTCAGGCGCCGGCGATAAACGATGTCTTCACCACCAAGGGCCAAGAATTCTTCTACGCTCAATGGGGCGTAGGCTTCGGTTTTTTCGATATGTGTCATAGGACACCTCCTCAAAACGCACTACTGTATAATATACGCAACAAGTTACTCAGCGGTTTTAATTTCGATCCGCCGCGCAACTTTTTCGACATTGGGGCGCACAAGTGAAATGTTCAGCAGCCCATCTTGCAGAGCTGCCCCTTCCACACGCATGCCATCAGCCAGTAAAAAACTACGTTGGAACTGACGTGCCGCAATGCCGCGATGCAAAAATTCGCGGTTGGGGTCATCTTGCTGACGCCCACGAATGAGGAGTTGATTGTCTTCTAACGTGATTTCCAATTCGTCTTGGGTAAAGCCCGCAACTGCCACCGAAATGTGGAATTGCTCGGCCCCATCATCATTGGAGATCCGCTCTATATTGTAGGGGGGATACCCATCCGCCGCTTTCGCCAATCGATCAAGGCGCTGCTCAATCTCGTCAAAACCAAGCAAGAAGGGCGATGAGAAAAATGACATTCTGGACATAATCATCCTTTCAATTGCAGGCCGCATCGGCGCACCTACACGCGTTCTTTAAAAGCAACAATGACCAAATGACCCAGACAGGCGCCTTATGGCCGCTTAGGTGAAATATGGGCATAGCCATTATTGAATTCAAGAGTTGAACACAATTGGGATGAACCTGATTGACGCTTTGATGCGTATCATCACACTATTTACGCCGTACAATCCGCCTGAAAGGCCCCCAGTTTCATGTCCGCCCCCCTTATCTCCATTGTGATGCCCGCTTTCAAATGTCGCGAAACACTTGCTGAGAGCGTTCAAAGCGTTCTGACCCAAACCTATAGCCAGTGGGAATTGGTGATCAGCATTGATGATGGCGAGGATTATGAGCGACTTTTGGGGCTCGCGGGGTTAAAGGACCCGCGCATTCGGTTTACCAGCACCGGCAACGTGGGCACGGGGTCGTCAAATGCCAGAAATGTGGGCGTGGACGCAGCTCGATCTAACTTTATTGCCGTGCTTGATGCGGACGATCTGTTTGTGCCCGAAAAACTTGAGATAACCGCTCCCTTGCTAGCGGAAAACCCGCTCATTTCGACCGGACTTCAGGTCACAGATGCGGCCCTCAATCCCCTTCGGCAAGTTGGTACGCGAGGGACGCAACGGCGGCTTAGCGCGGATATCTATAAAGCCACCAATATCTCCATGGACAGCATGATCCTTTATGACCGCGCCCGCTTGCCGATTGAATATGATGTCAATCAACCCTGTCTTGTGGATATGGATTTGATTTTTAAGGCGTTCTGCCACACGGCCTATTGCCTGCATCTCCCGTTGCCCCTGCACACCTATCGCAAGCAAGCGGTTTCAATAAGCAATGGGCCAGCCGCCGCCGACAAATTTGCCAAGATGAAACGCACCCTCCTCGCGCGCCTCGAAGCAGGATATTACGATTTTGTCGAACCTGATGCGGCAAAACAGGGTTTCGAAGACTTTTTGCACACTTCGCTGCAGACCGAACTTGAATTTGCGACGCAGAACAGCACCTCACCGCATAAATTGTTCGAAGATTTATTGGAATCCAAGCTGGGATAAAGTCTAAATGAGAGCCTGCTTATTGGAAAACGGCACTAACACTTCGCTCACACCTGCGTTTTATCAGTTTCAGGCCGATTTGATCACGCCCTAACTTTAGCGGCGCCCAAAGTATCGAATCAAAATACTGATTATTGGAATATATATGCCATCAAATTGAGGCTCGTTCTGCGCCTGGTGTTAAAATAGCCCTATTATTCAACATCATAGCGATAAACCGGCAACGATAGGCGCCGATTGTTTCACATGCCGCTCGAATCAAGGTTCGTTTTTTGAACATCCGGTCAAGATTCAGGCAAGAATTTACAAAAAGTAAGGCTCGTCGGACAATTTTGGCAAAATTTTTTTGATTTGCTGTTGCAACTCAAGGCAAAACCGTCTTTTCTCTCCCCTGCACGCACTAACTGCGTGCAATGATATTGGAGGGAACATTATCATGAAAAAATTCGGAAAGTTGCTGGCAGCAACAGCCCTTATGGGGTTGATGGCTGGTAGCGCTTACGCAAAAACACTAGTATACTGCTCTGAGGGTTCACCAGAAGGTTTTGACGTTGCACCATATACTGCTGGTACAACTTTTGACGCGTCTTCTAAGCCGCTTTACAACCGTTTGGTTGAGTTTAAGCGCGGTACTTCACAAGTTCAGCCTGGTTTGGCTGAAAGCTGGGAAGTGTCAGAGGATGGCCTTGAGTACACTTTCAACCTGCGTAAAGGCGTGAAGTTCCATACTACGAGCTTCTTTACACCTACACGCGACTTTAACGCTGATGACGTGTTGTTCTCATTCAACCGTCAGCGTTTGGCTGATCACCCATGGTACGAATATGTACCAGGCATCTCATGGGAATACTTTAACGGTATGTCCATGCCAGATCTGATCGACGACATTGTTAAAGTCGACGATTACACTGTTAAGTTCGTACTGAAGCGCCCTGAAGCGCCAATGATCGCGAACCTTGCGATGGACTTTGCGTCAATCGTATCTGCTGAATATGCAGAACAGCTTGCAGAATCTGACAGCAAGGAAATGTTGAACCAAGAGCCTGTTGGTACTGGTCCGTTCCAGTTTGTTGCTTATCAAAAAGATGCTGTGATCCGTTATGCTGCACACCCTGACTATTGGCAGGGCAAACAGCCTATCGATGATCTTGTGTTTGCGATTACAACAGATGCTGCCGTGCGCGCTCAAAAGCTGAAAGCTGGCGAATGTCACGTGGCACCTTATCCAAACCCAGCAGACATTGAGACTTTGGCCTCTGATCCAAACTTGATGATGATGGAACAAGAAGGCTTGAACGTTGGTTATTTGGCGTACAACACACAAGTTGCTCCGTTTGATAACACCAAAGTGCGTAAAGCATTGAACATGGCGATCAACAAGCAAGCTATCTTGGAAGCTGTTTTCCAAGGTGCTGGTACTGCTGCCAAAAACCCAATTCCACCTACCATGTGGTCTTACAACAATGCGATCGAAGACGATCCATATGATCCCGAAGCTGCTAAAGCTATGCTTGAAGCAGAGGGTGTAACTGGCCTCGAGATGGAAATCTGGGCAATGCCTGTTCAGCGTCCATATAACCCGAACGCACGTCGTATGGCTGAAGTTATTCAGGCTGACTTTGCGAAAATCGGTGTGGACGTTCAGATTGTTTCTTACGAGTGGGGTGAATATCTTGCACGCTCGAAAGAAATTGATCGTGAAGGCGCTGTATTGCTCGGTTGGACTGGTGACAACGGTGATCCAGACAACTTCCTAGCGGTTCTTTTGGGCTGTGATGGTGTTGGCGGTTCAAACCGTGCTCAGTGGTGTAACGAAGAGTTTGAAGCTTTGATCCAAAAAGCGAAAACTATTTCTGACCAAGAAGAGCGCACCAAGCTTTATGAAGAAGCACAGGTTGTGTTTAAGCGTGAAGCACCTTGGGCGACAATTGCACACTCAACAGTGTTCATGCCTATGTCCAAGAAAGTCGAAGGCTATGTGATGGACCCATTGGGCGGTCACTGGTTCGACGGTGTTGATCTTGCCGAATAAGGCAAATTAGGAAGAGGTTGATTGCAGGCGCCCATTTGTGGCGCCTGCTTTCTTTTGAACGCACATGCTAAAATTTCTGCTCAACAAATTGGTACTTATTGTACCCACATTCATCGGCATCACGATCGTCGCCTTTGGCTTTGTTCGTGTGCTGCCCGGCGACCCGATCCTCGCGCTTGCGGGGGAACGCGGCGTTGAACCGGAACGTTATCAACAATTGCTGACGCAATTTGGCTTTGATCGCCCGATATGGGAACAATATTTCACTTATGTGGTGGGTTTGTTCCAAGGCGATTTTGGCACCTCCATTGCCACCAAGCGCCCCGTGTTGAACGAGTTTATGACCCTGTTTCCAGCAACGCTGGAATTGGCAACTTGCGCCATTATTTTTGCCATCGTGATTGGTATACCTGCCGGCATTATTTCAGCAGTGAAACGCGGCTCCTGGTTTGACCAGCTCACCATGGGCACGGCGCTTGCCGGGTACTCCATGCCGATTTTCTGGTGGGGTCTTTTGCTCATCATCCTGTTTTCCGGCATCCTCGGCTGGACACCGGTTTCAGGTCGTATATCGCTTATGTACTTCTTCCCGCAGGTTACCGGCTTTATGCTGATCGACAGCTTGCTTTCCGGTCAGCCCGGGGCATTCCAATCGGCGGTCAGACACCTTATCCTGCCCACCATTGTTTTGGGTACCATTCCTTTGGCGGTGATCGCGCGGCAAACTCGCTCGGCAATGCTTGAGGTTTTGGGCGAGGATTATGTGCGTACGGCGCGTGCCAAGGGCTTAGGCCAATTGCAGGTTGTGGGCGTACACGCGCTGCGCAACGCGCTGATCCCCGTGATCACGACAATTGGTTTGCAGGTGGGCGTATTGCTCGCGGGTGCGATTTTGACCGAAACCATCTTTTCGTGGCCAGGCATTGGCAAATGGATGGTCGACAGTATCTTTAGACGCGACTACCCTTCGGTGCAGGGTGGCCTTGTGTTGATCGCTTTGATCGTGATGGTCGTTAACCTGACAGTTGACGTGCTTTACGGTTTGATCAATCCGCGCATTAGGCATCAGTGAGGACACGCTAATGACTGATCCTACTCTAAAAAATATCGACCAAGATGTCGTTAAAGAAGAAGCGCGTAAAGCGCGTTGGTCCGTGCTTAACGAGTTCTGGCACTATTTCAGTGCCAATAAGGGCGCTGTAATCGGCCTGTGCATTGTGGGCTTTATGATCCTGATGGCGGTTATCGCACCGGTGCTCGCACCCCACGGTCCTAACGTTCAAAACCGGGATGCGTTTTTGACGCCCCCTGTTTGGGAAGAGGGTGGCACCTGGACCTACATACTGGGTACCGACGCAGTAGGGCGTGATATGCTTTCCCGCTTGATGCACGGGGCACGGTTCTCGCTGTTCATTGGCGTGGTCGTGGTGACCATTTCTTTGATCGGCGGTATCATTATTGGTTTGGTTGCGGGTTATTTCCGCGGCTGGGTCGATGCCTTGATCATGCGGGTGATGGACATCATTCTTGCCTTCCCTTCATTGCTGATGGCGTTGGTGCTGGTGGCCATTTTGGGCCCGGGCCTGGTGAATGCCATGATCGCGATTGCGGTTGTGTTGCAGCCTCACTTTGCACGGTTGACCCGTGCGGCTGTGATGTCTGAAGCCAACCGGGAATATGTGACCAGTGCAAAAGTTGCTGGTGCAGGACATATGCGTTTGATGTTTAAGACCATCTTGCCCAACTGTCTGGCGCCACTCATTGTTCAAGCCACTTTGTCGTTCTCCACTGCGATTTTGGATGCGGCTGCCCTTGGCTTTTTGGGCATGGGCGCACAGCCACCTACCCCTGAATGGGGCACCATGTTGGCGGAAGCGCGTGAATTCGTGCTGCGTGCGTGGTGGGTTGTGACCTTCCCTGGCCTTGCTATTTTGATCACTGTTTTGGCGATCAATCTGGTGGGCGATGGTTTGCGCGACGCGCTTGACCCGAAACTCAAGCGGAGCTGATCATTATGACCATGGTACTTGATATTGAAAATCTGACAGTGACGTTTGATACCGCCGATGGCCCGTTCAAGGCTGTTGACGGGGTCAACTTTAAGGTCAATCAAAACGACATTCTCGCCATTGTTGGCGAGAGTGGCTCTGGCAAATCAGTTGCGATGCTGGCGGTGATGGGGCTTTTGCCCAACACGGCGACCATCACAGCGGATAAGCTTGAATTTGAAGGTAAAGACATTCGCGCACTGAGTGATCGTGATCGGCGCCATATTATCGGCAAAGATATTTCCATGATCTTTCAGGAGCCGATTGCCAGCCTAAACCCGTGCTTTACGGTGGGGTATCAGATCTTTGAGATGCTGAAAACACACACCAAACTGGACAAAAAAGAGCGGATTGCCCGCGCACATGAATTGTTCGATTTGGTGGGCATTCCGGACCCTGAGAAAAAACTGAAAAGCTTTCCGCACCAATTGTCCGGCGGCCAGTGCCAACGGGTGATGATTGCGATGGCCATTTCATGTAACCCCAAATTGCTGATCGCTGACGAGCCAACGACCGCGTTGGATGTGACCATCCAGAAGCAAATTCTTGATCTGCTGATGGATATTCAGGCAAAAACCAACATGGCGTTGATCATGATCACCCACGATATGGGTGTGGTGGCGGAAACGGCACACCGGGTTGTGGTGCAATATAAGGGCCAACAAATGGAAGAAGCCAATGTGCTTGATCTGTTTGAGAACCCTCAAAATGCCTATACCCAAGCTTTGCTTTCGGCGTTGCCGGAACGTGCTGTAGGTGATCGTTTGCCAACTGTCTCTGATTTTGCCGACAGCTTCGAAAAAGGGGATGCAGCGCGATGACCCACTCAGTGATTAAAGCAACGGATATCTACCGTGACTACGTCACCAAGGCCACCATGTTTAAAAAAGGCGATGTGGTGCATGCCCTCAAGGGCGTCAGCTTTGAGCTGAAAAAAGGGGAAACCCTTGCGCTTGTGGGTGAATCGGGTTGCGGCAAGTCGACATTGGCCCGGATTCTCACGCTCATTGATGCGCAAACATCCGGTGAGTTGGAGATTGATGGGCAAAAAATCGACATCCGCGAGAACCCACCGACCAGTGAGATGCGGCAGCATGTTCAAATCGTGTTCCAAAACCCTTATGGCTCGCTAAACCCGCGCCAGAAGGTTGGTGAGATTTTGGAAGAGCCGCTCATCATCAACACCAAGATGCCTGCTGAAGAGCGGCGCGAATTGGCGATGGCGATGTTGCTTAAAGTGGGCTTGGATGCGGTGCATTATGGCCGCTATCCGCACATGTTCTCCGGCGGTCAACGCCAGCGGATCGCGATTGCACGGGCGCTGATGATGCGGCCAGACATTTTGGTGCTGGACGAACCCGTCTCGGCGCTCGATTTGTCGGTTCAAGCGCAAATCTTGAACCTGTTGGCGGATTTGCAGGACGAGTTCAATCTCTCCTACATCTTTATTTCCCACGATCTATCTGTGGTGAAATATATCGCTGACCGGGTAATGGTGATGTATTTTGGTGAAATTGTTGAGCAAAATACGCGGGATGAGATTTTCAACAATCCGCAGCACGACTATACCAAGACCCTTTTGGCGGCAACGCCACGGGCAAGCATTGATGCGATCAAAAAGCGTTTGGGCGTCGACGCCGCGTAGATCTCATTTTCAGTGAAGCTTTTAAGGGGCGCTGCAAATGCAGCGCCCTTTTTTGTTAGCGTACCTCTGCCATGATCTGGCGCGCGACACGATCTGCGCTGCCTGCGCTTAAGGCCCAGCCAAACATGCCGTGGCCTGTGTTGATATATCCGTTCTTCTGGGTCAAGCGCCCGATCACGGGCTGGCTATCTGGCGTGAGGGGGCGAAAGCCCATCCAGGGTGACAGGTCACCACTGTCCTCAGCGACCAGCGGAAACCGCTCGAACAAGCGCGCTTTAAACGTGTTGAGCCGCTTGGCCGATATGCCGCGCTGTTGCGGCACGAAATCGGCATAGCCAGCATAGCGAATCCGGTTGCCCAACCGCGTCACCACTGCCTTGTTTTCTGTGTCCGTAATCGCCAGATCTGGCACCGCCTTGCCCATCGGCAGCGACAGGCTATAGCCGGCCATTGGGGCCAAGGGCAGGTTTTTGCCCAGTCGTTCGCAAAGTTCGACCGATTGAAGCCCAGCACAAATCACAAATGCATCCGCCTCAACCCGACCTTGATCGGTGATTAGATAGCGCATTTCGTCCTTGTCCATAATCACATCGAGCACTTTTTGATTGGGCAAGAACTCACCAGCGCCTTCTTCAAGAATAGATCTGAGCGCCTCACGGGCAAACTTGCGGGCATCCCCCACCGCATCCGTGCCGCTATAGACCCCGCCATTGCAACGCCCTTGGAACTGGATGAATGTCGGTTCTTTGCGCACAACGCCTTCGTGATCGAGCACTTCGATGTCCGCGCCCATTTTCTTTTTCTTGTCTGCCCACAATTGGGCGGCGGTCAGGTTTGCGCCCGGCCCCAACAAGGAGACTTTGCCTGACGCGCGATAATCAAAATCAAAGTCATAAGTCTCCAACCATTCTTGAAACACCGCCTTTGACGTCAAACTCAACTCAAGATTGGCGAAGCTGTTTTTTTCATATTGGCTGGCCTTGGCCTGGGTCAAAAACTTTAGCGCCCAGGCAAAATAGTCTTTCACCCAGAGGGGGCTGACCTTACTGCTCGGGGATTGGCCCAGTATCACTTTCGGCATCAATGCCATTAGCGCCGGAGACGCCACCGCATCTACTGCTGAATAACTCAATTGGGCTGCATTTTGGGCGCTGGTGGCCGTGGCTGCGTCTGGTGCGCTATCAAGCAACACGGGATAAGCACCCAACTCCTTCAGGCGCAGGGCGGTCGTTACCCCCACAATACCTGCACCGATAATGGCCACCCTTGGACCTGTTTGCGCGGTTTGCTCTTGTGCCACGTTTGGCCTTTCTGACTTGAACTGCTAATAATTGCCACAAAAGTGCGCGATTATGGCGCAAATTTCAAATCATTGTTGCGTGGTTCTTATGGATATCCCCACAGCCCCTTTGGGGCAAAGCTTTGCTACTCTGCCGGACAGGTTTTTCGCCCCTGTGGCCCCCAGCCCAGTGACGGCCCCTGCATGGATGAGCTTCAATCAACAACTTGCGGCTGAATTGGGGCTCGACCTTGACTATTGGCAAGGTGAGGAAGGCCTGCACGTACTGGCAGGCAACAAGATTGTGCCGCAAAGCCAACCCGTGGCCATGGCCTATGCCGGGCACCAGTTTGGCAATTGGGTGCCGCAATTGGGTGATGGCCGCGCACATATTTTGGGCGACGTCACCAACGCGTCGGGGCAGGTATTTGATCTGCAGCTTAAAGGCTCCGGCCCGACGCCGTTTTCGCGCAATGGTGATGGCCGCGCCGCCATCGGCCCGGTCCTGCGCGAATATGTGATGAGCGAAGCGATGCATCATTTGGGCGTGCCGACCACGCGCGCCCTTGCCGCCATCTCGACCGGTGAGCGGGTGCAACGGGAAACGGGCTTGCCCGGCGCGATCATAACCCGTATCGCCACCAGCTTTGTGCGGGTCGGTACGTTTCAATATTTTATGGCCCGGGGTGAGCATGAGGCTTTGGCACAACTGGCAGATTTTGTGATCCAACGTCACTACCCAGCGCTTGAGGGCGACGCCCACAAATATCCCAAACTGCTGGAAGCGATTATCGCGCGCCAGGCTGAACTGATCGCCAAATGGCAATTGATCGGCTTTATTCACGGGGTAATGAACACGGACAATATGGCGGTTTCTGGCGAGACAATTGATTATGGGCCCTGCGCTTTTATGGACCATTATCACCCGGAAACTGTGTTCAGCTCGATTGATGAATTTGGGCGTTATGCCTATCACAACCAACCGCGGATCGCCCGGTGGAACCTTGGGGTGTTGGCCCAATGCTTCTTGCCAATCTTGCATGACAATGAAGATGCGGCGGTGCAGTTGGCGCAAGACGCCATCAATGAGTTTGCGCCACTTTATGATCAAGCCTTTCAAACGGGACTTTGCCGCAAAATTGGCCTGCGTTTTACAAAAGACAATATGGCATTGGCCGTGGCCTTTCTTGATTTATTGCAAAAGCATAATCAAGATTTCACCAATAGTTTCCGCGCCCTTGCGACCCTTGATCCGGCAGAGATTGAGGTGAATTCAAATCGGTTTGAGGGTGAAGGCTGGCGCGATTGGCTGGGCAAATGGGCTGCCGCGCATGACAATGAAGATGCATCGCTTGCCGCACGTCAAGACATGATGCGCACCTGCAATCCGCGCTTCATTCCGCGCAACCATGTGATGGAACGCATGATTGAAGAGGCCAAAGGTGGCGATCTCAGCCTGTTCAACACGCTCAATCAAGTCTATCAACGCCCCTATGACGACCAGCCGGAATTTGATGACTTCACTGCGCCGCCCACGAACGAAGAGCGGGTATTGAGAACTTTTTGCGGCACCTAATCTAGATCAATTTGCTGGTTGGTCTTCTCCGGTAATGTGCGGGCATCAATGGAGGCAAATTGATGCGCACACCGGAAAATGCTCAGATTAAACTGAAACGTACATTGTCGCTGCCCATGCTGGTTTTTTACGGCGTGGGCGTCACCATCGGCGCGGGCATATTTGCGCTGATCGGCGAGATTGTCGGCCTTGCAGGGCAGCAAGCGCCCCTCGCCTTTTTACTGGCAGGGATCATCGCCGCGGCAACAGGGCTCAGCTATGCCAAACTCGCGGCTGTATATCCGAGAGCGGGTGGTGAAGCCGTTTTTGTCAATATTGGCATCGGGTCGTTTTGGGGGCGTGTAGTTGGCCTCGGCGTCACAGCCACCGCCATCATTTCAAGCGCGGTTGTGGCCCTCGCTTTTGCCGGATATTTCCAACAATTGCTGCACTTGCCCACGCCACTCATTACCAGTGTGGTGATTCTCACGCTGGCGGGCATTGCCTGGTTTGGCGTGCGGGAAAGTGTGATTTTCGCTGCGATTATCACCCTTTTGGAAATCGGCACGCTTGTGGTGATCGGTTTTATGGGTGCGCCCAACTTGAACGATATTGGTTTTTTGGCACAAAGCCTTAATCCGTTTGCCGTGAACGCCAATATGGTGGCCGTGAGCACGGCGGCCATGATCGCGTTTTTCGCCTTTATAGGGTTTGAAGATATTGAGAACATGGCCGAGGAAACCAAGGACGCGCATAAAAATGTGCCTCGCGCCATTTTGCTGACGCTGGTAATCACGGTGATTGTTTATATGCTGGTGGCGCTGGTGGCAGTAACCAGCATGGATCAAGCGCAATTGGCAGGCAGCAAGGCGCCGATTGCCGACCTTTTCACTGCCCTCACCGGCCAATCTGGTGCGCCGATTGCTGTGATCGCCACCATTGCCATGGTCAATGGCATTCTGGTGCAAATCATTATGGCCTCACGGGTGCTTTATGGCATGGCACAGGAAAAGCTTGTGCCAGGCATTTTTGGGCTGCTGGATGCCAAACGCCAAACACCGCTGTTTTCCACTTGGTTTGTGGCCGGATTGACCATCATTCTGGCCATCAGCTTTCCGCTGGTCCATCTGGCGCAGGCCACCAGTGCCATTATTTTGTTTGTCTTCAGCCTGGTGAATTTTTCGCTGTGGCGGATTGCCCGTCGCAAAGACGCGCCGGCCTCATTGCGCAATTGGCAGTGGTTGGGCTTGTTCGGCGCCCTGATTTCCGCCGGACTATTGCTGAGCGAGGCGCTTAAGCTGGTTTAGGAAAAATACCCCGCCAATCCATTGACGGACTGGCGGGGCAAAACATTTAGCGGGAGACAATCTCCGGCCCCATCAACGCATAAGGGAGCGTGATTGAGAGTTGTGGCACGTAGGTGACGATCACCAAGAACACCAGCAACACCGCCACAAATGGCGCGGCGGCCTTGACCACCTTGAGCAAGCTCATCCCGGTTATCCCCGAGGTCACAAACAGGTTGAGACCAATGGGCGGCGTGATCATGCCGATTTCCATATTCACCACCATGATGATGCCCAAATGGATGGGATCAACGCCCAACTCAATGGCAATGGGGAACACCACCGGGGCTACGATCAGCAACAGGCCGGATGGCTCCATAAACTGGCCACCAATCAACAACAGAATGTTGACGGCGATCAGGAAGGTAAACCAGTTAAAGCCTGCATCCAGCATCAGGCCGGTGATGGCCTGCGGAATCCGCTCCGAGGTGAGCACATGGGCAAACAACAGCGCGTTCACGATGATGAACATCAACATCAAGGTCGTTTTAGATGCATCGACCATCACTTTGCGCGTGTCCTCGTGGAACATGGCGCCAGGGAACCGACGCACGATCAAGCCGAGGTTGCGGCCCCAGATGGGCAATCCTGCAACCAAATGCCCCGGCACACGGGCCAAACTGGATTCGGGATCACGCCAAATCGTATAGGCGATCATCGCGGATAGTCCGGCAATAACACCGATCCAAAAGCGCAGGCCAAGGCTCATCGCTTCACTTTCGCCAAAGGCGAAGAAGCTCAACGTCATCCACAAACCAAACAGGGATAGACCATAAACCGTTGCCGAAAAGCCGATCCGGGTTTTGGTGGGCGCATCTTCGGGCACCCAAGGGATGTCGCGCAAGGGCCCCATATCGCGATAAACAAAGATGGCGATCAAGAACGCATAGACGGCGGCCACGGCGGCGGCCTCAGTTGGCGTAAACACGCCGCCATAAATGCCACCAATAATGATCACGATCAGAAACAGGCCCCAACCAGCTTGCTTGCCGCCTTGCAAGATTTCGCCAAAGCCGCGCCATGGTTCGGCGGGGAGGTTTTTGATACGCGCCACAATGTAAATGGTGATCATCAACATGCCGCCAGCCACCAGACCGGGAATAACCCCAGCGAGGAACATGCGGCCCACAGACACGTCGGTTGCGGCCGCATAAACCACCATCACGATGGAAGGCGGGATTAGAATGCCCAATGTACCCGCATTGGCGATGATGCCCGCAGCGAACTCCTTCGAGTAGCCCACCTGCATCATGCCGGCGATGGCAATAGTGCCGATGGCCACCACGGTTGCCGGAGAAGAGCCGGACAGGGCGGCAAACATCATACAGGCCAAAACCGATGCCATGGCGAGGCCACCACGAAAGTGGCCCACGGTGGCAATAGCGAAGCGGATAATGCGCTTGGCCACACCGCCCGTGGACATAAAGCTGGCCGCGAGAATAAAGAAGGGAATGGCCAGCAAGGTATAATGCTGGGACGCGTTGAACAATTGAAGCGCCACAGAAGACATGGAATCGTGTGACAAAAAGGCGATCACGATGATGGATGACAGCCCGAGCGAAATAGCCACGGGCACGCCCAAAAACAAAAGGCCAAGGACCAGGGCGAAAAGAATTGCAGCCGCCATTATGCGTCCTCCCCTTTCAATACATTTTTGTTTTCTGCCACCAGATCTTCGGCTTCGTGGCCAGCGATGATCAGTTCACGCTCGCCACGTGCGATGTGGACCATGGCTTGCAAGGCGCGGAAGCCGAGCAAGCTGAGACCAACGGGCAAAATGAGGTAAGCTATCCAGCGCTTTACGCGCTCTTCGAGCCCCAAGGGCTCGGAAAACCATGCGGGGTACTTCAAATCTTCCAGCCCCAATTGCAGCTGGTACATTTTGGACCAATAGACAACAGCCCCACCCTTGGAGCTGGCACCAAAAACTTGTGCCCAATCCACTGAAATCAACATGGCGGCATAGAGGAAAGTGGCCCCGGCGCCGAATATGGCAACCGCGCGCATGGCCTTGGCGGGCAACATGCGGATAAAGGCGTCCACGCCCAAATGGGTGCCCATTTTGACGCCATAGGACATGCCAAAAAGAATGAGCCAAGCAAATAGAATGCGGGTCAATTCCAACGCGCCGTTGAAGCTGGTGTTAAAGCCATAGCGCATAATGACTTGCACAAAAGAAATGATGGTGATCAAAGCCAACAATGTGGCCAGCACATTTTCTTCCAGCCGTGTCACCGCTTCCGGCCAACGCCGTTCCGCCAAAAACAACAATGCAATCAGCACTGCCATAAAGATATAGAGCCCCGTCGCGGCCATATCTCACTCCCCCCAACAAATCGATCTAAGGATCTGGTCGAAAAATGGAAAAGGGCGATTTCGCCCTTTTCCAGCTTGATGATTATTCGCCTGCTGCTACAGCGGCGTCGATCACATCTTGACCGATATCGTCTTTAAACTGATCCCAAACTGGGCGCATTGTTTCGACCCACACTTGACGCTGTTCTGGTGTCAATTCGCGTACAACGCCACCTGCAGCCACGATGCTTTCGCGGGCTTCTTCGTTCAACGCCGTTGCTTTGGCATTCGCCGCCACAACTTCTTCATTGAAAATGGTGAGGAACTGCTCACGCACGTCTGGATCAAGGCTATCGAGCCACTCTTTGGACGTGATGGCCAAATAGGTCAGCAATTGGTGGTTGGTCACGGTCACGCCATCTTGCACTTCAAAGAATTTCTTTGAGTAGATGTTGGACCAAGTGTTTTCCTGACCGTCCACAACGCCAGTTTGCAACGCGCCATAAACTTCTGAGAAGGCCAGTTTCTGCGCTGAAGCGCCCATGGCTTCGATCATGGCCACAGCCACGTCAGATGTTTGCACGCGGAACTTTAGGCCTTCCGCATCGGTTGGTGCGATCAATGGGCGTTTGGCAGAGAAGTGCTTCAGGCCGTTATAGATATAGCCCAAGCCAACATAGCCTTTGTCATTGATTGCGTTCAGCAAATCTTTGCCCACAGGGCCTTGCGTGAAATTGTTCACCGCATCCATGTCTGGGAACAGGAACGGCAAATCAAAAACGCGATATTTTTTGGTGAAGCTTTCAAACTTTGACAATGACGGCGCGGCAATTTGCACGTCACCGAGCAACAAAGCTTCCATCACTTTGTTGTCGTCAAACAAGGTTGAGTTGGCGAACACTTCCATACAGGCGGTGCCGTCCATTTCTTCATTTACGCGTTTGGCAATTGCCGCTGCCGCCTCCCCTTTGGGGTGACCAGTTTCCGCGGTTACGTGGCTAAATTTGATGACCATTTCGCCAGGATCGCAATTGGCGAAAGCTGGTGTGGCCATAAGGCTAGCGCTGACGATGGCGCCAGCTGCGAGTTTTTTAAACATATATCCCTCCCAAGGATTTTAGAGTCACGGCCCTCCGACCGCTCCCTCTGAACATTGCAAGGGGCGTGCCAAACACGAAAGTATAAAAATATTACATATATTTCAAAGGCTTAATTATTTTCGACATACGAAGCGCTTCTCCAGATGTGTAGATTTTCACCCGCATCGCTTGGCGAATGTGTAGATTTCTACACATTTTCGCCCTCAATATCCGTGTCCAGTCCATATTTTTTTATCTTGTCATAAAGCGTTTTGCGGGAGATGCCCAACGCCTCATAGGTCGGTTTCAGCGCCCCTTGATTGCGTGAAATCTCCTGAGCGATGACCGATTTTTCAAACCGCGCCACCTGATCGCCCAAATGATGGGTAACGGCCTCATTTTCTTGCGGTGTTTCTGCTTCACCCAACCCTAATCCCACGCCCAGCACAAACCGATCCGCGCAGTTGCGCAATTCGCGCACATTGCCGGGCCAATCATGGGCGTGCAGCGCGGCGACAATATCCGGGGTAACCTCAGGGATTTCTTTCCGAAACCGCGCCCGGGCTTGTCGCGCCAAGCGATAAAACAGCATCAAGATATCTTCAGATCGATGACGCAGTGGCCACATATTTATGCTGGCCACATTCAGGCGGAAATATAGGTCCTGTCGAAACGTGCCCTGGGCACTCGCTTCGGCCAAATCTTCTTTGGATGCGGCGACAATGCGGATATCCAGCGGAATGGTTTTGTTGGACCCCAGGCGCTCCACCCCACGGGTTTCCACCACCCGCAGCAATTTGACCTGCAAATCAAGTGGCATGCTCTCAATTTCATCTAGGAATAGCGTGCCGCCATTGGCATATTCGATTTTGCCGATACGCTTTTGGGTTGCGCCCGTAAATGCCCCTGGCTCATGACCAAACAATTCACTCTCGATGATCTCGCCGGGCAAAGCACCGCAATTCACTGCCACAAAGGGTTTGCTTTTGCGGGCCGAGTGCTCATGCAGCGCACGCGCGACCATGTCTTTGCCGGCGCCGGTTTCGCCATTGACCATCACATCAATGTCGGCCCCTCCGAGCATTTTCACCTGTTGCCGAATTTGCACCATATGGGCAGAGCGACCGATCAAGGTTTCATCGAGCAGTTCTTCGCTGTCGATTTCCTCGCGCAGCACGCGATTTTCGAGCACCAAGCGGCGCTTTTCCACCGCGCGATTGATCACCAGGGATAATTGGCTGGTTGGAAAAGGCTTTTCGATAAAATCATAGGCCCCGTCACGCATTGCCGACACGGCCATCGCCACATCGCCATGGCCAGTGATAAAGATCACCGGCAGTGCCGGGTCAATCTCAATCACTTTTTTCAAAAACTCCGGCCCCGACATTTCCGGCATGCGTACATCGCACACGACCACGCCAAAAAGCTGGAAATGCACTTGCGGCAATGCCTCGGCCGCGCGGCCAAAGCTCATCACCTCATATCCGTCCAGTTCCAGCGCTTGTTCCAACGCATGGCGCAAATCATTGTCATCATCAATGAGAAATATTTGGGGAGATTGAGAGATGGTCACGCGCGTTCTTCCTTTGTCGTTTCGGCGTGGTGATGCCGCGGTAATTTAACGTAGAAGGCCGCGCCACCCATTGTGCTGGCACCCACGTCAATCTCGCCATCAAAATCATGGACGATGTTGTAGGCAATCGACAGGCCAAGCCCAAGGCCCTCGCTGATTTCTTTTTGCGATACAAAGGGGTCAAATATGCTGCGTCGATCCGCTTCGCTAACGCCTTTGCCGCTATCTTCCACTCGCAATATGACTTCCTGCTCATCGAAATCAACAGACAAAAACACCAGGCTTTTTTCCGTGTTGGCAGCAGCGTCGATGGCATTGGACAGCAAATTGACCAGCACTTGTGACAAGCGCAGGCTGCCCCCTTTCACCATAATTCTTTCGAGCGGTAGGGTGAAATCCAGCTCAACCTTTTTGGCTTTGGCATGTGGATCGACCAGAATGATCGCCTCCTGCATAAGCGGCCCCACCTCGACGGCACGCAACTGCGTGCCCGGTTTTCGGGCAAAACTTTTCAACGTTTTTGAAAGCTTGGCCATGCGGTCTGTCATATGGGTGATGCGTTCAAGATTTTCGTCCGCTTTTTCACTGCGGTCACGCTCTAAAAACGCACGTGCATTATCTGCATAGGCGCGAATGGCGGCGATGGGCTGATTATATTCATGGGATAGGGCGGCAGACATTTGCCCGATTGAAGCCAGTTTTGCCGACTGGGTGAGATCAAGCTGCGCTTGCCGCAATGCCGCTTCAGCTTGGATGCGCTCATCATATTCACGCGCGAGCTCTTTGGTGCGTTCTACCACCCGACGCTCCAGCTCTCGAGCGATGTCACGCTCTTGTTCGTAGCGCAGGCGGATAATATGCCAGCGCTGAATCAACAAAAACAGCATACCGCCCAACACAATCGCCGACAGCACCACAATAAGCTTGAATTGATTGCGGGCATTGGCGACGGGGTCATAGCGTTCAAAAACATTCAGATGCCAATCATAAAGCGGCAGATATTCTGAGCGGGCCAAATAGGGGATGGGGCGACCGCTGCCGCGATTGAGCATGAATTGGGTGAGCGCCTTAGGATAGGTTTTCACCATTTCGGCTTGTAAATTATTGGCCAGTTGATTGCCGACGACCAAACTGCCATCTGGCTTGGTGACAAACACTGGCTCGTTGATCAAGGCCCATGCTGTACCCAGCGTTTGCAAATCGACATAGACGGTGACGGTGCCAAGCGTGTCGCTTAGACGTTGCACCCGTGAGGAAAAGACGTAAGCGATCTGATCGTCGCTGGTGCGCAGGGTTTTGCGGCCCAGCCGACCTTCCATCGCGGCACGGTGCAAATCGGGATCGATTTGTGCTGGGGCAAACTGTTCTGATTGGAACTGGGCGAATACTTCACCCGTCTCGTCAGCCAATTGGATATTGGCGGCGCCGGAAAGGCCGGCAAGCTTGTTGAGCAATTGTTCGGTGCGGTGATCGCCCAGCCCCGCGCCTTGCGCTGTGAAGAGAAAGGCGACATCCGGCTCACGCGCGACAATGCCCGTGAGCAGCCGGTATTTATCAAACAGGCCGTTGATCGCCTCCTGCTGCAACGCAAAGACCTGGTTGATTTCGCGTTTCACTTCTTTGAGCGCGCGATCCTCAATCAAAGGCAGCCCAACGGTGAGGATAATCGCGACAATAATCGCCACACCGCTGACCAAGGTCACAATCTGGGTGCGAAACGAATGGGACAAAAAGTGTATGGCGCGCGATAAAAACTGCATGAAGCAGTTTTTGCGCCCAAACCGGATAAGGTCAAGCGCGCGTTGCGCCAATCGGCCTATTAGCGACTAAACTGATTTGTTCAGATCGCTTTGGTTTTCACATTTATGCGTTTCAGAATGAGAGTCAGCTTCTTATTCGACGGGCGCACAATAAAGGGCTTCATGGCAGTTCCTCAATATTTGTCACTTTGATCAAAGATCGGTTTTCTCAATACGCCAAACAAAACAAGGACGACGAGCAATACGGCAAAGCCGAGCAGGGCAAGACTGTAAAATCCAAAACCGAGCATCATGCCAATCGCGCCTGAACTCCAAATGCTGGCACCAGTCGCGGTGCCAATTATTCTGGGTTCATCACCGCCAGACTTAATGATCGCGCCAGCGCCCAAAAAGCCGATGCCGGTAAGAACACCTTCTACAATACGCAGCAGGCCGAGCTTTAGATTAGTATTGCTGCCCGCGTAGTAGGCGACAATTTCTTGCCCCATAATGGCGAGCAGGCATGTGGTCGACGCCACAATCATAAAAACGCGGAAGTCTATGGGCTTGTTTTTTAAATTCCGATCGAGGCCGACGCAGAACCCGAAAAGAAGCGCCAGCGCAACACGCGCCACCGCGTCGGGCCATGTCAGGGTCTGAAATTGCAAAAACTGGTCCATAAACGCCCAAGTTCAGATTTAGCCTTGCTATTGCAGTGCAATCAAAACGAGCCAGGCGGTGAATGGTTCCCAATTCGTTAATTTTTTAGTGGGGCTGATGGACTCTTACAAAAATATCTGCTCAATAAAGTGCAGGTTTAATTTATTTTTTATTGAGCAATATGTTTGAGTTTATTTTTTCCGCGGCCAATGTGCCGTTTGGCGTCGCGTTGGCGATTGTGTTTTTCATTGCATTGCTGGAGGGCGTGGGCGCACTGTTTGGTGCAGGGCTCAGCCAATTTGTTGACAGCATGCTGCCCGAGATGGATTTTGATCTCGATATTGCAGGCCCTGAAATTGAATCCCCAGGCATTTTTGTTCAATTCTTAAGCTGGCTCCGCTTTGGCCAAGTGCCTTTTATCATCCTTCTGATTGTGATCCTGACCTTATTTGGGTTGATTGGCTTTGCCCTACAGGGATTTGTGGCGGAAACATTTGGCGCCCCGCTGCCCGCATGGATTGCTGCGCCATTGGCTGGCGTGGCCAGTTTGCCCCTTATCCGTGGGTGTGCCGGGTTTTTGAACCGCATTATGCCGCGGGATGAAACGGATGCAATTTCGCGCACCGAATTGGTTGGGCATCATGGGGTGATCACGTTGGGGCGGGCCGAGCCGGGCTCACCCGCGCAAGCGCGCATCAAGGACGCGCTGGGCAACAGCCATTATGTGATGGTGGAACCCTATGAGGGCGAACACGCCTTAGAGCAAGGCGATCAAATTACACTTTTGCGGCAAGACGAAACCCGTTTTGTGGCGATGAAAAATCAAACTGAAAACTAAAACTTAAAATCCTTTGGGGAGGACCCATGAGTAGTTCTGCACTTCAAATACTGGTGTTTGCCGGTATCATTCTGATTGCCTTATTGACGATCGGCATCATTGTTTCACGGCTTTATCAACGCGCGTCGAAAGAGATGTCGTTTGTGCGCACAGGTTTTGGCGGCCAAAAAGTCATTATGAATGGCGGCGCGCTGGTGTTGCCGGTTTTGCATGAAATTATCGCCGTCAACATGAACACGCTGCGTCTTCCGGTGCGCCGGGCAGACGATCAGGCCCTGATCACGAGAGACCGGATGCGGGTTGACGTTGTGGCTGAATTTTATGTGCGCGTACAGCCTACAGCTGACTCAATTGCAAATGCGGCACAAACTCTTGGTTCGCGCACCATGCGGCCCAGTGAGCTGAAAGATCTGATCGAAGGTAAATTCGTAGATGCTTTGCGCTCCGTCGCGTCTGAAATGAGCATGGAAGAATTGCACGAGCAGCGGGTCAGCTTTGTTCAAAAAGTGCAACAAGTTGTGTCTGAGGATTTGTTGAAAAACGGTTTGGAACTGGAGAGTGTATCACTTACCGGGCTGGACCAGACCAGCATGGAATATTTCAACCCTAACAATGCGTTTGATGCCGAGGGTTTGACCCGGCTGACGCAGGAAATTGAATCCCGCAAAAAAATCCGTAACGACATTGAGCAAGATACTGGAGTTCAAATTCAAAATAAGAATTTGGAAGCCGCTAAGTTGAAGTTCGATCTCTCGAAAGAAGAAGAATATGCTCGCTTGCATCAAGAGCGAGAAGTTGAAGTGCGTCGTGCGCAACAGGCAGCGGAAATCGCTGTCGAGCAGTCGGAAAAACGCAAGGACGCGGAACGTGCACGGATCGAAGCTGAACAGCAAATCCGTCAATCTGAAATCACATCTGAGCGCGCGGTTGAAGAAGAACGTATTGCTAAAGAGCGGGTGATTGAAACTCAAGATATTGAGAAGCAAAAGACCGTTCGCATTGCCTCACAAGATCGCGAAATTGCTATTGCTGAAAAGTCAAAAGAGGAGAGCTTGTCGCGCGCGACTGCGGATGAAGCCCGCGCCAAAGCTGTTGAGGCGGAAGAAAAAGTTGTTTCTGCCCGTGAACGGGAAATCGCTGAACGGCAAAAACAAATCGAATTGATCGAAGCGGCAAAAGAAGCGGAGCGTGACGCGATTAGCCTGAAGGTGGTGGCGGAAGCCCAGAAGGTGGCCGCGGCGGACAATGCCGAGGCTGTGCGTGAAGAAGCACGTGGTGAGGCCGACCGTGTCACCATCAGCGCGAATGCAGATGCGGAAGCAGAGAAAACCCGCGCGGCCGCGTCTGAAATTCGCTATGCGGTGGAAGCGACAGGTAACCGCGCTTTGAACGAGGCGGCGAACCTGCTTTCCAATGACCAGATCTCCATGAAGATTAAGCTGTCTTTGATTGAGAATTTGGAAAACATCATCCGTGAAAGCGCCAAGCCAATGGAAAACATTGATGGCATCAAGATCATCCAAGTTGATGGGCTGACCAGCGCTCCGGCCGGGGGCAGCAATGGCCACGCCAATGGCGGTTCTGGCGGCAATTTGTCAGATCAGGTCGTGAATAGCGCTCTGCGTTATCGTGCTCAGGCGCCGCTATTGGATTCGTTGCTGAAAGAGGTTGGCCTTGATGGACATGACATTAATGGGCTGACCAATGCAGTGGATGATTTGATTTCTGCGCCGAAAGCTTCATTGCAAGAGGATGGTCCAACCGAAGAGGACATTGAGCAAGCCGCAATAGCAGATCGTGCCAACAAGGCCGCCAAAGCCCCAAAGGCAAATGGCGCAGAAACGCGAGAAGCGATTGGGGAAAAGCCCAAGTCAGATTCGAAGAATAAGAAATCATAACCACCACCACTTTCGTTGATTTTAAAGGGCGCTTCGGCGCCCTTTTTTTGCGCGATGGAACAGTTTTGGCCGGCAAATCGTTGATTAAATAAGAGTTTTTAAATGTAGAGGAGAACCATGAATATGCACGCGCAGAAAACGGCGGTTCTTTATCGCATGGTGACCCCCGATCACATTTGCCCGTTTGGTGTTAAATCAAAGCATTTGTTGGAGAAACACGGGTATGAGGTGGAGGATCATCACTTAAAAGATCGCGAACAAACCGATGCCTTTCAAAAGGAACATCAGGTCAAAACCACGCCGCAAACCTTTATTGATGGCAACCGTGTGGGCGGCTTGGACGAGCTGCACGACTATTTGGAAGAGCCATCCATGAAGCAGGAAGGCACCACCTATCAGCCTGTGATCGCCATATTTGCCACTAGCTTTTTGATGGCCCTCGCCATTGCCTATACAGCAAACAGCTTTTCGGTGGCGCGGGTGATTGAGCTATTTGTGGCCACCAGCATGGCGGTGTTGGCGGTCATGAAACTGCGCGACCTGTTCAGCTTTACCAACCAGTTTGTCACCTACGACTTGCTGGCGCGCCGTTATGTGCCTTACGGCTATTTTTATCCGTTCGCTGAGGCAACAGCTGGTATTTTAATGGTGGCGGGCGCTCTGATTTGGGTCGCGGCTCCCCTTGCCTTTTTCATTGGTACGGTTGGCGCCATTTCAGTTTTCAAGGCGGTTTATATCGACAAACGAGAACTTAAATGCGCCTGTGTTGGCGGCGACAGCAATGTGCCCCTGGGCGCGATTTCGCTCACCGAGAATTTGATGATGGTGGGTATGGCCATTTGGATGGTGTTCAGCCGCTTGCTCTAGCGGTTGCTCACTTCAGGCGGGCGCCAATTTCAGTTCAGCAGTGCGCTGAAGGGATGGCGGCCCGCGCGTTTGCGTCACCGCACACGCCCTGAGCGTGATCAAATAAAAGCGGCTGATCGCTTGTTTTTTCGTTCAGACTCGCCTATGTCCCCAAGCATTGGGGAGTAGCCTCCTTTACCGGGATTCAGTCAACACACTTGCGCTCATCGCATGGCTGGATCGACGCTTCGGCGTTTGGCGAGACCAATATTGTCCATGTGCGTCCGCCATGGGCGAATATTGTGTAGATCGCGAAAGGCCACTCCCATGCTCTCCAACAGTTTGATTGCTTTCAGCATGTCTGCTGACGCATTTGCCGCGTCTTTAAGCAAAGGGGCCGCCATTGGGCGCCCGCGTCTGGTTGAAGCGTTGCGCATCGGCCTTATTTTCGGGGTGGTGGAAATGATCACCCCCATTATCGGCTGGTCCTTGGGCAATTTGGCCCACGCGATGATTACCTCAATTGATCATTGGGTTGCGTTCGGGCTGCTGGGCTTGATTGGTGCCAAGATGATTTATGAGGCCCTGCACGAAAAGCCAGCACCACAACCAGACTATCACCGCGTAGGTGTGCTGCTGCTCACAGCAATCGGCACCAGCATTGACGCGATGGCTGTGGGGGCGACCTTGGCCTTTTTGGAGGTCAATATTGTGTATATGGCCCTGCTCATTGGCGGCGCGACCTTCGTGATGGCCACCATTGGCACAATGACCGGGCAGATTGTTGGGGCGAAAGCGGGGCGGATTGCCGAGATTATTGGTGGCCTGATCCTGATTCTGATCGGCACCCATATTCTCATCGACCATTTGGGCGTTATTTAAGCTGCAAGCGCATAAAGACACTTTCGGGATCTTCGCGATAATCGCCGAATGGGCCGCAATAGGCAAAGCCGAACTTTTCATACATGGCACGCGCGGCGGCAGACGCATCCCGGCTGCCGGTTTCCAAATAGATCTCACTGATCTGGAGCTCATTCGCCAAGTTCAAAATATGATTGATGAGTTTGGTGCCAATGCCATGGCCGCGTCCGCTGGCAAGCACGTGCATTGATTTCACCTCAGCGGCACCAGCGCCGAACGGCTTGAACCCGGCCATGCCCACACATTGGTCGTCCAACCACGCGGTAAACAACTGCATCTCGTCAGCAGCTAATTCTTCGATGCTCAGCTCATGATTGCTTTCCGCCGGGTAATGGGCTGCGCCATAAGCGTGATGTGCTTCGACCAAGTGGCGAAGCTGCGGATCGTTAAAATCTGCAGGGCGAATTTCAATTTGGGCAGTTTTGGACATGATGGCGAATCCGCAGGAGAGTACTTTTGCGCACAAGACTAGCGCACGAAAAAAAGACGACCAACAAAATTTTAGGAGAAATTGGTGGAGCCTAGCGGGATCGAACCGCTGACCTCTTCGCTGCCAGCGAAGCGCTCTCCCAGCTGAGCTAAGGCCCCTAAAGGGAGCCGCAAAATGATTTGCGGCTGATTTGTTGGCGCAAATTAGTCAACTCGCGCGCGAGTTGCAAGACCGAAAATTGCGCCAACACGAAAAAATTTATTCTGTTTCTTTTTTGATTGGAACATCGATGCCGATATTGTCGTCATCGTCGTCATCTTCCAAAAAGACATCATTGTCATCGGTGTTGATGTCATCGTCATCATCTTCCAGATCTACGTCCGGCAGATTTTTGATGTCATCATCGTTTTCATCTTCTTCAGCTTCATCCAAAGAAACAACTTCAGCGCCGGCAGCTGTTGCCGCGCTATCTGTTTCCACTTCATCTGCCACTTCTACAGTCTCTTCGATTTCCGGCTCAACAACTTTGGCAGCTGCCGCTTCGGTCACAAATTCAGCCCCACATTTCGGGCATAAAATTGGATCGCGATTAAGATCATAGAATTTGGTGGCGCAGCTTAAGCACTGGCGCTTTGTTCCGCGGTCGGTCTTGGCCACTTCAATCACCTCTTTAAGTTCATCTCAGTATTGGCAGGTTGGGTTAGAAGCTAGAACACAATCTGTCAAATGAAAACGGTACTTTTTTGTTTTCAATGCACCTGTTCACATTGTCAAAATTATGAAAGCCATGCTAGGAGTGCTGTTGCGTACCGTTAACTCCAGATAGAATTTACATATGTCACATTCTCGATCTGCCCCGATCCCATTGGCCTCAATGCGATCTCAAGGGCTCACGGGCGCTATCACCATGCCTGGTGATAAGTCCATTTCTCACCGCGCACTGATGTTTGGCGCCATGGCACAAGGCGAAACCATCATTTCCGGCCTTTTGGAAGGCGAAGATGTGTTGGCCACTGGCCGCGCCATGGCTCAATTGGGCGCAAAAATTGAAAAACGCGGCAATTATTGGCACGTTGAAGGCGTGGGCGTGGGTAATTTTAAACAACCCAGCGAACCGCTCGACTTCGGCAATGCCGGCACCGGCGTGCGTTTGGCCATGGGCCTTGTTGGCACCTATCCGTTTGTCTCACGCTATGAAGGCGACGCATCCTTATCCGTGCGCCCCATGAACCGCGTGTTGAACCCCTTGCGCGAAATTGGCGTTGAGGTGGTGGAAGAACAGCCGGGCGGCAAATTGCCGATTGCCCTTAAAGGCCCCGCCAACCCTGCCCCCATCCATTATAAGACGCCCATGGCGTCGGCACAGGTCAAATCAGCCATCATGCTGGCTGGCCTGATCATCCCGGGCACCACCACCGTGATCGAAGAGGTGCACACCCGCGATCACACAGAAAAGATGTTGCAAGGCTTTGGCGCGAAGGTAGATGTCACCACGGATGCCGATGGGGTGCGCACGATCAAAGTTGAAGGCCTGCCCGATTTGCGCGGCCAAGAGGTTTTGGTGCCGGGCGATCCAAGCTCTGCCGCTTTCCCCATGGTGGCTGCGCTGATTGTGCCGGGTTCGGATCTCACGATCGAAAATGTGCTGATGAATCCTACGCGTACTGGCCTGATCACCAGCTTGATTGAAATGGGCGGCGACATTGAGTTGACCAACCAGCGTAAATCTGGCGGCGAAGATATTGCCGACATTCGCGTTAAACACTCCCAGCTCAAGGGCGTTACGATTCCGGCTGAACGCGCGGCCTCGATGATTGATGAATATCCGGTGCTGGCGGTTGCGGCTTCTTTTGCCCGCGGCGCCACGCATATGCCCGGCATTGATGAATTGCGCGTGAAAGAAAGCGACCGTTTAGCTGCGGTGGCCAATGGGCTGAAAGCCAATGGCGTTGACTGCATTGAAGGCGAGGACTTTTTGACCGTCGAAGGCATGGGCGATCAGGTGCCGGGCGGCGGCATGGTTGAAACCCATCTCGACCACCGCATTGCCATGTGCTTTTTGGTGATGGGCCTTGCGGCGCAAAATGCCGTCAAGATTGACGACAGCGCCATGATTGCCACAAGCTTTCCAAGTTTTGTGCCGGACATGACAAGGCTGGGCGCGCAATTTGGCAAGCCCAATCACTAGGGAAACCAAGATATGATCATCGCGATTGATGGCCCAGCGGCCTCGGGCAAAGGCACCATCTCCAAACGTTTGGCAAAGCATTTTGACTTGCCGCACATGGATACGGGGCTTTTGTATCGCGCCGTTGGATTTGCCATGCGCGATGATCTTGACCACCCAAATTGGGAAGAAAAAGCGGTAACGACTGCGCAGACATTAGAGCTGAGCCACTATCACGAGGATGATTTGACCACGGCGGAAGCCGGGATAGCCGCCTCCAAGGTGGCGCGCGTGCCAGAAGTGCGTGCGGCCTTGCAAACGGCTCAAAAGCACTTCGCCCATCAAAAAGGCGGTGCCATTTTAGACGGGCGCGACATCGGCACCCGCATTTGCCCTGATGCAGACGTCAAACTCTATATCACCGCAGACGCCCATGCCCGCGCCCAGCGGCGCACAAAGCAACTTAACGATCGCGGTGTGGACGTGACTTTTGATGAAATATTGGCCCAAATTGAAAAGCGCGACGCGGATGACCGTGATAATCCGGCTGGCGCATTTTATGTTGCGCCCGATGCCCACTTGCTTGATACGACAAAATTGTCTATAGAGACCGCATTCCAAGCGGCTTTAGAGCTTGTGAACAGTGTTTTGGCGCAAAAGAAAAACACCCCATAAGCGGTGTTTTAAATCCAACTTTTGATCCACACACTTTTTCGCAGCTCGGCAATTGGGCTTTTGGCCATTTGCACCGCTTAGACACATCGCATGAAAGACAAGAACAAGACCCTTGTGCCGGGAGTGCAAGCTCCGGGTCTTATTTTTGGTTTTGATGCGCGTTTTAACAAAAGAACGGCACGTTGATCGGAGAATACATGACAGATACCGCTGTCACACAGGAAGATTTCGAAGCACTTTTGTTCGAAAGCTTTGAAGTTAACGAACCTGCTGAAGGTAACGTTATTAAAGGCAAGATTGTTGCCATTGAAAAAGACCTCGCTGTTATCGACGTAGGTCTTAAAACCGAAGGCCGCGTGCCTTTGAAAGAATTTGGCGCTGCTGGCCGTGATGGCTCATTGCAGGTCGGTTCTGAAGTTGAAGTTTATGTTGATCGCGTTGAAAACGCGATGGGCGAAGCTGTTCTTAGCCGTGAAAAAGCACGTCGCGAAGAAAGCTGGGTTCGTCTTGAAGGGCTCTTCAACAAGAATGAACGCGTTGAAGGCATCATCTTTAATCAGGTTAAAGGTGGTTTCACCGTTGATCTTGATGGCGCGACGGCATTTTTGCCACGCAGCCAAGTTGATATCCGCCCCATCCGTGACATTGCTCCATTGATGAATGTGGCGCAGCCGTTCCAGATCCTGAAAATGGACAAACGTCGCGGCAACATCGTTGTGTCTCGTCGTGCGGTTCTTGAAGAAAGCCGCGCAGAGCAGCGTTCTGAAATTGTTGGCAAGTTGGAAGAAGGCCAAGTGGTCGAGGGTGTTGTTAAAAACATCACTGACTATGGTGCATTCGTTGACTTGGGCGGCATTGATGGCCTGTTGCACGTCACCGACATCGCATGGCGTCGCGTGAACCACCCATCAGAAGTGCTTTCTATTGGCGAAACCATCAAAGTTCAGATCATTCGCGTGAACTTGGAATCGCACCGCATTTCATTGGGCATGAAGCAGCTTGAAGCTGATCCTTGGGAAACAATCGATCAGAAATACCCATTGAACAGCCGCTTCACTGGCCGCATCACCAACATCACCGATTACGGTGCGTTTGTTGAGCTTGAGCCAGGCATCGAAGGCTTGATCCACGTTTCAGAAATGAGCTGGACCAAGAAGAACGTACATCCAGGTAAAATCGTTTCTACCTCTCAAGAAGTAGAAGTGAAAATCTTGGAAGTCGATCCTGAGAAGCGTCGTATTTCACTTGGCCTTAAGCAGTGCCTCGACAATCCTTGGGAAGCCTTTGCAGCTAAATTCCCAGCCGGGACTGAAGTTGAAGGCGAAGTTAAGAACAAAACTGAATTTGGTTTGTTCATTGGCTTGGAAGACGATGTGGACGGCATGGTTCACTTGTCTGACCTCGACTGGAACCGTCAGGGTGAAGAAGCTTTGGAAGATTATAATCGCGGCGACGTTGTTAAAGCGGTTGTATTGGATGTTGATGTGGACAAAGAGCGCGTTTCTTTGGGCATCAAGCAGCTTTCAAACGATCCATTCACCGAAGCAACAGATGGCATGCGCAAAGGTTCAATCGTAACCTGCACCGTGAGCCAAGTGAATGATGGTGGCATCGAAGTTCAACTTGCTGATGGCGACATGACAGCCTTCATCAAGCGTTCTGACTTGAGCCGTGATCGTTCAGAGCAACGCCCAGAGCGTTTCGCTGTTGGCGACAAGATCGATGCACGTATCGTTCAGTTCGATCGCAAGACACGTCGTATGACTCTTTCCATCAAGGCGTTGGAAATCGCTGAAGAAAAAGAAGCTGTGGCCCAGTATGGTTCAACAGATTCTGGCGCTTCATTGGGCGATATTCTTGGCGCAGCCTTGAAGCAGAATTCAGACGACTAAGTCTTTTAAGACTTTATGATTTGGGCCCGCCCGGCAAAATTGCCGGGCGGGCTTTTTTGTGGCCACACCCAACAGCCTGTTGCCCGATTGCGTCTTGCCAATGCGCCCCAGTTTGCCTTAGGACATGGGAAACAGTTTTTTGAGGATACGCGCGGTGACCACACCTTCCGAGTTCGAACAAATTGATCAAATGATGAGCAAACGGGCGCTAAAAAAGTCCCGTCGGAAATGGCGCTTTATTGCATTTGCGGCACTCGCGATTGCAGTGGTCGTGCTAGTGGGGCGCAGCTTGGGTGGGTTTTCCAACCCCGTCGGCAATGAAGGCCCGCACATCGCCCGCGTGGTGATTGACGGGGTGATCACCTCAGATCCCCAGCGGCGGCAAATTTTGAATGATCTGGCGTCGGACGAGAATGTTACGGGCGTGATTGTGCAAATCAATAGCCCCGGCGGCACCACTGCGGGCGGCGAAGAGCTTTATGAAGGATTGCGGGCCATTGGCGAAAACAAGCCTGTGACTGCCGTTATCAACGAATTGGGCGCGTCAGCCGCCTATATGACGGCCATTGGGGCGGACAAGATTTACGCCCGCCGCTTGTCCATTGTCGGCTCGATCGGCGTGTTGATCCAGCATATGGACGCCTCAAAGCTGCTGGATACGATTGGCATCGATTACGACAAGGTCGCCACCGGGCCGCTGAAGGCTGAACCCGACATTGATGAGCCTATGTCACCCTTGGTGCGGCGCTCTTATCAAAAGCTTGTGGATGATTCTTTTGCTTGGTTTGTGGATATCGTGGCCGAACGCCGCAACCTACCACGTGATGAGGTGTTGCTGTTGGCAGATGGCCAGATCATGACCGGCCGTATGGCTCTCGAAAACAAGCTTATTGACGAAATCGGCGATGAAATCACCGCCAAAGCTTGGATGGAGAATGAGGCGGAAACGGCTGATCAGAAGGTGCACACCTATTATCCATTGCCCCAAGAGCCTTGGGAAAATATCGGCTATTGGATGAGCACGCAGCTCGGTTCACTATTCATTAACCGTTTGAATAATACGCAAACGCTTGACGGTTTGGTTTCCGTTTGGCAACCTATAGAGTAGCTTTTGGCCCTGAAATTGCCAAAAATATGATTTTAATTCAGGGCATTAGCGCACTCGGGGAGGCCCAAATTGATTAAATCAGAACTCATTCAAAAACTTGCAGATGAAAATCCGCACCTGTTCCAACGGGACATTGAGAATATTGTAAATACGATAATAGACGAGATTGGCGATGCCCTCGCCAATGGCGGGCGTGCTGAGTTGCGCGGATTCGGCGCTTTTTCTGTGAAGAATCGCCCTGCGCGGGTTGGTCGCAACCCACGGACCGGGGAAAAGGTTGAAGTTGAGGAGAAATATGTGCCTCAATTCAAAGCGGGCAAAGAAATCCGCGAACGGTTGAACAAATAGAATTTAGACGTGCTTTTATGGGGTGCGTTTAACTGAACGAAAGGCGCCGCACCATTATGCTGAAGCGTGTTGTGACGTGGTTTTTTCTTATTCCACTCGCTCTGTTGTTTGCCTTTTTTGCATTGGCAAACCGTCAAGAAATCCTGCTGGGCGTTGATCCCCTTTCACCAGATTCACCCTTTGTCGGCCCCTTTCCAGTGCCGCTTTTTATCGTGATTTATGGCGCGTTGATGCTGGGCATTGTTTTGGGCGGCGTGGGCGCCTATGTGGGGCAACATAAAAAGCGCGCCGAAGTGCGGGCATTGCGCAAACAAAATAATGAACTCAAGCAGCAGTTGGATGCGCGTGCGCCGACAACCGATAAAGATGATGGCTTGGCCTTGTTGGATGATCGGGTATAAGGTGCGGCAACGCTTTTTGAATACGAGTTTAGCTTCATGCCTTTGCTGATCAAAATTTGTGGCTTGAAAACACCTGAGCTGGTCGATGTGGCCATCGAGGCTGGCGCCGATGTGATCGGCTTTGTGCATTTCGCACGTAGCCCGCGCCATCTGGACTTTTCCGATATCGGCAAGCTGATCCGCCATGTGGACGGACGAGTGAAAACGGCAATATTGACCGTCAACCCTGACGAAGACTTGCTCGAACATGCGGTCTCCCTCTCGCCGGATTATATTCAACTACATGGTCAGGAAACCGTTGAACGCGTTGAACATATTCAGCAAATGGGTGTGGACGTGATCAAGGCGTTTTCCATTGGCGCTGAAGAAGATTTGGCCCCTGTGCCCGCCTTTGCGGGAAAGGCCGATCTCATCATCCTTGATGCTAAGCCCCCAAAAGATGCGGCTCATCCGGGTGGCAATGGCGAGGTTTTTGACTGGTCAATTTTGAAAGCGCTTGACCCGGGCATAAAGTTCATGCTTTCCGGTGGTTTAACGATTGAAAATGTTCAGCAGGCCGTCAACGAAGTGCGCCCCTTTGGCCTAGATGTTTCATCAGGTGTGGAAGTGCGCAAGGGCGAAAAAGACGCCGACATGATCAAAGAGTTTATGCGCCGTGCGCGGGATTACCACCGCAGCACGACAAGGGAGATTGAATAGATGACTTCAACTGCAAATAGTTTGCGCCAAGGGCCGGATGAAATGGGTCGTTTTGGCATGTTTGGCGGCCGATTTGTCGCCGAAACATTGATGCCGCTGATCCTTGAGCTGGATGAAGCCTACAAAGCCGCCAAGGCCGATCCGAGTTTTCAGGACGAGTTGGACTATCTCAACAAGCATTATATTGGTCGCCCCTCGCCGCTCTATTTTGCCGAGCGTTTGACCGAGCATTTGGGTGGCGCGAAAATCTATTTCAAGCGCGATGAGCTGAACCATACTGGTTCGCACAAAATCAACAATTGCATTGGGCAGATCCTATTGGCCAAACGCATGGGCAAACCGCGCATCATTGCAGAAACTGGCGCCGGTCAGCATGGCGTGGCCACCGCCACCGTATGTGCCCGTTTTGGGTTTCCTTGCGTTGTCTATATGGGCGCGAAAGATGTGGAGCGCCAAGCGCCAAACGTTTTCCGCATGAAGCTTTTGGGCGCGGAGATCATCCCCGTGACCGCCGGGCAAGGCACGCTGAAAGACTCCATGAATGAAGCCCTGCGCGACTGGGTGACCAATGTGGATGACACCTATTATTTGATCGGCACCGCTGCCGGTCCACACCCCTTCCCGCAAATGGTGCGCGATTTTCAGTCTGTGATTGGCCGCGAAACCAAAGAGCAAATGATGGAAGCCGAAGGGCGTCTGCCTGATATGTTGGTGGCTGCGGTTGGTGGCGGATCCAACGCCATCGGCCTGTTCCACCCCTTCTTGGACGATAAGGACGTGCAAATTGTAGGCGTAGAGGCAGGTGGCAAGGGCCTTGATGGCGACGAGCATTGCGCCTCACTCACCGCGGGCAAACCTGGCGTATTGCACGGCAACCGCACCTATTTGTTGCAAAATTATGATGGTCAAATCGACGAAGGGGCCTCCATTTCCGCTGGATTGGATTATCCCGGGATCGGGCCTGAGCATTCGTTCTTGAAAGAAAGTGGTCGCGTTGAGTATGTGCCGATCATGGATGATGAAGCGCTGGAAGCTTTCCAGCTGCTCACCCGCCTCGAAGGCATTATCCCAGCGCTTGAGCCGAGCCACGCTTTGGCGGAACTGGTGAAGCGCGCCCCGAAAATGGACAAAGACCAAATCATCGTGATGAATTTGTGTGGCCGTGGGGACAAAGACGTGTTCACCGCTGCCAAGCATCTTGGCGTTGATCTAGAGCAATAATCACTAAGGACCTGACGATATGACCCAGCGTATGGATGACGCCTTTGCCGCAACGCGCGCGGAAAACCGCCCGGCCCTTGTGACCTTTGTGATGGCAGGTGACCCGAATTTTGATACGGCGAAAGAGATTGTATTGGGCCTGCCCGATGCAGGGGCCGACGTGATTGAACTGGGCATGCCCTTTTCTGATCCCATGGCCGATGGCCCCGCCATTCAAGCCGCGGGCCAACGCGCCCTTAAGGCCGGACAAGACATGAAAAAGACATTGGAACTGGTTCGCCAGTTCCGCGCCCAAAACAGCGGCACGCCGATTGTGTTGATGGGCTATTACAACCCCATTCATATTTATGGTGTTGATCAGTTCTTGTCCGATGCGCTTGAAGCAGGTGTTGATGGATTGATCGTTGTGGATTTGCCGCCGGAAGAAGACGAAGAATTGTGCCTGCCCGCGCTGAATAAAGGCTTGAACTTTATTCGCCTGGCGACACCAACGACAGATGACAAGCGGCTGCCGCAGGTTTTGGCCAACACATCTGGCTTTGTTTATTATGTCTCAATGACCGGGATCACCGGCTCAGCCCTATCCAACCCCACCAATATCAGCGCAGCAGTCGAGCGGTTGAACAAGCACACGGATTTGCCGATTTGCGTGGGCTTTGGCATTAAAACGGCGGATGACGCCAAGCGCATTGGCGCGAATGCCGATGGCGTTGTGGTCGGCTCAGTTTTGGTCTCTGCCGTGGAGGATGGCGTGGCCGCCAATGAACAGCCGAGCCAGATTGCTGCGCGTGTACACAAGATTGTACGCGATTTGGCCGAAGGGGCACGCAGTTCACGTTAGGCAAAAACTCGCAATTTTGCCGCAAAACGATTATAATAGGTTTAGACTGGCGCGGCTAAAGCATGACTCGCCAATCATTGAATGATCGCTTATAAGGCAGCAGAAATTTTTATGCAGGAAGGCTAAGAGGTCTCATGAACTGGATTAATTCCGTCGTTCGCCCAAAAATTCAGTCATTTTTGAACAAGCGTGAAACCCCGGACAATTTGTGGGTGAAGTGCCCGCAAAGTGGCGAAATGGTTTTTTATCGCGACCTTGAAGCCAATCAATGGGTGGTGCCAAATTCTGGTTACCACATGAAAATCAAAGCACGGGACCGCCTGAAAGCGTTTTTGGATGACGGAAAGTTCACCGAAATTGAAACGCCCGAAGTGCCGGTTGATCCGCTGAAATTCCGTGACAGCAAAAAATATACCGATCGCTTGCGCGAAAGCCGCGCCAAGACCGACATGAAAGATGCGGTTTTGGTGGCCACGGGCAGATTGCTTGGCCGTGATGTGACAGTTGGGGTGCAGGATTTTGATTTTATGGGTGGCTCGCTCGGCATGGCCGCAGGCGCCGCTATTGTAAAAGCTGTCGACACCGCCATTAAAAACAAAACCGCCTTTGTTTTGTTCACCGCTTCAGGCGGTGCGCGGATGCAGGAAGGCATGTTGTCTTTGATGCAAATGCCGCGCACAACAGTTGCGCTGCAAAAGCTGAAAGAAGCTGGTTTGCCTTACATTGTAGTGCTGACCAACCCAACCACAGGCGGCGTTACCGCTTCTTATGCCATGTTGGGTGACGTGCAAATTGCTGAGCCGGATGCCTTGATCGGCTTTGCGGGCCAGCGGGTGATTGAGCAAACCATTCGTGAGAAATTGCCCAAGGGCTTCCAGCGCTCAGAATATCTTTATGACCATGGCATGATCGACATGGTGGTGCACCGCCATGATTTGCGGTCAACCATTGGTCGTTTGATCGGTATCTTCACCAAATCCGAGCTCAATGAGATTGAAACCACAAGCGCCAAGCGCAAAAGCGTGCGCGATGCGGTTGCGGAAAGTGAAGGCGAGCAGGCCAAAAACAATGAAGGCCCAGCGGAAGGCGATTTGCGCCTTGAACAACCGCCAGTGGCCCACGCTGAATAGTCGCGGTACGTGACCGAAACCGAACAGATTATTAAGCGCCTGATGGCGCTACATCCCAAAAAGATGGATCTGTCCTTAGGACGGATTGAACGCTTGCTGGATCAAGCGGGCAATCCGCATGATCGCCTGCCCCCGGTGATCCATGTTGCGGGCACCAATGGCAAAGGCTCGACCATTGCTTTTATGCGCGCCATTTTGGAAGCCATGGGCAAACGGGTGCATGTCTATATTTCGCCGCACCTTTCCCGGTTTCATGAACGGTTTCGCCTGGCTGGCGAGCTGGTGAGCTCTGAGCGGCTCAATGAGACCATGGAGCGGCTTGAGCGCATCAACGCGGGTCAACCCATCACCTTTTTTGAGCTGACCACTGTGGTGGCCTTTGACCTATTCACACAGGTGGAAGCTGATGTGGTGCTGCTGGAAACCGGCCTTGGTGGCCGGCTGGACAGCACCAATGTGGTCAAGCAGCCTTTCGGCACAGTGATCACGCCGATCTCCATCGATCATGTTCAGTTTTTGGGCGACACAATTGAAAAGATTGCCTTTGAAAAAGCGGGCATCATGAAGGCCGGGGCAAAGGCGGTTTTCGCACGGCAGATGCACGACGCCATGGGCGTTTTGGAACGGCGCGCGATGGAACTGGGCATTACGCCTTTTGTGGGCGGACAAGACTTTGACGGCTACGCGGAAAATGGCCGCTTCGTCTATCAAGACACAGAAGGGCTTGAGGATTTACCAACGCCCAATTTGCGCGGCCACTATCAATTGAGCAACGCTGCAACCGCGATCGCGGCTTTGCGTCATTTCGGCTTGAACCCCACATCTGAGGCGATGGAAACGGGTTTGCGCACGGTGACGTGGCCCGCTCGGTTCTCGCCGCTAAAGGGCGAACTCAATCAATATCTGCCCCCGGAAAGCGAATTGTGGCTTGATGGCGGACATAATGTGGATGGTGCCAAAGTGTTGGCGCAAGGATTGGCCGATTTGAACGAGAAAAGTTCGCGGCCGCTGACCTTGGTGCTGGGCATGTTGGCCAACAAGGATATTCGGGGCTATCTGGCCGCGTTTGATGGGTTGGCCCATCGCATCATCACTGTGCCTGTGCCTGACGATGATTTGGCCACCAATGCCGGATCAACACCGGAGGGGTTGGCGCAAACAGCCGGAGAGCTTGGTTTTGCCGCCACGCCCGCACATAGCATTGTTGAAGCATTGCAAGCTGTCAGTCGCGACGGCCCACAACGGGTGGTGATTTGCGGCTCGCTTTATCTGGCTGGTGACGTGTTGCTGCAAAACAAAACGCCGCCCCAATAATTGGCGCGGCGTTTCAATTCATTGCTATCGCTAGATAAGCTTTAAGCTGCGTGGCCTTCGAGCCATTTCACCAAGCCTGCTTTTGGCTCGCCTGCACCGATTTTCATATCGGCCGCAGCGCCATCTTTAAACAGGATCATGGTTGGAATGGAGCGTACGCCATATTGTGCCGCAACGTTTGGATATTCATCCACGTTCAACTTCACAATTTTCACTTTGCCGTCCATCTCAGATGAAATTTCGTCCAATACAGGCGCAATCGCCTTACATGGGCCGCACCATTCTGCCCAAAAGTCAACCAATACAGGCACTTGAGCGTTTAGCACTTCGTCAGAGAATTGTTCTTCAGATACTTGGGTGGTCATAGCCAAATCCCCTTTCATATTTCGTTGCACCGAATGTAAGAAGAGTCGGATAAAGATTCAAGCAGATCACGCCGGGGTGATTAAATTTGCGTCACCTTTGAAATTCTTTTCTCAAACAGACATTAAACGCGCATTTTGGGTCCATAAAATGGCAGTTTTTAAGGTATGATCCGGGAAGTTTGGCGCCAATGCTTTGGCATATTGGGCCAGTTGGTGCTTATATTTCGGACTGATCTGTGCCGCCGTATCGGGCACGTTTTGATCGGACTTGAAGTCGACGATCAAGATTTCGTCTTCGCTAATCACCAAGCGGTCAATGCGCCCCGTGATGCGCGCCGGTGCGCCGTCGATTTCCATATCTGCTGCGATGGCGACTTCGGCGCGGCTATTGTCAGCAAACAAAAAGCTCAGCGTGTCCGCGCCCAAAATATTGAGTGCTTTTTCAATAATTTCATCATGTAATTCAGGGGCTTCTGGCAATATCAATGGCAGTGCAATTTTGGCCAGGGCCTCCCGTTCATCTTCGGCATAGTCGGGTAAATATTGCAACAAGGCATGCAGCGCATTGCCGCGGGCCATCGCCAATTTCGGCGGCAAGCCGACCGGACCATCTGTCGGCGCAATTGCGGCGGACAACGATTCCTCCCCTTTCGATGGCTCGATGATGTCGCGCTTCACTGGTGGGGCCACAGGGGTCGAAATCTCCTTCGGCATGGTAGATCGAAGGTGCGCGATGGGTGTCGGCGTGGCAGGCACGTGTGTGACGCTGCCTTTGGGATAGATGGTGCCTTCCTCGCGCTCGTCGCTGTGGTCATTTAACGCACCCTTGGCCATGTCATACCAGCTGGCAGGACCGGATTTGGACGGTTTTTTCTCAACGCCTGTGAAATAGAGCTCGTCCTCAGCCCGAGTTAGCGCCACATAAAGCTTGCGGCGATATTCATCGAACTCTTTTTCCGCACGTTTTTCTTTCAGCATTGCCGCGGCTTCGGGCAGATTGGTCGCGCCGCCAATATTCCAGGCCAAAAAGCTTTGGTGCGGCAGTTCGGCAGGCACGTCGAGAAAGACAGGTGACGAATAATTGCGGCTATCCGGCACTTGCGTCGCGTCCAGGCAGATCACAATCGGTGCCTCAAGGCCCTTCGCCCCATGCACGGTCATCACCCGGATATTGTCTTTCACGTCGCTCAGCTCCCGCTTCACCTCTGCAGGAGACGCGCGCATTTTGGTGAGAAAACCAATCAGACTCGATTGATCCTGCCGCTCATGCGCCAGTGCCATGGTCATAAACTCGCCGATCACATCGTCGATTTCCGGCCCCAAGCGGGCGTGCATTTTTTGCAAGCCCTTATGCGCGTATAGGATAAAGGCGAAAAACTCGTACGGGCGGTCCACATCCAAGTGTGTGCGCCATTCGCGCAGGGTGGCATAGGCCTTTTCGGCCCAGGCATGTGTTTTGGCAAATTGCCGCAAATGCGCCCAAAGCGGTCCTTTGGGGCGGTCGTGGCAAAGCGTAAAGAGTCGCTGCTCGCTAATGTCGAACAGGGGCGAACGCAGCACTGTCGCCAGCCCCCAAATCATCGGCGGGGTTGACCATCACGTCGCCCAGCACCAGCAAATCCTTGACCGCGATATGATCGTTTACCACCAGCTTATCTTCGCCCAAATTGGGCAAGTTGCGCTGTTTCAGCGCTTTGATCATTTCCTTGAAGAGCTTGCCGCGCGTTTGCACCAAGATCATGATGTCATCGGGCTTTACTGCACGATCATGGCCCGACAATTGCCGCCCCTTGGTCAACCAATCTTCAATTGTGCGTGCAACTTTTTGCGCCAGTTTCGCTTCCGGGGCGCTGCTCGTGCCGAGATGCTTCGATGGGATATTCATCCCGCGGCTCTGGCTTTTCGGCCGCAGGCTCGGTTGGCCAAAGCGCAACAAACCCGGCTTTTGTGGTGCGGGCGGCGCGGTGGCTGGGCGCGGCCGCCACCCCGGCAAGACCTTTATGGTTTTGCTGCGCTTCAAACACCAAATCCACCGCGTCCAGAATTGGGCTTGGGTCCGAAAAGACGTTTGCAGCGGCACATCATGCCATACCTGCTCCGCCTCGCGAGCGCGGCGGGCAAAGCGTCGCCCCATTTCGCCGAACAGGCGCGGTTCCGCTCCTTGGAAGCTATAGATGGATTGTTTTTCATCCCCCACCGCAAACAGGGTGCGCTTTTTTTGCACGGCCCCTTCGCCCGCAAAAAACTCTCTGGCAATGGCTTCAATAATGTCCCACTGCTCGGGGTTCGTGTCCTGGCTTTCATCCACCAGAATGTGGTGATGCCTGCATCCAGTTGTAAGCCACCCACGGCCCATAGGCTTCATTGGCAAACAGGCGCTTAATGCCAAAATCAAATCGTCAAAATCCAACTGCGCTTTGGCCTTTTTGCCCGCTTCATAAGCAACCATCACCGCTTCAGCGAGGGTGAGCAGCACTTTGGAATTGTCCAGCATGCGCGCCAGCTTTAGCTCTTCAAACAGGTCCGCCAAACGGTTCGCTTCATCTTCGATTTGCGCCGCTACTGCCGGATCTTTTTGGCGATGCCGGCGGCGCCCTTTTTCGGTGTGCCCTTTTGCGTGAGCAGCGCACTGAAGGCTTGATCGACATTTGGCTGTGTCGGATCGGCTGCCAACAAGCCGTCGGCGATGGTTTTGGCCAAATTTTGATGGCTCAGATGCTGGCCGACTGCGTGATATTCTGACTGCGGCAGAATCGCTTCGTTGATCACCTGATTGGTGACGGCAATTTCGCTCAATTGTGGATCAATGTTCAAAAACTGGGCAAGATTGCCGATGGCCTTCTCTTTGAACATTAATAGCGTTTTCAGTTTCGCGCCTTCAGAGAGCAGTCGATCCAATGCTTCTTCGATCTGTGCATCGCTTGCCCGGGCAAATAGGACGTCTAGGAGGGCGCAATCTGTTCCTTGCGATATCGCCCCGCCAGCACCCGCTCCCGCGCCTCCTGCATCATTTGTGTGCGATCGGCGTCTTCAATCACCTCAAAGTCAAACGGCACCCCCGCTTCCAATGGAAAGCGGTGCAACACAGAGTTCGGCAAAGGCGTGAATGGTATTGATTTTCAACCCGCCGGGGGTTTCCAATGCGAGGGCAAACAGCTGTTTGGCGCGGCGCAATTTGTCCGCGTCAGGACGATGGCCCGTCAGGTCCAATAGTTCGCTGCCCAGTTCAACATCGTCCATCAAGGCCCATTCGCCCAGCTTGTCGGTGACGCGAGCGCGCATTTCAGCAGCGGCGGCTTTGGTGTAGGTCAGGCACAAGATTTCATCTGGCGCGACGCTGTCGAGCAAAAGGCGCAACACGCGACGTGACAGCACGAATGTTTTGCCCGATCCGGCATTGGCCGCCACCCACGCATGCGCTTCGGGATTGGCGGCACGTTTTTGCGCGTCAACTGTTTCTGGCGCGATATGAAGATCTTGCCGCATTATTGATCCTCCCCCTCGGGCGCCCATTCTTTGGCGCGGCCAGATGATCATAATCGCCCTCAAACCGTTGTTCCGGCTTCGGATTGAAGCTGCGCCACCATCGCAATATCATCGCGCAACAACATCAATTCAGCAAAGCGCGAGAACCGCTCCCAATATTGATCCACCCAGGCGTCGGCATCCTGATTGGAGGGGAAATTGCTCACATTTAGCGTATCCGGTCCATGGGC